>CBDHEI010000002.1:0-3604665 GCA_965262055.1 Dehalococcoidia bacterium
GGCATTCAACCCCTCCGGTACAGAGTCGCCGCGGGGTTCTGGCGCTGCAACAATTGTCCACGTTTCGACCTGTTGGGGGCTGACACCGTAAGTAGTGGAATGCCCTTTTGTCCCCCTATAGGAAGTAGTCGGCACGGGCTGGGGCCGGTGATGGAACATGCTCCAGTTGCCGTCATGGGCCTGGTCGTGAAGGTCGTTAGTGAGGCGGATGTAGCTACGAGCCAAAGCTGAGAGGTGAGAGTAATGTGCTGTGGATGGGGCCGCCCCTGACGCATCCAATCTGCACCACTTTGTAATCGGGAGGGCCTAAGATGCAAGTGCGGGTGCAAGCGGGCGGACAATGGTCCCAGCAGCCATGCTGGGACACCCCCTACAGGAAGTGGTCGAAACGGCCTAGTGGTCATTCTGACACCGTGTCCAGGGCGGATAGCGGCCTCCTGTCGAGGGAGTGCGGGGGCGGAAGAATCCACGAGTCGCCCAGGATGCCCCGCTCCGCAAGCGTCTCTGCGTTGGAGGTGATGATGGGCGTCCCCTCCACCGTGTCGGCGACGTCGAGGAAGGCGTTTTCGTTGCCGGGGGACTCGAAGACGAAGAGCACCCGGGGCAGACGCCCCTCGTGGTCACGCTCAGCCCATCCGCTCAGGAAGTACCGATGGTAGGACTTCAGGCGGGAGCGGGCACGCTTCGGCGTCGTGGCCCTCCGCTCGAACTCCAGCAGGTACGGACGCCACCGACCTTTGTGCTCCAGGGTGAAAGAGGTGTCGGGGTGTATGACATAGGTGATCCAGTCGTAGCGATAGCCGATGCTGGAGCGGGACGTGGGCAGCAGGTCGAATAGATCATGGTCCGGGGAGCGGGTGACCTCGGCGGACAGGACGGCTGCGAAGTCGATGACGCCGGCCTGGTGACGCATCTGTGAGGCGAGGGCACGCACGGCGGTCCCGGCGTAGATGTCGGCGTTCAAGTACAGAGGCTCGGCGCTCCAGCGTTCGAGGGTGAGCCCCACGGCGGCTCGGTCCCTGCGGGCCAGGTACGTCAGCCCCTCGTCGGTGAGCATGTGCAGGGGCTCGTCGGTCCGCACGAGGCCGTGCTGGGCCAGGGAACGGAGCACCTGGTTGACCCGGCGCAGGGTGACGCCGCCCATCAGTCCCGCAAGCTGCTCACGGGTGCACAGAGGCCAGGCAGCCAGCAGGTCGAGGACGTCTTTCTCGGCGCGGGTCAACTGCACCGGGAGGGCCGGTGTGAGTTGTTCAGCAGGATCCGGCATGGCGGCCTGCACGCCGGAAGGATAGAGGGCACCGGGCTTCGGCTTCGGGTTCTTGCCCAGAAAGGAATAGGACGTGCCCAAGAGACGCTCCGCCAGGGCCAGTATGCCTGCCAGGGATGCGTCGGCGTCGATGCGCACGGCCTCGCCCACGCCGCTCCCGCACTGCTGCCAGACGACTCCCGTGTGGTCTCCGGCCAGAAACTCCCCCTCCGTCGTCACGAAGGTCCTGCGGTGCTCCGACGGGTCGCCCAGGGAGCGGATGGCACGGCGGGTGGCCTGATCTGCGTGGGTCAGCACCAGGGTGACGAAGGGCGTCTCGCTGCTGTCTAGCCGCTCGATGCTCCGTAGGCGGTAGCGGAGCCTGGACGTGGGCAGCGCCGGTCCCTGGCGAATCAGGCCGATGGAGCGGCCACCGGAGAGGGTGACGAGCATGTCATAGGGGCCGTTGCGGTAGTGGTCCACTCGCACCGGGTCGTCGTGCGGGTCGGCGTCGGCGATCATGGCGGCGACTCGGTGCAGCACGGCCATGGCGTCCAGACGCTCGGCCAGCAGCCGGAACCACTGCTTCGACACCGGGTAGGCCCGCAGCATGTGCTCCCGGCCCTTGGTGGCTGCACCCGCCGCGGTGACGCCCTTCTCCGTCGGGAAGTACCGGCGCTGTGGGCGAGAACCCAGCACGCTCAGATGGTGTGCCACGGAGTCCACGAGGCCCCGCTCGGTCAGTTTCGTCAGCCGGTCGCGGAGCGTGGAAGCAGGGATGCGCCCGAAGCGGGACAGCTCGTCCACGGTGGCCAGGGGCGTGGCGCACAGCAGCAGGAGCGCCTCTTCGAGACCCTGGCGTAGGGAACGCAACGCAGGGTCCGGTCGTAGGCCCTCCAGGTCGATGATCAGCTCGAACGTGGCCGCCTCAATCTCCCGCACGCTCCCGCCGACGGAGGTCAGGACGGCTGAGGGCAGGGCGCGCCCCATGTGGCCGCGTTCGAGGAATCGCCACAGGGTGTGGCGGGACACGCCGAGGTATTCGGCGGCCTTGCGCCGTCCGTGCAGCGACGCGTAGGCGCGCACGTAGCCCCGGACCGCTCTCTCAAGGCGCGGTCCGGTCTGCGTCGTGCCGTTCAACGTTCGTGTTCTTGGCTCCGCGACGATCAATCAACTGCTCCATTCGGCAATGGCCCAACATCTCATTGTGAACGGGAAATTCGTCCAAGGAAAGGCCCTGCAAGCCCTTGTTTTGGGTGCGGTTTTGTGGTGCGGGCCGAGGCGTTTGGGGGGAGTTGGATAGATTACAGCTCGACAACGGTAGGCCCATCAGCGAGATGCGCCGCAGGTCTATTCGGCACACAGACGCGGCGTGCTGCCCGATGCAAGAGGAGCAGCCAGTGGCAGGACCGCAGCATGAGCGCCGCTACTCTCCGACGTGTATGCAGGTCGCTACTACCGACGCTGGCGCCCGAGTGCGCTCTTCAATGCCTCCACATCGTCGAGATGGCATCTCTTGAACTTGCGGCCGCTGCCACAAGGACAAAGTTCATTTCTGCCAGGATCTCTACTAGCCATGTCGAGCATTTCGCTGATGAATTGCCGGCCCCCGTCATCGCCGTGAGGGTACTCTCCCCAAAGGTCTCTTCTGGCAGCAAGCAGTCCATTTCTATCCACGTAGGACAAACGATACAAGAACGGGATTACAAGTTCGTCTGTGAACCGCTCAACTGTTAGGAACCGTTCGGGAGAGAACCTGATTCCCAGACAACATGACCCGTCTGGATAGAAATGCAGGTCAATAACATCGACGTTGTGCTTTATCGAGATGGCCTGATGGCGGCCGCCAACTTCATAAGCCCTTGGCCAACCGTTCCTATCAATGGAGTTCAGATCGATACGCAGGGAGTATGAGTCGCAAAGGAATGACGCCAATTGTCTATGTGCCTCGTCGTTCCCGATCCGCACCTGGTCTGTCCCACTGTCGTAGGCTGCGCAGAACGCGATCTCGCCAGCCATCTCGTTGGCATTCGCATCGTACAGCAGGCCTGGAAAGCATCGGGTGAGCCACTCCAAGTCGGAAGTAGTCGGTTTCATCTAGCGTAAGGCTTCCTTGGAGTGACTACCCTGGAAATGCCTACAACTGGGGCGGCAATTCCACTAGGGTTGTTCCTTGGTCCACTTGGCGGATTGCTTCGTCCGTCCCCACCATTGCCTCCTCCACTGCTACTACCACCAGAGCCCTTGCCGAAGTTCTCCCCGAACAGCTCTTGCCAGATCTTGACGGCATCTTCGCTTGAGAATTCCTCTTTGGCCTTCTTTGCGATACGCGCATGGGAATCGACTCTGTTCCTGAAATTCGCGTACTTGGTCTGGTCCCAGTGTCGATTGAAAGTTTCCGTTGGCAGCACCGGATTCCTGATCTCAGGCATGTAGGGGTGTTGCTGGAGGTAATCGTCCATTCTCGTTAGGACGGTAGTCAATGTGTCGGCCACAGTGCTTACCCCTTCGGTACCCTCATCCGAGGGGGTAATGGTGTTGCCAGCTAATGTGGTCAGCAAGATAGACTTAGCGGTGTAGTTGTTCTTGTGGTCCCGCAGGTACTTGAGCAACCTGACGACTCGTTTCAGATTGCCGCCGGTTATCCGATTCTGCTCGTTGAAGCAGTCCCGGTAGCCAATGCCGTCAGTCTCCTCGAATTTGTTGTCAATCCGGTTGCAGACGTAGTGCCTACCGCTACTAGTCACACGAGGAACTACGTCAAGGTGGAAGTCTCCAGCATAGTCGATGGTGACGCATCGAGTCTTGAGCCTGAGCTTGTCGGCGTAGTTGTCATTCCCTTTCAGAGTACGGTGGACCTCATTGATGTAGTCTTTTGCCTGCCACTTGGAATTGGGGTTCATCACTATCTGGATGTCTGCATCGTACTCGTCATTGTCATCGACGGGTTTGATGAGAGTACCTAGCGCATATGAACCCTGCCGCTCCATCTTCTGATAGCCGGTCAGGTGGTCCTTGAGGTAGGCGTCTACAGCTCGCACGCTCGTATTGATCCGGTCGAGCCGACTTTGGTTCAGGTTGACTTCATCTCTGAGAAAGTCCTGGAAGTCCTTATTGTTCTTGGCCATCTCAATTTTCTCCTTCAGTTCTGTTTTCTTGGAAGCTGCTAGATCGGTCGACGTCTCGTTACTGCGGTATCTTGAGGTTCTTCGTAATCGCCTCACTCTGTTGAGTGAAGTCCCTGATAGCCAGGGCCTTCAGGCTGTCCAGATGTTTGATGTCATCCAAACCCCAGGGCTCGATTTCAGGGTCAAGTCGGAGATACCTGTCCGCGAGCAACAGCTTTGCCATGTTCGCCGAGGCGTCGGATTGTAGCCGGAGGACGTAAGAGACCAACTTTTGACGCCCCCAGCCCGTGAGCAACCCCCAAAGCCTGCGCTCGGTATACAGATTCACGGAATGGCCAGTGCCAATGGACAGGATGCGCACTTGGCTAGCTGACCGCCCAAACTTAGAAACAGCCTCCGTCAGAGCAATGATGGATGGGTTGTTCGCCCACAACCCGCCGTCCGCCAGAAGGAAGTCGCCGACCGGCATGGGATCGAAGTAGGTGGGAGCAACACATGATGCAAGGATTGCCTGGCTCAGAGCGACATTCGCATCTCTGACGTATGGTTCTCCGAGGTCTCTGAGGTACCTCGACTTAAACACGTGGACACCGCCCGTGGAGATGTTGGAGCTTGTTATCATAAGAGGCGTCGAGATTTCTCCCAGAGTCATGTCAGGCAGGTAAGCTCTCACGATCTGTCCGAGAGGGTGACTTGGATATTTGCTTCGGACATGAAGCCAACTAAACCACCTTCTCCGAAAGATGCGTGATGACTCCGTTCTGAAGAGCTCGACAATCTTGGCCATCGGAATGCCCGCCGCGACGGCTCCGGCCACTATGGAGCCAGTGCTGGTACCGGCGATGAGGTCGAACTGCTCCTTTATCGGTACACCGTTCACCTGTTCGATGCTGGCAAGGATCTGGGCCGAGTAGATTCCCCTTGTCCCACCACCATCTAGAGCCAGTATGTGGAATGCGCTATCTTGTGCCATAGGAGTCTGCCTTCTGTCCTCCGTGCCACCCATCCTAATGGAGTCTGCGTTGAATGTCAACTCAAGTCGATGGCAATAACAGATGGGTACTACCTTAAGTGCATCTGGCCTTCATATTCCTGTCGTGATGGGTAGAGATCCCCTTCCTCCGTCACGTACACGAGGCCCAGTCTTTCGAGCCTGATCTTCAGGGCCGATATGGTCACTTGGAAGAGGTCACGGAGTTTGTAGAGGGTTGGCCAACTCTGCGGGTCAACATCTCTGGCGGCCTCCAGCAGTATGGGTGAAGGCATCAACAGAAACCCCATGAACCGGTGAGCTTGGAGTTCACGCGGGTCCTGGCCAGGTCCGGAGCCTCGGTAGAGGCACTTCATGTAGGGCTCGAAGCCGGGTAAGGGCGACTGTGCTAAGAGGGCATGATCAACGTGGGCCTCCCAATGCCCCGCCTCGTGAGCAAGGATGGTGTGGTAGAGGCCCGGTGTCTCAGTTATGAGTGTACGCCTTGATTCATTGAAGACCACCGTCTTCAAGCTGGAATCCAACTCGGCGAGAATGGACTGGCCAGGCCGTTCGGAGACCTTGTCCCACAGGATGTTGAGGTCCAGCACATCCTCCAGTATGCGCTCCACCGGGACCGGAGGACGGGACACCGCTTCATACAGAGACTCGTATCGGCCCAGCAGGCGGCTCGCCATGCCCTCAAGCTGGGCATCTGACAGAAACTTAGTGGTCATCGCTGGTCTGACCGCCGTTCCCGTATCAGCCTCCGCCACTCGGCGGGTGACTGCACGTCATCGCCGAGAGACCTCAGATACTGGACGGCGCCGGGATTTCGGGAGAGCGTATCCGCCAAGTCTGAGGGAATCTTCCCAGCCAGGGTTATCAGTTCGTCGGCCAATTCAGTCTCGTTTCGGCTCAGTTCACCAGCCAACTCTCGAGCGATCCCCTTCAGAACCACTTCGCTGGGAGGCTCGACACGTCCATTCTCTATCTTGCTCAGGTAGGTGAAGTCGACTCCAATTTTCTCCGCCAAGTCGCGTTGGCTCAGTTGGGCTTGCTTTCGCAATGAACGTAAACGCTCTGGGAAATCCATGCTGTACCCCTCCTATAGGGTAGCTGATATTGAGTTGATTATCAACAGCAATTGCGAGTATGATGGGAAGAGTCTTAGAATCCCGGGACAATGGGAGAAAGCGAACGCATGCCCATAAGGAATCGAGACGACGCAGTTGAGGTAGAGGGCCGCATCGCACGCATCTTCGCCGCGCCTGCGGGTGAGCGGGCCGCCGCCGCGCGCGCGCTGTTCGTCGAGGCCCTGGACTTCGCCCCAGCCTCCGGCAGCGTGGACCTCGGTGCCACTGCAGGCAGCATGGCTTTGCCCGCCTACGCTGAGCGCGTAGCCTACTCCGGCGGTGTGCATGTGGTGTACATCGCTCTGGACACCCCGGAGACGGACCGTGTGCGCAAGAGCGAGGCGTCCGCCGCGGCCAGGCGGGTCGCGGAGCAGCTCGACGGCGACCTGCTCCTGGTCTTCACCAACACATCCGCGAGCCAACTGCACTTGGTCTATCCCAGTTTCGAGAGAGCGCAGCCGGTCCTGCGCCGCCTCGTTGTGGAGCGGGATCTGTCCCGCCGCACCGCGATTCAGCAGGTCTCAAACATCTACTGGAACCTCCGGGAGAGCGGCAGCGTCCGTCTGGCCCTGGACCAGACCTTCGATGTTGAGCCCGTTACCAGGGAGTTCTTCGCGGGGTACAAGCGGGTCTTCCAGGCAGCAGAAAACAATGTCTCCGGCTTTGGCGAGGACGTTGAGATCAAGCGGCGATTCGTCCAGACCCTCTTCAACCGGCTCATGTTCGTCTACTTCCTGTCGCGCAAGGGGTGGCTCACTTTCAAGGGCGACAAGGACTATCTCAACGCGCTGTGGAGTGACCACCGGGCCACTGAGGGCGAGAGCAAGAACTTCTATGTCAACAGGCTGAGGCCCCTCTTCTTTGCTGGACTGAACAATCCTCAGTCCCGCGACCTGATGCGTAATAACCCGGTGATGTACGCTCTCATCGGCGGGCCTCCCTTCCTCAACGGCGGCCTGTTCGAGGAGACGGGTCTGGACAAGCGCTCAGGTGTGGTGGTGCCTGATGACGTTATTGAGAGTATCCTCGGAGACCTCTTCGACCGCTTCAACTTCACCGTGATGGAGTCCACGCCGTTCGATGTCGAAGTGGCGGTGGACCCTGAGATGCTGGGTAAGGTGTTCGAGGAGCTGGTCACCGGACGCCACGACTCCGGCGCGTACTACACTCCCCGCCCCGTGGTCTCTTTCATGTGCCGCGAGGCGCTTAAGGGATACCTGGAGGGCCAGGACACCAGCGTCACACCGGAAGCCATCGCACGATTCGTGGACGAACGCGACACGTCCGGCATCTCGGTGGCGTCTGCCCGCAAGGTGGCGCAGACGCTGGATGAGGTGACCGTGGTTGATCCCGCCTGCGGCTCTGGGGCCTACCTCCTAGGCATGATGCAGGAACTGGTGGAGTTGCAGACCACCCTGTTCAACGTGGGCGTGACCCCAAAAGGGCTGTACGATCTGAAGATGCATGTCATCCAGCGCAACCTCTACGGCGTGGACATCGACGACTTCGCGGTCAACATCGCCATGCTGCGGATGTGGCTCTCCCTGGCCATCGACTATGAGGGCGATGTGCCACCGCCTCTGCCCAACCTGGACTTCAAGGTGCTTTGCGGCGACAGCCTGTTGGGGCCTGACCCTAGCCCAAGTAACTACGGGGACCTTTTCCGCCACAGGGCAGAAAGCGTCGCGGCCCAGCTCGTCGGCCTCAAGGCTCAATACATGGAGGCCACGACGGGCAAGGACGCGCTCAGGCAGGATATAGAGCGGGTGGAGGACGAGCTCAGGGAGGCGCTTGCCGACTCGCCCGCGCCCGCCGGGGCCACCGACTGGCGGGTTGAGTTCGCCGAGGTGTTCTCTCAGCGTCGGGGGTTCGACATCGCTGTCGCCAATCCGCCGTATGTAGTTATAAGCGATGAGCGACTTCGGGCGACGTACAAAGAGGGTATATATGGACGAATGAACACCTATGGACTGTTCATCCAACGAAGCTTGCAAGTTATGAGAGACGGATCCCAATTGACTTTCATTAACCCGAGGACTCTGTTAACCGATAGGTACTTCACGAACCTTCGGAAAGTAATCAAACAGCGGTCACATCTGAAAGGCGTTGTACTGATAGGCGATAGGCATAACACTTTCGAGCGTGTATTGCAGGAGTGCATCATCCTGCATCTAACCAAGAAAACGGAGCCTGCCACGTCATACCAAGTTAACACACGGGCGATTTCGATACCCATTGACCTTAACGACCCGGAGGACACGGTTGCGGTGGCATCTGATCGGGTACTCCTGGACGAAAGATACGACGGGGCCTTTTACATTGGAGCTTCAGACTTCGAGTACCGAGTGTTCGAGCGCATGAATTCGTTTGGCGTCAAGTTGTCGAATCTTGGCCTTAGAGCTGAGACGGGCAAGATACAGTTTGACAAATACCAAGAGTACGCACAGCCGACCAACGCAGACGATGCCTGCCGACTAATATGGGCAGAAAACGTCCAGCGCTTCACCCAGCGGGCAACCCGTACTCGAGTAGGCAAAGAATGGTTATCAAAAATAATAACAACGGCAGTTAATCCCAATGTCACGGGGATGGGCATCGTAACTCAACGGACGACAGCTAACGAACAACCGAGACGAATCATAGCAACTTTGGTAACGCCGGACATAGTGCATAGTGGCAGCGTGTATTTCGAGAACGGGACCAATTTTATATCGCTTAGCGGTGTTGGTTCGCAGTTTGCGTTCTTGCTTGCCGTTTTCAATTCGAGCTTAATGGAGTTCGTTTTCCGTCACCTGAATAGCAATGTGCATGTTTCGGCGGGTGAAATCAATAGCCTGCCTTTCCCCCCCATACCAGATGACGACGTGCGCAACGAAATCGAATCGTTGGTATTCGAGCTTATGAAATTGGGTGGCGTAGACTGCCAGCCGGAATCAGTCGCGCAATCGCTAACCTATGAACATCGTCTCGACATTATGGTTGGTTCACTTTATGGCTTTTCCCCCGGCGAGGTGGAGTCAATCCAACAAAGATTGCCGTCATACGAAGCGGTCTACGGCATGGCCGACAAGGCTCCTCAGCCATCAGTGGAAACCAAACTTGACGGAGTCGGCGGTGTCGCAGTTCGGGGCCAAGCAATTTACAACCGAAAGATACGCCCTATAGTTCAAGACACCGAGCGGGGTAACTTTGCGGTTATTGACATCTACAGTGAGGACTATGAGATAGACGTTAACCACGCTGCCGCCACTCGTCGATTGATGGCCCGTCGACCTGGAGTGATTACGTATACAGTACGGATCGGGTATTCAACGACCTACAGAATGGGGATTAGGTCCCCGGCTCTTACATCATGATTACAGGGAGAGTTTCTGAAAGCCTGGACCTGTTAGTCCCTATCGAAGTCTCAGACAGGAATGGAGTGTTTCTTCCTTTGGAAATCGTTCTGGACACCGGATTCAACGGAGACTTAGCGTTACCTAGAGAAGTAATCCAGAATCTCGGTTTGACCTATAGAGGTCAAACATCTTGGACCATCGCGACTGGCGAAGAAGCGACGATGTCCAACTATGACGGAGTAGTGTTATGGCACGGACAGCCGCGTGATGTGGTGGTCATCGAAACTGCTAGCGAATCGCTGATTGGGATGGCTTTGCTTGTCGGGAGCAGAATTACGGTTGACGCTCGGATATGCGGCGAAGTGCTGATTGAGGAAGACCCATAAACAGGGTGAACGCGTTAATCACCAATTGAGCCTTGCATCGGGTACCTCTACGGCCATCCGAAGGAAACGGACTAATGCAAAGGTAAACGCTCTTTGTGGAGGAAGTCAGATGAGCACCGTGCGAGCGAAGTATGCGAATGGAGTCCTTACGCCGCTTGAGCCCCTAGACCTCGAAGAGGGCGCGGAGGTAACGGTATTGGTGGAGGGCACCCCTGGGGGAGTGTCGGAGGAGACGCCGGCGCCGAAGCAAGGGCTGGCGGGGATTGTGGAGCGGGTCCTGGAGATGCAGAAAGATGTTCCGCCGGAGGCGTGGGAAGACCTCCCCGCTGACCTCGCCAAGAACAAGAAACACTACCTCTACGGTCATCCCAAGGAAGAGGAC
The DNA here is from genome assembly GCA_965262055.1 of Dehalococcoidia bacterium. Classification (GTDB taxonomy): domain Bacteria; phylum Chloroflexota; class Dehalococcoidia; order Lucifugimonadales. Next base: position 10,587 of record CBDHEI010000002.1, read on the forward strand.
TAATGAGTGGCGTCTTCGCTGATGCAGGCTACTGGATAGCTCTATGGAATCCCAGAGATACTCTGCACCCAAGGGCAGTCAGCGTTGCCGATGGCCTCGGGACAACTAACGTCGTGACAACCCAAATGGTCTTGACCGAGACACTTGACGCTATGGCGGGCATGGGGGAATTCCGTCGACGATTGGCAATACGGATGATTCACGACCTGGAGACCGACCCGTACGTTGAGGTCGTCGAGCAGACGGGGGCGCAGTTCAGGGCTGCGGTGGAGCGGTACGCCGCTCGCAGTGACCAGCGGTGGAGTCTTACGGACTGCGCCAGCTTTCTGGTCATGGAGGAGCGCGGCATCACCGAGGCATTGGCCTACGACCGGGACTTTGAACAAGCTGGCTTCGCCGCCCTGCTGAGAGGGGGGCAGGCATGATGCCAAGCCACTCCTCCCATACAGGTGCAAGCTGTTGAATATCCTGCACTCCACGACGGACCCCACGCTGCTGGCTCGCCTGAAGGAGATGCTGGGCAGTTCCGCCAAGGCCGACATCGCTGTCGGCTACTTCTTCATCGGCGGCTTCGGGGCCGTCGCCGACGACCTGGCGCGACTGGACAAGGTGCGCATTTTGGTGGGGCGCACGGACCGGCAGGTGCTGGAGGAGGTCGCCCTGGGCCTCCAGCAGCACCAAGCCCTGCGTGCCCGGCTGGACGTGGACGCCCTCGTGCGCCGCAGCCAGCGAAGCCAGATAGCCCAGGAGACCGTCGCCCGCGTCGCAGAGGGCGTGGCCGTGCTCCCTCAGGAACAGGGCACAGAGGCCGCTGTCTCGAAGCTGAGGGACATAGTGTCCCTCGGCAAGGTGGAGGTGCGGGCCTACCTGCGAAGCCCTCTTCACGCCAAGGCGTACCTCTGCTGGTATAACAACCACGCCGAACCCGGCGCGGCAGTAGTCGGCTCATCCAACCTCACCCTAGCTGGGTTCACTGGCAACACGGAGCTCAACGTGCGCGTCACCGGCGACGCGGAGATGGCAGCCCTGCGCGAATGGTTCGACGCGCTGTGGGGAGACTCGGAAGACATCAGCGCCGCCCTCGTCACGGAGCTGGAGCGGTCGTGGGTCCTGGCCAAGACCCCACCGTACCACGTGTATCTGAAGGCGCTCTACGAGCTCTACTACACCGACGTGGGAGGCGGTGAACTGACAGTTCCGCCACGAGACCAAGAGCTGGCCAACTTCCAGTTGGACGCCGTGCGCCGCGGGCTGTCCATGATCGACGCCTACGGAGGGTGCTACATCGGCGACGTGGTGGGTCTGGGCAAGACCTTCATCGGAGCGGAACTGCTGCGCCAGCTTCGGGTGAGCTACCCCAGCGAGGGGCCGCCGCTCATTCTCTGCCCGGCCAGACTGAAGCCCATGTGGGAGGTGTTCAACGAGCGGTTCGCCTTGGGGGCGGAAGTCGTCTCCCATAGCATGATAGCTGCCCCTGCTGAAGCCGAGTTCGACGAGGAACTGGGGCGCTACGTGGACGCAGCCCAGCTCGGACAAGGCATCGCCCTTGAGCAAACATACCGCAATCGCGGGCCTGTACTGGTGGACGAGGCTCACAACTTCCGCAACATCAACCAGCGTTCCAGAGGACTTACCAGCTACCTGGAATCGGGCGACCACAAGCTGATTCTGCTCAGCGCCACGCCACAGAACCTGGGTCCCATGGACATCTACCGCCAGCTCCGGCTGTTCCTCCACGACACGGAGCATGGCCTGAACATCGAGCCGGTCAGCCTGGAGGCCTACTTCCACAATGCCCAGGAGTGGCTGGCCTACCGCGCCCTGTACGAGAACTACGAGGCGGAGTTCAGGGTGTGGCAGGCTTCTGGGTCGGTCGGAGCGCCTCCGTTGCCTCCTGACAAGCCTAAGGTGCCCAAGGCGGAGATAGACCAAGTGTTGCTCCCAGTGTTCATACGCCGCCGCCGAAAGGACATACGGGACCTGTACGGAGACACGGCCCTCGTGGACGGCAAGCCGGTGCGCTTTCCCGACCCCGTATTGGATAACGTGGAGTACCGGCTGGACAAGGTGTATGCGAAGGCAGGATCACTGGAAGAACTTGAGGCGTTGCTGCACGAGCACACGGCGGCAAGGTATCGGGCCACTGAGTACATCAAAGAAGAAGCCAAGGCGAAGCCGGAGTACCGCGACCTCTTCCGGGCAGGGGACAGGATCGCCCGGCTGATGGGCGTGCTGCTGCTGAAGCGGCTGGAGTCCAGCATCGAGGCCTTCCGCTCCACGCTACACTCCCTAATAAACAGTAACCGGAACTTCCGAGAGGCGCTGGCCTCCGACTTCGTTCCCATCGGCAGCACGGCGACGCGCCTGCTGGCTGGCCAGTCCTTCGACGTGGACGACCTGCTGGAAGTTCTCAAACAGGAAGAGCAGCGCCGTCAGCAAGCGGGCAGCGAGCGCGACAAGCTGGTCCACAGTGTCGTAGACTTCGATGCCGACAGGTGGATGCGAAACCTCGATGCTGACCACGACGTGCTCAAAGACATTCTGGGGCGTGTCGAGGGAATCGGGCCGGAGGACGACGACAAGCTTCGGGCTCTGCGGGATTTCCTAGTTCGGCCTGAAGTGCAGGCGGGAAAGGTGTTGGTCTTCTCCGAGGCCGAGACGACCGTGGAGTATCTCTACAGGGAGTTGAATCCCAACGGGCAGCAGGCGGACATCGTGCGGCTGACCGGCAGCACCAGCCAGGATGCCGAGAGAATCGTGAAGCGGTTCTCCCCAACGTGGAACCTGGGAGCACGCGAAGCCATGCCCGGTCCTGAGATTCGGGTGTTACTAGCGACGGACATCGTATCCGAAGGCCAGAACCTGCAGGACTGTGCCTGTGTGCTGAACTACGACCTGCACTGGAACCCGGTGCGGCTTATCCAGCGGTTCGGGCGCGTCGACCGCATTGGCACCGAGCACGAGGTGATCAACCTGCACAACATGTGGCCCGACGTCGCGGTGGACGCCGAACTGTTGCTGACCCAACGGCTCCACCGGCGTATACAGTCGTTCCACGACCTTATCGGGCTGGACAGCAAGCTGCTCTCGGATGCCGAACGGCTTAATGCAAGCGCGATGTACCGCATCTACGAGGGCAAGACCCTGCCCGAGATGGACGACGGGCTGGACGAGGTGGCTGCCAATCAGCGGGCCATAACCCTGCTCCAGCGCATCCAGGAAGATGACCCGGACTTGTGGCGAACGATCACCCATCTGCCCGACGGCATACGCTCCGCCTTGTCGGCGCGCACGCAACAGCCTTCGGCCGTGAACGACCGCTACGCGCAGAACGTGCTGGCGGTTGAGGGAACGCAGGCCCCTCTTATTTCGCCGGCGACGATGGCATCCATATCGTCTCCCTTCGATGACCCAAGGCAGGGGGAGACGCTGGTCCTGCTGAGCGCCGGGGGGGTGAGAAGCTGCTATGCGGTCGGCAGTGGCGTGGAGCCGCGCGCCCTTAGCCCGGCGCAACTCATCGCGGCGGCCGAGTGCAGCCCAAACACATCTGCCCAGCAACTGCCCACAGACACGAACGAGCGCGTCATGGCCGCGTTCGAGGCATTCAGCATAGACTTCCAACGACGGCTGGGCAGGGCCAGAAGACCGCGTGACACAAGGGCACGCCGGTACATCTCACGTCACCTCGGCATCGCCATGCGCGAGGCCCATGAGGACGCGGGACTGTTGAGCCGCATCGAAGTGCTGCGGCAGATATTCCTGGGGGAGGTGTCGCCACAGGTTGAGACCGCCCTGGGCGAGATCAGGAATCTGAGGCTTGAGGGCTCCGTACTTCTAACCCGACTCGAAGCTCTCCGGGAGCGTTACCGCCTCAACCCGCTCGACGATGCCGACCGGTCCCAGCCTGCGGAGCCGCAGATCATTCGCATCGTCTGTTCGGACGGGATTGTGTGAGAGGATGGGGGCAATGCGCCTCACAGCGCCATCCTCATCTCAAAGATGGTTCTGTCTACCGTCAACTTAGGCCCACCAGACTTGACGAAATCAAGAACTTTCACCCTGAGGTTCACGCTGGCCCTCTAACTCGGAATGACCACAGCGACCTCAGGTCTATCATGAGGGGGCACTTCCCGCCCCCTGGCAAAGTCGATAGTCAGGCTCCCCGTGCGCTTAGGGATTCGTCGGCTCCATCCCCTGCGGCGCTCGTCGCCGACGGCATCTCGTATCAACAGTCTCGGCTATATCGTCGGCAGGGGTAGGAACACACGATGACCGAACAGTGGCGTATCGAACACCGGGAGGTCAGCTTGGTCAACTGAGGAGGAAATCGGTCCAACTGGGCTGGTCTCGTTGTTCGACTATCTTGAGAATGCCGTTGCGGCACAGCTTCGTGGCCTTGTCGACCAAAGACACATCCGCCTTCTTAGTAGGTGTCGAACCGTGGATGACTCTTGAAGCGAGTCCGTAGAAGTCCGCCAACGTTTTTCGTATCGCCCTGCGGTCATCCAGACGAGTGCCTAAATGACGCGCGCCAGTGATGGACAGTCGGAACCCTAGCTCACCTTGGATTGAATCGAGATACAGGGATTCTAGCGCGATGCGAAGATCAATAAGGCGGTCTGGATTCAACACGCCGGGCGTAGCCGCCTCGGTCCAGCGAGTCACGGCAATTTGAAACCTTTCATCAGAGTCAAGGCGTCGTTGCAACTCGCTGCTCAGTGCCCAAGCTCTCTGTAAGCCCTTCCTGCACAGGTTTGGGGTGGGTGGATCAAACGACGACAGCTTGGTGACCCCCGTATAGAGACTGTGTGTCACGTCCTTACTAAGCTGCTCGATTCTCAGTCCCTGTCCTGCCAAGCCAATACGCCTTCCGGTTGTGAAGGCACTCGCATCACCGAAATCGTTCCAACTCCATGCAGAGCCAACCCGCCGTTGCAGACCAGAGACAACGCGAGGAAGAACGTGTCGAGTGAAACCTCACCCAGTGCCGTGCAAGTCTGGAGAGGAGGATGTGCATCGGCGCTTTGCCGCGGAACAAAGAGGGCAGAGTGCGTTGACGCGTCCACCTCCAATACGGCGTGCCCAAGTATGTCAGCCACCAATTCCCATCGCAGATCGGGCATCGACATCGGCAATGAATCTGACGAGACTGGCAGCCGATACATGCGCAGACCTTCATCTAATTCAATGCTCTCGTCAATGTATACGCCAGCCAGCACCACACAAATCGTGTAATGCCGTGGTTCTCCGCCAGCCCATACACTGACCAATTCGGCCGCCCGGTCGGCTCCGAGGACTGCGGCAGCGCGAATGAGACCTTTGGCAAGACCTGACACAGAGGAGCTAGAGTGGATTTCTAGCGCTCTGTCAGGCGTTGCGCTTATATTAACTAGTTCGTCGCCAACTACGGGAAACGAGTGCCCGATACGATCGGTGCTAACGTCTATGTACCCGCTTAACCGATCACGAAGATGGTCGGCCACGGAACCGACCCAATCGTCGACAACCTCTGGATTCGCCGACAAGACCTCCCGGGTTTCGGGTGTACCCCAACGGGCCAGAGGAATTGCTTGGCGCAATCCATCCGCTGAATGGACCTTCCCACCTTCAGTTTGGAACTTGGTGTGAGCCAATGCCTGGGCCAATGAAGCAGCCAACTCTGTCATGGCAATAACCTCATTGCACCCTGCCGGCGTCTGGGCCGCTGTGACTTGTGCATCAAGCCGCTACCCAGCCTTCCGAGAGCACTTCTGCCTGCTCGAGGACAGTGACTGTCGCCTTCTCCTGCTTATCCGGCGGGTAGCCGTGCTTGCGCAGGATGCGCTTGACCATCGCCCGAAGCTTTGCGCGGACGTTCTCCCGCAGCGTCCAGTCGATAGTGACGTTGTTCCGCACGGTGTCGACCAGCTCGCGGGCGATGTCACGGAGCGTATCGTCGCCGAGCACCTGCACCGCGCTGTCGTTGGTTTCCAGCGCGTCGTAGAAGGCCAACTCATCATCACTCAGACCCAGTCGCTCGCCGCGGGCGTTGGCCTCCCGCATCTCCTTCGCAAGCTGGATCAACTCCTCGATGACCTGCGCCGCCTCTATGGCCCGGTTCTGGTATCGGCGTAGGGTCTGCTCCAGCATCTCGGCGAAGGAGCGAGCCTGCACCACGTTCTTGCGGCGTCGGATATGCAACTCACCTTTGAGCAGCTTCTGTAGCAGCTCGACGGCGAGGTTGCGCTGAGGCATTCCTTGCACCTCGGCCAGGAACTCGTCGGAGAGCACCGAGATGTCCGGCTTGTCGAGTCCCGCGGCGGCGAAGATGTCCAGCACGCCCTCGGACGCCACCGCTCGCGAGATGATCTGCCGCACGGCCAGGTCCAAGTCCTCCTCGGCGCGAGCCTCTCCCGTTGCCCGCTTTGACAGCGTCGCCCTCACCGCCTGGAAGAATCCCACGTCGTCCCGAATGCGAAACGTCTCCGGGTGCGGCACGGCCAGTGCGAATGCCTGCGACAGCTCGCGTACTGCGTTCAGGCAGCGCTCCTTGCCATCCTCTTGGGCCAGGACATGCTCCTGGGCGGGCGGCAGCAGTCCCAACCGTTCCTGCGCATTGCCTCCCGTCCACATAGACCAGTCGAAGCCGTGGAACAGGGCGCAGCAGACCTCGTACTTCTCCAACATCACCGCAACCGCTTCCTCTTGGTTCAAGGCGGTGCGACCAGTGCCGCCGCTCTCGGTGTAGGTGGCAAGCGCCTGCTTCAGGTCCTGGGCCAGACCGAGGTAGTCCACCACTAGACCGCCGGGCTTGTCCTTGAACACGCGATTCACCCGGGCGATGGCCTGCATCAGCCCGTGGCCGCGCATCGGCTTGTCCACATACATAGTGTGCAGGCTCGGCGCGTCGAACCCCGTGAGCCACATGTCCCGCACCAACACGATTTGCAGAGGATCACTGGGGTCACGGAACCGCTGGGCCAACGCCTCCCGACGAGCCTTGTTGCGGATGTGCGGCTGCCAATCCGGAGGGTCCGAAGCGGAGCCGGTCATCACCACCTTGACTGTTCCCTTGTCGTCATCGTCGTTGTGCCAGCCAGAGCGCCAGCGCGTCAGCTCCCTGTAGAGGTCGATGCAGATGCGCCGGCTCATGCAGACGACCATCGCCTTGCCTTCCAGAACCTCCAACCGCTGGTCGAAGTGGGCCACGATGTCCTCACCAATCTGCTTCACCCGCTTCTCCGAGCCGACGACGGCCTCAAGCTGTGCCCATTTGGTCTTGAGTTTCTCCCTGCGCTCGACTTCCTCGCCCTCGGTGACATCCTCGAACTCCGGGTCTATGTTGGGTTTCTCATGCTCGTCCAGGGCAAGCTTGGCAAGACGGCTCTCGTAGTAGATGGGCACTGTGGCGCCGTCCTCGACGGAGCGTTGAATGTCGTAGATGCTGATGTAGTCTCCGAACACGGCGCGCGTGTTGGCGTCCTGTAGCTCGATGGGCGTTCCAGTGAAGCCGACAAACGAAGCGTTGGACAGCGCATCCCGCATGTGCCGAGCGTAGCCGTCGATGAAGTCGTACTGGCTGCGGTGGGCCTCGTCGGCGATGACGACGATGTTGCGCCTCTCCGAAAGCGTAGGGTGGGTATCGCCCTTCTCTTCCGGGAAGAACTTCTGGATGGTGGTGAAGACCACGCCCCCGGCGTTCACCGACAGCTTGTTGCGCAGGTCGGCGCGGCTGTCCGCCTGGGCTGGCGGCTGGCGCAGCAGGTCCTGGCAGCGGGAGAAGGTGCCGAAGAGCTGATCGTCCAGGTCGTTGCGGTCGGTGAGGACCACAATGGTCGGATTCTCCATCGCCTGCTCCCGGACTATCGCCCCGGCGTAGAAGGCCATGGTCAGGCTCTTGCCGGACCCCTGAGTGTGCCACACCACCCCGATGCGCCGGTCGCCAAGCTCTCCGCCGGGTTTGCGGCCCGCCTCGTACCGTCCGCCCGCCTCGGCGACTCGGACTTCGGCCCGTTGCAGCTTAGCCGCCCGCAGCGTCTCCTCAACCGCAACCTTGACAGCGTGAAACTGGTGATACCCGGCCATCTTTTTGACCAGAGCGCCGCCGCCGTCGTCGTCGAACACGATGAAGTCGCGGACCATGGAGAGGAATCGGCTCGGCTCGAAGACGCCCTCCAGAATCACCTGTAGCTCGGTCAGGTGTGGGTCGGCCGAGCCCTCGCCGGTGATGGTGCGCCAGGGCTTGAACCACTCCCGACCGGAGGTCAGCGTGCCGACACGGGCCTCGGTTCCGTCGGAGACCATCAACGCCTCGTTCATGCAGAACAGGGAGGGCAGCTCAGCCTTGTAGGTCTGGAGTTGCTGCCAGGCCGTCCAGATGGTGGCGTCCTCGTCCGCCGGGTTCTTCAGTTCGATGACGGTCAGGGGCAGACCGTTGACAAACAGCACGACGTCGGGCCTGCGGGTGTTCCTGTTCTCGGTGACGGTGAATTGATTGACAGCCAACCAGTCGTTGTTGGCGGGGTTGTCGAAGTCGATGACCCGTACCTGCGCTCCATGAATGCGGCCTTCACTGTCCCGATACTCCACCGTTACACCTTCGACGAGCATCCGGTGGAAGGCCCGGTTGCGGGCCTCAAGGCTCGCCCCTTCCGGGCGGGTGAGCTTGCGATAGGCGTCGTCCAGCGCGGACGCTGGAAGGCTAGGATTCAACTCAGCCAGGGCGTCCCAAAGTCGCCGCTCAAGTACTACTTGGGCGTAGTCGTCACGCTCGGCATTGGGCGTCTCGGGAGCGATGGCCGGGCCGTGAGCTACAGTCCAACCGAGGCCACACAGCCAATCAAGCGCGGCCCATTCGACTTCTGCTTCGGTGATGGTGGTCATTTCGTCCAGTCCACGACGCCAACGATTGCTAGGATAACCATGACCGTCAGAACCACATGAAGCCCAGCGAAGAGAATAGGTATCCACCGTTCGATCTTCGTCACAGCACGATATGGCGTGCCTTGTCCCTCCTCAGCCAATCGCCACTCATACTTGTACATCGCCGCTGGCAGATGCTGCTCGAACTCATGAATCACGTCAAACTTGATACGATTCAGGTCGGCATGTGACTTGATGATCAGATACCAGAGCAGAGATACAGGAATTCCTATAACGGGAATGAGCAGCGTCCAGTACCCTTGGCCGAAATTTGCGGACTGTAGGCCGTATAGCGCAACCAGCGCGGCGTTGATGGTCAGCAGGTAGCGGTTTGAGATGACACGCCGTGAGCTAACATTCTCAGCAGATTGCACGTAGAGCTTGTACTGCTCCAAGAGGTCTGAGACGAAGGAATCACCGTAGGACTCCTTCTCTTGTCGAATCAGACTCTTGTCTGGCTGCTCATTCATCAGGCTATCTCGCACCAGCAATGAGATTCTTTAGGTTCTCCCAGGTCCACTTGTATATCTTGTCTGAACTGCGTGCCATCGCAGGCTTGGTACAGTTCCCACTAGGACGGCCCCACAGCAGGAAGTACGGATTCCCTTCTTCTTGGGTAATTGTTAACTCGGCGGCAACTCCCTTCGCTGTATGGGTGTATTCTCCGCAAATGATGATGGTGAGGTCGGTTCTACGTATTCGGTCTCGGACTTTAGCCCTCCAATTGCCCTCAAAAGGCTCTTTGACTGACCAGTCTGCGATTGCGAACGGTGAGTTAGGGTTCTTCGCTTGACCCACCAATGCGTCCCTAAGTTCCTCATCATGGTCGTAGTCGAAGCTGATGAATGCTCGTTTCATGGCCATAATTCAGTGCACCCTCGAAGTCTAGTCATCTGTTTTGTCAATGGCGGTCAAGGCTGCTATGCCCGGCCTGGGGGCCTCATTGCGGGCGAGGCCCAATGGCGAGTCAAGCAAGGCCTGTTCAACGTCTGCTTCGGTGAGCATAGCCATCTAAGTCCCGCTTCCTCCAACCCTAGTGCGACTCGATGCCTTGTACCGTTCCGTTACTCCCGGTACCAGTCGGCTCACATATCTGCGCCGGTCGACTACTTCAAGGAAATCCATTATCTGCCCATCGGGCACAACCAGCCGCCCTTCTACATCCGTTAGCGAGAGACCTCCTGCTTCACAGTCTGATTCGAGCGCCGACCTGTCCAGGTTATTCCCGTACCCATTAGTGCGAATCGAAGCCAAGAGGCTCGCGGCACGTGAATGAGTAGTAGCGTATTCCTCGATAGTGGACCACTCCACATACCCAATTTGAGACTGGATTACCTGGATATTCCGTGGAATGGCTTCCGCAATTGCTTCCTCGATCTGGCCTAAGAGCTTGAAGCTATTAGGGTGGATGATGTGAACTGTGTCGGAGTCCACAATGACGTCAAAGTCGGCATTAAGTTGAAAGATAGGCCCATCAACGACTCGAAGCGCGTCGGTTCCCAGTGACAGGATACGATTTTGCTTGTTAAGAGCGCCTTTGAACTGTGTCGCCCTTCTTAGAGCGGTCAATTGCTTGCCGTCTCCATCCCATAGGCGAGCGAAGTAGCAAAAGCACTTGGTCATCCAATCCAGGTAGTCGTTCGCAATGGTCAGATTCGGTGCCTCATGAAGCATTCGAAGGCGGAGCGCGAGGTCGTCATCGATGGGTAACATCAAATACTCTTCACTCGCGTACTTTTCAGCAGGATTGAAGGTAGATGGTGATTCCACGCTAGCTTCCATCTTCTGACAAGTGCCTGCAACCATCCCTTGAATTGTCGTTTGCACGCCCAAATGAACGGGTACCACAGCATATGTTCTGTCCGACCCGGTATTACGACCGACACCAAACTCTGTTGTCTCAACGTTCTCAATGTCGAAATTCAGATTCACTGGCTCTTCTCCAAGTAGACCGTGTTGCTCAAGCGGAATGCCACGAGCCTTTCATCTGGCTCCACCGTCGAACGGCGAGTGATTAGAGCGAAATGTACCATGCTTGGATGCTCGCTGTCCCCTTCAGGAGATAGCACATTCAAGACGCGATATCCACGAAGGGCGAAAACTATGTTCATGTAATGGTAGTTAAGATGCCAGAATAGGAAAACTATGAACACTAACGCTGCAAGGAGTGCGTAGAAGTCCCTCCAAGCATCGACATTCTGCCTATAGAAGGGAAGGAGGATTGCAAACAGGAAAACGAGGACATGACCCCGGTGATCCTCTGTCCTTCCGACTAAAAGCGAACGTGTGTCGTTCTGCCTTCTTGCGATCACCTCTCTTAGCAGCAGAAATCCTGTTGGTAAGGTTGCCATCACGAGACAGCCGGTAACGAAGTACATGTCAGGGATCAAGTTCGTGCCTCGGATGCTCCATAGGAAGAACAAAGGAGACATGCTGCTCAAGACCATGATGAACCGAGCCAGCTTTAGCCCTTCGGCGTGCGGGCCTCGCTTCAACGAAGTCATCTGACTGCATCCCTGCGAGTAAAGTTGTGATTATCCGCCCGCACTTTCCCTGACACCAGCCTCGGCAACAGCGCGTCCCTTTGTGTGGCGAGGGCGAGTGATTCTTGGCGGTTGAACTCGGCCTGAGCGAACAAGGGATTGACCAAAGCGCTGAACTCATTCCAAATCTCTGTGGGTGGATTGGGTAGCGGGTAGGGAGCCAATGCGTCAACCTGGACGCGCTGCCGTCCGGACGTCCCTGTCATGCTTTGGATGGCGTGTTCTCGGAATGCGGCGTCACGGGCCAAGAGGTATGTGTATTCGGGCGGAACAGGCGGAACGGCCCGCAACACTATGAACTCCGTCGACCCCCAACCCACCGTATCTGTCGCTAGCGATTGGACAAAGGCCGTCTTGCCGTTCTCCAAACACGGAGTTATCCGTGCGAGCAGCGTATCGCCGTTGCGGAAGCGTGTACCAGATTTGAACCCTCTCAATTCCGCGTTTTCTGGACTAGAGCCAGAGGTTGGCAGGGCAGCCATGTCGAGGTACGGAGCCAAGGTCCCCCGCTTCATTGGTTCTCGGGGATTCAGTTCCACTACCTCCTCCAGGGCCCTCACGCCCCAGCCCTCTGGGATTTCCCCGAGCTCCGAGGGGACGAAGCGGTCGGGGAAGAGGTCGTAGAGGTCGGCGGGGAGGCCGGGCAGGGACTCGCCGGGGCGCCAGCGGCCCTCCATCTTGGCCCGCACCGGCTCGAAGTCCACGAACCACGATTTGAACAGCGCCCGCGCCATTTCCTCCAGGGTCTCGTTCATGCGCCTGTTCAGCTGGATCTTGTCGTCCAGCGTGCCGAGGACGTGGGCGATGGCCCGCTGCTCCGATAGGGGTGGGAGGGGAACGGTCAAATGGTCCAGGGAGTCCACCGGTACCCGCTGGCGTCCGGAAGTGCCGGTCATTTGGCCAATAGCGTAGTTACGAACTTCCTCCCATTTGGTCAAGTAGTAGGCAAAGTTGGTGTCGGTTACGTCAGCGCGTCCTCGTATCACGATGAATTCTGTTGAGCCGTGGGCCTCTAGTTTGTCGCCCACAGCTTGGTATCGGGCGATTTTGCCATTCTCAAGACAAGGGGTAATGCGGGCCATCAGAGTGTCACCACTCTGGAACCTGGAACCGCTGCCCTTGAATGTCCGTTCCTCCACCGAGACAGTGGTTCTCGAATCCGCATTCACAGCTGCCATGTCAACGAAGGGATAAATTGCACCCCGGTCAAGCCGAGTCGGCGGGTTGACCAGCACCGCTTCGCTAAACAGCACGTCGCGCCACGCGCCATCCACCCTCCCTGGGGCGCGTACCAATGGCAGAGCTACCCTTTGCTCCTTCACGATCTGCTTGAAGGCATGGCTGACGGCGTTTAGGTCCACCGCGTCCACCGTGTAGGGAAGTGTCGAGTCCTCAAATGCGCCTTTCAACGCTCCCAACAACTTGTGGCTGAGCTTGCTCTCACCATCCAGGGCCAGGTCCAGGTCTGACGAATCCTTCGTAGTCCAGTTAGTGCGGCTCCCGAATACCCAGACCTTGACATCCACAGGCAGATGCTCGCGCAGAATGCCCTGCACGATTTCAAGATGGTCAGGCCGGATGTCCACCGGGCTAGTCAAGGGACTCGTTCCTCTCATGAAGTCGATTCAGGAGATACCGGGCTTCCTGTAGGAAATCGGGAACGCTCTCGAACACCTCCTGAGCTTTCTCTTCGTTGTAGGTGTGGCTGGTCGTCCCACGGTTCCTGCGAAACTCAAGCCACTCAGGGAGTTCGGACCTGAGCAGAGATTGCCTGTAGGCTTCACGTACAACGTCATTGAAGACGAGTTCGTCGATCTCTGCCGGATTGGCTGATGCAAGCTCAAGATAGCGGCGCAGCATTCTGAAGGAGAGCTCATAGGTGAACTCGAACGCCTGAATTACCGCGGCCCTCAGATGCTTCTTGAGGCGAGGATCGGTCAAGGCTAAGTCGGAGTGGTATATGTCCAGGGCTTCTTCCAACTGGGCAACGGCGTCTTCCAGCGGTGTCAAATCCAGCTTCATCGGATGCCCCCTATGTCCCAAATCCCAGCCGTGCCAAGTTCGCCTCGATCTCCGCGTCCAACCGCTGCGCCTCGGCCTGCTGCTCCCTCCATTGAGCAGACAGGCGGGCCATCTTTTCATCGAAGGGCTCGCCGTCGTCCTCCTGCGGCTCCGCGCCGACGTAGCGGCCGGGGGTGAGAACGTGGCCGTGCTTGCGGACCTCCTCCAGCGTCACACTCTTGCAGAAGCCTGGCGCGGCGGCGTATTCGCGCGCGTATTCACCGCCGCGCCAGGCGTGGTAAGCATCGGCGATGCGGGCGATGTCGTCACCGGTCAACTCCCGGTGGGTGCGGTCCACCATGCGTCCCAGCTTGCGGGCGTCGATGAACAGCACCTCGCCCCGCCGGTCCCGGTGCTTGCCGCCTCTACGGTCCCTGGTCAAAAACCAGAGGCAGACGGGTATCTGCGTGGAGTAGAAGAGTTGACCGGGCAGGGCCACCATGCAGTCCACCAGGTCCGCTTCTATGAGGTTCTTGCGGATCTCGCCCTCGCCTGACTGGTTCGACGACATGGAGCCGTTGGCCAGGACGAAGCCGGCAGCGCCGCGCGGCGACAGGTGATGGGCCATGTGCTGCACCCAGGCGAAGTTGGCGTTTCCCGTGGGCGGGACGCCATACTGCCACCGCTTGTCGTCCCGCAGCCGCTCGCCGCCCCAGTCGGAGATGTTGAAGGGGGGATTGGCGAGGATGTAGTCGGCCTTCAGGTCGGGGTGGCGGTCGTTGTGGAAGCTGTCGCCGTGGGCGATGTTGCCCTCAATCCCGCGAAGCGCCAAGTTCATCCTGGCCAGCTTCCAGGTGGTGTGGTTGGACTCCTGGCCCCAGATGGAGATGTCGCCGCGCGCCCTGCCCCCATTACCGTTCCCGCTAACGTGGGCATTGATGAACTCCATCGACTGCACGAACATGCCGGATGAGCCGCAGCATGGGTCGTAGACGCGGCCTTGGTAGGGTTCCAGCATCTCCACCAGGAGCTTGACGACGCAGCGCGGAGTGTAGAACTCGCCGCCCTTCTTGCCCTCGGCGCTGGCGAACTGGGAGAGGAAGTACTCGTACACCCGTCCCAGCACGTCTTTCGAACGGGATTCCGCGTCTCCAACCTGGATGTTGGTGATCAGATCGATGAGCTGCCCCAGACGGGTCTTGTCCAGGGCGGGCCTAGCGTAGTCCTTGGGCAGCACGTCCTTAAGCGCCGGGTTGTCCCGCTCAATGGCGGTCATGGCGTCGTCCACCAACTGTCCAATGGTCGACTGCCGCGCCTGCGTCTTGAGGTGAGGCCAACGAGCCTCCGGAGGCACCCAGAAGATGTTCTCGCCGCGGTATTCGTCCATGTCCTCGGGGTCGTACCCTTCTGCCGTCTTCGACTCCAGCCAGGCGTGCAACTCCTGGAAGGCGTCGGAGATGTACTTGAGGAAGATGAGGCCGAGGACAACGTGCTTGTACTCGGCGGCGTCCATGCTGCCCCGCAGCGCGTCGGCCATCTGCCAAAGCTTGGCCTCGTAGCCTGTCAGAGCGCCGCTGCTCGATTCGGCGCCCACGCCAGAAGCTGTCTGTCCCCGTCGTGTAGTCGTCATGATGCATCACTCTCTCGTTTGCTCTTGGTACGCCACCTGCCTACTTCGCGTAGGGCGTTCTTGCCCCCCGGTCCGTATCCGTGACGGACCAGGAAGCCGGGCACGCCGCCGTACTCGACGGATATCACCGCAGACTCGGCGGTCTTGTCGTGGCCGGGCAGGAAGAACGAGCCGATTGCCGTCTCCGCGCCGCAGCCGCACCAGCACTCGCCGGTCGGCAGCAGGCGTTTGGTTGAAGCCATTCTCATATCTCCCGAAACGAGACTATTGGAATGCCCTTGGACACTGTCCAAGGATACGTTCCTAGGTGCTTCCGAGTCAATGCGGAATGGGGAGTCTGATGCCCCACGTCCCTCCTTATGGCCGTGCTCAGGGGCGCTACAACCTATCTCCCAGCCCATCGCAGCCGCTCTAACCAGCAACCCTCTTGCCCTCCCACAAGATTGATTCCCTCGTAAAAACCCGTTTTGAGGAAGTTCCAGCGATTTAGCACATCTGAGCGCTACCGTATGTTGGGGTAGTATACGGAACAGAGACTGTATATTGTACCCAGGCGTGGGTGCGTTTGTTCTAATTCGACCTGCACAGACTTTTTGCGAGAGAATCAAGATTGGACTCGGCACAATGGCTTGCAAGGCATTACATGCCCCGGGTTTTCCGTTCACAATGGGATGTTGGGTAACTGCTTACTAAAGCAATGCGCGACTCTGGCACAGATGGGAACGAGGACCTCTAATATGGCTGCGTCCGACCGACAGATGCTTGACTCCCTCAGCCGGATGCCATTCGTTGATTCGGCGGAGCTGGCGGGCATCCTGGGCGAGCCGCACACGACGGTTCACCGAACCCTGGCCGGCCTGCTGGCTGACGGCATCATCGGGAGGGTGAGTCACGGCACAGCCCACCTGCCGTCGAGCCAGAGATTCCACCTTACGACCAACGGCATCAGACAGGCCGCCGAAGTACTCGGCTTTGCGACTCCCTCGGATTTCGTGCGCGCCTACCCTGTGTCCAGGGAGTGGCTCACGCTGCTCCTCCGCCGGATGGACGCGGTGGCCGCCGTCTACCGACTCGCCGCCTCGATGTCGCCCGGCATCGACGGGCTACGTTCGCACGTGGAGTTCCACCGGCGGGGGCGCTTCGACGCCACAATCACCAGGCACGACGGCCGCAGCTTCGGCGTGGTGCGCCAGGGCCTGGCCCTGCGGCGCCGGTCGCTCTACGATCGGCTGAGAGCCATAGCCGAGTACGACTACACCCGTCGCCCCGACACCGTTCTGGTCCTTGTGCCCAGCGTCTGGGAGGAGAGGCTGACAACGAGGTTCTGCGAGAACCGGAACCTCCGTGACTGCTTCGTCGCCGTGGAGTCCAGGGACGCTCTTGAAAAACGGGACCTTCGCCTCTGGTGTTGCACCTCGTGGGTGATCGGTAGCAGGTTCTTCTCCCTGGGGGGCCATCAGCTCCCGCGCCAGCCCCGGCGGAGGACCTCGCACGGAGTCGCCGGAGCGGAAACGGGCGTCGCTGCCCCGCCCCGAGCGGATGGTGAAAGGTGCACCGGCCTTCGGCGTCAGCCCGTCTGAGAAGCGGACGCTCGACCTCGTGACCGACCACCCGATGATTCCGCGTGAGCATCTGGCCCTCTGGCTCGGCATCTCCGAGGGACGGGTCAGCCAGATGATGCGCGGCCTCATCAACACCTGGGGCCTCGTCGAGCGTCATGGAAAACGCGGAGAGACCCGCTATACGCTGTCCGCCGAGGGCATACGCTACGTCACCCACAGGGACCGCGCCCAGCTCCCGACCACTCAGGGCATATGGAGCACGGCCTTAACCACAGACAAACTGGGCTGCAGACGGTACGTGGGCCACCGCATCGAGACGTGGGCGAAGCAGACGAGGCACGCCGACGGCATCACGTGGTTCCTGTCGAAGCTGGAGGCCGAGGCCAGGGCAGACCCCGACAGCGAGCTGGTGTGGTCCGTCCCCACCGCCAGGTCCGACAGGGCCTACAACTGGGGCGATTCAGCCATCGCACCCGATGCCGTGGGGCAGATGACCGCCCAGGGCCTTCAGATACCGTTCTACTTCGAGTACGAGCTCCGTGCCCGGCATCCCCAGGGAGTCATTGCCCGCCTGGACCCCTACATGAGCTACTACTGGTCAAACGAGCATAAGGACGACCAGCCGCCGTACCCCGTCACCCTGTTCGTCGTGGACACCGAGGAGGTGGAGGCAACCTACGTGCGCACCGCCGCCCGGATGAGCCGGATGTCGCTGCCCATCTTCGTGTCCTGCGTGCCTGTTCTGTCCCACACGGGGGTACTGGGACGTTCCTGGCGTCCACTGTGGGAGCCGGAGTCCCCACGACTGCCCCTGTCCGCGCTGCGTGCCTACCAGTGGGACTCACTCCACCACCGGATGCGTCATCGTCCTGTAGGGGGGGATAGATAGCGCCGATGCGTCTCTATCTTCCCTCCATGCTGTCTGGGGGGTGCAAATCGGGGCATCTTGTCCTGTCGGCGAGCTTTCGAGAGGCCACAGACCGCCCGATTTGCCCCTGTTTCAGCTACAAAACGAGCTGATGGACTCTCTGACCGGTCAATGCCTGAAAATGCAAATGGATGGGAAGCCATGCTAAACTACATTGCTTCTCCAATGACACCTCGTTTGCACTTTGCAACCCCTGACGTGTCATCCGACAGTGAGGGAAACAGCTATGAATGAACCTGTCCGACGTGTGCGGAGAGCGGATGCGGACAGGATTTGGCGCGTTGCGGCGGGTGGCGGCCCAGTTTGGGCCATCAGTTTTGGCTCGAAACGGCCCGAAACGATGTGGGGGTGGGCGACGCCAATTTATGGCTTGAGTAGGAACGGACATCCTGGGCCAATCAACTAGGAAATCGTGCAAATAGCGGGGCGGATTCACAGGCGACGGTGACCGGTCATCGTTGGGGCTGGTTCCGCCGGAAAACCGCGCTGATGACAAAAGCGGGCCACCCCATAGAGGATGGAAATGACCTCTCGGAAGTCTAAGATGAGTGATGGACGGGCATCAAGGGCCGGAGACGATCAGCCCGACCTCAAGTGGGTCGTGGAGTGGCTCGTCGAGCGGGAAGGACAACGCCGGGCGGCGGCGCTGCTGGGCGTGAATCGGAAGACGGTAGCGCTGGCCCTGCAACGGGAGCGATTGACGGGCAGGATGACCCTGGCCGTGCAGCGGCTCATGGCGAACCTGGACGATCCCGGATGGGAGAAGACGACGCCGGTGGACCGGTTGGAGGCGAGGATCAGGCTGGCGATTGAGGCAGTGGACGATCTTGCGAGGCTGGTGGAGCGTCTGACCCGGCGCGTGGAGACCTTGGAGGCGGCGCCGACGACCGGGGACGCCGCCGGAGACCAGGAGGCGGATGCGCCCGATTCCGAGAGTCGGGGCTTGCGTCTGTTCAACTGGAGGCGGAGGCACCAGCCGCATGGCGAGGAAGAGAGCGATGGCTGAGCAGGTCCGCTGGGTCTCGAAAGCGGAGGCGGCGCGGGAGCTGGAGGTCTCCATCTCAACCCTCGACCGGATGATCCGAAGGGGGGAGATTGAGGTCCGCAGGGAGGGCCGCCGGGTCTACGTGCGGCAGAAGGGGCCGGAGTACGTGAGCGACGACGAGCTGTTGCGCCGGTCCCTTGTTCGGGAGGACAAGCTTCAGCGGACCGTGTGGGAGCTGGATGGGCGAGCATCGGAGTTGGAGCGGGAGAGAGACGAGGCCAGGGAGTCCGCGTCCGCCAGCCGCCAGGCGTATGAGGAGCTGGAGGAGGAGTACCGGAAGGAGCGAGCCGCACACAAGGTGACGAGGGAAGGGCTCATCGCGGTCCGCGTGACCGCCTTCGTGCTGTTGGCGCTGCTGGTCGGCAGCGTTCTCCTGTGGTGGTTTGTGCTGAGGTAGGGCAGTGGCACGGAGTCAATCACAGCAAACCTTCTCGGGTGGCCATAGTCAACCAATAGTTCGCGTGCTCTTCGGTGAAGAAGAATGACACAGGGGTCTGACGCTGAGGAGGTTGAATAGTGATGACCCTGCCCTGAAGAGACGTGGACACGCCGTTGCCTGAATTGAACGTCAGTGTGCGGGTATTCGCTTGACCGAAGGCTCGAGTGATCTCGGTCCGACTGACGGCGTCGCCAAGGTCGCCATGGTGGTAGATGCATAGCAGAATGATGTTACCCGCGTGACGAGCACCACCAGCATTAACGTGATCACAATGCTGCGCTTCCATAATCCGCCGTCGATGTTCGGAAACCTCGACATAGCTTGATAGCGGTGCCAGGGTCTGGGGTTCGGCCTCGGCAAGACAGGCTTGGCAATGCCAAGCATACTGCTTCTCTTTGAGGTCGGCAATCTGGGAACTCTCATCCGCTGGCTGAGTCCGGCTATCGTTGTTCCTACCTTTGCTGATTCTTTTGATGACCCCGTCACCTTTGACTCCGTTATTCTTCGGAATGGGACCAGGGTTGGGAAGATTCTTTGACGGGTCAATCTTTGGCACTCGGTGGATAGCTGATGTTTCAAAGGGACTCACGTCTCTGCTATCTCGACTAGTGGTTTCACCGTTCTCTACATCCTCCGGAGGTTGTACTCCTTCTGAATACTCCAGAGGATAGCTTTCTCTCATCTCCATCTTCAACGCTAGATCAAGGACGGAGCCGTAGTACTTCTTGGGGCGTTCGAATGCTCGATCAGCGAGTGCGTCGAAGAAGACCGCCCGTAGGTCCGAAGCTGATCTGATCCAGAGTGTGCCGGACTCTGTGTCGAGCTTCCCATCTACTGCAACTTGGAATCTGTTCCTCCCCAACTTATAGGTTGCGATGACAGAATCCGAAGTCCGTATGCCTTGGATACTAGCTAGGCGTTCACGCCAGTTGCTTCTGAGCGCGCCTTGGCGCGCATCAAGGTCGAGTTTGGTCAGCCTCCTTTGTAGCTGCCTTCCCTTCAGGCCGGATATGAGAGAGTCAAGTATGCGCCTAAAGTCGAATTTTCGAGTAGGTTTGTCCTCTCCCGTTCCTATTGTCGCGATTGGTTCTCCGGCATAGTCACTCAGTGTCCTCACCTGAAACTCTCGTAGGCGGGCAGTGACCGGCTCGGTTACTCGGGGGCTCTCCACGATGGCTAACTCCACCGGGCGCCGTCCCGTATGCTGCCTTATCGCCTGTTCTAGCTCCTCGAAGTCAGGGATTACTACCTTACTCCTGCTCTTGGTAGCATCCGCCTTTGTCACTAACCGTACTTTGCCTCCATCGTCCTCGACCATAATGAACGGAACCAGAGGGAACATGTCGCTCCATGCGCGTGGTCCGGATTCATGATTGATGTGACGGAGGACTTGATCAGTATGCCTAACAACGACGTCAGCTTGCTGAGATGCTAGCCACTGAAAGAATTGTCTAGAGCTGTTAGCACTAGGCGTCCCACCGACGACGCCTATCTGTCTATACAGCCTTTGCGTTTCGGGATTGATATCGGCAACTGGAGCGTGTATCTTCCAGTCGCCCCAGAAGTCCCGGCTTCCTCGCAGTGCAATTTGCTTTGGAGAGCGCAGTTCCCCCTCCACGGGTATGCAAGGGATATCGAGCAAGCCGTCGGGTTCTAAGTCCTGGCGTCTGGACTGTTTCACGTATTCTTGGAGCCTCGGCACATGTGCCTCACTGCGGGCAGCATCCTCACGAAGAGTGTCAACGATTTGGTCAGTCGAGGGAGCGGGCCGCGGCCTCCAGCCATCGATCCTGTCGAGGACACTGTTGGGGCGATCAATTATGTGTTCACCCAGCAAGTGAAGACGTAGCATTGCCCCTTCGTTTCTCACCAACTCGCCTGGAACCCTCAAGTTCCCGTTCTTGTCTAAGGCAACGCTATACACCTCAGCCAACTCGCCCAGGTATTCCTTCAGTTGTGGTGTAGAGGAGGCGAGGACCGCAAGGTCTTTCTCAAGCTTGTGGAATTCGCGTCGCTCATTGGCGGTCAGCTTTCTCTCACGGGGAAATCTGTCGATTCGCTCCGATAAGAATTTCTCGAACTCCTGGAAGGAAGGCACGTTCCTGAAAGTCAGCCGTCCCCTCCCTTTCCTACTTACAAGGCCACTTCTCAGAAGCTCGCGAGAGGATCGTACGACCACATCACCCATGATGGATGCGACGCGAGTGTTACGAGGCTCACACAGGCTGTTCAGGGGCAGCATGTTGCCATTGGAACTTGGCCACACGGGCAAGTCGGCGATTCGTGTCAGAGTTTTCCTTCGCTTGACTTTTCTCCAGTTATTGTGGAGCCACGTCCAAAACGACTTACGCTCAGCCAGTGAAGCCGTTTCGAGTTGACCATTATCGAGGTAGTCGTCCAACGTAAATGGCTTGGGTCTCCAAGCTCTCCGCTTCAGGAGACGGTGATCCCGTAGCTCTGGATGAACAATCGGCACGTACCCCCGCTGCCCGAGATCTGGCGGTAGATTCACGGCACTAAACATTTCTGCCAGTGGCCTCGCCGTGCCGCCAGCGTCGGGCAGGTAGGCATTCTCTATGACCTCTGATTCAACTGGCGCTCTACGTTCGTAGAAGGTCTTGTATGCGACATCCAAGTAGGTTCTTGCAACTGAAGTGTTACCTAGAGCCGCTTGCCATTCGGGTTCGTCCTTCCATGGAAAGTGTTCAGCTTCCTGTTGAGGCTGTAGGCGTTCGATGGCATCGTCTTCATCGAAAGTAGTCACGAGGTCATCAAAGCCGTCGTTAGGCAGATAACAGTTGTCGCCCAGATAAGACAAGATAGCCCCAGGGACAGTCCTGTCAATTTGATCTTCGCCATGTGGACATATGTCCGAGAGAAGATCAGAGATTCGCTGGCGGTCCCATGTAAACATTGGCAAGACGACCCTGCGAAGAGTGCCGTCGGATGTCTTCCTTGGTCCCAGCACAAGCCTCTTGGGTCGACTTGATGCCCGTACTCTGTCTGCAAGTGGCAACGCCCGCCTGTCAAGTGTGCGCCCCAAGAGATCCTTCAGGGGTTCATTCCATGGAGTATGAGGATCGGCCAGGTAGAGCTCCATCGCCCTCCCGCCGTGTCGATGAAGCAGATAACTGGCCATGATATCTACAAGTGCGTCTTTGCACCCATCGTCAATGTAGTCGTTCAGAGAGTCCATCTGACTGGTGCCATGTCTTTCGGCATCAGAGAGGTAAGGACCTGAGAAGTGGACGCCCACTCCACTTAGCGCCGATTGCGATGTAGCGTCATATCCAATCGGGTATCTTCGAACTCCCTTGGCTGACTTCGGAGTGCCTCTCTTGTCTGTGAGCCACGCTATCTCTGCCGTGAAGGATTTCCCGTCCCTCGCGAAGAAGTCTGGAATCTCGGGGCGCCTTCCTGTAGGGAATGGGAGCCTGAACGTGCAGGCCTGCTCGTGTATGGAAGTTGAAGGTACGTCAGGCACGTTCGAGGTGGTGGTACATTCCCTGCCAAATGCTGTAAACCGTCTTCGACCCCTGCCATTGACGTTCCGCCCTCTCTTGGCTCGCCAATGAATTTCGACAGACCCTAGAGTGTGGTGGCTCAGGCGAAGCGTGTACTGATCACGAATTCCAGGACGGACTACACCCATCAGCCTGCCCGGTAGAAGTTCGCAGGCGTTCCTGAAGAGTGCCTCTAGTGAGATTTCATCAGGGATTCCAATCGTTAGAGCTTCACCCTTCTCAACTACTAACTCCCGTTCGCGGTAAGGGACTTCAATGGAGCACCCGGTAGGCGGAGCCGTATTGTCCGGGACCGGCTCCAGAAACGTTCCCGGCGATGGCTGATTCTCATAGCCGTACTGATACAAGGTCTGGACCATCCTGAGGCCATCTGACCGCACAATGAATTCATCGCCGAGCCAGAAACACGCCTTCAGGCCGTGGTTCTTAACGCCTATCTGGAACCGCTTGCTCTCAACCCTGACACCCGCGCCCATCACATAGGAGAGCCGGCACCAGCCATCACCGCTTACGGGTTCACCGTCTCCCTGGCAGATCAGCCGGTCAGAAGTGAAGGTGATGGAAGTACGGGATGCTTTGGCGTCCAAATCATTCTGAATAAGCTCAACTATCAGGTCATCGGAGCGCAAGCCCTTTAGGAACTGCCAAAACCGTGGCTCATCATCGAACCTCTGGACATATCCCGGACCTTCCAAGGCTAACCTCCTACTTCACCCTATTGAGACATCATCAGGCTGCTGAGAGCACCTTTGACAACCAGTCGCGTGCGAATGCTCAGCACCCTTGACATTATTAACGCAGTGCGTTAATAATGTCAAGGGTGAACCGATTCAGACACGACGACGCCCAGCGGCTCTTCGCCGGAGACCCGGTCCGACGCTTGCCGCCCGACATCCAGCGACGGGCGCGAGTGAGATTGCAGCGAGTCGTAGCAGCTGCGGCGCTCACCGACCTTCGGGTGCCGCCCTCCCACCGGCTAGAAGCCCTGCGTGGGAACCGGGAGGGGCAGTACAGCATCCGGATCAACGACCAGTGGCGCGTGTGTTTCATCTGGACTGGCCAAGGTGCGATGGAAATAGAAATCACCGACTACCACTGAGGAGGGAATTCATGATGACCGTCACAGAACCAATACATCCAGGCGAGCATCTCGCTGAGATCATGGATGAGTTGAGCATTACCCAATATCGCTTGGCAAAGACTATAGGAGTGCCCCCGATACGCATCCACGATATCGTCCACCGTCGCCGGTCCATCACGGCTGACACTGCGCTGCGAATCGGCCAAGCTTTGGGAATGACCCCCGACTTCTGGCTGAATCTTCAGCGGATGTACGATCTGGACGTGGCCCGTGCCAAGACCGACGTGAGCGCAATCGAACCGCTTGTCGAGGTCTCAGCCTGAGATCGCCCGGCATCTCTTTGACACAAACAGAACACACGAAGGAGGACAGCATGAAGAAGAAGCACCTACAGCCGCTTACACCTGCGGCACTCTACGCCAGGGTATCCAGCGACCGGCAGGACGTGGACCTGTCCGTGTCCGCCCAGCTTCGGGCGCTCAAGGACTACGCCAGGGCCAACGACTACTCCGTAGCCCGCGAGTACGTGGACGAGGCCGAGAGCGGCCGAGTGGCAGACAGGCCCCAGTTCCGGGAGATGATCGAGGAGGGCGGCAAGGCGAAGTCCCCCTTCGACGTGATTCTCGTATGGAAGTTCAGCCGCTTCACCAGGAAGCGCGAGCACGCCGTCGCCTTCAAGTCAATGCTACGGCGCAAGGGCATCAGAGTGGTGTCCATCACCGAACAGGCAGAGGACAACGCCACCGGCAGGCTGCTTGAGGGAATCATCGAGAGCGTGGACGAATTCTACAGCGAAAGTCTTGCCCAGGACGTCGTCCGGGGGATGAGAGAGGCCGCATCGAGGGGCTTCTTCCTCGCTTCCAACGCTCCCTTCGGCTACAAGCGGGTCAAGGTGAACGACGGGGTGAAGGAGCGTCCCACGCTGGAGGTTGACCCGGCCACCGCCCCCGTAGTGAGGGAGATATTCGAGAAGTCGCTCAGGGGCAGCGGCCTCAAGGAGATATGCAAGGAACTGAACGACCGGGGCATCACCAACAGGGGCAAGCGCTGGTACAAGGGAACGCTCCACTACGTCCTGAGAAACGAGGCGTACACTGGAACCGCCGTCTGGGGCAAGACGAGCAAGGGCCAGGAGGCCCAGGACCCTGTAAGGGTGGAAGGAGCGTGGCCCGCGCTGGTGTCGAGGGAGCTGTTCGACGAGGTGCAGCAGGCGATGCGGGACCGTGCGCCGAAGGTGCGGAGGCCCGCGAGAGTGGGGAGCAGGTTCCTGCTGAGCGGGCTGCTCAAGTGCGGAGTCTGCGGCAGGCCCTACTCCGCCCAGGGAGCCAAGAGCGGCCAGTTCGCCTACTACATCTGCGGCACCCTGTTCAGGGAGGGCGCGGGGACGTGCAGCGCCCGCTACCTAAACGCCCCGAAGCTGGAGACGTTCGTGGTGGAGAAGATCAGGGAGAGGATTCTGAACGAGGAGACCATCGTGGCGCTGGTGACGCTGGTGGCCGAGGAGATCGACGCCATGGCCGGGGAGCTTGCCGGCAGGCTGGAGGTCGTCGAGGCCGAGCTAGGGGACGTGAGGAAGCGTCTTGAGAAGCTCTACGAGGCCATTGAGACCAGCGAGCTGACGTTGGAGGTCCTGTCGCCCCGCATCATGTCCCTGAGGCACCGTGAGGAGCAACTGGAGGCCGCGAGAGAGGACGCCGAGACCCGGCTTGAGCAGCGCAGGGTTGCCCTTCCCGACACCGAGGAGATAGTGCGGTACGTCGCCGACTTCCGGGACTTCCTGAAGGACGGGACGATCCCGGAGCGCAAGGCGCTCATCCGCAACTTCGTTGAGGGCATCGAGGTGATGGGAGACGAGGCGACGCTGACGTACACCGTCCCCATGCCCAGTGACGGAGTGACCAGCGAATCGGCGTCGGTTCTTGATTTCGTCAAGTCCGGCCCACCACGGTTTACCGTTGACAGAACTGGCCTAGGGATGTCCATCTCCTCAGCGTCCAATCCCGCTATCCGGCTATCCTGAGGCATAGGGATTGTGTAGCGCACCCTGGCCTCGCCGGGACCGACCACGATCTCTTCGACGAAAGACTCGATGAAGGCCCGGCGCTCCGTCAACTCGCTAGTTTGCAGGTAAGCGCTCATATCCTGAGCGAACGCCGTGATGGTCTCAACTTGGTCCAGCCGGACCCTGCGCTCAGAGAGCGCCGCCTCGGCCTCCCGCGCTGCGTCTTGGAGCTTGCGCTCCCTCTCCCTGTGTTCTCGGATGCGCGGCGCGATGTCCGTAATGTCGAGGACGGTCGTCTCGATGGATCGATAGAGCCTGTCGAGCCACCGGCGTACCTCAACAAGCTCCCCCTCGATGGACTCCAGCCTCTTGCGCTGCTCGTGGGCCACTCCGTCCATCTCCTCGTCCACCAGCTTCACAAGGTCCCTGATGTTGCCCTCAGTCAGGATGTTGCACCGAATCTGGTCGACGACGAGCTTCTCGAAACGTCTGGCGTTGAGCCTGGGAGTCTTGCAGGCCCCCTTTCCACGCTTCATGATCGACTGGCAGACGTAGTATGAGAACCTGCCGCTCTTGGCGTCATGTCCGCTGAGTGCCCTCCGGCAGCTCTTGCACTTGACCAGGCCGCTGAGCAGGTAGGAGCTTGCCACGCGCCTGGGATGCGCCCTCGACGGCGCCCTGGACCGCAGAAGCTCCGAGACGCGCCTGAACTGCGACTTCGACACGATGGCCGGGAAGGCGTCGTCCACCCGCACGGGCGGAGCCTTGTCCTTCGCCGTGACTCCCCAGACGAGCGTCCCTGTGTAGGTCTCATTGTTCAGCATGTTGTGGACGGCCGTCTTCGACCAGAGCTTCCCTCCGGGGCTCGCGATTCCTTCTCCGTTGAAGGTCCTTGCTATGTCGAGGATGCTCTTTCCCGACTCGGCCATTCTGAACATGCGCTGCACGACCGCCGCCGTCCCCGGTTCGATCTCCAGTTTGGGGCGCTTCTTCGCCCCGTCCTGTACGTGCACCTTCCTGTAGCCGTAAGGGGCGTTCGGAGTGATCCAGAAGCCTCGCGAAGCGGCCTCGCGCATCCCCCTCATGACCTCCTGCGCCAAATTTTCACTATAGAACTCGTCCACGCTCTCGATGATCGCCTCCATCAGCTTGCCCGTGGGGGAGTCGTCGGCGTGCTCGGTGATCGAAACCACGCGGATACCCTTGCGTCTCAACATCGATTTGAAAGCGACAGCGTGCTCTCTCTTGCGCGTGAACCGCGAGAATTTCCATACGAGTATCTCCTTAAAGGGAGCCTCCGGCTTGCTGGCCTCGTCGATCATCTTCCGGAACTCGGGCCTGTTGGCGATGCGCCCGCTCTCCGCCTCGTCCACGTACTCGCGGGCGACGACGTAGCCGTTTTTGCCGGCATAGTCCCTGAGCGCACGTAGCTGTGCGGCGATGGACAGGTCGACGTCCTGCCTGTCGCTGGAGACTCGCGCGTAGAGTGCCACCGATATGGGGTCCTTGTGTTCTTTCATCGTGTCGTCCCCCCGTCTACTTCTTCCCGCTCTTCCTCGCGGGCCTTCAGCCTCTCGTAGCGGATAGTCCTCAGCCACTCCCTCTCCTCCATGTAGTTCCGGAGGGCCTCACGGATTAGCTCGCTCATCGTCCGTCCCTCTTCCCGCATCACGTCCTGCACCTGCTCCGCCATCTCAGGGAGCAGCGAGAAGGTGATCGTCTTCGTTCTCCTGGTCATGGCGCCACCTTGTCCTACCACGTCTTACTCTCTATCATGCACATCCCGACTACCCGCTATCAACCTACGCCGCAGCCTTGCTGAACGCGTGGGTCGCCTCCAGAACCTCAGGGCTGCGCCACGCCCTGCCCAAAGGCCCCTCCATCTCCAGCACCTCCCTATGGGACACCCACAGCGGCAACTCGACCCTCGTACGCGCCATCTCCTTCCGAGCAACACCGAGGAACCTAGATTCCACCAGCACGTCGTCGAAGACGATCAGCACCACGGGGTACGCCCCGTGGTCGTCAGTCGGGTTGTGCGTCGAGTAGTAGCGCAGGTATGGCGCGAGCCGTTCCGCCATCGTCCCGGGCCGCACCGCCCGGCGCTCCCACTCCAGGAAGAACGGCAGCGTCTTGTTCCGTCTCCGCAGGATGCCGAAGGCGTCGGGGTGTATGGAGCGCATCTTGTAGTTGTGCTCGAAGAACCTCGACGCTCTGTGCGGCGGTTCGAGCATCACGACGCGATAGCGGCTCGCCTTCGCCTGCCTCGACAACTGGGCGAGGAAGCCGTGCACCGCCGCCGTGTGCTCCATGTTGCGGGCCAGCAGCCTGCTCCGCCTCCCTGATACATTCCTCCAGGTGACGGGAGCCCTCTCATCCTTCGGCTCCACACTCCACTGATTGCGCAGCCCACCGACCGACGTGCGGTCGCGGCGGGCCAGGACAGCGATGCCCCAGTCGGTAAGCGCCAGCCGCTCACGGCCTCCCACGTGGATGCGGCGGGCCAGCTTCGCGCTCACCAGCGGGACCGTCAGCTGGGAGGTCCGCTGCGCCGTGACGCCCAGCAGTCCGTTCAGGTCCCTGTGCGCGATCCACGGCCAGTCGGCCAGGATGTCCATCGTGCGCTTCAGCGCGGGCGTGAGCACGGCGGGCAGCAGGTGGTCGGGACAGTCGAATCCCCCGTCCGGCACCTCTATGTCCCTGGGCATGAGCGGCCTCGCAAGTCGTTGCTCCAACGGCAGCGATCCACCTGAGGTCAGGTTCGACATGAAGTTGCGCAGGTCGGTTACCGTGTTGAAGGACGGCATATGCCATATCTCGTGGCTGGAAGAGCCCAAGGCAACCCTCTTCTCCAGGGCCAGGCGCACCGGAACTCGTGCGCGTCTGAGCAACTTGCGCGAGTGTCGCATCCGCATCTCGTCCGGCACGATCACCAGCAGGGCGTCGGGCCGCGCGAGACCGGTCTCCAACAGCCGCCACACCCTCTTGGAGAATCCCGTCCTGTCGGAAGACGATCCCTGCCGCACGACGCCGATGGCTCGACCGTCCGGCAAAAACATGCCGGCGTCCAGGGGAGAGCTCCTATACCACTTGAAGCGGACGGCCCCTCCCACCGTGGCGACGTGGGACGCCAGCCGGTAGATGACGCTCACGGTGTCCAGCCGCTCAAGCAGGATGCGCTGCCAGTGGCGGGAGACCGGGTAGCGCTGCAGGAGGTCGAACACACCCTCGTCCTCTTCCTCGGCCAGCCAGCGCAACCCCAATCTGGTCACATAGAGCCTCCGGGTAGATGCGATGATGTCGGTCGAGTGGCGGATCGAGGCCACCAGCTCCCTGTCCTTCAGGTCTGCCACCACGTCGTGCATCGTCCGGTCTGCGGTGTTTGAGACGGCGGCCAACTCCAGCCGGTCGAGGAACGGCATCGCCGCCAGGTATTGAATTGCTCGCAGGTCTCGTTGCATCCGATCCGTATCCCACACACACACTGCCGCCGGACGGGCCGTCGCTTCCAGTGTGAGAGATAAGTAATTAGAACATACATTTTACAGAATGCTGTGTCTGAATACAAAGCGGGGCTGAAGTGAGAGGCCATCGAGCGAGGCTGAATGATAACCGCCGGTCGAGATCGACCTCGGTTCTCCTGGCGAACCCTACCGCTTCGGGGTCCTCCAGCGGTGGGGCGACTCCCGGATGGGGCAGCCCGACCCCATTGCCGAGCACTCGACGCGGCGCTGCCCGAAACCGGCTCCGGGACGGGCTCGCGCATAAGCCGCCTTGTAAGGCCCCCATGGCGAATGGGGTGCCGTGGCGTGCGCGGGTAGAACGCTAAATCGTAGTTTCAGACATGGGACCATGGATGGACCACCTGTTGCCATTTCGTAGCTGAAACGCTGGTCCAGGGCTTTGGAAGGATCGCATTTCTGTAAGCACTTTGGGTAAATGGGCGGTGGCGGAGGCGGATTGCATCGCCAGCTACGGGGATTGCAGAGATGCAACTGCTGACGACGCCGGATTTCGGGTTGAATGGGACAATCGGCATAGCGGGGTGGGGCACTCTGTCGCTGAGTGGTGCAACGGGCGAGCGAATTTCGGAAAATGCCTCGTGACCGGGGTCGGAGGACATCCATGGGCTGGCTGCAGGTCATGTTCGCCCTCCTACAGGACACTCCCTTTAGGATCAGGGCGGTGGCTCTCGGTGGTCCGGATGGCAGGCTCGTCCGGGGCGGTGTGTCCAGAGTGTAAAGGGTGTCGACGCTCAGCGATTATGTCCGCTTAAGTGTCAAGGGAAAATGTCCTCTAAGTAGATTGCCATGCTAGCAGATTAAGGCACTGCCGACGTTGCGCGGGCGGGCGACATGGGTGGGCTTTCGGCATCGATGTACTTCCTCACGGTGTCTCTGTGTATGCTCAGTTCCCGGGCGATCCCACGGATGGACAGCCCCTTGCGCTTCGCCTTCTGGACCGCCTTCCATCTCGCCGTCTGAAGTGGGGTGGGCTTTCTGGATCGCGGAGTCGCAGTCCTGCGAACTCTTGCGGCGCCGTTGTGGTCGGCATCGTCGCGGAGTCTGTCCACTACGAGCATTGTGCCCATTGACGCCACCGCGTCCTCCGACCTCCTGGTGACACCGTTGGTGTAGCGGCTGGGACCAGCCGTGTGCACGGTCCGCGTGTCGAAGCTGCGCAGGACACTGGGCCGTGGAGGTGCTTGCTGGGAGGCGACGGTACGCCCTTCGTGTTGCACTGCCAGTCGGCCGTCCAGCCCCTCGAGTACTTCCACCACCGACCCGGCATAGCTCGGCCGAGACTTGTCGGGAAGCAACTGCAGGGTGCGCCAGCGGTATTTCACCGTGTTGTCCCTGCCAACCCTGCGCCTGTACTTCAGGCATAGGACTGTGTCCAGGCACATCCCCGGGTCTGGGACCCGATACGCGGTGTCTGCGTTCTCCGGCGGCACACGAAAGCGTTCATTGAAGCGGGGCAGGAAGTCGTTGAGCACGCGGTTGGCGTCTTCGATGGTGGTCGCGCCTGCGAGTCTCATCTCCGTGACCAATCTGTCCTGGAGCGTGCCCGCGGTGCGTTCCACGCGGCCTTTGGCTTGTGGAGACCGTGCGAATATCAGCTGTACGCCGATCTCACCCATAGCGCGCGAGAACTGGGTGGGAGCGGCGGCGGTCTCCGACGGCGGCGTGTGCTTGAAGACGCCATGGCGGTCTGAATAGAGTGCGAGCGGTATGCCGTAGCTCCGTATCAGATCCCGCATCAGCAGTAAGTAGCTGCGGGTGTTCTCCTGCTCGCAGAACAGGGCATTGACGACACAGCCAGTAGCGTCGTCGACCGCCAGCAGTAGCGTGAACTGGGGGCCATCTTCTCCCAGCCATCTGTGGTAGCTGCCGTCGATCTGTATCAGCATTCCCTCGCGAGTCATCCGCTGCCGTCGAACACGATGCTTCGGCGGCCTGCGACGGCGAGGACTGTTCATACCGGCGTCAGTCAGTATCTTGCGCAACGTGTTACGACCGATGTCTATGCCCTCTCGCTCCCTCAGCAACTCGCTCAGGTGCGTGTGGTTGACTCCCGCGTATCGGGTCCGCGCCAGGACCACCACGTCGGTCGCCAACGGGTCCGATGTAGCGTTGGCCGGTCTGCGACCTCGATTGCCGTGAGCGAGTGCGGCTGCTCCCTCCTTGCTGTAGGCCGCCAGAATACGCCTGGTGTGGCGCGCGCTCACTCCCATCAAAGTCGCTGCCTGCTCCGTGGTCATATGGTCCGCCATCAAACTGTTGAGAACCTGAAGCCTTGTCTGCTCTCTCTGCGTCAATGTCACATGCTCCTTCATGCGGACATTTTCGCTTGACAGTTAGCGAGGACATAATCGCTGAGCAGTTACAGGAGTGGCGCTGCAAAACTGGACCACCCGCCGCCTTCTATAGAGTTGGAGGCAACTCGATGGAAGGTGTGAAGGATGTACAAAGTGGAACTGTACGTTCGAGTGCGCCGGGCCTGCATGGTGGAAGGGATGAGCACGCGAGAGGCTGCCCGGGTGTTCGGTCTGCACCGGGACACGGTGCGCAAGATGCTGGAGTACTCGGTGCCACCCGGGTACCGTCGACAGTCACCGCCGCGTCGCCCTAAGCTGGACCCGTACCACGGGGTGATCGACCGGATACTGGAAGAGGACCGGCGTCTTCCGAGGAAGCAGCGCCACACGGCGAAGCGGATATATGACCGTCTGAGAGCTGAGCACGGGTTCGGTGGCAGGTACACGATAGTCAAGGACTACGTGCGCGAGCGACGGCGCCGGACACGCGAGATGTACGTTCCGCTCTCCCATCCTCCTGGTGATGCCCAGTGCGACTTCGGCCAGGCGAAGGCGGTCATCGGAGGAGTGGAGCAGACCATCCACTACTTCGTGCTGGACCTTCCCCACAGCGACGCGTGCTTCGTCAAGGCCTACCCCGCAGAGACGACCGAGGCGTTCTGCGACGGTCACGTCTCGGCGTTCTCGTTCCTGGGCGGCGTGCCGCGGAGCATCTTGTACGACAACACGAGACTGGCGGTGGCCAGGATCCTGGGAGACGGCCGGCGCCAGCGTACTCGTGTGTTCTCGGAGCTGGTGTCGCACTACCTGTTCGAGGATCGGTTCGGCCGTCCCGGCAAGGGTAACGACAAGGGCAAGGTCGAGGGGCTGGTGGGATATGCTCGCCGGAACTTCCTGGTGCCTGTGCCGTCGTTTTTCCCGAGTAGAGTCCCAGGGAGTGGTGTAAGAGGGAGAGGGTCTGGAGAAAGAGAGACCACCGCGTCATCCTTAGCGGGCAAAGAAGAAAGCTCGAGGAAGGAGGACAACGGTGGTCAAGGAAAAGATGGACCTGCTGGAGCTGTTGCGCAAGGGGGGAATGGACGGTGACGTGGACTTTCTACGGGAGGCTCTGAGAGTGCTGGTAGAGGGGATCATGGATGCGGAGGTGTCTGCCAGGATCGGTGCTGAGTATGGAGAACGGAGCCCTGAGCGGGTGACCCAGCGCAACGGGTATCGGTCCCGGGCGTGGGATACCCGGGTGGGGACTATGGAGCTGCACATCCCGAAGCTTCGAGAGGGGAGCTACTTCCCGAGCCTGCTGGAGCCACGGCGTCGCAGCGAGCGAGCTCTGCTGGCGGTCATACAGCAGGCCTACGTGGAAGGGGTATCCACAAGGCGGGTGGATGACCTGGTCAAGGCCCTAGGGTGTGAGGGCATCTCCAAGAGCCAGGTGTCGCGCATCTGTCAGGATCTGGACGTGGTGGTGGATGGCTTCCTGGGCCGTCCGCTGGACGGTGGACCCTACCCTTACCTGTGGCTGGACGCACTGACCCAGAAGGTCAGGGAGGACGGCAGGATCGTCAACGTCAGCGTGGTGGTGGCAACGGCGGTCAATGGCGAGGGCAAGCGGGAGATCATTGGGATGGACGTCGGTACCAGTGAAGACGGCGCCTTCTGGCTGGCCTTCCTACGCTCGCTGTCCGCCAGAGGCCTCAGCGGGGTGGAGCTGGTGGTCTCGGACGCTCATCAGGGACTCCGCGGCGCCATCGCCGCAGTCTTCGGCGGAGCCAGCTGGCAACGGTGCCGCACCCACTTCATGACCAACCTGCTCACTCGGGTACCCAGAAGAGTCCAACCATGGGTGGCCACCATGGTCCGCACCATCTACCAGCAACCCTCCCCCGATGAGGTACACGCCCAACTCGACAGGGTGACCGATCAACTCGGAGACCGGTTCCCTCAGGTGGCCTCTCTACTGGACGAGGCTGGACCCGATATCCTGGCCTTCTCCAGCTTCCCTGTCCCCCACTGGAAGAAGATCTGGTCCAACAACCCCCTGGAGCGCCTCAACAAGGAGATCAGACGTCGCACCGATGTCGTGGGCATCTTCCCTAACCGACCAGCCGCGCGTCGCCTGGTTGGCGCCGTCCTGGCTGAACAGCACGACGAATGGGCCGTTGGCCGCCGATACCTCACACCCGCCATTCTGATCCTAAACGAAGCTCTTCCGGAGGCCGATCTCGCCGAGGCGACTGCGGCTTAGACAACATCAACAGGATGACGCACTCTTACACCACTTGACGGGACGTGACCGCTGGCAGGGGTTCGACAAGGAACCCGAGCCTATCGGCGTCGGTGAAATCCGTCCCGGCGACACGCTCATCGTCGATCCGAGTCGCGGCGGCCTGAAAGCCGGAACTTGGGACCCGTCTTCGGAGGAGCCGGTCGAGGATCTGGGGGATGCCGCCCAAATAGCCTATGGCCGCAAAGCGACGCTGCGCCTGGACTCATGTCTGCCTCTCATGGATTCTGCTCCAAGGCCGGGCGAAGAGGAAGGGGCGGATACCCCTACCCGTGAGCGCATCGGGGAGTGGCTGAGGCAACGGCTTGACGACCAGGACGAAAAGCCGGAGTACTTCATTGGGGCTGTGGAGAGACTGCTAGAGAAGGGCTTCGAGCACACATCGGTCGGGATAGACGAGGAAAAGTCGGATAGGTGGTACTACATCCTGACACAGCAGGATTCCCGGACGAAGAAGCCTGTGGTGGACGCTACCACCATGGACGGTTCGGACGAGGCTGGCTCTATGACAGGGACGGGCGTGACTTTGAGCAGCCATCTCGATGGCGTGGGAGAGCGGGCCAAGCATATCGCCGAGCGTCTGGGGCTGTCCGCCGAGTTAGCGCAGGACTTGCGCCTGGCCGGACGCCTACACGACCTAGGCAAGGTGGACCGACGCTTCCAGGAGGGACTGGTTGGCGGGGGCCCGGTGGAATTGACAATGCGGGAAGATGAGCCGCTGGCCAAGTCATTGCGGGGCGCAAGAGGGAGATGGACATACCCGACCGGGATGCGGCACGAGTTGGCGAGCGTGGCGATGGTCGAGTCGAACCCCAAGGTTCTCGATTCTGCTCACGACAGGGGTCTGGTGCTTCACCTGGTCGGAACCCATCACGGCTGGGGGCGCCCGCTGCCGCCGATAATCGAGGATCCGGAACCGCAGACGCTCTCGTACACGTTCGACGGACACACTATGGAAGCAAACTCTGACCTCGTCGAAGGGACACTGGCCCTCGACATGGCCGACCGCTTCTGGCGTTTGGTGGAGCGGTACGGATACTATGGTCTGGCTTGGTTGGAAGCCATCCTGCGCCTGGCCGACCACAGGCAGAGCGAGGAGGAGACCGCGCAGTCATGAGCGGAGTTCACCTCACGGGGCTGGAAGGAACGAATCCCTTGGGCTTTTTGGCCGCCCTTGGCGTGCAGGTGGCGTTCGCCTCGGAGCCCGAGCAGCCGCGCCTGTGGTGGAGCGACGATATTGTCCCTCATGCGGTCGTGGACGGGCAGTTCTCAGTTGATCGGATAGCCTCCCAGGCCATGAAGGTCTTTGCTCAGTGGAAGGACAGCCCCGCAGTCAGTCCCAAGAGACACGATGGTTCGGCCATGCCCAAAGGCGACGAGCTGAAGCTCACACCTGACGATACACGGAAATATCTCAACCTTGTGGATCAAGGCGACTCGTGGAGTGCCCTGACTACCGCGCTTGTAGCCGAAGGTAGTCTGGACAGGAAAGGCGACGTCGCCGCCCCCTCCGACCTCTACCTTACAGCGGGCAGAGAGATATTCTTGGACACGGTTCGCAAGATACTGGATGGCGTTTCGCGAGACGACGTGCTCACTGGACTGGAAGGTCCATGGACCTACGCGAGCAAACTTCCCTCTCTCAGGTGGGATGTGAGCGATGATCGAGTATATGCATTGCGGGCTTACGATCCCTCACCAAAGTCGGGTCCCGATGCGAAACGCACCAATCCAGGTCCTGAAGCATTGTCAGTTTTGGGATTGAGCACGCATCCAGTATTCGGCAGCCATCGTCGGACTCTTACCCAAGGGTGCTCGGGATCAAGGCGAGACAGTAGTAGCTATTCTTGGCCTCTCTGGCATAGGCCGGCCTCTCCCCATGCTGTAAAGTCACTGTTGACACATGCTTACCACCATCCAGAAACCTCGGATCGCAGTCGCTGGTTGCGCTCGTGGGGGGTCTTCAGGATCCTCCAGTCACCAATCAACCGAGTCAAGGACAGGGGCACATTTGGTCCTCCGGAAGTGAAATGGCAGTCAATGTGACAGAAGTAGCCTCCTAATCCGCATATGTTCCACGCGCGAATCCCGGTGAAAGCAAGCCTTGAAGCGGCTTGAAGGAATCAGGGCGGCGCTTCCATACTACATCCTGCTACGGATTACATGAGGATGTGTGGAGGCATCCGGTCCCATGCGCAGGACCTATATCGTCTGCTATGACATTGCCGATCCCAAGCGTCTGAGGAACGTCTTCAAGAAGATGCGGGCGTGGGGGGACCACCTCCAGTTCTCGGTCTTCGAGTGCCAACTCAGAAACGTTGATCTGGTACGCCTCCGGGCCGAGCTGGCCGAGATCATTAACCACGACAAGGACCAGGTGCTGTTCGTCGATCTGGGCCCCACCGAGGGTCGCGGCGACCGGGTGATAACGGCCCTGGGCAAGCCCTACGTCCACATAGACGCGCCGTTGATTGTCGTCTAGCATGGGAGGCGATACCGTGGGCGTTCGGCGGCGCGCAATTCCGTACCTTAACAACCGAATATCGGGTTTGCAGGGAAGGACGGGAAAATGAACGCTCAACCCGCCGTCGAAACGCCTTCTCGTCGTTCACTGCCTGACTACCTGCCCGCGCGGATGATCAACGAGTACGTCTACTGCCCTCGCCTGTTCTACTTCGAGCAGGTGGAGGGCGTATTCGTGGACAACGAGCACACCGTCGAAGGCTCGGTCCAGCACAAGCGGGTCGACAAGGAAGGCAAGTCGGCCCCCAAGCCGGATGAAGAGTCAGAAGAGCCGGTGGTGGTACGCTCGATCACCCTGGCGTCGGAGGAGCACAGGGTGATCGCCAAGCTGGACCTAGCGAAGTTCGACGGCAGGCGGGTCACGCCGGTCGATTACAAGCACGGGCGTCCAATGGAATCGGACGATGGCGTGGATGTCTGGCCGAGCGACCGCGTCCAATTGGCCGTCCAAGGGCTGGTGCTGCGAGCCAACGGCTACCGAAGCGACGAAGGTGTGGTCTTCTACCAGAAGACGCGGCAAAGGGTACGGGTCCCGTTCGACGACGAGACGATGGCCTGGGCTGAGAAGGCAATTGCCGATGCGTGGGAGACAGCGGCGGCTACCGAGATACCTCCGCCGCTGGTCGACTCTCCCAAGTGCCCCGGCTGCTCTCTGGTCGGCATCTGTATGCCGGACGAGACCTGGAATCTGACGTCGCACGCCGGTAACGGCGGGTCGGGCCAGCTAAAGATGTTCGAGACCGGCCCAAGTGTCCCAGACATACCCCCGGAGAAAGCGGCAAGGTTGCTCGTGGCCCCACGAGCGGAGTTGCGGCCCCTCTACCTGAACTCCCCGAAGCTGCGTGTAGGCAAGTCCGGCGGCGTCCTGCGCATCAAAGAAAGGGACAAGGTGGTGCAGGACGCCCGCATCAACGAGATATGCCAGGTCAACCTGATGGGAGCAGTTCAGATCAGCACTCAGGCCGTGCAGGAGCTATGCCGGGAGGAGAAGCCGATCTGCTACTTCTCGCAGGGCGGTTGGTTCTACGGCGTGACGACAGGGCTCGGCACGAAGAACGTCTTCCTGCGCCGGGCGCAGTTCGGCCTTGCCGAGGAGGAGTGGTTTTGTCTGCGACTCTCTAGGAATCTGGTGGCGGGCAAGATTCGCAACCAGCGGACGATGCTTCTGCGCAATCACGTCGAGCCGCCGGAGCTGGACATGCGAGAGATGAAGCGCATCGTCGGACGCGCCGAGGCGGCGGAGTCGCTGGACGAGCTGCTGGGCCTGGAGGGCTGGGCGGCAAGGATCTACTTCGGTCTGTTCGCGGGGATGGTGAAGCGTGAACGCGATGGGGAGGTCGAGGAGGGATTGTCGTTCGACTTCGCGGCGCGCAATCGGAGGCCGCCGCGCGACCCGGTGAACGCGCTGTTGTCGCTCGGCTACAGCCTGCTGGCCAAGGACCTCACCGTCGCCTGCTATGCCGTAGGCTTCGACCCGATGATCGGATTCTACCACCAGCCCCGTCATGGTCGCCCCGCATTGGCGCTGGACCTGATGGAGCCGCTTCGCCCCCTGATTGCAGACTCGGCGGTGCTGAGTGCCGTGAATACGAAGATGGTCTCGGAGCGTGACTTCGTGACGGCGGGCCAAGCCGTATCGCTTACCCCCGGAGGGCGGAAGGGCTTCTTCCGTGCATACGAGTCCAGGATGGAGACGCTTGTAACGCACCCGTTCTTCGGATACCGTGTCAGCTATCGTAGACTGCTGGAGATTCAGGCCCGCCTGCTAGCCAAGACCTTGCAGGGAGAACTGGGTGAGTACCCGGTTTTCGTGACGCGATAGGGCCGCGAGCAGCGAGGCGGCGTCCAGACCCCAAGTAGCGCTCGCGCTCCCATAGGCAAGGCGATTACGGTAAGGAGGATGCTCAATAGAAGCTTCGAAAATCAACTTGCTTTCCATGCCGCTCGTGTCTGGTCGTCGCAGCGTGGGTCCCAAGGCGGCCAGAGTGCAAGCCCTATCCGCGACCGTCAGGTCGCGGCCCCATTGAAGCACTACTACGTAGAACACAACAGAGGAGGGCGACGGACTATCCGCGACCGTCAGGTCGCGGCCCCATTGAAGCGTTTGCAGGTGCAGTGGGCGTAGCGATGGAGGCAGTGGCTATCCGCGACCGTCAGGTCGCGGCCCCATTGAAGCGTTTCGGAGGGATGCTGCCAAGCGCCGGGCCTCGGCAACTATCCGCGACCGTCAGGTCGCGGCCCCATTGAAGCCCGAAAGTGTTATTGTGTCCGACCTTGGAGGGAAAGCTATCCGCGACCGTCAGGTCGCGGCCCCATTGAAGCTGGTCCGAGGGAGAGACGGGTGCGCGTCCGCAGGTTCTATCCGCGACCGTCAGGTCGCGGCCCCATTGAAGCGGCCGAGGCCGACGTTGGTGTAGGTGCCAGCTCCAGCTATCCGCGACCGTCAGGTCGCGGCCCCATTGAAGCAAGTGTACGGGCGTAGTGGTGTATGTGGATGAGCGTGGTCTATCCGCGACCGTCAGGTCGCGGCCCCATTGAAGCGTAGTGAGTTCCTGCCCGTCTGGGCCAACCCACGTTACTATCCGCGACCGTCAGGTCGCGGCCCCATTGAAGCGCGATCACCGTTACGGACAGCGACGACACCCCGGTCGTCTATCCGCGACCGTCAGGTCGCGGCCCCATTGAAGCGATGCGCAATCTACACTGTAGCGGAACCAGGCGACCTCCAGCTATCCGCGACCGTCAGGTCGCGGCCCCATTGAAGCCGCGTATTTCTGCTTCTGGAACTCGTAGTCCTCCACCTATCCGCGACCGTCAGGTCGCGGCCCCATTGAAGCCAGGATACGGCGATGGTGTACTACGCGGTCTTGCCGGTCCTATCCGCGACCGTCAGGTCGCGGCCCCATTGAAGCCTTGCAGCTCGCGCCACCGCCGCCGGCTCTCGCGCCCTATCCGCGACCGTCAGGTCGCGGCCCCATTGAAGCCCAATCTATCGCGTCCTCCATGACATCACGCCCGACTATCCGCGACCGTCAGGTCGCGGCCCCATTGAAGCCCAGCGCGTCGGCTGTCTCTTGGTAGCTGTGCGTTTCCTATCCGCGACCGTCAGGTCGCGGCCCCATTGAAGCCAGCAGCTCGTCCCGACCCGTCCTATAGGGCGAATGTCTATCCGCGACCGTCAGGTCGCGGCCCCATTGAAGCGTGCGAGCGCGGTTGCCGGAGTTGGTGGGAGGGCTTTTGCTATCCGCGACCGTCAGGTCGCGGCCCCATTGAAGCGGTAGACTGAGAGGACATGTGTCGGTTTGCCTAGGCTAGTCGTCATCCCAAGCTGCTCCATCTCCACCGTACCAAACTCTTTATATCTGGACCTCCCACCGGAAAGTTCGCAGTACAGGACACGTTAGCCCACCACTCCTCTGCCAGCCGCCAGCGCCACTTCCGCCGCGTCCGCGCCCGCGATCGGGCTGCCCCACGGCATCGCCGTCCCTACGCTAGGAGTTGAGTCCGGGGCGTGAGCGGGACGGGAGTCTCCTCTTTCCGTGCTTCAGCTGTCACTAGCGAAGCGCGACGTCACCTTTGTGGCAAGGTCTCCAGGTTCGTGAGAGTAGGGGGCTGACTCAGGTCAACGACCACCACGAACGCGCCACGCACATCAACAGGACCTGTACGGCTACTCAGCACAGGCTCCTTCCACACCCTGCTAGGAAGGGCCAGCGGGCCAGAGTGCAGGAGAGTACACGAGGTTGCGGAAGAAAGCGCGGCGGGCCTATAATGGCGGCGCTAGCGTTCCCGAAATACCCGCTGGACCCCGGAGGTTTAACGTTGGAGGCCTACTGTCTAAAGTGCCGAGCCCACCGCGAAGTCAAGGACCCTC
This sequence comes from Dehalococcoidia bacterium, assembly GCA_965262055.1. Lineage (GTDB taxonomy): Bacteria > Chloroflexota > Dehalococcoidia > Lucifugimonadales. The sequence continues at coordinate 50,739 of CBDHEI010000002.1, forward strand.
AGGGGGTCACGCTCAAGAACGGTAGACCAGCCACGCGGGGCAAATGCACGGTCTGCGACCGGACCGTGTTCAGGATAGGCAAGGCGTAGGCCTTGCCCAGCGCCGAGCTCACACCCCCCATTCGCAACACGGCTTGGCGTCCCCGGACTGCGGCCTCATAGCTGCACTCCTGCCGGGCCATATCTCGGGCATTGGAACTGCCAGGAGGAGGCGCACGTGACCACACCCGTCATCGAGACCATAGACCGGATAGTCAAGGAGAGGAGCCTGCTGACGCACCCCTTCTATCAGGCGTGGACGTCTGGGGACCTCCCCGTGGAGTCGCTGAAGGGCTACGCCGCACAGTACTTCCACTTCGAGAAGGCGTACCCCACCTTCCTGAGCGGCATCCACCACCGCTGCCAGGACCAATCGGTGCGCCAGCTCCTGCTCGATAACCTTTGGGATGAGGAGCACGGCGAAGAGAACCACGTCGAGCTCTGGCTACGCTTCTGCGACGCTCTGGGGCTGGACCGCGGCGACGTCCAGCAAGGTGAGGCTCTCGATTCCACCGTGGAGCTGGTAGGCACGTACAAGGAGCTGACTGCCGAGGCGCCTACGGCCGCCGGAGCCGCCGCGCTGTACGCCTACGAGTCCCAGGTGCCCGAGGTGGCCCAGATCAAGATGGACGGGCTGCAGCGCTTCTACGGCATGAACGGCGACCGCGACGTATCGTTCTTCCGCGTGCACCAGGCGATGGACATCGAACACTCCGCCGCCGAGCGGGAGATGGTGACGACGCTTGCCTCCACCGACTCGGAGAAGGTAGCCGCCGTTGCCGCAGCCGACAGGGCCACCGACGCCCTCTGGAAGTTCCTGGACGGCGTCTACTAGCGGCCGCGCCCAACCTGGAGCCGTTTCCGGGTCCGGGCATATGCCGCACGCGGCACCATTACCTGACCCATGCGCGTAGAGCTCGCCTACGGCAGGACTGGCCTGACGGTCGATCTGCCCGACGATAGCACCACCGTCGTCGAGCCGAGCTATGTCCCGGGTCTCCCGGACGAACCCGGCGCGCTAACCGTCGCCCTGCGTAACCCCATCGGCACGCCGCCGCTCCGCCGCATGGTGCGGCCACGGCAGACGGTCGCCATATCAGTCTGCGACATCACGCGTCCGATGCCGTCCTCGAGAGTGCTCCCGGCGGTGCTGCGGGAGCTTGCCCACGTCCCAAACGAGAACATCGTCATCCTGATCGCCGCGGGCACGCACCGGGCCAACACCCCGGAGGAGCTAGACGGCATGCTCGGGCCAGGGGTGACTGCCAACTACCGCGTGGTGAACCACGACGCGTTCGCGGAAGAGAATCTCGAACACTGTGGGGAGACCCCCGACGGTATCCCGGTCTGGCTCAACCGGCACTGGCTGGCCGCCGACTTCAGGATCACGACGGGTTTCGTAGAGCCGCACTTCTTCGCAGGGTTCAGCGGCGGCCCCAAGATGGTTGCGCCGGGACTGGCGGGCTTCGAGACCACCATGAGGCTCCACGACGCCGGCATGATCGGCCATCCCAGCGCGGTCTGGGGGGTCACCGAGGGCAACCCGATCCACGACGCGATTCGGGGCATCGCCGCCGCTACCGGCGTGGACTTCAGCATCGACGTGACGATCAACCGCGGCCACCAGATCACCAGCGTCTATGCGGGCGAGCTCTTCGCCGTCCACGGCGCCGCCTGCCAGGACGCCATGCGAGCTTCGATGCGCCCGGTCCCGGGGCCCTTCGACCTCGTGATCACGACCAACAGCGGCTACCCGCTCGACATGAACCTGTACCAGTCGGTCAAGGGCATGTCGGCGGCTGCGCAGGTCGTGCGCAAGGGCGGCACCATCGTCTGCGCAGCCGAGTGCAGCGACGGCGTACCTGATCACGGCGAATACAAGAGCCTGCTCGCCATGAGAGATAGCCCGTCGGGGCTGTTGGAGATGATCACGTCGCAGGGGTTCAGTCGTCACGACCAGTGGCAGGTGCAGATCCAGGCGCAGATACTGCTCAAGGCCAGGGTGCTCATGAAGTCGTCATACCTGACGGCCGAGCAGGTGCGTGCGGCGCACCTGGAGCCTGTGGGCGACCTGCAGGAAGCCATCGACGAGCAGCTGGAGCGCATCGGCCCCGAAGGCAGCATTTGCGCCATTCCCCAAGGCCCGCAGACAATACTGTACGTCGGGGACTAAACCAGCCTTCAGGAGCTTATCGACAATTCACATGCGCTGGCCCCTGGGTTCCTACTCCGTAAAGAGCACGTTCGCCAAGGGCAGGCGGGGGAATCATTCTGGGATACTATGTTAAAGCTTGTCGACCTGCTAAAGTGAGGCTACTTTCCTAAAGAACTGCCCCCACCATTCACGACCAAGCCCTTCGGATCTCTTATTGAAAGCCAGCCTTCCCAACTTCCCAACTTATCTAGTCCGCGCTCGGAAACTCTTCCCGCCAGGCACAGCCTCTCCCGAGCTGGAACCCTCCGACGCCTTCTTTCTATTCCCAACCCGCTGTCCTTTCTCCGGCTGTCAGGGTGGTTCGAACAGAATTGGCCTACCGTGGAGAACCAGTGCCAGAAATCCCCGCTGTCGTTGAGCACACCGCTGCTCTCCTCAGACGATCGCGCCGTAGTTGCGGCAGTCCCATTCAATCAACTCCCGACACATCAAGCAGCTCTACGCGCTAAGTCAAGATACATCCTCAAGACCGACATCACGAACTATTATCCATCAATCTACACTCATAGTATCTCTTGGGCACTTCATACAAAGGCTAAGGCCAAATCCCACCGGCATTCCCCTAGCCTCGTCGGGAACGAGTTAGACAAACTCATCACGGAAGGTCAGTACGGCCAAACTATCGGAATCCCCATCGGCCCTGACACATCGTTTGTGGTAGCAGAAATGCTTCTATCTTCAGTCGACCAAGAATTCTGCAAGAGAATACAAAAAGAGAAGCTGAGGCTAAACGGTTACAGAACATATGATGACTTCGAATTCGGCTTCACTGCGCGAGCCGATGCCGAGACAGCAATCGCGACCCTCCAAAAGGTGCTAAGCGAGTACGAACTTCAACTCAACCCGGGTAAGACAACAATAGTCGAATTACCGGTTCCCATAGAAGCCGCTTGGGTATCGGAACTCCGGGCCTTTGAATTCGATCACAAAATCCAGAAGTGGAATTTGCGAAGATACTTCGATCGCGCTTTCGAGTTATCCAGATTGAATCGTGACTCAGAGGTTCTGAATTACGCGATCCAACGATTACGCTCTCTCTACATCTCCGAGGATGATTGGACGCTGGTACAAGATCTGCTTTTGCAGTGTGCGATGGTTGAGCCTAGCGCATTATCCGCAGTGGTCGATCATTTACACTTCTACAAGAACGAAGGATTCCCTTTGGACATAACCAAAATCAGCGAGGTCTTCAACATCCTATTGAGTACACATGCGCCATTAGGCCATGGCAGCGAAGTGGCTTGGACACTATGGGGGTGCTTACTCTTTCGTCTCAAGATAAGGAGCGCCCCGGCCAACGCAGTTGCAGCTATGGAAGATTCGTTCGCAGCGTTGCTGTTGCTACACGCTCAGGATTCGGGACTAATCCGTGCCAGAACAAAATTGCAGAATTGGCAGACGGCCTTAACGAGAGATGGCCTTCTTGGGAATCAGTGGCTACTATCGTACGAAGCGAACATAAAGGGGTGGCTTCCGTCACAAGGGGACCACGTATCCCCCCACAACCAATTCGGCATTCTGAAGAAGCAAGGTGTGTCATTTTACGATACTAACATAGTGAAGACACATACACCGAGCAAACGCTTTCAGCATTCGTTGGGAGTAGGAAATGGTGATGGTTATCCTACTTAGATGGATAGTCGATAAGTTGGGCACGAAATCGTCGGCGTATTGGCGAAAGGCGGCACCGGACGCGTCAGAGGAGGCTCAAATCATGTCTTGGGCGTAGGCGACTCGGGACTGGCGAGCGCGGCTAGCCCCGGCCGCATTGACGAGAACAACCTTGAGTCCGGGCCCGCTAGCTACCCTTCCCTACGTGGAGCCGGACCGGCTCCACGCCAGGGGCGGGGCCGCAGTACTTCAGGTCGACGGGGACGGTCGTTATGGACGTGTCCTCCCCCACCTTCCGGGCGACGATGTTGCGCATCCAGTTGACGTCGTCGGTGTTCGGGTAGTCGGTGCGGAAGAAAGCCCCCCTGCTCTCCTTCCTCTCCAGACTGCACTCGAGCATCAGCTCCGCGGTTAGGAGCAGGTTGGGTAACTCCAGTGCGCTCTCCCACTCATAGCCGTCGCTGGCCGCGAGGGTGGAGAACGACGATCCGATCCGCTTCACCGCTTCCAGGCCCTCCCGGAGGCCAGCCTCGTCCTTGAAGACCCATGCGCACCGGCGCATCGCCTGCCTGATCTCATCCTTGAAGGTGTCCGCACACGCCCCGTCCGACCCGCTGACGAGAGCGCGGGCGCGGCCCATGACGGCCTCCGCCTGGGCGTCGTCGATGGCAGGATCGCCGGCCTCCTGGGCCCTCTGGGCCGCGTAGATGCCGGCCCTGCGCCCGTAGACGAGCGTTATCATCGAAGTGTAGCCCTCGGGCCTGGCGTGCCCATAGACACCGCCGGCGCCCCCGCCCGCGCAGTAGAGGCCGGGTAGGTTCGTCTCACAGCGGGTGTTGATCCTCACGCCCCCTATGGTCGTGTGCATCTGGGGCGTGCTCTCGACCGGCTCCTTCCAGGGGTCCTCGGCGCCTGGCCTTTCCTTGTGCTCCTTGGCGAGCTTGACCCATAGATCCGGCGCCCCGTTGCTGAGCGGCTCGGTCAGGTCCACGTAAATTGCGCCCCGCTCGGTCCCTCTGCCCTCCTGGACCTCCATGCTTATGGCGTAGCAGAGCTGTTCCTTGGTCACGGTACGCGGGTCGCCAATTCCGTACCTTTCTAGGAACTGTTCGCCTCGCGTATTGAGGAACTTGGAGCCGGGCGGAAAGCCGATGGAAGTAGAGACGAACTGCGTGCTCTCCATGTCGATCAGCTCGGCCCCGGCCCGGAAGGCTGCCGCCTGCCCGTCGCCCGTCTCGAACCGGTCTACGGTGGTGGGCGCGAAGATCTGGCTGTAGGTGCCGGTGGACAGTATCGTGGACGACGCCCTGATGACGACGAGCTCGTTTCGGGGGCAGTCCAAGGCGACCGCGCCCACGACGGCGCCCTCGTTGGTAAGCAGCTCCACCAGCGTAACGTCGTCGAGTACCCGCATGTCCCTCTGCCTGACCTGGTTTATGAGCACGTCCATCATGGCGAACCCGGGACGCAGACCGTAGTCGAACTCGACACCGGGCCGCGGCTTGAAGGCGAGGTTCCTCGTGCGGCTGTGGGCGGCCGACCAGTGCATGGCGATACGGCCATCGTCCTCGCGCTCGAAGTCTATCCCCCACCTCTCCAGGTCCCTCACGCTGTCAGCGGCCTCCTCGACCAGGACCTTGGCCAAGTCCTGGTTGCCGAGGAAGCCGCCGTGCGAAAGCAGGTCCCACATAGCGCTGTCCGTCGTGTCGTCCGGGTCTCCCCAGGGGCCAACGGCCGCGCTCGTGCCGACGTTGTAGGTGCACCCGCTATGTCCGAGCCGGCCCTTCACGATCATGAGCACGGACGCTCCCCTGTCGCTCGCCTCTATGGCGGCGCGGCATCCCGCCCCGCCGCCTCCAACGATCAGTACGTCCGCCGTGTATGCCGCGTTAGTCACATCAGTCCTCCGTTCATTCGGAGACCGCCTGCCGGCGGTCCGTTATGAGTGGAGAACATTATCGGCCATGGGCATCGGCAAAGGAAGACTCCCCGTACGGGACGGGCGACGGCGTCTCGGATATAATACGGTTACCCCCGGCAACACCCGCCCGGCGCAGGAGGATACCCGGTGCCACATACAACAGTCGCTCTGAAAGACGTAACCCGAGAGGACGTGGGGAGGATACGGCGCTGGCTGAAAGACGAGGAAGTGTCGGAGAGCTGGTTCGGCCGGTACGCGTACGGGGACCCCGCGCATCTCGGGTACCACCCGGAGGAGTTGGACGACGCTTCGGAGGAGCGTTGGAAGAGCGTGTTCAACGACCCGGAGCACCGCATCCTCTCGATATACACGATGGATGAGGAGCACGTCGGCGAGGTGCACGTGGCGATCGAGGAGAGCCTAGGCGACGGGCACGCATCCATCCTGATCGGGCGCAAAGACCTGTGGCACCAGGGGCTGGGCTCGGCGGGCATGCGCGCGGTGCTCGCCCTGGCATTCGACGCGTGGGGCCTATACCGCGTCTGGGCCGACATTCCCGAGTACAACTCAGCGGCCCGGAACATGTTCGAGCACCTGGGATTCGTGCACGAGGGAACGCTAAGGAAGAGCCGGCCCCACGAGGGTTCCAGGTTCGACTCGGTGGTTATGGGGATGCTGGCGGAGGAGTACGCCACGCGCGACCACACCGACTTCCAGCACCACGTCTGAGGCTATATGGAACGGCGCTCCGGCGGCCCCGCGGAAACCCGGCGGCCCCTCCGTAGCGCAAGAACGATAACCGCGAGCATGAGCACCGCGAGTCCGGCGGGAGCGAAAAGCTCCAGGGGGAAATCGGCGATTCGGGCAGCTAGCTTCTGGCCGAGGGACGCTCGCGGCAAGTCTACTAGGCCCACAGTAATCCGGGCCCCTCGCGGCAGGTCTGAACCGGACAGGAGCTGAAGGCTGCGACCGCCGACTTCCACGGTTTCGGGCCCTTCCAGGTCGCCGCTGACGATGGTCGCGACATCCGGCGCCGCAAGGATTCGGAGGCCTGCGGCCCCGTAGGGGAAGTTCCGCCTAAGCTCTATCTCCTCACCCTCGTAGGGGAAGCTGTAGGCATACATTACCTCGTGCGCCCCGGGGGGCACGCTGGCGGTTACCGCGAACCCCCTGTCCACCTTGATCAGATCGGCGCCCAAGAGGCGCGTGTCGACTTCCAGGTCTTTCGCGCCGGCAGGGAGACCGAAGAGCAGCAGGCTCATGGGCTCCGGGCCGGGGACGTAGGTCATCTCGGTGTCGTTGACCACCTCGACTATTTCCAGCGCCCAGAGGGTCTGCGACTCTGCGTCGACTCCGGCGAGGAGCACGGACGCCTTGGACACGGAAAGGGCGTCCTGGCTGCTGGTGGACTCGTAGACCGCCAGCGTGAACATCGGAGGGGTACCGTTGGAGAGGTCGAGGTCGGCCCCGTACAGCGCCCCCTGGTACACCACCGTTACACCGTAGGTGAGGTCGGGCTCGTAGACCACGCCGTCGAACCTGAAGCGCCCCTCGGCGTCGGTGGCAGTCTCATCGTGTTCGTGGAGCGTCAGGCCTTCACGGTGCAGCACAACCTCGAGACCCACTGCCGGCTGGCCGCCCAGCGTGGCGTTCGCCACACGCCCCTGGATGGAGACTCCTTCGGAGGTGGCGCCAGCCAGCCCAGAGGTTGCCACGGCCAGCAGCGCTGCGGCGACAGCAGCGAGGTAGCGTGCCAGGCTCATCCGTCCGCCTCTAATCCGTCGCCGAGCACCCGGCTGCGCACTTCCCTGGCCTGGCTGTCCACCTCGTCGCGCAGGGCCTGCTCCTGCTGCTCCTCCAGGTCCATCGCCTTCATGACCAGCGCCGCCTCGGTGACGTACTGCTCCCGGAGGAGCGCGTAGTTCTCATCGTCGAGATTGCCGATGGCGTGCTCCAGCTCGGTGTTCCTCAGGCCGGCCATAGCCGAGCTCCAGCGCCGCGACAGATCCGCGGCCATCGACGTCTCGTCCTCATTGGCATAGCGGGCCGCTACGCTCTTGCTCAAGAACGGGTACAGGATGGCCAAGGCAGGAAGGAGGGCCAGCAGCGTGACGATCAGTACCAGCACAACTGCCCTCAGGCCCGGGCCGCCTGGGCGGCGCGTGGGATGCCCACAGCGACATGAGCGGGTTGCCGTCTTGGCGAAAGCGCCAGCAGCGTCCCCAGCACGAGGATCGGCCCTGCCGCCCACATCCACCACACCAGCGGGTTCACGTACACCCGGAATACGGCAGTGCCGTCGCCGGCGAACTCGGACGGGACTATGTAGAAGTCCTCCATTGGCGTCGACCTGATGGCGGCCCGCGTGGCGCCGATCTGGAAGTCGCGATAGATGGTCCTCTGGGCTCCCACGACACCCTCATGGGAGTCGCCCGCATACAGGTCGAAGTAGGCGGTTATCTCCTCGCGGTCGACGAAGGCGGTGCGGTCGAAGTCGACGTACCTAAAGGTGTATCCGCCTAGCGATGCCTCGTCCCCGATGCTCATGTTGAAGTCGCGCTGCACAGAGTAGAAGGAAGAGCCGATGGCCCCCACGGCGAGCATGATGATGGCCAGGTGGACGACATAGCCGCCGTAGCGGGGCCGGTTGCCGGACAGCAGGCGGACGAAGGCGTACGGATAGCTCTCTCCCCTGCGGTGCCTGGAGATGACGCCCCTGACCCACTCGTGGACGATGCCGGTGACGACGACCGCGCAGGCTGCCAGGGCGAGCAGGCTCACCGGCTGGCGGACGCCCGCCAAAGCCAAGACCAGGACAAGGACGGCTGCCACGGCGAGCGGGTACCTGAGCAGGGAGAGCACCTTGGACCAGGAGGCGCGGCGCCAGGGCAGCAGCGGGCCTATGCCCATAAGCGCCACTAGTGCCAGCAGGATCGGGCCGTTGACGCGGTTGAAGAAGGGCGCGCCCACCGTGATCGTCACCCCCTGGAACGCCTCGGAGATGACCGGGAAGATGGTGCCCCAGAGCGTGACGAAGGCCGCCGCCAGGAAGAGCACGTTCTGGATCAGAAAGGCGCTCTCGCGCGACAGCATCGAGTCCAGGCTCTCCCGGCTCCTGAGGGTGTCCATGCGCCAGGCGAATGCAGCCAGCGAGCCTAGCAGAGTGACCGTCATGAAGGCCAGGAAGAGCCACCCCATGGTCGACTGGGCGAATGAGTGTACCGACGGCACGGGGCCGCCGCGGTTTATGAACATTCCCATCTGGGCAAGGAAGAAGGCCACGGAAATGAGGATGATGTTCCACATGCGGAACATGCCACGCCGCTTCTGGATCATGATGGAGTGAACGAAGGCCGTCATGGCGAGCCACGGCATCAGCGCGGAGTTCTCCACCGGGTCCCATGCCCAGTAGCCGCCCCATCCCAGGATGGTGTAGGCCCACCAAGAGCCCAGCAGCAGCCCAATGGTCAGAAGCAGCCACGACACCATGCCCCACACCCTGCCCAGGTCCACCCACTCGTCGCGCCCGCCGCGCCGCGCCAGCATCGCCCCCATGGCTATGCTGAACGGTACGGCCACCGACACGAGCCCGGTCATCTGGACAGGCGGGTGTATGAACATGCCGAAGTGGACGAGCAGCGGATTGATGCCGCGTCCGTCCATGGGCACGAAGTCGAGGCGCTCCAGCGGATTGGCGAGAAAGACGATGACGCCTAGAAGGAATGTCAAAAACACGGCCATCAGAGCGGTGGCGTAGGGAGATGTGTAAGGGAGACGCCTCGTCATGCTCACCACGGCGCCCACCGCCAGCAGCGAGAATACGACGGCTATGAACAGCAGAGAGCCGGCGTTCCCGGCGTAGAACGCAACCCATGTGTAGGCGGCGGGCATCGCCAGGTTGCTGTTCTCGGCAACGTACTTGACCGAGAAGTCGTGGTTTACGAAGGCGTAGACGAGCGCGGCCGTGGAGACGGCCAACAGTACCGGTATGGTGTAGAAGCCGTAGCGTCCGCTCAGTACGAGGGCGGGCACCCTCTGCAAGCCGCCCAAGAACGAGGCCAGCACGGCGTACCCGGACACGACCAGCGCGATGGGCAACGCCGCGTAACCGGCGTCGACGATCATCCGCTCCTCCTCGAGTGCGAGCTAGTCACCGATCAGGGACTCGACGCGTCTCGTGTACTCTTCCCGCTCGGCGTCGGTGAGCACGAGGGCTTCCGGACGCTCGCGTCCGCGGCGACTCGACAGCGTCCTCAGGGCCAGGAAGAGCAGACCTCCGGCCAAGACGACCGCCGCCGGCGGCACGACCCAAACCATGAGGCTGATCCCAGACGCGGGTGGTTCGAGCAGTACCCTTTGGCCGTAACTCTCCACGAAGGAATCGGCAATCTGCTCTTCGGTCCAGCCTTCTTGCAGTCTGCGCTCGACGATGCCGCGCATCTGGGACGCCAGTGGGTGCTGCGACTGGTCGATCGACTCGCCGGGGCAGACAGGGCACATGATCGTCTTGTTCAGGTCCTGGGCCCTCTGCTCCACGTCCGGCGCTTCGCTCCGCGCCGAGCAGGCCAAGGCGAAGACCAGGAAGACCGCCGCCGCCAGTCCGCCCACAGCCGCTCTCGAACTCACTATCGCCGTGCCTCCCCTAGCTTCTCAGGGTAGATTAACATACAGCCGACGCGGACTGACGGGACTGACGGGAAGGTCTGAACTACGATCCGTGTGATGGGTGTGATTGGGAAGATGGCACGCCTTCACAAATGGGAGGCGCACCCGGCGTAGAGCGGATGACAGGGGATGGGAGGCGGCCTGATGAGAATGGCACCGTCTGATATAATCCGAGCGTCCAGTCCCAGCGCTGGATCGCTTTGAAATCATGCCAACCCTACTCGTAGCATCCGACCAGAGCGGAGCCGGCAAGACGGCGTTGTGCGCCGGCTTGGCCGCCGAGTTGCGGCGCAATGGCCGCTCCGTCTCGGTGCTGAAGCCCTTCGCAGGCGAGAATGGGCCCCATCCGGACGCCGACGCACAGGCCTTGGCGCAGCTCCTCGGGGAACCGATGCCCGGCGAGCCCGTGCGAGTAGGCCCGGACGGGCTCCCGTCCGGTGCGCTGCAGGCAGCAGCGGAGGCCCGCGACAGGGCGCTCGACGGCCGCGACATCGTGGTCGTGGAGGGCTCCTCAGCGCTCTCAGAGGCGGCGACGGCAGCGGCGGCAGACGCGCTGGACGCCTCCGTCGTGCTCGTGACCGGAAGCCGCCCCGATGTGGACGCGTCCACCCTGGAGGCGTGGCGCTCGGCCTTGGGCGACCGGCTCCTGGGCGTGGTCGTCAACGGCCTCACGCGCTATCAGGGGCACGACACTCGCAACAGGCTGGTCCCGGAGATACGCTCGCAGGGCATCGCCACGCTGGGCGTCATCCCGGAGGCCCGCAGCCTGCTCTCCGTGACGGTCGGCGACATCGCCTCCCACCTGGGCGGGCGGTTCATCCTGAACGAGGACGAAGACGACGCACTTGTCGAGCACATCATGATCGGCGGCATGGGGATGGACTCCGGAACGCTCTACTTCAGCCTGCACCGGAACAAGGCGGTGGTCGTCAGGGGCGATCGTCCCGACATACAGATGGCCGCCCTGGCCACGCCCACGGCCTGCATGATTCTGACTATGGGCATCCCGCCCATCGAGTACGTGCTGAACGAGGCCGAGCTGGAGGAAGTGCCGCTGATAGTCGTCGACATGGGCACCCTGGAGACGATGGACGCGCTGGCAACCCTCCAGGACAACGCCCGGTTCGACCATCCAGCAAAGCTGGAGCGCATGTCAGAGCTGGTGCGCTGCCACGTGGACCTGGGAGCTATCGAGCGCGGCATGGGGATGGCGGACGGCGACGCGCCGGCGCCCTCTACGGGCTAGGCGGCGTGGGTATAATGTCCATATGAGAGCAACCCAATGTCGATTCTGAAACCGCTGTTGAGCAGAATAAGAGGTCTGTGGAGAGACGAGCGGGGCATAACGGGCCTCGAAACGTCGATCATGCTAATCGCCTTCGTGGTCGTAGCCTCAGTATTCGCCTTCGCCGTGCTGAGCATGGGTATCTTCACCGCCGGAGAGACCGAGAAAGCGGTCACGGGGGTCTTTGGAGAGACCACGTCCATTCTAGCGCTCAGGGGCTCGGTGGTCGCCCACGGAGAGGAGCTACCCGTAAAGGAGTATCCGAAAGGCCAGTACATCAAATCGGTAGTCCTAATAGTTCGACCTGAGGTGGGAAGCCACGAGTTGTCCAAAGAGACCATCGTCAACTACGAACAAGATGGTGCTTGTACCCTTATTCCACACATAGACAACAGTTCCCAACCCGGACTGTATTGGGACGTAGAGTGGAGACAAGGCTCAGGTCCCGACTTCGAGGGCAGCGATGAGGCTAAGATCACCCTGCAACTGTATGGGCTACGAGACAAGCTGAAACCCGAAGGCGAATTCTCCATAGCGATCAGGCCCAAGGACGCCCCATCCGAGCCATGCATCCCGCGCTTAGGTGATCCTTCATATGAGGGTCCTTCTGAAATCCTCCTTTCCGGTGTAGTAGACCTCAGTACGCAGGAGCTACTGGATGAAGGTACCATCACATTCGGAATGTATGTATTTGACGCCACCGGGGAGGGGATTACTTCCGAAAGCACTGAAGAGCGGGACTCTCCTGAAGACCCCTACGTTGGGCGCCTGACGTTCTTGGTGCACAATTCGGCACCTTCGGGAAGCATAGACCTGTCCGGTGAGAGCACAGTCGTCTCCTATTCCGACTCCACACAAACGTTTAGCGACCTGCCGTTCCTTGAGGACATAGCCAACTCTCAAATCGGCGTGGGCTGGGGCATACTAGGGGACTCAGGGCCTGAGATCGGTTCCGGCGAGCGCGCGGAGATCCAGGTGAACCTCTTCGGTCTGGAAGACCTGCTAGGGCCCGGGTTCAAGTTCTCGGTTGAGGTCAGGCCCCTGGTTGGGTCACCGCTCATCATAGAAGACAAGCAGGTACCCTCAGAGCTAAACCTCGGGATGAACCGGCTGGACTAAGCTCGGACCTCACGCGTCCTTCCGAGTGGAGCAGCATCGCGCGCAACGACACGGGACGACCCATGACTACTCAGACAAGGCGGCGCCGGTTCAACGTAGACGAGTACTACGCCATGGCTGAGGCCGGCATCCTGACGCCCGACGACCGCGTCGAGCTGCTGGACGGAGAGATTTTCACCATGGCCCCCATTGGAAGCAGGCACGCGTCCTGCGTAGCCAGACTTACCCGCATGCTGACCGCTCGAGTTGGCTCGCATGCCCTGGTGTGGGTACAGAACCCCACGCATTTGGACGACAGCACGGAGCCGCAGCCGGATGTCATGCTACTGGAGGAGCGCGACGACTTCTACGCCTCCAACCACCCCTCCCCTGAGGACGTGCTGCTATTGATTGAGGTAGCCGACACGTCCGTCGCTGTGGACCGCGGCCACAAGCTGCCGCTGTACGCCCTGTCCGGCATACGAGAGGTCTGGATCGTAAACCTTCCGGAGCAGTGTGTGGAAGTCTACACGGAGCCATCGGGTGAAGGGTACGAAGCCTCTAGAGTGGTTGGAATGGGTGGCGAAGTGTCGCCCGAAGCGTTTGGGGACGCTTCGCTGCCCGTCGAGTTGATCATACCGGGCTAGGGCCATGACTACGCAGACGCGACGGCTTTTCAACGTAGACGAGTACTACGCCATGGCGGAGGCCGGAATCCTGTCACCCGACGACCGAGTCGAGCTGCTGGACGGCGAGATAATCGCGATGGACCCGATCAGCAGCGTGCACGCGTCGTGCGTTACTCGGCTGATGTACCTGATTTTCGACCAGGTTGGGCAACGCGCCATCGTCCGAGTACAGAATCCCGTGCGCCTGAACAGCAACTCCGAGCCGCAGCCGGACATCATGTTACTCAAACGGCGTAACTACTCAGCCGCTCATCCCGGCCCAGGCGACGTGCTGCTGCTGATCGAGGTGGCCGACACGACCGCCGATTTGGACAGGGAATGCAAGCTCCCCTTATACGCCCGCGCTGGCGTATCCGAGTACTGGATCGTGGACCTGACGGAGCGGGCCGTGGAAGTGTACTCGGACCCGTCGAGCACAGGTTACGGCTCTCGTAGGGTGGTAGGCACAGACGGGGAAGTGTCGCCCGCGGCGTTCCCGGACATCCTGCTGCCTGTCAGGCAGATGATCCCCGCCTGAACGTTCCCTGAGAGGGCCGCCCTGCCCCTTCCCGCTTTGCAGGTATGGACAAGCCTCTGCGTAGGTGGGTATCATTAGCTATGATTCAACGACTGCGCGACGCGAAGCGCAGCATACGTGCCTGTTGGCAGTCAGGACGACGAGGGCATCATGAGCCTTGAACGAAAGATAGAGACGATCGAAGGCGAGATGGGGGTGATGAAGGGTGAGATCAAGCAGACCCTCGTCGACCTCCGCGAATTCATCATGAGGCAGGGTTCGCCGTTCGCCTCGGCTGAGGCTGGACCGGCGGTAGGCGCCCCTCCCACCGACCTGCAGCGGCTGCTCCGGGAGGCGCGGGAGAGCGTCCGCGAAGAGGCTTCCGCCAGCGTTCGGAGCGAGGTGGAGGCGCTTAGGCGGGAAGCCGAGACGCTGAGCGCCGATGAGCCAGCGTCAGGCTCGGGGCAGGACGTGGCTGCTACGGAAGCGACGGAAGAGCCACTACCGCCACCGGCGCAGCAGCCCGCCGCCGAGCGAGGGCCGGAACAGCCACGCGTAGTGAGGATCCAGCAGACCGCCCCGGCGGCCGGGCAGGAGACGGAGCGCGTCTCCATATCTGCGGCTGCCGACATGGACCCGGCTTTCGGCCCCCTGGACGCCAACCTGCTGACGAACCTGATGCGCTGGGTGGGAAGCGTCAAGCGCCGGCTGGGCGCCTCCCAGCTAACCGGCTTCCTCGAGATGTACAAGCTGACCGGACATCTGCCCCCCGTCATGGAGAAGCTTATATACCACCTGGCGGAGCTGGACGCGCTGCCGGACGAGTCCTACGACCAGATATTCACGCTGGACGACCTGATGGACTCGCTGCTGCAGCTTCACGCCATCGTCTACGGGCCGGGGTACGTCTCCAGCGGCGCCCTGCTGAGCCTGGGGGAGGAGAAGCCCCAGGGGACGGCTGAGGAAGCCGAGGCGGAGGACCCGGGATCGGTTGGATAAAGTCCTCACCACGGCGCTGCTGACGATAGCGGCGATCGTGGCAGCCGTCATGGTGGTCAATGCGATCCTGCCCGCGGTGAGCACGGGTGGAACCTCGCTCATCTCGTCTTCGCGCAATGAAGCCGACCGAATCGGTACTAGCATCAGTATAATCCGCACGACCCACATCAACAACCTCGTCCGCTTCTGGGTCAAAAACGTCGGAACAACTGAGATCCACGATATTGAGAATGCGGATGTGTTCGTAGAGGGTTCGACCGAGTACCGCATGAATCACGGTGGAGAAGGGGAGACTTGCCCTGCCGACGCGGATGACAAGTGGTTCCATCAATACGAGGATGACGAGGGCTCTTGGACGCCATCGGTCACCCTCAAGATAACCGTCTGTGTCGGCGGCGGTACATCAACCAAGGTCTATTTCACGACGGACAATGGGATAACGGGCGAGGCATTCGTCGACGGATAACACGCCATGGAATCCAGTATCGCTGGGCTGCTCATACTTAGTGTCCTGATCGTCGCCGTGGTGCTATTGTCGCGTGCATACGTGGCGTCCACCACGATGTTGGGCGTGGCCATGGTGGAGAGTGTCAACCTAGCCAACGAGAGGTCCAAGACCGATTTGTCCATAGAGTCCTTCTCTACTTCCACTAACAACACCCTGATTGTCAAAGTGAGGAACAGCGGTAGTACGCCGATCGCCGACTACGATGATATGGATGTCTTTGTGGACGACGAACGTTTAGCTTACTCCACCTCCACGTCTTCCCTAAAGGAAGGCCAATGGATCGTCCGTGGTGCTAGGACCTGGAACCCAAAACAGACCATAGACATAGAGGTTCACACCCGAACGAAGGTAGGGCCAAAGACTCTCGTGGTCGTCTCGTCACCCAACGGAGTGACCGAAATAGGTTCCGTACCCACGCCTACACCTACCCCTACACCCACGCCAACACCCACCCCCACCCCTAATCAAGTCATAATATCCTGCAATAACCCTACAGTTACACCGAGCACGACGACCATCACAGTGACATGTGCACCCTAGCTCACTCTTGCCCGGATAAAACTAGCAGCCAAGTCTGGCTGGGCCTGTTCGAGGCCACGGCGTGATAGACCAGGGAAGTCAGCTCAGGGTCATATCCACCGGCAGCGGCGAACTGGACCGCAAGATGGGCGGCGGCATCCCGCTGGGTTCCCTGACCCTGATCGAGGGCGAGTCCGACTCCGGTAAGAGCACGCTGACCCAGCACCTGCTGTGGGGCACGCTCAGCGCCAACGGCCGCGCAATCGTCTACACCACGGAGAACACGGTGAAGAGTCTGCTGCGCCAAATGGAGAGCCTCGGCATGGACGTCCGGGACTACTTCCTGCTCGACATGCTGCGGATATACCAGGTGGATGCCAGCAAGTTCCAGGAGCCGAAGGTGGCCTACTCGATGCTGGGGGACCATATCGAGAGCCTGCCCAGCCACGACGTGGTGGTGCTCGACTCGCTGAGCACATTCCTCCCCCGCTCATCGGACGAGCATATCCTGGAGTTCTTCTTGCGCTGCAAGGCCATATGCGACAGTGGCAGGGCGATAATCTGCACGGCGCACCCGCACGCTTTCGAAGAGAGGATATTGACCAGGGTGAGCTCGGTGTGCGACGCTCATCTGAAACTGCTTGTCGAGCACGGGGCTTCGGAGCTGGTGAAGACGATGGAGATAGCGAAGATCAAGGGTGCCGACATGCCGACCGGCAGCGTCGTGAGCTTTGCCATAGAGCCGGGAATTGGGATGCGGATAATCCCCATCTCCAAGGCGAGGGCGTGAGCACGGAGGAAGCGAGAAGAGTGACGACCCGTACGCGGATCAGCCCGGAGGAAGCCCGGCACGCACACTCTGGGGGCGACCCCTTCGACTGCCCGCTGTTCCGCATGCTCCCAACGGAGCTGCAGGAACAGTCGCAGGCTCAGCCGCACCTGTGGGCCTACCTGCACAGCCCCGGCGTGGAGGAGTTTGGGCCGCCGGAGTACGTGCCCGTGCTGGGGCGCAAGCACATGGAGATACCGCGTCCCAACCTGATATACCCGACTGGCAAGGGCATATTCATCCACATCAAGCCGGACAACAACGACGCCCGCGACTTCTACATCGCCATAGAGCCGAACAGGATCCCAGGGCTCGACGAGCTGATGCAGGAGGTCGACCTACGGATGGTCGATTACGTGGACTCGCTGGAGGATGCAGAGGACAAGGAGCGGCGCGCCGAGGTGCTCACCGGCCTCGTAGACAGGATATGCCAGGTCAGGCAGGCCACAGGAAGCATCTTCAACCGCGTCTTCCAAAAGAGCGCCAGCAAGAAGATACAGGTCACGGAGTCCGAGCTGGAGGGGATCAAGTATCTGATCGTCCGCGATAAGACGGGCATGGGCCCGCTGGAGCCGATGATCTCGGACGATCAGATAGAGGACATAAGCTGCAGCGGCGTCGGACCGCTGTTCATCGAGCACAAGGTGTTCGGCGGCCTGAAGGCCAACATCAGCTTTGCGACCCCCGATGAGATAGACCGGTTCGTGCTGAGGCTGTCGGAGAAGATCGGACGCCCGGTGACGTTCCGGGAACCTATCGTGGACGCCGTATTGCCCGACGGCTCCAGGGTGAACATAGTCTTCGGCGGCGACGTGTCGAAGCGGGGTAGCAACTTCACCATCAGGAAGTTCTCCTCCGAGCCCCTGAGCCTGCTGGACCTGATCGGTTTCAGAAGCCTGAGCTACGAGATGGCGGCCTACCTGTCCTTCATGCTGAGGGAGGGGCAGAACATCTTCGTGGTCGGCGAGACGGCCTCGGGAAAGACGACTCTCCTGAACGCGATGACAGCGTTCATCCGCCCCAACGCCAAGATCGTGACTATCGAGGACACGCCCGAGGTGCAGGTGCCCCACCCGAACTGGACGAGGGGCGTCGTCCGCGGGAGCACTAGGGACGCCTCCGGGGCCTCGGTGTCGATGATGGACCTGCTGAAAGCGGCGCTGAGGCAGCGTCCGGATGAGATCATCATTGGCGAGATACGCGGCGAGGAGGGGACGGTCGCCTTCCAGGCGATGCAGACCGGCCACGCCTGCATGGCGACGTTCCACGCCTCGTCGGTTGAAAAGCTGATCCAGCGTCTGACGGGCAACCCCATCAACGTGCCCAGGACCTACATCGACATCCTTAACGTGGTCGTGGTGACGAGCCAGGTCGCGCTGCCCAACGGCAATCCGGTCAGGAGGGTCATCAGCATAAACGAGATCATCGGCTACGATCCGTCTACGGACTCGTTCTCGCTGGTGGAGATATTCAGGTGGAACCCGTACACGGACGAGCACGAGTTCGTGGGCCACCACAACAGCTACCTGCTGGAGCACGTCGTCTCCCCGAAGCGGGGGATCTCGCCGAACAACCGACGGCGCATCTACGGCGAGCTGGAGCAGCGGGCCCACGTGCTCAAGAGGCTGGCCGAGTCGGGGCACACCAGCTTCCGGGACTTCTATTCGGTAATGGCGAAAGCATACAGGGAAGGCTTCTTCCGGTAATGAGGCTACTACCTCTTCCCCCCGTCCGCCGGGGGGGGGAGGGGAAGATTGAGATGGGGGTTCCCCAACTCTGAACGGCTACGGGATGACAAAAACTGTTCAGACTCCGTGAGGTCCGAAAGGGGGAGTCCAGAGGGGCAGAGCCCCTTTGCCGGGAGTCTGAGGGTGTCCCTCAGATATAATTTTTTCTCCTTCCTGTATAGGAAGGAGTCTGAAGAAGGTCAGGAAGAGTTTTTCCGCAGCCTGCTAGTGGAGAAGACATCAGCAAGTCTGAACAGTTACGGATGACAATCGTCATTGACAGGCAGGGAACGTATGTGCTATATTCTCTTGGACAGGCGTCCCTTGTGGACACCCCCAAAGACCGAGGAGACCACATGACGCGAGCGCTGACGACACGGACCGCCCCCGGGCGGGCCCTCCCTCCTCATGATCCGCACGGGCCTGGTCTGACGCATGGCAGCCGCGCGGGCGTAGGGGCGGATTTGAAACCCGCCCTCCCTGTGGCTGTGGCCTCGAGACGGCTCCATGCGCCCCTCGAAGAGCCTGCCCTGAGCTTGCCGAAGGGGGGGTCTCACTCTGTCTCGTTCGTATCTCATTCTGCCTCGCTGGTTTCTTATTCTGCCTCGGTCGTGTCACGCACTGTCTCTCAAGCCAAAGCTGAAAGAGACACAATGAGACAGGATAAGACACATATCGGGGATTTTTCCCCTCGATGAGCAATATGCGGTTGCCCTGACGATATGGGTTAGCGGCGCAGCCGGAACGAATTGGTATTTGACTAGCCCTTGAGAAACGCCATGGCCGCCAAGGACCCATCTACAAAACGGATCAAGCGCGTCTCCTCCGACAATATCGTCCTCAGCTTCGACCTGCTGTCGAACCTGACATACATGGGCGTGCTGGCGGCCGCGCAGCTTCCGCGCGACGCGATCATCAGGACGGCGGGCGAGATGAGATTCCTGAAGACCGCCGTCTTCTTCGAGCAGGCGTCCCTGCTGGCACAGCGGCTCGGCATCGAGTACGTGCGCTCCCTCCAGATGGTCGCGGAGAAGGCCCGGGCGCCCAACGTCAAGAGCCTGCTGCTCAGGTTCTCGAACACCATCGCCTCCGGCGAGTCGGAGCACGCCTTCATCCGCGAAGAGGCGCGCATCGAGGGCGGACGGTACGCCAACGAGTACAGCCGCAGCGTAGAGAACCTGAAAAAGTGGACCGACGCCTACGCCGCGATGATGGTCTCGGTGACGCTCATAGTGATCGTCGCGCTGGTATCGACGCTGCTCGGGTCGCTGGACCAGAGATTCGTGATGATCGTAGGCGTCACGATGGTGATGATAGCTTGCGCAGGAGTGTACCTGATACTCCGCACGGCACCGTACGAGCAGATCACCTACGACGGCGAGGGCGACGGCCCACCCGACAGGGCGCGCGCCAAGTTCCTGCTGCGCACCATCGTCCCTATCGCGGCGATAGCGGCGTCCTTCATCTACGTGCTGGGAGACAACCTGGGTCTGGCGCTCGTCCTGATCGGCGTGTCGCTGTTCCCCGTGGGCTACCTTGCCCGGCGGGACGACAGCCGGGTGCGCAAGATCGACGAGGAGGTCGCCACCTTCACGCGCTCGCTGGGCGCGGTCGCGGGTGCCACCAGTTCCACGCTGTCGAGCGCCCTGAACAATATAAACCCCGCCTCCCTGGGCACCCTGCAGCCATACATAGAGAGGCTGAGGACGAGGCTCTCCCACCAGATGCCCAACGCGCTCTCGTGGCAGCGCTTCAAGGAGGAGACCGGCAACGAGCTGCTGCGGCGGTCGAGCGACATGCTGGTGGACGGGGTGGAGCTGGGGGCCGATGCGGAGGAGTGCGGGGAGATCGCGTCGGCGTACTCGACGCGGGTGGCCGAGCTCAGGGAGTTGCGCGCGCTGACGGCCAACAGCTTCGGGTTCCTGATAGTCCCGCTGCACGCGGCCATGTCCGGGCTGATGCTCTTCATCCTCCAGATCATCATCACCTTCAATGACCAGCTAACGGAGGTGACGTCGGAGATAGTCGGCACCCCCGGGGGCCTGTCCGCCGTCTCCGGGATACCGCCGGGCATGAACATATTTGCGTCCCAGAACTTGACCCTCATCTCCTCGATGATTACGATTGTGATACTGGTGCTCACGGTATCGAACGCGCTGGCGGCGAAGTTCGCGGCCGGCGGCAATAACCTGAAGATCGCCTCGACCCTGAGCACGACCTGCCTGGTCTCGGGCGCGAACATGCTGCTGATACCGCCCGTGGCGAGCAGGCTGCTGGGCGGGGCGTAGGAGTATCGATGAACATACTCGACTACGTGATACCTAAGAAGGGCTGGGGCTACCTGATGCCGCAGCCCGGCGCGGGCGAGGAGGAAGAGCCGCGGGCCGGGGACTCCGACCTGCCCGATCCTGCGATCGCCGAGGCCGAGGACCCTGTACAGGCCAGCGCCAGGCCGGTCTCCCCGCCGTTAATGGAGGCGGTCCCGCCGCCGCAACGCGAAGAGGAGGCCGAGTCTCCGTCATTCCCGCAAAAGTGGGAATCCAGCCCCGCGCCAGCACCCGGAGCGACGGCGCCCGCGCTGGCGTCGCCCCCCGCCCTGACGGACTCCTACGGCCGCGACGGCCCGCTCGAAGCGGGTCTCCGCGACCTGTTCACAGAGGCATCGGTAATGGACCCCCAGCTCGTATCGCTGCTGAGGCGAATAGGCCACGTCGGGGCGGACGACTTGGCCGCCGAGCTGAAAGACTTCTCCCGCGCCATCGGCGCGGAGGGCGCGGGGTCTGAAGGGCGGACGCCCGGCTGAGGTTCAGTCCCCGTCTATGGAGGCGAGCAGGGCCATCGCGTCTTGGTCGCCCTCTGAAGCCTTCCTGGAGACGTACCCGTACATCGCAGGGGCCGCGGCGACGATCCGGGTGTTTGCCTCCTGCTCGCCGGAGCCAACGAAACCGCCGTAGGTGGCCGCCACGACCTGGTTATTGGGACTCAGTACCCTGTTCGCGCTAAGCTCGTTGTAGCTCCAGGGCCCGGGTGTGTGCTTGGTTGCGGTCATCCGTTCAGGACCTCCTCGATTCGCCGGCTCCCGTCCCCTCCAGGGGCGGCGGGGCCGGGCCGTTAGAATGCCTTGGAAACCTCGTCTAGCCTAGTCCGCTCCTCGCCGTCTAGCTCCCAGTCCAGCGTAGCCAGGGTGTCGTCCAGACGCTCTACCGAGTCGCTGCCGGTGATCGCGGCGGTCACCTCGCTGTGAGAGAGCACCCAGTTCAGGGCGACCTGGGCCGCCGTGACTCCCCTGTCGGCGGCGATCTCTTCGATCACGTCGAGCACCGCGCCGGCCCGCATCGGGAACCCCCGGTCGTAGTCCTCCCGGGAAAACTGGCTCCAGAGCGAGCCGCTGGGCGGGCTCTGTCCCGGCCTGTAGTGGCCGCTTAGAAGGCCCACCGCCAGCGGACTGTAGACCATCAGCCCCAGGCCGGAATCGCGCAGGAACGGAAACATCTCGTTCTCCAGCGAGCGGTTCAGCATGTTGTACATGTTCTGGACGCACACGAACGGGTCCGTTCCAAGCCGGTCGGCGCCCCACAGGGACTTGCAGACTTGCCACGCCTGGTAGTTGCAGCAGCCCACGTACCGCGCCTTGCCCTGGGTGACTATGTCGTCCAGTGCCCGCAGCGTCTCGTCCATCGGCGTCTCGGGGTCCAACCCGTGCAGCAGGTATATATCCACGTGGTCGGTGCCGAGGCGGGCCAGGGAGCGGTCGATCTCGCGGAGGATGTGGTACCGGGAAGTACCCCCGTCGTTTGGTCCGTCTGCCATAGGCCCCATGACCTTGGTCGTGAGCACCACGTCGTCGCGCCTCGTCTTGAGCACCCTGGAGAGCGCCTGCTCCGATGTGCCGCGGGCGTCCACGCGGTTGTCTAGCAAACCGTACCTGTTCGCGCAGTCTATGAAGTTGACGCCGCGGTCGATTGCGTACTCGACGAACCTGGCGGCCTCCGCAGCGTCGCCTATTCCGCGCAAGCCCATCCCGAGAGCGATCCTGGAGACCTTGACGCCCGCCTGTCCGAGGTTCACGTACTGCATGCCAACTCCGTCCCGTGTATCGTAGCTCGCCCCATTCTCGCAAATAGCGCCCACGATTTCCATACACCGCACAGGGCCGCCACGAAACGCTGGCGCGTGGCACACACGGCTGATAAGGTTTCCTTGGAACGTGTCCATCGACTGGGGGCGCCTGCGGGAAGGGTGCCCTAGGACCAGCCAGGGAGGTTGCTATGCTCGCAGACCTTACCGGAAAGACTGCTGTGGTAACGGGCGGGGGCCAGGGCATCGGGCGCGGCATAGCCCTGGTGCTGGCCAGGCAGGGCGCGGACGTTGCCATCGCCGATATTACTACCGACGAGCCGAAGTTGGTAGCCTGCGAGATAGAAGCGATGGACCGTAAGGCCGTGGTGCTCAGTATGGACGTCACAGACCGGGAGCAGGTGGTGCAGGCTATGTCGAGCGCCATGGAGGCCCTTGGCTGCGTGGACATCCTGGTCAACAACGCCGGTATCGGCGGGGGCGGAGATTGGGAGCGCACGTTCGCGGTCAACGTCGTGGGCGTGGTGAATTGCTGCGAGGCCGTTCTTCCCCACATGAAGGAGCGGCGCTACGGCAAGATCATCAACATCGCGTCCATGGCGGGACATTCACCCCGGCGGCTTGGGGGGGCCTACGCCGCCAGCAAGGCCGCCGTGCTGAGGTACACCAAGGGCGCCGCCTTCGAGATGGCGCCTTCGAGCATCAACGTCAACGCGGTCTGCCCCGGCGCCATCTGGACGGCCTTCCAGCAGACCGTGGTCGGCGACGACGCCGACGACCCCTACCAGGCCTTCCTGGAGCGGTACCGCGACACAATCCCCTTGGGCCGCCCGCAGTCCACCGAGGACGTGGGGAAAGCCGTGGCCTTCCTGGCCTCGGACGACGCTAGCAACATCACCGGCCAGTGCCTGCACGTAGACGGCGGGGCTGTCCTACGCGACTAGCAAGCGCAAGCGCGTGCGGTCACCTGGCTGAAGTCAGAAGGTGAGTGTCAGCCCACTATTCGAGCGGAAGTTTCAAGAGGACTGCGGGGTTGACCAAGTTTAGTGGGCGGCGCCCTGTCAGGACCCGGGCAACCTCCTGACCACAGCGCACCGGCAACTGCCTGATGGCGGCGTCCGAGTAGTACGAAGAGTGGGGCGTGATGATCACGTTGTCCAACTCCAGAAGCGGGCTGTCTGGATCGGGTGGCTCCTGCTCAAGCACGTCGAGGCCCGCGCCGGCGATCCAGCCTTCACGCAACGCCGTGACGAGGGCCGCCTCGTCTACAACCGGACCGCGCGAGGTATTGATTAGGTAGGCCGTGGGCTTCATCATCTTCAGCGCCGCCTCGTCGATCAGGTGGCGGGTCTCCTCGGTGAGCGGGCTATGGATGGAGACGTAGTCGGAGCGGCGCAGCAGGTCGTCTAGGGAGATCTGTTCGACGCCCAACTCCCGGAACGCCTCCGCCGGCAGGAACGGGTCGTACGCGACCATCTCCATGTCGAGAGCGGCGCCGCGCTTGGCCATCATCCTGCCGATCCTGCCGAACCCGATCATCCCCAGGGTCTCGCCGTGGAGCGGGCCCACGGGCGGCGGTATCACGGGTATCCACCGCTCCGAGCGCACGTACCTGTCCAGCAGGAACAGCCGCCGGTTCAGGGCTAGCATGAGCGCTAGGGCATGGTTTGCCACCTCTCGTATCCACAGGTCCGGCACCGATATGACCGCCACGCCCCGCTCGGTGGCGGCCTCGACGTCTATCACGTCGACACCTACGCCGGTGCGCAGCACGACCTTGAGCCGCGCCATCGCCTCCATGACGCGTCGGGTCACGGGGGAGTCGACGACGATCAGCCCGTCCGCGTCGCCGGCCACCTCGATGAAGGCGTCGTCGCTCTCCGGCTTCTCTATCACGACCTGGCGGGCGCCCACCTTCTCCAGCTCGACCCTTTCGGCATCGAGCAAGTCCCTGGCGTGTACCCCTACCCTGTATACGGTGAACCTGAAGTCCGTCATGGTCCCTCCCCGGCGTCTGTCTCTGGCCGCGCGATATTCTATTGGAGGCCCCGGAGCAGTGTCAAAGGACCCCCTTACGCCGGGCCCAATGGGTCTACGTCTATTGTCCAAGCGCGCGGCAGCCGGACGCCCTTCAGCAGCACCCTGGGGTTGGCGCCCCGGAGGAGTATCTGCCAGCGGTAGCGGCCCCGCAGACGCGACGGGTAGGCGGGGGTCGGCCCCAGCACCTCGACCTCGGCGTGCCCAGAGGCGTCGCGTTCGGCGCCGAGCTGTTCAGCCAGTCGCAAGGCCTCCCGCTCGCAGAGCGCGGCGTTGGTATGGACGTTCATGAGCCTGATCAGGCCCGCATAGGGCGGGTTTCCCTGCTCCCGGCGGTGCGTCATCTCCCGGGCGAAGAAGCGCCGGGAGTCCTGCGAGGCGGCGGCCCTGATCGCGTAGTTGTCCGGGCGGTAGGTCTGCACGATTACCCGCCCCCGGCGAGGCCCCCTGCCCGCGCGGCCTGCCACCTGGCAAAGCACTTGGAAGGCGCGCTCGCCCGCGCGGAAGTCGGGCGCGTTCAGGCCCACGTCCGCCAGCACCACCCCGACCAGGGTCACGCCGGGGAAGTGCAGCCCCTTGGCTATCATCTGTGTGCCGACGAGGACGGGCGCTTCACCGGACCTGAAGCGCTCCAGCAGCGCCATGTGCTGCCCGGGGCGAGTCACGGCGTCGCGGTCCCACCTGAGGATGGGCGTACCGGGAAAGAGGCG
The DNA here is from genome assembly GCA_965262055.1 of Dehalococcoidia bacterium. Classification (GTDB taxonomy): domain Bacteria; phylum Chloroflexota; class Dehalococcoidia; order Lucifugimonadales. The sequence goes on from CBDHEI010000002.1 coordinate 76,163, forward strand.
CTCCACCTCGTCCACGACCGCCTTGGTGCCGATTCCGAAGTAGCTCAGCCTGTACGACATGCAGGCCGGGCACTGGGCGGGCGGCTTACGGCGGGCTCCGCAGTAGTGGCACAGGAGCAATCCGATGTCCCTGTGGTACGCGGTAGGCGTGTCGCAGCCCCTGCACTTGAGGTCCTGGCCGCAGCCGCGGCATTGCAGGTAGGAAGCGGAACCCCTCCTGTTCAGGAATAGGATGGTCTGACCGCCGTCTTCCAGGGAGCGGCCCAGTGCATCCGCAAGTGCACGGCTGAAGGTACCGGTATGCCCCTCGCGCAGCTCGCGCCTCATGTCGACGACCTGAACGCGGGCCATCGCCTTGGGGATCGAGGCCCCATCCCGTCCGCGTCCTCCGGCGGACACCCTCGTCGGAAGAAGCAGAGGCCGGATCTCGCCCCGCAGCGCCTTATGGCGAGTCTCCAGCGCGGGGGTGGCGCTGCCCAGTATCACCGGCGCGCCGGTCAGTTCCCCCAGCTTGAGGGCGACGTCCCTGGCGTGGTAACGGGGAGCGGCGTCGTGCTGTTTGTAGGTCCACTCATGCTCCTCGTCGAGCACGATGAGCCCCAGGTCCGGCTGCGGGGCGAACACTGCTCCGCGGGAGCCAACTACCACGCCGTAGCGGCCCTCCCTGACCCTGTGCCACTGGTCGAAGCGCTGGCCAGCCGTCAGGCCGCTGTGGATGACGGCCACGCGCCCGGGGAACCTGGACGAGAAGCGCTCGACTGTCTGGTGGGTCAGCGCGATCTCCGGGACCAACACTATGGCCCGCTTGCCGATCTGCAGGCAGTGGCGCACGGCGTCCAGGTAGACCTCAGTCTTCCCGCTGCCCGTCACACCCTCCAGCAGGAACCGCCGGCGAGCACCTCGGGCGCCCGACGAGGCCCTCCTGATCTCCGCGGCCGCCTTTTCCTGAGTCATGGTCATCGTGACCGCCGGGGCCGTGGGCAGGTCCAGCCCGCCGAGCGGGTCACGCTCCACCCTGACGTCGTAGGTCTCGACTACACCCTTCTTCACGAGCGACTTCACAGCGCTGGCGCCGTACCCTCGATTGGCCTCGCTCAGCGCCATGGGGACGCCGGAGGCCGTCAGGCGCTCTAGGAGGGCAGCCTGCCGGGGCGCGTTGCTCAATTCCACCTCCGGGCGGGGCGCCGACAACCTCACCATGCGGCGCATCTTATGTGTGACTGACTGTGCGGAGCGCCGGTCGGCGCGCGCCACGAGGCCCTTGCGCACGAGACGCCGCAGCGCTCCCGACGCCCCGGGGCCGAACGCGGCGACGACTCGTGTCTCTGCAACCTCTCCACGCCGCTGGAGATACGCCAGAACCCGGTCCTGCAGCCCGGGAAGGGACTGGGTGTCGACATCGCCATCGAGGGCCGAGAAGTACGCCTTGAGGCGCGCGCGGCGGCCCGGCGGGAGCATCGTCTGGGCGGCATCGAAGAGCGAGCAGATGTAGTACCCGCTCATCCATGCGGCCAGATCTAGCTGGGTGCTCGTGAGAGCGGGAACATCCTCGTCCACGGAAACGAGATCGCGGGTATCGGGCACCTGGGGCGCGTCGGAGAGGGCAAGGACGACACCATGCAGCCGCCTTGGGCCGAACGGCACCGCTACCAGCTGTCCGACGCCAACCTGCTGGGACTGTGGAACGGAGTAGGTAAAGATCTGGCCGGGTCCGACGGGCGCGTCGACCGCAACCTCGACGAATCTCATAGGCAGAGACCTTTGGGGAACCGGCGCCGCCCGCCCAGTCGCCAGCCGAGGGGAGTACGCCGGGATAAGAGCGCCGGGGCCTAGCGCCGCGTTCGTTCCTTGATGCGAGCGCTGCGGCCTGAACGGCCCCTCAGGTAGTAGAGCCTGGCCCTGCGCACCGCGCCGCGTCTCACTACCTCTACTGCCTGCACGGAGGGGGAGTGCAGCAGGAAGTCGCGCTCCACACCGATCTCGTAGCTGACGCGTCTCACGGAAAAGGAGGCGCCCGGCCCTCTTCCCCTGCGCCGTATCACCACGCCTTCGAAGACCTGGGTTCGCTCCCGCTCCCCTTCCTTGATCCGGATGCTTACCCGCACCGTGTCACCGGGCTGGAAGTCCTGAATGTTGGGGTTGGGCTCTACGGCTACAGCGTCGTGGGCATCCATCTTCGCGCCTCTCTATGTTTCCTCTTGGCACTGGCTATCGTAGCACCGGAGGCCGGTTCGGGCAAACTGCCGTGGGCCTGTACATTGTACAGGCCGGTGATGTCCGAGCTAGGCTCGACGAGTTGCAGGATCGACCCTACGACGGCGGAACGCCTCGTTGGCGTCCGGGTCACGGGCTACGGAGAGATTCTAAGAACTCACGGTCCTCGGCACACAGCGGAGCGCTCTCCAGCAGGTCTGGACGGCGCTCGTAGGTCCGGCGCAGCGACTCGCGGCGGCGCCAGCGGGCTATCCGGGCGTGGTCGCCCGACAGAAGCACCTCAGGCACCGGCCAGCCCCGGAACTCTGCTGGCCTGGTGTACTGAGAATGTTCCAGCAGCCCGGTGGTGAAGGAGTCGTTCAGCGCAGACTCGGAGCTGCCCACGACTCCGGGCACAAGCCGCGACACCGCCTCTATGACGACCATGGCGGCCAGCTCGCCGCCGCTCAGGACGTAGTCGCCTATGCTGATCTCGTCGGTGGCGAGGTTCTGCCGCACCCTCTCGTCCACACCCTCGTAGCGTCCGCAGACCAATACCAGGTCGTCAAGCCGCGCCAGCTCCTCCGCGGTCCGCTGTGTAAACCTCCTTCCCTGCGGCGAAAGGAGGACAACGGGGACCTCTTCCGTCAGTCTCGCCGTGACCGCCTCCACCGCCTCGAAGAGCGGGGCGGCCTTCATCAGCATCCCAGGGCCACCGCCGAAGGGGTAGTCGTCCACGGTGCGGTGGCGGTCATGGGCGTAGTCGCGGATGTCGTGGATCCTTATGTCCAGCAGGCCTGATGCTCGCGCCCGCTCTATGACCCCGCCGGACAGGGGGCTATCGAACATGCGCGGAAAGAGGGTGAGGACGTGGAAGCGCATCAGCCGCCGGCGTGGGTCCTCCATCCCTTCAGCATCTCAAGGGCGTGGGGGATGGCGGGCATAGCAACATCGAGACACTCCCTGACGCCGGTCGGGCTTCCGGGCAGGTTGACTACGAGGCAGCCCGACCTCGCGCCGGCCACCGAGCGGCTGAGCATAGCGAATGGCGTCTTCGCCAGCGTTCCCATCCTCATGGCCTCGGCAATGCCTGGTACCTCGAGCTCGATAACCGCCCTCGTCGCCTCCGGCGTCACATCGCGGGGCCCGAGGCCGGTACCGCCGGTCGTGAGCACGACGTCGACCCCGCCGCCGTCGCACCACTGCGCAAGCCGACCGGAGACGATGTCCTTCTCGTCGGGCACGATGGCGCGCTCAACCTCCCGGAGGCCGGCGGAGGCGGCGATCTCGCTGATTGCGTCGCCGCTCGTATCGGCCCGCTCGCCCTTCGAGCCGGCGTCGCTGATGGTCAGTATGGCAAGCCGGAAGGGCTCTCTGGCCTGTTCGGACATTTCTCTAGTACCAAGTCTAACCGCTGTACAAAACCTTCTCAAATGGGCACTCAAAACCGCTTGCGCGGCTTCGGAGCACTCTGGGAAACTCCGAAAGCGAAGTTGGCAGCAGTCGGATTCGGCCCGTGGCGGCGATTTTGGCAGAGTGTACCACGGTAGCAGATGAGGCGTTTGATTGACCGGCATGGTTGCATCGCATCAGCCGGTAATGATCGGAGAGGTGCTGAAAGGGCTCAGGATCAGGCCGGACGGCGCATACGTCGACTGCACGATAGGTGACGGCGGCCACGCGCTGGAGATACTTGGGGCGGTGAGTCCACCGCCGAGACTGCTGGGTATCGATCTCGACTCAGAGGCGGTTACGAGGGCAAAGAAGAGACTTGAAGAGACCGGGAGGCGAGCGGTAGTGGTGCGCGACAGCTACGAGGCGCTTGGACGCATAGCACGGGAGACAGGGTTCCGACCTGTGGACGGCGTACTCTTCGATCTGGGGGTTTCGACGCTGCAGATCGAGTCTGGCAAAAGGGGATTCAGCTTCCTGAGGGAAGGACGTTTGGACATGCGGTTCGACGCAAGGCAGGAGATGGACGCCCACGCGCTGGTGAACCGCAGCTCTGAGAAGGAGCTGGCAGGCATCATCCGCACGCACGGAGAGGAGCCGGGGGCGCACCGGCTGGCCCGCGCGATCGTCCGGGCGAGGCCCATCGAGACGACGACGCAGCTTGCCGGTATAGTCGCTGCGGCGATCGGGCGCCCCAGAGGGAAGACCCATCAGGCGACGCGGGTATTCCAGGCCCTCCGCATCGCGGTAAACCAGGAGCTGGACAGGCTGCGGGCGGGCCTGAATGAGGCCATAGACGTGCTGGCGCCCGGCGGCAGGCTGGCGGTCGTCAGCTACCACTCACTCGAAGACAGGATCGTCAAGGAGTTCATGAGACGCGAAAGCGCCTCCTGCGTTTGCCCCCCGGACGCCCCGGCGTGCGTCTGCGGCCACGCCTCTACCCTTACGCCGGTTACACGCAGAGTGGAGCGGCCTTCGCCCGACGAGACGCGGGCCAACCCGCGCAGCCGCAGCGCGCGTCTCAGAGTAGCAGAGCGGATATAGAACACCACGGAGCGCCCCATATGACTCAAGCAACATCGGCCATAGCGGCCATCGACGTTGGAACGACAAAGATCTGCACCGTTGTGGGCCGGAAGAGCGGTTCCGAAGGGGTCCAGGTGCTGGGCTACAGCTCCGTCCCCTGCAACGGCCTGAGGAAGGGGACCGTTTTCGACACCGACGCCACGGAAGCCGCCATCAGGGAGTCCGTCCAGAAGGTGCAGGGGAAGACGGGGGTCTCGGTCTCTTCGGCCTTCGTCGGCGTGACCGGCTCACACGTCGGCTACGTCAACCGGAGGGACCGGCTGGACGCGCCCGAGACTGCCCACAACGTCCTCACCGCCGACGCGCTGGAGGAGAACCCCAAGGCGCTGTTGGGGGCCGCCAGCAGCCCCGGCCGGCAGATGATCCACGCCGTCAAGATGAGCTACTCCGTAGACGGCCACGAGGGTCTCCTGAACCCGCTGGGAATGCATAGCGAGAACGTGCACGTGGAATCTCATGTGGTGACAGGCGACTCCGCGTTCATAGAGAAGCTGGAGCAGACCGTCACGAAGGCGGGCGTACACGTGCAACAGTTGGTGCTTGAGCCTCTGGCCAGCGGTCTCGCCGTGCTGACCCCCGAGGAGAAGGAGCGCGGGGCCGTGCTAATGGACATCGGAGGCGGCACCACCGATATAGTGGCCTTCCGTAGGGGGCGCATCCGCTTCTCGAAGGTCATCCCCGTAGGGGGCTGGCAGTTCACGAACGACATAGTAGTGGCGTTCAACACGACCTTCGAGGCCGCCGAAGCCGCAAAATTGAAGCACGGGACCGCCGACCTGCAGGGCATACAGTTCGAAGAGCAGCTATCCCTGCCGATCGCCGAGCGGGACATGGAGCTACAGGTACCCCGGATGGAGCTGTGCCAGCTCTTGCGGGAACGCGCGCAGGAGTTGGCTCGCCTCGCTGTAATCAGCCTGAACGACGCCGATCTGGACATCGGAGACGACGCGACCATGGTCTTGACCGGCGGCGCGTCGAGCCTGCCTGGGCTGGCCAGCGTCATCGAGCGAAGCCTCGGGATGCCGGTGCGCGAAGGGGCCCCCAGCCCCAAGGGCGGCGACCCCCAGGAGATACAGGAGCTCAGCGACCCGGCGTACGCAACGGCCGTTGGCATCCTCACTTGGGCTGCCAATGAGTACTCTCCGTCATCCAACGGGTCGAAGAACGGACACAGCAACGGCTTCAAAAATACCGTGGAATCGGAATCCCGAGGCGGTCTCATGGGTCCGCTCCGGATGCTCTTCTCGCGGAGAAATGGGAAAGGGAGGAACTGATGATACAGGACAGCAGCGATCTCAAGGGCCCGTCGGTAGCTATCAAGGTTGTCGGAATCGGGGGCGGCGGCTCAAACGCCGTGTCCCGGATGTTCCGGGAGCGCACTCCCGGCGCCGAGTACGTGGTGATCAACACGGACGCACAGGCGCTCCTGCTCTGCGACGTTCCGATGCGCGTCGCCATCGGCGAGCAGCTAACGGCTGGCAACGGCGTGGGGGGAAACCCTGACATGGGCGCGGGGGCCGCCGAGGAAAGCCGCGAGGAGCTGCACGAGACCCTCCGCGACGCGGACATGGTGTTCGTAGCGGCCGGAATGGGCGGCGGGACGGGCACGGGCGCGGCGCCCGTGATCGCCCAGATCGCCCAGGAGACTGACGCCCTGACGGTCGGCGTGGTGACGACCCCGTTCGCCTTCGAGGGTGTGCGGAGGATGCGCTCAGCCGAGCAGGGAATCGAACGCCTGAAGGACAACGTGGACACCCTGCTGGTCATCCCCAACGAGAGGCTGCACGTCATCTGCAAGGAGGAGATCACTGCGGAGAACGCCTTCAGGATGGCCGACGACGTTCTCAGACTCGGCGTCCAGTCGATAGCGGAGCTTGTCACCGTGCCGGGCCAGATCAACCTGGACTTCGCGGACGTGCAGGCCGTGATGAAGAACGCCGGGCCCGCCTGGATGTCCATCGGCTGGGGAGTCGGGGAGAGCAGGGCCAAGGAGGCCGCACAGCAGGCAATCTCCAACCCGCTGCTCGACGTCTCCATAGAGGGCGCGACCGGCGTGCTGTTCAACATCACCGGCGGCGCCGACCTGAAGCTCTCCGAGCTCCACGAGGCCGCGGAGGTCATCCAACGCGTGGTGGACCCGGACGCCAACATCATCTTCGGCATGGCCACCGACCTGAAGATGGAGAACGAGGTCAAGATGACCATCGTCGCCACAGGGTTCCCGACCCTGGAGAACTCACAGGAGCACGACGAGGAACTCCACGACATACTCAGGAACGCACTCGCCAGCGACGACCCGAACCTGGACATTCCCCCGTTCCTGCGCAGGCTGTCCAAGTACCGGCAGAACGGCCATCGCAAGGAGGTTACCGTCCGGTAGCCCAACCAACCACAAGCGGCTCAAGGGCTGAGTGCGGCCAGTAGACGCCATTCTTCAATGGCGCATGGAAGGGGCTCCCACCGGGGCCCCTTCTGCTATTCAAGGGACGAATTGTCGATTGTGAGCGCAATGGCTTAGAATCTCCGGCATCAGGCACGGAGGCAGCGCCCGTGCGGCTCACGGAACAGCAGCTTCGTCTCATGGACACGTTCGGGTTCATCAAGTTCCCCGGCCTCTTTGCGAATGATATCGACCGGATAACCAACGCCTTCGAGAAGCTGTGGGCCTCCCACGGCGGAGGCCACCACGGAGAGGGCCACGACCGCAGGCGCCGCTCCGCCCTGGTGCCGTTCACCGACCAGGACGAGTACCTGGCCTCGCTGATCGACGACCCCAGGATCGACGGGGGGTCACGTCCCGTCAAGTGGTGTAAGCCTCGATTCCACAAGCTAGGATTGGTATATACCCAAATCTCTCGCTCGAAGAGGGTTGAGAACCTGAGTCTCCAGGACATACACACAGACCTAGTAGCGGATGAGGTGATCCAGCTACACGCCTTCGCACGGGCGATAGAGACGGGCGAGGGCCGCGACTGGCTTCACAACTCGGCGCTGGCGACCTGGGTGCTGATGGAGGCGTGCAACGAGTCGGCGCGCACGGGGAGGCGGGTGGACGTGAAGGCGATGCATGATGATGTACTGGGGGGGTAAGGGGGCTCGGGTGGCGCTGTTGGTCAGCTTCACCCGTTCGCCCTGAGCTCGTGTGTGGGTCGTTCATGGTTAGGCAGGCCCGCCTCGTCTACGGCGATCTGCTGCCCAACAACAAGGCTTGGGCGCTTCTCCGCTTCCTAGTCGACGGTAGGGCTCCCAGGCTGCACAGATAGACCTACAAACGAGTTCAGCCGGGATTTCCCATATTGGGAGTCTTCAGGCTCAAGGGGCAGCCCAAACGAGATGTTAGCATCATAGTCAGGTCCTGCAAGGCCAGTCAATCGCCGGTCTATCCGATAAGAGATGCGTTTGCAGTCGTAGAGCACCCTTCTTGTCCGTCTTCATCGTCCTCGTGTCCCCTGCCAGTGGGGTGAAAGCGCATTGAAGACAAGGCGACTCCCTGGAGCGCTCTCCCCCTCTTGGCAAGATCGTGGTTGTACCCTCCCTCAGCTTGGCGCCGGCGATAACCGGCCGATACGATCCAACACTCCCTGGAACAACCGTCGAGGAACCGACACCTCGGACAACTGAAAGATCAACCACCGGGAGTGCCGCACCAGACGGCCTCCCATCTTGATCAGCTTGACCTGCACGCTCCGCAGCGACCAGTGCTTGACGGCCTTGGGCAGACACAGCCGGCGAAGGAAGTTCCCAAGGTTGTACGCCAGGACGAACAGAGACAGCCGCACCCGGTTGGCCACGAACCGATGGCACGACAGCCGAGTCCAGTTCAGGGCGTACTTACCCTCCTTGATCCACTGCTCGGCTGTCCCGCGACCATTGTAGAATCGCACCACTCCTTCGGGGCCAGCCGTCATGTTCGTGACGATGAAGCCCACCCGGGGGAACAGCTCTCCCCTATGCCACTCCACCTTGGCCACCACCCGCCGAGCGCGGTCCCAACTCCCGGCACGATACCAAAAGTCGTCGTATAGGATCACTGGACGCTTCGGCGGCCTCCCCACCGGCCTCCTGAGCAGAGGGGCGATCTCCCGTTGCAGCACCTCGTTGCCGGGGAGTCTTATAGCGTAAAGGACGTGCCGCTCCTCGAGGTACTCATAGATGTCCGGCTTAGCGAATGCGGCATCGGCGCGAAAGTACCGTCGCACTCCTGTCGCCCCGTAACGCGACAGGATCGGATCCAATACATCACGCCACCTGTGCGCGCTATGTACGTTCCCCGCACGCAGCTTGGCGCCCTCACAGTCCCCGAACTGGTTGAACACGAACAATGGGTGATAGCACGTGCTCCCAAAGTGACCGTTGTACGATGCTCCCTCCTGTTCTCCATGTACCGGACTCTCCGAACTGTCCATGTCCAAGATCACCCGCCGGTGCGGCGTGCGGGACATAGCTCCATCCACCCACTTAGCGTTCAGTCGGCCCAACCCTTCCACGTTGCCGTATTGGGTGAGCACCTCGGTCTCGAACCGGCTCATGGTGTTGGTGCTGGCGGCCGGTCTCTCAGGACCACCTCGCCGTCCAACGATGATCCGCATCGTCGGGTCCTGGGCCAGCCGTTCAGCGTCGTTGGTATCCTCGTAGCCCGCCAGACGACTGTACACCGACTGCCTGAGAAGGCCCACCAATCGGTGCTGCACGTTGCGACCGCCCCGACTCTCCTGCAGACACTCATTCGTCGTCTCCGTCAGTCCCAGCGCATCATCCAGCTCGCGACAGGCCAACAGTCCGGCGTCTGAGGTAATAGTGGCACCGTGGAACTCCAACCGTACACGTCGGTCGAAACGGAGCTTGGCGCGGAGGTTTGTGCTTTCACCCATTGGGTGCCTCCAGAGTGGGTACGTTATCAAGATCTAAAGCAGTCTATCACGACCAGTCTAGCACTCATGATCACCACTGTGCTCTGCTATGCGGCTACATCGGGTAGTTCCGTTGCTGATTACGGCAAGCCCTGCAGGGTTGATATGGGAAATGTGGGGTAAGAGTGCGTCATCCTGTTGATGTTGTTTAGGCGGCTGTCGCCTCCGCGAGATCGGCCTCCGGAAGAGCTTCGTTGAAGGTCAGAATGGCGGGTGTGAGGTATCGACGGCCGACGGCCCATTCGTCGTGTTGCTCAGCCAGGACGGCGCCAACCAGGCGACGGACGGCTGGCCGGTTAGGGAAGATGCCCACCACATCGGTGCGGCGCCGGATCTCCTTGTTGAGACGCTCCTGTGGGTTGTTGGACCAGAGCTTCTTCCAGTGGGGGACAGGGAAGCTGGAGAAGGCCAGGATGTCGGGTCCGGCCCCGTCCAGTAGAGAGGCGACCTGAGGGAAGCGGTCCTGGAGTTGATCGGTCACCCTGTCGAGTTGGGCGTGTACCTCATCGGGGGAGGGTTGCTGGTAGATGGTGCGGACCATGGTGGCCACCCAGGGCTGAGCACGCCTGGGGACCCGAGTGAGCAGGTTGGTCATGAAGTGGGTGCGGCACCGCTGCCAACTGGCTCCGCCGAAGACTGCGGCGATTGCGCCTCGGAGTCCCTGATGAGCGTCCGAGACCACCAGCTCCACCCCACTGAGGCCCCTGGCGGACAGCGAGCGTAGGAAGGCTAACCAGAAGGCGCCGTCTTCACTGGTGCCCACGTCCATCCCGATGATCTCCCGCTTGCCCTCGCCATTGACCGCCGTCGCCACCACGACGCTGACGTTGACGATCCTGCCGGCCTCCCTGACCTTCTGGGTCAGTGCGTCCAGCCACAGGTAGGGATATGGCCCGCCGTCCAGCGGTCGGCCCAAGAAGCCCTCCACCACCACGTCGAGCTCCTGGCAGATGCGCGACACCTGGCTCTTGGAGATACCCTCACACCCCAGGGCCTTGACCAGATCGTCCACCCGCCTCGTGGATACACCTTCCACGTAGGCCTGCTGGATCACAGCCAGCAGGCCTCGCTCGCTGCGACGCCGTGGCTCCAGCAGGCTCGGGAAGTAGCTCCCCTCTCTGAGCTTGGGAATGCGCAGGTCCATCGTTCCCACACGGGTATCCCACGCCCGGGACCGGTACCCGTTGCGCTGGGTCACCCGCTCAGGGCTGCGTTCTCCATACTCAGCACCGATCCTCCCAGACACCTCCGCATCCATGATCCCTTCTACCAGCACTCTCAGTGCCTCCCGTAGAAAGTCCACGTCACCGTCCATTCCCTCCTTGCGCAATAGCTCCAGCAGATCCATCCTTTCCTTGACCACCGTTGTCCTCCTTTTCTCGAGCTTCGTGTTTGCCCGCTAAGGATGACGCGGTGGTCTCTCTTTCTCCAGACCCTCTCCCTCTTACACCACTTCCTGGGACTCTACTGCTGACCCCTGCGCGTCATTCCAGGCAGCCACAAGCTGGGCGACGCCTTCGCCGAGAGCCTGCAGGAGACGCTGGTCAACTCCAGGGAGAACCACTCCGAGCAGCATTGGGGGCTCGCCGGGTCCAGCGTGCCGGCGGTGGCCCTGGAGTCGGAGCCCGGCGACCTGCTCATGTTCAACCACCGCATCAAGCATAGCTCCTGGGGCGGAAGCGACCGGCGCAGGATGTTCACGCTCAACTTCCAGCAGAGGTTCAGGGACGAAGACTTGGATCAGCTACGGGACCACATATCAGGGATGGCGCGGTTCTGGGCCGAAGAGCCGTACGGAGAGGCCATGTTGAAGACCGCCACCCCTCGCGCATGCTTCACCTCGAGCAGTGGCTCGCCAACAGCGACCACCTGCCAGCGGAAGCCGCCAAGGCCCGTGAGGAGATGGAGGAGCCGTCACGGGGCTAGTTTCCCGTTTGTTGGGTATCGCCGCAGAGCGAGCTGCTCAACTACGGGGTGTGCAGAGGGGCAGAGCCCCTTTGCCGGGAGTCTGAGAGCCTGCCGAAGGGGTATCCCTCAGATATCGATTTCTTTCTCTTCCTGGAAGAGAAGGCCTCCCAAGAAGGCCCGGAAGTTGTCCTTCCGCAGCCCGTTAAGGAGCGCCCAACTGGCTCCTGAAGTAGGCCATCACCCTCTCGACGTACTCGTCCGGGCGCGCGTCGAAGGCATCGCCGTGCTCGACATCGGGAAGCGTCCATATCTCGCTGCCGGCATACGCCGCCTCGCGCAGCCTTACGGCGTGCTCCACGGGGATGCGGGCGTCCGCCTCCCCGTGGATGATCAGCACGGGATAGCCGAGGGAGCCGACCACCTTTTCCGGCACGATACGTCCTATGTCGATGCCGTACAGCACCCGCGCCACCAACTTCAATCCGGGGGCAAAGACGGGTACCATCCATCTCGGGAAGATGGTGGCCCTGGCCGTCTCGCTCGCGATCAGGTCCTGCACGTCGGCGAAGGAGCTGTCCGCCACCACGGCCCTGATGCCGGGCTCCTCCGGTGCCCCGAGCAGCGCGATGGCGGCCCCCATGGAGGAACCCAGGACGCCCACTCGCCCCGGCGACACGCCGCGCTCCACCAGGAAGTCGTAGGCCCCAAGCATATCGTCCCTCTCGTAGAAGCCGCCGGAGACCCGTTCGCCTGCCGAATCGCCGTGGGCCCTCAGGTCGAAGAGCAGGACGGTGTAACCGCCGTCGAACAGCGAGCGGGCAATCCTGAGACCATTCTCGTGCGCCCGGTTCGTGTTCAGACCGTGAACCACAATCACAGCCGGCCCTTCGCCCGCCTCGCCGATTAGCCAGCCCCTAAGGCTGATGTCGCCGCCCCTCGAGGGGAACTCAACGTCCTCGTAGGCGAGCCCGAACTCCGTGGGACTCCTGTCCGGCAGATTGCGCTCCGCCTTGGTGACGCCGGAGGCCATCAGGTAGGCGATATACCCGTAGGCGATGAAGAGCAGGATGAAGAGCACCACGATACTCCAGCGTAACACCCTGGCCCACACCGAGGAGCGTCCCTTGGACTCCTCCCGGCCCCCCAGCTTGGCCAGCCATATGCCTATCTCGTACATCACTATGATGGGCAGCGCCACCAGCGTCTGGTTGAATGGGTCGAAGGTCGGAGTGATCAGGGCGCCCAGGATGAAGGCCATCACGACGGCGTACCTCCGGTTCCTCGCGAGGAAGCTGGACGTGACCACACCGATCTTGGACAGGAAGTAGGCGAGGATGGGCATCTCGAAGACGAGGCCCATCCAGAACAGCAACGTCAGCATCAGGTTCGTGTAGTTGCCGATGCGTATGTAGGGCTCTGCTACCTCGCTCCCGAAGGAGAGCAGGAATCTCACTGCCGGAGGGAACAGCACCTGGTGCCCGAACGCGGCGCCCAGCAGGAACGAAAGCAGCGACGCCGGAAGAAGGACGTAGAGGTATCTCCTCTCCGCCGGGCTCAGCCCCGGCGCGATGAACATAACAATCTGGTAGAGCACCAAGGGCAGCGACAGGAACAGTCCCGCCAGCAGCGACACCTTCATCGCGATGCCGATGAACTCGGTCATCTCAGTGTATATCGGCTTGCCGGCGGCTACCCCCTCGAAGCCCTGCGCCGGACGCATCAGCAGTAGGAGTATCTGTTTGTGGAACGCGAACGCCGCCCCGGTGCAGACGAGCACCGACACCGCCGACCACGTGATCCGCCGGCGAAGCTCGACTAGATGCTCTCGCATCGGTTGCTGTCTGTCGTTCACACGCAAGCCCGGCTCCCGTCAAAGGCTCCGGCCATTATACCCGCTGCGCCCCAGCCGCTCCGGAGCGCCTCCTAGCGGAGCTTAGGCCCAGCCGCCTGGTGCGGATGAATGGAGCAGCGATCCGGCCGCCGGGCTATTATTGGTCCGAGCAGAAGGGCAGGGTGAGCCGGAGAAGGTCATTGCTCTCGACGGACCGCAGGCCCTGCGGTATGCATCCCGTGAACCGGTTCCCGCCGAGCCTCAGTTCCATCAGGTTTGAGAGGCTCCCCAACTCGGACGGTATCTCACCACTCAAATCGTTCTCCGAGAGGTAGAGTTGTGTCAGAGCGGTGAGGCCGCCCAACTCCGATGGTATCTCACCGATCAACTGGTTTAGTGAGAGATCCAGCAAATACAAACTGGAGAGGCTAGCCAACTCAGGCGGTATCTCACCGATCAACTGGTTCTCCCCGACCACCAACTCTTCCAGATTGATGAGAGCGCCCAGCTCGGACGGCATCTCTCCGCTTAACCGATTCGAACCGAGTTTCAACGATCGCAACTCGGTAAGGCTGTTGAGCCCCACCGGTATTTCACCACTCAACTCGTTGCGGCTAAGGTACAGCAACTCCAGATTGGTGAGGGCGCTCAATTCAGACGGTATCTCTCCGCTCAACCGGTTAAGCGCGAGGTCCAGGACTCCCAGGTTGGTAAGGCTGCTCAATTCAGACGGTATTTCACCACTCAGCCGGTTCTTCGAAAGGTACAGCGAATGCAAATTGACGAGGGCGCCTAACTCGGACAGGATCTCTCCACTCAACTGGTTTTCTGAGAGAATCAGCGACTCCAAAGTGAAGAGGCTGGCCAACTCCGGCGGTATCTCTCCCCTCAACCGATTGTCAGAGAGAAACAGCGCCTCAAGACTGGATAGCCTACCCAACTCTGGCGGTATCTCCCCACTCAACCGGTTTTGCCTCACATCCAGTACCTCCAAACTGAAGAGATTGGCCAGCTCCGACGGTATCTCCCCGCTCAACCGGTTCCCATAGAGACGCAGTTCGGTCAGCTCGGACAGGCTACCCAACTCAGGCAGTATCTCCCCGCTCAAACCGTTGTCCCCCAGGGTCAATTCTGTGACGCGGCCTCTGGCCTCCGCAGTGACGCCATGCCAATCGCCGATCGGAGCGCTGCTGAGCCAGCCCCCGTTGTTGCTCCAGTTAGCCCCGTCCATGGCGTAGTAGAAAGCCACCAGCGCCGCCCTGTCACGAGAGCAGAGCGGCAGACCGAGCTCGGCAAGGTCGTTGTCTCGCACCGAGCGCAATTTCAGGGGCACGCATCCTGTAAACCGGTTGCCTTCGAGGACGACCCTTGTCAAATTGGCAAGATGGCCCAATTCCGACGGTATCTGACCGGTCAACTCGTTCCAACCGAGGATCAGAGTTTCCAATCGGCTGAGCCTGCCCAGCTCCGAGGGTATCCTACCTGTCAACCGGTTCCGCGAGAGATGCAGACCCTTCAGGTTTGTGAGACTGCCCAACTCCGGCGGCACGTCACCGCTCAAATCGTTCCCACCCAAGTCTAGACCCTCAAGCTTGGTCAGCCTGCCTAATTCCGGCGGTATCTCTCCGCTCAATCGTTCCCCGAGAGGCGCAGCCCAGTCAGGTCGGTGAGGCCGCCCAACTCAGCGGGTATCTCCCCATTCAACTCGTTCCCATCGAGGTACATCAGCTCCAGATCAGCGAGGCCGCCCAGCTCAGGTGGTATCTCCCCATTCAACTCGTTCCCCGAGAGGCGCAGCTCAATCAGATCGGTGAGACCGCCCAGCTCAGGTGGTATCTCCCCACTCAACTCGTTCCCATTGAGGTGCAGATCTGTCAGATCGGTAAGACCGCCCAATTCAGGCGGTATCCTGCAGCTCAACTCGTTCCCACTGAGGTACAGTCGGTTCAGATCAGTTAGGCTACCCAGCTCCGGCGGTATCTCTCCACTTAAGTCGTTCCCATTGAGGTCCAGAAGCTCCAGATCAGTGAGGGCGCCCAACTCAGACGGTATTTCTCCGCTTAACTCGTTCACTGAAAGATCCAGCAGCTCCAGATCGGTGAGGCCGCCCAGCTCTGGCGGTATCTCTCCCATCAACTCGTTCCCAAAGAGGCGCAACTCGATAAGATTGGCGAGGCTGCCCAACTCAGCCGGTACCTCACCTATTAGCCTGTTCTCATCGAGCATCAATTCCGTGACCCGAGCGTTCTCGTCAGTGACGACGCCGTGCCACACACCTATCGGCGCGTCGCTCAACCAGTTCGTACTGTCGGCCCAGTTCGGACCGTCCGTGGCGTTGTAGAGCGCGACCAGAGCAGGCCTGTCCGGAGACGGTGTAGGCGTCGGTGTGGGGGTAGGCGTGCTGGTAGGTGTGGGTGTAGGCGTCGGCGTGTTAGTTGGAGTGGGTGTGTTGGTCGGCGTGGGTGTAGGCATCGGCGTAGGTGTGCTGGTTGGCGTGTATGTAGGAATGGGTGTGCTGGTAGGCGTAGGTGTCCTGGTAGGCGTAGGTGTGGGAGTGGGTATCGGTGTGGGCGTAGGTGTGTTGATCGGCGAAGGTGTATGCGTCGGTGTGCTGGTAAACGTGGGCGTAGCCGTGCTAGTCGGCGGTGGCGTGGGCGCGTTGGTGGGCGAAGGTGTGGGCGCGAGGGTAGGTGTAGGAGTGTTGGTGGGCGAAGGAGTAGGAGTGCTGGTCGGCGTGGGCGTAGGAGTGCTGGTCGGCATCGGCGTAGGAGTGCTGGTCGGCATCGGCGTAGGAGTGCTGGTCGGCATCGGCGTAGGATCGGGCCCAGCGCATGCGGTCAACAGCACGGTTGCAATGCACAACAACGCGAACAGAACCGCGGTACGCGCGCCGGAACTGAGGCCCTGTGCGCTACGGAGCACAGGAGCACGGTGCACCACTTATCCCCCAAGCCCCGCCGAAGTAACCATGTTGTGTCTTCTCGCCCGTGTCCTACGCCCCGATTGTAACAGGCGCTCCAGGTGCCCTCGAACATTGCCCCTATCGCTCACTGGCTGTCGCCCCGCCGACGGACCGCTCTCGCACCGGCGCTGACCGGCTGGCCGGTGGTATCATGTTTGTCCGGTAGACAGGGGGCGGCGGACTACGGAGCGATGGCAAGCAGACACTCGGACTGGATGGCGCAGGCGGGGCGTGACCTAGAGCACGCCCAGCGCGCGGCGGAGGGCGGGTCCCACGAATGGGCCTGCTTTGCGGCGCACCAGGCTTCGGAGAAGGCGATCAAGGCGTTCTTCCAGTGGTCCGGCGCGCGGGTGGTCCGTGGCCGCTCAGTGGCCGACATGGTGTCCGAGCTTGCCAGGTCGTTGCCGGAGGCATCAGCGCTGCTGGAGGCCGCCAGGGAGCTGGACAGGCACTACGTGCCGGCGAGGTACCCGGACGCCTTCCCTTCGGGCGCCCCGTTCCAGTACTACTCGGAGAAGGACTCGGCGAGGGCCATAGGCCATGCTAGAAAGATCGACAGGTTCTGTCACGGTCATCTACCTTGACCGCGAGGCGGTGATCGAGAAGACGCGGGCCGCCGTGGCGGTGCTGGCCCGCGAGCGCGCCGAGATAGAGCGGGTCGTGCTGTTCGGCTCCATGGCGCGCGGCGACGCAGTGCCGGGGAGTGACGTCGACCTGCTGATGGTGCTCTCGGAAAGCCGCTTCCCTTTCCTGGACAGGTCCGTCGAGTACAAGCCGAAGGGTATCCCGGTTGGGGTGGACGTCTTTGCGTACACCGAGGACGAGATACAGAAGATGACCCACGACGGGCACATGCTCTTGAAGCAGGCCCTGTCGGAGGGGATCACAGTCTACGACCGCCGCGCCGGAGCGGTGGACTCGCTGAAAGGAGAGCGCGTTGCTGAGGACCATTAGCTGCGGGGAGGTCAGGAAGGACCATATCGGGAGCCGTGTCGAGCTGGCCGGGTGGGTGGACCGCCGGCGCGACCACGGCAACCTGATCTTCATAGACCTGCGTGACCGTGAGGGTCTGGTACAGGTGGTCTTCAACCCGGAGACGGCCCCCGAGCAGCACGCCGTGGCCGAGCGCCTGCGCAGCGAGTGGGTCGTCCAGGTCGGCGGCCTCGTGCGGGTGCGCCCCGAGGGGGCGGAGAACCCGAAGCTGGCGACCGGCGCCATAGAGGTTGCCGCCGAGACCCTGGAGGTGCTCAACGAGTCCAGGACGCCCCCGTTCGAGGTGGGCGGCGACGCCGAGGTGGACGAGCTGCTGCGACTTAAGCACCGCTACGTCGATCTGCGGCGCGCGCCGATGCGGGACATGCTGGCGCTGCGACACAGGGTGGTAAAGTTCATTCGCGACTTCCTGGACGAGCGCGGCTTCTTGGAGGTTGAGACCCCGATCCTGATCAAGAGCACCCCCGAGGGCGCCCGGGACTACATTGTGCCCAGCCGCCTGTACCCGGGGAAGTTCTACGCCCTCCCGCAGTCGCCCCAGCAGCTAAAGCAGCTCCTGATGGCGGGCGGCGTGGACAAGTACTTCCAGATAGCGCGCTGCTTCCGCGACGAAGACCCGAGGGCGGACCGTCAGCCCGAGCACACCCAGCTCGACCTGGAGATGAGCTTCGTGGAGCAGGACGACGTGCTCGACCTGATCGAGGAGCTGTACACCGCGCTTGTGAAGACGGTCTACCCCGAAAAGCGGCTGCTGACCCCATTCCCCAAGCTCACCTACGCCGACTCGATGGCCGACTACGGCACCGACAAGCCAGACCTGCGCTTCGGGCTCAAGATGGCCGACCTGTCGGAGACGGCCGGCAAGACCGACTTCCGCGTCTTCCGCTCTGTCCTCGACGGCGGCGGAATCGTCAAGGGCTTCGCCGCCCCCGGCTGCGCCAGCTACGGCAGGGGGCAGCTCGACGGGCTGGTCGACTTCGTCAAGAGCAGGGGCGCCGCCGGACTCGTGCCCATCGCCCTGCTGGGAGAGGGGTCCTCCCTGGACGAGCTGACCGAGTCCGACGTCCGCTCGCCGGTGACGCGCTTCCTCGGGCTAGACACGGTGAAGGAAATAGCCCGCCTGACGGGCGCGAGCAGGGGCGACCTCATCCTGGTCATAGCCGGGCCGGCCAAGCCGACCAACGTCGCCCTGAGCGCCCTGCGCAACGAGATGGGCCAGCGCCTCGAGACGCCCGACCCCGACCTCTACGCGTTCGCCTTCGTCACGGACTTCCCGCTGTTCGAGTGGAAGGAGGACGAGGGCCGGTGGGACGCGATGCACCACGCCTTCTCTATGCCCAGACCAGAGCACCTCAACCTGATCGAGAGCGATCCGGGCAGGGTGATCGGACAGATCTACGACCTGATCTGCAACGGCTACGAGCTCGCCAGCGGCAGCATCCGCGTCCACCGACGCGAGCTACAGGAGCGCATCCTGAAGGTGTTGGGCTACACACCCGATCAAGTCCAGGAACGGTTCGGCCAGCTACTGACGGCCTTCGAGTACGGAGCGCCCCCGCACGGCGGCATCGCGCCGGGCATCGACCGCCTGCTCATGGTCCTGACCGGGAACCACAACATCCGCGACACGATCGCCTTCCCAAAGACGCAGAACGCGATCGACCCGCTGTTCGAGGCCCCGGGCGAGGTCGAGCAGGCCCAGCTAGACGAGCTGCACATCCGCATCGCCGACGACGCCTGACCGGGACGTCGGGCTGGACCAGCCTAGTAAACGTCCAGCGTGAAGCCCCGTCCCTGCGGCGACTCCTTGAAGTCGAACACCGACTTGGAGAGCTGTTCGGCGAGCGCCTCGTCGATGAGCAGCAGCGGCCTGCCCTCGTGTTCCACGATATGGTCGTTGGTGCGCTCGCCGTCGGTCACGATGCCGAAGTCGCCGGCGCCCTGCCACAGTGGAGGAGTCGCCAGCCTGAGGTGCTGCTGGGGCCCCATGCGCGTCACGCTCGTGACCCTCACGAGCTCCTCTATGGCAGTGTCTGTTACTGTTACCGTGACCATGACGTTCCGGCCCGCCTACGCGTCGCCGCGGGAGAGTCCTTCCAGCGTGGCGAGAGCCTGAGCGATGCGCCCCCTAACGGACGCGGCCGACTCCTCGGTCCAGGGGTAGAAGCCCTTACCCGACTTGAGGCCGAAGTCGCCCCGGTCGACCATCCCCCTGAGGATATCCGGCGTGTCTGGGGAGCGCTCTATCTCCGGGAACAGCTGGTCGACAATGGCAGTGATCGTGTCCCAGCCGGCTATGTCAAACACCTCCAGCGGCCCGGCGACGGAGAGGCGCCTCCCGAAGCTCGTCTTGACCACGGTGTCCACGTCCTCGGCGCTGGCGATCCCCTGCTCCACGATGGACACGGCCTCGCGCAACAGGGCGAACTGCATCCGGTTGCCTATGAACCCCAGCGACTCCTTGCGGAGCACCACGGGGCTCTTGCCGACCGACGTCAGAATGGCGCAGAGCGTACCGACGGTCTCGCTTGCCGTCTCGGGGCCGGGCACCACCTCCACGAGGGGCAGCAGGTACGGCGGGTTCCACCAGTTTGCCACGACGACCTTCTCCGGGTGCTCCGTTTCCGGGGCGAGCTGGCTCGCCATGAACGACGAGGTGTTGCTAGCAAGAATGGATGCGCCCGCTGAAATCCCGCCCAGCTGCTTGAATACGGAGCGCTTGAGGTCCAGATCCTCGAAGACCGCCTCGATTACCAGCCCAGTTCCCGACACGGCCTTGCCCAGCGAGACCTCAGTATGGATGCGATCCAACGCCCGCGCCGCCTCCTCGCCGTCGACGAGGCCCACTGCCTGTAGCGTGCCCATGCTGGTCCTGACACTGTCCATAGCCCGGCTGAGCGCGTCCTCAGTCAGGTCGTTGAGCCACACCTCGCGTCCGCCCAACGCGAACTGCAACGCGATGCCGTGGCCCATGAGGCCGGCGCCCACCACGGCTACCCGGTCTACCTCTTCCCGCTGCATAGAGGACCTCCCTGCCCGACGGCCTTTCAGGTAGCACCATATCACACCGGAAATGCGGGGACGGGCCCCGTCCGCCCCTCGGATTGGAGCACGAAGTACGGATGCTATAATGGATGCGCCGTCATAGGCTGGCTTGCGTCCAGCCAATACGAGTGGAACAGCGAATGACACTGGAATTCGAGACCAAGCAGATCGAAACGCAGCCCATCCTGGGTGTCCGCACATCGGCCACCAAGGAGAATCTCGGGCAGGTTATGGGGCCTCTCTTCGGGGAGGTGTACGGGCACATCCAGCACAGCGGGCAGACGCCTGTAGGCATGCCCTTCTCTGTCTACTACTCGATGGAAGGCGACTCGGTCGACCTCCAATGCGGAATGTCCGTAGCCCAGTCCATGGAGGGCGCGGGCCGCATCGAGGCGGGCGAGCTTCCCGGAGGGACCGTGGCGACGGTCTCCCACATGGGACCGTACGATGCCCTCCCGCAGACATGGGCGGCGCTGATGGAGTGGATGCGCTCGCAGGGCCTGCAACCCGCGGGACCGCCATGGGAGGTCTACGTCACCGACCCGACCGCCGAGCCCGACCAGTCGAAGTGGCGGACGGACATCTTCTTCCCCGTAAGCGTCTAGACGGTTCCGATCCCCTGGTCTTGTGCGAGGCTGAATACCCGGCAGGCGCCCACGCCGCGGCGCGTATATCAGGCCACGACGGTCAGGGCGGCCTATAAACCATAATTCAAGCTGATTTCCACGGTGAGCGGTAAGCGGGAATGATAATCGCAGTCATAGGTGCTGGCAGTCCCTCGGAAGAGGTCTACGATATGGCGCAGCAGGTAGGCGCGGAGATTGCGCGTCGCGGTGCCACGGTAATCTGTGGCGGCTTGGGCGGCGTCATGGAGGCGGTCTGTAAGGGCGCGAAGTCCGAGGGCGGCGCCACCATAGGCGTGCTGCCCGGCAGCGATCCGGCGGCGGCCAACCCGTGGGTGGACATCCCAATATGCACCGGCCTGGGCCACGCCCGGAACGTCATCATCGTGAAGACCGGCCGGGCGGTAATAGCGGTGGGCGGCGCCTACGGCACGCTCTCCGAGTTAGGTCACGCCCTCGCCGAGCAGGCTCCCGTAATCGGGCTGAACACCTGGGATCTGGCCCGCGGCGGCGTAGCGGATCCGTCCATCATCGTAGCCGACGATCCCACAGACGCCGTGGACAAGGCCATGAAGGCGGCCCGCAGCCGTGAGGCAGCCTCGTCCGGAGCCAGGCCCTCCCCATGAGCGAGATAGCCGGCACAATAGCCCGCGAAGTGCTCGACTCGCGCGGCAACCCCACCGTGGAGGCCGAGGTCACGCTGCGCGACGGCACGCGGGCGCGTGGCATCGCGCCCTCCGGCGCAAGCACCGGGGCAAACGAGGCTGTGGAGTTGCGCGACGGCGACCCTTCCCGGTTCGAGGGCCGCGGCGTGCTCCAGGCCATCGATAACGTACGCAACAGGATAGACCCCGCCCTGGCTGGGCTCTCCGCGTTCGACCAGGCCGCCGTCGACGGCGCCATGATCGAGCTGGACGGCACGCACGACAGGTCCGGCCTGGGTGGCAACGCTATGGTCGCCGTGTCGATGGCCGTGGCGCGGGCGGCCTCGCGCAGCAGGCGGATGCCGCTCTACCACTGCCTCGGCGACGGCCCACACACACTGCCGATGCCCATGTTCAACGTGCTCAACGGCGGCAAGCACGCCGCCAAGTCCACGGACGTACAGGAGTTCATGGTCGTCCCGAGCGGGCTGAGCTCGTTCAGGCATGCGCTCCGTGCAGGCGCGGAGGTATACCACACTCTGGGCAGCCTGCTGAAGGGCATGGGCCACACCGGCACCGTCGGAGACGAGGGCGGCTTCGCGCCGAGCGGTATCTCGAACCGCGAGGCGCTGGAGATGGTCTTGAAGGCGATCGAAAACGCAGGGTACCGGCCGGGCGAGGACTGCTGGATTGCGGTCGACGTGGCCGCCTCGGAACTGGTAGCGGGACCGGACAGATACGAGCTCCCGAGAGAGGGCACCGCCTTCACCTCCGACGAGCTTATCGAGACCTACCAGCGATGGCGGCGGGACTTCCCCATCTCCAGCATCGAGGACGGGCTCGACGAGAGCGACTGGAGCGGCTGGGGCCGCATGACCGCCCGGCTAGGCGAGGATGTCCAGATAGTCGGCGACGACATATACGCAACTTCACCCGACCTGATACGAAAGGGCATCCGCAACGATTCCAGCAACGCCGTCCTGGTCAAGATGAACCAGATCGGAACGATCACCGAGACCTTGGAGGCCATACGCCTCGCCAAGTCCGCCGGCTGGGGCACGGTCATCAGCCACCGGTCGGGCGAGACCGAGGACACCACCGTGGCCGACCTCGCCGTGGGCACGGCCGCCGGCCAGATCAAGGCAGGCGCGCCCTCGCGCGGCGAGCGCACGGCCAAGTACAACCGCCTGCTGCGCATCGAGGAAGAGCTGGGCGACACCGGCCACGAGGCCTACGCAAGACACGGCCGCGCATAGCCTGTCTGGGGAACGCGAACGGCAGCCCACCTTGCGCCCGGAGCGGGACGAAGGCTCCGAATAGCACGGTTCACCCACCTTCAATTCGAGGAGGCCAATCATGCGCGCAGGATTCGGGCAGTTCAACCAGCCTTCACGGGAGTACCTCAGCTTCTGCGCCCAGTTCGGCGCGACCGACGTACTGCTGAACAACGCCAGCCTGCCGGGCGATGGAGGACGGTGGCGCCTGCACGACCTCGTGAAGCTGCGCCTCACCGTCGAGCAGTTCGGACTCTCGCTGTCCGCTCTGGAGAACGTGCCCGTCTCGTTCTACGACCACATCATGCTCGGCGGCCCCAGGCGCGACGAGCAGATTGAGAACATGATCGCCACCGTGCGCAACATCGCCCGCGCTGGCATACCTATATTCGGCTATCACTGGATGCCTTCGATGGTGTGGCGTACGACGCCCGCACACATCCGCTGCGGGGCCGTCGCCACAGCCTTCGACTACGATGAGGCGCAGGCGATGCCCCTCACCCACGACCGTGAGTACACGGAAGGGGAAATGTGGGACAACCTGGAATACTGGATCAGGATCATCACCCCCATCGCCGAGGAGGAGGGGATACGCCTCGGCATACACCCCTGCGATCCGCCCGTCCCGGTGCTTGGCGGAATCCCGCAGCTCCTCCGCAGCTTCGACGCCTACAGGCGGCTCGTGGAAATATATCCGTCCGACTCCAACGGCATCGAGTTCTGCCAGGGCACGTTCTCGGAGATGGAGGGGGAAGACATCTACGAGATGATCCGGTACTTCGGTGAGCGGCGGAAGATACTCTACGTCCATTTCCGCAACGTGTCGGGGCAGGTCCCTAAGTTCCACGAGGAGTTCATCAACACCGGCTACGTGGACATGCACAAGGCCATGACGATATACTACGAGGTCGGCTTCGACGGCTTCTTCATCGACGACCACGTGCCCCAGACCTTCCAGGACACCGAGTGGGGCCACCGCGGCCGGGCCTTCGCCAACGGCTACATCCAGGCCATGATCGAATCCGTCACAAAGACAGCCCGGTGCACGGGCTAGCGCAATTGACTGCCCCGGAGGCGAAACCTACTGCCGTCCACCTAGCGGCGCCTCCTGTATAATCGCAGCGGCCATATGTCCCCCATGCGAGGGGCGTCTCCTTGGACCATGAACGACAGCCAGCCACATACAGCCGTCAGCGGTCTCGGCAACGACCAGCTTCTCGACATCTACCGGCGCATGGTGCTCTGCCGCACCTGCGACGAGAGGGTGTGGCTGCTCAACCGGCAGGGCAAGGCGGCCATCGTGGCCTCCTCCCAGGGGCACGAGGCGGCCCAGATCGGCAGCGTCGCGGCGATGGAGAGAGGCCGCGACCAGTTCTACACCTACTACCGTGATCTGGGGGTGCTCATGGCCCTCGGCATGACCCCAAAGGACATCATGCTGGGGTTCACCGCCAGGGCCGGTGAGCCCCTGAGCGGCGCGCGGCAGTTCCCGGCCCACGGCGCCATCCCGGAGCTCGGTATATTCAACCTGTCCAACGTCGTCGCCACCCAGATCCCACAGGCGGTCGGCGCCGCCCTCTCCTTCAAGATGCGGGGCGAGGACGCGGTGGTGATCGTCTACTTCGGCGACGGCGCCTCCAGCGTTGGCGACTGCCACGAGGGGATGAACTTCGCCGCCATCCACAGCCTGCCGGTGGTCTTCTTCTGCGAGAACAACAAGTACGCCATCTCCGTGCCGCTCGCCAAGCAAATGGCGGTGGACAGCGTCGCCGGCAGGGCTGAGGGCTACGGCATGCCCGGCATCGCCATAGACGGCTCGGACGTTTCGGCGGTTTACGAGGCCACCTCCGAGGCGGCCGCCCGCGCCCGCCGTGGAGACGGCCCCACTGTGGTCGAGGCCATGGTGGAGCGGTACCTCCCCCACACCAGCGACGACGACGACTCCCGCTACAGACCCGGGCCGGAGCTGGAAGAGGCGCGAAAGCGCGACCCGCTCCCGTTGCTCAGGCAGCGGCTGGTCGATCTCGGCGAGCTGACCGACGATATCGACCAGAGCATCCGCGCCGGCGCTAGGCGCGAGGTCGACGAGGCCACCGACTACGTCGAGTCCGCGCCCTACCCCGAGACCGACGGCTTCCACGACCACGTGTACGCGGAGGTTCAGAGATAGCTCTCAAGACGGTTATAGAGGCGGTTAGGGACGCGATGCGCGAGGAGATAGCCCGCGACTCGCGGGTCTTCGTCATGGGCGAGGACATCGGCGCCAGGGGCGGCGTGTTCCTCGCGACAGACGGCTTCGAGGCCGAGTTCGGAGAGGACCGGGTCATAGACACGCCGCTGGCCGAGTCCTCCATCGTCGGCATCGCCCTTGGCGCGGCCATGAACGGCATGCGCCCGATCGCCGAGATCCAGTTCGCCGATTTCATATTCCCTACCTTCAACCAGCTCCTGGGAGAGGCCGCCAGGGCGCGCTACGGCACTGAGGGCGCCGTATCCGTTCCTATGGTGGTGCGCTCCCCCTACGGCGGCGGCGTGCGCGGCGGCCTCTACCACTCCCAGAGCCCGGAGGCCTACTTTGCGCACACCCCCGGCCTGAAGGTCGTGACGCCGGCCACC
Organism: Dehalococcoidia bacterium; assembly: GCA_965262055.1. GTDB lineage: Bacteria > Chloroflexota > Dehalococcoidia > Lucifugimonadales. The sequence goes on from CBDHEI010000002.1 coordinate 101,700, forward strand.
CCGTACGACGCCAAGGGCCTCCTCAAGAGCGCCATCCGCGACGACGACCCCGTCGTCTTCCTGGAGCACAAGCGCACCTACCGCCTCGTGCGCGGCGAAGTGCCGGATGCCGAGTACACCCTGCCCATCGGGAAGGCGGATGTGAAGTTGGAGGGCGAGGACCTCACCGTCATAACCTACGGGCTGGTGCTCCACCACTGCATCGAGGCGGCCAGGGACCTAGCGTCCGAGGGCATCCACACCGAGGTCGTCGACCTCAGGTCGCTGCGCCCGCTCGACTCCGCAACCATCCTCGAGTCGGTGAAGAAGACCGGCAAGGCCCTCGTCGTCCACGAGGACACGCGGCTGGGAGGGATCGGGGGCGAGGTGTCAGCGATTATCGCCGAAGAGGCGTTCGACTACCTCGACGCCCCCATCATGCGGCTGACCGGGCCGGAGGTGCCGGCGATGCCTTTCAGCCCGCCCCTGGAAGCGGAGTTCATGCTGGACACCGACCAGATCGCGGGCGCCATACGAAGCCTGGCGCGGTACTGATGCGATGAAGGTAGAGCTGCCGCACGTCGGCGAGTCCGTCACGGAAGCCATCATCGACCGATGGCTGAAGAAGGTCGGCGACCGCGTCGAGAAGTACGACCCGCTCGCCGAGGTCGTCACCGACAAGGTGAACATGGAGATGCCATCCCCGGCGTCGGGCGTGCTCACCCAAATCCTGGTCGAGGCGGGAAGCACTGTGCCCATGGGTACTGTCGTGGCCGAGATCGCCGTGGACGGTGAGGCCGAGCAGCCGGACGAGCCCGAAGGCGCACCCGCCGCGCCGCTGGACACGACGGGCACCCTGCTCAAGGACGTTGCCCCCGTCGGTCCCACGGGCTCCGGCGGTCCCATGGTCGCCCCCGAGCCCCAGCGGAAGCCCTCCGGCGCCAGGTACTCCCCCGCTGTGCGCCGGCTGGCCGCAGAGCACGGCGTCGATCTCGACCGCGCCACCGGTACCGGCATTGGCGGGCGCGTCACCCGCAAGGACGTCGAGGACTTCATCGCGTCCCGGGGCACCCCGACCGAAGGGCCCGGCGCGCCGGACGATGAGCGGGTAGCCCTTACGCCCATCAGGCGGATGATCGCGGACAACATGGCACGTAGCGCCTCCGAGATACCGGAGGCTTGGAGCACCGTAGAGGCCGACGTAACCGGCCTTGTGCAGCTACGGGAAGGGATCAAGGAAAGCTTCCGTGAGCGCGATGGTGTGGCCATCACCTACCTGCCCTTCATGCTAAAAGCCATAGCCGAGTCGCTGAAGGCCAATCCGCTGGTCAACTCGACCTGGGCCGGCGACGCCATCATCCTGAAGCGCCGGGTGAACCTCGGAGTCGCCACCGCAACCACCGAGGGGCTGCTCGTGCCGGTGGTCCACGACGCCGACACGAAGACGGTCGCCGAGCTAGCCCGCTCCCTTGACGATCTCGCCGGCAGAGCCAGGGGCGGCAAGCTCACTGTCCAAGACGTCGAGGGTGGAACGTTCACCGTCAACAACACCGGTGCTATCGGCTCCGTCATAGGCAAAGCCATCATCTTCCCGAAGCAAGCGGCCATACTGAACACGGAGGCAATCGTCAAGCGCCCGGTGGTCGTCGACGACGCCATCGCCATCCGCTCCATCATGAACCTGAGCCTCACCTTCGACCACCGCATCCTCGACGGCGCGGAAGCCGGCGCCTTCCTGGCGGACGTCAAGCGCCGCCTGGAAGCCATCGGCCCGGACATCAAGGTGTGATTGAGACGGCGCGGAGTCGCCTGGGAGAGAGCCTGCCCGACGCGCGCTCCGGGTCAGCGCACCTGCTGCGCCTCGGACTGACCGGTTACTCTGAGGCGATCGAACTCCAGCAGCGGCTGCACGCCCGGGTCGTGGATGGCTCCCTCAAGGGTGTGTTGCTGCTCCTCGAGCATCCTCACGTCTACACCCTGGGCCGCAGGGGCCCCGACCACCACATCCTGGCGCCCCCCGAGGAGCTTGCCCGCCTCTCGGCCCAGGTCTACAGGACCGACCGAGGCGGCGAGGCGACCTACCACGGCCCCGGCCAACTGGTAGGCTACCCGGTCATCAACCTGCGGTCATGGGGACTAGGCCCGCTGCAATACGTCCGGACCCTGGAGCGGACCATAGCCGCCACGCTTGCTGACTTCGGCATCGACACCGTGAGCGACGGCTACCCCACAGGCGTCTGGACCGGCGGGGCCAAGATCGCAGCCATCGGCGTGCGCGTCAGCAGGGGTGTCACCACCCACGGCTTCGCCCTCAACGTGGCGCCTGACCTGGGCTACTTCGACCACATAATCCCATGCGGCATAGAGGGGTGCAGGGTAACCTCGATGGCCGCCAAGGAAGTAGCTGCTGACGTCGACACCGTCGCATCCCGCCTGGCCTACCAGTTCCAGCAGTCATTCGGAATCAGCCTCACCCCTGCCAGCCTCGCCCAGCTGGATGGGATGCTACCAGGAAGACTACAGTGAAGAATCGCATGAACTACGCGCCCGCCAAGGAACTGGCTCGCATTCTTCGACCAGCATATCGACCTTGCCCCGGATTCGAACTTGGATGCAACGGTATCGCCAGGTGGATTCCAAAAGAGGGTCATGTGCCCCGCGGATTCGTAGGAGCACTCTCTTCTATCGAGGAAGTGCAAGTTGCAATCGTGGTTGCCGAACCAGGAGATCCTCTCCCCGGCGAGGCCTATAAGCCGAAGAGGAACCCATTGGACCAGACAGCCCGGCACACTTACAACTTGCTGACAGGTGGCAATGCGCAGTTCCACCAGAATCTTAGATACCTACTTGGTCTGATATTCCCCAAATTACCAATGGATCAGCAGCTCAGGAAAGCATGGGTGACTGAGGCCTACTTGTGCTCAGCTCCCAGCGAGGGCGGATATGTGCGGGCGGAAGCCGAAAAGGAGTGCACTGAGCGGTATCTAGCAAAGCAGCTAGACCTATTTGGGGACATTCCCGTCATTGCGTTGGGCGGGAAGGCTCACAAGCGAACCAGACGGGTGATGCGGCATCCACAGAATCTAATTGAGGCATACGCTGTTGCACCACCGGGATCCAACCGCAAGGCAGCCCTTCCTTCATGGCAGGCCGCTGCCAAGCGAGCCCGTAGGATGATTGCCAAGCGCTCCCGCTAAGACCCGGCCCTCCGCATCACCTGGTCTATCAGCCTGCGGAATATCGTCTCCGAGCGCGCCCCCGACATCTTCTGGCCGTTGACCACAAAGAACGGCGTACCCCGTGCTCCCGCTTCCACGGCCGCCCTGATGTGCTGCTCGATCAGGAGCCGCTTCTCGCCTGACTCCAGACACTCCTCGAACGTATCGGAATCGAGCCCCAGCGTCTCGGCGTGCCTGAGCAGGCTGGAAGGATCGACGGCCGACTGGTCCGCGTGCAGTGTGTCGTTGTACTCCCAGAACTTGCCCTGGTCGGCGGCGCACTCCGCCGCCTCTGCTGCCTTTGGAGCCAGCGGGTGTATGTCCGCCAACGGGAAATGCAGCACGATGACACGGAGCATATCGCCGTAGTGCTCCCGCAGCTTGGGTGCGGTCACGTTGTTGTGACGCCCGCAGAATGGGCACTGGTAGTCGGTGAACTCGACCAGCGTAACCGGAGCGTCGGCAGGACCCAGCGCGGGACGCCCTTCCAGCGGCAGGCGCGCCATCGCCTCCTCCTCCTCGGAAGGGCCGTCCGGTGTCGGGACCGAAGTCGGCTCCGCCGTTGCCGTCGGCGCGGCAACCGCCTCAGGCGCCTGCTCCGGATTCTGGGTTGGGGCGTCGACCGACTCCGCAGACTGCCCGCTGCACGCGCTCACCACGGCTAAGCCTACAGCCAGATACAGAAATGCCGCTATTCGCTTCAACTTCACTTCTCCGGGCAAGTCAGCCTTGAAATGAGATGGTTCGCCATAAAGAACGGTTCCTATTATTCGACAGATGATATTACTACTGATACTATACCAAGGTGGAAAGCGCCAACGACATCCTCCGCAGGCTTCGCAGCAATCCCAAAGGCATCAGGTTCTCCGACCTCGCCAGGATCTGCGACAGGTACTTTGGAGAACCAGGCCAAAGAAGCACCAGCCATTAGGATCTACCGGATGCCATGGCCGGGCGACCCTAGAGTGAACATACAGGACGACAAGGGCATGGCAAAAGCATATCAGGTTCGCCAGGTAATCAGGGCCATCGAAAGAATGGAGCGTATGAAGTGACCGATCACTACACATACAGGGTTACGTGGTCCGACGACGACAACGAGCATGTCGGCCTGTGCGCCGAGTTCCCATCCCTGAGCTGGCTGGCCCCGACCCCCGACGAAGCGTTCTCCGGTATCCGACAACTCGTGTCAGACACCCTGGACGAAATGCGCGCCACCAACGAGACTGCGCCGACGCCAATGGCCGAGCGTACCTACAGCGGCAAGTTCATGGTGAGAGTGCCCCCGGAAACCCACCGCGACCTCTCCATGCGAGCAGCGGAGGAAGGCGTCAGCCTGAACCGCCTCGTCAGCGCGCGCCTAGCGCACGACGCCCACTGAACCGACTCCTCGCCATCTTGTCCCGCCCATCATCGGGCTCGAGGCAGGCCCACCGCAATGGCCAAGGGACCGGCCAGAAGCAGCCACATCGTCGGCCCAAGGCCCCACCTGCTCGCGGCTACCCCAATCCCCAACGGGATCAGGCTGCCCCCCAGTCCCGACACATTCTCCAGCGCCAGCACGCTGCCGCTCCTTCCGGGCATCGCCGCGTAGACCTGTGCCTGGAGGACAGCATACCAGCCAGCACTCGAAAGCCCAGCAAGGCGGCGATCGCCAGCTTGAATGGCAGCGCCGGCGCCAGCAGGAAGGCCGCGAACAGTCCGAACTGGCACAGGACGCTGTACCTGAGGTACGTCAGGCCGGCCACCCTTTCGAGCATAGGAATGAGCAACAGGCTCCCCACCAGGCCGGCGACCATCCAGACACCCACACCAAGGGCGGCGACGGCCTCCGACGCCTCGGCCACGTCCACGAAGTAGAGCGCCAGGTAACCGAGCAGGCCGTCGAGCATCAGGTCGGACATCTCAAACAGCACCAGCCACCGGACGACGTCCAGCCGTCGCAGCGACCCGACCACCTCTGTAATCCCCCGCATGATATCCGCGCCACGCAGCGGCCTGGGCGCTCTCCGGGCAGACCGCCCGATCGGCCTCCAGACGGCGGCCAAAACCAGGAGCGAAACGCCTGTCAGCCCCGCGAACAGCCCGCGCCAGCCTATTCCAACCTTCGCCGACCCCACCACGGCAAGCGTGCCCGACAGCGCGCCCACGTAGCCGGCGAAATTCCAGCGCGCCATGTTCTGCTCTCGGCGCGACGGGGCGGCGTCCATGAGCGTCGCCTGGGGGAGGCTGACGAAGGCGCCGGATGCCGGGTAGCCGATGCAAAATGCCGCCAGCAGCGGCAGGAACCCGGGGCTAGCTGCAACCAGGGCCACTGACACGGCGAACAGGACGCCGCCGCCAAGTATCAGCACCCTGCGGTTCCAGACGTCGCCCAAGACACCGACCGCCGGCTCCAACACGTGGCCCACAACGGCTGGGACCGCGAGCAGCACACCTATCTGCGCATACGTCAGACCCATCTCCGTGCGAATCAGGGGCCAGGCCGCCTCCCGGGCGCCGAACACGAGCTCGTCCAGCAGCCCGACCGCGAGAAACGCGAGCATCGGGAGATCGAGGCGGGAGAAGCGATAGGGTCAATACCAGGACATGCTGAAGACTCCTCTCAGCGGCACGACGGTGAGTATGAGTATAGGATACCCGAAACGACCCAGACACGGTCCGAGCCCGCAATTCGAAATGTGTCGCCCGCCCCAACCGTTAACTCGCCCTTAATCCTGCCTTAACATAGAGACGGTATGATGAGCTAGCAACCCAATCAGCATGGAGGCGACGCGATGAACAACACCAGCAGCACGACATCCGCATTCAAGGACCGCAGTCTCGAGGCCGCCCTCGACGCCCTCGGTGAGGCCGGCTTCCCGCAGGCTGAGGTAACAGGGTCCGAGCCCCACGTCTGTTCCACGGACGACAGGGAGCTAGCCCGCATCAGGAGTGTGTTCGAGACCCATTCCGTCCGCCCCAGGACGATGCACGCCCCAGCGGGCAGGTACATCCTGGCCGCCCTCGACGATGACTGGAGAAGCGAGAGCATCCCCGTCTTGAGCCGGTACGTCCGGCTAGCCGGCGGCCTCGGACTGACAGAGATGGTCATCCACCCCATCCCGAACCCTGACCTCATTCGCCTCGACGATCCCGAGCTGCCCGGGCAGGTACGCGAAGCCGTACAGCGCTCGCTGGACGACCTCATGCCGGCCATTGAGCAGGCGGGGGTACGGATCACTCTGGAGAATCTGCCCTACCCCGGCATGCCACTGAATAACATGAGGGAGCTGCGAGCCGTGGTCGACCCGTACCCGAGCGAGGCAGTGGGCCTCGTCATAGACACCGGACACGTCGGTGTCCTCGAGCTGGACCCGGTGGACGAGCTGCACGCCGCCGGCGAGCGCCTGTGCGGCACCCACATCCACGACATCGACGTGCGCGACGGCCGCGTCGACCACCACTCCCCTACCCTGGGCAACCTCGACTGGACCGCGATGCGGCAGGCCTTCGAAGACATCGGCTACGCGGGCCCCTGGACCTCGGAGGCCATCAAGCCAAGCCACGGCGAGACCGCCGAGGAGCTGGCCCGCGAGGTCAGCGACTGGCTGACCGCCTGGCTAAGCTAGGAGCGGCCATATCCTCACGCAAAGAGGCCCCGGCAGCATTGCCGGGGCCTCTTTGCGTATACCTGGTTGCGGGGGCAGGACTCGAACCTGCGACCTTTGGGTTATGAGCCCAACGAGCTGCCGCTGCTCCACCCCGCGACGTTAAACCTTGTTTACTGAATCCTGCTGTGGAATAGAAGAGTCCTAATGTGGGTCAAGTCCTCGGTCTATTAGTACCGCTCAGCTGAAACGGTTGCCCGCCTTACACTTGCGGCCTATCTACCCCGTAGTCTACGGGGGACCTTACTCTCCCGACGAATCGGGTTTTGGGAGATCTAATCTTGGGGTTGGCTTCGTGCTTAGATGCTTTCAGCTCTTATCACATCCGGACATAGCTACCCGGCGGTGCTCCTGGCGGAACAACCGGTACACCAGAGGTCCGTCCTTCCCGGTCCTCTCGTACTAGGGAAAGCTCCCCTCAAATCTCCTGCGCCCACGACGGATAGAGACCGAACTGTCTCACGACGTTCTGAACCCAGCTCGCGTGCCGCTTTAACCGGCGAACAGACGGACCCTTGGGACCTTCTCCGGCCCCAGGATGCGGCGAGCCGACATCGAGGTGCCAAACTCCGCCGTCTATGTGAACTATTGGGCGGAATTAGCCTGTTATCCCCGGGGTAGCTTTTATCCGATAAGCCACGGCCTTTCCACACAGCGCCGTAGGATCACTTTGCCCGACTTTCGTCTCTGCTCGACTTGTAGGTCTCGCAGTCAAGCTCCCTTATGCCAATGCACTCTTAGGGTGATTTCCATCCACCTTGAGGGAACCTTTGGGCGCCTCCGTTACCTTTTAGGAGGCGACCGCCCCAGTCAAACTGCCCACCAGGCAGGGTCCCCCGATTTCTACGGGGTTAGAGCCGAAGTTATGGAAGAGCGGTATTTCACTGGCGACTCCACCCCGACTAGCGTCGGGGATTCATAGTCTCCCGCCTATCCTACACAAACATAACCCCAGTCCACTGCCAAGCTACAGTAAAGCTCCACGGGGTCTTCTTGTCCTGTCGCGGGTAGCCGGCATCTTTACCGGCATTGCAAATTCACCGAGCCCCTCGTTGAGACAACACCCAGGTCGTGACGCCATTCGTGCGGGTCGGAACTTACCCGACAAGGGATTTCGCTACCTTAGGACCGTTATAGTTACGGCCGCCGTTCACCGGGGCTTCAGTTCAAAGCTTCATCCATCCGAAGATGGACTGACCTCTCCCTTTAACCTTCCGGCACTGGGCAGGCGTCAGCCCCTATACGTCGCCTTTCGGCTTTGCAGAGACCTGTGTTTTTGATAAACAGTCGCCTGGGTCTATTATCTGCGGCCCGCAAGGGCTCCGTCCGTAAAGGACTTCACCCCACGGGCACCCTTTATCCCGAAGTTACAGGGTCAAGTTGTCGAGTTCCTTAACGAGGGTTAGCTCGTTCACCTCGGGGCGTTTACCCCCGCCTACCTGTGTCGGTTTGCGGTACGGGCGCCAATGCACCTAGCGGCGAGGCTTTTCTTGACGGTATAGGCTCAGCAGAATCCCCCAGGGCTAAAGCCCTAAAGTCTTCTACCCCCTCAGCTCGTAACGTCAGGCCGGATTTCCCTGACCTGACATGGCCTTCAGGGCGAAACGCACCATGTCCGATGGGCACGCTCTGCCTACCTTGCCGTGTCCCCCCTCCGCTTCAAACAGCGCAACGGCGGCACGGGAATCTTAACCCGTTGTCCATCGCCTTCGCTATACGCTACGGCTTAGGCCCGGCTTACCCTACGCCGATCATCGTTGCGTAGGAAACCTTAGGCTTACGGTGTCCTGGATTCTCACCAGGATTGTCGCTACTCATGCCGGCATTCTCACTTCCCAGCGCTCCACCACGACTCACGTCGTAGCTTCAATGCCCTGGCAACGCTCCCCTACCTTCCCCCGATCAAATCGGAGGAACCGCGGCTTCGGTGCTGGACTTTAGCCCCGTTACATCTTCGGCGCAGGACCCCTCGACTAGTGAGCTGTTACGCTTTCTTCAAAGGATGGCTGCTTCTAAGCCAACCTCCTAGCTGTTTTAGGAGTCCCACTTCCTTTCACACTTAGTCCACACTTCGGGACCTTAGCCTGCGGTCTGGGCTGTTTCCCTCTCGACAATGGAGCTTATCCCCCACTGTCTCACTCCCAACGACCATCTTGAGGCATTCGAGGTTTGGTTGAGTTTAGTAGGCTCACGCCCCTTAGCCCATCCAGTGCCCTACCTCCCCAAGACTACGTTGAGGCTGCACCTAAATACATTTCGGGGAGAACCAGCTATCTCCGGGTTCGATTGGCATTTCACCACTACCCACAGCTCATCCCAGCCTTTTGTACCAGACACGGGTTCGGTCCTTCACCCCGATGCTATCGGGGCTTCAACCTGGCCATGGGTAGATCACCCGGTTTCGGGTCTAATCCAGACAACACCCAAGGCATAACGGAGACGCGACCAACGGCTTTGCTCTCAACTCCTCAACGGCCCGCCGCGCCGCGTTACGGGCGCCCGGAGGAATAAACCCCCAGTCGCCCCGCAGCACTGCCGCAGCCATCGAGGCTCCGAGTGCTCCGCCGCCAGCGTTGTCTCCACCCAGGACGCGCCCTATTCGGACTCGCTTTCGCTTCGGCTCCAGAACTGATGTCCCTTAACCAAGCTGCCTAGATTAACTCGCCGGCTCATTCTTCAATAGGCACGCGGTCACCCCTCCCTCACGGCAGAGGCTCCCACGGCTTGTAAGTCTACGGTTTCAGGTCTATTTCACTCCCCTCCCGGGGTGCTTTTCACCTTTCCCTCACGGTACTGGTTCACTATCGGTGGCCAAGGGTATTTAGCCTTGGAGGGTGGTCCCCCCAGCTTCCCACAGGATTCCTCGTGTCCCGTGGTACTCAACACCCCGCCAGGAGCCGGCTCCCTTTCGCCTACAGGACTGTCACCTTCTTCGGTCGTCCTTTCCAGGTTCGTTCGGCTAGAGAGACGGTTTTTGACTCCTTGCTCCGTTCTGAGGCCGGAGCAGACGGATGTTACAACCCCCAGACGGCATAGGGCCTCAGCCCACTAAGCCGCCCAGGTTTGGGCTCCTCCCCGTTCGTTCGCCACTACTAAGGGAATCTCTGTTGATTTCCTCTCCTCGGGGTACTTAGATGTTTCAGTTCCCCCGCTTACCTCCCGCCGAGGCGGGTATCCCGGTATGACCCAGGATCGGTTTCCCTATTCGGGTACCCCCGGCTAAGCCTGCTAGACGGCTCGCCGAGGCTTTTCGTAGCCTTGCCACGCCCTTCTTCGGCCCTTGGCCCCAAGGCATCCACCGTAGACCCTTAATAACTTGACCCACATTTGGGCTCTTCTATTATTACTTTCGCGCAGGATTCAGTTGTTAAGGTGCAAGAAAACGGCCAGACAACCCCCCGGCCATCGCCGAGTGTCGCGCTCTGATGCTATGTCAGCTTGCTCGCGCATGCCTAGCCGAACCGAAGCATTATACGGACGCCCCGATGCCAAAGTCAAGGCCGTGGAACCCCAGATTCTTCGCAGGGGCGCAGCCCCGCCAGCGGCCGTGACCATCAACCACCCGCCGGGCCAACGACTCTAGGCGAGTGCAGAGGGGCGAAGCCCCCAGGGGGCGGGAAGGCTCCTTCCTGCTAGGCGGTGAGGGACCTCGGATACCTCCCTTACCCCGAATCCACCGAAAGACGACTTTGGGGACAGTCCTTGAAGAAGCCAGAGGGTGCTCCTCTGAATCTGGGAGAATGGTTTTGAAACAGAAAACCGCCCGGAAACAAGGAGCACCCAGTAGATGCTGCCACAGAATAATCCCGACCGTATCCGCGTCGTCTTTGACGACCACCGCCTGGTGGCCAATGCCGGCCTGCTCCTGCCGGCCACCCTTGCACAGCACCTGGGCCTGCGGGAACTCGTCGACCATCACCTCGACCTAGGCTGCGCATCGGGGCGGGCGAACACGGGGGACAAACTGCTGACGCTGGTCGCTTCCGCGCTGGCGGGCGGCGACTTCATCGACGACGCCGATGCGCTGCGTGCTGGTGGGACGGTCGGTGTTCTCGGCTGCGTGGTCAAGGCGCCATCCACCCTGGGCACCTTCCTGCGCAGTTTCCGGTGGGGGCATGTCCGTCAACTCGACCGGGTGAGCCGCCAGTTGCTGGCACGCGCATGGGCCGCTGGGGCCGGACCCGGCGACTCGCCCCTTACCATCGACCTGGACTCCACCATCTGCGAGACCTATGGACTGGACAAAGAAGGGGCGCGACACCACAACTACACCGGCGTGCGGGGCTATCACCCACTGCTGGCCATCGCCGCCGGAACCGGCGATGTGCTGATGTCCCGGCTGCGCGAGGGCCGTGCCAACACCGCTCGCGGCGCTGCCCACTTCCTGCGTGAAACGGTGGGGCGGGTGCGCTACGGTAGGGCCAGCGGCCAACTCACGGTGCGCGCCGACAGCGGCTTCTACGCCCACGCTCTCGTCGCCGTCTGCCGCGAGATGAGTGTCCGCTTCTCCATCACCATCCGCCAGCACAAAGGCCTGCGGGAGTTGATTGAGGCGATCCCCGAGCAGGACTGGACGCCGATTCCCTACTGGATGGACGGCGCCGCCGATGTGGCCGAGACCACCTATACCCCCTTCCAGAGTGAACCCGACGCCGCGCCGGTGCGGCTCATCGTCCGGCGGGTGAAGCCCACGCCCGGTTCCCAGTTGGCCCTCTTCGCCACCTACAGCTATCACGGCTTCATCACCGACCGGGACGGGGAAACCCTGGAACTGGAGGCCGATCATCGCCGCCACGCCGAGATCGAGAACGCCATTCGAGACCTGAAACACGGCGTCGGACTCAACCATCTCCCCTCGGGGCGCTTCGCCGCCAACGGCGCCTGGCTGGCGGTGCAGGTGATGGCACACAACCTCGCCCGCTGGACAGCGCGCATCGGTCTGGCCGAACGGACCGTGACCACCAAGACCCTCAGGCGGCGGGTCTTCGCTCTGGTGGGACGGATCACCCGCTCGGCGCGCCGCCTTACCCTGCATCTTCCCCAGCATTGGACTTGGGAAACCCAGTTCACTCGCGCCATGGCCCGGCTGCGAGCCATTCCACTCCCCGCCTGAACTGCCAGCCTGCAACTGACCCAACTTCCCTGAAAACTCGTGCCACCCCGGTCCCGCGAGAGTTCCCTGCTGCGTATTCTCTCGCCATCCCGCGCATCGCAGCTCCCGCAGAGGGCCATAGGGGCGCAAGGCGGCGACTGAAGACCGTTCGCCGACCTCCAATCTACCCCAATGAGCCCAGCCATCTCCCCTGTAGCTCCCTCACCCACCCTGCCGCTGTCCTCACGCCGTCCATCGGTGTCCTTCGGTGGATTCGGGCTTACCCCGCAGGTGCGGCCCTGCCAACCACCGCTACGAGCCATGACCGCCAACGAACCACGGTGAGCCAACTTCCCTCAGCGAGTGCAGAGGGGCGAAGCCCCCGGGGGGTGTGGGGGTATCCCCCACGAATCTGGGGGTGGGTGGGCGGGCCCTCTATATAGTCCGTATGCTCCCGCGCACGTAGTCCGCGTCGTCGGAGGCTAGGAACGCTATGACCGCCGCCACGCCGTCGGGCGACGCGAGGTTCGCCATCGTCCGCTCGTACCCCGCGCGGTCCCCGGTGTTGCGAAGCACCTCCTCCGTTGCCGCCACCTTCAGCGGAGTGTCGAGCTCGCCGGGCAACATGTCGTGCACCCTGATCCCGAACTTAGACAGGTGGCCGTCCAGGGTCATGGCAAGCCCGTGTGTGCCCCCTTTGCTGGCGCCGTAGGCGTAGGAGGAGCTGCCTCCTAACACCCCCGACCCTGAAGAGGTGAGCACGATGACCCCGCTCCGCTGCTCCTTCATGTAACGCGCCACGTGCTTGCTCATCAGGTACGATCCCTTCACGTTCACGTCGATGACGGGGTCCCAGATCGCGTCGTCCACCTTGGTGATGTCCAGGCCGGCGCCCTTCAGGATCCCCGCCAAGTGCAACAGCGCGTCGATGCCCCCGCCCATCCAATCGGCGGCCTCGTCCACGGCGGCGCTCACGCCGGGCTCGTCCGTCACGTCCACGTGCCAGTACCGCGCGCTGCCGCCGGCCTCCTCTATAGCGGCCAGCGTGGCGGAGGCGCTGCCGTCCTCGATGTCGAACGCCGCCACGCGGGCGCCGTCCGACGCGACCCGGATTGCCGTCGCCCTGCCGATACCCGTCGCGGCGCCCGTCACCAGGATACGCTTTCCGTCAAGTCTACCCATCTTCGCCTCCATAGCCGGCGCCCCACGTTATCCCCACGCGCGCCGCGATCTCCCTGTACCTCGCAGCCGCCGCCGCGTAACGGTCCGGCGGAATGTGCTCGATCAGCACGTGGCCCTCGGGGCAGTACCGCTGCATAAGCTGCAGGAACATCTCGTGGTCCAGCAGTCCCGAGCCTATCTCGACCTCCTCGAACCCCACCAGGAGCTGCTCCATGACCCGGAAGTCCTTGGTGTGCGCCCCAATCGTCACGTCCCCAAGCAGGTCGAAGAACTCCAAGAGGAACCGGGGCATGTCCAGCGCGTCCTCCAGACTGCCCACGAAGTTTACGGGGTCCTGGTTGAATCCAAGCGCCGGCATGCCCACCGCGTCGACAAAGTCCCGCACACGCCGCGCCGAGTAGAGCGGCGAGACCGCCCCGCCCTCGACCGCCACCCGCACCCCCTCGTCCGCCGCCGTGCCGCAGATCCGCCTGGCGCTGTCCACCAACCGGTCGAATACCTCCGGCGTCCTGTTTCCCGGGTGCGGCAGCCACGCCCCCTTGGGATTCAGGCTGCCCGGTCGCAGGTACGTATTGGGGGCCCCGAGCCGCCGGGTCAGCCAGCACATCCGCTTCACGAACTCGACCGCGTACGTCCGCTCCCCCTCGTCGGGGCTAACCAGCGCGCCTCCGTAGGCGCCGTTCGTCTGCCCTATTAGGAGGCCTGCCTCTTCAAACAGCGCCTTCAGCCGCTCCACGTCCCGCTCGCCCACCGCCGCCGGGTCGTCCACCACCAGGTTCAGCACCGAGAAACCCTCCCGGCGCGCCTCCCCCAAAACGGCGGCGGTGACGTCCCGCCAACCTCCAGGTATCCGGTTCGCCGCCCCAAGCAGCACGGTCTCCCCTCCTTTATCTAGGCCGTCGGATTCTAAGCGGAGAACACACGAGACCGCAATCTCCACCATGTAAGAGCGGCGTCGCCCACTGCCTATCCTACATCGTGACATGCACTACTTCTTTGAACTTAGCCCGAATCCACCGAAAGACGACTTTGGGGACAGTCCTTGAAGAAGCCAGAGGGTGCTCCTCTGAATCTGGGAGAATGGTTTTGAAACAGAAAACCGCCCGGAAACAAGGAGCACCCAGTAGATGCTGCCACAGAACAATCCCGACCGTATCGGCGTCGTCTTTGACGACCACCGCCTGGTGGCCAATGCCGGCCTGCTCCTGCCGGCCACCCTTGCACAGCACCTGGGCCTGCGGGAACTCGCCGACCATCACCTCGACCTCGGCTGCGCACCGGGGCGGGCGAACACGGGGGACAAAATGCTGACGCTGGTCGCTTCCGCGCTGGCGGGCGGCGACTTCATCGACGACGCCGATGCGCTGCGTGCTGGTGGGACGGTCGGTGTTCTCGGCTGCGTGGTCAAGGCGCCATCCACCCTGGGCACCTTCCTGCGCAGTTTCCGGTGGGGGCATGTCCGTCAACTCGACCGGGTGAGCCGCCAGTTGCTGGCACGCGCATGGGCCGCTGGGGCCGGACCCGGCGACTCGCCCCTGACCATCGACCTGGACTCCACCATCTGCGAGACCTATGGACTGGACAAAGAAGGGGCGCGACACCACAACTACACCGGCGCGCGGGGCTATCACCCACTGCTGGCCATCGCCGCCGGAACCGGCGATGTGCTGATGTCCCGGCTGCGCGAGGGCCGTGCCAACACCGCTCGCGGCGCTGCCCACTTCCTGCGTGAAACGGTGGGGCGGGTGCGCTACGGTGGGGCCAGCGGCCAACTCACGGTGCGCGCCGACAGCGGCTTCTACGCCCACGCTCTCGTCGCCGTCTGCCGCGAGATGGGTGTCCGCTTCTCCATCACCATCCGCCAGCACAAAGGCCTGCGGGAGTTGATTGAGGCGATCCCCGAGCAGGACTGGACGCCGATTCCCTACTGGATGGACGGCGCCGCCGATGTGGCCGAGACCACCTATACCCCCTTCCAGAGTGAACCCGACGCCGCGCCGGTGCGGCTCATCGTCCGGCGGGTGAAGCCCACGCCCGGTTCCCAGTTGGCCCTCTTCGCCACCTACAGCTATCACGGCTTCATCACCGACCGGGACGGGGAAACCCTGGAACTGGAGGCCGATCATCGCCGCCACGCCGAGATCGAGAACGCCATTCGAGACCTGAAACACGGCGTCGGACTCAACCATCTCCCCTCGGGGCGCTTCGCCGCCAACGGCGCCTGGCTGGCGGTGCAGGTGATGGCACACAACCTCGCCCGCTGGACAGCGCGCATCGGTCTGGCCGAACGGACCGTGACCACCAAGACCCTCAGGCGGCGGGTCTTCGCTCTGGTGGGACGGATCACCCGCTCGGCGCGCCGCCTTACCCTGCATCTTCCCCAGCATTGGCCTTGGGAAACCCAGTTCACTCGCGCCATGGCCCGGCTGCGAGCCATTCCACTCCCCGCCTGACTGCCAGCCTGCAACTGACCCAACTTCCCTGCAAACTCGTGCCACCCCGGTCCGCGAGAGTTCCCTGCTGCGTATTCTCTCGCCATCCCGCGCATCGCAGCTCCCGCAGAGGGCCATAGGGGCCCTATGCGGCGACTGAAGACCGTTCGCCGACCTCCAATCTACCCCAATGAGCCCAGCCATCTCCCCTGTAGCTCCCTCACCCACCCTGCCGCTGTCCTCACGCCGTCCATAGGTGTCCTTCGGTGGATTCGGGCTTAGGCCTAAAGTGGAGTGCCTACCGCTAACCCGGGGGTGTGGGATGTCCCCACAATTCTTACCTTTGGGGGTGGGTGAGCGGGAATCCGAAACGTCACGAGGCCCGGTGAATCAAGAGCTCAGGGGAGTGCAGAGGGGCGAAACGCCCCTCGCCGGGGGTGCGGGGGTGTCCCCCACAAATCCCTCCTAGGGGTGGGTGGGCGGAAATCGAAGATACCCCTACCTCCGCTGGATGGCGGATTGGGGCCTTTTGGGGGATCCCGCCGGACCACATGGATGCGCGTACCGGAAACGGCGGCGCTACGCCCTTCTTCGTACGAACCCGCCCGGAGCGGCGCGGGAACGCGCCCGAAACGCGCCAACCTATGAAAACCAATATACGAAAAACAATTCCTGATACGTATGCCTTACGACTTTATCCGTCCCATATTTCATGAATCATTACGATGATTGTTGTGATTTGACGCACAATGTTGACATATTCGTGCCGAGCCGATATCGTGGCATATACAGAACAGACAGTCTCCCTTAGTTCCTGCTCTTAACTCTTAACATGTATCCGACGGTATGGAGGTCAAACATGCTCCCTCCCCTCACTCTAAGAGACGTGTCGAGAGACGATGTGGACCGCGTAAGCTGGTGGCTGGAAGACGGCGAGATTTCCTCCCGCTGGTTCGGACACTACGCCTGTGGCGACCCGATACACCGCGGCTACGACCCCCAGCAGATGCTGGAGGCCACGGAGTCCGACTGGAAAAGGGTGTTCGGAGACCCGCAGCGGCTCATCTACTCCATCTACACCGACTCCGCCGAGCACATCGGCGAGGCCCAGTTGCTGCTCGACGGCAAGGAAGGCGCCGAGCTCTCCCTGCTCATAGGACGCAAGGACCTCTGGCATCACGGCTACGGCACCGCGACGGTGCTCCACCTGCTCGACAGGGCCTTCGACGACCTGCGCATGCAGAAAGCTTGGGTCAACATCCCCGACGACAATGCGCCGGCCCGCGGCCTTTTCATGAAGCTCGGCTTCAACCTCGAAGATCACACGCAGCAGTGGAAGGACCAGTGCAGACGTCCCGACGGCTCGTCCCTGCGCGCCAGCATCCTCTCCATCACCGCCGAACCGTATCTCGACCGCCAGCCCTCCACGAGGCTCCACGAGCCGCAAAGGCCCGTCGTGACCATCACGGGCATGCCCGGCAGCCAGTCGGAAGCCATCGCACGAGAGGTGGCCAGAGCCCTCAAGAGCCGCTACGTCGATGACGACCAGATCAGGGAGGCTCTCCAGGACAGGCTCCGGTGCTCCTCCGGCGAGCTTGACGCCTTCGAGGCCAGCCACCGCTCCAGGTGGACGAGGGCGCTTGCCTCCATGGCCATGCCGATCACCGGGGTGGCGGGATACGAGATGGGCCACTGGGCGCACACCGCCTACGCCTCCGACTTCGACATCCTCGAAGATAAGCTAACTAGAAAGCAGTACCTGGCGGCCCTTAGGTCCGTCGTCAGGCGCATCGCCGCCGACGGACCCGCCGTGATGCACGGCCACGGCAGCCACCTGTTCGTCCCCGCCAGCGCAGACGCGCTGAACGTCTTCATATCCGCTACGCCCGAGTACAGGCTCGGCCGCGTCCAGTCGGACTACGGAGTCAGCGCCGAAGAGGCGGCCAAATGGATGAAGCAGACGGATAAGCAGACCGAGGTCGTCTTCAAGAACCTCTTCGACTGCGACCTCCTGGACATGCAGAAGTACGATCTGACCATCAACCTCGACAGGGCCTCAACGTCCAAGGCGATTGAGATCGTGCTCGGAGTCCTGGGGGCCAGGACCGCCGCCGCCAGGCAGGCAGACAGGGCCCCCCATCCAATCCCGGAGATGACCTCCGTATAGCCCGTAGCACTCGCCTTCCCATCGTCCTTAGAATTTGGGGGCCGGGCAAATAAGGCCTGCGCCCCCAACGTTCCGCCTGCCGCTCCGACGTTGCCCAGCGCACTCACTCTGTGCAACTGCTTTCGCCACCAAAGCGACGACAGGTTGCGCAGGAGGAGTGCTTCTCATGACTACATCGACTGTAAGCGCCTTGCCGGAGACTAAGACCGCAGGCTTGGCCCTCATAGCGGGCGTCATCCTGACGATCATCGCGTCCCTCCTCTTTCCTGGGGGCCCGCTGATTGACAGCGTGGACCAGGGGGACTTCCCCGCCTCCATCGCTGTCATGTCTGACAGTGGCACCATTACACACGTGACGACGCTGGCGCTGATCATCGGGACGTTGCTGGAAGGCTACGCCCTGCTCGCGTTCTTCCGCCTGCTTGGCCGGAAGGGAAGCCTCGCGGACTCAGCCCTACGATTCGGGCTCGTAGCGAGTCTCTTCGGCTGGGGTGTCTTCATTGTTGGAATGGGCATGAGGCACATGGTTGTCCACGTAACCCAGCACGGTGTGGGCGCCGGAGCCAGCCCGGATTTGGATGGCCTTGCCCTAACCATCTATACGGCCATGGCCGGAATACACTTCGCCTTCCTGGCCGTCTACCCGTTTGCGGCCATGCTTTTTGGGCTCGGTCTCGCGCCCCGGTTCCAAACGATGAACGCCTTCAAGCTGGCTTCCTACGGCATAGTCTTGGTTGGAGCAGTGGGGCTGATCAACATCGTGCTCGTTCAGCACATTCACGACGTCGACGTTGGCCTTTTCGCCCTGATCAGCAATAGCTTTCTGATGCTCGGAGCCGTCTTTTTCCTTATCCTCGGCGTGGGCATGTACCAGGGCCGGAGCGAGTTTACCGGGGAAGACTCCTCAGGCTAACGCCGCCGCGCAGCCGGACGACGAAGTGATCAGCCAGGGCAGCAATTCACACCCACGGCTACTCCGCGCGCCTGACCGCGTGCCCGCCGAACTGCCCCCGCATCGCGGCCAGCAGCTTCGCCCCGAACGGTGCCTCCTGCCGCGACCTGAACCGCGCCTGTAGCGACAGCGCTATCACCGGCGCGGGCACGCGCAGAGCGACCGACTCCTCAACCGCCCACCGGCCCTCGCCTGAGTCCTCCACGTACGCATCCACCGCGTCTAGCCCCGGGTCCTCCTCCAGCGCCGCCGCGGCAAGGTCCAGCAGCCACGACCTCACCACGCTGCCCGACCGCCACAGCTCCGCGATCAGCGGCAGGTCCAGACCCAGCTCCGTCTTCGCCCGCATCAGCTCGAACCCCTCCGTGTACGCCTGCATCATCCCGTACTCGATGCCGTTGTGCACCATCTTCACGAAGTGGCCCGCGCCCGCGGGCCCCACGTGCGCGTACCCGCGGTCCGGCGACGGCGCCAGCGTCCGCAGCAGCGGCTCCACCCGCTCGAAGTCCTCACGCTCTCCCCCGACCATCAGGCAGTACCCCTCCCGCAGCCCCCACACCCCGCCGCTCGTCCCCGCGTCCAGGAACCCGACTCCCACCTCCTTCAGCTCCGACGCCCGCCGCATGCTCTCCTTGTAGTTCGAGTTGCCTCCGTCCACCACAACGTCGCCTGCCGACAGCTCTGAAGCCAGCTCCCGCAAGATCCCCTCCGTCACCTCCCCTGCCGGCGCCATCACCCACACCGCCCGCGGCGCCTCTAGGCTGCCAATCAACTCCGGGATGGACGAAGCCCCCCGCGCGCCCTGCCCCACGCAGGCCCGCACCGCCTCCTCCTCCCGGTCGTACACCACCACCTCATGCCCGCCAGACAGCAGCCGCGCCGTCATGTTCCCACCCATCCGCCCAAGCCCGATCATTCCCATCTCCATGGCCTGCTCCCTCCGTAGGTCCTTGAATCGCGCCGAGTCTAGCACAGAGTGCCCTGATCACGGCCTGTCATAGATATATCACAATATGATATATTCTCCGCATGAGAAGACGGCACCGCAGGACCTTGGCAGCGATCTTTCGGCGGCCCACTCAGTCGGGGATCCCTTGGGCCGACATCGAGTCACTTCTACTCGCTTGCGGCGCCTATATCGAGGAGAGGGCGGGTTCGAGACTGGCCATCGAGCTCAACGATACGAGGGCGATATTCCACCGGCCCCACCCTCGCCGGGAGGCGGACAGGGGGACCGTCGCTTCGATGCGGAGATTCCTAATCGGAGCGGGAATCACGAGTCAGGAGCAGCCATGATGGAGTACAACGGATATAGAGCGGCTGTTAGCTTTGACGACGAGGTTGGCATCTTCCACGGCGAGGTCGTGGGCACACGAGATGTCGTCACGTTCCAAGGGCACTCGGTCGAGGAGCTGCGAAATGCCTTTAAGGACTCAATCGACGAGTATCTGAAGTTTTGCGCCGAAAGAGGACGGGCACCTGACAAGCCCTTCTCCGGAAAGATCCCTCTCCGGCTAAGCCCAGAACTCCACCGAGCCGCTTCTGAAGCTGCTCGATTGGAAGGCAAGAGTCTCAACTCATGGCTGTCGGAAGTCGTCGAGACGAGAACGGCGCAGCCCGACTCAACGGTGTCGATACGCTAGGCTTCCATAGCCGCGCCGCTCCCCGTGGAAGCGGATGCCCGTGATATAATTCCCCACTCTATTCGGCCTTCCTCGAAGGGGGTGCCCGCATGGACGTAAGCGGCAGCGTGGCGATCGTCACCGGCGGAGGCCGGGGCATAGGACGCGGCATAGTACTGGCCCTCACCCGCTACGGCGCGCAAGTCGTGGTCGCCGACCTGAACGTCCGCGACGCCGAAGCCACCGCACGCGAAGCCTCCGGCGCCGGGCGCGTCGCCGTGCCCGCCTACGTGGACGTCACTGCCCAGCCTTCGGTTGACGCCATGGTCGCCGACGCGCTCTCCCAGTTCGGACGCGTCGACATCCTCGTCAACAACGCGGGCATAGTCGCCGCCCCTGGCTGGGAGGATCGCGACTCGCCCGGCGAGCAGGACTGGGACCTGATCTACGAGGTCAACGTCAAGGGCATGGCCCGAGTCACGGAGGCCGTCTCCCGCGACATGAAGGAGCGCCGCCGCGGCAAGATCGTAAACATCGCCTCCATCGCCGGACGCATCGGCACACTCACCAGCGGCCCATACGGCGCGTCCAAGGCCGCCGTCATCAACCTGACCCAGTTCTGGGCCCTCGAGCTCGCCCCCTACTCGATCAACGTCAACGCCGTCTGCCCCGGCCTGCTCTGGACCCCCCTCTGGGGCCGCATCGCCACCCGCTACAGCCGCGATACGGAAAAATACCCCGGCATGACCCCCCGCGAGGTCTTCGAGCAGACAGTCCAAGAGCGCATCCCCCTTGGACGCGAGCAGACCCCCGAGGACATCGGCAACGCCGTCACCTTCCTCGCCTCCGACGCCGCCCGAAACATCACCGGCCAGGCCCTCAACGTCTCCGGCGGCTCCCACATGAACTGACCCCGCCGCCCATCCTGTCCATCCATCCCCATCCATGTCAGACTTCCTTGGGCGAAACTGCTCAGACTCCGTGAGGTTCGAAGGGGGGAGCAATTCAGGAACCGATGACTTGGCGCAATGCCTCGTTCAACCTCGTCTGCCAACCCCTCCCGCCCTCGCGGAAGTGGGCCACGATGTCCGCGTCGAGCCGCACCGTGACCTTTTCCTTCGTGGGGGTCCTCTGCCTGCCGCGTGCACGCCGATGTCGCTCCACGATGTGCGGTACGGCTTCAACCGCGGGACGGGCACGAGCCCAGTCCTCGTCCGTCCACTCCGGGGCATCCGGGTCGAGGGCGATCCCGCGCTGAATCGCCTCCTCCTCTTCATCCGAGGGGATGAGTACCTCACGTTCGACTTCGGACATACCTGCTCCTCTCCCTTCTACTCGCCGGTCGCAGGCTGATGATGCGCGTCCTATCCCCACGCTCAGTAAATACAGTGTGGTATTGGCGGTTGCCCACCAGACCGAGCGCGGCCCATCGCATCTCACCGCTCCGATGGCTGGAAATGACCACGGCTGTCTCCCACTCAAAGCCCTCGATGACCGCGAAATCAGAGCGGCCCGCCAGGATGTTGCCCTCGTTCTTCGCCGCGTCCCATTCGTATTCCATGCCTATATCGTACCGACAATATGATATGCTATCAAGGGTTCGGCCCGCCAGGCCGATAGACAACCCCGCCCCCGCTTACCTATAATTGCTCCGGGCGTCCACGCACGACGGCCCTCCCTCCCCCTGAGTGCCGAGGTGGTGGAATTGGTAGACACGCAGCGTTGAGGGCGCTGTGGCCGAATAGGCTGTAGGAGTTCGAGTCTCCTCCTCGGCACCACTCTTCCCTTTGCTCCCACATAGCCGCCGCGTTGGCAAGATAGTAAGATACCGGCCATGATCACAGGTGCCCGTCCACGCCCAGATTATGGAAGGAATGCCGCTGCGATGTTGGCTACTCTCGTGACCGCGCTACTAATCGCTGCCTGCTCGACGGCGCCGGCCGAGCCAACCGCCATACCAACCGCTGACATCGTCATTCCCGGAGTTACGGACACCCGCCCCATCGTTGCTGTGCCCGGCGGAGGTATGGGCACAATCGACAACTGGGAGGTGACAGCCAGCTTCGACGAGACCACCGGTACTTCTGCATACGGCAACCGAAACGTCCACTTCAAGGTGCATGTCACCTGGACTGGAGAATCGGATCCAGGCGAGATTATGACTGCCAACTGGCTTCAGAGCCGTATGGCTTTCTTCTCCCCTTCCGGAAAAGGTGCGAGTGTCCACTTGCGACGTCTGGACGGGGATCCTGCCTATAGCTGGATGGCATACAACGGAAGCGAGTCTCTCCCTGACGAAGCAGGAACCTTCTTTATGACCTTCGCTCCACACCCATACAAACACATACTGGTATGGCAAGTGGACCTGCCCTACCTGGACCAGTAACATCTAACTCCGCAGGAACGCCGCCTTGCCAACATAAGGAGACCACCACCATGAACGTCGACCAGCAGCAATTCCTAGACAACGGCTACCTCATCATCCGCCAGTGCATCCCGCCCGACAGGCTCGACGAGCTGCGCAGCAGCTTCGAGACCCTCGTAGACCGCCAGCGCGAGATTTGGGCCCGCGAGCGCGGCCCCGGCGACCCGCCCGGCGGCGTCTGGGAGACCGGCGCGCAGCCGCGCGTCTCCTTCGACGAGGTCGTCGACGCCAACACCGCCAACACCGCCGAATTCTGCCTCCACGAGAACACCCTCGGCGTCTCCCGCCAGCTACTCTCCGGCGACGAGGTCGCCGTCCACCAACTCCAGCTCATGTGCAACCCCGTCAGCGACCACCCGGGCGGCACAGGCTGGCACCGCGACACCAGCCCCGACTGGGACGTCCCCCTGGAGGGCGTCCAGCAGGACATGCTCAGCAACGGCCCCGGCTACGTCCAGTGGAACATACCCATGTACGACGACAACGTCCTCTGGGTCGTCCCGGGCAGCAACCGCGAGCCCACCACCCCAGACCAGCTCGCACAACTCAGGAAGGACCGCCTCGCGCCCCCGCCCGGCGGCATACCCGTGGAGCTAAAGGCCGGCGACGGCGTCGTATACGTCAACCACATGCTCCACTCCGGCGCTAACTACGGCACCACCCTGCGCCGCACCATACACATCGGCTACCAGTCCTTCGGCGGCGCCATGCTCCGCTACTTCCACCTCTGGTGGAAACCCGGCTTCGCCGACGCCCTACCCGACACCGTCCGCGAGCCCTTCCAGCGCTGGGAGAAAGCCATCGCCCGCCAGCACGACCTGGTCGAGTCCGCCTACCGCGGCATGCTCGACAGGGACGCCTCCCGCTTCAACGCCGCGCTCGACGCCCTACACTCCGGCGAGCGGTGGAAGATGGCATGCCTCGTCCTCCTCTGCAAGATAGTCAAGATCATCCGCGCCGAGACCCCAGCCGGCGCCGCGCTCCCGAAGAACCAGTACCTCTACGACGACATCGAGCGCCGCTTCACACCCGCCGAGCTCAACGTCATATGGGACCGCTTCGCCCCACTCGACGAGAGGCTCCAGGGCGAGCCCCAGGAGACCCGCCCCGGAGACCCCAGGAGGATCACCAACTACAACGCATACGAGATGCCCGCCGCCTACGACGTGCAGGACTTCGTAAGCAGTTGGAAGAGCGCGTGAGTGAGCGCGCTTAGATGAGGATATTCACATGGGTACGTTCTCGACACTGATTGAAGTCGGCAACATAGATGGTAGTGAGCCTATGCAGCTCGAGGCCACAGTCGACACAGGTGCGGTTCACACTATGATTCCGCAATCCTTGTCGAAACAGTTGCATATGCAACATCAGAACCACGAGGAGTTTGAGCTTGCCGACGGTACTATGGTCAAATATCCCGTTGGGACTGCAAGGATCATTGTCCAACATCGGGATAGATGGTGTCCGGTGATTTTCGGGCCGGACGCTGAATGTCTGCTTGGAGCTACAACCCTTGAGATTCTGGGGTTCACGGTAGACCCGATCGAGGAACGGCTGGTAGCTGCAAAGCGCCGTGCCAGGCCATTCTGAGGCCGCGTCCATCCTGCCCATCCATGTTCCAATCATCCCAATCACAACCATCACACGAATCACGGTTCAGGCTCTCCCGCATACGGAGAAATTGAAATGCTCGGTCAAGTCCACGATCACATCGTCAGGGAACTTGGCGAGAGCAGCCGCACGGACACCATCTTCGTGCTGACCGCCATCGTATTCAACCTCATTGTCCTCGCCGTCAACTTCGGCGTGGCCACAGAGGCCGCGACAGAGGGGGGCGCTTCCACATACGACATCATATTGGCCGTGTTCATCGCCATGACCGTATTGCTCAACCTTGTCGCGGTGGCGGCATTGGTCTTGGGCAGGCGGACCCGCCGCATACTACTCGGCGGCTTGGTCGCCATGTACCGTGACAACGATGTCGACAAGTATTACGAGCCTACCCTCATGTCGAATTACGGCGTCCGCTATCTTCTCTTCGCCGGGGTGATCGCGACCCTGGCAGTCACGGCGATCATAGTCCCTCTAATCATCCGCTTTACCGATTCAGCGTGATTATGATTCGCGCGGCAACCTTCACGTTCGATTCGGTTACACTTGGACCAACCGGAGCCTACCTGCTAAAGGAAATCCTATGCCAACCTACATCCAGCTTCTGACCCTCAACGACGCCGGACGCGCCATGGCCCTGGACGACCCAGGCAGCGTGTCGCGCGCGCAGGATGAGTCCGCAACGCCAGGCGTCAAGGTCCTGGGCCTCTACGGGGTGCTGGGCCAGTACGACTTCGTCAGTATCGTCGACGCCGAGGACAACGACGTCATCGCGCGCTACTCACTCGAGCTCGGCGCCCGCGCCGGTGCCCACGTCACCACGATGCCCGCCATACCCATAGGCCGCTTCACCTCCAGGCGCGACGACGACGCCCCCCAAGAAGAGGCAGGCATCGCCCTATCCCTCCCCAAGGAGTTCCAACAGCTAGAAGACAGCTTCTGACCCCACAGCCCCTAGCCGGGGGACTCGGTATCCGTGTCCATCCTGCCCATCCATGTCCGAATCGTGCCCTTCGTGGATGACCCCCACGCAGCCCTATAGCCCGTGCGCCGCCCGCAACGTCCGATACGTGCGCTCGTCGTTCCCCGCGTTCTCGTAGTAGAACACCCCGTCCGCCGATGTCTTCAGCATCTTGCCCACCATCGAGCCCATCAGATCGAAGAACCGGTCCGGCTGCTCCGCCCTCTTGACCGGCAGGGGGTAGGGAGAGTTCTCGAGCTTCTCGTACTCCGACTCGATGGCGCAGTCCACGTACACCTTCACGCCCCTATCCTGCGCGGGCTTGTAGGTCTGCGCTGAGGACGCCACCCAGTCGTCGTAACCGAACCTCGAGTGGTCGACGTTGAGGCGGATCGCGTCGATCAGCCCCTCCTCTGCCCACGTCTCCCAGTCCACGTGGTACCGCCCCAGCGCTGGCCGGCAGTGGTACCCCGGGTTCTGGTCGTTGTACGACGGCGGGTTGAAGCACGCCACCACGTCCGACCCGTACGACCGCGCCAGCGGCCTCACCTCGCGCACGAAGTCCGTCAGCGCCTCTCCCCGCACCCGGTTCCAGTTGCACTCGGCCTCCGTAGGCTCCGCGTCCGGCCGCACCGTCGTGTCCGGCGTGGGCGGCCCCTCCCCGTACAGACCGCGGTACCGCGCCACGTCCGGCTCGTTATAGCCGTAGGCCAGGTACGGGTTCGTCCAGTGCGGCCACCACCCGCCCACGGGCACCATGTTGGCGCTCGCGTGCGTCCGCGCGCAGTCGAGATATACCGCGTCGGAGCCGTAGTCGAGCCCCTCCTTCACGATGTCGAGGAAATACTGCTTCACCTCCGGGTACGCGAGCGAGAAGACTCCGCGCACGCGCTCGTCTGCCTGCGAGAAGTGCTGCGAGTAGTATTCGGGGTGCTGCTCCCCCAGCCACGACTCCGTGGTCTCGCCCGTCGCGTACTGGTAGCGCTCGTCGTACAGGCATATGTAGAACCACAGCTTCAGACCGCGCTCGTGCGCCGCCCTCACCGCCACCTCCATCGGGTCGCACCGCTTCATGATCAGCCCGAAAGGCGTCAGCGACAGCCGCACCGCCTGGTGGCCGTCCTGGACATTGCCCGCCTTGGTGCGGTACGTCAGCTTGCCGATGTGGCTCACGCGCCACGCGACGTGCGTCATCCCCGCCTCCGCCGCGTCGTCCATTATCTGCTCGATAAGCGGCGTGTCCCCAAGCTCGCCGCGGAAGTAAGCGCCCTCTACGTCGTCCGCGTAGTCGACCCCAAGTATCCGGTCCTTCTCAGTCATAGCTTTTCCTCCATCTCTCGCGCGGTTTACCGCACCAGCCGCCGGAACGGCTCCTGCGTCAGGTCCGCCTTCAGAAGCTCGTCCAACCGTCCCTCCAGACCCTGCATCACCACCTCGAACGACTCCGCCGCCGCCTCCGCCGTCACCCGTATATCCTCGTCGTCGTTCGCCAGCGACGCCTTGAAGCCGCCGTCCGTATGTATCCCGCGACGCGCCATCTCCTGCACGAACAGCGTCTTCACCTTCGGCTGCAGCGACTCGTCCGGCGTGTCGAACTCCAGGTGCGGGTGCGTGTAGAAACCGGTGCACTGCGCTGGCACACCCGTGGCGTCGATCGCCTCCCCAAGCGCCGCCGTCAGCTTCTCGCCGATCTCCTTGAATCCCGCCTGCGACTGGCGCCGCTCCAGCTCGTTGATCGTCGTTATCGACGCCGCCAGCCCGACGTTGTCGCTCCAGTACGAGCTGGAGACGAACATCTGCCCCGCCGGCTCCATCACCTCCCGCGAGCCCACGACCGCGCCCATCGGGTAGCCGTTCGACATGCACTTGGCAATCACCGTCATGTCCGGCACGACCCCGAGGTACTCCTGCGCGCCCCCTATCGCGATCCTGAAGCCGCACGTCACCTCGTCGTAGATCAGCACCGCCCCGTTCTCCGCCGCCAGCTCCTTCACACTCTGAAGGTAACCCTCCGGCGGCAGCTCCGACCGCATCGGCTCCATCATGATCCCGGCTACCTGCCCCTCGTTCTCCTCCAGCAACCGCTTCAGGCACTCCAAGTCGTTCTCCGGGAACGGTATGGCCGTACCGGCCAGAGCCTTGGGCACCCCGGTCGGCTCGATCCCCGAGAACGGGAACTCGCCCGTCGTCGGGTCCGCCAGGTAGTTCGCCGACTGGTACCAGTCGTGCCAGCCGTGGTAGCCGCTGAACAGGATCACGTCGCGCCCCGTCGTCCCCCGCGCGATGCGGGCCGCCACGGCGCACGCCTCCCCGCCACCCTTCGTGTACCTGACCATCTCCGCGCTCGGAATGGCATCGACGAGCACCTCGGCAAGCTCGATCTCCTTAGGGCTGTTCAGCGTGTAGATGCTGCCCTTGTCGATCTGCTCCTTCACCGCGCCCACCGCGTTCGCCCAGTCGACGTACTCGTTGCCGTCCACATCCCTGAACCGCGATCCCTTCGCGCTCTCCGCGTAGACGGGGCTCACCCCGCTGGCAAACCGGCTCGCGCGCCGGCTGATGAGCTGCACCCGGCCCGGTATCAGCTCCGCCGCCCGGTCGTAAAGCTCCATCGACTTCTCGGCTCTCGGGTCTACGTACATCTCGTCACCCTCCCACAGCCCTCCCAGGCAGCTTCCTCATACAAAGTCCGAGCCTACACCCCCAACCCAACCCGCGCAAGACGCCACAAGCTCTTACCTCTTCCCCCGTCGGACGGGGGAAGATTGAGATGGGGGTCCCCCTAGCCCTGAAAAGTTACCCCAACTCGAACAGCCCCTCCACAATCCTGAGCATCCCCTAATCCCGAAAATCCTGATTCGGCCTTGATTTCCACGAACGTCCGTGCTACTATACCCCCATGAACGGACCCAGCCACCCGCGTCGGCGCCCCCTCACCGCCGCGCCCGGCAGCGCCCGTAGACCTGTACCAAATCGTTCCAAAACCGGTTCATTCGCGTCCATTTATGCTTCAAAAGCGCCCCAATCTCGTTCCGAACCGTCCGAGGCCCACATACGAAACGGAACACAATGGAACACTTTTTGGGGCGTCGGGCCTCCACTCCCCCCGTCAGCGGCTACGGAAGCCCTCCCCTCAGCACCCGCGCCCGCTGCCATCCCGAACGTAGCGCACCCACCACTCTGTCGTTCCGAACGTAGCGCAGCGAAGTGAGGGACCTAGGGACGCTGTCCGTAGATCTGGCCCCTCCCTAACCCAATAAGGCGTACCAATCTCCATCGCCGGCGTGTTGAGAACGCCCCGCCTGTTGTATAGTTTCCACCATCCCTTCCCACGCAGAGGAGGCAGGCAATGAGACTCACCGAACAGCAGGTTAATTACTTCGACACCTTCGGCTTCTTGGCCTTCCCCGGCCTCTTCGCCGATGAGGCCGGCCGCATATCGGACGCCTTCGAGAGCATCTGGGCCATGCACGGCGGCGGCCACGACGGAAGGCCCCACGACCACCAGAGGCGGTCCGCCCTCGCCGAGTTCATCGACCAGGAAGAATTCCTCAGCAGCCTCATCGACGACCCGCGCATCGACGACGTCGCGGCATCGCTGCTGGGCGACGACTACAACTACACCGGCAGCGACGGCAACTACTACGTCGGAGACACCCAGTGGCACTCCGACAGGTACGTGCCCCGGAAGTACATGTCCTTCAAGATGGCCTTCTACCTCGACCCCGTCACCCAAGACTCCGGCTGCCTACGCGTCATACCCGGCAGCCACAAGCTGGGCGACGCCTACGCCGACTCCCTCCAGCCGGTGGCCCAGCAGCCCAGGCTCGAGCAGGCCCCCGCGATGTGGGGCATACGCCCCGACCAGATGCCCGCCGTACCCCTCAACACGCAGCCGGGCGACCTCATCATGTTCAACCACCGCACCAAGCACGCCTCGTTCGGAGGCGGCACGAGCCGGCGTATGTTCACCCTCAACTTCCAGGAACGCTTCGCCGATGAGGACCTACCCATCCTCCGCGAGGAGATCGGGGAGGCCGCGAGGTTCTGGAGACTGCGCGCCTACGGCGAGGTCATGATACGCACCGCCGGCCCGAAGCGGATGCGCCACTTGGAGCAGCGCCTCTCCAACGACGGCCACCTTACCGAGCTGACGCGTAAGGCTAAAGAAGAAATGGGAGAACCATCCAGGAGCTGAACACCGGCGTTCCACCAACAGACAGGAGGCAGCAGATGGGCAACGACAACGGCAATACCCGCCCCGATGGCAAGGCATCCGCGACGCTGGCCGGAGGCTGCTTCTGGTGCCTGGAAGCCGTCTACGTCGAGCTCGAGGGCGTCGAGAAGGTAGTCTCAGGCTACGCCGGCGGCGCCATTCCCAACCCCTCCTACGAGCAGGTCTGCTCCGGGAGAACGGGACACGCTGAGATCGTCCAGGTCACATTCGACCCCGGCGTCGTCACCTACGAGGACCTTCTTGGCGTCTTCTTCACCATCCACGACCCCACCACCCTGAACCGCCAGGGCAACGACGTAGGCACCCAGTACCGCTCCGCCATCTTCTCCCACGACGACGAGCAGAAGGCTGACGCGGAGCAAGCCATCCGGGAGATTACCGAGGCCCGCATCTGGAGCCGACCAATTGTGACCGAGATCGTCCCACTCACCGACTTCTACGCGGCAGAGGCGTACCACCAGAACTATTTCAAGAACAACCCGTACCAGCCATACTGCCAGGTCGTCGTCGCACCCAAGGTCGCCAAGTTCCGCAAGCAGTACTTCTCCAGGCTCAAGAAGCAAGGCGTGACATAGCCGCCGCGATCACTGTAAGAAAGAAAGCTCGGAGAACCTCTTTGGCCTTCCGTTCGTATCTTTGGCAAAGCCGGGCAAATCGCCCCCCAAGGCGGGTGGACGTAGAGCACACCCGGGAGGATTGCGATGATCAGATATCTGACGATAGTGTCGTTGGCAATCATAGCGGCGCTCGCGGTCACAGCGTGCAGTAGCGGCGAAGTCATCAAAGAGGTGGGGGTGCCTGGCGAGACGGTGGTGGTCGAAAGAGAAGTCATCAAAGCGGTGGAGGTGCCTGTCGAGGTGCTGGTCGAGAGAGAGGTGGTCAAGTAAGTTGAGGTACCCGTCGAGGTTGTGGTCGAGAAAGAAGTGGTCAGGGAGGTTGAGGTACCCGGAGAGACCGTCGTCGTAGAGTCGCAGGGCGCCGCGGGGCCAGCGGGCGCAGCGGGAGAGGCCGGGACCGGGACCCAGACCGGAGATGGCGCGATGGCGACGCTCGTGCGGCAGCAGCGCATCGTCGTGCGGACGGTGGGCATGAGCCTCGTAGTGTCCGGAATCCAGAACTCGATGGATGACGTCGCGGCCGTGGCCTACGGCATGGGAGGCTGGACCGTCTCGTCGGAGAGGTCGTCCGGCTTCAGCGGCAGTATCGCCGTGCGCGTGCCCGCCGAACGGCTCGACGAGGCCATCGCGCAGATAAGAGACATCGCCGTGAATGTCGAAGCGGAAGTAACCACCAGCAAGGACGTAACCGCCGAATACTTCGACTCTCAATCTCGGCTGAGAAACCTGCGGGCGGCCGAGACCGCCATGCTCAACCTGCTCGAACGGGCCAAGGACTCCCGCGACGCCCTCGACATACGTAATTCGCTATTCGAGGTGCAAGAGGCGATCGAGGTCCTGCTTGGCAGGCTCAAGCTGCTGGAGGAAACCTCGGCCTTCTCGCTGATAAACGTCAACATGCGGGTCGCGCGGGTAGACCTCCGCGTCGACGCGGGCCCCGACCGGATCGTCAGCATCGGCCAGACGGCCCGCTTCAAGGCGAGCTTCCACTCGCCCGACGACTCCGCCGCCTACCAGGTGGAGTGGGACTTCGGCGACCGCTCGGAACCGATCGTCGATTTCTTCACCGCGGCTACAACACAGCCGGGCACCCGCGTCACAGCATCGGTCACGCACGTCTTCGACGACTACCGCGACTCGCCGTACTTCGTCGACGTGAGGATCACCGGCGCCTCGGAGTCGAGCCCGCTGTTCGGCCAGGACACGATAAAGATCACCGTCCTCGATACCGAGCAGATGCCGGTCGACGCCGGCGAAAACCAGACCATCGCCGTGGGACGCAGCGTCCGCTTCCGCGCGTTCTTCGAGCCGCCGGAGGGCATCGACGACTTCACCTACACCTGGGACTTCGGGGACGGCACGTCACCCGTATCCGGCAACCGCGCCATCCTGACCGAGGACTCCAGCCGCATGGTCACTGCGGTCACCAATCACGTCTACGGAAGCGCCGAGGAGTCGCCGTACATCGTTCAGATTAAGATGGTGGCCACTGGCGAGGCCGGCGTCGTCGAGGGATCGGACAAGGCCGTCGTGACTGTGACGGAGTTGCCGGCGCTGATCGTGTCCGCCGGCGAGAATGTCACGGTCGAAGAGCGCGTCCAAGCCAAGCTTAGCGGAACGTTCAACCGGCCGGCCGGGGTCACCAACATGAGGTACCGGTGGGGCTTCGGCGACGGCTCGGCCCCCGAGGAGGGCGAGCTCGGCGAAGAGGGCACCGTGATCGAGACCGAGCACGAGTACATCCACCAGAAGTTCTACGTCGCCACGCTCACCGTCACGGGCGACAGCGAGGTCGGCCTCGTGGAGGCGTCGAGCAACGTGGACGTCAACGTGGTCGAGGGCAAGGGCTGGGTGGTTGGCGGGTACGACGTGCGGGGCAACAGCAGGGACGCCGTCAGACTGCTCTCCGTGGTCTTCAAAGGCATCGTGACCGGGGCCATATGGGTCGTTATCCTCAGCCCGCTCTGGGGCGGCCTGATTGTCCTCGTGTTCCTGCTGAACCGCCTGTCCACCCGCCTGCGTCCGCGCCCAACTCCCCCGCAGCCGCCCAGCCCGAAAGAAGCCACGCGGGAGGACTGAGATGACAAGATATCTGTCGATAGTGCTATTGGCCGTATTGGCAGTGCTCGCGGTCGGGGCGTGCGGCGGAAGCGATGAGACGAGTGAGAGCGCTGTGGTGACTGAGAGCGGTAGGATGAGAGCGCAGTTAGGTTTGTCCCCTAGCCCTCTCGATCGGATCCGTGGGGCTTTGGACAGCGATACGGTGGTGAGAGAAGGCTGGGTGGTGGTTGAGGGGGAATCGATCAAAGAGGCGCCGGTCGAGGTGGTGGTCGAGAAGGAAGTGATCAAGGAGGTGGAGGTCTCCGGTGAGGCAGCCGTCGCTGGCCCGTGGGGACAGTCTGGCCCCGACACGTCGGACGGCAGCGGCGCGATGGCGACGCTCGTGCGGCAGCAGCGCATCGTCGTGCGGACGGTGGACATGAGCCTCGTGGTGTCCGGCATACAGGCGTCCATGGACGAGGTCGCGGCCCTTGCCTACGGCATGGGAGGCTGGACCGTCTCCTCGGAGAGGGCGGACGACTTCAGCGGCTTTGTCACCGTGCGCGTGCCCGCCGAGCGGCTCGACGAAGCGATAGCGCGCCTGAGGGACATCGCCGTAGAGGTCGAGTCGGAGATTACCACGAGCAAGGACGTGACCGCCGAATACTTCGACTCGCAGTCCCGGCTGAGGAACATGCGCGCGACCGAGACGGCCTTGCTGAACCTGCTTGAACGGGCGCCCAATGCCCGCGACGCCCTCGCCATCCGGGAGTCGCTTTCCAGGGTCCAGGAGGAGATCGAGGTCCTGCTGGGCAGGCTCAAGCTGCTGGAAGAGACATCCGTCTTTTCGCTTGTAAGGGTGTACATGCAGCTCGAGCGGGGCGACTTTAGCGTCGACGCCGGACCAGACCAGACGACCGCAGTGGGCCGCAGCGTACGCTTCCGCGCCTTCTTCGAGCCGCCGGATGACATCGAGCATTTCACCTACACATGGGACTTCGGGGACGGCACCCACCCCGTCACCGGCAACCGCGCGATCCTCACCGAGGACTCGCGCCGCATGGTCACAGCGGTCACCCACCACGTCTACGACAGCGCCACCGAGTCGCCCTACATCGTTCAGATCAAGATGGTCGGCACCGGCAAGGCCGGCGCCGTCGAGGGCGAGGACAAGGCCGTCGTGACGGTCACGGAGGCCCCGGTCCTGATTGTCTCCGCCGGCGGCGAGCTGCTTACCGTCGAGGAAGGCGCCAACGCCACCTTCCGCGGCACCTTCACCCGGCCGGTCGGCGTCACCAACCTGAGGTACCGGTGGGCCTTCCGCGACGGCTCGCCCCCCGTGGAGGGCGTCCTGGGCGGAGATGCCACAAGCATAGAGGTGGAGCACAAGTACATTCACGAGGGGTGGTACGCCGCCACGCTGACCGTCACCGGAGACAGCGAGGTGGGCACCGTCGAGGCCTCCAGCAGTGCGGAGGTCAGGGTGAAAGAGGGGAAGGGCTGGGTAGTCGGCGGCTACGACCTGCGCGGCAACACCAAGGATGCCGTCAGACTGCTCTCCGTGGTCTTCAAGGGCATCGTGACGGGGGCCATCTGGATCGTCATCCTAACCCCGCTCTGGGGAGCCCTGTTTGCCGTCGTGTTCCTGCTGAACCGCCTGTCTAAGCGCCTCCGCCCGAAGCCCCCGCAGCCGCCCAGCTCCGAGGAAGCCACTCAACCCGAGGAGGACCCAACCAACAGCGTCTGAACGGCGGAGCTAGACAAGCTCGACCAGGATCTCATGGTGGCCGGTTGCCCCGTCGGGTATGGTCGCCATCCTCCGGTGGGTCTGGACCGCGCCGTAGCCGTCCGTCGCACGCACCCGGACCTCCGCATGACGGGACGAGCCTGAAAGCACCCGCGCCTTCCAGATGATCCACGTGTAGGCCGACAGCGGCTCCGTCATCTCCTCCGCCTCGGTCCAGATCTCTCCCGCGTCGAGACTAAGCTCCACCCTGGAAATGCCCCTGTCACCCGCAAAAGCCACTCCGGCGATCTGGAGCGCCCCCCTCGGCTGTGCCGTCTTCGTCGCCGGCGTATCGATCCTCGACATCGTCTTGACGACCGGGTCATCGGTCCAACCACGTTGCTGCCAATAGCCCGCATAGTCAATGGGCACAGGCTCTATCTTCTTCAGCCACTTGACGCTCTTGAGCCCGAAGAAACCCGGGATGATCAGCCTCGCCGGGAAGCCGTGGCTCTCCGGCAGGGGCTCCCCGTTCATCTCGTAGGCGACCAGCACCTCGTCCCGCATGGCGCGCTCCACGGTAATGCTCTCGCTGTAGCCGTCCTCGGACTCGAACGCCACGTCCAAGATTCCAGGCTTGAGCCCCGCGCTCTCGAGCACGTCCCTGAGCGGAACCCCGCGCCACAGCGCCGTGCTGATCAGGTCGCCGCCCACCTCGTTGCTGATGCACTCCAGCGTTACGAACCGCTCGACGGAGGGCAGACCGACCAGCTCCTCGTATGTTAGCGTGCGTGGCCTCTCCACGAGGCCGGTAATCTCCAGGCCCCAGCGTTCGGAATCAATCACCGGGTCGATGAAGTTCTTGGAAATCACGTAGAACTCCTCGTTCGGCGTCACCTCGGACGACAGCACGCCAGCGACCCTGAAGCTGGCGCTGTTGGACACCTGGGACCTGGCACGATCTAGCAGGAACTTCCCTCCCACGGCCAGCGCGGCCACGGCGGACGCCCATACCACCGTCTTTCTAAGCACGGCGCGCCGCCCGTGATCGATGGCATCGCCGGCGCGCGACGCCTCGCCGAAAAGGGCGGCTAGAGCGACCCCGTACACGGCGTAGGTAACAAGGCTGGCAGCCATGAACGACACCGCGCCGCCTCGGGCGCCGGCTCCGAAGGCGCCGCCCCCAAAGACAGGCACGAGAGTCAGCATGCTGACGACCCACAGAACACCCGACACCGCAAGGGCGCGCGGCCACTCCCGCTCCGACGCCGGCAGCCTCGCCGTCATCTGGCCGTAACCGACCCCCACCGCGCCACCGACCACGACCTGCGCCGCCAGAAGCCCGACGAGCATCGACGGCTTGGCATAGGTCGAAAGCCTCTCTAGGAGGAAGTCGATTGTTGCGGGCGGCAGGGTCATCGTGAGCCAGTCCGCCGCAAACTCCGTGATGGTCACCGACCCGAGCAACAGCCGCACCGCCACCGTCGCTGACACCATGGCCACACCCGCGGCCAGCCCGCGCACTAGGTCCGCCACGGCCGGACGCTCCCTATGTCTCGATGTCGCCAATGACGCTCTTCACGTACTCGAGGCTTCGCCGGTCGGCGTGGAGGGCGTCGCCAGTCTTGGCGCCTTCGACGGCGAGGTAGCCGTCGTATCCGGCCTCGATCATGGCGTGAATAGCGAAGCGGTAGTCGATCTCGCCGTCGGGCAGCGGCACGCGCAGGAAGATCGAGTGCCGGTTCTCCGGGATGTGGACCCTGATCAGGTTCTTGCAGTGCCAGTACTTCGAACGCGGCGCCAGCGCGCTGATCGCCTGCTCGGAGGTCTCCTCCGGCGTCTCGTAGGTCCAGAAGATGTTGCCCAAATCCGGGTTGGCGAACACATGGGGGCTGTCTATCAGGTCCAGCATGTGAAGGGTCGACCAGCTATTGTCCGTGATCGAGTTCTGGTGCACTTCCAAGGTGACGTTCAGGCCTCTGTCGCCGGCCATCTTCCCAACCTCACGCAGCACCGCCGCCGTCCGCTCGAAGTCCGCCGTCGACGCCGTCCGGCTCGCGCCCTGCGACACCGGCTCGCCGACGAACGCCCCCGGCTGGCCGGGGTACCGCAGCCCTCCGCCCGTGCTGGTATTTACTGTCCCGGCTCCTAGCCACGATGCCACCTCCACGACCTTCGCTATGGCCTCCCGGTTTTGAGACGCCGTCCTCGGGTCGTGATACCCGCCGCCGCCCCTTACGGCCACACACGGGACGCCATGGTCCTCCAACTCCCTGCGCAGCTCGTCCGCCTGCTGCCGGGTGGCACCCATTCCGCCCACGGACTCCAGGCCCAGCTCCAGCCCGTCGAATCCAACGCGGCTGACGTGCTTCAGGAATCGGCTCCTCGCATCGCCCTCGGGCAGCCGAAGCGAGTCCCCTCCCACGTCCGGGTACGAAACGGCGCGGCGGAAAGCGTAGGCTATCTTCATTGGACTACCTCCTCGACCTGGACGTCATGCGGCCACGTCCAGGGATTCCTGGGCAAGCTCCACGATGTGGCTGCCAATTGCGAGCGACGCGGTGGCCGCCGGCGACGGCGCGTTAAGCACGTGAATCGACTTGGGGCCCCGGACGATGGCGAAGTCCTGCACGAGCCTCCCCTTGTCATCGACCGCCTGTGCCCTCACGCCGGCGCTCCTGTTCACCAAGTCGTCCTTGCGCACCTCGGGGACGAGCACCTGCAGAGACTTGGCCATCTTTCCCTTTACGGCGGACCTGTACTGCTCTTGTATCCCCGACCTCCAGTGAGTGCGCGACATCCGCCAGAAACCCTTGTACGTCAGCGCCCCCCACAGCTCTGCGAGGTCCACGTCGAGACTGCGGTATCCCTCTCGCGCAAAGGCCAGGACGGCGTTGGGGCCAGCCTCCACGGTACCGTCGACCCGCTTGGTGAAGTGCACACCCAAGAACGGCAGGCGTGGGTCCGGAACAGGATAGACAAGCCCATTCACAAGGCCGGAGCGCTCGGGGGCCAGAGAGAAGAACTCGCCCCGGAAGGGGACTATGCGGAGTCCTGGCTCGATGCCCATCTCCAACGCCAGCTTGTCGGCGTACAGGCCAGCGCAGTTGATCAGCCGCCTGGCGGCCACCTCGCCAAAGGTAGTCCGTATTCGCACGCCCTCTCGGTCCGCGGACAGCCCAACGACCCGCGCCCCGGTCAGCACCTCTCCGCCGTTCTCGATCAACTCTGCGACGAAGGCCTGCGCCACCACCCCGTAGTCCACGATGCCGGTCTCCGGAGAATAGACCGCACGCACGCCAGCCGCGTGCGGTTCGATCTCACGCAGCCGCTCCGGCCCTATGACCTCAAGGCTCGCCACGCCGTTCATCCGGCCTCGCCCATGCAGCTCCATCAGGCGGGGCACCTCGTCGTCGTTTACGGCAACGATGACCTTACCGCACATCTCGTAGGGAACCCCACGCTCGTCGCAGAACCGGCGGAGCATCTTGCTGCCCGTGTAGCAGAAGCTCGCTTTGGCGGAGCCGGGAGCGTAGTAGATTCCCGCGTGTATGACGCCGCTGTTGTGGCCCGTCTGGTGCCGTGCTATGTCGTCTTCCTTTTCCAAGACGACGACCTTCATGCGAGGGAGGCGCCGGGCCAGCAGCATGGCCGTGGAAAGCCCGATGATTCCCCCGCCTACAACGGCAATATCGTAGCGTCCGCTGCTCACACTGCGGATTCTAGCACAGGCGCACTGGGGTCTCCGGGCTACAGCGTCGTCCCTACAGCCAGGGCAGAAGCTTGATGCCGTAGAAACAGGCGTAGGCGACAGCCATGCCCTTTATGGTCTTGCCTGCCCAAACCGCCATCAGGAATTTTCGAACAGGGAAATTGACGCCGCCCGCCACTATCCCAATGAGGTCGAAGATGGGGTTGGGGATTATGGATACCACGAAGAGGACCACCATCCCCCTGCGTATGATGAGCCTGCGCACTGTCTGGTACAGCTCGCTGCGCTCTACGACACTTTTCCCCCCAAAGCCTATGGCGTAGCCGGACAGCTCTCCCACCGCCTCTCCAGCCCCGGAGAGCAGTCCGAGGACGATGGGATTCAACTCCAGCCCCCCCGCACCGCACACCGCAACGAGCCCAGGAATGGCGAATACCACGCCAGCGGAGCCGAGGACGCTGAAGACGAATACGCCCGGGTAGCCTATCTTCCTCCAGAATTCAACATCGGTGACGTCAGCAAATAGCACAGTGACCAGAGTTACGGCCAGTATCGACGCAAGACCCACTCCGAGGGTGATGAGCTGGAGGCGCCGGTGGGGCGGCAGGGGCGGACCCCACCGATCCGAGGGTGGGCTCTCGTCGCTTGCTACTCCAATGCTGCTCAATCCTGCCCTCCAGCCGGTGCCATTCCGTCCGGGAGCTGGGCTTTCGCCGCCAACTCCTCCAATGCTGCTCAAGACGTCCCTCCAGCCGACGACTGATAGGGCGACGTCTGTTCCCTAAGCCCGAATCCACCGAAAGACGACTTTGGGGACAGTCCTTGAAGAAGCCAGAGGGTGCTCCTCTGAATCTGGGAGAATGGTTTTGAAACAGAAAACCGCCCGGAAACAAGGAGCACCCAGTAGATGCTGCCACAGAATAATCCCGACCGTATCGGCGTCGTCTTTGACGACCACCGCCTGGTGGCCAATGCCGGCCTGCTCCTGCCGGCCACCCTTGCACAGCACCTGGGCCTGCGGGAACTCGCCGACCATCACCTCGACCTCGGCTGCGCACCGGGGCGGGCGAACACGGGGGACAAACTGCTGACGCTGGTCGCTTCCGCGCTGGCGGGCGGCGACTTCATCGACGACGCCGATGCGCTGCGTGCTGGTGGGACGGTCGGTGTTCTCGGCTGCGTGGTCAAGGCGCCATCCACCCTGGGCACCTTCCTGCGCAGTTTCCGGTGGGGGCATGTCCGTCAACTCGACCGGGTGAGCCGCCAGTTGCTGGCACGCGCATGGGCCGCTGGGGCCGGACCCGGCGACTCGCCCCTTACCATCGACCTGGACTCCACCATCTGCGAGACCTATGGACTGGACAAAGAAGGGGCGCGACACCACAACTACACCGGCGTGCGGGGCTATCACCCACTGCTGGCCATCGCCGCCGGAACCGGCGATGTGCTGATGTCCCGGCTGCGCGAGGGCCGTGCCAACACCGCTCGCGGCGCTGCCCACTTCCTGCGTGAAACGGTGGGGCGGGTGCGCTACGGTAGGGCCAGCGGCCAACTCACGGTGCGCGCCGACAGCGGCTTCTACGCCCACGCTCTCGTCGCCGTCTGCCGCGAGATGAGTGTCCGCTTCTCCATCACCATCCGCCAGCACAAAGGCCTGCGGGAGTTGATTGAGGCGATCCCCGAGCAGGACTGGACGCCGATTCCCTACTGGATGGACGGCGCCGCCGATGTGGCCGAGACCACCTATACCCCCTTCCAGAGTGAACCCGACGCCGCGCCGGTGCGGCTCATCGTCCGGCGGGTGAAGCCCACGCCCGGTTCCCAGTTGGCCCTCTTCGCCACCTACAGCTATCACGGCTTCATCACCGACCGGGACGGGGAAACCCTGGAACTGGAGGCCGATCATCGCCGCCACGCCGAGATCGAGAACGCCATTCGAGACCTGAAACACGGCGTCGGACTCAACCATCTCCCCTCGGGGCGCTTCGCCGCCAACGGCGCCTGGCTGGCGGTGCAGGTGATGGCACACAACCTCGCCCGCTGGACAGCGCGCATCGGTCTGGCCGAACGGACCGTGACCACCAAGACCCTCAGGCGGCGGGTCTTCGCTCTGGTGGGACGGATCACCCACTCGGCGCGCCGCCTTACCCTGCATCTTCCCCAGCATTGGCCTTGGGAAACCCAGTTCACTCGCGCCATGGCCCGGCTGCGAGCCATTCCACTCCCCGCCTGACTGCCAGCCTGCAACTGACCCAACTTCCCTGCAAACTCGTGCCACCCCGGTCCGCGAGAGTTCCCTGCTGCGTATTCTCTCGCCATCCCGCGCATCGCAGCTCCCGCAGAGGGCCATAGGGGCCCTATGCGGCGACTGAAGACCGTTCGCCGACCTCCAATCTACCCCAATGAGCCCAGCCATCTCCCCTGTAGCTCCCTCACCCACCCTGCCGCTGTCCTCACGCCGTCCATAGGTGTCCTTCGGTGGATTCGGGCTAAGCCTTCCAAAGGTTTGGGCGAGCCGCCGCCGCCCTGCCTCTTGAAACACTCTCAAACCGAGTCCATACCAACGCCGGTACCATATGAGACCACACGCCAACCGCAACATGGCAGGCAGTTCCGGGCCTTCTTTTTAGCGTCTCCCAAACATCTCCCGTCACTTCTGGAGCCATACCAACGACGTGAGGGTAGAGTTTGCCCCACCCTGTGCTCATTAGAGCGTTTGACGCGGGCCGAGGTTGCCTGTGTCCCCTACCGGGACACAGGCGGTGTTCCCAGAGCTTGGCTAAACCAGGATTCTTGACGGAGACTGAAGGTGCTAGGAAACCAGCTTGGCGGCCGTCTCCGCCTTCGCGAACGTCAGTCCGTCTTCGGCGGCATCCACGGTAATCCGGTCTCCCCTTGAGTGCCTTCCGGCGATGATGGCGCGGGCCAAGGGGTCTTCCACATAGCGCTGGACCGCCCTCTTAAGCGGTCGTGCACCGTACACGGGGTCGTATCCCTTCTCAGCCAGCCAGTTCTTGGCCGCATCGGTGAGTGCAATGGTTATCTCGCGCTCGGCAAGGCGCTCTTCAACCCCAGCTACCAGCAATCCGATTATCCGATTTACCTGCTCTCCGGTCAGCGAATCGAAGATGACTATCTCGTTGATCCGGTTCAGGAACTCGGGCCGGAACGCCCTCTTCAAAGCGTCCTCAATCGACGAACGGAGGCGAACGCCCTCATCCCCACGGCCGCGAACGAGTCCGAATTCTCCCTTCGCCTCGCCAGTGCCCAGGTTGCTGGTCATGACGATTAGAGTGTTGGTGAAGTCTACCGTCCGTCCGTGGCCGTCCGTCAGCCGTCCGTCGTCCAGTATTTGAAGCAAGGCGCCGAAGACATCCGGGTGGGCCTTCTCGATCTCATCGAAGAGCACCACGCGGAACGGCCTTCTGCGCACCGCCTCCGTTAGCTGACCACCCTCTTCGTAGCCCACGTATCCTGGCGGCGTGCCGATGAGCCTCGATACAGCGTGCTTCTCCATATACTCGGACATGTCCACCCGGACCATACTCTGCTCGTCGTCGAACAGGTACTCGGCGAGGGCGTGGGCAAGCTCCGTCTTACCGACGCCGGTTGGACCCAGGAACATGAAGCTCCCCAGCGGCCGCTTCGGATCGCCAAGCCCAGCGCGGGCGCGCCTCACGGCGTCGGCGACTGCCCTGACGGCCGCCTCCTGGCCAATGACACGCTCGTGGAGCCGCTCCTCCATATGCAACAGCTTGTCGGCCTCAGCCTCCAGCAGCCGGCCCACAGGTATCCCGGTCCAGCTTGCTACGAGCCTGCCGATCGCCTCCGCGTCCACGGCCATGTCGTCGGCACGACCCTCCATGCCGGCGGCCTTTTCGGCGTCGTACTCCGCCTGCAGGCGGATCCGCTCAGAGCGCAGGCGGGCAGCCCGTTCGTAATCGGTCCGCTGGGCCGCGGCCTCCTCTTCGTTGGCGAGATGGCGCAGTTTGGTCTCCTTGTCCTTCAGGGAGGTCGGCAGCCTCTGCGCGTCGATGCGGACCTTGCTCGCCGCCTCGTCGATCAGGTCGATCGCCTTGTCGGGCAACAGCCTCCCGCTCACGTACCGCTTGCTCAGTTTTGCCGCAGCCTCCAGCGCGGCGTCGGTCAGAGTCACCTTGTGGTGGGCCTCGTAGCGAGGCCGCAGGGCTTTGAGCATCTCTACCGCGGTCGCGACGCTGGGCTCTTCTACCAGTATCGGCTGGAAGCGTCTTTCCAGCGCGGCGTCCTTCTCGATGTACTTGCGGTACTCCGACTCCGTCGTAGCGCCAAGACACTGCATCTCGCCCCTGACAAGTGCTGGCTTCATCATGTTGCTCGCGTCGATCGCGCCCTCCGCAGCACCGGCGACGACGACGGTATGAATTTCGTCGATGAACAGGATTATCTCCCCCTGGGCCTCCTTGATTTCGTCGAGGACAGCCTTCAGGTGCTCCTCGAACTCCCACCTGAACTTGCTGCCGGCTACCATTGCCCCCATATCGAGCGCAAGCACGCGGCGCTCCCGTAGCTCCCCAGGCACGTCGCCCGACACGATGCGCTGGGCGATGCCTTCGGCAATGGCCGTCTTCCCAATTCCGGCCCCTCCGATGAGCACGGGGTTATTCTTGGTGCGCCGTATCAGGGTCTGTACGGCCCTGGCGATCTCGGTTTCGCGCCCGATGACCGGGTCCAGCTTGCCGCTGCGTGCAAGCTGTGTCAGATCGACGCTGAAACGCTCCAGCGACCGGTAGCGCCCTTCCGCGTGCGGGTCGGTTACCCTGCCGCGAGCCCCTGATCCCCTGGAGCGCCTTGTAGACGCCCTCCAGCTCCACGCCGAACTCCGAGAGCACCGTCCGAACGTCGCCTTGGTCCTCCTGCACTATCGCGACAAGGATGTGCTCGAGGCCGATGAAGTCGTCCTTCAGCCTAGCCGCCTCGTCCCTGGCGCGCTCCAACGCCCTCGCCGCCCGCGGCGCCACGTATATTTGGGTAGACTCGTAAGCCGTCTTCGGGCCTTGCCGCAGTAGCGCGTCCACCCGAGCCTTCATGGCTTCGACGGGCGCTCCGAGCCCCTTGAGAATGTCGGCAGGGACCCCGCCCTCTTGCTCTAGGACAACCAGCAGCATATGCTCGACGTCCCACTGGCCGTGCCTGTACCGCCGCATGACCTCCTGCGACTTGGCTAGGACCTCCCGGGCCTGCTCGGTAAAGTTGTCAGGCTTGAGAACCATCGTGGCCTACACCTCCACGGAATGCCGTCCCGGGAGACTGGATGCCCGACCGAGACGCTATGTTGACTATAATATAATTAAGTCATTACTATCACTGTACTTGAGGCGTATAGTGTCATCTAGACGCCTTGATTTAACGCAAGGGGGCGATACCACCGCCGCCCGGTGGATTGACACGGAAGACGCCCCACAGACCGGCCTCTCTGTACGGCTCCCGGTGGTCGCCGTATATGTAGTCCCCCGGCGCTCCGGCACCGCCCTCTATCATCATCGTCACAGCCTCCAGCGGCCCAACCTGTACTGAGCTAAGCAGACTGGAGCCGGGCCTCCCAGGCTCCAAGGGCCACCTGTGGCCTTCGATGGTGAATACGTGCGCCTGCTCGCCGTATGGCGCCAGTACGTGAACCCTCACAGGGTCGCCCGCGAGGGCCTCCAGCGTCGGAGTCTTAGAGTCCCGGTATTCCCCGCCGGAGAGGGGCGAAGCGTGATAGCTCAGTCCAACCACCCCAGCTACGTGCTCGGCGTATGGCATGAGGTGGGTGCCGATTGAGGGGTCCTCGTCGTGTAGGAACACGGTGAAGTCCCGGTAACTCGGCTCATCGGGCGGATGGACGTCCACGCGCCACCCTGCCCGCCCCGAAAGCTCCTCTCCGGTCACTGGGTGCGTATACACCGCCTCCTCCGGGCCCACGACGATGGCGCCGTACAGACCCAAGGCCGGGTTTCGGAGGGCGTCGCCCCAGTCTCGCAGCAGCGCAACGGTCTCCCCCACCTCCGGGTGTGCATAGAAAGTGTATCTTCGAGTCTCTCCGGGCGGCGTCAATTGCTCCGGGTTTCGTCCAACCGCTGCTCCGTAGGAATCGGACGGATCGAAAGCGAGCATGTCAGCGTGGACAGACACCGGCCCGCCGTCCGTGGAGTTGGTCAGATCCAACGCCACGCAGTCGCCCACGTTTACGTGGAGCACGAGCGGCTCCACCCGCTTGATCCCGGTTAGGATC
This sequence comes from Dehalococcoidia bacterium, assembly GCA_965262055.1. GTDB lineage: Bacteria > Chloroflexota > Dehalococcoidia > Lucifugimonadales. The sequence continues at coordinate 145,576 of CBDHEI010000002.1, forward strand.
GGATCGACGTCTTGCTCGAGCGCGTAAATCTTCCCCGGCGAGCCGCTGAGCATGGGCAGAGGCACGTCGATGGCAGTGACCGCATACTCCTTCAGAGGTGCCGCGTCCGGGCACACAGATCCCTGCCTGGAGACGCCTCTTTCTCGCCCAGGCAGGGCCATCAGTCCCGGCTCACCCGGCGGTTGCACGCGCACGATGCCCCAGCTACCCTCCAGCAGCTTGAAGGCGCGTCCGTTGTAGTAGAGGTAGTCCCCCGGCCTCCCCTGCGGTCCACCGGCGCGACGCACGGCAAGGTCGTACCTCTCGGATATCCCCACGTGGACCGTGTTGACCGGCGGAGACCTGCTGCTGTGGGGCTCGGCGCGGAACCAGTGGCCGTCGAGGTGCCACGTGTGGACGTCGTTGGCTGCGGAGACCAGAGTCCGTATCACGATTGGGTCTCCAAGGTGAGCTTCCAGAATTGGAGTAGCGGGGTCGCCGTGCTCCACGCTGCTGAACAGCAGGGCGGGGTCGCCGCCCCTCGAAGCCAGCGGCTCGACCCGCAGATTCAGCGAGCTGCCACTGGAATCCCCGGCGTTCGTCAGCGCGTTGCCGTCCTGGATGAACATGACCATCTCCCGGAAGCTCCCAGTGACATCGGCCGACACTACGCCGTCCGTGTGCACGTCGGCGATCGGGCCGCTGGTTATCTCCTCTCCGGTATTCGGGTCGTGGTAGGTCGATCCTGGCGGCTCGGAGATGAAGGCGCCGAACAGACCGTGCTCCCACGATGTCAGGGCTCTGACGTGGTCGTGGAAGTAGGCCGTCCCGAACTGGACGTCAGGGTACCAGCGGTAGCGCACGAACTCCGTGCTGACTACCTCTCCAGCGGCGTGCCTGTATTCAAGAGGCTTCTCGAACACGAGCGCCCCGCCCTTAATGCTCTCAATGCGGCGCACCTCGAACGTGTCCGCCTGATCCATGCCCACCCCGACGAGGATGCCGGGTTGGAAACGAGCGGTGTTGCTTAGGGCGAGGCGCATAGAGCCTGCCTCAGCGGGCTCGGACACAGTCTCGCCCTCAGACGTGAATGGCCTGACCGACTGCTCGTAGCCGAAGCCGGTAGACACGCCGTCGCTGGCCAGTATGTCGAACTGCACGAAGTGGACGTGAATGTTCACCTTGCTGAAGAAGCTGTTCTCGCTGCTGTCTTCGAGCTCGCTCTTCAGCAGGATATCTACGCAGCTCTCGCCCGCGTTGCCGCGAATGGCCAATGGGACCCTGTAGTCGTTGTCGGCCCGCACCCTCTCCTCGTCCTCTTTCAGGACGAATAGCTGGCCGGCCGGGTCGATCAGGCCGGCCCGTTCGTTCAGGACTATAGGTACGTTGATGGCGTGGAGGACTAGCTCCTCCAGCCTGGTATCCGATGGACACAGGCTGGCCGGGCCGCTCTCGCCGGGCGCGGGAGGACCGCGTCCCCGTGACGCGGGGCTTAGGAAGGGGGCGGGGCCGTGACCCGGCGCGAACGGCGGCCGCTTGCCGAGGTGCGGGCGCAGGAACGGATATGCCAGCTTGCCCGTGATCGGATCGAAGTAGAAAGGCCGCCGCTGTTCCGGGCCGGACAAGCCCGAGGGCCTCGCGGCTTCGTCCTCCGGCTCGTTAAGGTAGAGACGCCCTACCCTTTCCCAGCCCAGCACGGACGCGTCATAGCCGCGTGCCTTGCCCGCCGGCGGAAGCTGGCGCTCTACCAGGTCGGGGAGGGTCTCTTCAGTGACGGCAAGCGGGCGTCCCCCCCAGCTCACGTTAGTGTCGAGTAGCTGCTCCGACGTAACCGCATGGCGCACTTTGCCGGCACGGTCGGGAAGCTCCACGAGCGGCGCTAGCTTGTCCTGGGAGACCTCCCCGTCCTGCAGGGTGTTGTACACACGCCAGAACATCCACATGCCGGCGATGTAGTGGTGGGCCACGTGGCAGTGGATCAGGAAATCGCCCACCGACTGCTGGCATCCGCCCGCGCCGCATTCGTCCTCTATGTCGTATGTCTCCGAGGGGCCAACCGCCTGGGAATCTATCCTGACGGAGGCCTTCGGCAGCAGCGGCGGCCTCTTGACGAGTCCGGTGTCGAAGTCAGTGGGTTCGACGCCGGGCTGGCGCCGCCAGCGTACGGCGCCGCCGTGCACGTGGTGGACGTGGAAGACCTCGGAGCCGCCGTGTACCAGCCGTTGCTTCACGGGGTCACCCAGATATGCCCTGGCTATCGGAGTGGCCGGATCACCGAAGACGTAAGAGCTATACGCCTGGGACACGTCGAAGAAGCCGACTCTCTCGTTCTGCAACGCCATCCGGTTCATGAAGGGCTCACTGCGGTAGTTGAGGGCCCGGCTTCCGGGGCGGTACGCCGACGTGAAGGGGTCGACCTGGGCGACAGGGGCGTCGTCCCGGTCCAGGTGCCGGTAGCGCTCGTTGCCGATCTCGTGATAGACGATGGCGAACTCTCGGAAGTCGCTGCCGTCCGGGGTCTCTACTATGGCGTCCCAACCGCTGCGCATCTGGTTCCCGGTGCGGGGGTCGATGTGGACGGAACCCGTCTTCTCGACTATCACGGCGCCGAAGAGTCCGTGCCCCGTCTGGAGCCGGGCATCGCCGTGGCTGTGGAAGTAGTGGGTCCCCTCCGGCTCGTCCTCGTCCACCATCCACTCGTAGACGACGCTCTCCGCGGGCGCCGCCGAGGCGTCGGGATTGAAGGCGACGGCGGGCGCGCCGCTGCCGGCTACGTATAGACTGCTGCCGTGGAGGTGGAAGCTGGCGGGCGTGCCGTCAAGGCCGTTGCGCAGCCGGACGCGCAGGCACTCTCCCTGGTTGACGCGCAGTATGAGCGGCTGAATGGCGTCGCCCTGGAGTCCGAGGGAGACCGCCGGGTCGGCGTTGCCGGCGCGGGCGGCGCGGTTCTGCGACTCCTCCCGCCGGACGTCGTCCAGCCTCTCTTCCAGGACGTACATCAGGCCGTTGGGGTCGTAGTCCAGGAAGCGGTTCAGGGTGATCTCGACGTGGGCGGCGGCTATCCCGAACTCCCGGACGGGGGCGTCGGGGCGACATCGCGCTCCGCCCGACACGGTCTCCGCGTCAGTGCTGCCGAGCAGCGCCCCCTCGGAGCTGTCGTGGCCGGACGGAACGCCGGTCTGGCTCTCCAACCGCTCCTGCAAGACATCGCCGGCTGAGGGCTCGTCTCCCCGGCTGCAGGCCGCCACGCCCATGCCGAGCAGCAGCGCAACGGCGACGAGCCCGACGGCGACGTGAACCGCCAGGACGGCCCTTCCGATCCCCCTGCGCACAGGCCTCCTTGGGCCTACTTCTCGTTGGTGTACTGTATGACCCGTATGGTGCCCTCCATGCCAAGCTCGCGGTGGACGGCGCAGAAGTAGTCGAAGACGCCCACCTGGGTGAACTTCAACTGGACCTCCTTGCCGCCCAGCGCGCCGTCGAACCCCATGAGCCCGGAGGTAAAGTAGAGGGCAGGATCGAAGACCCCGGACGGGATGACCGGCTTGACCACGTCGGGGTCAACTATAAGCGACGGCGGCCACTCGTCGCCTACAACCTGCTTTACGAGCTCAGGGGGTGGGGCCACCGGGTCGAAGACCAGGGAGTGGCCAGCCGTGGGGAAGTTCCACGAAACAGTGTCACCCACCCTGAGGGTCAACTCCTTGGGTATGAAGTCCAGTAGCTTTGAGTCGTCCGGTCCCAGCGCGGCCTGGACCAGCCACAGGTCGGAGCCGTCGGACATCGGCTCCCTGTAGATGATCTCCCCGTCCATGTTCTCCACGGCGTAGGGGCCAAGGGCCTCCAGGAACTCATCCGAGAAAAGGTAGTTGCTGGAAAGGTGCCTGATGTCTCCCAGAAGCGACGTGGCATCCCGCATCTGCTGCGCGAATTCCGCCAGCGGCTGCAATTCCTTGGCGGCGCGGGCGTCGATGGCGGCCTGGTCGTCGACATCGTCGGCGCCGTTGACGACCACCACGGAGCCCTTGACCGTGAGGTGGTTCAGATCGATGAATTCGTAGACGCCCGGGACGTCGAAGCGGACGGTGAAGGTGTCGTTAGGGTCAAATCCGGGGGCTATTGGGTCTTTGGACATGATGCCTGAGCTCACAAAAGTACTGCCGTCGTACACCTCCAACGGCGCGCCGGGGGGGCGCGTCGGCAGATTGGACCAGGGGTTGAGCATCAACTCTCCGTTGGAGCTGCCCGGCACGGGGACGAGGTCGACGCGGGCGGGGATGGCCGGGGGCTGGTCTCCGGCCAGGAACGAGACGGTGCGCACTTCGTCGCTGTTCAGCTTCCAGGTCACCGTGTCGCCGGCGCGGATGCGGAGAGTCGACGGGAAGAAGGCGTTGATGGAGATTGTGTCCTGGCCCCCACCCACCAGAGCCGTGAGGTGCCTTCCGTCGGCCTGCGCGGGCGGGGCTTCTTCGACGACGGCCACCGCCTCAGGGGTCGGGACCTCCTCCGGCTCCTCCCCGCCGGCGCACGCCGCTGCCAGAACCGCGAAAATGGCGATCAGGCAGATTGCTGTTGCGAGTCTATTCATGGCGCTACCATATGGTCCAGCCGCCGTCGACTACGAGGTTGTGGCCGGTGATCCAGGCGCCGGCGGGCGAGGCTAGCAGGGCGACGGCGCCCTTGAGGTCGTCCGGGGCGCCGGTGCGGGGGATTGGCTGGTTTTGGCGGAACCTCTCGACGATCTCTACGTTCGCGCCGGGCGTGGGGATCTGGCCGGGGCTTATGCAGTTGGCGGTGACGCCGTACTCGCCGAGCTCGCCGGCGAGGTTGCGGGTGAGCTGGATCACGCCGCCCTTCGAGGTCTGGTAGGCGACGCCTCCCCTGCGCATGTCCAGACCTTCGTAGAAGCGCTTGTCGCTGGTGGTGAAGCCGTGTATCGAGCCCACGGTGATTATCGAGCCTGAGCGCTGCTTCACCATCACCCGCGCGGCGGCCTGCGCGCAGAGGTAGGCGCTCTTGAGGTTCAGGTCGATGGTGTGCATGAACTCCTCGACCGAGGAGTTGGGGACGTAGGTCGAGGGAAGGTCACCGGACCCGCCGGCGTTGCAGACCATGACGTCGAGGCGGCCGCACCTGTCGGCAACGGCGTCAACCAGAGCGTCTACCTCCTGCTCGGAGGTCACGTCGCAGCCGGCGCCGACGCAGTCGTGGCCTTCGTCCCGTAGCTGGGCCGCCACATGCTCGCAGAGGGATGCGCGGCGGCTGGCGATGGTGACGGAGGCGCCCAGCTCGCAGAGGGCGGTGGCCATGGCGCGGCCGAGATGGGTCGCCCCGCCTGTGACGATGGCGGCCTTGCCAGTCATGTCGAACATGTCGGTTACGGTAGGCATGTGTGCTTACCTGGTCAGGCCGGGGGCGTCCTATCTGGCAGGCTGAGCGAGAACCTCCTCCCGTCCCTCTTCAGACCCCTTCCTGTAACCAGAAAGAAAGAAAAGAAGTTATTTCTGAGGGACACCCTCAGACTCCCGGCAAAGGGGCTCCGCCCCTCTGCACACCCCGTATTCAGCAGCCTACCGGAGGACGTCACGGCTCGCCTAGCCTGAAGGCGTAGAGTTTGGCGTTCTGGAGATAGAACTTGAGCCTGATTACCTTGCCCTTGAGCTCTTCGAGGGAGGTCTTGTCGCGCCAGGTGACACGGTGGGCGAGGGAGTCGCCGTCGAACTTGGCGCACTCCTCCATCGAGTAGCCGCGGTACTGGATGCCCGACTCGTCGAGCACGGCCACTCCAGCCATGCCTCCCTGGGCGGCGGCGTTGATGGTGAGCGGGCCGCCCTCGCAGAGAATCGGCTTGGTGATGAGCGCGCCGGTCTCGTCGCCGCCGTCGACGGAGACGAAGCCGTCGAGGCGCAGCTTGGCTAGGCAGAGGGGGCCGCTGCGTCCGGTGACGCCGTGCTCCATCGTGCCGGGGGAATAGTAGAACCATAGCTCGTCGTCCACGAGCACGGGCTCGCGGGCCATATATATCTCGCCGGCGTCTATGCTGCCAGCGGGGCCGTTGGGAAGGAACGTCGTCCTATCGCCGGACCTCTCCCAGTCGACGCCGTCCCTGCTGGAGGCTAGCTGCACGTCTATGGTGCCGAAGTTGCGCTGCCTGGGCTCCTCGGGCCTCGCTTGGTAGGCGTAGAGCAGGCCGAGGTAGTGGCCCTCGTAGCGGAAGACGGGCATGCCGTAGAACTCCATCGCGGGCGGGTCGTCGGAGTCCGGGACCAGCACCTCCTCGGGGTCGGTCCAGTCGATGAAGTCGTCGCTGGTGGAGCGGCCGATGCGCCGGACAGGGTTCCCCTCCTTGGTGGTGGGGCGGGCGTAGGCGACGTAGCTGCCCGCGAGGTCGTCCCAGCCGAGCAGCATGTGGCTGTCGCTGGCCCTGGTGATGACGGGGTTGCCTGGGTACTTGGTCCAGCGGACGCCGTCGGGGGAGAAGGCGACGGAGACGCCCTCGCCGGTGTTGGGAGTGCCTCTCGGGTCCCAGTCGCGGGCCTCGAAGAAGAGCGACTTGTAGAGCCGGTCCGGGTCGGGGTCGCGGGTGTCCTCGATGACGTTCGCAAAGCAGGCGTCGGGGATGAGGATGTTGTTGTCCTTGGTGCCGTGGAACTCGATGAGGCCTATGTTGGGGCGCTTCCAGTGGATGCCGTCCTCGGAGGTGGCGAAGCAGATAGAGCATTCGAGGTTCTGCAGGTCGAAGTTGAGGAACTCGAACGGGGTGCCCCTGAGGTCGAGGCCCATGTGGGCGATGCCCATGCCGCCCATGCCCTGGTACCACATCCTGAAGGTGCCGTCGGGGTCGCGCCAGACGGTGCCGTAGAGCTCGAGCCTGCCCTCCCAGGGGTAGAGCGGGATCATGATGGGGTTGCCGACGTACTTGGCCGGCTGGTTGAGGTTCCTGCAGACGCCGAGGGTCTCGTCGATGAGGAGGTCGTCGATGAAGAGCTGCTTGTTGGCGCCGATCTCCAGGGGTTTAGGCATATATCCAACTCCCAGACGCCCCGGTCTGCCCGGAGGCCCCGGCAACATGCGCAAGGACTACCCTCTCGAAGGACCCGCCGGAACGGTTCGAGGGTATCCCCGGCCGCCGCCTGCCTCGGAAAGTGGTCGGGGTGCTGGGACTTGAACCCAGGGCCTCGTCGTCCCGAACGACGCGCGCTACCATACTGCGCCACACCCCGACAGCCCTGATTGTAGCCGTCCGCCCATAGCGTATGCAAGGCCACGCTATGGATCACCGGCCCGCGTACCGGCGTGGAGGCTGTCAGACGGCCGGACGCGGGGCGTGAGACCGGCTCAAGGCGGCTCCCAGAGACGGGCGGGGCGGGCCTGACCCCAAAAAAGTGTTTCGAACTGTGCCATATCGACCCCTTTCGTATCTGAGGCGTGGACATCCTGGAGCGGTTTTGGGGCGCATTTGGCACGCAAATGGTACGCGCCTGAGAGGATTTGGAACGATTTGGAACAGGGGTTTGGGTGCTGCCGGCTGCTGAGCGGGGAGCTGTCAGCGTGGTTGCCGGCTTTTGCATGGGGAGATGATAGCACGGGTGTTCGTGGCGGTCAAGGGCGGGTTGCGCAGTTCCGAACCCGTTGGACCTCAACACCGGCCTAGGCGTCGCTGTTGGCCGTCGAGAACGGGAAGGGCTGCTTGTAATCCCATCCCGGCTGTGGTAAGCTTCGCTTACCCTAGGTAAGGTGAGACCATTGGACAAGAACGAAATCTTGACGCATGTGATTGATGCTGTCACCAAGGTGCAGGAAGCGAGCGGGAGGGCCGTGGGGCACATCGGTTCGGATACGCGTCCCCTCGAGGACGTTGACGGGTTCGATAGCTATAGCGGTGTAGAGGCGTCCCTATTTCTTTCGGACTCCGTTGGCCACGAGATTCCTGATAGTGTATTTGTTCCAGAGAAAGGCCGTAGACTGCTCTCAGTGAATGAGATTGCCGACAATGTACAGGAGCAGATGAGTTCGCGGAGGCAGGGCAAGTGAACCAGCGAGACTCTCTCCGTCAAGGCATCGCGAGCCGTCTAAGGCTAGCTAGACAGATGGCTGGCCTCACGCAGGGGCAAGTGGCGACGGCACTGGGATGGCATAGGCCGACGGTCTCTGAGATCGAAGCCGGACGTCGAAGAGTACAGGCTGAAGAATTGACTGTGCTGGCAGAACTCTACGGGGTAAAGATACCGTGGCTAGTAGGTCAGGACGATTCCGACAAGATAAGCGACCGAGTCATGCTCGCGGCTCGGGAGTTGGGCAAGCTAAAGGATGAAGACCTCAAGAGTCTACTGGATATTGTCCGAGCGCTCAAGACAGACGGCCGCCCGCAGTAAGTAATGGACAGGAAAACCATAGCCCGGCGTTCCATGGCCGCAGCACTCCGTATGCGCCGCAGTGCTGGTCTACGGTTGGATGAAGCCATTTGTGTCTACGATTTGGCTGAACATCTTGGCATCGAAGTCCGGTTCGCGGAGATCCCTAGCCTAGAAGGGATGTATTGTCCCGAGTTAGGGCCAACCATCATCCTTTCGTCGCTACGCCCTTCTGGACGCCGTGCCTACACCTGTGCCCATGAACTCGGTCACCACAGTAAAGGCGACGGCACGCAAATAGACCAGCTAACAGACAATCCGACTCGATCCAGGTTAGACACGACGGAGTTCGCTGCTGAGTGTTTTGCAGGTGCTCTGCTCATGCCCAAAATGGCGGTCCAGAGAGCGTTCACTTTACGAGGGTGGAACATTGAAACATCCACCCCGGACCAAGTCTATATCATCGCCAATTACTTCGGTGTTGGCTATTCCACGCTAGTGCATCACATGCGCAGCGGCCTGCGGCTCTTGCACGAAAGACATGCTGCCATGCTGTTCAAGATCACCAATGCGCAGGCGCGCGCCCAGGCCTTTAGTTGGCAATCACCGGAGCCAGTCTGCATCGTCGATTACCATTGGAAAGGCCGACCCATCGACGTGGAAGTAGGGGACTTGCTTCTCGTGCAGGGACGTCCCGTCTTTGACGGCTATAACCTGACCCGCCTTGAAGATACAAGACGAGGGCTGTTGTTTCGTGCCCAACAACCAGGCCTCTCGAAGCTCTCCGTCGATCGTGGCTGGTCAGCATTTGTTAGGGTATCTCGACGGAACTTCATTGGCCGAAGCACATTTCGCCACTTGGGAGAAGGAGAAGATGAGGGGTCCAATGATCATTGAAGAACCCAACCTGTCAGTTGCTTGGGGAAAGGCGTTTCTTGAGGTATACAAGGCTAAAGAAGTTACCCCACTGGTTGTGGTAGTTAACGATCTTAAAGATGGAGACCCTCTAGAGTTTCCGCCAATCCGAGAGGCTCTCGAACTCCTCCTGGAGGCCGTCGGGGAAGAATCCTCCCATACCGTTGCTAACACGATTTTTCCTACACGGATGTGGAATCCAGAAGCGGGGCGCGGAGAACTCTTCGATCGTTACTTGAGCCCACATTTCCCATATCAACCCTGCAGGGCTTGCCGTAATCAGCAACAGCGATACCCGATGTAGCCGAATAGCAGAGCACAGTGGTTATCATGAGTGCTAGACTGGTCGTGAGCGACTACTCTAGTTCTTGATAACGTACCCACTCAGGAGGCACCCAATGGGTGAAAGCACCAACCCCCGCGCCACGCTCCGTTTCGACCGACGTGTACGGTTGGAGTTTCGCGGCGCTACCATCACCTCGGACGCTGGGCTGCTGGCCTGCCGCGAGTTGGACGATGCACTGGGGCTGACGGAGACGGCGAATGAGTGTCTGCAGGAGAGCCGTGGCGGTCGTAACGTGCAGCACCGATTGGTGGGCCTTCTCAGGCAGTCGGTGTACAGTCGTCTGGCGGGCTACGAGGATACCAACGACGCTGAACGGTTGGCCCAGGACCCGACGATGCGGGTAGTCGTTGGACGGCGAGGTGGTCCTGAGAGACCGGCCGCCAGCACCAACACCATCAGCCGGTTCGAGACCGAGGTGCTTACCCAAGACGGCAACGTGGAAGGGTTGGGCCGAGTGAACGCTACGTGGGTGGACCGGGCGATGACGCACACAGCGCACCGGCGGGTGATCTTGGACATGGACAGTTCGGAGAGTCCGGTACATGGAGGACAGGAGGGAGCGTCGTACAACGGTCACTTTGGGAGCACGTGCTATCACCCTTTGTTCGTGTTCAACCAGTTCGGTGACTGCGAGGGGGCGATGCTCCGTGCGGGGAACGTACATAGCGCGCACAGGTGGCGTGATGTATTGGATCCGATCCTGTCCCGCTACGGGGCGACAGGAGTGCGGCGGTACTTTCGTGCCGATGCCGCATTCGCCAAGCCGGACATCTATGAGTACCTCGAGGAGCGGCACGTCCTTTACGCTATAAGACTCCCCGGCAACGAGGTGCTGCAACGGGAGATCGCCCCTCTGCTCAGGAGGCCTGTGGGGAGGCCGCCGAAGCGTCCAGTGATCCTATACGACGACTTCTGGTATCGTGCCGGGAGTTGGGACCGCGCTCGGCGGGTGGTGGCCAAGGTGGAGTGGCATAGGGGAGAGCTATTCCCCCGGGTGGGCTTCATAGTCACGAGCATGACGGCTGGCCCCGAAGGAGTGGTGCGATTCTACAATGGTCGCGGGACAGCCGAGCAGTGGATCAAGGAGGGGAAGTACGCGCTGAACTGGACTCGGCTGTCGTGCCATCGGTTCGTGGCCAACCGGGTGCGTCTATCTCTGTTCGTCCTGGCGTACAACCTTGGGAACTTCCTTCGCCGGCTGTGTCTGCCCAAGGCGGTCAAGCACTGGTCGCTGCGGAGCGTGCAGGTCAAGCTGATCAAGATGGGAGGCCGTCTGGTGCGGCACTCCCGGTGGTTGATCTTTCAGTTATCCGAGATGTCGGTTCCTCGACGGTTGTTCCAGGGAGTGTTGGATCGTATCGGCCGGTTATCGCCGGCGCCAAGCTGAGGGAGGGTACAACCACGATCTTGCCAAGAGGGGGAGAGCGCTCCAGGGAGTCGCCTTGTCTTCAATGCGCTTTCACCCCACTGGCAGGGGACACGAGGACGATGAAGACGGACAAGAAGGGTGCTCTACGACTGCAAACGCATCTCTTATCGGATAGACCGGCGATTGACTGGCCTTGCAGGACCTGACTATGATGCTAACATCTCGTTTGGGCTGCCCCTTGAGCCTGAAGACTCCCAATATGGGAAATCCCGGTTGAGAATGTACCCGCGTTTACGGCGCCTCGACACAGCAAACACGTATGGCCTCTATTTCCAGCGTTTGATTGCCTTTGGTTGCGACAACGAGGGCAAAGATGGCCTCAACCAGCTAGACCAAATCCTGAGTACCTGGCATCGTGGCAATCACCGCCGAACTGCATTGCAGGCCTCTCTCTTTGATCCCTACAATGACCACACACACCAACCACGGCGGGGCTTTCCTTGCCTTCAGCAGGTTGTCTTTACACCCAGTAGGACGGGTGGTCTGGCCGTTACTGGATTCTACGCCACTCAATACATTGTTGAGAAGGCCTATGGCAATTACCTAGGGCTGTGTAGACTCGGACAGTTCATGGCGCATGAGATGGAACTGAGATTGGAGCGCATCACCTGCATTGCTACTCCGGCCACACGACATCGCGCCAAGTATAAACTTCGCCCTCTCGCCGAGAGAGTACATTCATCTCTAGAACACCTCCAGGATGAAGACAACTGTGGGTAGGCGGCCTGGAGCTGTAGGGCCTCGGTTTCCTGAGTCTCAAAGGCGACTCTTTTCGTCCTCGTCCACCGACGGGCCTTCGGCCTTTGCAGACCTCTCTCCGGCTCGTCCAACAGTCGTCTACGACACTTTTTGGCGCTTCGCCGCCGAGCGCCAGGAGGTCTTTTACCGAAAAATAGAGGGACAAGCACCTCCGTGGACCAGGGAGCCAACTATAGCACGTCATAGATTCACAAACGCCTACCGGGCTTCTGATCGAGTGAGCCAATACCTCATACGCCACGTCATATACGAAGGCGACCAATCCATAGAAGAGGTTTTCTTTCGCTCAATCCTTTTTAAGCTCTTCAACAAAATTGAAACGTGGGAGCTTTTGCAGAAGAGGCTGGGAACGATTGCATACCGGGATTTTGCGTTCTCTCGGTATGCTAAAGTATTAGGCGCCGCAATGTCATCCAAGATCCGCATCCATTCCGCCGCATACATGATGCCCTCTGGAACCAGCGCCTTCGGGTACCGGGCTAAGCACTGCAACCTCCTCACACTGTTGAACAGGATGATGGAGGATGAGGTCCCACGGCAAATTGCTGTTGCTTCCAGCATGAGGCAGGTTTTCGAAATCCTCCGATCATATCCGATGATTGGGAATTTCCTAGGTTACCAGTTCGTGACCGATTTAAATTATAGCCAACTTTGCGACTTTTCTGAAATGGAGTTTGTGGTGCCAGGACCTGGGGCGCTAGACGGCATTCACAAGTGCTTCAGTGACCTGGGTGGCCTCAACGCAATTGACATCATCCGCCTCGTTGCAGACCGTCAGGAGCACGAGTTTGAACGACTTGGGTTGGAGTTCCGGTCCTTGTGGGGAAGACGCCTCCAGTTGATAGACTGCCAAAATCTGTTCTGTGAGGTGTCCAAATACGCCAGGGTCACTCATCCCGAAGTTAAGGGTTCAACGAAGCGCTCTCGCATTAAGCAACTCTACCGACCATCGAATGAACCTCTCAACTACTGGTTCCCACCCAAATGGCACATCAACCACCTATTGCCAAGGCACCATCCAACCGAGTCTCGGAGTTCCGATGTCCTCAACTCTCAATAGGAGGCCCTTACTGTGGTTCTAAGTGGAGAGGCGATTCGACAACGACTATGTGGTGGGCAAGTCTTTATACGAGGCACCTGGGACGCTCATTCAATAATGGAGGGCTCCTACGCTCTCAGAGTCGCGTGTGACGGCTTGGTATTGGAAGGCAAACGCTACGGGCCAGGCACGCCCTTTCCGAAAACTGAAATCTCATAGAGCCAGGCAAAATCGCCATTCTTTCCACCATAGAACGGCTCAATATGCCAGCTGACTTGGTTGGCAAGCTTGGAATTCGGTTCAACTACGCTTCTCAAGGCTTGACTGGGCTGATGGGGATACAGGTCGACCCCTATTTTGGTTGGGGCTACGACGATGAACGACTATACATAAGGGTGGCCAATCTTGGCAACGAACCAGTTCCAATACCCCTTGGCACCGAACTCTTCACATTCGAACTACACCACCTCAAAGGGCATGTCCCTGCCCCGCAATCACGTAGACCCTATATGTGGCACCGCCTCCAAGATGTGCTCGGGGATCAACAAAACGTTAGCTGGACCTATGTAACACGCGTCCAAGGAAATGTTAACAAGGCCCAGCAAGACCTAATCGATCAAGGGAAAATATTAGATGACCAATTGCGGTCGGCACGAGCAGAGATAAGGGACTATCTACAGCCGCTGGTCATGTTCGGTATCTTCTTGGTAGCCGTAACCATCCTCGGTGTGGCCGTGTCCTTGATTGTAGCCGTACGCAACACTCCGGAGGTTTATGTTCCAAGCTGGGTAACAAACTGGGGATGGATTCTATTGTTGAGTACCTTAAGCATTGCCACCATCGCGACCTTCATAATGGGTGCGTTTACGACTTGGAGTCTTTGGAAAGGGAAAGGGGATTTGAGGGAACCTACTTTGAATGAACCTTCTTGAACCCGGGGGAAGACTCACCCAACTAATTCAATAGTCCCCTCTTGTAGGTCCGCCCGCAATCGGCCCTTCCCGCTTGCCCTGATTTGTCGCCAGAGTTCAAACCCTTTCATTATGGCGCGCTCCCAGTCCCCCTCGGTGCGGCAACTCACTTCCAAGTGGGAAGTCATGTCTCTAATAGTGCGCAACAGTTCGTAATTGACGCCCTCAGCACCCTCCAGGAAATTCCGACGCTCTGCGTAGCTAAAAGCCATCGCGGAAATCCCTTCCTCAATGACCATTGCTCGACCGCCATCTTCGACTTCGTCAACCTTGGGGTCGCTCTTCCTCTTACGGCGCAATAATGCCCTCAGGGTAGGGGACCATCCAAGGACACTGGCGTAAGACAGGTGGAAAACATCATGAAATCGGTAACCGTCATCTTCATATCGATTATCCTTCAGGGGATGGCCAAATCGCTTGCCGTTGATGAAAGTTACAATCCTACCAGGTTCCTCCGAGTCTATTGACACATCCATTTGTCTGGGAAGGCGCTCAGCATCCGGGAAGCCCTCATCAAGCAGTCTCTGTGGTCCCTCTCCGTTCGCCGCGAGGTGCCAACGCCTTCGAATCTTGCCGAGGTTGTAACTGGCGACTTCCTCCAACGTCAGACCATGCTTGGTGGCAACATTAGACAGGTACCAGAGAAGGTCGCCCAATTCTTCCTTGACTCGATCGGGAAACAGCTTGTATGAGTCGCCATCTCTGATCCACTTCTTGTGTTCCCCGAGCAATTCCCCAACTTCGCCCGCCAGGCCCAACAGGGGAACAAGGATGCTTCGAGGGTCCGCGTCGAAAGTTCCCGTTTCGGGCTGTTGGTCTGTCTGATTGGCGAGGAGCTGATACTCATTGAGGTCCACTTCAGTTGCCTCCTTCCAATCTTGTAGCCTCCAAGGTGCCTAGTGGGCGTGAAATTCGATAGCTGGTAGACCACGATTATCTTACACCGAACGGAAATACATAACCACCTACGCGCCCAATCACCCGTAACACCTTAGGGGGTCCATGCCCAGAGTTCCCAGTAGGGCGCGTCAGGTCCGCCAGCCCCGTGTGCATGGCGCTATGGTAATTGGCCATCACCGTCCTCGTGGGTATATGGCGACCTCTGTCATTCCCCGTCCCTGATGTGGGATGATTAGGGGCGGAGTACCTCTACCTAGAGCATTAGGAGGTTACAGGCATGAGCTGGGACATCGAGCAGGTCAAGCGGGAGATACGCGGGCCGGCGGGGCTGGCTATGGCCACGTTCGACGACGGCTTGAGGCTGGACGTGGAGGCGCTGAAGGGCAACCTGCGGTACATGGTGGAGAACGGCGTGGGCGACGGGAGGGGGTTCGTGATATGCCCGTCGGGCACAGGGGAGTACCTGTCGCTCTCGGACGACGAGCACCTGCTGATGACGGAGGCCGCGCTGGAGGTGTGCGAGGGGAAGATCGCCGTGGTGAGCGGGGTGGCGGGCGTGAACCTGGACGACGTGATCGCGAGGACGGACGCGGCGCGTAGGGCGGGCGCGAGGTACGCGATGGTGCCTCCCCCCTTCTACTACGGCATCGACCAGCAGGGGGTGTTCGACTGGTACCGGATACTGAGCGAGTCGGTGGATATAGGCGTCATGATCTACGATCAGTCGTGGCGCGTGGGGCTGGGGACGACGCTGACGCCGGCGCTGATCGAGAGGCTGTCCGGGCTGGACAACATCGTGTCGCTAAAGTACGGTAGCCCGAACCTGATCAAGGACATGCCGGTGGTGATAGACCGGTTCGCGGACCGGTTCGCGTTCATAGACAACTCGCTTGGGTTCACGTCGGTGAGCTCTCACATGCACGGGGCGACGGGGTACATATCGGGGCCGGTGACGTGGTGGCCGGAGTTCGAGCTGAGCTTCTTCGACCTGATGGAGCGGGGGCAGTATGCGGAGGCGGACCGGTGGCACGCGCGGCTGGCGCCGTACATGGCGTGGCACCACGGCGAGCACTGGAAGTCGGGGCGGTACGTGTTCGACGCGGCGGTGGTGAAGGCGTCGCTGGAGTACGTGGGTCTGCACGGCGGGCCGGTGCGTCCGCCGTTCCGGGCGCTGGACGCGGGGGAGAAGGCGGAGCTGTGGGAGACTATCGAGGGGATTGGGTTGGAGCGGGGGGCGTAGTGGAACATGGATGGGCAGGATGGACAGGATGACAAAGATAAGGGAGGCATAGATGGACCGCGGAGAGCTTAGGCAGCTTATACAGGGGTGCCTCGTGACGGTGCCTACGGCGTTTGACGATGATATGAACGTCGACCTGGCGCGCATGACGGACCTGACGAGGTGGTGGATGGAGCAGGGTCTGGGGACGAACACTGCGCCGCTGAAGGTGACGGCGGCGATGGGTGAGGGCCCGGACCTGGGCGACGACGAGTGGCCGCACGTTCTGCGCACGGTGGTGAACGCAGCGGGGAGCGACGCGGTTATTATGTGCGCGCTGAAGACGAAGAACACGCTGCACGCCATCGAGGACGCGAAGCGGGCGCAGGACCTGGGGGCGGTCGGGCTGCAGATCGACCTGCCGTTCTTCCACCACTGCCAGCAGGACGACTATGTGCGGTACTTCACGGACATCTCGGACGCGATCGACATCGGCATCATGATCTACAACACGCACTGGTTCACGCTGAACCCTCAGCAGGAGTCGATGCGGGTGGAGACGATGCTGCGGATGAAGGACGCGGAGCACGTGACGGCGCTGAAGTGGTCGCCCGCCGAGGGGCAGGACTACGACGACATGAAGAAGATCGCGGATATCTTCAACATCATAGACAACACGGGGTCGCCGGTGCTGTGCCATCAGAATGGCGGCCGGGGCTATATCAGCAGCCTGGTCGCGGCGTACCCGGCGCATGACCTTGCGATATGGAAGCTACTGGAGGCGGGGAAGTACGAGGAGGCGCAGGCGAAGTTCGACCACGTGCGGGGCGCGCTGGCCGGCTGGCAGGCGAAGACGAGCGCGAAGTCGGGAGGCTACCGGCAGACCAAGGGGATGATGGCGGCGCTGGGGCGGTCAGCGGGACCGCCGCGCCCGCCGACGCTGCCGCTGGACGAGGAGGAGATGGCGGAGGCGGCGCAGATCATGAAGGGGCTGGGCTGGAGCTAGCTGTCCTCGGAGTTTTCCTCTAACCGCTGGCCCATCTGCTGCAGGAAGCTCTCGACGTCCGGGGCCAGCTCCACGTGTTCGCCGGAGCTCTCCGCGGAGGGAGGCTGGCCCGCGGCGGTCTTGTCGTAGTCGGCCTCGAGCTCCTTTAAGACCCTGGAGACCTGCTGGTTGTTCTGCACGAGTGAGCTGATGTACTTGTACTGCTGCTCTCCGCGGGTGAAGTCGACGAGCGAGGTGGGGAAGCCGTAGATGGCGCAGAGTACCTCCAGGGCGCGGGCGGCGGCGTTGTGGTCCTCGTCGAGCTGTGCGTACTGTGGGACGTGCACCATAAGGCTGCCCGCTGTCGCGCCGGCGGCCTCCATGTTCTCCGTGACGAGGTTCACTATGCTGGTGGGCCCCTGGTAGGTGTTGGCCCTGGGGGAGAGCAGGCTGCCGGCGAGGGCCTTCTGCTCGTCGGACAGCGTGCCGGTCACGAGGAGGGGGCGGGTGTGCGGGACGGCGTCGTAGAAACCGCCGATGCGGCAGTACTCGCTGGCGCCGAAGTGCTGGAGGAGCTCGACGATGGCGTCGGTGTACTCCTCGCCCCTGGCGTGCGGCTCGCGGATGTGGAGGAAGATGTAGTCCCTGTGGCCGGACGGGTCGAGAGCGTAGTTGACTATGGTATTGGGTATGGAGAGAGAGCGCACTCCCTCGACGGAGCGCATCACGGGCCGGTCGCGGGTGAAGTCGAAGAATTCGCCGGGGCGTGCGAGCCTGCCGAGCTCTTTTGCGCCCAGGTGGCGCTCGATCTTGCCCAGCACGAGGCGCCCAACTTTGCCGACGTTGACCCAGGGCGTGAGCATGGCCAAGGCGCAGGGCTCACGGAGCTCCGGGAGGTCGTCGGCGACGTCGAAGGCGGCTACTCTCATGGTCGTATCGTGCCAGAGTAGGGCGTCTAATGCAAGGCGGACGGCCTTTGGCAGCTCTGGTAGAATCGCGGCCAAGACAACGTTGGATGGACAGCCATTAGCATGGAATACGTAAATTTCGGGCGGGCGGGGGTGAAGGTCTCGCGGCTGGCGCTGGGCCTGGGGTTCAGAGCGCTAGGCACGCGGAACGAGGCGACGCGGGTGATCGAGCACGCCATCGACTCGGGTGTCAACCTGATCGACTGCTCCAACTTCTACGGCCTGGCCGGCGGGGAGATGCTCTCGGAGGAGATTCTCGCGGGGGTGTTGAAGGGGCACCGCGACAACCTGGTGATCACCTCCAAGGTGTTCATGCAGATCGGGCCGGGGCCCAACGACCGCGGCTCGTCTCGCTACCACGTGATGAGGGAGGTCGAGCGGTCGCTGAAGCGCCTGGACACCGACCATATAGACGTATACCTGCTCCACGGGCACGACGAGGAGACGCCGCTCGACGAGACGCTGCGGGCGATGGACGACCTGATAACGCAGGGCAAGGTGCGGTACGCCGGGTGCAGCAACTTCGCAGGCTGGCAGGTGTGCAAGGCGCTCTGGACGGCGGACCGGCTCGGCGCCGACCCGATCATCTGCGTGCAGAACCCGTACAGCCTGCTCAACCGGGGCATCGAGAGCGACCTGTTCGGGGTGGTGCGGGACCAGGGCCTGGGGGTGATGGCGTTCAGCCCGCTGGGCGCAGGGCTGCTGAGCGGCGACTACCGCGCCGGAGCGGCTCCCCCGCGGGGCACGCTCTGGTCGGGCAAGGACCGGGCGCGGTTCGAGGCGTCGATGTCGGGCAGCACCGAGGCCGTGATCTCGGAGCTGTCGCGGATAGCGGCGGAGCGGGGTAAGACGGTCGCGCAGACGGCCCTGAACTGGGTCATCACCAAGCGCGAGGTGACGGTCGCGATATTCGGCTGCGACGGGGTCGAGCAGCTCGACAACAACCTGGGCGCTGTCGGCTGGGCGCTGAGCGAAGAGGAGATGTCGGCGCTGGACAAGGCGTCAGCGGGCACGAGTATCAGCTTCGTGAACCTCTGAAGGAGATCAGCCCCCGCGCCAGTCGCTCAGGATGCTTGCGTCGTGGAAGAATGGGAGCGGCGGCAGGGCGTCCGGGTCGAATAGGTCGATGTCGCTGACCTCATCCCCCGCCTGCAGCGTGCCCCCTACGACCTCGGCTGCATAGGCCGCGAGCACGACGGGGTCGTCCGCCCTGGAGTAGATGCCGAGCAGCCTTGTGACCTCCACCTCGAGGCCGGTCTCCTCGCGGACCTCCCTGGCGGCGGCGTCCTCAACGGCCTCGCCTCGGTCGACGTAGCCTGAAGGGAAGCTCCACTCGCCTAGCGCGGGCTCGTTGGCCCTACGCACGAGCACGAGCTTGCCGTCTATCGCGACGAGCACGACGGCGGCCAGCTTGGGTTCCAGGAAGACTATGTGCCCGCAGCTAGGGCAGCGGGGTCTGGGCCTGCCGTGCAACTCCTGGACGACGAGGGCGTGGCCGCAACGCGCGCAGTAGCTTACGTCCTCTTCCAACACGGCCTCCTCCAGCTAATGCGGCCAATGCTACCGGCGCGGGGCAACGGCGTCCAGTGCGTTGACCGGCGTAGTGGCGTCCACATATAATTGCGCCCGCGAAGAGACAGTCCCGGAAGGCATTGTTGGCCCAGGAGGGTACGTTGGTACAGCTCAGACCGAACAGGGTGAAGAACAAAATCCATAACGGCGAGACCGCCATCGTGGTCGGCGGATATCAGACCCCCGACATCATCGACTTCATGGGGCCGATGGGCTTCGACGGCATCTGGCTGGAGGGCGAGCACGGCGGTGTCGACTACGGGGACATTGGCGACCTGACGCGGGCGTGCGACCTGTGGGGCCTGTCCTCCATTGCGCGCGTCAATCTGAACCTGCCCGGCGTCATATACAGGACGCTGGACGTGGGCGCGCAGGGGATCTGCGTGCCGCACGTGAACACTGGGGAGGAAGCGCGGGCGGTGGTGGACGCGGGCAAATTCGCACCGCTCGGGCATAGGGGGATGTTCGCCAGCCGCCAGGGCATCGGCATCGACAACTTCATCGAGGTAGCGAACGAGCAGTCGTTGCTGACCATCCTGATCGAGGACATCGTCGCGATAGACAACATGGACGAGATACTGGAGGTCGATAACATCGACTGCTTCTTCGTCGCCACGGGAGACCTCGCCCAGAGCATGGGACATCCAGGGAACGTCGAGCACCCGGACGTGCTGGAGGTCGCCAAGAAGGCGAACAGGAAGATCGTGGACGCGGGCAGGATCGCCGGCGCCACGGTGCGCGAGGGTAACCTGGAGGCCTGCATCGACATGGGCTGCCAGCTGCTGCTGGCGCAGTGGACCTCGTGGGTCACCTCGGGCGGACGGGCGTTCCTGGAGCGGGTGGCTGCGACCCAGTAGCGGGTCGAGGCGAGCCGGGTTCCACGGCCTTTACCACGTCGCCTTATAGGCCGTACCCTTGACCCATGTCCAACGTGGGTGACCTGCTAGAAGAACGGGTATCTCCTGATATGCTGGGGGCCGTTCGTGCCGTGGCGGTGGCGGCGGCGCGGCTGAGGCTCCCCCTGTACTTGGTCGGGGGCACTGTTCGGGACATACTGCTATCCACGTCGGTGCTGGACTTGGACTTCGCCGTGGTGGGGGACGGGCCCGATGCCGTTGACCGGCTGGCCCAGAGACTCGACGGACGCGTGCTTGCGCGGTCGCAGTTCGGGACGGTGAAGGTCGACGTTGCCGGGACCGTCATCGACCTCGCGTTGGCGCGGATCGAGAGCTACTCCCGGCCCGGCGCGCTGCCGGAGGTCACGGCGGGCAGGATCGAGCAGGACCTTACCAGGCGCGACTTCTCGATCAACGCGATGGCTGTGTCGCTGGGCGACCGGTTTGGGAAGGTCATCGATCCGTTCGGTGGGCGCTCGGACCTGGGCGCACGGCTGATCCGGGTGCTACACCCACGAAGCTTCGTCGACGACGCAACACGCATACAGAGGGCAGCACGCTACGCGGCCCGACTCGGGTTCGAGTTGGAGGCCGACACGGCGGAGCTGTTCCAGCGCGGCCTGCCATACATGGAGACCATCAGCGGCGACCGTGTGCGGAACGAGCTGGAGCGTTACTTCACGGAGCGCGACGCGGGGCGTGCGCTGCTCATGGCGCAGAAGCTGGGGGCGCTCAGGGCGGTTCACCCCAATTTGGCGCTGGCCGAGCAGGCCGCCTCCACACTGTCGGACCCGGCCTTGGGTACGCTGTCGCCGCGGCGCCTAGTGCTCCTGGCGCTGCTGGCCTACCCGGCGTCGGACGCGCAGGGCGTCTGCCGGCGTCTCAACCTGTCGGGAAGGCGTGCCGAGGCCATCATGGGCGTGCCACGCGTCAAGACGGTCTGCGGCGACCTAGACCGTGAGCCGATGCCGCCGAGTCGCATTGTCGAAATCCTGCAACCGCTAGATGACGCCGCGATAGAGGCGTGCATGCTTGCGATGGGCGGCGACTCAGTGGCCGGAGATCGGATGCGCCGGTACCTGACGGAGCTTCGGCACGTAAGGCCGGAATTGAAGGGCGGCGATCTCATCGCGCTTGGGGTACCGGAAGGGCCGCGGGTGGGAGAGATGCTTGCAGAGCTGCGAAGAGCGCGACTAGACGGCCTGCTCGCCAGCGCCGAGGACGAAGAGCGCTACGTGCGCCGGACCGCAGGAGGCTTCAGGGCTTGTGGGCCTCGATGATGTAGCGTGTCTCGGTCAGCACGATGCCTCGTTCGTGGGTGAGGGCATGTTCCAGAGCGAGAAGCGCGTCTAGGTCACGCTCGACGTCGAAGTCGGGTATCGTCCAGGGCGCGGCCGTTAGCAGGTAGACGATGTCGCCCAGGCCGCCGAAGGCCGTCTGGCGTTCGTGGGTATCCGTGTACACGATGTCTAGGCCCGACTCGCGGAGGCCCTGGCTGTACAGCTCGAATAGGGGCCCAAAGTCCGTCATGCGCGGGAAGTAGTCCCCTAGCTCGCGCCAGTTGTCGCTACCCACCTGCTGTGTCAGGAACCTGCCGCCCGGGGCGAGTATC
Organism: Dehalococcoidia bacterium; assembly: GCA_965262055.1. Lineage (GTDB taxonomy): Bacteria > Chloroflexota > Dehalococcoidia > Lucifugimonadales. Next base: position 167,520 of record CBDHEI010000002.1, read on the forward strand.
CTCGCAACCTCGGCAGGGTCGAGCTCCTCGTGGCGGTTTAGCACCAGCTCGAAGGCGCCCGCACCGAAGGGCAGATGCAGGCTGGAGGCGTGCACTACAGGTGCGCCTATGGCCGACAGCCGAGCAGATGCCACCGGGACGATGGGCAGCCACTCCTCCGTCGCCACCGCCAGCCCATCGTGTCCCCGGCATATCTCGGAGAAGCACTCGCCTCCGCCGATGCCCATATCCAACACCGAGCCCGCGGTGGTCAGGAGACGTCGCGCGCGAGACTCGTAGCTCCAGGGCCGGCTGGGGCCGAGCGGCTCTCAGCTCGGCCGTCCATGGCCCATCCGCGCATGCGGCGGGCCTTCTCAGCATAGGGTAGGAGCTCCGCAAGGCGGGCGCACCGTGAGCCCACGACGTCTAACCCCGAATCCACCGAAAGACGACTTTGGGGACAGTCCTTGAAGAAGCCAGAGGGTGCTCCTCTGAATCTGGGAGAATGGTTTTGAAACAGAAAACCGCCCGGAAACAAGGAGCACCCAGTAGATGCTGCCACAGAATAATCCCGACCGTATCGGCGTCGTCTTTGACGACCACCGCCTGGTGGCCAATGCCGGCCTGCTCCTGCCGGCCACCCTTGCACAGCACCTGGGCCTGCGGGAACTCGTCGACCATCACCTCGACCTAGGCTGCGCATCGGGGCGGGCGAACACGGGGGACAAACTGCTGACGCTGGTCGCTTCCGCGCTGGCGGGCGGCGACTTCATCGACGACGCCGATGCGCTGCGTGCTGGTGGGACGGTCGGTGTTCTCGGCTGCGTGGTCAAGGCGCCATCCACCCTGGGCACCTTCCTGCGCAGCTTCCGGTGGGGGCATGTCCGTCAACTCGACCGGGTGAGCCGCCAGTTGCTGGCACGCGCATGGGCCGCTGGGGCCGGACCCGGCGACTCGCCCCTTACCATCGACCTGGACTCCACCATCTGCGAGACCTATGGACTGGACAAAGAAGGGGCGCGACACCACAACTACACCGGCGTGCGGGGCTATCACCCACTGCTGGCCATCGCCGCCGGAACCGGCGATGTGCTGATGTCCCGGCTGCGCGAGGGCCGTGCCAACACCGCTCGCGGCGCTGCCCACTTCCTGCGTGAAACGGTGGGGCGGGTGCGCTACGGTAGGGCCAGCGGCCAACTCACGGTGCGCGCCGACAGCGGCTTCTACGCCCACGCTCTCGTCGCCGTCTGCCGCGAGATGAGTGTCCGCTTCTCCATCACCATCCGCCAGCACAAAGGCCTGCGGGAGTTGATTGAGGCGATCCCCGAGCAGGACTGGACGCCGATTCCCTACTGGATGGACGGCGCCGCCGATGTGGCCGAGACCACCTATACCCCCTTCCAGAGTTGAACCCGACGCCGCGCCGGTGCGGCTCATCGTCCGGCGGGTGAAGCCCACGCCCGGTTCCCAGTTGGCCCTCTTCGCCACCTACAGCTATCACGGCTTCATCACCGACCGGGACGGGGAAACCCTGGAACTGGAGGCCGATCATCGCCGCCACGCCGAGATCGAGAACGCCATTCGAGACCTGAAACACGGCGTCGGACTCAACCATCTCCCCTCGGGGCGCTTCGCCGCCAACGGCGCCTGGCTGGCGGTGCAGGTGATGGCACACAACCTCGCCCGCTGGACAGCGCGCATCGGTCTGGCCGAACGGACCGTGACCACCAAGACCCTCAGGCGGCGGGTCTTCGCTCTGGTGGGACGGATCACCCGCTCGGCGCGCCGCCTTACCCTGCATCTTCCCCAGCATTGGCCTTGGGAAACCCAGTTCACTCGCGCCATGGCCCGGCTGCGAGCCATTCCACTCCCCGCCTGAACTGCCAGCCTGCAACTGACCCAACTTCCCTGCAAACTCGTGCCACCCCGGTCCGAGAGAGTTCCCTGCTGCGTATTCTCTCGCCATCCCGCGCATCGCAGCTCCCGCAGAGGGCCATAGGGGCCCTCTGCGGCGACTGAAGACCGTTCGCCGATCCAATCTACCCCAATGAGCCCAGCCATCTCCCCTGTAGCTCCCTCACCCACCCTGCCGCTGTCCTCACGCCGTCCATCGGTGTCCTTCGGTGGATTCGGGCTAACCTAAGGAGACTTTGGGGGCGAGTCTTGGGTCGGTCATGGTCTCCGGGTCCAATATCTCATCGAGCTCGGTCTCGGAGAGGGCGGTGCGGACGAGGGCGACCTCCTTGACGGTCTGGCCGGTGGCCTCCGCCTCCTTGGCGATGGCCGCGGATGCGTCGTAGCCGATGTGGGGGACGAGGGTGGTGACTATTGCGAGCCCGCGGTGGACCATCTCGGGCCCCGCGGCGGTCGCGGTGAGGCCGTCGATGCACTGGTCGGCGAGGTTCCGCGACGACGTGGCAAGTATCTCGATGGACTCGAGCAGGTTGTGGGCGGCCACGGGCATCATGACGTTGATCTCGAAGTTGCCCGACTGGCCGGCGATAGTGATAGCCGCGTCGTTGCCGATCACCTGCGCGGCTACCTGGCAGACGGACTCGGGGATGACGGGGTTCACCTTGCCCGGCATGATCGAGCTTCCGGGCTGGACGGCGGGCAGCTCGATCTCGCCGAGGCCGGCCCTCGGCCCGGAGCCCAGCCAGCGAATGTCGTTAGCGATCTTCATCAGGCCGACTGCCAGCGTCTTCAGGGCGCCGCTCGTCTCTACGACGGCGTCCAAAGCGCTCTGCGCCTGGAAGTGGTTGCCGGTCTCGCGCACCGTCACCCCGATCTCGCCGGCCAGCTTGTCGCAGACCCTGGAGGCGAACTCGGGATGGGTGTTCACGCCCGTGCCGACGGCGGTGCCGCCAAGGGCCACCTCCGACAGGTGTTCGACGGCGCTCCGCAGGCGCTCCACGCCACGCTCGACTTGGCCGGCGTGGCCCAAGAACTCCTGGCCAAGGCGGATGGGCGTGGCGTCCTGAAGGTGGGTACGCCCCGTTTTTACTATGGGCATGAACTCCTCGGACTTGCTCTCCAGGGACGCCCGCAGGCGCTCCAGCGCGGGGACCAAGCGCGACTCGATGCCCTCCAGCGCGGCGACGTGGATGGCCGTGGGGATGACGTCGTTGGACGACTGGCCGATGTTGACGTGGTCGTTGGGGTGAACGGGGTCACGGGAGCCGCGCTCGCCGCCCAGTATCTCGATGGCGCGGTTGGAGATGACCTCGTTGGCGTTCATGTTGGTCGAGGTGCCAGACCCGGTCTGGAAGATGTCCACGACGAACTGGTCGTCGAATCTGCCATCCGCTACCTCCCCGGCCGCCTGTGAGATGGCGTCCGCAAGGGCGCCGTCCAGCAGGTCGAGCTCCCTGTTCACCTCGGCCGCGGCGCCCTTTATCAGCCCCATCGCCCTGATGAACGACCTAGGGAAGCGGAGGCCACTGATGGGGAAGTTGAGGAGCGCCCGCGTCGTCTGCGCCCCATAATAGGCCTCCGCCGGGACGGCCAGCTCGCCCATCGAGTCGCTCTCCATTCGGACCTGAACGTCTTCTGCCATTCTGTTTCCTCCAGTAGCTGTTCCTAGCCCTTAACCGTAACTGTTCCGACTTGCTGGTGTCATCTCCACTAGCATAGTCCCGATAGGGCAGATGTCTTCGATTCCCACCCGCCCACCCTTGGAAACTGGGGGCAAGGCCCCCAGACCCCCTGCCTGGCGGCAGACAGGTTGCCAGAGGGGAAACCCCCTCTCTGAGCTTGTCTCAGAAGGTAAAGTGTCCTAGGTCCCACCCACACGCACTCAATGGGTTTTGTATCTGGGGGAACATCCCCCAGACCCCCTGCCAGAGGGGGAATCCCCTCTGAGCCTGTCTCATAAGTCGTGCAGTGGGGTATGGAAGAATATAGTTGTGGCCATCCTGGCCGCGATGGAGAGATGGATGCCGCTGCGAGCGATGGACCGAGAACAGATGTGGCTGATGCCTCCGAGCCTGGGCGACCTGATCCCTGCCGAGCACCCTTCGCGGTTCGTGGCCGAGGTGGTGGACGCACTCGACCGAGAGGACTGGGCGGAGCTTGGGGTGGAAATAGACGGAGGTGATCTTGGGCCTCCTTCGTACCATCCTCGAGCGCTGTTGAGCGTGTGGCTGTACGGCTTCATGACCGGAGTGCGCTCGTGCCGCAAGTTGGAGGCGGCCTGCCGGGACCAGATACCGTACCTGTGGTTGACGTGCGTGCAATATCCGGACCACAACACACTCTGGAGGTTCTACAAGAGCCACCGCCAGGCGATGAGGAGGCTGTTCAAGCGTACGGTTCGGATGGCGGTGAAGATGGAGTTGGTGGACCTGGCGTTGCAGGCGGTGGACGGGACGAAGGTTGGAGCCAACGCATCGAAGGCCAGGACATACGATGCGGAGGGACTGCGGCGGCTCTTGGAGCGGCTTGAGCGTGCGATAAGCGACCTGGAGTCCCAGAACGAATCGGGAGAGGATGCTCCAACCGCCCAGTTGCCGCAGGAGTTGTACGACAACAGGGTCCTGAGAGAGCAGGTGCGCCAGGCGATGGACGATCTTTCGAACGAGGAGGGACGGCGCATCAACCTGACCGACCGAGAGGCTCGTCTGATGAAGACACGCCAGGGCGTCATGCCCGGCTACAACGCGCAGGCGATGGCCTCGCCCGCACGGACTGCCGACGGACAGCGTGCAGGCATGCTGATCACGGCGGTCGAGGTGGTGGACGAACCGGACGACCACGGCCAGTTGACTCCGATGCTGGACAAGGCCGAGGACAATACGGGCGCCAGGGCGGACATGACGTTGGCCGATGCGGGCTACCATTCGGGGCAGGCGCTGGAGGAGTGCGCCAGCAGGGGCCAGCGGGTGGCGATGCCAGAGTCCCAGCGCCGTGCGCTGCGGCGTCCGTACCACAAGGACCGATTCACCTACGACGAGAGCAGCGACAGCTATAGATGCCCCCAGGGTCAGGCGTTGCGCTTCATACGCATCAAGCGCAATCATGGGGTGCCGATGCGGCGGTACCGGGCCTCCGGCGCCGTCTGCCGGGCGTGTCCTGCCTTCGGGACCTGTACGAAGGACGCTCGTTATGGTCGCGCACTGGAGATAGGGCCTCACGATGCTGCGCTGCGTGTCCACCGTGAGTGGATGTCGACCGAGGAGGCGAGCCGGTCCTATGAGCGCAGGCAAGGGCTGATCGAGCCGGTCTTCGGGATCATCAAAGACCAGCAGGCAGGCAGCAGGTTCCTGCTGCGCGGCATCGCCAATGTCGCGGCCGAATGGACGCTGCTGGCCACGGCCTTCAACCTGCGCACCCTCTGGCGCATCTGGCGGGCCGGGGCGGACATGTGGCGTCACGGACGTACCTCTTGGACGGCAACTTCGGCCCGAATCTGGGGATGCCAGGAGCGCCAGACCGCCATCCTCCCCGCACACGGACTGCCATGACACACCAACCCGGCCCTCCAGCGGATCCGACCAACCAATGCAGTGCTCCCCATCACCACCAACAACCCTTTGTGAGACAGGCTCAAAGGGGGTTGCCCCTCTGGCAGGGGGTCTGGGGGATGGTCCCCCAGATACAAAACCCATTGAGGGCGGGTGGGTGGGACCTAGTACACTTACCTTCTGAGACACGCTCCATGGGGTAGTCCGTCATGATCCCCACCGCACCATACTCGACCGCCATGCAAGCCAGGTCGGCCCGCCCCTTGACGTTGATGGAGACGGTCACGATGTCGAGCTTCTCCTTGCGCAACATCTCCGCCGCATCGGTGTACAGCGCCGTTATCCCGTAACGCTCTCCAAACGCCTTCAGTCGCCTCTTGTCGCGCTCCGCTCCGGCCACCAGGTCTAGTTCCGGACGGTCCCACAGCGCCTCGGCGTGGGTCTGGGCCAGATTCTCCAGCCCGGGGTGGTCGTGGTAGTGGAACGTGCGGTGAACATCCAGTTCGATGGGAGTGGGGCGGTCGGTGTCATCGGTGCTGTACTGCCCCGGCCCCACCGCGTCTAACCTTGCCTTGGGAGGGATATAGTCGGGTGTTGGGATGTACCTATCGCCCACCGCAGACAGGAACCCCATCCATCCCAGCCCGATGATGCCCGCGCGATACTTGGCCATTATTCTCCTTTCTACAACTGCACCGCTACTCTCATAGGGGGGCACTCCACATAGGATATTTGGAGCTCGACCTGGAGGAGCATGGGGTCGTCGGTCAGCGTCTTGAAATGACGCTCCTTGGAAGGTTCCCGTGCGCGACCGCCGACCGCACGTCGTCTCCCACCGTCATCGGAAGCGCCCGCGCGGCCCGATCGGTCAATGGGGGGCAGGGACGAGGGGCCCGCGTTGTTCATGCTGTAGTGAATGGGCATACCCACCGAGAGCAGGTAGAGCGAGCTCTTGCCGGCCAACGTCTGCGGACCGCCGACCCTATCGTCGATGCGTCGGTCCCGTAATTCGAATCAGAAACCTCGCACACCCATCGAGGCCGCCAGGTCTGTCAACGATTTCCAGATGTCGTCAGGGACCGGGATACCGTCTCGGTTTCGGGCCGCGCGGGAGCGGCTCTCAGGGTCTCCCGGAACGAGGACCTCGTCGAATCCAGCCGCTGGCGGGACTGCGCGCACCCGACGGTGCAGCTCGTCCGCTCGGCGTACGAAGTCTGTCGCCGGCTGGAACAGGTCGGCCTTGAAGGCGAGCAACGTAACTCCTTGGTGAGCCAACATGGGGCCTCCACGGTCGGGTTCGGCGTATGCATCAGCCCCGGTCAGAACTCTGCCGAGGAGCTCAATTGCCAGCATCAGCGCATAGCCCTTGTGCCCGCCGAAGGGCAGGAGGGAGCCCCCGGCTGAGAAGGCGGCCGGGTCCGTCGTCGGCCTCCCGTACTTGTCGACGATGCTGCCCGGCGCTAGCTGCTGGCCAGTCGCCTCGGCCAGTATGATTTTGGAGATGGCGGTGGTGGACGTTGCGAAGTCGAGCACCACCGGCGGCTCCTCATGTGAGGGGAAGCCAATAGATAGGGGATTGGTGTTGAGTACCCGTGTGCGCCCCCCATATGGCACCGCGGCGGGCATCTCCTCGGAGTACCCCGAGCCGAAGACAAAGGCGATCATCTTCTGGGACGCGGCCATCTCGGCGTATTCACCCAGTCGCCCTATATGGTGAGCCCGCACGAGACCGACGATAGCCACGTTCTGCTCCATCGCCTTTCGGACCGCCAGCTCCATACAGTATTTGGCAGCGACATGGCCGAAGGTCCAGTTTCCAGTGACCAGCGCCGTCGTGGGAGTCTCGCTGACGATTTCCGGCCGAGCCGTAGGGACGAGCTCGCCGTCGTTGATCCTGGTAACGTAGTTCGGCAGAAGCCAGACGCCGTGTGTATCGACGCCGCTGAGATTGGAAGAGACCAGGGCCTCGGAGACGCGCTCGGCGTTCGGCTCATCGGCCCCCGCGGCCACAAGAATGCTGTTGGCCAGGCTGTGAAGCTCGTCGGCGGTCTTGGTGGTCATTTATGCTGCTCCACGTGACTAGCGTTAGTCACAGGGAATATGTGAGGTCTCTTTATTCCCACCCACCCGAAATAAAGGTGTATCACGGGAGACCCCCGTACCCCCCCGCGAGAGGCTCCGCCCTCTGCACCCCCGAGCTGACCGCGCGCAAGCAAAGCACCATCCTCGACAAGAGTCATGCTAAGATCGCCCAAGAATACAATAAACTCGAAGGAAAGAAAGATGCTGCAGCCAGGTGCGCCCGCAAGAATCGCCGGCGAAGTGGTCATTGCCGACGAGCGAAAGCCGAGCCACCGCGCATTTCCAAACATGGCATTGCTGGACAACCGCGATCTGCTGGTAGTCTATCGCGTCGGGACGGACCATCATCGCACCTGGGACGGCGATCTTGTGTCGCGGCGTTCATCGGGCCACGGAAAGACTGGACCGACCCGAAACCGATTCTGTCTTACCCAGGGCGCAACTTCGCCACGGAGGAAGGCCTCATTCAGCTATCTGACGGTAGCCTGCTGCTACGGACTATCGAACAGTGGGCGCGTAGGCGCGAGGACCCCCCTCCAGCCTCTCCAACGATAAGCGATTTTCAACGACGGGTCCGTCGCGTTCTTTCGCTGGTGTCACATGACCGGGGGAATAGCTGGTCGGAGCCGCAGGAAGACGAGATGCACCCCCGGTTCGTCGAATACCAGCGGGGCGGATGGGGACGCCACCACGAGCTGGCCGATGGCCGCGTGATGGTGCCGGTCTTCGGTCCGATGAAGGAAGAGCCGGAGGCGTGGGCGCTGGCAGTGGGCTTTTCAGCGGATGGAGGGCGCACCTTTATCGACTTGGCGGTGATGGCCACCGCCCCAGCCGAGAAACGGAGGTTCTGCGAGAACAGCATTCTGCGATTGGACGATGGCCGGTTCCTGGCTGTCATCAGGGAAGAAACACCTCCTAAGTGATCATACCAGTGCTACTCAGAAGACGACGGCAAGACCTGGACCACCCCAATGCAGATCAACTTCAAGGGTCAATGCCCGTGTCTCGTCCATCTTCGCTCCGGCGCTATCCTCTGTGCCTACCGGGACATGGAGCCGGACCGCCCAGGCGTCAGTATAAGCCTCAGTGAGGACAACGGGGAGACGTGGCGGTGGGTGGGGCAGCTATACTCCGGGGCCAACTGGGACTGCGCCTACCAGAACCTGGTGCGCCTACCTGACGGCCGTATCTTTTGCGCTTACTATACCTCGTTTGTGGATCGCGACTGCGAGATTCGGGGTATGTGGCTGAGCGAGGACGTGTAGTGCATCAAGTACCGGTGTCACACCGGTGCCATGCGATTCGTGTTCGAGGGTCGAGCGCGTCCCGCATGCCGTCACCGACGAAATTCACTGCTAGCACGGTCGTGCCGATGGCGACACCAGGAGGACATTGCTATGGCTGGTTCTCGAGTACCGCCATATCCTGCGCGCCGTTTATCAGGTTCCCCCAGGTGGCCGTAGGGACCTGAACGCCAAGCTCAAGGAAGCTCAAAGAGGCGTCTGTGATGATGGCTCCAGCCACTGTCAGCGTTGTTGCCACCGCCACGTACGGTATCACTCCGGGAAGGATATAGGTAAGGATCAGGCGCCTAGCGCTGGCGCCCACCGCCTGCGAAGCCGCAACGTAGTCTATCTCCCGGAACGACAGCACCTGACCGCGGACCAGTCTAGCTTTGCCGGTCCAGCCCAAGAGACCGATGACCTACATGATGTTGAGAACACTCGGTCCGACCAGCCCTACGAGTATGATCACGGCAAAGACCTTTGTCGGCGTTCTCTCGGGTCGGGGCGAACACTGGCACCAGACGAGCTCCCAGCGACGACACCGGAATACCGACAAGTCGCTCGATCCATGGCAGTGCAGAGCTCAGCAGCCGATCGTCCGTCATGATCATCGTTCCTCCGTCAGGCTCAGCACGGGCCCGCTGTTTCGCGCCTGGGAGCAAGGCAGACGTTCATTTGATCGACTGGAGGTTCCTGGTCCACACCAACCCGCCAAGCCTAGCCTTGGTTGAATACGACGGTCGGATAATGAGCCATGCGACTCTTGGAAGGAGAGCCACCTGAAGCAAGAATAGCCCGGTATCGTCTGAGGAGGAGGGATATCAGACGAACTGGGGGAGAGGATGCTAAAGGTGGAACAGGTGCACGTGATCAGACACAAGGTATTGGTGGAAGGAGAGAGCCAGCGGAAGGTAGCCAGGGAGATGGGAGTGAGCCGGAACACGGTTAAGAAGTACCTGGGGGTGTCAGAGCCCCAGCGCATCGAGCGGGTCCCTCGGAGTAGGCCTGTGCTGGAGGGAGTGAAGGGCCGAATGGACGAGCTGATAGAGGAGTGGGAGGGACGCACGACGTCCAAGCAGCGCCTGACCGGGACGCGGCTGCAGAGGGAGCTGGCGAAGGAAGGCTATCAGGTGGGGACGACGCTGGTGCGCAAGTACCTGCGAGAGGTGCGACGACGCAGGGCGGAGGTGTACGTACCACTGGTGCATCGGCCTGGAGATGAGGCGCAGGTGGACTTCTTCGAGGTGACGGTGGAGGTGGATGGGGTCCGGGTCAAGGTGTGGAAGTTTCTGATGAGGCTGATGTACTCGGGCCGGGACTTCGCCCGGCTGTACGAACGTTGCGACCAGCTCTCGTTCCTGAACGGACATGTCCGAGCGTTCGAGTACTTCGGCGGGGTACCCCAACGAAGTATCTACGACAACCTGAGCGCTGCGGTGGCCCGGGTGACCTTCCCACGTCGCCAGCTTACGGACCGGTTCAAGTCTCTGGTGAGTCACTACGCATTCGAGCCGTGCTTTGCTCGGGTGGGAGTGGGTCACGACAAGGGAGGTGTAGAAGGTCGAGGCAACGCGGTGCGGCTGCAACACCTGACACCGATCCCTAGGGGAGGGTCGCTGGCTGAGCTATCTGATCGGCTGCTGGGCGATCTGGAGGAGGAAGCCGGCAGGAAGGTCGACTCGGAGGGAAGGAGCGTGTTGGAGCGCTTCGATCAGGACCGAGCGAGGATGCGGCCACTGCCTGGGGCGGAGTTCGATGCTCGTAAGGTGGTGGCCGTATCGGTGCGACGCACGGCGATGGTGAAGGTGGAGGGGGGCGTGGTACTCGGTCCCAAGCCACTGGGCGCGGCTGGAGGCGACGGCCTACGTTGGAGTGAACGAGGTGAGTATCGTCTGCCGAGGAGAGGAGGTGACTCATCCGCGTCAGGGGTTCGGTGGCCGCCGCGTCAACTATAGACACTACCTACCTGAGCTGGCCGGGAAGCCGCAGGCGGTGCGTCAGGTGGCGCCTGAGCTGGTGGCTGAGCTAGGTGAGCCCTACGGCCGTCTGTGGCAGGTCTTGGTGGAGACCTATGGAGCCCAGGATGGGGCCAGGGTGCTCTCACGGGTGATCGGCGCCGTCACCGAGAAGAGCGTCTAAGCCCGAATCCACCGAAAGACGACTTTGGGGACAGTCCTTGAAGAAGCCAGAGGGTGCTCCTCTGAATCTGGGAGAATGGTTTTGAAACAGAAAACCGCCCGGAAACAAGGAGCACCCAGTAGATGCTGCCACAGAATAATCCCGACCGTATCGGCGTCGTCTTTGACGACCACCGCCTGGTGGCCAATGCCGGCCTGCTCCTGCCGGCCACCCTTGCACAGCACCTGGGCCTGCGGGAACTCGCCGACCATCACCTCGACCTCGGCTGCGCACCGGGGCGGGCGAACACGGGGGACAAAATGCTGACGCTGGTCGCTTCCGCGCTGGCGGGCGGCGACTTCATCGACGACGCCGATGCGCTGCGTGCTGGTGGGACGGTCGGTGTTCTCGGCTGCGTGGTCAAGGCGCCATCCACCCTGGGCACCTTCCTGCGCAGTTTCCGGTGGGGGCATGTCCGTCAACTCGACCGGGTGAGCCGCCAGTTGCTGGCACGCGCATGGGCCGCTGGGGCCGGACCCGGCGACTCGCCCCTGACCATCGACCTGGACTCCACCATCTGCGAGACCTATGGACTGGACAAAGAAGGGGCGCGACACCACAACTACACCGGCGCGCGGGGCTATCACCCACTGCTGGCCATCGCCGCCGGAACCGGCGATGTGCTGATGTCCCGGCTGCGCGAGGGCCGTGCCAACACCGCTCGCGGCGCTGCCCACTTCCTGCGTGAAACGGTGGGGCGGGTGCGCTACGGTGGGGCCAGCGGCCAACTCACGGTGCGCGCCGACAGCGGCTTCTACGCCCACGCTCTCGTCGCCGTCTGCCGCGAGATGGGTGTCCGCTTCTCCATCACCATCCGCCAGCACAAAGGCCTGCGGGAGTTGATTGAGGCGATCCCCGAGCAGGACTGGACGCCGATTCCCTACTGGATGGACGGCGCCGCCGATGTGGCCGAGACCACCTATACCCCCTTCCAGAGTGAACCCGACGCCGCGCCGGTGCGGCTCATCGTCCGGCGGGTGAAGCCCACGCCCGGTTCCCAGTTGGCCCTCTTCGCCACCTACAGCTATCACGGCTTCATCACCGACCGGGACGGGGAAACCCTGGAACTGGAGGCCGATCATCGCCGCCACGCCGAGATCGAGAACGCCATTCGAGACCTGAAACACGGCGTCGGACTCAACCATCTCCCCTCGGGGCGCTTCGCCGCCAACGGCGCCTGGCTGGCGGTGCAGGTGATGGCACACAACCTCGCCCGCTGGACAGCGCGCATCGGTCTGGCCGAACGGACCGTGACCACCAAGACCCTCAGGCGGCGGGTCTTCGCTCTGGTGGGACGGATCACCCGCTCGGCGCGCCGCCTTACCCTGCATCTTCCCCAGCATTGGCCTTGGGAAACCCAGTTCACTCGCGCCATGGCCCGGCTGCGAGCCATTCCACTCCCCGCCTGACTGCCAGCCTGCAACTGACCCAACTTCCCTGCAAACTCGTGCCACCCCGGTCCGCGAGAGTTCCCTGCTGCGTATTCTCTCGCCATCCCGCGCATCGCAGCTCCCGCAGAGGGCCATAGGGGCCCTATGCGGCGACTGAAGACCGTTCGCCGACCTCCAATCTACCCCAATGAGCCCAGCCATCTCCCCTGTAGCTCCCTCACCCACCCTGCCGCTGTCCTCACGCCGTCCATAGGTGTCCTTCGGTGGATTCGGGCTTACATCCAGGCTGCAGCAATGGTCGCCAATCCGGCGCCCAGGGTGGTCAAACCTCCTGGCGAAGTGGTCTATAGGTCCTGGCGATCTCCCCTGCTACTGGTACATACCTCTTGGCGTTTGACATGCAACTCCTACTCGGGTCTGGCGAGGGACCTTGATCTGCTACCGCGCCTGATCCGATACGGTATGTATGGCGATAGCCTGTCTATGCAGACGAACGACGACGTGTTCCTACTGTTCCAGGCCAAGTAGGCGGCACTGCGTAAGATTGACCTCGTAGTCAAACTCGTGGAGGCCTCGGAGGAGGCCTATGTGACGGCAGTAGGGGCAGCAGGATTGCGCCGCTGTATGCGGCATAGGATTGCCGGCCTAGTCGGGAGAGATTCGGAGGAAACGAGCTTGCCGAGCCTCCAGCCCGACGTACCTGAGACCGTTTTGGAGGATTATGTGGGTCGCTGGACCGGCTCGCTATATTGGAACCGCCCAGCGAAAAGTTCGCAGTTGAGCCTGTCTCACAAGTCTGGGTTGGCGTTGAGTATGGGTCAGGTGTAACGTTTGAAGCGACATCAAGGTGGGAGATATTGAGATGCCGCTTCGACCGATGGGCCGAGAGCAGATGTGGATGTTGCCGCCGACGCTTGACGAGTTGTTGCCGCTGGATCATCCGGCGCGGTTCGTCTCCGAGTTCGTCGATGCTCTAGATCGAGATGCATGGGCGGAGCTTGGCGTGGACATAGAAGGTGACTCGATGGGAGCGCCAGCCTACCATCCACGTGCGCTGTTGAGCGTGTGGCTGTACGGCTTCATGACCGGGGTGCGCTCGTGCCGAAAGCTGGAGGCTGTCTGCCGGGACCAGATACCGTATCTGTGGCTGACAGGGTGGCAGCATCCGGACCACAACACCCTGTGGAGGTTCTACAGAGGGCATCGGCAGGCTATGAGGAAGCTGTTCGAGCGTACGGTGCGTACGGCAGTGACGATGAAGTTGGTGGACTTGGCGGTTCAGGCGGTGGATGGTACTAAGGTGGTCGCCAACGCGTCGCTGAACAGGAGCTACGACGCCGACCCAGATTCCCCACCTAACATAGTTTGGTGTGGCCTTCGTGGATTTACGCCCGTGTTGAGTATCGATTCGGTGGTTCCATATGGTCGGATCGGGCCGTAGGTAGGACCTTGGCCGAAGACTTTGAGGGTATGGGCAGCGGAGCCGCACCGATTATGGCTGTCCTCAGGCCGAAGAAGGCATGGCGCAGCCTGGGCGACCTTGCTGAGTCGCCTTCAACCGATGCACAGACAGGACCGCTTATGGTTGGTACGGCTCGGCGGACAGCGCCAATATCCTCTGACGTGCCCTGATCAACAACTCGTATGAGGGATGGCCCCGCGCCAGACGGATGATCAGCTTCCTGGCGTGTCGCATCACCCGGCCCGGAAGGGCGATCAGGGCGAAGCGCACTGCCTTGAGACGCTTGCTCACCCACTGTCCTCCCAACGCCAGCCGCTTCATCGCAGAGCTCAGGTTGAAGGCCAGCACCGCTATGGCCCACCATGCGGCGTTGGCTCCGAACAGCCCCGACGGGAGCCTGCCCGCAGCCAGGTCACTCTTCAGGACGCTGTGGACCTGCTCGCCTTTACCGCATCTCTGCCTGTACCACCGGATCATCTCATCTCCCGGAAGGTCTCGGTTGGTCACCAACCCGGAGACCTTGTGCCAGGCTCCGCCGGCCAGCCTCATCACGGGGAAGGGCAGTTCCAGCTGCAGTTCCATTCCCGGCAGAGGCTGTTCGCTCAGCGGCTCCCTGATAGCGATGAACCGGTATTCAGGGTTCTTCTTGCTGTAGGCTATCCAGTCTGGTTCGAAGTTCACCTCCGCCCACTGTTGACCTGTCTCGACCCAGGTGGCGCCCAGTCTGCGGTGCGGGGCATGCCAGTCTTGTTCGGCAACCTCGGACACCGCGCGCCTGAACTCCGGCGTCACGTTGAGTCCTACCGCAAACTCGATCACTCCGAAGCGCTCGTCTCTGCCCTCGGCGCAGTACCGCAGCAACTCGTGCTGATACCCAGCCGCGTCCGACCGCAGCATCACCTTGTCCACCGCACAAGGCAGATGCTCCAACGCTTCGGTCAACACTCGCAGTTGCTGATAGCCAGCAGGTACGTTGCCGTCCCGAAACTCCGAATGCACTATCAACTCAGCCTCGGCCCAGTAGGTCGTCAGAGGCTGATACGCCTTGTACTTCTTGTAGCTGTAGAGCGCCTGCTGCTTGTGCGTCTCCACCAGCGTGGCGTCCATGTCCAACGTGGCTTGAGCGCAGGGCGAACGGCTCTGTACGAAGCTCACCATATCGGCGTTCACCTTATGCAGACCCCCCAGCGCTTCGTTGGGTGAAGGTATGAACGCTCTGTGAGCTTCCCGACTGGACTCCTCGCCCGCCTCGTGGAATCTCTCCAGGTACCGGAACACCGCCGACTCCGATGGCATGCTCCGCCGACGCTCTACACGCCATCGCTCTTCCAACGCTCTACGCTCTCGACGACCCATCCCATAGCTCTCGACTTCCCGAAGCACCCTGCACAACCCCGCGTCCTTCTCCAAAACATCCAGATCAACCACTGACTCACCGCCTGCCAGGTTCAGCAGTATCAGCGAGCTGACCACTTGGCTGTCCGTCCAGCCCTGACCACACTCCCGCAGTCCCACGTGGCGCTCTACCGACGACCTCAAACCTGCTGCGTGCATCAACTCCAAGTACGTCATCATGCCCGCCATCGCCGTCATGCCCGGCGAGCTCTTCTCCTGCTCGTACTGGAACGGCAGAACCCCTTGCTTCATAATAGGTGCACCTCGTTGGTGATCGTTTCTCTCTTCCAAGAAACATCTTAGCCCCCTTCACGGCGGGCTCCAACGAGGTCTTCCTCTTCTCTGGGTGGGGAATCTGGGACAACTCGTATGAGGGATGGCCCCGCGCCAGACGGATGATCAGCTTCCTGGCGTGTCGCATCACCCGGCCCGGAAGGGCGATCAGGGCGAAGCGCACTGCCTTGAGACGCTTGCTCACCCACTGTCCGCCCAACACCAGCCGCTTCATCGCAGAGCTCAGGTTGAAGGCCAGCACCGCTATGGCCCACCATGCGGCGTTGGCTCCGAACAGCCCCGACGGGAGCCTGCCCGCAGCCAGGTCACTCTTCAGGACGCTGTGGACCTGCTCGCCTTTACCGCATCTCTGCCTGTACCACCGGATCATCTCATCTCCCGGAAGGTCTCGGTTGGTCACCAACCCGGAGACCTTGTGCCAGGCTCCGCCGGCCAGCCTCATCACGGGGAAGGGCAGTTCCAGCTGCAGTTCCATTCCCGGCAGAGGCTGTTCGCTCAGCGGCTCCCTGATAGCGATGAACCGGTATTCAGGGTTCTTCTTGCTGTAGGCTATCCAGTCTTGGTTCGAAGTTCACCTCCGCCCACTGTTGACCTGTCTCGACCCAGGTGGCGCCCAGTCTGCGGTGCGGGGCATGCCAGTCTTGTTCGGCAACCTCGGACACCGCGCGCCTGAACTCCGGCGTCACGTTGAGTCCTACCGCAAACTCGATCACTCCGAAGCGCTCGTCTCTGCCCTCGGCGCAGTACCGCAGCAACTCGTGCTGATACCCAGCCGCGTCCGACCGCAGCATCACCTTGTCCACCGCACAAGGCAGATGCTCCAACGCTTCGGTCAACACTCGCAGTTGCTGATAGCCAGCAGGTACGTTGCCGTCCCGAAACTCCGAATGCACTATCAACTCAGCCTCGGCCCAGTAGGTCGTCAGAGGCTGATACGCCTTGTACTTCTTGTAGCTGTAGAGCGCCTGCTGCTTGTGCGTCTCCACCAGCGTGGCGTCCATGTCCAACGTGGCTTGAGCGCAGGGCGAACGGCTCTGTACGAAGCTCACCATATCGGCGTTCACCTTATGCAGACCCCCCAGCGCTTCGTTGGGTGAAGGTATGAACGCTCTGTGAGCTTCCCGACTAGACTCCTCGCCCGCCTCGTGGAATCTCTCCAGGTACCGGAACACCGCCGACTCCGATGGCATGCTCCGCCGACGCTCTACACGCCATCGCTCTTCCAACGCTCTACGCTCTCGACGACCCATCCCATAGCTCTCGACTTCCCGAAGCACCCTGCACAACCCCGCGTCCTTCTCCAAAACATCCAGATCAACCACTGACTCACCGCCTGCCAGGTTCAGCAGTATCAGCGAGCTGACCACTTGGCTGTCCGTCCAGCCCTGACCACACTCCCGCAGTCCCACGTGGCGCTCTACCGACGACCTCAAACCTGCTGCGTGCATCAACTCCAAGTACGTCATCATCCCCGCCATCGCCGTCATGCCCGGCGAGCTCTTCTCCTGCTCGTACTGGAACGGCAGAACCCCTTGCTTCATAATAGGTGCACCTCGTTGGTGATCGTTTCTCTCTTCCAAGAAACATCTTAGCCCACATTTCCCATATCAACCCTGCAGGGCTTGCCGTAATCAGCAACGGAACTACCCGATGTAGCCGCATAGCAGAGCACAGTGGTGATCATGAGTGCTAGACTGGTCGTGATAGACTGCTTTAGATCTTGATAACGTACCCACTCTGGAGGCACCCAATGGGTGAAAGCACAAACCTCCGCGCCAAGCTCCGTTTCGACCGACGTGTACGGTTGGAGTTCCACGGTGCCACTATTACCTCAGACGCCGGACTGTTGGCCTGTCGCGAGCTGGATGATGCGCTGGGACTGACGGAGACGACGAATGAGTGTCTGCAGGAGAGTCGGGGCGGTCGCAACGTGCAGCACCGATTGGTGGGCCTTCTCAGGCAGTCGGTGTACAGTCGTCTGGCGGGCTACGAGGATACCAACGACGCTGAACGGCTGGCCCAGGACCCGACGATGCGGATCATCGTTGGACGGCGAGGTGGTCCTGAGAGACCGGCCGCCAGCACCAACACCATGAGCCGGTTCGAGACCGAGGTGCTCACCCAATACGGCAACGTGGAAGGGTTGGGCCGACTGAACGCTAAGTGGGTGGATGGAGCTATGTCCCGCACGCCGCACCGGCGGGTGATCTTGGACATGGACAGTTCGGAGAGTCCGGTACATGGAGAACAGGAGGGAGCATCGTACAACGGTCACTTTGGGAGCACGTGCTATCACCCTTTGTTCGTGTTCAACCAGTTCGGTGACTGTGAGGGCGCCAAGCTGCGTGCGGGGAACGTACATAGCGCGCACAGGTGGCGTGATGTATTGGATCCGATCCTGTCGCGTTACGGGGCGACAGGAGTGCGACGGTACTTTCGCGCCGATGCCGCATTCGCTAAGCCGGACATCTATGAGTACCTCGAGGAGCGGCACGTCCTTTACGCTATAAGACTCCCCGGCAACGAGGTGCTGCAACGGGAGATCGCCCCTCTGCTCAGGAGGCCGGTGGGGAGGCCGCCGAAGCGTCCAGTGATCCTATACGACGACTTTTGGTATCGTGCCGGGAGTTGGGACCGGGCACGGCGGGTGGTGGCCAAGGTGGAGTGGCACAGGGGAGAGCTGTTCCCCCGAGTGGGCTTCATCGTCACGAACATGACGGCTGGCCCCGAAGGAGTGGTGCGATTCTACAATGGTCGCGGGACAGCCGAGCAGTGGATCAAGGAGGGTAAGTACGCCCTGAACTGGACTCGGCTGTCGTGCCATCGGTTCGTGGCCAACCGGGTGCGTCTGTCTCTGTTCGTCCTGGCGTACAACCTTGGGAACTTCCTTCGCCGGCTGTGTCTGCCCAAGGCGGTCAAGCACTGGTCGCTGCGGAGCGTGCAGGTCAAGCTGATCAAGATGGGAGGCCGTCTGGTGCGGCACTCCCGGTGGTTGATCTTTCAGTTGTCCGAGGTGTCGGTTCCTCGACGGTTGTTCCAGGGAGTGTTGGATCGTATCGGCCGGTTATCGCCGGCGCCAAGCTGAGGGAGGGTACAACCACGATCTTGCCAAGAGGGGGAGAGCGCTCCAGGGAGTCGCCTTGTCTTCAATGCGCTTTCACCCCACTGGCAGGGGACACGAGGACGATGAAGACGGACAAGAAGGGTGCTCTACGACTGCAAACGCATCTCTTATCGGATAGACCGGCGATTGACTGGCCTTGCAGGACCTGACTATGATGCTACCATCTCGTTTGGGCTGCCCCTTGAGCCTGAAGACTCCCAATATGGGAAATCCCGGCTTAGCCCCCTTCACGGCGGGCTCCAACGAGGTCTTCCTCTTCTCTAGGTGGGGAATCTGGGCCGAGGGACTGCGAGGACTATTGGAGCGGCTGGAGAGTGCGATAGCCGACCTTGAGGCTCAGAACGAAGCGGGAGAAGACACTGCTGTTGCCCATCTGCCTGAGGAGTTGGCTGACAAGGAGGTCTTGAGAGAGCAGGTGAGGCAGGCGATGGACGATCTCACGAGTCAAAAGCGCCACAAGCGCATCAACCTGACCGACCCAGACGCCAGGCTGATGAAGGGTAGGCAAGGCATCGTGGCTGGCTACAACGCTCAGGCTATGGTCTCACCCACAGAGACGGATGGGGGAGCGACCGGCATGTTGGTCACCACCGTGGACGTGGTGGATGCGGCCAATGACAATGCCCTGCTGGTTCCGATGCTGGAGCAGGCCGAAGAGACGACCGGGACAAGAGCGCAGATGACGTTGGCCGACGCCGGATACTTCGCCGCAAGTCACCTGGCAGAGTGCACCCGTCGAGGTCAGCTGGTGGTGGTGTCCGAGTCACGGCAACGGTTTCTCAAAGACCCATATCACAAGGACCAATTCACCTACGACGAGCCGAGCGACAGCTTCACGTGCCCACAGGGGCAGACGCTCAAGTTCGTCCGCATACAGCATGCGAACGGAGTACCATTGCGTCTGTACCGGGCTTCCGGCGCCGTCTGTCAGGCATGCCCGGCCTTCAGAGCCTGTACCAGAGCCAAAGAGATTGGGCGGAGCTTAGCCATAGGGCCGCACGACGCAGCACTGCGTCGCCATCGCGCCTGGATGTCCACTTCAGCAGCCAAAGAAGCTTACGGGGTGAGAAAGCAACTGGTCGAGCCTGTCTTCGGAATCATCAAGGAGCAACAGGGGGCACGTAGGTTCCTGCTGCGCGGCCTCGTTAACGTGGCGGCCGAGTGGACTATGTTGGCCACCGCCTTCAACCTGCGTACTCTCTGTCGGGTGTGGCGCTCCAGCCCCTTGATCGGTCTATTTAATGGCCCGGAGCCTCGTCCCGTCTCCTGACCTGCAGTGATGACACCAGCTGACCCATCGCTCCGTCGCCTGTCCTACCCGCTCTGGCTAGGGCCTTTCAGCGAACCCTCCGACCTCTATCCGCTCCCCCTATCCGCAATTTCCACTTCTGGGACAGGCTCAATTCAGTCTTATCAGGCCCACCAACGTGCACGGTAGACAGAACCGTTCTCGAGATGTGGCTGGGGGCTCTGTGAACCTGCTGAAGCCCCAACCCCGCCACTATGGTGGGTCAAGGCAGACGAACGCAAGAGTATGGCCAAGGTGGCCCTTGCGCTGAACCGCCGTGGGGCTATGTCTCAGCCAGATCAAGGCAAGCCCCACAAACGGTGGCGTTTCAGATTCAAATGAAGGATGTAAGCGGTATTCGCGTCGTGACCCAGTACCTGTGACCTCCCCGTTGTCTGTGCCCTACGCATTGGGGACCGGTTCCCTATCTGGCATTAAGTTCCCCCATTCCAGCAGGAAGAGTCTCAATGGTTCTGAGATCACCGCGCTTAGCAGAACACCCATGAGTATCAGGGATACAGCCCACCAGGTTGAACTGAGACCGAGCATCCCGGGTACGGCCATCGCAACCAGGATAATCGGAAAGAACAGGATGTCCATAGCCAGTGCACGCATACCATGGCCGCCGACTCTACGGTTCTTCCATCGTCCAGCAATATCCAATGCCCGCGACGCCACAGGTGTCCACGCAGCGCCAAAGAAAGCACCACAGGCAGGGGCAATAGCAGCACATCCAGCGAATCTTCGTTCCTGACCGATGCCGCCGTCCAAAAAATCATCATCACGGGCCGGCGCCAGCATCAACCCGACCAGCAACAGCCCGTTACGGCGCATTAGTTTCCACGCCAACCACCCCCGTCCGACAACATGCGACGGCCCGCCCCCCTTGTGTATTCCGGCAAGGGCCTACCCGTCCGGTGCGGGGACCGTGATCTCTAGGCGGTTGGAGAGCGGCCTGCGGTCCTCGGTGCAGATCGCGCCCTCCGCCGTGCAGTCCGTGGTGACCGGGAGCACGATGGTTACCGGTCCGTTGCCGTCCGGCCGTACGTGGATCTCCCAGCCGACGTTGCTCGGCGCAGCCAACCGGCGGGCCTTGATCACCTCTCCACCCGTGACGGTGAAGGCCAGGTCTCGCATAATCATGTAGCTAAAGCGCTTCCTCGGCGTCTCGCTGAAGCGAAGCTCGAAGGTGAATACCGTGCTCCCGTCGTGGGATTCGGGTACGATAGAGACGCTGGCGGTGAACGGGGCCGCGGCCTGGGTATCGTTGGTCGCGTCCTGTCCGCTGAAGGATGCGGCGGCATTGCCGGCAAGGTCCTGCAGCCTGGCTGCCGAATCGTCCGTCGGGACGGTGTAGCCTACCGTCACCGCTTCGCCCGCGAACACCACCGTCACAAGGGTGAGGGTCACGATGCTGCCCGACACCGACACGGTGTCCACGCCCCGGCTGCTGCCCGCCACCGTTACCGCGAAAGAGGACTTATCCCGAATCCACCGAAAGACGACTTTGGGGACAGTCCTTGAAGAAGCCAGAGGGTGCTCCTCTGAATCTGGGAGAATGGTTTTGAAACAGAAAACCGCCCGGAAACAAGGAGCACCCAGTAGATGCTGCCACAGAATAATCCCGACCGTATCCGCGTCGTCTTTGACGACCACCGCCTGGTGGCCAATGCCGGCCTGCTCCTGCCGGCCACCCTTGCACAGCACCTGGGCCTGCGGGAACTCGTCGACCATCACCTCGACCTAGGCTGCGCATCGGGGCGGGCGAACACGGGGGACAAACTGCTGACGCTGGTCGCTTCCGCGCTGGCGGGCGGCGACTTCATCGACGACGCCGATGCGCTGCGTGCTGGTGGGACGGTCGGTGTTCTCGGCTGCGTGGTCAAGGCGCCATCCACCCTGGGCACCTTCCTGCGCAGCTTCCGGTGGGGGCATGTCCGTCAACTCGACCGGGTGAGCCGCCAGTTGCTGGCACGCGCATGGGCCGCTGGGGCCGGACCCGGCGACTCGCCCCTTACCATCGACCTGGACTCCACCATCTGCGAGACCTATGGACTGGACAAAGAAGGGGCGCGACACCACAACTACACCGGCGTGCGGGGCTATCACCCACTGCTGGCCATCGCCGCCGGAACCGGCGATGTGCTGATGTCCCGGCTGCGCGAGGGCCGTGCCAACACCGCTCGCGGCGCTGCCCACTTCCTGCGTGAAACGGTGGGGCGGGTGCGCTACGGTAGGGCCAGCGGCCAACTCACGGTGCGCGCCGACAGCGGCTTCTACGCCCACGCTCTCGTCGCCGTCTGCCGCGAGATGAGTGTCCGCTTCTCCATCACCATCCGCCAGCACAAAGGCCTGCGGGAGTTGATTGAGGCGATCCCCGAGCAGGACTGGACGCCGATTCCCTACTGGATGGACGGCGCCGCCGATGTGGCCGAGACCACCTATACCCCCTTCCAGAGTGAACCCGACGCCGCGCCGGTGCGGCTCATCGTCCGGCGGGTGAAGCCCACGCCCGGTTCCCAGTTGGCCCTCTTCGCCACCTACAGCTATCACGGCTTCATCACCGACCGGGACGGGGAAACCCTGGAACTGGAGGCCGATCATCGCCGCCACGCCGAGATCGAGAACGCCATTCGAGACCTGAAACACGGCGTCGGACTCAACCATCTCCCCTCGGGGCGCTTCGCCGCCAACGGCGCCTGGCTGGCGGTGCAGGTGATGGCACACAACCTCGCCCGCTGGACAGCGCGCATCGGTCTGGCCGAACGGACCGTGACCACCAAGACCCTCAGGCGGCGGGTCTTCGCTCTGGTGGGACGGATCACCCGCTCGGCGCGCCGCCTTACCCTGCATCTTCCCCAGCATTGGACTTGGGAAACCCAGTTCACTCGCGCCATGGCCCGGCTGCGAGCCATTCCACTCCCCGCCTGAACTGCCAGCCTGCAACTGACCCAACTTCCCTGAAAACTCGTGCCACCCCGGTCCCGCGAGAGTTCCCTGCTGCGTATTCTCTCGCCATCCCGCGCATCGCAGCTCCCGCAGAGGGCCATAGGGGCGCAAGGCGGCGACTGAAGACCGTTCGCCGACCTCCAATCTACCCCAATGAGCCCAGCCATCTCCCCTGTAGCTCCCTCACCCACCCTGCCGCTGTCCTCACGCCGTCCATCGGTGTCCTTCGGTGGATTCGGGCTTATCCGGCGCCTCGCCGGTGTCCAGGGGTTCGGCGAAGGTGATGGTCAGCGTGGCCCCGTCCACCGAGGCCGACGACGGCGCGGGAGGCGCCGTCTCCTGTGGCGTGGCGGTAATCTCCCCGGAAGAATCGCTTTCAGCGTCGCCCTTGTATGCGATGACCCGGACAGCGTACTGCACCCCGTCGGTCAGCCTGGTGATGACGTGGGAGGTCCCATTCACGTTGGCCTCGGACACGGCGCCCCCGTTATTCCAGTCGTCCCAGGACTCCTTCCACTGGACGGTATACCCGGTGGGCGTGGGGCCGGAATCGGGGACGTCCCAGGACGCCCTGAGCTGGCCGCTTTCGTGCCGGACCACATTCAGGTTACCCGGAGAGTTGGGCGTGTCGTCCTGGGATTCGGACGATTCCTCGGACCGGGCCGGGGCGGTGTTGTTCGTCGCCTCGCGCCCGCTGAAGGACTCCGCGGTGTTGCCCGACGCGTCCTGCAGCTTGTTCGCCGCCTCGCCCGTGGGCACGGTGTAGTCCACCGTCAACGCCTCTCCAGCCTCCACCGCCGATGCCAGGGTCAGCGTTACCGCGCTGCCCGACACCACCACGGCGCTCACACCCCGGCTGTTTCCCGCCACCGTCACCGCGAAGGCGGTGCTGGCCGGCACCTGGCCGGCGTCCAGTGCTTCGTCGAAGGTCACGGTCACCGTGGCCCCGTTCACCGAGACCGACGATGGCGAGGGAGGGGTGGTCTCCCGGGGCGTGGTGGTGACCTCCCCGGAGGGAGCGCTCTCGGAGTCATCCTTGGATGCGATAACCCGCACGGCGTACTCCACCCCGTCGATCAGCCCCGTGATGAGGTGGGAGGTGCCCTTCACATCGGCCTGGGACACGCTGTCCTGGGTTTCCCAGCCGTCCCCGGCCTCCTTCCACTGGAGGGTGTATCCGGTGGGATCGGAGCCCGAATCCGGGGCAGCCCAGGTTGCCATGAGCTTGCCGCTCTCGTGCCGGACCACCTTCAGGCTGTTCGGGGAGCCGGGCGTTTGTGCCGGGTCCGATCTCTCGGTTTCGGCCGGGGCGGTGTTGTTGGTCACCTCCTGACCGCTGAAGGACTCCGCCTTCCTGCCCTGGGTGTCGCGGATGAAGTCCTGGCCGTCGGGCGCGGTGTAGTCCACCGTCACCGTGTCCCCCGTCGCCACTGCCGGGGACAGCAATAGCAGCACGCTGGACCCGCCCACCCCCGCGCCCATGATCGAGCGGGACGCCTCGTTGACGTTCACGACGAAGGCGCTCGTGGGCAGCGTTACGCCTGTGTCCAGAGTCTCGTTGTAGGTCAGCGTCAGGGTGGAGCCGTCCACGGTGGCAGACTGGAGCTCTAGGTCCTCAGCCGCCGTCACTGCCGCGGTGGGTGCGCTGGTCAGCGACTCCTCGTTGCCCGCGTTGTCGGTGAAATCCACCCTCACGTTGATGGCCTTACCCAGGTCGTCGGAGGTGAGGATGTAGGTCGCGCCATCGGCTCCGGAGATTTCCACGTCGTCGGCCAGCCACTGGTAGCTGAAAACGACGTCTTGGAGTCCGTCGTCGTCCGTAATGTCCGTGGTAACGGCCGACAGCGTCTGCCCCACCTCCGGGGTTCCTTCGATGCTCGGCGCACCCTTGGCCGGTGAGTTTGCTGCGATGTTCTGGCCCGCTGCCGGCAGGGGCGTTGGCGTACCACTGACCACCTCCGAAGGCTCGCTGTCTCCGACGGTGTTGGTTGCAATCACGCGCACGTGATATTCGACGCCTCCGGTAAGGCCCCGAATGGAGTGGAACAGGGTTTCCTTTGTGGCGGGGGACGGCGAGTCGGTTTCCTCTGAGACGTCGGCAGGGTTGTCCCAGCTGTCGCTGGCTTCTTTCCATTGCACCTTGTAGGTAGTGTTGGGCGGAGCGCGGTCGACCCGGTTCTCGGGCATTTTCCACCAGGCGCCCAGCGTGTGGTTGGTGTATGGGGTGACTTTCAGGTACAGCGGCGGTCCCAGTACCTTGGGTGTCCTCTGAGACCTGGGATCCTCGACGATCTTCAGCTTGTACACCTGGCCCTCCGTCCACGCAGCACGCAGCGCTTCAAGGTCCGAGCCATACCACCTCCATTCGCTCTGACCTCCTCCAAACCTGGCCTCGCTGAAGGGCAGGACCGCAGTCAACGTCTCTCCGTTCTTGGTTGTGCTGATGTGCAGCGTCCAGTCCATCCAGTCGTCGTTGGGCACCCGGAAACGGTCCAGGTCGTAGCCCGATGCGTTCATGTTATGTAGGGAGAAGTAGAACTTTGTCCGTTCAGGGATGGCCCAGGGCGGGTTTGGCTGCCCATTTATGGGAATATTGTGACCGTAGGGAGCCACGGAGCTGTGTCCGAACCTGTAAGTGACGCCGCCATAGTGAAACTGGCTGTCCACGAATGTACTGCCCAGGAACCACATCTCGCCGGGTGGACTTTCCGATCTGAACTCCAGGTCGGCGCACCAGATGGCCGAGTTGCAGTCGGCGGTGGACGGCGTGGAATCCTGTCTGATGGTCACCATTGCCTCGCTGGGACTGCCCTCGCTCACCCGCGCGTCTGGCATCGTGTCGAAGGAAAGCCTTACGCTTTCCCCGTGGTCGTCGTCGGTGTCAGTTTCGGCGGTGAAGACGAAGCTTTTCTGGGTGTCGCCGCTGTCGAAGGTGACGTTCTGCGGCACGCCGGAGTAGTCGGCTGTGGTGGCGCCGCCCTGGTTGATCTTCTCTATGGGGATGACGACTGTGCGCTCCGGATCCGCGCTGAGGGTGACGGTCACCTCAACGGTGTTCTCCGTTACGTCGGTGGTATCCGAGTCGTCGCTCTCGGCGACGGTGTAGGCGGCGCTCCCGAAGCTCACGGTGACGGACGGAACGTCGTCGTCGGTGATCGTGACGGTGCTCGTGGCCGGTGTCCTTGAACTCACGCCATCCGGCAGCGTGGCCCCGAAGCTCAGCTTGACACTCTCGCCGTCGTCGTCGACGGTGTCGGTCTCGGCGGTGAATGTGAAGGCTTCGGAGGTGTCGCCGCTGTCGAAGGTCACGTTCTGTGGCACGCCGGAGTAGTCGGCGGTGGTGGCGCCCTGATTGGCCTTTTCTATGGGGATTACCACCGTGCGCTCGGGATCGGCGCTGAGGGTGACGGTCACCTCGATGGTGTTCTCCGTGACGCCGGGGGTACCGGGATCGTCGCTCTCGGCGACGGTGTAGGCGGCGCTCCCGAAGCTCACGGTGACGGACGGAACGTCGTCGTCGGTGATGGTGACGGTGCTCGTGGCCGGTGTCCCTGCGCTCACGCCGGTCGGCAGCGTGGCCCCGAAGCTCAGCTTGACACTCTCGCCGTCGTCGTCGACGGTGTCGGGCTCGGCGGTGAATGTGAAGGACTTGGAGGTGTCGCCGCTGTCGAAGGTGACGTTCTGCGGCACGCCGGAGTAGTCGGCGGTGGTGGCGCCCTGGTTGGTCTTCTCAATGGGGATGACGACTGTGCGCTCGGGGTCGGCGCTGAGGGTGAGGGTCACCTCGACGGTGTTCTCCGTTACGTCGGGGGTATCCGGGTCGTCGCTCTCGGCGACGGTGTAGGCGGCGCTCCCGAACCTCACGGTGACGGACGGAACGTCGTCGTCGGTGATGGTGACCGTGGCCTCGTCCGTGGTCCCCGCCGTGACGGTCACAGGCGTCGTCGGCAGCGTGCCGAAGCTCAGCTTGACCGACTCGTCGTCGTCGTCGTCGGTGTCGTGGGCGGCGGTGAAGACGAAGGTCTTCTCGGTGTCCCCGCTGCCGAAGGTGACGTTCTGCGGCACGCCCGAGTAGTCGGAGGCGGAGGCCCCGCCCTCGTTGGTCTTCGATATGGGTATCGTCAGGTCCATCTCGGGGTCGTCGGAGAGGGTCACCTTCACCGTGACGGTGTCGCCCTCGGCGGCGGTGTAGGCGGCCTGTCCGAACTCCACCGTCAGCGCCGTGGGCTTGTCGTCGTCGGTGATGGTAACCACCGCCTCAGCGGCCTCTCCCGCGGTTGCGGTGATGCCGCCGGGGAGAGAGCCGAAGGAGAAGTCTACCTTCTCGCCGTCGTCGTCGACCAAGTCGTCGGTGGCCGCAAATGTGATGGTTTTCTCGGTGTCCGCCGCTCCGAAGGTGAGGGAGTCGGGAACCCCGGTGTAGTCGTCGTCGGAGGCCCCGGCCCGGTTGGTCCCGGTAATGCGAATGACGGTCTCGCTGCCGGGGGCCTTGCTGAGCTTCACCTTCACGGCCACGGTTGCCCCTTCGTCCACCGAGTAGGCGGCGCTCTCGAAGTGGACACTGGGCGATGTCGGCAGGTCCTGTCCCTGGGTCCTGTCGTGGATGGAGACGGCAGCCTCGTCGGGTGTGCCCGACGAGGCGTCTGCGGGCAGCGCGCCGAAGGACAGCTTGACCTTCTCCCCCGACTCGGCAAGGTTGTCCTCCACGGCGGAGAGGTCGAAGGACTTGGAGGTGTCGCCGGCATCGAAGGTGACGCTCTGTGGCACCCCAGTGTGATCTGAGTCGGATGCTCCGCCCTCGTTGGCCGTCTCTATGGGGATGACCACCGTGCGCTCGGGGTCGGCGTCGAGGGTGACGGTGACGGTGCGGGAGGAGCCCTCCGTGACCGTGTATGACGCAGCCCCGAAGCTCACGGTGACGGACGGAACGTCGTCGTCGGTGATGGTGACGGCGCTGGTGGCCGGTGTCCCTGCGCTCACGCCGGCGGGTAGGCTGGAGCCGAAGCTCAGCAGCACGCTCTCGCCGTCGTCGTCGACGGTGTCGGTCTCGGCGGTGAATGTGAAGGATTCGGAGGTGTCGCCGCTGTCGAAGGTCACGTTCTGTGGCACGCCGGTGTAGTCCGCGGTGGTGGCGCCCTGGTTGGTCTTCTCTATGGGGATGACGACTGTGCGCTCGGGGTCGGCGCTGAGGGTGACGGTCACCTCGACGGTGTTCTCCGTTACGTTGGGGGTATCCGAGTCGTCGCTCTCGGCCACGGTGTAGGCGGCGCTCCCGAAGCTCACGGTGACGGACGGAACGTCGTCGTCGGTGATGGTGACGGTGCTTGTGGCCGGTGTCACTGCGCTCACGCCGGTCGGCAGCGTGGCCCCGAAGCTCAGCTTGACACTCTCGCCGTCGTCGTCGACGGTGTCGGTCTCGGCGGTGAATGTGAAGGACTTGGAGGTGTCGCCGCTGTCGAAGGTCACGTTCTGTGGCACGCCGGAGTAGTCGGCGGTGGTGGCGCCCTGGTTGGCCTTTTCTATGGGGATGACCACCGTGCGCTCGGGATCGGCGCTGAGGGTGACGGTCACCTCGACGGTGTTCTCCGTGACGCCGGGGGTACCGGGATCGTCGCTCTCGGCGACGGTGTAGGCGGCGCTCCCGAACCTCACGGTGACGGACGGAACGTCGTCGTCGGCGATGGTGACCGTGGCCTCATCCGTCGTCCCTGCGCTCACGCCATCCGGCAGCGAGGCCCCGAAGCTCAGCTTGACGCTCTCGCCGTCGTCGTCGACGGTGTCGGTCTCGGCGGTGAATGTGAAGGACTTGGAGGACTCGCCGCTGTCGAAGGTGACGTTCTGGGGCACGCCGGAGTAGTCGGCGGTGGTGGCGCCCTGGTTGGCCTTTTCTATGGGGATGACCACCGTGCGCTCGGGGTCGGCGCTGAGGGTGAGGGTCACCTCGACGGTGTTCTCCGTTACGGCGGTGGTGTCCGAGTCGTCGCTCTCGGCGACGGTGTAGGCGTCGCTCCCGAAGCTCACGGTGACGGACGGAACGTCGTCGTCGGTGATGGTGACCGTGGCCTCATCCGTCGTCCCTGCGCTCACGCCATCCGGCAACGTGGCCCCGAAGCTCAGCTTGACGCTCTCGCCGTCGTCGTCGACGGTGTCGGTCTCGGCGGTGAATGTGAAGGATTCGGAGGTGTCGCCGCTGTCGAAGGTCACGTTCTGTGGCACGCCGGAGTAGTCGGCGGTGGTGGCGCCCTGGTTGGTCTTCTCTATGGGGATGACCACCGTGCGCTCGGGATCGGCGCTGAGGGTGACGGTCACCTCGACGGTGTTCTCCGTTACGGCGGGGGTATCCGAGTCGTCGCTCTCGGCCACGGTGTAGGCGTCGCTCCCGAAGCTCACGGTGACGGACGGAACGTCGTCGTCGGTGATGGTGACGGCGCTCGTGGCCGGTGTCCCTGTGGTGACGCCGGTCGGCAGCGTGGCCCCGAAGCTCAGCTTGACGCTCTCGCCGTCGTCGTCGACAGTGTCGTGGGCGGCGGTGAATGTGAAGGACTTGGAGGTGTCGCCGCTGTCGAAGGTGACGTTCTGGGGCACGCCGGTGTAGTCGGCGGTGGTGGCGCCCTGGTTGGTCTTCTCTATGGGGATGACGACTGTGCGCTCGGGGTCGGCGCTGAGGGTGAGGGTCACCTCGACGGTGTTCTCCGTTACGTTGGTGGTATCCGAGTCGTCGCTCTCGGCGACGGTGTAGGCGGCAGCGCCGAAGCTCACCGTGACGGTGGCCGGGGCGTCGTCGGTCACGGTGACGGGAAGGTCCTTCGTGAGGTTGGCGTAGTCGCCTCCAGAGGCGGTGTGCGTCAGGGTCTCCGACTCGTCGTCCGCGTTGCCGTCGTGGCCGGCCTTCACCGTCACCATCTGCGCCGTGTTCCAGTTGGACGTGGAGAAGGTCAGCGTGTTGCTGTTGCTCGGCGCGGCCCCGGAGATGGAGAGGTCCGTCCCGCTATGCCCGCCGATGCTCACGGAGACGGTGTCGGAGGGCTGGGTGGACAGCTTCACCGTGTAGCTGACACCGGTGTCGTCGCCCTCCGTCACGGTGAGGGAAGTAGGTGATAGGACTACGTTCCTTGTATCGCTGTCAGTCACGTTGACCGTTACGCTGTCCGCTGCAATCCCGGTGTAGTCTCCGCCGGACTGTATGTGAGTCAGCGTGATCGTCTCGCCGGTTCCATTGGCGTCCTCGACGGGCGTAACGGTAACCGTCTGCGCCGTGTCCCAGTTGGAGGTGGTGAAGGTGAGCGTGTTGGTGTTGCTTAGTGTGGCGCCTGATAGCGACACAGCGGAGTTGGCGCCACCGATGGTGACAGTGACGGTGTCCGTGGGCTTGGAATTGAGCTTCACCGTGTAGCTGGAGGCCACTGCGGCCTCACCGGGGGCCGGCTCTTCCAGGCTAATAGAGGTGGGATCTATGGTCACTCCACGTGGGTCGTCATCTAGGAGGCCCACGTCGGCCACCTCCTCGGTGGCCTTATTGCGCAACTGGGCGTTCTGTGCGTTGCTGATCTTGAAGCCAAAGAACTCGGTGTCCTCGCTCACGTCATCGTCGGTCAGCTGAACCGTCACCTGCCTGGTTGCATCCCCGGGACTGAAAGTGACGGTGCCCGTTGCCGCGGTGTAATCCTCACCAGCGGTGGCGGGGGTGATGCCCTGTCTGGCGGCGAGCCTGCTCAGCACCTGCGCCTGGCCGGTGACGTAGTCCACCGTTACGTCCGCCGCGCTCCGACCCGTCAGCGTCAGAGTGAAGGTGACCGGGCCCTTCTTGTCCTCGGAGACGTAGCTCAGATCTCCGGCTGGTCCTGCCACGCTCACTACCGGCTTCGGGTCGTCGTCAATGATGGAACCCGTGGCGGTCAGTGACGTTGCGTCGCCGTCCAGTAAGGCCTTGTTGTTTTGGTTGGTGAGCTGCAGGGTGAAGGTCTTCTTTGCGGGGCCGTACACCTCGTTATCCGTGATGGGTATGCGAATGGTGGCGGCGCCCCCGTTTGCAGGGATGGAGAATATCTTGTAGGTCTGGCCGGTGTTTACCTGCCGGGTGTAGTCGGTCCCGGCTGCGGCGGTGCCGTCCACGGTGGTATACCGGACCACGACGGGAACCGTTCTCAGAATTGGCCGAACGGATACCGTGAACTCCACGTAACCGTCGGACTCCGAGGCTTGGGCGTCATCCAGGTATATGTAAGCCTGAGTGGTGTTTTCTATAATCACCCATATGTCCCCCACGGATACGCTGCCGTAGTCTCCTCCGGATACCTGGTGTGCTATAAAAGCATCCGTGAATGAAGTATCAGCGCCGTCATCCATAGACTCTACGGATATGGTCTGGGTGGTGCTCCAGTTGGACGGGGTGAAGGTGAGGGTTTCGGGCGTGAGCCTGATTAGATTGTCTTGCTCGCTGGATACAGTGACGGTAACCGTGTCCGTAGGCTCGCTATCCAGGACCAGGGAATAAGTTGACGTCCCACCTTCCATCATGCCGATGCCAGAGCCGGTGGCCAGGCTCGCAGGTGAAACGGTTATGCCACGGGTGTCGTCGTCGGTGATGGTGAAGGAGGCGGAGCTTACCGGCAGGAACTCGTCGGAGTCGGAGGCTACCACCTCCGCGCCCTGCAAGATGACCGTCTCGTCCTCCTCGTCCAAGTCGTCGTTTGCAGGCTTGAACCGCAGCGTGGTCGTGCCGCTGGTCTGGCCCGCGGGGATGACAATGTCGAAGGACTCGACATCCTGGAACGTGCCCTGAGAGTCCATCACCTGGAAGCGTTCGATATCGGTCTGGGCGGCGGCGCTGTTGGCGCTGTCGAATTCCACCCGTACGGTGGTATCGACGTCTCTCGGGTCTGCTGGGCGAAGGGCGGCGTCGGCAGCGTCCGTGGGCCAGCGGATGTCCGAGAAGGACGCTGTAACCGTAATGTTGTGCTGGCTTGAGTTTTCGGCCACCGAATCGAAGACACCGTTGTTGCTGGTCAGGGCCAGTTCAACCCCGGTGGGTTCAACGAAATCGTCGTCGGCGATGGTGACCAGTGCCTCATCCTCGTCGCCGATGAGCCTCTGAGAACTAGTGATGGAGCTGCCCAACAGCATTTGGAAAGTCTCGTCCTCTTCCCGCACGTCATCGTCGTAGAGGGTGAGGGAGAATTCGAACCGGGTCTGGCCCGCCGGAATGGTTGCATGAATCAGGCCATCGGGGGCCTCGAAGTCCCCCGTCTGGCCAAGCCTCGAAAACGCCGGTGTGGCGGTCAGGTTGTCGTGAGCGTCCAGCTCGACTTCGAACCGCGCATCCTCGCCCCACACCCGGTCCAGAACAACGGCAAAGTCCACGGAGCCCGCGCTTTCCGGTGTAGGGTCGGCGCTGACCAACTCCAGACTGGCAGTGGGTTTGTAGGATTCCCCTGACGGAGGATCGCGGTTCACTATGGCGACGGCGCGGTTCCGCTTTGCGGCCTCCACCAGCACACCCTCGGGGGGGACCAGCGTTACCCGGAACTGCTCCCTCTGCTCGTCAATTTCGTCCCCCAGGATGTCAATGGTGATGTTCTTTTCGGTCTCGTTGGGTGCGAAGGTGAGGATGCCGGGGGTGGCAGAGTTGTCCTCGTAGTCCGCTCCCTCCTCGGCAGGGTAGGGCCTGTTCTGAGTATGTATGGGTTCTACGGTGTAGGCCACCTGGACCTGCTGACCGGACTCACCGACCCGCGTGACCTCGAGGACGGCCTGGGCGTTGGCCGCACCGTTTGCCGGCTCGGTTACCGACAGCCTATTCGTCTCCTTGAACCCGACGGCTACGCCTCCCAGGACTGTGATGTATATACGAAGCGTACTGGAAGTGGTGGTCCCGTCACTGGCGGTTGCTTCCAGCACCATTGGTGAATCGGACAGGTCCTGAGCGGTCAATGTGAAGGTAGCCCGGCAGGTCCCTATTTCGCCCGTCGCAAGGGACCCGCTGATGCTGCAGCTAACCCTGGGTTCCGCCGGCTTGGTTTGATCGCGGTCTCCTACTGCGCGCTGGACGCTGCTGACGGTTATGGAATTTCCGGTAGCTTCAGAGCCGGTGTTTAGTACTTCAAAGTCAATATTAATAGTCTGGCCAACCTGGCCTAAACCAGGATAATTCGCCCGCAAAACAGTGTCCCTGGTCCTGTCGTCGTCGTAATAGGCAATCGTGGCCGTGTCGGGGATGCCCGCCTTCCAGATCCGGTGCAATCCGTAACGTTGGCCATCGCCATAAACCTGGGCCGTGAACTTATAGGGATAGAGACTATTCACGACTTGGTCACTAGGAAATACGAGGCCGTTCACGAGAGCGCCGGTGGTTATCTCAGATTGACCTGCCGGGAATCGTTCGTTAACGAAGTAGTAGTCCTCGTAGCTGGTGGTCTCGGCCTGCCGTGCCTCTCTCGCATAGGTGAACCACAGCTCCTCGCTGGTGTCCCCGGTGCGCCGGAACACATACCTGACCTCTCCTCCCTCTCTTACGAAAGCCTCGTGCGAGTGTACCGTGATAATCTGCAGTTCGTCATTGTCCGTTACGCTTACGGTGGCTTGGCTCGGGTCTCCCGGAGTGTAGATTTCGTCATCCCTATCATTGATGTCTCCGTCGCCGAGCGCTTCAATGGTGTAGTCGCGAGCTGAAGGGTAGTCCACGAGGTCGTTATCCTCGGTTTCTACTGACAGCTCGGTGGTAGTGGCGCCGGCCTCGAACTCGGCGCTCAGGGTTTCCACCTTCCCGGGGGTGCTGAGGCGTACCTGCATTGACAGGGCATCGTCGGTGTGCCCGGACCGGGTCAGTACGAAGACGGCATCCTGTCCCTCCACTACCGAGGCCGCCTTGGGGGCGACAGTGACCACAACAGGGTCGTCGTCCACGATGGTCCCCGAAACTGTGGCGGTATCGCCGCCGACGATGGCGACCTCGGGAGGGCTGGCGCCACCTCCGTCCGACAGGTCCGGCTCCGGAAGAGAGATGGCGACGTTGAAGGTCTCGTTGGGCTCGTCGGTCGTGTCGCCGGTCACCGACACGGTGAAGGTGGTGCTGGTGGAATTGGCGGGAATGGTGGTCGTGCCGTTGGTCACGGCGGTATAGTCCTGCCCGGCTGTAGC
Organism: Dehalococcoidia bacterium; assembly: GCA_965262055.1. GTDB lineage: Bacteria > Chloroflexota > Dehalococcoidia > Lucifugimonadales. The sequence goes on from CBDHEI010000002.1 coordinate 201,546, forward strand.
CGTACCGTCTGAGGTGACATAGTTGACCGTAACGTCCCCGGTAACGGCTTGGGCCAGGGTCAGAGTGAAAGTCACATTGGTGTTGCCGGAGTCGCCCTCGGAGGCCGAGGCCGGGGCGATGGTGATTCCGGGCTTGTCGTCGTTGTTGGTGATGGTGACGGTGGCCTTGTCGGAGCGTCCTCCCGTCGGGGTATGACCCACCCAGTTCTCCCAGATCGTGTACTTGCCATGCAGGTTCTCGCTGACCGTGGAGGTGTCGGGCAGCAGCTCGATGGTCACCGATCCGCTGTCGCCAAAGGCCGAATCGTCCACGGTCTGGAGTTCGATGACCTTTCGGGTCTCGTTCTGGCCGAAGGTGATCTGAGTGGGCAGGGCGCCGGTTATGTACTGCCCGTCCTGGGAGGCCCGCAGGTATACCACCGTGTGGGATTGTGGCGGAGCGAGCGCCAGCAGGTCGGTGGCCCAGCGCCGCTCCAGGATAAACCTGGCGGATTGCCCCTCCGTGACTGAAGCGGACTCGGCCTTGATCAGTATCGTCGGGTCCCGGTTTGTGACGGTGAGGCGAATCTTCTTGGCAGTACCCACCTGGTATTGGGGGCAGTACCGCAGGTCGGATTCATTGCAGGCGAAGTGCGGGTAATAGCCTGCCAGGTTGATGGGGTGAAAAATGTTCTTCTTGGTAATCAGCGTGCCGGCGGCTTGTGCTTCCGCCGCCGCCGCTTCGTATTGCCGGGCGAGCTCCGCAAAGAGTCTTGGGCGGTAACGTGATGACGCTCCCCCTTGCTTTACCAATTCACTCCGAGGCACGATTTCAATTTCGAGCACGCCGTTTTCCGGCCCTACGTAGAACCTGTAATCCCTGTACGTGACCGTTTGGCTCCTACAGTCGGTGCCCAGGTGGTGGATGCCGGCCCTGTTGTATCCCAGCGTGCCGTTCTGGTGTTGCTCTCCATAGAAGGCAGGATGGTTTGAGTACTGGACCCACATTGATACCGGATCCAAGTTGACTCTCGCGTCGTCAGAGAACTAGGTAACGCCGGTGCAGGTCGAGTTATAGGTAAACTGGGTCCCCTCTACAATTTCCCCTTCCCAGGTTGTCCCGTCAGACGAAAGTGTCAATCCGGTGGGGCCGACCGGCCGGATCAGGCTCACGGTGGGGATGTCGTCGTCCTTGACCAGCACCTGAGCATAGCCGGTCCCGATGCTGAAGGGGTTGGCGACCCGCTGGACGATCCTGACGCCGAGCCAGCCATCACCCTCGTTTATGCTGTCGGCCTCCGTGGTGAGAGGAAGGGTCTTCTCGGTTTCCCCTGCCGCGAACTCCAGGATGTAGTCCACCCAGGCCCCGTTGAAGGTTAGCCTCTTTGACTGGTCCTCGTTGTCGCTGGTGAGGACTATGGTCTCGGTGGCGTCGGTCATGATCTTCGGCAAGCCGGTCACGTAGAGTCCGACCCGCAGGGATCCCGAGGTGTTGCCCGACCTGGTGATGCGGTACTGGGCGTTGGTGCCTTCGGTGACCACGGCGCCGACCGCTTCGACGGAGATAATCGGAGGATCATTGTCCAGCAATCTTGCGGTGTGGGCGCTGTCGGCGCCCGTCACATAGCTGCCGTCGGCATCGGCAAGGATGGTGGCGGTAACCGAGCCGTTATCCTCCGACACCTCGTTGTCCACGGTCTCCAGGGTTAGGGTGGCCGTCAGGGAGCGGGCCGCAAAGGTTACGGGTATGGTGACCTGTCCGTCAGCGTCGGGCTGGCGCCCCGTAGGCCAGGTGATGTAGTCACCGGTCTGCGCCAGCTCTACGTTTACGGATAGTTCCCCTCGGCCCTGCCCCGGGTCCCAGGTGCGCGTCAGCGTGTAGGACAACGGTCCGCCCTCGGTGATGCTGTCCGGTGCGGAAATGGACACCGTGGAAGGGGTATCGTTGTCCTTGACGGGGACGGTGATCTCGCCAAATTGTACGCTGGCCGTGTAATTCCTCTCGGGGTCCGGCTCTATGGTGATCGTAACGGAACCGTCGGCCTCCCTTACGTCGTTTTCCCCCAGGGGGATGATCACATTTTGGAAGGACAGATCCACCGGCAGAGTGACCAGCAGCTTACCATTTCCCAGGTTCTCGTATCCCCACGCCCCGTCGCCATCGAGGACCAGATAGCTGCCCACCTCCGTGACCGCGAGGGTCACCTGCAGCGGTTGGCCCGTGGCGCGTCCGTACACCACCAGGGATATACTGCCGCCCTCCAGCTCCGTGTCCAGATTACTGTGGGTGTAAGGGTGGAAGGAGCGAATCCAGTACAGGGAAACCGTGGCAGGCACGTCGTTATCGCGCACTGAGGCGGACGCGGAAGAGGCAAGGCCCGGTATGTACTTGTACTGGTCGGCCTTGGCGGGAACCGAGAGTGTGACCGTGCCGTCATCCTCGTCCCTGTAGTCGTCCTCGGTCGGGAGCGCAATGCGCTTGCTGGTCTCGCCTGCCGCAAAGGTGACGTTCAGGGTGAAGGGGGTCTCCGTAAATTCAACCTCCGTTGGTGTAACCGGATTCTCGGGCATGTTCGGGTCCGGGGGCGGATACACCTCTACGGCGCCGGACAGGAGATCTCCGGTCTGGTCCAGGGACAGGGATACGGGAATCGCCCCGTTGTCCCTGGAGCGGGTGACCATGAACGCCGCCTTGCCGCCTTCGGCAAAGCCTGAGTTGGTCCGGGTCACCTCCACCATCACCGGGTCGGCGGCGATGACGGACAGAGCGCTGCCGGGCGCGTTATTCCCGTTGCCGTAGGCGTCAGTGGCCGCCCCCGCCTGTAGCGTAACGGTGACCGGTCCCTCGGCCGCGGGCAAGACAACCACGTCCCACCGGGTATACCTGGGCCACATGGCGTTGCCGCCGGTGGCCCGCACGTCGTGAGCCGCGCCATTGGTGACCGTTATCTCGGCGTCGGTAATGCCGTAGACCTTTTCGCTGAAGTAGAAGACTACGTTGAACAGGCGGCTTGGAGGAACGTAGGTCCTGGTCTCCCCGCCCACCGTCACCGTGGGAGCGATGCCGTCCACCTTGTAGTCGTTGGCCTGGAGAGCGGCGTGGGTCAGCGTGGCGTTGGTGGCGCCGGCGCGGATGGCTCCGCCGTTGAGGGCCAAGCTGTTGGCAACCACGGCAATGCCGTCCGTGTCCTCATCGCCCGAGGCGACGGTGTAGGTGAACAGCAGCTGGGTGGTGGTACTGCCTTCGGAGTATTCGGCCGTACGTATCCGGCCTCCCACGTCGAGGGTGAGCTGTGGGACGCCGGTGACCGTCACTGCTTCGCTGAAGGTCAGCCCGACCTGGATTTCGTCGTCAATGGCGTAGCCGCCGTCCTCACCGGGATCGGACGTTACGGCGACGGACTCGATGGTCGGCACGGTGGGCGTGCCCTGTGCATAGGCGACGCCTGCAGATACCAGCAGCGCGAGCATGACTGCCACAAAGAGGAGCGATCTGGTCAGCACCCAGACCACACCTGGAACATCGACAACACGGGACCGTGCCTTCAACATGAACATATTCGGCACGCCTGCATAGTTAGTGGATACCGTTCCTTCCGGTTTGCAGCGTGGTGTAGTTGGCCACCACCTTGGAGAGAACGGAGGCGAAGACTGCCAGCTCCTCTTCGCTTACGCCCTCCGAGAGCCTAGCGTCGTATGCCTGCACGCTCCGGTGAAGCTCCAACGTCAGCGCCTTCCCCTCTTCGGTCAACGCCAGCATCACGACGCGCCGGTCGCTGCGCCGGCGCCGCCGGCGCATCAGACCCATGCCCACCATCTTCGTCACGACGCGGCTTACGCGGGAGACGTTGACCGGCAGAGCCTCCGCCAGCTGCGTAGTGGTCCACTCTTCCCTTTCCAGAAAGAGTCTGAGCAGGGCGAAGTCCAGCGGTATGAGCCCGTAGGACGCTGCCAACTCCGCCATGCTCCTGGCCACTGCGTTTACCTGCCCCGCCACGTATTCCCCCAGAACGGTTGAGGACATCCTAGCCTCGCCCTGCCGCCCGGCGACCGCCGCCGAGTCGTGTGTAGGCCCGATGCGTTTTCCATTGACTCTGTTTCACAATGAAATAATTTACCTCGCTGGCGTTAGACAGCCGTTAGAAAAGGGGTGTTTCCCATTAGAGTATTGTTAGAGTTTGCTCAAATAGGTAGAATTGGCGACAAATCGGGCCGAGTGCGTACGCAGTCCGACTCGGATGTGTGATGAAGGAAGACGCCAACATGAGGCCAGAGACTGAAGCGCTGCGAAACCGCCTCTCCAGGCTGAGCGAGGCCAGTCTTCGCATCACTGAAAGTCTCGACCTAGACGACATCCTTCAGGGGGTCATCGACGGCGCACGCTCGCTGACCGGCGCCAGGTACGGCGCGCTCCTGGTCCTCGACGACGCAGGGTGCATGCAGGACCTCGTCACCTCCGGGATGACCCCCGAAGAGCGACGGAGATTGGGCGCATTGCCCAAGGGCCTAGGACTCCTCGGGTACCTGAGCGAGATTGAGGGGCCCCTGAGACTGGCTGAAATCGCCAGCCATCCCAGGTCGGTCGGCTTTCCCGAAGGCCATCCGCCGATGACGACCTTTCTGGGAGCCCCGGTCCGTCATCGGGGCGAACGTCTCGGCAACATCTACCTCACTGAGAAGGAGGGCGGACAGGAGTTCACACCCGAAGACGAAGAGACCCTCGTCATGTTCGCGTCCCAGGCGGCATTGACGGTCTCCAACGCCCGCAGGTTCAGGGACGAACAGCAGGTCAGGGCCGACCTGGAGGCTCTGGTCAACACCTCGCCCGTGGGCATCCTGATATTCGACGCGAAGACGGGGGATTTGGTGTCGCTGAACCAGGAGACCAGGCGGATCGTCCGCGGGCTGCATGCGCCGGGACATACTCTGCCGGAACTCCTCAGCGTGATGACCTTCCGGCGTCTGGACGGGCGCGAGATTTCGCCCGATGAGCTCCCGACGGCGCGGGCAATACGCACCGGCGAGACCGTGCGCGCCGAGGAGCTGGTCATCCATCTCCCGGACGGACAGGCAGTCACCACTGTCATCAACGCTACGCCGGTCCGCTCGGCAGAAGGCCAAATCGTGTCCGTCATTGCCACCATGCAGGACATGACGCCGTTGGAAGACCTGGAACGGCTGCGCGCCGAGTTCCTGGGCATGGTGAGCCACGAGCTGCGTATGCCGTTGACTACCATAAAGGGACCCGCGGCCAGCGCGCTGAGCTCCACGTCCCCCTTCAATCCCGCCGAGGCGTACCAGTTCTTCCGGATCATCGACGAGCAGGCTGACCATATGCGCAGCCTTATCAACGACCTTCTCGACGTGACGCGGATCGAGGCGGGGACGCTTTCGATCACTCCCGAGACTTCCGGTGTGGCGTCTCTGGTCGACCAGGCAAGAGCCGCCTTCCTGGGCGGCGGGGCCAAGAACAACATCGAGATCGACCTGCCGGCGGACCTCCCACCAGTCGCGGCGGACAGGCAGCGCGTGGTCCAGGTCCTGGTCAACCTCCTCTCAAGCGCCTCCAAGTATTCGCCCGCGTCTTCCACGATCATGGTGACCGCTTCGCAGCAGGATTCCCACGTTGCGGTCTCCGTCGCCGACGAGGGTATAGGAGTGTCCGCCGAGGAGCTGCCTAGACTATTCAGGAAGTTCTCACGGATCAATGGCGCGGACGGAAAGACGGAGGTCGGAGGAGAGGGCCTGGGCCTGTCGGTCTGCAAGGGGATAGTGGAAGCGCACGGGGGTCGCATATGGGCCGTGAGCGACGGACCGGGCCTCGGCACGCGATTCACCTTTACGATCCCGGTGGTAGAAGAGGACGCGATTGACGCGGCGGACGGCCCCGACGAACTCGCTGCCCTCCCGATGGAGGCGGCAAGGCAGCGGACGCGCATTCTCGCAGTCGACGACGATCCGCAAATACTGTGGTACGTTCGCCACACGCTCTCAGAAGCAGGCTATGCCACCATCGTGACCGGCGATCCAGAGCAGGTGGAACAGCTGGTCGAGGTGGAGAAGCCCCACCTCATCCTGCTGGACCTGGCGCTGCCCGGCACCAACGGGTTCGAATTGATGAAGCGTATCGCTGACATGACCGACGCGCCGGTCATGTTCCTGTCCGGGCACGCCGCGGACCAGGATATCTCCCGGGGCCTCGAAATGGGCGCCGCCGACTATGTCGTCAAGCCATTCTCACCGACCGAGCTGGTGGCGAGAATCAAGGCAGCCCTGCGTAAGGGTGCGGCGTCCGACCGGACCGAGCCGCGCGAACCCTATGTGCTGGGGGACCTGACCATCAACTACGCCGAACGCCTCGTGACGGTGGCCGGGCGTTCGGTACATCTGAGCGCGACCGAGTACAAGCTGCTCTTCGAGCTTTCGGTCAACGCCGGACGGGTGTTGACCCACGACCAGCTGCTACGGCGGGTCTGGGATCAGGACAACTCCGAAGGTTCACAACTCTTGCGCACCTACGTGACATATCTCCGCAACAAGCTGGGCGACGACGCGAAGAGCCCAGCCTACATCTTTACCGAGCCTCGCGTCGGATACCGCATGGCAAAGCCGGACGGATGAGGCCGGGGTCACATGGTTAGGAAGCCCAATGGCGATTAGAATTGTGACTGACAGCTGTTCGGACTTGCCCGCGGAGGCAGCCCGGACCAACGGCATTACGGTCGTGCCCCTCTACGTCATCATCGGCGGCGAGACCTACAGGGACGGCGTGGACATGACCGCCGACAGCTTCTATTCCCGCCTGGTGGAGCTTCCCAGCCTACCCACCACCTCCCAACCCACCGTCGCCGACTTTCAGGAGGTTTATCGGCGATTGCTGGGCGAGGGCCACCAGATAGTCTCGATTCACGTCAGTTCAAAGCTGAGCGGGACACTCAACTCCGCCGCCCAAGCCAGGGAGTCGCTGGGAGACGCGGCGCAGCAGATCGAGGTGGTGGACTCGCGGCTCGCCGGGGGGCGCCCAGGCGCTGCTGGCCCTCAGCGCCGCCCGGTGGGCAGGCGAGATGGCCGACCATCGCGAGGTGGCTCGGCGGGTTGAACGGTCGATTGGGAGGAATCACGGCTTCGTATTGGTCGACACCCTGAAGTATCTGGCGATGGGCGGACGCATCGGCAGGGCCCAGGCCCTCCTAGGCGGGGTGCTCCAATTCAAACCCATCGTCGGCATCCGCGATGGCGAGACCCACCCTGTGGACCGGCCCCGCACCCGCAGGCGGGCGCAGGCACGGATTGTCGAGATAGTGCGCGAGTTGGCTCCCATTCACCAGTTGCACCTGAGCTATAGCACGGGCCCCGATAACGCCATGGCCGTTCGCGACGAGTTGGCCGACCTTGTGAAGCCGGAACGCCTCATCGAGTCCCGGTTTGGCCCTGTCCTGGGTACTCACCTCGGTCCCAATACCATCGGCGTGGCGGTAACCCAAGCAAGCGTCGAGGACGACTAGCTGCTCTCAGTGGGAGAGACGGCTAGACCGATACTACAAGGAGCCGGGATGTTCGAACAGGCCAAAGGCTCGTGAGGGCGGATTAGAGACACGGCGAGAGAGCCTGGGACCGAACCGGCCTGCATTGTTCATGTCAGTCGCCTTCTAGGTCTGGCTCGGATGGCCGGAGGCTCCTCCTGGGGCCTAAGCCGGTGTTTCCGAGCGGCTCCTGATATAAGGACTTCCCAGCGAACCATTCGCAGTTCGGTACGCTCTGGCCCCACCAACAACCAGGAGGTCTTTGGGCCGGGACAGCGCGAGGGCGTGGCTCGTTCGCAGCGCAGTCGAGGATGTGTATGCCGGAGTTGACCCTCAGCGAGAGTTCGACCGTGCGAGGGGCGTGGTCTGACAGGGCGAGTGGTCCGTGACACTTAGCAAACGGCGATATGTCGCGCTCCTTCGCGGTGTCAATGTCGGCGGCAAGAACAGGCTGCCTTTGGTGGAGTTGAGGGACATCTTCACTGCCGTCGGCTGCACGGGAGTGCGCACCTACATTCAAAGCGGGAACGTAGTGGTTGACGCTGCGCCGAACCTGGTTGAATGTATGCCCGAACTCGTGACTCGGGCCATTATTCAGCGGTTCGGCATCTGCACAGCCGTCATCGTTCGATCGAGCAAAGAACTCCAGCAGGTCGCCACGTCGAACCCCTTCGATACCTCTGGCGACCCGCGCCTCCTCCACGTGGCATTCCTCGAGAACATACCCAGTGCCGAAGCAGTCGCCCATCTTGATCCGGAACGCTCGCCGCAGTACACATTCGTTGTACGCGAGCGCAATGTCTACTTGCACTACCCCAACGGCATGGCACGGAGCAAGCTGACGAACGAGTACTTAGCCGCGCAGTTGCAGACCGCGAGCACGATGCGGAACTGGCGGACCGTCCTCGCGCTGCTGAAGATGGTCGACGCCCCATAGTAGGCTCGCGCCACACAATGGGATGACGATAGCCACGAGGATAGAGCCCTTCACGAAGAGCTGCGTCCATATCCTTGCCAGGGGCTGAAGGCTTCCGGGGTAAGGTGAGGCGTTGGGCAGTGCAGCAATGGGTTGTGTGTAGGTGGTAGTACACGTAGACCCACGAAATGGCCTGCTCGGGACCAAGTTTTCGCGAGAGCACGCCGGACAGCCAGCCCGAGCAAAACCCTGTGTCCGGCTTCCGGATATCGGCCGAAATCAATTGCACAGCAGCCGCACTGGGCGATGAAGAGTTGCCGATGCCGGAATTGTTTTTAGGCAGCTCCAAGACTATCGTCGACCGGGCCGGGCGAGAAGTGCTCCGCCAAGTCCCAGGACGACCGCGCCTGCCAACACCAGAAGCAGGCCCACCGCTCCGGGCGCGAGTCCCAACTGCCCCAGAATCGATGCGTCCCCTACAGAGGGTGGGGACGGAGCCAAGGGCAGGGGTGTGGGTGTTGGTGTCGGCGGGGCTTCGACATCCGACGGGTCCCCTTGATCCAAGACCAGTGCGAAGTCACTGAAGTAGCGCAGCCGGACGGACGCAGACGCCTCCCCCGGTTCGGGACCGAGTCGGAAATTGAACTTCACCTGTCTCCAAGGGTCTTCCGGGGCGCTTCGCGTCCAAAGACCCAGCCTACTCTGGAGATTGGCTTGGAACATCTCGCCCGGACCGCCCACGGCCTCGATCTGCCCGGCGTTCAACTTCATCTCGATGTTCGCCGGGAAGATCAGCCTCACGCCCTCCACCAAGTTGCCTTGGGTATCGAAGACCTCCACCAGCACGGCCGCCATCACCAGCCCTGGCGGAGGGTCCTTGAGCACACGGTCTCCGTTGTACGCCGTGACCCTGACCTGGAAGGTGCGGGCTCTAGATATCGCGGGGAATGTCAGGAGTAACCCGTGCCGAGGCAACGTGATCCGCGTCACCCGGTCCGGATGCACTACGGAAGTCACACTCTCCCAGCCGGGCCCTTGCAGGGGTGGCACAGGGGTGATCTCCGCTTCGGGCACGATCACAGTCGGCACCGGGGTTGGAGTGGGTGTGGGCGTCGGGTCTGGCGGCCGCGGTGTGGGAGTGGGATCGCGGGCCCGAGGGGCAGCCACAGACATTACCACGGAGGCCTCGTTGTTCGACAGCCTGGGGTCGGCGGTCAACGAAGAGACGGAGGCGCTGTTCCTGAGATCGCCCGAAGCTCCCTCGGCCAGTTTGGCGTCTATCTCGACCGTCACGGTCTTCCCGCTGGCGATGGTACCCAGGTAGCACGTTATGCGGCGTCCAGGGCAGTTACGCAGGGCCGGGGACATCTCGGCGGGCAGAGTGTCGAGCAGGGTCACGGCGGTAGCGGCGTCCGGTCCCGCGTTGGTCACGCGTATCGAATACCTCACCGTCCCGCCCGCAAGGACCTCTTCGCTGTCCAGGTTCTTAAAGAGTCTCAGGTCTGCCTTCTCGGGCGGCTGCACCCTTACGGTCGCCACAGCCTCATTGTTGGCTATGTCAGGGTCGGCAGTCAGCGAAGAGACCGTGGCCTTGTTCCTGAGGCTGCCCCTAGCGTCCGGTGCTACATTGACATCCAGAGTGAGCGTGGTGCTCTCCCCGCCGCCGATCGTGCCCAGGTAGCACTTGATCCGACGTCCCTCGCAGCCGCCCTTGGCTGGGGACGTGCCTTCGGGCAAGGTGTCCAGCAGCGTCACAGCGGTCGCGGCGTCTGGCCCCAGATTGGTGACGCTTATCGTATAGGTCACTTTGCTGCCGGGCCGTACGCGGCGAGGGGCTACCTCTTTGATGAGCACCAGGTCAGCGGCGGGATCCTGCGATTGCATGCCGAGGCTCTCGGGAGGCGAAGGGCTGCGCTCGATCACCGGCTCGTATGCCGCCCCGTGGACCCTCTGCGCGCCGGCCCATGCTGAGACAAGGATGGCGGCTGCGGCCGCTGTGAGTACTGCGACAATCGCCAGCCGGATACCCGCTTCGGTGCTCATGCGGCGGACTGGGGCCTGCGCGCCGGATGTCGCCCGACGTGCTCGTCAATTATCCTTAGTAGCTCATTGTTGATCCGCTTGACGAGTCCGGGACCCTCGTATAGCAGTCCCGTGTAGATTTGAAGCGTGTCGGCGCCGGACTGCAGGGCCTCCCAAGCTTCGGCCCCTGAGGAGATTCCGCCGCATGCGTTGATGGCAATGCCGCTGCCTGCCTGCGCTCTGACGTCGCGCACCATCGTCACGGTAGTCGGGAAAATGGACCTGCCGCTGAGGCCGCCTGAGCCGGTTGATAGCCGAGAGTCCGTCACAGGCCTGCTGTTGGCCACGGTAAGCCCATCGACGCCGGCTTCGAGACATGCCCCTACCAGGGCCGCCATCTGGTCGCGCTCCTGCTGTATGGGATTCGGTGAGCTGTACGGCGGGAGCTTGATCAGCAGCCGTCCGCGCCTGGACTCGTTGATGGCGTCCAAGAGCCCCCGGAGGGAGTGGCGTTGGTGAAATACTCGCAGGCCGGACGTGTTGGGGGAACTTATGTTCACTTCAAGGGCGTCGGCCAGACGGTCCAAGCGTCTGTGGCATCGGACTATGTCGTCGACGTCGGTGCCTGAGATGCTCGCAGCCAAGGGGGTACCGCTCATCCGGCTGCGTGCGGACTCGATGTGCGCGGCGGCCGCTTCGAGTCCCCTGCTTGGGAACCCCATGGCGTTCAGTAGCGACTCCTCGGCGGTCAGCCGCACCATACGCGGTCGGGGATTGCCATGCCGCGCTCCAAGGGTGACCGTGCCGACGACGACGTATCCGAAGCCTAGAGCGGCTAGCGACGGCAGGCGACGGCAGTCCTTGTCGAAGCCCGCCGCCAAGCCTACGGGGTTCCGCAGTTTCAATCCGCACCATTCGACTCTCAGCCGAGCGTCGTTCACCTTCAGGCTGGACGCCAATGCCGCCCACAGACCTTCCCAGCTGAGGGCAATGTCCGCAGCTCGTTGGGCCTCTTCGGGTGGCAACCGGAACAGGAAAGGACGGACTACTCGCCTGTACAGGCGCCAGTCCGGGATTCGCATCTACGTAGTTCTCCTTCGTGCGCCCGCCATTATAACCTCCAGCAACCGAGGTGCAACGGAGCCATCGGGGGAGAACGTGACATGAGGAAAGCAGCAGCTATAGCTGCTGCTTCGTAACCCAAGTGGGCCGATGGTCTGGTAGAGCGAGCTAGGGGGCCTCACAGCCCCTTACTCGCACTTGTTGTAGCCGCACTCGGGGCAGCGCTTGCAGCCTTCTTGGTGCACGAGTGAGCCGACGCCGCAGTCGGGGCACCGCTGGCTGGTAGGGATGGCGCCGTGGCCGTTGGTCCCCTTAGCGCCGAACGTGTTCGCAGAGAACATTGCCGGCTGAACGGACCTGTCGGGAGCGGCGATCTGCTTTAGGGGCTGGTCATGCCCGGCATCGAGGCCGAAGTGGCGGTCCAGCACCAGGGCGACGGCGTCCGGGGCGGACCTGACCAGCGTCCCGCCGTCCCAGACGGGCTCATCGGTGATGCCCCTGAGGTGGCTGATGATCTCGGAGTGGTCCACGCCGGCCCTTAGGGCCATGGTCACAAGCCGAGAGACGGCCTCCAGGTGGGCCGACTCGGTGCTGCCCGCCTTGCCCAGGGTAGCGAAGACCTCAAAGGGCTGGCCGTCCTCGTCCACGTTGACGGTGACGAACAGATTGCCGTGGGCCGTCCTGACGCGTTCTGTGATGCCGCGGATGACCGATGGGCGCTGGCGCTCGACCAGCACAGCGCGCAGGGCCTCGGCAGACTTTTCCGTGGCTTCTTCCGTCTTGTCCGTACCGGCGGTCAGCACTTCGGCTTCCCTGCTTCCTGCGCGGTAAACGGTGATACCTTTGCACGCCAACTCCCAAGCCAGCATGTATGCGCTCCTGACATCCTTCTCGGTGGCGCTGTTGGGGAAGTTGATCGTCTTGGATATGGCGGCGTCGACGCTCTCCTGGAAGACACCTTGCATGCGGACGTGCATTTCTGGGGAGATGTCGGCCGACGTAACGAATACCTTCTTGGCCCACTCGGGCACGTCATCACGCTGTTGCAGGGAGCCTCCGTCGGCCAAGAACCGCATCATGTCCTCGCTGTAGAAGCCGCCCTCCCGCGCCGCGTCTTCGAACCCCTTGTTTACGTACAGCAGGCTCTCGCCCTCCAGAATGCTGTGCTTGTGGTAGCACAGGGCGAAGAGGGGCTCGATGCCGCTGGAGCAGTCGGCAATCATGGAGATGGTACCTGTGGGCGCCACCGTAAGGCGGCAAGCGTTGCGAATCCGGGGCTGTCCCGGCGCGTCGTAGATGCTGCCCGGGAAGGCAGGGAAGGCCCCTCGCTCTTCCGCCAGCTCCATCGACATCCGATCGGCCTCAGTGCGGACGAACCGCATGATCTTGCACCCGATGTTCAGCCCTTCCTCGGAGTCGTACGGGACGCGCATCTTGACCAGCAGGTCGGCGAAGCCCATCACGCCCAGCCCGATCTTCCGTGTGCTGCGGGTCATCTCCTCTATTTTGTCGACCGAGTAGGCGTTGGCGTCGATCACGTTGTCGAGGAAACGGGTGGTGATGCGGACGACCTGCCTCAGGCGGTCCCAGTCGACGTCAACTTTCCCATCCGTTTCAACCACGAGTTTGGCCAGGTTGATGGAGCCCAGGTTGCAAGACTCGTATGGCAGCAGCGGCTGCTCGCCACATGGGTTCGTGGCTGTCATGGGGCCGATGTGGGGCGTTGGGTTCTTGTGGTTCACCCAGTCGAGGAATATCATGCCGGGCTCGCCGTTGCGCCACGCGCCATGGACTATCTTTTCGAACACCTCCTTGGCGTCGAGTCGTCCCGCTTCCACCACTGGCGAGGAGGGATCGGCGGGGTCTTCTCGGAACCGGAGGGCATAGCTCGTCCCGGACTTGACGGCTTCCATGAACTCATGGGTGGCGCCGACCGATATGTTGAAGTTGTGGATCTCGCCTTCGACCTCCTTGCAGTCGATGAAGTCCAGGATGTCGGGGTGATGGACGTCCATTACGGCCATGTTGGCGCCGTCGCGCTTGCCGCCCTGGGTCACGAGCTTGGAGACCGACGAGAGGTGCCTCAGCACGGATATGGGGCCGCAGGCCTTGCCGTGGGTAGTCTGGATGTGAGTACCCTGCGGGCGTATCGGTGAAAGGGCGAAGCCGGTACCGCCTCCGAACTTTTGCACCATGGCCATCTCTTTGGCCGTCGTCATGATGCCATCCATGGAGTCCTCGAGGCCCATGACGAAGCAGGCCGACAGCGTGCCGCTTCCCGTGCCGTCGTCCTGGTTGATGCCGGCGTTCATCAGCGTGGGGGAGTTGGGGAGGAACTCCAGCCTGGCCATGACGTCGTAGAAGCGGCCCTCCCATTCCTGTGAAGCTTCCGGGGAGGAGCCGTAGCTGGGCTCAGGCCGGGCTATTGCGGCGGCGACCCGCCGGAACATCTGCTCCGGGGTCTCGATTATCCTTCCGCCACGGTCCTTGCGCAGATAGCGCTTCTCCAAAACAACCCTGGCGTTGTTGGAGATATCTACCTTACCGTCGTCGTCCTGTTCGCTGGGCCTGTTCGTGCTCTGCTTCAGCAACTATCTACTCCTGTAGGATATGGGGAGTCCTCTCATGCCCGAACGCATCCTGCTGGAGGACGGCGCATAAGCGAACATTCGTGTTGTCTAGAGTAGCACATTTACAGAACTTGAGATCTACTTACTGGGGAGGGACGGGGTCTTGCGCCTGAGACGTCCGGCCCGGCGACGGGGCGTGATCGTATCTTCCGGCAGGAGAGAGAGCTGGCTGCTCGTCTCCTCTGGCTCTTCTGGTTCGAGCAATGCCTCGATGGTTTCCTTGAATCCTTCGATGTCCCGGAAGTCTTTGTACACGCTGACGAACCGGACGTAGGCCACCGGGTCCAGGTCTCTGAGGCGCTCGACCGCCGACTCGCCGATCACCTTGGTCGATACCTCCGACCTGCCGGTGTCCATCAGATGTGTCTCGATCTCCTCGGCTATCTTCTCGAGTGTTCCAGTTGGGAGCGGACGCTTCACACAGGCTTTGGTCAGGCTGGCCAGGAGCTTTTCACGAACGAACTCTTCCCGCCTGCCATCTTGCTTGACCACCCGCAACGACCTAGCCTCGGCTCGCTCATAAGTTGTGAAGCGTCTGCCGCAGCTGGCGCACTCCCGCCTTCGGCGGATGCTGTCCGCCGAGTCTCTGGAATCTATGACCTTCGAATCGTCGTGTCTACAGAACGGGCACAGCATCAGGCGCCTGTAAGGTTGCTACCCAAACCTCCATCACTTCCATCACCACAACCTCCACAACCTCCACAACCTCCACAACCTATCGTAGTGGAATGCAGAAGTCAACACTACATGTAGTGCAGAGTCAAGGGAACAGTCGAGGATACGGATATTGAACGGAGTGCCTGAGATTGAGGTGCCGGTGGCAGAGGTGGCAGGGCTGATCGGGAGTGAGGGAGCGCCATACGTGGCGTCCGTTGGCAGCGTGCAGGAAAGAGGGACCAACTGCTAATAGCGAGCTGGTCAGTAGCTACGTCCCCGAGTTCGGCGACGTAGTAGAGGCGGGGTCTTTCTTGTCGGTCTACTCGGCCCGGAGTAGGGCCCGGTATAAGTCAAGGTCCCCGGCCGGCCGGGGACCTTGACTGCGATTCGCGGTGTCCGTGGGCTCAGGCCACGGCGCGGGTACGATGGAGACTGATCGAGGGAGAGCCTGCGCCGTTCACTTGGCCGTTCAGAGGCAGAAGGGCGTTGACGCGGTTAAAGAGGGCTGAGGCCCGCTCGATGGTCGCCTCGTCGATGTCGTCACGCAGTTGGGAGTGCTTTCCGAGCAGGTATGCCGCGGGACGGTTCCTGTCGAATTCGCCCCCGTCGATGCCGTGCTTCTCGAAGTAGGTCGCAACCCGCTCAGCGATCCTGGGGTTGCTGTCCGAGATCGACGAGCGAGTCAGGTCGGCGGGCAGGACGCCGTCGTAGGCGCGATTGACGAGCTTGAGGTAGAAGTCCGGCTCGAACAGGTCTTCGATGTCCGCGTCCCGCACCCTCGTCACCTCAACCCACCATATCGGATTGGTGTGGTGGGACTTGCCGTCCATCGTGAGTTCCTCGACCCGCTCCTTCTTGGTGGGGGTCACGTCCATGAGCACCGCCACAGTGGCGTGGTCTTCACTGAGCAGCGAGACGAAGATAGGGACGTTTTCCGCGGCGCCTACGGGGATCAGTACCCACCTGGGATCGAGTCGGGCGCCTCTGTTGGAGGCGACGACATCCCCCAGCACCTGGAGGTAGATCGTGTCGGATGGGCTGTTGACCATGAGGACGTGAGGCGCGAGGAAGAGGCGCTGCGCCATCTGGTAGCCGAGCGCGACCTGAAGCGGGAAGACGGTCTCGCTGTCGTTGCTCAGCACGTCGTCGCTCACGACGGTGCCGGTGTCGTTGAGGTCTTCGACCAGGCGGACGCTGTCGAGGCTCTCGAGGTCCACCATGAACGGCGAGTGGGTCGAGTAGATTACCTGGTGCTTCGCGGCGAGGCGCTCCTTGATGAAGCGAAGGAAGTCCGTCTGGCCCATCGCATGGAGATTGGTCCCGGGTTCGTCCAAGAGCAGGACCAGATCGTTAGTCCTCTCCTCCTCCAGGTTCGAGAAGTAGGTGAGGAAAGAGAAGAACCATACGAAGCCCCTCGACCGCTCATCGAACGGGACGGAGACCCGATGGCGGTCGTTCCATATCCGGGTGTGGAGGATCGTACCGCTGTTGAGGGGGGGCGGATCGTTCGGGTTGGCGCGCGACAGATCGAAATCTACCCTCAACTGCCTGTTCTGCTTCCAGAACTCGAACAGCTCGTCGGAGATGCCGATGGCGGCCGATTCTAGCTCGGCCTTTAGGTGCTCATAGTTGGTCTGCGTCCGGAGTTCCTCGATGTCGGTACCGGCGACAGCCAGTAGCGAGAGGAAGGTCCTGTCGGCGTCGTCGAGCCCCCCCCCGCCGTCACGGCGCTCCAGGAGATTCTCGATAGAGATCCGGCCGCGCATCGTGCTGTAGTTGTCGAAGTAGGCGAAGTGGGGCATGAGGCCCTCGAGGCGGTCTTCCACGTTTCTCCGGACGGCCGCTTCCGGCGACGGGTAGCTGAACTCAAGGTCCCACGTCAGGTGGTTGGAGTAGTCCTTGTGGGCAACAATCCTAGGGGATGCGAGTTCCACGAATCTGGCAGCTTCTTCCTCGGACAGCCTGAACTCGGCGCTGATGGCGGTTGCGGGCTGCGTGGGGTGAATCCGCTTGTAGCGAGCGTAGCCCTTCCGCGGGTAGTCCTTGAGGTCGAAGTCGCGATTGGCGCCCATCACTGGGTTCAGCTTCCTCAGAGCCTGCAGGAACGCGGTCTTACCCGATTCGTTCTTCCCGACGAGGCACGTTATCCCGTCGATAGATACCCAGCCCGAGTCGTCGATGCTCTTGAAGTTGGTAACTCTGGCGCGGACGAACTCCATCCGTCTCCTCCCGTAGTGTATGTTTCGACCCATCAACCGGGGCCGAGGTCATTGCCGACAGAGGCAGCGTACGCAGCGGGAGACTGGGCTTCAAGGTGTTTTGGGTGTAATTTCGTACAGTTGCTAAACAAAGTTTTAGGAGACGTATGGAATGGACGTCGCTGGGGGGCGGACTAGGCCGTGGGGGAGGGCAGAGGGGTGGTGGAGACGGGGGAGAGTCGAACTCCCCGTCCAGAAGAGCCGCAGTACCAGGACGTCTACAGGCTTAGCCGGCGAGAAGGTCTCGCCCCGGCGGTCCCTACCGGCCCGGGACTTCGCCAAGGCCAGCCGATAAGTCTTAGGCCGCGTCTTATCGGTGTCGGAGCGGCCGCACCCCAATTAATGTCGCCCGTTCGGCCCCCTTGGGTGAGGGACCGGCGGACGCTAGCCGCCTATCAGGCGGCTAGAGCCAGCTCTCTGTTAGTGCCAGTTACTTGGGTGCCACCTGATTATCGAGGTTGGTGGCGCCTCGGCCTGCAGTCCGGCTGAAACTCCCCTGTCGAACCCACGCGTCCCCACGGAGTCAATTCTACCAGAACGGACCGTGCCGGGCTGCCTGCTTAGTCAATTCCAGCTAAGGTAGGAGAGACTTCGTCGGATCCAGAGGTCATGGGCCCTTAGTTGTAGGTCTCGATGGCTGTACGCCACTTGGCGATCAGATCCCAGTCGTACTCCACGCCTAGGCCCGGGCCCTGGGGCACGGGGAAATTGCCGTTCTCGTCCGCGGCGTCCAGCTCGTCTCTGTAGTCGTCCTTGTAGACGGGCACGTAGTTGTAATTGGGTGCCTTGGGGTGAGAGCCGGACAGCTCGTAGTAGTTGGTGTTGCGTATGGCCGCTACGCACTGACGCTGAGCGGGGCCGGGGCTGTGGAACTCTATGTCGAGGCCGAGACCCTCGGCGGCGTGGGCGACCTTCATCACTCCCGTGATCCCCTCGAAGGCGACATCGCCCCTGATGAAGTCGGTTGCCTCCGCCACCATGAAGTCGACGTGCGGCTCGACGCCCCGGATGTGCTCACTTATCAGGAGGGGAGTCCTGATTAGCTGGCGCAGCTTGCGGTGCGCGAACATCGACGTGCCCATGTCGAGGAAGGGGTCTTCGTACCAGAAGTACTCGGCCTCGTCGCAGGCTCTTCCCAGCTTCACGGCGTCGCCGAATGTGACGAGCGCGTTGTAGGGGTCGAGCATCATGTCCATTCTGCCGCCCACGCGCTCGGCGACCTTGTGGACGGTCTCGATTTCGCGGGGGACGTGACCGTTCTCCCAGCCGTGGATCTTGTAGCCCGGGTAGCCCGCCTCGAGGCACTGCTGGGCGAAGTCGGCGTAGGATTCCGGAGAATCGAGGCCCCCTGTCCTGCCCTCCTCGCCGTGTAGCGTTGCCACGTAGGTCGGCAGGGTCTCCTTGTAGCCGCCCAGGAGCTGGTGGATAGGGGCGCCGTGATACTTGCCGGCCAGGTCCCATAGAGCGATGTCGATGGGCGCCAGGCCGACCCTGTTCATCCTCGTGGCGTGGCCCACGCGGGTGTATATCCACTCGCGCTGGAGGGCGTTGGTTCCGATCAGGAAGTCGACGAAGGAAGGCAGCGCGGCGTAGTCGGCTGGCATACCGCCGACGAACTCGCCGACGGGACCGGTGTCGGTGAGGATGCGTATTGCGTAGGCGGTGCGCTCGGACCGGGCGCCTGGGCTGTAGGCGATCCCGCCGTCCTCATGGCGGGCGATGTCCAGCTTCTCAAACTTGAACTCGTGAACTTCAATGCTCGTGATCTTCGGGCCCTTGGCCATGACACACCTCTAAACCCGAATCCACCGAAAGACGACTTTGGGGACAGTCCTTGAAGAAGCCAGAGGGTGCTCCTCTGAATCTGGGAGAATGGTTTTGAAACAGAAAACCGCCCGGAAACAAGGAGCACCCAGTAGATGCTGCCACAGAATAATCCCGACCGTATCCGCGTCGTCTTTGACGACCACCGCCTGGTGGCCAATGCCGGCCTGCTCCTGCCGGCCACCCTTGCACAGCACCTGGGCCTGCGGGAACTCGTCGACCATCACCTCGACCTAGGCTGCGCATCGGGGCGGGCGAACACGGGGGACAAAATGCTGACGCTGGTCGCTTCCGCGCTGGCGGGCGGCGACTTCATCGACGACGCCGATGCGCTGCGTGCTGGTGGGACGGTCGGTGTTCTCGGCTGCGTGGTCAAGGCGCCATCCACCCTGGGCACCTTCCTGCGCAGCTTCCGGTGGGGGCATGTCCGTCAACTCGACCGGGTGAGCCGCCAGTTGCTGGCACGCGCATGGGCCGCTGGGGCCGGACCCGGCGACTCGCCCCTTACCATCGACCTGGACTCCACCATCTGCGAGACCTATGGACTGGACAAAGAAGGGGCGCGACACCACAACTACACCGGCGTGCGGGGCTATCACCCACTGCTGGCCATCGCCGCCGGAACCGGCGATGTGCTGATGTCCCGGCTGCGCGAGGGCCGTGCCAACACCGCTCGCGGCGCTGCCCACTTCCTGCGTGAAACGGTGGGGCGGGTGCGCTACGGTAGGGCCAGCGGCCAACTCACGGTGCGCGCCGACAGCGGCTTCTACGCCCACGCTCTCGTCGCCGTCTGCCGCGAGATGAGTGTCCGCTTCTCCATCACCATCCGCCAGCACAAAGGCCTGCGGGAGTTGATTGAGGCGATCCCCGAGCAGGACTGGACGCCGATTCCCTACTGGATGGACGGCGCCGCCGATGTGGCCGAGACCACCTATACCCCCTTCCAGAGTGAACCCGACGCCGCGCCGGTGCGGCTCATCGTCCGGCGGGTGAAGCCCACGCCCGGTTCCCAGTTGGCCCTCTTCGCCACCTACAGCTATCACGGCTTCATCACCGACCGGGACGGGGAAACCCTGGAACTGGAGGCCGATCATCGCCGCCACGCCGAGATCGAGAACGCCATTCGAGACCTGAAACACGGCGTCGGACTCAACCATCTCCCCTCGGGGCGCTTCGCCGCCAACGGCGCCTGGCTGGCGGTGCAGGTGATGGCACACAACCTCGCCCGCTGGACAGCGCGCATCGGTCTGGCCGAACGGACCGTGACCACCAAGACCCTCAGGCGGCGGGTCTTCGCTCTGGTGGGACGGATCACCCGCTCGGCGCGCCGCCTTACCCTGCATCTTCCCCAGCATTGGACTTGGGAAACCCAGTTCACTCGCGCCATGGCCCGGCTGCGAGCCATTCCACTCCCCGCCTGAACTGCCAGCCTGCAACTGACCCAACTTCCCTGAAAACTCGTGCCACCCCGGTCCCGCGAGAGTTCCCTGCTGCGTATTCTCTCGCCATCCCGCGCATCGCAGCTCCCGCAGAGGGCCATAGGGGCGCAAGGCGGCGACTGAAGACCGTTCGCCGACCTTCCAATCTACCCCAATGAGCCCAGCCATCTCCCCTGTAGCTCCCTCACCCACCCTGCCGCTGTCCTCACGCCGTCCATCGGTGTCCTTCGGTGGATTCGGGCTAAAGCGTCGGTGGCGAGAGTATAGCGGCTTTCGGGACGCGCCGAGAGCAGTGTGCAAGGCGCCGAGGCCAGTCCGCGTCGGTCCGCCTACTCCAGGTCTACTATGGGCGCGCCGTCGGGGACTTGCTGGCCCGGTTGCACGTGCACCGTCTTTACTATGCCGGACCAGTCGGCCCTAAGCGTCTGCTGCATCTTCATGGCCTCCAGCACGCACACCTCGTCTCCCGTCACAACCTGGTCGCCTGCGGAGACGGCGACGGAGAATACGACCCCCGGCATGGGGGTGCGGAAGGTCCGGCCGGGGGCAGGCTCCGCTGAGGGAGAGATTTCGGTCTTGGGCTCGCTGCGCGTTTCCGGCTCAGGCTCCGCCGCCTGAGCCGCGGTCGGCTGCCCTAGCGCCACCTCTACCAGCTCGCCGTCGACCCGGACTCGCGCCGGGTCCGTCGTCAGATCCACGGCCTCGACCGTGTACCAAGTGTCGCCCACCTGGACTCGCAGGGTGGGGGTATCGCCGCCGGTGGAGCGGTTAGAGGGGGCCATCGGTCAACAGCAGGGAGATGAAGACGCCGGCGACTACGGCGGAGCCGATGACGCCCGCTACGTTTGGCCCCATGGCGTGGGCCAGCAGGAAGACCCTGGGGCTCGACTCCTGCCCGACGTTGTGGGATATCCGCGCGGCCATGGGCACGGCGGACACGCCTGCGGAGCCGATCAGGGGGTTGATCTTCTCCTTCAGAAAGAGGTTCATCAGCTTAGCGAACAGCAGGCCGCCCACGGTGCCGCACGCAAAGGCCAGTAGGCCAAGACCAAGTATCTGTAGCGTCTGGAGCTGGAAGACGACGTCGGCCTCCAGCTTAGTGCCGACGGTGATCATAAGGAAGATGGTCGCGATGTTCAGGAGCTCGTTAGAGGCGGCGCCAGAGAGACGCGGGACTACGCCGCTCTCCTTGAACAGGTTCCCGATCATGAACATGGCGATGAGCGGGGCCGAGGCGGGTACAGCGAGGATGATCAGAACCATGGCGATGGACGGGAAGAGCAGCTTCTCCAGCTGCGACACCTCGCGGGGCGGCTTCATCTCGATCTCGCGTTCCCGGCGCGTGGTCAGCAGCTTCATCAGCGGGGGCTGGATGAAGACGACGCTGGCCATGTAGGTGTAGGCGATGACCGCCGTGATGCCGAGGATTTCCGGCGCTAGTACGGCGGACAGGAAGATCGTCGTGGGGCCGTCCGCGCCGCCGATTATCCCTATCGCCGCCGCCTCGTTGAGGTCGAAGCCGGTGGCGAGGGCCCCCCAGAAGGCGACGAATATGCCGACCTGAGCGGCGGCGCCAAGTAGGAGCGTCTTGGGGTTGGCGATGAGCGGGGAGAAATCCTGCATCGCGCCTAGGCCGAGGAATATCAATGGGGGGAGGATGTTCCACAGCGACAGTAGGTAGTGGAGTATGACCCCGAAGAGGCCGGACTCCTGTGGGGTGACCGAACCGGAGACGAAATTGGCCATGCCGTGGGCCGGCAGATTCGTGAGCACTATGCCGAGGCCTATGGGGAGCAGTACATACGGCTCCCTCTTCTGCTTGACGGCCACGAAGATGAACCCGAAGCCCACGATGAGCATGACCACGGCCCGCCAATCGAGCTTGGCCGCGCCGGACGCCTCTATGAAATTAACAAGGTCCTGCAATTGGTCTCCCGGAAAGGTGGCGGTCGTTGCCGGTATCCGAGACGGTCACTCGACGGCGTCTTCGCTCCGCGCCAGCAGCGCGTTGACAGCCACGACGGCGGCTAGGGCTTTGTCCCGATCGCCGGGCTTGGGCCCCGAAGCCGCTCGCCTCCGCTCGCCGATGCCTGCTACCGCCGCCATGGCATACATGACCAGCGTCAGCACGATGAGCAGCGTGAAAGCGGTGCCTATCCCTATCGCGGTGAGCCTGATTCCCTGGTCTACGATGGCCTGGTCTATGGCGACCCTCACGGCAGAAAGCTGCGAAGGGGATTGTACAATGCGCCTCGGCGGCCAGTCTACGGAGCGCGGCGAGAGCGTCGGCCAGCGGTGCCTTCCCAGTAGCGGCGGGGGTGCGGTTGCTGGGGTTGGGGGGCGGCGGATATAATCTGCAGTTAGGAAGCGGGTACAGAGAGCCGGGTGTCATGGGCGTTAAGATCGACCTCAACTGCGACATGGGCGAGAGCTTCGGGATGTACAAGATGGGCCTCGACGAGGAGGTCATCGAGTACATCAGCTCGGCTAGCATCGCCTGCGGCTTCCACGCCGGGGACCCGGCTTGGATGCGCCACACGGTGGAGCTGGCCGAGGCCAACGGAGTGGCCATCGGCGCGCACCCAAGCTACCCAGACCTGGTTGGATTCGGGCGGAGGAACATGTCGGTGACGCCGGACGAGGCCAAGGCGGACATCGTCTACCAGGTTGGGGCGCTGCAGGCGTTCACCAAGTCTAAGCGGCTCCAGCACGTCAAGCCTCACGGCGCTATGTACAACCAGGCGGTGGACGACGAGGAGTTGGCGCGGGCCATCTGCGAGGCGGTGCGCGACGTGGACCCGGAGATGGTCGTTGTCGCGCTGGCGGGCTCCCGGTGGGTGGAGGTGGCGCACGAGATGGGGGTGCGGGTGGGGCGCGAGATCTTCGCGGACCGCGCGCTCAACCCCGACGGCACGCTCGTTTCCAGGTCGAAGCCGGGCTCCGTGCTGCACGACGTGGACGAGGTGGCGGACCGGAGCGTGCGGATGGTCACCGAAGGGCTGGCTACCGCCATTACGGGGGAGGTGATCGAGGTCGAGGCCGAGAGTCTGTGCATTCATGGGGACACGCCGGGGGCCGTCCAGATGGCCGCCGCCGTCAAGCGCGGGCTGGAAGACGCCGGCGTTTCGATCACCCCGCTGTCGCAGCTCGTATAGCGGCCCGTCAGGGTCGTTCCCGAATCGCCTCCGCAGATGTACGATTCTCCCAAGTTCCTGCCCGCCGGCGACCAGGCGCTCGTCGTGGAGATAGGCGACGTGATCTCCCCCGAGTGCAACCGCCGGGTGAACCAGCTTCTCGGCGCGATAGAGGAGGGCGGCGTCCGGGGCGTCGTCGATCTCGTACCCACCTACCGGTCGCTCATGGTCCAGTACGACCCGATGCTGGTGTCCTTCGAGGACTTGCGAGAGGCAATCTCCGAGGTTGGGTCCAAGCTCAAGGATGGGAAGGCGGGCGGCGGGCGGCTCGTCGAGATACCGACGCTCTACGGCGGCGAGTACGGCCCCGATCTTGAGTTCGTTGCAGAGCAGGCGGGGCTATCCGTCGAGGATGCGATGCAACTCCATTCGAGCGTGGACTATCTGGTGTACATGATGGGCTTCACGCCGGGGTTCCCGTACCTCGGAGGGCTACCAGAGAGGCTTGCGACGCCGAGGCTGACGACTCCGCGTACCGTCATTCCCGCCGGCTCGGTGGGGATCGCGGAGAGCCAGACGGGGGTGTACCCGCTGGCCAGCCCCGGGGGCTGGCAACTGATAGGCCGCACACCGTTGAGGCTGTTCGACGTCGAGCGCGACCCGCCGTCGCTCATATCGGCGGGGGACCGGGTGCGGTTCGTCCCCCTCGGGAGCGAGGAGGAGTACCTGAGCATCGAGGAGGCCACGGCCTTGGGCGAGTACGAGGCCGCCCAATGAGCCGGCCCGTACTCCAGATACGGCATCCCGGAATCCTGACCACGGTACAGGACCGTGGGCGCTACGGGTACCAGCGGTACGGCGTGCCGGTGTCGGGGGCGATGGACCAGCTTGCGCTGCGGGCGGCTAACCTGCTTGTCGGCAACGATCAGGGGGCGGCGTGCCTGGAGATGACGGTCATCGGGCCTACGGCACGCCTGCTGTCGGACGCGACGGTTGCGGTGACGGGCGCGGACCTGACGGCTACCGTGGACGGGCGGCCGCTGCCAAGGTGGGAGGCCGTCG
Source organism: Dehalococcoidia bacterium (assembly GCA_965262055.1). Classification (GTDB taxonomy): domain Bacteria; phylum Chloroflexota; class Dehalococcoidia; order Lucifugimonadales. The sequence goes on from CBDHEI010000002.1 coordinate 226,052, forward strand.
AGGTCGAGGAGGGCTCGGAGTTGTCGTTCCCAGAGATGCGGGACGGCGTGCGGGGCTACCTCGCCATAGGCGGGGGCATCGACGTGCCGGAGGCGCTCGGCAGCCGCTCGACGTACATCAAGGCCGGCCTGGGAGGACTGGACGGGCGCGCGTTGGCGGAGGGAGACGCGGTCTCCGCATTCGACGGCGCGGGGCCTGTGCGGTCGGCCCCCGAAGGCTTTGAGGCGCCTGTGTACGGGCGCCGGCACAGGCTGCGCGTTGTGATGGGGCCGCAGGACGACGCCTTCGGAGAGGAGGCGGTCGCCACGCTGCTCGGGTCCGAGTACACGGTGTCGCTGGACTCGGACAGGGTAGGGTACAGACTGGAGGGGCCGGCCGTTTCTCACAAGACGCGGCCGGACATCATATCCGACGGGACTCCTGCCGGTGCGGTGCAGATTCCGGGCGACGGGACGCCTACGGTGCTGCTGGCGGACCGGGGCACAACCGGCGGGTACACGAAGATCGCCACGGTCATCAGCGCTGACGTTGACAGGCTCGGGCAGGCGCTGCCGGGCCAGACGGTGACGTTCGAGGCTGTCAGCGTGGACGAGGCGCAGCGGGCGATGCGGGAGACGGAGGAGCTGGTCAGCGCCTTCGCGGGGATGGCCCCTCCCTCTGTCAGCGTGGACGGGGAGGCTTTCGACGTGCTGGACGCCGACGGCGGGATAGTGGCCGGGCGCGGGCCGTGGGCCGCGGACGCGCCGGGAACGCGCCGTCTCGCCAAGGCGAAAGTCGGGGGCCACACGTACGAGTTCGAGGTAACCGTCCGGGCGGATGTTTGAGCTGCTGCACGAGTGGTCGGCCTGGCTGGAGGGATTCGCCAGCAGTCCGTGGGCCGTCCTGATCCTGGCGGCGGCATCCTTCTGCGAGTCGATCTTCTTCCCGATACCGCCCGACCCACTGCTGATCGGCGTGGCGCTGCTGCAGCCGCACCTGGCGGTCTTTCTCGGGGCGCTGGTCACGGTGGCGTCCGTGGCGGGGGCCGTCGTAGGGCACTGGCTGGGGCGGCGGTTGGGCAGGCCGCTGCTGTACCGGTTCTTCGCAGAGGATACGGTGCTGCGGGTGGAGCGCCTCTTCCAGAGGTACGGGGCGTGGGCGACGCTGATCGCCGCGTTCACCCCTTTGCCGTACAAGTTGTTCGCCATTGCGGCGGGGGTGCTCGACCTAGACAGGAGGACGTTCGTGATCGCCTCGCTGGTGGGCAGGGGCGCCAGGTTTATGGCGATAGGGGTGCTGATCTTCCTGTTCCGGGACGAAATCGAAGGGTTCGTGTCGGAGAACTTCGAGATGCTGAGCGTGGCGGCGGCAGCGGCGGTGGTGGCGGCAGTGGCGGCGTGGGTGTTGGTGCGCCGGGCGCGGCGCGGCGAGGCGCCGCCAAGCTCGTAGGAGGGCGCCGAGGGGGCCTCGAAAAGCGTTTCAAAATGCTCCATTCCCCCCTGCTTCGTATGTGAGACCTGGGACAATCGGGAGCGATATGGGGCGCTTTTGGGGCGGAAATGGACGGCAGACGACGTGGTTTGAGGGGTTTTGGGACAGGGTTTCGGGGGCTCTTCAGGTAGGTAGGGGCGGGTCAGCGGGGGGTGCGCCGGCGGGTGCATGGGGGTATATTAGCACGGGTGTTCGTGATGGTCAAGGGCGGGTTGTCGGAGTCAGGACTCTCAGAAATCGAGTTCAGACACCAAGGGAGCAATAGCTGCTGAACATCATATTCCGCATACCCTATGTCTACTCCTGGACGACCTCCGGGTGGTTGTTCATCGACGGCGGGGCCATGATGCGCTTCTGCTGTTCTGTCAGCTCGCCGTAGTCGTCGTGGTTGTAGGGTTCAGTCGCCCACGAGGAGTGGCCAGGGCTGTACTTGTAGAGTAGGGCCCTGCGTTCGTGGTCGGCGGTCCAGGGCATAGTGCCGTGTATCAGGGCCTCGGTGAAGAAGAGCGCGTCCCCCGCCTCCACCGCCGGCTGTACGACGTAGTCGGGCACCCGCTCGAAGTTGCGCACGTCGGCGGGGAGTTTGTCCTTGAAGTTGGACTTGTGGCTGCCGGGGATGCAGGCGAAGCCCCCTGAGCCTGCCGGGGCGTCGGTGAGGAAGTAGGTCACGACGCACAGGCCGTTTCGCATGCCCCCGTCCTTGTACGAGTACCAGTGGTCGCCGCCATAGCCGGGTCCGCCGTGCAGCCTGCCGCGCGTGTCGCCCTTGTTCATGAAGATGCAGTAGTCGTGGTCGATCCTGAACTTGGGATCGATGAGCTCGACGAGGTACGGGACGATCTTCGGGTGGTCAATCAGGTTGGTCAACACCGGGCCCCAGGTGCTGATGATGTCATAGCCCCGGCCGCTGTCTGGGCCGGCGTAGGAGAACTTCGAACCGGCGACCTCGTTCAGCTCCGCAAGCTCGGCGTCGGTGAGCACGTTCTTGATGACGAGGTACCCCTGCAGGTCGAGTATGAATTTTTCTTCCGGGGTCATGGCCATGGGATTCTCCTCCTCTGTGAGGCGTGGGGTGATTCTACACGATGAAGAATGCTGACCGTGGCGGCTGTGGCGTGGGCGCTGGTGCACCGGGCGCGAAGGGGCGAGGGACGCGGGGCGCCGCCAAGCTCGTAGGAGGGCGCCGAGGGGGCCTCGAAAAGCGTTTCAAAATGCTCCATTCCGGCCTGTTTCGTATGTGAGGCCTGGGACGTTCGGGAGCGTTCCGGGGCGCTTTTGGAGCGGAAATGGACGGCAGACGACGTGGTTTGAGGGGTTTTGGAACAGGGCTTTGGGGGCTCTTCAGGTAGGGGGAGGTGGGTCAGCGGGGTATGCGCGAGCGTGTGCAGGGGGGTATAATAACACGGACGTTCGTGAACATCAAGGACGGGTTGTCTGAATCGGAAATTCGCGGGACTGGGAGATTATCAGGATGAGGCAACAGCCGCTGAACGTGGAGGCTTCCACGCTGCTGACTGTGATTGTGCTGACCGAGCAGGATAGGCGGACGTTCTAGTCAGGGCCTCACAGCTTGGGCCGCTACAGGCCGCCGACTCCGGATAGACTACTGCCTGCCAGACCGATCCTTCGGTCTTAGATCACAGTCCTCTGTTGTAAATCGCACCTTTGGGTGCGATTATCGACTCATGACCAGCCGCGAGTTCATCAGGCGAGCGAAGGACTACGCTCGCAGGACTGGACAATCCTTCCGCTTCGACCCGACTCACGGCAAGGGCAGTCACGGCAGGGTCTACGTCGGTACGAGTTTCGCCACTGTGCAACGGGGGAGCTCAAGAGGGGCGTATTGGCTGCGATGCTTCGTCAGTTGAACATAGACCGCAGGGAGTTCTGAGCCATGATGTACGCATACCCATGTCAACTGACCCCCGATGAGGATAGAGGGCTGGTGGCGACGTTCCCGGACGTGCCGGAGGCCATCACCGGCGGAAGGGACCGCGCCGAGGCTTTGGCAATGGCGGAGGACGCTCTCGCTACGGCCCTAGCTGGATACGTCCATGAGAAGTGGGACATCCCCACTCCCAGCGAGGCGGCTGCCGGTCAGGTGTCGGTGCCCGTGCCTACTGTCGTCGCCGCCAAGCTCGCCCTGTACTCTGCCATGAGGGTGCAGCACATCACCAAGGTAGAGCTAGCCGACAGGCTGGGTGTCAGCGAGTCGGCCGTGCGCAAGCTGACCAACCCAGACCACCGCTCCCACATGAGCCAGGTACAGAAGGCGCTCCGAGTGGTGGGCCGCAGCCTCAAGGTTGAGGTTACCGCCGCCTAGGGGACCGACAGGGAGTCATCCAACACCAATCGATGTGCAGTATGGAGACGTGGCGCTCTAGTTGAACAGATCGGCTGGGAGGTGGAAGTCGTTGAGCGAGATATTACCCGCTGGCTAACAGGACGGGCCTTTGCCAGGCACCTCAGTCGGTAAGAGCCCTGCTCCCACGGGACGGACTCTTATTCTTCCTCCGCGGGAGACTTCCCATGCCAGTTGCACACGTAGCACCTAACGATCCGAGCGGCGGTCTTGGCCTTCATCCTCTGGACCGTAGAAGACAACGCGCGTCTTCTTGCCGGCGTGAACCTGCGGTTCGCGGGCCAGCTTGCGGCGGAGCAGGTCGATAGGGCCGTCCGGCTCACATAGCGTTTCTGGCAGGCCGAGCACGTCAACGAGCAGGCGGCGGTCGAGCTCCGCTCGGGCCGGGTCCTCGTCGATCTGGTCGAATGGGAGGAACCGCTGCTCGCGCAAGGCCTCAAACGCGGCCTTGGCCGATGCGACTTGTTCGTCGGTCAGCGTTCGCACATCAAGCGTCGGGATGTTGGGAATACTTGTTACAGTAGTCGTGCCGCGCCCCGATTGAGTCTTGTTTGCCATCCACCAGTGCATCAGGCCCACATTTCCCATATCAACCCTGCAGGGCTTGCCGCAATCAGCAACAGCGATACCTGATGTAGCCGAATAGCAGAGCGTAGTGGTTATCATGAGTGCTAGACTGGTCGTGAGCGACTACTCTAGCTCGTGATAACATACTCACTCTGGAGGCACCCGATGGGTGAAAGCACCAACCCACGCGCCACGCTCCGTTTCGACCGCCGTATACGGTTGGAGTTTCGCGGCGCTACCATCACCTCGGACGCCGGACTGCTGGCCTGTCGCGAGCTGGATGATGCACTGGGACTGACGGAGACGACGAGTGAGTGTCTGCAGGAGAGCCGGGGTGGTCGCAACGTGCAGCACCGATTGGTGGGCCTTCTCAGGCAGTCGGTGTACAGTCGTCTGGCGGGCTACGAGGATACCAACGACGCTGAACGGTTGGCCAACGATCCGACGATGCGGGTAGTCGTTGGACGGCGAGGTGGTCCTGAGAGACCGGCCGCCAGCACCAACACCATGAGCCGGTTCGAGACCGAGGTGCTTACCCAAGACGGCAATGTCGAAGGGTTGGGCCGAGTGAACGCTACGTGGGTGGACCGGGCGATGACGCACACAGCGCACCGGCGGGTGATCTTGGACATGGACAGTTCGGAGAGTCCGGTACATGGAGAACAGGAGGGAGCGTCGTACAACGGACACTCTGAGAGCACGTGCTATCACCCTTTGTTCGTGTTCAACCAGTTCGGTGACTGCGAGGGGGCGATGCTCCGTGCGGGGAACGTACATAGCGCGCACAGGTGGCGTGATGTATTGGATCCGATCCTGTCCCGATACGGGGCGACAGGAGTGCGGCGGTACTTTCGTGCCGATGCCGCATTCGCTAAGCCGGACATCTATGAGTACCTCGAGGAGCGGCATGTCCTTTACGCTATAAGACTCCCCGGCAACGAGGTGCTGCAACGGGAGATCGCCCCTCTGCTCAGGAGGCCGGTGGGCAGGCCGCCGAAGCGTCCAGTGATCCTATACGACGACTTTTGGTATCGTGCCGGGAGTTGGGACCACGCTCGGCGGGTGGTGGCCAAGGTGGAGTGGCACAGGGGAGAGCTGTTCCCCCGGGTGGGCTTCATCGTCACGAACATGACGGCTGGCCCCGAAGGAGTGGTGCGATTCTACAATGGTCGCGGGACAGCCGAGCAGTGGATCAAGGAGAGGAAGTACGCGCTGAACTGGACTCGGCTGTCGTGCCATCGGTTCGTGGCCAACCGGGTGCGTCTGTCTCTGTTCATTCTGGCGTACAACCTTGGGAACTTCCTTCGCCGGCTGTGTCTGCCCAAGGCGGTCAAGCACTGGTCGCTGCGGAGCGTGCAGGTCAAGCTGATCAAGATGGGAGGCCGTCTGGTGCGGCACTCCCGGTGGTTGATCTTTCAGTTGTCCGAGGTGTCGGTTCCTCGACGGTTGTTCCAGGGAGTGTTGGATCGTATCGGCCGGTTATCGCCGGCGCCAAGCTGAGGGAGGGTACAACCACGATCTTGCCAAGAGGGGGAGAGCGCTCCAGGGAGTCGCCTTGTCTTCAATGCGCTTTCACCCCACTGGCAGGGGACACGAGGACGATGAAGACGGACAAGAAGGGTGCTCTACGACTGCAAACGCATCTCTTATTGGATAGCCCGGCGATTGACTGGCCTTGCAGGACCTGACTATGATGCTACCGTCTCGTTTGGGCTGCCCCTTGAGCCTGAAGACTCCCAATATGGGAAATCCCGGTCAGGAGTCCTAGCGTCGAGTTACACCACAGCGCGAATACATACTCGTGCTCGGATTCTTCAAAGATGACCGACGGCCAAGCCCGACCTCCGATGCACGCACGCTCTGTCGTTGCCACTAGTAGCGACTGCGAGTTGAATCGCAGGCCGTGGTTGTAGTGAGAGCGAGTGGCAGTCTCCCAGATGAGGGCTGCTTTTTCTCTGAGGTCGGCCGACGTTAAACGTCCCGACGGTGCTTTGATCTTACCTTCAGAGTCAGGCTCGACTACCAACCTTCGCTCACGCTTGGCGTCGTGCGCCCAGAGCATTGGATAGGAAGGAGTTGGGCTGACTGCTGGTTTGATCAACTCGAAGGGGCCGCGCGGTGTCCCATCGGACTGCTCCCAGTAGATGTCTGCGTGATAGGGACCTCGACCGGCAATCTCTCCTATGGGCACTACCGACAAATCGATGGTCTCTAGGCGAGGCAGTCCTAAAGGGAAAAGCGTACCTCGTTCGAGATTCCAGGCGACCTGAGCTAGCTCCCCGTCAAGAATACCAACGATGGGCCACGGCCCTGATTCAGGAAGCGGAGCTTCAAGCATGGCGCCGTATTCCTGATCGCCAACATAAACGGTGCTCAATCCTTCCATGCGCTCTACGGCACGCAGTTGACCGGCCCCACGAATTCGTGAGATCTCATCGGCTAACAGCTCCGCTTCGACGGTAGACGTGGGCCTTTGACGCAGCGTCACGAAAGTCGCCCGATTCTCTGGCTTTTGGTCGCCTATCCGGGCTACCAATAAACAATCTGCAATCTTGGTGTCGGCCGAAAACGAGGAGTCGTAGGAACGCGCACCGGCAATGGTTACAATCGTAATGTCCTGGTAGCGTCTGATCAGGATCCTGCGCGCCTCTTCCCATTCCTTTCCGCTAACGGCGCTAAGCGGTAGCACTAGGGCAAGCACACCATCTTGCCGGGCTTTGCGCAAGGCGAGATCGAGGAAGTCCGCCGCAAGTCCGCTGTTGCCGGTGCCTATAGGCGCACCTCCCCTGAGCTTGGCGAGCGAACGCTGCATGCGCTTCTGGGTTTCTTTACTGGTATTGAAGGCTGCGAATGCTGGGTTCCCTGTGCCCAGCTTTTCAGCTTCGATTCCTGTCGGACGCACAAAAGGCGGGTTCATGATCACGAGGTCGAATTTGTCGTGGCCAACCCTGGACACGAGGTCGCGCACCTCTTCAGGGGCTCGGCCCCCGGCAGACACGGCAGCGGCGGTATCCATCAGTGACCGCTGCACAGTCTCCGCCAGCAAATCCAAGGAGCCAATGGCAACGTTGCCGTCCTCCTGTTCGCCAAAAGGCATCGTCAATAGACACTCGCCGTCGAAAGGAGTGTCTGGTTGGCTTCCCGCAAGCATAGCTGCCGTCAGATGAACTGCGATGTTGAGAACGTCAAGGCCCACAAGTCCATGGCGCATCATCGGCCCGTGCAGCTTCCGTGGGTCTCCGCCATGCAGCTTATGCAGCAGCGACATCCGCTGATATGCTGTCGACAGCAGGGTTCCCGTGCCACAGGCGAAGTCACCTATCTGGGCGCCGGCCAAGGTCTCGCCGTCGCCCCAGTCCGCACCTCCTGGAGGCCTGTTCGCCGGCAACGCAAGGGCAGCTAGCAGCGCCGCCGCCTCGGGCCGCGTGTAGTAGGTCGCAAGAAATTTACGGTCGGCGATCAGCCTTTGGAACACGATGCCGGTGAGGTCGTGCGAACGAGTCACGCCGCCCGCAACCAACTTCTGGCCCGTTCGCCAGAGCCATTCAAGCACGGCGTGGGCCGTGGCGGTCGGCATGAGACACAGCATCTCCTTGGCGGACCAGAAGATCGGCCAGTAGTTCACCGCCAGAACGCGCTCCCACTCCAGGCAAACCTCGCCGGAAGTGAAGATGCCTCCGGGGCGGAAAGACTCGACGGTTCGGACTGCGCGCGTGGGACCTCCATCATCGGCCTCCGGCACCTGGAACTCGACCTCGGCAAGCGACTCGTGGAATACGAGGGCGTTGGCGATGACCGTCATCGCCATGCGCCGCGTCTGCCCTTCCTTGTCGTCGACTTGGCCCAGGACGTTTGCGACCTGCGCGCCGAGGTTGCTTCCGTAATGATGTCGACGTGTGAACTCCTCTGCCGCAAACCTGACGCCATTCTCCAGTTCGTTAGCGAGCGCCTCGATCCTGGGAGGAGGAACAGCGGCCCGCTGCACTAGCATGGCCAGATCCCGTACGCTGCCGCTTATCCATCCCCGCGACGGCAGTCGTTCGGGCAGCCTGCCGACGTGGCGGGTGTAGAGCGCGTACTCGAAATCCTTGGTGCGGTCTATCGCATTCCGCAACACCGGACCGTCAAGTGAATGGAGGTCCGGGGGGTATACAAGGGCAATCGCTGTCTCAATCTGTCGGCCTGTATCGGCGACCGTGCGGCCAAGCCTGGCTTTGGCGTCGTCCTCGGCACTCGCATGACTACTGCGTTCAGCTTCGATGACGACGGGCCAACCGCTCGCTTCCTCTATGAGGATGTCGGGACGACCGCCGCCTTCGAGAATCTGGCCCGTCTGCTCGCTTCGGGTTTTCCAACTTCGGCGCAGCAGGCCCAGCACCTCGCCCAAGGCGACGTTCAACGTGTGTTCGTGCGTGGTGCTCGTCATAATCGTACCCTCCCTACAGGGTACACTAGGGCACTTCCGTTGTTAGCTGAGTGACTGGATTCCGGCCTGCGCCGGAATGACCGATGAGGGCGTTGTGCCATGAAGGGTTTACGGTGGGCTCAGGGCGCTTTGGTACAGGGCGTCTACCTCGGCGCGTGACGGCATGGCGGTTTGGACGCCCCGCTTGGTGACGGCGAGCGCGCCCGCCGCGGAGGCGTAGCGGATGGCCTCTTGCATGCTTCGCCCTTCTGCCACGGCCACGGCCAGGCCGCCGCTGAACCCCGAATCCACCGAAGGACACCGATGGACGGCGTGAGGACAGCGGCAGGGTGGGTGAGGGAGCTACAGGGGAGATGGCTGGGCTCATTGGGGTAGATTGGAGGTCGGCGAACGGTCTTCAGTCGCCGCAGAGGGCCCCTATGGCCCTCTGCGGGAGCTGCGATGCGCGGGATGGCGAGAGAATACGCAGCAGGGAACTCTCTCGGACCGGGGTGGCACGAGTTTTCAGGGAAGTTGGGTCAGTTGCAGGCTGGCAGTTCAGGCGGGGAGTGGAATGGCTCGCAGCCGGGCCATGGCGCGAGTGAACTGGGTTTCCCAAGTCCAATGCTGGGGAAGATGCAGGGTAAGGCGGCGCGCCGAGCGGGTGATCCGTCCCACCAGAGCGAAGACCCGCCGCCTGAGGGTCTTGGTGGTCACGGTCCGTTCGGCCAGACCGATGCGCGCTGTCCAGCGGGCGAGGTTGTGTGCCATCACCTGCACCGCCAGCCAGGCGCCGTTGGCGGCGAAGCGCCCCGAGGGGAGATGGTTGAGTCCGACGCCGTGTTTCAGGTCTCGAATGGCGTTCTCGATCTCGGCGTGGCGGCGATGATCGGCCTCCAGTTCCAGGGTTTCCCCGTCCCGGTCGGTGATGAAGCCGTGATAGCTGTAGGTGGCGAAGAGGGCCAACTGGGAACCGGGCGTGGGCTTCACCCGCCGGACGATGAGCCGCACCGGCGCGGCGTCGGGTTCACTCTGGAAGGGGGTATAGGTGGTCTCGGCCACATCGGCGGCGCCGTCCATCCAGTAGGGAATCGGCGTCCAGTCCTGCTCGGGGATCGCCTCAATCAACTCCCGCAGGCCTTTGTGCTGGCGGATGGTGATGGAGAAGCGGACACTCATCTCGCGGCAGACGGCGACGAGAGCGTGGGCGTAGAAGCCGCTGTCGGCGCGCACCGTGAGTTGGCCGCTGGCCCTACCGTAGCGCACCCGCCCCACCGTTTCACGCAGGAAGTGGGCAGCGCCGCGAGCGGTGTTGGCACGGCCCTCGCGCAGCCGGGACATCAGCACATCGCCGGTTCCGGCGGCGATGGCCAGCAGTGGGTGATAGCCCCGCACGCCGGTGTAGTTGTGGTGTCGCGCCCCTTCTTTGTCCAGTCCATAGGTCTCGCAGATGGTGGAGTCCAGGTCGATGGTAAGGGGCGAGTCGCCGGGTCCGGCCCCAGCGGCCCATGCGCGTGCCAGCAACTGGCGGCTCACCCGGTCGAGTTGACGGACATGCCCCCACCGGAAGCTGCGCAGGAAGGTGCCCAGGGTGGATGGCGCCTTGACCACGCAGCCGAGAACACCGACCGTCCCACCAGCACGCAGCGCATCGGCGTCGTCGATGAAGTCGCCGCCCGCCAGCGCGGAAGCGACCAGCGTCAGCAGTTTGTCCCCCGTGTTCGCCCGCCCCGATGCGCAGCCTAGGTCGAGGTGATGGTCGACGAGTTCCCGCAGGCCCAGGTGCTGTGCAAGGGTGGCCGGCAGGAGCAGGCCGGCATTGGCCACCAGGCGGTGGTCGTCAAAGACGACGCCGATACGGTCGGGATTGTTCTGTGGCAGCATCTACTGGGTGCTCCTTGTTTCCGGGCGGTTTTCTGTTTCAAAACCATTCTCCCAGATTCAGAGGAGCACCCTCTGGCTTCTTCAAGGACTGTCCCCAAAGTCGTCTTTCGGTGGATTCGGGCGAACGCATCGCCAGCTGAGATGGTGTCGACGACATCCACGTCGTAAGCCGGCACGTGGCCGCTACCTTCCTGGGAGGCCCAGTAGACCCCCTGCTCTGCCATCTTCACGATCGCCGTCGCCACTCCCCGTTCCAACAGCGCTTCGGCAGCCGCCTTGGCGGACGGGATGTCGTCGACTCGTATGCCGGTGTGGTACTCCGCCTCGGTCTGGTTGGGCGTGACGATGTCCAGGTCCCGGAATGCATCGGGAGGGATGTCGGAGGCGGGGGCCGGGTCGAGCATGGCGGTAACGCCCCGTGCTCTTGCGGCGCGAGCCGCCGCCATCGAGACATGGAAGGGGACCTCCATCTGCAGGAGGAGGACATCCGCCTTGTCCAGCGCCGCCTCGACCGCCGCAAGCTGGTCTTCGTTGCACTGCAGGTTTGCGCCATAGATCGCTAGTACGCGGTTCTGCCGCTCGGCATCGAGGATGATCATGCCAACGCCGGAGGGGTGGTCCGGGTCCTCCGCGACCCCGGACACGTCGATGCCGTCGTTCTTCAGCGCGTCGAGGAGTTTGGGACCGAATAGGTCCCGGCCCACGCGGCCCACCATCCTGACGTTCGCTCCGAGCCGCGCGGCCGCGACGGCTTGCGTCGCCCCCTTGCCGCCTGGGGCGGTATAGAAGCGTTCGCCCTTAAGGGTCTCTCCCGGAAGCGGCAGCCTCGTGGCTGTGCCAATCAGCGCCATGTTCATGCCGCCCAGCGCGACGATGTTCGGGGCGGTGCCAGGCCTGGTCATGGGTCGCGCGAATGCCTCTATATTCAGGTATCGAATGCCTGCTTCGGGCGTGATGTTATCACGCAGGCCCTCGGGGAACGGTCCGCATCTCGTAGGGTATGTTCCCTGAGCCTGCGAAAGCCGTGGTGAGCCGTCCTACAAGCTCAGGGAGAGTGGATGATGTCGCTTGGTTGCCTTTGGGCCCCCTCCTAAAGTGTAGGGATGCCGCGTAGACTACGCTCCCGTAGGGAGACCCTTGCGTGGCTCGCGGTGGGGCGCTGGGACCTTTTGGACCCTGGATTGAAGGGAGGCTGCATAGTGGCAACCGACTCTGCCGACAAGGGCCTTAGATTCCTCACTTCGCTGCGCTACGTTCGGAATGACAGTTTGGGTGGGGCGCTGATTTCGGAATCACTATGGCCTTGTGAGGCCACATGCGGGGATGAAAATTGGGCCGTCTTTGCAAGAGTGGCATCATTGATAGCAGGGGCGGGGGAAGGCGGGTTTCAAACCTGCCCCTACGGGATTACTCGAAGGCCATTCTCATCGTAGTGATAGAGTGGCGGCGCAGGTTCGGAATGGTGGGCGTGTCCGTTTGGGGATGGCTGCGTGCTGTATGGCGGACGGGGTTGTGTAAAGGTCGCCCTGCGCGGGAGAGACGGTTAGACGGTTCTTCAGGGCGGGACCCAAAGTCTGGGCTGGTAGAATGCGAAACTGTGGGAAGAGATCGGGGAGAGTCGTTCACCTTCAAAGGGGAGTCGAGGATGCTGACCGAAGACCAGAAGCAGTTCTTTGAAGCGTTCGGATATCTAGTGTTGCGGGACGTATTCACAACTGAAGAGATGGCCTCGATCAAGCGAGAGTCGGACGAGATATTCAATGAAGGGCTCAGTGTGAGGCTGCCCTCAGGGCGGGCGGCGCTCCAGCCGTTCTTCGAGCGACGGCCCTTCATGTCGGGACTTGTCGCGGACGACCGCATCTACGGTATCGGGGAAGACCTCTTGGGGCCCGACTTCTCCCTCATAGGCACCGAGGGCAATCTCCACGCGGGCGATACGCTGTGGCACGGGCCGGGGCTGTGGGACGAAACGTTCAAGGCCGTCAAGATTGCGTTCTACCCGGAGAGCCTCACCGCAGCCACTGGCAGCTTGCGAGTGGTGCCTGGCTCTCATCGGCGGCATACTCCCGACCTCCTGGAACCGCTCCGACACGGCAGCAGCGACCCCGAGCTGATGCCGTTCGGATTCCGGCAGCCGGAAGTCCCCAGCGTAACGCTGGAGCTCGAGCCGGGAGATCTCGCGGTGTTCACCGAGAATATCCTGCACGCGGCATTTGGCGGTCACGACGGGCGTCACCAGCACGCGATCAGCTTCATGGAGAATCCGACCACCGAGGCGAAGGAGCGGGACGTCAGGGACTTATACGAGGTGGCCCGCTACTCGCTCCGCCCGTCGGAGTCCTACGTCAACAGCGACAATCCACGCATCCGCAGGCTGGTCGCTAAGAACCTGGAGCTGGGATTCGACATTATGGAGGGCGTGTAGGGTTGCTTAGACTCGGCTATACCGTCTCGAATTGCAGCGCGGATAGGTTCATTCTGGAGGAGCGCTTGGAGAGATGGAGCATCTCTACCCCCACCACTTCGTTCGATTCGTTGTAGTCAAGCACCACGCCGGGCGAGACCTCCTCGGACTCGACTATGGGGGAGTCGTCAAGGCGAAGGTATAGTGCATCGGCTTCCTTGTCCACGTTCAGCTTCATAGTCTTCCTCTCTTGCTTCGATCAAAGAATACGCTCACCACGCGCCATGGCACGACGCGGGTGTTGACGGCTACCCGCAGCACGCGGTCGCCGTGCTCCGGGATAGAGCGAAAGAATCGCTCCACGTTGTGATCGTTGGGATCGGGCGTGCGCAACGCCGGCTCAGCCACCGCCAACTCTACCCACTCGACAGGGACCAAACGCTCCGCCATGACGTGGCGGGCGTGCTTGGTGTATTTCAGGGTCAACGATCCCACGGTGCGCGCTCGTCCTCTAGGTTAGGACTCACGTCCTCTTCTGACTCGAAGGGGCGGAGTCCGGGCAGTTCCTGCAGAAGGTCGACAGCGTGTAGCCACTGATGGGGATGAGCATTCCTGAGGGTAAGTATATCTCACCGGGCCAGGATCCCTGGCTGACTGTTCAGACTCGGAGACCCCCGTCTCCCTTAGACTGGCTCAGGGAGGGCCGTCGGAGGAGGAAGTGGGCGCGCCCTCGTGTCGGCGTGACCTTCCCCACGACGAGAAGGGTGTGGATAGGGCCGGGGGGTCTTGTGAAGGCGGTCACATTGTTGACTTCCCGTTTGGGCTGGCATACAGTTTCAACCTGACGCGACGGGGCGCCTGTAGTCCGCCGAACTCAGCGCCGCGGCCCCGGCGTCGTTATTTCCCAAGGAGGTGCGATAGCCTTGAAAGTGCCTATCGAAGTCACGGTTAACGGACGCCAATACAGGCACGAAGTGGAGCCCCGTCTGCTCCTGGTGGACTATCTCCGGGAGACGCTGAACCTCACCGGTGCGAAGATCGGGTGCGACACCAGCCAGTGCGGCTCGTGCACGGTGGAGATGGACGGGTCGGCTATGAAGTCGTGTACGTGCCTGGCTGTGCAGGCTGACGGCTCTTGCATAACCACGATAGAGGGCCTTGCCGGGGACGATGACCTGCACCCGATACAGGAGGCGTTCTGGAACAAGCATGGCCTCCAGTGCGGCTTCTGCACTCCCGGGATGATCATGGCCACCAACGAGCTGCTGCGGAAGAACCCGTCGCCGTCGGAGGAAGAGGTTAGGCACGGGTTGGAGGGGAACATCTGCAGGTGTACGGGGTACACGAACATCGTTAAGGCCGTCCAGGAAGCTGCGGCGGTGATGGGAGGCGCGTCATGACCACCCGCATATTCAGCTCGGGGATAAGGAGGCGGGAGGACCCGCGGCTCATCACCGGGCAGGCGAGCTACACGGCCGACATCAAGCTGCCTGGCATGACCTACGCGGCGATACTGCGGAGCCCGCACGCGCACGCGCGCATCACGTCTATAGACACGAGCGCCGCCTGCGGGCGCGAGGGTGTGGTGGCGGTGTTCACCGCCGCCGACACCGAGGGAGCGCTCAACGGCATTCCATGCGCATGGCAGGTGCCCGACTCGGACATCAAGGCTGTTGACCACCCGCCCATCGCGAAGGACGTGGTTAGGTACGTCGGCGACGCGGTGGCGGTGGTGGTGGCGGAGAGCAGGTACGTTGCCGAGGACGCGCTGGAAGACATCGACGTGGAGTACGAGCCTTTGCCGGCGGTCACGAACCCTAAGAAGGCGACGGCGGATGGAGCGCCGCAGCTCCACGAAGACGCGCCGGGCAACCAGGCGTTCCACTGGAAGCTGGCGGGCGGAGACGCCGCGGCGGCTTTCGCAGAGGCGGGCGTGGTGGTGAAGGACACGATAGTGCACCAGCGGCTGATCCCGAACGCGATGGAGCCTCGGGCGGCGGTCGCCCAGTGGGTCTCGTCAACGAAGCACCTGACGCTGTGGAGCACGAGTCAGAACCCGCACATTGCGAGGTTCCTGATGTCGGTGGTGTCGGGGGTGCCCGAGCACAAGATACGGGTCATCGCCCAGGAAGTTGGCGGCGGCTTCGGGAGCAAGATACCGTTCTACGCGGACGAGGCGATCATCGCCTTCTGCGCGATGAGGACTGGGAACCCTGTGAAGTGGGTGGAGACGCGCAGCGAGAACTACATAGCCACCATCCACGGGCGCGACCACATCCAGGAGGTGGAACTGGCCGCGACGAAGGACGGCATGATCACCGGCTTGAAGTCGGCGGTGTGGGCCGGCATGGGCGCGTACCTGTCCACAGCCTCCACCGGGGTGCCTACGATCCTTCACGGGCTGATGTACGCCGGGCCGTACGACATACCCAACGTCCAGGGCGACGTGTACGGCGTGTTCACGAACGGTACGCCGGTGGACGCCTACCGCGGCGCGGGGCGCCCGGAGGCGACGTTCCTGCTAGAGAGGATGGTCGACCTGCTGGCGGCCGATCTCGACATGGACCCTGTGGACGTGCGGCGGAAGAACCTGATCCCTGCCTTCGAGAACGGGCACGACGTCTCGACCGGTCTCACCTACGACAGCGGGGACTACGAGAAGGCCCTGGACGTGGCGCTGGACGGCGTCGGGTACCAGGACCTGCGGCGCGAGCAGGCCGAGGGCCGGAGCCAGGGCCGCCACATAGGCATCGGGGTTTCGACCTACGTCGAGATCTGCGGCCTCGGCCCCTCGCAGGTTGCTGGGGCTGTAGGCTTCGGCGGCGGCCTGTGGGAGAGCGCGATTATCCGCTTCCATCCCACGGGCAAGGTGAACGTGATGATAGGCACGTCCCCCCACGGCCAGGGCGAGGAGACTACCTTCGCCCAGATCGTCTCCCACGAGCTGGGGGTGGACGTGGACGACATAGAGGTCGTCCACGGAGACACTGACACGACGCCGATGGGCTGGGGCACCTACGGCAGCCGGACGACCGCCGTTGGCGGCGCGGCCGTTGCGCTGGGCGCCCGCAAGCTGAGGGAGAAGGGCAAGGCTATCGCCGCGCACCTGCTGGAGGCGGCCGTCGAGGATATCGAGTACGAGGACGGCAGTTTCTTCGTGAAGGGCTCGCCGGACCAGGCGAAGACGATAGACGAGATAGCGCTGATGGCGAACGTGGCCTGGAACATGCCGGAAGGGATGGAGCCGGGCTTCGAGTCGACGACGTTCTACGACCCGCCCAACTTCGCGTTCCCGTTCGGGGCGCACGTGGCGGTGGTGGAGTTGGACACGGACACGGGCCAGATCAAGCTCTCGCGGTACCTGGCTGTTGACGACTGCGGCAGGCAGATCAACCCGATGATCATAGACGGGCAGGTGCATGGGGGCGTGGTCCAGGGCGCCGGGCCGGCGCTGTGGGAAGGCGCGGTGTACGACGACGAGGGCCAGCTCATCACCGGGTCGATGATGGACTACGCGCTGCCGCGCGCGGACATGGTGCCGGAGATAGAGACGATGTCCACCATCACGCCGTCCCAAGACCACCCGCTGGGGGTCAAGGGCATCGGCGAGACGGGCACGATCGCATCGACGGTAACGATCTACAACGCGGTGATGGACGCACTGAGGCCGTTTGGTGTGAACAGGCTGGACATGCCCCTTACGCCGGAGCGCGTGTGGCGGGCGATAAACCAGAGGAACGGGGGCTAGGTCATGTACGCAGCACAGATCGATTACCACCGGGCGTGCTCCGTGCAGGAGGCGATATGCCTCTTGCAAGAGCACGAGGACGCGAAGATCATAGCCGGCGGCCACAGCCTGATTCCGCTGCTTAGGTTCAGGCTGTCGGACGCGGCGACGCTGGTCGACATAGGCCGGCTGGACGAGCTGAAGGGGATAAGCCGGAGCAACGGCTGCGTGAGCATCGGGGCGCTGACGACCCATGCCGAGCTGGCGTCGTCGGACGTGCTCATGGACGCTTGCCCGATCCTACCGGAGGCGGCGGGGCTGATCGGAGACCCGCAGGTGCGCAACCGGGGGACCGTAGGCGGGAACCTGGCGCACGCGGACCCGGGGTCCGACCTGCCGACGGTGCTCGTGGCGCTGGGCGCCGAGATCAGCGCGGTTGGCCCCTCCGGCGAGAGGACGATTGCGGCGGCAGACTTCTTCCAGGGGTTGATGTCCACCGCGCTGGGCGACGACGAGGTGCTGACGTCCGTCAGCGTGCCTGTGGCGCAGTCCGGGCAAGGGATGGCCTACGCGAAGTACCTGCACCCGGCGTCGCGTTACGCGGTTGTAGGCGCGGCAGCCGTGCTCACGGCCAGCGGCGATTCGTGCACAGCGGCGAGCGTGGCGGTGGGCGGACTGACGGCGAGCGCCACCAAGGCGCCGTCCGTGGAGTGTGCGGTGACCTGCAACGGCCTGGGAGCGGATGCGCTGTGCGAAGCGGCGTCCCAGATCGGCAACGACCTGGGGGACGACCTGCTGGGTGACGTCATGGCGTCCGCCGGCTACCGGCTGAAGATGGCCGGGGTGTACGTAGGGCGCGCGCTGGCGTGTGCTGCGGAGCGGGCACAGTAAGAAGCCGCCAAGGGTCTAGGACAATGATTCGAAGGGGCGCCTCGACCTGTCGGGGCGCCCCTTACGCATGGAGGTAATTTAGGGTGACACAGCCACTGGCCGTTCCGGCCTCTGTGGACGAGCTACAGCGGGCGCTGCGCGAGCAACTCTACATTGCCGACCGTGGACTTGCCATTTCGATACACCTGGCGCTGAGCCTGAAGCGGCCGCTGCTTCTGGAGGGCGAGGCGGGTGTGGGCAAAACCGAGGTGGCAAAGGTGCTGGCTTCCAGCCTGGGCACGGAGCTGATACGCCTCCAGTGCTACGAGGGTCTGGACGTCAACCACGCGGTGTACGAGTGGAACTACGCGCAGCAGCTCCTGGAGATACGGCTGCTGGAGGCGAGCGGCAGCCTGGATCGGGCGGCGGCGACGCGGGACCTGTTCAGCGAGGAGTTCCTGATAAAGCGGCCGCTGCTGCGGGCGCTGGAGCATGGCGATGGGAAGCCTCCCGTGCTCCTGATCGACGAGGTGGACCGGGCCGACGAGGAGTTCGAGGGGTTCCTGCTGGAGATACTGTCGGACTTCCAGGTGACGATTCCGGAGATGGGCACCGTCCGCTGCGAGGAGCCGCCGATGGTGGTGATCACCTCCAACCGGACCCGGGAGGTGCACGACGCACTGAAGCGGAGGTGCCTGTACTACTGGATCGACTATCCCGACTTTCAGAAGGAGTACCAGATCGTCACGACGCGTATCCCGGAGGCGCCGCGGAAGCTCTCGGAGGAGGTGACGGCGTTCGTGCAGGAGCTGCGCACCGCCGAGCTGTACAAGATGGCCGGCGTGGCGGAGACGCTGGACTGGACGGCGGCGCTGGTTGCGCTCAATCAGAAGGAGCTAGACCCTTCGGTTATCGACGACACGTTGGGGATCATGCTCAAGTACCGGGAGGACATCGAGTCGGTGCGCGGCGAGCCGGTGCGCGCCATGCTGAACCGCGCCCGGAACCGCGGGACGCGGCGTGGCCGCGGCAGCGGATGACCTCCCGCCGCAGTGATGTATGATGGGATAGTCCCTGACCCTTGGCGTGTCCCGTTTCGGCAGGACGGAGGGTGCGAATATGATCACTCCAAACCCGGCGATCAAGTTCACGCTTGAGGACTATAAGCACACGCCCGACGACAAGCGCTACGAGCTGCTGGACGGAGAGCTGATCATGGCCCCAGCGCCAAACTTGGGACACCAGGAGGTCGACGCCAAGCTAGGGGCGCGGCTGACGCTGTTCGTGGAGCAGCGGGGCTTGGGAAAGGTCTTCCACGCTCCGTGCGACGTGGTGCTGTCGGATACGGACGTAGTACAGCCCGACCTCCTGTTCGTCTCGCACGAACGGGAGCACATCCTGCTCGGCGGCGACAACGTCCTGGGCGCCCCCGACCTGGTCGTCGAGATACTGTCGCCGTCCACGGCGGGGCGCGACAGGACGGTCAAACGCACCCTGTACGCCAGGCACGGCGTTTCGGAGTACTGGCTGGTCGACCCCGTCGTCGGGACCGTTACGGTCATGCTGCTGCGCGGCGGCGGATTCGAGGTCGAGGCCATCTACGGCAAAGGGCAGACGCTCACCTCACCCACGCTGGAAGGCTTCACCGTAAACCTGGACGAGATACTCTAACGACACGTCCGTCAGGACGGAGGGGCGCAGACATGGTCATCCCCAACCCGGCGATCAAGTTCACGCTTGAGGACTATAAGCACACGCCCGACGACAAGCGCTACGAGCTGCTGGACGGAGAGCTGATCATGGCCCCAGCGCCAAACTTGGGACACCAGCGAATCGACATGAACCTGGGGTCATCGCTCCATGCGTTCGTGAAGGAGAGAGAGCTCGGCGAGGTGCTCTCCGCGCCGTGCGACGTGGTGCTGTCGAATACGGACGTGGTGCAGCCGGACCTGCTGTTCGTCTCACGGGAGAGGGAACATATCCTGCTCGGCGGCGATAACGTGCTGGGCGCACCCGACCTGGTGGTCGAGATTCTGTCGCCGTCCACGGCGGGCCGGGACAAGACGGTGAAGAGCGCGCTTTACGCCAGGCACGGGGTCTCGGAGTACTGGCTGGCCGACCCCGAAGCGAGGACCATAATGGTCATGCTGCTGGGCGAGGCCGGATTCGAGGTCGAGGCCATTTACGGCAAGGGGCATACGCTGACGTCGCCCACGCTGCGCGGCTTCGAAGTAAACCTTGACGAGATCTTCTAGGGACGCCTCCTCCGTCGAGCGGAGCGGGGAAGTGGCCCGGCCAAGCTCCGGGATGAACGGCGGCGGCCACCTCCTGCACAACCTGATGCTCTTCGGGCGTCTGCTCAGGGAGTTGGGACTCGACGTGCATTCGGGGCGGATGATCGATGCTGTGGGCGCTCTGCGCCTGGTGGGCGTGCGCCGCAGGTCGGACTTCTACCACGCGCTCAGGACCGTACTGGTGCATCGGCAGCAGGACCTGGCCCTCTTCGACGAGGCGTTCCAGACATTCTGGCGGCCTCCCAAGGACGACTGGACCACGATGGACCTGCGTTCCCTGGGCGAGGAGCGCCGGTACCGGCAGCCGCAGTTCGACCCGCCGCCGGCGGCGAGCGACCCTCTGGGCAGGGAGGAAGGCGGCGACGCCGGGGATAGCGTCGAGATGACCCGGACCTACAGCGCGAGGGAGGTGCTGCGCGAGAAGGACTTCGCGGAGTTCACCGCCGACGAGATCTATGAAGCGAGGGCGCTGATTGCCGAGCTGCGGTGGGACCTGGGCAAGCGGCGAACCAGGCGTTGGACGCCGGGAGAGGGGCCGCTTATCGACCTGCGGCGTGCCGTGCGCAAGAACATGGCCGTGGGGGGTGAGCTGGTTGAGTTGCCGCGGCGGCAGCGCAAGGAGAAGCGGCGCCCGCTCGTGTTGATCTGCGACGTCAGCGGCTCCATGGAGCGCTACACGCGGATACTGCTGCACTTCATCCACACCGTCTTCGGGGATGCTAGCCGCATAGAGGCCTTCCTGTTCGCAACGCGGCTCACGCGCGTAACGAGCTACCTGACGGACCGGGACGTCGACCGCGCGGTGACGGAGGTGTCGCACGCGGTGCCCGACTGGGCGGGCGGCACCAGGACCGGCGACGTTCTAAAGGCCTTCAACTTCCAGTGGGCGCGGCGTGTGCTCGGTTGGGGCGGCGTGGTGCTGGTCATCTCGGATGGCTGGGACAGAGGGGAGCCGGAGGTGTTGCGTTCCGAGATGGCGCGGCTCCAGCGTAGCTGTCACCGCTTGGTGTGGCTTAACCCGCTGCTGGGGTCGCCGAGCTACGAGCCTCTGTCTCGTGGGATGCAGTCGGCCCTCCCCTTCGTCGACGACTTCCTGCCAGTGCACAACCTCGCCAGCCTGGAGGGGCTGGCGGAGCATCTCAACGGCCTGTCGCCACGGCGGCCGGGCCGGCGCCAGCAAACCTGGCACCTGGAGCGGCGCGCCGCCGAGGAGCCGGAGCCACAGGAAGCACCGCAACGCTCTTGGCGCATGGACGCCAACCCAACCTTTCGCCATCCGCGTTGGGGCAAGGGCGAGACGCAGCAGCAGGGGTAGGCCGTGGCGGCCTCTTGGCGGAGTCTGTCGAGCCGCCGGGTACGTTCGGGCGGGGCCGCGTCAACGTATTACTCATGAGAGTGGACCGGAGAGCGAGAGGCTCCATGCCGAGACGATTCATAGGCGTAAGGATTGGGTTTCTGGCGTTGGCAGCGCTGGCCTTCGTCTTGGCCGCGTGCGGCGGGACGGAGCCGGTTGATACGGTACCCGCCACGTCCGCAGAGGCGAGCACGGAGTCCACGCCGACACCGGAGCCGATTCGCGACGCCACGTCACAGATCCAGAGTCCTACCCCTACGGGGGAGCCCGCGCCAACGGTGTCCGAGTCCCCGCAGGGCATGGAGGGATCCGGGGAGACGGCTTCCGCCGCGCCCGGAGGCGCATCCGACCGCCTGGGTCTCTGGGTGGGGGCCGTGCCTGACGCCCACGAGTACGCCATTCCCTGGGTCGCCCTGAGATTCGTGCCCGGGGCGGACCCGGACGTGGACCCGTGGCGTGTCGGAGGCGGGCGTTTCGGCATTCCGGAGCTGAAGTGCGAGCCCACGACGGTGGAGGGCGGCTGGAGCCTGGGAAGCTGCACCGACACCAGGGGGAACACGGTGCAGGGCCTGGACCTGAGCGCCTTTGTGCCGGAGCAGGGCTATACCGGGCTCGAGGTGACCATGGAGCATGGGCGCTTCACGAGCAACGCCACTCTGGCGAAGGTGTTGCAGACCGACGAGCCTCAGGCCTCGGAGAACGTGACGCTGCTCTGGCACGAGAAGGCCGCCGAGACCCCCAACACCGACATCTGGGTGGACGACGGCATAGTCTACGCGCCCCATATAGAGTCGCGGATCGCGCTGCTGGACGCGGAAACAGGGGAGCGGAAATCGTTCGCCAGCATACTCGGCGTCAAGGGTCGGGGGGTGGCGGCCATCTATGACGTCAAGGCGAAGGACGGCTTCCTGTACGCGGCCACCGTGTCGAACGGCCTGGTGATCTTCGACGTGTCGGACCCGGAGAGCCCGGAGCAGGTCGGGCAGCACTACGTATACGAGTCCAGGGGCTCGCTAGAGAACTTCACCAACGTACACAACATCTACCTGGCCCCGGACGAGCCGTTGGTCTATGCGATAAACCAGTCCTTTCCCGTGTCCGACCTGCGAGTCATCGACGTCTCGGACCCCTCGGCCCCGAAGGAGGTTGGCCGCTTCGCTACCGAGGACGGCCCGGGCATGACCCATGACGTACACGTCGTCAGGCGTGACGGGAAGCTGATCGCCTTCCTGAACTACCTGCACGCCGGGCTCTGGATACTGGACGTCACCGACCCGGCGGCGATAGAGACCATTGCGACGATCGATTGGGAGGGCGCATTCAGCCACGGCGGGTGGGTCTTCGAGGCGGACGGTGGGCTGTACTACGCCCACACCTCGGAGGGGTACGACAAGTCCCTGGCGCTGCTCGACGTTTCGGACCTGTCGGACCCGCGCGTGGTCTCCAACTTCAAGACCAGGGACGGAATATCCATCCACAACGTCGAGGTGGTGGACGGCATCGCGTACATCTCCTACTACATCGACGGCCTGCGGGTCGTGGACCTGCGGGACCCTAGGCGTCCGGTCGAGGTCGCGCACTACGACACGGTCGCGGTCGAGGACGAGGCCGACATATTGCAGGGCGCGTGGGGGGTGAAGGTGTACGACGGGACGGTCTACGTCTCAGACATCGAGAGCGGGATATACGCCTTCAGCGTGGAGCTACCGTAGCGCCCGCGCGGGGCGCAGGACACCTACCGGAGCATTCTCGCGTAGGCCTCGCGGCCCTGCAGGAACAGGTCGAGCACCTCGCGGCGCTGGACGTCGGTGTAGAATTTGCCTCGTGAGCCCACCCACTGGAGCGAGGTGTCTATGGACTCGATGAACCAGGTCGCCGCATCGCGCTGCTCCGGAGAGGCCCTGTCGGCCCTGACGTAGACCGGGCTCGTGTGGGCAAAGATGGGCTGGGCGAAGCTGTCGCGGGCGTGGCTGGCGAGGCGCGCGGCTATCCAGCCGTCGGACGCGGCCGCGACCTCGGTCTCGAAGAGCCCGCCAGTTGAACCTTCCGGGAACATTCGCCGGGCGGCCACCTCCCCGTTGAAGAGTATCTCCACGGAGCCGATGGGGTAGTGCGACTTCCAGGACGCCACGGCGGTGAGCCGCCTACCGGCTTCCGTCTCGACGGTGGAACCTATTCCCGCGCCGTCGACCTGCAGGTCTAGCGCCGGCCCGTTCGTGATGAAGGTGCGCCCGCCCTTGAGCGCCTCCAGCCACGACTCGTACTCGAAGGGCCCGCCGGTGTGGGAGTAGACGCGGTTGGCAGAGCTGATGAACCAGTCGGAGCCGGTGGAGGCGGGCAGGCGTATGCCGGCGTTGAGCATGCGGTAGTAGATGTCGTACTCTGCGTCCATCCAGTAGGGGTCGAACAGGTTGAACGCGTCCAGCTTGCCCAGCACGGCGGCGACCGGGGCCTCCATGCCCCGGCCGTTGTGGCACCAGATGACCACGCCGCCCTGCCTGTGGGCATCGTCGCAGGCGTAGATGAGGGGCGGATAGTCCGGGTCGAAGGCGTCCACGAGCGCTCCCCGGCTCACGGGGTGAACCACGTTGCGAATGTTGAGCAGCATGACGTGGCCGTAGCCGATATCCCATCCGTTGGCGTTGTGGCGGTTCTCCTCGCCGCTCTGGACGTGGTGGTGTGCGGAGGAGAACTCGGTAAGGAAGCCCGGAGCGTACTTGTTGCTCGCGTACTCGAGGTCCCAGCGCTTGAGGATGCTGACGGCCGTCATGCGGAGGTCCTCGATGCGCGGGTCGAGCCAGAGGCGTTCGTCGGGCCGCTTCTCCTTCTCGTCGTAGTGGAGGTGCGTATTGCCGGGATGCCAGCCCTGCAGGGCGAGCTCGTTCCAGCGCTCCATCCTGATGTCGGCGGCCACCACGCCGCTCGCCGGGATGTCCAGGTACAGCATGGCGGGGGCGTACTCGGTGCCGCGCTCGGCCACGACCCTCGCGGCGCCCCTCGGGGCGTCAACCTCGAAGGCGCCGTCCGCGTAGAAGAAGGGCGCGCCCGGGCCGACCTTCAGGATCGCGTCGGGTGGATGTACGGTCTCGCCGGTGGAGACGAGGACCTGTACACGCGCCGGGACCGGCTCGCCGGTCGCGGCGTCTACGATGGACCCGGTTATCTTTGGCATCGCTGTCCTCCGCTTGGCGCTATGCGCCGATGCCCTCGGCGGCCAGCAGGTCGTGCAGCCTTTGGACGGTCTGGCTATTCTCCTCCAGGGTGAAGCCGTCCACGCGGTAGTCCTGCTTGGCGCTCATGCCGTCGACGGCACCGTTGTCCACGGTCTGCCGCACGAGGTCCTGCTCGTACTCAAGGGAGGGCAGCAGGTTGCGGCCGCTACGCCTTGACAGCGCCGCGACGAGACCGTATCCGCCCCAGTTGGAGACGCTGGAGATGACCAGCTCGGTGGTGGCGGTCACGCAGGGCTCCGCAAGGCTCGGGACGCTTGGTATGACGCGGGCGAGCTTGCCCATGCCGATCTCGTTGCCGCCGTCGCCGATCCCCACGCTGAGGGTGTCGTCCGTGAAGAGGTAGTCGAGCTTGGCGGTGTATTGCGAAATATCCTGTCCGTGCATGTTCTGGTGGAGGCCGCCGCTGGTGAGTCCGCACCTCTCTATGGCGATGACGACGGAGGGCTGAACCTCGGTCAGCAGGTCATCGGCGGCCCTCCTGCTTGCGTCGGAGTCTGCGATTGGGAAGTCGACGACGCGCGCCTTCGAGCCCAGAACGGAGTTCATCAACGGGGCGGCGTGGGAGTCCGTGACGTATACGACCTCATAGCCGATGGCCTGCAGGGCGTCGCCTATGGCGATGGCGCCGGGCGGGCCGTCGGTCTCGACCATGCCAGCGGAGAGTATGTAGAACCCCGTGGCGATCATGGCGGTGCCGGGGTTGTCGAGTATCAGGCCGGCGGCGCGGTCGCAGAAGTCGGGCGGCGAGTGGGGGCGCAGCGCCGAAACTCCGCGCCTGTCGTGGTCGAGGATGATGTCTTCTATGGAGTCAGGCATCTCAGATTACCGCCATGTCGTCGTTGCGGAGGTCGGTCATGAACATGAAACCTGGCGAGTGGGTGATCATCAACGGAGGCCTGGACTGCATGGCGACCGCCTGTGGGGTGACGCCGCAGGCCCAGAAGACGGGCACCTCGCCCTCGCCCACCTCCACGGGGTCGCCCAAGTCCGGCTTCGTGATGTCCGATATGCCGATGGCCTCCGGGTCGCCCACGTGGATGGGGGCGCCGTGGACCGAAGGGAACCTGGAGGTGACCTGGACGGCCCTGACCACCTTGTCGTGCGGCACCGCCCTCATGCTGACGACCGTGGGACCGGAGAATACGCCCGCGGCGGTCGTATCGACGGAGGTGATGAACATGGAGACGTTCCGTCCGGCCTCAACGTGGGGCAGGGGGATGCCGGCGCCTATCAGGGCGTCCTCGAAGGTGAAGCTGCACCCCAGCAGGAAGGAGACCATGTCGCCGGACCAGAGGTTGGCGACGCTCTCCGGCTCGTCCACCATCTCTCCCCTCTCGTAGACCTTATACCTGGCCAGGTCGCGCGAGAGATCGGCACCGGGGGCCGAGAAGGCCGGCTCGACCGAGCCCGCCTCCACAACCTCGATGAGGGGACATGGCTTGGGGTTCCTCTGGCAGAAGAGGAGGAAGTCGAAGGCTTGCTCCTTCGGCAGCACGACGAGGTTTGCTTGCACGTATCCGGGGGCCAGTCCCGCGGTCGGTCTGATCAGGGCGCCTTCCCGGAACATGCCTCGCAGTTCGGTCGGGCTGGCGGCCTTTAATTCGGGCCCCCGTAGGATCGTGGCTGTGGTCATGGTGTCCTCCGTCCGCCTTTGGCCTCGTATCTGTCCCACAGCGGCGGCTTGCCCGAAGCGTATATGCGCCCGCCGCCGCCGTCAACCCAAATCCACCATCCAACTGAAGGTCGAACCGTCTTGCCATACCCGTCCACCCACCCCCAAGGAATTCGTGGGGGACGCCCCCACATCCCCGGCGAGGGGCTTTTGCCCCGAGCACTCCCCTGAGCGGCGGTTGGTAAAGCCGCTCGTGCGTGTTGGGCTGAGTACTAGGCTCGGGGATTCTGAGTTGCCGGGCAGGTTGCGGCTTTGCTACACTGCCCAGCGCTCTGGAGGAGTGGCCATGCGGCTCAGTGCGGAGGAGGTCAGACAGGTCGCGCAGCTTGCGCGCATCGGCCTGGACGACGACGAGGTCGAGCAGATGCGCGATCAACTGTCGAACATCCTGGGCCACTTCGACGTCCTGGGCAATCTCGACACAGACGGCGTGGAGCCCACAGGCCACTCGGTAGACGTGGAGTCGGTCACCCGCGACGATGTGGTCGAGGACTCGCTGTCCAAGGACGAGGTCCTGTCCAACGCGCCGGACCGTGAAGCGGATTTCCTCAGGGTGCGCGCGGTATTGGAGTAGGCCACGGCCTCCGCGCCGCCTGCGAGGAAAGCTGATTTGCATTCATCCGACCTGACCGGCCTGTCTATCCATGCGGCGAGGGAGCTTCTCGACAACGGGGACATGTCCTCCGTCGAGTTGACGCGTGCGGCGCTGGACCGGATCGGCGAGGCGGAGCCCAGCGTCAACGCCTTCGTGACGGTCACGGGCGAGTTGGCGCTGGAGCAGGCGCGCCGCGCCGACTCCCGGATATCCTCCGGCGATGCCGTGTCCCTGACCGGCATCCCGATGCAGGTCAAGGACAACATCAGCACGCGCGGGGTGCCCACCACCTGCTCGTCGAAGATGCTGGAGAGTTTCGTTCCCCCCTACGACGCTACCGTCGTGCGGCGGCTCTACGATCAGGGCGCGGTGCTGGTCGGGAAGGGGAACCTGGACGAGTTCGCGATGGGGTCGTCCACGGAGAACTCGGCGGTCAGCCCGACGCGGAACCCGTGGGACCTAGGGAGGGTGCCGGGCGGCAGCAGCGGCGGGCCGGCAGCGGCGGTGGCTGCCGGCGAGTGCCTCTTCTCCCTAGGCTCCGACACGGGGGGCAGCATACGTCAGCCGGCGGCGCTGTGCGGCGTCGTCGGCCTGAAGCCCACCTACGGGCTGGCAAGCAGGTATGGGCTCGTGGCTTTCGCAAGCTCGCTCGACCAGATAGGCCCGATCACACGCGATGCGGCGGACAGCGCCCTCGTGCTCAACGCGATCGCGGGGCACGACCGCGCCGACTCCACGTCACTGTCCGGCGGGCCCTGCGACTACGTCTCCGGCCTGGACCGAGGCGTGGAGGGGCTGAGGATAGGCGTGCCGAAGGAGTATTTCGTGGAGGGGACCGACCCCGGCGTCGAGAAGGCCGTGCGGGAGGCGTTGAACGTGCTGGAGGGCCTGGGCGCCAGGGTGGAGGAGACCTCGCTTCCCCTGACCCCGTATGCGCTGGCCGTCTACTACATCATTGCCCCGTCCGAGGCGTCCGCCAACCTGGCGCGCTACGACGGGGTGAAATACGGCTATGCGACCCCGAGCGCGTCCGGAATGTGGGATGCCCTCAACAAGACGCGCCAGGAAGGGTTCGGGCCGGAGGTGAAGCGCCGCATCATGCTAGGGGCCTACGCGCTATCCTCCGGCTACTACGACGCCTACTACCTGAAGGCGCAGAAGGTGCGCACGCTGATCCGTCAGGAGCTGCAGCAGGTGTTCGAGGAGTTCGACGCGCTGGCCACGCCGACGTCGCCTTCGGTCGCCTTCCGCTTCGGCGAAAGGACGGCGGACCCGGTGCAGATGTACCTCAGCGACGTATGCACCGTTCCAGCGAATATAGCGGGAATACCGGGCATATCGGTCCCCGCCGGACTGTCGGACGGTCTGCCGGTGGGCCTGCAGCTTCTCGGGCCACACCTCGCAGAAAAGACGCTGCTCCGCATCGCGCACGCCTACCAGCAGGCCACGAGCTGGCATAAGATGAGACCGCCGGCGCCGCAGGAGGCGTAGGGCGGAAGCATACGCAGGAGGACATTCAATGGGAAACGAGCAGGGAGACGGGTTCGCAGTGGGCGTCGTAGCGTGCGATAACCCGCACTCCAACTTCCACGTCAAGACTCTCGAGGAGTTGGACGAGGTCGATGGGGTGTACCTGTGCGGGTTGGAGGGGGAAGACCTCGATAGCATCGCCGCCGAGACCACCAAGATGGCGGGCACGGCCGGCTCCGTCGCGGAGATGGTCGCCAACCCCGACATCGACGCGCTGGTGATAAGCGTCCGCAACGACCAGTGCCCCGCCGTGCTCGAGGCGGCCATAGACGCTGGGAAGCCGGCCATTTTCGAGAAGCCCGGCGCGCTGACGGCGGCGGAGCTGCGGCGGCTTGCAGACAAGGCCGCGGCGGCCGGAGTGACCGTCGGGTCCATGTACACGAACCGAGGCAACCCCCTCATGCACGAGGTGAAGAAGGTCAGGGAGGCAGGCGACCTGGGCCGCGTGATGCACGTGGAGGCGCGTTTCATCACCTCGCTGATCCGCTACCGCGATCCGAACTATTGGCTGTTCAAGAAGTCGCAGGCGGGCAGCGGCATCCTGTCATGGCTCGGCTGCCACCACATCGACATTCTCTGCTACCTGCTCGACGACCGCGTGGCCGAGGTATCGGCGATGGTCGGCAGCCTGAATCCCGAGGGTGTAGATGTGGAGGACACGGCGTGCGTGGTGCTGAGATTCGAGAGCGGGGTCATAGGCACGCTGAACGCCGGATACCTGATGGCCGGCAGCCCGGAAGGGTACAGCGGCGGCCACTACGACATGTTCATGGCGCTGCGGGGCACGGAGGGCTACGTGCGCATCCCACTGTCCGAGGGGAGCTACTACACGCTGCACAGCATCGCCCCGGGACAGGCGACGTCCGGGCTCCAGGAGCGCCGCTTCTCGCCGCCGGAGTCTCCCGCCTACGGTGGGAAGCCGGGAGAGGAGTTCATGGCCTCGTTCCTGCGGGCGTCGAGGGCCGGCGCCCCCGCCGACGCGCCCATCGAGGCTGCGGTCCACGTGCTGGAGGTGGTCGAGGCGGCGTTGGAGTCTTCCGCGACTGGGAGGACGATCAAGGTGGGCTAGGCGGCCTATTGGCAACGGCTGCGCCGAGCCTAGCGATGACGGCTTGTCCTGGGACTCGTGCCCGAGGAGAGAAGAGGAGGGATGCCTGAACTTCGCCGTGGGGTCTAAGCCCAGTGCCACTTCGGCATTGGCATGCGAACGATCGTGTGATTAGAGAGTGCCTTGGACGAACACACAGAAATCGAAGAGAGAGTTGAACAGGAGGACACGAGGTTCTCTCAGATTGTAAGTGGCGCATTGGCTGTCATGTTCTGGATACTGGACGCGGCCATAAATGTGATCCTGTACCTGGGGCAGAATAAGCTAGCGATCAAGCCAACCAAGCGGGTGTCTCTAAGCCCACAATTGAAGAGGGACCTTTTTCGTGAGCAGGATCGGCGCTGTATGTATTGCGGTGTCCGGCGAATCCTTAGGAACTTCGAAATTGACCACATACACCCAGTGGCTAGAGGTGGGAGTAACGACTCGTCGAATCTCCAGGTTTTGTGCGGAGCGTGCAACTCGCGAAAGGGAGTCCACACGGATGGGGAGTTTCGACTCCGATACAAAGGTCTGCTGCGGGTTGCGGTGGAGGGGCGGAAGCCGAAGCCGCCCAAGAACCCCATACCTCAGAAGGAATTCATCAGGGTCACCCGTGAAACCACGGCTGCGGCTGGGGTTAGGGAATACCGGGCTAACAAGTACCTGACGCCTAAACAGAGAATGGTCAGCGGTGCGCCACTGGCCGGAGCTATGGTTGGAGTCGGATGGCTCTTTGGGTGGGCCTTGATTTTTCCGAATCTCAGCATAGTTGGGGAGTTAGCGCTCTTTGGAGGCGTTCTGATTGCAGTTTCGATTTGGGCTGGGCTATATTTAAGGGCTGTGTACACCGGCAAACTTGAAGAATGATATGGGTCTGGACGGCCATTGGGGTGGAGTGACGCTATGAACTTTGGGTTTTCTGTTCCGATTGGCGGGGTGCTGGCTACGGGCGGCGCGCTCGCTTCGCTGGCCCGCAGGGGCGAGGAGCTGGGGTTTGGCTTTCTGAGCACCGGGGACCATCTGATAGCGCCCCGGCAGATACGCTCGCGGTACCCGTACAGCGTCAGCGGCGAGTACGGGAACGCCCTTTCGTTCCTGGACCAGCCGACGCTGCTGAGCTTCGTGGCCGCCGCCACGAGCAGTATCCGCCTCGTGACCGGCGTGCTCGTGGTGCCGTACTGTAGCCCGATTCACACTGCCAAGGTGCTGGCGACGATCGACGTGCTCTCCGGCGGCAGGCTCACGGTGGGTTGCGGCGTCGGGTGGATGCGGGAGGAGTTCGAGATACTGGACGTGCCCCCATTCGAGGAGCGCGGGGCTGTGACGGACGAGTATATTCGGATCTTCCGGGAGCTGTGGACTTCGGACGATCCCGAGTTTCACGGCGCATACTGTGACATCTCCGGCGTGGTCTTTGAGCCGAAGCCGGTACAGAGGCCCCACCCGCCTATCTGGATAGGCGGGGAGAGCCGGCGTGCGCTCAAGAGGGCAGCGACTTTGGGGGACTGCTGGTTCCCCATCGGCACCAACCCTGGTCACCCGCTGGAGACGCTCCCACAGTTGCGAGAGGGGGTGGGCAGGCTGCGGCGGTACGCCGAGGAGGCGGGTCGAGACGCGGCGTCGCTCGACGTCGCCTATGCCATGGGCTGGCCCGTCGGCGACGGGCCGGATGGCGGCGGGCGGCTGCTGACCGGGCCGATGAGCAAGATCGAATCGGACCTGGCTGAGCTGGAGGCGCTGGGCGTGCGTCATCTGTCCGTCGGTCTGACTGGCGGGACGGTGCGGGAGAGAATCGAACAGATGGAGGCTTTCGCGGAGGAGATATTCCCGCTGGCTTCCCCGGAGCACGGAGGTTGAGCCCTAGATGAAGGCCGTCTACATAACGGAGCACGGAGGGTCGGAAAAGCTGACCTACGGCGACCTGCCAGACCCGCGCGTCGGGCCCAACGACGTGCTGGTCAGGGTCAGGTGCTGCGCGCTCAACCGCCTCGATGTGTTCGTGCGCCTGGGCGTGCGTGGCACGCGGCTGGCATTGGACGAGCCCCATGTGCTGGGCTCCGACGTGGCGGGCGACGTGCTGGAGACCGGCTCGGAGGTGAGCCGGGTGCGCCCCGGGGACCGCGTCGTGGTGAACCCCAAGATTACATGCAGGGAGTGCGCCTACTGCCTGGCGGCGGAGGACGAGCTCTGCGTGTCCCCCGACATGATGGGCAGGACGACGCGGGGCGGTTACTCGGAGCTCGTATCCGTGCCGGCTGCCAACGTGGTGCCGATACCGGACACGCTGTCCTACGAGCAGGCGGCGGCGTTGCCGACGGTATTCATGCCGGTGTGGAGCATGCTCCTACGGCGCGCCAAGCTGAGGGCGTGGGAGACGGCGCTTGTGCTGTCGGCGTCCAGCGGCGTCGGCACGGCGGCCATACAGGTGGCCAAGCGGGTCGTTGGGGCGACGGTGGTGGCCACGACGAGCACGGACGAGAAGGCGCAGATGGCGGCGGCGCTCGGCGCTGACCACGTTATCCAGTACACTTCGGAGGACGTGCGGCGCCGGTTGAAGGAACTGACGGGCGGCAGAGGGGTCGACGTGGTGGTGGACCACGTGGGCGCCGAGCCGTGGGCGGACGTGTTCCCATCGCTGGCACCCGGCGGGCGTTACGGCATATGCGGGGTCACATCGGGGTACAAGGCCGAGCTGCAGATGGGGCAGCTATTCCTGATGAACCAGACCGTCTTCGGCGTCTTCATGGGCAGGAAGGACGACCTGCGGCAGATCGTGGAGATGGCCTCGCGGGGCACGATACGCGGCGTCGTGGACAGGACGTTCAGCCTGGAGGACGCGGCCAGCGCCCACGATGCGCTGGAGGGGCGCCAGGTATTCGGGAAGGTAGTGCTGACGGTTCCGTAGCGTAGGACAGCTGCTGGAGGCTGTTCAGAGGCGCCTGGAAGCCGTGATGAGATTGGGTCTAGCTTGACAGGGTTGGCTGCGCGGCAATAGAATCCGCGTGTTTTCCGGCTGCCGTCGCGCCCCCAGTTGATGCACGGGGCCGAATACGGAGGGCGGTAGGCAGGCAACGGCGCAGGGCTCCGCCCCCGGCGAATCGAGGCAGCTACATGACCATCTCCTCGCAGGCTGCAGCCTCCGTTAGCAGGGCAGTGCTGCATGGCCTGAGGCGTGACCTAGGAGGGGTCGGGCTGCGCATCTGGGCGCTGGCGACTTTCGCGTTCCTGTACCTGCCCATCGTGATCGTAGTGATCACGACCTTCAGCTCCGAGGAGACGCTCACCTTTCCGCCGGAGGGTCTGTCGCTGCGGTGGTACGTCACCTTCTGGGACATTCTCACTGGAAACCCGCCGCCCGGCGTGCCCGGCCGCTTCTGGGAGGCGCTCATCGGCACCGTCACGGTCGCCGCGTTCGTCACGGTGATAGGGCTGTTCGCGGGGACACTGGCGGCATTTGCCCTCCACCGGTGGGTATTTCGCGGGCGGGAGCTTATCCGCACCATGTTCCTGCTCCCGCTCCTGTTTCCTTCCCTTGTCGTGGCGATAGGGCTGCTCCTGTTCTTCAACAAGGCGGGGCTGACGGCGACTACGCCGCGCATGGTAATCGGCCACGTGGTGAGCACTCTGCCGTTCGTCACGATCCTGGTGCTGGCCAGCCTGTCCGTCTATCAGCGCGAGCTGGAGGATGCCGCGCTGAGCCTGGGGGCCAACAGGATGCAGACCTTCTGGCGCATCACGCTGCCCCTGATCCGTCCCGGGCTTCTGGCCGCGGGGATACTCGCGTTCAATAGCTCCTTCGGCAACGTCATAATGACCTTCTTCCTCACGACCGGCACGCCCCACCTGCTGCCGGTCTGGATACTGTATTACATACAGGGGGCCTCGGACCCGGGCGTGGCGGTGATCATGGTGATCCAGATCATCCTGCTCCTACCGACGCTCTACTTTGTGAACAGGCTCGTAGGGCTACAGCGTCTAACCGGAGGCCACGATGCTGGAGCCTAGCACCGGCAGGCGGCTGCGGTCGTCCGCAATCGCAGGGCTGGTCGTGCTGCGGCCGTACCTCTTCCTGACCCCCGGCCTTCTGATACTCGGTGGCCTGCTGGGCGCCGTGCTGATTCTGCTCCGCTACAGCTTCAACGGCTACGAGTCGGACGGGGGAATGTACGACGGGTGGATGCTGGAGAGCTACCGCCGTTTCTTCACGGACCCCTACTACTACAAGGTGATACTCAACACGCTGCGCATCGCCGGCATCACGACGCTGGTCACCTTGCTGATGGCCTTCCCCGTGGCCTACTACTGGTCCATCACCAAGTACAAGGCCCTGGTGCTGATACTGATCGTCGGAAGCCTCTTCATGGACGTGCTGCTGAGGACGTACGGCTGGATCGTCATCCTTGCCAGCCGTGGGTTTATCAACCAGATCCTGAAGGGGCTGGGTATCATCGACAAGCCGTTGAAGCTACTGTTCACCGATACGTCCGTGATAGCCGAGCTGTCCACCGAGGTCATGGTGTTTGCGATCCTGCCCATGGCCGCCGTGCTGCTGCGCATGGACCCGACTCTCAAGGATGCGGCGGCCAGCCTAGGGGCGAGCAAGCTCCAGACATTCATTCGGATAACGCTGCCTCAGATCATTCCGGGGATATTCGGCGCCACCGTCCTGGTGTTCGCACTATGCGTGAGCGCCTACATCGCGCCGCTGCTGTTGGGCGGCGGCCAGGTTACGATGATCGCGATGGAGATAGACTCGGAGATCGGTGTGCTGCTCAACTGGCCCCTCGGGGCGGTCGAGAGCATCGTGGTGGTTCTGCTCGTGCTGTCCCTTCTGTACATATGGCGGAAGGGGCTGAACAGATTGCAGCCGGGTGGGACTAGGGGCTGACCAATGCGCCTGGGCGCACTGCGCGCCGGTGCGGGGAGGAGTCTGTAGCTGGTGAATAACGGCGACGCGGTTGTCGAGATAAAGGACATCGTCAAGAGTTACGGAAGAGTGACGGCGGTGGACGGCTTTTCGCTGACCGTCGGCCGGGGCGAGTTCGTCAGCCTCCTGGGGCCAAGCGGGTGCGGGAAGACTACGTTGCTGCGGCTTATCGCCGGCCTGCTCAGGGCCGACAGCGGGGAGGTCGTCATAGACGGCCAGGACATGTCGGACGTGCCTCCGAACAAGCGGGACATAGGGCTGGTGTTCCAGAACTACGCCCTGTTCCCACACATGAACGTCTACGAAAACCTGGCGTTCGGGCTTCGCATGCGGAAGGTTGGCAAGTCGGAGATCAGGGAACGGGTGACGAGGGCCCTGGAGCTGATAGGGCTCCCGGAGGTGGAAGACCGGATGCCGCAGCAGATGAGCGGCGGCCAGCAGCAGCGAGTGGCGTTGGCCCGCGCGCTGGTGATCGAGCCGCGCCTGCTGCTCCTGGACGAGCCCCTGAGCAACCTGGACGCGAAGCTCCGGGAGGGGATGCGGTTCGAGATACTCCGTATCCAGCGCCAGTTGGGTATCACGAGCATCTACGTGACCCACGACCAGGAGGAGGCGCTTACCCTCTCCGACCGGGTGGTCGTGATGAACGAGGGCCACGTGATGCAGATCGGAGCGCCGACGGACATTTACGAGAGGCCGGAGAACCTGTTCGTCGCCAGCTTCATCGGGAAAGTCAACTCCTACAACTGCAGGGTAGTCGAGGGCGCGGATGCCGAGGGCACCGCCACAGTGGGCCTGGACGGGGTAGGCAGGCTGCAGGTGCAGGCCCCCCGGGCGATGTCGGAGGGGGAGTCGGTGACGGTCGCGGTCAGGCCCGAACGCATCCGGCTGACACACAGGGGACATGAAGAGCCCGGCCCGCAGTCGTCGGATAACCGCTTCAACGCTGTTATCGACGCCGTGTTGTACTCGGGGTCGATGACCGTGTATCTGCTAAAGTTGGGCTTGGACAAGGAGCTCACGGTCGAGGAGAAGAACAGCACCGGCCCGTCGGACTTCAGGGTCGGGGAGAACGTCGACGTCCAGCTTCTCACGGAGAACCTCCTCGTCTTTTGACCCTGGAGTATCGGTCAGAGGTCTTCGAGCAGGACGGGCAGTACGTCGCGATCTGTCCGGAGTTGAATGTGTCGAGTTTCGACGATACGCCGGAGTCTGCTGAGGCGTCGCTCCAAGAGGCTCTCACAGCTTTCTTGGAGGGCTGTGAGGCGCTCGGCACGTTGGACGAAGTTCTTGAGGAGTCCGGCTTTACTAAGACCGACGGCACATGGCGCCTGCGCGAGCGCAACGGCTCTGAGAGAGTCGTCGTACTGCCTTGAGCAGTCCTCAACGTAGGCTACACTTGTCAATCATTGAGTGTTGGCCCGTCCATAATTCCGGATGAAGTACGTAATAGGGCTTGTCGTTATGGTGCTTGGGGTCGTGGCGGGGCTCGAGTTTCCCGACATCGACCAGAGCATCGGTCTGGTCCTGCACAGGTCTATACTCACCCACGGGCCGCTGGTCCCTCTGGTCGTCTTCGCAGCCGCGTCGGGCGACCATTCGCTTCCAGTCCGCTGGCTTGGGATTGGCGTATGCCTGGGGGTGGCCGTGCACCTCGGCTTCGACCTGTTTCCCGAGGGGTGGTCCGGGTATGCCCTGATCAGCGTACCCGGCTACGGCCGCACCCCGATGGTCTTCTCATGGGCATGGATAGCTCTCAGCATGACGGCGTGCGTCTACATGGCTGCCAGGCTGGCCCGCAATCGCGGGGAGGCGGTGTTGCTGGTGGCTGCGCTGGCCGGGACATTCTGGTGGGCCACCCTTGGCGAACAGGCCCGGTGGGGTCCCGCGATCGCTGTCACCGTCGCGGCCTTGGTCGCGCTGATAGTCGCCGGCAGGCAGGCCAAGTCCTCCGGCGACGCTTAGGGTACAGGTGCGGCGCGGAGCGGGGGCGGCTACTGGGCGCAGCCGCGTCCTGGGATGTCCCAGACTTCCTCGACCACGCCGTCGCGGACGGCGATGTACTGGTCCCAGCGGTTCACCAGCATGTCCTGGTAGTACGGCAGCAGGATCAGCTTGTCGCCTATGCTCAGGCTGTCGCCGTCGTCAACTCGCAAGACGGTGTGTTCGTCCAGCAGCGTTTCGACCGTGACGCCTGGCCTCCCCTCTACGGCCGGCGGGTCTCCCGCCGGTATCGTCATGGCCCGGGAGCCGACGTCTGCGAGGGCCACGCCGGGGTTTGGGGTGCTGACCACGGTGCATAGCACCTTGTTGGCTACCTGGAACTCCTCCATGAAGCTGTACCGGGTGCACATGAGGGCGTAGGTGCCCCCCTCGACCTCGGTCACTCCGGGTATGCGCGCCGCGGCGTCATACGAGAACGTCTCTCCGGTAGACACGACCTCCACGGGGATGCCCGCCTGCTCCACGGCGGCTGCGGCGTCCAGGCAAATCTGGATGTAGTCCCGCGCGATGATGGCGCGCGCCTCGCGGTCCTTCTCCTCCGAGCTCTGGTGGCTCATGACGCCCTTGAACTCGATGCCGGGCAGCTCGTTCGCGAGCTTTGCGAGGGCGACGGCCTGCTCCGGGCTGCGGGCGCCCGCGCGACCCATTGCGGTGTTTATCTCGACGAGTACGCCTATGGAGACGCCGTGCTCCGAGGCTATCTCGGAGAGGTCGTGAAGGTTGCCGGCGTTGTCCGCGCAGACCTTCACCTCGGCTCGGCGCGTCAGGGCGCAGAGGCGGGCGATCTTGTCGCGGCGGGCGACCTGGTTGGCGACGAGCACGTCGGTTACGCCGCCCTCGACCATCACCTCGGCCTCCGAGACCTTAGCGGTGCAGACGCCGCCCACCGTGCCGCCGGCGTCGATCTGCATGCGCGCCAGCCTAGGGCTCTTGATGTTCTTGGTGTGCTGGCGCATCTTGCACACCGTGTCGCGGTACGTTTCGGCCACCACGCCGTAGTTATTCTCTACGGCGTCCAGGTCGATGAGCAGGCACGGCGTGTCTAAGTCATAGACCGGCGTGCCTGGCAGGGGACGGTATGCGTCCATTACTTGCCCTCAGTGGGGGCGATCAGACCCACTCTTCTTCCTTGATGGAGACCTGGAGGGCTCCCTGGAAGCCGGTGGTGATCCAGAGCTCGCCGGGCCGGCGCTCGAATATGTACGGGTAGGAGAGGCCGGTCTCCTCCTTGGCCAGCACGACGGGGTCGGTCCAGGAATTGCCGTCGTCCTCGGAGAAGGCGATGGACAGCTCCTCGCGGTGCCAGCTCCCGGGGACGTTTGAGTAGGCGCCCGCGCGCCTCTGGTAGCTCGTGCTGCCCTCAGGGTAGAGGCGGTTCCAGACAAGCACCATGCGACCGCTGGCCAGCCTGAGGATGTACCCGGGGGCGCTGCTGGCGTCGATGTCCGTCGGCTGGATTATCCGCCACGAGAGGCCCTCGTCCATCGAGTAAGCCTCCCAGAAGTAGTCCCAATTGGTGCGTATGAGCATCCAGACGCGGCGGTCGTTCAGCTCGATCACGATGGACTCCATGGCGCCGTCGTGGTGGCCGTGGCCGCCAAGGTCGATGACGTTGCTCTTGGTCCAGGACTTGCCGTTGTCACCGGAGGTGAAGACCGGCTGCACGTTGCGGTCGGGATCGTACCAGAGGTCCTGGATGGGCGCGACTATGGGGCCGTTGCGGCTCATCTGGATCATGTTGATCATGGCGCCACAGTAGCCCTCCAGGACGCGGTGGCGGTCCTGCCAGGTCTGCCCCTCGTCGAGGCTGCGGACGCTCCAGACGTCAAGGCGGACATCGTCCGCAGCCCTGCCGGCTGCGTCGATCCAGCCCCGCGACGAGGACCTGAAGGTGCTCATGTCGGCGAAGAGCATGACGATCACGCCGTCCTCTGTCTTGATCATGGGGCCGGAGCCGGGGACTCCTGGCTTGCGGCCCGTGTAGACCGGCCCGCCGTCCTCCCAGGTCTTGCCGTCGTCGCTGCTGTACAGGGTGGTGTTGTTCTGGACGGTGAACAGGCGGCCGTCGCTCAACTCTATGAAGCGGCCGCCATAGGGCATGTCCAAGTCCGTGCACCGCGGGTCTGTCCATCTCTGGTTTGGAGACATCTTCGATTCCTCCGTCTGACCTAGTTGCTTGCCCGCACTACGATACGGGGGCGAAGTCGCTCTCTTGCATGCTGATTCGAAGGTGGCCCTGGAAGCCTGTGGTTATCCACATCTCCCCGGGCCGGCGCTCGAATATCTTGGGGTAGGATATGCCGCCCATGAACATCTCCCTGCCGTCGGGCAGCGTCATCACGCCCGGGTGGCGCGGGTTGCGGGCGAAGACCACGGGCTCGGACCAGCTCTGCCCCTCGTCCTCCGAGAAGGCGATGGACAGCTCGTCGCGGTGGTTGCTTGCCGCCGCCTGTGTTGCAGGGCCGGAGCGCCGGACGGCCATCGTCTCGCCTTCTGGATAGAGCCTGTTCCACACCAGGGCCAGCCGCCCGCTGGAGAGGCGGGCCAGGTAGGCTGGGGTGTTGCTAGCTTCGATGTCGGAGGGCCGGAACTCCAGCCACGAGCGCCCCTTGTCCTCGGAGTAGGCCTCCCAGAACCGGTCCAGCGTGGTGCGTATGAGCATCATCAGGCGGCCGTCCTTGAGCTCGGCAAGCGTCGCCTCGAAGGCGCCGTCGTGGTGTCCGTGCCCGCCGAGGTCGATGGTGTTGCTGTTGCTCCAGCTCGCGCCGTCGTCCGTGGAGACGTAGGTGGAGGTGGCGTGGCGGCCCGGGTCGTACAGGAGCCGCTGCACCGGCGCCACGACCTCGCCGGTGCAGGTCTGGATTATCGTGATGATAGCGCCGCAGTAGCCCTGCATGACCATTTGCAGGTCGGTCCAGGTCTTGCCTTCGTCCAGGCTCCGAATTGACCAGACGTCGCCCTTCACGTTGTCGGCAGGCTTTCCGGTGGCGTCGTCCCATCCGAAGGAGAAGGTGCTGCGGTCGACAAACATGAGAATGATGACCCCGTTGCTGGTCCTGATCAGCATGCCGCCCTCGAGCATACTCGACTTGAGCGCGCTGGTTATCGGCGTGGGGTCAGACCAGGTCTTCCCGTCGTCGCTGCTGGTAAGGGCGCCGGTCGGCTCGACGATCAGGAGGCTGCCGTCGCTCAACTCGACGAAAGGCCCTACCACGCCCAGGGGCATGTCGAGCTCGGTGGCCTTCGGATGAATCCAGCGGCCCTTCCTTGTCATGGCCATAGATCAACTCCCGTTCCGGCGCGCCTTGGCGCCTCTCCGCTATGGGGCGGGCAGAGCCTAGAGGAAGTCCTTCTCCTGGAGGCTGACGCGCAGGTGGCCTTGGAAGCTGGTGGTTATCCAGATCTCTCCCGGGGTGCGCTCGTAGAGCAGCGGGTAGGAGAGGCCCTGCATGTTGACCTCCTGACCGTCGTCCAGTACCAGGGGCTTGGCGCCGGGGTTGGCCTTCGCAATGACCTGCGAGGGCGTCCAGGTGCAGCCGTCGTCCTCGGAGAAGGCGATCGACATCTCGTCGCGTTGGGAGACCGTCGGCGTCGCCGAGAACCGGCCCATTCTCCTGGCGTAGTACGTCAGGCCCCTGGGGTAGAGCCGGTTCCACACCAGGGCCAGCCTGCCGCTGGCCAGGCGAGTTATGTATCCCGGCGTGCTGCTCATGTCGATGTTGCTGGGGCGGATGGTCCGCCACGAGCGGCCCTTGTCCTCGGAGAAGGCCTCCCAGAAGCGGTCCCAGTTGGTGCGGATGAGCATCCAGATCCTGCCGTCCCTGAGCTCAGTGAGGGTCGCCTCGTATGCGCCGTCGTGGTCGCCGTTACCGCCGAGGTCTATCGTGTTGCTGTGCTCCCAGGAGGCGCCGTTGTCGGGAGAGACGTAGGTCTGGGTGACGTGCCTGCCAGGGTTGCTGAACAGGTCCTGTATCGGGATCACGACCTCGCCGGTGCTGGTCTGCATCATGGTGATGAGGCCGCCGCAGTAGCCGGCCCTCACTAGCTGGCGGTCGACCCAGGTCTTGCCGCCGTCGAGGCTGCGCACCGACCAGACGTCGATGCGGATGTTGGCGGCGGGCTCGCCCTGTTCGGTTAACCACTTCCACCTGAACGTGCTCGAATCGGTGAAGACGTAGACGATCACGCCGTCCCTGGTGCGCTGGAGCAGTCCTCCGCCGGGGACCCCCGGGCCGGGACCGTCGTACAGGGTGCACGGCTTGAACCAGGTCTTGCCCCCGTCGGCGCTGGTCTGCACCTGGTTGCCCCTGGTAGTCAGGATGCCGCCGTTCCCGTCGTCTACGAATGGCCCGCGCATACCCATGGGCAGGTCCAGCACGGTGCACCGGGGATCAGTCCAAACGCTGTTGCTCAGGCTCATCTCGGCCTCCCTTGCGCTCCGCGACCTTATATTCACAGCCCGGAAGGGCGCGCGCGAGGTTGTCTATGTTGAGAGTAGAATGTTCGCACAGTCTGAGGGTAGTAGCAAGGCTATTGCGGCGGATTCGGAGGCCGACGATCCAGTGGCGCCGCGATTCGGGGGAGGGACGTTGCCTGACATAGTTGCCCTGGGCGAGTGCATGATAGAGCTGCTAAGCGACGAGCCGATCGCCGAAGCGCGTTCGTACCGGAAGGCGTTCGCCGGCGACACGATGAACGCGATGTACATGGCGTCGAAGCTCGGGTCGTCCTGCGGGTACATAACGCGGCTGGCGGAAGACCCCTTTTCCGACTACCTGCTGCGGGAGTGGAGCGCCCAGGGGATCGATGCTTCAGCATCACGGCGCGTGCCTGGATTTACCGGTGTACACTTCGTGACGCAGCTACCCGGCGGCGAGCGCGACTTCCTCTACTACCGGAGCGGCAGCGCGGCAAGCACCATGGAGCCCGAAGACCTGGACGCCGGCTACGTCGAGAATGCCAAAGTGCTGCACGTGAGCGGGATACTCCAGGCCGTTTCGGAGAGCTGCCGGAGCACCGTACTCGAAGCCGTCCGTATCGCCTCCGAGGGCGGGGCGCTGGTCTCGTATGACACGAACCTGAGGCTCAGCCTCACGTCCCCAGCGCGGGCCAGGGAGGCCATGATGGAGGTGCTGCCCTTCGCGGGCGTGGTGCTCCCGAGCTTTCCCGACGAGACGCTGGCGCTGACCGGCCTCGATGACGAAGGGGACGTCGTGTCGTTCTTCCAGGACTTGGGGGCGAAGAACGTTGCGCTGAAGAGAGGCGCTCTGGGCGTGCTCGCTGCTGCGCAAGGCGAGAGGCGGACGTTGCCCGCCCTGGCGCCTCGTGGGGTGGTGGACACGACCGGCGCTGGAGACGCCTTCGTCGGCGGCCTGCTGCACCGGCTGGCGCGGGGTTCGGACCTCTTCGAGGCGGCAAGATGGGGCGTGGCCGCCGCCGGCCTCAAGGTCGGCGGACGTGGGGCCATATTGAGCCAGCCGTCCCGCGCGGAGGTGGAGGAGCTTGTGCCGGAGGTGCGGGCGCTTCCCGCGTGACTCTATGTGGGGGGCTGCCAGCTCAGGGCCTCGCGTAGGTCGGAGAGGTACTCGGCGAACGCGCGGCGTCCTTCAGGGGTTGCCTGCACCCATGTGCGGGGCTTGGAGTCCCGGAACTCCTTCGTGATGACCAGGTAATCGGCGTCTTCGAGCTTCCGCAGATGGGTGGTCAGGTTCCCTCCGGTCAGGACGAGCGTCTTCTGAATGAAGCCATAGGCGAGCCGGTCCGCCTCGGGCTGCGAGACCAGCATCGTCATTATCCGCAGCCGGGTGGGCTGGTGGATGGTCTCGTTGAGGACGATGGGTTCGTCGGTCAATCGCCCCCGCTCTTGCGTATCCACCACGCACTCAGGACAACCACTGCCACCATCAATGCCGCCGACACCAACATAGCCTCGTCGCCGTCCACGAGGTAGTTGGGAATGTAGAAGGCTGCCGCGAACCCCGCGCCCACCGCCGCCAGCACCGGGCGGTGCATGATGCCGAACAGGATGTATGCTAGGGACACTATGCCCACGGTGACGCCTGGTATGTTGTCCCCGTCTTCCGCATTCCACATTCCCGCTGCCGCCGGAATGAGGAACATCGCTACAACCACCGCGAGCCAGTAGAGGAACACCCGAATGCCAGCGCTGCGAGCAGCGTCGCCGGCCGCGATCTTCCTGCCGGCGCGGCGTCCGATGAACCCGCTTCCCACCATACCCGGCACCATCAGGATGCCCCACAGCACCCCGAAAATCCACGGGCTGCGCTCCGCGAATTCGGGTGCCAGCGTCAGGATGGCGTACTGCGAGCCGACTCCCAGCGAGGCTATCGCGGCCCAAAGTAACATTATCGGCGCCGTTCCGGCGACGTACATTGAGCTCCGCGCCCTGTCCATCGTCTCGTGGATGTCTCGCCAGCTCTCTTCGGGGGTGCCCGCCCTCGCTTCGGTGTTCGATTCTTGCATTGCTCACCTCCGAGTGGTCTATCTGGGGCCGCCGTGGTGCTTCACGTTTGTATTACAAACTAGTTTGTATAGCAAGAATAATCCATGGTTCAGGGTGAGTCAAGTCTTCACCCTCTCTCTCCCACGCGTGGCATCCCGTATAATGGGGGTCAATTCGTCGGGAACGGACAGGACATGGGATCGAACAGCGACCGGCCGTACGTGGCCATCACAATGGGAGACCCTGCGGGGATAGGCTCCGAGGTTACCGCCAAGGCGCTCGCGGACCCGCGGGCGTACGAGCGCTGCCGCCCCTTCGTGGTGGGTAACACCGATGCCATGAGAGAGGCCCTTACCCTCTTCGACAACGGGATGGAGGTCAGGAGCGCATCTGGCCTGGACAAGATAGCCGGCGAGCCAGGCGCGGTGGACGTGCTCGACGCCGGGAACCTCGATTACGGCCTAGTGGCTACCGGGCGCGTATCGGCGGAGGCCGGCAGGGCCTCGGTGGAGTGGGTAAAGCAGGCTGGCGAGATGGCGGCGTCGGAGCAGATCGCGGCGATAGTCACCGCGCCGATAAACAAGGAGGCCTGCAGCCTGGCCGGTCACAGGGACATCGGCCACATGGAGATATTCCAGAGCCAGACCGGCGCCAAGGAGGTTGCCACAATGCTGGTGGCCGACGTGCTGCGGGTCGTCCACCTGACTACTCACAAGTCGCTGCGGGTCGCGTGCGACTACGCCAACCGGGAGAACGTGCTCGCCAAGATTATGCTCACGGACGAGTACTTCAGGAAGTGGGGTTTCGAGTCGCCTCGGATCGGGGTCGCGGCGCTGAACCCGCACGCGAGCGACGGCGGCCTCATCGGGAGCGAGGAGCAGGAGCACATCGAGCCCGCGGTGCGGAACGCGCAGGCCCGTGGGGTTTGCGCCACCGGCCCGGTGCCGCCGGACACGGTCTTCAACCAGGCGATCAACGGCAAGTTCGACGTGGTGCTCGCCATGTACCACGACCAGGGCCACATACCCATCAAGGTGCACAACTGGGCGCAGAGCGTCAGCGTCAACCTTGGACTGCCCTTCATACGCACTTCCGTGGACCACGGCACGGCATTCGACATCGCGGGCAAGGGCGTCGCCGACCACGAGGGCATGCGGGAGGCGATCAGGGTGGCGGTCGGC
The DNA here is from genome assembly GCA_965262055.1 of Dehalococcoidia bacterium. Lineage (GTDB taxonomy): Bacteria > Chloroflexota > Dehalococcoidia > Lucifugimonadales. The sequence goes on from CBDHEI010000002.1 coordinate 270,084, forward strand.
CTTGCCAGTGAGTCGAAGCTGACATAAAGCGAGGTTACGGCATGCGGATCGGTTTCGTGGGCGGAGGCGTGATGGCCGAGGCGATAATCGGCGGCATTCTCGATGCCGGCCTGGCCCGGCCCGAGGACGTCAGTGTTGGCGAGCCTCTGGAGGCGCGCCGCGGGCACCTCGCCGGCAAGTACGGCGTGGCGGCCAGCGGGGAGAATTCCGAGGCCCTGGACGGCGCGGAGATGGCCATTCTCGCCGTGAAGCCGCAGAGCATCCGCGAGGCGCTCGCCGACATTCGCCCGAGCGTCGGCGGCTGCGTGGTGATGTCGATCGCAGCGGGGGTGCGTATGGCTACCCTGGCCGAGGGGCTGGGCCACCGGGCGGTCATCCGGGTGATGCCGAACACGCCGGCGCAGATTGGGAAAGGCATGACGGTCTGGACGGCGGCTGCCGATGTGCCCGCTGGGTCCGTAGACGCCGCGAGGGGCATCCTGGGCACGCTCGGGGACGAGCTGTACGTTGAGGACGAGAAGCTGATAGACATGGCCACGGCCCTGAGCGCAAGCGGCCCGGCGTACGTCTTCCTGTTCGTAGAGTCGCTCATCGACGCCGGGGTATACCTCGGCATGCCGCGCGACGTTGCGCGCAGGCTCGCGCTTCAGACCGTGGCTGGGAGCGTCAGCCTTATGGAGGAGTCCGGGCGCCATCCGGCGGAGCTCAAGGACATGGTCACCTCCCCCGGCGGGACTACCGCTGAGGCGCTGCTGGCGTTCGAGCGCGCCGGCTTCACGGGGACGGTCATCGACGCCGTGAACGCCGCCTACGAGAAGTCCAAGAGCCTGGGAGGCCCAGGTTGAACGAACTGCTCGTCAACTTTGTGAAACTGCTGGTCTGGGCGTTGAACCTTGCGATACTCGGCCGGGTCATCCTGTCCTGGATATCGCCGTCCGGTAACGACCCGGTAACCCCAATCCTGCACCAGATCACCGAGCCCATACTTGCGCCCATCAGGCGCTTCATGCCGCAGTTCGGAATGCTGGACCTCACTCCCATGGTGGCCCTTCTACTGCTGAATCTCGTGATCCTGCGTCTCGTCCTGGCGCTCCTCTAGGCTTGGATTTGGGCGAGCTTGCGCCGGTTTAGGGCTGCGGTGTTGTGCTAAACTCCGAGTCTAAGTGCTCATAGTCCGAATGCTGTAGCTTCCGAGGAGGTTGCCATGTTCGCACACCGAATGAGTCTCCTGATTCCCCTACTCTTACTCGCGGCTGGCGCTCTTGTGGTGACGGCGTGCTCCGGCGAGCCGGACCTGCCCGACACCAACGCCGCGTCGATGCTCGATTACCTCGATGAGGTGGACTACCAGGAGGCCTGGGAGCTGTGGCCAGGTCTGGGTGAGAAGTACCCGGGCAGCGAGCCGCACGGGATGCTCCTGACCACCTATCTGAACCCCGCCGCCTATGAGGCTCTCACCGGCAAGAAAGGCTCCATGCCCGACGGGGCGATCATACTGAAGGAGAACTACACTCCCGAAGGCGAGTTGGCCGCCACCACGGTGATGTACAAGAAGTCGGGCTACGATCCCGAGCACAACGACTGGTTCTGGCTCAAGTCCCTGGCAGACGGTACCGTCGAGAAGGAAGGCATGGTCGAAGGCTGCCTGACCTGCCACGGCGACGTGAGCAACAACGACTACGTGTGGACCGGGCCGCTGGAGTAGCTGACGGCCTCGCTCCCCTGACGTTCAAGGCGGAGAACGCCCTCGGTTGGCAGTGTGTGCGCGAGACGTGGGCCAACCGCGAGGGGTTGGGATTGGAGCGGAAGACCGGATTCGAACCGGCGACCTTCTCCTTGGCAAGGAGATGCTCTACCACTGAGCCACTTCCGCTCGCGCCGCCGGGGCCCTGAGGGGCCGGCATCACCTCGGAGTGCCGAGGGCCAGAATCGAACTGGCGACACCAGCGTTTTCAGCGCTGTGCTCTACCGACTGAGCTACCTCGGCGCATTGACTATGTTATTGCCGGGGCATGGGCCTGTCAAGGAACGCGGCGCGCACTAAGTACCCTACACGGGATTGGTATGACTGATATGGACCAAGACGCTCGGCGCCAGCAGCTCTATGGCCTCCTGGGGGACTTGCCGGAACGCGACCGGCCCATCTCGGCCCGGCTGATCGCCGAGGAGCGCCGCTCCGGCTACGTGCTCGAGAAGCTACTGCTCGGCCTGAACGGGTTCGAGGACGTGCCGGCGTACCTGACTAGGCCGCTGGGAGCGAGGGGGCGTATTCCCTTCGTCCTCTACAACCACGCGCACGGGGGCGACTACGTGCTCGGCAAGGACGAGCTGCTGCTGGGGCGCGAGGTGCTGTACGCCCCGCCGTACGTCGAGGTGCTGTCCGGCATGGGCTACGGCGTCCTCTGCATCGACACGTGGGCCTTTGGGGAGCGCCGGGGGCTGACGGAGCAGTCGATCTTCAAGCGGATGCTCTGGTCCGGGCAGGTCATGTGGGGGATGATGGTGTACGACAGCATACGGGCAGTCGACTACCTCGTATCTCGCGACGACGTCGACACGGAGCGCATCGGCACTCTGGGCATCTCCATGGGTAGCACGATGGCATGGTGGACGGCGGCGCTGGACGCTCGCGTCAAGGTCTGCGTCGACCTGTGCTGCCTGACGGACTTCCACTCCCTGGTCGACCGCGGCCTCGACCACCACGGCGTCTACTACTTCGTGCCGTCGCTGCTCAAGCACTTCACGACGGGCCAGATCAACGCGCTCATCGCGCCCAGACCGCATCTAGGGCTCGCGGGAAACTTCGACAAGCTGACGCCGCCGGAGGGCCTGGACCGCATAGACGCGGAGGTGAGGGCGGCCTACGAGGCCTCCGGCGCGCCGGAGGCCTGGCGCCTCTCCCGCTACGACATTGGCCACTTCGAGACCGCGGCCATGCGCGCCGAGGTTGTCGACTTTCTCCGCAGGTGGCTGTAGAAATCCCGCCCACCCACTGGGCGTGAGCAACGGAATGAGGCCGGCACACCCCGGGGAGATACTGGGTGAGGAGCTCGAGGAGCTTGGGCTGTCGGCGAACGCGCAGGCCAAGGCCCTGGACGTGCCCACGAATCGAGTCACGGCGATCCTGAAGGGGCAGCGCGGGGTAACGGCCGACACGGCCCTACGCCTTTCCCGCTACTTCGGCACCACGCCCCAGATGTGGCAGAATCTCCAGAAGGCTTTCGAGCTGCGGGTGCCAGAGAGCGAGTCGGGGAGGCAGATCGAAAAGCGAGTGCACTGACAGGCTATGCAGACACTACCTGGGAACTCATCCGATCGAGAATCCGGGGTGCGGGGGTTCCTCAATCGCATCCTCGTAGTAGGCCACCATCTCCATCGCCAGCCTCCAGGCAGCGACGGTAATTGTGGGCACGGTGCCCCCGTGCGCGCTCCCCGCGACTTCTATAGCAATAGTGGGGTTGGTTACCAGGCCGGTTAGTGCTTGTCCGGCATACCGCTTGAGCAGCTTCTTCCGTTCTCTGGGACTCAGCTTAGCCATGTCCTCCTCCTGCGTCGCCTTTGTGAGGTTGATGGTGGAGAGTTTAGCAGCGACGACCGCCGAAGGCCACCTCACTTCCCCGCAGGGCAACTCGAATTGCGACAGTACCCTCCTCGAGCCCTGTCGCAGTAGTAGGCCGCCTATCTTGTCGGGCCGTTCTGGATTCCCGCTTTCGCGGGAATGACGGTATGGGTGACTTTGTTTCTAGCTAAGGATATCTACCAGCGGTTGACCGGTCACAGCGTCAGCCAGACCTTTCAACATAGGGGGATTTGCCGCGTCGCATTGAGCTCCCAAGAGTTGAGAAAGCGTTAAGCCAGTAGCTGGAGAATCGCCATTTCGAGAGAAATCGACTCCTGATATCTTCGTGAAGAGGAATTTAGCTTCGCGCAGTCTCGCACCGCTCAAATCTGTCCGCAAAGCCGCGTTGGTAAAGGCTTGGTGCGCCGGCATGGACCCAGGCATTTTCGCGCTTGGTGTGGAGAGATCCAACCCGGTTAGGTCCCCGCCTCTCAGGTCTGTTCCATGCAGGTCAACGTTAAAAGACTCCTTACTCTCGAGTCTACGGTGTTTGTCGCCCCGGGCACCGATAACTCTCATCGCAACCTGCACATCCTCTCGTAGTACGAACCCTTCCACGTCCTCCGGTTGCTCTGGGAAGTTCACGTCCCTAGTTGGATCACGTATGAATGCGCAGAGCGACTCCATGATCTGAATGTGGTACTGCTCGGGATCTTCAGAGGCGAGGTGTCGAAGTGCGTAGATACCTCCCAGGCGAACGGATGGGACTTCGTTGCCCAGCATCTTCGCTCCCTTCTGATAGCGTTCATTGAGCAGGCTCTCATGCGCGGTGTCAGCTTGTTCTTGCGCCGTGGCGGCCTGACGCTGAGCCGCGGATGCTTGGCGTTCTGCTACCCATCCGCGCCACAACGCGAACACAAAGGCGAGTGCGCCACCAATCAGGAGTCCTACGTTTCTAAGCGTTTCGCTGTTCGACACCGTCGTCGGCGCTTTAGGGTGCAACCAGTCCCAGAGGCATACGGAGGCAACGACGCCTGCCGCCAGCAATACTAGTGCCAGAACAGCGAACCAGAATGTGCCTGATTTCATGAGGCGTTTCAATTGTTGGTCACCAACTGCATTATAGCGGTTATGCGCCGCGCCGTGTCCGTGAAATGGTGGACGTCTTCCGGGTGGAGGGGGCGGTCGAGGACCTTGTGCTCGCGATATGACAGCCACTTCTTGAGGACCTGGTAGCCGCCGAGCTTGTAGTGCCAGACGGCGGCGGGGACGTTGCGCCAGTAGGCGCGGTCGTTGAGGTATACGTCGAAGGTGGTGTCGCCGAGGGTGGGGGCTGCCTCGCCCAGGGCGGCTGTTTCGGATGCGGTGCGGGGGCGCTCGACGACGCGGCCCTGGCCGGGCATGACGGCCTCGCCCTGTCCGAAGTGGCCCCAGCCCGCCGTGAGCGCGAAGTCGCCGCCCGTCATGTTGCCGCCATCCGTGGTGGACGGGACGGCTACGGCGGCGATCTCGGGGCGCAGCGATGCCTCGGTGACGCCGGGGACGGGGGTGTCGGGGTCGAGCAGGGCGGCCAGCTCGCGGCCCTTCGCGGCTGACGCGGCGACCTCGTCGGCCACCCCGTTGCCGCTGCCGTCGGGCCAGCCCGGAAGGGGGATGCGCGGCCACTCCATTCGCAGGGCCCCGGCGTTGGCCTCGCGGTAGGCGGGGTCGTGGAGGACGGCGAGGACGTGGTGGAACAGGTCTTCCACGCCTAGGCCCAGACGGTCGAGATAGCTTTGGGCCATGTCCGACAGGTTGGGACGGCTATGGGCTCCGCTGCTGTCGAGACCCAGACCGTCGTCACGGAGCCACGCGGGAATACAGGTAGCGCCCCGATCTATCAGGTCCAGGCAACCCAAGTTTGAGATGACCTGTGGAGGAGACCACTCTCTACGGGGTTTATGCTGTGCGACCATCCAGAGATTGTTGTCGAATAAGTGCGGCTTGAAGTCCGGTACCGGACGACCAAGCAAGCCACGTCCCAGCTCCCAATACAGCCATCTTGTATCAAATGGCCTGTAGGCGTGGCGGACGAAGTTGGCATCTATGGGTCCCCCACGTGCCAATAGTGAGTTTCTCACCACCTGAGCATCTGAAACCACGAATCCTGAGGAGCTCTTCATTGCGGAAGGAAATTTCCTTGCGATCTCATTACTTGTAACGGAGGAATCGAAGTACTCATCAAGCCTGACCCTCAATTTGTCAAGTTCAATATCAATGAGGAACGCATCTCGCTTGCTCTGCACTCCAGGAAACGAGACCGGGAACAGATCGGGCAGAGCCGGCCAGTCGTGCCAGGTTTCTCCGACCGCTACGGGCGCGAATGGCAGGCCCAACGACAGGGGCGGCGCGACGTCTACGTATAGGGTGTCCGGCGGGGTCTCGGCCGCTTCGTCCAACTCTTCGAGCTTGGCCTGGCCCCATAGGTGGCGGAAGGCAACTACATTAGCCGGTGCGTGGTCGGCCTTGCGCACCAGCGTGGTGATCGCAGTGCCGACCTGGATGCCGACCGGGTCCTCCGGCGTCGAGAAGATGCTGGGGTCGGGGTCGCCGTCGGGCGTCGTCTTGCCAGTCCTGTATTTGTCGCCGTTGAGGTTGTCGATGCGGATTGCGTCGAACGACTCCAGGTATCGCTCTCTCATGCCGGTGAAGGAGAGGCCGTCGAGCCAGGAGTAGTTGGAGATGAAGCAGACGACGCCGCGTCCCGTCTTCTCGGCGATGCGGCGCTCGGCCATGCGGAAGAAGCGGACGTAGAGGTCGTTAAGTCCCTGGCCCTCGGGGCGGCGCACTTGCCTGGTGGTGCGGTAGGCGGAGGACAGCCCGCGCTCCTCGTCGACGGCCATGCCGGCGTAGCCGTTGTAGGGGGGATTGCCGAGGATGACGAGGACGGGGGTGTCCCGCTTGACGCTCTCGGCGCGTTCGCGCTCCTCCTCCAGTTCCGGGAATGGGAGCGGCTTCTGGACGGTGGGCTCCCAGCCCGTGAGGGCGTTGGTGAGGAAGATGCCGGCGCGCTCGTCCCCGTCATCGGCCAGAGGTGCGTCGAGGGCCTGCATGGTGAGTCCGACCTGGAGGTGGGCTACGACGAACGGGGCGGGCATGATCTCGAAGCCGAAGACGCGCCCGGTGGCCGCCCGCTTCACGTGCGCTCCGGTGAGTGCGCCGAGGCCGCGGTCCTGGAGGTTGGCGGCGATGCGGCGCAGGACCTCTGCGAGGTACGCGCCGGTGCCGCAGCAGGGATCGAGGACGTAGACGTTGTCGGCGGCCAGGCCGTCGGCGATGCCGAGGTCGTCCTTCAGGGCGCGGTCGACGCGGGCGACCATGTAGCGCACCACCTCGGCGGGGGTGTACCAGACGCCAAGCTGCTTGCGGAGGGCGGGGTCGAAGGCCTCGAGGAACGGCTCGTAGAAGTAGGGGACGGCCTCGCCCTCGCTGAACCGGTCGAAGAAGGCTTCGCGGTCGACGCGGTCCAGGGCGTCGGCGGTCCAGTCGAGCACCTCGACGAGTCCGAGGGGTTGGAGGCGCCCGGGGTCGGATAGCTGCTGGAAGAGCGCCCTGAGCACTGGGGCGCGGAGGTGCCAGACGGCCTCGTGCCAGTTGAAACGGCCAGCCGGCGGCGGCGTTTGCCGTGCCCAGAGCACCCACGCGGAGAATATGCCGTAGAAGAGGGTCTGGACGAGGGTGGAGCGGAAGAAGGCGGCGCCGCGGTCGCCTTCGAAGCGGACTCCGAGGGCCTCCTCAAGGGCTGTGCGCACCGCGCGGAGGGATGGAGCGTCGCCGGCGGCCTCGACGCGGGCGAGTCCGTCGCGTGCGTAGGAGGCTAGCAGCCAGGCGAGGTCCCTGGGCTCGGCGAGCCTTGCGCGGTGGGAGAGTGCGCGGCAGAGGTACTCGCCGAGGGCGGGGCCGACATCGCGGGCGAAGGCGCGGGGCGTTTCCAGCCTGGACTCGAACTCGTCCTGTGTCCGGGCGAGCCGGAAGGTCTCAAGCCTGGTTGGGTTGCCCGCGGCGTCCCCGCCGAGCAGCACGAAGTCACGGGTGTTGGTGACGAGCACCAGGCGGTACCTGCTCCAGTACTTGCTCACCTGCGCGCCCTCGGCGGTCAGCCACGCGTCGTCGCCGGCTGGTTTGACCTCGACGACGCCGCACTCGGGGAGCTGCCCCTCGTGGGGCCTTCCGCGCTGGAGCTGTTTGGCGGCGTAGAGTCCAAAGTCGGGGCGTCCCGCGCCCATGTCCCTGAGCTCGCCGACGCAGCGGACCTTCGGCTTGAGGGTCGCGCCGACGGCTGCGAGGAGGTTGTTGAGGGGCGTGTGGTAGGAGAGCTCGCCGGTTGCGCCGCCGGAGTCGCGGATGTCGCGAAGGTCGGCGAGGTAGGTTTCGACTATGGTGGAGAGCTTGGCCGCGGTTGTTGGCATGGGTGTAGTGTAGCGCAGGGGAGGAGGGGGCATGAAGGGAGCGCGGGCCAGTAAGGGCAGCCCCTACGGCGTGGGTGTGTTGCAGGGGAGGGCAGCCACAAGGGCAGCCCCTACGGCGGGTTTAGCCCGAATCCACCGAAAGACGACTTTGGGGACAGTCCTTGAAGAAGCCAGAGGGTGCTCCTCTGAAATCTGGGAGAATGGTTTTGAAACAGAAAACCGCCCGGAAACAAGGAGCACCCAGTAGATGCTGCCACAGAATAATCCCGACCGTATCGGCGTCGTCTTTGACGACCACCGCCTGGTGGCCAATGCCGGCCTGCTCCTGCCGGCCACCCTTGCACAGCACCTGGGCCTGCGGGAACTCGTCGACCATCACCTCGACCTCGGCTGCGCACCGGGGCGGGCGAACACGGGGGACAAACTGCTGACGCTGGTCGCTTCCGCGCTGGCGGGCGGCGACTTCATCGACGACGCTGATGCGCTGCGTGCTGGTGGGACGGTCGGTGTTCTCGGCTGCGTGGTCAAGGCGCCATCCACCCTGGGCACCTTCCTGCGCAGCTTCCGGTGGGGGCATGTCCGTCAACTCGACCGGGTGAGCCGCCAGTTGCTGGCACGCGCATGGGCCGCTGGGGCCGGACCCGGCGACTCGCCCCTTACCATCGACCTGGACTCCACCATCTGCGAGACCTATGGACTGGACAAAGAAGGGGCGCGACACCACAACTACACCGGCGCGCGGGGCTATCACCCACTGCTGGCCATCGCCGCCGGAACCGGCGACGTGCTGATGTCCCGGCTGCGCGAGGGCCGTGCCAACACCGCTCGCGGCGCTGCCCACTTCCTGCGTGAAACGGTGGGGCGGGTGCGCTACGGTGGGGCCAGCGGCCAACTCACGGTGCGCGCCGACAGCGGCTTCTACGCCCACGCTCTCGTCGCCGTCTGCCGCGAGATGGGTGTCCGCTTCTCCATCACCATCCGCCAGCACAAAGGCCTGCGGGAGTTGATTGAGGCGATCCCCGAGCAGGACTGGACGCCGATTCCCTACTGGATGGACGGCGCCGCCGATGTGGCCGAGACCACCTATACCCCCTTCCAGAGTGAACCCGACGCCGCGCCGGTGCGGCTCATCGTCCGGCGGGTGAAGCCCACGCCCGGTTCCCAGTTGGCCCTCTTCGCCACCTACAGCTATCACGGCTTCATCACCGACCGGGACGGGGAAACCCTGGAACTGGAGGCCGATCATCGCCGCCACGCCGAGATCGAGAACGCCATTCGAGACCTGAAACACGGCGTCGGACTCAACCATCTCCCCTCGGGGCGCTTCGCCGCCAACGGCGCCTGGCTGGCGGTGCAGGTGATGGCACACAACCTCGCCCGCTGGACAGCGCGCATCGGTCTGGCCGAACGGACCGTGACCACCAAGACCCTCAGGCGGCGGGTCTTCGCTCTGGTGGGACGGATCACCCGCTCGGCGCGCCGCCTTACCCTGCATCTTCCCCAGCATTGGCCTTGGGAAACCCAGTTCACTCGCGCCATGGCCCGGCTGCGAGCCATTCCACTCCCCGCCTGAACTGCCAGCCTGCAACTGACCCAACTTCCCTGCAAACTCGTGCCACCCCGGTCCGCGAGAGTTCCCTGCTGCGTATTCTCTCGCCATCCCGCGCATCGCAGCTCCCGCAGAGGGCCATAGGGGCCCTATGCGGCGACTGAAGACCGTTCGCCGATCCAATCTACCCCAATGAGCCCAGCCATCTCCCCTGTAGCTCCCTCACCCACCCTGCCGCTGTCCTCACGCCGTCCATCGGTGTCCTTCGGTGGATTCGGGTTTAGCCTCCTCACTGCGATCTACCCCCGCGCCGGGCTGACAGGGGTACGGCAAATGTGCAGGTGCATCTCCTTGACACATCCCAGAACGGCTGTGCTATACTCCCCACGAGCGCGAGCTTCAGCCAGCTCCCAACCGGCCAATCCGATACAGGCCATAGGGACATGGCGCCGAACCCGCGGGCACAAGGTCTCGGATTGACACCCCCGCGCTAGACGCGCGCCGTATGGATGCGGCGCTGATAGTCACGCAGCCGCGGGCGTCCGGCCCCCACAAGACGGACAATGCACCTTGACAACCGAATAAGTGGCGTCGCCTAACACCACACAGCGGGATACCGACTGGCATTCCCGATGCCAGTACCCTCGCGCCCATTCGACTTCGAGCGGTTGTAGCTGAGACGGCGGGCAGCAGCCTGCCGTGGCCTTTCACGGTCGTCGCTCCCAATCGAGAATCGGACAGCGTCGCAGCGTACAGGGGACCGGTAGGCTCCGCTTGGGACATCCACCTTTGTCGTCGTAGACACTGCTGTGCGGACGGTCTGCTGAAATGCGGGCCCACACGAAAGGCGCATCCACCCCCGGCAGTTCGACGGGTCCCGGGGGATCATGGATCCGGGCGGCGCTCAGCCCCAACCCTTCGACACACCCCCACTGTGTCAGGGTGAGAGGAGGTTGGCAGCTTGGCGAGCCCTGCGGGCCTCCCCGCCGCGCTTGCGGCGCCGCTGCGCTTCCTGTTAGTCTTCCGGCTGGCGACCCGTAGCAGCAGCGGGTAGCGCGACACCAGGCAACGAGGTGCCCCTTGGCAGACGATCCGGCGCAGGTCTACCGTGACATCGGCGTACGCCCCATCATCACCGCTTCAGGCTCCACCACGATGTACGGCGGCAGCAGGCTTCGCCCCGAGGTTATGGAGGTCATGAACAAGGCCGCCACCGTGTTGGTCCACCTGGAGGAGCTCAACCGCGAGGCGGGCAAGGTCATCGCGGAGGTCACGGGGGCCGAGGCGGGCCTCGTGACGAGCGGCGCTGCGGGCGGGCTGCTGCTGCAGGCTGCGGCATGCATGGCGGGTACCGACCCGGCGAAGATGTACCGGCTTCCCGACAGCGAGGGAATGCGGAACGAGATCGTCATCCAGAACTCGCACCGGTTCAGCTACGATCAGGCTTACCGTGCCGCCGGCGCCAGGCTCGTGGGCGTGGGCGACGGGCGTTCCTGCACGCCGTGGGAGCTTGAGTCCGCGATCGGCGACAGGACGGCGGCGGTCGCCTACCTTGTAGCGCCGTTCACCTCGCGCCGGGCGCTCCCGCTGGACCAGGTGATCGAGGTGGCGCACGCGAAGGGCGTGCCCGTCATCGTGGACGCGGCGTCCAGGCTGCCTCCCAGGGAGAACCTGCGCAGGTTCATAGCGCAGGGCGCGGACATGGTGATCTTCAGCGGGGGCAAGGGGATACGCGGGCCACAGGGCACCGGGGTCCTCTGCGGCAGGGCCGACCTGATCGAGGCGGCTGCGGCCAACGGCAGCCCGAACCGCTTCATAGGCCGCTCAATGAAGGTAGCCAAGGAGGAGATAGTCGGGCTTGTCACTGCCCTGAGGCTGTTCGTCGACGAGGACGAGGATGCCGAGACTCGGGAGTACACGCGGTTGTGCCAGAAGGTGGTAGACGCGCTGATCGAGGTCCCAGGCATAGGGGTGAGCGTCGAGCACGACGACTACGACTACCATCTCCCGACAGCGGTAATCAGGATGTCCCGAGATTGGGCCGGGCCCACTGTGGATGAGATCGCTACCGCCCTGCAGGATGGCGACCCGCCAATATACCTCAACCGCCTCGGCGGCCTCGACGAGATGGCGGTCGATCCGTTCAACGTCACCGAGGACGAGATGGAAACGCTAATAAGGCGGCTCCGGGAGGAGCTTGTCGGGGGCTAGCCCCCCGTTGGTGCAGCATCCGAGCTGGAGCCCGACGGCGTAGAGTCAATACGAGAGGTCCGATGAGCCTAAGGAATCGCATAGCCTTGCTACCGGCGTTGGCGGCGGTAGTGGCCGTCATGGCGGCGGCGTGCGGGGGCGCGTCGGTCGAACCCGGCGCAGAGTCCACTGCTACGGAGGAGCCCACTGCCACTGCCACGGCCGAGGCCGCTCCGTCTCCATCGCCCACAGCGGCGGCGGCCCCGACGCCGTCGCCCACGGCCACCCCTGAGCCGTTCGCCTACGACCCCAACCTGAACATGTTCTTGATACTGTCCAGCATCGACCACCCCCCGGAGTACAGCTTGGCCGCGCTGCAAAGGGCCGAGGAGGAGGGCGACACCTCGCAGGTGCCGGTGATCCTGGAGGCGGCGCTCTTCTTCAGCCGCGAGCTGGCGGAGTTCAGCATGGAGATAGTCGGCGCCCTGACCGGACAGAATTTCGGTCTGGACTTGAAGATGTGGAGGGAGTGGCTCGGCCCCCGGCTGGACGACTACACTCCGCCCTCTGACTACGCCCGCTGGAAGGTCAACCTGCTGAGCCTGATAGACCCGGCGATGGGCGCGCTCATGGAGGCGGCCATCGAGGATGGCTCCAGGGCAAACCTCACCGAAATCGTGTGGGGCGGCGTCGCGGTGGACGGCATCCCGCCCCTGGAGGACCCGTGGCACGTGAAGCCCGAGCTGGCATCATACCTGGAGCCGGACGACAGGGTGTTCGGCGTGTCGATCAACGGCGAGCATAGGGCCTACCCGCTGCGGGTACTGAACGCGCACGAGCTCGCCAACGACGAGCTGGGAGGCGAGCCCATCTCGCTTGTCTACTGAACGCTCTGCGGGACCGGAATCGTGTATTCCGGCATAGTAAACGGACAGAAGACTACGTTCGGGACCTCCGGACTGCTGTACCGCAGCAACAAGGTGATGTACGACCGCGCCACACGGTCGCTGTGGCACCAGTTCACCGGGGAGCCCATCATCGGCCCGCTAGCCTACTCCGGCATCAAGCAGCCGTTCTTCCCCGCCGTCGTCACGACCTGGGAGGAGTGGCTCGCGGAGCACCCGGACACGACCGTGATATCCAATCAGACAGGCGTCTACGATCCGGAGTTCTACGTGCCAGAGGGCGACCCCCGGGCTATCTACTTCGACTACTTCTCCACGGACGAGATAAGGTTCCCCGTATGGTTCCGTGACCCCACCATAGAGCCGAAGAGTGTGGTCATCGGGCTTGCAGTTGGCGACGGGAAGAAGGCGTACACGGTGGATGCTCTTCGCGAGGTCCGTGTGGTTAACGACACCGTGGGAGGCGTCGACGTGGTCATAGCGGCCTCCGGCGAGTCCCGCTCAGCCCGCGCCTACGAGCGCCAGGGGGAAACCTTCTCCGCGGAAGACGGTGACGACGCGGACGCTACGCCGAAGTTCCTGGTGGACGCCGGCGGCGCCCGTTGGGAGGTCACCGAGGAGGCCCTCGTCAAGGTGGACGACCCGTCCACGACGCTGCCCCGCATCCCCACGCTGACCTCGTTCTGGTTCGGCTGGTACCAGTATCACCCCGACACCGAGATCTACCAGCCGGGCGGGTAGCCGCCGTCCCTCCACGCGCCAGAGCGTGACGCGCTTCCCAGGCCCCGGGTGGTTAATCCGTGTCCAACCGCCTCTTCTCGTCTAGTCGGGAGCGCCGCCTCTGGTTGTGGCAAGCGCAGCGTTGGGTTGGGCGCAGATGGCCCGCCGCTCATGAGAGGGCGGTCTTGCTGGACCCGGACGACAGGGTGACTGAGCGTATCGACAAAGGGTCGGCACAGGGCGCGCCGGGCGCGATCTAGCCCCGGGCAGGCTATCCGACGACGCTTTCAACCCTGGCGGCGCAGCCCTCGTAGATCTCGTCGGCGTACGCGACTATGGAAGGGTCTGGGCGGTGCGCGACGCTCTCGTCCTTGCCCGCGTAGCTCATGACGTGGACCACGTGGCGCATGGCGTTGATGCGGGCGCGCATCTTGTCCTCGGACTTGATGATCGTCCACGGCGCGATGCCGGTATGGGTCTGGACGAACATGTCCTCCTTAGCAGCGGTGTACTCGTCCCACCTGTCCTTCGACAGCAGGTCCATTGTGCTGATCTTCCACTGCTTGAGGGGGTCGCTGGCGCGCTGGTCGAAGCGCCTGAGCTGCTCGTGCCGGCTGACGGAGAAGTAGAGCTTGATGAGGTGTATGCCGCTCTCGACGATCATCTCTTCGAGGCGCGGGGCCTGCTTGATGAAGACCCTGTACTCGGCCTCGGTGGAGAAGCCGAAGACCCTCTCTACGCCGGCGCGGTTGTACCACGAGCGGTCGAAGAGCACGATCTCGCCCGCGGCAGGGAAGTGGCGGATGTAGCGCTGGAAGTACCACTGGCCCACCTCCGCGCCCGAAGGCTTGTCCAGGGCCACGACGCGGGCGCCGCGCGGGTTCCAGTGCTCCATGAAGCGGCGGATGGCGCCGCCCTTGCCTGCCGCGTCGCGCCCTTCGAACAGGATAATCAGCCGCTCGCCGGTGTCCTTCATCCAGTTCTGTAGCCGCACGAGCTCGACCTGGATGGGTAGCTTCGCCCTGTAGTAGTCCTGATAGTTCATCCGGTAGGCGTAAGGGTAGATGTTATTGCGAAAATACCGGACGCGGGTATCGGGGTCGATGTTCAGCGGGTCGTCCAAGGGCTCGGCGTCCGCGATGGGCGGCCGCTCCTCTAGGCCCTCGTGGGAGTCCCCGTAGAGGTACGCGTCGTAGTCGAGAGTGCTGTTCTGTGCCATCGGTCGATTCGCCACCCCGGAGTTTGATTGCGGATCATAATCTTAAGCAATGGCCAGAGAGAATTGCAATTGCACGCTGGCGCTTGCAAAGGACGCCTGAGGCAGAGCTCCGCTTGCACCCGTGTCCTATATGGGGCAGGGGGCACGGTGGCTGTGTGCTAGAATCGCCCTTGGCGATTCGGGGCTGACGACTTACGTAAGGTGGCGTGACTACGAGGCACGCAAAATGTCGGACACTTATACGCTCGAACTGAAGAACTTCCGCTCGATACGCGATGTCTCAATGGACATTGCGCCGCTGACGGTCGTGTACGGCCCGAACGGGGCTGGGAAGTCCTCGCTCATTTACGGGCTGCTGACACTCAAGAACTTCCTGACGAACCCAAACCAGAACCTCCCCAGCCTGTTTTCGTACCCTACCTTGAGCTTAGGAGGCTACAACGAGGTGGTGTCGGGCCACGACGCCGAGAGGACGGTCTCGCTCTCACTATCCGCCTCCACACCAACAGGCAGATCGGGATTCACTTTGTCAATCGGACAGTCAGGAGGGCAGTCCACAATTGACGTCCGAGCTCACGAAGTGGAGCAGCTAACGGAACACTTCGTATTAGATGGCAGGTTCAGGAGCAGCTTGGACATCCCATTCCCTTACCTTGGTAATCAGTCAGACACACATCGAGTTGAGTTGATCGATCACGATGGAGAAGTATTTAATTATCATCAGAGCTCCATCAATTTCACATGGAATGGAATCTCCGTGAGTGAGGGCGGGGACGATGGACATCGCGTGACTCTGCTGACTACCGCTAACCTCCCGATGGAGCTTGCCCGAGCGGCGGGATTCGTTCCAATTCGCCGCGGATTCTCCACTCCGACGTATAGCGTTTCAAACGTGACGCCTGCTTTGGCTACAGACATGGAGGTGGCGTCTCTGCTCGCCACAGACCGCTTCCTGGAGTACGAAGTCAGCGACTACCTGGAGAGGATCATAGAGCGTCGAATCTCCGTTCGCCCGCAGGTCGGCACATCTACATTCACGATCGACTCCATTCCGCGAGACGGAGACGTACACGTCTCCATGGTCAACGAAGGGTTCGGAGTCAACCAGTTGGCATACATGCTCACGGTATGTCTGTATTCGAAGTACAAGATCGTAGCCATCGAGGAGCCGGAGATACACCTCCATCCCTCGATGGTCAGGAACCTCGCACACGCCATGGGGGACATCGCATCCAAGGATGACAAGCGCTTTATCGTGTCCACGCACAGCGAAGCGTTCGTCTTAGCGCTGCTGGCCCGGATTGCGGCAGGCGAGGTCAGCGTGGACGACATCTCGTTCATCCTCGCAGAAAAGGCAGACGGGGAGAGCAGGTTCACCAAACAGGGGGCGAAGCCGAACGGCCAGATTGAAGGAGGACTCGACTCGTTCATTGCTTCGGAGTTTGAGGACATTGCACAGTTCCTGGGTTTGGACTCCGAGGTTGCCACCAGTAGTTGATGATCCTCGTCCTGAACGAATGGGTCTTTCACGATCTCCTGGGTGACAACGGCGCGGTCGTCCAACAACAGACAGCCGCGTTCCTCAATGCCTTCCACGCTTCTAGGGACAAGCTGGTGTGGCCGGGAGAACGCCGCTGGACGCAGAAAGCGTACCAGTTGATGACACTGGGAGAGGCCCGGCTCAGGAATACCAGCAAGCAGTTCCATTCGCTGATTCGAGACTTGAATCGCGTTATAGACGTTCGGACGACGGAGCGAGTGGAGGTGCCTGAAGAGTTACGCCTCAGCCTGCCTGCGGAAGACGTGTATCTGGTCGAAGCCTAATCTGTCCGCGGGCGCGGAGACCCTTGTAACCACAGACGAGAAACTGCACAAGCCGCTGGCCTGTTCCGAGGCGGTCTCATGCCGGTTGCGCGACGAATTCTTGATCGGGTACCGACCCTGACTCCTAGATGGGCCATGCTTCCATACGGTAGGCGGCGTCCCAGAAGAGGTACTCATACTTGCTGTTGGCGACGAAGATGTCTACCAAGCGCTCTCGCTGCTTGTCCGAGAGGCCCGACGCTATGCGGTCGATGAAGGAGCGCAGCCACTCGGCCAGCTCGCCGAACTCCGGCGAACTGTACATTTCGATCCAACGACAGTAGAGGGGGTGGTCGACGGGCTTGCCGCGGGCATCCAGCGCCTGGCCTATTTCGGCGTAGCCCCACGAGCATGGCAGGAGCGTAGCCGCGATTTCACCGATCGTGCCGGCGTGGGCGCTGGAGAGCATGTGGTTCACGTAGGCGAGGGTGGTGGGCGACCGGCGGGTCGTCAGGAGGTCTGCTTCCGATATCCCGAAGTCCCTGCAGAAGCTGACGTGGAGGGCCATCTCGGTGTTCAACGTCTCGTCAAGGAGCCGGGCGAACCAGCCCATGTCTTCGAGCGTGTCGGCCTTGGCGACGGCCATGGCGATGACGCGGGAGAAGTCGATGAGGAAAAGGTAGTCCTGCTTCATGTACCACTGGAACTTCTCCAGCGGCAGCGTGCCGGTGCCCAACTCGACAACGAACGGGTGCTGGTGCTCCAGCTCCCAGATAGCGGAAGCTCGGTCTCTAAGCAGGTCGCTGAACTCCGTCACTCGTAACTCCTCCACGTTTGCCGCAGCCAGGGTGCCGGCATCATAGGTCGGTCATTCGACGTCGGTCAACCTGCGCGCAGGTTGAACGGGAGGGCTGTCTGTTGGTAGACTTGAGGCCTGTTCCGCACTGGGCGTGGGGCAGGGGGCCACAGCCGGAACTGCCGCGTGGTGGGATATACGAAGCTGAGTAAAAGGCGCGAATCTGCGGGGGCCGGCCCAGGGCCAACGCGGGTTATCCATTCTGCCCTTAAGGCGTCCATTGACAACCCTCGCGGCAATCGACGTTGGCTCCAACGCCATGCGGCTGGCCATCGGGAAGGCCCGTAAGAACGGCAAGGTGAAGGTGGTCGAGACGGCCCGCGAGCCTGTACGGCTGGGGTGGGACGCTTTCTCCCAGGGGCTCTTTTCCGAGGAGATCATCGACAAGACGGTGGAGGCGTTCCACCGGTTCAGCGAGTCGATACGCAAGAGCGGGGCCCAGCAGACAGCAGCCGTGGCGACCAGCGCGGTGAGGGAGGCGCAGAACGGCCTCGAGCTGACCCACAGGGTGCGGCAGGAGACGGGCATCGACGTCAGCGTCATAACCGGGGTGGAGGAGGCCCGCCTGGTGTATCTGGCCGTATCGAAGAAGCTGGACATTTCGAAGGGTGACGCCCTACTGGTGGACATCGGAGGCGGCAGCGTGGAGCTCGCGATTACCTCCGGAGGGATCATGGTGGACAGCAGAAGCTACGACCTGGGGACGGTCCGCATGCTCCACGTCCTGTCCGGCAAGGATGGGGCCGCCCACTTTGCCCGGCTAGTTGAGGAGGTGGCCTCCGAGACCCGTGATTGGATCAGCGGTGTGCTCGGACACCACCTGATCGGCGTCTTCATCGGGACCGGGGGGAACGTCGAAACGATAGGGGACCTGAGCGGGAGGCGGGCAGGGAAGATGGCCACATCGTACGCATACCTCGGCGACATCGACCGGACGCGGCTGGAGCTCGAGGCGCTCGGCTTCGACGGCAGGCGAAGCGAACTGGGACTGAAACGGGACCGGGCGGACGTGATCTATCCCGCCACGGTGGTGGTCCAGGCGCTGATGAAAGTGGTCTGGGCGACGACGCTGACCATCCCGAGGGTCGGTCTGAGGGAAGGGGTGCTGGTGGACCTGGCGTTGCGATGGCGTCCCGGGCGCCGGCTGCCGAAGCGGGCGCGCCAGCGGGTTGGCGCCGCGGCATGAGGTGAGCTTGTAAATGGACCTTCACGTTCTCAGGCACGGTTTGGCTGGAGTCCGCGACAGCGGTGAGTACCCTAACGACGCCGAGCGTCCTCTCACACTGAAGGGGGCCCGGAGGATGGCGCGCCAGGTGAGGGGGATGAACTCGATCGGCCTCTCGGTGGACGTGATACTCACCAGTCCGCTCACGCGGGCGTTCGAGACGGCGGAGATAGTTCACAAGGGCCTCAAGAAGGCGGGACCGCTGGTCTTCTGCGATGCGCTGGCGCCCATGGGGGAGCCGTCCAGGCTGCTGGACCGGATCGCGACCGAGTATACGTCCGCGTCCGATGTCATGATCGTGGGCCATGAGCCGTACCTGAGCAGCCTCATAGCGGTGCTCGTCAGCGGAGACCTCGAGCCGGTGAGCCGGCTCAAGAAGGGGGCGCTCTGCAAAGTGCACATTCCCGCACTGGAGTACGGTCAGTGCGGCTGGATAGAATGGTCCCTAACGCCGAAGCAGATGGTTAAGCTCGGATGACCCAGGACGACACAGCATACGCCATCGGAGGAGTTGTCCAGCCGGTCAGTTCGCTCGCCAAGCGCGTCGTGGAGCGACGGCTGGCCAAGGTAGCGCGGCTCCTGCCCCGGGCAGCGAAGCACCCGGAGAGGAACGTCGAGTACGTCCACGACCTTCGCGTAGCTGCGCGCAGGGCTACCGTGGCCCTTCAGATGTTCGCGCCCTGTCTGCCGGGCCCCGAGCGGGAGCGGATGACCGCCCAGCTAAGGCGTATCCGCAGGTCCGCCGGGCCGGCGCGAGACCTTGACGTCATCGAGGAGAGGCTGTCTCGAATTGCCGTTGCCGGTGGCGCCACGCCGCAGCTCGCGGCAGTCATCGACCGCATTCGCAGGAAACGCCACAGAGCGCAGAAGCCGTTGCGCAGGGCCCATAAGAGGGCGCGCAAGCAAGGGTTCAGGGTGCAGGCCAGCTCGATCTCCCAGCAGGTCAGGTGGCGAGGAGAGGCGCCCGAACCTGACGTGCGGGAGTGGGCCGGCGCGGCGCTTCGCCCGCTGCTGGACAGGTTCGCGGCCCGCTCGTCCGCCGACCTGACCGACAAGAGGGCGCTCCACAGGATGAGGATCGCCGAGAAGCGGGTGCGATACTCACTGGATGCGCTGCGGGAAGCAGCCGTTCCTCCTGTGGACCGCGTCTCGCCCGTCCTGGAGGAGCTGCAGGAGCGCTTGGGAGAGATCAACGATCACGACGCGGCGCGCGCCCTGCTCTTGCGATGGCGCAGCGGGTCGAAGGACGACAGTCTGCGTGAGATATTAGCCTATCTTGCTGCCTTCGAGCAGTGGAGCGGAAGCTATGCGCACGACCAGTTCCTGGCGTGGTGGACACCCAGCAGGGGGCTCGACCTACTCGAGAAGGTGTCCGAGCTACTAGGGGACCTGGGACACCCCGGTCATGTGGCCGCTTTTCCTTACCCTGATATGGCCCTCGCGTTCATAGACGCCCACTAGCGTGGGAGTCGATCCGGGACGGTCGTCCTGCCGCCGCGTGCAAGGCGCGATACAATAGAGTTTGGCAATCGTTGTCAAGCGCCGGGCAGGGACCGGCGGACTTCTGGAGGGACAGGAGGGATCCATGCCAAAGCTGACAGGGGACCAGATACGAGATATAGCCTTCCACGTGCTGCGGGCGGCCGGGGCGTCCGGCAACAACGCACACGTCGTGGCCGACCACCTCGCCAACGCCAACCTTGCGGGGCACGACTCCCACGGTTTCATTCGCATCACCCAGTATGTAGAGGACATCCGTAATGGCACAATCGATGCCAAGGCAGAGCCCACGGTGGCGCAGGACCACGGCGGGTTGGTGCAGATAGATGGCAACGGCACCTTCGGGCAGGTGGTAGCCGCCAGGGCGACCGGCCTGGCCATCGAGAGGGCACGCCAGAACGGCGTCGCCACGGTCACGATGACCAACTTGGACCACACCGGCCGGATCGGGACTTACCCGGAGATGGTAGCGGTTGAGGGCATGGCCTCGATCATGGTTACCGGGGTGGTTGGGGGCACGAGCGGCATGAATGTGGCGCCGTTCGGGGGAACCAGGAGGAAGCTGGGCACGAACCCCATAGCGATCGGCTTTCCGTATCTGCCGGACTCGCCGATGCTGCTGGACTTCGCAACGTCCGTATCCGCCGAGGGCAAACTGCGAGTCTACCGCAACAGGGGACACCTACTGCCCTCCGCCTGGGTCATCGACAAGGACGGCGAGCCGAGCAACGACCCGAACGACTACTACGAAGGCGGCTCAATCCTGCCGCTGGGAGGCATGGAGAGTGGACACAAGGGCTACGCTCTCTCAGTAATGGTGACCCTGCTGGGCGCCATCGCGGGCGGGCTCGGATTCCCCCAGATGGACATCGAGTCCGGCGTGAGCGGGTCCTCGATAACCGTCATCGACGTGGGCAGGCTGGCGCCGCAGGGGGCCATCCGGGCGCGGGTCAGCAGGACGATCGAGGTGATCAAGGACACACCGCTTGTAAAAGGGGCCGCGGGCGTACTGTATCCGGGAGAGATGGAGGCCAACACGCGGCGGGAGCGTATGGCCAACGGTGTGGACATAGAGGAAGCGACCTGGGGCCCCGTCGCGGCGCTCATAGACGAGCTTGGAGTCGCAGACTCCATCGGCCCTATTGGATGACTCCGGTGGGCCGCTTACCTTCCGAACCGAGGTGACCGGATATGGCTGACAACGAGATTCGAGTCGATTGGAGAGACCTCCGTGAGTTCACGGCGACGGTCTTCAACAGGGCGGGCGTGCCCCGGGAAGACGCCGACACGGAGGCCGAGGTGCTCGTGTGGGCCAACCTGAGGGGCGTGGACTCGCACGGCGTGCTGAGGATTCCGTGGTACGTCGAGAATCTGGACACGGGCGTGATGAACCCGTCGCCGCAGATCAGAGTGAGCAAGGAGACTCCCGCGACGGTTCTTATCGACGCCGATCGGGCATTGGGTCCCGTGGTCACGGTGATGGCGATGAGGCGGGTCATCGAGAAGGCACGCAATGTCGGCGTGGGATGGGGCCTCATCCGGGAGACGACGCACCAGGGCGCCATGGCCTACTACCCATTGATGGCTGCCGAGGCGGGCATGGCGGGCATCGCGTCGGTGTGCAGCCCGCCGAACATGGCGCCGTTCGGGGCCAAGGCCGCCGGCGTCCACAACAGCCCCATCGCCATTGCGGCGCCGGGAAACGAGAGCAACCTCGTGCTGGACATGGCCACGAGCGTCGTCGCGGGAGGCAAGCTGAACCTGGCGACCGACAAGGGCCAGCGCATCCCCGTCGGGTGGGCAATAGACTTGGAGGGCAACCCGACCACCGACCCAAGCCGTCAGTCCATCCTGCTGCCCGCCGGCGGGCCCAAAGGCTCAGGCCTCGCGCTGATGTTCGAGTGCCTGTCCAGCCTGATGGTAGGCAACCCGCTCCTGGAGCCCTCGCTCTCCGGGACGAAGGAGGTGGAACGCGGCGTCCAGAACAGCTTCATCGCGGCGGTCGACATCGCCACCTTCACGGACGCCGACGAGTACCGCAGCAACGTCGACAAGCTGATCGAGGCGCAGAAGGCGCTGCCGCCAGCCGACGGCGTGGAGGAAGTGATGGTGCCCGGCGAGCCGGAGAACAGGACCTATCGGGACCGGTCCGCGAACGGCATCCCGCTCCCCCAGGGGACGGTGGCCAACCTGCGCTCCATCGCATCCCGCTTCGAGGTGCCGCTACCGGCTGGGCTGTGACTTTTATCCGGGGAGTTGCCGGGACTTGGGTGCCCGGCTAGAGGAGTCCTTCGGCGCGCATGTCGCGGACGGCCTTTTCGGCGGCTTCCACCGTCTCGTCGATGTCCCGCTCAGTGTGGGCGGCGCCGAGAAGGAAACGAGGGCCCGAGTCTACGCCGTAGTTGTACATCGCGGTCGTGAGCGCGCCCTTCAGCGCCCCGGCCTCGGACTTGTGCTGGTCCTCCTCGGACATGATGCAGACCTCTTGGTCGCACTCGTGGTCGACGCCGAGCTTCAGGAAGATGGCCGATGCGACTCCGTTGGCGCAGCCAGGCGTCTCAGTCCGGGAGAGCATCTCGTTGAGCCCCGTCTTGAGCCGGGCCGCCATGGCGTCGGCCTTATCGTTGACGGGCGTTGTGGCAATCAGGTTGAGCGCGGTGGCGCCAGCCGCCGCCGAGAGCGGGTTGGCGTTGTAGGTACCGTAGTGGCCTATGCGCCGGTCCCGGTTGAAGTCGGGGTCGTCGCGAAGCTGGATCATGTCGATAAGGTCGGCCTTTCCGGCGACCGCACCGCCGGGCAGCCCGCCGGCGAGAATCTTGGCGAATGACGATATGTCGGGCGTGACGCCGTAGTAGCCCTGGGCGCCGCCCTTGGAGGTCCGGAAGCCGGTCACGACCTCGTCGAAGATGAGCACGACACCGTATTGCCGGGTCACCTCTCGCAGCTCGGTAAGGAAGCTCGGGCGGATGGGCCGCTGGCCCATGTGCGACCCGGTGGGCTCGAGGATTATCCCTGCCACGTCGTCGTTACTCCGCAGCGTGTCCTCGACGAGGGAGATGTCGTTGGGCGGCAGCACGATCATAGTGCTGAGGGTCTCCTTGGGTATCCCGCCCAGACCGGTCGACTGGCCCGGCATGGCGTAGTCGTGCCAGCCGTGGAAATGGTCTTCGAACTTGATGATCCTGGACTTGCCGGTGTAGGCGCGGGCCATGCGCATGGCCATCATCGTGGCCTCAGTGCCCGAGTTGTGGAAACGCACCTTCTCTGCGCAGGGCACGAGCTGCTGGACGAGGCTGCCCCAGCGGATCTCCAGGTCGGTGGAGGCGCTGTAGTGCGTCCCCCTGTTCATCTGCTCGTTGACGGCGGCGACCACGTCCGGGTGGGTGTGGCCGAGTATCATAGCCCCGTGGCCGGTCTTGTAGTCGATGATGCGCTGTCCGTCGATGTCCCACTTGTGGGGGCCCATCGCGTGGCTGACGTAGTAGGGGAAGGGGCTCTGGTTCCTGGCGTCGTGGGTGACGCCGTTGGGGAAGATGTCCTTCGCTTGCGCAAACCGCTGGGCACACTTGGGGTGTTCGTCGACGTAGCGTTGGATGATCGCCGTAGCCATGGCGCTCCTTTGTACGACTGTACTTCCCGGCTATTATAGCTACCGGCCTACGTTATGCAATAATGACAGCGCCGCGCAGAGACTAACCCCGTTGCCGTGTAGACATATGCACCCCTACCCGCGTCTTCTATTCGCCGTCGTCGTTGCCCTGTCAGTGGTCGCTCTGGCGTGCGACGTCGCGGTCCCACCCCGGCAGACTCCTACACCGCCTCCAACGCCAACCCGGTCCGTTGCCATGCCAGCGTCCACGCCGGCGGCCCCGCGGCCCGTTGCCCTGGTCCTGAGCGTCACGGTCTCCGAGGTGCCTGTTGGGATACCCGACTACGACAGGGGCGAATGGGACCACTGGAACGACGCCGACCGCGACTGCCAGGACGCGAGACAGGAGGTGCTCATCGCAGAGTCCTCCGTCCCCGTGGTATTCAAGGATGACGTGGAGTGCAGGGTAGAGTCCGGTAGGTGGACGGACCCCTATACGGGAGCGACCGTCGAGGATCCGGGCAAGCTGGACGTCGACCATCTCGTGCCGCTTGCGAACGCCCACGTCTCGGGCGGACACGCCTGGGACGGCGACCGGAAGGCCCTGTACGCCAATAGTCTAAGTTACCCCGAGCACCTGATTGCCGTAACCGCTTCGGCCAACCGGTCCAAAGGCGCCAGCGGGCCCGATGAGTGGCGCCCGCCGGACAACTCGTACTGGTGCCGCTACGCAACTGACTGGATAGCCGTCAAGAAGGAGTGGGGCCTGACGGTGACCAGGGCCGAGGCGTCGACGCTGGACGACATGCTCGACACCTGCGACCACAACGTGTTCCTGCAGGTAACGGACGCACCGGCTGACGTCCCCACACCTACGCCCGTCGAGCCAAGGCAAACTGCCGTTCCGGCGCAGACCGCTACACCTAATCCGGAATCTGATGTGCCCGACACCAAGTACGACCCTCAAGGCGAGGACCGGAACTGCTCCGACTTCGATACGTGGGCCCTGGCGCAGGCCTTCTACGAGGCCGCCGGTGGGCCGGAGACTGACCGGCACAGACTCGACAGGGATGGCAACGGCGTAGCCTGTGAGACGCTGCCCGGCGCGCCCGGCTGAGCGTGCCGCCACCGCCCCTCCAAGTGTGAAGCCGAGCTTGAAAAGCTGCAAAGAGGCAATTATGAAAAGCTACATGACCCATCTGGAATGCACTGCCTGCGGCCGGACCATGGAAGCCGACCAGCCGGCTCGTACGTGTCCTGCCTGCGGCAAGGTGCTCTACGCGCGGTACGATCTGGAGGCGGCGAAGGGAAGCATGACCCGCGAGGCGCTGGCCAGCCGCGCCCCTGACATGTGGCGCTACTTCGAGGTGCTGCCGATCCGTGACCAGTCGAACGTAGTCACGTTGGGCGAGGGGTACACGCCCCTGTTGAGGGTGGAGCGCTTGCGCCGGGAGATAGGGTGCGGCCCGCTGTTGATTAAGGACGAGGGGCTCAACCCCACGTCCACCTTCAAGGCGCGCGGTCAGTCGGCAGCCGTTTCGAAGGCCAGGGAGCTGGGCGTGAACGGCCTGACGATTCCGTCCGCCGGCAACGCAGGTGGCGCCCTCGCCGCCTACGCCGCCAGGGCCGGCATGGAAGCCCACGTCTTCATGCCAGCGGACGCGCCGGAGGCCACCCGGAAGGAGGTGGAGGCCATGGGCGCGCGGCTCACCCTCGTCGACGGGCTGATAGGCGACGCCGGAGCGTTGTCACGCCGCATGGCGGCGGAGCACGGCCTGTTCGACGTCTCTACGCTGCAGGAGCCGTACCGCGCCGAGGGCAAGAAGACGATGGGCTACGAGATCGCCGAGCAGATGGGCTGGCGTATGCCCGACGTGATCGTCTACCCGACCGGCGGGGGCACCGGCATCGTGGGCATATGGAAGGCCATCCAGGAGATGGAGACTCTGGGTCTGCTCGAAGGGCCCAGGCCTCGCATGTTCTGCGTGCAGGCCGAGGGCTGCGCGCCCATGGTGAGGGCCTTCCACAGCGGCACGGACCACGCGGAGCCGTGGGAGAACGCCCAGACGCTTGCTGCTGGCATAAGAGTCCCCTCCGCTATAGGCGACTATCTCATCCTCGATGCTCTGAGGGAGAGCAATGGAGGCGCCGTAACGGTGTCGGACGATGAGATAGTGGACTGGATGGGCAGGGTCTCGTCACTGGAGGGCATCTTCGTCTGCCCTGAGGGAGCCGCGACGGCGGCAGCGCTCTCGAAGCTGGTTGCCGACGGGTCGGTCGCGCCGGACGAGCAGGTGCTCCTGCTCAACACCGGGTCGGGGGTGAAATACCTGGAGACTCTGCCTACAGCAGCTCCAGGTCGGTGACGTGCGGGGCGTGCATCTCCAGGGACATCTTCATGATCTGCCTCACCATGTCGTGCGAGGGCACGCACTCGGGGCACTCGTCGTTCCGCCCCTCCGTGTACCGCACCGTCAGCCGCCCGCCGCTCAGGTCCACGAGCTCCAGTGAGCCGCCCTCCGAGCCGACTATGGTTCCGATGTTGTCCAGAACGAACTGAACCTGCGGGTCTACGCTGAGCTGAGTCATCACGTCTCCTCCCGGAGCCCCTGCGGGCCGTGTCTGCAGGCCGTCTCCGGCCCAATGCTACCATATCGCGATAGGCGCTCAGAGGTGCCAGCGGCCCCCCGCCTTGCAGGTAAGCAACCGCACTAGCACGGACGCGTCGTCTTGGCCTGTTCGTGAGGTAACAGGTAGGGTGAATCATGATGTGAGGCATCATGATTCACGGGGAGGCACGATGTGAACCAGATCATGATCAGAGGACTCGACGACGAACTCAGCGCCAGCGTGCGTCGCCTCGCGAAGCGCGACGGGCTCTCAATGAATCAGGCTGCACTGAAGCTGCTCCGAAAGGACGCCGGTCTAGCGGACGGTACAAGAGGTGCGGAAACAGCCGGCTCTTCACTGGACGACCTGTTCGGCACATGGAGCCGCGAGGAAGCGAAAGCGTTCAATGCTGCCCTTGAGGCCTTTGAGACAGTAGATGAGTCGGCATGGAAATAAGAATTCTGCTGGACTCCAATGCCTACTCTGGGTTCATGTCGCATGCGATGGAGACGGGCGTCGACCTGATTTCTGCCGACACACACTCCGAGAACATCGATGGGATTGCCTGGATCCAAGTGCCAGTGGGCTGAGACCGACCGGAGCAACGGCAAGGCCGCTCAGGTAATTAGCATCGCGTCGCCGAGGCTGTAGAAGCGGTAGCCCTTGGCTATGGCCTCGGAATAGGCGCGGAGTAGGCGGTCGCGGCCGGCCAGGGCGCTGGTCAGCATGAGCAGCGTCGACCGCGGCAGGTGGAAGTTCGTTACGAGCGCGTCCACCACCCGGAAGCGGTGGCCGGGGTGTATAAAGAGCTCGGTCCAGCCCGATCCCGCTGCTACCGTCTGCTGGACGCCAGACCGCTCCTGGAGCAGCGCCGCGTGCTCGAGCAGCCGGACAGCGGTGGTGCCCACCGAGACGACGCGGCGGCCCTGTTGCTTGGCGTCGTTTATCGCCTGTGCCGATTCCTCGTCCAACTCCCAATGCTCCGAGTGCATCTGGTGCCCCGCCGGGTTGTCGCCTTGCACCGGCCTGAAGGAGTCCCAGCCGACGTGCAGCGTCACAAAGACGGTCTCGACACCCATGCTCCTGACGCGGTCGAGCAGCTCGCGGGTGAAGTGGAGCCCCGCCGTCGGTGCGGCTACGCTGCCCAATGCCCGCGCGTAGACCGTCTGGTACCGTTCCGCGTCGTCCAGGGGCTCGTGCACGTAAGGCGGCAGCGGCACGTCTCCTATCTCCATCAGCAGGTCGTCGTCGCTCAACGCCACTGTGCGGGAGCCGTCGCTGTTGACCTCCAGCACGCGGCCCTTGACGCTGCCCACTGGCCCCGAGAGCTCGAAGGCCACGTCGGCGCGCATACGCCGCCCGGGCCTTGTCAGCGCCTGCCAGACGCCGCGTTCGAGACGGTGCAGCAGCAGGAGCTCAACCCTGCCCCCGGTCCCGGCGCGGCGGCCCCGGACCCGCGCCGGGAAGACGCGGCTGTCGTTGAATACGAGCACATCACCGGAGCGGAGATAGTCAGGCAGATCGTAGAAACGGCGGTGGGAGATGCTGCCGTCCAACCGGGAGAGCACCATGAGACGAGAGTGGTCCCTGGGATCGACCGGGGTCTGGGCGATCAGACTCTTTGGCAGGTCGTAGTCGAAGTCGCCGGTCTTCAGAGCGCCGAAGGAGGCATCGTCCGCGTCCCCGGCGGGAACGCCCCTCGGAAGAGGAGGAGAGCCGCGGCTCACCCGTTCACGGCCAAGCGGGCGGCGGTGAGAGTGTTGTGCAGGAGCATGGCGATGGTCATCGGGCCGACCCCGCCTGGCACCGGCGTTATGGCCGCCGCCTTCTCCGACACGGCGTCGAAATCGACGTCGCCGACGAGGCGGTAGCCTCTCTTGCGCTCCGGCGCGTCTATGCGGTTCACGCCCACGTCGATGACCGTCACGCCTTCCTTCACCATGTCGGCGGTGATCGACATCGGACGGCCTATAGCAGCTATCAGAATGTCCGCCTGCAGGGTGATGTCGGCGAGGTCGCGTGTGCGTGTGTGACAGACCGTAACCGTGGCGTTTGCACCCGACGCGCGCTGCATTAGAAGCAGCGCCACCGGCTTGCCTACGATCTCGCTGCGCCCGCAGACGACCACGCGCTTGCCGTCTGGGTCGTGGCCCGTGCGCACCAGCATCTGCTGTATGCCCAGTGGAGTCGCGGGCACGAACCTTGCGCGCCCTCCGACGAGTCGCCCGGCGTTCTCGGGGTGAAGACCGTCGACGTCCTTCATTGGGTCCAGAGAGTCGAGTACGGTCCTCTCGTCGATGTGGTCTGGCAGGGGAAGCTGGACCAGTATGCCGTGGAACCTGGGATCTACCTTCAACTCCTCGACGTGCTCGAGCAGCCGCTCCTGGGACGTATCCGCGGGCAGGCGCACGTCTTGGGCGTCCATGCCGACCTCAGTAGCGGCGCGCTGCTTGTTTCGGACGTACACCGCGGATGCAGGGTCGCCTCCCACCAGCACGACGGCCAGCCCAGGGGTCACGCCGAGCCGCTCCTTCATTTCCCGCACGCCCTCTGCCACCTCGGCTCTCACCTCGGCGGAAATCTTCTTGCCATCGATTAGCTGCGCGTTCACGGCCTTCTCCTGCGCTTGGACTTAGCCTTAGCGCCCTCTATAATAACGCTCGGCCCACAATCCCGCCCCTCCTACGGCATGGAGGCCGAACGCCAAGTGAGCAAGCTCTCCGAAGGACTCGACTCAGGACGCTTCCTCGTCACATGCGAGCTAAACCCGCCCAAGGGGACGGGGCTCCAGCCCCTGCTCGACAAGGCGGAGATGCTCGGCGGCGTCGTAGACGCCTTCAATGTAACCGACTCGGCAAGCTCGATAATGGCGATGGCCCCCATTGCCGCCGCTCACATGCTCATGGACCGCGGGCTGGAGCCCATAATGCAGGTCACGTGCCGCGACAGGAACCGGCTGGCCTTGCAGTCGGAGATACTGGCGGCTGCCGCCCTAGGTGTGTCCAACGTGCTGTGCATGACGGGGGACCCGCCTGCAGCGGGCGACCATCCCGAGACGAAGGCCGTCTTCGACCTGGACGGCATCGAACTTGTACAGGCAGCCGACGCGCTGAGGTCGGGTGAGGACCTTGCCGGCAACGCACTGAAGGGAGCTCCCGACCTGTTCATCGGCGCAGTGGTCAACCCCGGGGCGCCCGACCTCGCCAAGGAGCTGGGCCGCATGGAGCAGAAGATCGCGGCCGGCGCGGCCTTCTTCCAGAGCCAGGCGGTCTACGACCCTGGTAGCTTCGAGCGGTTCATGCGAGCGGCTGAAGGTTACGGCAAGCCGGTCATGGCCGGGCACGTCGTCCTCAAGTCGGCCCGCATGGCCCGAAATCTGAACGACAACCTCCCAGGCGTCACGGTGCCGGACGACATCATCGACGATCTGGAGCATGCCGAGGACAGGGCTGCGCGCAGCGTAACCATATCGGGGCGGATCATCCGCGAGATCAGGCCAATGTGCAGCGGCGTTCACGTCATGGCCATAGGCTGGGAACGGCACGTGCCCGCTATTCTGGAGGCTGCCGGGCTCTCCTCCGGCGGTTGAGGCGGCCCGCCGGGCCTGTCAATGCTGGTAAACGGCGTCGATATCATCGAGATAGACCGTATCCGGCGCGTCGCCGAGCAGTACGGGCTGCGCTTCCTGGGGAGGATATACACCGAGGGCGAGATCGCCTACTGCCGTGGCCGTGCACCCCAGATGGCTAGCCGGTTCGCCGCGAAAGAGGCGGTAATGAAGGCGCTGGGCACGGGGACGCGTGGAGTTAGGTGGAAGGACATCGAGGTCGTGCGCGAGCGCGGAGGCCCGCCAAGGGTCGCGCTGCACGGCACGGCGATGGCGCGGGCGCGGAGGCTGGGCATAGAGGAGATGGCGCTGACGCTGTCCCACTCCCGCGAATACGCCGTGGCCTCCGTGGTCGCCGAGAGCCGCCGCGCCAACTATTCACTTTGATCTATGGGGCTTGTTGGACTGCCCTGGCTCCAGGGTCGATTCTTTGCCCAGGTAGGGTTAGCAGTAGATGAAAATAGTCACCTCTGAGCAGATGCGGCTCATCGAGGAGCGCTCGGAGCGGGCCGGCGTATCAACCGACCTGCTAATGGAGAACGCCGGCCTCGCTGTTGCCCGGAGCGTGAGGCGGCGCCTGGGGCGGGTAGTGGGAGCGCGTGTCGTCGTGCTCGCCGGCCCCGGGAACAATGGCGGCGACGGGCTGGTTGCGGCCCGTAGGTTGCTGTCGTGGGGCGCCAACGTCACCGTCTACCTGACACGCGACCGGAGTGGAGACTCCAACCTCGACAGCGTTGTGGCCCGCTGCGCGCCGGTCGTCTCGGCGGACGGGGCGGGCTTCTCACGTAGGCTGGCAGCGGACCTCGGGGGGGCGCAACTGGTCGTGGACGCGCTGCTCGGCACGGGGCGCTCGCGGCCTATATCGGGCGTGGTGAAGACGGTGCTGCGGGCGGTGTCGCGGGCCAGGCAGGAGCGGCCATCCCTGCGGCTGCTGGCGGTCGATCTGCCCACGGGCCTGGATGCCGATACGGGGCAAGCTGACCCTGAGTGTGTGGCGGCGGACGTGACCGTGGCGCTGGGCTACCCCAAGGCAGGGCACTTTTCGGGCTCAGGCGCCGGGTACTGCGGCTGTATCGAGGTCGTCGACATAGGTGTGCCGCCAGGCCTCGGCACCGACGTGAGGTTGGAGCTCATGACCGCCGAGTGGGCGCGTGCGCTCCTGCCGGGCCGCCCGGCCGACGCGCACAAGGGGACGTTCGGGCGCGTGCTGATCGTGGCTGGCTCGCGGAGTTACGTTGGGGCGGCGAAGCTCGCGGCTACGGCCGCCGCAAGGGCCGGGGCGGGGCTGGTCACGCTGGCCGTACCCGAGAGCCTCAGGGGCGAGGTAGCCTCCGGCTCTCCGGAGCCCACCTACCTGCCGCTCCCGGAGTCCTCCCCCGGCGTGCATTCGCCATCGGCCGCCAGCGTCATAATGGACAGGGCCGGCGGGTACGATGCCCTTCTCGTCGGCTGCGGCCTTGGGTTGGAGGAAGGCACGGTTGAGATGGTGGAGCGGCTGCTCTACGGAGACGCCCGCCTGCCGCCCACGGTGATAGACGCCGACGCGCTCAACGTTGTGGCGCGCTCAGAGGAGCCGGAGTGGTGGGAGCGGCTGCCCCGGCGGGCGGTCGTAACGCCGCATCCCGGCGAGATGGGACGGCTGGCGGACGAGCCCGCGGCCGCTGTGCAGGACGACCGAGTAGGCGCGGCGCGGCGCGGCGCGGAGAAGTGGAACAAAGTCGTCGTCCTCAAGGGGGCGCATACGATCGTCGCCTCGCCGGAAGGTGATGCTCCGGTCAGCCCGTTCGCGAATCCCGGCCTGGCCTCGGCGGGTACGGGGGACGTGCTGGCCGGGGTCGTAGCTGGGCTTCTGGCCCAGGGCCTCGACCTCCAAGAGGGGGCGGCGCTTGGCGTCTACCTGCATGGCCTGGCTGGCGATAGGGTGCGCCGCGAGATGGGCGACACCGGTATGCTTGCGGGTGACCTTCTACCGGCCCTCCCGAGGGCAACCAGGGAGCTGAGGTGCGGAACAGGCCGGTAGCCTCGTTCCGGCTTCCCGGCAACCGGAGGTGTCATCTGGCCCATCTGAAGGGAACGGAGCGTGCCCGGTACGTCCGGGGCATGTTCGGCAGGATAGCAGGGCGCTACGACCTGCTGAACACCGCTATGACAGCGGGCCGCCACTACGCATGGCGGCGCGCGGCGGCGCGTATGGCCGCCGGCTCAATGACCGGCCCTGCCCTGGACGTCGCCACCGGCACAGGGGACTTTGCGGTCGAGCTGGCGCGGCTCTCCAACGTGGAGAAGACCGTTGGCCTCGACTTCTCGCCGGAGATGCTGGAGGCCGCTGGGAGAAAGGCCGATAGCAAGCGCCTCCGGGATCGGATCGACTATCTTGTCGCTGACGCCCATTCTCTGCCCTTCGAGGACGGCCGGTTTACATGCGCGGTCGTGGGGTTCGGCATCCGAAACTTCATAGACGTGCCCAAGGCCATCGCAGAAATGGCCCGCGTCGTGAGGCCCGGCGGGCGCGTCGGCGTCCTGGAAATCGTACGGATGGAAGGAAGGGGCCCTGCCAGCAGGCTGCTTCCCCTCTGCTTCCGCTACGTTACTCCGTGGCTGGGGGCGGCGCTGGCCGGAGAAAGGGAGGCGTACACTTACCTGCCTGAGTCCGTACAGGGGTTTATGACAGCCGGGCTGATGGCGGACCTTATGCGTGCGGCGGGTCTGAGGAACGTGACCGTGAAGAAGATGGCCTTGGGCTCGGTGGCCTTCCTGATGGGCGAGAAGGCCCCCGTCGGCTAGGCGCCGTCGTCTTCCAGTCCGGTGTACCCGCGGTCGTGGAAGACCAGTGGCTCGCCGCCGTTGAGGCTCGTCTCCACCAGCCTGCCGATGAAGATCGTGTGATCGCCGTGCTCGTGGCTGGCCACCACCTCGCAGCCGAGGAAGCATACGCATCCGTCGGCCACCGGCAGGCCCGTCGCGCTGAGAGTCATCTCCAGGGGGGCGTCGCCGGCCCGGTCCTGCTCGTCGACGGCGTAGTAGCGCGCGGCGGCTTCATGTTCCCGGGGAAGCACGCTGATGCCGTAGCGGCCAGTGTCGAGGATGTACTTGTGAGTGTTGCGGCTGTGCCCAACGCTCACGAGCAGCAGCGGAGGCTCCGCGGATAAGGACGTCAGCGAGTTCGCCGTCATGGCGTGAGACACGCCGTCGCCGGTCCGGGTCGTGAGCAGAGTCACGCCCGTGGGAAACCTGGACATCGCCGCCCTGAGCTCGTCGCCGCCTACCATGGCTCCAGACTATATCCTGAACCGTGCCGAGTCACAACGGCCCAACCCAGCCCCACAACAGTGTCGCCCCTTCGCCCCTTCGTGCTCGTTGTGCCCCTTCGCGGACTCATCCCGTCCTGCAGCGCCAGCCCCAGGATTGCCCGCCGTAGGGGCGGGTTTCAAAACTCGCCTTCCCGCTGCCGGGCCGCCGCCTCTACCTTTCACGCCTTGGTGTGCCGGTCACAACCGAGAATGGATTGTTACTGTGAGAAACCCGTTGCGCAATCGGTGTGTCCCTTTCCCTGAAGGGGAAGGTTGGAGTCTGCCCCGCCCTTGACCAAAACGAACGCCCGTGCTAGTATGTGCCTATGAACGGATCGGCCCCTCACTCGATAACCCGCCGTGCTCCGCCCGTGGCCCTGTTCCAAAATCGTTTCAAAAGCGTCCAAATATGCCCCATTCGTGTCTCAGAAGCCCCCCAAATCGGTCCTAAAAACCAGAAGCCTCAGATAGGAAATGGAACAAAACGGAACAGAATGGGACACTTTTTTGGCTGAAGGCTCTCCCGCACCTGCCCCGTGACGCCCCTCGTGGATCAGGGCTCGCGTTGATTTGGCCGGTCGCCAGCCCTATAATCGCCGCAGGAAGATGGTCTCTACCAAGCTGGCATGGCGCTAGACCCCTCCAAGCTGGCGCCAGGCGATATCGTCTCGCATAGGCGCTTCGAGCTCGACGCAGGTACTATCCGCGACTACGTGGCGGCTGTGGACGATGGCTCCCCCGTTCAGGTCGACGTGGATGGCGGGGCTCCGCTGGCGCCCCCCATGGCTGTTGCGGCGTTGATGCTCCGGGGGGTCGTGAACGATCTCGCGCTGCCCGGCGGGACCCTTCACACGGGCCAGGAGATGGAGTTCTTGCGGACGGTTCGCGCGGGGGACGAGTTGGACTGCACAGCGACGGTCGCTCAGAGCTCCGTGCGGGGCGGGAGACGGTTCGTGGTCTTCAGGCTCGCCGTGGAGAACGGCGCAGGGAATACCGTGTTGGCAGGAACGAGCACCCTAATGGTGCCCGAGGAATAACGGCGGATGGAAGAGGGCAGCGAGCTGCCTGTGGTCACCAAGCTTGTGACGCAGGAGCGCATAGAGCGGTACGCCGAGGCGTCCGGAGACTTCAACCCCATCCACATCGATCCGGCATACGCCGCCGCCACCCAGTTCGGAGGTACGATAGCCCACGGTATGATGGTTGCGGCCATGGTCTCCGAATCGATGGCCCGCGCCTTTGCGCTGGACTGGTACGAGACGGGAAAGCTGAAGCTGCGGTTCAGGGCGCCGGTGCGCCCCGGAGAGACGGTCACGGCGAGTGGCAAGGTCAAGAGCGTGAGACTGCGTGGCGAAGCCAGGGAGCTGCGCTGCACGGTTGGTGTACGCAAGGCTGACGGCGAGGCTGCGATCACCGGCGAGGCGGTCGTCTCGATAGCGACAGGTTAGACACCGGCGAAGGAGGCCGACTTGGCTAGAAGCGACAGTCCGATACGGGTGGCGGTCGACGCGATGGGCGGAGACCACGCGCCCGGAGAAGTGGTTGCGGGAGCTGTGGAGGCGGCGCGGGGAGGCGGCGTACAGGTAATGCTCGTGGGCGATCCCGAGGCGGTCCACGGCGAGCTTGCCCGCCACGACACGGCGGGGCTGCCCGTCATCCCGGTGCCGTCGCAGGGCGCCATCCTCGAGGACGAGCAGCCGGCCATAGCGCTGCGCCAGAAGCCGAAGGCCTCTATCGTCGTCGCCACCGGCATGGTCAAGGCCGGACACGCCGACGCCTGCGTCACGATGGGCTCCACCGGCGCGGCAATGGCTGCGGCTGCGGTACTGTTGGGCGTCATGCCGGGCATAGGGAGGCCGGCGCTGGGCGGCCCCGTACTGGGCATGGCGCCGCGCACGATCGTCTTGGATCTGGGCGCCAACGTAGACTGCCGCCCGGCCCAGCTCGTCAGCTTCGCCGCCATCGGCGAGGTCTTCGCGCGGTTTTTCTGGGAAGTGGAAAACCCTCGAATAGCGCTCCTCAGTGTCGGGTCGGAGGCCGGAAAGGGGAACCGCCAAGTGCGCGAGACGACGGAGCTGCTAGCCGGCAGCGGTCTGAACTTCGTCGGCAACGTGGAGGCCGACGACCTGCCAAACGGCGCCGTCGATGTCGTCGTCTGCGATGGGTTCGTGGGCAACATCGTAATGAAGCTGACCGAGGGGTCGGGGGCCGCGCTGGCGCGGAGGCTCACCGAGCGCCTCGAAGGCACCCTGGATCGGGAAGCGATAGACGCCTTAGTCCAGGAGGTGCGTGATCTCCACGGCGTCGTCGAGTCCCACGGCGGCGGCCCGCTGCTGGGCGTAAACGGCGTCAGCGTGGTCGGGCATGGCAGAGCGAAGGCGGACGCCGTTAGCCGCGCCATAGGCACCGCCGTCAGGGTCGTCAAGATAGACTTAACCTCCAAGGTGGGCGAGCAGCTCGCGTCGTTGCAGCAAAAGCTCGGCTCCCCCGCCTAGGCTCGAAAGGCGAATCATATGTCATCAGGCCAGGACGGTAAGACCGCACTCGTTACCGGCGCCGCGAAGGGCTTGGGCCGAGGGGTGGCCCTCAAGCTCGCGGAGATGGGCGCTAACGTCGCGGTCAACTACAACACGTCGGCTGACGAAGCCGCTGAGGTGGCCGGGATGATCGCCGAAGCCGGCGTCCGGTCGATGACTGTGCAGGCGGACGTATCGGACCTGGAACAGGTAACGCGCATGATCAGTGAGGTGGAGGAGGGCCTGGGCAGCGTCGATATCCTGGTCAACAACGCGGGAATCATCGACGACGGCCTCTTGGTTAGAATGTCGGACAAGTCCTGGCACAGGGTCATGGACGTCAACCTGCACGGGACTTTCTACTGCACGCGGGCCGTTCTGAGGACGATGCTGAGGAGCCGATGGGGGCGAATCATCAACATAGGCTCGGTGGTTGCGCTGAGGGGGAACGCCGGACAGGTAAATTACTCGGCGTCCAAGGCGGCTGTGGTCGGCTTCACCAAGGCGCTCGCCAAGGAGGTTGCCACGCGGGGCATTACCGTCAACGCGGTGATGCCGGGCTACGTCGAGACGGAGACGACGTCCGTCCTGACCGACGAGCAGCGCGCATACTGGCTAAGCGTCATTCCCCAGGGCCACTTCGGCAAGTCGGAGGACATCGCCTACATGGTCGGCGTTCTGGCCGACGAGCGCGCCGACTACATCACGGGCCAGATCGTAAGCGTTGACGGCGGCATGGCCGTCTAGGACGCCATGTCATTCGAAGGCAAGACGGCACTGGTGACCGGCGGGTCACGCGGTATCGGCAGGGCCATCGCCCTAGATCTGGCGAGTCGGGGCTGTAACATCGCCTTCAACTACTTCCGCTCGCACAAGGCCGCCGCGCAGACCAAGCTTGACGTGGAGGCCTTCGGCGTCCGGTGCCTCCAGGTCAAGGCCCACCTCGGAGACGCCGAGCGGATACAGGAACTATTCTCCCGGGTGCGCCAGGCTTTCGGCTCGCTCGACATCCTGGTGAACAACGCAGCCTCCGGCGTCCAGCGTCCAGCCGTCGACCTCGAAGGCAAACACTGGGACTGGGCGATGAACATAAACGCCAAGGCCGCGTGGCTCTGCGCCGTGGAGGCGGTCCGGCTCATGGACGGCGGCGGGCACGTCGTCAACATCACCAGCCTGGGATCGCAGAAGGTGCTGCCCAATTACTTCTCCGTCGGCGTCTCGAAGGCGGCGCTGGAAGCGGCTACGCGCTATCTCGCCGTCGAGCTCGCCCCGAAGGGCATATCGGTCAACGCGGTGGCCGGCGGCTATGTGTACACTGAAGCGCTGGACCACTTCCCGAACAAGGACGCCATGCTTGCCCGCGGCTCCGCTAACCCTGCCGGCCGCATGGTCACGGTGGAGGACATTGCCAAGACAGTGGCCTTCCTCTGCACCGATGACGCCGCCATGGTGCGGGGGCAGGTCATCGTCGTGGACGGAGGGGCGTCGCTGACCGAGTCGGCGCTTTCCGAGGACGCGCCTACCGGTTGGAGCTAGGGACCGGGGTGACGTGCACCGTCACCGAACTCCCATCGACCTCCAGGACAGTCCCATGCTCCGGGAGCGACCTCTTGACGTAGCCGAGGCCGACGCGCTGGTCTCTGCCGGGTGACACGGCCACCGACGTGATTACCCCTGCCTGCTTGCCGTCGAGCATAACCTTAGCCCCCTGCGGCGCAGGGCCGTCGAGTACGAATCCCGTCAGCCGCTTCTGGACTTTCTGGTAGGTGTTCAGGCGGGTGACGACCTCTTGGCCGACGTAGCAGCCCTTGGTGAAGCTCACGTAGTCGAGAAGGCCCGCCTCCAGCGGGTTGTAGCTCTCGCCCAGCTCCCTCCCGAAGACGGGAACGCCCCGCTCGACACGGACGGCTTCGTACGCTTCGTCACTGACCGGGCTGGCGCCGGCGTCGCACAGGTTGCTCCAGACCGACTGTCCGGCCTCCGCCGGTAAGATCAGGTCGTAGCCCTCGCCGCCAAGAAAGTCCGAGCGTACGATGGTCACGCATACTCCGTCCAGACGGACCGCGGCGTGCTGTCCTGCTGCGGTGGGAATGGGGGCGCCCTCGGCCAACTCCTCCAGCACTCCCGCTGCCCTTGGGCCGCTCAGCGAGAACATGGCCGTCTCGCCGGTCAGGTCCTGGGCCTCCACGTCCTCCGCGAAGGTGTAGAAGTCGATCCAGTCGACGACCTTCTGGCGCGTTTCAGGGGCGGTGAAGACCAAGTTGTCCGCGTCGCGCCTCAGCACGTAGAGCAGATCGACGATCCGTCCCTTCGGGGACGTCAGGACAGTGTATGCGGCTTGGCCCACTTCAAGTGCCAGTAGGTCGTTGGTGGACAGCCTGTTAAGGAGGTCGAGCGCGTCTTCCCCGGAGAAGCTGAGCCGCACCACATGGGAACGGTCAGCCAATCCGGCGCCCGAATTCAGCGCTTCGTAGCCGACTTGGTCGGACGGGGCCTCCGTCCGTGCTGCAGTAACCGCGTCAGCCATCGGTCATCCCGCCACAACCCAGATGTATCGGGTACGCGGCCCTATACGCTGAACGATGTGCCGCAGCCGCAGGTGGTCTTGGCGTTTGGGTTATTGAAGACGAAGCCCTTGCCGTTGAGGCCGCCGGAGTACTCCAGCACGGTGCCAGCCAGGAAGACGTAGGACTTGCGATCCACGAACAGCTTGAGTCCGTGCTCCTCGACGACCTTGTCGCTTTCCTTGGGCTCCTCCGCCAGGCCCAAGGTGTACGTCAGACCCGAGCAGCCTCCTCCCTTTACCGCAACCCGGAGGTGGGAACTGGGGGAACCCTCCCGCTCCGCGAAGCTGCGGACATGCTCAACGGCGTCTCCCGATATAGAGATAGTAAGGGGTTCGCGCTTCTCCGTCGTCTGTGTGGCCATGATCGAGACACCCCATCTGTGGTTCTTTGTCTGCTTCCCATTCTAGTGACTGGGGAGGTATCAAGTCAATCGCTGTCACACCCCACCCCCTCGGGCCTGCTCTTTCTTCCACTCCCAAGCCGTGCTCCAGTAGAATGGGGGCACCCCGTAGGATGGCCCATGACTACCCCAGCGAGACGCCAATACCTCCGCATCAAGAAGGAGCATGAGGACGCCATCCTGCTGTTCAGGATGGGGGACTTCTACGAGACCTTCGACGACGACGCGCGGATCGTATCGCGGGAGTTGGAGATCGCCCTGACCGCTAGGGAGATGGGAAGGGGGCACCGCGTTCCCCTTGCCGGGATTCCGTACCACGCCCTCGACCCCTACCTGGCCCGGCTTATCAAGAAGGGGTTCCGGGTCGCCATATGTGAGCAGACCAGCGATCCGGCCAAGTCGCGCGGCCTTGTGGACAGAGAGGTGGTCCGCATAGTTACACCCGGCACCGTGGTTGAAGACTCCATCCTGGACCAGAAGGTCAACAACTACTTGGCGGCCGCCCTCGTGGACGGCGCGACCGCCGGTCTGGCGTACGTGGACATCACCACAAGCGAGTTCTACACCACGCACCTGCCCGCTGATGACCTCCCAGCCGAGCTGGGGAGGCTTCGTCCTGCAGAGGTCCTGACACCGGAGCTCGGGCACGCCCCCGCAGATCTGGACGCCACCGTTACGACGATGGAGGACAGCGCTTTCCACATCGAGAGCGCGCGGGAGGCGCTGCTCGGCCACTTCGGATCGGCCTCCCTGGAGGCCTACGGGTGCGAGAATCTGCCGCTGGCCACAGCCGCGGCGGGCGCAATCATCGACTACCTGGGGCGCAACAACAGGGAGGCGCTGGCCCAGATCACAACTCTGCGGACCTACTCGACAGCCTCTTACATGGTGCTGGACCCCCAGACCAGGCGCAACCTGGAGTTGTTCGAAGGCGGACGGTGGCGTGACAGGGACGCGTCGCTGTTTTCCGTCCTCGACCAGACGCGCACGTCCATGGGGGGGCGACTACTCAGGACGTGGCTTGGACAGCCGCTCCTAGACCTCGAAGAGCTGCGGCTGCGGCAGGACGCGGTGGCCTGGTTCTATCGCAGCACTCTGAGGCGAGGGCGTGTCAGGTCGGTGCTGGACTCCGTTTCCGACATGGAGCGGCTCATCAACAGGGTGAGGGGGAGCGGCGCTGTTCCGAGGGACCTGGTCGGTCTCAGGCGCAGCCTAGAAGCGGTCCCCGAGTTGAGGTTGGTGCTCGAGGAAGACGAGGACTCGGAGCGGGTAGGGTGGCTGGCGCGGCAGATCGGCCGGGAGTGGAGCTCCGCGTCTCTGATCAGCCGCGCGATTGTGGACGACCCGCCACTGACGGTGGGTGAGGGACGGGTCATCCGCAAGGGCTACTCCCAAGAGCTCGACGAGCTGATGGGTTCTACGAGGGGCGCTCAAGCGTACATAGCGGGGCTTCAGAACAAGGAGCGCGAGCGCACCGGGATCAAGACGCTGAAGGTCGGCTACAATAAGGTCTTTGGCTACTATATAGAGGTCAGCAAGTCCTACGTGGATCGGGTCCCTGACGACTATGTGCGGCGGCAGACCCTCGTCGGTGGCGAGCGGTACATCACGCCGGAGATGAAGGAGTACGAGTCCCGGATACTGAGCGCGCAAGAGAGCATAGCCGAGATGGAAGCTTCCCTGTTCAGGCAGGTCTGCCATGAGGTCGGCTTGGAGGCGCAGCAGATAATCGATACTGCCAGGGCCGTCGCAATGGCCGACGTTCTCGCGGGAATGGCCGAGGCCGCGGAGTCGAACGGCTACGTGAGGCCGGAGTTGAACGACGGAGAAGCGCTTGAGATCGTTCAAGGCAGACATCCCGTCGTGGAGAGGTCGTTGCCTCCCGGGTCCTTCGTTCCCAACGACGCCAGGCTGTCGACCTCCGACGAGCAAGTAGTTATCCTGACGGGGCCGAACATGGCGGGGAAGTCGACCTTTATACGCCAGGTGGCGATCATCACGCTGATGGCCCAGACTGGTAGCTTCGTGCCCGCCGACTCGGCCACGATAGGACTGGTTGACAGGATATTTACGCGGGTGGGTCTCCAGGACGATCTAGCGGTCGGGCAGTCCACCTTCATGGTGGAGATGGTCGAGACGGCCGCCATACTCAATCACGCGACCCCACGCTCCCTGGTTGTCCTGGATGAGATAGGGCGCGGCACCAGCACTTACGACGGCCTGGCGATCGCCCGCGCCGTCGCCGAGTACGTGCACAGCAACGCCAGGATGGGGTGCAAGACGCTGTTCGCGACCCACTACCACGAGCTCACGGAGCTAGCCGACTTTCTGCCCCGGGCGAGGAACTACAGCGTGGCCGTGTCGGACAACGGCGCCAGTGTGGTCTTCCTCAGGAGGATCGTGCCCGGGGGCGCCGACAGGAGTTACGGTGTCCACGTCGCCCGGCTTGCGGGGCTCCCGGAGGCCGTCATCGACCGGGCGTCCGAGGTGCTGGGCCAGCTCGAGAACGGCGCGGACGGGCGTCATCGGAGCGGCCGCCGCCGCGTATCAGGCCCCGCCCCCAAGCAGCTGCAGCTCATCCCCTCCCACCCGGCCATCGATTCGCTGCTGAAGCTGGATGTCGCTTCCATGACTCCCATGGAGGCGATCAACAGGCTCTTCGAGCTCCAAGAGCAGGCCAGGGAACCCCGCAGCATGCTTTAGCAGGCTCACACCGTGCCGCCGAACGGTGTAAGATTCGGCAGCATCGACGCATCTTGAACAGCCCTCAAGGGGGAGTGAATGGCTACCAAAGAGCTCTATGGCGACACCTGGCTTTCCAGCCAGCCGGTCTACCTGACGGACATGGACAGATGTCAGCCCTGCGGCGCCCTTTCGCGGGATCCGCAGATCGGCCGCTGGAGGTTGCTCGACTACGAGACCGACACGCTGTCCGGCGTGATGCTTCTGGCAGGGGAGGAGACCGCCGCTCCCGACGTCACCTACCCGGTGGACGCGTCCGGGTGGC
The DNA here is from genome assembly GCA_965262055.1 of Dehalococcoidia bacterium. GTDB lineage: Bacteria > Chloroflexota > Dehalococcoidia > Lucifugimonadales. Next base: position 311,644 of record CBDHEI010000002.1, read on the forward strand.
ACGCCGTCTCGGTGGGCATGATGCCCCACTACGGGGGGCCGTCCCAGGTGCTCATCAGAACCAGCGGAAGCGACACTTTCACCACGCTCCGGGCCGCCGAGGAGGAGGGAAGCTCACCTCACGAGATCGAGGCGCAGGAGGTGTTCTGGAGGATAGTCGACCTGACGGACCAGGACTTGGTCATAGGCCAGGCGCAGTACAGGCTGGCGGAGGGCGGCACGGGGGCTTTAGGGTCCAACGACTCGCAGGTCGTCTACATCAAGCTGGTCCCGCTGGCGGATGAGGAGGCGGCTGCCCTTAAGGCCGACCGCGCCCGCACCGACACGCGCCGGATGTTCGCCCACAACGACGCCCACGGCGTCCACTATGCCAACCGCCCGACTACCGCAGAGCATATCCGCAGACACATAGAGGGGTACAGAGACACCGACTTCGGGCGTATATGTTGGGAGGCGGGAGGGGGCGACCTTCTCCAGTACTTCAGCAACATCGGCAGACGGTCTACCTTCGACGGACTGGAAGACTTTGCGCGGCGGGGTTACCGGAAGATAGCCGAGAGTTGGCGCGCGTTCCGCGACCAGGGCGTGGACCCGTTCCAGGTGGCGCTCGACCACACCCACGAGATAGGGATGGAGTTCCACGCTGGCTACAGGGTCACCGGCTTCCACTATCCGCCGCCCTTGGACTACTTCAATTACGGGTCGTCCTTCTTCAAATACCACCCGGAGTTGCGCAGCGTAGCCAAGGACGGGAGCGTGGGGCCGCGGGTCTCCTTCGCCTACCCTGAGCTGAGGCGGTACCTAATGTCGGTGCTGCGGGAGATAGCGGGGTACGACGTGGACGGCATCAGCTTGCTCTACAACAGGCGCCCGCCCTTCATGGACTACGAGCCTCCGCTGGTGGAGGGGTTCACGGCCGAGTTCGGCGAGGACCCGCGCCGGCTCGACGACATGGACCCGCGATGGCTCGCCTTCCGGGCCCGCACCATGACCCAGTTCATGCGCGAAGTGCGCGAGGCGATGGACGACGAAGCGCGAAGGCAGGGCCGGCGGAAGATCGAGGTGTCGGCGATAGTGTCGGGGAGGCGGGAAGAGAACGAGCTGTGGGGCCTGGACGTGAAGGCGTGGATAGACGAGGGGCTGGCCGACACGATCATACCGTACACTAGCGCGCCCCACCTGCAGAGCGCGGTGCAGTCGTGGACCGACGCTGCCGACCTGGAGCACTTCGTGTCGCTGGCGAAGGGGTCCCAGTGCAGGCTCGCCGCGAGCATACTGCCCAGGGAGCAAGCCCCGGAGGAGTACAGGCGCATGGCGGGACTCGTCTACGGCGCCGGCGCGGAGGAGGTCTTCTGCTGGGACTGTGACCCCGGCCGCTCAGACAGCTTCCGCCGGCTCGGCCACAAGGAGGACATAGCCGCGTGGAGCGAGGCCGGCCAGCCGAGCCTTGCCCCTGCCAGGATGACCATGCGGAAGATAGGCGGCTGGGACCTGTCCTACCAAACGCCGGGCTAGCGCCGGGGCGGGCCGGGCTGCTCCGCCTCTATTCCCCAGGGGCGCGCGTCGATCCGGATGGTGCGGTTGTCCACGGGGATGGACACGCGGGCGCCGCCCAAGGCGCTGGAGGCGTGGATGGCGAAGCCTATCTCAGTGGCCCGCCGCGTCTCTTCCACGTCGCAGGCTGTGCGGCCTCCCGTGCGTATGGCATTCACGAGGTCGTGGACTATTGCCTCGCCTCTTGGCCAGGACGGGTCGAGCCTTGGCAGCTCGATTCTTCGCGGCTCATGGGAGAGCTCGTTGGTTCCCTCCCACAGGTAGGCTTCCTCGGCTTCGTTGACGATGGTCATCCTGCCGGCGTCGCCCAGTACCGTGAACGACCGGCGTCCTCCCTCGCGGACTATCGCCATATTCACGCCGTTGTCGAGGCCCACCCAGCCGCGCCCGTGCGGGTCGCCCTTCCGCCAGTCCCAGTCCTCCCACTCCGACGGGTCGTCCACGAGTCCGGTCGCCCAGACGGGCTCCGGGTCGCCGGCCATTGCCAGGGCGAGGTCGTAGAAGTGACAGCCGTGATTGATCAGCTCCGTGACTCCGCCCGCCAGGACCGCCGTTACCTTGCCCACCGCGCCATCCCGTAGCATCCCGAACAGCGTGCCGTACTGCTCCGACCACCTCTGCTCGGTGCCGAACGCGAAGGGTACGCCCGCGTCCCTGATCGCGCCCAGCATCCGGTCGGCCTCCTCAAGGGTCGCCGTAAGCTGCTTGTCGCAGACGATGCCCTTGACCCCGGCCTGAACCGCCGCGACGCCTTCGTCGGCGTGGGTGGACTGGTGAGTCGCGATGCACACAATGTCCGGCTGGACCTGGTCGAGCATCTTCTGGTAGTCGTCGAACGGCTCGATGTCGCCCCAGGTGTCCTTCCAGCAGTTTCGGAACTGCTCCCGGACCTCGGCCTTCCGGTCGTAGACGGCCACGGCGGCGGTATCGCTAACCCGGTTGAACCCTGTAGCCCAGTTGTGGCCCCCGGGGTCCTTGGTCAACTGGCGGTGGACGCCTGCGAAGGCAACTCTTAGCTTCTCGTTGGATGACATACGAACCTCCTCGGATGGGCAGCCAGTAGGCTACCAGAGAGTCATTGAGGACCTGAACAGGGAGCGCAGCTCGTCGGCGCCAGTTGGACGAGGCGCTAGCTTGGTGACCCGGTGCTGCGGCAGGGTACCTTCGACAAGGTTCTCGACGTCGTCCGGGCCGTATCCAACGGCGCCCAGGCCGTTGGGCACGTCGAGCTGACGGAGCAGGGCTACTATCGCGTCGGCCAAGACGTCTCCGGCGTCCTCTGGGCTGGCGTCCGATACGTCCGCGCCCATCAGCTTAGCCGCGTAGGCGTGGCGCTCGGGGTTGGCGGGGCCTGTGAAGCGGAAGACGGCCGGGGCGTTGAGGGCGACCGACATGCCGTGGGGGACTATGGGGAATGCGTCCTGGTACCCGTCCGGCGCGTAGCCGCGCGCCATGCCGGACACTGGGTACGACATCCCGTGGGGCAGGTGGCAGCCGGCGTTGCCGAAGCCGACGCCGGCGAACGTGGCTGCCAGCAGCATCTGGGAGCGCGCCTCTTCGTCGCCGGGGTCGTGGACCGCTCTTACGATGTTGCGGGAGACCATCTCGACCGCGCGCACCGCCCATACGTCGCTGATGGGGTTGGCACCCTGGTACGAGGGGCGCATCGAGGGGTTCTCAGGGGCCTCGCGTTCATGGAAGGGCATCGCCGTGTAGGACTCCAGGCCGTGGCAGAGCACGTCGAGACCACTGCAAGCGGCCGCCATCTTGGGGAGCGTCCGGGTATTGTCGGGGTCCACCAGTCCCATAACCGGGCGCAGCGCCCGATGGGAGATGCCGGTCTTGGCCTTCATTTCTAGCAGGTCGAAGATGGCCACGCCCGTCGTCTCGCTGCCCGTGCCCGCGGTGGTGGGGACGGCGATCAGCGGGGCAAGCGGACCTGGGACGGGGCGCCCCTCGCCGATGGGCGCGTTGACGTAGGTGAGGAAGTCTGCGGGGTGGGTTGCGTAGAGGTTCGCGGCCTTGGCGGTGTCGATGCAGGAGCCGCCGCCCACGGCGACGTAGCCGTCGAATCCGCCCCGGGACGCGAAGTCGATGGCCTCCTTGAACGAGACGTCCGTAGGCTCGATCCGTACGCGGTCGAAGGTCACGGGGTCGATGCCCTCAGCTCGGAGGGCGGAGAGGGTCTTCAGGACTGGGTCGCTGCGCGCAAGGTTGGGGTCGGTCACGACCATGACGCGGCCCGCGCCCAGCCGCCGCATCTCATGGCCGACCTCCGAGGTTACCCCAGGTCCGAACTTGATGCTGGAGGTGTCTATGGAGAAGGCAGTCTCACGGTCCATGGGCTTCACTGCCTTATCGGAGCAAGTGCGGGTGGCCGCATTTGCATGTTTGCACCTCCGGCCCCGGGCCGCAAAGCCCGGCGGCTAGTTGCCAACCGATAGGCAGGTCACCGTGCGCTCCACACCGTCCAGCGTGTGGATGGCGCTGGTGACCAGATTCCCTACGGCGTTCAGATCCGGGGCGCTCACCACGGCTATGATGTCGTAGGGGCCGGTGACCGGATCGACGGTGTCTATGCCGTCCATACTCTTCAACCGCGCCGCCACCGAACGGGACTTGCCAACCGCCGTCTCGATAAGAACGTAGGCCTTGGTCACTGCCTTACCTCCCCTGAGCTACGGTCTCAGCCTGCGGGCTATGTCCTTGGCAGGACAGGGCGATGGTATGTTAGGGCCGTCCGGCTGTCAATTCCCTACCGGGCTGGCAGGCTGGGCGTTTCTCAACACTCGGCGGTAATGGAGGAACACCGATCGAACGGGAATTGGCTCATCCCTGCTCGTCAAGAGGGGTGAATCTCCCGATATCTGTCTCACTCTGTAACATTTTGTCTCATTCAGCTTTGGCTTGCGAGACAGTGGGGTGACAAGAGTGAGGCAGAATGAGATACAAACAAGACAGAATGAAGACACGAGCTATACAGAATGAGACACTGCTTCGAGGGGCGCACGGGGGCCATCTCGAGGCCACATCCGCAGGCAGGACTGGTCTCAATCCGTCCCTACGCCGTGGGGATGATGGAAACTGGCGGCCGGTCGTGCGGCCAGTTCCTGGCGTGGGAAAAGCCCTGGCGCGCAGCAGGGTATGCTGTCGTTCATCCATGTGACAAGAATAGCACTGGTGTTCGTGCCATGTCAAATTGAAGGGGGAGGCTGGACGCGGGATTCAGCAGCCTGCTACATGCGCTCAGGGGCGTTCATGAGCATAAGGTCCAGGCACCGGGCCAGCACGGTGCGGGCGGCCGCTACCAGCTTGAGGCGGGCCTTCGATACGGGCAGGTCCTCCGGGGCGCTGGAGACGACGCGGCAGCTGTCGTTGAACCGGTGGTATAGGGTGGCTAGCTCCAGGGAGTAGGAGGTCAGGTAGTGGGGAGAGAGGTTGGCGGCCATAGTCTCTATCAGCTCCGGTAGCTGGAGCATCTTCCTCAGCAGGTCCAGTTCCGCCTCGTGCGTCAGCAGCAGCACGTCCCCGTCGCGGTGGTTGATGCCACGCTCCCTGGCAAGCTTCTGGATGCCGCATATGCGGGCATGTGCGTACTGTATGTAGTACACGGGGTTTTCCCTGGACTGCTGCGCCGCCAGGTCCAGGTCGAACTCCATCTGGCTGTCGGGCGAGCGAGTCAGGAAGAAGAAGCGGCAGGCGTCCGGGCCGACCTCGTCCACGAGCTCCTTCAGCGTCACGAACTCTCCGGCGCGTGTGGCCAGCCGGACCGTCTCGCCGCCGCGTCTGAGGGTGACAAGCTGGTAGAGCAGCAGGTCGAGGCGGTCCTGACCCAGGCCCAACGCGGTCATCATGGCCTTCATGAAGGGCACGTTGCCCTGGTGGTCAGCCCCCCAAATGTCTATGACGCGGTCGAAGCCGCGCGTCTCCAGCTTGTTGTAGTGGTATGCGACGTCCGAGGCGAAGTAGGTAGGCGCCTTGTTGCTGCGGATGAAGACCTTGTCCTTCTCGTCCCCCAGCAGGGTAGACATGAACCAGACGGCCCCGTCACGCTCGGCCAGGTACCCGGACTCTTCCAGCAGCCGGTATACCTTGTCGAACAGGCCGCCGGTGTAGAGGCTCCGCTCGTTGAACCATACGTCGTACTCGACGCGAAGCTCCCGGAGGTCGTCTCTTATCAGGTCGACCATCTTGCGCAGCCCGACCGCGCCAATCGCCGCGACCGCTTGGTCTTCCGGCATGGACGCGAAGCGGTCCCCCTCCTCCTCCGCGATCTCGCGGGCGAAGTCCACGAGGTAATCACCGCGGTATCCGCCCTCCGGCAGCTCGGCGTCCCTGCCAAGCGCCTGGAGGTAGCGGGCATGGAGGCTCCTGTAGAAGAGGGCCATCTGGTTGCCGCCGTCGTTGACGTAGTACTCGCGCTCTACCTCGTAGCCGGCGGCCTCCAGCACGTTGGCCAGGGCGCTTCCGAAGACGGCGCCCCTGGCGTGCCCGACGTGAATGGGGCCGTTGGGGTTGACGCTCACGAACTCAACCTGGACCCTCCGCCCCGCACCAGCGCTGGAGTTGCCGAACGAAGGCCCCGTGTCGAGGAGCGTCTCGACCTGTCGGGCCAGCCAAGCTGGGCTCAACGTGAAATTGATGAAGCCCGGCCTGGCTACGTCCACGCTTCCCACAGCCTCATCCTGGGGTATCTCCGCGGCGATGAGCCCGGCGATGTCCATGGGGTTCTTGCGCATGGGCCGGGCGAGCTTCATGGCGAGGCTGGACGAGTAGTCGCCGTGTCCACGACCCTGCGGGCGCTCGATGAGAGGCTCCGGGACGTCGACGTTGTGGAGCAACCCCTTGGTCTGCGTCTCGGCGATGGCGGTCTTCAGCGCTGTTTCTATTCGTTGGTGTGCGTACACCCGGCAGGCCCCTTTCGTCGGTACCTCAAAGAGAAAATAGCAGACCCCAGGCGGCGGCGCCAGACTCGTCTTGGGGACTATTCGCACCCGGGAGGGTAGGTCACCGTGGAAACGAGGCTTCCCGATGCGTCGTACAACCCCGCGGTATCGGGCGACGAGTTGCTCCAGACCGCGCTGCCGCTGCCGAAGCTGAACCCGCCCCATTCGGAGTGCACCTCGTTGGTGTAGACCCGCACGATCTCCCCCGGACTGAGGCTCCAAGCCGGGAAGATGAAGGATGGGCGGCCGTCGGATACGTCGGTGAGGCGCCAGCCCCTCAGGTCTTCGGGCGCGTCTCCGTCATTGGCGATCTCGACGTATTCGTCGGGCTCAAGGCGGGGGACGACACCGTCGAAGAAGACGCAGCGTATCACGACGCTGGCGCCCGAGGAGGTTGGTGCCGGGGTGGCCGTTGGCGTAGCCGGGTCGCCGCTCTGATTACCGGACGGCGCAGAGCCTCTTGGCGGCCTCCACCCGGCCTCTAGCGCCTCCTCCTCGGAGCAGAAGAAGCGCTCACCGGCCGCCTCGTCGATGACTGTGCGGGAGTAGAACGGGCTTTCCGGCGTATGGTAAATCTTGTCGCCGCTGCTTCCTATGTTGCCCTTGATGACCGGCTCGGAGGTGCCGGAGAAGTCGCACGTCTGGGGAGTGGGTGTCGGGGTAGGTGTAGCGGTGGCGGTGGCGGTGTGCGTCGGTGTTGGTATTGACGTTGGAGTGGCGGTTGGAGTTTGAGTTGGGGATAGTGTTGGCGTAGGCGTAGCGGTGGGAACGGGCGTGTGAGTTGGGGCGAGTGCCGGCGTAGGCATGGCAGCGGGCATGGGGGTGGACGTCGGGGACGGTGTAGGTGTAGCTGGAGCAGTGGGGATCGGCGTGGGGGTCGGGGTCGGCATGGGAGTTGGCGTGGCGGTGAAAATGGGCGTGGGTGCTGCGGTCACCGTCGGCGTAGGCGTGGCTGTTGCAGTGGAGACAGGCGTAGGCTCGGCTGTGGCCGTGGCGGTGGGAGCAGGCTTGGGAGTTGGATTCGGCGTAGGCTCGGTCCTGGCCGCAGCGGTTGGGCTAGGCGTGGGCGTAGGCTCCGACGTTGGTGTGGCTGTGGCCTTAGCGGTAGCGGTTGGGCTAGGCTCCAGCGTTGGCGTGGCTGTGGCCGTATAGGTTGGACTAGGCGCGGATGTGGGTGCCGGCGTTGCCGTGGCGGTGGCAGCAGGCGTGGGCGTAGGAGTCGCCGTGGGTGCAACGGTGGCCGTAGGAGTTGCGGTTGCAGCGGGCGCGGCCGGTGTAGGCAGGCTTGTGGGCGCCGGAGACGCCGTCGGCGTAGGGAGGGGCTCGCTCCCGCAAGCGATGATCAGTGTGGCGGCCAAGGCAAGCGCCGCAGCGCCTAGGGAGCTTCGACGAGGCTTCAGGAATAGAGCTACGGCGCGACCTCGACGAGATGGTCGCCGAACGCTCCGGGAGCGGCTACCTCGCCTATGACAGCCGCCGCCTCGACGCGGCGAGCTTCCAGCTCGCGTACCAGCCGGTCTTTGCGCGCGGGCGGCACGGCGATCAGCAGTCCGCCTGAGGTCTGTGCGTCGCATAGCAGCAGCCTAGCGGTCTCGCCGGCGCCGTTCCAGAGCACCGCCGGGTCGGCGGCTGCCAGATTGCGCCGGGTGCCGCCCGGGGCGACGTCCTGCTCCAACAGATCCCATACACCGTCCAGGACGGGGATCCGGCCCAGCGCGATCCGCGCTGTCGCCTTGCTCGCCCGGAGCATGCCCAGCAGATGGCCGATGAGTCCGTACCCGGTGACATCGACACAGGCGTGCACGCCCACTTCGGTCATGGCGTGGGATGCCTCGTGATTCAGGGTCATCATGGACTGCACGGCCCTGTCCAGCACGTCGTCCTTGGCCAGGTCGTTTTTTCCGGCGGTCGTGATGATTCCGGTGCCGATCGGCTTTGTGAGCACGAGGAAGTCGCCCGGCTGGGCGCCCGCGTTTGTGACCTGCCGGCCCGGCTCGACCAGCCCGGTAACGGCGAGCCCGTACTTGGGCTCGTCGTCGTCGATCGTGTGGCCTCCGACAATGAGCATGCCCGCTTCTCTGGCCTTGTCGGAGCCGCCCTTCAACACCTGGCCCAGTATGTGTGTGGGCAGACTGGACGGGAAGGCGACTATGTTCAGGCCGAGCAGCGGCCTGGCGCCGGTGGCGTAAATGTCGCTGAGCGCATTTGCGGCGGATATTGCGCCGAAGGAGTACGGGTCGTCGACGATGGGGGGGAAGAAGTCGACCGTTTGAACTAGGGCGACGCTGTCCGACAGCCGGTAGACGGCGGCGTCATCGCCGCTGGCGTAGCCGACCAGCAGATTGGGGTCGTCTTGTACGGGTAGCTGGCGCAGCACCTGCGCCAGGTCGTCTGGACTAAACTTGGAGGCTCAGCCTGCGCACGACGCCAGGGCCGTGAGCCGTGGCTCCTCCGCGGTACCGGTCATGATGGCCTTCCAGGGCGGTGTCCCCGCTATGGGGCGTCACTTAGGATAGCACAGGGCATGGCCCTAGACGCTCCTTAGCGACGGGGCCTCTTTTGACGCCGATGGGGCAGCCTGACATACTTGGGCGAGGGAGCCTGGTAGGCTGCGACTTCGGATGGGCGAGGGTTCCTAATGGGAGACGTACTTGGACGCTGCGATTCGACTGGACAAGCTGACGAAGTTCTACGGAAGCCAGGTAGGGGTGCAGGACCTCGACCTGGAGGTCAGGCCCGGCGAGATATTCGGCTATCTCGGTCCGAACGGCGCCGGCAAGACGACGACTATCCGTGTGCTCGTGGACCTGATCAGGCCGACATCGGGGACCGCCACCGTGCTCGGGAAGGACGCCCAGGCGGAGTCGGTAGAGGTGCGCCGAAGCGTGGGGTACATAGCGGGAGAGCCGTCCCTCTACGGGAACCTGACGGGCGAGGAGACTTTGGCGTATGCGGCGAGCCTCCGTGGAGGGGTAGACTGGCTGCGCGTGCGCGAGTTGGCAGAGCGGTTGGAGTGCGACCTGTCGCGCCACGTCGGAACCCTTTCCAGCGGTAATCGCCGGAAGGTGGCGGTGATCCGCGCTTTCATGCATGACCCCCCGCTCCTCATCATGGACGAGCCCACGGGCGGCCTGGACCCACTGATGCAGGAGGAGTTCGACAAGTTGGTGAGGGAGGCCAGAGATAGGGGCGTCACGGCGTTCATATCTTCCCACATCCTGCCAGAGGTTGAGCAGGTATGCGATAGGGTGGGAATAATCCGGCAGGGCCGCCTGGCAGCGGTCGAGAGCGTGGAAGTGCTGAAGTCGCGGGCAATGAGATCCCTGGAGATCAGGTTCGGGGAGAGGGTGAGCCCGGAGAGTTTCGGCAATGTGGAGGGCGTGCTCAACCTCTCGGTCTCGGACATGAGCCTGCGATGCGACGTGACCGGTTCTGTGGGGCCGCTGATCAAGGCGGCTGCGCAGTTCGACCTGGTCGACATCGCGTTGCACGAGCCTACATTGGAGGAGATATTCATGACCTACTACGGGGGAGGCGGGCAGGGCGATGCTGCCTAACGTGCTATTCAAGACGCTGCGCGACCAGCGCCGCAGCCTGCCCTTCTGGGGGGTTGGGCTGGTCCTCCTTGCGGCCTTCCTGGCAGGCCTCTATCCCACCGTCAGGGACAACAACGTATTTCAGCAGATGGTGGAGGCCTACCCTGACGAGCTGAAGGGGCTGATGGGTCTCACCGATAGCATGGACATCTCGTCCGGGGTGGGCTGGCTGAACATCGAGGCCTTCGGGTTCATGGTACCTCTCGTCTTCATCGTGTACGGGGTGCTTGCGGGAGCCGCCGCCATCGCGGGCGAGGAGGCTCGGGGCACTCTTTACCTGCTGCTCACGGAGCCGATCGAGCGGGGCAGGGTGGTCGTGGAGAAGTTCGGCGCGATGGCGCTGGCGATGGGGGCCCTGTGTGTCGTGCTCTACGCTGCGCTGGCGGTGGGCGCCGTCGCGACGGGCATGGACGACGTCGGCATGCTGAACCTTGCAGCCATTACGGCAAGCGCCGCCTTGCTCGGCCTGGTGTTCGGCGCGTTGGCGCTGGCCATCGGCTGCGCCACCGGACGGAGCGGTCTGGCGGGCGGTGTCTCTGCTGCTGCGGCGATAGCGGCTTACCTTGTGAACGCTATGAGTGCGTATGTGGAGTTGCTGGGTCCGGTCAAATGGGTCTCGCCGTTCTACTACTACAACGGCGCCGACCCGCTGGCCAACGGGTTGGAGCCGGTGCACGCACTGGTGCTGGCGGCGGCGGCGGTCGCGCTCTGCGCGATTGGGTACTTGGGCTTCCGCCGGCGCGACATTGCCGTGTAGGGCCGGGCACAGGGCGGGAAGCTGCGATGATAATCGACTCTCACGCCCACGCGTTCCCGCCTATGGGCGGGCCCTCCGGGTTCGTATCTTCGGAGCGGCACGCCATGTACACGCAGCACGGGCTGGCGCACCACCACCAGCCGGTCCGCCGATTCGCTGACCAGACGCAGGTATGCGACCAGACGTTGTGCGACGGCGAGGACGTTACGCTGGACGGGCTGACCGACGTGGGCTTTCGCGGAGGCAGGTTCGGCCGGCTCGCGTGGACGGCCGCGGGCGAGGACTGCTATCTGCAGTACCTGCCGCCGACGCTGACCAACCTGTCTGCGCCGCCCGAGCTGATGGTCGCGCAGATGGACTACGTGGGCGTGGACATGGCCGTGTTGCAGACGGGGCACCTGTACGGAAGGCTCAACGGATACCTGGCAGGCGCGGTCAGAGAGTTCCCGGAGCGGTTCTGGGCGCTCGCGATGATCGACGAGTGGCGGGCCGACTCGCCGTCGCAGCTTCGCACGCTGGAGAGGGCCATCGGGGAGTTGGGGCTGCACGGCCTGTGGTTCCAGACGAGCGCGCTGGAGCAGCACGGGCGGGCCGAGATGGTGGACGACCCGGCGTTCCGGCCGTTCTGGGACAGCGTGCGGGAGATGGGAATACCCGTCTATCTGAACGCGACGGCGGCGGGGCCTGGCCCAGAGCCGTACCTCGCCCAGCTTGCGGCGTTCGGGCGCTGGCTGGAGCGGTACCCGGACATTTCGGTAATGTACCCTCACGGCCTGTCGCTCTACCGTTTCATGCGAGACGGCGAGATAGCGATACCGGAGGAGGCGTGGCGAGCGCTGGAGGCGCCCAACCTTGTAGTTGAGATACTGATCCCGATATTTCAGGGTGCGATATGGGAGTATCCGTACGTCGAGGCGCAGCCCATCATACGCGAGTACTACGAGCGGCTGGGGGCTGACAAGCTGGCCTGGGGCTCCGACATGCCGAACGTGGAGCGGCACTGCACGTACAGACAGTCGCTGGACTACCTGCGGCTGCACTGCGATTTTATTCCGCCCGGCGACATGGCGAAGATATGCGGCGGCAACGTCGCGCGGCTATTCCAGGGACGTTCCGCGTCTTTCTAGGGAGAAGCGGTAAGGGTTCTCAGGTGCGTCGAACGAAATCGGCGACGACTCGCCCCCAATCCGTTTGACACGTTTGGGGGGTGTTGCTAGACTTGCGGCGTGTTCACCGTAGCAGCGCCTTCCTGCATCTGTACGCTTGGCCCATAGGGGTCGGTTGGCGCCGCCAGCCAGGTAAAACCCGCCCCGCCCAAGACTACGTGAGCGGGGCGCCGTCTTTTGTGACCAGGGAGATAGGCTCACATGGCGCAAACAGTTGAACGAGCTAAGGGTGTTATCGAGATCCGCCCGGAGGAGATCGAGGACTTCGATCTCCAGGTGAAGCGGTTCCAGGCGGGGGAGTGGGACGAGACTGAGTTCCAGGCGTTCAGGCTCAAGCAGGGCATCTACGGCCAACGTCAGCCCGACGCCCAGATGGTCCGAGTGAAGGTGCCGTTCGGCGGCCTCACCGCCGAGCAGATGGACGCGCTCGGCGAGGTATCCGCCCGGTTCGCTCCGCTCAACAAGGGACACGTCACGACCCGCGAGAACGTCCAGATCCACCACGTCAAGCTCGAGGACACGCCGGAGCTGATGCGGCTGCTCGGCACGGCGGGGTTGACGACGCGGGAGGCCTGCGGCAACACCGTCCGCAACGTGACCGGCTGCCCGATGGCGGGAGTCTGCGCCGACGAGCCGTTCGACGTCACACCGTACGCGGCTGCCTACGCCCGCTACTTCGTCAGGCACCCCTACACGCAGGGGCTGCCGAGGAAGTTCAAGACGGCCTTCTCGGGCTGCGCGCGTGACTGCGCCATCACGGCCATCCACGACATGGGATTCATTCCGAAGGTGGAGGGCGGCCAGCGCGGGTTCCAGGTATTGACCGGCGGCGGCACCTCCATCATGCCGAAGCTCGCGCCTACCCTGTACGACTTCGTGCCCGAGGACGAGTACCTCAAGGTCACGGAGGCGGTGATCCGCGTCTTCCACCGGACCGACGAGCTACGCAAGAACAGGATGAAGGCGCGCATCAAGTTCTACATTGCCCGGATAGGCATCGACGCCTTCCGCGAGCAGATCGACGAGGAACTCAAAGAGGAGTGGGCGCAGAGGTCCTTCGATCCGACGCCGCTGTTGTTCCTTGAGGACGAGTCGCTGGACGCGCCGATTGCACCGGCGGGGGGCTACCACTCGAACGGCCACCACGCGGACTTCCAGCGGTGGACGGAGAGCAACGTCCATTTACAGAAGCAGACGGGCTACAGGGTCGTTACCGCAAAGCTCCCACTGGGCGACATAAACGCGGAGCAGTGGCACGAGCTAGCTGACCTGTCGCGGAAGTACGCGGGCGGACGGTCCCGCATTACCCACCAGCAGAACATCGCCTTCCGGTGGGTGCCCGACACGGCGTTGTACGAGGTGTGGGAGGAGCTGGGTCGCATCGGCTTCGGCGGCTCCGGCGCCCACGAGATAACCGACGTCGTCTCCTGCCCTGGAACGGATAGCTGCAAGCTGGGGATCACGGCGTCGATGGGGCTCGGCAGGGCCGTGGAGGAGACCGTAGGGGAGCTCGACCTGTCGGACCCGCTGCTGCGGAAGATGCACGTGAAGATGAGCGGCTGCCCCAACGGCTGCGGGCAGCACCACGTCGCCGACATCGGCTTCCACGGCGCCGCCGCCAAGGCGCCGGGGGGACAGGTGCCCGCCTACGAGCTGTTCGTCGGAGGCAGCTACGACGATGGGGACGCACGGATGGGGCTGCGGGTCAAGACCAAGGTGCCCGCGAAGCGCGTACCCGAAGCCGTCAAGACGATCATTGGGTACTACCAGGAGAGCCGCAACGATGGGGAGCAGTTCAAGGACTTCGCCGCCAGGGTCGGCGCGAAGTCGTTCGAGCCCCTGTTGCAGGACCTGAAAGAGATCGGCGAGCTAAACAGGGATACCCTGGACACGTACATCGACTGGGACAAGACGGTCAAGTACAAGCTGGAGCGCGGCGAGGGCGAGTGCGCCATCTAGCTGCGCGGGAGCTTGTGTCCTAGGCTACGGGCTACTTGACGCGGCGGCGGAGCCTGTCCCACCAGGAATTCTGGCCGTACTCGATGGGCTGGCCGCGCCAGCGTTTCTCGCCGGATTTCGATGGGCCCATTTTCGATGGGCGGACGAAGAAGAGCGCGTAGCCGAGGATGAAGAGTAGGAGGGCGGCCCAGAGCATTGCTCCTGTGGCGCCCGGTATGGCTGGGCGGAGCAGCACGGCAGCGACCAGCAGTGCGATGGCCGCGATCATCACCCTGCCTGGCGAGATGGACCACGGTTTTCCAGAGACCGACCTGGCGGCCTGAGTCCACAGCTGCCTAAGCAAGCCCGACCGGGGGGCGGGGGCGAGGTCGCCGGCCTCGTTGAGGATGTCCTCTATTTCTCTCTTGTAGCGCTCAGACATTGGTCTTTGTGTGCACCGCCTCTAACTGAATCGTAGCGCTCGCGGTGGGGGGGTGTCAAGGAAGAATCCGTGGGGGTGGGGAGTGCATCTAACACAGGCGGCGGGAGCTTTGCCGCTGTGGAGACTTGAGATGCTTTCTGCGATACGGAGGCTGTTCGGGCGGGGCGAGGACGATCACGCCAAGGTGATGCGGCTGTCGTCCGAGTACCTGGACGGCGAGCTTGAGGCGGGGCCGGCCGAGATGGTCGAGCGCCACGCTGGGGTGTGCCCGCCGTGCCGGGCCTTTCTGAACACACTGCGGGCTACCGTGTCGATGCTCGACTCGATGACGCAGGCGGAGGCGACGCAGGCTTTCAGGGAGCGCCTTCGGGAGGCGGTCCGGAGCGAGCGCGCCGGGTAGCCTACCAGTAGCTGGGTACGGCCTCTTCCTCCTTGGTGATCACCTCAATGACGGCGGTCTGGCCGTTCGCGTTGGCGTCTAGGCCTCTGCGGATGGCGTGGCCGACCTGGTCTGGGGCGGCGACTCTCTCGGCGTAGGCGCCGAGGCCTTCGGAGATCTTCGTGTAGTCGCCGCCGAGGCGGTTGCTGCCCCAGCGCTCGGAGGCGAAGGGCATGTGGGCATGGTAGTGGGTCATGACGCCGTTGTTGAGTATGATCGTCAGTATGGGTATCTCGGAGCGGACGGCGGTCTCGATGTCCATGGCTGCCATGCCGAAGGCGGCGTCGCCCATGACGTTTACGACCTGCCTTTCGGGTGCGGCGAGCTTGGCGCCGATGGAGAGACCGAGGCCGTAGCCTAGCTGTGTGGACTTGCCCCAGCCGATGTATCCCCTGGGGGAGAGGGTCTCCCAGAAGGGGACCATCTGGTCGCGTGGGTAGCCGGAGTCGTGGGTGACGATCGAGTTTGGAACGTCGAGGGCGTTGTATAGCTCCCTGATGACCCTGTATGGGCTGATGGGTACCTCGTCCGATACGAGCCTGGGGCCCCATTCCGCCATGAACTCGGCCTTGACCTTGCTTATCTCGGCGGCGACGCCCTTTTCGTCACCGCGGCCGTGCTCGCCTACCTGGCGCTTGACCTCCTCGATCATCTGCCGGAGGACGACCTTTGCGTCGCCGATGGCGCCGTAGCTAACGCGGTAGTCCTTGTTGAGGTCGTCGGCGCAGTTGGTGGAGTGGGCGAGGGTGACGCCTGGGGGCATGGGGGCGTTGAAGCCGGAAATGGTGAAGCTGGTGCCCATGCCGAGGACGAAGTCGGTCTTCTTGAGGAAGTGGGCGACCATGAGGGTGGCTGTGTGGCCGCCGGTGCCGAGGGCGAGGGGGTGGTTTTCGGGGAAGGCGCTCTTGCCGGCGAGGGTCGTCAGAACGGGGATGTTGGTCAGCTCGGCGAACTCGACCAGGTCGTCGGTGGCCTCGGCGTAGAGGACGCCCTGGCCGACATTCATGATGGGGCAGTCGGCCTTGAGCATGGCGGCGACGAGGTCGCGAACCTCGTCGGGGTCGGCGGCGGAGCGCATCTCCCTGACGGGCTCGTAGCGGAAGTCGCCCGGGTACTCCTGGGTGGCCACGTCGGCGGGGAGCTCCAGGAGGACGGGGCCTCGCCTGCCGTGCTTGAGCTGGCTGAAGGCGCGGCCCATGAGCTCGGGTATGCGCTCGACGAGGTTGATGTAGCCGGACCACTTGGTGACGCCGCCGTAGTGGTCGACTGCGTCGAAGGCGGGGGGTACGCCTAGCCGGGCGCGTTCGTGTCCGCCTGGCAGGAGGAGGATGGGGACGGAGTCGGCGAAGGCCTGAGCGACGCCACCGAAGGCGTTTTCGGCGCCGGGGCCGCGCTGCATGGTGAAGACGCCGATCTTCTTGCCGTTCTTGATGCGGCTGAAGCCGTCGGCGATGTTGACGCCGGCGCGCTCCTGCCTGCACATGATGGGGCGTATGCCTTCGAGGGCGGCCTTGTCTATGAGGGTCTGGGCGGGGAAGCAGGCCATCCACTCGACGCCTTCGGCCTTGAGGATTGTCGATATTGCAGTGTCGCCGTCCATGGGGTCTCCTTATTGGTTAGTGGGTCGTGTGAGGCCGGGAATGGGCACCCACGAGGGGCACCCCTACGTATTGGTAGGCGTCATTATACACGGCGGGAGTTGGGGGTCATTTCCAGGAGCGGCTGGGGGTGATGGTCCAGGGGGCGAGGCGGGTGGCGAGGTGGTGTGGGTTGGGAGTTTTGGCCTCGTCGCGACACCTGTTGAGGTAGGAGACGGCGGCTGGCAGGGTGGGCAGGCCAATCCGGTTGAGGCCCAGGTCGTGGGCGAGGAAGAAGGCGTCTTGATCGGAGGCTGCGAAGTCGTCCCAGCGGAGCATGACGGCTTCGACGAAGTCCCGGATGGCGAGCTGGGCGCGCTCCCTGACGAGCTTTCTTTCGAGGGAGTAGAGCCTGCGCTCTATCGAGGCCATTCGGTCTCCTTCCTTAGGTCGAAGGCGTCCATGAGGAGCTCGACGCGGCGTTCGAGCTGCTGGCCGTACTGGGCCTTGTGGGCGTGCCGGAGGGCAGCCTGGGCGGCGCGGAACCTGATGTCCGGGTCCTCGTCGTGGAGGGCTTCGCGGATG
The DNA here is from genome assembly GCA_965262055.1 of Dehalococcoidia bacterium. Lineage (GTDB taxonomy): Bacteria > Chloroflexota > Dehalococcoidia > Lucifugimonadales. The sequence continues at coordinate 328,643 of CBDHEI010000002.1, forward strand.
ACGGCGGCGGCCCTGTAGGACATGGCCTGGAGCTCGGACTCGGCGAGGCGTAGGGCGTCTTCACGGAGCTGCTCCAGGGAGCGCCGGAAGTTGTCGTCCCGAAGCCACCTGTGGAGGGTGGTACGGCCGATGCCCGCGTTCCTGGCCTGGTCGGCAAGAGAGCCGGGCTTGAGGAGGTGCGGCAGGGCGGTGGCCTGTTTTTGGGAGAGCCCCCCAAAAGTTGTTCCATTCTGTTCCATATTGTTCCATTTCCTATGTGCGGGGTTGGAGTTTTGGGAGGGTTTTGGCGCGCATTTGGGCTACGAATGGACGCAAATGAGGCACTTTTGGAACGAAAGTGGAACATGGCCGCGGGCTGCTGCCTGTCTGCCGAACAGGCAGGCGCAGTTGCGTATGTGGGCTACTGTGCATGGGGGTATATTAGCACAGGTGTTCGTGGGCGTCAAGGGAATGTCTGAACCCAGATTCCCCACCTAACATAGTTGGTGTGGCCTTCGTGGATTTACGCCCGTGTTGAGTATCGATTCGGTGGTTCCATATGGTCGGATCGGGCCGTAGGTAGGACCTTGGCCGAAGACTTTGAGGGTATGGGCAGCGGAGCCGCACCGATTATGGCTGTCCTCAGGCCGAAGAAGGCATGGCCCAGCCTGGGCGACCTTGCTGAGTCGCCTTCAACCGATGCACAGACAGGACCGCTTATGGTTGGTACGGCTCGGCGGACAGCGCCAATATCCTCTGACGTGCCCTGATCAACAACTCGTATGAGGGATGGCCCCGCGCCAGACGGATGATCAGCTTCCTGGCGTGTCGCATCACCCGGCCCGGAAGGGCGATCAGGGCGAAGCGCACTGCCTTGAGACGCTTGCTCACCCACTGTCCGCCCAACACCAGCCGCTTCATCGCAGAGCTCAGGTTGAAGGCCAGCACCGCTATGGCCCACCATGCGGCGTTGGCTCCGAACAGCCCCGACGGGAGCCTGCCCGCAGCCAGGTCACTCTTCAGGACGCTGTGGACCTGCTCGCCTTTACCGCATCTCTGCCTGTACCACCGGATCATCTCATCTCCCGGAAGGTCTCGGTTGGTCACCAACCCGGAGACCTTGTGCCAGGCTCCGCCGGCCAGCCTCATCACGGGGAAGGGCAGTTCCAGCTGCAGTTCCATTCCCGGCAGAGGCTGTTCGCTCAGCGGCTCCCTGATAGCGATGAACCGGTATTCAGGGTTCTTCTTGCTGTAGGCTATCCAGTCTGGTACGAAGTTCACCTCCGCCCACTGTTGACCTGTCTCGACCCAAGTGGCGCCCAGTCTGCGGTGCGGGGCATGCCAGTCTTGTTCGGCAACCTCGGACACCGCGCGCCTGAACTCCGGCGTCACGTTGAGCCCTACCGCAAACTCGATCACTCCGAAGCGCTCGTCTCTGCCCTCGGCGCAGTACCGCAGCAACTCGTGCTGATACCCAGCCGCGTCCGACCGCAGCATCACCTTGTCCACCGCACAAGGCAGATGCTCCAACGCTTCGGTCAACACTCGCAGTTGCTGATAGCCAGCAGGTACGTTGCCGTCCCGAAACTCCGAATGCACTATCAACTCAGCCTCGGCCCAGTAGGTCGTCAGAGGCTGATACGCCTTGTACTTCTTGTAGCTGTAGAGCGCCTGCTGCTTGTGCGTCTCCACCAGCGTGGCGTCCATGTCCAACGTGGCTTGAGCGCAGGGCGAACGGCTCTGTACGAAGCTCACCATATCGGCGTTCACTTTATGCAGCCCCCCCAGCGCTTCGTTGGGTGAAGGTATGAACGCTCTGTGAGCTTCCCGACTGGACTCCTCGCCCGCCTCGTGGAATCTCTCCAGGTACCGGAACACCGCCGACTCCGATGGCATGCTCCGCCGACGCTCTACACGCCATCGCTCTTCCAACGCTCTACGCTCTCGACGACCCATCCCATAGCTCTCGACTTCCCGAAGCACCCTGCACAACCCCGCGTCCTTCTCCAGAACATCCAGATCGACCACTGACTCACCGCCTGCCAGGTTCAGCAGTATCAGCGAGCTGACCACTTGGCTGTCCGTCCAGCCCTGACCACACTCCCGCAGTCCCACGTGGCGCTCTACCGACGACCTCAAACCTGCTGCGTGCATCAACTCCAAGTACGTCATCATCCCCGCCATCGCCGTCATGCCCGGCGAGCTCTTCTCCTGCTCGTACTGGAACGGCAGAACCCCTTGCTTCATAATAGGTGCACCTCGTTGGTGATCGTTTCTCTCTTCCAAGAAACATCTTAGCCCCCTTCACGGCGGGCTCCAACGAGGTCTTCTTCTTCTCTAGGTGGGGAATCTGGGTGAATCAGGATTTTCGGGATTGGGGGATGGCAGGATGGATGGGGAGGGATGACGGACAGGCCGGGCGTGTAGTTGGGCGGTTCCCCTAGATGACGAGGTTGGCGTCCTTTGGGCGGGGCTTGCCGCCGTGGACTGACGGCTCGGCGCACCACTTGGCGGCCAGGCGGCGGACGGCGGCGTAGGTTTCCTCGTCGAAGCCTAGGAGGTCGCATACCACCCGCCGGTCCAGGAGGGCGCGGTTGGGGTCAGCGTCCGCTAGGTAGGCGGGCTTCAACTCCAGGTCCCGGAACTCGTTGAAGATGGCCTCAGCCGCGCGCAGCTGCTCGTCTGTGAGGGTGCGGAGGTCCAGCACCGATAGGGAATCCGCAGAGCGGATTGACATTGCACCTCTTCCCGATACCTGTCGGTTGGAGTGCCACCAATGAGTAATCAGGCCGAGCGTACTATTTCCCCAGATGGCGAACGCTAGGTCAAATCCAGCTTGATTGAAGCGAACATTCGGCCAAGCCCTACCACCTATAGTGGGCGTTTCTGTTATGGCTACACTGAGTGGTTGAGAGTTAAAGCGGAATTCTCGACTTATGTGCGCACGGCTCGCCGTAGCCCAAACAGTTGCGGCCTTGTTCTCCATACCAGGCCGAACGCGCAGTTGCGAGTCTGGTGTGCAGACCATCCGTGTCTCGTTTCTTGCGTCGTGGTTCCACAGCGAGGGATAGGTCGCCGTTGCACTATATTGGACTTTTGTGAACGGTCCTTGAGGGGGCTGTCCCGTAATGTCCAGGTCATAAAGGCCAAGGGTGCCCAAGTTATCTAACGGTGCTGTTTTCAGCGTAAGGGGGAATTCAAAAGCTGGGAGCCACAGTCGTGACTCCGACAAGGCGTGAGCAGTCTGAGCTATGGAATAGTCCGAAATGCGTACTGCACCCAAAACCTCTCCACTTATGTGCTGAGGAGCCGTTATCATCTCTCCAGCCAAGTCATCGCCGATCATCAGGGACGTACCCCCGTACGGCCCATCCTCAATCTGCCTGACGTGGTTACTGGGAGTGATTTTGTTTGCCAGTACGCTTGCGTGAGCAAATCCATGTGGCTTGTGGGCTAGCGAAGCAAAGAGCGTGCGCCTTTCAGTAGATTCACTTGGCTTGCGCTTACGGGCAATGACCAAGCACTCTGCCATCCCAGTGTCAGACGAAAAGGACAGGTCGTCATTGTCAGCAGCAGCTATGCTTAGAACCATCGATTGAGTGTAACCATCGTCCAGCATCTGGCGAAAGCTCCGCCAAGATGATGCGGCAGACGCTGTAAGAGGTAACACTAAAGCCAAGATACCCCCGGGCTTTAGCTTGCGATGAGCCAGTGCTGCAAACGCTGAAGCCATTCCGGCGTGTCCGTGATAGCAGGTGTCTGCTTTGAGTCGAGAGAGATGCTTGGCCATGTCGCGCTGGTCGCTGTCGGCACTCTCAAAGGCAGCGAAGGCAGGGGCGAATATGCCAATATGAGATGCCTCTTTAGAGGTGTTGCTGGTGAAGGGCGGGTTCATGATCACTAAGTCGTAGCCGGCGTCCGGTATCTCGGCCTGTATTTGGGCGGCCGTCTCCTCGCCCGCGCTGCCGGTGCGCATGGCCGGGTCGCTGGTGTTGAACAGGGTCAGCACGTTGGAGGACTGGAGAAGCTCCAGGGAGCCAATCATCACAGTGTCGTCCTTCATCCGGCCGTAGGGCATGGTGTACAGGTGAGAGCCATTGAAGAGGACGTGCGGCTCCACACCGGAGAGGGTCGAGCCAGTGATGTGGACGGCGGAGGGCATGACGTCGCAGCCGTAGAGCACCTCCTCCATCATCACCTTGTGAAGGGCTGCCGCATCGCCTCCGGCGCGCTCGTGGCGGGCTGCAATCTGCTCGTAAACGGCGGAGAGGAGCGCGCCGGTGCCGCAGGCGAAGTCGCCGATGCGCAGCCGGCCTATGGCCTCGGCGCTGGAAGATGCGGCCGGTCAGGTCGTGGGCGTTGTCCACGCCCGTCGCATTTACCGACTGGGCGGTGTTCCTCAGCTGTCGCAGAATCTCCGCCGCGTCGCCAGATGGCATCTGCTCCAGGATGTCCTTGGCAATCGCGAAGATGGCCCAATAGTTGATCTTGAGTATGTCGTTCCAGGCGGCAATCACCTCGCCCTGGGGGTTATCCACGCCGTCGCCGCACACCACGGTCAGGGGCTTTACCTCGTCATGCATGCCGGCAATGCGCTCGTGGAAGACCAGGGCGTTGGCGATGATGGCGCAGGCCATGCGGCGCGTCTGGGGCACGTTGGTCATACCCAGCAGGCGGGCAATGGCCGTGGTGACGCCTGAGCGGGTCTCGTTCAGCTCGTCCAAGAGCCTTGCGGCGCCGTCTATTCCCTCCTGGAGCGTGGTGGTTGCCCGTTCGACGGCGCGCTGGGGGACGGACACCAAGCGCACCATGTCGGCCACGTCCTCAACGGCACCCTCCAGCCAGCCGGACTCCGGGAAGCGACTCTCGCCGCCGTCCTCAGTGAAGACGCAGTACCCGAGGCGGGCCGACGACAGGGCGGCGCGTAGGTCGTGGGCATCGCTAATCGCGTCCGGGTAGCGGAGGGCGATGGCTGCCTCGATGATGCGCCCGTTGGAGGCCACCTCCAGCCCGAGGCGGGACGTGGCCTCCGGTTCGACGGTACGCGCGGGCATGTACTCGGCCTCGACGACCACGGGCGAGCGGCCTGGCGCGGTGACGATGATGTCGGGGCGCAACCCAGGGTGGCCGGAGATGGCCTGGGTGTTCTCGGAGCGCACTGTGCTGCGGGGCAGCATGTCCTGAAGCAGGCTGCCCAGGGCGTTGTTGACGTTCGGCTCCGTCTGGCGAGGCATACTACCTCCGGTTGGGGGGAATCCAGTTGAACTTCAGTGGCTACGGTTGTTCCGGTCGAGAGAGGAATCGCATGTCGCTCAAGCATTCACCCAAGTATCGGATACTGCTATAGCCTCGGTTGCACCACCATGGGCGTTTCGTAGCCTTCATCTGCCGGGAGGTCCTTCCCGTGGGCGGCCTGGACCGCGAGTTGATCGCAGCGTTCGTTCTCCGGGTCGCCAGCGTGTCCGCGAACCCAACGAAAGTCGACCTCGTGCTTCTCGCAAAGATCGAGGAGCTTCTCCCATAGGTCGGGACTCACAGCCTGTTCCCGCTTGTTGCGCATCCAGCCGTTACCTCGCCAACGCTTGGCCCATCCCTTTTCCATAGCCCGTACAACGTACTGAGAATCGCTGTGCAGGGTTACCCGGCAGCTTTGCTTGAGGGATTCAAGCCCCTCTATCGGTCCCATCAGCTCCATGCGGTTGTTGGTGGTGCGGCGGAAGCCGCCGCTGAGCTCACGGCGACGCTCCCCGGATAGCAAAACGACCCCATAGCCGCCCGGGCCGGGATTGCCGATACATGCACCGTCGGTGTATATGGTGATGTGTTTGTTGGATACCATGGGGTGGATTCTATCCGAATCAGAACACATGCTTCAAGGGCTGGTCGCCCGGACGTGGCGTCGATTAGCCTGATAGTGTGAGGGAGGGGAGACATTGTCCACGAAGGGCACGAAGGGGCACGAAGGGGAGGGCGGGTTTGAAACCCGCCCCTACGGGTGAATCAAGGCCATTCTTGTAGTGATGACAGAGAATGAGGGGGTGGCATGAAAGAGTCGGGGTATATTGTCGCGCTGGACCAGGGTACTACGGGGACGACTGGGATGCTGATTGACGCGACGGGGGCGCCGTTGTGGACGGTGAGCCGGGAGATCAGGCAGATGTACCCGCGTCCGGGGTGGGTGGAGCACGATCCGGTGGAGCTGTTCGAGTCTTGCCTCGAGGTTATCGAGGAGCTGCTGGAGGCGTTTGAGGCGCATCCGAGGTCCATCGTTGGCATAGGCATTGCGAACCAGCGCGAGACTCTCGTGATGTGGGACCGGCGGACGGGGGAGCCTGTATCGAATGCGATCGTGTGGCAGTGCCGGAGGACGGCGGAGCTGTGCGACGAGCTGAAGGGGCGCGGCTACGAGGCCGCAGTGCGGCAGAAGACGGGGCTGCCGATAGACGCCTACTTCACGGGCACCAAGATCCGCTGGCTCCTGGATGAAGTACCGGACGGTCAGCGCCGGGCAGAGCGGGGCGAGCTCGCCTGCGGGACGGTCGACTCCTGGCTGATATGGAATTTTACAAATAAGCTGGTCCACGCCACGGACGTCACAAACGCCAGCCGGACGATGCTGTTCAACATCGACTCCCTGGACTGGGACGACGAGCTTCTCGCCATGCTCAACGTGCCGAGGGCTATCCTTCCCGAAGTCAGGTCTTCCAGCGAGGTATTCGGTCATGTCGCGGGCGACCTGTCGGCGGGGCAGGCCGTCCCGATCGCGGGAGTGGCCGGCGACCAGCATGCGTCGTTGTTCGGCCAGTGCTGCTTCGAACCGGGTTCGGCGAAGAACACGTATGGCACCGGGTGCTTTGCGCTCGTCAACACGGGCAGAGACCGGGTTGACTCCAGCTCCGGACTGATAACCACGGTCGGCTGGGCCATTGGAGACGAGGTCGTCTATGCGCTGGAGGGCAGCGTCTTCTCGGCGGGCGCTACGGTCCAGTGGCTGCGCGACGGGCTGGGGATCATCGAGACCTCGGCCGAGTCCGAGCGCCTGGCGTCGGGGGTCGAGGACAACGGCGGCGTGTACCTGGTGCCCGCATTCTCAGGGCTGGGGGCTCCCTACTGGGACATGTACGCACGCGGCGCCATCGTCGGCCTGACGCGCGGGTCGACAGCGTCGCACGTAGCGAGGGCAGCGCTGGAGTCGATCGCCTACCAGACGCGAGACATACTGGACGCGATGAGCCAGGACACCGGCGCGCCGCTCTCCTCGCTTCGCGTGGACGGCGGGGCTACCGATAACCGGTTGCTGATGCAGTTCCAGTCGGACCTGCTCGGGGCGCCGGTGGTGCGGTCGGCGGTCAAGGAGACGACCGCGCTTGGGGCCGGATACCTGGCGGGTCTTGGAGTCGGGTTCTGGGACAGCCCCTCCGACATCGAGGGCCTGTGGAGGGCGGACGAAACGTTCGTTCCCGCCATGGAAGACGAGCGGCGAGAGAGGTTGTACGGCGAGTGGCGACGGGCCGTCGAGAGGTCCAGGGGTTGGGCCTCTTAGAAGGGGAATTGTCCACGAAGGGCACGAAGGGGGAAGGGGCGACACAGCAGGCGCCGGGGAGGGCGGGTTTGAAACCCGCCCCTACGAACATACGGAACAGGGCCGGCGGCATAGTCAGCCGAATGGTGTCAGGAGCAGGAGGCATGGCGCATGAAGGATGGAGAGGGTCTTGCCGATGGGGTAGTGGGCGCCGGCGGGGTGGTGGGGCGGGCGATTTCGCTGGCGGAGGCGTCGAGGATTGCGGGGCAGGTGGGGGAGATGATCCGGGCCGGGCATGGGCAGTCGGCCTGGGAGATGATCCGGCACCTGCACCCGGCGGACATGGGGAGCATCGTCGCGGGTCTGCCGCGGGCGAGCAGGGACGTCATGTTGCGGGTGATGTCGCCGGAGACGGTCGTGTGGATGCTGCGGCAGATGAACCCGGTGGAGGCCGGGCGGGTAGGGACGCGGCTGGGGACGCAGGCGCTGACGTTCGTGCTGGGGCAGGTGCATCCGCTGCAGGCGCTGGCGACGTTGCGGCGGCTTTCGCTGCTGCGCGTGCATGGGGTGGGCGGACCGCCAGGGCAGCCGCTGGAAGAGGAGCTTCTTGCCGAGGCGCCCGGCACGGCGGAATCGCTGATGGTCTCGCAACTCCCTACGGTGGGAATCGACGAACGAGCTGAGATGGCGCGTGAGAGCCTCATGGCGCTGGGGGATGAGAGGGACAAGTTCACTCACGTGGTGGTAGTGGACGAGGGCGGGGAACTCTACGGGCAGATAAGCATGGCGGACCTAGCGGTGGCGGCGGATGGGACGCCGGTGCGTTCGCTATCAGAGTCTGTCGTGGCGACGGTGTCCGCAGACACTCCGGCGGAGGAGTGCGCCCGGCTCCAGCGACACTACAACATCACGCAGATACCGGTAGTCGACGGGGGGAGGCTGATAGGAGCGATAGCGGCCGAATCGCTGCTGGGGGCGGCGGTGGAGGAAGACACGCGGCAGATGCTGCAGGTGGCGAACGTGGCGGGCGAGACGGTGGACGGGCCGATGTTGGAGTCGATACGGACGCGGCTGCCGTGGCTGACGGTGAACCTTGGGACGACGTTCCTTGCGGCGGCGACGGTGGCGATGTTCGAATCGACGCTGACGCAGGTGGTGGTGCTCGCCGCGTTCCTGCCTGTTGTGGCGGGGCAGGGCGGGATTGGCGGTACGCAGACGTTGACGCTGATAGTGCGGGCGATCGCGCTGGGCGAACTTGTAGGCGTGGGGGCGCAGCGGCTGCTGGTGCGAGAGGTGGCGCTGGGGCTGGTGCACGGGGTGTGGCTGGGGGTGCTGGTGGCGGTGATCGCGATAGTGTGGAAGCAGAATGTGGGCTTGGGGCTGGTGCTGGGGGTCGCGATGCTCGGGAACATGCTGATAGCGGGATCGGTGGGGGCGGCGGTGCCGCTGTTCCTGCGGCGGGTGGGGGTGGACCCGGCGGTGTCGTCGGCGGTGGTGGTGACGACGGTTACGGACGTGTTCGGGTTCCTGCTGTTCCTGGGGCTTGCGAGCGCGGCGATTGGGTTGATCGTTTAGGGTGACCAGATGATAGCGTTATTGCGTCCGAGCCCCACGCTGACCGGGCAAGAGGTGCGCCGGAGCCTTCACATGATGGTGTGGGAGGGGTTGGCGTCGGGAGGGGTGTTCAGCGTGGCGAGCGGCGGGTTCATGGCGGCGTTCGCGCTGGCGCTGGGGGCGAACAACCTGCAGGTGGGGATACTGGCCGCGCTGCCGTTCGTGACGCAGGTGGCGCAGCTGCCGGCGGTGCTGGCGGTGGAGCGGTACCGGGTCAGGAAGGCGATTGGCGTCCCGGCCCTGCTTGGGGCGCACCTGATGTGGGCGCCCATCGGAGCTGTTCCGTTCCTCCTGGAGACGCCGGGCGCCGCGGCCGTGGCAGTGGTCATCTTGCTGCTGGCGCTGCGGGGGCTATTCGCGCCGGTGTGGGCGACGACCTGGACCAGCTGGATGCGGGACCTGGTGCCGCAGGACGTGCTGGGGAGCTACTACGGGCGGCGGCTGGCGGTTATCACGGTAGCGATGGCGGTGGTCGGGCTAGGGGCCAGCTTCTTCGTGCGGTGGTGGGAGAGCGTGTCGGCGCCCGAGGACGCGATACTCGCCTATTCGTTGCTGTTGGTTGGAGGCTCCCTCACGTTCGGGCTGGCGAGCACGTGGTGCGCGTTGCGGGCGAGCGAGCCGTCGATGCCGGCGGCTGCGGAGTCGGGGAGATCGGCGCTGTCGGTGTTGGCGGAGCCGCTGCGGGACCGGAACTTTTCGCAGCTAGTGAGGTTCCTGTTCGTATGGAGCCTGGTCTCGAACCTGGCGATCCCGTTCTTTGCGGTGTATATGCTCAAGGAGCTGGGGTTGTCACTGAGCGCCGTGATTGGATTCACGGTGCTCAGCCAGACGACGAGCGTGCTGTTCACGCGGGTGTGGGGGCCGATGGCGGACCGGGTCGGGAGCAAGCCGGTGCTGTCGCTGTCGGCGTCGCTGTACCTGCTGGTCATCTTCGGGTGGGTGTTCGCCAGCCATCCGGAGCGGCACTTTCTCACGCTGCCGTTGCTGGCGGTGCTGCACATGTTCGCGGGCGTAGCGGCGGCGGGAGTGGGCCTTACGATGAGCACACTGACGCTGAAGGAGGCCCCGGCGGGGAAGGCGACACCGTTCCTGAGCGTTGCCAGCATAGCGGCGAGTGTAGGGGCGGGGATTGGGCCTGTGGCCGGCGGGCTGATGGCGGACTTCTTCGCGGTAAGGACGCTGGGGGTGGACCTGAGCTGGGCATCGCCGAACGGGGTGTTGGAGCTGCCGGCGCTGTCCTTGACGGGGTTCGACTTCCTGTTCGCGATCGCTTTCGTGCTCGGGCTGTTGTCGCTGAACCTGCTGGTGGCTCTGCGCGAGGAGGGCGAATTGTCACGGGAGACGGCGCTCGGCGAGCTGGCAGGGCGGGGCGGCCCCGCTGCGCGGGCGGTGTCTTCGGTGCCGGGTCTTGGGGCGGTGTCGGCATTCTCGTACGGCTACCTGAAGCGGGTGCCGGGGGCGGACGTCGCCCTGGGTGTGACGGCCTACCAGTTGGCGGCGTCGGCGCAGGCGGCGGCGGCGTCCGCCAGCAGGGGGCGAGAGCTGGTGCGAGACGTGGCGTCAGCGGTGGGCGGGGTCGTAGGGGAGGCGATCGACGAGGTGGAGGATGCCGCCGGCCGTGGGCTGGAGCTGGCGCGTCACGCGACGCGCGGGGCGGCGCACGTGGGGGAGGACCTGACCGGGCAGGTGGGCAGGGTCGCCCGGGGCGCGGTGCTGGGGACGCTGCGCACGCTGGCGCACCGTGGGGTTGCGCCGGTCGAGGCGCTGCGCGGGGCGGGTTACGGCGCCGTGGAGGGGGCTGTGGAGGCTGGCCGGGACCCCGCGGAGGCGGCGGCGGCGGCGTTGGCAGCGGCGCGCGCGGCGGCCTCGGAGCTGGGGGTGTCCGCGGAGGAGGCAGCTTCCGCGCTGGCCGCGGGCGTGCTGGATGCGGCAGCGGCCTCGGGGGCGGAGGCGCTGAGGGCGGTGCGGGAGGCGTTGCACGGAGAGCTGGGCAAGGGATAGGGCCCTTCTCGGTTCCGGTCGAAGCCCGTGGGCCCTGAATTCGTCGAAGGGCCGCAGGTCACATCGAGCGGTGTCCCTGGCAGCCCCCGGCCGTCCTGCGCCCCTGTGCCTATGGAGTACAATGGGCGGCGCAGATGCGAGGGGGAGCCCATGATCGTCGACACTCACGTCCACTTCATCGACCCCACGAGACCCCAGGGCGCACCGTATCCGGACCCGCAGCAGGAGTCCCGCCTCTACCGTACCGTGCTGCCCCACCACTACAAGGCCATCACCGCGCGGCTTGGCGTGACCGGCGTGGTGGTCGTCGAGGCGAGCCACTGGGTCGAGGACAACCAGTGGCTCCTGGACATGGCCGCCGCCGAACCCCTGATCGTCGGGTTCTCAGGCAACCTGGACATGCGCGAGGACTCGTTCGAGGACCACGTGAACAGATTCGCCGCCAATCCCCTCTTTCGAGGAATACGCGCCCGGTCCCTCGACAGCACCGACTACTCCACCCCAGCCGTCCTCAGGGCTGCGGAGGTCCTCGCCGAGAAGGACCTGCAGATGGATGTCAACATGGGCTACTACGACATGGAGTACCTCTTGCAGCTGGCCGACGCCGTGCCCCAGCTCAGGATCGTCATCAATCACATAGGGGCAGGCCGTCCCATTGACGGCGTAGCCGCGAACCCCGAGTGGGCCGACGTGATGCGGCGGATGGCTGGGCGCCCCAACGTCTTCTGCAAGGTGTCGGCAGTGCTCCAGCACAGCGCGGTCCTGCCCGCTCCGGAAGGCGTGGACTTCTACAGGCCCACCCTCGACGTCCTGTGGGACGCGTTCGGCGAGGACCGGCTCGTGTACGGCAGCAACTGGCCCAACGTCGAGCAGATCGGCCCCTACTCCCAGGAGCTGGCGATAACGTCCGGGTATTTCCGGGAGAAGGGGGACGCGGCGTCGGAGAAGTTCCTCTGGCGGAACGGGAAGGCCGTGTACAAGTGGACCGACCGGTCGCGGGAGGCGGCTCAACCGTGAGTGACTGCGAGGTACTGGCGCGAGCGGATGACCATCCGCGCCCTCTCTTTCGTTAGAGGGAGAGTGTTGGAGTGAGGTCGATGACCGGGCAACAGCCTCCTGACGCCCCACAACAGGGACCTGGCCAGCAGGCCTGGATAAGGTGGCGGCGCGCGGGGCTCGTCGCGGTTGCCTTGGCGGTCATGGCCGTCATACTATACCTCGCTCGCGGGGCCCTCCTTCCATTCATCATCAGCGTGGTGTTGGCCCAGCTCTTCTATCCGGTCGTGGTGTTCCTGGAGAAGCGGCTGCCGGGCCACAACCGTATGCCGGGCGTTAGCCGCATCGTCTCGATACTCATAATCTACGTGGCGTTCGCGGGGGTCGTCGCGGGCGTCCTGTACCTCACGGTCCCGCCCCTGTTTGCCGAGTCGGAGGAGCTGCTGCAGACCTTCCCCGATCTGTACGAACGCGCGAGGTCCACGGTGGAAGGCTGGTCCCAGGAATACGCGGAGCGGATACCCGTCGAACTGCGGACTCAGATCGAGGAGGCTGTGGCAGCGGGGGGCAATGTGCTGGCAGAGGCGGGTTGGGGCATCGTCCAACGGACTGTGAGCGGGGTATCGAACGCCGTGACGATCGTGATCGGCCTCGCGGTCATGCCGTTCTTCCTGTTCTACGTGCTCAAGGACCGCGAGAGGGTCGTTGGCGGCCTCTACCCGCTCATGTCCGAGCGCGGACGAACGCACACACGCAACGTCATCTCAATCGCCAACGGCGTGATAGGCTCCTACGTCCGGGGGCAGCTGATGAGCGCGACGGTCGTCGGGGTGCTGGTGTTCATCGGGCTGTCCATCCTGGGCATCAAGTTCGCCGCCATCCTGGGACTGGTGGCCGGTCTGTTCGGCCTGATCCCGATAATCGGGCCCCTGCTCGGGGCAGTGCCGGGTCTGCTGGTCACGCTTGCAAGCTCGCCCAGCCAGACGATATGGGTCGCGCTGGTCTACGTCGTCGTTCAACTCATAGAAAACAACGTCGTCACGCCGCGCATACAGAGCAACGCCGTGCGGCTGAACCCGGCGATGATCATGGTCACCCTGGTGGTGGCCAGCGAGGTCTCGGGACTGTGGGGGGTCATCGTCGCCGTGCCCCTGGTCGCCGCCACGAGGGACGTGTTCGTCTACTTCTACGAACAGTGGGACACCGGCAAGAGCGAAGCACCTCAGATGGCCGGAGACGAAGGCGACCCAGAAACGACAACGCCCGAGGGTGCTGCCGTGGCGGAAGGCGAGCCGCAGGAACTGGCATGAGTGTAGGCACCGCCCAGCTACGCGGGCGCGGTCCGGTTGGCGGGCAGAGGTACTACAAGCTGCCGGGTGGGGCGCCGCACCCGGGAATCCCTCCCAATGGAGGGAGGGGATTGAGGTGAGGTGGAGATGTCCCTATGCGTAGCTCTCTCGAGCCGGGGCTTTCTGACGGGCGACACCCCAGGTCATGCGTTTGAACCGGCGGCCGAGGCCCCGCTCAATCTCCCGCCACTTCCCCTCTTCATCCGGAGTGATGAACGTGACCGCCTCGCCGGCGCGGCCCATGCGGCCGGTCCGTCCGACCCGGTGTGTGAAGAGCAGATCTGTGTCCGGCAGGTCATAGTTGATGACCTGTTCGATGCCCTCGATGTCCAGGCCCCTGGCAGCGACATTCGTTGCAACCAGGATTGGGGCCTCGCCGGAACGGAAATTCTTCATCACACGCTCGCGGGCGTTCTGACTGAGGTTGCCCTGGAGCGCCCCAACGGGATAACCCATGTCGTCGAGCTCTTTCGCCAGCCTCTTGACGCCGTGCTTGGTCTTGCCGAAGACAAGGATCGGGGCGCCGTGCCGCTCGTTCAGCAGGTCTCGGAGGACCTCGATCTTGTCGCTCTTGCGGATGCTGTACACGAGGTGTTCCACCGTGGGCAGGGACTGCAGGTCTGCGTCCACTTCGACCGTTACGGGGTCGTTCAGGTGCTTCGCAGCGGTCTTGGCTACCCACTCAGGCATGGTGGCGGACAGGAGCGCCGTCTGGCGTTCCGAGGGCGTCTCGCCAAGGATCGCCTCAACATCGTGGGCGAACCCTCTATCCAGCATCTCGTCGGCTTCATCCAGCACCATGTATCGGACCGATCGGAGGTCCAGGGTGCCCTGGCGTATATGGTCCAGCGTCCGTCCCGGCGTGGCGATGATGATATGAGTGCCGTTCCTCAACGCTGCGCACTCCGGCACCAACGACCGGCCGCCGTACAGTAACGTCACGCGAAGGCGCTGCGACGATGCGAGGGCCTCTGTGACTTCGGCCACCTGAATGGCCAGCTCCCGCGTGGGCACTAGCACAAGCGCCTGAATCCGCCGAACCGACGGGTCGCACTTTTCCACCATGGGAACGGCGAACGCGAGGGTCTTGCCGGACCCCGTGCGTGCCTGACCTATCAGGTCACGGCCCTCCAGCAGGTGCGGAATGGACTTTTCTTGAATGGGTGTGGGCCCGGAGATGTCCATCTTGGCAATCGCCCGTCTAGTAGCGGCTTTCAGGGCCATACCGGGGAATACGGAATCCACGGCGATGCCGGGATCATCAGGGTATTCATCGTCCAATGCCGGCTCGATCACGGCTGCTTTGGCCGGGGCTGGGGGACGGTAACGACGGGACCGGAAGCACGAGCCGCAGTAGACCGGCTTGTCAGGGTTTGGCAGGAAGGGAACGGAGGTAGATGCACTACAGGCGGTACATACCGCCGGGTGCTGCTCGGGTAGTCGGGTGCGGGTAGTCATAGGTATGGATGGCATGCGGGAATAGAGTACCTCTATCTAGTGAAGTGCAACAATGAGCCAGCGCGGGGTGGAGAAGACGAGACAACGGGACGACAGATGGTGGCCGCTGCTGTATAAGCCGGGACGCGCCGGTTACGTGCGTGGGCCCAGTATAGCAGAATCTCCGCGAACGGTCCCTGACCGGCTTGCGGCGGTAGCTGTTCAGACTTGGTGAGGTTCTTCTGCACCAGCGTAGTCCCGATAAGGCAGACGTCCTTGGTTCCCGCCCGCCCTTTGGAAAGGGCATTATATACTTGACTCCCATATGATACTGTGGCATTATCTCCATATAGGGAGATGGACTATGGCACGTGGCAATCGAACGGTCAGCACCTTTGAACTATTCGATATGATACCCGATGCTGAGGCCGCCCGGCTCTACCTTGAAGGGCGTCGCTGGCATGGTTCTCCGTCCTGCCCACTATGCGGAGCCTTGGAGAACATCACCGCCCGGACTGGTAAGCGCGTGGGCTATTACCGATGCCACGGTTGCGCCGGGGAGTTCACCGTTCGTACCGGGACGATTTTCGAGCGCTCCCATGTGCCGCTCAACAAGTGGGTCTATGCGATGTACTTGCTGGTGACGGCACGCAAAGGGGTCTCATCGCTCCAGCTATCGAAGGAAATCGGTGTCACGCAGAAGACGGCTTGGTTTATGCTGGGCCGCCTCCGTGAGGCGTGTGGTGACGACTCCGACTCACTGAGCGGCATTGTTGAGGTTGACGAGACCTACATCGGCAGCAAGGAGCACAACAAGCATGAGTCGAAGAAGCTTCATGCTGGACGCGGACCTGTCGGGAAGCAGCCCGTGCTCGGAATGCGCGGGCGCGGCGGGAAGTCCATCGCCCAGCCAATTACCCGGACAGACGGGGATACTCTTCGCAGTACCATTGAGCAGCACGTAGCACCGGGGGCTACCGTCTACACGGACGAACACAGCGGCTACAATGCCCTTGCGGGCTACTCGCGGGGGACGGTCAATCACGGCGCGAGAGAATACGTCGGGGCCGGCGACATCCATATCAACTCGGCGGAGTCGATGTGGACAGTGCTCAAGCGCAGCATCTATGGCATCTGGCACCACGTTAGTGTCAAGCACCTAGGTCGCTACGTGAACGAGGCGACGTTTCGGCTCAACTAGGGCAATGTCGATCCTCACACGCTGGACAGACTCGCAGTGTTCGTCGAGAACGCCTTCGGCGCACGAATCACTTACAAGGAGTTGATCGCATGAGGGAGGCACTTGACGCAATCACGGACAAGGTACTGGCGCATCGGCCCTTAGCACCTCCGCTCAAGGTAATCGCAGGACAGCCGGATCGCCCACTGGCTGTCGCTGACATCGAAATCCCATGCTATGTGTTGGAGGACGAGACCCGGGTATTGAGTCAACGTGGATTCCTAGGCGCGCTGTCAATGTCACGGGCGAGTGTTCGAGACGGCGGAGACCGAATGGCGATTTTCGTGGGACAAAATACCTTTGCGCCGCATGTTACAGGCAAAACTCTGGCGGAGACCAAACAGCCGATCTTGTTCGCTCCTCCACACGGTGGGCGCACAGCATACGGCTATCCTGCCACACTTCTCACGGATATTTGTGATGTCGTGCTTGCGGCCCGTGCAGCCGGAGGCTTGCAACCACATCAACTCCATATTGCAGAAAGGTGTGAAATACTAATCCGAGGTCTCGCGCGAGTCGGCATCATCGCCCTTGTAGATGAGGCTACGGGCTACCAGCGCATCCGCGAGGAACGCGCCCTTGCCACGATCCTTGAGAAGTTCCTTGACCAAGAACTCCAACCCTGGACCCGTACGTTCCCCTTCACATTCTACGAACAGATATTCCGGCTCAAGGGCTGGGGCAGTGCTGAAGGGGTGCAGCGCCCATCCGTGATCGGGCACTACACGAACAATTTCGTTTACGAGCGGATCGCTCCGGGGGTGTTGAACGAACTCCGTAGCCGCAATCCCGTGTTGCCGCAAGGCTGGCGGAAGAACCGGCATCACCAATGGTTCACGCCGGAGTTCGGCAATCCCCGGCTCAAGGAGCATCTTGAAGGCGTCACAGCACTCATGCGGGCAGCACCGAGCTGGACCTCCTTCAAGCGCAGCCTTGATCGCGCTTACCCAAGGTCGGGGACACAATTCTCGATGGCGATTGACGAAGACGACCATCAGTAGGGCAGCTAGTATGGCCGTTCCCAACTTCGCCAAGCGCAAAGGGTGGATAGCGAAGACACCAGAAGGAGAGCGGTTGGGGAGTCAAGTATATGATTCCCTTGGAAACGGGGGCTGCGCTCCCAGACCCCGCTGCCTGGCGGCAGATAGGCTGCCGGAGGGGAGAACTCCTCTGGACGCGTCCTTAGGACCTCACGGGGGTCTGAGCAGTTTCTTGCGGGGCCGGAATGTCAGCGGCAGTCCAGGGGCGGCCTAATCTCGGGCGCGGACTCCGTTGCGGCGCTTGCGCCTGCGGGCGACGGCGGATATCTCCATCTTGCGTAGCCGCAAGTTCTGGGGGGTGACCTCCACGAGCTCGTCATCAGTAATGAACGCCAGCGCTTCCTCGAGGCTCATCCTCACAGTAGCCTTCAGGCGTTTCGCCACATCGGCGCTTGACGAACGGATGTTGGTCAGCTTCTTTTCCTTGCAGACGTTGATCTCGATGTCGCCCTCTCGGGGATGGGAGCCCACGATCATGCCGGCGTAGATCTTGGCGCCAGGGTCGATGAACGTGTCGCCCCTGCCCTGGGCGTTGAGCAGACCATAGGTGACAGCGACACCGCCATCGGATGCGACAAGCACGCCGCTGCGCTCGGACTGGATTTCACCTTCCATCGGTTCGTAGGAGGTGAAGATGCTGCTCTTCACCCCGTCGCCGCGGGTGGTGCGGAGAAAGAAGGCGTTGAATCCGATAAGCCCGCGGGTGGGGATTTTGTACTCTAGGTCGACGTAGTCGTCCTCGCCGTACCGCATGTCGCGGAGCTGGCCCATGTTGGAGGATAGGTGTTCGGTCAGCACGC
Source organism: Dehalococcoidia bacterium (assembly GCA_965262055.1). GTDB lineage: Bacteria > Chloroflexota > Dehalococcoidia > Lucifugimonadales. The sequence goes on from CBDHEI010000002.1 coordinate 346,621, forward strand.
CCACGTACTCTTGATGGGTGGTGATATTCAAGATTTCGTAGGGCTCGTGTACCTTGCCTGCGATCACCTTGGTGACGGGCGCGGGACGTGACACCTGGAATTCGAACTGTTCACGGCGCATGGTCTCGACCAGGATGGATAGGTGCAGCTCTCCCCGTCCGGCAACCACGAATACGTCGGGGCTGGGGGTGGTCTCCACCCGCAGGCTGACGTTGGTCCGCAGCTCTCTCATCAGCCGTTCGTAGAGATTGCGGGAGGTGCAGTGGACTCCCTCTCTGCCCATGAAGGGGGAGGTGCTGACGCCAAAGGTCATCCACACCGTCGGTTCGTTGATGTCGATGGACGGTAGAGCCTCCGGGCTTTCGAGGGAGGCGATGGTATCGCCTATGGACACGCCAGCAGGGCCGGTGACGGCCACTATGTCCCCGGCATGGGCTTCGGCGACTTCAACCCGCTCCATCCCGCGGAAGACAAACATGCGCTCCACGATGTGGGAGGTGGGCTCAGCGTCGCGGCCCAACAGGGCGACTTGGTCGCGCAGCCTGAGTGTGCCATTGGTGATCCGGCCGACGGCCACTTGTCCCAGGTAGTTGTCGTAGTCAAGTGCCGCAATAAGCAATTGCAGAGGGGCGCCGGGGTCCCCGGCCGGCGGCGGCACCGAATCCAGGATAGCTTGAAAGAGGGGTTGCATATCCGCCCCAGACTCGTCCAGGCTCGTTGTGGCGTAACCATCCCGGGCAGACGCATAGAGCACAGGAAAATCCAGCTGCTCTGCGTTCGTAGCCACCTCCAGGAACAGGTCCTGGACCATCCCTACCACCTCAGCCACCCGGGCCTCGGGTCGGTCTATCTTGTTAATGACCACCATGGGGGTGACGTTCTGCTGGAGCGCCTGGCGCAGCACGTAAGTGGTCTGGGGCATGGGGCCGTCCACGGCGTCGACCAGCAACAGGCAGCCGTCGGCCATGTTCATAACACGTTCCACCTCGCCGCTGAAGTCGGCGTGGCCCGGCGTGTCGATGATGTTGATCGTGATGCCCCCGTAGGAGACCGAGGCGTTCTTGGCCAGGATCGTGATGCCGCGCTCTCGCTCCAGTGGGTTGGTGTCCATAATCAAGGTTCCCACCTGCCGGTGGGCCTGGAAGACTTGGCCCTGTTTCAACAGCGCGTCGACCAGAGTGGTCTTGCCGTGGTCGACGTGGGCTATGATGGCCAAGTTACGGATATCGCTGTTTCGATGGTCGCTCAAAAGTTCATCACCTCAGGGGCCATCATAGAACATTCTACGAGTGGCATGCGGCAGCAGGCTGCGAAAGAATCCTCCCCTACCATCTTTCGAGGCCCCTTCCTTGTGCAGGGAAGGGGGGGAGGTTGTATCTGAGGGACACCGCTTCGACAGACTCAGGGCAGGCTCTCAGACTCCCGGCAAAGGGGCTGGGCCCTTTGCACAACCCGCATTTCAGCAGCTTGCCAGAGGGTGATTCCTGCATGTCTCACCAAGACAGAACAGTTGGGTAACTGTTCAGACTTGCTGATGTCTTCTCCACTAGCATAGTCCCGATAGGGCAGATGTCTTTGATCCCCACCCGCCCGCCCTTTCGAAACTGGGGGCAAGGCCCCCAGACCCCCTGCCAGAGGGGAGAACCCCCTCTGGCCTCCTCCTTCGGATCTCACGGAGTCTGAACAGTTACAACAGTTGCCCAACGGTTTCTCGTGGGGTGGTGGAAGGGATATACTGCCGACGGTGCCGGCTGAGGGGCCGGTATGGGGGCGACATGGCAGCGACTTTGCGGTTCGAGACCAATCCGTTTGGCGGGGTCGTAGTAGACCCTGAGGCGTTGCCCTTGGAGGGGGAGTCTTTCCGGAGAGGGTTGGAGGTCTCGGTTGCGGCGTGGCGGGAGGAGGGGTACAGGGTGGTGTGGCTGGAATTGCCGATCTCGCGGATCGGGCTGGCGGTGCAGGCTGTGGAGTCGGGGTTCGGGTTCCATCACAGCGGCGACGACTACCTGTTGATGACGCTCCGGCTGGAGGAGGGCGCGTTCATACCGCCCTATGCGTCGCACTACATAGGCGCGGGCGGGGTGGTTATCAGCGACGGGTCGCTGCTGGTGGTGCACGAACGGCGCGGTCCGCCGGGCGGGCCCCGGCACTACAAGCTGCCGGGAGGAGCGCTGCACGAGGGGGAGCACCTGGTCGAGGGGGTGGTACGGGAGGTGCTGGAGGAGACTGGGGTGCGGACGCGCTTCCAGTCGCTGGTGTGCTTCCGCAACCTGCACGGGTACCGTTACGGCAAGTCGGACATCTACTTCGTGTGCAAGCTAGAGGCGCTGAGCCATGAGATAGTGCCGCAGGCGGAGGAGATCGAGGAGTGTCTGTGGATGCCGCTGGAGGAGTACCTCGCCGCGGAGAGCGTGAGCGTGTTCAACAAGAGCATCGTGCGAGCGGCGATCGAGAGTCCTGGGCTGTTGCCGGAGGTCATAGACGGGTACAGGGATCCTCGGAAGTACGAGGTGTTCATGCCCAGGGTCTGAACTGTGGTTCAGACATGGATGGACAGGATGGACACGGATGGTACGGGCAGCGGGCCGCGGGGAGTTGGGCCGAAGTTACCTGCGGAACCGGCGCATCCAGAGCAGGTTGAGCGCAACTATGGCCCCGGCGGCGACCCATACGAGCGTGCCCAGGGCCGGGCTGACTTGCAGCCCCAATCCCAGCCCGACGTGGAAGACGATCAGCGCCAGCAGGAAGAGCAGAAGGTGGGCAGCGACCCTAGCATTGGTAGCGGTCATTTCGCTGCTATTCTACCATCAACACTGCTCTCAAGACTTGGTGGCACCCTAGATAGGGTAGGTGCCCTCGGTTACAATCGCGCGCTATCAAGGAAATCGGAGAATCGGGCGAAACGGCTACTCCCAACTTTGCGGACAAGACAATTTGGACGGGAGATAACCCAGATATACTCCGGGGCCTGACCTCATCTACTTAGACCCGCCGTTCAACTCCAACAAGAACTACGAGGCCCCTGTAGGCAGCAAGGCGCCAAGCGAGGCGTTCAAGGACACGTGGACGCACAATGTCCTAGACACCAAGTGGAGGTGACTCCAGCCTACCAACTCTCTTAATCGTCAAAGCGGCCGCTTGACAGCGGCGACGTGGACACTGCTGTGAGCCAACTCGTTGCGTATGATAGTGACGAAGTTGGCCTTATGTGTGCCGTTGTCCCATGAGTATTGTTCTATCCCGGACGCGGAAGCCACGTTTTCGATAAGGCGGCGCGCCCGTTTTGTGCGTTCGCTATCCGCTTCACTGTTTTCCACTAGTCCATGGACGATTCTAACGATCGGCTCGTTGTAAAGTGCGCTGAGATCATGTGCTGCAATAACCGCGATTCGTGCAGGGGCCACAGGGTCTTTCGCCTTGAGATCCGCTGCAATGACAAAAACGTCTCCAACATTGTCTTGGTCACCCAAGGGCTCTCTTCTCGCACTGTAGCTTAGATCCACACGCCGTTCGGTGCCAGTGATACCCTGTATTGAGCGTGGACCACGCATGAGATTGCGCAGACCATGCTCGCTGAGTTCTTTTTCCAGCTGGCTGATGATGTATGTACTTAACTTGCGGCCGCCACGGCTTCGTCGTGGCGGAGGGATCATACTTGCCAATGTAGCGATGGTTCGCCCCACCTCAAAGGCCCAGTATCCTAGAGTCTTTGCATCCGCTGTTGCGTAGTAGACGCGCCTCTCGTCATCGAAATCCAGTGTGGCTCGCTCCACTACGGTTTTCACTAGGTTCTTATCGGCGGCGGAAGGCTTGGCAGGACTCGATTCAAACAGAAGTCCGTTAATCCGCCCGCCATCGGTCACGTAGTAGACTCCTGGACGTGAACCTTGGTTCACTGCAACAGTAATCACATCACCACTTGGCTCAAGCAGCGGAAGACTGATTCTGCAACCGCGAGACGTTACGTCGCTTTGGATGCGGCTCACGGCATGTGTGCGCACTCTGCTGACGATATCCTCGCAGTTCATCAACTGTCCTCAAGTAACAAGGGTCGTTCTCCCAGTTGTCTCGTGATGTTCAGGGCACGTGAGAAGCAGATTATGGCTTCCTTCAGAGACACTTCAGGGTCGATCGACCATTGGTAGCTACGGCTTCTACCACGATTGCCAATTTCCCTGAATACGCTCGTCGGATAGTGGACATGGGGTCCGTCAACAAATGGCCCCGCGTCCGGCTCTTGATGTCCCCCGTCGATGTGTCCCCTCCGGAGGACTTGTCTTCCACCCTCAGCAGAGAGTGAGATGATACAGGACCCACTCTCCTCACGATGCCCACGAAGCCAGAGGGGCTCCCGTCTTTGAAGTTGGCGGCTGGTCGAAATGATGTGAACTTGCGCCTCCCACGCTTCTACGTATTGAGACGACGGGCCGAGAGCTTCAAGGAGATACCAAATCTTCGGAGCCTCACACACCTGCTCCACCCATCTGATGAGTTGCTCGCCATCTCGCCAGTATGGCCTTGGGCCAGCCGGAATCTGTTCTTCACTCCTGAGACGCAATGGACTCTTCTGCCGCCGACTCCATTGTATCTGGGGGCGATGCCCTGAGACTATACCATAGCGCATGCTCCACCGCGTCTGGGGCGGTCATCACCGAGCCTGCGGCGTATCGAGGAGTTGGAGACATGTATGCGCCCCCCAGTCCGTCCACGGGGAGAGTTCGTGAATGTCGGGCTCACAGCTTCGTCCGAAGACGGTACGGTCCCCACGCGACGGGAGATACACGTCCTGGGAAACGACAGACTCGGCAGGCTCAGGGCAGGCTCTCAGACTCTCGGCAAAGGGGCTTCGCCCCTCTGCACACCCCGTATTTCAGCAGGCTTCTATGGTTGGTGGGGGAAGGCTACGAAGGGCTCGGACCTGACGTCGAAGATTCTGACGCGGTTATCAACAGGTCATCGTGCGCGCGGCGATCGACAGCCTTGGGCTGGCGCCTGAGGTGATAGACGGGTACAGGGACCCTCGGAAGTACGAGGTGTTCATGCCGCGGGTGTGATGGTGTCGAGAGGGGCATTCCTCGGGACCGGCCCCAAGACGAGACTGCATGAGTTTATTCCTAACCGGGAGATCTGACACAAGCTCCTGGCCGACTTGTGTCACGTAGGAAATCGGTTCAAACCGCCTACGGGGTGGTTATCAGTTCATGAGGCCGGATGCTGTCAATCTGCTCCGCCTCGGCACGTTGGGCGTGGTAAAGGTCCCAGCGGAGTTGCAGGCTCATCCAGAAGTCAGGAGACGTGCCGAGGAATCTGGAAAGCCGCAATGCCGTGCTGGGTGTGACCCCACGTCTCCTGCGGACGACCTCGTTGACGCGCTGAAAGGGCACATGGATCGCGGTGGCTAGGTCGCGCTGGGTCATGCCGAGTGGCAGCAGGAACTCTTGCAGCAGCATCTCGCCTGGGTGGGTAGGCTCACGGCCGGTGGGGATGCGCACCATACCTAGTCTCCTTCTCAAGGATAGTCAGTTATCTCGGCTTCGGCGGGATCTGCGTCGGTCCAGACGAAGCAGATGCGATACCTGACGTTGACACGAATGCTGTGTTGCCCGCTTCGATCCCCGGCCAGTCGTTCTAACCGGTTGCTGGGAGGTATGCGTAGATCGGTTAGGACTGCGGCGGAATCGAGCTGGTCCAGCTTTCGCTGAGCCACACTCCAAATGGCAGGAGGACAGATCCGCCGCGCGGTTTGAGTGTCCCGCCCGTTTAAAACGTCCTGGGTGCCTCCATCCTTGAACGAGACGATCACGATGACATGGTAGCACGGCAGTCATGCTATCGTAAATGCTTCGCGTACGACTGTAAGCAAGTGAAGAGGGCCCCCTGGACTCCCCTTAGATTGAGGCGTCTTTATTGTCCCGCCCACCCGCCCCCAAGGGGATATTGTGGGAGACACCCCCACACCCGGCGAGGGGCTCCGCTCCTCTGCACACCCCGTCTTATAGCTGCCTGCCAAGGGAGAGCATGAGGCAGGTGTCCTGGTGGTCTAGGACTGGTGGGGGAAGGCTACGAAGGGCTCGGACCTGACGGAGAAGAGCCTTACGCGGGTGCCGGTGGGGAGGGTGGAGTAGTGGTGGCGGCGGCAGTGGACTTCGGCGCCGGAGGGTGTGCTGACGGTGAGGAGGACCTCGTCGCCCCGGAACTCTCGTGAGAGCACAACGGAGCCGCCGTTTGGGTCTGGGGCGAGCTGGAGGTCGTCGGCGCGGACGAGGATGTCGACCCCGGTCCCATCTGGGAGAGCACCGACGGGGTCGGTGACCGCGAGGGAGCCGACGTCGGTGAGGGCGCGGCCTCCCTGTGTCCGGCCGGGCAGGAAGTCGCAGGCACCGGTGGCCGTGGCGACGAAGGGGGTTGCCGGGGAGTGGTAGAGGGCGCTTGGGGAGTCGATCTGCTCGAGGCGTCCTCTCTGGAGTACGGCGACGCGGTCGGCCATTGCGAATGCCTCTTCCCTGTCGTGTGTGACGAAGACGGCGGTTGTGCCGCTCTCCTTGAGTATCTCGCCGACCTCGCGGCGCATTTCGGACTTCATGGCGGCGTCGAGGTTGCTGAAGGGCTCGTCGAGGAGGATGGTAACGGGCCTGGGCGCGAGGGTTCGGGCCAGCGCTACGCGCTGCTGCTCGCCCCCGGATAGCTCGTGGGGGTAGCGCTGCTCCATGCCGTCGAGGCGGACCAGCTCGAGGGCGCTCTGCCCGCGTCTCTTCCTTTCGGGTCGGGGAAGGCTGCCGAGGCCGAACTCGACGTTTTCCAAGACGGTGAGGTGCGGGAAGAGTGCGTACTCCTGGAAGACGACGCCGACGTTGCGGCGCTCCGGTGGGACGTGGTCGCTGGGGCTGGAGACGAGCCTGCCGCCGATGCGCACCTCTCCCGCGGAGACGGTCTCGAAGCCGGCGATCAGCCGCAGCAGGGTGGTCTTGCCGGAGCCGCTCGGGCCGAGGAAGCCGACTATCTCGCCCTGCTCCACGGCGAAGCTGACGCCGTCGACGGCCCGGGAGGCGCCGAAGGACTTGGCGGCCCGGACGCACTCCACGACGGGAGGGCTCAAGGGCGGGCCCTGTCCCGGAGTATGAGGAAGCTGAGGGGGAGCATGGAGAGGACTATCAAAAGCAGGGCGGGGACGGCGGCCTGGGCGAAGAAAGCCTCGGAGGAGGCGGACCAGACCTGCGTTGCCAGCGTCCTGAAGCCGAGGGGGCCGAGGATGAGGGTAGCTGGCAGCTCCTTCATGGTGAGGAGGAATACGAGGGCGGCGCCGGAGAGCACGCCGGGGAGCATGAGGGGGGCGGTGACGTGGCGGAGGGCGCGCAGGGGGCCGTGTCCGAGGCTGCGGGCTGCGTCCTCCAGCCTGGGGCCGACGCGGAGCAGGGACGCGCGCGAGGCTCCGAGGGCGGCGGGAAGGAAGAGGACGACGTATGCGAGCAGCAGCAGCCATATAGTTTGGTAGAGGGGGCGGGCGTAGTGCGCCCCGAAGAATACCAGAGCCAGGGCGACCACGACGCCCGGCAGAGCGTATCCGACGTAGCTCATGCGCTCGGCCACCTTGGCGAAGAGGCCGGGGTGGCGCACCACCAGGACGGCGAGGGGCACCGAGCAGGCCGCGGTTGCGGCGGCGGCGAGCGCGGAGACGGATACGGAGCTGAGGGCGGCCATCCAGACTGTGCCCAGATCGACACCGGCGTGGAGCCCCTTGGCGAGCCAGTAGACGAGGACGGACGCGGGCAGCACGAGCGCGGCGGCGACCACGGCGCCTGTGAAGAGAAGGGCGGGCCACTTCCAGCGTCCCAGCCTGACGGGACGGAGGCGGCGCCTGGCGCCGGTGGACTCGTGGTAGGCCATGCGGCCTCGCGTCGATGCCTCGCCTATGAGGATTATGGTGGCGACGAGCACGAGGGCCATCGACAGAAGTGCGGCGGCGTTTCGGTCGAAGGCGGCCTGATACTGCTGGTATATGGCCCAAGTGAAGGTCTCGAACCTGAGCAGGGAGACGGCTCCGAAGTCGGCGAGGGTGTAGAGGGCGACGAGGAGGCCTCCGGACACGAGGGCGGGGCGAAGCTGCGGCAGCGTCACCCTTCTCATGACGGCCCAGGGGCCGAGGCCGAGGCTGCGCGCGGTCTCTTCGTAGGCGGGGTTGAGGTTGCCCATGACGCCCCGCAGGGTGAGCAGGACGTAGGGGTAGCTGAGGAGGACGAGTGTAAGGGCCGCGCCGGGGAATCCGTAGATACTGGGCAGGCGGTCCACTCCGAATGGGCCCTCCAGGGCGCCCTGGAGGAGGCCCCTGGGTCCGAGGGTGGAGATGATGAGGAAGCCGCCGACGTAGCTGGGGATGACGAGGGGCAGCGCGGTGAGCACGCCCCATACGCGCCTGTAAGGGAGGTCGGTCCTGACCGTGAGCCAGGCCAGGGGGACTGCCAGGGCGATGGAGGCGAGGGTGACGGTGGCGGCCAGGGTGAGGGAGCGGAGGGCGATTTCGGCGGTGCGGGGGCGCAGCAGCAGGCGCCAAGCCTCGGCGCCCGCGTCGGCGCTCCTGAGCAGGAGGTAGGCGGGCGGGAGGGCCATGGCTATGGCAATGAGGAGCACCGGGAGCCAGACCGCCACCGGCGGCGCGGCAGCGGTGCGGCCACGGGTCAGAGCGGGTGGGCGCTCTTGCGCGGCGGCGGCGATCTGGAACTCGGCGGAGGCCATGGGGGTCTAATACCGCTTCAGGAAGTTCCTAGCGGTCTTTAGGCACGCGTCCGGTCTGGATTCCCGCTTCCGCGGGAATGACGGAGAGTGGTCGGAGCTAGTCATCATCGTATAGGCGGGCCCTAGGGGATGATGCCCAATTCCCTGAGGAGGTGCTGGGTCCCCTGCAGGTCGGCCAGGTCCGCCATGTCTACGCCGGGGTTGTGTATGTCGTCCAGGGGCTTGAGGATGCGGTTTGTCCTAACGCCTTCTACAAGCGGGTACTCGTAGGTCTGGCTGGCGAAGTACTGCTGGGCCACCTGGGAGAGCATGAAGTTCAGGAACCTCACGGCGTTGTCGCGGTTTGAGGCGGTCTTCAGGATGCCTGCGCCGGCTACGAGCACGACGCTGCCGGGTCCGCCGCCGTCAAGGTAGTGGTTTCGGGCGGGGAAGCCCTCTCCGTTCTCTTGTATGAAGCGGTAGAGATAGTAGTGGTTGACGAGTCCTACGTCCACCTCCCCGGCGGCGGCGGCGGCGACTATGGGGGTATTCTTGGGGTAGACCTGCGGGTCGTTGTCCTGGACGGCTTTGAGCCACTCGCGGGTCTTGTCCTCGCCCCAGAGGACGCGCATTGCGGTGACCATGGCCTGGAAGGAGCCGTTGGTTGGGGCCCATCCGAGGCGGCCCTTCCACTCGGGCTCGGTAAACGAGGCGAGCGTGGCGGGGATGTCGCCGTCGGAGATGGAGGCGGTGTTGTAGACGACGACGCGGGCGCGTCCGGAGATGCCGACCCATTGGTCATGCGGGGAGCGGGCCCACTCGGGCACCTTCGAGACTATGTCGTCGGATAGCGGCGCGAGCATGCCGGCTACCGCGCCCAGGCCTCCGGGGTCCTGGGCGAAGAATATGTCAGCCGGTGAGTTTCCGCCCTCCTCCAGGAGTGTGGCGGCGATCTCGGAGGTGCTTCCATACTTGACGGACACGTCTATGCCGGTGACGTCTCGGAACTGGTTGATGATGGGTCCTACGAGGGAGTCGCTCCTGCCGGAGTAGACTACGAGGGAGCCGGCCTCTACGGACACTTCCCTGACTACCTCCTTCTCGACGATAACTTCCCTTTCCACCTCCACGGGGACTTCCTTGATGACCTCCCTGGTGCAGGCCAACAGAGCGGCCATGCTCAACAAACCGGCAGCCAGCCACGTCCAGACGGGTATTCTTGTCACTGCAAAGCCTCCTCTTTCGTCTACCAACAAGATTCGGCTTAGTATGCACACACTAAATTAGTGTGTCAATACCCTATTGGGGGATTCGTGTGGCAATTTTGGGAGGAGTGTGCGTGCTCATGAAGTGGGTTAGGGGTGGCGCGGGAGGTGGGTGCGGCGGGTGGGCGGGCGAGGGTGCTGCCACATATACAGGACTGGACGGCGCGGAGGGATGGGCAGCTCATCCGTCGGCACTCCAGTAGTGACAGCTAGCGGAACAGGTATGATATCTGAAACCCTTCGTCCCTCCCGTAGAGCACCCGGAAGACCAGGAAGTGGCCTTCAAGACCCTCTCTCCCACATTTCCCATATCAACCCTGCAGGGCTTGCCGTAATCAGCAACAGCGATACCCGATGTAGCCGAATAGCAGAGCACAGTGGTTATCATGAGTGCTAGACTGGTCGTGAGCGACTACTCTAGTTCTTGATAACGTACCCACTCAGGAGGCACCCAATGGGTGAAAGCACCAACCCCCGCGCCACGCTCCGTTTCGACCGACGTGTACGGTTGGAGTTTCGCGGCGCTACCATCACCTCGGACGCTGGGCTGCTGGCCTGCCGCGAGTTGGACGATGCACTGGGGCTGACGGAGACGGCGAATGAGTGTCTGCAGGAGAGCCGTGGCGGTCGTAACGTGCAGCACCGATTGGTGGGCCTTCTCAGGCAGTCGGTGTACAGTCGTCTGGCGGGCTACGAGGATACCAACGACGCTGAACGGTTGGCCCAGGACCCGACGATGCGGGTAGTCGTTGGACGGCGAGGTGGTCCTGAGAGACCGGCCGCCAGCACCAACACCATCAGCCGGTTCGAGACCGAGGTGCTTACCCAAGACGGCAACGTGGAAGGGTTGGGCCGAGTGAACGCTACGTGGGTGGACCGGGCGATGACGCACACAGCGCACCGGCGGGTGATCTTGGACATGGACAGTTCGGAGAGTCCGGTACATGGAGGACAGGAGGGAGCGTCGTACAACGGTCACTTTGGGAGCACGTGCTATCACCCTTTGTTCGTGTTCAACCAGTTCGGTGACTGCGAGGGGGCGATGCTCCGTGCGGGGAACGTACATAGCGCGCACAGGTGGCGTGATGTATTGGATCCGATCCTGTCCCGCTACGGGGCGACAGGAGTGCGGCGGTACTTTCGTGCCGATGCCGCATTCGCCAAGCCGGACATCTATGAGTACCTCGAGGAGCGGCACGTCCTTTACGCTATAAGACTCCCCGGCAACGAGGTGCTGCAACGGGAGATCGCCCCTCTGCTCAGGAGGCCTGTGGGGAGGCCGCCGAAGCGTCCAGTGATCCTATACGACGACTTCTGGTATCGTGCCGGGAGTTGGGACCGCGCTCGGCGGGTGGTGGCCAAGGTGGAGTGGCATAGGGGAGAGCTATTCCCCCGGGTGGGCTTCATAGTCACGAGCATGACGGCTGGCCCCGAAGGAGTGGTGCGATTCTACAATGGTCGCGGGACAGCCGAGCAGTGGATCAAGGAGGGGAAGTACGCGCTGAACTGGACTCGGCTGTCGTGCCATCGGTTCGTGGCCAACCGGGTGCGTCTATCTCTGTTCGTCCTGGCGTACAACCTTGGGAACTTCCTTCGCCGGCTGTGTCTGCCCAAGGCGGTCAAGCACTGGTCGCTGCGGAGCGTGCAGGTCAAGCTGATCAAGATGGGAGGCCGTCTGGTGCGGCACTCCCGGTGGTTGATCTTTCAGTTATCCGAGATGTCGGTTCCTCGACGGTTGTTCCAGGGAGTGTTGGATCGTATCGGCCGGTTATCGCCGGCGCCAAGCTGAGGGAGGGTACAACCACGATCTTGCCAAGAGGGGGAGAGCGCTCCAGGGAGTCGCCTTGTCTTCAATGCGCTTTCACCCCACTGGCAGGGGACACGAGGACGATGAAGACGGACAAGAAGGGTGCTCTACGACTGCAAACGCATCTCTTATCGGATAGACCGGCGATTGACTGGCCTTGCAGGACCTGACTATGATGCTAACATCTCGTTTGGGCTGCCCCTTGAGCCTGAAGACTCCCAATATGGGAAATCCCGGTCTCTAGCTCTCACCATGTAAACGCTCCCCTCGCGGAGCTCGATGCGGTCTCGGGTATAGCCGAAGGGCAGGACCGGGATGTCTTCCAAGGGCAGAGAGCCCTGATCGCCCAAGTCCACCATTCCACGTTGTCCTTCTCTGCAGCCGCACATTTCGCCTCGTAGGAGGTCTCCATCCGAGGAACTTTCGATCCAAGAGTTGAAGAAAAAGTCCCCTGTGCTTTCGTCTCGGAACGATAGTCCAATTGCTCCGTAGAAGGAACCATGGCCCTTCAAGAAGGCTGTGCGGGGCGTCGATCCCTGGTCCGGAATCTCAAAGAGCTCCACCGTGCGGGATGTCTCCCTCCCTGCCCGCACCAGAACTCGCTCCTCGTCCGGGTATCGGTCGTGTCGAGGGTTTGGATGGAACCTGACCGTGTGTGGGATGAACCCGTTCTTTGTGACAAGAATCTTCCAGAGGATGCCCTCGTACACCTCCAGGCGGAATGACCCATCCTCCGCGGTCTGCGTCTCGAATCCGCCGGGCTCCACCTTGACCGTCGCACCGGGAATGGGGCCGCCACTCCCGAACTTCACTGCTCGCCCCGTCAGGATGCCGGTGCGCTTGGGAAGAAGCTGCACGTCGCTGCCCGACGGGGACACCGAATGGACTCCCCAGGCTGTGTCGATGCCGACGAGGACCGCCTGGAAGGCCTGCTGCACCTCTCCTATGACGCCCTCCTCAAAGAGCCCGTTCCGATCCAGATCCTGAAGGACCCGCACAGAGTGAAGTTGGTCGAACCGTGTGGCAGGAGAGGCGGGTTGCAGCAGGAACAGCTCTCCGGTACGGGGGATCTCCCCGGCGCGCAGACCTTCGTTCCAGAATTCGGCGTACACCTCGAAGCCGTCCACCTCTCGCTCGTCGTGCATCGCGTTAACAGCGTCCCAATCTCCGCGATCTTCCAATGCCTTGAGACGTGCCCTTTCGTCGGCGGACCAGGGGCGGTACTGGCGGTCGATTCGGGCGTAGACTCGCACCGGTAGCCGGGCCTGCTCTCCTTTGTACTCGTAGGAGAGCGTTAGCTCGACTTCCGCGCAGCATTTTAGGAAGGGCCTCGCTACGGGGTCAGCAAGCGACCCATCCACGGTCGCGCCCACGTACAGTGTTCCCCAAGGACCGCTCCCAAACTGGAGGTCCTCGTTCGTCGCGGTCACATCGGCGATTACGGCCAGCGGTCTTCCGCCCCCAAAGTCTGCCAAGGCGTACCGTGCCTGGCCTGCGGCCTCCAGAGACCCAGTGAGGCCCTCCGGCACGTCCTCTCTGAGTTGCTTGTTGAAGGAATGGAACCGTACTCTGAGAGACTGATCCATGGTCCGCCGCGTCTCTTCACGCATGTCCACGGACACGCTTGGATCCGAGGTAGCGGTCGGGGCAGGTGTTTCCGTGGCGGTAGGGGTGGGTGTGCTGGTGTGAGTAGGCGTAGGTGTGTCCGTCGGGGTTGGAGTGGGCGTGGCGGTCGGGACTAGCGTCGGCGTGGGTGTGGGCGGCATCGGGGTTGACGTAGCCAGCGGAGCACGAGCGATGGCCTGCTGCGATGTGGGCGTATCTTCCGTGCGGTCGTTACATGCCGACAGCAACGTCGACGCCAGGATGAATAATATGCCGATGCCCGCGTATGCCTGGGGAGAGTTGCGCACTTTCATAGCGACACCTCGCCAGCAATGTCATGCTCTCTATCGAGGTCCACTTGAGAAGTATAACCGGTGGCGCCAAATCGAATTTCTTGCAGCTTGGCGGGCCTGGGGCCCTACCCTCACCAGGCTTCGCTGCGTTCGGAATCACTGTGTCCCAGAGAAGGGCGCATAAGGGACGGGATTTGCGTTAACTGGCCTGGATGGAAGCATTGACGGCAGGGGCCGGGAAGTCGGGCTGCGAACCCGCCCCTACGGGTCGCTCAAAGTCTGTCTCGATCGTGATGGCAGAGGTGGCATCGCTCAGGGGTATAGGGTCAGCGGGGATTGTCCTGGGACCGCTGGTGGTGGAAGAGGAGTTGGTTGGCGTAGCCGGCGTACTTTCCGAATCGGTCTTGGGCGCACATCACCAGATTCTCGTCGGTTGGCTGTTTTTGTGACGGGAAGTAGGTTGCCATTGCCCTTTCTACCCAGACGTCTACGGGGAATGCCTCCATTTTGTCGAGCGCGAAGAGAGCGATGCAGTCCGCGACCTTGGCACCGATGCCGTAGCAGCCCATCAGCCGCCGCTTGGCCTCGGCATAGCAGACGCCCGGTTGCGCCAAGTACTGCAGGTCGAGACTGCCGTCTCGTATGCGCTCGGCGGCGGAGAGTATCTTGGTGTGGCGCTGGAGGCCCAGGTTCAACTCCTCCAAGGGCTTCATGCCAGCCTCGAGTACCTTCTCCACCGTGGGGAAGGTATGGCGCTCATCGCCGTCCAGCTCTACCGGAGCACCCAGCTTCTTCGCGATGCTTTCGACGGCCTTGGTGATCTTCTGGATATTGGAATTGGCCGAGCAGATGTAGGAGACCGTGCACTCCCAGGGGTCGGGTTGCCGGAGGACGCGCAGGTGCGGGTACTCCTTGACCAGCCTGGCTACCTTATCGTCGCGGCTGGCGATGTCGTCGTAGATGGTTTGGAGGTTGACGTCCAGCCTGAAGTAGGAGGTCAGCAGGTCGCCCAGGTCGGAGTTGGCCCGGTACTCCAGGTCGTTGCCGTTCTGGCGTATGTGGACTAGGTTTCCGCATAGGACGCCGGAGTGCCAGCCGTCCTTCCACGGGCGCCAGCGGAAGTCCTGGGTGCCGTTAAGGACCTTGTCCAGATTGAAGCCATGGTGGACAGAGAGGCGTCGGGGCATCACATCCGCTCCTCGCTGCGTTCGGGAATCGCTATGGTCTTGTGAAGGCCACACAGGGAATCACTAGGTAGCCTTAGCATGGGCAACGGCCCTGGCAGCAGGCGTCGGGGAGGGCGGGTTTCAAACCCGCCCCTACGGCGACGCTCAAGTCTCTTGGTAGTGACAGGATGGTAGCCAGGGTGCGGTTCTAGGGCAGGTGGGTGATGGAGGTGAGGGCGAACTGGGGGGAGGGCTCGGAGGGTTCGGTGGTTACGCAGTCTATTCGTGGGGCGTCTTCGGTCTGCTCTACGACGGCTTCGTAGGCGTGCTGGCGGCCTTCGGCGTCGGAGTAGGAGATGCGGACCTCGGCATGGCGTCCGTCGCCGCTCTTGCGGGTGACTTCGCCGGACGCGGTGTGCTGGGTCCAGTCCCAGCCCTGCTGGGCGAGGATGGCCTGCTCTACTACCTGCTCGTAGGGTGTGTGGAGGCCGGACCAGCCCCGGTAGAGGTGGGCCATCTCGGAGGCGGGCCGGGTGTGGTTGATAAGGGCGTCGATGTCGTCCTCCTCGGGGCGGACCCAGCTACGGCCCTCGGGGAGGTCGAGGATGTTTGGAGCGAAGCGGTGGCCTCCCAGGTGGCTGGACTGCCAGACGCGCATTCCGCCGTTCATTTGGGGGGCCATCTTGCGCCGCAGGGTCTGGTAGACGGGGTAGCCGCGGGTGGCGCAGCAGTTGTCCCTGCTGCCGTGCGTGCATACGAGGACGTCGCGCACGCCGGAGGTGTCGCGGCGGTGTGCCTCGAACTCGTCCAGGCCGCCGTTGCGCCTGATCAGAGCCTCTACGAGGGAGGGGACGGCCTCCCGGGGCACCTGGTACTCGTGCTTGTCGTAGGTGGCGAACTGCGGCTCCGGTCTGGAGAAGAGCATGACGGTTGTGTGCCCGCGCTCCGTGTACTCGTCGTCGGGGGCGACGCAGAGGAGCTTGGTGTCGTCTCCATTCTTGGCGGCCATGTCCAGCGTGTCCATAACGGGGCTGGGGAAGGTGATGGAGGTCTCGACGTTTCCGGCCCAGGGCCTGGGGGTCTCGATCAGGAGGCAGCGGTCAAAGCCGGGGGCGGAGCCGGTTGCCACCTCTCCGGCGGACTTGGAGAAGGCTGAGCACATCGGGGAACCGTTCTTGGGCATGGTTTTACCTCCGGGTCAGTCGTCGAAGGGCGCCGGCATCATGCCGACGGGGACCTCGATCAGGGTTGGGGCCTCTATGGAGAGCGATTCGCGGAGCGATTTCTCGAGCTCTTCGGGGCCCCTGGCCAAGACGCCGCGTGCGCCGTAGGCCTGGGCCAGCTTGACGAAGTCGGGGTTGTGGAGGTCTGAGCCGATTACACGGCCGTCGAACTTGCGAGCCTGGTCGCGCTTGACGTTGCCGTAGGCATTGTCGTTGAAGACGACCACGGTCGCGTTTATCCCATACTGGACGGCGGTGGCGAGCTCCTGGGAGTTGTAGAGGAAGCCTCCGTCCCCTGAGACGGCGACGACGGGCCTGTCGGGCTGGGCGACCTTCGCGCCGAGGGCGGTGGGGTAGACGTAGCCGAGGTTTCCGAAGTAGGAGGAGGTTATGTAGGTCCTGGGCTCGTAGGCCTGGAAGTGGGTGCGGCAGTAGTATCCAATCTGGGTGACGCCCTCTACCAGGATGCCGTCGTCGGGCATTGCGCTCCTGATGGCCTCCACGAAGCTGCCCTGGGGCTGCACGTGCTTGCTGGGGTCGTAGCGGCTGGTCCTCGCGGCCTCCATTTCTTCCCTGCGGCTTGGGCGGGGCGGGCCGAGGCGGGCAAGTTGGGAGTGGAGCGCCTCCAGCGTGAGGCGGGCGTCGCCGTTGACCGCGAGGGTGTTGTCGTATGCGCGCCCGATCTCCTCGGGGTCTATGTCGATCTGGACGACGAGCGGGTCCTTGCGGAGCCGGACCCATCTGCCCATGCGGGTGCCGACGGCGAGCACGACGTCGGCGTCGTCCACGATGTCGTCCAGGGCGTCCGGGCGGTAGTTGGGGACTCCTAGGGATAGGGGGTGCCTGCCGGAGATGACGCCCTTGCCTTCGGCGGTGGTGACCACCGGGGCCTGCAGGAACTCGGCTAGCTTGACGACGGCCTCGGAGGCCTCGGAGAGCACGGCGCCGCCGCCGGCCCAGATGACCGGGCACTTCGACGCGGCCAGCGTCTCCGCCGCCACGCGGACGCTCTCGTCGCTAGCCGGCTGGCGGTCGTATACCTCTGGCTCGTGGAGGTCGACGTCGGCCTCCTCCTCGAGGGTGTCAGGGGGGACCTCTATCTCGACGGGGCGCGGCCTGCCGGTGGACATTTGGTGGAAGGCCTCGTGTACGGCGTCCGGCAGGTCAGAGGGTTCGAGGACGCGCTTGGCCCACTTTGTGACGGGTCTGATGGCGTCGATCTGATCGTTGACCTCGTGGAGGGCGCCGAAGTCCTTTCCGATATGGTCCCTGTGGACCTGGCCGGATACGAGGAGCATGGGGGACGAGGCGGAGTATGCGGTGCCGACGCCGGCGGATGCGTTGAGCAGGCCGGGGCCGGGCACTACGAGGGCTGTGCCGAAGCCGCCGCCGGCCCTGGAGTAGCCGTCGGCCATGTAGGCGGAGCCCTGCTCGTGGCGGTTGGAGATGAAGCGGATGCCGGGCTCGTCGTAGAGTGCGTCCATGGCATGGTATAGCTGGACGCCGGGCACGCCGAAGACGACCCTGACGCCCTCTCTGTAGAGGGACTTGACCAAGGCCTGTCCGCCGGTCAATCGTGGCATGTTCGAGGTTCCTTCCGAGTGGTGGGTCTGCGCGTTCGGCGCACGGCGCGGCGGGCCTGACTTGACGGTGGGCAGCACCGTCTTCGAGATATGGGATGGGCCAACGTCCTCTGGTTGGGTATTATGGTGCGTCAGGACGGGGGAACGCAAGACACGCACTACGATCGAGGTTGCGTTGCAGGGCTGTAGTGTCTTAGGGACGAGGTGGTGTACTGCCTCCTCTGACGATAGTCTCGACGGTCGGACGGCACCTAGCCGCCTTCCCACAACTGGCAGTGACCATAATTGCGAAGGGACGGCCTACCAGTGCATTATGGACGTGACATGAGCGGTAGAAATAGCCCTATCGGGCCTTGGGAAGATAGGCAAGTCTTCCGGCGGTTGGAAACACAACCCTGTCTGTGGACTACGACAAGGCTCAGTCCCGTTCCGTGAGTTGGGCCTTGACGATGAAACTACCGCCGATCAATTTCGCCAGTTGGCTGAAGAGCCGACGCTCACCCGTGGATGAAGAGACCTAGAGAGCCGCAAGACACTCGAAACAACACACAAGTGGGTTATCACGCTGGTGCGGTGGCGGTGTGCATCCTGCTGGCTGCCACTCTGCTTGCATGTACCGGTGGGGGCGAAGATCCTGCCAGGGACGAGCGGGTGCTCGAGCTGGAGGCGAAGGCCCACTCCCTGGAAGAGTCTCCCCAGATTCCCCACCTAGAGAAGAGGAAGACCTCGTTGGAGCCCGCCGTGAAGGGGGCTAAGATGTTTCTTGGAAGAGAGAAACGATCACCAACGAGGTGCACCTATTATGAAGCAAGGGGTTCTGCCGTTCCAGTACGAGCAGGAGAAGAGCTCGCCGGGCATGACGGCGATGGCGGGCATGATGACGTACTTGGAGTTGATGCACGCAGCAGGTTTGAGGTCGTCGGTAGAGCGCCACGTGGGACTGCGGGAGTGTGGTCAGGGCTGGACGGACAGCCAAGTGGTCAGCTCGCTGATACTGCTGAACCTGGCAGGCGGTGAGTCAGTGGTCGATCTGGATGTTTTGGAGAAGGACGCGGGGTTGTGCAGGGTGCTTCGGGAAGTCGAGAGCTATGGGATGGGTCGTCGAGAGCGTAGAGCGTTGGAAGAGCGATGGCGTGTAGAGCGTCGGCGGAGCATGCCATCGGAGTCGGCGGTGTTCCGGTACCTGGAGAGATTCCACGAGGCGGGCGAGGAGTCTAGTCGGGAAGCTCACAGAGCGTTCATACCTTCACCCAACGAAGCGCTGGGGGGGGCTGCATAAGGTGAACGCCGATATGGTGAGCTTCGTACAGAGCCGTTCGCCCTGCGCTCAAGCCACGTTGGACATGGACGCCACGCTGGTGGAGACGCACAAGCAGCAGGCGCTCTACAGCTACAAGAAGTACAAGGCGTATCAGCCTCTGACGACCTACTGGGCCGAGGCTGAGTTGATAGTGCATTCGGAGTTTCGGGACGGCAACGTACCTGCTGGCTATCAGCAACTGCGAGTGTTGACCGAAGCGTTGGAGCATCTGCCTTGTGCGGTGGACAAGGTGATGCTGCGGTCGGACGCGGCTGGGTATCAGCACGAGTTGCTGCGGTACTGCGCCGAGGGCAGAGACGAGCGCTTCGGAGTGATCGAGTTTGCGGTAGGACTCAACGTGACGCCGGAGTTCAGGCGCGCGGTGTCCGAGGTTGCCGAACAAGACTGGCATGCCCCGCACCGCAGACTGGGCGCCACCTGGGTCGAGACAGGTCAACAGTGGGCGGAGGTGAACTTCGAACCAGACTGGATAGCCTACAGCAAGAAGAACCCTGAATACCGGTTCATCGCTATCAGGGAGCCGCTGAGCGAACAGCCTCTGCCGGGAATGGAACTGCAGCTGGAACTGCCCTTCCCCGTGATGAGGCTGGCCGGCGGAGCCTGGCACAAGGTCTCCGGGTTGGTGACCAACCGAGACCTTCCGGGAGATGAGATGATCCGGTGGTACAGGCAGAGATGCGGTAAAGGCGAGCAGGTCCACAGCGTCCTGAAGAGTGACCTGGCTGCGGGCAGGCTCCCGTCGGGGCTGTTCGGAGCCAACGCCGCATGGTGGGCCATAGCGGTGCTGGCCTTCAACCTGAGCTCTGCGATGAAGCGGCTGGTGTTGGGCGGACAGTGGGTGAGCAAGCGTCTCAAGGCAGTGCGCTTCGCCCTGATCGCCCTTCCGGGCCGGGTGATGCGACACGCCAGGAAGCTGATCATCCGTCTGGCGCGGGGCCATCCCTCATACGAGTTGTTGATCAGGGCACGTCAGAGGATATTGGCGCTGTCCGCCGAGCCGTACCAACCATAAGCGGTCCTGTCTGTGCATCGGTTGAAGGCGACTCAGCAAGGTCGCCCAGGCTGCGCCATGCCTTCTTCGGCCTGAGGACAGCCATAATCGGTGCGGCTCCGATGCCCATACCCTCAAAGTCTTCGGCCAAGGTCCTACCTACGGCCCGATCCGACCATATGGAACCACCGAATCGATACTCAACACGGGCGTAAATCCACGAAGGCCATACCAAACTATGTTAGGTGGGGAATCTGGGGCTCCCGAAGCCCTTGCAGACGAGAACGCTGAACTGAAGGGCGAAGTCGCGATCCTTCGCGAGCGCTTGGACGATCGGGACGCACGGCTCCAGGAACTCGAGGAAGTCGCCTCCAAAGTGGAGTTCCCCGGTAAGGAGCGGTGGTCCAAGGGTAAGCCCGAATCCACCGAAAGACGACTTTGGGGACAGTCCTTGAAGAAGCCAGAGGGTGCTCCTCTGAATCTGGGAGAATGGTTTTGAAACAGAAAACCGCCCGGAAACAAGGAGCACCCAGTAGATGCTGCCACAGAACAATCCCGACCGTATCGGCGTCGTCTTTGACGACCACCGCCTGGTGGCCAATGCCGGCCTGCTCCTGCCGGCCACCCTTGCACAGCACCTGGGCCTGCGGGAACTCGTCGACCATCACCTCGACCTCGGCTGCGCATCGGGGCGGGCGAACACGGGGGACAAACTGCTGACGCTGGTCGCTTCCGCGCTGGCGGGCGGCGACTTCATCGACGACGCCGATGCGCTGCGTGCTGGTGGGACGGTCGGTGTTCTCGGCTGCGTGGTCAAGGCGCCATCCACCCTGGGCACCTTCCTGCGCAGCTTCCGGTGGGGGCATGTCCGTCAACTCGACCGGGTGAGCCGCCAGTTGCTGGCACGCGCATGGGCCGCTGGGGCCGGACCCGGCGACTTGCCCCTGACCATCGACCTGGACTCCACCATCTGCGAGACCTATGGACTGGACAAAGAAGGGGCGCGACACCACAACTACACCGGCGCGCGGGGCTATCACCCACTGCTGGCCATCGCCGCCGGAACCGGCGACGTGCTGATGTCCCGGCTGCGCGAGGGCCGTGCCAACACCGCTCGCGGCGCTGCCCACTTCCTGCGTGAAACGGTGGGGCGGGTGCGCTACGGTGGGGCCAGCGGCCAACTCACGGTGCGCGCCGACAGCGGCTTCTACGCCCACGCTCTCGTCGCCGTCTGCCGTGAGATGGGTGTCCGCTTCTCCATCACCATCCGCCAGCACAAAGGCCTGCGGGAGTTGATTGAGGCGATCCCCGAGCAGGACTGGACGCCGATTCCCTACTGGATGGACGGCGCCGCCGATGTGGCCGAGACCACCTATACCCCCTTCCAGAGTGAACCCGACGCCGCGCCGGTGCGGCTCATCGTCCGGCGGGTGAAGCCCACGCCCGGTTCCCAGTTGGCCCTCTTCGCCACCTACAGCTATCACGGCTTCATCACCGACCGGGACGGGGAAACCCTGGAACTGGAGGCCGATCATCGCCGCCACGCCGAGATCGAGAACGCCATTCGAGACCTGAAACACGGCGTCGGACTCAACCATCTCCCCTCGGGGCGCTTCGCCGCCAACGGCGCCTGGCTGGCGGTGCAGGTGATGGCACACAACCTCGCCCGCTGGACAGCGCGCATCGGTCTGGCCGAACGGACCGTGACCACCAAGACCCTCAGGCGGCGGGTCTTCGCTCTGGTGGGACGGATCACCCGCTCGGCGCGCCGCCTTACCCTGCATCTTCCCCAGCATTGGCCTTGGGAAACCCAGTTCACTCGCGCCATGGCCCGGCTGCGAGCCATTCCACTCCCCGCCTGAACTGCCAGCCTGCAACTGACCCAACTTCCCTGAAAACTCGTGCCACCCCGGTCCGCGAGAGTTCCCTGCTGCGTATTCTCTCGCCATCCCGCGCATCGCAGCTCCCGCAGAGGGCCATAGGGGCCCTATGCGGCGACTGAAAGACCGTTCGCCGACCTCCAATCTACCCCAATGAGCCCAGCCATCTCCCCTGTAGCTCCCTCACCCACCCTGCCGCTGTCCTCACGCCGTCCATCGGTGTCCTTCGGTGGATTCGGGGTAAGGACGAGCGGTTGTCGCTGCCGGAGGGCACCGTCCTGGAAAGGACTGTAAGGCTGGCGGAGGATTCCGGAGGCGAGGTCCACTACGTCGACCACCCCGAACGAGAAGACCGCTCAGTCTTGGTGATACCCTTGGAATTTGTCGACGGCGAGACTCCGCTCATAGTTTCCCTTCACGGCTACGGAGGAGATTCCTCCTACCACATGACTTACCCCGAATCCACCGAAAGACGACTTTGGGGACAGTCCTTGAAGAAGCCAGAGGGTGCTCCTCTGAATCTGGGAGAATGGTTTTGAAACAGAAAACCGCCCGGAAACAAGGAGCACCCAGTAGATGCTGCCACAGAATAATCCCGACCGTATCCGCGTCGTCTTTGACGACCACCGCCTGGTGGCCAATGCCGGCCTGCTCCTGCCGGCCACCCTTGCACAGCACCTGGGCCTGCGGGAACTCGTCGACCATCACCTCGACCTAGGCTGCGCATCGGGGCGGGCGAACACGGGGGACAAACTGCTGACGCTGGTCGCTTCCGCGCTGGCGGGCGGCGACTTCATCGACGACGCCGATGCGCTGCGTGCTGGTGGGACGGTCGGTGTTCTCGGCTGCGTGGTCAAGGCGCCATCCACCCTGGGCACCTTCCTGCGCAGCTTCCGGTGGGGGCATGTCCGTCAACTCGACCGGGTGAGCCGCCAGTTGCTGGCACGCGCATGGGCCGCTGGGGCCGGACCCGGCGACTCGCCCCTTACCATCGACCTGGACTCCACCATCTGCGAGACCTATGGACTGGACAAAGAAGGGGCGCGACACCACAACTACACCGGCGTGCGGGGCTATCACCCACTGCTGGCCATCGCCGCCGGAACCGGCGATGTGCTGATGTCCCGGCTGCGCGAGGGCCGTGCCAACACCGCTCGCGGCGCTGCCCACTTCCTGCGTGAAACGGTGGGGCGGGTGCGCTACGGTAGGGCCAGCGGCCAACTCACGGTGCGCGCCGACAGCGGCTTCTACGCCCACGCTCTCGTCGCCGTCTGCCGCGAGATGAGTGTCCGCTTCTCCATCACCATCCGCCAGCACAAAGGCCTGCGGGAGTTGATTGAGGCGATCCCCGAGCAGGACTGGACGCCGATTCCCTACTGGATGGACGGCGCCGCCGATGTGGCCGAGACCACCTATACCCCCTTCCAGAGTGAACCCGACGCCGCGCCGGTGCGGCTCATCGTCCGGCGGGTGAAGCCCACGCCCGGTTCCCAGTTGGCCCTCTTCGCCACCTACAGCTATCACGGCTTCATCACCGACCGGGACGGGGAAACCCTGGAACTGGAGGCCGATCATCGCCGCCACGCCGAGATCGAGAACGCCATTCGAGACCTGAAACACGGCGTCGGACTCAACCATCTCCCCTCGGGGCGCTTCGCCGCCAACGGCGCCTGGCTGGCGGTGCAGGTGATGGCACACAACCTCGCCCGCTGGACAGCGCGCATCGGTCTGGCCGAACGGACCGTGACCACCAAGACCCTCAGGCGGCGGGTCTTCGCTCTGGTGGGACGGATCACCCGCTCGGCGCGCCGCCTTACCCCGAATCCACCGAAAGACGACTTTGGGGACAGTCCTTGAAGAAGCCAGAGGGTGCTCCTCTGAATCTGGGAGAATGGTTTTGAAACAGAAAACCGCCCGGAAACAAGGAGCACCCAGTAGATGCTGCCACAGAATAATCCCGACCGTATCCGCGTCGTCTTTGACGACCACCGCCTGGTGGCCAATGCCGGCCTGCTCCTGCCGGCCACCCTTGCACAGCACCTGGGCCTGCGGGAACTCGTCGACCATCACCTCGACCTCGGCTGCGCACCGGGGCGGGCGAACACGGGGGACAAACTGCTGACGCTGGTCGCTTCCGCGCTGGCGGGCGGCGACTTCATCGACGACGCTGATGCGCTGCGTGCTGGTGGGACGGTCGGTGTTCTCGGCTGCGTGGTCAAGGCGCCATCCACCCTGGGCACCTTCCTGCGCAGCTTCCGGTGGGGGCATGTCCGTCAACTCGACCGGGTGAGCCGCCAGTTGCTGGCACGCGCATGGGCCGCTGGGGCCGGACCCGGCGACTCGCCCCTGACCATCGACCTGGACTCCACCATCTGCGAGACCTATGGACTGGACAAAGAAGGGGCGCGACACCACAACTACACCGGCGCGCGGGGCTATCACCCACTGCTGGCCATCGCCGCCGGAACCGGCGATGTGCTGATGTCCCGGCTGCGCGAGGGCCGTGCCAACACCGCTCGCGGCGCTGCCCACTTCCTGCGTGAAACGGTGGGGCGGGTGCGCTACGGTGGGGCCAGCGGCCAACTCACGGTGCGCGCCGACAGCGGCTTCTACGCCCACGCTCTCGTCGCCGTCTGCCGCGAGATGGGTGTCCGCTTCTCCATCACCATCCGCCAGCACAAAGGCCTGCGGGAGTTGATTGAGGCGATCCCCGAGCAGGACTGGACGCCGATTCCCTACTGGATGGACGGCGCCGCCGATGTGGCCGAGACCACCTATACCCCCTTCCAGAGTGAACCCGACGCCGCGCCGGTGCGGCTCATCGTCCGGCGGGTGAAGCCCACGCCCGGTTCCCAGTTGGCCCTCTTCGCCACCTACAGCTATCACGGCTTCATCACCGACCGGGACGGGGAAACCCTGGAACTGGAGGCCGATCATCGCCGCCACGCCGAGATCGAGAACGCCATTCGAGACCTGAAACACGGCGTCGGACTCAACCATCTCCCCTCGGGGCGCTTCGCCGCCAACGGCGCCTGGCTGGCGGTGCAGGTGATGGCACACAACCTCGCCCGCTGGACAGCGCGCATCGGTCTGGCCGAACGGACCGTGACCACCAAGACCCTCAGGCGGCGGGTCTTCGCTCTGGTGGGACGGATCACCCGCTCGGCGCGCCGCCTTACCCTGCATCTTCCCCAGCATTGGACTTGGGAAACCCAGTTCACTCGCGCCATGGCCCGGCTGCGAGCCATTCCACTCCCCGCCTGACTGCCAGCCTGCAACTGACCCAACTTCCCTGCAAACTCGTGCCACCCCGGTCCGCGAGAGTTCCCTGCTGCGTATTCTCTCGCCATCCCGCGCATCGCAGCTCCCGCAGAGGGCCATAGGGGCCCTATGCGGCGACTGAAGACCGTTCGCCGACCTCCAATCTACCCCAATGAGCCCAGCCATCTCCCCTGTAGCTCCCTCACCCACCCTGCCGCTGTCCTCACGCCGTCCATCGGTGTCCTTCGGTGGATTCGGGCTTACCCTGCATCTTCCCCAGCATTGGACTTGGGAAACCCAGTTCACTCGCGCCATGGCCCGGCTGCGAGCCATTCCACTCCCCGCCTGAACTGCCAGCCTGCAACTGACCCAACTTCCCTGAAAACTCGTGCCACCCCGGTCCCGCGAGAGTTCCCTGCTGCGTATTCTCTCGCCATCCCGCGCATCGCAGCTCCCGCAGAGGGCCATAGGGGCGCAAGGCGGCGACTGAAGACCGTTCGCCGACCTCCAATCTACCCCAATGAGCCCAGCCATCTCCCCTGTAGCTCCCTCACCCACCCTGCCGCTGTCCTCACGCCGTCCATCGGTGTCCTTCGGTGGATTCGGGCTTACGTGCCCCTTCACGAGCGGGTGAACACTGCCGGGTTCGCTCTACTGCTGCCCAACGGGGCGCTCGACGGCCAGGGAATCCGCTTTTGGAACCCCACCGACCGGTGCTGCGATTCCGGCAAGACCGGCGGGGATGACGTCGCCTATCTGACTGAGCTGGTAGCAGGTGCAAGGAAGGTCAAGGACTTCGGGCCGGTGTACTTCTTCGGTTACTCTAACGGCGGGTTTATGTCATACCACATTGCCTGCAAGGGTCTGCCCGGCCTTCGTGCAGTGGCCAGCCTGGCCGGTACGAGCTACGTCGAGGACTCGAGCTGCGACGGCGCACCCGCCGTGTCCGTGTTGCACATCCACGGCACCGCAGACGACGTGATCCTGTTCGAAGGCGACGAAACTGAGCCGGACCCGAAGGGCGACGGCGAAAGGGCATTCTACGCTGGGGCCCAGGAGATGGTGACGCGCTGGAGCCAGCGGGCCGGCTGCGACTGGCCCGAAGACCCCCAGCCCCATGCCACCCTCGATCTGGACCAATACGTGCCGGGCTTCGAAACCCAAGCATTCCGCCTGGATTCGGGCTGCGCCGAGGGAATCAATATCGAGCTTTGGATGAGCGCGGGCAGCAGCCATTCACCTGGCTACGGAGACGCCTTCGTGGACGCCCTGGTAGGCTGGCTTCTGTCACAAGAGTAATTCCTCCTACCGACGGCGACGTGCGGCCCATGCGAACCGTCATAAGCAGCATCCGCAGAAAGCTGGGCGACGATCCCTTGGAAGCTGGGGGCAAATCCCTAGAAGTGCGGACGAAAACCCCTTTGGCGAGGAGCGATTAGGGTGGTGAAGCCCAAGTAGTCAGGATCAACGACCCACTCTGCCCGGCCAGAATGGCGCTCCACCGCGCTGTGGAGATGACGGCAAGAGAGCAGTCAGCGGGCCCAGAGGTGATTCCGGCGTAGATTCCGCCCATCTTCCCAACTTTGCCAGCCACCAGTGTCAGATTGGCCACCGTCGCTGCCATCAACAGCTGGAACAGCGTCTTGGTACGTCCGAAGTACCGCGCCTGCCTCACGCCAAGCTGTACCAGACGCGCTAACCTGTGCTCCACCACCACTCGCCGCTGACGATACTCTGCATACCCTTCGCTCTTCTGCAACGCACGAGCCCACTGAAGCATCGCTTCCTGCGGATGAAGTCGCACCGTCCGACCGCTGCCCTTTCCTGATCCCACACACCGCTCTTTTAGCGGACACGCTCCGCAGACCGCCGCGTCGAACCAGAAGGCTCTCAGTTGGTGGGTGCGACCCGTTCTGTCGGTCCGGGTACCCATCCTGTACAACTTCGAGGTCGTATGCCCCGCGGGGCAGGTGCAGGTGCCCGACTCCAGGTCTATCTCGAAGTCCTCCTTGGGAAAGCGCTTGCTGTCCGGGCGTCGGGGCAGCTTGGCTATCAGTGTGCGTCCGGCGTCGGCAAATGCCTGACGTGTACCGCCATCGCCGTAGGCCGCGTCCCCAATGGTCTCCTCAACCGCTGAGACCGTACCCTCCTCGCTGCGCTCCACCAACTCCAGCGCGCCGACGTTATCGGAAGCGTTGCCGGGGAGCACGTCCACAGCCGTGATCACCTGTGAGTCGGTGTCCACTGCCACCGACGCCTTGTGTCCGTCGAACCGATTACTGCTGCTCTTGTGCCCATGGCGCATCTCGGGGTCATGGACCGATACTATCCGGTCCCGGCTCACTCCCTCCTTCAGCCCCACCCCCTCTTCGGTGCGCTCAACGTCCTGAAGCAACAACTGCCCCAGCAGCTCGGACGCTTCCACTATCCTTTGGCGCTCAGTGCTGTCCTCGTCCAACAGACCCTGTGTCCGCCGGGACAGCTTCAGCAGCCTGTCGGCGTCGCCCACTATCCTGCCCAGAAGAGCTGCGCGAGCCTTCTTGTCGTCCCAGTCTATGCACGCATCGCCCTTCACGCTGCCGCCGGCATATCTCTCGTATCCCCGGGCTGCCGCCCACTCATCCAAATCGCTCCTCTCCACCTCCGACAGCGCACGCACCAGTTTGACTATCCCGTCCGACAGAAGGTTGTAGGTGTCCTTCACCGCCCCTCGCCCCAGGATGTAGGTCGTGTCCAGAGCCACCTTCATCCGACGACTCTTAAGGTATCCCGTCTCCCTCGCAAACCGCAGGCTGCGTTCGAACACCTCCCTCACCTTCTCATGCAATATCAGACGCGCTCGAAACAGCTGAAGCGTACTCTTGGCGAACGGCCTGTCTTCCACTTCGATACCCAGCGCCACCTTCCATCGTATGTCGAAGTCCGCCCTCTGCTTGGCCTCGGCGTCGCTCACCCTGTCATGTGTCTGAAGCAGCAGTGCGGTCGACAGCAGGCTCGGCGGCACGCTGTCTCTCCCGTTGTCAGCGCAGTACAACTCGGCGAAATCCTCGTCTCCAAACAGACGCCCACGCATAGAGGCCAGCAGACCATAGAAGCTCCCACGACCAACGTGGTCTATGTACAGCCGGTCGGCCTCCCACAAGCTTCTCTGCTCAGTTCGCTCTCCCAGCATGACCGCTCTCCCTCATCGTGGATTGCCAGGAGTATAGACCCCTTCTACCACTTTTCGGCCAGACTTCTAGCAGGCTGCGGAAGAACTCTTCCAAAGTTTCTTCTGGGCCTCTTCCCTGTTCCCAGGGAAGAGAGGAATTAAATCTGAGGGACACCCTCAGACTCCCGGCAAAGGGGCTCCGCCCCTCTGCACACCCCGTTTTTCAGCAGCCTGGTAGACCCCCCGCCAGAGGCGAGAACCCTTCTGGACTCCTCATGTGTGGAACTTCCTATAAGGCTCGAACCGGGCCGGTGGCGGACCGGGACTTCCCCTGATGCCAGCGACTATCGGCCAATCCGTTTGAGCGCTTGACAAACCGGCGCCGCACCACTGATAACGGTCTCCATCTTTCCTCCGTTCGAAATGATCAGGGCGAGTCGTAAGGCATTTTGGAAAGGCCGCCGGGTCGACCCGTATAACCTCAGTGAGATGGATGCGGATATTTCCTGAATTGACAGGGCTGTGGCGCAATAGGGACTTCGTACGCCTGTGGGTCGGCATAACGCTGTCTCAACTCGGCTCAGGGCTCGGGGCTCTTGGCCTTGTGGCCGTGGTAATGCTGGAAGCATCACCGCTGCAAATGGGTATACTCAGCGGCGCAGGGGTCGCTCCCGGAGTGATGTTCGGGCTCGGCATCGGTGTCTGGGCGGACCGTATGCGCCTCCGACCGATCCTAGTCATTACGAGCATCGTCCGCGCATTGTCGTTGGCGTCGGTCCCTGCCGCCTTTGCGCTCGATGTACTCTTGATGGAGCAACTCTATGGGGTGGCTTTCATTAACGGCGTGTGCCGGACCTTCACGAGCGTTTCCTTTGGGGCGTACCTACCCAGAGTGGTAGGTCGGGGCAACCTCGTCGAAGCGAATAGCAAGCTCGCGGCCAGTGGGTCGGTCGTGGAGACAAGCGCATTCAGCGTCGGCGGCTGGATCGCCCAACTCGCAAACGCAGTGGCCACGGTAATCACCGAAGCTTTGAGCTTCGTGCTCTCGGCTCTGTTCTTCCTAGCGATCCGAATACCCGAGTCGGAGGTCTCTTCAAACGACGAGCATCGGAGCACTCTGCGGGAGGTCTGGGAAGGCCTTGCCTTCGTGTTCGCTAATCCGGTATTGCGTGCATTAGCCGGCAGCGCTGTCGCAGAGGGCCTGCTGCACGGGGGCGTCGGCGCCGTCATCCTCATCTATGGGGTGCGGGAGTTGGGGCTAGACACAGGTGTTCTGGCGACCATATTCGCCGTGGGTGGTATCAGCTCATTGATAGGTGCAACGTACTCTACAAGAGTCGCCCGACTATTTGGCGTGGGCCCCGCGACTGTTGTCGGGTTGCTGTTGTTCGGCATTGGAACCCTCCTGCTCGCGCTGGCCCGAGGACCAATTGTGATTGCAGGGGCGATCTTGGTCATCTGGCAACTTTTCGATGCAGCATATACCATCTACGGCATAAACGAAGTGAGTCTGCGACAGGCGGTGATTCCGGATGGAATGTTGGGTCGCGTGACTGCCACTTTCCAATTCGTAGGCATTGGGGTTTTTCTGGTGGGGTTGCTCTCGGGAGGGGCGCTGGCCGAAATAGTCGGCTTGAGACCGACGCTGGTGGTTGCTGGCGTATGCGGAGTCGTAGGAGCGGTATGGCTATTCCTCTCACCGGTGTGGAAGCTGAGGGAAATTCCGCATGACGAGGGTAGTCGCAAAATAGACGATATAAACTAACATGTCGCAGCCGACAACTCTGGAGAACATTGGAGCAGAGCCCCAAATAGCAACCCGGTGTCTATGATCAACAAGGAGGAAGACGATGTCGACTCGCACTCCCATAATTGACTCACAAGTCCATGCCTACGAGCGCAACCGGCCTGAGCGTCCCTGGAGCGGATTCTTGCAGGGTCCCGATAAGGTCACCGGCGACGATATGGTTGCGGCGATGAACGCAGTCGGCGTTGGCGGGGCTATGTTGGTTTCGCCATTCTCCATGTACCGTTACGATGCCAGCTACGCACTCGAGGCATACGCGAAACATCCGGGCAGATTCGGCCTGATCAAGCCATTTGATCCGCAGTCCGAGGCGACCGCTGATGAGATGGCGGAGTGGGCCGGTACACCTGGTGTAGTCGGCGCTCGACTCATGCTTGTGGGCCAGGCATTCGAAGCGGACGACCCGGGCCCGAATCGCATACTAGCTGCCGGCGCCCATGCCGGCGTTCCGGTGAATGTCATGGGTTCGGGCCAGCTGCCCTTACTGCGTGAGCTGGCTCGCCGCCATCCGGATACCCAAGTGGTGGTTGATCATGTGGGCCTGGTCCAGCCTTTCGAGCCGCCTCCTCCGCCGGAACCATTTGCTGATCTGGCCAACGTGCTTTCGCTGGCAGAATGCGACAACGTGGCCATCAAGATTTCCGGGGCCTGTACCCTGTCCCATCAGCCGTTTCCGTACCCGGACATCTGGGAGCCTCTGAGCAAGATATTCGACTCGTTCGGCTTCGATCGATGCATGTGGGGCACCGACTGGACCCGGGCAGTGAAGCTGTTGACCTACGAGCAAGGCGTTGAGGCATTCCGGGTTACCGACCAGCTTTCGGATTCGGAGCGTTCCGCACTCATGGGCGGGACGCTCGCGAAGATTTACAACTGGTCGCCCGGGATGGGTGCGTAGATTGAAAACCGGGCGGAGGCGCTAAGGAGTTCGGTCTCCAAGTAGCGGCTCTGTCTACCATCCACGCAGATCAGGGGATGTGACGGGTCTGCGTGGATGGTAGGTAGTATCGTCTTCGAGATGTGGATGGGCCTGTGAGCCACTCCAGGGTCTCCACACTACGGTCATTGTATGGCAGTATGGATGGGGCCAGCACTGTCTAACCTGCTCCACCCCCGACTGACAGGCGTGGAGGCTCTTTTCTCCCCCTGTGCATACAGGCCCAAATCTGCCCCAGGCACGCAGGTCCTTCGTGTCCCGTGCATTGACCTGAATAGACGACTATTGCTAAAATAGCACGGTCAAA
This sequence comes from Dehalococcoidia bacterium, assembly GCA_965262055.1. Classification (GTDB taxonomy): domain Bacteria; phylum Chloroflexota; class Dehalococcoidia; order Lucifugimonadales. The sequence continues at coordinate 377,927 of CBDHEI010000002.1, forward strand.
ACAACAGGTCGGAGTAGCCTATGCGTGAGATTCGATCTACCGAAGCCAAGACGCGTCTGCCCGAACTCCTTCGGGCGGTGGAGCACGGAGAGACAGTTGCCATAACCCGGCATGGCAAGCGGGTTGCGCACCTGGTTCCCGCTCGTGCAGAGGACCGCGCCAGTCGCGAAAGGGCGGTGGAGCGGTTCCGGCAGCGTCGCGCCGGCTGGAAGCCCGTGGACTTCTCCACCGAAGAGATACTCGCCTCACGCCATGAGGGTCATCGCCTATGAGGGGATTAGTTGTCGATGCGTCGGTTGTTGTGGCGTGGCTCTTCGACGACGAGGACGAGCCGCTTGCGGACAGAGCGCTGGACCGACTCGTAAAGGAAGGGGCGTGGGCGCCGCAACTCTGGCATCTGGAGACGCGCAACTCCTTGCTCACGGCTGAGCGGCGCGGGCGTCTTTCCATGAGAGGGGTCAAGGAGCGCCTGGACGCCTTGAAGGGCTTGCCCATCCGAACGGACGCGGACCCCGACCTCGAGTCCGCCTTCGACCTGGCAAGAGCCCATGAGCTGTCCATCTACGACGCCCTCTATTTGGAGTTGGCCAAGAGGGAGAGCGCAGAGCTCGCGACACTGGACGGGGCGCTTGGCCTGGCTGCCCTCGCCGAAGGGGTGCCGCTATTTGACTAAAACGCGGCATGGCGTATACCGCTGCGGAACTGGTCTCCCCGGACCCAAGGAACAGGCTGCCGTTCTCTGCGGCGTGTGTCAAGGGCGTAGTAAATAACGGACCGGGGAGGCGGGGGCGAGCGTTGAGGAGCGGCGCTTGAAAACTGGACCAGACCGCCGCCTATACGGTTCGATTCCAGTTTGGCGGACGAAAAACCAACTCAGCGTTGACTTTCGAGCTTCGGTCAAGCGGATGCGGTAGGCGGGGCAGAACTAGGGCCTGACCTGCTGGGCCGTTTACGGCAGTTGAATCTGGCGCCACTCATCTGGACGCCCTTATTGAGAACATCTGCGGAAAGCTCTCGTTGTGCCTCGGAAGCCGCCACCAGCCGTCGTTGCCCCGCTCCATCACGGGGTGGGCCTGGTAGCAGGTGAAGGGAAACTCGTGCAGGAACTCGATCCTCAGCCCCGCGTCGATCAGCGCGCAGACGATATCGCTCAGGCTATGCTGCCACTCGTAGGTCGGGGTCTCGATTATCTCCTTGCCCGCGTAGCTCGGCTCGCCGCCCTCGAAGAACAGTTCGTGATGGAAGTACCTGTACGTCGGCACCATGTCCCCCGTCTCCGACGCCTCGAACACCGCCGCGAACGGGTGGAACTCCACGATGTAGAACACGCCAGCCGGCTTGAGGTGGTTACTCACGACCTCAGCCCATCTGGCGATGTCGGGCAGCCAGTTCAGGACACCGTATGAGGTGAACACGATGTCGAACTGCTCTTCCAGCGCGTCCGGTAGGTCGTAGATGTTGGAGCTGATGAATCGAACGCCCAACCCCAACTCCTCATTGAGCGCGCGGGCCAGGCCGATTGCGGTGTCTGAGAAATCCACCCCCGTCGCCTTCGCGCCCAGCCGCGACCACGACATCGTATCCAACCCGAAGTGACACTGGAGGTGGAGGAGCGTCTTACCGGATACGTCGCCAACCTCCTGCCGCTCGATGTCGGTTAGCGTTATCCGGCCTTTCTTGAAGCCCTCCACGTCGTAGAGGTCTGAGACCGCGTGGGCGGGTGTGCGCTCGTCCCAGTTGTTGCGATTAACCGCTAGTCGCTTGTCCACAATTGTTTGCCCCTATTCATAGTAGATGTGTTGCTGACTACACGTCCAGAACGAACCTCAAAGTGAAGGTTCTCGATTTCGTCCAGCTTGGTGGACTACCGTTTACGGAAGATACCACCGAGCCGTTCAGCGGTATCTCCTGGACTTTTTTTCCTGGAATCAAGCTGTCGTCGGGCATTGGAACCGTGTAGCGGACGACGGCGTTGTCGGGCAGGAGCTCGATCTCCTTGACGAAGGTCTCGATGAAGGCCCGGCGCTCCGTCAGCTCGCTCTTTTGCAGGAACCTGCTCATGTCCTTGGCGTAGGCCGTGATGGTCTTCACGTCATCGAGGACCGCCCTGCGCTGGGCCAGGATTGCCCTCGCCCCCTCAGCGGCGGACTCAAGGCGCTCCTGACGCTCCTTGTGATCCCGGATGCGGTGGGCGAAGTCGGCCATGTTGAACTCGGTCGTGGTCTCCACGAGGTCGTAGAGCCGGTCGAGCCTGCCCCGCACGTCGGCGAGCTCCGACTGGATGGTCTCCAGCCGCTTGCGCTCGTCACCGGCCACGTCGTCCATCTGCTCGTCCACGACATTGACCAGGCTCCGAATGTTGCCCTCGGTCAGGATGTTGGAGCGAATCAAGCCGACGACCAGCTCCTCGAACTTTCGGGCGTCAACTCTGGGCGAGTCGCAGGACCCGGGAGCGCGCTTTACGAAGGAGTGGCAGACGTAGTAGGGGAACGTGCCCCTGCTGGAGTAGCGGCCCGAGAGCGCCCTCTTGCACCTGTAGCACTTTACGAGGCCGCTCAGCAGGAAGGTGCTTCCGACTCTGCGGGGGTGGGTCATCCTGGGCGCGCGGGAGCGCAGTATCCTGTTCACCCGGTCGAACTGGTCCTTGGTGACGGTGGCGGGGAACGCCTTGTCCACCCGCACCGGGTCGGCCCCGTCCTTGGCGTTGTTGCCCCAGACCAGGGTGCCCAAGTACGCCTCGTTTCTGAGGATGTTGTGGACGGTGGGCTTGTTCCAGAGCTTACCCCTGGGGCTGGCGATGCCCTCGTCGTTGAGGATGCGGACGATCTTCATCATCCCCTTGCGGGACTCGGCCAGGTCGAAGATGCGCTTGACGATGCCGTTCGTTTCGGGGTCCGGCTCCAGGGTGGGCCTCTCCTTGGGTCCGTCCTGCACCTTGACCTTCCTGTAGCCGTAGGGGGCCATGGGAGCGACCCAGAAGCCCCTGGATGCGGCTTCCCTCATACCCCGCAAGACCTCCATCGCCAAATTCTCGCTGTAGAACTCGTCCACGGTCTCGATGATGCCTTCCAGGAGCCTGCCCGTGGGATTGTCCTCGGCCTGCTCGGTGATGGAGACGACGCGGAGGCCCTTGCGCCTGAGCATGGACTTCAGGATGACGGCGTGCTCGCGCTTGCGGGTGAAGCGAGAGAACTTCCAGACCAATATCTCCTTGAAGGGGGCCTCGGTCCTCTTGGCCTCGTCCAGCATCTTCTGGAACTCCGGGCGGTTCATCACGCGCCCGCTCTCCGCCTCGTCCACGTACTCCCGGACGACCTCGTAGTCGTTCTTATCGGCGTAGTCCCTGAGCGCCCTCAGCTGTGCGGACACGGACAGGTCCACGTCCTGGCGGTCGCTGGAGACCCTGGCGTAGAGGGCTGCTGGCGTGCGGTCGTTTCGTTCACTCATCTGTTCCTCCTTCTGCTTCCTGCCGTTCGTTCCGGCGGGCCTCTGCCCGTTGGTGGCGTTCCCGCCGCAGCCACTCCCGTTCGTCCATGTACAGGCGAAGGGCCTCTCGGATAAGCTCGCTCATCGTGCGGCCCTCCTCCTGCATCAACTGCCTGACCTGCTCGGCCATCTGAGGGGGCAGCGAAAAGGTGATGACCTTGGACTTCCTGGGGGAGGTCATTCTCTCTTTTTGCTCCTAAGTGTCATACAATGTCATACTCCTATCATGAACGAACCGGATGGAGTTGTCAAGGACACCCTGGCTTGAGAGAGCTCGCTGGTTGTCGTTCGCCAGCCCGACGACCTACTACGTGGAGACTAACTGGTGGTAGTCATCAGCACCGTTCATGTCTGCATGTAGAAATCCACGGATTGCAGAATCCGAGCGCTTTGAATGGGGGCGAGTTGCAGCCTTGCAGCGATTCCACCTTTGAACTTCAACAGAACCTGGTTTGTGTGTCTTCCCCGGCGAATCGCCGCCACGACTGATGACAGTAGAACCTCTAGGTGCTCTGGAATTAGCGGTTGCTTTGCCAGAGAGGCGATAACGTCTGCGGCGACAGATGCTGCGGCGTCTTCAGTGCATTCCGGTCCCCAGAGCGTCCTGAGCATCGCTTGTGTCCCTGGGGTTGTCTGATATCCGTTTGCTTCGAGACGTCGCAGGATGTCATCCGCGCTAATTCTTACGAACCAGTAGTTCATAAGGACAAGCTGTTCGACCCTGGAAGAATACTCTTCTGCGGTGATCACACCCGAACGGAGCAACTCCACCAGCAGCGCTTGAGAGTTGACGGCCCCAAGGCCAAGTGAGCGTGCCACAATGGATTGGACAAGATCGTCCGATATGAGGACTGGCCTAGTCTCGGATTGATCATCACCCGCGTAGACCGCACCAGCTCCCGCTGGTGTTAGTGCGTTGATAGTCTGCTCGGGTTCGTCGGCATCAAGCATCGGGTATGAGGCAATTCGCTCAAGGGACTCCGCCAGTTCCAGCACGGAGAGCGCGTATGCCTGCCTCTCCCGCCAGACATTCTCCGGCATCTCGGTCCGAGTGTAGCGTCCCTCCTCGTCCTTGCCCATGTGCCCTACGGGAATGCCACCCGCCTTCATCGCATAGACAGTGTTCTGTATCTCGTCAAACACCTGCTGAGGAATGGTGACACGGGAAAAGCGCGTTCGTAGATGGTCCGCAAGTCCCAATCTGTGTACGGTGAGTAGAGCGATCATGTCCAGCACAAGGCTGTCGGCGTTTGTTAATAGGTCCTCGGCTTCCTTGGTCTCTTGGTCAGACCCGGTTCCGAAGTGGAACCGGGTTGTCGGTTGCGCCGTGTATCCAGCCCAGGCCTCAAGGGTAGAGGCCCCGATGAGGTCGCAGAAGGCGGCGAAGGGCAACCGTTGCGACTTGTACAATGCCTCAGCATTGCTGACGTGCCGATGTCGCAACTCGATGCTCTGGAAGATTTGGGTGAAGTCGCTGTCTAGTTTGACGCGGGACAGCGACATGTTGTCTGGAAATCGTGCCGAGAATTCTTCGAGGGTCTCCTGATATGCGCGGACATATTTGCTTTGTATCGCCGTGATTTCATAGGAGAGGCCTCCAAGCCCCTGGCGCACCATGACGACGTCTCCAACGCTTCGGTCCAAGAGACGTTGAGCGAGGTCGTTCTGTGGCGGTAGATCCCGGGGGCCGGATGCCTCCTCCCCATATTCAAGGATGTGCCACCATTGGTCATCGTCGTCATTCTTGATGCGAACTGCACAGCCCAATCCGACGACTGTAGGCTCCCCCCAGTCCTCGTCCCTTCCCTGAAACAGGCTGAAGTAACCTAGGTGCGCGTCCGGGTCATTGAGTCCATAGCGACGAGATAGATAGGCATCGTGAATGTAGTCGGTAGCTCCGAGGAAGCGTTTCATGTGCGCCAGCTTCATGAGAGCCTGAGAGTCTTGACCCAGTTCCGAAACGTCGATATTGAGGACAGTTCTCAAGGCCGCATCCCGCTCGCCACACCGGAACTGAGCCATACCCAGTCTGACCCTGTCATCTGGGGTGGAGTCATATCGAGAGCACAGTTCGTCTTGTAGCAAGGCTGCGCGTCCTGCGTCCCCTATGTATCCGAGTACGTCGACCTCGACCTCAATGACGACTTTGGGAGTTGAATCATTGGCCCCCCGAATCTTACGTGCCAGGTCGAGCGCCTTGCGATACTGCTTGCTGTTGAACAGAGACAAGAGCATCGGGACGGCATCGGGATGGGAGGCGTAGTCACTAGAAGCTTTGCTGAACTGTACGGCAGCATCCCCAAATCGTCCCAGACTCGCATAAAGGTGGCCAAGTTGAGATTGAAGTACCTGACGGTGAGGATCGCTGGCAAGCTCAATTGCCTTGAGGAGAGCTTTCTCCGAGGCTTCGGTGTCTCCCTTTAGACTGCTGCTCACGGCAGCCAGAATGAAGATGCCCGGGTCGTTCGGATGCTGCTTAATGGCTGCATCGAGAATTGGGCCGACCGAATCGTCAGCCCGAATAGCAGCCTCCGCTCGAAGCAGCGATTCAGCTCTTCCCAGATCTTCCCTTGCGGGTGGGTCAAGTTTGAAACTGCCCTTCAGCATAGCTATCGCCGCCTCCGCATCGCCGGACTCCAGGCACGCGTCAGCAAGGGGAAGCAACGAATCGGCTCGGACTTCAGGGTCTTGGATGCCCTCTAGCCACTTGCGCGCTTCGCGAGGATCACCCTTCTTCAGTAGTATGAGCCCCTTGTGATGCGCGGCAACCTCGTGCTGAGGCGCTTCGGCTAACACTGCGTCTACGTCAAGCATCGCCTCGTCCACTTTCCCCAGTAACGCTCGTGCGCCTGCGCGCAATACGAGGGCCTCGTGACGCCGGGCACTGAATTGCGTGGGCCGAAGGAGATTTATTGCTTGGCTGGATTCAATCTCAGCCTCACGGAGTCTCTTGAGTGATTCGTTTCCGTAGCCGACAGGAAGGCGGTCGGCTTGAGCGTAAGCGAGCAGGCATTGACTTAGGGAAAGGTGTGCATGCGGGTCGTCCGGGTCTGCATCGATGAGAGAACTATATATAGCTATTGCGTCGTCGAAACGCAACTGTCGAGACCGAATTCCGGCTAGCGCCGAGGCGCTGGCCGACTCTCGAATTATCCACTCTTCCGAGGCCACAAATCTCTCAAGCTGTTCACTCTCCTCCATGTCCCACAAAGCCCAAATCAGATTGGCCGCTGCGTTTGAATCGTGGGGGTCAAGGCTAAGTGCCTTCCGTGCTAACTCTGCTGCTTGCTTCGGCTTCTGTTGAAGTTGAGCGGCGAGAGCGGCATTTGTGATGCCCGTCCGGTTTCCAGGCTGGATTCTGTGGGCTTCATAGAGCAAAGAGCTTGCTTCATCAAACTTATCTTCGCCCAGGGCACAGACTGCCAGGTTAGTTAGTAGGCGGAATTTCAGGCTGTCTGATAGCAACTCTTCGTCATGCTCAATCCGTTCCAACTGCGTTCGGCCTGCGAGTATGAGCCCCTGCTGAATGAGGTCCCGCGCTGTGTCTATTCGCTCCGATAGTCTCCGTTGTTCCGAATCCTGCATGGATTCCGAATCTGGCGGCTCTGTCTGGTTGCGTACAGGGGTTACCAAGCTCCCCGGATCTACTCCCATGGCAGCGAAGCCGGCCGTCAGCCTGTTTAGAGTCTCCATTTGGAGTTCTTCAACTCTGCCAGTTGCTTCGAATGCGAAGGGCAGCCTGTAGACCACGCTAACGAGCCACCGTGTAACTTCTTCAGACTGTCGAAGCCACTGGGGTAATTGATTAGCGGGATCGGCGTCGGTAGGGGGGTTGTGGGGTACTGAACAAGTTTTTATACTTTGGCTATGTGTGAGGCCAAAGACTTCCCTTCCTCTGAGCGCGACGAGCTGATGGGGCTGGTGACGCAGTTGCAAGGGCAGGTTGCGCAGTTGACGGCGGCCAAGGAAGAGTTGCACAAGCAAGTCGCCGAGTTCAAGCGAGCAGGAAAGCGCCAGGCGGCTCCGTTCTCCAAGGGTGGGCGAAGCAGCAGACCCAAGCGTCCCGGCCGCAAGCCGGGTATGGGGTCGTTCAGCTACCGAAAGTCGCCGTCTCCCGATGAGGTCACCGAGCCGCTTGTAGAGGTGGCGGTGGGTGAGGACACCTGCCCCGGATGTGGAGGCAGACTCGAGCATGAGGGAGTGCGGGTTGTCTACGCAACCGACATTCCTCCGATTCCCAGACCCCAGGTGACGGGGTACCGGGTGCAGATATGTCGGTGCCGGTCCTGCGGTAAGCAGGTCCGAGGGCGGCATCCCGATGTTGCGCCGGACCAGTACGGGGCCAGCGCGCACCGGGTAGGGAGACGAGTGATGGCGGCGGCCCACGTGCTCCACTATGGAGTGGGCGTTCCGGTACGGAAGGTCCCCGCTGTGCTCAGAGCGCTGACTGGTGTGGAGCTGAGCCAGGGGGCGATCAGCCAAGACGCGCTGCGACGTGCCAGGGGTGCAGTGGGGGATGCCTACCATAAGCTGCGGGGTTCGGTGCGTGCCAGTCCACTCGTCCACACCGACGACACGGGATGGCGAGTGGACGGCGGGCCTGCTTTTCTGATGGTGTTCGAAACGGATGAGGCGACGGTGTACCAGGTTCGTGCTCGTCACCGCAACGAAGAGGTACGTGAGGTGGTGCCCTCGGACTATGGAGGGGTGATGGTAACGGATCGAGGACGGAGCTACGATGCTCAGGCTCTGTCGGGGGTGAAGCAGCAGAAATGTCTGGCCCACGTGCTGCGCTCGATCAGTGAGGTGGTGGAGACCAAGAGAGGGAGAGGTCGCAGCTTCGGCAATCGTCTGAGCCGCCTGCTCAGAGAAGCGATGGAGCTCCGGCAGGCATATCACCGAGGAGAGGCGGCGGACTTTGCCGCCGAGGCCGAGCGGCTGAGACGAGAGGCGACCTATCATCTCCGCGACCGTCCCATGGCGGATGCGGACAACTGGAGGCTGCAGAACGAACTCGGTTGGCACGATGACCGGGGCAACCTGCTGCGTTTCCTGGATGATCCAAGCATTGAGCCGACCAACAACCGTGCTGAGAGAGCGCTCCGTGGGGCAGTGATCGCGCGGAAGGTATCGCACTGCTCGAAGAACGTCGGTGGTGCGGATGCGTTCTCGGCCTTCACCAGCGTGATCAGGACCCTGGCTCGGAATGGCGGCGATCACTCGCTGGTCAACGGGCTCTGCGGTGTGTTCAGCGGTGCTCCGGTCCCCACCCCTTCCTTCTGACTGAACCCCTCCTCGCACTCCGCTCCGCTAATCAATTACCCACTGGGCCAGGTTGTCGGCGTCGTAAGCTCGTACATCCCGCCACTTGCCTTCCCGGCGACGTCTTGTTTCCCAGCGCCGCTTGTTCGGCCACCTACGTGCAGTGACAAAGACGAAGGTGGTCGTGGGGAAGTCTAGATCCAGGGGATCCTCAGTCCGCTTTTCATAGTCCGAGTTGGCTTTGCTAGCGACATCTTGGTCGCAGCTCATCTCCCAGCCTGAAACGCCACTGGGTACCCACTCGTTGCCACGACCGACTTCCAGCACTCCGTCCCATCCAGGCAGTCTCACAGAGCTGCCGCTCGGCATATCGATCCGTAGCGCCGGTTCAGGTAGGGTAGCCACTACAAGACGGAATAGGAGCTCGGGCAGCCTGTTGGCTGCGTCGTCCCTATTCGACCAACTAATGATCTCTGAAGCGTCTAAGGAGTCTGTCAAAGTATCAGTGCCTTTCTTCACAGAGCTAGAGCGGTTCATTCCCGATTAGCCTCCTGCCCCATCAACGCGCCCCGCTACACCCACGGGACCGCGCCTCCCCGGAGTCACCTCGACCGGCGTGGGAATCAGCCACTCCGCTCCGGCCTTCGTCGCTCCCCGTACCCTTCCGTTGCGGGCAAGCTGACGCACCCTCCGTTCCGACACGCCCAACCGGGTGGCCGCCTCCTTCACCGTGACGTTGGCGACGTCATCGTCGGGGGACTCGGACTCCAGCTCGAACTCTACGGGACTGGGCTCCCTGAGCGTGCTCATGTCGTGGATGAGAAAACCGATCACCTCGCCGTCGTCGTCCAGCCGCTTGAGGACGCGCTCGTCTTCGGTGGGGGTGAAGTACCCCTCCCGGAACGCCCACAGAACCTCAAGCATGTCCCCTTCATGATCGTATGAGACAAACACCTTCTTGCTCGTCATGGGTCACTCTCCTTTGATGCTTCGGCTCAGGTAGGCGGTGAGGATGAACGAATAGCCCGTCTCCCTCTTCACCACAAGGCAGATGTATCGGTTCCTGTCCCGCAGGTCCGGGTAGAGCCGGTAGTAGAGTTGTACCGAGGAACTGGACCTAGAGGGAGTCACCGTGTCTGGGCTGGCAAGGGTCTCGGCGAATCGGTGCAACTGGAAGGCCATTTCAGGGTGCCTTCGCAGGATGTGCCGGAGTCGCTCGTCGGTGAGCCTGACCTCGTTTCCATGCTCATCGGTGAAACGCCGCACGCCGGACTCCATTACCAGATACCGTTCCGTAAAGTATACCGCGCCAAGCCATAGAACGGCAATGTGCCGTCTCTGTGCAGCGTTTGAGGGGCGCTCACTATTCTTCCTCTTCGCCGCCGTCCTCCACGGCTTCGGGCCGGGACGATGCCTCCGCCTTCTCCTCCATGTAGGAGCGGATGGCGACACGGGACAGGATGCGCAGCCCCTTCAGGACCGCCCTGCGATGTTCCGGGGTGTATGACGGCATGGAGGTCTCCAGGGCGTCTTCGAGCTCCCGGCCTTTGGGTCTCCGCCGTCTGTTGTTCTCGTTTCTTCCGGTGGTATCTCTCATGTTGCGCAGTCGCGGCGGCGAATCGGTTGGGCTGCTGGCCTCTCGTTTCAGGTCTGTGACGGGCCGCCGGCCTCCTTCAGGCAGCAGAGCCGGCTCGAGCGCCCGCCGAAGCAGCGTTCAGCGTTGCGCCTGGACCGGATCGCGGATTTCAACATCAACTCGTTCGCCTCTCTGAGGGTCTGCTGATGCTCGTCGGAGCGCGTTGGCGATTGCCGCCTCGCCGCCGCCCGGCGATTGGCCTGTGGATTCCTTCCGTTATCGCTTCTCATCCCGCTTATCCCGCCTCTGGGCGTCTCATGGGCCGGGCGCCTGCCGTCCAGTGTGAGCGGTCGAGACGTTGGGCATAACTACCCATGAGGGCGCTCACCTGAGCGCCCCTGTAAGACCTGGGGCGAATACCCTCATTGTTGATGCCGTTGGGGTGTACAGAGAAATGAAGTTGGTTGCAAAAATGCAAGTCGGGCCGTTTCATAGCTGAAATGGGGCAGAGTACCCCTCTACAAGACACAAACAGTGAACACTTTGACTTGCGGGTACGTTCCGGCGTGCGTATGCAGGCCCCGTAGCTGAGAGTTGCATTTGTGCAGGCGACCGAGGTTGGGTCGGGGTTGCAAAGGCCATAGCTGACAGTTGCACTTTTGCGGGGCGGTGGGAAGGCTGAAGAAGGGGACGCCTGACGCCGCAGGTGGGCTCGGGCGGTCATCCGGGCCGGGACGGGCTGCTCACGCCGCACCTTCCCTCGATGCTCGGTGGAGTGGGACGGCGATCCCCACTTCGCCGACCGGCGATTGGTCGATGGTCTCCGCGCCAACTCGTTCACCTCCCTGCGGTCTGCTGCGGTTCACCGGACCGCGTCAGTCGCAGAAAAGTGTGAACAAATCAAACGGGAAATAAGACCCCTCATGGCTCTGCGCACGAATACGGGGCGTTACGGGCCGTTCCCCCGTGACTATGCGCAGGGATGCGGGGTGCTACAGGCTCTCTTTTTTTCGGCCCCCTTCGTGCAGTATTGGGGGTGTACAGGAGTTTCAGTTTTGTAACAGAGCGGCCAGAGTCGTGATTTCGTAGCTGAAACAGGGGTAAATCGCCCCCCTACAGGACGTAACCAGTGAACACTTTTAGAAAGGGTGCGTTCCGGACGGCAATGACATCGCCAAACGTGGGGCATGACATCGGCGGGACCGTGGGAGCGGCGTACCAATGACATTAGGCCCCGGAAAAGGCGCTTGAAGCGGGGGTGCGTTACGGCCCCCAAAACGCGGCAATAGACCGGGGAAAAGGCCGGACAGTGGTTGACCGGAGACTTGGGCGGAGTTTTAGAAGGGAGAAAAGAGCCATGAAGACGACCGAACACGGCATCGAGGACAGCAGGGACGTGGAGAACGTCTATCACATGCGGCTCATGGCGCTGCTGAAAGAGCTGGTGCGGGACAAGGGATACAAGGGCGCGGCGCGGGTGCTGGAGCTGGACCAGCGGACGGTGGCCGAGAGCGCGAAGACCGGGCAGCTGTCACGGCGGGTGCGGCAGGCCCTGGAGCGGGCGTTGCAGGAGGGCGTCGGGTCGGCTGCGGCCCGGCAGCGGGAGCGCAACGATAAGCTGGAGGAGCGGGTCGATGCGCTGGAGAAGGGGCACGAGGCGCACGAGAAGGGGCACGACTCGCTGGGCAAGGAGGTGCGCAGTCGAATGGCCGCCGTCGAGGGCCGGGTCGAAGCCCTGCGTCGGGATGGGGCACAGGGGACCGGGGCCGGTCACGCCGGCGCCGGTCCCTCCCAGGTGGAGAGCGGTGCGTCGGACGCTGGAAGGGAGCCGCCTCCGAGGCCCAGGTTGCGGCGTGAGTACCCCGACCTCGTGACCCTTGAACCAGCCCCAGACGACGAGGAGGTGTACGGGGAGACGTGGCCGCTGGTCGTCGAGTGGCGTGAGCTGAAGGACGTTCACCCCAACGAGGGGAAGGGCCTGGACTGGCTGCGCACCGAGGAGCGGTTCCTGGCGTTGGAACTGGCCCTGTTGGAGGACCACGGCATGACGCTACCCCCGGCTCGGTTTCCGCTGAGGGGCTTCGACCGCAACGGTCAGGTCAACTGGCGTCAGACGGCGCTCTTCGACACGCGGAGAGCGATCAGAAAGCGGGAGCTTCTGAACAGGCTGAGCTTCGGTCTGTTGTGGCGGTAGCCGGGACGGCGAGTGCGAAGGGTTGGCTGTTAAGTTTTGTGAACGATTTGGCGGCAATCTTCGGAAGGGGTGTTGCAGGCCCTCTTTTGCGGGTCTCGAAGCGGCGATACTAGCCTCACTGTTTGGCTTTTTCCAAGGTTTCCGACCATAGAAACCTGGGTGCGTGATCCCTGTTGCACGGGTCTGTCTGGAGGATGATTCGCTCTCCCCCGGTCTCCCACGAGGGAATTGCTGCTGAAGCGGAGTTTGACGTTGGTCCTTCGCAGGCAGCACGGATCGAAACGACGGAGTTGACTTAGCCCTCCGTCCTCGGTCCAAGTCCGGCGGTTGAAGTTTGACGTTGGTCCTTCGCCCGCTGGACACCCGTTCAGCGATTGGAGTGGATCGCTTCTTCCGCTGGACACCTGCCTGACGGTCGGGGTTGATCGCTCCTTCCGTTGGGAACCAGTCTGCCGGTTGGGAGTGATCGCTCCTTCCGTTGGACACGAAGGACGGAGTGCACCCTGCGCCCCGTCCTCCACCAGTCGGTCGAAGCGAGTCTGTCGCTTCGACAGGCTCCTCATGCTCTGCGGCATGGCTGACTGACAGCTAGGCCGCAGCTTCGACATGCGCCGGTCTGCCGTTGCAAGCAGGCTGGTCGCTTCACGTCTCGCAGCTTTTCCCACTGACGTTGTTCACCCTGGGCCGAGCTGCGTCTTCTCTCATGCGTCGGTCTGCGACTGAGACGTAAGCCGGCCGCTTCCCGTCTCGCAGCTTTCCCCACTGACGGTATCCACCCTGTGGCGAGCTGCGTCTTTCTCCCATGCGCTGACCTGCGATGAAGTCGTAGGACAGCCGCTCCCCTCATAGCAGTTCCCCCGGCAGTCGATTCCCCCGACGAATCACCCCCGTATCAAGTACGGGGCAGGCTCTGGGCCGGGCTGCGTCTTTCTTCACCCTCCGCTCCGTCTCCCGCGTCCGGCATCCGACCGTGGGCGGAGTGCGTCCAGCGTCAACCCATCACCAACGGCCCGCGCCACGGATGCCCGGCACGGGTCAGCACCTGAAAGGAGGAGTCCATGCACGTCAACGAGGTCCATCGCCGCTGACGGCGGGGCCTCCGGGTCTCACAACACATCCCCATTCACAAGGGCCGTCCCCGTTCGCCGGGGGCGGCCCTTCTTCTTTGCCCGCAAGCGGGCGCAGGTCAAAGGCAACACAACACAAAAGGAGGACGGACCGATGACTACGGCAACGATGGAGACCGGAACGACAACGACGAGGACGGCGGGCGCGGAGAGCGAGCTCAGGGCGGCGGCGCGGCGACGTGGGCTCACCATGAAGGAGCTTGCGGCCCTGATGGGCGTGAGCGCGGGCTACCTGTCGGGGCTTTCGACGGGGCGTACGCCGTGGACTCCGAAGATGCGGGAGAAGGCTGTGGCGGTCTTGGGAGAGGTTCCCGGGCAGGGGACCGTCTACCGCCAGGGCGGCGTCGTGACCGGGGAGAGCAGCTTCATCAGGGAGCGCGCCCGCACCCTGGGCATGACCATGCATGACCTGGCCGACCGCGTTGGCGTGTCCTACAGCTACATGACGCAGGTTGCCCGTGGCCGCCAGAACATGGGCGTCAAGGTCCAGGCCAGGGTCGAGTCGGCGTTGCACGCCCCGGCGAAGGTCGCGCCCGCCACGTGCGCCAACCGCCAGGGCGTCGTCGTGGCCGGGGAGAGCAGCTACATCCGGGAGCGGGCCAGGGAGTTGGGCATGAGCCTGCGGGACCTGGCCGACCGCGTGGGCGTCTCCTACGGCTACATGTCAATGGTGGCGCGTGGCCGCAGGAACATGGGCGTGAAGGTCCAGGCGCGGGTCGCGTCGGCGCTGGAGGCCCCGGCGAAGGTCGCGCCCGCGCAGCCCGCAAGCATCGACCGGGAGGCCGTGTGGGACCGGATGAACGCCCACGGCTTCAGCCAGAACGAGGTCGCACGGCGCGCCGGCATCAGCTCCGCCAACCTCTCCCAGATCATGAACGGCAGGAACAACCCGTCGCCGGTGGTGCTGAAGAAGCTGCACGGCGTCCTGTTCCAGCCGACGACGGCGGAGCGCGTCATGCCCGCCGAGGTGAAGGTGCTGGGCTGGCGCAAGGGCGAGCGGAGCGGGATGGTCGTTCGCGGCGCCGGTGGCCCCGGGCGCGGCGCCAAGTCCGGCGGCGGCACCGTCAGGGTCGGCGGCCGGGTGCCCTGGGGCGCGAAGGCGGAGTTCGCCTACCGCGCCGGGTACGACGGCATGGGCCGGGTCTCGGTGACGCACGTCGTCGAGCGGGGCTACTCCGCCATGCTGAAGCAGCCGGAGATGGCGGCCGCCTAGTCCGGCGTCGCAGGAGTGCGTCGGGGCCGTCGCTTCGCGCCGTCGCAGCGGCGACGGAAACCCCTCCCGGACGCCCCGCAGACGGCTCGGTTCGAGCCGCAGACGCGAGTCCCGCCGTAGGCGGGGCTTCGCACGTTCAAGCATTCGCCTGGGGGCGTTGCCGGAACCCGCCCGCCCCCGCTGGGGCGGCGCAGTCCGTCTCCCGTCGCTCTCCGCCTTGCGGCGGCGACTGATGGAGACGTGCGTCCGGGTTCCGGCGTCGTCCTCTAGCTACCACGAAAAGGAGGACGACTCAAATGAACCTCGGAGGTTTCATCGACACGTTCAAGGACGCAATCGCCAGGAGGGTGGTGGAGTCCTACCCGCCGCTCTACCGGCCCTCGGAGAACGGCGGCACGCTCCCCAGGCTGCTCCGCAAGCCCCTGGGGGCGCAGGCCGACGCCATCAGGGGCGCGGCCCTCTCCCTCAAGGCCCACCGGGGCACCACAGTCGTCGGGGAGATGGGCACCGGCAAGACCTTCATCGGCGCGGCGGCGGCGCACATGGCCGGATTCGAGCGCATCCTCATCATCTGCCCGCCCCACCTGGTGCCCAAGTGGAAGCGGGAGGTGGAGATGACGGTGCCCGGCGTCCGCGCCGTCATCGTCGAATCCATCACCGACCTGGAGCGGCTTCGCCTCTCCGTCGGCTCAGGCCCCCTGTTCGCGGTGATGAGCCGTGAGAAGGCCAAGCTGTCCTACCGCTGGATGCCCGCCGTGATACAGCGGTGGGCCGTCTCGAAGGGAAGGCTCCTGCGGGAGGAGGAGACGGGGGAGCCCTTCCGGGTCCCCTGCTGCCCCGACTGCACCGCGCAGGTGGTGGACAAGGACGGCGTGCCCCTGACGGACGCCGACCTGAACCGCCGCAAGCACACCTGCGCCGCCTGCGGCGCCCCCCTGTGGCAGGCCGACAGGTCCGGCCCGGCCCGCTACCCGCTGGCCGACTACATCAAGCACAGGATGAAGGGCTTCTTCGACCTGCTGATCGGCGACGAAGTGCATGAGTTCAAGGGGCGAGGGTCGGCCCAGGGCATCGCCGCCGGCATCCTCGCCGACGTGTGCGGCAAGTCCCTCAGCCTCACCGGGACGCTCCTCGGCGGCTACTCCTCGACCATCTTCCACCTGCTCTACCGCTTCTCGCCGGAGATCAGGACGGAGTTCGGGCGTTCCGACGAGCGCCGCTGGATACAGCGGTACGGCTTCGAGGAGGTCACCGTCGGCAAGCCCGACGACGACGCGGTGGAGGATGGGCGCAACAGCAGGCGCCGCAGCTACCGCAAGGTCACCAGGGAGAGGCCGGGGCTCGTTCCCAGCGCTCTGTTCCACATCATAGGGAACACCGTCTTCCTCAGACTGGCGGACGTTGCCTCCGGCCTGCCGGACTACGAGGAGAAGATCCTCGTGTCCTCGATGGACTCGGAGGAGGACGCCACCGGCTACTCCCAGCGCAGCGCCTACAACCACGTGTTCGAAGAGCTGAAGAAAGAGCTGGCGGCCGCCCTCAAGAGCGGCTCCAAACGGCTGCTGGCGACCTACCTGCAAACCCTCCTCGCCTACCCCGACGGCTGCACCAGGGGGGAGACGGTGTTCGACCCCAGGACGGGGGACGTGATCGTGCAGGTGCCGCCCCTCTCCGAGGAGAAGCTCTACCCGAAGGAGAAGGCGCTCATCGACCTGGTGGCCGCCGAGCGGATGGAGGGACGGCGGGTGCTGGTCTACGTCACCCATACGGGGACGCGTGACATCACCGGGCGGATGGACGACTTCCTCACCCGGCACGGGTTCAGGGTGGCGGTGATGAAGGCCGACGCGGTGGCCCCGAACCGCAGGGAGAAGTGGGTCGCCGACAAGGTGAACGAGGGCATCGACGTGCTCATCTGCCACCCCAGGTTGGTGCAGACCGGCCTCGACCTGATCGACTTCCCGACAATCGTCTGGGACGAAACGGACTATAGCGTTTATGTGGTCCGGCAGGCGTCGCGGCGGTCGTGGCGCATCGGGCAGACCCGCCCGGTGAAGGTGGTGTTCATGTCCTACCGGAACACCCTCCAGGCCGACGCGCTGAAGCTGGTGGCGAAGAAGATGCAGAGCTCCCTGGCCGTCGAGGGGGAGTTGCCGGAGGACGGGCTTGCGGCCTATGGGGACGACGGCGACGACATGATGATGGCGTTGGCCCGCAAGATCGTCAGCGGTGACGAGGAGGACGAGGCCGAGACGATGGAGGAGGTGTTCGCCCAGGCCAGGAACGCCGAGAGCGAGGCCGAGGAGCTGCTGGTGGACGATGGCTGGAAGCCGGTCGAAGTCGAGCCGGAGACCATTGCGGTGAACGGCAACGGCCACCACGACGACCTGTTCGGGCAGACGGTCGAGCTTGTCCCGGTCAACGGGCACGCCAACGGCAACGGGACCAACGGGCACCACGACGAGGCCCCGGAGGCGCAGCAGTCGCTGTTCTCCTGGGCGGAGTTCATGGCCGAGGAGCCGGTCAAGCCCAGGGGCCGCAAGACCCAGGCCCCGTCACTGTCCCTGTTCGAGTGGGCGGTGGAACAGGAGCGGGAGGAAGAGCCGGTCGGCGCGGGACGCTAGACCGCAGAGGGTACGGGAGAGGTCGTCGCCACATCGACGGCGGCCTCTTTCGGATTCCCATGTATGCCGCCCTTTTTTTGTTGCCCTAAATCACCGCCCATCTTCGACATCCCTGAAGTGGGGGCAGCGGGCGCTCAAAGCGCCCTCGGCTCTCACGTCCGCGTGGCGGCGCTACCGCGCCGCCTGCCCCTCGCCCGCGCCTCCCCGCTTGCCCAGCCGCCTCGCGGGCCAACCCTCTCGCCTCCCGCGCCGCGGCGTGCCCCGGCTCGATGCCGAGGATGGCCTCGAAGTCCTCGACGGCGCTCTCGAACCGGGCCAAGTACATCCGGGCGATCCCCCGGCTGTAGAGGACGTCCCTGTTCCGGGGGTCGAGGTCGATCACCCTGCTGTAGTCCTCTATCGCCAGCTCGTATTGCTCCAGGCTGCTGTGGGCCAGCCCCCGGGCCGCGAGGGCCTCGGCGTTGCCGGGCTCAAGCTCCAGGGACCGGTCGAAGTCCCCGACCGCCTCGTCGTAGCGGCCCAGGCTGCCCAGGGCGATGCCCCTGCCCCGGAGCGCCGGGACGTTGTCGGGGTCGAACCCCAGCACGGCGTCGAAGTCGCCGAGCGCGGCCTCGTGTGCTCCCAGATTGACGTTGGTGATTCCCCTGGCGTAGTAGGCGAGGCCGTACCTCCCCTCCAGCTTGATGGCGGCGTCGAAGTCCCTGACCGCCCTGTCCATCCGGCCCATGTCGCGGTAGGCCATGCCCCGGTGGTAGTGGGCGTCGGCGAGGTTGGGATTCAAATCTATGGCCCTGCTCAGGTCCTTCACCGCCCGGTGGCGCTTGCCCATCGCCACGTGGGTCAAGCCCCTGTTGTAGCGGGCGTCGGCGTCGCCGGGGGCCAGGGTGACGGCCACGTCGAAGTCGCTCATCGCCCCGGCCAAGTCGCCCAGTTCCGCCTTGCACGCCCCCCGGCTGTAGTGCGCCACGGCGTCGCCTGGGGCCAGGCGGATGGCGGCGTCGTAGTCCTCCACCGCCAGGCGGTGCTCCTCCAGCTTGGCGTGGGCGCGGGCTCTGTCGAAGTGGGCTCCCGCGTTATCGGGGTCCAGGGCTATGACTCCGCCGTAGTCCTCAGCCGCAAGGCGGTGCTCCCCCAGCTCGCCGTATGCCAGCCCCCTGGCGGACAGGGCCTCGGTATCGCGAGGGTTCGCCTCGATCCTCTCCGTCAGGCCCTCGACCATCCGGCGAAGGTCCTCTCGACCCATGCCGTCCATCATCTTGCGGAACCTCTGGTACTCTTCTTCCGATGGATTCCCCTGGTTCGTCCCGTCATGCTCCTCGTTCATGACGCTCCTCCTGTATGTCCTGGCGTTTTCCTGCCGGGCTGGTCTCTCGTTGCGCGGACGGCGGTCCCCGATGGCGCAGGCTACGACCCGCGGCCCGGACCTCGAATCGGTCTCCACCGGCTCAACTCCGCGTCGGGTCATCCCCTTGCGGCCTCTCCCCAACAGAGTGGTGCCGTCCTCCGACCCCTACGGGACTGCCGCCAACGATGCCCCTATGATGATGCAGCCGCTCTCGTTAGGCAACGCCGGTTTGACGGTGCGGATGGTGAGAGGTCCGGCCATGCGTGCGGCCTTCTTGCGTTTCCGGCCCCTGCGGCCGCAGGCGCTCGCCGGAGCGCCGACTCCCTAATCGGTGAACAGGTGGGCGAGGCCCAGGGGTCTCGCCAGGGCCACCAGCGCCATCATGTTCCGCATGCTGGGGTGAGCCCGTCCCTTCCTCCAGCGTCGCATCGTCTCGTGGTGGACGTCGAGACGGCGGATGATCTCCGCCCACGACAGGCCAGACTCCTCCTTGAACCGCTCCAGCCTCTCAGGGAAGTCCTCGGGGACTTGATAGGTCACTCTGCTGTGGTGGATGCGCTGTCGAGGCATCAAGCCGGTCCTTCCAGTGCACAGCCGGACTCACGCTCCCATGCGGGCGCATGAGTCCCCATTCCTGCATCCCTTATACCGTGGACGATCCGGCCTTCCTCCAATGTGCCTGCCTCACCCGTCCATTCATGTGTGCCATATCTTTCTGCTGCCCTCCGACTCATGGAAACTGCTGCTGACGATAAGGCTCTCAACGGTCAGCGCCGCCAACGGCAGTGGCCGCCCCGGCATAGGTCGCCGCGAAGTTCATCTCCAGGAGCCATCGGCGGAACGATTCGTTGTCGCTGAACTGCTTGAACAGCTCGGTGTGGTCTGCCAGTAACTCGGTCATGGCTCGCCCCAGCGCCTTGTCGTGCTCGATGCGGGCGTTCTGCCTATCGGAGTTGGCCATAGCGTTGCGGTACGCAGTATCTTCGGCAACCTTTGCGGGCAACTCCTCGGATATGACCCTCTCGATCTTGTCCTGGTCCTTCCACTCGATGTTGCCAAACCGGTCGTTGAATTCCCTGATGATGTTGGATAGCCCGTCCATCTCTGGATCAGGCTTTTGCCCTCCGACTTCGGTGGGGACCGGCCCGATCTCTGCGTCCTCGTCGGGCAGCTGTATGTCCTGCACCGCCTGTTTCTCCACCCGGTAACTGTCCATGTCGATGGATTCCAGAATCCCCTTCGACAGGTCGTCTTCCTCGGGAGCGGGCAGCTTGGGCACGAGGAAGGTCAGGAAGATGGAGAGCTTCTCCCACTCGGCGTTGGTGTAGGGCAGGATGGTAGCCAGGAACCCGTAGGCCCGCAGGAACGCCTTCGCCCTGCCCTTGAAGTCCACCTGACCATCCTCGTCCAACTCCCGGTAGACTGCGACGCAGGCATCGAGGATGGGATCGAGGCGGTCGCGATCCTCTTTCGCCAAGAACCGCTTCACCAACTCGTCCACCTGCTCCGGGCCGTAGACCTGGTAGCCGTCGAGGGCCGCCTTCAGGTCGTGCAGACGGTCGGGGTCGGTCTCCTCCGCCAGAATGGTGGTGCGGTAATAGTCGGAGAAGGCGTGCTGAATGGTGTCGGCGTCGTTGGCGAAATCCAGCACGAAGGCGTTGTCCTTCTTTGGGTGAGATCGGTTGAGACGCGAGAGCGTCTGCACCGCCCTCACCCCCGACAGCGGCTTGTCCACGTACATGGTGTGCAACAGCGGCTCGTCGTACCCGGTCTGGAACTTGTCGGCGCAAACCAGGAAGCGGTACGGGTCCTCCTGAATCCTCTCTACTATCAAGTTGGACGAGAAGCCATTGAGGGACGCCTCGGTGACCTTTGCACCATGGTACTCAGGTTCGCCTGAAAAGGCGGCGATAGCTTTGTAGGGACTCTTGCGCTCCTCCAGATAGGCACGGATGGCGTGAAAGTAGGTGATGGCCCTCTGGATGCTGCTGGTCACCACCATGGCCCTTGCCTGCCCGCCGATCTTCTGCAAGCTCGCTACCTGTTCGTGGAAGTGGTCTACCATGATCTCCGCCTTCAACCGGATGGCGTGGTCGTGGTCCTCCACGTATCGGCGCAGCTTCCTCCCGGCTCGCTTGGTGTCGAACTCCGGGTCTCCCTCCACCGTCTTCACCAGCCGGTAGTAGCTGCCGACCGTCGTGTAGTGCCTCAGCACGTCGATGATGAACCTTTCCTGGATGGCCTGCTTCATGGTGTAGGAGTGGAAGGGAACGTGCTTTGTAGCGCCGCCTTCGGGGGCGGGTGCGCCGAATA
Organism: Dehalococcoidia bacterium; assembly: GCA_965262055.1. Taxonomy (GTDB): domain Bacteria; phylum Chloroflexota; class Dehalococcoidia; order Lucifugimonadales. The sequence goes on from CBDHEI010000002.1 coordinate 399,067, forward strand.
TCTCCAGGGTCTTGTTCTTGGGTGTGGCGGTGAAGGCGAAGTAGCTGGAGTTGGCCAGCATCTTCTTGCTCTCCATGATGCGGTTGATCTTGTCCTCGGTGGTCTCGTCCTCCTCGTCGCTACCGGATTCCCCAAGCGCCGTGGACATCGCCGCCGCCGTGCGGCCGCCCTGGCTGGAATGAGCCTCGTCGATGATGATCGCGAATCTGCTCCCCTTGTGCTCGTTGCCGATGGCGTCCAGGATGAAGGGGAACTTCTGCACGGTGGTGATTGCGATGCGCTTGCCCTGCTGCAAGAGGGCGCGGAGTTCGGCTGAGGTTTCGGCATGACCCACGACGGAGCCGACCTGTGCGAACTGCCTGATGGTGTCCCTTATCTGCCTGTCCAATACCCTCCGGTCGGTCACGACCACCACGGTGTCGAAGGTGGGCGCGGCGTCCTGCTCCAGCCCGATGAGCTGATGGGCCAGCCACGCGATGGAGTTGGACTTGCCGCTGCCCGCCGAATGTTGGATCAGATACCTGGCCCCGACTCCCCTTCCGGACGCATCGGCCAGCAGGCTTCGCACCACGTCGAGTTGGTGATAGCGGGGCCATAGCTGATCCCGATTCTTCCTGCCCGTCTTATCGTCCTTGCTCTCCACGATCTGCGCGTAGTTCTCGATGATGTTGACGAGGCTGTCCCTAGTGAGAACTTGCTTCCACAGGTAGTCGGTCTTGATGCCGTTGGGGTTCGGCGGGTTGCCCTTGCCGTCGTTCCACCCCTTGTTGAAGGGCAGGAACCAGGACGCCTTGCCGTCGAGCTTGGTGCAGAACCGCACCTCGTGGTCGTCCACGGCGAAGTGGGCCAGGCAGCGGCCCAAAGCGAAGAGCCGCTCCCTCGGGTTGCGGTCCCGCTTGTACTGCTCTACGGCGTCGTCCACCGTCTGCTTGGTCAGGCTGTTCTTCAGCTCGAAGGTGGCGACGGGGAGGCCGTTGACGAACAGGCACAGGTCGAGGGCAAGCTGCGTGTTGTCGTTGCTGTAGCGGAGTTGCCTCGTCACGCTAAAGCGGTTCTGCTTGTACAGGACCCCGGCCCTGTCGTTCCCCGGCGACGGCGTGCCGTACATGAGGTCGATCTGGTGCGGCCCATGCTTGACGCCCTTGCGCAGCACGTCGACGGTGCCGCGCTTCGTGACCTCTCCCTGCAAACGGGCCAGGAACCTGCGCCGGGTCGGGCTGTCTCCGTCCAGGTCCAGCGACTCTGCGATCTCCGGCTGGGTAGCGTGCAAGAAGGCGGAGAGCTGCGCCAGGTCCACGCAGTATTCCCGATCGTAATCCTCCGGATCACCGCACATCCAGCCTACACCGTAGCTGGACGGCCGCTCGGCCACCAAGCCGCCCCGGGACGGCTCGCAGTCAACGCCGGTCAACGCCTCGCAGATGAGACGCTCCAGACCCTTCTCGCTGGTGTCGGTAGTCACGCTATTCTTCGTCTCGCATCGGGATGGGAACTTCTCTCAACTCTCCGGGCTGTATCCCACCGAGGGCGGCTCGGACATCCTCAATCCTTGGCTCTATAAGGGGCCACCGGTTCGCTCCGAGGACGATCAGCACCAGGTCCCAGCGGCCCATGTTCTGCTGGTATTGCATGTTCTTGTCAGCGGTAATGACGACTTCATACCCTGCTTCCTCGGCACGATCCAGCAACGCGCCATTGCCCAGCCCAGCCCACCCGCGATCCCCCGCTGTGTCAATTTCATGACCGGAGAGGTGATTGCGAAGCTGTCGAGGCACATTGTGGTCAAACAGGATTCGCATGCGAGACCTTAGCAACCTTGGCGTCAAGGTCTTGCACTACGAACTCCAGTACCGCACGCACCTGCGCTTCGTCCCCGTCGAACCACTCGACGAAATCGTGGACAGTCGCGCCCTCCGCCAGGTTGCCGAAGAGGGCCGACACGGGCAACCTGGTGCCTTTGAACACCCAAGCCCCACTCACCCTGCCGGGCACACTTTCCACTACCGGGCACTTGCTCCAGTCCGTCATGCTCTCACCTCGCTCTGTAACCTCAAGCTCTTCCGCTATTGACTCGTTGGTGGCGTAGGTCATCGCTCACGCCATCTGTCAACTGAAGTCGGCAGGCACACTATCCCTCGTCTCTTATTGGGATGGGTACTTCTCTGACTTCACCAGACTGTATACCTTCAAGGGCGTTGCGGACGGCTTCCGTTCGACGCGATATGAAGGGCCACGCCGTGTTCATCAAGACGACCACCGCCACTCGCCTGTTCGACATGTTCTGTTGATACCGGATGTCCTGGTCCGTGGTGATCAACACCTCGAAGTCAGCTTCTTCGGCACGATCCAGCAAGTCTCCGTTGGACAAGGCGTCCCAGCCGTGCTCCCTGGCTTCTTCGACCACATGGCCGAAGAGCCGGGGGCGCAACTGCCTGGGAGTACCGTTATCGAACAGGATGCGCATGAGCGACCTTGGCCCGGAGGTCCTGTACAACGTGCTCAAGCACGGCCTTCACCTCCGACTCATCCACGCCGCCGAACCACTCGATGAAGTCGTATATCGTCGCGCCAGCCTCCAGATTCTCGAAGAGCGCGTACACCGGTAGACGGGTGCCCTTGAACACCCAGTTGCCGCTCACCTTCCCGGGCACGCTCTCAACTGCCGGACAATTGCTCCAGTCCGTCATGTCCTCACCTCGCTTTCGATTCCAAGCTCTTGCGTAGATTCCTCAACGTCGTAGATGCCTTTGGTTGAGCCGTTCTCTCGTGGGCCGTCATCTCCTAACGGAACATCATCCTCGGCTTCGTCGGGTAGTTGCGCCGCCGCTTCACGCACGTCCAGCTTGCCCGTCACCACGTCGGCGATGAGGCGGGTGCGGTACTCCTGGACGAGTTCAATCTGACGGCGAGTGCGAGCGATGGCGGCACTAATGTCGGCGGTGACCTTTTCAACGTACTCGATAATTGCCCTTTGCTCGGATTGTGAAGGTATGGCTACTGGAAAGTTCTGCAACATTGGAAGCCGCAACGAGTCAACGGTCGATTTCGCGGTCCCTTGGAGAACCTCATTGCGGAGTGTGGACCCAAAGTAGTGGAAAAAGAACTTCCCTAGAATGTGCCTAAAGTCGCTGAACTTGTAGACGCGCTGGTGGTAATCGAACCTCCCATTGGCATAGTGGAACACCTTGCCCACACCTACGCCGTCTCCAGCCGTCAAAACCGCCTCACCGTTGAAAGACCAAGTGTCTATCCTCTCCACAGTTTGCGAGCGAACGAAAAAGGGATACAGTCCATCCTCTTTACGATTGATAGTATCGCGTCCGCCAGTCCCAATAGCAGCCAGAGACTTCAGCCGCCGCACCTCCCAATGCTCCGGCACGTCGCCGAGCCACTCGACGCCGGAGGGCTTGAGGCGGACGTTGGGGTCAAGGCCACGGGTGACGGCCCGGTTGACGACGGCCTGCTTCTCCTCCTCCAGCAGCGCAATGAGCTTCCGCTTGGTGCTGACGTACCGCCGGATGCGCCGGTCCACGTAGTCCAGGTAGCGCACGATTGCCCGCTGTTCGGGGGGCGGGGGGAGGGCCAACCACAGATACTTGAGCTGGCCACTGTAGATGTGCATGATGGTGATGCCGCGCCCCATCAAGGACTTCTGCGTCTGCGCGTCCGGACAATCCAGTGCGTAGCCAGCAAACCTGGGGTCGATCGGAACCGTTGGCCGGAAAATGATCAGGTCTCCACCACAGACAACGCGAGCGTCCATCAAGTTCACTGCGGATTTGCCAATCTCTTCAATCGTCTCTCCTGATGTAGGGAAGAGAACGTCACCCTTAATGATTGGCGTATAGGCACTGGCCTTCGCTGGAGAAACGTAACTCCGTGTCTGGCTAATGAAGGACTTGTGGGTCGTGTAGAGGTCTCCATACCGGACACAAGGTATTCCCCCGAGGACCTCGTCATCCTTGGTTCCGCCTGAGCCTTTGGAGAAGGTGCCAATCCTACCAAGCTGGACAACTTCCCAATACTCCGGCACGTCGCCTAGCCACTCGACGCCGGAGGGTCGGTAGCGGGAGTAGGGCTTAAGTCCTCCTATGGTGTCCTGTGCGTTCATAGCTCCAGCACACTCAGCAGTTCGTCCACGCTCATTCCGTGATGCCGCGCCACGCTCTTCAAGATACTCAATAGCGTCTTCGCCTTGATCGGATCGTGTTGCGGGATCACTTCGTGGTGTTCTCCATTGACCTGCGTGGTGACGCGCACGTGAGAACCGCGCTGCCGCACGGCTTCATAGCCCAAGCGTCGCAACGATGCCTGTAGGGCAGCGCCGCTCACATCGCGGGGCAATCTCATGCAACCAAAACCTCTTCGCGCACAAAGTGCAGCCTAATCAGCCTGGGTCGCTGCATGGTCTCGTCGAAGTAACAATCGACGGCCTCCTTGACATTGTCGCGCAGCTCTTCTAAGGAATCGCCCTCCGTGTGGATACCGTATCCCAGGGCGCTGGCGGTATATCCGCCGTCCACCTCGTCCTCGCTGACTTCGAAGATGATCTCGGTCTCAGACATAGGATCCTCCTATCAGGGATGGTTTTCTCTCGGGGCAAAACGCTACCTGCCATCCGCCGTTCCACCTGCGACCAGTATCTCCGCCAATAGCCCGTCCGTCTCGTGCTCCAGGGCTAGGATGTCGGCCCGTATCTCCTCCAAGGGTCGCAGGGGTGCTGGCTTGTAGAAGTGGCGGGTGAAGCTGATCTCGTACCCGACCTTCACGCTGTCGGGGTTGTACCAGGCGTCGGGAGCGTAGGGCAAAACCTCGCGGCACAGGAAGGCTTCGACGCCGCCCTCTTCCAACAGCGACACCTGCTCCGTGTCGCGAAGGTCCGAGTCCGGCTCGTACTCGACGACGGCGGGCTTGCCATTGACTGAGGCTGCAAACAGCCCGCGCAGCGGGTCAGCCTCGACGTCCCTCTTGTGAATCTTCTTGATAACCGATGGCGCGGTCTCAGAACGCTTGCCGTCATCCTTGAGCGCCCTGACTTCTTTCGCTGAGCAGACCCGCTCAGGGTTGATGCCCTCGATCCGCAGGGGCCGCTCTACCGTGACCTTCCAGTAGCCGAACGCCTCGTTGGGGAATATCTTGGACTGCTCCGTCTCCTCGAAGGCGAGGAAGGCGTCGCAGATTCGGCGGATGTCTTCGTCCGAAAGCTCGCAGTTCTTGTTGCCCAAGTTTTTGCGAAGAGGACGGAACCATTGGGTCGCGTCGATAAGCTGCACCTTGCCTCGGCGGTGTGCCGCCTTGCGGTTGCTCAGCACCCAGATGTAGGTGGCGATGCCCGTGTTGTAGAACATATTGAGGGGCAGCGCGACGATTGCCTCCAGCCAGTCGTTCTCGATGATCCAGCGGCGTATGTTGCTCTCTCCCTGCCCGGCGTCGCCGGTGAAGAGCGAACTGCCGTTATGCACCTCGGCGATACGGCTGCCCATGTCCGTGCCCTGCTTCATCTTGCTGAGCATGTTGGCCAGGAACATCATCTGGCCGTCGCTGGAGCGGGTGATGAGGGAGTAGGCGGCATCGCCGCCGTGTTCGACGAGGAAGCGGCGGTCCATGATGCCGGACCTTCCTCCCATGCGTTCCAGGTCGGTCTTCCAACTCTTGCCGTAGGGCGGATTGGAGAGCATGAAGTCAAACTCTTCGGACGGGAAGGCATCGGCGGCGAGGGTGGAGCCGAACCCGATGTTGTCGGCCTCTGCGCCCTCGCCCTTCAGGATGAGGTCGGCCTTGCTGATGGCGTAGGTTTCGGGGTTCACCTCTTGGCCGTACAGGTGAACGGAAACCTCTTTGCCCTTCTCACCGGCCAGTTGCGTCAGCGTCTCCTCGGCAACCGTCAGCATCCCGCCGGTGCCGCACGCGCCGTCATAGACCAGGTAGGTGCCGGACCGCACCTGCTCGGCCACGGGCATGAAGATGAGCCGGGCCATGAGCTGCACCACATCCCTGGGAGTGAAGTGCTCCCCGGCCTCCTCATTGTTCTCCTCGTTGAATCGCCGGATCAGCTCCTCGAATACCGTGCCCATGCCGTGGTTGTCCAGCCCCTCCAGCTTCACCGAGTCGTCACCGTTCAGGACGGGCTGAGGGCTGAGGTTGATAGAGCTGTCCAGGAATCTCTCTATCAGGAAGCCGAGGGCGTCAGCGTCAACGAGCGTCGGTATCTGGTTCCGGAACTTGAACTTGTCAAGCACCTCCTGGATGTTGGGAGAGAAGCCGTCGAGGTACGCCTCGAAGTCGGTCCGCAGTTGCTGTTGCCGACCGCGTGAGGCAAGGTCGCGGAGGCGGAATCGCGACGTGTTGTAGAAGGCTTGGCCGGAGGCCTGGCGCAGGGCGGCGTCCTGGTTGGTTATGCCCGCGTCGTCCAACTGCTTCTTCATGCGGAGCACCGCATCCTTGGTCGGCTCCAGCACAGCGTCGAGGCGGCGGATCACCGTCATTGGCAGGATGACGTCGCGGTACTTGCCCCGGACGTACACGTCGCGCAGCACGTCGTCGGCGATGCCCCAGATGAAGCCGCTGATGTTGAGGGCGCTCACTGGCTCGTCATGCTCCTATAGGCTGCCTTGACCATCTGGTCGAGGGCGACGGCGGCTCGCTCGTTGAGACGAGGGTCGGAGTGGAGACAGGAAGATATCACCGCCAAAGGCTCGGGCTCTTCCCCGGTGGATGGGCTCCTGAGGAATCGGTTCACGTCCAGCCCCGACCAGGTCGCCAGCGCCGCGAGTCCGTTCACGTCGGGGTGTCTGCCTTGAGCCATACGAGTCAGGGTGGAGGCGCTGATGCCGCACTCCTCCGCCACCTGCTTCCAGGTGCATTGACGGGCCTGCCTCTCTGTGTCCAACGCGGCGAAGAATGCGCCGCCGTCGAAGCTCGCTGTCCTGACCATGTTCCTCTCCTCGGCGGGTACACACCACAGATGGCTCTTATCTATTGGCGATGTGCATTGCTCATTTGATTATCGCAACTGTATAATTCCTTTGCAATAGGAGCTTATCCATGCCAGGGCCTTTCCATTGTCCCGAAAACCGCATACCGTCATTCCCGCGCAGGCGGGAATCCAGGTGGGTGGAGGCGTATGCCCTTCCATAGTGAGCCAACTTTGGAAAGGCCCTGATCCATGCCACGAGCTATGCCGTTCTCCGATTATGGCTCTAGCGTATAGGACTCGGGACAGATGACTTACACAGACTACTTCAAGAAGGCGACTGGATGCGATCCCTACCCATACCAGGCTAAGTTCGTCGAAGGCGATGGGCAATTCTCGCTCCTGAGAGTACCGACCGGGGCGGGTAAGACTGAAGCTGCGGTCCTGGGGTGGCTGTATTTGCGTTGCGAGCGGGCGAACGCTGCCGCGCCGCGCCGGTTGGTCTACTGCCTGCCCATGCGGACACTGGTGGACCAGACCATCCGCCGGATCGAGGAGTGGCTTATGAATCTACGCATGACGGACGACGTTGGGGTCGTCACGCTCATGGGCGGAGAGCCGCGCAAGCAGTGGTACTTGGAACCAGAGAAGCCGTTCATCGTCGTGGGGACTCAGGATATGCTGCTGTCCCGCGCCCTGAACCGCGGCTATGGCATGGGCTACAACATGTGGCCGGTGGAGTACGGCCTCCTGAACAACGACTGCCTGTGGGTGATGGACGAAATACAGCTCATGGCGAACGGCTTGCCCACATCGACACAGCTCGCTGGGCTGCGGGACAAGCTGGAGACCTTCGGCCCAGCCCGGAGCATCTGGATGTCGGCGACGGCCCGCTCCGACTGGCTGGATACCTTCGACCATCGCGCCCCTGCGGCGGACCGGATCATCGAACTTGGCTCCGCCGACCTTGCGGACGCTCGCTTAGAAAAACGTCACTATTCCCGGAAGCTAGTGACTAGATATGCGGTGGACTACAAGAAGCAGAAGGAGGTGGCCGAACTCATCGCGGAGAAGCACGAGTCGGGCACGCTAACGCTGGCGATAGTCAACACCGTCGAGCGGGCGCAGAAACTCTACGACGAACTGGTCAAACCTCGGAACAAGATACTCCCTGACGTCGAGAAGGTCCTGGTGCATTCGCGTTTCCGAGAGGATGACCGGCAGAGGAAGCAAGATCGCATCGCCGCACAGCTCGGTCTGGCAGACCGGGTAGTCGTGGCGACGCAGGCAGTCGAGGCGGGTGTGGATATTTCGGCACGTACCCTGATAACTGAGATTGCACCTTGGGAGTCGATGGTGCAGCGGTTCGGGCGGTGCAACCGCGAGGGCAAGTACGAGCATGGGGACGTCCTGTGGGTGGACGTGGAAAAGGACGACCCCGCGCCGTATGACGCGGAGGACGTTGAGTACGCCCGCGGAATCATGGAGTCTCTGCAAGGCAAGTCCGTTGGGCCTGCCGCGCTCGAAGACATGGGCAACAAGATGAAGGACGCCGACCACACCACCGTCATTCGCAGGCGGGACGTGGTAGGGCTGTTCGACACAACGCCAGACCTGTCGGGGAGCTATTTGGACGTGTCGCAATACGTCCGTGGGACGGATGAGACGGGCGTAACGGTATTCTGGCGGGACGTTCCAGGGGACGACCCAGACGAAGGAGAGCCGAGACCGCGCCATGACGAGACAGTGAATGTGCCTCTTGGCGACTCAAAGGGTGGCCCAAAAGGAATAAAGGACTACTTGGATGGTGAGCGCAAGGCGTGGATTTGGGACTTCTTGGATAGCCAGTGGCGGAAGATTCGGTCTCGCGAGATTCATCCCGGCATGACGCTGATGCTGGACGCGAACCAGGGCGGATATGACCCTGATACGGGGTGGGACGCTTCTGGCAAAGAGCGGGTGGAGCCAATATCGGCTCAAGACAAGAACGGAGAACCAGAGCCGGAAGGCCAGGGTTCGGAGCCGACGAACACTTCACAGCGAAAATGGGTGAGCCTGTCTGACCACTCCCGCCACGTGGAAGCGGAAGCGCGCGTAATCCTTAACGCGCTGTCTGAGCAATTCGAGCCCAGCGTCCGAGAAGCAGTGGCGTTAGCGGCGCTATATCACGACGCCGGGAAGGCCCACCCGGCATTCCAGGAAATGCTGCGCAAGAATGGCGAAGGCTCTCCTGAAGGGGTTTTATTAGCCAAGAGTCGAGGCAATGGGAGGATGGATCGCCGCCACTTCCGGCATGAGTTGGGCAGCGCTCTGGCTATGCTCGAACACGACACGGTTGAGGATGAGGATGTACGGGACCTCGCTGCGTACTTGGCGGTGGCGCATCACGGAAAGGTCAGGCTCGGCATAAGGTCGCTGCCGGGGACGCGGACGGGAAACAAGGACAGCAACCCGGACCCGGACAAGCTGTTGGGGTACAGAGTGTCAGAGCCAGAAACGCTGCCCGAGGTGGACTTGGGCGAGGGGCTGCTCGTACCGGAGACGCCGCTGGATATGTCTATAGCACAGATCGGAATGGGTGACGACAAGCGACGGTCGTGGCTGGACCGGAGCCTGGCACTGCTGGAGAGGTTGGGCCCGTACAGGCTGGCGTACTTGGAGACCATAGTCCGCGCCGCCGACATGCGGGCGAGCTCAAAGGAGCAGGAGGCTACGAAGTGAGACTGGACCCCCTGCCTCTCCGGGGATGCACGCCGGAGCCACTGATGGCGTACCTGAAGGCCTTGGGCGTTTTCCGGCTGGTGACTGAGCAGAAAGATAAGGAGGCCCGCGCCTGGTGGCATAACGACACATTCATGCTAAGGTCGGCGCTCGACAGGGACGCGCTGGTGGGGTTCTTCCTGGAGGAATACAGACCGACGCCTATAGTGTCGCCGTGGAGCGGCGGCAGCGGATTCTATCCGAAAGATAACTCCAAGGCCATGGACGCCATATTGGAGTTGGAGTCGCCGAGATTCCGACTGTGGAACGAGGTGATCTCTATAGGTAAAGGGATAGTGTCCAGAGGGGAAGGAGCCGAAAAGAAGACGCCCAAGGAGTGGACGCTTGCCCAGTGCAGGGCCGAGTTTCCCGACGACGCACTGGACTGGCTCGACGCGACGTATGTCCTTACCGCAGATGGAGCGAGATTCCCACCCCTTCTAGGTACAGGCGGCAACGACGGACGGCTCGAGTTCAGCAACAACTTCATGCAGAACGTGATCTCCGCATTGAATATAGATGAGCGGCGCAGTGGGGCTTCGGTGGCTAGGAACCGTCTCATCGCTGCGTTGTTCAACGAGGGTTCTCCGGAACTCATGAAGAAGCGTTCGACGGGGTTCTACAATCCTGGAGGCGTGGGGGGTGCGAACGCATCCGTGGGGTTCAACGATGATGCGTTGACGAACCCCTGGGACTATGTGCTTATGTTCGAAGGCGTCCTTCTGTTCGCCGGCGCGGCTGCGCGGAGACTGTCAACTCAAGCATCGTCCAAAGCTGTGTTCCCATTCACCGTAGATAGCTCCGCTGCCGGGTATGGAACGTCCGCAGACTCCGAATATGGGGACTCTTCTAGGGCCGAGTTCTGGGCTCCCCTATGGGACCGGCCCACCAGCATCCATGAATTGGACCACCTAGTTTCGGAGGGGCGCGCCCAGATGGGGCGGCGACAGGGAGAGAATGGAACGGACTTCGCCAGGGCTGTCGTCGGCCTGGGAACGGAGCGCGGCGTTCGGCAGTTTCAGCGATACGGATTCATGGTGCGGAACGGATTGGCGTATCTAGCCGCTCCATTGGGTCGATTCTACACTCCCGATCACGAAGCATCGGAGCGTGCCAACCTTGCCAATGTGCTGTTCGATCTGGATGGGTGGCTGGACAGTCTCCGGCGCAACGCGTCCGGCAGCAGGACGTCGGCCGGCCTCGGCACGGCCTTGAGACAAGTCGAGGGAGCGATTATCGAGTTCTGCCAGCGAGGTGAGACGCGCGACTTGCAGGACGTGCTGGTCGCTGTGGGGCGTGCAGAACGGTGGGTGTCGAACTCAGGAATGCGGGAGAACGTCGGGCCTCTCAGTCTTTCGCGTGAATGGAATAGCCACGCCGATGATGGCTCCGCCGAGTTCAAGCTAGCCCGCGCCCTAGCGTCGGTACTTCACGAGCCTGCGCAGGGGGAGCGCAAGGTTGGGCCAATCCGTGAGAACCTGGAACCTGTGGCTCCCAACCCCAGAACGAGACGGCTGGAATGGAGAAATGACAGCACGTCGTTCGTCTGGACCGCAGGCGACCCGCTGGGTAACATGCTTGCGGTGCTGGAGCGTCGCCTCCTCGATGGGCGGATGGAGGGGCTACGGGAAGAGGGTAGTCCACCTCTTAAAGCGGCATACTCGGCCCGGCCGAAAGATATCGTGTCGTTTCTGGATGGGGGCGTGGACGCTCAGCGCGTGGCAGATTTGGCACTGCCGCTGTCGTTCGTACGTTACAGGCATCGTAGAGAGGGGAAAGATTCGCAACAGGGGGAGCCGGTCCGCGCACCGTTCGACTTGCCGACCGCGTATGCGGTGATGAAGCTGACGCTGCTACCCGGCAAGTTCGTATGCCGAGAGTTCGGAGTGGATGGAGAAGGTATCGACATCGCCATGGAGCCGTCCATGCTAACGATGCTTCGCGCCGGGAGAGTGGGCGATGCTTACCGAATGGCGTATCGCCGTTTGAAGGCGTCCGGGCTGCGACCGCTATCGGAGGAACCTGGAATTGCGGACAGATCCGAGCAAGGCCGTCGTTTGGCCGCGGCGCTGCTCTTCCCGCTGGACAAGAGAAGCTACAAGACCCTAGCGGAACGCGCCTTGCACAAGCCGGATCGACTCGAAACGGAATAGGCGGCTCGATAGTAATTCGCAACCTCAAGAATCAGCAGGGGGATTTCGACATGACGATTGATTGGAAGAAGCTGGAGGATCAGCCACGGCTCCTTATGGAGGCAGAGCTACAGCCCATACAGGGCTCGCGATTTCAGCCCACGGGTTTCCCTGACCTAGGTGCCGCTACGTATGAAGCCCCCGGCAAGGTTGATATGGTGCTGGTTGAGTCTGCGCAGTCGATGGCCAATCGAATGGAAGCCATTTGCTGGGACGAAGCTAGCGCTTCTCTGCATTCCGCACTTAAGGGGATGCCATACGTCTCGGTGACTTTGTGGGACAGCGGCGACACCACGAACTCAATCCTGGAGGCCCATAGGCTCAATTCGCCGTACATCATGCGCGACGAGGGTTTCGCGGACAAGCTCCGAGTTGAGGCGGGGATGCCGGGCCGGAAGGAGAAAGAGGAGGTCGGCGAGTTCAATCGTGCCGCCCTTGCTCAAGCCGTTTTCAAATATGACCCCGGTTCGGTTCTGCACGGAGTGTTCTTGGAGAAGCTGCTCGGCCTTGCCCGCCTTCAGCGATGCCTATCCGGGTTCATAGAGGCTAGCAACTCCAATGTCGCTGACAGCGGAGGCGTCAAGAACGACCGGATCGCTCCCTCGCCAGGGTCTTTGAGGCAGATCGGGCTGAAGGTCAGCGCCAGAGAGGGCTTCGGCAACGTTCCGTTCCACCGGACGGAGTACACCGCAAAGCTTATCACCGCCTACTTCAACCTGGACCTGGCGCAGATCAAGGCGTACGGCTTGGGGGAGAGCGCGGAGCGGTTTCTGGTCACGCTGGCGTTGTGGAAGGTGCGGAAATTCTTGGAGACGGGATTGCGACTGCGGACGGCCTGCGACCTGGATGTGTGCGGCGACCTGGAGGTCACGCGACCAGAGGGATTCGCCGTGCCGCCGATACGAGATTTGGAGGACGACCTGCCAGGGCTGATAGAGGCGTGTGCGGGACTGTTCGCGAGTCCGCCGGTGACGGAACTTACCTTCAAGAAAGGGAAGTAGCATAGGCGATGCTGGCGATCAAGTTCACCTTCACGGCAAACCGCTACCACGCGACGCAGTGGGGGCGGCACGTCAACGAGGGCGTGTTGGAGTGGCCGCCATCGCCTTGGAGGATACTCCGGAGCATTGTGGCCGTGTGGCGCCGAACTCTGCCCGACTTGGAGGTCGAGCGAGTCGAGCCGATACTCGGGGCGTTGGCGTCGGAGTACCCGAAGTTCCACCTGCCGCCGGTGTCCACGGGGCATACGCGGCACTACATGCCTTACAACGGGGGAATGAGGAAGCGAAAAACGCTGGTCATAGACTCCTTCGTGGCTATAGAACCGAGATGCCCGCTGTTCGCCGTGTGGCCGAACGTGGAGTTGGACACGCAGCAACGGAGTGATCTGGGACTCATCCTCCGCAACATGCCGTACTTGGGACGGGCCGAGTCTTGGGTGAACGCGGATCTCACGCTGGAGTATCCCGAGCCCAACTCCTATGCGCTGGATAATGGTGCACTTCTGGAAGGCGATTTAGAGGTCGTCCGGACGCTGGTCCCTAATCACGGCATTGGCCTAGATGAGTTGCAAGTGGAGACATCCAAGCTCAGGGGTAAAGGGCGTATCGACCCGGAAGGTGCACACTGGTTTCCATACGTACGCAGGAGCGACTGCTTCACGTCTTACCGCACCAAGAGGCCACTACAGGCCGCTCGCGGTGAAGGTGCGACAGTGATCAGGTTCTCCCTGTCTGGCAAGGTCTTGCCGATGGTCTTCGACACCATCCGTTGGGGTGAGTTGGCCCGAAAGAGCGCAATGTCCCAGTACGGCAGAAACAACCATGGAGAAGTGTCACAATCCCTGTCGGGCAAGGACGGCTCCGGAACGCCGCCAAAAGGACATAGACATACCTTCTACCTGCCCACTGATGAAGACGGTGACGGGAGACTGGACCATCTTACGGTGTGGACACCGGGCGGGCTTACCGCTACGGAGTTTCAGGCTGTAGTATCGATAAATACTCTCAATCCCGGTCGCCTTCGGGAACCCGTCCAAATGACCTACCAATCCCACGGCGCCGCCGGTGATTTCGTCGGGATCTCCCCCTTATTCAGCAGTTCCAGGGTATGGAGGTCGCTAACGCCTTACGTCCTGACCCGCCACGTCAAGTTCCGGGGACCGCTGGATGAGAACGGTCGAAAGACGATGACCGATGGCCCGGAGGAACAGATCACCCGCGAAGTGTCGTTGCGCTGGTCAGGGAGCCTCAAACTGGTAAGTGTGGTGGTCCACAACCAGCGCGATTCTATCGTGCCGATGAGGAAGGGGGAGTCGGGCGGGTTTCGACCATTCGACTTCTTCACCTACAAGCAGGGCGGAGGTTCCCATGGCGGAGGGGCATTCAGCTTCAAGCTAGAGTTAGACCATCCGGTTAACGGGCCGTTGGCATTAGGTTTCGCCTGTCATCAGGGTCTGGGCATTTTCGTTCCTGAAGGATGTTAGGAAAATGGCGACTTCTGTGCTCCCCGACTCTCAATTGCCGGACTTGGTCCCAGCCCGGATGCTCAACGAGTACGCCTACTGCCCACGGCTCGCCTACTTGGAATGGGTGCAGGGCGAGTTCGCCGACAGCGTGGACACCGTTGAAGGCCGCTTCCAGCACCGGCGGGTGGATCGTCCATCGGGAAAGCTGCCTACCCCCTCAACCAAGGATGAGGAGGGCAGTTCTTCAGACGGCGAGGATGCCGTGCATGAGACCATCCACGCCCGCTCAGTTCTGGTGTCCGACCATGCGCTAGGTGCGATCGCACGTATTGACTTGGTAGAAGGCGAGGGCAGCGTGGTCACCCCGGTGGACTACAAGCACGGCAAGGCTCCAGACCTGCCGGAAGGGGCTTGGGAGCCGGAACGGGTCCAGGTATGCCTACAGGGACTGCTCCTCCGCGCCAACGGCTATACCTGTAACGAGGGAATGCTCTACTTTGTGGAGTCCCGCCAGCGGGTACCTGTTCCCTTCGACGATGCTCTGGTTGCCCGGACGCTCGAATTGCTGGCGGGCATCAGGGACATGGCCGCTTCCGGGCAAATCCCTCGCCCTTTGGTGGACAGTCCCAAGTGTCCCAGATGTTCCCTGGTAGGCATCTGCCTCCCTGACGAGGTGAACTTCATCTCTGCCAATGGTCAGGCCGTCAGGGCAGATGATGTCCGCCGTTTAACACCAGCCAGGGACGACGCGATCCCCGTATACGTGCATTCCCAGGGGGCAGTTGTAGGTAAATCGGGCGACCAGATGGAAGTGAAGCAGAAGGGACAGGTCTTGCAGAGGGTTCGTTTGATGGAGGTCTCTCACTTGTCCCTCTTCGGCAATGTCCAGGTCACCGCCCAAGCTCTTCGGGAACTATGCGACCGAAACATACCAGTCTGCCACTTCACCTATGGTGGATGGTTCAACGGCATCACCACGGGAATGAGCCACAAGAACGTGGAACTGCGCTCCCGGCAATACCTTGGGGCAATGGCCACCGAAACAGCCTTGTCAATATCCAGGCAGATAGTCTTCGGAAAGATAAAGAACTGCCGGACGCTTCTGCGCCGGAACCACCGGGACCCTCCCGTTGCCATCTTGGCAGAGTTGAACCGTCTAGCCGACCGTGCACGGAACGCGGCTTCCGCGGACACCCTTCTGGGGATTGAAGGGGCTGCGGCCCGGACCTACTTCTCCGAGTTTGACGGCATGATTAAGTCTGGATTGATGGAGTTCGACTTCCAGGGCCGCAACCGGCGTCCTCCCAGGGATCCGGTAAACGCCGTTCTCTCATTTCTGTACGCCATGCTGATCAAGCAAGCCACGGTAACGGCTTTGGCCGTGGGCTTTGACCCCTACCTGGGCTTCTACCACCAGCCCAAGTACGGAAAACCTGCGCTTGCCTTGGATATGGTGGAGGAGTTCCGGCCCCTGATTGCCGACTCGGCCTGCCTGACCCTCATCAATAACGGAGAGCTGGGACCAGAACACTTCATAGTACGGGGAGACGCTGCGGCACTGACCCAGACCGGTCGCCGCAAGGTCATTGAAGCCTGCGAACGGCGGATGGATACGTTGGTAACACACCCCCTATTTGGGTATTCGGCGAGCTACCGACGCATCCTGGAAATCCAAGCGCGGCTGCTCTCTCGGCACTTGCTGGGCGAACTGCCGACATACCCCGTATTCAGGACGAGGTAGACATGCGCCATCGATTCTTGGTGTGCTACGATGTGTCCGATCCCAAACGCTTGACTCGGACGTACAAGAAGATGAACGGGTTCGGCGAACCGGCTCAGTACTCTGTCTTCATATGCGACCTGTCACCAAAGGAACGGGTGCTGCTGGAAGCCGCACTCACAGAGATTCTGAACCTGAAGGAGGATCGGGCGTTGATAGTGGACATGGGACCTTCCGAGGGCCGGGGAACCGAGAGTGTTACAACCTTGGGGAATGGTCGTGAAATGCCTAGGCGATCAGCGGTGATAGTGTGAAGTCAAAGGGTTCTGATCCCGTCGGCGAGAGGTCCAGAGGTGATGCCATCCCGTTGCACCTCTCGCAGCGAATCGACCATGAATCGCCCCGTTTTGGTTGGATTGCCGTGGAGAAGTTGCAAACTACCGGGCCGTTGATTCAAAAAACGCACAGTTCGGGCACAAAGAGGCCGAATTTAGTGGTAAATAGCCCCTTCCATCGCTGAAAGGCGATGGCCCCATTGAAGCGCCAGATAGGGGTGAGGGTGCTGAGGATGTCGTCACCCTTCCATCGCTGAAAGGCGATGGCCCCATTGAAGCTGGATAGCAAGGCTAACTTCTCCCACCCAGGTAAGACGGCCTTCCATCGCTGAAAGGCGATGGCCCCATTGAAGCAGCCCAACCCCGCGCGCTGGCCCGGGTGACACCTTGGAGGCCTTCCATCGCTGAAAGGCGATGGCCCCATTGAAGCCGGAAGCGGACAAGACAGAGCTCCTGGAGGTTGGCGACCTTCCATCGCTGAAAGGCGATGGCCCCATTGAAGCCCGATGAGTCGCCGCCACCTTCTCCACCACTTCATCCTTCCATCGCTGAAAGGCGATGGCCCCATTGAAGCCCGACCTACTGGCTCCGACAGATGAGCGGTCGGTGCTCCTTCCATCGCTGAAAGGCGATGGCCCCATTGAAGCAAGCCTGGTATCAGATCAGCAAGCACGACCGGCACACTCCTTCCATCGCTGAAAGGCGATGGCCCCATTGAAGCGCGGTGTGCGACGGGTGGCAATAGTCCGTTTGGGGCGCCTTCCATCGCTGAAAGGCGATGGCCCCATTGAAGCAATCTGGGCGGCGATGGTGTAGGAGTTGGGGTGCACTAGGACCTTCCATCGCTGAAAGGCGATGGCCCCATTGAAGCGGGCGGATGCGTTCGTTCGTTCCGAGTCATTAAAAGCCTTCCATCGCTGAAAGGCGATGGCCCCATTGAAGCTTTAGCAGCTGGGTCATCGGGGTTGACGGCGGATGGTGAACCTTGTCAACGCCGGATTAGATTTGACCCACTATCGCCGGGTTAGTATTGACCCACCCCTGGCTGTGATTTCGTGTTTTGGGTTTCCTCCGATGATGGATTGAGCAGCTGTTGAGAGGTCAACAGACCAGCCTGCCGCTTGTCCCTGAGCCTGTAGCTTTCACCGCGGATGTTGAGCACGTGGCTGTGGTGCAGCAGCCGGTCAAGGATGGCGGTGGCGATCACGGTGTCTCCGAGCAGCTCTCCCCACTCTGCGAAGCCCTTGTTGGATGTGAGGATGATGCTGCCCCTCTCGTATCTGGCCGAGATCAGGCTGAAGAAGGCGGTGGCGGCGTCGCGGTCGTAGGGCCAGATGCCGAACTCGTCAACGATGAGCACCTTCGGAGCCAGGTAGACTCTCATGCGTCGGTCCAGCCGGTGCTCGGCCCGGGCTTTCCTCAGGTCCTCCATCAGGTCGTAGGCTCGCACGAAGTAGGCCCCGTACCCGTTCTCGATGGACCGTAGGGCCAGGGCCACTGCCAGGTGTGTCTTGCCCACTCCCGGAGGACCCAACAGCAGGAGATTGGTCGCCTCGGCAACGAAGGCAAGGCTGGTCAGCTCCCTGACTTGGCGCTCGTCGATGGAGGGCTGGAAGGCGAAGTCGAACTGCTCCAGGGTACGCCGGAAGGGCAGGTGGGCCATCCGTGTCCTGGTGGTCAGATACCGCTCTCTGCGGGCCGCCACCTCGATACCCAGCAGGTCCGCCAGCATGTCGGGGTACGGCATCTGCTTACTGGCGGCCGCGTCGAGTCTGCTGTCGAGCACCTCGACAGCCTCAGTCAGCCCCAGGCTCTCCATGTACTGACGCGCCTGCTCCAGGGCGATCATCTCACACCCCCTGCCGCCGCCAACTCGTACACTTCCAGGGACCGACGCTCTACCTCGCCTGCCGACACCTGAACCGCTACGGCCTCCCTCCTGGGACCCTCATCCCCGTTGACCAGCCCGGCCCACTGGCCCGGCAGCGTCAACCGCTGCCCTCGCCTGTGTGCCCTCGGATGCACCGCCAGCCGGTCGGAGCCCAACCATATCTCCACCGTCCCGGACCCCAGCCCCACCTGCACAGTCCTGCCTGCCCACGACCACGGTACGCCGTACCACGCGCCGTCCCAATGCACGTACCCGTCACGGCCCACCTTCCGCTCCTCTCGAAGATACGGCGCCAGACCGGACCGCTCAGGCAGAGCCAGCATGTGCGCCCGTTCCTTCGCAAGCAGCACCTTCGGCCGCTGCATCGTCGTCCCGTGCACACGCTCGTTCGCCACCGTCTCGCACCACTCCATACCCTGCCTGTTCATCTCCGCGTCGTCGCTGAACCGGACAGTGGGCCACAGGTTGCGGCGAACGTACTTCACCCCGCTCTCAACCTTACCCTTCGTCTGAGCACGGTACGGTCGGCACAACCTCATCTCGAAGCCGACCCGCAGCGCAAAGTCCAGCATCCGGCTGTTCCACTCGGGACGACCGGCATCGTCGCGCCCCAACACCACCACCTTCGCGTTGTCGTACAGACATCGGCGAGGCACGCCGCCGAAGTACTCGAACGCATTGACGTGACAGCGCATGAAGGTCGCGACGTCGGCACGGCGTACGAACTCCACGTAGATGGCCCGAGACCAGCCCAGCACCATCACGAACGCCCACACTCGGCGCTTGCGACCGTCCTGTGCGACGTACGCCAAGCTCCCCCAGTCGACCTGAGCCTGCTCACCGGGACCAGTCTCGAACCTCACCGTCGCTCGAGGCTGCCGGCGGCGACGGCGCGGCTGAACGTAGTCCTTCAGGATCGTGTACCCGCCTCTGTATCCTCGGACACGCAGCTCACGCAGCAACACCACGCAGTTGTCCAGACCTTCAGACAGGCGACCGTCGATGTACTCTGCGTACGGGTCCAGCTTGGATGCCCGGCGACGCCTCGCCTTCTCCCTCGGCACTCCCGGCGACCTCAGATACCTGCGCACCGAGTTCCGAGACACTCCCAGCTCCCGCGCGATCCCACGGATCGACCTACCCTCACCCTTCAACTCGTACAGCTCTTTCACTGTCCCTCCTCTTAGCAATCTGTTCGGCACCTCCACGTCGGGATTCTCCCAACGCTAAGGTGCGCTCTGCTAAGGGGTGGGTCAATTCCATTCCGGCGCTACTGGGTCATTCTTACACCGGCGGTGATGTAACTGCTCAGCGATTATGTCCTCGCTAACTGTCAAGCGAAAATGTCCGCATGAAGGAGCATGTGACATTGACGCAGAGAGAGCAGACAAGGCTTCAGGTTCTCAACAGTTTGATGGCGGACCATATGACCACGGAGCAGGCAGCGACTTTGATGGGAGTGAGCGCGCGCCACACCAGGCGTATTCTGGCGGCCTACAGCAAGGAGGGAGCAGCCGCACTCGCTCACGGCAATCGAGGTCGCAGACCGGCCAACGCTACATCGGACCCGTTGGCGACCGACGTGGTGGTCCTGGCGCGGACCCGATACGCGGGAGTCAACCACACGCACCTGAGCGAGTTGCTGAGGGAGCGAGAGGGCATAGACATCGGTCGTAACACGTTGCGCAAGATACTGACTGACGCCGGTATGAACAGTCCTCGCCGTCGCAGGCCGCCGAAGCATCGTGTTCGACGGCAGCGGATGACTCGCGAGGGAATGCTGATACAGATCGACGGCAGCTACCACAGATGGCTGGGAGAAGATGGCCCCCAGTTCACGCTACTGCTGGCGGTCGACGACGCTACTGGCTGTGTCGTCAATGCCCTGTTCTGCGAGCAGGAGAACACCCGCAGCTACTTACTGCTGATGCGGGATCTGATACGGAGCTACGGCATACCGCTCGCACTCTATTCAGACCGCCATGGCGTCTTCAAGCACACGCCGCCGTCGGAGACCGCCGCCGCTCCCACCCAGTTCTCGCGCGCTATGGGTGAGATCGGCGTACAGCTGATATTCGCACGGTCTCCACAAGCCAAAGGCCGCGTGGAACGCACCGCGGGCACGCTCCAGGACAGATTGGTCACGGAGATGAGACTCGCAGGCGCGACCACCATCGAAGACGCCAACCGCGTGCTCAACGACTTCCTGCCCCGCTTCAATGAACGCTTTCGTGTGCCGCCGGAGAACGCAGACACCGCGTATCGGGTCCCAGACCCGGGGATGTGCCTGGACACAGTCCTATGCCTGAAGTACAGGCGCAGGGTTGGCAGGGACAACACGGTGAAATACCGCTGGCGCACCCTGCAGTTGCTTCCCGACAAGTCTCGGCCGAGCTATGCCGGGTCGGTGGTGGAAGTACTCGAGGGGCTGGACGGCCGACTGGCAGTGCAACACGAAGGGCGTACCGTCGCCTCCCAGCAAGCACCTCCACGGCCCAGTGTCCTGCGCAGCTTCGACACGCGGACCGTGCACACGGCTGGTCCCAGCCGCTACACCAACGGTGTCACCAGGAGGTCGGAGGACGCGGTGGCGTCAATGGGCACAATGCTCGTAGTGGACAGACTCCGCGACGATGCCGACCACAACGGCGCCGCAAGAGTTCGCAGGACTGCGACTCCGCGATCCAGAAAGCCCACCCCACTTCAGACGGCGAGATGGAAGGCGGTCCAGAAGGCGAAGCGCAAGGGGCTGTCCATCCGTGGGATCGCCCGGGAACTGAGCATACACAGAGACACCGTGAGGAAGTACATCGATGCCGAAAGCCCACCCATGTCGCCCGCCCGCGCAACGTCGGCAGTGCCTTAATCTGCTAGCATGGCAATCTACTTAGAGGACATTTTCCCTTGACACTTAAGCGGACATAATCGCTGAGCGTCGACACCACTCCCGGACGCTCACCCCCGCCTCGCCGGTCCATTATTACTCCGCCCTTTATGTAACTGCTCAGCGATTATGTCCTCGCTAACTGTCAAGCGAAAATGTCCGCATGAAGGAGCATGTGACATTGACGCAGAGAGAGCAGACAAGGCTTCAGGTTCTCAACAGTTTGATGGCGGACCATATGACCACGGAGCAGGCAGCGACTTTGATGGGAGTGAGCGCGCGCCACACCAGGCGTATTCTGGCGGCCTACAGCAAGGAGGGAGCAGCCGCACTCGCTCACGGCAATCGAGGTCGCAGACCGGCCAACGCTACATCGGACCCGTTGGCGACCGACGTGGTGGTCCTGGCGCGGACCCGATACGCGGGAGTCAACCACACGCACCTGAGCGAGTTGCTGAGGGAGCGAGAGGGCATAGACATCGGTCGTAACACGTTGCGCAAGATACTGACTGACGCCGGTATGAACAGTCCTCGCCGTCGCAGGCCGCCGAAGCATCGTGTTCGACGGCAGCGGATGACTCGCGAGGGAATGCTGATACAGATCGACGGCAGCTACCACAGATGGCTGGGAGAAGATGGCCCCCAGTTCACGCTACTGCTGGCGGTCGACGACGCTACTGGCTGTGTCGTCAATGCCCTGTTCTGCGAGCAGGAGAACACCCGCAGCTACTTACTGCTGATGCGGGATCTGATACGGAGCTACGGCATACCGCTCGCACTCTATTCAGACCGCCATGGCGTCTTCAAGCACACGCCGCCGTCGGAGACCGCCGCCGCTCCCACCCAGTTCTCGCGCGCTATGGGTGAGATCGGCGTACAGCTGATATTCGCACGGTCTCCACAAGCCAAAGGCCGCGTGGAACGCACCGCGGGCACGCTCCAGGACAGATTGGTCACGGAGATGAGACTCGCAGGCGCGACCACCATCGAAGACGCCAACCGCGTGCTCAACGACTTCCTGCCCCGCTTCAATGAACGCTTTCGTGTGCCGCCGGAGAACGCAGACACCGCGTATCGGGTCCCAGACCCGGGGATGTGCCTGGACACAGTCCTATGCCTGAAGTACAGGCGCAGGGTTGGCAGGGACAACACGGTGAAATACCGCTGGCGCACCCTGCAGTTGCTTCCCGACAAGTCTCGGCCGAGCTATGCCGGGTCGGTGGTGGAAGTACTCGAGGGGCTGGACGGCCGACTGGCAGTGCAACACGAAGGGCGTACCGTCGCCTCCCAGCAAGCACCTCCACGGCCCAGTGTCCTGCGCAGCTTCGACACGCGGACCGTGCACACGGCTGGTCCCAGCCGCTACACCAACGGTGTCACCAGGAGGTCGGAGGACGCGGTGGCGTCAATGGGCACAATGCTCGTAGTGGACAGACTCCGCGACGATGCCGACCACAACGGCGCCGCAAGAGTTCGCAGGACTGCGACTCCGCGATCCAGAAAGCCCACCCCACTTCAGACGGCGAGATGGAAGGCGGTCCAGAAGGCGAAGCGCAAGGGGCTGTCCATCCGTGGGATCGCCCGGGAACTGAGCATACACAGAGACACCGTGAGGAAGTACATCGATGCCGAAAGCCCACCCATGTCGCCCGCCCGCGCAACGTCGGCAGTGCCTTAATCTGCTAGCATGGCAATCTACTTAGAGGACATTTTCCCTTGACACTTAAGCGGACATAATCGCTGAGCGTCGACACCGGTGACAACCTTCCATCGCTGAAAGGCGATGGCCCCATTGAAGCATCTGGGGTATTATGATATTGGGGCTCTCAGGGGTCCCTTCCATCGCTGAAAGGCGATGGCCCCATTGAAGCGTTTCTGCCTGCGTCTGTGGTGCTCTTCTGGCAACGCTGCCTTCCATCGCTGAAAGGCGATGGCCCCATTGAAGCGATATTGAATAGACCCCCCATCGGCAACGATCACGACACCTTCCATCGCTGAAAGGCGATGGCCCCATTGAAGCTAATGGAATATCGGGCGGCGTGGGTGGTCTTGCTGCCTTCCATCGCTGAAAGGCGATGGCCCCATTGAAGCACCGAGAGCCAACACAATCACCGATGAGAAGACGTACCAACCTTCCATCGCTGAAAGGCGATGGCCCCATTGAAGCTACTGCCTAACTTCGGCAGCGCCCCGTACCTCTACCACCCTTCCATCGCTGAAAGGCGATGGCCCCATTGAAGCCCGGCGCCGGTAGCACCAGCAACCAGGATGACCCCCCTTCCATCGCTGAAAGGCGATGGCCCCATTGAAGCATCTTCATGGTCGTCGGGCTTGCCATCGCCCCAACGACCTTCCATCGCTGAAAGGCGATGGCCCCATTGAAGCGTCGAAATGGTTCAGGAGTACCCGCCCGTCTTCTTCGACCTTCCATCGCTGAAAGGCGATGGCCCCATTGAAGCCGAAGTAACGAGCGTTGGCTAACGATCGCGATGGACCTTCCATCGCTGAAAGGCGATGGCCCCATTGAAGCCGCGTCCCTTCCTTCTCCCACGTCTTCCGCGCTTCCCTTCCATCGCTGAAAGGCGATGGCCCCATTGAAGCCAACTTCGACGGTCTTCAACGATATCCAAACCCTACACCTTCCATCGCTGAAAGGCGATGGCCCCATTGAAGCTCCTGCCCCTGCTTCAAAGTCTCTAGGGCAGACAACCTTCCATCGCTGAAAGGCGATGGCCCCATTGAAGCTGTAACGCCACCATCGAGGCGCCCAGCACCATCGTCCCTTCCAGACCCAGCAGTTCGGCCTGTGCCTTTCGAACCGGTGCAAGCTCTGATAGACATGGGCAACATCAGGCCGTCCCCACGCACGTGGGGGGTGGAACCGGTTTATGATAGAATGGAAGAGGATGAGGGGCCAGCCGCGCGGTTCCCAGAGAACTGAAGATTCTCGACTTGTCCGTTTGGTGGCACCAACCGTTACAATACAGGAATAGCTAGTCCTGTGTGCTTTGACAGGTTGCCCATCCACATTTCGAAGATAGTGGTATCTACCGTAAACCGTGGTGGGCCAAGGTTGACTGCTCCCATCCGGAGACAGCGGAGGCACCGGCGGAGCCCTCCAGGGTCGGCCATCCCTCCACAGACCCATCGAACGTCCGAGTTGCCGCCAAGCGTAGCACTTCCCCAGTTCAGCCCTGGGGCGTCGCCGATCCTCTCCGGTTCGCCAGCGACCTCGGGGTCAGCTCGAAGAGTGGCTCCTCTCCCCGGAAGAACCGCTCGAGCTCATCGACCATCAGGGTAAAGAAGCGCTGGTGGCTTGCCAGCGTCACCCCCGCTATGTGCGGGCTCAGGAAGGTGTTTGGGAGCCCAATGATCTCACTGTCAGGTGGAATCGGCTCCGGGTCGAACACGTCCAGCCCCGCGACTATGTCTCCGCGCTTCAGGCGAGCTATGAGGGCGTCGCTGTCGACTATGGCCCCACGCGACACGTTCACGAACACCGAGTTGGAAGGGATCATGTCCAGCTCGCGCCGGCCGATCATTCCCGCTGTGGCGGGCGTGAGGGGGGCCAGGCAGACGATGACATTGGACTTCGAGAGAACGTTCTCGAGCGAGGTCTTCACAACGCCTATCGCGTCCGGCATCTCGCTGGCCAAATAGGGATCGTAGACGCGAATGTCCACCTCGAACGGTCTCAGGTACTTGACCAGCCTGCGCCCGATGTGGCCGCATCCGATGAGTCCGACCCGTTTGCCGGATAGCTCACCGTGGAGGTATCCGAAGTCGTTGTGCGTGGACTGGGGGGCGTCTCCCGCGAGGATGCTACGGAAGCTTTCTCCCGCATTGCGGAGGGATATGAGAATCAGGGCAAGAGCCCATTCGGCAACTGGATAGGAGGAACCGTGGGTCGTATCGACGGTGCGGATGCCGCGCTCCCAGGCGGACTCCACGTCGATGCGGTAGGCGAACCTGTCTCCCTCCAGCTCGCCAATGATCTTGAGGTTGGGGGCGCCGTCCATGACTTCGGCGCTGATCATCGGGGAGCCGTGGGACACTACGACGCAGTCGACGCTTCCGACATGTTCGATCAGCCGCCTGATGGCGTCGGGGTCCTCATTCGGGCCGAACGAGGCACCGCCCTCCAGGTGCAGCCACTTCCAGTCCGCTATCGTGGAGAGCCGGTCTAGGTCCGCAGGCAGGAGGCTCTCGTCGCGCACCCGCTGGTTGGCTACGATCAGTGCCGTGTGTCGGGAAGCTGTCATGACATACTCCTTCGAAGAGCGTCGGACTATGGACAGCCCGCGCCAGTGGACATATGACGGAAGCGATGGATGGCCTTAGTACAGAGGTCTGGAACATTATACGGCCCGTACGCCGACCACCCTCGGGACTGTTTGTACCGCCGAGGCGTTTGTAGTCGACCTCGATAAGATGTCCTACTCCAAGGCGAGCAAGGTATTCTAGGAGCGGCTACGACGTGGTCAATACGGTGAGGTCTGGCGGGACGAGCCGGGACCGTGACGTTCGGATAGACCTCAGAGTCTTCCTCGGCAAGGCCGCGGCCTGTAGCATTACCCCGAATCCACCGAAAGACGACTTTGGGGACAGTCCTTGAAGAAGCCAGAGGGTGCTCCTCTGAATCTGGGAGAATGGTTTTGAAACAGAAAACCGCCCGGAAACAAGGAGCACCCAGTAGATGCTGCCACAGAATAATCCCGACCGTATCGGCGTCGTCTTTGACGACCACCGCCTGGTGGCCAATGCCGGCCTGCTCCTGCCGGCCACCCTTGCACAGCACCTGGGCCTGCGGGAACTCGCCGACCATCACCTCGACCTCGGCTGCGCACCGGGGCGGGCGAACACGGGGGACAAACTGCTGACGCTGGTCGCTTCCGCGCTGGCGGGCGGCGACTTCATCGACGACGCCGATGCGCTGCGTGCTGGTGGGACGGTCGGTGTTCTCGGCTGCGTGGTCAAGGCGCCATCCACCCTGGGCACCTTCCTGCGCAGTTTCCGGTGGGGGCATGTCCGTCAACTCGACCGGGTGAGCCGCCAGTTGCTGGCACGCGCATGGGCCGCTGGGGCCGGACCCGGCGACTCGCCCCTGACCATCGACCTGGACTCCACCATCTGCGAGACCTATGGACTGGACAAAGAAGGGGCGCGACACCACAACTACACCGGCGCGCGGGGCTATCACCCACTGCTGGCCATCGCCGCCGGAACCGGCGATGTGCTGATGTCCCGGCTGCGCGAGGGCCGTGCCAACACCGCTCGCGGCGCTGCCCACTTCCTGCGTGAAACGGTGGGGCGGGTGCGCTACGGTGGGGCCAGCGGCCAACTCACGGTGCGCGCCGACAGCGGTTTCTACGCCCACGCTCTCGTCGCCGTCTGCCGCGAGATGGGTGTCCGCTTCTCCATCACCATCCGCCAGCACAAAGGCCTGCGGGAGTTGATTGAGGCGATCCCCGAGCAGGACTGGACGCCGATTCCCTACTGGATGGACGGCGCCGCCGATGTGGCCGAGACCACCTATACCCCCTTCCAGAGTGAACCCGACGCCGCGCCGGTGCGGCTCATCGTCCGGCGGGTGAAGCCCACGCCCGGTTCCCAGTTGGCCCTCTTCGCCACCTACAGCTATCACGGCTTCATCACCGACCGGGACGGGGAAACCCTGGAACTGGAGGCCGATCATCGCCGCCACGCCGAGATCGAGAACGCCATTCGAGACCTGAAACACGGCGTCGGACTCAACCATCTCCCCTCGGGGCGCTTCGCCGCCAACGGCGCCTGGCTGGCGGTGCAGGTGATGGCACACAACCTCGCCCGCTGGACAGCGCGCATCGGTCTGGCCGAACGGACCGTGACCACCAAGACCCTCAGGCGGCGGGTCTTCGCTCTGGTGGGACGGATCACCCGCTCGGCGCGCCGCCTTACCCTGCATCTTCCCCAGCATTGGACTTGGGAAACCCAGTTCACTCGCGCCATGGCCCGGCTGCGAGCCATTCCACTCCCCGCCTGACTGCCAGCCTGCAACTTCCCTGCAAACTCGTGCCACCCCGGTCCGCGAGAGTTCCCTGCTGCGTATTCTCTCGCCATCCCGCGCATCGCAGCTCCCGCAGAGGGCCATAGGGGCCCTATGCGGCGACTGAAGACCGTTCGCCGACCTCCAATCTACCCCAATGAGCCCAGCCATCTCCCCTGTAGCTCCCTCACCCACCCTGCCGCTGTCCTCACGCCGTCCATAGGTGTCCTTCGGTGGATTCGGGCTTACGGCGCCGGACGGGCCTGCTCCGCTTCGAGCGAAGCGCCCCTGGACTGGCGGCGAAGCTCCGGGCTAGGACTCTCTTCCGAACTGGAGTATCTCGGCCTTCGCCGACTCCGGTAGGTTCTTCGGCACTTCGCCCGCCTTTACCTTGGCGGTCTGCACAGCGATCCTCACCTCGTCGACAACCTCCGGGTTGGCAAGTGTAGTGGTATCACCCACGTCCATGAAGTTGGATATGGAGGCGATGACGCGGCGCATGATCTTCCCGGACCGGGTCTTTGGCAGGTCCGTGGTTACCCAGACGTGTGTCGGGCGCGCTATGGGGCCGATGATCTGCCTGATTGCGTTCTTGACCTCGTCCTCCACCTCAGACGCCTCGTAGCCCGGCTTGAGGGAGACGTACATCTCCGGGACGCGTCCCTTGAGCTCGTCGTAGGCAGGCACGGCAGCCGCCTCGCTCACGGCCTCCACCGTGAGGGCGGCCGACTCCAGCTCCTTGGTGCCCAGCCGGTGGCCGGCCACGTTGATCACGTCGTCCACGCGGCCGACGATGCGGAAGTAGCCGTCGGCGGCCTGCATGGCGCCGTCGCCGGTGACGTATGGCCAGTCCCTCCAGTCCGTGCTGTTGGGGTCCTTGCGGTACTTCTCGAAGTAGGTGGCCACGAAGCGGTCGGGGTCGCCCCAGACCGTCTGCATGAACCCGGGCCAGGGATTGCTGATGCAGATGTTACCGGCCCTGCCGGACCCGGGCTCCACCTTGTTGCCGTCATCGTCGAGGATGACGGGGAATATGCCGAGTGCGCCGGGGCCGCAGCTTCCCGGCTTCATGGGCTGCAGGGCTGGCAGCGTGGTGCCGATGAAGCCGCCGGTCTCCGTCTGCCACCAGGTGTCTACGATGGCGGCTTCGCGCTTGCCCACTACCTCGTAGTACCAGCGCCACACCTCGGGCTCGATCGGCTCGCCCACCGTGGTCATGTGCTTGAAGTGGTAGTTGTACTTCTGGGGCTCGTCGGGCCCGGCCTTGCGCAGCATCCTGATGGTGGTGGGCGCGGTGTGGAATATGTTCACGTCGAGCCGCTCGGCGATGCGCCACGGCCTGCCGGGGTCGGGGTAGGTGGGCACTCCTTCGTAGAGAACGCTCGTGGCGGCGTTCGCCAACGGGCCGTAGACGATGTATGAGTGGCCCGTGATCCAGCCGATGTCGGCGAAGCACCAGTAGACATCCTCGGGGTGGATGTCCTGGTAGTACTTAGCCGTTCCGGTGACGTACGAGAGGTAACCGCCGGTGCTGTGCTGGCAGCCCTTGGGCTTGGCTGTAGTGCCGCTGGTGTACATCAGGAAGAGCGGCGCCTCGGCGGGCATGGATACGGGCTCGACCCGCCGTCCTCTGTAGTCCTGCAGCAGCTCGTCCACGTAGAAGTCGCGGCCTTCCACCATGGGCGTGGGCGAGGAGGCCCTGTCGGCGTACCGGCGCCACACCAGAACCTTGTCGACCTTGGCCCCTCCCTTCTCGGCCTGTGCCACGGCCTCGTCGGCCTTGATCTTGTGGTCGAGCAGGTCGCCGTTCCGGTGGTAGGCGTCCATCGTGATCAGTACGTGGCTCCCGGAGTCGACGATCCGGTCTCCGCAGGCGGAGCCGCTGAAGCCACCGAAGACCTGGGAGTGGACGACGCCGAGCCTGGCGCAGGCGAGCATCGCGACAGGGAGCTCCGGTAGCATCGGCATGTGGAGGGTGACGCGGTCGCCGGCCTTGAGCCCGCAGAAGTCGCGCAGCAGGGCTGCGAACTCGTTGACCCTGACGTAGAGGTCCTGGTAGGTGATGACCCGGTCCTGCTCGTCCTCGGGTTCCGCCACCCAGATGAAGGCCGCCTTGTTCTTGTGGGCGGCTACGTGCCTGTCGACGCAGTTGTAGGAGGCGTTTAGCTTGCCCCCCGCGAACCACTTCCAGAAGGGCGGGTTGGAGGTGTCCAGGGTGGTGTGCCAGTACTTGTCCCACGTGAGCAGGTCCGCGTACTCGCGGAAGTACTCGGGGTAGTTCTCCATCGTGAACCGGTCGAACACCGAGGTGTCCGCCATGTTGGCTTGGGCGATGAAGTCTGCGCCGGGGCTGATCAACTCTTCCTCTCGCCAGTGAGAGGCGATCTGAGACTCGCTTACCTCGCTCTGCTCTCCGTTGGACATACCCTGCTCCTCCCTCGTAGATATGGCTGACGTCTGAGCGCCGTGGAGATGCCTGCTGAGACCGGCGCCCGCCCGATAGGGGCGCACGCTAGCTAGCTTACCAGCCACCGAGGGCCGTTTTCAACAATCTGAACGGAGCTAACGAAATCGCTACCGACTCTCGAGGCGCGACAGAGGGGGAACCGCGGTGGGCTGGCTACGGGTGAGGCAAGGCGGATCGTTATTGTGCGGAGTGGCGACTGTTCACAGATGCGACCCTCCCCTCCCAAAACGCTTGACACATTTGGGCCGGCTCCTTACGGTGGCTAACTCAAGCCACTCCCAGTCTCAAAGATGCATCCAATTAGAGTTACCTACGACGTATTGGAGGGCGCGCCCGGCAGCTACGCGGGCAGGGCCGTGGCAGCCTTCCTCACCTCCGTCATTGCCCTGAATGTGGGCATGCTGATCATCGGGACCGTGGAGGGAGTCTACGAGAGGGCGCCCGAAGCATTTTGGGCATTCGAGGCCGCAAGCGTAGCAATCTTCACGGTTGAGTACCTTCTGAGGCTCTGGTCGTGCACGGTGAACCCGAAGTACGCGTCCCCTGTCTTGGGCCGGCTACGCTATGCCCTCTCTCCAATGGCGCTTATCGACCTAGCGGCGATTCTGCCTTTCTACGTAGGATTGCTGTACTTGACGCGCATCGATCTACGGTTCCTGCGGGCCGTACGGCTGTTGGCGCGCATAGTCCGGGTTTCTCAACACACGTCAGCCATCGGCACGTTGTTGAGGGTATTCTCCGCCAAGAGCACCGAATTGCTGACTACGGTGGGCGTGCTGCTGGTCCTGCTGATCATGGCGTCGTCCCTAATGTACTTCGCCGAGAACAGCGCCCAACCGGAGGCATTCTCCAGCATTCCGGAGACTATGTGGTGGGCGGTGATTACGTTGACAACGGTGGGCTACGGTGACTTGGCCCCGGTGACAGTCGCCGGAAAGATGTTGGCTGGGGTCATTGCCGTACTCGGCATCGGAATGTTCGCACTGCCCGCGGGCATCCTGGGATCGGGGTTCGTCAGCGATATGGATCAGCGAAAAGAAGGGACCCCCTATCCTAAGAGGGAGATGCCGAGGGTTCGAGATGACGAAGGACCGACTGGCAAAGTGGACTGCCCACACTGCGGGCAGTGAAGTGCAAGGACTGAGATAGCCTGTGCGTTCGATAGCCTGCGCCCACTGCGGATCGGAAAACGATGAATCCAGCAACTACTGCATGCACTGCGGGAAGGGGCTGCAGCCTGCCGAAGAGCCTTCCCTGGCCAACCTGCAAACGGCCATTCTCGAGCTGCGCTCAGAAGTCAGGCAGATACGCGAGACGCTGTCCAACCTCGGGGTAAACCTACCCAGCGTCCAAGGGCAAGACCCACCGAGGGTAGAGCGTCGCTCTCCTCCGGTCCGGACGAGTCCTCAAACGGCTGCCGGGGAGCCAGCCCCCTCGACCCAACCCTCCGCCGAGCGTTCGGAGTCTGCCGCCCCAACTCCATCCGGTCGTTTCGAGGTGGACTGGGAGCTGATCCTGGGTGGAAACTGGCTGGCGCGAGTCGGTGTTCTGGCCGTCGTTATAGGGGTTGGCTTCTTTCTGAAGCTGGCTTTCGACAACAACTGGATTGGTGAGACAGGCCGCGTCGCGCTTGGAATCGCTGGGGGCCTCGGCCTGACAGGGGCAGGCGAGTACTGGTCCAAGAGATACCCCATCTATTCACAGGCGCTGGCCGGCGGCGGCGTGGCCATCCTCTACCTGTCCATTTTCGCCGCGTTCGCATTCTACGGCTTCATTGGCACATATCCGACTGTCGGGCTATTGCTGGTCGTCAGCATCGGCGCGGCGGTGCAGGCGTTGAGATACAACTCGATGGCGCTGGCTGTCATCGGCATCGTCGGGGCGTTTCTCGCGCCATTCGTCATAGGAGGGTCTGGCGATGGGGCGCGGGAGGAGCTGAGCGGGGTCGCCGGCGTCGAGGTCATGGTCTACGTCCTGATTGTCGACATAGGCGTCCTCGCCCTGTCGACGGTCCGGAACTGGCGCTGGTTCACGCTTCTGGCGCTTGTGGCGTCGCTGGTTTCGTTTGGCGTCTGGTACGACTACGAAGGGGACCGGCTGGGCGTGGGGGCAGCCCAGGGGATTCTGACGGCCATCTTCTTGATTTTCGTCGGCGCCACCACACTTTTTCACATCTTGTGGCAGCGCGCGCCGCGCGCATTTGACCAGGCGCTGATGGTCTTGAATGCGACGGCGTACTTCGGGATAAGCTACGGGCTTCTGTGGGACGAGTTCCGCCCGTGGATGGGCGCCTTTACCGTCGCGCTCGCTCTGTTCTACGGGCTTCTCGGCTACCTGGCCGTCCGGCGTGGCAAGGGGCAATTCTACCTGAGCCTCAGTGCGCTGGTCATAGCGTTGGTGTTTCTGACGACAGCCGTGCCGGTGCAGCTCGGCGGCCCATGGGTGAGCGTGGCCTGGTCGGTAGAAGGCCTGATCCTCGTCTGGATGTCCTTCAGGCTGGGAGGGTGGCAGATGCGCGTGTCCGGAGCAGGGGTGTTTGCCCTTGGCGCCATCTGGTTCTTGGCGGTGGACACTCCGCAGGCGCTGTCTCTGAAACTGACGCCGTTCCTGAACGGACACATGGTGTCGTACACGATTGTAATCGCTGCCATCTACCTTGCGGCCTACCTGGTCCACCGCAACAGGCAGAGCCTGGGAGAGCGGGAAAGCGCCATGTTCCCCGCTCTCCTCACAGCGGGCAACCTCTTCCTGGCCGTGCTGTGGCCAGTCCAGTTGGAGGGCGCCTGGATATCCGTCGCGTGGGCGATCCAGGCAGTGGTCCTGATATGGTTGTCCTACCGGTTGGATCTGTACGAGATGAGACTGTTTGGCCTCGCGCTGCTCGCCGCTCTCGCAGCCTGGCTGCTGTTCCGGGAGACTCGGGTCAACGTATACGCCTACACCTTCAAAGTAGTGCTCAACGATCGAATGTTGGCCTTCGCTGCAGGTATTGCGGCGTTCTACCTTGCGGCCGTCGTCGTAAGGAGGGGTCAGCGCCACTCCGACGACGAGGAGATCAAGTACGCAGTCCCTGCCCTCGTGGTGGGCGCCAACGCCCTGACTCTCTGGGTCCTCAGCGCGGAGGTTATCGCGGTCGTGGACAGCGGGACGTTGGAGGTGTCAGACGACGCCGCCTTCTATGCCAAGAGCCTGGCCCTCAGTTTGGTCTGGGCAGTCTACGCCAGCGTGGGGCTTGCGTTGGGTGTTCTGATGAGACGACCCGAGCTCCGCTCAGCCAGCCTGGGCCTGCTGGCGATCCCGGTCGTCAAGCTCTTCCTGTTCGACTCCTTTGCCCTGGACCAAGGCTATCGCGTAGCCGCATTCCTGAGCCTGGGCGGAATAATGCTTGCCGGCGGCTTCCTCTACCAGCGCTACCGTGAGGCCATTAGAGGATTCCTCCTCGAGTAGGAGTTCCTCGCCAGCCCTGTACGTAACCTATGACTCGCCGGCCCTCTTAGAGAGTTCCCTGATAGAATCGCCGGGCCTTTCATCCCTGGGCGGCCAAGGCTAGTAGGAATCTGCGTTGACCCTCAGACTGCGACCGGAGCATCTCAACACACTGCGGTGGCGCTCGATCGGGCCGCACAGAGGGGGGCGCGTCGTGGCGGTGGCGGGCGACCCCGAAGAGAGGCAGACTTTCTACTTCGGGGCGTGCGCGGGCGGCGTCAACCGGTCCCCGGACGCCGGGGCGACGTGGAGCACGTCGGTCTAGGCCTACCGAAGCCTTTCCAGTAGCCGAGCCAATCCATCCCTGCCGAGGCCCGTCTGCCGTAGACTCAGAATTGCCGAGAGTGTTCCTGAGGGGATACTTGCAGTTGTGTCCTTGACTACCGTGACTCTGACCGCCTCCCCAAACTGCTTGGTCAGGAACAGTCCATGATTGGCACGGCGCTTTACTGACCAGCCGTCTTTCATCAATATCTCGATCAGCTGCCGTCCTGTCAGGGCTGGAATGTCTGGCAACTAAGCTATGCCTACGTGCTGTTGGTCGTGTAGGAAGGTTGGACATACGAATGGCTGGAAGAGAGGGCGGCTCTCCCAGAGGTCGTCGGGGAAGCGGATGGTGAATTCGCTTGGCGGCACAGGGCTGGGATGAGTCTCTATCCCCCACTCCGCAAAGAACCGCTCCCGTTCGCCAATGTCTTCAAGGACCTTGAGATGGTCAGTCACCAGATCTTCCAACTCGTTTCGGCACTCTGCGAGTGTCTGAGCGAAGGTGCTAGTACCTAGCTCAACGCAGACGCCCACCCATTCCGTTCCTTCTAAATGAAATCTGAGTGTGAGATGCACGTATTCCGGCATCGTATCCCTCCCCTCAAATGATGCCCAAGGGGCTGAGCTTGGATTCTTTCGCTCATGGTAACATGCGGGGTCAACGTGCTTGACAATCCCCTGTGCAAGCACAAGGAGGAGGTCCCCGTATGACCCTCAGACTGCGACCGGAGCATCTCAGTACCCTGCGGTGGCGCTCGATCGGGCCGCACAGAGGGGGGCGCGTGGTGGCGGTGGCGGGCGACCCCGAGGAGAGGCAGACCTTCTACTTCGGGGCGTGCGCGGGCGGCGTCTGGAAGACCTCCGACGGCGGCACGTACTGGCGCAACGTGTCAGACGGCTTCTTCCGCACCTCCTCGGTCGGCGCGCTGGCGGTGGCGGACGCCGACCCCTCGGTCGTATACGCCGGGATGGGCGAGGCCTGCATACGCAGCAACGTCTCTCACGGCGACGGCGTCTACCGTTCCACGGACGCTGGGGCGACGTGGAAGCACGTCGGCCTCGACGACACGCGGCACATCGCGCGTGTCAGGGTAGACCCGCGCGACCCCGACCGGCTATACGTCGCGGCGCTGGGCCACGCCTTCGGCCCGAACGCGCAACGGGGTGTCTTCCGCTCCAAGGACGGCGGCCGTTCGTGGGAGCGCGTGCTGTTCAAGAGCGAGAGGGCGGGCGCGATCGACCTGTCCATCGACCCCCACAATCCACGCATCCTCTACGCCTCGATATGGCAGGCGCTGCGGACGCCGTGGGGCTTCGTCGGGGCCGGGCCCGAGAGCGGCCTGTGGCGGTCAACGGACGGCGGCGACACGTGGACCGACCTCACGGATCGGCCCGGGATGCCGGACGGGATCAAGGGCCGCATAGGCGTCGCGGCGTCTCCGGCCCGGTCGGGCCGAGTGTGGACCATAGTCGAGG
The DNA here is from genome assembly GCA_965262055.1 of Dehalococcoidia bacterium. GTDB lineage: Bacteria > Chloroflexota > Dehalococcoidia > Lucifugimonadales. The sequence goes on from CBDHEI010000002.1 coordinate 433,950, forward strand.
CCGAGGACGGCGTTCTGCTGCTCTCTGACGACGGCGGCGACACGTGGGAGCGGGTCAACGACAGCCTCCAGGTGAGGCAGCGCCCCTTCTACCACCACCACATAGTCGCCCACCCGACCAGGGAAGACACGATGTGGATACTCGCGATACATGCGCTGAGGTCGGACAACGGCGGCCGGTCGTTCACGATGATGACGACGACCCACAGCGACAACCACGACATGTGGATCGACCCCCGCGACCCGCGGAGGATGATCGAGGGGAACGACGGCGGCGCGTCCGTCTCATTCGACGGCGCCGAGACGTGGTCGACGATATACAACCAGCCCACGGCCCAGTTCTACCACGCGGCCGTCGACACCCGGCACCCTTACCGTGTCTATGGCACCCAGCAGGACAACAGCGCGATCAGCACGCCAAGCAGGTCGATCAAGGGCGCAATCCCCTTCGGCGACAGCTACGCTGTGGGGTCCTCGGAGAGCGGGTACATCGCTGTGCGCCCGGACAACCCCGACATCGTCTACTCAGGCGCAGTCGGCAGCGCGCCGGGAGGCGGGGGCGCCCTCATCAGGTACAACCACGCCACCGGAGAGTCGCGGCTCATCACCGTGTGGCCGGAGATATCGTACGGACTGGGCGCGCGGGACATGCGGTACCGCTTCCAGTGGACCTTCCCGATAGTCATATCGCCGCACGACGCCAACGTACTCTACGCTGCCGGCAACAGGGTCTTCCGTTCCACGGACGAAGGGACTAGCTGGGAGGCGGTGTCGCCCGACCTCACGCGTAACGACCCGAGCAAAGGCGAGCCCGGCGGGGGGCCGATCAGCCGCGACGTGTCCGGCTCGGAGGTCTACTGCACGGTATTCTCGTTCGCCGAGTCGCCGCACAAGCCCGGAGTGTTCTGGGCAGGCTCCGACGACGGCCTGGTCCACGTCTCCAGGGACGCCGGCGAGTCCTGGTACGACGTGACGCCGCCGGGCCTCCCGAAGTGGGCAACGGTCAGCATGATCGAGCTGTCTCCCCACGACCCAGACACGGTCTGGCTCGCGGCGTGGAACTACAAGCTCGACGACTACTCGGCGTACCTGTACCGCACGCGGGACGGCGGGAGGAGCTGGGAGTCGATAGCCGGCGGGATACCGGATGGGGAGTTCGTGCGCGTCATCCGGGAAGACCCGGTGCGGGCGGGCCTGCTCTACGCCGGAACCGAGACCGGGGTCTACGCGTCTCCGGACTCGGGGGTCTCGTGGCAATCGCTCCAGCTGGACCTGCCGGTCACCCCCATCCACGACCTCCTCGTGAAGGATGGCGACCTGGTGGCCGGGACCCACGGCAGATCGTTCTGGATTCTCGACGACGTGACACCGCTGCGCGGGCTAACGAGGGAGGCGCTAGAGGACGAGGTCTACCTGTTCGAGCCGAAGCCCACCTTCCGCGCTCTGAACATGCTCGGCAAGACCGACTCGGGGCGGATAGGCCCGGGCAAGAATTACTTGTTAGCCTTAGGCGCCGCCGCTACCTTCGAGGAGACCGAGACGCCGGGGGGAGTCGCTGAGCGCGTCTTCCTGGACGCGGGCCAAAACCCGCCGGACGGCGCGGTAATCACATACCACCTGCAGGAGCTGGCGGAGGATGGCGCGGCGCTCACGTTCCTCGACCCGGATGGGCGCGAGGTGAGGAGGTTCTGCGGCCTGCCTGCTGAGGCCGGCATGAACCGGTTCGCGTGGGACATGCGCCACGACGGCCCCCGCGAGGCGCCCGGGGACGACGACGAGCGCCTGATCGCCGGGCCGACCCCAAAGGGGCCCGCGTCGGTGCCTGGGACCTACACCGTCAGGCTGGAAACCGCCGGCCAGCCCCTCACGCGTAAGCTGAAGATAGTGAAGGACCCACTGTCCGAGGCGTCGGACGCCGACCTGGACGAGCAGCTCGCCCTGCTGCTCAGGCTCAGGGACAGTATCTCGGAGACTAACGACGCCATAAACGAGCTGAGGCGGGTGAGGCGGCAGGTGCGCGAATGGACCGACCATGCGGCTGCGGTCCCGGACGCGGACGAGGTTGTGACATCGGGAGGCGCGGTCATCGAGAAGCTGGACGCCATCGAGAGCAGGCTGGTCGCGAACTGGCAGACGACCGAGCGGGGGCAGTTTGGGACGCCGCTACCGAAGCTGGCCGAGGCGCTCGCCTCCCTGGTCAGCCTCGTGGAGAGCGCGGACTCGGTCCCCACGAAGAACTCTTACGCGGTCTTCGACCACCTCTCAGGGCGCATAGCCCGCGAGATCGAGGCGCTGCGCGGCGTCATAGACCAGGACGTCGCGGCGTTCGTAGGCCTCGTGCGCGAGGCGGGAGTACCGTACATGCGGACCCGCTGAGCGCCCAGGGAACCTTTCAAGCATCCAGTCCTCAGCCACACCTACGCAGAGCAGCCACTACCCGGTGACGAAGCCTCGTTGCAGCTTGGCGTACAATGTGGGTAAGTCAGCTCCAACGAGCCAATACTGAGAAGGAACTCAAAGTGAGTGAGGCGCTAGCGTTCTCGGTGAGAATCTTCATCCCGACTGGGGAACCCGAGGGACTGCGCGTCATTGAGAAGTCAAACTGGACGGGACAAGGCCTTTTCTTTCCCCGCTCCCTCTACCCCGAGGCGCGTGATCGAGGAGAACTGAACCGTACTGGCGTATATATATTGTGGGGTCCCAGCGAGTCGGGGCAAATGCAGCGCGCCTATGTGGGTGAAGGAGATGAACTGCGGCCGAGGCTGGACAATCACGCCAGAAGCAAAGATTTTTGGACCCATGCCGTTGCCTTCACCAGTAAAGACCAGAATCTCAACAAGGCACACGTCCAGCATCTTGAAGCTAAACCCGAATCCACCGAAGGACACCTATGGACGGCGTGAGGACAGCGGCAGGGTGGGTGAGGGAGCTACAGGGGAGATGGCTGGGCTCATTGGGGTAGATTGGAGGTCGGCGAACGGTCTTCAGTCGCCGCATAGGGCCCCTATGGCCCTCTGCGGGAGCTGCGATGCGCGGGATGGCGAGAGAATACGCAGCAGGGAACTCTCGCGGACCGGGGTGGCACGAGTTTGCAGGGAAGTTGGGTCAGTTGCAGGCTGGCAGTCAGGCGGGGAGTGGAATGGCTCGCAGCCGGGCCATGGCGCGAGTGAACTGGGTTTCCCAAGGCCAATGCTGGGGAAGATGCAGGGTAAGCCCGAATCCACCGATGGACGGCGTGAGGACAGCGAAAGGGGGGTGAGGGAGCTGCAGGCGAGATGGCCTGGGCTCCATTGGGGTAGATGGGAGGGCGGCGGACGGTCTTCAGTTGCCGCACAGGGTCCCTATGGCCGTCTGCGGGGACTGCGATGCGCGGGATGGTGAGAGAATACACAGCAGGGAACTCTCGCGGGCCAGGGTGGCGCGAGTTTGCGGGGACCTTCGGTTGTGCGGTGGGTAGCTCGGTCACCGACGGCGCCGTCAGGCAGGCAATGGCAGGGCTCGCAATCGAGCCAGGGCGCGACTGACCTTCTCCTGCCACGGCCAGTTCTTGGGAAGATGGAGGGTGAGGCGGCGGGCCGAGCGGGTGATTCGTCCGGCGAGGGAGAAGAACCGCCGCCGGAGGGTCTTGGTGGTCACGGTCTGCTCACCCAGGCCGATGCGGGCTGTCCAGCGGGCCAGGTTGTGGGCCATCACCTGGACCGCCAGCCAGGCGGCGTTGGCGGCGAAGCGGCCCGAGGGGAGATGGTTGAGTCCGACGCCGTACTTCAGGTCTCGGATGGCATTCTCGATCTCGGCGTGGCGGCGGTGGTCGGCCTCCAGTTCCAGGGTCTCCCCGTCCCGGTCGGTGATGAAGCCGTGATAGCTGTAGGTGGCGAAGAGGGCCAGTTGGGAACCGGGCGTGGGCTTCACCCGCCGCACGATGAGCCGTACCGGCGCGGCGTCGGGCTCACTCTGGAAGGGGGTATAGGTAATCTCGGCCACATCGGCGGCGCCGTCCATCCAGTAGGGAACCGGCGTCCAGGCATCCTCGGGTATCGCCTCGATGAGATTGTGCAGGCTTTTGTGCTGGCGGATGGCGATGGAGAAGCGCACGTCCAGCTTGCGGCAGACGGCGACCACGCTATGGGTGTAGAAGCCGCTGTCGGCCCGCACTGTGAGTTGTCCCCTGGCCCCGCCGTAGCGCACCCGCCCCACCGTTTCCCGCAGGAAGTGGGCGGCGCCGCGGGCGGTGTTGGCGCGGCCCTCACGCAGCCGGGCCATCAGCACGTCGCCGGTTCCGGCGGCAATGGCCAGCAGCGGGTGATAGCCCCGCTTGCCGGTATAGCCGTGGTGGCGGGCGCCCTCCTTGGCCAGTCCGTAGGTCTCGCAGATCGTCGAATCAAGGTCGATGGTGAACGGTGCGTCGCTGGGTCCGGCCCCAGCCGCCCAGGCCTGGGCCAGCAGCTCCCGGCTCACCCGGTCCAGTTGACGGACGTGGCCCCAGCGAAAACTGCGCAGGAAGGTGCCCAGGGTGGATGGCGCCTTGATCGTGCCGCCCAGGATGCGAGCCGTCCCACCGGCGCGCAGCGCATCGGCGTCGTCGATGCAGTCGCCGCCAGCCAGCGCGGAAGCGACCAGCGTCAGTATCTTGTCCCCCGTGTTGGCCCGCCCCGGCGCGACGCCCAGATCGAGGTGATGGTCGACGAGTTCCCGCAGGCCCAGGTGCTGGGCGAGGGTGGCCGGAAGGAGCAGCCCGGCATTGCCCACCAGGCGGTGGTCGTCGAAAGAGACACGGATGCGGTCGGGGTGGTTGCGTGGTAGCATCTATTGGGTGCTCCTTGTTCTGGGGTCGGTTTGCTGTTACAAAACCATTATCCCAGATTCATGGGGCACCCTCTCGCTTCTTCAAGGGCTGTCCCCAAGGCCCTCCTTCGGTGGATTCGGGGTAAGGCGGCGCGCCGAGTGGGTGATCCGTCCCACCAGAGCGAAGACCCGCCGCCTGAGGGTCTTGGTGGTCACGGTCCGTTCGGCCAGACCGATGCGCGCTGTCCAGCGGGCGAGGTTGTGTGCCATCACCTGCACCGCCAGCCAGGCGCCGTTGGCGGCGAAGCGCCCCGAGGGGAGATGGTTGAGTCCGACGCCGTGTTTCAGGTCTCGAATGGCGTTCTCGATCTCGGCGTGGCGGCGATGATCGGCCTCCAGTTCCAGGGTTTCCCCGTCCCGGTCGGTGATGAAGCCGTGATAGCTGTAGGTGGCGAAGAGGGCCAACTGGGAACCGGGCGTGGGCTTCACCCGCCGGACGATGAGCCGCACCGGCGCGGCGTCGGGTTCACTCTGGAAGGGGGTATAGGTAGTCTCGGCCACATCGGCGGCGCCGTCCATCCAGTAGGGAATCGGCGTCCAGTCCTGCTCGGGGATCGCCTCAATCAACTCCCGCAGGCCTTTGTGCTGGCGGATGGTGATGGAGAAGCGGACACCCATCTCGCGGCAGACGGCGACGAGAGCGTGGGCGTAGAAACCGCTGTCGGCGCGCACCGTGAGTTGGCCGCTGGCCCCACCGTAGCGCACCCGCCCCACCGTTTCACGCAGGAAGTGGGCAGCGCCGCGAGCGGTGTTGGCACGGCCCTCGCGCAGCCGGGACATCAGCACATCGCCGGTTCCGGCGGCGATGGCCAGCAGTGGGTGATAGCCCCGCGCGCCGGTGTAGTTGTGGTGTCGCGCCCCTTCTTTGTCCAGTCCATAGGTCTCGCAGATGGTGGAGTCCAGGTCGATGGTCAGGGGCGAGTCGCCGGGTCCGGCCCCAGCGGCCCATGCGCGTGCCAGCAACTGGCGGCTCACCCGGTCGAGTTGACGGACATGCCCCCACCGGAAACTGCGCAGGAAGGTGCCCAGGGTGGATGGCGCCTTGACCACGCAGCCGAGAACACCGACCGTCCCACCAGCACGCAGCGCATCGGCGTCGTCGATGAAGTCGCCGCCCGCCAGCGCGGAAGCGACCAGCGTCAGCATTTTGTCCCCCGTGTTCGCCCGCCCCGGTGCGCAGCCGAGGTCGAGGTGATGGTCGGCGAGTTCCCGCAGGCCCAGGTGCTGTGCAAGGGTGGCCGGCAGGAGCAGGCCGGCATTGGCCACCAGGCGGTGGTCGTCAAAGACGACGCCGATACGGTCGGGATTATTCTGTGGCAGCATCTACTGGGTGCTCCTTGTTTCCGGGCGGTTTTCTGTTTCAAAACCATTCTCCCAGATTCAGAGGAGCACCCTCTGGCTTCTTCAAGGACTGTCCCCAAAGTCGTCTTTCGGTGGATTCGGGCTAAACTAGTACGCCTAGCGACCGAGGCCAAGCGATGTGAACTAGACAATGCGAATGTGCCCCAGATTCCTTCTCTTTCGGATGCGGACGCTGCCGACGCTGAGTTGTATCTAGCCGACATGTTGCTGTGTCTGCCAATCGTAGGAGTGAGCTTCTTTGAAGAGCCTGAAGCCCAAAGTGCGGTGAGTCGAGACTTGTTCCTGAGCTCAAAGGGCATAAGGGCACTCGGATACGAAGATGCGGGTGGCTTCGTCGTCCGCGCTGGCTCGCAGGTGGTCAAGGAAGAGGTAGCTTCAATCCACGCCTACCTCGCCAGTCTTCGAGAGGATCTTCTCGCACAAGGCATATTGGAGGACGATGGTGCTGTATACCGTTTAGGCAAGCCATATGTCTTCAGCTCACCCTCCACTGCATCTGGTGTCCTTCTGGGGCGATCCAGCAATGGGAGAATTGAATGGAAGGACGCCGAAGGGCGCTCCTTGAAAGAGATTCAGTTAGAAGACACGAACTCGCAGTGACGATGGACTAGGAAAGCCCCCCCAGCACTGGCACTGCGCGCGCTGGCTTCGTGTGGCTCCTGAAGCAACATGGCTGCCCGCTTCCTAACCGCCTGTACTGGCGCTGTTCCAGAGGTTGACGCAGGTGGTGAGGGCGACGCAGGTGAAGAGGGCGTCCACGATGGGGAAGCAGACCAGATCATCGGCCATGGAAGCGCCTACTTAGCCAGCCTAAGCTGCCCTATCCTCGATCACGAGGCTGCGTCCGACCGCGCGGAGCGCTCTCTCCACTTGGGTGAGGTGTGAGCCGTAGTCGGGAACCAGCAGCTTGTGTACGGCGGACTCACCCAGACTCAGGCGGTCGGCAAGCTCGTCCGCGGTGATACCCTGCTTTCGCATGGCCGTGTAGAGGGCCAGCTTGGCGGCGACAATAGGCGGCACGGCTACCATCACCTGGCCATCCGCGGCGGTGCCCGGAACGGGGATGTCCTCATCGTTATCAACGTATGCGCAGAGCGCTACGACGAGTGCATCTTCAGCCATCTCCAGCGCCTCGGCCCTGTCGTCCCCGCAGGTCAGTGCTTCAGGCACGTCGGGGAAGGTAACATTGAACCCCCCATCCTCCTCGTCAGGAGTGAGATTGCATGGGTATGTGTATCTCATCAGAAGTTCTCCTTGCCGATGTCCAGCTGCTTCAACATGTTGCGAAACGTGCCGGACTTCAACTCGCCGCGCATGACAGTCGCTCGGCGGGTGCCAATGCGGAGCGTACCATGGCTACCCTTACCTCGACCTGGATCGAAGTAAAACTCCTTCCCCATCATCCTGGCATACCGCTTTGCGCGCCTGACGAATTCACGTCCGTTCATTGCGCTTTAACAACCTACCATACTTGTGCGGAGATCGTCCCATGTGGGCAGCGCCGCGGCTGTCCACCGTCCTAAGCGCCCGTGCGGGTGCTGTTCCAGAGGTTGCCGCCGGTCATGAAGGCGACGCATGTGTAGAGGGCGTCCACGATGGGGAAGTAGACCATGTGCGAGGTCACGGCATCTCCGGTCTCGCTGTCAGGGTTCAGGGTCCAGAACCACTCCCAGAAGAAGAGCATCGCCAGCACGATGGCGCCGTAGTAGGCCGCGTTGACGCCCACGTACTTGAAGATGTCGGGCTGGCCTTCCGCTCCTCCGCCTCCCAGCATGCGCTTGCGTATGTAGTTCACGACCAACGCCACCAGCACCCCGGCCGCCATGAACCAGTTGAGTATCTTCCATACGGGGTACTCGGGCGACCCGTCGTGATATACTGGCGTGAGTATCAGGTTGAGCGCCACGGCAACAGCCGTCACTATGAGGAAGACCGACAGAACGCGCTTCACAATGTCCATTTCCGTGTAATACCTCCCTAGACTCCCGGCCCAGCTATGGCCAATCGCCGGGGCGACCGCCCAATGTTATCTCACGTCGGCGCCAGCCGGGCAAGGCTGGTCAGCCCGACAGCCGCTCCCGCAGCAACTCCCCGGCCCGGACGGCGTCGACCTCTACGGCGACCCTGACCGGGCCCTCCCCGTAGACCGCTGATGTCTTGCCCCGCCGTTCCGGGTCCTGCGTCTCCACCTCGACGCACGCGCTCCTGTACCGGAGCAGGTCCGGCTCGACCACAGCCGCCACCGCCAGGGGGTCGTGAAGGTGGTACAGGCCCGTATGCGTGCTGAACCAGTTTGCGAGCACCCTGTTGGCGAGCTTGGCCGACACGCTTCCGCTGTCCGCCCAGGGCTCGCCGCTCCGGTCGAGGTGCATCTCCATGGTCACGTCCAGGCCTATCAGCCGCGTAGGCACACTCGACGTCAGCACCTCGTGGGCGGCCTCCGGGTCGTCGTAGACGTTGAACTCCGCATGGGGCGTGACGTTGCCGGGGACCTCCACCGCGCCGCCCATGATGACCACCTCCGCGAGCCACTCGGCAAGACTGGGCTCGCTGCGCAACGCCCGTGCGACGTTCGTGAGAGGCCCCAGCGCAATCACCGTGAGGGCGCCCCTGTGCTCGGATGCTGCGCGCACGATGCGCTCGACAGCGCGCTCGGTCGTGGCCGCCGTCCGCGGGCGCGGCAGCCTCACGCCCAGGCCGGCGGCGCCGTGGAAGTGGTAAGCGTACTCGAACCGGCCCTTCAGCGGGCGCGCCGAGCCGCGAGACACCGGCAGGTCGGAGCCGAGGTGCTCCAGCAGCCTGAGCGCGTTGCGCGTGGTGTCGGCAAGCGAGGCGTTGCCTCCAACGGTGGTCACGCCCAGGACGTCCAGCTCGGGGGAGTTGAGCGCCGCGATGAGGGCGAGCGCGTCGTCCGTGCCGGGGTCCATGTCGATGAGCACCTTTTTCATGGCCGCCCATCCCCCTCCTTCGGCGCCGTCCCGCGGGCCTGGGCGAACGACTGCCAAGCCTGCGTGGAAGTGTACCGCACCGGGATGCCAAGCTCGCGCCTCAGTTTCTCAGCGCTCACGGTCCACGGGTGCATGATGAAGCCCAGCCCGGCCGGCGGGGACTCGGACTGGAGGCGAAACGCCCATGAGACCGCCGTGGCGCCCCGGAGGAGGGGCGCGGGCAAGCGGAGCAGCGGGCGGCCCAGGGAGCGGACCATCTCGCTCCAACGCAGCGTCCCGCCAGCGGCGACGTTGTATAGCCCAGGCGCGTCCCTGGCAACACACGCGGTGAGCACTTCCGTCAGGTCGTCTTCGTGGAGTAGCTGCATGAGCGGGTCGTGGCCCCGCGCCGCTACCAGTACGCGCTTGAGGAAGGCGCGAGCTATGAAGTTGTCGGCGTTGGGCCCAACCACTGGGCAACCCCTTAGGACGGTAACGACCACGCCGGGATTGCTGGATGCGTACTCATCGATGAGGCGTTCGGCGGCCAGCTTGTCATGGCTGTACTGGAATCCCGCGGCGGGCCGGGGAGGTGACTCCTCGGTCAGCATGGGCGGGTTGTCGGGGTGCGCCCCGTAGACGGTCGTGCTGCTGAGGTAGATGATCTTGCGGACGTCGTTACGGGCGCACTCGTCCAGCAGGTTGGCGGCGCCATCCACGTTGACGCGCCGTGCCGCCATGCTGTCGCGGCTGGGGTTGAGCACGAAGGCCAGGTGCACCACCGTATCCGGCCTGTGCTCCTCCAGCACGCCGTCGAACGGAAGCGATACGTCGTGCCGGACGGAGCGGGCCTTGGGGCCGAGGTCCGTCCCGGGCGGCCGGACATCCAGGGCGACGACGCGCTCGACCCAGCTCTCGGACTGGAGCCTGCGCACCAGCGCCGCGCCGATGTAGCCGGACGCCCCGGTTACTGCAACGCAGCGTCCCGGCTCATCCATCCACAACCGTATCGGTGAAGTCGAACCTGAGAGCGCCCATGCCGGGGATGTCGAAGCCCATCTCCAGCTTGTGCGGGCCGGGATCCAGCGTTTCGCCGTCAGCCCATATCGTGATGCTCGTGTTCATGGCGAGGGTGAAGGTGTTCTCCTCGGATACGGCGCTGAAGGGCACCTCCTTGCCTTCTATGTAGAAGAAGACCGAGTCGAGGGGCAACTCCCGGCCGTCCACGGTTACGGGCAGCATCCCGCGGGCGTACCCCGATCCGAGCGTGTTCTTGATCTGGAACTCGAAGCCGCCAGTGGCGTTCCTCAGGCTCCCCTTGACGTACAGGCGGCGCAGCAGAAAACCGGGCACAGAGACCATCTACCCGGGATTTCCCATATTGGGAGTCTTCAGGCTCAAGGGGCAGCCCAAACGAGATGGTAGCATCATAGTCAGGTCCTGCAAGGCCAGTCAATCGCCGGTCTATCCAATAAGGGATGCGTTTCTTGCCGTGACCCATGCTTCTTGTCCGTCTTCATCGTCCTCGTGTCCCCTGCCAGTGGGGTGAAAGCGCATTGAAGACAAGGCGACTCCCTGGAGCGCTCTCCCCCTCTTGGCAAGATCGTGGTTGTACCCTCCCTCAGCTTGGCGCCGGCGATAACCGGCCGATACGATCCAACACTCCCTGGAACAACCGTCGAGGAACCGACACCTCGGACAACTGAAAGATCAACCACCGGGAGTGCCGCACCAGACGGCCTCCCATCTTGATCAGCTTGACCTGCACGCTCCGCAGCGACCAGTGCTTGACCGCCTTGGGCAGACACAGCCGGCGAAGGAAGTTCCCAAGGTTGTACGCCAGGACGAACAGAGACAGACGCACCCGGTTGGCCACGAACCGATGGCACGACAGCCGAGTCCAGTTCAGCGCGTACTTCCCCTCCTTGATCCACTGCTCGGCTGTCCCGCGACCATTGTAGAAACACACCGCTCCTTCGGGGCCAGCCGTCATGCTCGTGACGATGAAGCCCACCCGGGGGAACAGCTCTCCCTGGTGCCATTCCACCTTGGCCACCACCCGCCGTGCCCGGTCCCAACTCCCGGCACGATACCAAAAGTCGTCGTATAGGATCACTGGACGCTTCGGCGGCCTCCCCACCGGCCTCCCCACCGGCCTCCTGAGCAGAGGGGCGATCTCCCGTTGCAGCACCTCGTTGCCGGGGAGTCTTATAGCGTAAAGGACGTGCCGCTCCTCGAGGTACTCATAGATGTCCGGCTTAGCGAATGCGGCGTCGGCGCGAAAGTACCGTCGCACTCCTGTCGCCCCGTAACGCGACAGGATCGGATCCAATACATCACGCCACCTGTGCGCGCTATGTACGTTCCCCGCACGCAGCTTGGCGCCCTCACAGTCCCCGAACTGGTTGAACACGAACAAAGGGTGATAGCACGTGCTCCCAAAGTGACCGTTGTACGACGCTCCCTCCTGTTCTCCATGTACCGGACTCTCCGAACTGTCCATGTCCAAGATCACCCGCCGGTGCGGCGTGCGGGACATAGCTCCATCCACCCACGTAGCGTTCACTCGGCCCAACCCTTCCACGTTGCCGTTTTGGGTGAGCACCTCGGTCTCGAACCGGCTCATGGTGTTGGTGCTGGCGGCCGGTCTCTCAGGACCACCTCGCCGTCCAACGATCACACGCATCGTCGGATCGTCGGCCAGCCGTTCAGCGTCGTTGGTATCCTCGTAGCCCGCCAGACGACTGTACACCGACTGCCTGAGAAGGTCCACCAATCGGTGCTGCACGTTGCGACCGCCCCGACTCTCCTGCAGACACTCACTCGTCGTCTCCGTCAGTCCCAGTGCATCATCCAGCTCGCGACAGGCCAACAGTCCGGCGTCTGAGGTAATAGTGGCACCGTGGAACTCCAACCGTACACGTCGGTCGAAACGGAGCTTGGCGCGGAGGTTTGTGCTTTCACCCATTGGGTGCCTCCGAGGACAGTACGTTATCAAGACCTAGAGCAGTCGCTCATGACCAGTCTAGCACTCATGATAACCACTGTGCTCTGCTATTCGACTACATCGGGTATCGCTGTTGCTGATTGCGGCAAGCCCTGCAGGGTTGATATGGGAAATGTGGGTCTACATGTCTCCTACGAACTTTGTTTCGACCCCAAGGCGCATCTGGAATATCTGGGCTTCGGCGTCGACTACCTCCTTCGGCAGCGCGTCTACCTTTCCCAGCAGGCTGGCGTAGACGAATATCTTGGATACCCGCTCGACCAGCGTACAGACATCGACGGCTTCCGAGAGGTCGCGGCCCACTCCGACGGCGCCGTGGTTCTTGATGATAGCAGCCTTCCGGCCCTCCAGTGCCGCGCAGACGCTGTCGGCCAGCACCTGTGTGCCCGGGAAGGCATACTCGGAGACGCGGATGCCGCCGCCCAGCGCGACCACCATCTCGTCCACGACCGGTGGCGCCTCCAGGCCCGCGACCGCCAGGACGGTGGCGAACTCCGAGTGGGTATGGATTACCGCCCCAACGTCGGGCCGGCCCCTGTAAATCGCGACGTGCAGCAGGGACTCCGACGAGGGCGCGAGGTCGCCCTCCAGCGGCTCCATCTCGAAGTCGGCCACGACGACGTCGTTCTCGCCCATCTCCGAGTACCGCTTTCCGGACGGCGTGACCGCAAGGAGTTCCCCGGAGTCGTGGGAGGGCAGCCTGACGCTGACGTTCCCACTGGAGCCGCTCACCAATCCAAGGTCAGCCAGACGCTTCGCAGCGTCCGCGACGTCCCGCTTCTCTGCTGCCCACCGGCCTGCCGCTCCCGGAGCCGTCATAGCCCTATCGCCTCGGTCTGCTCGCGGACCTCCATCCATCTCTCGTAGTAGCCTTGGTAGTCCGCCGCGTCGAGCTCGTCTGGCTTCACGGTCTCCATCCCTGTGGCGGCAGAGGCGGCGGCTTCCTCCAGGGAGCCGAAGTCGCCCAACGCCGTGGCGGCGCACAGGTAGGCGCCGGCAGCGGTCGCCTGCGGGCGCGCCGGGACAAGAACGGCTCGGCCGAGAACGCTGGCGAGTATCTCCACCCACAACCGGGTCAGTATCATGCCTCCGCCCACGGCGACCGCATCTGCCGCGCTACCCGCGACCGACTCCGCCTGCTCCAGGTTCGCTTTGACCGCGTATGCGACGCCCTCCAACGCTGCCCGCGCCATCCGGCCGCGTGTCACTTCGTTCATAGTCAGCGGCACGGGGAAGTGAATACCTCCCCGGCGCATTCCTACCTGCCCCATGTCCATCGCCGAGTGGCCCAGCATCACCGTGACCCCATTGGATCCCGCTGGCTCGGCCCGCGCTTCCGTCTCCATGCCGGCGAACGGGTCGGTCTCGCCCCGCCAGAGTGTGTCCGCCAGCCATGCGTAGGAGTTGCCAGTGTCGCCCGACGTGCTCTCCAGCACCCACTGGTCCGGCGTCAGGTAGCAGCCTACCCAGGTCGACATCTGCTCGGAGTACCTGGGCCCTGCCGTCAGCATCTGTAGCGGGGCGCTCCACCCGGCAACGACGCCCGCATGCCCGGCGCGCGCCAAGCCCAACCCGAGCAGACCGCACTGGGTGTCAGCGCCAGCGACCGCGACTCGCGTGCCTTCGTCTAGCCCGGTGTCCGCAGCCACGCCCGCACCTACGACGCCCAGCCGCTCACCCGCCTGGAGCAGCGGCACGTGCGAATTGTCGGGCAGACCCAGAGCGTGCATCAGGTCCGAGCACCACCACCTGCTCTCCACGTCGAGCAACCCAGCGTCGGCTGCCAGGGAGGCTTCGCCGTGCAACTCGCCGGTGAGCTTGTATCCCAGCCAGTTGGCCAGGGGCAGGACGGCTGCGATTCTAGCATAGGCTTCGGGTCGCTGAGCCCGGAACCATCGCAGCTTGGCCGGAGCGAACAGGAAGGACGGCGTATGTCCCGTCGTCCGGTAGACGAGGGCGCGGTGGGCATCGTCGATTGCGGCGCCCTCCATCACGGCGCGCAGGTCGAGGTTGGGACCGGCGTAGACCTCCCGCCCGTGCCCGTCGATGAAGGCGACTCCCTGGCGCTGGCTGGTCACGGATACCGCGGCCACGCTACCCTGATGGCCGCCACCGGCCCGCAACGCTTCGCCCAGCAGGCGGCAAACGTCCCGCCATACGGCCTCCGTGTCCAGTTCGCACGCCAGCGGACCCGCCTCAGCTTCCGCCAGGTAGGTCCACGGGGCGGACCGCTCGGCCAGCATCCGGCCGTCCCTGCCGAACAGGAAGCACCTGATCACGCTGGTCCCGGCGTCGACTACGGCGACGTACTCTTCAGCCACGGGCCGCCCATGCTTCCGGGTTGACCAGGCGCTCCGGGCGCTCTCCGTCCAGCCAGCGAAGCACGTCGTCCGCCATCATCTCGGAGTGGCGCTCTATAGTCTCATCGGTGGCCCCGCCAAGGTGTGGCGTAAGGACGACGTTGTCCAGGCCTAGAAGCGGGCTGTCGGGTGCGAGGGGCTGCGTCTCGAAGACATCCAGTGCCGCTCCTGCGATCCGGCGCTCGGAGAGCGCCCGCACGAGGGCCCGCTCGTCGACGATCGCCGCGTCGGAGAGGCTGACCAAGTAGGAGGTCGGCTTCATCTGCCCCAGGCGGCGCCCGTCTATCATCCCCCTGGTCCCCTCTGTGATCGGGGCGTGGACTGAGACGAAGTCCGACTCGGCAAGCAGGTCGTCGAGCTCCACGAGCCGGGCGCCCTCTACAGGCGGCGATACGTAGGGATCGTGCGCGATGCACGACATGCCGATGCCGTCTGCAATGGCCGCCAGCCTGCGGCCAACGGCGCCGAATCCGACTATGCCCAGGGTCCGGCCAGCCAGCTCTATCCCGCGCAGGCCCAAGTACGGCTCCAGCGGGTTCTGCCAGTGCCCATCCTTGACGTAGGAGTGCGCCTCGGGTATGCGGCGCGCTAGGGACAGCATCAGCCCCAGGGCGTGCTCGGCCACCGCCTGGGCGTTGCGCCCAGGAGTGTTGACCACCAGCACGCCGTGCCGGGAGGCGGCGTCCACGTCGACGTGGCTCGTAGTAGCGCGGCATACGCCCACCAGCCTGAGATCCGGCGCCGCCTCGAAGACTTCCTCAAAGACGAAGTCCACCTCTACGACGAGTATGTCGCAACCCTCTTCATGGAGCCTAGCGCCCAACTCCTCCGGGTCCCGGAGCTCGCGGGTCTCCATCCAGCTCTCGTAGTTCACGTCGACGCGGCTCCGCAGCCCGGCAAGTTGCGTTTCGCTGAACGGCGCAAGTATGAGAGCGCGATGGCTGCCTGAAGAGCCGGTCACTGGACGTCTACTCTGCTCCCTACTTCCTGCTTCAGCATCTTCCGCATTGGCAATTGGTCTGCCCGGGTCAGGACCGCCCGGCTACACGAACCCTCGCAGCTTCGTGGTGTGGTGGACGCGGCCCACGCCGAGCAGGAAGGCCGCTTCTCGGAACGTGACGCGCTCGCGCTGGACGATGTCCCACACGTCGCGGTAGGCGCTCGCCATGATCTTGTGTAGTTCGGCGTTGACCTCGTCCTCGTCCCACTTGTGCTGGTACAGGTTCTGTGTCCACTCGAAGTAGGAACCGATCACACCTCCGGCGTTGACGAGGATATCGGGCAGGACGTGCACGCCTCGGTCATTCAATATGGCGTCTCCCTCCGGCGTGACGGGATGGTTTGCCGCCTCCACGACGACCGCCGCCTTGATCCGGTCGGCGTTGCCCTGGTGGATCACGCTCTCGATGGCTGCCGGGACGAGCACGTCGCAATCGAGCTCGAGGAGCTCGTCATTGGTGACGGTGTCCGCGTCAGGAAATCCGACGACACCTGTACTTTCCTCCTGGTGGTCGACGACACTAGGGATATCTAGGCCGTTCGGATTGTATATCCCTCCCTCGATGCTGCTCACGGCAATGACTCTGCACCCCACCTCGTGGGCAATCCGCGCCACCCAGCTGCCCACCTGTCCAAACCCCTGAACGACGACTCGAGCGCCGTCGACCGTGAGGCCCAGGTCCCTTGCCGCCTCCTTCATCACGTAGACGGCCCCACGACCCGGCGCCGCGTCTCTTCCCACAGAGCCGCCCAGTTCGATGGGCTTGCCTGTTACGATGCCGGGCGTGTACCCCTCTATGGCGCCGTAGGCGTCCATCATCCAGGCCATCGTCTGCGAGTTGGTGCCCATGTCGGGGGCGGGAATGTCCCGGTTCACGCCCAATAGATGGTGGATGTTGGCGGTGTACCTCCTGGTCATGCGGTTCCGCTCGGACTCGCTCAAGGTCCTGGGATCACACTGGATGCCGCCCTTCGCACCGCCGAACGGGATGTTGACGACGGCCGTTTTCCACGTCATGAGAGATGCCAGTGCCCGCACCTCGTTGACATCGGCGGCGGGGTGGTAGCGCGTGCCACCCTTGTAGGGGCCGCGCGCCGCGTTGTGCTGTATGCGGTACCCGTTGAAGACCTTTATGGAACCGTCGTCCATCCGGACCGGCACGGAGACGGTTAACTCGCGCCACGGCTTCCTGAGAAGCTCGCGGGTCCCGTCGTCGAGGCCCAAACGGTCGGCCGCACGGTTAAAAAACATATTCACTTCGTCGAATGCGTTCATTTGCCCTGCCTCATATTAGGACGCTCCCAGCAACCCTTGGGCGGGTCTGCGTCCGGCCTGTGGGATTTACAACGTGCATGTAGCCTTCCATGTTACCGTAAGCTGGACGGCACAACTCAGGTCCAGCAGCGACCGCCGTCCCCAATAGTTGAGGAACTTTGGGGGATAGACTTGGAGGAGCTGCGAACGTGGTTGCCTCCAAACTCGCCTGAAGAGGATCTGTCAGGATGGGCCGGCAGCCCTGAGGAAGAGAGAAGAGGGGCGCGCGGTCTGGCGGGCTTCTTCCAAAGCACCCAGGAGGTGGACAAGTTCGTCGATGTACTCAGGAGCACGACTGCTCTGCCACGCACAATTCGACCCAGGGCACGAGTTAAGCGCGAGAGTCAGTCCCAACACCCGTCCATGCCCAACGGCTTCTAGGAGCTTAAGTCGACTTAGCCCACATTTCCCAGATCAGCCCCGTGGGTGCGTCGTAATCCGGTAAGAGTGTTGCCTATTTGAGCCGCATACCTGGGCATTATGGGCAGTGTGGGTGCTAGACTGGCCGAGCTAGCGGGTCTAGTTCTGGATACCGCAATCTCGCTGGAGGCACCCAATGGGTGAAAGCTCCGACACCCCTTTGAAGCTCCAATTGGACCGCAGAGTCCGCCTGGATTTTCGTGGCGCTACCATCACCTCGGACGCCGGACTCCTGGCATGCCGCGAGCTTGATGCCGCTCAGGGGCTCACAGAGACAGCCAACGATTATATCCATGAAAACCGCACCGGCCGCAATGTGCAACACCCGCTGTTGCCCTTGCTCAGACAATCGGTGTATAGCCGTCTCGCTGGCTACGAGGACACCAACGACGCTGAACGGCTTGCCCAAGACCCGGCTATGCGTGTCATCGTCGGGTGGCAAGGTACTGATAAGCAGGCAGCCAGCACCAACACTATGAGCCGATTTGAGACTGAGGTGTTAACCGAAGAGGAGAACCTGGATGGGCTTGCGCGCCTGAATGTTGAGTGGGTGGACAGGGCCATGGCCCAGACATCTCACCAGCGAGTTATCCTAGACATGGACAGCTCTGAAAGCCCGGTGCATGGGCAGCAAGAGGGAGTCGCCTGCAACGGCCATTTCGAGTCCGTATGTTATCACCCGCTCTTCCTGTTCACTCAATGCTGGGGGCCGACGGAAACGACCAGTGGAACCCGCGTTCTTGGCTGCGACCTCGACGGTGTCGTCTTCGCATCGGAGCGCACGATTACGACCCCTATGGAGCCCTAACAGACCAGGTCCGGTGAAGCGGGGACCGACGGCGTCGGAACACGCCAGAAACAATTATGAGAGAGGCGACGTATGGGCTGGCTGCGCAGAGGGCAGCTGGCCCGTTCGACCCGCGAGCATTCAGGAGGTGGAAGTGAGAGTAGTGCGCCATACATAGAGTACTCGACTGGCTGAGCTGGTTGGTGACGGTGCGCCCGTGGGCCACGCTTGTCGTCATCGCGATCGTGACACTGGCGTTGGCCGCCGGGATTACACAGCGCGCGCCGGTGGCGGACAACGAGGTCTTCCTTCCCCGGGATAGCGGCGTCGCCAAGGCGTTGGAGGAGATCGAGACCCTCTTCGGGGACTTCGATGTCGTCGTGGTGACGCTTGTCTTCCGTGGTGAAGTGCTCACGCCCAATGGACTCGCCCAGATGGACGACTTGCTCGGCCGCATCGTTAGCGACCCGGGCGTAGGGGAACTCCTGCCGCCTGTCGACGCAGTCACCGCCCCTACGTTGCTGATGAAACCCCTGCTCTGGGTGACCGACTTCGACTCGGTTACCCAGGCGCAGATCGATGCGGTGCTTGACCATGTCCGGGCCACCCCGGAACTCCAACCGGCGCGAACGGCGCTCGACATGATGACCGGAACGGACACGGATGGCACGCCGGTCTCGGTCGCCACGATCCGGCTACGCGATACCAGCGACGAGGCCGTTGACGACGCGCAGCTGGCGATCAACGACCTAGCGGAGGCGGACGAGGGCCCGCTGAGCGTGGGCAGCGTGTCCCCCGCGGTGATTGAGGAGGAGTATCAGGAGGCCACGAGCCGCGGGGTGCTGCCGCTGCTGGGGCTGGCGCTGCTCGTGATCGCGTTGCTGACGCTGCTCTTCATGCGCACGCTCTCCGACCTGCTGCTCACGATGACGGGGCTTGTACTCGCGCTGATCTGGACCGTCGGGGCGGAGAGCTGGCTCGGTCCAGGCGCCTTAGATCTGATCGGCCCGCCGAACGCGCTCACGGCAACGGTGCCGCTCATCCTGATATGCCTCGCGGTGGACTATTCGATCCAGGCGGTGTCGCACTACCGGGAGCAACGGATAGCCGGCGAGACGGTGGCGGCAGCGGTGCTCGCGGGGCTGCGGAACGTCATCACCCCGCTGGCGCTGGCCGCCATCACTACGAGCGTAAGCTTCTTGGCGAACCTGCTCTCGCCGATCTCGGGGATCGGGGACTTCGGCGTGGTGGCTGGGCTGGGCGTCGGGTTGAGCCTGATCGTGATGCTGACGCTGGTCCCAGCCGCGCGAACGATCATCGACCGGCGTCGCGAAGCCCGCGGACCGCTTCCTCCGCCCCGTCCGATCGCAAATGCAATCCCCGGCATCGACCGGCTAGCGGAAAGGCTGGGGACATCCACCACGCGGAGGCCAGCGCCCTACCTCGTTCTCGTGGTTGCGGTGACGGTTGGGCTCGGGTTCGCGGCCTCGGGGATCACCTCGGACTTCACTATCCGCGACGTCCTGCCCAGGGACGGGAACTTGATCGAGGACCTGAATTCGCTCGATGCGGCCGTCGGAGGCTCAACGGAGGTTGTCAGCGTCTTGGTCAGAGCAGAGGTAACGGAGACGCGCACGCTCCACAACCTCTTCTACATGACGGAGGTGTTTGAGGACGACCTAAGCCGGCCACCGGCCGCGGATGGCGCGATGGAGGTTTCGCTCCCTCTGCTCGTGCTCGACTGGACCACGGACGACGGCACGCCAGGTGACAAGTACGACCCCGAGCTCGATTGGCTATTCGCGGAGGTGACAACGGGGCTGCTTCTCGATCCTGCGCTGATTCAGAAGTTCCTTGATGCGCTCGCCGCCACCGATCCCGAAGCCGTGGCGCGGGTTCTGGTCGAGGACCCGGAGGGCATCGACACCACGCTGCTCCAGTTCCGGGCCTTCTCGGGCGATCCTGAGCGAACCGAGGGGATGGTGGAGGACATTGATGGGCTGTGGATCGGCGACGACGACGCTATCGCGATGACATCGCAGGACATCATCGTGCTCACCTCCTCGGACGAGATAAGGGATCGCCAGACAGAGGCGATCATCACGACGATCGCGGCAGCCCTCGGCGTCCTCACGATCTTCTTCTGGATTACACTGCGCCAGCCCGCGCTGGGGTTCATCGCGGTAGGACCGATAGTGCTCGTCCTCATCTGGGTGCTGGGCACCATGGCGCTGCTGGGCATTCCCTACACGATCATCACCTCGATCACCACGGCGCTCTCGATCGGGATCGGCGTGGACTACACGATCCACGTGATCCATCGCTACCGGGAAGAGTTCGCCAAGCGGCGCAACCCGGAGACGGCAGCGATCCGGACGCTCGCCACCACCGGCTCGGCTCTGCTGGGCTCAGCGCTGACAACAGCGCTCGGGTTCGCGGTGCTGACGCTGTCGCCGCTGCAGTCATTCGAGCAGTTCGGCATCACGGCGGCGATCACGATCGCGTACGCGCTGATCGTCTCCATCCTGGTGGTGCTGCCCGCCATGACGGTCTGGAGCGCCTACCAGAACATGCGGATGCGCTCGACAGTGGAGCGCCTGTGGAACGAGCTTGACGTCGCCATCGAGGACACGCACCGGCGCCACGAGAAGGACCAATAAGCGTTCGAAAGGGAGGATATCTCACACCCGCCATTCTGACCCTAAACGAAGCTCTTCCAGAGGCCGATCTCGCCGAGGCGACTGCCGCCTAAACAGCATCAACACGATGACGCACTCTTAGCCCACATTTCCCAGATCAGCCCCGTGGGTGCGTCGTAATCCGGTAAGAGTGTTGCCTATTTGAGCCGCATACCTGGGCATTATGGGCAGTGTGGGTGCTAGACTGGCCGAGCTAGCGGGTCTAGTTCTGGATACCGCAATCTCGCTGGAGGCACCCAATGGGTGAAAGCTCCGACACCCCTTTGAAGCTCCAATTGGACCGCAGAGTCCGCCTGGATTTTCGTGGCGCTACCATCACCTCGGACGCCGGACTCCTGGCATGCCGCGAGCTTGATGCCGCTCAGGGGCTCACAGAGACAGCCAACGATTATATCCATGAAAACCGCACCGGCCGCAATGTGCAACACTCGCTGTTGCCCTTGCTCAGACAATCGGTGTATAGCCGTCTCGCTGGCTACGAGGACACCAACGACGCTGAACGGCTTGCCCAAGACCCGGCTATGCGTGTCATCGTCGGGTGGCAAGGTACTGATAAGTAGGCAGCCAGCACCAACACTATGAGCCGATTTGAGGCTGAGGTGTTAACCGAAGAGGAGAACCTGGATGGGCTTGCGCGCCTGAATGTTGAGTGGGTGGACAGGGCCATGGCCCAGACATCTCACCAGCGAGTTATCCTAGACATGGACAGCTCTGAAAGCCCGGTGCATGGGCAGCAAGAGGGAGTCGCCTACAACGGCCACTTCGAGTCCGTATGTTATCACCCGCTCTTCCTGTTCAACCATTTCGGAGATTGCGAAGGTGCAGTGCTTCGCCCGGGCAACGTCCACAGCGCTGAGCGGTGCCGGGAGGTTCTGGAGCCAGTCGTGAAGTGATACCAGGAGAAAGGAGTCCGGCTGCTGTTCCGGGCCGATGCTGTCTTTGCCAAGCCCGAGGTGTACGAGTACCTGGAGTCAAGGGACACTGGCTACCCAGATTCCCCACCTAACATAGTTTGGTGTGGCCTTCGTGGATTTACGCCCGTGTTGAGTATCGATTCGGTGGTTCCATATGGTCGGATCGGGCCGTAGGTAGGACCTTGGCCGAAGACTTTGAGGGTATGGGCAGCGGAGCCGCACCGATTATGGCTGTCCTCAGGCCGAAGAAGGCATGGCGCAGCCTGGGCGACCTTGCTGAGTCGCCTTCAACCGATGCACAGACAGGACCGCTTATGGTTGGTACGGCTCGGCGGACAGCGCCAATATCCTCTGACGTGCCCTGATCAACAACTCGTATGAGGGATGGCCCCGCGCCAGACGGATGATCAGCTTCCTGGCGTGTCGCATCACCCGGCCCGGAAGGGCGATCAGGGCGAAGCGCACTGCCTTGAGACGCTTGCTCACCCACTGTCCTCCCAACGCCAGCCGCTTCATCGCAGAGCTCAGGTTGAAGGCCAGCACCGCTATGGCCCACCATGCGGCGTTGGCTCCGAACAGCCCCGACGGGAGCCTGCCCGCAGCCAGGTCACTCTTCAGGACGCTGTGGACCTGCTCGCCTTTACCGCATCTCTGCCTGTACCACCGGATCGTCTCATCTCCCGGAAGGTCTCGGTTGGTCACCAACCCGGAGACCTTGTGCCAGGCTCCGCCGGCCAGCCTCATCACGGGGAAGGGCAGTTCCATTCCCGGCAGAGGCTGTTCGCTCAGCGGCTCCCTGATAGCGATGAACCGGTATTCAGGGTTCTTCTTGCTGTAGGCTATCCAGTCTGGTACGAAGTTCACCTCCGCCCACTGTTGACCTGTCTCGACCCAGGTGGCGCCCAGTCTGCGGTGCGGGGCATGCCAGTCTTGTTCGGCAACCTCGGACACCGCGCGCCTGAACTCCGGCGTCACGTTGAGTCCTACCGCAAACTCGATCACTCCGAAGCGCTCGTCTCTGCCCTCGGCGCAGTACCGCAGCAACTCGTGCTGATACCCAGCCGCGTCCGACCGCAGCATCACCTTGTCCACCGCACAAGGCAGATGCTCCAACGCTTCGGTCAACACTCGCAGTTGCTGATAGCCAGCAGGTACGTTGCCGTCCCGAAACTCCGAATGCACTATCAACTCAGCCTCGGCCCAGTAGGTCGTCAGAGGCTGATACGCCTTGTACTTCTTGTAGCTGTAGAGCGCCTGCTGCTTGTGCGTCTCCACCAGCGTGGCGTCCATGTCCAACGTGGCTTGAGCGCAGGGCGAACGGCTCTGTACGAAGCTCACCATATCGGCGTTCACCTTATGCAGACCCCCCAGCGCTTCGTTGGGTGAAGGTATGAACGCTCTGTGAGCTTCCCGACTGGACTCCTCGCCCGCCTCGTGGAATCTCTCCAGGTACCGGAACACCGCCGACTCCGATGGCATGCTCCGCCGACGCTCTACACGCCATCGCTCTTCCAACGCTCTACGCTCTCGACGACCCATCCCATAGCTCTCGACTTCCCGAAGCACCCTGCACAACCCCGCGTCCTTCTCCAAAACATCCAGATCAACCACTGACTCACCGCCTGCCAGGTTCAGCAGTATCAGCGAGCTGACCACTTGGCTGTCCGTCCAGCCCTGACCACACTCCCGCAGTCCCACGTGGCGCTCTACCGACGACCTCAAACCTGCTGCGTGCATCAACTCCAAGTACGTCATCATGCCCGCCATCGCCGTCATGCCCGGCGAGCTCTTCTCCTGCTCGTACTGGAACGGCAGAACCCCTTGCTTCATAATAGGTGCACCTCGTTGGTGATCGTTTCTCTCTTCCAAGAAACATCTTAGCCCCCTTCACGGCGGGCTCCAACGAGGTCTTCCTCTTCTCTGGGTGGGGAATCTGGGGCTACGCTATGCGGCTTCCGGCCAACGAGGTATTACAAGGAAACATCCGGCACCTACTGAAGCGGCCCGTGGGCAGGCCGCCTAAGAAGCCCGTAGTCCGGTATCATGACTTCGTTTACCAGGCCCAGAGTTGGGACATTCCCCGGCGTGTGGTCGCCAAGGTGGAGTGGCACCAGGGTGAGCTATTCCCGAGGGTCGGGTTCGTCGTCACCAACCTCAACCTACCGCCGGCAGGCGTAACCCACTACTACAACGGGCGGGGCACGGCCGAGCAGTGGATCAAGGAAGGTAAATACGCCCTGAACTGGACGCGGCTCTCGTGTCACAGGTTCGTTGCTAACCAGGTGAGGCTGTGGCTGTTCGTGCTGGCCTACAACCTGGGCAACTTCATGAGAAGGCTGACTTTGCCAGAGTCAGTGAAACACTGGTCACTGCGAAGCGTGCAGACCAAGCTCATCAAGATGGGTGGACGTCTGGTGCGGCATGCCAGGAGGTTGGTGTTTCAGCTTGCTGAGGTGGCAGTGTCCTGGGAGGTATTCCGGCAAGTGTTGGAGCGTATAGCCGGGCTCCATCCAGCACCAGGGTAGCGATTATCCTTGAGGTCATCAGAGGTGAAGAGAGGCAACCAAGGGCGAGGTGCGTGCCCGGAGGAGTTTGAAGGGAGTGCAAACGTGGTGAAAGCCACCTCCGCTGCCTGGGGCCGCTAACTCACCACGCCGAGAGATGGTTTTGTGAGCTTGATTGGATGGTTGACGGCATCCGTGAGTGATACTACTATGGCTCTCGTCGAGGATGGTGCGTTACTTGGGTCCAGGCAGCTTGATATGGGTAATTCCGGCTGAGGAGATGACATGAGGCTGATCCTGATCGGTTGCGAGTACTCTGGGACGACCACGCTGGCTGAAGGAGTTCGCGGCTGGAGCAACGAGGCTATGGGTAAGGGCAAGGGCCTGGTGGCTTACCATGACCACTGGAAGATCCCTCATACCAGCGGTCACCGTGGACTCGACGATGAGAATTTCTTTACCCCGGAGGAGCAGGCGCAGTTCTTGGCGCTCAGCCCCAAGGCCAAGGAGATGTTCCAGCGCCACAGCCTCACGTACCACGTCCAGCCGGACGCCCTGCGCAATCCGGACTACGTTGCGATCGGGCTGCACATCGAAAACGCGATCTATGCCCCTATATACTTCGACTACTACGTGGGCGACCAGGCCTGGGCGCGCAGGGCGGTGATGGACCACGTCGAGGAGACCATTCTCGAGTTTGCACCCGACACGCTTCTCGTGCTGGTGAAGGCCGCGGCAGATACGATCGCGAGTCGGATGACCGAGAGCCCTCACTACAACTCGGCGCTGCGGGAACAGGACATACAGCGTGTGCTCGACGAGTTCCAGGCCGAGCACGAGAGATCGGCGATTCGGAACAAGCTCACCATCGACACAGGGTCGACGACGGCGGAGGAGACGCTCGCCGCATTTGTCAATGGGATGGAGCCTTACCTCAACGACACCGACCTCGCGCGCATCCTGGCCCACAAGGCCGAGCAAAGAGGAGACTCGCCCTGAGCCGTCGCGTCTCAGATACGTCGGGCGTCTCGAAAAGGAGTCGAGTCAATGCCGGAAAAAGTCCGAGTCGGCATTATCGGAGCAGGCAAGATCGCGCAGGCCCGCCATATTCCGTTGATGCAGAGCGTGGGTGACGTCTATATAACTCATGCCTGGTCACGTACGCTCGAGACTGCCCAGAAGGCGGCCCGGGAGTTCGGAATACCGAACGTGGTGGACCGTTGGGAGGAGATAGTCGATTCACCGCAGATCGACGCAGTCGTCATCGCCACGCCGCCGAACCTTCATCTTCCCGCGACTCTTGCTGCGCTCGACGCCGGGAAGCACGTCCTGAGCCAGGCGCGCATGGCCCGTAACCTGAGCGAGGCGCTCCGAATGCTCGAGGCGTCCAAAGCGACCGACCTCGTGACGGCGCTGTACCCCGCCGGGTTTGGGCTAAAGGGCGACAGAGTGATGCGACGGCTTCTGCACGACGAAGGCTACGTCGGAGAGATCCTCGAAGTGCGCGTGACGTCCGTGGTCTCATCGATACCGGAGGTGGGAGCGTGGGTAGTTGACCCTGAGGTGGTCGGCGTCAACACGATGATGCTGGGTATTCTGGCCGAGGTCTACAATCGGTGGTTCGAACCGCCGAAGTCGTTGGCGGCCGCCAGCGGAGAGGGGCCGCTTGCCGTACCTCAGTCTCTGGCTATCGCCGCGGAACTGCGGAACGGCGCCACCGCCAGCTTCCACCTCTCGTTCCGCGTGACCCGCGGGCCCGGAAGCTCGTTCGAGGTATACGGCACTCGCGGCGTGTTGGATTACAAGCTTCTCATCGAACGGCCGGGCGGTCTCGTCGAGGATGAAGAGCTGGCGGGCATGACCGAGAGTGACGACGGAATTCACCCCATCGAGATGCCGGTGCACGAGCAGCGCGACCGCACGACGGATTCCGAGTTCATCGCGGCCATCCGCAACGGCACGCCTGTGTTCCCCGACTTTGCCGAGGGCGTGCGTTACATGGAGTTCAGCGAGGCAGTGGCCCAGTCAGTCTACGAAGGCAGGGCGATATCGCTACCGCCTGAGCCCAAGATGGACGCCTGGGGCAGGCCACTCTGAGCTGAGCGTAGTGCGCACGGCCCCCGATTCGGTCCCTGGCCTCTAGGACGACCACGTCGCGGCCCACCTCCGAGAGGGTGACCGCCGCAAGGAGTCCGGAGGCGCCGGTGCCCACCACAACGCAGTCATGCATGCTCGACATTCTGGTCTCTCCACACGTCAGCGCGGGCGGTCGCACACAATCTAACCGCAGTCGGTACTCGGAACAACGGCCTTAGCGTCGGCAGATACGTCGGTGGAAGCGCACTCTACCGCTCCGGTATCGCGCTGTTGTATGCTCACCAGCGCTGAGAAAGGCAGGCTTAGAGGGTCAGGACTTGAATGGCCGCCCCCGGTAGCAGCTTTTGGCCGCGATTTGGGACGACCTCGTATACGGGTCGTCACCCCGGCTAGTCGTAGTTACTCGAGGTATGGTCGCCTAGTAGGCGCCGCTGACGGGGCGTGCACCGCTCGATGATGTCTGGGTCGAACCTGAACTTGTTCAGGTAGGGTGGGAACTTCTGCGTAATCATCCGCTGTGCGTAGTGGACCTGCAGCAGGTATCGGACCTCGCCGCTCCGGTTCGAAGTGCCCCTGTGCCACACCTCGCTGCGGAACATCACTACGTCCCCCGCCCTGCACAAGACGCTCTTCTCCGTGCGCCCGTTCCACTCCTTGTCCCCTTTGGGTAGGCGTCCCGACAGGTGGCTGCCCGGTATGAACTTGGTCGGGCCTAGCTCTTCGTACAAGTCGTTCAGGTAGTAGTGGGCCGTGGTGATGAAGACGGGCATCTTGACCCGAGGGTCGGCAAGCACGTCCTCCGGCATCTCCACCGGGAGCCAGTCGCAGTGCAGCTGCTGGTCGGGCCTCCCGGGGCCGGTGACCCACGCCGTCATGCCGATGACGTGGCAGTCCCGACCGTGAACGGCCTCTGCCAGGTCGATCACGCCGGGCCCGTCCAGGTATTGCAGGAAAATGGGATCGTGGTTGAAGACGTTGTTGATGTGCTTGTTCAGGAAGCCGCCGTTGTCGGGCGTCGTGTGCCGATTGAAGCTGGCCTCGATAGGCGTCAGGCGGTCCATCACCTCCTTCAGCTCCGCAACCTGGCTGGCGTCCAGCGCCTGGGGGAAGTAGGCGTATCCGTTCTCCTCGATGCCCCTCACGCGGCTGGCGAGGTCCGGCTGAGGCTTCAATTCCAGCGCTTCGGCCATTTGGCTCCTCCTGCGGTAAACTCCCCAATGTGGGTACGCCCGGCGCCCAGTTCGTCCTCCGACGAGAGACTCCTGGATGAGCGTACGCGGATGGTAGGCGGGGCGCCAGGTAGTGTCAAGCTGCTTGCTTACTGCCCCAAGGGCTTCGCCGATCTGTCCAACGTCTCGCTTGCGGCGGCGCCCGTCACTGTCCGCCCACGCTGCCCGACATCAGCGCGTCGGCAGCGAAGACGCCGCTGCGCACGGCGCCCTCCATGGTGGACGGCCAGCCGGTGTCGGTCCACTCCCCGGCGAGGTACAGGTTGGGTAGCGGCGTCGCCTGCGGCAGGCGGTGCTTGCCGGCTCCGGGGGCCGACCGGAAAGTCGCGCGCTTCTCCTTGACGACCAGCGACCGCTCCAGCGTGGCCTCCCGCGCCCTGGGCAGCAGCCGTGCCATCTCCGCGCTGAACTCCTCTATGAGCTCTGCCTTGGGGCGGTCGACGTAGTCCCACGCGCCGCTGAGCGATATACACAAGTACTGCCCGCGCCTGTTGGAGCCCTGTATCAGGCTCTTGTTGAATACGAACTGCACCGGGCTGTCCAGGAACGCTGCCAGGGGGCTGTCCATGACCGGCCTGTCGTACCAGAGGTGTATATCGACGATAGGCGACGACGATAGGCTCGACGCCGGCTCGAAGAAGGGGTTTCCTGAGACCTCCGGCGGCAGCACGTCCAGCAGCACGTCGAAGGGCAGTGCGCTGACGTATGCGTCGGCCTCCGCCACCTGGCCGTCGGAAAGCTCCACCCCCGTGACCCGTCCATCCTCCACCCGGATCGCCCCTACCGACTTGCCCAGCGCGAGCCTTCCTCCCGCATCCTCTATGTAGCGGCGAGCCGGCTCGCCGTTCAGCGACGTAAGCCCCACCGTCGGGTAGCCGAGCGCCGCGTCATGCGGCTTCTTGAGCAGGCCCTCCTGGAAGACCATCAGCGCCATGTCCGCGCTGGCGTCTCGCACGCTGTCGTTGAGTGTAGGGAGCACGATCAGCTCCCAGAGGTTGTCTATGACGCTCTCCGGCTGGTGGTGGCGCTTCAGCCAGTCGTAGCAGCTCTCCGCGTCGAGGGCCTCACCGTGCTTCGAGCGGTCCGCCAGACCGACCTTCGCCAGCCCGTAGAGCGCCAACAGTTTGTCGCGGAGCCCTAGGTGCGGGTACCGGAAAAAGGACGGGACCATGTGAAACCTGCCCAGCCACGGTGTGCTGGCCAACACACCGGACCTCCCGTTGCGCACGACCTCGACCCTCAGGCGAGGTTGAAAGTACGCCTTGTCAAGAGCGCCCACTGCCTCGAGGAAGTCGACGTAGTACCTGCAGCAACGCATGAAGACATGCTGGCCGTTGTCCACCTCCTCGCCGGTCTTGCCGTCGCGGAACGAGAACGCCCGGCCGCCGAGGAAAGGGCGCTTTTCGACCATCGTCACCTGCAGACCGTGTTGCAACAGCCGCAGCGAAGCCGAGAGGCCGGCGAGGCCGCCCCCTAGGACCAGCACTTCCATTTCATCCCGGGCCATCGTCGCACCGCCGGTTGTCCACGCGCACCCCGGAAGCGGAGCTAGGTCCTGCCCACGCCGCGTCTCGTTACGAGGCTCGCTGCCCACGTCTTCGCCATGATCAAGAGCTTGCGACGGGTGCTCAGGCCGATGCGGCGCTGGAAGACATCGTACCCGGACCGCTCGATGCTGTCCAAGAGCGCTCCATAGACTCCGGCTAAGACCCCCGAGCACGCCCTGGCCCGGACCCCAATTAGGGGCATCAGGCGGCTGCCGCTGGCGAAGTACCTTCGAGCACGGGCAACCTGATGCCTCATCAGGTCCATGAACTGCTCATTGACCACCCCGTCGATCAACTGCTGTTCAGAGTAGCCGAAGGCGGCAAGCTCGTCCAGAGGTATGTATATCCTGCCGCGTTGAGCGTCTTCCTTGACGTCACGCAGGATGTTCGTGAGCTGCATGGCGATGCCCAGATCGATCGCGTACTCCTTCGCAGCCTCGTCGTCGTACCCGAAGACTTCTATGCTGATCAGACCCACGGCTGACGCCACGCTAAAGCAGTACCTGCGAAGCTCCTCGAAGTTCTCGTACCGGGTCTTGACGAGGTCCATCTCCACGCCGTCGACCACCTCCTCGAAGAGCCGGACCGGGATGGAGCACGTGTCAATAGCGTGCCTCAGCGCTTCGAATACGGGGTCCGGCGGCCTGCCGCCAGTCTCCCTCCTCAGGCGGGCACGCGCCTCCCGCAGCGCCGAGCGTTTGTGCTCGACGGCGGCCTCGCCATCGGCGATGTCGTCGCATCGGCGGCAGAAGGCGTAAGCTGCGTAGATGGCGCGCCTCTGCTGGGCCGGCAGCGCCCAGGAGGCGTAGTAGAAGTTCTTGGCGCGCGCCCTTGTGATGTCCCAGCACAGAGCGTAGGCCGCCTGCATCCCCGTGGTCAACGAACCCTTCCCGATAGCCAAAGCTTCACGGCCGTGCGTATCATCAGCCCGAGCTTGGCCCCTCTGGACAGGATGGGCCGCTTCGAAAGCACGGCATAGCCCTGGCGCTCGATAGCGTCCAGGACGCGCATGCCACCGAGGCTAAAGAGTGCAGCGTCCAGCTTGGCCCTGCCGGCCAGCGTCGGGACCAGTTCCAGGCCGCGGTGGAACAGCGCGCGAGTCCGGTCTACCTCGAACGCCATCAACTCCCGAAAAGCCGGCGTGAGCTTCCTTTCGGCAAGCATCTCCTCAGTGTACCCGAAGCGATCCATGTCCTCCATGGGGATGTAGATACGCCCCTTGGCGTAGTCACGCCATACGTCCTGCCAGAAATTTGTGAGCTGTAACGCCGTGCAGGTATAGTCGGACAGCTCCTGCCGGTGGGCGTCGCTGTACCCGAACAGGTACAGCACGAGACGCCCAACCGGGTCCGCCGAGTGCCGGCAATAGTGTTCCAGGTCCTCGTAGGTCGCGTGCCGCTTAGTCCTCTGGTCGATCCGGTTCGCCTCGATCAGCCTCAGGAACGGCTCGATGGGGATGTCGTGCTCGCGTATCGTCTGCTGTAGGGCGACGAGGTAGGGGTGTGCGGGCTCGCCGTCGTAGCACAAGCGCACCTCACGCTCCAGGCCGTCCAGGGCCGCCAGCCTGTCTCCTTCGTACTCGTCTCCGAGGTCGTCCACGTAGCGGCAGTAGGCGTAGACGGCGTAGACGTGGCGGCGTTTCTCCCTGGGCAGCATCCAGGATGCTACGGTGAAGTTCTCGTAGTGTGACTCGGCCAGTCGCACGCAGAGGGCGTACCCCTCCTCCGCTGTGTACCGCCGCGTATGCGCCGTCAGGGCCGTTCCCATCTGCTCCTCGCGCACCCGCCGCCCGGGACTCGTCAGTACTCCCGCGCGACCAGGAAGCTGGTCAACTCTTCCAGTCCATTGTACGCCGACGGCGACAGCTCCAGCGGACTGAGCGGCTCCAGGGCCTGGTCTCGGTGCTCCATTGCCAGCGACTCGCAGTACCGCCGGGCCCCGGCGTCCTCCATGACGCCCAGCACCGCCTCTACGTCGTCATCCGTCACCTCCGGCTTGCCGTAGACCTCGTGCAGCAGGCCGCGGCTCGCGCCGCCAGCCTCCGACATAGCATAGACCACAGGCAGCGAGTTCTTCTTGCGCCTGATGTCGGCCCCCAACGGTTTCCCGGTGGTCTCCGCCTTGCCCCAGACGCCGAGCATGTCGTCCCGTATCTGGAAGAGGAGCCCCAGGGAGCGTCCGCAATTCTCGAAGGTGTCCACGACAGCCGCGTCGCCTGAGCCTATGACCGCCCCGATGCTCATCGAGCAGCGGATCAGAGCGCCGGTCTTCCTCGATATCATCTCGAAGTAGTCGTCAAGCCCGATGTCTGGCCGCCCCTCGAACTCGAGGTCCATGTACTGCCCCTCGGTCATGTCCAGGTAGGCGGTCGTCAGCAGGTCCGCGACCCGCAGGACCGAGGCGTCGGTGTGGCCATGCTCGAACAGGTCCCACAGCGACAGGTCCGCGGTTACGCGCATGGTGTTGCCGGCCACGAGCGCCTTGGGCTCGCCCCATATGGCCCACAGCGTGGGCCTGTGGCGCCGCACCTCGTCACGGTCCTGAATGTCGTCGTGGATCAGCGAGAAGTTGTGGATCAGCTCCAGGGCGGCGGCGGCGGGGACGGCGCTGGAAGGATGACCGCCAGCGGCCTCGCAGGCGAACAGGCAGAGGGCCGGACGCAGCATCTTTCCCACGGGGGCGTCGACCGGTCTGCCCTGAGCGTCGCACCAGCCCATCGCATACCGGAGCATCTGATATGCGCCGCCGCTGTCGGCGTCCAGGCTTCTGCGCAGGGCGTCGTCTATCTCCGGCGTAAACCTCGAGAAGGGACCGGGAAGACCCTGGGCCGTTCCGGCTGTCTTGGTAGCGGGATCTGGCAGCGGTAGCCTCCCTGTCAGGGGCCAGACCCTGGTGCGGGGGCAGGCGCCTTGCCCGACCATCCGGCCCGCCCCCCGCAAGACGAGGGGCCCCTGCACCGGAACGATGGCAAATGCTAGCACCGGCTTCGGAAAGGTGTCAAACTGCCTACCCCCGCCGCGGTCAGCAAGAGAGCGGTTGACCGCCATCGGGTAGGATGGTTCCCGCTGGAGCATACCAAGCAAATGGAGGCGCACCGTGACCAAGGTCCGCGACTACGAGTTCCAAGGGCTGGGGAGCGAAGTTAGGCGCATATGGGACGGCAACGCCGAGTTCTGGGACAGCCGCATGGGTGACGGCAACCGCTGGCACCGCGAGCTGATCGCGCCCAACCAGGAACGGCTCCTCGGTCTGCGTGAAGGCGAGGCGGTGCTGGACGTGGCATGCGGCAACGGGAACTTCGCCCGCCGCATGGCCGAGCTTGGCGCCGACGTGGTCGGCTTCGACGTGTCCGAGAAGATGATCCAGAGGGCCAAGGCCCGAGGGTCGGACGGCCCTGGACGGACCGAGTACCGCGTCATCGACGCGTCGGACGGGGAAGCGGTCCGCTCCCTGGGACGGCGCCGTTTCGACGCCGCGGTCTGCACGATGGCCATGATGGACATGCCCACGATATCCCCGATGCTCTCCGCACTGGGCCATGTCCTGAAGCCCGGCGCCCGGTTCGTATTCTCGGTCATGCACCCCTGCTTCAACTCGACGGCTACCCGGTTCGTTCTGGAGGAGTCCGATCGCGGCGAAGCCGTCAAGCAGGAGTACTCCCTCAGGATCAGCGAGTACATTGAGCCGCAGCAGAGCATGGGGCTCGCAATAGCAGGCCAGCCGGAGCCCCACTACTATTTCCACAGGCCGATCAGCGCCCTGTTCGGCGCATGCTTCGACGCCGGGTTCACGCTGGACGGCATCGCCGAGCCCACCTTTCGGAGCCCGGAGGCCGTCGATGAAGGACGGGCCAACCCGATGTGGTGGGCGAACCACGCCGCAATCCCGCCCGCCCTAATCGCCCGCATGCGACTCACTGCGCCTTAGGGAATGTGCGGCTGTTTCCGTACGAATGGTAGTATATGAGTAAGCGGGTTCGGAACCCCGCCCTTCCGAATCCAGAGAGGTCAGCCCATGAACGACGCGAAACCGGTCCGATGGATGCTGAGCTTCTGGCATCCAGGGGGCAGGCGGAGAGACGAAAGCGATTTCCCGGAAGTGGCTTTCTGGCATCCAGATAGGCAGAGCGCCAGAGAGGAAGCCGCCCGCGTGCTGATCGAGCTCAGAGAGACGCGCAACGACACACGCGACTGGGTTGCAGCCGGACATCCCGATCCGTTGGAGGTAGGTGCCGGTCGTCATCCCGGCGGGCAGTGGATCCTCCGATACAGCGACTTGAGGCGCGGAGGTGGTGAGAACGGAACAGGTTCCCCCCAAGGAGAAGCAGATTCGCGGGGGGCTAACAAGGGGAATACGCGGACAAGGTCAGCCGCCGGCGCCTGGCAAGGCATCATCGACGGCGAGGATATGAAGCGGATGCTCTGCGAAGCCAGACGAACCGGGTCCCGGGCCGAACCAGCCTCATAGGGTAATGAAGTACCTGGTAGACACGAGTTGGGTCATTGACTACATGCACGACCACCAGCCAGTGGTGCAGCGCTTCCACGAGTTGTCGCCACAAGGCATTGGACTCAGCATCGTATCACTGGCCGAACTCTATGACGGGATGTTGGGCGCTGAGGACAGGCAGGAAGCGGAGCAGGGACTGCAAGGCTTCCTTGATGATATTGAAGAGGTCGTGCCGCTGAACGATCCCGTTTGCCGGGTCTTCGCCTCGGAACGCCGTCGGCTCAGGACCACCGGGACCCGCCTCGACGACCTCGACCTTCTGATCGGCTCGACGGCGATACACCACGGCCTCACGTTGCTCACTAACAACCGCAGGCATTTCGAGCGAATGGGGGAGTTGGACATCATCTCGGCGTGAACTACTCACCCTCATTCCCGAACGCTGGTATTCGTCAAGACATAAACAGTCAGGCCCCCGGCTGAGCGGGGGCCTGACTACTCGGTTCACTGCCGGACCCTACGGGCCGGCGTCCGGCATCGGGACTAGGACTTGACCTGCACCTCGATCTTCCGCGCCTTCTTCTCCTCCCGCTTGGGGAGGGTCACCGTGAGCACGCCGTTCTCGTAGGCCGACTCGGCCTTCTCGGCGTCCACGACCTCCGGCAGCCGCAGCGACCTGCGCACCGAGCCGGCGTGCCGCTCGCGTACCACGTAGCATCCGGCCTTCTCCTCGCTCTCCCTGGCCGACTCCCCGGCGATGGTCAGCACGCCGTCCTGGGCCGTGACCTTGATCTCGTCAGCGTCCAGGCCCGGCAGCGACGCCGTGACCGTCACCTTCTCGTCCGTCTCCGCCACGTCGATTGGCAGCGCCCCCGCCCCCAGGTCACTGGAGGTGAACGGCCTCAGCCCGAACCCCCTCCAGAACCTGTCCATGGCGTCCTCAACCCTGCGAACCTCGGTCCGTGGGTACAACCTCTGTATTGTCATCCTGTGCCTCCTGTGC
Source organism: Dehalococcoidia bacterium (assembly GCA_965262055.1). Classification (GTDB taxonomy): domain Bacteria; phylum Chloroflexota; class Dehalococcoidia; order Lucifugimonadales. The sequence goes on from CBDHEI010000002.1 coordinate 468,410, forward strand.
TTCAATTGGCCCTGTCTAGGCCTCGTGCACACAGTATAGCTTTAGTCATTGTATTGTGTCAACTCATATGCAGTATATACTTTAACTGCTGGCGAACAGCTATGGTATCCTAGGAATTGGTAGGGCGCTAATTTTCTAACACGCCCACAGCGAAAGTTATAGCTATGGCTGCACAAAACTACTATGACACACTGGGTGTTCCCAAGAACGCTAGCCAGGCCGACATCCGGCAGGCCTTCAGGAAGCTGGCCCGAACATACCACCCCGACCTCAACCCCGGCGACAAGGCCGCCGAGGAGCGCTTCAAACAGATCAGCGAGGCCAACGAGGTCCTGTCCGACACGGAGAACAGAAGGAACTACGACAAGTACGGCGACAACTGGAGGCACGCAGACCGGATCGAGTCCCAGTTCGGCGCCGGCGGCGCCCCGTTCACGTGGAGGAGCGGGCGCCAACGTCGCGGCGCAACGGGCCAATCCGGCTTCGGCGATTTCTCCGGCTTCGAAGACCTGCTGGGCGGCTTCGGCAACGTCCACGGAAGCCCCGCGGCGGCAGCCTCGAAGCGTCCCCTGGAGACGGACGTTGATGTGACCCTGGACGAGGCATACACCGGCACGAGCCGCAGGATCACCATCACCGAAGGAGGCCGCGAGCGCCGCATTGAGGTCGACATACCACCCGGCGTTGACGACGGCTCCGTGGTGCGCGTCAGGCCGGGGGGCAGCCGGGAGATCCTGCTGAAGGTGACTGTTGAGCCTCATCCGCGGTTCACCCGCAGGGGCAACGACCTCTACCAGGACATCGACGTGCCGTTCGAGGACGCCATCCTCGGCTCCAAGGCGGCGGTACGCACCATCAGCGGCCGGCTCGAGGTCACGGTGCCCGCCGAGAGCCGGAACGGACAGCACATCCGCCTGGCGGGGCAGGGAATGCCGGAGCTGGGCGAGCCGGAATCCCGCGGCGACATGTACGTGGTCGTGCGTCCGGTCATGCCACGGGACTTGAGCGACGAGGAGCGCGGCCTGGTCGAGAGGCTGAAGGCGGCGCGCTCCGGCAGGGGGTAGGCTCCGATGACCAACGAGGAGTTGTTCGGCTACGAAGAGCCATGCTTCGTCATAAGCGTGGCGGCCCGAATGCTGGGCGTTCAGACGCAGACCCTCAGATACTACGAGAGTATCGGCCTCGTCGAGCCGCACCGCACCGGGGGTAACCGGCGCGTCTACTCGCGCCGGGACATAGAGCGGGTCAGGCGGATACGGGACCTGATGGGGGACCTGGGCGTCAATCTCGCGGGAGTGGAGGTCGTGATGCGGCTCATGGACCGGCTGCACCAAGCCAACGGCGAAATCCAGCGCCTGCGCGACGAGAACGAGCAGCTCAAGGGCATGCTCAGGGCCGCCCGGAGGGTTTGACCACGTGGACCCCAAAGCACAGTTCCAGGGCTGAGTACAGTCCATACTCGTGTATACTGTCCGGCGTATCCCAAGCGAGGCCGCACATGACCCAAGAGAGACCCGAAGAAGAGCAGCTTGAGCCGGACGAACAGTACGACGAACCGGATATACCCAACGACGCCACCGTCATCCGGCAGGTTCCGCTTGCGTGGTTCTGGTCGTCGATCCCCTGGGTTGTGGTAGCGATCGCACTCTATTTCCTCATAGGGTTTGATGAGATTACCATCTTGCTCATCGTCCTCGTGGTAGCCGTTCCTCGATACATAGCCCAACGCAGGACCTCCTACACGATCACCGACCGGTCGCTCATCTACCAGAGAGGCGGGATCTTCGGCGTGCAGCGAGTCCCCATACCGATCGATCGCCTCAAGGACGTGAGGACTAAGTTCGGGCTGTTCGGCAAGACCCTGGGCTACCAGACCGTGGATGTGATGCTGGACAACGGCTCGGTAGCCGACCTGAGCTACGTTCCCATCCACATGGACGTCGCCGGCCAGCTCAAGGAGCTGATTGACGATGCCGCCGAGTACGATGAAGACCCCCTCGACGAGGACGACGAGGGGGACGAGGAAGGCGATGACGACGGTCGAGGCAGACGGACCCTCCCTTGAACGGCGGTGAGGCTGCCTTCAAGCTCGTCCGCGCAGCCAGGCTGATAGACGGTATCTCCGACGGACCCACGGTAGGCAGTGCGGTGCTGCTCCAGGGCGGGGAAATCGTCGCCGTGGGGCCACAGGCAGGGGAGGCGGTGCCGGAGGGCGCCCGGGTCGAGGTCTTCGACTACCCGGACGCCACGGTCATGCCCGGTATGGTCGACTGCCACACGCACCACAACGGCTTCGGCGACGGTCGCCTCGGCGACGACCTTGCCCTCCTGCCAGACGAGGTTCTCACCCTCCAGTCCGCCCGCAACGCCAGGGTCTCGCTCTTCTCCGGGGTTACGTCGATACGCGAGAACGGCCCCAAGAACGTCACCATGTTCCGGCTGCGCGACGCCATAGACGAAGGGCGCGAGACCGGGCCCCGCATGGTGCTCTGCGGCCGCCCCGTGGCCACCATAGGCGGCCACATGGGCTACATGGGCTCCGAGGTCACCGGCCCCCAGCCCGCCAGGGCGATGGTGAGGCAGCTCGTCAAAGAGGGCGCCGACTATATCAAGATCACCGCCACAGGCGGCAGCACCAGGACTTCGTACCCCCTCCTGCCGTCGTTTAACGTTGACGAGTTGGAGGCCATCACCGGAGAGGCGCACAAGTTCGGCAAGCTGACCGCCGCACACTGCAGCTCCACGCAGGGGACCGTCAACTGCCTCGACGCCGGCGTAGACATGATCATCCACTGCGTATTCAGGGAGCCAGACGGCTCGTACAACTTCCGCGAGGACGTGGCGGAACGCATCGGGGAGCAGGGCGCGTACGTCAACCCTACCATCCACGTCTTCAGGTCCATCGTCTGGGAGCACCTCCAGCGGCGTGAGCTGCGCAAGCTAACGCCACAGGAGCAGGCGGACCTCGACCTGCGCAGGACTGAGCTCGACCACGCCCTCGAAAACTGCCGGAGGCTGCTGGAGATGGGCGTGAAGGTGATCACTGGGTCCGACTCGTCCTGGGGCAACTACCAGCTCGGCAACACCGTGTACGAGACCGAGTGCCTGGTCGCCTCGGGGATGTCCGCCATGGACGGGGTGAAGTCTGCCACCAGCGAGGCTGCCAAGTCCCTTGGGATCGACGGAGTGACCGGCACGCTGGAGCCGGGCAAGGCTGCCGACGTGATCGTAGTGGGCGGCAACCCCGCGGAGGACGTCAGGGCGCTGTGGGACGTAAAGGAAGTCTTCGCGGCGGGCCGCCGCATCGACAGGGGCTCGCAAGACTCACTGGCGTCTACCGTCCAGCCCCGCATGGAGGACGCGTAGCCGGGCCCCAACGGCAGGAGGGTATTGACCATGGGTTTCAAGCTGATCAAGGCGGCGCGGATGATCGATGGCACTGGACGCCCGCCGCTCGAACGCGGCGCCGTGCTGCTGGAGGACGGTGCGATCAGGGCCGTCGGCACCGAGGAGGCCGTAGCTCCTCCTGAGGGCGCGCCCTTCCAGGAGTACGACTACGGCGACGGCACCATCCTGCCAGGGCTCATAGACTGCCACGTCCACCTCGTCGGCATCGGCGACGGCCGCCGGGGCGACGACCTCACGACGCTGCCCGACGAGGTGCTCACCCTCCAGGCGGCGCGCAACGCTAGGGCGCACCTCTACTCGGGCGTCACCACCGTGCGCGACTGCGGCGCCAAGAACCGCACCGTCTTCATGCTGCGGCAGGCCGTCGAGATGGGCGTTACCCCCTCGCCGCGACTCGTGCTGGCGGGACGGCCCATGGCCATCATCGGCGGCCACCTGAGCTACTTCGGCATCCAGGCCACGGGCACGGTCGAGTGTACTGCCGCCGTGCGCCAGCTCATCAAGGAGGGCTCCGACTTCATCAAGATCACCGCCAGCGGCGGTAGCACGAAGACCTCGTTTCCGTTGCGTCCCTCCTTCAATGTCGACGAGTTGACCGCCATCTGCGACGAGGCGCACAAGTTCGGCAAGCACGCCGCCGCCCACTGCACCAACTCCCAGGCCATGCTCAACGCGCTGGACGCCGGCATTGACACCATCATCCACGGGCGCCAGGCCGACCCGGACGGCGGGCTAACGCACCGCCCGGAGATCACCGAGAGGATCATCGAGCAGGGGGTCTTCCTGAACCCGACCCTTGCCCAGAGCAGGATGGGCGTGGACCGGCTAAACGCCAAGAAGGAGGCCGAAGGGCTGTCGGGCGCGGAGGAGGCCGAGCTGGACCGGCTGCGGGCCGCCTACGAAAACACGACCGAGCACTTCGCCATGGTCAGGGCCGAGGGCGTCAGGCTCGTCTGCGGCTCCGACGCCTCATGGGCCTACTATCCCATGGGCAACTTCCAGGCCGAGATCGAGGCCCACGTCGACGTGGGCATGTCCCCGATGGAGGCCATCGTATCGGCCACCAGCGACTCCGCCAGGTCGTGCTGGATTGACGATACCGTCGGGACTCTGGCCCCGGGCAAGGCGGCGGACGTACTCGTCGTGGACGGAGACCCGTCCACGGACGTCAAGGCCCTCAGGAATGTCTCCGACGTGTTCTTGGGCGGCGACCGGGTGGACCGCGGCAACTACGTCTAGGTGAGGAGAGCCGGCCCCTTCATTCCGCTTCCCGCGCCGCCGCCCCCGGCTGTGGCCGGAGCCTCGCCATGAGCTACGTCGCGGACCTGCATACCCACTCCCGGTTCGCCATAGGCACAAGCCGCAGCCTGGACTTCGACGCCCTGGTGAGAGGGGCGAAGACCAAGGGCATCGACCTGCTGGCCACGGCAGACTTCACCCATCCCGTATGGCTCGAAGAGACGCGCGCAGCGCTTTCGGAGACGCCGGACGGGCTGCTGGAGCTGGACGGCGTGAGCTTCGTCCTGGGCACGGAGGTCAACTGCACAGCGCAGCAGGGAGGCCGAAGCCGGCGGGTACACATCCTGCTCTTTGCGCCCGACTTCGCCGCCGTCGACGCCCTCAACTCCGGGCTGGCGTGCAGCGGCAATCTCGACGGCGACGGGCGTCCCACTCTGCGGCTATCGCCCCGCGACCTTCTCGCCACGGCGCTGGACGTAGACGAGAGGTGCTTCGTAATACCCGCGCACCTGTGGACTCCCTGGTTCGGCCTCTACGGCGCCAGGTCCGGCTTCGACTCGCTGGAGGAGTGCTTCGGCGACCTGGCGGAGCGCGTCCACGCGATCGAGAGCGGGCTGTCTGCAGACCCGGCGATGTGCTGGCGCGTGCCGTCCCTGGACGGCGTCTCCATCGTCTCGTTCTCCGACGCCCACTCCCCCGGACGGCTGGGCCGCGAGCTCACGGTGTTCCGCGGCGAGCCCGGCTACGACGGCCTCAGGGAGGCGCTTGCCAGCCAACAGATCGAGTACACGGTGGAGCTATTCCCGGAAGAGGGTAAGTACCACCACAGCGGTCACCGCAAGTGCGGGGTGCGCCTCTCTCCGGCTGAGGCCATCCGGACCGGCGCCCGTTGCCCTGAGTGCGGGCGCCCGATGACGAAGGGCGTGCTTCAGCGGGTGGAGGAGCTGTCCGGGAGGCCGGCGGACGCTGAGCTGGGCTGCGCGGGGCTGATACGGGGCCGGAACGGACGCCCACCCTTCAGGAGGATGGTGTCGTTGGGCCAGATCGTCTCCGAGGCCCTGGAGTACGGGCCCGCCACCAAGCGGGTCACGACCACCTGCACGGCCCTGGTCTCGTACTTCGGCAATGAGCTTGCGGTCCTGCTCGACGCGCCTGAAGAGGATATCGCGGCGCAGGCCGGCGAGCGGACCGCGCAGGGCATATCGAGAGTGCGCTGCGGCGACCTGGAGATAGAGCCCGGCTACGACGGCATGTACGGCTCGGTGAACATCTGGCCCGGAGGCTGAAAGGGAGTAAATAGAGGCCCGTTCGCGGTTGGAAAGTACCAACACGAACGGGCCTTCGATAAGCTCCAAGCCGATCGACTGCGTGCTATTTAGCGCCTCTGAGAAAAACCCTGAGAGACGGCTTCCAGGATGAGGAGCTGCCTACTCCACGGCGACGGTGGCGCCCGCGTCAGCCAGGGCCTTCTGCGCCGAGTCAGCCTCTTCCTTGGGCACGCCTTCCTTGACGTTGACCGGGGCGCTCTCGACGAGCTCCTTGGCCTCCTTCAGGCCCAGGGTAGTAACGGAACGGACCGCCTTGATGACGTTGATCTTGGCGGAGCCGAAGTCCTTGAGCACGACGTTGAACTCCGTCTGCTCTTCCACTTCGGGCGCCGCGGCGGCCCCATTTGTTGGGGCTGCGGCAACGGCCATGGGGGCGGCAGCGCTGACGCCGAACGACTCCTCTATGTCCTTTACCAGCCCGTTCAGCTCCAGAACGGACAGCCCCTTGATCGCATCCAGGATCTCTTCCTTGGTAGTCACTCTAACTTCCTCCCTCGGTTGTCTCTTGTCGGACCCCTCCAGCCTGAGCCCGGAGGCAATCAATCGTCTATTCTAACTCTATTGAGCCCTGTCCGCAGCCTGCCGCTGAGGACGCTCCATCTCGCCGCTGTGGCCATCAGGTCCGCCTCACTCCTCCGCCCTCGATTCCGCCACCGCCTGCAGCGCCCTCGCCAGACCGGCGATGGGGGCGTTCAGCACGTTCGCCAAGCCGTATATGGGCGACTGTATCCTGCTCAGAAGCTGGGCCACCAGCTCGTCCTTCGGCGGCAGCGACGCGAGCTCGTCAACCTCTTCGGCTGACAGCGCGCGACCATCCAGCACCCCGCCCCGCACCTTGAGCTCGGACCGGCTCGCGACGACGTACTGCTTCAGCGCCCTGGCCGGCTCCACGGGGTCGCCGAACCCGAACGCCAGACCGGTCGGACCCTCGATGATTATCTTGGTCTCCGGCTGCTCGGCGGCGTCCGCCGCCAGCCGCGCCAGCCGGTTCTTGACCACGCGGAACTTGACGTTGTTCTGCCGCAGCGTGCGCCTGAGCTCGGTCATGGCGGAAACCGGCAGCCCCGTATAGTCCGCGGCGATGGCCACCGTGCTGTCCGCCATCAGCCTGCGGATCTCCTCTACCTCATCTACCTTCGCTTGTGTCGGCAACGACAATCACCTCCCACTACCAACGGGCGCCGGCTGTCCGGTAGCACACGCGCATAGATCGCTGAGTCACGCACCCTTCGGCTATTGGAGTTCGGGCGGGGGCTCGTCCGGCCTAGTCTGCCTTGATGAGCGACGCGCCGGACACGTCAAGCTGTATGCTGGGCCCCATGGAAGTAGTCAGATAGGCGGCCTTTATGAACTGGCCCTTGACCGCGTCGGGCCTTGCGCGGGCGATATTGTCGTAGACTGCGCTCAGGTTGTCCATGAGCTGGCCCTCGTCGAAGCTCGCCCGGCCTATGGGGACGTGGATCAGGGAGGTCTTGTCCATGCGGAACTCCACCCTGCCCTTCTTGGCGTCCTGGATGGCCCTCGGCACGTCCTCCGGCTGCACGACCGTGCCGGTCCTGGGGTTGGGCATCAGCCCGCGCCTGCCCAGCACGCGACCCAGCCGACCCACCTTCGGCATCATGTCTGGCGTCGCTATGGATACGTCGAAGTCGACCCAGCCGCCCTGTATCTGCTTTATGACCTCGTCGTCGCCGATGAAGTCCGCGCCCGCCTCGCGAGCTATGGAGGCCGTTTCACCTTCGGCGAACACCAGTACCCTGACCGCCTTCCCGGTGCCGTGAGGCAGAACCGTGACGCCCCGCACCTGCTGCTCCGCGTGGCGGGGGTCCGAGCCGGTTCGGAGATGCAGCTCCACCGTCTCGTCGAATTTGGCGGTCGCGCTCTTCTTGGCGAGCGACACCGCCTCCTCGACAGGGTACGCCCTGCCCTCTTCGATCATCTCCGCGGCTGCCCTGTACCGTTTTCCGTTCTTGGCCATGTGAGTACTCTCTCTAGCGCTCGACCAGAATGCCCATGCTGCGCGCCGTCCCCTCGACGATGCGAATGGCGCCCTCGATATCGCCGGCGTTCAGGTCGGGCATCTTGGTCTCCGCGATCTCTCGGACTTGGTCCAGGGAGACGGTGCCTACCTGCTCGACCTTGGCCTCGCCGCTCCCCTTCTCGACCCCGGCCGCCTTCCTGAGCATCGCCGCCGCCGGCGGAGTCTTCAGCTCGAAGGAGAACGACCTGTCCTGGAATACCGTCACTACGGCGGGCACGATGTCGCCGACCTGTGAGGCGGTGCGGGCGTTGTACTCCTTCACGAAGCCCATTATGTTGACCCCGTGCTGTCCCAGCGCCGGCCCGACCGGGGGCGCCGGCGTCGCCTTCCCCGCCTCGATCTGCAGCTTTACTATCGCCCTGACTTTCTTCGCCATCTACCTATGAGCTCCCGGACCGCAATGCCGGTCCACGCGCCTCGCCCGCGAGCGGCGCTCCCTATGCCTTTTCGATCTGCAGGAAGTCCAACTCCACCGGCGTCTCCCTCCCGAAGAAGGAGACCAGCACCTTGACCTTTGCGCGGTCGGGGTACACTTCGTCGACGGCCCCCATGAAGTCCACGAACGGACCGTCCTTGATACGCACCGTCTGGCCGGGATCGAACCCCACCCTCACCCTGGGCTGGGCGGACTGCATCTGCTTGAGGATGGCCTCGACCTCAGACTCTTCCAGCGGGACGGGCTTCGGCCGGCTCTCGTGCTCGTCCTCCGCCGAAACGAACCCCGTGACGCCCGGCGTGTTCCTCACAACGTGCCAACTCTCGTCGTCCATCTTCATCCGGATGATGATGTAGCCGGGAAAGATGCGCTTCGGGACGGGCTTGCGCCGCCCGTCCTTGATCTCTATCTCTTTCTCCGTAGGCACGACGACGCTCAGTATCTTGTCCTTCACGTCCATCGTCTCGACACGGAGATCGAGGTTCTTTTTGACCCGCTGCTCCTGTCCCGAATAGGTGTGGACGATATACCAGCGGGGGTCTGTAGCTTCCAGGCTCTTAGCCCTGACCATGATCAGTTGCCCAGTAATACGTCGAAGGCTCTGGAGAAGGCGAGGTCGATGACGCCCAAGAACGTCCCCACGGTCGCCGCTACGGCGATGACCATCACCGTGAGCCGGACGGTCTCCTCCCGCGTGGGCCAGGTGACGCGCCTGAGCTCGCCGATGACGTCGCCGATGACGCGGAAGCTGAGCGCCCTCCGGGCGCCTTCCGCGCTGACCTGCCTCGGCGCGCCGGAGGCTCTCACCATGCGGCCCTACCTCACCTCTCTGTGCGGCGTGTGACTGCCGCACCTCGGACAGAACTTGTTCAGCTCAATCCGCTGAGGGTCGTTACGCCGGTTCTTGCTGCTGGAATAAGTACGCTCTCTGCACTCGGTGCAACCGAGCGTAATCAGTATCCGGCTGTCGCCTCTTCGTGGCATCTAGCTGCTCTCGATCCCTGCCTGCTTGGTTACTTCGTTACCTGAGTGAACACCCCGGAGCCCACCGTCCGACCGCCCTCGCGCACCGCGAAACGAAGCTGCTCGTCCATCGCGATGGGGCTGGTGAGCTTGACGCTTATCTCGATGTTGTCGCCCGGCATCACCATCTCGACCCCTTCGGGGAGCTGGATCTCGCCGGTAACGTCCGTCGTCCGGATGTAGAACTGAGGCTTGTAGCCGGTGAAAAACGGCTTGTGACGGCCGCCTTCCTCCTTGGTGAGCACGTAGACCTGGGCCTGCGCCTCGCTGTGAGGCGTGACGGTGCCGGGCGCCGCCAGCACCTGCCCGCGCTCGACCCCCTCCCGGACTATTCCCCGGATGAGAACGCCCACAGCGTCGCCGGGCTCGCCCTCGTCAAGGGTCTTCTTGAACATCTCGACCCCGGTGACCACGGTCGAGCTCGTGTCCCTGATACCCACAATCTCCACCGTCTGGCCGACCTCGACCATGCCCCTCTCGACGCGCCCGGTGACCACGGTGCCGCGCCCCTTGATGCTGAACACGTCCTCGATGGGCATGAGGAAAGGCTGGTCGCGGGGCCGATCTGGGACCGGTATGTACTCGTCGACGGCATCCATCAGCTCCCAGATGCCCTTGCCCCACTCCGACTCTCTCGAAGTGTCATCAGCCTCCAGCGCGTTCAGCGCGCTCAGCCTGATGATGGGCACGTCCTCCCCGGGGAAGCCGTACTCGGTCAGCAGCTCCCTCAGCTCCATCTCGACCAGCTCCAGGAGCTCCTCGTCGTCCATCATGTCGACCTTGTTCAGGGCGACCACGACCGCGGGGACATCCACCTGGCGGGCGAGCAGGATATGCTCCCTCGTCTGTGGCATCGGCCCGTCGGGCGCGCTGACGACCAGGATTGCGCCGTCCATCTGGGCCGCGCCGGTGATCATGTTCTTGATGTAGTCCGCGTGGCCCGGGCAATCGACGTGGGCGTAGTGGCGGCCCTCGGTCGCGTACTCCACGTGCTGGATAGCGATCGTAACGCCGCGGGCCTTCTCCTCCGGGGCGTTGTCGATGCTATCGAAGCTGCGGAAGTCCGCCAAGCCCTCGTTGCCCAGAACGCGCGTTATCGCGGCGGTCAGCGTCGTCTTGCCATGGTCCACGTGCCCAATGGTCCCCACGTTGAGATGGGGCTTGTCTCGTACGAACTTCTCCTTCGCCATTCCGACTCCCTCACTTAATTTGGGTTTTCGTCTACTCAGCCCACAAGCAGACTCGAACTGCTGACCTCGTTCTTACCAAGAACGCGCTCTACCGACTGAGCTATGTGGGCATCTCCGACGACGATCTTAGAACTCTGGTGGAGCGGGTAGGATTCGAACCTACGTAGCCCTTCCGGACGCCAGATTTACAGTCTGGTGGTATTAACCACTCACCCACCGCTCCAGAAACACCACAACCAGTTTAGCATAGCGCATCCGTCAATCCAAACGCTACGCTCCGCGCGTCCAGACGCCCTACGTCTTGATCACGGAGGGAGGACAAGCCCCAGAGGGGACTCGAACCCGCTAACCTGCCAATTACAAATCGGCTGCGCTGCCTATTGCGCCACTGGGGCGAGACGGGCCTGCCGGACAAACGAAACGGCTAGCCGCAGGACACTCCCGCAGTAGCCTAAACAGTATTGTAGCCGCGCTACCGCCCCCCGGTCAACCTGTACGGGCGCATCTTAGCAGGGCGATTGCATTTTGCCTTGACCGGCCTAGGAACATGGGGCGCCCGTAGGGGCGGGTTTGAAACCCGCCCTCTTGCGGAGTGGGGACCGCAGCCTGTCCAAAGCTGATGTTGATCATGATGCGATTGCCCTGGCGCATCTTAGTCGCCAAGGCTCACAGGGGCGGCGCCGCCAACCGCCTCTCGGGGAGTGCAGGGGCCCCGAGCCCCTCGCCGGGGGTGTGGTGGTGTCCCCCACAGATCCTCTGGGGTGGGCGGGTATTCCAAGCTCCGCCGGAACGGTGATTTGGATGGTTGACGATATTGACACCCATGACCGTTTAGCCTAGTCTGGTAGCTAGTCAGAGCGATAGTGCTTGGGGTCGACCATGAGCAAGAGATGGCCTGTTCAAGACGCAAAGTCGAAGTTCAGCGAGCTTCTCGATACGACCCTCGCCGAAGGGCCGCAGATCGTGACCAAGCGCGGGGTGGAAACCGCAGTGCTCCTTCCCATCGAGCAGTGGCGAAGGCTGGAACGGATGACCAGACCGGACCTGAAGGAGTTGCTCCTCGCTCCTGAGGCACGGACCGATGACCTTACTCCGCCACGGCGACAGCATCGCCGCCGAACTCCCTTGGTTGTGGAGTAGGCCCATGTACCTCCTCGATACCAACGTGGTCTCGGAGCTGCGCCGTCCCCGTCCACACGGTGCCGTTCTGGACTGGATCGCGGGTGTGCCGGCGGATCAGCTCTTCGTGTCTGCGGTTACGGTTGGAGAGATTCAGGCGGGGATCGAGATCACCCGTGAGCAGGATGACGCTAAGGCGGAGGAGCTGGAGGCCTGGCTGGACAAGGTCCTGGCTTCCTACGGTGTACTGCCGATGGACGCACCCGCCTTCCGGGAGTGGGCGCGGCTCATGCACGGCAGGTCGGACACTATCACCGAAGATGCTATGATCGCGGCGACAGCCACGGTGCACCGGCTGACGGTAATCACCCGGAACGTGAGAGACTTCTCGCAGCTAGGGGTTGACCTGCACAATCCTTTTGACAGAAATAGCCCTCACGGCCATTAGGCAAAGTTGGACACATTCGTCTTGGAGAATGGCGATCCTAAAGTAGTAACGACACAATCTTAGGTCTGAGGTACAAACACAAAAGTGAAGTCAATATCGGCACTCCCACAACATTGGCAGGTATGGTACAAGAAGTGGGACGCCAGTGTTCCGGACAATGAGAACAAACTGCGCCTTCAAGGTGAACTCTTAGGCGAACCAGGAAGCCAACAGTCATATAGCGCCGCCTTTGAATTGTTTCTCTTCTCTACGTTCAACAACACGGGACTAAATGTTGACTTCCAGCCTGAGATCAATGGTGTCAACCCAGACTTCTGTATCTCAGACAGGCGCGGATGTTCTGCATACGTAGAGGCCGGGGTGATGTTTAATAACCCCCTTGAAACAGAATCGTCTTATGCTCCCATGAAAACACGTATCTGGGAAGAGTTCAAGAAACTTCAATCTCAGGATTTCTCCGTTCAACATGCTTCTTCCTCAGGACACCCTGGCAATGTTAGCCCTCGGTTGGTAAGACGTGAGGTCCAGCAATGGATTGACCAACTGGATATAGCGGATTACTATCCTTTCCCGCCGTACAAAACATTTCAGTTCAATAACTGGAGGCTAGACATAGAATTGGAACCGAAGTCTCCCGAAGATAAGGAACGACTAGGGGAGACAGCCGTTGAATCGGCAGGATTTTCAGGCGGCTGGTCAGATGAACCTGCAAGGCGACTTAAACGTAAGCTGAAGGAAAAGTTCTCTCAGGTTGGGAAGACAAGAAGCCACTGTATTGTGGCAATAACAGAAAGCCTACGGGGATTTTCGGTAGATGATGTCCAGACAGCCCTGTTAGGAGGGAATAGGGACTACCTATTTGATTCTGCGAACAAAATTGACGACCTTTACCCTGAAGTCAAGGGTTTATCCATACCTCAACCCAATCCAGACGGGCTTTGGAGTTCGCAGAATACGAAGGAGCCTACCGCCGTCATAGTTCACATGGGAGACCTACTAACTCCAAACGTCGGCGAAACGCAGCTATGGCTGAATCCGAACAATAGCTATTTTCGCGTTCCACTTCCACTTTTTTCTCTTAGCGTACACGCGGCTGAGCAAACAATGTGGACAAGGCCAGCTACGAGAATATAAGCGCGACTCGTAGAATTGGAAGGCTTGCGGTCAAGACTAAACGATTGAGCTAACATGTCTCGGTCGACAACTCTGGGGCGCTCTGGAGCAGAGCCTCACACAGGCTAGTCCCCGCCTCTACCCCCTCCGCCGGCGGTCCTCGTCAGTGAGGAACGGCGAGACCTTGCCGGCAAACTCTGCCACCGACTCCGCTACCGTCACGCCGCTGGTGCGTATCGCCAGCTTGTGCTTCAGCTCCGTGGCGGCGTACTGCTCCTCGAACAGGTCGATCACCCTTTCGACGTCCTCTTCCCTGGGCACGCCGTCGGGCCGCGGGGCCGCGCGCATCCGCTCCCGTATCGCCTCCGGCGACGCTCGGAGCAGCACCAGCACCGTTTCGGGCGCGAACTCCAACAGCGCCCTGTCCCACTCGCGCGCCCGTCGGCGCCGGTCCGAGAAGGCGTCCTGTCCGTAGCCGTAGTACAGCGGCGCGTACACCGCCTCCGCGTAGTAAAGGCCGACCTGGATGCTGTCCGACACGTCTTCCCCGATCGCGCTGTGGTGCATGTGACGCCAGATCAGGGCGCGCTGCATCTGCTCCAGCAGCCATGGCTTCAGCGCCCTGACGTCGGCCGCCCGCTCCTCCGACAGCGCAGAGTTGCCATGCCCGCTCCGGTAGCGCCACTTCTCAACAACGATGCCGCCGGGGCCCAGGATGAAGCATGTCGAAGGGTCCTGGTCGGCGATGTACGGGTACACCCAGTGATCGTGGACGCGTACGGCGGTCCCCGCGCGCTCCCGGAGGAGCCACTCGCCGATGGCTCTGGCCATCGTGCTCCCGCCGGAGTACTCGCACCCGATAAGTATGAGTCGCATCGGTTGGCGCCTCCCCCTACGGACTCATGGTAGCATCCTGAATGCGCTGAGGCGCTGAGTTGCGAAGAGACCGGTCGGGCACTTTATCCCGAGCCGGACTCCCGTGCCAGTCCGAGGATCAGCGCCGACCCGTACAGCGACGCGGTTTGCGGACTGCGGCTTCCCGCCCTTCCGTTTGACCGATTCGCTGATTATGAACTTCGCAAGCGCCGTGGCTTCAATACCGTAAGTACCCGGAATACATACATGGCTACGAAAATGGCATTGAGGCTACTCTTCTCCGAAGAGTAAATCACCAATCCATGAATGGCGGCATGACGATTTGGAATGGAAGCGTCTAGAAAACGTTCACGAACATCATCAGTGTGGATATTCTCGTACAAGTGGTCACTAAGTTGAGTGAAGCCAACAAAGGCCAACGTTCCACCAGACAGTACAGAGATGGGGAGTCTTCCGAGGAGGCTCACTAATCGGTTCTTTACGGAGATGCTGCCAACCTTATCGTCATACAGACAAACGCGGACGGCCCGTTCTATTGCCGCAAACAAGGACGGAGGAACTAACCGATACAGCCCATTTTCATGAGCGATCAGTGCCTGACGTACAGCCTCCTTGGCGTCCCTATCAACGTGACATTCAGACAATTCCTTCTCTATCACCTGGCAGACTGTTGACCAGTTTTCACGATAGTAGGTCAGGACAATCTCATCAGAGTAAGCCTCGTGACCGTTCCAGTTCAAGAGATGCCTAGGAAATGTGCTGTGAGGGAACCATTCTGTTTCTTCGAACCGAGCCCCTTCCCTAAACGGTGCTAAGATATCGGAAGACTTCCGGCCAAGAAGCGAGGCCAGTTCGGCGGAGCGAGCAACCCCATTGATCGTCTGACTGGTTAGCTCGGCGGAGCGAGCAATCCCGGTTATCCTCCGGCTGAAGGAGGCCAGTTCGGCGGAGCGAACAACCCCATTGATCGTCTGACTGGTTAGCTCGGCGGAGCGGGCAATCCCGCTTATCCTCCGGCTGAAGGAGGCCAGTTTGGCGGAGCGAGCAACCCCATTGATCGTCTGACTGGTTAGCTCGGCGGAGCGGGCAACCCCGGTTATCCTCCGGCTGAAGGAGGCCAGTTCGGCGGAGCGGGCAACCCCATTGATCGTCTGACTGGTTAGCTCGGCGGAGCGGGCAATCCCGCTTATCCTCCGGCTGAAGGAGGCCAGTTCGGCGGAGCGAGCAACCCCATTGATCGTCTGACTGGTTAGCTCGGCGGAGCGGGCAATCCCGCTTATCCTCCGGCTGAAGGAGGCCAGTTCGGCGGAGCGAGCAACCCCATTGATCGTCTGACTGGTTAGCTCGGCGGAGCGGGCAATCCCGCTTATCCTCCGGCTGAAGGAGGCCAGTTCGGCGGAGCGAGCAACCCCATTGATCGTCTGACTGGTTAGCTCGGCGGAGCGGGCAATCCCGCTTATCCTCCGGCTGAACGAGGTAATCCGACTGAATCCTCTACTATAGTTGCCCAAGACTGTGGTCGGTCTACTCACTCTTTTCCCCAATATCGGTGATCATTCGCAAACTACCCCAATTTTACCATCTCCTTACCACCCTTCGACAGGCTGACCGTCGCGATCTTGGGCAAGGAAAAAGCCGCGCACATGGAAGAGAGAGGGAGGTCATCGCCGGTGTAGCGACGGGTTCGCCCTTTTGCGCAGTGACCTAGCGTCCCGCGCCGACCGGCTCGCCCCCATCTCCCCCGCTCCTGCTCCAAGCTGCGCGCCCACTCGAAACATCGAGAGAGTGGCAGGCTGCCGCTTCCATCTGCGGCCCTTGGGCTTCCCCGGCTCATCGGCCTCCTCGTGGTGGCCGTTTCCATTCCCTTAGGAGACGTGATCGTTTCAATACCGTTGGCTTGTCCACTTACCGGGGCCAGTTCAACCATAAGCCCGATGCCGGAGCCTCTTCGGGTGGCGCTCCCTGTACTGGAGTCGCCCTCTTCCGGTATTCGGCCCACCTCACAAGTTATACGGCGCCCAAGGCGCCAGCCCGCTACGGAACATCGCGTCCGCCACTGACAGCGCCCCCGGCGTCCGCTCCGTCACGCGCCCAGCGCGCGCCAGCGTCGTGAACCCAGCGTCCCCAAGGTATGCCGCCGCCAGGTCGCCCACCGACAGCACCAGGTCCGGCGCCGAGCTCGTCCGCCGGCACGAGGCATGGCCCTCGCCACCCTCCAGCTCGTACACGCCGTCGTTCCAGTGGCAGAACTCGTCCCGTACATGCATCACCAGCCGGCCTTCCGCGGCGTACCGCCGACGCTCCAGCGCCGGCCCCACATCCACGATGCGCAGCCACATCCGGTCCATGACGCTGCGCTGCAGCCGCACCGGGTCCGCCAGCATCCACAACAGCGGGTCGTCCACCGGCCGCCTCGACGCCGTGGTGCCCGTCGTCAGGTCCATCCCGAGACAGTACCCCCACAGCGCGGCCCACGCTGCGGGCGTCAGCCCCATAAGCTCCTGTACCTCCAGCATGTCGTCCCCGGTCCGGTACTTGGCGTAGCCCAGCGGACGCCCCTCCTCCTCGTACACCACCCTGAACACCGCCCCTCCCGCCTGCCCATGCCCGTCGCCGGACAGGAACGTCTCGTACGACCCAGGCCGGTACCTAACCATGCCCGGCCGCTGCGACGTGACCCCCAGGTACACTTTCAGCACCGGCGTCTTCGCGTCCTCGCCATCGACGAAGCGTATCCGTCCCCGGGGCTCGATTCTCGTGGCCAGCGCGGAGTGCTCCTTGTCTATCGACCACTCCTCGTGCATCGACACAATCCCATAGCCGAAGCGCCCGTAGATCACGCTCTCCGACGCCGTCAGGGCCGCCAACGGCTCGCCCCGTTCGTGGATGTCCGATAGCTGGCGCTCCATCATCCGGGTCAGCACCCCGCGACGCCTGTGAGTCGGCAGGACCCCCACCATGTCCACGAGCGCGGTCGGACAGGCGCCGCCCGGCAGCGTCAGCTCCACCGAGAGCGCGTGGGTAGTCCCAACTATCGCCTCGCCGTCGAACGCCGCCAGCGCGCGGTCCACCTCCACGGCCGGGCCCGCGCGTGCCGCGTCCTCGGCAGTCGCCCGCCGCCCGAAAGCGACGTCGTGGTCTATGAACCAGCCTTCGTACTCGCTCTCGTCTATCCCGAGTATCTCGATCTCAGGCGCAGTAGCCACTCAGGAATCCCCCTTACCGGACAGTCGCCCCCCATTCTGCCCCTAGCCCCCCGCACGCGCAACTTCGCCCTTGATTCCCACGAACTCCCGTGCTACTATATGTCCGTGACCGGAAGAGCACATACCCCACCGAGCCTCCTCCAACACCGCCCAAAAGCCCGTTCCATTTTGTTCCAAAAGCGTTCATTTGGCGACTATTTGTGCGCCAAAAGCGCCCTGAACTGTTCCTAGGAGTCCCACCCGCCACATACGAAACGGCACAAAATGGAACAGAATGCAACACTTTTTCGGGGGCAGGGCCCCAGGTCCCGCCCTCCGAAAGCACTGTCCCCGGCTCCCGCAAAGGGGCGCACGCCATCGCCCCGAGGCTCCGTACTCCGATATCCGGCCCGGCAGAGCGTACCAGACCTTCCCATCGGCGTGCGTTGAGGCGCCACCTACCGCCCCTCCTGTCTGGAATCCGCCCATTCCGGTATCATTGCGCCATCCTTGAGCGCAGCGGAGGCGTACGGTGACAGGCAGGCTAGAAGGCAAAGTCGCGCTGATAACCGGGGGCGCCAGCGGAATGGGTGAAGCCGAGGCCCGGCTCTTCGCCCGGGAGGGCGCCGCCGTCGTGGTCGCAGACCTGCAGGCCGAGAAGGCCGAGACAGTGGTGGGCGACGTCCAGGCTGCCGGCGGCCGCGCGGCCTACGTCCAGCTCGACGTGCGAGACTTCGACCAGTGGAAGGCCGCCGTGTCCGATACCGAGGACCAGTTCGGCAGGCTCGACATCCTCTGCAACAACGCCGGCACCAACACCAGGGGCCGTAGCTACGAGGACCAGACCATCGAGGAGTACAGGAACATCCTCGACGTCAACCTCAACGGTACCTACCTCGGCTGCCGCGCGGTCGGCGACGCCATGAGGCGCGTCGGCAGTGGCGCCATCCTCAACACAGGCTCCATGGCCTCCCTCAAGCACGGCGGCAGCGCCACCGGCTACACGGTGAGCAAGACCGGCGTCCTTGCCGTGACCAAGAACACCGCCATGGCCTACGCGAAGGACAACATCCGCTGCAACGTCATCTGCCCCGGCCACGTCGACACCCCTTTCATACGCGAAGATGCCCCCCACAGCCACAACGACTGGTCCACCTCCGCCGACAACCCCGAGAACTACGGCAGGCGCCTCGCCCAGGTGCCCCTGGGGCGTCTCCTGACAGCCGAAGACATAGCCAAGACCGCCCTCTTCCTCTGCTCCGACGACGCCGCGATGATTACCGGCGCCGTCATAGCCGTGGACGGCGGCACCTCCCTCCTGTGACCGGAGAATGAGACTCCTGGGCATCGAGACCTCCTGCGACGAGACCGCCGTCGCCGTCATCGAGGACGGCCGTCGGATAATCTCCAACGTCGTCGCCACCCAGGCGGACCTCCACGCCGGCTTCGGCGGCATCGTCCCCGAGGCGGCGTCCAGGCAGCACCTCCTAACCATCGTCCCAGTGGTCCGCAGGGCCCTGGAGAACGCTGGCGTCGAGCTGGCCGACCTCGACGGCGTCGCCGTGACGAACGGCCCCGGCCTCGCCGGATCGCTGCTCGTCGGCGTCAACGCCGCCAAGGGGCTGGCGCTCTCCGCCGGTCTGCCGCTGCTCGGCGTAAACCACCTGGAGGGCCACATCTACGCATCGTGGCTGGAGGATACCGACCCGGAGGTCAACCCCGGCTTCCCCCTCGTCTGCCTGATCGCCTCCGGCGGCCACACCGACCTAGTCCTGATGGAAGACCACGGCGCCTACACCCTGCTCGCGCGCACCCGCGACGACGCAGCGGGAGAGGCGTTCGACAAGGGCGCCAGGGTGCTTGGACTCGGCTTCCCCGGCGGCCCGGAGATACAGAGGGTGGCCGCCGTGGGCAAAGGAGAAGAGGCCCGCTTCCCTAGGCCAAGGGTCAAGGACTCCCAGGACTTCAGCTTCAGCGGCCTGAAGACCGCGCTGCTGCGCCGCGCGGAGGAGAAGGGCTGGTACCCCCCCGACCCGGGCGTCACTCCCGACCCGGTGGAGGTGGGCCGCGTGGCCGCCGCCTACCAGGAGGCCCTCGTAGACTCGATGGTCCGCAGGGCCGTCGAGGCGGCGGAGGTTCACCGCGTAAAGGGCATCCTGCTAGGTGGCGGCGTCGCCGCGAACAGCCTACTGCGCGAGGAGCTCGCCGACAAGGCCCCGGTACCCATCACCGTCCCCCGCCCCGCGCTCTGCACCGACAACGGCGCCATGATCGGCGCCGCCGCCTGGTTCCACCTGCGCGACGCCCCCCGCTACGACTGGGACATGGACGCCGTCCCCAACCTGAAGCTCTGCTAGCGCAGCGCGAAGACCCGCCGAGGCGGCTCAGGCTCTGCGCGGCCCTTGAGACTGAACAGGCCGTTCACCAGGACGTACATCTCCTGCAGCGCCAGCGAGTCCGTCAGGGCGCACTGGAGCACCGACGAGCCCGCCCTGAAGGTGGCCTTGACGCCGTTCGGCGTGATGAGGTGGTCGACTATCAGAAAGACCCCCATGGCCGCGATGGCCAGGGCGCCGGCTATCCTGCCGATCGGCTGGTCCCAGACGCTGTAGATGCCAGCCGCCACCAGGAACGCCACCACTCCCCAGACATAGGCGCCATAGCCCTTGCGCTCCCTGGAGATCTCCACGCTGTCGATCTTCTCCAGGCATACGAACGTAGTGTCCCGTCGTTCGCCGCTGCCCTGAACGTAGATGATCCGCTTGTTGGTCAGCACAACGACAGCGGGGTTGCGGTCCGTGGCGCCGCCCTTTTCGCCCTTCAGGTCGACCGCGCTGTCCACGCTCTCGCCGTCGCTCAAGCTGATCTCTTCGGTCCCCATCTTCTCCAGGTCCAAGTCAACCTCCTCTGAAGGGCGGCCCGTCCGGCTCCGCAGGCGCCGGCCAGCCAAGGAGAATGATGGTAGCACAGCGCATAACCCTGCGACGGCCCAAGGCCGCGCCAGCCGCTTCCTCGTAGACCACAGACAGATCGTGTGCTATCCTCCGGGCTGCTTCGAAGCTATGGCTTCACAGGCAGTCGCGAGGAGCGGAAGGGCCCCAACTAGCCATGCAGCGGCCCATATTCAAGCCAGTAGGCACCCACGTCGAGGACCTCGACACCCCGGCGCTGGTCGTTGACCTCGATGCGCTCGGCCGAAACATCGAGGCGATGCACTCCTCCTTCCGCGACGGCGCAGTCAGGCTGCGGCCCAGTGTCGAGTCTCACCGCTGCCCCGCCATCGCGCACATGCAGCTCGCAGCTGGGGGAACAGTAGGCGGCGTCAGCACCTCCACCGTCGGACAGGCCGAGGTGTTCGCTGCCGCCGGAATCTCCGACCTTCTAGTAGCCTCTATGGTGGTCACGGCGCCAAAGATAGAGCGCCTCTGCGCGCTCGCGCGCCGCGCCAGGGTGGCCGTAGCCGCGGACAACCCCGATAACGTGCGTTCACTTTCGGAGGCCGCGTCCGCCGCTGGTGTCACACTCAACGTCCTGGTCGCCATAGACTCTGGACACGGCTGGTCCGGCGTCCAGCCGGGCAAGGACGCCGTGGTCCTGGCGTCGCAAGTCGCCCATGCGCCCGGACTCCATCTCGCCGGTCTCATGGCCCACGACGCGCCGGAGACGCAAACCGGCGTCCAGCGGCTGCTCGACGCACACCGTGAGCTGGAACGGAACGGCCTCGAGGTGGAGACGGTCAGCGCCGCCGGCACGGCCATGGACGGCGTCACCGAGGTGCGCGCGGGCTCCTACGCCCTCAGCGACCTGCGCCACCGCGGCCGCTTCGAGCCCGCTGCCCGCGTGCTCGGCTCCGTGACCAGCCTTCCAGAGCCGGGCGTAATAATCACCGACACAGGGCGCAAGGCGATCGGCAACGACACCGGAGATCCCTCCGTGGACAACGTCCCCGGGGCCAAGCTCCGCAGCCTCAGCGCCGAGCACGGCCTCATCGACGTGGACGGCCCCGTGGAGACTGAACTTGGCGCCCCGGTCTGGTACACTCCGTGGGAAATCGGCGCCTGCGTCAACCTCTACGACTACATATACGGAGCCAGGAACGACAGGCTGGAGACAGTTCTGGAGGTCCAGGCCCGGGGCCGGTATCGCTAACGCTGGCCGGATAGCCATACCATAGAAGGAGGCCAACGTGTACAGGTCGCCAACCCGCCGCTGGGTAGACCCCAGGTGCACTGTCTTGGACCTGCCGGAAGGGATCATAGGTCCGTTCGTGGAGTTGGACGACGGCGGCCTGCTTACCGTCAAGGACGGCGCGGTGCGCAGGTCCCGCGACGACGGCAAGTCATGGTCGGCGCCGGAGCCGATACACGACGGACGAGGCCCCGGCGTACCCTCCTCAGGACTGCTCCTCCGCAGCCAACGCGGCGTCATCGTCCTCGTCTACGTCGACAACAGCAACTTCTTCTGGTTCTGGGACGACAGCACGCGCAGGCCCGCAGAGAACGTCCGCAGCAACGTCTGGACCGTGAGGAGCGAGGACGAGGGGCGGACGTGGACCGACCGCCAGATGATCATGGAGGGGTTCAACGGAGCCCTGATCACTATGATCGAGACGCGCAGCGGCAAGATCGTCGTCCCCGTCCAGAAGCTGTGGTACAACCCCGGTCGCCACGTAACCCCCACCTACGTCTCCGGCGACGACGGCAAGACCTGGAAGGTGAGCAATGTCATCGACCTTGGCGGTGACGGACACCACGACGGCTCCTACGAGTCGACCCTCGTCGAGCTGCGCGACGGCCGCCTCTGGATGCTCATCAGGACGAACTGGGACTACTTCTGGGAGGCCATCTCCGAGGACGACGGCCTCCACTGGCTGGAGTTCCGCCCCACCACCATCGACGCTAGCAGCTCCCCCGGCTACGTGACCCGGCTTGCCAGCGGTCGCCTCTTCCTGACGTGGAACCGGCTCTACCCGGAGGGCGAGAGCTACGGCCCGCGCAGGGCTTGGCACTACTCCGACGTGCCGGCAAGCTGGCAACGCCAGGAGCTTGCCGTAGCCTTCTCCGACGACGACGGGAAGACCTGGACCGATTCCGAGGTGATCGCCCGCGACCCCTACCGGCTTTCCTACATGGGCGTGTTCGAGCGCCGGCCCGGCGAGATATGGGTCTCGGCTGGACAGGGCAACTTCCTCGGAAGCATCCGCGAGCAGGACTTCGTCTAAACAGCAGGAGAAGAACCCATGGGAACGAGCGGAACTCTGGACCCGAGATGCACAAGGCTGGACCTGCCGGAGAACATGCACGCCGACATGGTCAACTTGGCGGACGGCAGTATCCTCACCGTCATCGATAACACGGTCCTGATCAGCGAGGACGGCGGCAAGTCGTGGCTCGAACGGGGGCCCGTGTGCACCAGCCCGCCGCCTGGAGTGCCCCGCTCCGGCATGCTTCTGCGCACCCAGAACAACTGGGTCGTCATGGTCTACGTCGATACGGACGCGTTCATCTGGAATTGGAACGACGAGACGAGAAGCGCCGACGCCAACGCGAGGCTGGACGTCTGGGCCATACGCAGCCCTGACGGTGGCAAGACTTGGCTCGACCGGCAACGGATCTATGAGGGCTACTGCGGCGCGCTGATCAACATGGTCGAGCTTACCCGGGGCGGCATAGTCGCCCCTATCCAGGTCCTTCTCCGAGACCCGGACCGCCATGCCATGACTTCCTACAGGTCCGAGGACGACGGCCTTACGTGGTCCCACGCCAACATCATCGACGTGGGAGGCAACGGACACCACGACGGCGCCATGGAAGCGACCACCGCCGAGTTGACCAACGGCAGCCTGCTGATGCTCATCCGCACAAACTTCGACTACATCTGGGAGTCGTTCTCCACGGACCAGGGCCGCTCCTGGCGCGTCCTGCAAAAGACGGCCCTCGACGCCAGCAGCGCCCCAGGGCGGTTGCTCCGCCTGGCCAGCGGCAGGCTGTGCCTGGTCTGGAACCGGCTCCAGGCCTCCGATGGCTCCCCTCCCGAGAGGAGGTCCGGCCAGTACTCGGAGGCGGAGGCAAGCTGGTTCAGGGACGAGTTGTCCATCGCCTTCTCGGACGCCGCCGCCCAGTCCTGGTCGGAGCCGGAGGTCGTCGCCACCCGCCACGAGCGCCCGTTCCCGTGCTATCCGCGCATGTTCGAGCCCAGCCCGGGCGTGGTCTGGGTCACCGCCGGAGCCATGAAGTTCAGCCTCAACGAAGCCGACTTCACCGGCTGAAGGATCTGACCGCCATCCGCGGGAAGGGCTACGCCTAAACAGCAGGAGGAGTACCGATGGCAACGAGCGGAACCCTGGACCCGCGATGCGCGAAACTGGACCTTCCGGAGAGGGTGTACGCCAACATGGTCCGCCTGGACAATGGCAGCATCCTCACAGTCGCCGACAACGCGATGCTGGTCAGCGAGGACGACGGCAAGTCGTGGTGCGAAAGAGGCCCCGTCTACACCGGCCCGCCGCCGGGAGTCCCCGGCGGTGGCATGCTCCTCCGTACACAGAACGACTGGATCGTCATGGTGTACGCTGACTCCGCTTCGTTCATCTGGAACTGGAACGATGAGACTAGGAGCGCCGACCGGAACGCGAAACTGGACGTCTGGGCCATACGAAGCCCGGACGGTGGCAAGACTTGGCTCGACCGGCAGCGGATCATGGAGGGCTACTGCGGCGCGCTGATCACCATGATAGAGCTGGACCGTGGCGGCATTGTCGTGCCCGTCCAGATCTTCCTCCGAGACCCGGACCGCCACGCCATGACGTCGTACAGGTCCGAGGACGACGGCCTCACCTGGTCCCACGCCAACATTATCGACATGGGGGGCAACGGACACCACGACGGCGCCATGGAGGCGACCATCGCCGAGCTGACCAACGGCAGCCTGCTGATGCTCATCCGCACCAACTTCGACTACCTCTGGGAGTCGATCTCCACCGATAAGGGCCGCTCTTGGCGTGTCCTGCAAAAGACGTCCATAGACGCCAGCAGTGCGCCAGCATACCTGCTCCGCCTTGCCAGCGGAAGACTGTGCTTGGCCTGGAACAGGCTCCAGGCGTCCGACGGCACCGCTCCCCCTAGGCGGTCGGGCCAGTACTCGGAGGCGGAGGCTAGCTGGTTCAGGGACCAACTGTCCATCGCCTTCTCGGAAGACGAAGCCCAGACCTGGTCGGAGCCGCAGGTCGTCGCTACCGACAGCGAGCGCCCGCACCCGTGTTATCCGACGATGTTCGAGCCCAGCCCCGGTCTGATCTGGGTCACCGCCGGAAGCATGAAGTTCAGCCTGAAGGAGGCCGACTTCACGAGCTAGAGGGCTGCTGAAATACGGGGAGTGCAGAGGGGCTCCGCCCCTCTGCCGGGAGTCTGAGGGTGTCCCTCAGATATAAATTTTCCTCCTTCCTGTACAGGAAGGAGTCCGAAGACGGTCAGGAGAAGAGTTTTCCCGCAGCCTGCTAGGATTTGACACCATGACCATGACCATGACCATGGACACATCGAAGGTGCGGCGCTGGATAAATCCCCAGTGTAGGCCGCTCGACCTGCCGCCCGGCGTCCATGTGCCGTTGGCCGACATGGGCGACGGACGCCTCATGACCGTCCAGGACGGCGCGGCCATGGCCAGCGAGGACGACGGCAAGATCTGGTCGCAGGTGGGGAGGCTGTACGACGGCCCGCCCCCGGCGTTCCAAGCGGCGGCCTGCTGTTGCGGACGAGGCAGGGCGTGCTCGTCCTCGTCTATACGGACATGAGCACCTTCAGGTGGGGCTGGGTGGACGAGACCCGGGAGCCCATCGCAAACGTGCGAGGCGACGTCTGGACGATCCGCAGCCAGGACGGCGGCAGGACGTGGACCGACCGCCAGAAGATATTGGACGGCTACTGCGGCGCGCTTATCGACATCATCGAGACCTCCGCCGGCGACGTGGTGATCCCCATACCGATCCTGCTCTACGGCCCCGGGAGACACGAGACGGCCTCATACGTGTCGGCCGACCAGGGCAAGACGTGGATGCGCAGCAACATCATCGACCTGGGCGGGCACGGCCACCACGACGGCGCGGACGAGGGGACGATGGCGGAGCTCGGCGACGGCCGCGTGCTCTTGCTGCTGCGCACGAACTGGGGCCGCTTCTGGGAGGCGCTGTCGGAGGACGGCGGCCGCTCCTGGCGCACCATCCGGCCCACGGGGATAGAGGCCAGCAGCTCGCCGGGGTACCTGCTCCGCCTGGCCAGCGGCAGGATGTGCCTGGCATGGAACAGGCCCCAGGCCGCCGACGGCACCCCTCCCGTAACGAGGTCTGGCCAGTACTCGCAGGACGAGGCAAGCTGGTTCAGGGACGAGCTGTCCGTCGCCTTTTCCGAAGACGATACCCGGTCGTGGTCGAAGCCGCAGGTCGTGGCTATCGACAGGGAGCGCCCGCACCCATGCTATCCGAGAATCTTCGAACGCAGCCCCGGGCTCATCTGGATCACCGCTGGAAATATGAAGCTCAGCCTGAATGAAGCCGACTTTACGGCCTGACGGAGTGAACGCCATGACAATGGACTTCTCGCGAGAGCGGCGCTGGATTCACCCTAAGTGCATCGAGCCCGACTGGCCCCCCGACCTGCTGGGCCCGTTCGTCAACTTGGACGAGGAACGGGTGTTCACCATCAGGGACGGCGCCTCTATGGTAAGCGAGGACGACGGGCGGACGTGGTCGGAGCCCCGGCGAATGTACGACGGCCGGCCGCCCGGCGTCCCGGGCGGCGGCCTTCTCACGCGCACGCAGGAGGGCGTCCTGGTCTTCGTGTATGCCGACCACAGCACGTTCAAGTGGGGCTGGGTAGACGAGGTCCGGGAGCCCATCGCCAACGTGCGCTCGGATGTCTGGTCGATGCGCAGCCTGGACGACGGCGAGACGTGGACCGACCGGCAGCAGATCCTGGACGGCTACTGCGGCGGGCTCATAAGCATCATCGCCACGAGCAACGGCGACGTGGTGGTCCCCGTCCCCGTGCTGCTGTACGGCCCGGGCCGCCACGAGACCCCCACCTACGTATCGGCCGACCAGGGGGCAACCTGGACCCACAGCAACATCATCGACCTCGGCGGTCACGGCCATCACGACGGGGCTGACGAGGGCACCATCGTCGAGCTCAGCGATGGCCGCCTGCTCATGATACTACGCACGAACTGGGACTACTTCTGGGAGGCGCTCTCGGAGGACGGCGGGCGCTCCTGGCGCACTATACGGCCCACCGGTATCGACGCCAGCACCGCGCCAGGGTACCTGGCTAAGCTAGCGAGCGGCCGGATCGCGCTGGTCTGGAACCGCCTCCACCCGCAGGGTAAGAACTACTTCACTAGGCGGGCAGGCCAAGCATCCAACGTACCGGCCAGCAGCCAACGAGAGGAGTTGTCCATAGCCTTCACCGAGGACGACGGCCGGACGTGGAGCGAGCCACGGGTCTTCGCCGTGAACAGGGAGACTCGCGTCTCGTACCCGCAGGTCTTCGAGCGCCGCCCCGGCGAGCTCTGGATCACCTCCAGGTTCCAGGGTGCCCTGCAGGTCAAGCTCTTCGAGGAGGACTTCGTCTAGGCGCGGGCAACCGACGCGCCCTCCACCTACCCCTTAGTCAGATACGGCGCGCAGGGGACTGGCTATCCGGCCCTCAGCTTGGCGGACAGCGCCGCGTCCGACGGCTCCATCAGCACCGAGCCGTCCCCGAACACGATGGTGGGGATGATCTGCTTGCCGTCGTTGAGCTCCTCCACGCGGCGCATGCCCTCGGCGTCCTGCGAGACGTCCACCCAAGCATAGGGCGTCTTCTGCCTGTCCAGTAGCGCCTTGGACCTCCGGCAGTCGGGGCACCAGAGCGCCCCATACACTGTGATATCCATGTCATTCATCGAGGAACACCTCCTCAGCACCAAATGCGTATTGGTCGGAGGAGCAGGTTCCCGGCCCCGCTCCTCTCTCTCCTCCAGTATAAGTCAAGCGCAGCCACAGAAGCGGCGCAGAAAATCATCAGGTGCTGAACGACGCGATGATCTGGACCCAAAATTCGGCTGTTGCGGGGCCTGCGCCGGCTTCCTATAATGGGTACTCCGCTATCCCACGACAGGGGCTTGCCGTTGGCCACCGTTTCCTCCGAAGTGCACAAGCCGACCGTTGCGATAATCACCCACGGCTGCAAGCTCAACCAGGCCGACTCCTCGGTGCTGGCGGCGGACTTCCTTGAGGCTGGGTACCGGCTCGTAGACCAGCAGGAGACGGCGGACGTGTACGTCGTCAACACCTGCACGGTCACCCACGTGGCCGACCGCAAGGCGCGTCAGGCGCTGAGGTCGGCAAAGCGCAGAAACCCCGAGGCGACGGTAGTCGCCGCCGGCTGCTATGCGCAGCGGGCCGGCGACGGCCTCCGCACGATGCCGGAGGTCGACCTGGTCGCAGGCAACACGGCCAAGCCCAACCTCGTCAGCCTCGTGGAGGACCTGCGGCCCGTCAGCGGTGCCCACCTCAGTGAAGCCACTGCACTTGGACCAGTGGACGCAGTCATGCAGCCCTCCCGAAACCGGGCGATGGTGAAGATCCAGGAGGGCTGCAACCAGGTCTGTGCATACTGCATAGTCCCCCGCGTCCGGGGAAGGGAGCGCACCGTGCCCCCCGACCGACTCGTGCGCCAGGTCGCAGGGCAGGTCAAGGCCGGCGCGAAGGAGGTCGTCCTCACCGGCACCCAGCTCGGCTCCTATGGCTACGAGCTTGACGGCGCCGACCTCGCCAGCATGATCGAGCGCGTCCTCGCCGAGACGGGGGTGCCCAGGCTCCGCGTCTCGTCGCTGCAGCCACAGGAGATCGACGCGCGCCTGCTGGAACTGTGGTCGGACCCGCGGCTATGCCCCCACTTCCATCTCGCACTGCAGAGCGGAAGCGACGCCGTGCTGAGCAGGATGAGACGCCGCTACACCGCCTCAGCATACCTTGAGGCCGTGGAGCGGATCCGTCACGCCGTACCGGACGCGTCGGTGACTACCGACGTTATCGCTGGCTTCCCCGGAGAGACGAGCTCTGACTTCGAGCAGACGTACGCCCTGTGCGAGCGCGTGGGCTTTGCGGCGATGCACGTCTTCCCCTTCTCGGTGCGCCCCGGCACGAGCGCCGCCCACTACGGGGACCAAGTTGCGGAGGACGTCAAGCGGGAGCGCACAAATACTCTCCTAGACCTGTCGGAGCGCCTCGCGTCGGCCTTCCGGCGTGGCTTGGAGGGCTCCGTCCGCCCGGTTCTGTGGGAGTCTCGGGACGACTCCAGCGGCCGCTGGACCGGCCTGACGGACAGCTACGTCAGGGTGGCCTGCAGCAGCGACAGGCTCCTCGCAAACGAGATAACGCAGGCCCGGCTAGGGCGGCTGGAGGGCGATGTGGTCTTGGCGGAGCCTCTGTAGCACCCAAATCCCCCACCTCCGTCGTTGGTACGAAAATGAGCATGGGCCATCACGTCGTAGGGGCGAGTTTCAAACCCGCCTTCCCGTTGCCACAGGACGTCGGGACCATTTTCATTACTTGGTGTGCCGGTCGCAACCGGCATGGATGGTTCCCGCGAAAGGAGACTTATGCGTAACCGTCATCTCTGCGAACGCGGCCTCTCTATCTGTCATTCCCGGCGCGGTGCATCGTGAGATCTCGGAAGCAGTCCGTCACGCCGCCCGTCCCAATCAGGCGGTGGATCTTGGAATGGCCGCCGTCCTTGACACAGCAAGAACACCCGTGCTAGCATTGTCCACATGGATACACGACCACATACCCCGCTGCGTGCCGGGTCCATCCCCGTTGCAGGGATCGACCCTACGGGGCCGTCCCCTTTCGCTGACCACCCGGCGCGCCGGCGCGTGAGAGCCTCGACGGGTGTGTCTCATTCTGTCTCGTTCGTGTCTGATTCTGCCTCGCTGGTCTCTCATTCTGCCCCGTTCGCGTCACCCCACTGTCTCGCAGGCCAAAGCTGAATGGGACAAAATGTTACAGAATGAGACAAATATCGGGGATTCTCCCCCCTCTCGATAAGCAAGACCGGAGCGGCGATTCGAGACCTGAGCGCCGCAACCTGCGTGATACAATACTTTGTGCAGATGCCTCAGCTACCCATGCAACAGAGCGTAGACCGCTTCCTGGACTTCCTCGCGGTCGAACGGGGAGACTCTCCCAATACGCTGGCCGCCTACAGGAACGACCTTTCCCTGCTCGTAGAGTTCCTGAGCGACAGGGGTTTCGATAGTGATCTCGACTGGAAGAGAGTGACCCCTCCGGTGCTGACAGACTACTTGGTCCACCTCTATCAACTTGGCTACGCCGACACGACGCGATCGAGGAAGGTCGCCTCGACCAGGTCTATGTTCGGCTTCCTGATGGAGGAGGGCGTCATAGAGAGCGACCCCACCGAGGATATGGCCTCGCCCAGGCTGGGCCGGTCGCTTCCGGGAACGCTGACCGTCGAGGAGGTCGACGCGCTGCTGTCGGCCTCCGACCTGGAGAAGCCGCAGGGCCGGCGCGATTCGACCATGCTGGAGCTTCTCTACGCTACGGGGATGAGGGTGAGCGAGCTGGTCTCCCTGAAAATCGACGACGTCGACCTCGAGCAGGGATTCGTTCGCGCCTTCGGCAAGGGCTCCAAGGAGCGAGTGATCCCTGTCCATCCACAGGCGGTCTCGCTCCTCGGAAGGTACCTCAGGGACACGCGCCCGCTGTTAGCCGGCGAAAGCGCGGACCGTTCGCTGTTCCTGAGCCGCCTCGGCAAGGGCATGACGAGGCAGGCGTTCTGGCTCAGCCTCGGTAAGCTGGCGGCCCGAGCGGGCATAGAAAGCAAAGTCACGCCCCACACGCTTCGCCACAGCTTCGCGACCCACCTGCTGCGGGGCGGCGCGCCGTTGCGGCACGTTCAGGAGCTTCTCGGCCACTCCAGCATTACTACGACGCAGGTGTATACTCACCTGACCACCGAGCACGTACGGACCGAGTACGCAAGAGCACATCCGCGAGCGAAGCAGGCAGCGCCGGCAGCGTAGCAGCAGGCGCTCGCGAGGAGGATCGGAAATGCCAAGCAAGTCACGCCGCGCAGCGTCCCGCCAGGCGGAGGTGCGCCGCCGACACAAGAGGGGCAAAGGCGCCCCGGAGGCCTTCGACACGGGACCAACCGAGTCCCAGCGGGTCGCGCGGATAGTCGAGGAGGAGCCCTCCGCGCAGCCGCGGACACCCGCACCTAGCCCCGTCGGGGCGGCTGTAGCCCGTCCCTCCCGGATGGCTCGCGCCGCCGGACGCGATGAGGCCCCCTCCTACGGATACCTCGGCGCCGAGCTCCGGCGCATAGGCGTCATCACCACTCTGATCGTCGCAATACTCATCGGCGCGACCTTCGCCCTAGGCGGCTGACTCCCGACCGGTCCCCTGTAGTTCTCAGCCAGTGCAGTAGAGGATGGCTGCGATGGAATACGTGAATCTGGGCAAAGCAGGCGTCAAGGTGTCTCGCATCGCCCTGGGCCTCGGCTTCCGCGGCCTGCCCACCGATACCGAGGCGCAGCGCGTCGTCGAGCACGCGATCGACTCGGGCATCAACTTCCTCGACTGCGCCAACACCTACGGCATGAACCTCTACTATGGCAAGGACAGGATAAGAGATCGTGGGAGTGCCGAGCGAGTACTTGGCAGGGCAATAAAGGGCAAGCGCGACGACGTGGTAATCACTACCAAGGTGTTCGGATCGCTGGGCGAAGGGCCAAACGACGGCGGACTCTCCAGGTACCACATCATGAGGGAGATCGAACGCTCCCTAACGAGGATCGGCACTGACCATCTCGACATCTACCTGCTCCACGGCTTCGACGACGCAACCCCTCAGGACGAGACGCTCCGCGCGCTCGACGACCTGATCACCCAGGGCAAGATCCGCTACGCGGGCTGCTGCAACTTTGCCGCCTGGCAGGTGTGCAAGGCCCTGTGGACCCAGGACCGCCTGGGGGCCGACCCGTTCGTCTGCGTCCAGAACCCGTACAACCTGTTGAACAGGAGCCTCGAGCGGGAGATGTTCGGCCTCGTACGGGACAGTGGTCTCGGCGTCATGGTCTACAGCCCGCTGGCCGTCGGAATCCTCACTGGCGCCTACAGACCGGGGGTCCAGGCCAGCGCGGGTACGCCCTGGGGCGAGAGGCAGGAGGAGCTCGCGTCCATAATGGCCACCGGCGGAACGGCCCTGCTGGATGTCGTCCGCGGCATGGCGCGAGACCGCGGCAAGACGATGGCCCAGGTCGCCGTCAACTGGGTCCTCTCGCACCCGGAGATTACCGTCGCAATCTCGGGCAGCGACGCCGTAGAGCACGTCGACGATGTCCTTGGCGGCCTCGGCTGGGCTCTGAGCGAGTCCGAGATTGCCCGCCTGAACGAAGCATCGGAAGGGATGGGCAACGCCGTCTAGGGACGCCCATCCCGTCAGCCCCCCATTCCTCAACCCGCCGGGCGGCGCCAAGGTGAGAACATGATAGACCTGCTGATCAAGAACGGCCTCGTCATCGATGGCACGGGCAGCCCCGGCTTCTACGCCGCCGTCCTCGTGGACGGGGACACGGTGACCATTCGGCGCGGAGACGCCTCCGGGATCGAGGCCGCCCGGGAGATCGACGCATCGGGCCTTGTCGTCTGCCCAGGCTTCGTAGACATACACTCCCATGCCGGCCTCACGATCCTCGGCGAGCCGCACCACGACCCGAAGGTGCGGCAGGGAGTCACGACGGAGCTTGTGGGCATTGACGGTATCTCCCACGCGCCTTTCAAGTCCCAGGACGAGCTGCACCGCTACATCTGGCTCGATTCGGGACTCAACGGCTATCCCCCGATGCCGGCCGACTGGCTCACCGTGGCGGAGCTGCTGGGCAAGTACGACAACTCCGTCGCCATCAACGTGGCCTACATCCTTGGCAACTCTCCCGTGCGGATATGGTCGGTCGGCTGGAACGACAGGCCGGCCACCGGCGCTGAGATATCCGAGATGCGCTCCCTGGTGCGTGAGGCGATGGAGGAGGGCGCGTGGGGCCTGTCCACGGGTCTCGACTATCCCCCCGGAGCCTTCGCCGACACCGACGAGCTAGTCGCGCTCTCCGAGGAGGCGGCCCGCATGGGCGGCTTCTACCACACCCACACCCGGGCCCTGCTCAAGGCCAAGGGCCTGCTGGCCCCGTGGGAGGAGGCCCTGGAGATCGGACGCCGCAGCGGCATCCCGGTACACCTGACCCACTACCGGCAGCCCGCGCAGGGCGTGCTCAGCCACCACGACTACATCGGCCTCGTAGAGGACGCCCGCGACGAGGGTATGGACGTCACCTTCGACTGCTACACTTACCCTTACTCCGGCACATCGATAGTCATCGCGCTTCCAAACTGGGCCAAGGACGGCGGCCCCGAGACCATCATGGCCGCTCTCCGCGATCCGGACGCCCGGCGAAGGATGAAGGCGGAGCTGTCGTCGGAGTGGGCAGACCAGAGCTGGCTGACCAACTTCACCCAGCCCCAGAACAAGAAGTACGAAGGCAGGCAGCTAGGCGCCATTGCCGAGATGCGGGGCCAAGAGCCGGCATACGCCATGTTCGACCTGCTCCTAGAGGAGAACCTCGGCATCTCAATCGTAGCCCTGGGCACCAACGCGCACACCCTCCACGCCTTCGTCTCCCACCCTTACGGAATCATCGCCAGCGACGCCATCCTGATCGGTGAGTACCCGAACCCCAGGAGCTACGGCTGCTTCCCCATCGTCCTCGCAGAGTACGTCCGCGCCGAGAAGCACCTCCGGCTCCCGGAGGCGATACGGAAGATGACGTCGTTCCCGGCGCAGCGCCTCGGCCTGCCGGACCGGGGAATCCTGCGGGACGGCTTCAAGGCCGACATCGTCATCTTCGACCCGGACACGGTAAAGACGCATGCCACCAGAGAGGACCCCAAGCAGTACCCCGTCGGCATCGACTACGTGATCGTCAACGGACGAGTCGTAATAGACAACGGCTTGAATACCGGCGAGCTGCCCGGCCGAGCCCTACGCCGCGGCCGCCCGTAAGCTTGGTAATTGGCTCCTTTGAAGTCTATCGGACAGCGTCCGAGTACCAGCCGCTCCAGACCGCCTTCCGGCGGCGGAACTACGCGACAAAAAGGGGGTTGGTCCAGACCAGTGTCTTCCATACGGGCCACTTTTCGAAGCGGCGGCAGGACGGCCGCACACAGGGACTCCGTATGAGCCTGATCTCGCGATTTGTTCTCTTGGCGAACTTCTTGAGATCCCAGAAGAAGTCTACATCCTCGCCTATCCACGCCCTCTCGTCGTAGCCTCCGACCTCTTCGAGAACTGAGTGGCGCCCTGGGCCATTCCCATGAGTCGGCCAAGTAGCCGCCAAGCGCTCAGGTAGACCCTGATGGACATGCGCCGCGGCCGGTACTCAACGTCCACGGCACCTCCTACACAGGTCGGATCGCTCATTGCAGCGTGGACCGCGTCAAGCAACGTGTGCGGCATGAACACGTCGGCATCAACGAAGACGAGCACGTCGCCCTCCGCATGCCGCGCCCCGGTATTCCGTGCCTGGGCAATGCCCTGGACCGGCTCATAGAGCACCGTAGCGCCCTTGCTACGTGCGACTGCAGCGGTCTCATCATTGCTCTTGTTGTCGACGACGATCGTGTCGATCGCAACGTCGGAGCGAGCGCGCAGGTGCGCCGCGGAAGCCTGGGCCGAGTCTAACGTCGACGCCAAGTAGGCCTCTTCGTTGAAGGCGGGGACTATGATCGTGAGCTTCGTGGGCGGTTGAGTCGCCAAGAGTGTCTACCGAGAGCAGGCGGAGCGGGCACTGTCACAGAGTTGTGCGGGCCCGGAGATTAGGAGAGAAGACTTGACGGAGTCTGATGAAGAAAGTCTAGCACTCCCGGGCCCAGCCAGGCTGGGATGAAGCAGGGAGGTCCTGGTCAGTGAATCTGACCCAGTCCTCGTGAGGATCGCCTCGGGCGTCCATCTCCAGCTTGCGGATGGAGCGGTCGGTAGCCGCGACGTAGACGTAGCCCTCATGCGAGGTCAGAGATGCCTTGATCTGGGTGCTGTTCTTGCTCCCGAAGCTGCACTGCTCGATTGCTCCGCCGTCCGATATGCGCACCGAGTGGACCGTGGCGACTTTGTTGTCAAGCGAAGGCACGGTTATGCGGTCGCCGACAATGGCCGGGGCGCCCACGATGGGGCCGCCGGTGCGTAGGGGCTCAGACCAGACGGGGTTGAGTCCGTCGGCAGCTAGCGCGTAGAGACTCCCGTCAAGTGACGGAGCGAACACTACGCCGCCAGAGATGACCGCTCCGGCCCAGAACCACCCGGTGGCGCCGCCGAACCGCGCGGCCTCTTGCCCGGTAGCCGCGTCGACTGCGTAGAAGACGCTGTCGAAGGCGCCAATGTAGACGATCCCGCCGTCCACGACTGGCCTCGCGACCATGGCGCCGCGAGCCTCGAACGGCTCCGTCCACACCGGGGAGCCGTCGGAGAGGTTGACAGCGTAGAGCTTGCGGTCCAGCGAACCGAAGTAGACTATGCCGTCGGCGACAGCCGGTGTGGACCAGACTTTGCCGCCGGTCGGCACTTTCCACCTCTCGACCAAGGTGACGTCCGAGCCTTCTCCCGCTATGTTGTAGGCGTAGAGGTGGCCGTCCGACGAGCCGACCAGCACAATATCGTCCGCGATGACCGGGCTGCCAACTATCGGGTCCCCAGCTCCCACATCGAGCTCGTCCAAGTCCCGCCCGTCCGTCGTCAGGACGTAGAGCACCCCGTCGTACCCGCCCACGTACAGCGCTCCCTCGTGCAGGGTTGGCGTACCGTAGATCGCTCGGCGGTCTTCCTCGCCCCTGAGCTCAAAGGCCCACAGGGCGTCGCCGCTGCTCCCGTCCAGGGCGAGGATCTGGCCCTCTCGTGTGCCGATGTATACGACCTCTTCATAGGTCACTCCCCGGTACTCTACGTCTGCGGCGACTGCAGCGGCCGACCAGCCTTCGGGGGTGGCCAGCCTTGCGCAGGCCGCCGAAGCAAGCAGCAAGAGAATGCCCTGGACTAGGAAGAGGGCCGGAAGGCGCAGTCCACCCTTACGTCCGCTCATTGGCCTGCTCGGAGGGCATGCGATCGTACGGACCTATCGGGCGGATCACGGTACCGGATCGTAGCCACGGGTCCCCAACGGACGACAACGGCTCAGGCGCTTTACACCGAGCCACAAGCCTCTCGCCACGCCGTGCTTTTCGACCGCCTCGTAAGCGTAGCCTGAGCAGGTAGGGCTGTGGCGGCAAGTGGAAGGCAGGTACGAGGACAAGGCCAACTGGTAGAACCGAATAGCGCCTAGGGCCAGCGGCTTCACGGACGCTCCTCCGCACGCCTGGCGGGGGCGTGACATCGGTTGCGGAGTACGCCCGCTCTCCTGAAGAGGGTTGTTACTGAACGTGAAAGTCTCCATAGCCCGGCGGCAGGCGCGTCTTTACGTGCGATGATCAAGAAGTCCCAGCCTTCAAAGACATCCGTGAGGCGGACGGCTTCCCGCAGCCTCCGCTTTGTCCTGTTCCTTGCGACCGCGTTACCAACCCGTTTCCCCACCGACAGGCCGACGCGGCTCACACCAAGGCCGTTGCGCCGCGCCACTACCACCGTCAGTCCGTCGGCCCAGCTACGCCCTTCCCGCCTCAAGGCCGTGAAGTCCGCAGCCTTTCTCAACCGGCGCGCTTTGGGAAGCATTTCGGGCCGCGTGAGGCGCGCTCTCCTTCACCGGTTCAGACCGAGAGCCGGGAACGGCCTTTGAACATCCTCCGCTTGATGACCCTTCGTCCCGAGCGGGAACTCATCCGCGCTCTGAAGCCGTGGACGCGGTACCGGCGCCGGTTTTTTGGTTGGTAGGTTCGTTTTGGCATTTCTTGTCTCGCAGTTCATTCTAGCTGTCGGCGCAAATGGGTGTCAAACAGAATCCAACAAGAATGAACTGGTACGAATGGGATAGGATGGGTTCAGACCGCCTTCCAAACGCGCTCCAAGGCGGGGATGGACAACTCGCTAGTGATCCCGTCGAACCACTCTATGACCTCGGTGTGGAGTGGTATCCCCTTGGCGTGCCGCTCCTGCTCCTCCTCGAACTCCGAGAGACCAGGGTAGATTACGCGCTCGTGGCCGGGCGCGGGTTTCGTGGTCTTCAACGCGCTTAGCACGCTGTCCATGGAGTCCTTGAATGCATCGAGATCGGTGAACGCCTCGATGTTGTAGGCGGCGAAGAAGTGGCTGCCGCCGGTCGCCACTCCTCCAAGCATGGCAGGCACGTTCCCGGAGAGCAGTGTCGCCATTATCTCGGCCATCATGCTGAACCCGTAGCCCTTGTGGGAGCCGTTCTCGCGGGTACTGCCCATAAGCAGCAAGTTGAACTCCCCCGGAGGCGGTACGGGGGTAGGCGTCGTGTTGGGGCTGCCGTCGGCGTCCGCGATCCAGCCGGGCAGCAGCGTGGCGCCTACGCGGTTGGCGAGGCGGAGCTTGTTGCCGGCGATGATGCTCGTGGCAGCGTCGAACAGGAACGGGGCCTCGTTCCGGGCAGGCGCCGCCACGGCTATGGGATTGGTGCCAAGCCGTGGCTCAGCCCCGAATGTAGGCACCACAGCCATGCCGCCGGCGGTCATGCAGACTCCTATCATGTCGTTCTGGGCCGCGACCATTGCGTGGTGGCCAATCGGGCCCGAGTGGCCGGCGTTCAGCATCGTCACGACGCCGACTCCCACCTTGCGGGCTTTGTCCACAGCGAGTTGCATCGCTTTCGGCCCCAAGATCACAGCCAGCCCCCTGTCGGCGTCGATGGCCGCGGTGCCGGGGGTCTCACGCATGATCCTCCACTCAGGCCGGGGCTTAAGCGAACCATCGCCGTATTGCGCGACGTAGGACCGCAGCATGTTGGATACGCCGTGCGTCTCCACCCCTCTCAGATCGGCGGTGACGAGCACGTCGGCGCCGACCGCCGCATCTTCGGGAGCCACGCCCATCTTCTCGAATACGGCTGTGACCGTGCGCCTCAGGGACCATTCAGGTACGCGCACCTCGTCCTTCAGGGGGACAGTGAACCTCTTCAGCATTTGCTCACCCTTGGCAACTCCTCACTCTCGCATAGCGGCGTAGGCGGCAGGCATTGTATCATTGCCGGGGCGTGCGGTGACCGGCCACCCGGGCCGCAAGTGGCGGACGAGGAAGCCCGTACGATACGATTAACCGTGGAGGGACTTTGACTCGAACATGAGGATAGCCGTTCCGAAGGAGACGATGGAGGGCGAGCGCCGGGTTGCGCTGGTGCCGGACGCCGCGGCCGGACTGGTCAAGTCCGGCTTCGAGGTAGTGGTGCAGGCGGGGGCTGGAGAGGCGGCTCTCTTCTTCGACGACCAGTACCGCACCGCAGGGGCCAGCGTCGAGACGGCGCCCGGTGACGTCTACGGCGGCGCCGACATCGCACTTAAGGTCCAACGGCCATTGCAGCTCGACGGCGGCGGTCACGAGGCCGACATGCTGGAGCGGGACGCCGTCGTGATAGGACTACTTCAGCCCCTGGCCGAGCCCGAGTTGGCCGAGCGGCTCGCGTCCCTAAACGTGACGTCGTTCAGCCTGGACGCAGTGCCCCGCATTGCCAGGGCGCAGAGCATGGACGCTCTGAGCTCGATGGCGTCGATCGCAGGCTACAAGGCGGCGCTGATCGCGGCCAGCCTGATGGGCAAGTACTTGCCCATGATGATAACCGCTGCCGGTTCGATCCCGCCGGCCAAGGGGTTGGTGCTGGGCGCCGGGGTGGCCGGACTGCAGGCCATCGCCACCGCGAGGCGCATGGGGGCTGTAATGTCGGCGTTCGACGTGAGGCCCGCCGTGGAGGAGCAAGTCAAGAGCCTCGGGGCGACGTTCATCTACGCTGACGCCGTGGTGGCTGAGTCGGAGCACGAGACCGGGTACGCCAAGGAGTTCACCGAGGAGACGCAGCGCCGCGAGCGGGAGCTCCTCCACGAGAGCACCACCGGGATGGACTTCGTCATCTCGTCGGCCGCGGTGCCGGGCAAGCCGGCGCCCGTGCTCATCTCCGAGGAGATGGTGCACGACATGAAGCCGGGAGCGGTCATCGTCGACATAGCTGCTGAGACGGGCGGCAACTGCGCGCTGACCAAGCCTGGCGAGCAGGTGACCGTGGGGGGAGTCATAATCGACGGCCCGCTCAACCTTCCCAGCAGCATGCCTACGCATGCGAGCCAACTATACTCAAGGAACATCTCCAATCTACTGCTCCATCTGGTCCAGGACGGAGAGCTCGCCCTCGACTTCGACGACGTGATCACCAAGGGCTGCTGCGTGACACACGACGGGAAGGTCGTATTCGGCGCCGAGTGACCTCTCAGGAAGGACGAACCGGAATGCTGGAGAACACACTACTCATACAGCTATATATCTTCGTGCTCGCGGTGTTCGCGGGATTCGAAATCATCACTAAGGTGCCTCCCACGCTGCACACGCCGTTGATGTCCGGAGCCAACGCGATCTCGGGCATCACGCTTCTGGGCGCGATTGTCGTTGCGGTCCAGGCGGACGGCGCGGTCGGCGCGGCTATCGGCCTTGCAGCCGTCGTGTTCTCGACGATCAACGTGGTTGGCGGTTTCCTGGTAACCGACCGCATGCTTCGCATGTTCAGGAGAGCGCCGAGATGATCCGCACTGGAGCGTGAAGCCCACCATGGGAGAGATCGACATACAGCTATTGGTGGGGGCCGCCTACCTGGTGGCGGCGGCCCTGTTCATACTTGGCCTGCGGAGGCTGAGCTCCCCCGCCACGGCGAGATCGGGCAACATGCTCGCCTCAGTGGGGATGCTCCTCGCGGTCGTGGTGACGTTGCTGGACCGCGAGGTGCTGGACCTCGTGGACGTTGCCGTCGGTATGCTAATCGGCGCGGTGGCCGGCGGCCTGATGGCGCGGACCATCAAGATGACGGCGATGCCCCAGCTCGTCGCGATATTCAACGGCCTCGGCGGTGGAGCGTCCGCACTGGTGGCCGCCTCCGAGTTCTACAGACTAACCGGGGACGCCTCCCTGGAGATGCCGGTCGACGTGTCCGTCACGATCATGCTCGGCACGCTGATAGGGGTGGTCACTTTCTCGGGTAGCATGGTCGCCTTCGGGAAGCTGCAGGAGGTCATCTACACCCAGCCGGTGACGT
Source organism: Dehalococcoidia bacterium (assembly GCA_965262055.1). Lineage (GTDB taxonomy): Bacteria > Chloroflexota > Dehalococcoidia > Lucifugimonadales. The sequence continues at coordinate 508,103 of CBDHEI010000002.1, forward strand.
TCCCGCTGCAGAAGACCGTCAGCGCCGTGCTGTTCCTTGCCATAGTAGGCGCAATGGTATACCTCGTCGTGTCTCCGGGGCTGCCGGCGTACATCGCGCTGGCGGCGGCCTGCCTGCTGCTTGGCATACTGCTCGTCATTCCCATAGGCGGCGCCGACATGCCCGTCGTCATATCGCTGCTCAACTCGTACTCGGGGCTAGCGGCGGCCAGTGCAGGGTTCGTGCTGGGGAACGTGATGCTGATCGTCGCCGGCGCACTCGTAGGAGCCGCCGGGCTGATCCTGACACAGATCATGACCAAGGCAATGAACCGATCCTTGGTCAACGTGATGTTCGGGGCGTTCGGCGCGGAGGAGGGCCAGGCCGGCCCGGTCGGGGCGGAGGGCCGCCACGCGAGGGAGATCTCGCCGGCGGACTCGGCGGTGCTGCTCAGCTACTCTAGGTCGGCGGTCTTCGTGCCTGGATACGGGCTGGCGGTGGCCCAGGCACAGCACCAGCTCAAGGAGCTAGGAACGCTGCTGGAGTCCAAAGGGGTGGTAGTGAAGTACGCCATTCACCCCGTCGCCGGACGGATGCCGGGCCACATGAACGTGCTGCTGGCCGAGGCCGAGGTGCCGTACGACAAGCTCTACGATCTGGAGCAGATCAAGGACGAGTTCCCCGATGTCGAGGCCGTGGTCGTCGTGGGCGCTAACGACGTAGTCAATCCGGCCGCAAGGGAGAACCCCGGAAGCCCGATTTACGGCATGCCGATCCTGGACGTAGACATGGCGCGCCACGTCATCGTGCTCAAGCGCAGTCTCAATACCGGCTTTGCCGGCATCGACAATGACCTGTTCTACAAGGAAAACACGTCGATGCTCTTCGGCGACGCCAAAGACTCTCTGGCCAAGCTCAACGATGAGATCAAGGCGCTGTAGGCCCACCGCAGCAGAATCGAAGGAGTTACGACATGGGAGAAGGTCAGAACCTGATCTACGCAGACCTTTTCGCCAGCCGCACCCCCGGACCGAGTCCAGCCTCCACGGTCAAGCGCCAAAAGTACGACTTCGCGGTCGCCTACCCGGACCCTGAGTCGCTGCCCCTGGACGATCTGCTCGAATCCCTTAGGCAGGCCCTTGACGAGGAGGGGCGTGACCTGGCGGTATACCCGCACACCCAGGGTTACCCTCCCCTCCGGGAGTTCGTCGCTCAGAAGCTGGAAGACGACCGCGGCATCCAGGTCCCGCCCGACGACATCGTACTTGCCGACGGCTCCAGCCAGCCCATACACATGCTGGTCGAGGCGCTGATCGATCCCGGCGACGTGGTGCTGACCGAGGACTTCGTCTACAGCGGTACGCTGAACATACTGCGCCGCTTCCGGGCGGACGTGCGCGGCGTGCAGTGCGACGACGAGGGCATCATCCCGGATGCGCTGGAGTCGGCGATCCAGCAGGCCGTTTCCGAGGGCAGGCGGCCCAAGATGATCTACACGATACCGACCTTCCAGAATCCGCAGGGCTGGACGATGACGCTGGAGCGGCGGGCCGCGCTTCTCGAGGCGTCTATACGCCACGGGGTGCCGATCATGGAAGACGACTGCTACGTCGACCTGCGCTACGACGGCGAGGACGTTACGTCGATCCGCTCCCTGGACGACACGGACCACGTCATGTACGTGGGGTCATTCTCTAAGATCATCGCCCCGGGTATACGGTTGGGCTACGTGACGGCGCCACCGGAGGTGCTCGACCGGGTGCGGGCGCTCAAGAGCGGGGGCGGGGTGAACCAGCTTGCGGCGCTGGCCGTTCACCGGTACGCCACCACCAAGCTGCGAGACCACATCGACGACATCAACGGGGTGCAGCGCACGAAGCGGGACGCGATGCTGGCTGCCCTTGGCGAGAGCTTCGGCTCGGCTGCGGCCTGGAGCCGGCCTGACGGCGGGCTGTACATCTGGCTGCAGATGCCGGAGGGGGCCGACATGGTGGCGGTCCACGATTCTGCGCTGGAAGCGGGGGTCGGTTACCAACCCGGCGTCAACTTCGCGCCTGACGGGGTTTCGGGCCGCAACTACGCCCGGCTGTGCTTCGGCTACAACACGCCGGAAGAGATCCACGACGGGATAGCCCAGCTGGCCGAGGTGGTCGGGGAAGCTGGCATGCTGGCCGGGTAGCGGCTGCCAGCGACTGTTCACGATCGGGGTCACTGGTGGCTGGTGCGGTTGGCGGTCTCGCGGGCGACGTACTCTCTGAGGGCGGGTAGATCGCGCTCGACGAGGTTCAGGGCCTGGCTCAGGCGCTCGGTGGGCGAGTGGTTTTCCAGGAGGGACTGCTTCTCGGCGGGGGTGGCCTGGAGGGAAGCGCAGACGAAGTAGGATAGCTCCACGGGGTCTTCCGGCAGCTTGGGGTTGCTCACCCAGCCGCCGCGGATGCCGAGAAGCAGGCGTAGTTTCTCGGTCATGAGGACACGGGTGCGCTCCTTCAGGGCAGGGTCAAGCTCGGAGGGTTGTTCCTCTTCCAGGGTCGAGACGAAGGCGCGAAGGTATGGGCGCAGCTCGACTATCTCCAGGACGCGGAAGCGTTGCTCGCCCAGGTTGGTCAGCAGCATCCTGCCGTCGTCCAGCGTCTGGACTGCGGCGATGCGGGCGATGGTGCCCACGTCGTACGGCACGGCCGGCTCTCCTACCTCCATGCCCGACTTGATCAGGCAGACGCCGAAGAGCGAGTCGGAGTCTATGCAGTGCTGGATCATGAGCTTGTACCGGTCCTCGAATACGTGGAGGGGGAGGGGCGCTCTAGGGAAGAGCACCATGTTGAGGGGGAATAGTGGGAGGACGCGTTCCTCGGTCGGCATCGCAGTCAGTCCCGGTGACGCTTCTGGACGGTCTTGCTGCGCCGTTGGGCGGGGACGGACGTTCTTAGGGCGGAGGTGGAGGACATCGGGCCGCCTATGGGGCGAGCCTGGACGCGGCCGCTTCGGGGTTGAGACACGACGGCATAGGCTCCCCGTTCAGGGCGGCGATGATGTTGCGGGCGGCCATGAGGCCCATGCGGGTGATGGTGGTGCCGCTGGCTGGGGCTATGTGCGGCGTGATGACGACGTTGGGGAGCGTCATGATAGGGTCGTCTGTGGGCAGGGGCTCCGGGTCGGTCACGTCGAGGGCAGCGCCCGCTATTGAGCCGCTTGAGAGGGCGGCGTAGAGGGCTTTCGGGTCGACCGTCGGCCCCCGCGAGGTGTTTACCAGGAAGGCGGTTGGCTTCATCTTGGCCAGCTCGGCCTCGCCGACGATGCCACGGGTCTCGTCGTTGAGGGGCACATGCACGGAGACGAAGTCGCTCTCGCGCATCAGCTGCTTCAGGTCGGGGGCCCAGAGGACGCCGAGGGCGTCCTCTGCCTGGGGCTTCCGGGTGCGGGAGTAGTAGAGGACGGTCATGCCGAAGCCCTGGGCTCGGCGGGCGACGGCCTCGCCTATCGCGCCGAGACCGACGATGCCTAGGGTCTTGCCGTGGACGTCGTGGCCGACGTAGGGCATGGGGTCGAACTTGGTCCATCTTCCGGCCTGGACCTGGCGGTCGGCGTGCACGATCCTGCGTGCGGCGGCGATCATCAGGCCGAAGGTGAAGTCGGCGCACGACTCCTGGAGTATGCCGGGCGTATTGCCCACGAGCACGCCGCAGCGGGTGGCGGCTGGGATGTCGATGTTGTCAACACCGACGCCCCGGTTGGCTACGACCTTGAGGGACGAGGTAGCCTCGAGGACGCCTGCGTGCACCTTGTCGTCGGCCTCGGTGAGGAGGGCATCGGACTGCGCGGCCTTCTCGAGCAGGACGTCGGGCGGCGGTGGGCTGTTGGGCTCCCATGCCTCCACGTCGAAGTGGCCGGACAGAAGCTCGATCGCTTCCGGGACTCTACGGCGGGTGACGAAGACCTTTGCGTGTGGGATGCCCATACGACTACCAGCCCAGGGCGTAGCCGTCGCGTCTCGGGTCGGCCCCACCCTGGAAGGTGCCATGTTCCCGGTTGGCCATGATGGCCTGGGCGCCGCCCACACCCCTGGACCACGCCTCGATCAGCTCGACCTGGTGGCCGCGTCTCTCCAGCTCGCGCCTGAGGTGTAGGGGGAACCGCTCCTCCATGTTGACCTGGCGGCCGCTGATGTAGCGGAAGCGGGGGGCTTCAATGGCCTGCTGCACGTCCATACCGAACTCGAGCACGTTGGCGATGAACTGGGGCGTCGTCTGGAGGATGCCCCAGCTTCCCGGCGTGCCCATACTCAGGAGGAAGTCATCGCCGCGCAGGGTCTGGGTGGGGGCGACGACGAAGTCGACCCGCTTGCCGGGGCCGATGCGGTTCGGGCTGCCCTCCTCAAGCTCGAAGTAGCTGGCCATGTTGTTGAGGAAGACGCCGGTACCCCCCACGGCGGCGCCAGAGCCGAAGCCGCCGCCGAGGGTCTGGGTGATGGTGACGACATTGCCGTCGCGGTCGGCGGTGGCGAAGTGGGTGGTCATGCCGCCGTCGAACTCCTGCGGGCTGCCCGGCGTGAGCGCTCCGATATCGCGCTCCTCGGAGTACCTCTCGCCGCGCACGGCAGCGGCGCTGGAGGGGTCTATGCGGCAGCGTTGCCGGCGGGCGTAGGCGTCCGAGAGCAGCCCCTTCAGGGGCGCGGTGACGTAGTCGGGATCACCGGCGTACTCGATGCGGTCGGTGACGCAGAGCTTTACGGCCTCCATCATCAGGTGCACCGTGTCGGGGTGCTGGAACGCGAACTCCGACGGCTCGGCCGTCTCCAGCAGCTTGAGGGTCTGCAATACCTGGAAGGCGCTGCTGTTGGGCGGCGTCGAGTATATGTCGTAGCCGCGGTAGTCGATGCTGATGGGCTCCTGCCACTCGGCCTGGTAGCGTTCGAAGTCCTCGTAGGAGTAGAGGCTGCCCAACTCCCGGGCGCCGTCGACGATGCGTTGGGCAAGGCCGCCCCGGTAGAACTCGTCAGCGCCTCCGGCTGCGATCTGCCGCAGGGTGGCTGCCAGCTGAGGCATCCGCAGGCGGGAGCCGGGGGCGGGAGCGCGGCCCTGGGCATCGAAGATGATCGGGGCGGAGGCGGGGAACTTGAGCACCGTGGCCGCACTCTGCGACATAATTTCGCTGTTGATGTAGGTGACCGGGAAGCCGTTCTCAGCGTACCCGATGGCGGGGGCGAAGAGGCGTTCGCGGTCCAGGGAGCCGTAGGTCTCGTGGAGGGTGAGCCAGCCGGCCACGTTGCCGGGGACCAGGGCCGCCAGGATGCCGGAGCCCTTGGACTCGTCGGTGAAGGCTTCGGGGACGGCGGCGAGGGGCGCCCTGCCGGAGAAGTTGAGGGCCCTGACCCGACCCTCCTTCGCCACGTAGGCGAGAGCCAGGCCGATGCCGCCGACGCCGGACATGTAGGGCTCCACGACGTTGAGAGTGGCTGCGGTGGCGACCGCGGCGTCGAAGGCGTTGCCGCCGTCGATCATGACGGAGACGCCGGCCTGGGAGGCGAGCGGGTGGGCCGAGGCGACCATGCCGTTGGCGCCCATGGCGACGGGCCTGAGTGGCGGCGGGTAGTGATGCGTCCTCAACATGGGGGTCAAGTTAGAGGCAAACGGGGGTTGTGTCAAGGAGAGTCAGCCCTTTGGGACCGCAGTGTACGCCGCAGGCGCTGGTCTGGCGGGTCCTGGGGCTCCCGAGTCGGCGTACGGGGCGGAAGGGAACGCCGATTTGGGTAGCCGGCCCCCTAGAAGGCCGCCGGGAGCAGCTTCCAGGGGGGGCTGGCAGGGCGGCGAGCCGGGGGCTCTTGGGCGAAAAAGCGTTCCATTCTGTTCCATTTTGTTCCGTTTCCTATCTGGGGCTTGGGACGTCTTGGTACGGATTTGGGAGGATTTGATACACGAATGGGAAGAAATGGAACGCATTTGGGAAGGAATGGAACACTGTGCTGGGCGCTGGCGGCTGCGGCGGGGCGGGGTTATCTGCCTGGTCGCGGTGCTGCCCATGGGGGGATAATAGCACGGGTGTTCGTGCGATGTCAAGCGGAAGTTGGACGTGGTTGCTGTTCGGGGAAAGGGAGCTCCAACCCTTCGACAAGCTCGGGGCATGCCTAGTTTTCCAGCGACCTGGGAAAGAAGCAAGAGCCTCTCCCTACGTCTGCTATGATCTTTCACGTAACCCCGAATCAACCGAAGGAGGGCGTTAGGTTAGCGCCCTGAAGTGGCCAAAGGGTGCTCCTCTGAATCTGGGATAAACGGCTTCATCACCGACCGCGATGGGGAGACACTGGAACTGGAGGCCGATCATCGCCGTCACGCCGAGATCGAGAATGCGATACGCGACCTCAAGTCGGCGTCGGGCTGAACCACATGCCCTCGGGCCGTTTCGCCGCCAACGGCGCCTGGCTCGCGGTACAGGTAATGGCCCACAACCTCGCCCGCTGGACAGCGCGCATCGGCCTGGGGGAGCAAATCGTGACCACCAAGACCCTCAGACGACGGGTCTTCGCCCTGGCCGGACGGATCACCCGCTCGGCGCGCCGCCTCACACTGCATCTGCCACAGCACTGGACCTGGGAAACCCAGTTCGCTCGTGCCCTGGCCCGATTGCGCGCCTTGCCACTCCCTGCCTGACGGCGGCGGCGGCGCCTGACCCATCCACCAGACTGCCCAACCGCCTCGCAGATTTGCGCCAGGTCGGTCCTCGAGCGTCTCTTGTCGCATGCTGCTCGGTGAATCTAGCCCAACACCGCCACTGCGGGCCGCCATCATCACCTTTGCCTGGCTGCTGCACCCTTCTTCCAGCCCAAATTTATTGGGACCAAGGACTCACTATCCCCTCCCCTCGCATCCCTTGTCTGACCGGCATGGCTGCATCCCCTCGGTGGAGACGGGGTAACGGGCGGGGATCTGCGTTGGCGGTGGGACGACAAATGTGAGATGATGGTCATGGTTCTGAACCTGCGTAGGCGCTGACAAATGCTAGGAAACGGCGTGATTGTCGATGATCAGGACCTATATACCATCGTGATCACGACCTATATACCACCTCGTCAGGTGGGTGACGGCCCCTGGACACCGTGGTATGCGGACTATTATCACCCTGCGGTTTGAGGGTCAACCACCTCCTTTGCATCCAGTCCGTCCAGCAGAGCCCTGTGGGGCGACAACCGCTCCCGGTAGCTCTGGCCCTCGATGACGATCTGGTAGCTGGCGTTGGCGAGCCGGTCGAGGGCGCTGTTGCCGAGGATGGAGTCGTCGAAGAGTCCGAGCCACTCGTCGACAGCCCTGTTGGAGGTGATGACGAAGCTGGCGGTACGATGCCTGGCGATGACCAGCTCGTAGAGGTCTATGGACTGCTGTTGGGTCATCCTGTGGAGGCCGAGGTCGTCGAGGATGAGCAGGTCCGGGGCGAGGAAGGAGCGGAAGGTCTTGTCCGTGGAGTGGTCGACCCTGGCCTGAGCCATGGCCCTGAAGAAGTCGTCGGCATGTACGAAGCGGACGGAGTGCCCGGCTCTGACGGCAGCATATCCGAGGGCCTGAGCGATGAAGCTCTTGCCCACGCCGACCGGTCCGACGAGCAGGACGTGCTCGTTGCGGTCCAGGAACTGGAGGGAGAAGGCGGCGTCTAGGAGTCGTCGGTCGAGTGTGATGGATGCGGACCAGTCGAAGTCTTCGAGGCGGCAGGTCTGCTCGAAGCCGGCCCTCTGGAGGCGGAGTTCGATCCGCCTGTGGTCTCTGCGGTTGATCTCATCGGTCAGTATGATCTGCAGGAAAGATGCGTAGTCGATCTGATCCCTGCGTGCGAGAGCGACTCTCTCCGGCAGGGTGTTGAGCACGGCGCCGAGCTTGAGGCGCTTGAGCAGCGGGGTGAGTTCAGTCGTGGTGGTCATGAGCGTTCTCCTTGTGCTGATTGAGCGGTGCGGCCGTTGGCACGAGCGAAGACGGCGCCCGGCCTGGCGAATCGACCTGGGGGCATCGGTGGAGGCTCCGGCTGCGTGGCCTCCTGCTCGAGGGCCTCGACGAGTATGCGCTCGAGACGGCGCACGTCGATCAGGTCTACGGAGAGAGCCCTCCGGCATGCGGCATCGAGACGCTCAGGGGAGTAGCGTTCTCCCAGGCGTATGAGCTTGTGTCCCTGCCTGAGCTTGGCCCATGGCAGCGGGCCGTCGAAGAGACGCTCGGCATAGGCCGCCACGGCCGGTCCCTGTGACGCCGCGCTGCGCTTGATCTGATCCGGCGCTCTGAGGGTGTAGGCGCTCAGCTCTGCCGGGTAGTCGTCGGGGTCGGTGGACCTGCCGCCGCGATCCTGGCGCGGGTGGACCTTGATCAGTCTTCCCCGGTGGTAGATGCGCACCAGTTTGCTGCCGAGCCGAACCTCCACCTTCTGCCCGGGTGGGCATGTCGCAGACGGCACCGAGTAGAGGGCGTACTGGCAGGCTATGTGATGGTCGGGATGCACCTTGGCCGTGCGCCAATCGGTCATCTCGTAGGGCTCTGCGTCCCACTCTCCGAGCGTGTGGCGCTCCTCATCCCGGAAGACGGTCAGGGGCTGCCTGCGGGTGGTGCCGTGTATCCTCTGTCCGGCCACCTCCAGGCACCACCGCCTAGCAGCAGACCTCATGTCCGAGAGGCCGGTGAACTCCCCGCCCTTGAAGAACCGCTCCCGCACGTAGGGCACCCCACGCTCCACGCGCGGCTTGTCCCGGGGATGGCGCACCCGCGCCGGGTCTGAGATGAAGCCCCGGTGCTGGGAGTACTCCAGGAAGCCGCGCGTGAGTCGGGGATGGAGCGGATCGACACCCGCCACTGCCGCGGGGAAGTTGTCAATGACCAGGTAGTTGGGAACGCCCTCGAAGAAGGCCCAGGCTGCCTCCAACCCCTCGATCACGTCCACGAGCTTCTGGCTGAACGTCGGCCAGACGAAGCTGTGCCGCGAGTAGGTCAGGACGATGATGAGCGCCCATACCGCACGGCGGCGACCGGTCTCCGGGTCCTCTATCAGGCCCAGACGACCGAAGTCCATCTCCGCCACCTCGCCTGGTGCGCTCTCCTCCATCCGCACCGTCGTGGCGCTTCGTCTCTGCCAACCCCGCCGACGGATGAACCGCCCCACAGACGCGTACGAGACCTCGCATCCACGAGCCGCAAGCAACTCGTGGATGCGGGTCACCTGCAACCGATCGGCCGTCAGCCACGCGTACACCTGGTCGGCCCACGGAGCAAGCTTCTCGTCGGTCGGCGTCTCAATCTTCCGAGGGCTGCACAGGGTCAGCCCCACCAGGCGGGTCAACTGATCTTCACTCGGAACCGGGCCGCCTCGTGTCAGGCCCGCCTCCACCCCCGCCCTGATGTATCTACGGACTGTCTTCCTCGACAGTCCCGTACCGCTAGCTATCTGCCGCTGACTCTCACCGGACTGCCAGCGGCGTACCACTTCTGCTATCTCCACTCTAGACACCTCCCTGTACGCCATCGCCGCTCCTTACATCAAGGTTGCAGCTATGGTCGCCAATCAGGTGTCCGGGGTGGTCCCCCTCACTGATTAAGTGGTCTATAGGTCCTGATTATTTCTCGATCTACCGGTACCTAGCTCTTGATCATTGACAGTGATTTCTTTTTTAGCTTTGTGACTTAATTTCGACACACACCGATTTCCTAACGGGAGAGACCACATCTATGAGCCTAGACAAAGAGATAGAAGCTAGGAGAGCTGAAGTTCGTAGCGATGGTTATTCGATGTCTATCGGCGAGTTGCTCAACTTGTACCGAGACGGCGAATTGGACATCCACCCTGAATTTCAGAGGTTTTATCGTTGGGGTGCTGAGCAAAAATCTCGCCTTATCGAATCGATTTTGCTGGGCATCCCGATCCCGTCGATCTTTGTATCCCAAAGACGTGAGGATGGTGTCTGGGACGTAATCGATGGTCTACAGAGGCTCTCGACGCTCTTTGAGTTGACGGGCGATCTGAGGGATGCGGACAACAATCCCCTCGCTCCTTTGGTTCTGACGCAAACCAAGTATCTGCCTTCTCTAGCGGGTAAAACATGGGAAGATGACCAAGCGGGTTCTGGAATTGGACCAGCGAATCAATTGCTGATCCGGCGCTCCAAACTAGACGTGAAAATCATCCTCCGTGAGAGTTCTGAGTCGACCAAATATGAACTGTTCCAACGATTGAACACTGGGGGTTCGCTTTTGGCGGAACAGGAAGTGCGAAATGTGATCCTGATCATGGTCAACCGGGATGCCTACCAATGGATTGCTGACTTAGCTCAAGACGAACCCTTTAAAGCCTGCACACCACTGACTGAACGCGATATGTCCCAACAGTACAATTTAGAGTTAGTGACGCGCTTCATCGTGTTTAGGCGCATGGAGGAAGAAGGTCTGCGCAAGGTCGGTGAATTGGGCCACTTCCTCACCGACCGTATTGCAGCGATGGCTGAACCGGCAGTTCTACGCGAAACAATGGAAACAGAAACTAAAGCGTTCAAATTCACGTTTTCACATTTGGCCAACTCCCTTGGAGAGAATAGTTTCAGGAAGTATGACACCCAAAAACAGGCACACACGGGCGGCTTTTCCATATCGGCGTTCGAACCCATAGCCATGGGTTTAGGGTATAACTACGAAACCCTGTGCACCGCAGGCTCGTCATCATTGCCTAATATCGCGTACGTGTCCAAACAATTGTGGGCAGATCAAGATTTCGTGAAGAATAGCGGCTCTGGGGTCCGTGCATCGACTCGTGTACGGAATAACATTCCTCTCGGGCGGAGGATGTTCTCCGATGTTCTCCAATGAACATACGGTCAGTGGTTGATTTGATGCGCATTTTGGATCGACACCTTGCTTGGAGAAAGAAAGAATTATCCAGCCTAAAGTTTGTCGTTGATGGGGCGCAAGTAGCTGAGCGTAACACGGTTCTTCGAGCCGCCATTTGCCTTTTGTACGCCCATTGGGAGGGTTTCGTGAAGGAGGCCGCGACTGCTTACGTGTGGTTCGTTGCTTCCCAAGGTTTGAAAGTGAGCGACGTAACCCCGAACTTGGTGGCTCTAGGATTGCGTTCGGATATCCAACGCGCAGGTGTCTCCACAAGTGCAACGGTACACACAAATCTTGCTCGTAAGTTCATGGGCGGTCAGGATGCATGGTTCTCTCCAGATTGCGACAGCGCGATCAACACGCGATCGAATTTGAACTCGGACGCTTTGGTTGAGGTCTTGTGTATAGTAGGCATCGATGCGGCAGCATACGAAGACGAGGCGCCGACGATCGACAAGCGGCTTCTCAAGAACAGGAACGCGGTCGCTCACGGGGAGGGTATCCCAATTGATCCGGATGACTATGAGTCGCTACACGGCACTGTGCTGAGGTTGATTAGCACGTTTCGTGACGATATAGAAACGGCTGCAGGAGAACGCAAATATAGACGGGTAAAGGGAGCCTCTTCATAGAATGAAACTGTGCTCGTCGCAGGGTGTGCGCGGGTTTAATATTATGAATCATGGCGACGCGAACCGTGATCGGCGATCGTAGGCTACCAAAGGAGCAGGAATAGTGCCGTTTATCGGGGTGAGCTATCAGATACGGCCTGATTGTCTTGGCTCCTCATGCTTGTACCCAAACTTGTGAGTTGATAATTGCATTGAGTTCAGGGTCACATGCCTCTGCCCCGATCCACCGAAAAGACGAGTGTCGGGGCGTGCTGAAGGGGAAAGTGCTCCTGTGCATTGAGGATAATGGTTTTGGAAACACAAAACCGACCCGAGACCAAGAGAACCCAATAGATACTACCACGCAACCACCCCGACCGCATCCGCATCGTCTTTGACGATCACCGCTTGGTAGGCAACGCCGGGCTGCTCCTGCCGGCCACCCTCGCCCAACACCTGGGCTTGAGGGAAGTCGTCGACCATCACCTCGATCTCGGCCGGCGCGCCGGGGCGGGCCGACACCGGCGACAAGCTGATGACGCTGGTCGCCTCCGCGCTGGCGGGCGGCGACTGCATCGACGACGCCGATGCGTTGCGCGGCGGCGGGACGGCCGGTGTTCTCGGCTGCATGGTCAAGGCGCCATCCACCCTGGGCACCTTCCTGCGCAGCTTCCGGTGGGGCCACGTCCGCCAGCTGGACCTGGTGAGCCGGGAGCTGCTGGCCCGGGGGCCGGAGGAAGCCATGATGGCGTCGTTTCTCGTAAACTAGAGGGGCGGCGGCTATAGGACTGGATGAATACGGCTTTACTCAAGGCTAGAGGCTGGATACGGGGCCCGTGGTGGGAGCCGGCGGCTTACTGCGCGCTGGTGGCGGTGGCGGCGGCGATGCGGCTGTGGGACCTGGGGTCGAGGGCGCTGCACCACGACGAGAGCCTGCACGCTCAGTACGCCTGGAACCTCTACACCGGCGAGGGTTTCAGGCACGACCCGATGATGCACGGGCCGTTTCAGATGGAGGCGATCGCGGGGGTCTTCTTCGCGCTGGGGGACAGCGACTACACGGCTCGGCTGGTCTCGGCAGCGGCGGGCATTGCGCTGGTGGCGCTGCCGTTCTTCTTCCGGGACAGGCTGGGGCGTATCGGCGCCCTCTTCGCCTCGGGGATGCTGGCTTTCTCCCCCACGCTGCTCTACTTCAGCAGGTTCGCGCGGAACGACGTCATCATGGCGGTGTGGGCGCTGGGGCTGGTGATCTCGATGTGGCGGTACCTGGACGAGGGGAAACCGAGGTACCTGTACGCCGCGGCGGTCTTTCTCGCGCTGGCGTTCACGACCAAGGAGACGGCGTACCTGCTCGTGGCGGTGCTTGGCATGTACCTTGCGGCAGTAGTGATTGTGAGGAACTGGGCGGCCGTCACGAAGGGCATAACGGCGGAGGAGGTTTCCCCGCCGGAGGCCCTGGGGAAGGCTGCCGCAACGGCGTGGTCGAACCTGCAGGGGATGCTGACGTTCAGCGGCGCATCGCGGGAGACCGGGTTCTTCATCCTCCTGGTGACGCTGTCGATGCCGCTGTGGTCGGCGATGGTCGGCATCTTGCAGGAGACGCCCCTGCTGAGCTGGTCGGGGCTGACGCTGGCCAGCCCGGTGGGAGGACCAGGGCCTATCGGGGCGCCCGCGCGCGGCGGTATCGTGATCGCCGTGTTCGTCGCCGCCGCGATGACCGGGCTCGCCGTGGTGGGCGGGGTGAAGTGGAGCCGGGCGCACTGGTGGCGGTACGCGCTGGTCTTCTGGGCGATCTGGATAGTGATCCAGACCACCTTCTTCACGCACCTAGGCGGCGCGGGCTCCGGGCTGTGGCAGTCGCTGGGCTACTGGGTAGCGCAGCAGGACGTGGCGCGGGGCGGCCAGCCATGGTACTACTACCTCGTCATCACGCCGGTGTACGAACACCTGCCGCTGGTGCTCGCCATAGCGGGGGGCGTCTTCTACATCAGGCGCAGGGACAGGTTTGGGGCGTTCCTGGCGTTCTGGGCGGCGGGGTCGTTCGTGCTGTACTCGATGGCCGGCGAGAAGATGCCGTGGCTGCTGGTCAACCTGACGCTGCCGATGATCGTGCTGGCGGGGAAGTTCCTGGGAGACGTGGTGCGGATGGTGCAGTGGCGCCACGTTCCGGCGCTGCTCGTGCTGGCGTGGGTACCCGTCTTCGCAGTGGTGGCGTGGAGCCTGGCTTACGTCGAATTCGACCTGGGCAAGTCTTCGGACGCGGTCCTGCTGGGGGTGCTTCTCGTAGCCTTCGCCGGCGCGGCGGCGGCGGGGGCGTGGCTGGTGCGGAGGCTGGGCTGGGCGGGGTTCGCGGCGCCGGCGGCGGTATCGCTGGCGGTGCTGCTGCTGGCGGTGGGAATACGGGCTGGCTGGGTGCTGAGCTACGAGAACGGCGATTCGCCCGTGGAGCTGGCAGTGTACACGCAGACTTCGCCGGACATTCCGGGACTGGTGCGGCACCTGGAGGCGACCGTAGAGGACGAGGCGGCGGTGGCGGTCGCCGTAGACCAGACGAGGGGGTTCGCGTGGCCGTGGCGGTGGTACTTCAGGGACTACGACACGGTGCGGTACGTGGCGTACGACGGACAGGGGGAGGTGCCGCGCCCGGATGCGCAGCTTCTGGTGGTGCACGCGGAGAACAAGGCCAAGGTCGACGAAGCGCTGGATGGGAGCTTCCCCCACGTGGTGCGCATCCAGCATCGGCGTTGGTTCCCGGAGACGTACAAGGGCACGACGCTGGGCGGGTTCGCCGGCTCACTGTTCGACCGGGGGGACTGGCGCATGGCGATGGAATACTTCCTGCACCGGAAGGCGCCGGCGTGCGAATACTGCAGTGAGGACGCGTACGTGTACTTCTCCTCGGAGCTGCCGTCGGGGTTCACCCCGGCGGAGTGACGCAGACACGTCGCCTGATCGGGCCTGCTGGCGTGACGGACTGGGCCCGAGGTCATGACGACGCATCTTGCCGGGGATGGATTCCCGCGTTCGCGGGAACGACGGAGGCGGGGGATGGTATTTCGCGACGTGACCAAAGCGAAGTGGTATGAGTCCGAGACAGGGGAGCCTCAGTGAGCGGCCTCGCCAAGTACTGGATTGGGCTGGGCATCAGCGCCGTGTTGCTCGCGCTGTTCGTGCTGACGGTGGACGTCGGGGGGATGATCGACGCGCTGTCGGAGGCCGAGTACGTGTACGTCGTACCAGCGGCGGCGATGTACCTGGTGTCGCTGTTCTTCCGCAGCCTGCGGTGGCGGTTGCTGCTGATGCACATGAAGAGCGTGCCGGTGGCGCGGCTGTACCCCGTGGTGGTGGTGGGATACATGGCGAACAACCTGCTGCCGATGCGGATGGGGGAGCTGGTGAGGACGCACTTCGTTGGGGAGCGCGAGGGGGTGAGCAAGACGGCGGCGCTGATGACGATATTCGTCGAGCGGACGTTCGACGCGCTGACGCTGCTGCTGTTCATCGCGGCGACGGCGCTGTTCGTGCCCTTGGGCGGACTGGCGCAGGGGTTCGAGGAGTGGTTGGGCCTGCCGTGGCCGCTGCTGGCCGCCGGGATGACGGTGCCATTCATCGGTGCGTTCGGGGCCCTGCTGCTGCTTGCGTATCTGCCGGACCGGGCGCGGTCGGCCGCGGGCGCGGCTGTCCGGCTGGCGCCGCAGCGGTTGGGAACGCGGCTGCTGGGGCTGGTGGAGATGCTGCTTCACGGCCTGGCGCCGCTGCGTAACCCGGGGACCGTCGCGCGGCTTCTGGTACTCTCGGTGCCGATATGGCTGTTCGAGGCGGCGCTTTTCTACCTGGTCGGGCTGTCGTTCGGGATGGATGGGCTGTACGGCAGCGCGGCGGAGATGGCGACGGCGATGGTGCTGGTGACGGCGATCGCGAACATAGGGAGCTCGGTGCCGGCGGCGCCGGGAGGGCTGGGGCTGTTCGAGCTGGTGGCGCGGGAGACGTTGGTGCTGCTGCCGCTGGGGGTGGTGGACAGGGCGCTGGCAGGCGGGTTCGCGGCGCTGGTGCACGCGGTGCTGATCCTGCCGATGATCGTGCTGGGGCAGGCGCTGCTGTGGTGGCACCACGTGTCGCTGGGCGGGCTCGCCCGGGCGGGGAGCGAGCGTGAGCGGGCCGAGGGCGAGGAGGGGACATGCGGGCCGGCATAGTTGGGGGCGGCGCCGCGGGGCTGGCGGCGGCCTACGACCTGGCGAAGGAGGGGCACGAGGTGGTCGTGCACGAGCGGGCGCCGTTCCTGGGTGGGCAGGCGTCGACGTTCGACGTTGGCGGCGCGGAACTGGAGCGGGGGTACCACCACCTGTTCAAGAGCGACACCGACATCCTGGAGCTTGCGGAGGAGATCGGGCTGGGGGACCGCGTGCGGTGGGTGCCGTCGTCGGTGGGGACGCTAGCCGGGGGACGGATATACGACTTCGTAACGCCGCTGGACCTGCTGCGGTTCAAGCCGATCAGCCTGGTGGACCGGGTGCGGCTGGGGCTGTCGACGCTGCAGACGAGGCGTATCTCTGACTGGCGGGCGCTGGAGTCCCATACGGCCGCGGAGTGGCTACGCAGGAAGGCGGGACAGGGGGCGTACGAGGCCTTCTGGGGGCCGATGCTGCGGGGGAAGTTCGGGGAGCACTTCCAGGAGGTGGGGATGGCGTGGGTGTGGGGGAAGGTGCATACGCGGTTCGCCTCCAGGGACAAGGGGATGGCGCGGGAGGTGCTGGGGTACCCGGTTGGCAGCTTCAGTGAGATATTCGACAGGCTGCGGGTGGAGATCGAGAAGCGGGGCGGACGTATCCAGACCGCCAGCGCGGTGACAGGGATCGTGGAGGAAGGGGGGCGCGCGACGGGCCTGCGCACGGAGCCGAGGCCGTCGACGTGGGAGTCGCCGCAGGCGCTCAACGCGCCGGAGCCGGAGGAGGCGGGGGCGGATCTAGGCGGTGGTAGCGGCAGCGTGGAGCAGTTCGACGCCATAGTCGCGACGACGCCGTCGTACACGCTGCTGCGGCTGGCGCCGGGTCTGCCGGAGGAGTACATGGCGCGGCTCTCGGGCGTCGAGTACATGGCGGCGGTGCTGATCATCCTAGTGCTGGACCGGCCACTGTCGAGGGTCTACTGGCTGAACGTGGCCGACAGGTCGATCCCGTTCGTGGGGGTGATCGAGCAGACGAACCTGATCGGGCCGGAGCATTACGGCGGCAAGCACATCGTCTACCTGTCGAATTACCTGACGGCGGACGACCGGCTGTACGGGTTGAGTCACCGGGAGCTGCTGGCCGAATACGCGCCGCACCTGCGGAAGATCAACCCGGACTTCGATGCTTCGTGGGTGGTGAACAGCTTCTACCACCGGGTGGAGGCGGCGCAGCCGGTGATAGGGGTCAACTACTCGTCTCGGATCCCAGATCACCGGACTCCGCTGCGTGGGCTGTACCTGGCGAACACTACGCAGATCTACCCGGAGGACCGGGGGACAAGCTACAGCGTTAGGATCGGGCGGCGCGTGGCGCGGATGGTTATGGAGGACTTTGGGTAGGAGCGTCCTTGAATGCCCCGCCCGCCCACCCCAGAGGTTTCTTGGGGGGCACCCCCACTCCCCCGGCGAGGGGCTCTGCCCCTCTGCACTCCCCAAGGGTTAGGGTTTCATGCTGCCACGACCCCGAGGCGGTTGGGAACGGTGTTCTTACGCGTTGGGGGAAGAGGTCGGGGTGTTGACCTGGTCGAACAGCTCCACTGTCTCCCGGGGCGGGGCCGGGGTGAGCAGGGTTACGAGGACTGCCGCAGGGGTGGCGATGAGGAAGCCGGGTGTGGCCGGCTGGATGCTCAAGACGCCGCCGGGGCCGATCTTCATCACTTCCCACAGGCCGGAGAGGGCCTGGATTGGGGCCGTTGAGTCGGCGTCCAGGGGGAGGTACCACCAGAGGGTTGCGACTACGGTGCCCACCGAGATGGAGGTGAGCGCGCCCCAGAAGTTGAAGCGCCGCCAGTACAGGGCCAGAAGGGTTGCCGGACCGAAGGCCGCTCCCATGCCGCCCCAGGCCAGGGAGACTAGGGTGAATACGGAGTCCGGGTGAAGGATGGAGAGGGCGGCGGAGATC
Organism: Dehalococcoidia bacterium; assembly: GCA_965262055.1. GTDB lineage: Bacteria > Chloroflexota > Dehalococcoidia > Lucifugimonadales. The sequence continues at coordinate 525,662 of CBDHEI010000002.1, forward strand.
AGCCCGACTACCAGAAGCATGACGCGGCCCATCCAGACGCGGGAGCGGGTCTGTACCGCGTAGGCCAGGCGATTGAAGAAGGGTATGTCGTCGGTAGCGACCGCCGAGGCGAGCAGTAGCTGGGAATCGGCGGTGCTCATTACGGCTGCGACCACGGCGGTTAGCAGGAGGCCGGCCACGAGGGGATGGAAGAAGGAGGTGGAGGTGATTAGATAGACTCTCTCCGGGTCCTGCATCACCAGGTCGAGCATACCGCCCTCGGCCAAGGCGGGCACGGCCACGAGCCCCAGCAGCAAGCCGAAACCGAACATCAGGACCACCCAGGAGACGCTGACGTTGCGGGTCCTGGGGATCTGGTCTTCCCTGTCCAGCGCCATCAGGCGGGCCAATACGCGCTGGGAACCCAGGGCGCCCAGGCCCCAGCCGGCGGTAGAGAGCAGAAAGACGAGGCCGACGCCATTGCCGTTCTCGTCGGTAAAGGGGTTCCAAAAGCCCGTCGCGGTGGCCCCAAGGCCTTGGAAAGGCTCGTCAACCATGAATATCAACAATGCCGGCAGGATGGCGAAGCCGGCCAGCATCATCAGGGACTGGAACACATCGGTGCGGGAAACGGCCAGGAAGCCGCCGATGAAGGTGTAGGTAGTGATGGCGACCAAGGTTACCAGGACTCCGACACTGTGGAACTCCTCGTGGGTAAGGTCGAAGACCACCTCCAGGAGCTTGGCCCCTGAGATCAGGCCGGAGCTAACGTAGAAGACGATGAAGAATATGGTTATGAACGCCGATAGGGTACGGAGGGTCCCCGTGCGGTCCGCGAAGCGTTTTTCGAGAAACTCCGGCAGCGTAAGGGAGTCATCGGCCGCGATGGTGTAGCGGCGCAGCCGGCGGGCCATGACCGTCCATACCAGCCAGTGGCCCAGCGCAATGCTCACCGCCGTCCACAGATGTATGAGTCCGGCCGCGAAGGCCAGTGCGGGGAAGACCAGCATCGTCCAGCCGCTGGCTGCCGAGGAGGCGGAGCTCAGGGCGGAGGTGAAGGACCCCATCTTGCGGCCCCCCAACACGTAGTCGGACATGTTGTCCATCTGGCGGGCGCGAACGATCGATATACTGATCAGGACGGCGAAGTAGGCGACGAAGACGAAGAGTATCCAGTATTCGGAGGTCATGAAGGCGGGCTCACGGTCGGGGCGTTACGAGAGGCGGGATAGGACCTCGTCGACGCGGCTGCGGCGGGCCTGGAGTGTTGCGAGGCGCTGGCGCTCGCGGTCGACGACCTCCTCGGGCGCCCGCTCCAGGAATTTTTGGTCCTGAAGGCGCTTGCCCAGCTTTTGGAGGTTGCCGTCTATGTTTGTCATCTCGTCGGAGAGGCGCTTCTTCTCGCGGTCGAGGTCGACGAGGCCGCCCAAGGGCACCGCGACGGCTCCCTTCGTCAGCACGACGGAGACCTCGTCCGCCGAGGGTGCGGCGCCGCCGCGACCGATCTTCAGGGGTTCGACGCCGGCAAGGCGCTGTATGACGGCGGTCTCGGAGGCGGCCACGCGCGCCATGTCGTCGCCGTCAACCACGACCTCCAAGGGCTGATTGCGGTCTATGCGGAACTCGGCGCGGACGTTGCGGACGGCCCGGACGAGCTCGATCATCGCGCCAACCTCGGCCTCGGCTTCTTCGTCGCGCCGGGCGGGGTCGGGCTCCGGGTACCGGGCCACGATCAGGGCTTCGGCGCGGTCAGGCTCGTGAGGGAGGAGGGCGACCAGCTTGTGCCATATCTCCTCGGTGATGAAGGGCATGAAGGGGTGAAGCAGGCGCAGCACCTCTTCGAGCACGTATGCCATGACCGGCAGTGGTGACGCGTCACCGGGCTCGCCGGAGCGGAGCCTGATCTTCGACATTTCCAGGTACCAGTCGCAGTACTCGCCCCACAGGAAGTCGTGGACGGCGCGTTGGGCCTCGCCGAACTGGTAGTCGCGCATGTGGCGCTGGACCTCGGCCACGATGCCGTCGAGGCGGCTGACGATCCAGCGGTCATGAAGGTGGGCTGAATTTGGGGGCCACTCCCAGGCGGCGCTCGAGCCGCGATCCAGGTTGGTCATGACGAACCTGGCGGCGTTCCAGAGCTTGTTGGCGAAGTTGCGGGCGGCCTCCATGCGGGACTCGTTGAGGCGCATGTCGTTGCCGGGGGAGTTGCCGGTAGTGAGGGCGAAGCGTAGTGCGTCGGCGCCGTAGAGGTCTATGAGCTCCAGTGGGTCCATGACGTTGCCCTTCGACTTGCTCATCTTGACGCCCTCTGGGTCGCGCACGAGGCCGTGGAGGTAGATGGTGCGGAAGGGGACCTGGCCCGTGTTTTCGATGCCCATCATCATCATGCGGGCGACCCAGAAGAAGAGGATGTCGTGGCCCGTCTCCATGTCGGAGGTGGGGTAGAAGTAGCGCATGTCCTCGGTGTCGCCGGGCCAGCCGAGTGTGGAGTGCGGCCAGAGGGCGGAGCTGAACCAAGTGTCGAGGACGTCCGGGTCGCGCGTCAGGTCCGAGGAGCCGCAGGCGGAGCATACGTCGGGGTCCTTGAGGTCCACGGTGACTTCCTCGCAGTTGCCGCAGTACCAGACCGGGATGCGGTGGCCCCACCATAGCTGGCGGCTGACGCACCAGTCGCGGATGTTCTCCATCCAGTTGTAGTAGACCTTGGTGAAGTGCTCGGGGACGATGCGGACCTCGCCGCTGCGCACCGCCTCGATTGCGGGCTCGGCCAGCGGCTTCATATTCATGTACCACTGCTTGCTGACCATGGGCTCGACGATCTCGGCGCAGCGGTCGCAGTGGCCAACCGAGTGGCGGTAGGGCTCGATCTGCTCCAGCAGGCCGTCTCGCTCCAGCTCCTCTACGATCTGCTTGCGCACCTCCAGCCTGTCCACGCCTTCGTAGTGGCCGGCGTGCTCGTTCAGAGTGCCGTCGGGGTGCATGATGTTGACGGTGGGCAGGCCGTGTCTCTCGCCGATCTCGAAGTCGTTGTGGTCGTGGCCGGGGGTGACCTTCAGTGCGCCGGTGCCGAACTCGGTGGAGACGGCCTCGTCGGCGATGACGGGGATGACGCGCCCAAGGACGGGGAGGATGGCGCTGCGGCCCACGAGGTGTGCGTACCGCTCGTCTTCGGGGTTAACGGCGACCGCCGTGTCGCCGAGTAGGGTCTCCGGCCTCGTGGTGGCGATCGTAACGGCGCCGCCGTCCGTGAGGTTGTAGCGGATGTGGTATAGGGCGGCATCTTCGTCGCCGTGCTTGACCTCCAAGTCGGAGAGGGCGGTGGCGCAACGCGGGCACCAGTTGACGATGCGCTCGCGGCGGTAGATGAGCCCCTTGCGGTAGAGGTTGACGAAGGTGGTGCGCACGGCCAGGCTGGGGCCCTCGTCCAGCGTGAAAGCACTTCGCGACCAGTCGCAGGAGGCGCCGAGCCTCTTGATCTGCTCGTAGATACGGTCGCCGTACTCGTCCACCCAATTCCAGACCGTCTCGACGAACTTCTGGCGGCCCAGCTCGTGCCGGGATATGCCGTCCCCGGCCAGCATGCGCTCTACGACGACCTGGGTCGCTATGCCGGCGTGGTCGGTGCCAGGCAGGTATAGGGTGGGCTCGCCGAGCATCCGGTGCCAGCGCGTCATCAGGTCCTCTAGGGCGTCGGTGAGCGCGTGTCCCATGTGCAGCTCGCCGGTGACGTTGGGGGGCGGCATGATGATTGTGAAGGGCTCTTTGTCGGGCTCTATGGTGGGGGTGAAGTAGCCGCCGTCCATCCACATGGCGTAGATGCGCTGCTCGGTAGCCTTGGGGTCGTATGCCTTGGGGATGTCGGTAGTGGTCTGGGTCATGGGGTGTGCTTTCCTCTGCAGCTGGCGGGCGCCGTCGGTCCGAGGCGCGGGGGACGGGCGAGGTGGCCGGGACACAGGGCCTCTGGTATCGTGGAGCCTACCCTCACTTTCGCTATGGCTCTATCCATTCTACACGAGCCGATGTGCGCGCCCATGAAGGCCGGCGCATGGCTGCTAGCGTTCCTGGTCCTGGTTGCGGCCGCGTGCGGCTCGGCGCCTGAGCCGACGGCGACCGCTACGGCGGTGAATTCACGGGGTGAGGCGAGACCGGCCCCGACCTTCACCCCGACGCCGCTACCCAGCGCGCCTACTCCAACGGCGCCGCCTGCAGCGACTCCCGTACCAACAGCTACGAACACGCCCAGCCCAAATCCCACCGCAACATCCAGTCCTACGCCATCACCCACCGTGACTCCGAGCCCCACGGCTATGAACACACCGGCTCCTTCGGGGGATGGCGGGGGCGAAACGGGGCGCGTCGCGGTGGCTTTCCTAGCCGCGCTGGGCGACGTCGACGTGGAGGCGATGGGCGCGGTGCTGGCAGACGACGTGGTGTTCACGGTGGGATTCATACGGCTGCCGGGGAAGGGATTGCTGCTCAGACAACTGCCGCTGCTGCTCGGCGAGGTCGAGGTGGAGGTATCGGAGCCGGTCGTCGAGGGTGAGCGCGCCGTCGCCCGAATCACGATGGACGGCGGGGCGCTGGGCAGCCTGGAGGGTGAAGCAAGGTTGGTCGTCAGCGGTGGCATGGTCTCCGAGGTCGAGCTCGTGCTTGTGCAGATGGTCGTGGAGATGCAGGCGGCCCGGTACCGTCTCACCGACCCGGCGTTCGCGGCGTTGGAGGGCGCGCAGGCGTTCCACGGCGAGCTGGACGGGACGGTGTACCGGATCGAGGTGCCTGACGGCTGGAATGGGCGGCTGGTGATGTGGGCGCACGGGTTCCGGGACTTCACGCCGGATCTGGTCGCCGACCTGCCACCGATGCGCGCGCTGCTGATCGAGAAGGGTTACGCGTGGGCGGCATCGTCGTTCAGCTCCAACGGGTTCGCGCCGTACGAGGCGGCCCTTGAGACGGCGGCTCTGCACGACCTGTTCATCGAGAGGTTCGGCAAGCCGGAGTACACTTACGCCGCGGGCGCCTCCATGGGGGGCAACGCGGTACTGCTTTCGCTGGAGCTCTACCCGGAGCGGTACGACGGCGCGCTGGCCGCGTGCAGCACGACGGGGGCGGGCGCGATCGACTTCCTGGGCCACTACGCGGCGCTGGGGGCATTTGCCGCGGGCGTGGGCCGGGACGAAGCCGAGACGGCTACCGAGCTGGCCGAGTTGGCGGTTACGAAGATCATGCCCGCGCTGGAGGCGGACCCGGACGCGCGACGGGTGTTCGAGAGCCTGCTGAAGGCGATGACGGGTGGGTCGAGGCCCTTCAGGCACGAGGGATTCGACGCGCGCTTCCGTCTCAACTTCGTGCTGCTGGGCATCGCCCGGCTGCTGATGCCGCTGGACGGGCTGTTCGACAACACGGAGACGGTGTATCCCGGCGCGCCGGAGCTGGGGATAGAGGCGGACCGAGTCAATGAGCAGGTCGTGCGGGTGGCCGTCGGCCCGGGCGCCGGCGAACCGAATCCCGGGTACACACGGCTCGCGGGCGCCGTGCCCGTGCCGCTGCTGATGATGCACACGACGGGCGACGGGTTCGTGCCGATCAGCCTGATGGTGGGGTTCGGGGCGCTCGCCGAGGAGGCCGGGAACGGCGACATGGTGTCCATGCGGGCGGTCAGGTCTGCGGTGCACTGCGACTTCAGCATGGCGGAGGTCGAGGCGGCGTTGAACGACCTTGCCGCGTGGGTGGAGGACGAGGTGAGGCCGCCGGGCGAGGAGCTGTCCGGGCCGCTGGACGACGCGGGGCTGCGTTTCACGTCGCCGCTGAGGGAGGGCGACCCAGGGGGGCGTTAGCCGGCCTTTATACTGGAAGCTCTACGGTCACTCGGTCGTGCTGCACATTATCAGGAGATTGCAGATGAGTGCAACAGGTTGTTTCCTGATAACGCAACCATGACTCATAGCTGGCACGCCGCACTTGGAGGGCCAAGCAGTCAGGCTCTCGGTATAGTATGGATCGGACGGAAAGGGATGTACGGCCTCAAGGAACATGGCTATTCTCGGCCAGACAAAGACATATTTGAGTCAGTTGCCGAGATAGTTGAGAGACTCTACTTCAAGACACGACTGCCGGTTCAGGAAGGTATTGTGATGGCCGAATTGAGCAGACAACGAAGGGAAGTTCAACCCAACAGCGTCAAGATGGCACTGAGCTTCAACGACAGGTTAGAACTCGTCGGCACGGGAAGGTATGTTTCGAAGAATTCGGGCTTCAGTGAACCCGGCAGTACGCCCACCCCCCAAAACTACGACATCTCCGCTGCGGTTGAGGCCTTTTCCACAGACGACGATGCCAACTAGAATTCAGGAGGCGCACGTGTTCGAGGGATTTGAGCGGAAGCGCATCGAGACGGTCGGCGTAGAGATCAATCTGGTGTATGGCGGAAGCGGTCCCGCCTTGCTGCTCCTGCACGGCTATCCGCAGACGCACGTGATGTGGCACAAGACCGCGCCGGCGCTCGCCGAGAGGTTTACGGTCGTGGCGCCCGACCTTCGGGGGTACGGCGACAGCGGAAAGCCACCGTCGAACGGCGACCACAACGTCTACTGCAAGCGGTCCACTGCGGGAGACCAGGTCAAGGTGATGGACGCGCTCGGAAACGACCGCTTCCATGTGGTGGGACACGACCGCGGCGCACGGGTCGGACACCGGATGGCGCTCGACCACCCGGAGCGCGTCATGAGCCTGACGTCGCTCGACGTCGTCCCGTCCCAGGCCGCCTTCGAGAGCATGGACAGCGTCCTCGCCTTCGCGTGGTTCCACTGGCACCTGATGCGGCAGCCTACGCCCCTTCCCGAAACGCTCATCGGCAGCAACGTCAAATTCTACCTCGACTTCCTGTTGGAGCGCTGGACGGCGGTCGACGGCGCGATCACCGACGAGGCGTATGAAGAGTACCTGCGCTGCTTCAGCGACCTGGAGACGGTTCGGGCCACCTGCGCCGACTACCGCGCGATCGAGCTCGACCTAGAGCACGACGAGGCCGACAGGGGGCGCAGGCTGAGCTGTCCGGTGCTTGCGCTGTGGGGAACTGACATGTCCAAGCGTCCGGGATGGCAGACCGGAAGGGCGCTCGACATGCTCACGACCTGGCGGGAACGCGCCGTCGACGTCCGGGGCAGGGGCATAAACTGCGGCCACTTCCTTCCGGAGGAGGCCCCGGAGGAGACAACGTCCGAGATTCTTTCGTTCCTGTCAGGCCTCGGCTGAGGAACGAGATGACAAGCGATCTCCAACAGCTTGTCAACGCCTTCGACGCCGGGGCGCTCGTCCGATCCGTCTCTGGCTCGGTCAGCCTCGTCGACGTGGCCCGCGCGGTCGGTCATCTCAATTATAGAGGCGCGCCCGCAACCTCGAAGCGCTGCGATTCGGGGGGGCTTGCCCAGAGCGACTCTGCGCCGGCCATGGTCACGGCCCTCTCCGGGCTGGCGCGCCACTGCTCGTATATATCGTTGTCGTCCCAGAGCACCAGGGAGGTGATCTGGGAGGGGTCGGCGAGGGCGTAGAGGGTGTGGCGGCTCACGAAGCCGGGCGCCCTGCTCTGGGCGAGGCCGTTGCCGTCCAGCAGCCTTCTCGCCTCTTCAATCTTGCCCTCGCGGGCCCAGTGGTGGGTGAGTACTCCGATCATTGCTTGCTCCGTTGCCTGCCTTTTACCCTAAGGGATGGCGCATAACGGTGACTGTCCGCGTTACGTGGTAGACAGTCTAGCACTCGCCAAAGGTGGGAACCTATTCTAACCGTTCCAGAGGATTTCGGGACTCCAGCAGCTCAAGTCCCTCAAGTCCGATCCCCCAGCCACCAACTAACACACGCAACAGCCCCAAGCAGCACCACCACCAACAACAACCCGACCAACGAGAACCCAGCCAACGGCGCACCCACATCGATCACCCACCGCAACGCCGACGGCGCCAACCCAACAAACCAGAAGCACCAAGGAACCACCACCACGGCACTGCAAACATCACCCAACACACCACAAGACCAACCACAATCCGGGCCATCATTGCAAGACCGCTCCTACTCCAACCACAACTCCGGCGCGAGCCAAGTTTGCCTCCCGGGTAGCGCAGGGGCTCCGCTGCAGAAGCGGGACCTACGTTGACTACCCTAATCTGGACAGAGTCACTGTGCCAGCTTGGATCGTATGCCGTTCTCGAATTCGGTCAAAGTAACGGGATACCCACCAGTCAGTCCCTCGGTAGCCCGTTCTAGCGTAGTCACGTGGACACTGTCCCTGACGAGCCTAAAGCATCTGCCTGTGTCGTCTTCTTCGAAACCCACTGTAAACCACGCTATGTCCCCACTCGATAGATCATCGACCTCTTCCATATTCCCAAGTGATTCGAAGAAGTGCTTGTCGACCAATACCGCCATCTTCTTGCCCCACCGGCGGAGTGTGGGCACCTTAATCTGCAACTGGGGCATCAATCGCTTAGGCCCGCTGCTCCTGTAGTCGGGCCGCCGTATGTGCCCTGGGAACGGCGGGTCCTCGCCATCGTGGTCCATGATGCTCTTGAACTCTTCGCTCATGCTCGTACCGGAGAAGTAGACGGCCTGAATCTCCAGGGCGCACCAGTCAAGGGCTGTCGTCCCAGCATCCTGGTTCGCCAGGACCATATCTATCCGACCCACGTGGGTGTTGCCTTCTTCGGTCCTGAGGAAGCCGATCTCAGTTGCTATATCCGGGGTAGACGTGCCCAGCACGACTTCGCCTATCCACCGAAAAATCTCCATGTCCTCTTCAAATCGTCGCGGACACAGTACCCGCAATCCGGCCTCTGCACCCGTAACAGAGGCGGCCGCTCCATCGACATTCTCGTATAACCTGAATGAACAGACACCGCCTCTCTTTGTACAGGAACCCCCACCCATCCGAAAGGGACACGGGTGGGGGCCACTCTCGGCGACATACGCCCGGCGCTCGTCTCGTGTGAGACCAAGATAGGAATGGCCATACCACTCCCCTATCCCGAAGCGTCGGGGTCGGCTCACGGTGCCAGCCCGTGTGAGGTGATGAGCAGCTCATACATCACCGCATGGTGCGTGTTCTTCATGGGAACCTTGGCCAAGTGGAATCCTCGCCTTCGCGCCATATCGATGACGTCCGGACTCTCGTCGTAGGTCATCATGAAGGCGCCGGCTACCTTGGACATCCGCTCGAACAAGTCCTCGTGATCGATTTCATTGTAAGTGTACAGGCGCCTGCCCGCCCGTTTGCCCGCCGCGGTGTAGGGAGGGTCTATGAAGAACGCGGCTGAGCGATTGTCCTTGCATAGCTCCACCAGGCCCACACCGTCTCCTTGGAAGAACTCAAGGCTTCCAGCGCAGCTCCCGATAGTCCGGATGCGGGTGGCAAGGGTATCAGCGTACCAGCGGGAGGATATCCCGTTCCCATTCTCTCCCCGCTTCATGACCGAAGCTCCCTTGGCCATTATGCCGCCCCGGCTAATCCTGTTCCGAAGAAGGGTCCGGAATGCGGCTTCCACACCGGAAGCTCCAGCATCGGCAAACACCGCTCGCACATTCTCCGGGGTTGCGGCAAAACGCTCGACCCGCAGGGCCAGCTGCTCGGCGTCGTCGATCATGCACTTCCACAGGTTCGATACGTTCGGGTCCTTCTCACAGAGCACGGCGCGATCCACGCAGGAATCCATGACTGCCGTCAGCGATGCGATTCCACCTCCAGCAAACGGCTCAACGAACACCTGCGGGCGGAAAGGGAGCCCCCGCAACCATTTCCTTATCTGCGGCACAAGCCAAGTCTTGCCTCCCGGATAGCGCAGGGGACTCCGCTGCGGAACCGAAGCTACGTTGACCACTTTATCGGACAGCGTCGGAATCGCCTGCCCGTCATGCGAACCGACGCGCACCTCGGCACCATTGCCCAGAAAGTTACCCTCGTTGAAGAGAGCCTCCATAATTTCGCCGTGGCCGGTTGTGGGTATCTTCGTTCGGGTCATTGCTATTGCGGTATGTTAGTACGGGCGTTCTTGAGAGTCAAGGGCCAAATTGTCAGAGTCAGAACTGGGACGGAAGCTTGCACTCGGGGCTAGGGCGCCGCTGGCGAGCCGCCTTAGATCCCTCGCTGCGCTCGGAATGACAGAGAGATGGGGAGGAATGGCGGGAGTAAGTCACGGAGACAGAGATAGGGCGCGAGTGACGGGGATAGGGCCGGAGAAGCAGGGATAAGGCCGGGTGCTTAATGGCGCAGCAGGGTTAGCCGTTGCAGTAGGTGAGGGCTTTGTCGAGGATGCGGTGGGCGACTTCGTACTTGGTGAGGAGGCCGAGGGGCTCGGTGCGGCCTTCGCGGTCTATGAGGACGACGCGGTTGGTATCGGTGCCGAAGCCGCTGCCTGGGTCGGTGACGTCGTTGGCGGCGATGAAGTGTAGGCCCTTGGGGGCGATCTTTGCGGCGGCGTTTTGCTCAAGGTCGTCGGTCTCGGCGGCGAAGCCTACCTTGACCAGCCCCTCGTAGCCGATGTCGGCCACTGCGTCGGGGGTCCTGGTCAACTCCAGGGAAAGTGTGGCGGCGGAACCCTTCTTGAGCTTGCGCTCCGAGACCTCGGCGGGCCGCCAGTCGGCCACGGCGGCGGCCATGACCAGGATATCGGCGCCACGGCACTCGCGGATGAGGGCGTCCCTCATTTCGATGGCCGACTCTACCCTGACGACGGCGACTCCGACGGGGTCCGGGAGCGACGTGGGCGCGGTGACCAGGGTGACGACTGCGCCGCGGTCGCGGGCGGCCTCGGCGACGGCGTAGCCCATCTTGCCCGAGGAGCGGTTGGAGACGAACCTGACGGGGTCTATGGGTTCGCGGGTGCCGCCCGCGGTGGCGACCACCTTGCGGCCCGCTAGGTCGCCGTTGCGTCCGAGGACTGCGCGGAGGTGGCCGATGATCTCGGCGGGCTCGATCATGCGGCCGGAGCCGGTCATGCCGGAGGCGAGGCGGCCCACCGCCGGGCCGGCGACGGTTATGCCCCGCGACCTCAGCGTTGCGACGTTATGCTGCGTGGCAGGGTTGTCGTACATGTGGCCGTCCATGGCGGGGCAGACGACGACGGGGGCGCGGGTAGCGAGCACCGTGGTCGTGAGGGCGTCGTCCGCCAGCCCGTGGGCGATGCGCGCTATGGTGTTGGCGGTCGCGGGGGCAACGACCACCAGGTCGGCGCGCTCCGCGATGGCCACGTGGTCGATGCCCAACTCCGTGCGCGGATCGAATATGTCGGTTACGACCGGGCGATGGGTGATGCTGCCGAAGGCGAGCGGCGACGCGAACCTGGTCGCCGCCTCGGTCATGACGACGTTGACCGCTGCGCCCTGCTGGGTCAGCTTGCTTGCGAGGTCGACGGCCTTGTGGCAGGCGATGCTGCCCGAGACTCCCAGCGCTATGGTCTTGCCCTCCAGCGGGTGCGGCATGTCGTGGCGTCCTTCAGCGGTTCAATTCGTGGACGATGCTCAAGCCGGAGAGGGTGAGGTCCTGGTTAACCGCGTCGAAGACGCCCGCCTCCCCGGCGATCAGGTCTGAGAGGCCGCCCGTGCCAATTATCCTGGCGCCGCCCCCGAGCTCCTCGTCGAAGCGCGCCACCATGCCCTTGACCATATCGGTGTAGCCGAGGACGAGGCCAGACTGGAGGGCGTGGACGGTGTTCCTACCTATCGCCTTTCCGGGCCTGCGCAGCTCGACGCGGCGTAGCTGGGAGGCGCTATGGAAGAGCGCGTCGGCGGCGACGATGATGCCTGGCGCAATGGCTCCGCCGAGGTACTCAGCATCCGCGGACACGGCGTCGAACACCGTGCCCGTGCCGAAGTCGACGACGATGGCCGGGCCTCCGTAGAGCTTGAGGGCGCCCACGGCGTTGGCTATGCGGTCGGCGCCCACGTCGCGCGGCGGGTCGTAGAGCACCTTCACGCCGGTCCTGACGCCCGCGCCTACGACCACGGGCTCGACGTCCAGGTAAGTGCGGCAGAGGCTGACGATCTCCGGTGTCAGTGGCGGAACGCCGCTGCAAATGGCGGCTGCGCTGACATCCGAGGCGGAGTAACCGCCCAGCGCCAGCAGGCTCAGCAGCGTGGCGGCGTATTCATCCGCCATGCGCTTGCGGTCGCTGGAGATGCGCCAGGTGGCAGCCGGGGAGTACCCGTTCGAGTCCGCGTCGTCGAAGACGCCGATCTTGATGTTCGTGTTGCCTATGTCGAGCGCCAGCAGCAACGTCGGCCCCCGCGTCTGCCCATAAACGAAGACAGGCGCACCAGGGTGCGCCCTTTCAGCTTGGGGCCAATTATACCACCGTCCGAGGGGGTGAGCCGTTCGACGGCCCAAGGAGGCGTCTAGGAGGCGGTCAGGACTATCAGAAGGCCAGCTAGGAATACGAGGATGCTGGCCAGGAAGGTCAGGCCCCTAGTATGGTCCCTTTTTCCGATGGCGGTAAGCAGTCCGCACGCCAGAAGAATAGCTCCCAGGTTTTGCATGGACTTACCTCCGAGCGGGTCCCGAAGCCTGTCTGTGGCTTCGGAACGGGTGTTGATTGCGAGGCGTCCATCGGAGTGCGGCGCTGATCACAATGAGCATTATCATAGACATGGTATAAGAACTGTACGAAAGGTCGTCAAGATGAGGGTTGGTCAGTCTCTCCACGAGTGCGGCGGGTGGAGGAGGGGCGATCGGGAGCTACGTCAGCAACGGCCCGAAACGACACAGCTTTCTGCCCACGCAGCTTCAGAACGCAAGCTCGGCGATGGAGGCTACAGTGCGGTCGGGCCTGACAGGGGAGCCCGGTGGCGGCCCGGCGCCGGTGGGATCGACCCAGACGCTGTATATGCCCAGCCTCTGCGGCGCGGCGACCTCCCACTCCAGGTTGTCGCCCACGCACCAGGTGTCGGCGGGGCTGGAGCGGAGGGCGGCCATCGCTTTCAGGTATACCTCGGGCTCGGGCTTGCCAAAGCCGAGCTCGCCTTCTACCAGGATGTGGTCGAAGTATGGTGCAAGATGGAAGCGCTCGATCTTTGCCCTCTGGGTCGCGCTCGCGCCGTTGGTGATCATAGCCAGGGCTATACCGTGGCTTCTGAACCGCCGGAGGGCTTCGACCGCGTTGGGGACCAGCACGGCCACCTCGTCTCGCTTCTCCCGGTACGACCGGCCGAGGTCACGGGCCAGGTCCGGGAGATCGAAGCTCAGCTTGCGCAGGGACCGGAGGACCACACCGGCGCTGGCCGCCACAAGGTCGGCGCGGCCTATGCGGTGGCGCTCCGGGTCGGACCAGTACCACTCGCGCGTCCGGAGTACTTCCTGGAACAGGGCACCGGCGTCGAGCCCGGGGACGCATGCCGCCGCGTCGGCGCAGACCAAGCGCCAGCACGGGTCGACGCCGGTGCGGTAGTCGATGATGGTATCGTCGAGGTCGACGAGCATCGCGCGGGGAGGGATCACGGCGCTATCCTCTGGGGACATCGGGTACTCCCTACGAACCGGGCTGACCGCTCAGGTGAGTAGCCGACCAGCTTCCGCACTACAAGAGTACCACCAAGCGTTCCAGAAGGTTGGACAGCGACTTGACGAAGGGGGCACACAATGATATTGTTGTGTGCATGATACTGGAGCTCAATTCGGAGGGGCTGCTCCCGCCAGGAGTACATTGGGCAAGCTGGGACGAACTGATGGTCCGATTCGGAAACAGCTTATGGAGACAGGATCTCATGGATGGGCTGAGAGCCGCGCTTGAGGACCTGAAGAGAACGGGTTGCCGGACCGTCTATGTCAACGGGAGTTTCGTTACGAACAAATACGTCCCGAACGACTACGACGCCTGCTGGGAGGAAGCCGGCGTCGAGCCTGAGGTCCTCGACCCAGTCCTCCTTACCTTCGACCCAGGGAGGGTCACACAGAAAGCCAAGTACTTGGGGGAGCTGTTTCCCGCGTCCATCATCGCCGACAGCGACGGGCTGTCGTTTCTCGACTTCTTCCAGACGGACAAGGACACCGGGACGCCCAAAGGGATTGTCGCAATCGACCTGGGAGACCTCACATGATCAAGAACGAGCGGCAGTACCGGACCACCAAGGTTCAGGCAGAACGTTTCTCTCAGACGCTTCAGAGTCTCACGGGGCGCTCCGGCGGGGCTGAGAGAGTACATCCCCTAATCGCCAAGGCGCAGGAGGACGCACTGAGAAGCCAGATAGCAGACCTCGAGGGCGAGATGCGGGAGTATGAGTCCCTGAAGGCTGGCGGGTTCCAACTGGACGGCCTCAACGTGCTCTCCGATCTGTCGGTCCTTCTGATCAAGGCACGGATATCGCAGGGTCTGAGTCAGAGGGAGCTCGCGGAGCGAATCGGAGTGAAGGAGCAGCAGGTACAGCGGTACGAGGCCACTGACTACGCCTCGGCGAGCCTCACCCGGATCAGAGAGGTCGCAAGCGCACTAGGCGCCCCTGGGGCGAGGCATACCGATTCCTGAGCCCACCCTCTATGCCGGGGCGTCGGCGCAGAAGGTGTTGCTCATGTGCAGCCGGTAGACGGGCCGGACCGTTTATCGTAATGGCACGGCCCATGCCGACGCGCTATGTCGTTCAGGCGGGGCACACCTCGTTGAGGCGCCCGGTGGCGCAGTCGTAGACGAAGCCCCTGACCTGGTCCTTTACAGGAATGAACGGGTCGGCCTTGATGCGGGCGATAGACTGTCGCACATCGCCTTCCAGGTCTCCGAAGGCTTCCAGCGCGAACGAAGGCCTGAGGCCGGTATCGGCCTCGATCATGTCCTTTACGTCGTCATCCCGGAAGGTCAGCATCCCGCAGTCCGTGTGGTGGACGAGCACTATCTCGCGGGTGCCCAGAAGGCGCTGGGAGATCACCAGCGAGCGGATTGCGTCGTCGCTCACCACGCCGCCCGCATTGCGTATGACGTGTGCATCCCCTTCGTCGAGGCCTAGCAGCTTGTGGGTGTCGAGCCGGGCGTCCATGCATGCCACAACCGCCACTCCCCGCGCGGGCGGCAGGGGCAGGTCGCCTTTGTCGAAGCTCGCAGCGTAGCAAGCGTTGTTCTCCAACAGTTCATCCGTAACAGACATTGAAGCTCCTTGTAGTTTCAAGATTCAAGCAAGGTGTGGACATTAGTAGTTTAAGCGGGCTCTAGCTGCCCCGCAATCCCCGTCTGTTCTAGGCCGGGTCGGCGGTGTAGATGGCGCTGCTGGCCTGAAGGCGGCGGACTTCTGTGTACTCGTCGACTGGGAGTCCTCCGGCGTCGATCCTTGTCCGGAGGACGAAATCGGCCACGTCGGGGGCGTTGTAGCAGACGAAGGCCATTCGCATGCGCTCGATGGCGCGGCCGGAGTCTACGGTGGAGTCGGCGAAGAGAAGCGGGCCGGTATCGACCTGGTAGCGTACTCTCTCGGGGTGGATGTTCATGGTCTTGACCGGGTACTCCATGACCACCCGGGCGCCCCTGGCCTCGTCCTCCATTTCGGTGACGGCCACGAGGGGGAGGTTGTCTATGGTGGCCCGGACCACTTCGGCGTCGTCCGCGAGCCTGCGGGGGCGCGGGAAGTGGCGGACGGTCAGGTCGAAGCTGGTGAAGGCGTCCTTCACGGAGACGGCCTCGGTGGTCTGCCTCTGGCCAACTCTCTGGGTCATCGAGCCGAGGCCGACGGCCTCGGTGCGCGACCAGGCGCCGACGTACTCGTGGTTGGGCACCTGGAAGAGGGTGTCGTCGCGGTACATCCACTCGGTGCGGCAGGGTGTGATGAGGAAGAACTCTTCGGAGGCGCCGGTGGCCCGGTCTACGACCTCGCAGCGGGCGTCGAGCTGGATGCGTGCGCTGTTGCCCCAAGGCATGTGGCCCGGCTGGCGGTTGTCGGAGGGGTTGGGCGGGACGGTCCACATGATGTAGGAGTTGGCGAAGTCGCAGATATTCACAATGGGGCTCCGTTCAGGGTCGCGGGCTGGGGAGTTGCCCCCATCCCTTCGACAAGCTCAGGGCAGGCTCTAACCTTCCCCCTGAGGGGAAAGGGACTCAGTCTTGCCCGCCGGACGGGGGAAGATGCAGGCTACCACTTCATCTGGGGCTCGCGGTTGTGCTCGCGGAGCAGGTCTTCAGCGCCGCCTCGGACGAGCTGGGCGACATCTATCGACTCCAGGTGATCGATCCACATCTCCTTGCCAGCGGCTTTCAGCTTCGCCCTAGCTCTAGCGTAGGCCTCGTCGACCCTGGGGTCGGCGTGTCCTCCGGGGAGGCCGAGGGACTGGGCCATGTCCTCCCTGCCCTCGGCGAAGTACTGGAGGCCATCGACCTGCAGGATGTCCTCGAGGTTGTCGACGCAGGTGGCGCTCTCTATCTGGGGGACGACGACGAGGTTGGCGTTGACGTCGGCCATGAGGTCGGCGCGACTGGCGGTATCCTGATGGAAGACCATCGAGAGGCTGGTGGCGCTCCGCAGCCCCAGCGGGGCGAAGTAGGAGTACTTGACGAGCGCCTCGGCCTCCTCACGGGTCTGGAGGTTGGGCACGGTGATCTGGCGTATGCCTCGGTCGAGGTAGCTGAGGATGGTGCTCTCCCGCCCGTCGGGCACGCGCATGATGGGGGTGACACCGAAGCCGATGGCGACCCTGCACAGCTGGCCGACCCGCTCAGGGGTGATGGGTGAATGCTGGCCGTCGAAGCCGACGAAGTCGAGGCCGATGCGCCCGGCGAGCTCTACGAGCTCCTCCGAGGGGTCGGACATGGCGAGGCCGAGGGCCTTCTCGCCGTTTCGTATTCTGGTCAAGCAGTTGTTGGTGAACATGTGTGACGCTCCCGCGTGGTGTCGCTTTCTTGTCGCGGACATTCTACGCCGAGGGCGATGGCGCTGCCAGCGGGACGCGGGGCCGGGCGGGAGTGTACGCCGGCTGGACGCGACAGCCCGCCTGAACGAATGCATACTTCACCGGCCATAGCCCTGGCAGCATACCCGGAATTCAGAGACGTATTCGTACCACAATCTACGTCAATGAAGACGAAGGATGCCCATGACACCCCAGCATATTCTCGCATACATTGTGTGAAAGGCGTCACAATGTTGACCAATCGGCAGGGGCGGCATATGCTCCGCAGGCTCGCCGGGCCCGACGGCGAAGGTCGGAACGTTTCTAGCGATAGTGGGTATTACGGATCCTGACCGCTGGCTAAGGGAAGGAGGCGCGCCGGATGAAGACGAAGCTATTGGTGCTCATTGCCGCGATCGCGGCCGCTATGGTGGTAGCGTGCACGTCGGAGGTAATCAAAGAGGTGGTGGTGGAGAAGGAGGTGATCAGGGAGGTGCCGGTCGAGAAGGTCGTGGTGGTGGAGAAGGAGGTGATCAGGGAGGTGCCGGTCGAGAAGGTCGTGGTGGTGGAGAAGGAGGTGATCAGGGAGGTGCCGGCGGGGGAGCGTGAGAGATCGGTACTGAACATCCGCATGTCGAACATGCCCGCGAGGTACGACCCGTACACCTCCCGGTCGGGCGCGACGATGTCGGTCGCGAGCCTCATATGGTCGCGCCTAGTGCAGGCCGACCCAATAGGGCAGAGATGGGCCCCGGACCTGGCGGAGAGGTGGGAGCTGTCCGATGACGCCAAGAAGGTTACCTTCAATCTCCGGAAGGGCGCCACCTGGCACGATGGAGAGCCGGTGACCGCCGAGGACGTGGCCTGGACCTTCAAGTCCTACCTGACCCTGGAGACCTTGAGCCAGTTCGCGCCGGCCCTTTCGGTGATCAAGGGAGCTAAGGAATACCAGGAAGGGGAAGCCTCGGAGATATCCGGCATCAAGGTGGTAGACGACTTCACCATCGAGTTCGAGATGGAGGAGCCGAACGTCGTATTCATCGAGTCCCTCTTCGTCTTTGGGGGTATAGCGCCGATTCCGATGCTGCCGGAGCACGCTCTGAGTGGCATTGCGGACGAGGCCATAGCACAGGACCCGTGGTGGCAGGAGACTCTGTTGGGGTCCGGTCCCTACAAGTTTGTCAACTTCCTCGAAGAGCAGTTCTTCGAGATGGAGGCTCACGACGACTACTACTTTGGCAGGCCACAGATCGACCGCCTCATCATGCGGATCATACCGTCCACGGACGCGGGGCAGATAGCCATGCAGCGCGGCGAGATCGACGTGACGATGCGCGGCGGCTATCCGCGGGAGGCGCTGCAAGCCTTCCTCATAGACCCCAGGTTCGACGTGCTTCTGGCGCAAAACAACGTCATAGGCGCGTTCTTTATGAACTCCAGGGTAGAGGAGTCGGCGGCCGCCGAGTTCCGGCAAGCGATGCTGCACGCCCTGGACCGCGAGGCGATCGCGCAGAAGTTCAGCCCGGCCGGCGGGGACGTCAGGAACACCCCCCTGATGCACGGCTGGATCCAGAAGCCGGAGTGGGCGACCATGTTCCAATACGATCCGGGGCAGGCGAAGCAGCTGGTCGAGAAGTCCGGTTGGGGTTCGGACAACGTGTTGGAGATTCTACGGGGCGAACCCCGCGACCAGGCGAGCCGCGACCGGATGGCCGTTGAGCAGCAGATGTTCGCCGACGCCGGCATCAAGGTCGAATACGACCACGCGGGCGACATCGCCAACAGGTTCTACTTCGAGTACACCTACGAGGTACTCGCCAGCGGCACGGGAGTATTCGCCGACCCCGGTACGCTCCTGAGCACCTACTTCCACACCAACTCGAGGAACGCGATGGGGTACGCTAGCCCGGAGATGGACGTTCTGATCGAGCGAGGCGTCACCATCATCGACAGGGAGGAGCGCAAGAAATACTACCAGGACCTGAACGAGATGTACTACATGAAGGACCTCCCGATGGCCCCCACCTTTGTGGGGCATTCGGCGTGGGCCAAGCACAAGAATTTCTACGTCCCAGCATTCGCCAATATCGGAGACCCGACCAAGCTCGAAGACGCAGTGATCGTTCCCATCTTCTTTGGGCGCGACGACAACTGGCATTGGCACCCGGAGCAGTGGGACATCAAGGAACAATAGGCTAGCGGAGCGGCCTCCCGCGGCCTTGACGGGCAAGGCCGCGGGAGGATAGAGAAGGATCTGGGCTCGCCCCGGTAGGTCAAGAGGTGCGCAGGCTAAGCGCGTCTCCGCTGGGTCGAGCCTCTGCGTAGCTGCCCTTGCTGGAGGCGCCGAGTTGTCTATCGAACACCTGGTAGTGCATAAGGGGAGTGGCTACCACAGCGCTTTCCCGAGCAGCATCATCCGCCTGCAAAACGGCGATCTGGTGACGGTCTTCCGGGAGGCGCCGGTGCGGCCGGCCGTCGACGACCAGCCGGGCACGAAGCTGGCCCACCAGCATCGCGACCCCCAGTCCCGGATATCCCTGGTGCGCTCGATAGACGACGGCAGGACCTGGGACCCCGACAGCCGCGTAGTCATAGACGAATCCGACGGGACCGTCGACCTCAACATGGCCGTCGTGGGGCAGGCCGCGTCGGGCGACCTCGTGGTCAACAACTTCCGGTGCTTCCTGGACCAGAGCAACGAGCAGGTAGCCGCCCTGAGCGCCGAGCGCTTTATGGAGCCGCGCCCCGCCAGCCGGCCTTTCGGCGGCGTCGTCTTCGACAGCATGTACCTTTTTCGTTCCCAAGACGACGGGCGCACGTGGAGCAAACCGGAGCCGGCGAGCATCCCATCCCTGGCATACCGTTCCCACACCGGGACCAGCGGGATCGTGGAGATGCCCGATAGCTCCTACCTGCTGCCGCTCAACGGCTGCTGCCCGGGCGACGTGGGCGAGGGAAGGGCTCCGATTCCCGACCGCGCCTTTGTCGTGCGGTCACGGGACGGCGGCCGTACCTGGGGGCAGCCGTCGGCGGTGGCGCACGACCCGCATGGGCGGCTGATTTTTGGCGAGCCGTCCCTGTTGCGGCTGCCCAGCGGCAAGCTGCTCTGCATGATGCGCACCGGAGACTATCTCTATCAGGCGTTCTCCACGGACGACGGATGGGTGTGGCAGGGGTTGAGGCGCTCCCCGATCTGGGGATTCCCAAGCCATCTGCTGCGGCTGCGGAGCGGGCGCATCCTGTGCACCTACGGCTACAGACGGGAGCCTTTCGGCATAAGAGCGTGTCTGAGCGACGACGAGGGGGAGACCTGGGACGTAAGCAACGAGATCGTCATCCGTGACGACGGCGTGCACCGCGATCTGGGGTATCCCTCCTCCGTACAGCTTCAGGACGGGCGGATCCTCTCCGTCTACTACTTCCACGGCGAGGACGACGTCCGCTACATTGCCGGCAGCATCTACACCGAAGACCATGTGTGAGGGAGGAGGCTCGCGCCCCGGCCGCCGGATGAGGGCCTGCCCCGATGATCATGTCGCTGCGGGACGGAATGCTGGCGGGGGGCGTTAGCCGGGCTTAACCATGCAAGCATACATCCTACGGCGCCTCATCATCTTCGTACCGATGATGCTCGCCATCTCCCTCATTACTTTCGTATTCATCAACTTGGCGCCCGGAGACCCGATCTCGGCCATGATCGACCCCGAGACCGGGGTTGGCGCGGGCGGGGCGCAGCTAGAGAGACTGCGGGAGCAGCTTGGGCTGAACAAGCCCATCCCGGTCCGTTACCTGATCTGGCTGAGGGAGCTAGCACAGGGCAACTTCGGCTACTCGTACATGAGCAACAGACCGGTCTTGGACGTTATAGGCTCGCGCTTCTGGCCCACGATAGAGTTGACAGTGGCGGCCATGGTGGTCGCCACGGCGCTGGGCACACTGTTCGGAGTGCTGGCGGCTATCAAGCAGTACAGCATACTCGACTACGCGCTCACCGTCTTGTCCCTCTTGGGCATCTCGATTCCCGCGTTTTTCTTCGCCCTGCTGGCGCTGTTCATCTTCTCCGCGACCTGGGAGGTTATGCCGACGTTCGGCATGCAGAGCGGGACCGAGGGATTCGAGCTGTTGTCCAACCTCCACCACCTGGTCTTGCCCGCCGGGGTGCTCTCGCTGGAGCTGATGGCTGCCCTGACCAGATACGTGCGCACGTCCATGCTGGAGGTGCTGAAGTCCGACTACGTGACCACCGCGCGGGCAAAGGGGCTGGCCGAATACATTGTGGTCGCAAGGCACGCCTTCCGCAACGCCCTTCTTCCGCTGATCACCATCGTCACTCTGCGTCTTCCGTTTCTGTTCGGCGGAGCCATAGTAATCGAGTACATGTTCTCATGGCCCGGGATGGGACAGCTTTCGATACAGTCCATCGAGAAGAGGGACTACACGGTGCTGATGGGCCTGACGTTCTTCGTCGCCTCGCTGGTCCTCATCGCAAACCTGCTCGCCGACGTCATGTACGCCTACGCGGACCCGCGGATCAGGGTTTCCTGAGCGATGGCACGGCAGGAAGATAGAGGGATCATCGCTAGCAGCGGCAGCACGGACGCCGCGGCTGATCCAGGCGCAGTACCGCGCAAGTCCAGCCAGACCGCCTTCCGGCGGTTTCGCCGTCACCGGCTGGCGCTGTTCGGGCTGATCGTTCTTACGCTCTTCGGCATTGCGGCAGTGCTGGCCCCCTGGGTATCCATTAACGACCCATACCGGTACGACATCGGTCTCCTAAAGACCCCTCCGAGCGCTCAGCACATCCTCGGGACCGACGGCGCGGGGCGCGACGTCCTGGCGAGGCTACTGCACGGGGGCCGGGTCTCCCTTAGCGTGGGGCTGGTCGCCGCGGTCATATCGGCGATTATCGGGACCGTGGTCGGCCTGGTCTCGGGCTACGTTGGCGGCCGCACCGACAACGTGCTGATGCGCTTCACCGAGATTGTAATGACCTTCCCGACCTTCTTTGCCGTCATCCTCCTCGTCGCGCTGGTCGGCGACAGCGTCTTCAACGTAATGGCGGTGATCGGCTTCCTCGGCTGGACCGGTAAGGGGCGGCTCGTGCGTGGGCAGGTGCTCTCGCTGCGGGAGATGGACTTCGTTACCGCCGCGCGGGCCCTGGGTTCCTCGGACAGCCGGCTGCTCATCACCCACATCCTGCCGAACGTCATGGGCTACGTCGCGGTAGCCGGCACGCTGACAGTGGCGGGCGCCATCCTCACCGAGGCGTCCCTGAGCTTCCTGGGCCTGGGCGTGCAGATCCCGACCCCGACGTGGGGCAACATGATGAACTCCGCACAGGCGCTGCACGTCCTCAAGCACCAGCCATGGATATGGCTTCCGCCGGGCCTCGCCATAGGGATAACCGTGCTCGCGGTGAACTTCGTGGGCGACGGGATGCGCGACGCCCTCGACCCACGGACAAGGCTGGAGTAGCGGCCCGCCGCTAAGGGGCGCTCCGACGACGCGAGGCCACAGGCCACCACCACCCCCTCCACACCCGGGGCTTGGCCGCCCGCTGCTGCCATGCGTCCGGGCGCGCCGGGACCGGCTGCATGGGGATGTTGCGGTAGAATGTAGGTACGCAACGGAGGAGGGTATCATGCAGGTGTTCTGGCGAGAGGGGCGGCGGGGCGAGCGCCTCGTGCTTCAGATGGACGACGGGAGTGAGGAGGAGATCGGCGGGGTGCGCGAGACGAAGCGGGGGTTCGACGCGTTCGCGAGGACGTTCGGGTACGATCCGGGACGCGCGGTCAAGGGGTTGGATACGAAGGATGAGGGGAAGCGGTTCGTCGAGTCGTTCAGCCCGTGGGAGCTGTACGGGGTGTACGACGCTCAGGTGGACCCCGAAGTGAGGCAGGCGGCCACGTGATCGGGTTCATAGGCGGTACCGGCCCGGAGGGGCGCGGCCTGGGCCTCAGGTTCGCGATGGCGGGCGAGGAGGTGCTGATCGGGTCGCGGGACGCTGGGCGGGCCGCGGAGGCCGCGGCGAAGGTCGCCCGGCGAGGGGCTGGCGGAAGGGTGTCCGGGGCGGTGAACGAGGAGGTGGCCCGGCGGGCGGACCCGGTGTTCGTGACGATGCCCTACGAGGGGCAGCGGGCGGCCCTGGAGGCGCTGCGGGAGCCGCTGGCGGGAAAGGTGGTTGTTGACGTGGTGGTGCCCCTCAGCTTCGAGGGGGGCGCGATCCGCGCAGTCACCGTGGCATCGGGATCGGCGGCGCAGGAGGCGCAGGCGCTGCTGCCGGGGTCCAGGGTGGTGGCAGCTTTCCAGACCGTCAGCGCCCACGAGCTGCTCGATCCTACCGTTTCGGTGGACTCGGACGTTGTAGTGTGTGGGGACGACGCGGAGGCGAAGGGGCGGGTGATGGCGCTGGCGGAGACGGTGCGGGGGGTCAGGGCGGTGGACGGGGGAGGGCTGGCGAACGCGCGGTACGTGGAGGAGCTCACGGCGCTGCTGCTGAACATCAACCGCATCTACGAGGCATGGTCGGCCATCAAGATAGTGGGGATCTGAGGAGCTCCAGGGTGAAGATGAGGATCATAACGCTGTTCGCGGCGCTGGCTGCCGCGGTTGCCACGCTGGGGAGCGGCGCTCCGGCGAGCGGCTACCCCGCGGAGCCGATTCGCGTGGTGTCGAGCGACCACGAGATAAGGTTTCCGTCCGAGATTGCTTTCAGGCTGACGGCCGAGGGCGAGACCGCGATCACAGGAGTGAGGCTCAACTACCGGCTGTCGGACGGCAGGGTGAGGGTCTACGGCTACCCGGACTTCGTGGCCGGCAGGCGAGTGACGGCGGACTTCTCGCTGAAGACAGACGCCTCCAACTACCTGCCTACGGGCGTGGACGTGGAGTACTACTACGAGATCACCGACACGGCGGGGAACACGGTAGAGACGCGCAGGGCGACTGTGGAGTACAAAGACCCGCGGTTCAGGTGGAGGCGGGTGGAGATCGGGGACTTGACCGTGCTCTACCACGACCTGTCGGCGTCCCAGGTGGAGTCGGTCACTGCGAGGGTGGTGGCGCGGCTGGAAGAGGTGAAGGCGACGTTCGACATCGACTCGGCAACTCCCATGAAGGGTGTGCTGGTGAACGGCCGGCGAGAGGCGCAACGGACGTTCCCGCTCATCAGCGAGACGGCGACGCGCGGGCACGTCTTTGGAGGCTACGCGTATGACGATTACGACCTGTTCGTGCTGGCGGGGCTGTGGGAGAACGGGATGGTGCACGAGGCGACACACCTGCTGCTCGACGAGGCGATCAGCTCGCCGCTGGGGTTGGTGCCGGCCTGGCTGAACGAGGGGCTGGCAACCTACTTCGAGGGCGGACCGAATCACGGCGAGCCTATAGTGGCACGGGCGGCGCGCAGCGGCGGGCTGCTCAGGCTGCACGCTATGAACAGCGTTCCGGGACGGCCCACGGACATCGCGCTCTTCTACTCGCAGGCGCGCAGCATAGTCGAGTACATGCTGAGCACCTACGGGCGCGAGAGGATGTCCGCGCTGCTGAAGGCCATCGACGATGGCGACGGGACCGACGCGGCGCTGCGCAAGGCGTACGGCTTCGGGCGCGACGAGCTGGAGGCGAGGTGGGCTGCAGGCTACGGTGTCGTCCTACCGGAGCGGCAGATTGTGGAGCGGGGGTCGTCTCAAGCCTCGGAGACGGCGGGCGACGCTCCCCTCGTGTTCGAGTCGCCGCTGACGAGCTCCGGATCGGAGCCCGAGGACAAGGCGGAGGCCGTCAGCGTCCCGGCCGTGTCCGAGGCGGCGCCGGTTGAGCCGGCTGCAAGCGAACCCGTCGTGCCGGAAGCGGCTCCCGAGGCGCCCGTGGCGGCGGAAGCGTCGGCCAAGCAGAGCGCCTCTCGCGGCGGCCCGCCGGCGGGCGCCTTGGTCATAGGCGTAGTAGTGCTGGCAGGGCTCGCGGTGTCCGGCGCGCTGGCAGTGGGCGTGGGACGCCGGCGGCGCGCCCGGTAGCCCGGCTGGCACAGGAGTGAAGCATGGAGACGACGCACCCCACGCCCGATGAGCGGTTCTTCTTCGACACGAACGGCTACCTAGTCCTGGAGGGGCTGCTGCCGGAAGGCCTAGTGTCCGACCTGACCCAGGCGCTGACCGGAGCCATTGAGAGGCGGCGCCTCGCAGAGGAGAGGGGCGACCCTCTGGGAGAGTCGAAGTTCACTGGGCGCAATGCCCGGATATTCGGACTGCTGGAGGAGGACCCGGTGTTCCTCTACCTGATGGACTACGCGCCGGTGATGCCCTACGTGCGGGGGCTGCTGCACCCGGAGCCGAACTACCACGCATCGGATGCGATCTGGGAGGTCGAGGACCCCGGGGGCGGCGCCCATTGGCACCGGGACGGCAGGGACGGAGGGTACGGGCTGCTTGGGCCCAATGTTCCACACCTACAGCTGAAGGTGGGGTACTTCCTGTCGGACATGTCGGGGTCCGACCAGGGCAACCTGACGATCGTGCCGGGCTCGCACCACGCCGTCGAGAGTCCGACGCCGGAGCAGAGGGCCGCGTATGAGACGATGCCCGGGGCCACCCAGATCAGCGGGCCGGCGGGTACGTGCGTGATGTTCCACAATGCGCTGTGGCACACGCCGGGGCGGTGGGGCGACGGCGGCGGGGAGCGGATCACCCTCTACTACGCCTACGAGCACCCGTGGATGATGGCTGCCTACCAGGCTAGGTATTCACGATCGTTCTACCACAGCCTCTCCGACGAGCGGAAGAGGCTGTTTCACGAGGTAGTGTTCGAGGTGGCCTAACGGCCCTCCCATTTGGCGGGTTCGAGTACAGTTGAGCGCCCCTGAGTTGGGCGGACCCGGACAGGTCCACGTCCTACCTGTCGCTGGATACCCTGGCGTAAAGTGCAGCCGGTGGCTACCTGTGTCGCTCATTCATGTGGGTTCCCTCCCCCCATACGGTATATTTTGAGTTCCTTCTCGGCAATCTCTAGCTTAATCTTACTTCGGTCAAAGCGCAGCTCTATCATGAAACCTTCCATGATAGATGTATCTTCGATGCCGGGATGGCGGGTCGGCATCGAGTTGTTGTGCTCACTCATCGCAAGTTCAGTTTCCGCTTCCACAACTCCAAGCTTCCTCTGCAAGACTTCCAATTCCATTGTCGCCTCCTCTAGCTTGGCCACTTTATCGTTCTCCTTTCGGACCGAGAGAAATCCCCTTTCTCCGGCTTGCAGCAATAGGGTTTCTCCGTCACTGATTCCGGTTGCCTCTAGTACGCTTCTTGGTAGAGTCATGACTATCGAGTCTCCCACCTTCCGTGCCTTTACCGTTATCTGAATCATGTACCGCCACCATATATCTTTAATGCTTGCGCAGATATATCGTAGCGTCTATGCCAGTGTATGTCAAGGCCGCTCAGGCTAACATATATATAGCGTAGCTCCGATGCCCGGAAGCCTGTATATGAGCCTCACCGACCGACAGCTACTCCGCTCCCTCAGCTGGATGCCGTTCGCCGACACAGGGGAGGTTGGCAGACATCCTGGGTGAGCCCGCAGCGACCATCTACCGTGCGTTGACTGGCCTGCTGGCCGACATCATCGTCGGTCACGTGAGCCACGGCAGCGCCCACCTGCCTCCAAGCCGGAGATGCCACCTGACAGCCAAGAGTGTCGGTGGAGCCGCCGAGATCATCGGTCTCGACTCACTCGCCTGCCTTGCTTGGGTTCACCGTTTCGAATTCGCGGATACTCTCTACGACTGTGCTCAACCACCTCGTCAGCACAGCCAACTGAGGTTCATCCCAACTCCGGTCGGTCCGACACACAAGATTATTGCCCCTGCCCGCAGGCGCAAACAGGCGACTATTCAGCGCATCGGCCCTTAATGCTTCCACCGCAGCCCGTGGGACGGTTGACTTCCTTAGCATCGAGTCGAAGTCAGTGTAAATGTTCTGGTTGTACGCCGATGGTGGGTAGCCGTAGCAGACCACGACCATAGCACCGTTGGATACCGCGTTGAGTGAGAACCCCTTGAGGCCCCATTTGATTCTCATTCCTTCTTGCTTTCCAAGTTCCAGCACTCTTCCATAGACAGTTGTTCCGTTTTCGTTAAGAGACTCGAGGAACGCTTCTTCGTTGGTTCGGATCTGGCGTCTCTTGAACTCTGAAGAAGCCTGATAGTCATCCGGCTGGAACTCGGCGGACTGAACGGCGGCCTGCGGAGTTACATCCCGGCCTGGCATCACCCGCAACAGGACCTCGACTTGCTCGGGGTCCACTTGGAAGAACTCTCGAAAGCGGTTTACCCGGTTTGGCCCGAAGGCAGTGTGCAGTGCACGCTCTATCTCAGCAGCTTCCCTGTCTTCGATTTCTCGGGCGATGACGCAGTCAAAGGGAAACGGCACTCCTGTCGAGTACAGCTCGCCCATCCTTTGCTGTACGTCCGGCTTATCGGTCATGCCGATTTTCACGATTCCCGGCATCGCCGGATTGCTTAACACATAGACTATGTTGGGCATTGTTACTTCTCCTTGTGGATAATTGGTAGTCAAGCTGCGACGGAATCTTATCTACCGTTCGTACCGGCCCCAGCGGTTCAGGCGGAGTCCCCCGACAATCGGACGGCGTTAACTTCGAGCTGGACACGAATCGTGCTGCAGAATGCGACTGATTTCTGCTTAGAGGGTGTTTGCAAAGTCTTGAACTTGTACTAAACTTGATGAATGAGCCGCAAATCGTACCCCAGCGACCTGACGGACGAACAGTGGGAGATCCTCGGCCCCCTACTCCCACCAGCCAAACCCGGAGGCCGGCCCCGTACAGTGGATCTGCGGGAGGTAGTGAACGGCATCCTGTATTTGCTTCGGAGCGGATGCCCCTGGCGGATGGTCCCGCACGATCTGCCTCCCTGGCAGACCCTGTACAAGTACTTCCGCAGTTGGACCATGGATGGAACGTGGGAACGAGTCAATGAGACGCTACGCCCCTGCGTCCGAGAGGCCGAAGGTAGAAATCCTACTCCCAGCGCAGCGATCATAGATAGCCAGAGCGTGAAGACGACTGAAAAAGGGGGCCTCGTGGCTATGATGCTGGTAAGAAGATCAACGGTCGAAAGCGACACGTCATCGTAGATACCATGGGCTTGCTGTTGGCGGTGGTGGTGCATCCTGCCAATATCCAAGACCGAGATGGGGCGAGGCTGGTCATCGATAAATTGATAGGACGATTCCCACGCCTGCGACTCATCTGGGCTGACGCTGGCTACAGCGGCCAGTTGGTGGACTGGGTGATGTCCATGTCGGGCTGGGTCTTGGAGATCGTCAAGCGTCCCAGGGCCAGCCATCAGTTTGAGGTGCTGCCACGCAGGTGGGTGGTTGAGCGAACACTGGCGTGGCTGGGACGTTGTCGCCGGTTGAGCAAGGACTATGAAGCCTTGACCGGTACAACGGAAGCGTGGCTGCACATAGCTGCGATTCATCTCATGCTCCGACGCTTAGCTCCGTCATGATGTACTTTGAAAACACCCTCTAAGGCCTTTTTCACCTTATTTGCCGTGGCTCTCACCTAGCAATCAGTATACCCTTCGTGCGTCCTCTCCAGACTGTGCCTATGAGATCCGACTACTGGTCCAAGACGAATATCAACGTGAAGGTTCTCGATTTTGTCCAGTTGGGTGGGTGGGGTCAACCCGTATCGCCTAGTTGCGTAGGGTCACGATGTATCACAGAAGGCTGATCGCGCGACGCAAGGACAGAGCGCGGTCAGCCCCCTGGTTCGAGGACCGTTACGGTCTTGAGCACGCCGGGCTGATCGTTGATGACCAACGGCTCTCCATCCACTGAGGCGACCGTTATCTCACGCGCGTACTCACCGGGCAGTACAATTTCCTTTGTGGTAACGGACAGGGTCCCGTCCGGAAGCGGGAACGAGACCTCGGCGCTCGGCTCGGCGAGAGTGAATCTCTCGGTGTGAGTGGCGGGGCCGGTCAGTGTGACGATCACTGTTTCAACCGGCTTCGTGAAGGTGCAACTTGCCCTGTTAATTCCGTCGAACCCCGTTGGGACCGTGCCCTTGTACTCGAACTCTATGGGGATTTGGGCCGCTCTAGTCATCCGACATGGACCCATTTCGAAGGCCATGGTCCCGGCTGTGAAGGTCTCGGTTTGACCATTGACGATCACGGAGTACCGCTCTCCGGGTACGAAGTCGGTTCCTAGCGATATCTCCGAGCTCACCGCCGGGAGGTCGGCGGTACAGGGTACTACCTGCCCCGGCGCGACCTTTAGGTGGGTGACCTCCACCTCAATCGTGTCGTGTGACCGGCGTGAAATGTCGTATCCGTTGAAGGCCGAGCAACTACTGCCTTGCGGCAACGTTGACAGTACATTCAGGGAATACGTGGGGGGGGGTCTGACTCTGAGATGACCACCTCGACGTTCTCTATGGGGGACGACTCCTCCACTCACCCGCTGGTCCGGTCGTTGCGCACCAGGAAGGAGTTCGTCACATCACCGTTTACAGTCACTGTGTAGGTCTCTCCGGGCGCCAGCTTGCCGTCCAGCGCTACCTCGCCCTCATGTGTTTCGTATATCGCGATACATCCAACTGGGCCGACCGGCTCGAGGTTGACTACGTCAACGGTAAAGACGGTTCCATCCAGGGACACGTCATAGCCCTTGAACTCGACGCAGCCGCTGGGCAGGCCTGAGACGATTTTCAGCGAGTACTCCTGCGGATCGGATTCCGACACGACGACCTCAACGCTCTCTATGGGAGCGGGCGTCTCAGCCATCGCTGGCTCCGTAGGTGCGGGTTCGCCGGGGCTCTCACCCACTCTCACCAGGACCATGTCCACGTGATCGGGGTTGTTGCGCGTGATGACGTTGTACGCCGTGTCGTTAATGAACGCGAGATTGCCGCCCTCGATGATTCTGGCCTGGACGGAGTACGTGAACCCTTCGTCTATTTCATCGGGGTCGTACTCGATCTCGAAGTCAATGGGGACTTGCCCGGGGTTCTCGATAACCTGCTCCCCGATGGTGATGGCTGGCGCGTCTGCCCGTGACACATCGCTGAGCTTCACTTCGACCACTGCGTCAGGTGACAGAGCCATCCTCTCGCGGTAGGTGATGGTGCCCGTAACCCTGGAGGTCGCGGGGGTCTTGAGCTTCGAGGGGGTTGGTCCGGCTCTAGGCGGCGCCTGTGTTGGGGTTGCAGTCGCCTTTGGTACGGCTTCAAGTGTCTGTGTCGGGGTTGCATCCGGCGTCGCGCCACCGCAGGCGACGGCGGATGCGAATGCGAGGCAGACTGCGATCCTGGTTCTCATAACGATTGCGCCTCACCGATCTCGATAGCAGCCCTATCCCAATGACGAGAAAGGAGCGGGGTTGTGTTCCTTCTGGGGATCTTACCATGCTGCCTTCGGCGCGGCGGACCTCACTCCCCGCGCCTCCACAGGCTCTGTGGGTGTGGGGGAACTTGAACCCCAAGGCATCCATGTCCATGCCCAGTACAGGCTGTTCCGCTCGGCCACAGGTGACCATCCTGCACCACGGGGGGATCAGGGCCTGAGCGAGACGACGCGCGTCTTGATGAAGATGGACAGCGGGGCCGGTACAATGGGGCAAGTATGGAACGCTCTCGTGATGTAGGTAACTTCCGCTGATGTCTGCCGCATTTGTTTATGACGACCTGCTGTCGAGGCACACGCTTAGCGATGTGCACCCGCTGAAGCCGGCTCGGCTGCGGTATACGTACGAGCTGCTTCAGGGTTACGGCGTCTTCGACGCGCCGGGCGGGGCGCCGGTTGCGCCGAGGCGGGCGGAGGAGGAAGAGGTGTTGTGGTTCCACACGCAGCCCTATATCGATGCGGTGAGGAGGGTCGGGAGCGGCGACGAGTCAGCAGCCCGCCAGGGGTTCAACCTGGGCACGCCGGACAACCCGGCCTACACCGGGATGTACGATGCGGCCCTGTGGTCAACGGGGGCGTCGCTGCGGGCCGTGGAGATGCTGCTGTCGGACGAGGCGGACGTGGCCTTCAGTATATCGGGCGGGCTGCACCACGCCATGCCCGGCCTCGCTTCTGGTTTCTGCGTCTTCAACGACCCGGTGATAGCCATCATGGCCATGCTGCGGCGCGGGTTGAAGGTGGCGTACGTGGACATAGACTGTCACCACGGCGACGGGGTGCAGCACGCCTTCTACGACACGGACGAGGTGCTGACGGTCTCGGTGCACGAGTCGGGGCGGTACATCTTCCCGGGCACCGGCTTCACGGAGGAGGCGGGCACCGGCAAGGGGCGGGGCTACTCGGTCAACGTGCCGCTATACCCGTATACGACGGACGAGACCTACCTGTGGGCGTTCCGGGAGGTGGTGTTGCCGCTCCTAGAGGCGTTCGCCCCAGACGTGCTGGTGAGCCAGCTTGGGATCGACTCCCATTTCCGCGACCCGATCACCCACCTGGCGCTGACGGTACAGGGCTTCAGGGAGGCGGTGAGGTCGTTCAGGGGCGTGGCCCCGAAGTGGCTAGCCCTGGGGGGCGGCGGCTACGACCTGCAGGCGGTGGCCCGGGCGTGGTCGGCGGCCTACGGCATCATGTCGGATCGGGAGCTTGGCGACGCGCTGCCCGCCGAGTACCGCGACCGGTACGGGGTGTCCACGCTGCACGACCCCGGAGACCCTTCAGTGCCCGCCCATGTGCTCAGAGACGTGCGCAGGTTCGCCGAGAGCAGCGTGGCGGCGGTGCAGGGCCTGGTCTTCCCGACTCACGGCCTACGGGCGGGATAGCGGCTACTCTCCGATGATGCCTATCACCTTGTCCGGGGTCACCGAGATGAGGATGAAGTCGATGTCCCGCAGGATCTCCTCCGCCTTTTCCTCCCAGTCGTCCCCGGGCGCGTAGCTCTTCCACATGTCCCGCACCACGTCGGAGACACCCTCTTTCGTCAGCGTCACCGGGCCATTGACCTGTACCCATCTCGATTGGTCGTCTGGATCGAGGATGCTGAGCGATGCCCGAGGGTTGCTGCTGACGTTGCGTACCTTGACCGACGTGCTGTCGGCGGCGACATGTACCAAGTCGCCGTCGTAGATGTACCAGACCGGCGTGACGTGGGGCGTCATGTCCGGCCTGATGGTGGCTATGAACGCTATCAGCGGCGTCCTAAGAATGGTATCGATCTCGTCCGGCGTCATTCGCGCCATCAGTCGCCTCCTTCGGGTAGTCTGGCGGCCGCGGCGGCCTCTCGGGCCTCCACGCCGCCTGTGCTCACATGCGGCTCCAGGCATAGCCGTTCGCTGACCGCGGTCCATAACTCGTCGTGTATCTCCGGGACTGGCCGCAACCCTTCGATGACCTTCCAGCGCGCCGGATCGGCGGCGGCCAACTGCAGGTATCCGGCGCGGACCCTGTGGTGGAAGTCCAGCGAGGCGGTCTCGAACCGCACGCCCTCGTTCTCGCGCTCGACCTCGGCCCAGAGGGGCAGCTTCATCTGGAAGGCGCCGACCCTCCTCAGGCCTTCCTCCGGGGGGCAGTCGAGCAGGAAGGTGATGTCGGGCCAGACGCCGCGGGTCGCCAGGGCGTTGACGCGCTCGACGACGTCCAATGGTATCTGCCTGCCGTACCCCTGGTAGGCGGCGGTCGAGTCGGCGTAGCGGTCCGCCACGACCACGGACCCAGGGTGGGCGAGCGCGGGATCGATAACCTCCTCGACGAGCTGGGCGCGGGCGGCGGCGAATAGGAACAGCTCAGCCAGGTCGGACGTCTCACCGGCAGCGCGTGCCCCGCCTTTGACCCACGCGCGGACGTGGAGCCCCAGGGGCGTGCTGCCCGGCTCGTGTACCTGCAGGCAATGGACGCCGACGGAGCCAAGCCTCTCCACGAGCAGCTCGGCCTGGGTGGACTTGCCGCTGCCGTCGCCGCCCTCGAAGGAGATGAAGAGTGACAAGGGAACTCTCCTATGGGCGGTACATGACGACGCGGCGGCTTGGCTCGCGACCGGTGCTCAGGGACGAGAGTCCGCGCTGCTCGGCGATCTGGTGCTGGATGCGGCGGATGTAGGAGCCTCGCGGGCTAAGCTCTTCCTGCGAGCCGCCTTGCGAGCCGTCCTGGCTGAGCTTCTCGGCGGCGGCCTCCGCCTCCCTGACGGCGAGCTGGACCTGCTGCGACCTCTCGCCCTGGTTGGAGCGCACCAGCGACCTGAGAAACTCGCGTATCTGGGGCTCGGTATTCCGCCGGAGCACGTAAACAGGCCGACCCGTCTCCTCCGCTTCCCGGAGGGCCTGCGTCCTGCGGCGGTAGAAGTTCTTGGTGGTGAGGAGCAGGTCGGCTTCGGCAAGGCTGCCCACGAGCTCGATCGGGGCGCGGGAGGACTGGACCGCCTGTTGCAGCTTGCCCTTGTTTACGCCGTAGGGGAGTATCCTGGTCACCCTGACGGGCTCTATTGCCTCCGGCTCGTCCATGGGGGCCTCGACCTCTTCGGGGACGTGTTCGGGCTCTCGGCTCGGCTGCCGCGCCCCGGCGGGCCTGAAATAGAAGGTCGGCTGGTACTCGTACCTGCCCGGTCCGTTGCCGTCCTGGGTGACGAGGGAGGCGGCCCGCTCCACCCGCGAGCGCTCCACGGCGCCGTCCGATCCGACGGACCGTATCTCCGGCGAGACGGCGTAGCCGCGCAGCAGCTTGTCGACGACCTCGGCGACATCGGTGTGGATCGCCACAGTGTTCCAGCCCTGGATCTCGACCACGATGTCAAAGGTAGGGGGGGCGCGCCTCTCCTGGACCGTCTTCTGTGTGCGGCGGCGTCTGGCTTCGTCATCGCCGAGGGTTACCGTCTGCACGCCGCCGATCAGGTCCGAGAGGGTGGGGTTCAGAATCAGGTTCTCGAGGGTCGTGCCGTGGGCGGTGGCCACGAGCTGCACGCCGCGCTCGGCGATGGTGCGAGCGGCGCCGGCCTCGAGCTCCGTGCCGATCTCGTCGATGATGACGACCTCGGGCATGTGGTTCTCGACGGCTTCGATCATGACGGCGTGCTGCTGCGCCGGTGAGGGGACCTGCAGCCGGCGCGCGCGACCGATCCCGGGATGGGGTATGTCGCCGTCTCCGGCGATCTCGTTGGAGGTGTCGACTACTACCACGCGCTTGCGGGCGTCGTCGGCAAGGACGCGCGCCACCTCCCGGAGCATGGTCGTCTTGCCCACGCCGGGCTTGCCCAGCAGCAGGATGCTCCTGCCGGTAAGCACGAGGTCCTCAATGACCCTGATGGTGCCGTAGACGGCGCGCCCTACCCTCAAGGTCAGGCCCACGACCTTGCCACTGCGGTTGCGCAAAGCCGAGACGCGGTGGAGAGTGCGCTCTATCCCGGCCCGGTTGTCGCCGCCGAAGGGGCCGATCCTGTCGACGACGTGGAGGATGTCGCCTTCTACAACCTCGGAGTCGCTAAGGAGCTGGCTCTCGTTGAGGTACCTGGCTTCGGGCGGCCTGCCCAGATCGAGGATCACCTCAAGGAGCTCCGTGTTATCTCCTCTCATCAGGGCCAGGGGCTCCATGATGCTGGGCGGGAGCTTTCCGATCAGCGCGTCCAGGTCTGTGTCCGTAGTCTGCTGCATCTGCCGCAGTTTGGTCTCTCCGGTAGGGATAGTCACGTTGGAGTTGGGACGGCCGCCCGCACCGCCTCCTTCGTCACCGGGGCCACCATGGTCTTCGCCATGGTAACGTACTCGGCCGCGACATCGAGCCCCCGGTGGACGAGCAGCCGCTGCAGGAGGACCGGCTGGTGTTCCTGGACTAGGCACCTGACGGAGCCGACGCCGCCCAGCTTGGCCATTCCGAAGTCGACCAGCGCCGCCAGCGTGTCACTCTCCTCCGGGCCGACGGTTATAGAGAGCTGTCCGGTGGTCAGCCACCGGGAGGTCCTGACCCAGGCCCTGATCTCACCGCCCGCTTCGTAGACGTACTCGCGGGTGAGGCCCCTGCCCGGTTCGAGCGCCGCCGACCACTGGTCGAAGGTGGCGCCGTAGATGAGCCTGGCCTGGGTGGGGAAGGCTGTCATGTAGAGTCGGAACAGGTTGTGGCCGTCATGTGGCCGGCGGCGGCGCAACGGAATGTCGCCTCCCCTGGCACCGGGGCGCCTGGGGCCCATGAAGAGCATCTCGCGGGAGCATCGGACGAACCCGCTGCCGCGCACGGCGCCGGCGCACGGCTCGTCCTCGCGCAGGCGGACGAATACGCGCTCACCGCCGCGCCGCGCCACTTCGCGGCAGGTCTGGCCGAGGAGGTCTTCACCCGCATCGTATGAGTCGGGGCTGAGGTCCAGGTGCGAGAGTTCCCATACGCGCGGGCCGGAACGTCGCCTCGCGGCCGCGAGGGCGGTGATCTTCGCGCCCTCCGCGGCGCAGTAGGCCAAGGACCACCTGCTCTGCGCCAGCAGGCTGAGCCGCGCCGCGTCCAGGACGGATACGCGGGTCCCGGGGCCCTTCGCCAAGCGGTCCATCGTGTACGCGATGTTACCCGTGTCCAGGCCGCCGAGGATGGTGTACCGGGGGAAATCAAAGGGCTGGAGGCGTCTTATGTAAGGCACTTTGCTCCTAGGCCAAGCCCTTTACCATTCTCAGAAAGAGGTCGTGCACCCGCAGGTCGCCGGTCAACTCGGGGTGGAAGGACGTTGCCAGCATACTGCCCTGCCGCACGGCCACGGGGCGTCCGTCTGAGACCCTAGCCAGCACCCGCGCCGCCTCGCCGGTGCGGGTGACGACCGGCGCGCGGATGAAGACCGCCACGACGGGAGGGCCTTCGACCCCCTCGAACTTGATCTCCTCCTCGAAGCTGTCTATCTGGCGCCCGAAGGCGTTGCGGCTGACCTGCATGTCCATGAGGTGGAGCGGCTCCGGCCTGCTGTCGATGAGGCTGCCCGCTAGGAGGATCATCCCGGCGCAGGTGCCCCATACCGGCATCCCGGACGCCGCTTTCTCCCTCAGGGGCTCCCTGAGGCCGTAGGTGTCTATGAGGTGCACCATGGTGGTGCTCTCGCCGCCGGGTATTATGAGGCCTTCGAGCCCCTCCAGCTGCTCCGGGAGCCGCACCTCCGGCGCATCGACATCTAGCCGGCCCAGCGCCTGCTTGTGCTCCAGGAAGTCGCCCTGGACGGCGAGTACTCCGATCCTTGCCGCGCTACCAGCCACGGACGGCTAGCTGCTCCTCGAGGGGCATGGTGCGGACATCGAGTCCCGGCATCGAGTCTCCGAGTCCCGTGGACACTTCAGCTAGTATCTGAGGGTCGTCGTAGTGCGTCGTCGCCTTGACTATGGCGACGGCCATGCGCGGCGGGTCCTCGGACTTGAAGATGCCGGAGCCGACGAAGACGCCGTCGACGCCGAGCTGCATCATGAGGGCAGCGTCCGCCGGGGAGGCTATCCCGCCTGCCGCGAAGTTGACCACGGGTAGCTTGCCGGTCTCGTGCACCTCCTTGACGAGGTCGTAAGGGGCCTTGAGATCGCGCGCGGTGGCCATGAGCTCGTCCTCGCCCATGCTCTGGATCCTCCGGATCTCGCCGATGACCGTGCGAGCGTGGCGGACGGCCTCCACGACGTTGCCGGTGCCGGCCTCACCCTTGGTGCGGATCATCGCCGCCCCCTCGCCGATACGGCGCAGGGCCTCGCCGAGGTCGCGGCAGCCGCAGACGAACGGCATCCTGAACTGGTGCTTGTCGACGTGGTTGTTCTCGTCGGCGGGCGTGAGCACCTCGGACTCGTCGACGTAGTCGACGCCGAGCGCCTCCAGTATCTGCGCCTCGACGAAGTGGCCGATGCGGCACTTGGCCATCACGGGAATGGAGACGGCGTCAATGATCTCGCGGATCTTGGTCGGGTCGGCCATACGGGCGACGCCGCCGGCCTTGCGAATGTCCGAGGGCACACGCTCGAGGGCCATCACCGACACGGCGCCGGCGTCCTCCGCTATCTTGGCCTGGTCGGCGGTCACCACGTCCATGATGACGCCGCCCTTGAGCATCTGGGCCAGCCCTGCCTTAACACGCCAAGTCCCAGTCTCGGCAATGGTCTCTATAGCCATGTCATCAACCCTCCGAATACCGCCTTAAGGGGGTGAATTCGAGCATATCATACTATATCCGCAGGCCTGTTAGGGGTGGTTTCTGGTCCCCGACCCACGGGGCGACTTGGCTATATCCCCAGGACGCGGCGGGCGTTTTCGACTAGCACCTTGGGGCGCACTTCGTCTTCTATGGGGAGGGACTCGAAGCCCTTTAGCCAGCGGTCAGGGGTCAGGTAGGGGAAGTCGGAGCCGAAGAGCACCTTGTCCTGGAGGCGGGTGTTGGTCTCGCGCATGAGGGCTTCTGGAATGAAGCGGGGCGCCCAGCCGGAGAGGTCGATGTAGACGTTGGGCTTGTGGAGAGCGACAGCTATCTGCTCTTCGACCCAGGGCCAAGCCGGGTGGGCCATGACGATGGTGAGGTCGGGAAAGTCGGCGGCCACGTCGTCGACGCCCGGGATGGGCGCGCCGTACTTGAGCTTGAGACCTCCGCCGCCCGGCATACCGAGGCCCGCGGCTGCGAAGCCGGAATGGATGAGCACGGGCACACCGAGGTCCACGCACTTCCGGTAGAGGGGGTAGAAACGCTCGTCGTTGGGCTGGAAGGCCTGGTGTATTGGGTGGAGCTTCAGCCCCCTCAGTCCGAGCTGGGTCACGGCCCTCTCCAGCTCCTCGACTGCGGCTTCCATCTTCCAGGGGTCCACCGTGGCGAAGCCGACGAGCCGGCCGGGGTGGTCTTTGACGATGCCAGCCACGTAGTCGTTGGTATCGGGTGGCTCGCCGGTGGTGGTCTCGGCATCCACTGAGAAGACGACGCCGACTATGTCCCACTCCGCGTACGCGGCCGCCAACTCGTCGCCTCTCTCGGGCGCCGACCTCACCTTGAAGTAGCGCCGGAGGCCGGGCTCGATGGCCATCTCCGGCAGGCCCGGCTGCCTGGGTACGTGGACGTGCATGTCGATGGCGCGCATCGAGTCTCCTCCGTGGTCGAATGGGTTGTTCGGAATGGGCGCACACGATTATATCCCAACGACGGTCCGCCGCCGGTCGTGATAACCTAAAGGGTACGCAACGGGGCCGCCGCATCGGAAGCATGGGAGGGACGAGATGGACGTCTACGAGTGCCTCAGGACCCGACGCACGGTCCGGGAGTTCAAGCCCGACCCGGTCTCCGACGAATCGTTGGGGAAGCTTCTCAGCGCGGCGCGCTGGGCGCCCAGCTCCCGCAATCAACAGCCCTGGCGCCTCGTGGTCATCCGGGACAGGGAGACGCTGACCCGGATAGGCGAGACGGCCCGAACCGGCTCATTCATCGCGAGGGCGCCGCTGGCAATTGCGCTCGTCATGGAGAACGCCGACCAGCCCGGCATGGACGGGGGGAGGGCGCTACAGCAGATGGAGGTCATGGCCTGGGCGGAGGGCATGGGCACCTGCTTCGTCACGCTGACGGATGACGAGCGCCGGCAGGTCATGGAGATACTGGGCATCCCGGAGAGCATGGACCTGATCACGGTGCTGCCGTTCGGGTACCGCCGGGATGACTTCGGGGGCCGTGGCGCTCCCCGCATACCCATGTCCGACATGGTGCACATGGAGAGGTTCGGGCATCCCTACTGCAGTTGAAATGTAGAGCGGCGGCGGTTTTGGTAAGCTAGAAGAGACCCATTCACACCGCGAGGCGAGAAGGTGGAAGAAGTATTCCGCGAGGCCGTGGACCGACTGGAACAGGGCGAGCCCATGGTCGTGGCGACGGTAGTCCGTACCAAGGGTTCGACGCCGCAGAAGCCGGGAGCCAAGCTGCTGGTGCGCCATGACGGCAGCGGGGTGGGCACCCTGGGGGGCGGCTGCGTGGAGGGGGACATCTGGTTCGCGGCGAATGAGCTGATGAAGCGCGGCGGGCCGCCTGAGCACCGCGACTACCAGCTAAACGAGGAACTCGCGGCCCAGGACGGCCTGGTCTGCGGCGGCACGATGTACTTCCTCATCGACCCGGTGTACACGCCGGGCGAGTACCTGACCTACGCTACGGAGATCGACCGCGCCTACCAGGGCGGCCCTGGCGTCGCGGTGGCGACGCTGATCAAGGCCAGGGACGGGTCGCCGGGAGCGACCGGCCAGAAGCTGTTCATCCGCGACTACGGCCCGACCGAGGGCACACTTGGCTCCGACGCGCTCGACGACGCCGCCATCGAGAGGGCGCGCGAGCTGATGGCCCACGGGCGCAGCGACTACGTCACGACGGCGGACGGCGCGGAGTACTTCGTCGAGGCGTACACGACGCCTCCCCAGCTCGTGCTGTGCGGCGGCGGGCACGTGTCCAAGGCGATAGCGCCGCTAGCCAAGAGCCTTGGGTTCCTCGTGTACGTCACCGACGACCGTGAGGAGTTCGCCAACGCCGAGAGGTTCCCCGAGGCCGAGAGGGTCGTTTCGAAGGAGCCGGAGGCCGCGCTGCCGACGCTGCCCATCAACGCCAACACGTTCGTCATCATCGCCACTCGGGGCCACCGCTACGACAACGTGGCGCTGGAGGCGGCGGTCGCCACTCCGGCCCGCTACGTCGGGCTGCTGGGCAGCAAGCGCAAGACAATCCTCATTTACGAGGACCTGATGCGCACCGGCATCCCCATAGAGCGCATCAAGGAGATACGGTCGCCGGTGGGGCTGGACGTGCACGCCCGGACGCCGGAGGAGATCGCCGTCAGCATCATGGCGGAGATCCTGATGTTCCGGCTTGGGGGCACCGGGCTCCCCATGAAGCTGGAGGAGTGGCGCGTCGAGCGGCTCCGCGACAAGGTGGCGGGCGAGAGGGCGAACGCGGAGGCTGCGGTCGGGGAACCTGCCCAAGCCCTGTGACCGGCGGGACGCAACTCCTATCCCCAAACTCTGCCCTCAACCTGAGGGTGCACCTCAGTTGATCCCAGGTCTGGCCTTCGTCTCGGCGATACTGACGGCGGCGGGCGAGTCTACGCGCATGGCACAGTCCAAGCCCCTTCTGCCTTGGCGCGGCTCTACGCTTATACGCTGCCAGATAGAAAGCCTGCTGCAGGGGGGCGTCGACGAGGTGGTCGTGGTGCTGGGGCACATGCACGAGCAGGTGGCACGCCACGCGGAGGGCCCCGGCGTGAGGTGGGTGCTCAATCCAGACTACAGGACGGGGCGCGCCAGCTCGATCAGGGCGGGGCTGGCGGCTCTGGATCCGAGGACGGACGCGGTTGTGTTGCTTGGGGTGGACCAGCCCAGGCCGCCGGAGATAGTCAGGACGGTGCTGGAAGCACACGCCGGCGCATCCGCCCCGATTACTGCGCCGCGCTTCGGCGGGCGCGGGGGACACCCCGCGGTGTTCGCCGCGCCCCTGATCCCGGAGATGGCGCGTATCTCGGAGCAGCGGCAGGGCGTCCGGGAGGTGTACGAGGCGCATCGCGATGAGGTGCAAAGGGTGGAGGTGGACGACCCAGCGGTGCGCTTGGACCTGAACACCCCGGAGGAGTACGAAGCCGCGCTGCAGCGATAGGCGCGGGAGGCTGTCGGGTAGCGGCATCTCCCCATGAGGGGAGGAGGCACGGTGGTATCATTGTGCGTACGGCGAGGGCGCTTCACGCCGGGCCCACAGGAGCAAGCAACGCTATGGCCGAGTCTTCCGATGTCGTGGTCGTTGGGGGAGGGATCGCCGGGGTCTCGACCGCCTACTACCTGACCCGGGCAGGCATAGGCGCGACTCTGATCGAGAAGGACGTGGTCGGCAGCCACGCGTCGGGGTTCGCCTACGGCGGGCTGGGCTCGTACGGCTCGTCGGCAGTCGGAGGGCCCGCCATGACGCTGGCGTCCGAGGGTATGCGGCTGCACCGCCAGCTTGCAAAGGAACTGCCAGGGCAGACTGGGATCAACCCCGAGTACAGGGAGCGCCCCAGCATTACCTTGGTCTTCGATGAGGACGAAGCCCAAGTTGCCGAGGCGGGATTGCCGTCGACGCAGACGAGGGGCGGCTACTCGGTATCCTGGGCCGATCCCGCCGCGCTGAGGGAGATCGACCCCCGCATCTCGGACGAGGCCCTCGGAGGCGTGCACGTCGGGGGCACGGCGGACGTGGAGCCCCACAGGCTGGTGCTCGCCATGGCGCAGGCAGCCGGGCGGGCCGGCGCGAAGATACGCCGAGGCAGGGTAGACGGCGTGAGCTGTGAAGGGGGCGGCTACCGCGTCAGCACAGCCGCTGGCGACATGTCGTGCGGCAGCGTGGTGCTGGCGATGGGGCCGTGGGGCGGCCAGGCGACGTCCTGGTTGGGCTTCCCGATTGCGGTGCGGCCGCTCAAGGGCCAGATACTTCGGCTATGGGCGCCGGGGCCGCCGGTGCGGTGCTCCGTCGGCTGGGACGGCAACTACGCCACGACGAAGCCGGACGGCCTGCTGTGGGCGGGCACCACTGAGGAGGAGGCGGGGTTCGACGAGAACCCCACCGCCGAAGCCAGGAGCCAGATCATGGCCTCCCTGCTGAAGATGCTCCCTTCCATGGCGGGCGCGCAGGTGGTGCGCCAGACCGCATGCCTCAGGCCGCTGGCGTCGGACGGCCTCCCGGTGCTGGGCAAGGTGCCCGGATGGGACGGGGTGTATGTGGCCACTGGCGCGGGCCGCTCCGGCATCGTGCTGGGCCCGGCGATGGGAAGCGTCACCGCCAAGCTTATTACCACGGGCGAGGCCGGCATACCCATATCACCCTTCGAGCCTGGACGCTTCAGTGGCGACGGCTAGGCCGTCTTGCTGCCTGCCGCGACTTCGCCCAGGAGCTTGGCGGCCGCGTATACGGCCCTGGTGTTGGGCACCGGTACGTCGAGTATCTCTCCAAGCTCGATGACGGCCCCCACTATGGCTTCAAGCTCCATCGGCCTTCTGGACTCGAGGTCCTGGAGCATGGAGGTCTTGTGCTCGCCAACGGCGGCGGCCCCTGCGATGCGCCGCTCGATCGAGACCGGCACCCTCACTCCAAGGGCGCGGGCCACGGCGTCGGCCTCCTCCATGATGGACCGGGCCAGGGCGAGCACCTCGGGATGACCAGTCATTTCGACCAGCGTCGCGCGGGTGAGCACGCTGATGGGGTTGAAGGCGACGTTCCCCAGCAGCTTGACCCACATGTCCACTCGTATGCGCGACCTGATCGGGCCGCGCAGTCCCGACTCCTTCAGGGCGTCGGACA
Source organism: Dehalococcoidia bacterium (assembly GCA_965262055.1). Classification (GTDB taxonomy): domain Bacteria; phylum Chloroflexota; class Dehalococcoidia; order Lucifugimonadales. Next base: position 567,722 of record CBDHEI010000002.1, read on the forward strand.
GCATCCTGCACCGGTCGCTGGTCGAGCCGTCCGGCTCGCCTATGGTGAACCTGTCGCCCTCCAGATGGTCTATCACGCCCGGCTCGGCGATGGAGGCCGAGGGGTAGACGATGCACCCGATGACGCGCCCGGCGCCGATGGCGGCGGAGACGGCCCCGTCCGGGTCCAGCCTCTCGATCCGCCTTCCGTCCAAGAGGCCGCCGTGGCGTTGGAAGTACCACCATGGGATGCCGTTCTGGGCCGATACGACGGCCGTCTCCGGCCCCAGAAGCGGTCCCAGCCTTGGGGCGACCTCCGGGAGGCTGTGGGCCTTGAGAGTGAGGAAGACGAAGTCGACCTCGCCCACCTCGTCGTAGTCGTCCGTAGCGGTTGGGTGGGCCTCGAAGTCGCCTTCCGGGCTCCGCACGAAGACGCCGCGTGACTGCATGGCCCTCAGGTGGGGGCCACGCGCTATCAGAGAGACGTCATGGCCGGACAGGCTGAGCCTGGCGCCCAGGTAGGCGCCTATGGCCCCTGCGCCGACGACCGCGAACCTCACGTCGAAGGCCCTCCGGCGATGACCTCCGCGACGATTCGGCGCTGCACCTTGCCCGTTGCGGTGCGGGGGATGGCGTCTACTATGTGGATTTTTCGCGGAACCTTGAAGGCGGCCAAGCTCTGGCGGCAATGTGCGACCAGATCCCTCTCCGTCGCCTCGGAACCGAGGACTACCGCGGCGGCGGGCTCCTCTCCGTGGGTGTGGTGCGGGACTCCGAACGCGACGGCTTCCGCGACGGCGGGGTGCGACAGCAGCACCTCGTCTATCTCGACCGGCGATACCTTTTCGCCACTGCGGTTGATGAGCTCCTTGAGCCGGCCCCGGAGCGTCAGCATTCCGTTCTCGTCGAGCTGGCCCTGGTCCCCGGTCCTGAACCAAGCACCGACGAACGAAGAGGCGTTCGCCTCCGGGTTGGACTCGTACCCCTGGATCACGTTGGGGCCGCCTATGACCACCTCGCCTACCGTACCGGTTGCCTGAAGCTCGCCGGCGTCGTCCATGATCCCGATATTCACGCCGGTCCCCTGGCCTACCGAGCCGGGTACGCGGTCGCCTGGAGGCAGTGGGTTCGACGCCATCTGGTGCGCGGCCTCTGTCATGCCGTAGGCTTCGATCACCGGCACGCCGAAGGTCGACTCCATATGCTCCATGGTGGCCGGGGAGAGGGCCGCGCTGCACGAGCGGATGAAGCGCAGGCTCCCCGCATTCGTGGGGGCGTTCCCGCTTCGGGCCCTGGACAGCAACGCCTGAAACATCGTGGGCACAGCGGAGAACCACGTGGCCTCATGCTCATCTACAAGGGGCCAGAAGCCCATCGGGTTGAAGCGGGGCGGTGCGACCACGGTGCCTCCCGAACGGAGAGTCGAGAGGGTCGACGCCACCAACCCGTGTACGTGGAACAGTGGCATGATGCAGAGGGATACGTCCCTGTCGGAGAGGTCGTAGGTCTCGACGATGTTCTCGACGGATGCGGTGAGGTTCCGGTGCGCCAACGGCACACGCTTGGGGCGGCTGGTAGTCCCGCTGGTATGCAGCACGAGCGCCACGTCGTCGGGCTGTGGGGGCGCGGCTTCAAGGCCCTCCGCCGAGGCCTGGCCGCCGGCTTCGGGCGCCTTCAGGATGACTCGGCCCTCTTCGTCGAGCGAGGACCGGATGTCCAGGACAGAGGCCGGCGCCGCGTCGCGGGCCTCCTCTCCTCCGTCGTCCCGGGTGATGAGCGCCTTCGCGTTGGTGTCGTCCATGTAGAACTCGAACTCGGCGGCCTTGTATGCAGGGTTCAGGGGGGCCGCCGTGCCGGCCGCCGCGACCGCCAAGAACGTCACGATCGCCTCTATGCCGTTGGGCAGAACGATGGCAACCCTGTCTCCACGATCTATGCCCATGGCCCGGAGCTGCTCCGCGAGCGCCCGTACCTGGCACCGCAGCGAGTCGTAGGTCAGGACGACCCCCCCGGGGGCCACTAGGGCCGGGTGCGACGGCGCTCCGGATTCGAGCAGGTCGAGCAGCGTGCCGGGAGGCGTCTTGTCGGGCATTCGGTCTCTCCTTCCGCGGGACGCACTCCAGTATAGCCAGATGCGCCCACCTCGTCACGGGGTTGTCCATAGTAGGGGCACACAGCAGCATGCGCCGTGCGAACAACTACGCCGAGCGACAGACCACCGGGATCAGACAGGGTGGTAGAATGAGCGTAACCATCCTCAGGGAAGTTACAGCACGTGAGGATGGTCAGGATAATTGGACTGCCCCGGCATCCGTCGCGCCCATGACATTGGAGGCGGAGCATGACTACGACAACACGACCAATGACGGCGGACGAGCTCCTGAACATGCCGGACGACGGCTTTCGGTATGAACTGGTCAGGGGGGAGCTGAGGAAGATGGCGCCTGCTGGACACGATCATGGGCGAATAGCGGCGTCCGTAGCCATACGACTAGGCGCGTACGTGATGGAAGGCGAGCTGGGCGAAGTCTACGTCGCGGAGACCGGATTCAGGCTGGAATCCGACCCTGACCACGTCCGGGCGCCTGACACGGCCTTCGTCCGGCGCGAGAGGGCCGAAGCGGCGCGAGGTACTCCAGGGTTCTTTCCCGGCGCGCCGGACGTTGCGGTCGAAGTTATTTCGCCGAGCGACAGCTACACGGAGGTGGAGGAGAAGGTCGCGGACTGGCTCGGCGCCGGAACCCTAACGGTGGTCGTCGTGGATCCACGCAGGCGGATCGTGAAGGTACATCGTTCGCTCGTGGACGCCGTCGTCCTTACCGAAGCGGACGTGTTGGCCATCGAAGACGTAGTGCCAGGGTGGCGCGTACCGGTCAAGGACATATTCAAGTAGGTTGCAGGAGCGTCGCGGCGCTGACCTTGCCGACCGCGATAGTCCCCTGATTTTGCCGGTACGGCTATGGCTGCCAACGCACTGGTGATGCAGTCCGGCGGGAGCACCGCCGTGTTGAACCGGAGCCTGTACGGCATCCTGGACGAGGCGGCTTCGCGCCGCGGCTTCGGGACGGTCTACGGGGCGGTCCACGGGATGGAGGGGCTGCTGGCCCGCAACGTCATGCCGCTTTCGGGACTCTCAGGCAGCAGACTACAACGGATTGCGCGAACCCCCGGTGCCGCCTTGGGGTCGTCGCGCCGGATTCTCCGGGAAGAGGACGTCCCAGCCCTCATGGAGGCCCTGTCGGAGCTATCCATCAGCTTCTGCTTCATCATAGGGGGCAACGACTCGGCGGCGATCGGCCACGCGGTCGCAATGAGCGCACGCGGCGCCGGGATGCCGTTGACGGTGGTCAACGTGCCCAAGACTATCGACAACGACCTAGTGCTCACCGACCACACGCCAGGCTACGGCAGCGCGGCGCGCTTCGTGGCTATGGCGGCCATGGGGGCCGGCAAGGACGCCGAGAGCATGGGCCGGGCGGCGCCGATCACGGTGATCGAGGTGATGGGTCGAGACGCGGGGTGGCTCGCGGCCGCCTCGGTGCTGGGCAAGCGGGAGGAGCGCGACGCGCCGCACGTCGTGTGCGTGCCCGAGGTTTCCGTGGACACGGACCGCTTCGTGGAGCTGATGGAGGCCGCGTACCGGCGCTACGGCTTCGCGGTGGCGGTCGTCTCAGAGAGGGCGCGCGGGCCGGAGGGCGTCCTCGGCCAGCGCGGGGAGCCGATGTACGTCGACGACTTCGGCCACGAGTACCACGAGGGGGCGGGTCGGCATCTATCGGCGGCTGCCGGGGCGGCACTGAAGGTACGCGTCCGGTACGAAAAACCTGGGACTCTCCAACGCTCTATGGTAGCATCGACATCACGGAGCGATGCCCAGGAGGCGGAGATGGCGGGCCGCGCGGCAGTCCGATACGCGCTGGAGGGCGCGAGCGACCAGATGGTGACGCTCGTGAGAGAGCCGGGCCCCGAGTACCGTTGCGATACCGGCCTGGCGCCGCTCGAAGAGGTCGCGGGGGCTGTGAAGGCCATGCCTGCCAGCTATCTTAACGCGGACGACTACACGATAGACCACTCTTTCCACAGCTACGCGGGGCCCCTGGTGGGACCGCTGCCGAAGTTCGAGCGCATCTCGTAAGCCAGGTGCAGCGACAAGGGGATGTTATGGCCTCACTGAAGAATAAGAATGTCCTGATCGTCATAGCGATAGTGGTGCTGGTCCCCGTGCTGGCGGTGGCGTGGTGGCTGCTTGCGCCACTCTTCATCGACAAGACGGTCGAGGAGGAGTTCCCGTTGGCCGCCAACGCGGTCGTTCCCAGCGACATGACGATGGAAGAAGCGGAGACCACCATGAGCGCGATGGCCAAGGTCGACTCGGAGATGACCGAGCCGATGGGCGATGAGATGGCCGAGGCCGTGGCGCTGAAGACGGGCGAGTTCATGGACGCCGACCCCTTCCACAAGGGGTCGGGCACCGCTACGGTGTACAGCCTGCCGGAAGGAGGCCACGTCCTCCGCCTGGAGAACTTCAAGGTCACCAACGGGCCGGACCTCCGAGTCGTCGTCACGCCCAGCGGCAGCCCGGATAGCCGCGACGACGTCCACGAACCGGGATACCTGGAGCTGGGCAAGCTCAAGGGGAACATAGGCAACCAGAACTACGCGTTCCCGGAGGGGGCCGACCCCTCGGACGCCAACGCGGTCGTCATCTACTGCAAGCCGTTCTCGGTGATCTTCTCGGTGGCGGAGCTGCGCTGATGGTGGCCGCCGCGCCGCCGCTCACGCCCGTCCGCTGGCGCGACGGCGCCGTCCTGGTGCTAGACCAGACGCGCCTGCCTGGGGAGGAGGTGTGGCTGGAGCTTACAGGCTACCGGGCGGTGATCGAGGCGATCCAGGCAATGCGGGTCAGGGGCGCGCCGGCGATCGGCATAGCGGGGGCCTACGCGGTCGCGCTTGCCGCCAGTGAGGCTCCGGCGGATCCGGGCCTCTTCATGTCCAGGCTGCAGATTGCAGCCGAGGAGATACGCCGCGCCCGTCCGACCGGCGCAAACCTGGCCTGGGCCGTGAGACGCATGATGGGCGTGGCCGCAGAGTGCGCTGCCCGGCCCGAGGCGGCAGCCAGAGCCCTGGTCGCGGAGGCGCGACGCATCCACGATGAAGACCAGGACGCGAACGCGGCGATAGGCCGCCTTGGCGCAGAGCTTCTCCCCGCCGGGGGCGCGGTACTCACCCACTGCAACACCGGGGCGCTGGCTACCGGCGGAGGCGGAACAGCGCTGGGCGTCATCACGACCGCCTGGGAGCAGGGCAAGCTGTCCCACGTGTACGCCACCGAGACGAGGCCGCTGCTGCAGGGCGCGAGGCTGACGGCGTGGGAGCTGGCGCGGGCCGGCGTCGAGGCGACGGTGCTGCCCGACTCGGCGGCGGGCGCCCTGATGAGGCGCGGTAGCGTGGGCGCCGTGGTCGTGGGCGCCGACCGGATAGCGGCGAACGGCGACACCGCCAACAAGATAGGCACCTACACCCTGGCGGTGCTGGCGCGGGAGCACGGCGTGCCCTTCTACGTCGCGGCCCCGTCGAGCACGGTGGACATGGAACTTCCAGACGGAGGCTCCATCCCCATAGAGGAGCGGCCCGCCGAAGAGGTGACACACCTCGCCGGCTCCAGGATCGTGGCGGAGGGGGTGTCGGTACTGAACATGGCCTTCGACGTTACGCCCAACAAGTACGTCGCCGCCATTGTCACGGAGAGGGGCGTGGCCGAAGGCAGGCCACTGTCCCGCGAGCTTGCGCGGCTGATGGAGCACTCCCTTGCCTGAGGCGGCAGTGGCCTTCATCGGCGGCTCAGGCCTGTACGAGATGGACGGGCTCAACGATGTCGAGCGGGCGTCGACGGAGACGCCCTTCGGCGATCCCAGCGGCGACATAGTGATCGGCACGCTGGCTGGCGTACGCGTAGCCTTTCTGCCGCGCCACGGCAGGGGGCACAGGATCCCGCCGGGCGCGATCCCCGCCCGCGCGAACGTCTACGCGCTCAAGAGGCTGGGAGTGGAGCGCATCGTATCGATCAGCGCGGTCGGCAGCCTGAGCGAGAAGGTCAGACCGCTGGACATGGTCGTCCCGGACCAGATAATCGACCGCACCAAGGCGCGGCCCAGCACCTTCTTCGACGAGGGCATCGCCGTGCACGTGGGGATGGCCGACCCGTTTTGCCCCGACCTCAGCGCTGCACTGCTACAGTCCGCCCGCAGGCAGGGGGTCGGCGTGCACGACGGGGGGACATACGTCGCCATAGAGGGGCCGCAGTTCTCCACGCGGGCCGAGTCCGAGCTGTACAGGTCGTGGGGGGCCAGCATCATCGGCATGACGGCGATACCGGAGGCGAAGCTCGCCCGCGAGGCAGAGATATGCTACGCGACCCTGGCGATGGTGGCCGACTACGACTGCTGGCACGAGACGGAGGAGGACGTGACGGTTGAGATGGTGGTGACCAACCTCATTAAGGGCGCCTCCGCGTCGCAGGAGGTGGCCCGCGACCTTGTCGGGACATTGCCGATGGGCCGGGGTTGTGCGTGTCCAACGGCGCTGAGCGACGCTATAGTGACGAGCCTGGACGCCGTTGACGACGCCGTAAGGACGAGGCTGGCGCCGCTGATCGGCGGGTACCTGGGGATACCGGAATAGGAAGTCCTCGGACGCCGCCTGGCCTAAATGAGCTTGCCGGCGGGGGGGGTCGGCGTCGTGCTCGATGATGGAGACGACGCGGACGCCGGTCTACGTGTCCCGTAGTAAGAACCCTGGCGATGCTACGTTTGGATGTATTGCTAACCTTTCCCAAAAAGGCCATTCGAGGTGAAGTGGGATGATCCTCTGGCTGATCATAATCTCGTTGCTGAATTGCTCTCTGCGCTGTTCCGATGGCTCTACGTGTGAGGTACGACTTCGCGCTTAACGGCAGGGTCTCATTGCCGATCGCGGTCTGGTCGGGCGTTACTGTGTACGTTCACTTGACGGCTACGTTCGCGCTCGCATGGCTGGATCGTGGTTCTCTCGGCGAGCCATCTCTCGCCAGTTTGGCTATTGGCATATTCGCCGCGACCATCGGAAGCGGTCTGATCGTTGCCGCGCGCCGCGAATATGCAAGTCGGTCCCGCGCCTATGGACTATTGGAAGACAAGCTGATTACCATGGGCATCTACCGATATTCGCGCAATCCGCAGTATGTGGGCCTTTGGCTCATGCTACTGGGAGCAGCCATAGTTAGCCTTTCCCAATGGGCGTTCCTCCTTACGTTCGGATTCGCGCCCATCTTCCATCTCTACATAATGGGTGTCGAGGAGCCTCACCTGCGCTCCGCATTCGGAGAGAAGTATCTCGCATACTGCAACAGGACACCCCGGTACCTGCAACTCAAACCTAGGGTTCGGGGGGAAGCCGGACCAGACCCTATGATTTGACCCTGCGTCTGCCTAAGGACGATCAGCGCCGCCTTCGCCGCTCCCAAGTCCACCGCCGAATCTCGCCCCCGCCACGGTGATATACCATATGTTACTATCCACACGCCCCAGACTTGTTCAGAGTAACCATAGTTAAGGGGGACGATATGCCGCGACAGGAACCGGGGGAGCCGTACTATAGACTCACCACCGCAGAGGCGGCGGGGATGCACGGGCAGGAGGGCGTCGAGTTCGTCGACGTGCGCAGGCCGGACGAGTACCAGGCGGGCCACGTTGCGGGGGCGCTCTTCATACCCGTCGACGACGTGCTGGCGCGCATAGAAGAGCTGCCGGAGGACAAGAAGCTGCTGTTCGTCTGTGCCCAGGGCGTGCGCAGCGGCCTGGCGTGCGAGATGGCCGCCGCAATGGGCATAGACATCGAGCGGCTGTTCAACATAGAAGACGGTACGCCGGCCTGGGTCGAGCAGGGCTTCCCGACCAGCTACGGAACGGACCCGTAGCCGGGCTGGGCGCGACATGTCGCTGCTGATAGTCGGGTCGGTCGCGTACGACTCGGTAGAGACGGGGGCCGGCAGCCGCAAGGACGCCCTTGGGGGTTCAGCCGCCTACGCCTCGGTCGCGGCCAGCTACTTCACGCCTGTGGGTATCGTGGCCGTCGTCGGCGACGACTTCAGGACGCACGACCTGGAGCTGATACGGTCCCACGGCGTGGACACAGCCGGGCTGGAGCGCCGACCGGGCCGGACCTTCCGGTGGGCCGGTGTCTACGGCGCCGAGGACGTCAACACCCGTGAAACGCTGGATACGCAACTCAACGTCTTCGCAGACTTCGATCCCGTGCTGCGCCCGGAAGACCGCCGCCGGCCGTACGTCTTCCTCGCCAACATCGACCCGGAGCTCCAGATGTCGGTGCTGCAGCAGATGGAGGTCCGGCCCAGGATGGTCGCGCTGGACACGATGAACTTCTGGATAGAGGGCAAGGGTGACGCCCTGCGACAGGCCGTCGAGCAGGTCGACGTGCTCTTCGTGGACGAGGGCGAGGTGCGGGGCCTGACCGGGGAGACCAACCTGGTGAGAGCGGCGAGGGCGGTGCTTGAGATGGGGCCGTCGGCGGTGGTCGTCAAGCGCGGGGAGCACGGAGGGCTGCTGCTCCAAGGGGACTCCCTATTCGCCGTGCCGGCGCTGCCGCTGGAGAGCGTCGTGGACCCGACGGGCGCGGGAGACTCCTTCGCCGGCGGCTTCCTAGGCTACCTTGCAGCGTCCGGCGACCTGGGGCACGCGGCGTTCCGCAGGGCAGCCGCCGTCGGCTCCGTGATGGGCTCGTTCGCAGTAGAGAGCTTCAGCCTCGACCGGACTGCCTCACTGACCGACGATGACATCCGGGACCGGTTCGGGTCGCTGACGGAGCTGTGCGCCCTCCCGCCACCTGTGGACGGCAAGGCGCTGCCGCTGCGCGGCGGGTCAGAGTAGCTGGAGATGGCAACCGAGGCCAAGCGCAAGAAACAGGACGCGGACTACGTCTTCTACGAGCTGACCCGGAGCGTCTGCCCCAAGTGCCTGGAGACCATAGACGCCCAGATACTTATCAAAGACGGGCGCGTCGTGATGCGCAAGAGGTGCCCCGATCACGGCTGGTCCGAGGCGCTCATTAGCTCGGACGCCGAGATGTACCTGGGCTCCCTGCGCTATAACAAGCCGGGCACGATGCCCCTGGGCTACAGCACTGAGGTGGTGGACGGCTGTCCGAAGGACTGCGGGCTCTGCCCCGAGCACAAGCAGCACACCTGCCTGGGGCTTATCGAGGTGAACAGCCACTGCAACCTCGACTGCCCGGTCTGCTTCGCCGACGCGCAGCCGGGGTTCAGCCTGTCGATGCAACAGGTCGAGAGGATGCTGAACAGGTTCGTCGAGCTCGAGGGCGAGCCGGAGGTGGTGCAATTCAGCGGCGGTGAGCCGACGATACACCCCGACATCCTTCCGATGCTGCGGATGGCCTTCGACAAGGGCATCCCCGTCGTGATGCTCAACACGAACGGCATCCGCATCGCGCGCGACGACCGCTTCCTGGCCGGCCTCGCCGACATAGGCCCCACCATATACCTGCAGTTCGACGGCTTCTCCGCCCAGACGCACGAGGCCATGCGCGGGAAGGACCTGGTCGATGTGAAGCTGAAGGCGCTCGACCGGCTGGCTCAGGCTGGCCTCGACGTTGTGCTCGTGCCAGCCATCGAGAAGGGCGTGAACCACCACGAGATCGGCGACATTGTCAGGTTCGGCATAGACCACCCCGCCGTGCACGGCATCGCCTTCCAGCCCGTCACCCACTCGGGCCGGTACGCGCCGTTCGACCCGATGGACAGGGAGACCGTGGCGGACGTCATCCACGGCATAGCCGAGCAGACGGATGGCATGTTCGTGGAGAGCGACTTCGTGCCGGTGCCGTGCTGCCACCCCACCTGCCGCTCAGCCACCTACGCCTACGTCGAGAACGGCGAGGTGACGCCGCTCCCCAGGGTGGTGGACGTGGACAAGTATCTCGATTACATCACGAACCGGACCCTACCCAATATACAGCCCGAGATCCTGGAGGCGCTGGAGGGGCTGTGGTCGGCGTCGTCGGTACCGGGCACGGAGGCCGCGGCCCGGCGGTTCGACTGCGCGGCGTGCAACCTGTCCTTCTCCAACGAGACGGCATACCTGAAGAGCCACGTCTTCATGATCGTCGTTCAGGGGTTCGCAGACGCGTACACGATGGACCTGAAGGCGCTGATGAAGTGCTGCATAGGGGAGCTGGTACCGGACGGGCGCATCATCCCATTCTGCGCGTACAACAGCGTGGGTTATAGGGAGAAGGTGCGCCGGGCGTTGATAGCGGGGCAGATGGCTTGATGTACGTAGGCCGTTGGGAATGCTGACACATAGGGCCTGAGACTTTGGAGCCTCTTGTCTTCGACATAGGGCCGGTACAGTTCCACGCCTACACGGTCTGCATGGTTACGGCCGTGGTGGTGGGAGGGTGGCTGACCTACCGCGAGGCCCAGCGGCGGATGCGGCTCACGGAGGAGACGCTGGCAGTCGTCTCCATCGGGCTGCTCAGCGGCATCCTAGGGGCCAAGCTAGGCATGATAGTGTTCCTCGGGCCGGCGGAGTTCTGGCGCCTCCTACCCACGATTCCGTCCCACGGCGCCACGCTGTCGGGGGCCCTGATCGGCGGCACTATCGGCGTCGTGCTCGCCGAGCGCGCGCTCGGCGTCAAGAAGTGCACCGGCGACCTCATTGCGCCGTTTCTGCCGCTCGGACAGGCCATCGGGCGGCTGGGCAACTTCCTGGCAGCCGACGCCTACGGTACCCCAACCTCGCTGCCGTGGGGCGTTTATCAGGCAGGTGCGTTTCGCCACCCCACCGCGCTGTACGAGATGGCGCTCGACCTCGTGCTCTTCGCCTTCCTGTGGCGGCGCCGCCTCACGTCGTTCCGGGACACCGAGCTGTTCAGCATTTACGTCGTGGGGTACGCGCTCATACGCTTTCCGCTGGAGTTCCTGCGGTACCAGCCGACCCCGCGCGACTTCCTGGGGCTCACGCTGGTGCAGTGGCTGTGCATCGCCGCCGTCATCGCGTTCGGCTACCGCCTGTACCTGCAGCGCAAAGGGGTGTCGTGTATCTGCGACCTGCTGCCCAGGTTCGGACGCCGGGAGAGCGCAGCGTGAAGGAGCAGCCTGCGTATGCAGTTACTGCACGGGGTGCAATGGCATGAGTGAGCAAGCGCGTATCTGCAAGAGTTGCGGCCGGGAGAACCAGGGGCACGCCAAGTTCTGCGCCCAGTGCGGCGCGGAGCTCGCTCCGTTCGGCATGCGGAACTTCCTCATCGCGGCCGGCCTCACTGTGCTTCCCTTCGCCGCCACGCCGATCGTCCTCGTGACGTGGACTGCTGCAGACTCCGGTGGCGGTGACTACGATGTACTCAGCGCCGCCCTGCTCAGCATCCTTGCGATACCGGTCTACCTGCTGATAGGAGGGATAACGAGCGCGGTGGTATGGCGCAGAAACCGTTCCGCCGCCGCGGGCGTCCTCGCAGGCCTGGGAGTCGGGACGATGGCGGGAGTGGCGTCGTGCTTCGCCTCGCTTAGCGCATTCGGATAGGACTGAGGTGCTTCGCCTCCGCAATTGGTATCATACGCGGAGCCTGAGAGAGGCCCGGGCGCGCTGCACAGCCCTCTCCCGCTAGACGGGAGAGGAGAACCCGGAGCGGGCGCATTGGAGGTATCAGAGTGACAACCGGTACATACAGGGGCGACGTCAGCGACCTGACGCTCGCCCGCGACGGGGTGCGGCGAATAGAGTGGGCGGCGCGGGAGATGCCGGTCGTCCGGCACATACGCGAGAGGTTCTCTCGTGAGCGCCCGTTCGAAGGCGTGCGAATCGCGGCGTGCCTGCACGTCACGACGGAGACGGCCAACCTGGCGCTGGCGCTGCGGGACGGCGGCGCCGAGGTGGTTCTGTGCGCCAGCAACCCGCTCAGCACGCAGGACGACACGGCGGCCGCGCTGGTGGCCGAGTACGGCATCGCGACCTACGCCGTGAACGGCGAGAGCAACGAGACGTACTACCAGCACATCAACTCGGCGCTCGACGACCGCCCCCAGATCACCATGGACGACGGCGCCGACCTGGTCGCAACGCTGCACACGTCCCGCTCCGAGCTGCTGGAGGGGGTGCTGGGAGGCACGGAAGAGACGACCACCGGCGTCATCCGGCTGACCAGCCTGGCCGAGGAGGGGAAGCTGAGGTACCCGATAGTCGCGGTCAACGACGCCGACACCAAGCACTTCTTCGACAACCGCTACGGCACCGGCCAGAGCACCATCGACGGTATCACCCGCGCGACGAACGTGCTGTGGGCGGGCAAGCGGGTCGTCATCTGCGGCTACGGCTGGTGCGGACGCGGCGTCGCCCTGCGGGCCCGAGGCCTCGGCGCCCACACCATCGTCACCGAGGTGGACCCGGTCAAGGCGCTGGAAGCTGTCATGGACGGACACCAGGTCATGCCCATGATCGAGGCCGCGAAGGTGGGCGACATATTCATCACGCTGACCGGCGGGTTCAAGGCGATCGGAGCCGAGCACATCGAGGTGATGAAGGACGGGGCGATCGTGGCCAACAGCGGCCACTTCAACGTGGAGATCGACATCGAGAGCATGGAGGCCATGTCCGAGACCAAGCAGAAGGTGCGTCCGCATGTCGAGGAGTACGTGATGGAGGACTCGCGCCGCCTCTACCTGCTTGGGGAAGGCCGCCTCATCAACCTGGCGGCGGCGGAGGGGCACCCGTCGGCTGTGATGGACATGAGCTTCGCAAACCAGGCCCTGTCGGCGGAGTACCTCGTCCAGTACGGCCACAACCTGGAGCGCAAGGTGCACCCGGTGCCCAGGGACATCGACAGGGAGATCGGCCGGCTGAAGCTGCAGTCGATGGGCATCGCCATAGACACGCTGACCGACGAGCAGCAGAAATACCTGGAGAGCTGGGAGTCCGGGACGTAGGGGACGGGTTTCCGTCCCATCGCCCTTACGCTCGCGCAACAGGAAGGATACAGAGTCATGCCGTTGAGCTTTAGAGAGTCACCATCGTACCTGGTCACGTCGGAGTCGGTCACCGAGGGGCACCCCGACAAGTTGTGCGACCAGATCTCCGACGCCATCCTGGATGCCTTTCTGCAGATCGACCCCATGGCGCGTGTCGCGTGCGAGGTCTGCGTCACAACCGGCCTCGTCGTGGTCATGGGCGAGATCACGATCGAGAAGGGGTACGTTGACATCCCGAGCGTCGTGCGCCAGACGTTGAGGGACGCCGGCTACCATGACTCCTCCTACGGGTTCGACTACCAGTCCTGCGGCGTGGTCGTGGCGGTGCAAGAGCAGTCCCCCGACATAGCCCACGGCGTGAACGTGGCCCTCGAGTTCAGGGACGAGCAGACGAGCTACGTCGAGAGCCCGGAGGCTGTGGGCGCCGGCGACCAGGGGATGATGGTCGGGTTTGCTTGCAACGAGACGGACGAGCTGATGCCCCTACCGATCGCTCTGTCGCACAAGCTGTGCTACAAGATGGCCCAGGTGCGCAAGGACGGCGTGCTCCCGTACCTGCGGCCCGACGGCAAGGCGCAGGTGACCGTGGAGTACGCGTTCGGCCAGCCCAAGCGCGTGCATACGGTGTTGATGAGCAGCCAGCACAGCCCCGAGGTGAGCCAGTCGGTGATAGAGCGCGACCTGATAGAGCAGGTGGCGCTCGAGGTGATCCCTCGCGAGCTGCTCGACGGGGACACGGTCTACCACGTCAACCCGTCCGGCCGGTTCGTGATCGGCGGCCCCGTGGGCGACACGGGACTGACGGGGCGCAAGATACTTGTGGACACCTACGGCGGCGTAGCCAGGCACGGAGGCGGGGCGTTCTCCGGCAAGGACCCGACCAAGGTGGACCGCTCGGCTGCGTACGCGGCGAGGTACGTAGCGAAGAACGTCGTGGCCGCCGGTCTCGCGGACCGCGCCGAGGTGCAGGTGTCGTACGGAATCGGGATAGCGAAGCCGATATCCGTCTCGGTGGAGACGTTCGGCACGAACAAGGTCCCCGACTCCAGGATAGTCGACCTGATCGACAAGCACTTCGACCTGCGTCCGGGCGCCATCATCAAGAAGCTGGACCTACGGCGGCCGATCTACAAGCCGACCGCCGCCTACGGCCACTTCGGTCGGGCCGACATAGACCTGCCATGGGAGGAGACCGACAGGGCCGCCGTGCTCCGGCGCGAGGGCTTCATGACGGAGGCCGGCAAAGCGGCGGGCTCGTAGGCGCCAGTATCCGATACCAAGGCGTTTGACGCTGATAGCGGTCTGTTACACTTATACCTACTAGGAGGCACGCACTCGCTGCGTGGGTGAGGCAACAGAGGGTATCTTGATCCTACTCGGTCGGGTATCTACACACGAAGGGATGCGAGACGGCGTTGAAGAGAACGCTGCGTGCTCGGCTAGGTCCCTCGGCCGCAGCCCCTACGTCACTAGGCCTGCCAATGACCACCTCAAAAGTCACATTCGAAAACCCGCCGATCAGTGAGGTTGTGATAGCCATTTATTTCAATCCGCCGCTTGCTAACTTTCGTAGTCAGCACGTTGGGCTCTTCTGGGAAAGGATAAAGGAGGAATTTCCCGTTGCCCAGCAACAGATCCCTCTAGGAGTCATAGCTAACGTCGGCGCCGACGAACCATTCCCCATGCCACGATACTGGTTCATCGCAGACGACGATGTCAATCTCATACAAATCCAAAAGGATGCGTTCATCTTCAATTGGCGCCGTCGAGGTGACAATCAGTACCCAGGTTTCCATATGCACATCAAACCCATCTTCGACAGACTCTACGGCCAATTTGAAACCTTCATGCGAACGGAGGTTGGCATACCTGAAGTGTCTGTAGACCTATGTGAGCTAACCTACGTGGATACCATTGAGCAGTGTGACTATTGGCGCGGGCCTGCAGACACTCGCAATGTGATTCCTTTCTTCTCGAATCCCTTATCTGGGGTGGAGGGAGCTGCAAATAGCGCCTTCGATTGTAGCTATGCCTACTCTATGGGAGACGGGCTTGCGCTCTCCGTCAGGATGCGCAGCATGGTTGATCCACAACGGTCCGGTCGGCCAGTGATGGCGCTTGAGATGAAGGCCAATAAGAGATTCGGGGGAGTCCAGAAAACAAATGTGGATGGTTGGTTCGAACGCGCCCACGACACGATAATCAGGTACTTCATGACCTTGACAAGTGAAGATGTGCAGCGTGAGCATTGGGGGATCCAAACGGAGAACGTGGGATGACCACTGCTGCAACAGCGATAACCCCACTGCAAGGCATGCCTGCCCATAGGGCAAATGTTAATCTAGAGACTTCTCCCCGAACAGTGCAATGGGCCTTCGATCTTTTGGCACATGACGTCAACAAGCCTTTCCAGTCAATGGAGCCATCGGTCAGCATTTGTGAGATGATCTCTCCCGTCCTAGAAACTGAATCACATGACACCCTATCGGAGATGGGCAACCTCCAATGCGAATACAGGCTACGAGCCCTACAGCCTATCTGGTACTCTACTAGCCCACCAAGTGCCTACTCCGATTCCTTGATAGTGGAGTTGGAGGAGCCATTCGATCTTCTAGAGAGATACTACGCCGAATCCCTAAAGCGAGCCCAAGACGCTTCGGATGTCCGTCGGGCCTACCGGCGCCGAATCGACGAATTGGGTAGGTTGGCCATAGAGGAAGATATCTCGTGGAACGAGGCTTCCGAACAGGACTTCTGGACATTCGTAGGAGCGCCAGTATCTTCAAGGCAATCTGGTCTCGTGCTGATGGACAATGGAAACCTCCGTGCAGTGTGGAAAGGAGACGATGAGAGCCATATTGGCCTCCACTTTCTCGGCAGTCAGTGGGTGAGATATGTGATTTTCAAGCGCCGCGAGGCGAGCAGGCATATTTCACGCGTCGCCGGGACCGACACGCTTGAAGGGATTAGGAAACAGATTCGCGCGTTCGACCTTGTGTCTCTGGTGAACGGGTGACTGCGCAGGACCTTCCCGACGAAGACAACATTGTCCGGTACGCAAAACCGACTCAGGTCCTCGAAGGCAGGGTGGACGGTTCCGCGTTTCTACTCAAGGAGAACGAGTCAGGGCTCTCAGTGAACTGGCTCGAGTACTTCGACGACCGGACAATGCCCCAGCAGCTAGTTGAGATTAGACGCCTGATTCGACTGACCCTAAGACGGACCGGCTTGTTTGCGGAGTTGAACGTGGGGGAAACGCGGAAACACGTCGGTGACCTGGCGGATGAGCTTCGCTTCGTTCACAGCCCGCTGGACCCGGAAGATGGCTTCGAAGCCGATCCTTCCCATAGCGAGGTTGTGGGACTACCTCCAGGGGACACCCCAGAGGCAGAGCTGATAGGTGACATGATCGCGGAGCGCGTAACCGAAGTCCATCCGGCGTTGGGAAGAGGTTCTTAAGCTCCTAGCGTCGACAGGTACGGGAGGACGATATCATGCCGAACGGGAAGCCTCTAGAGGGCGAGGTCGCCGTCGTGACCGGGGCCGGTCAGGGCAATGGTCGCGCCATCGCGCTGCGGCTGGCCTCCGACGGCGCGGCGGTGTTCGGGACGGACCTGCGCACTGACCTGCTCGGCGAGCTCGAAGACGCTGGCCGCGAGTCTGGCCTGCAGCTAGCCACGGGCGTCTACGACGCCTCCAGCGTGGCCGATGCGGACAGGCTGGTTGCCGACGTGGTCGAGTCGTACGGCAGGCTCGACGTGATGGTGAACAACGCCGGTGCTATCTGGACCACGCCGTTCCCGGACGTGACCGAGGATATCTGGGACCGCACCATGGACCTGAACCTGAAAGGCCTCTACTTCCACATGCAGGCTGCGGGCAGGCAGATGATCGAGCAGCGGAGCGGCGTCATCATCAACCTGGCCTCCATAGCCGGGATAGACCCCGGCATCACGCTGGCGCCCCCGTACGCGGCGAGCAAGGCAGCGGTGATCAACCTGACCAAGTCGGCCGCATTCAGGGTCGCCAAGCACGGGGTCAGGGTGAACGCCGTGGCCCCGGGCATAGTGGACACGTCGTTCAACCGGACGCTGGACCGGATGCTGGGTGTGGAGCAAGAGGGGCTTTCGGAAGGCGAGTGGCTGCGCCGGCGCGCATCCGGCGTCCCTCTGGGGCGCGTTTCAGTGCCCGAAGACGTTGCCGGCGTCGTAGCCTTCCTGGCCGGCCCCGACGGCGTCTACATCACCGGCGAGACCATCACGGTCTCGGGCGGCATGGCGATGAGGTAGCCCTCGCCTCACCTGCTCTTTTCCCCCACAGGCCAACTCAGCGCAGGCAGCCTCATTCCCGCCCACGGAAGACGTTGCCTCTCCTGTCACCTCTATGTGGTACCATCTCACCTCTTTAATACTACATGTGGTACCATTTCAGCCCGTGAATATTAGGAGTGAGGTGATTAGATGATAGGCAGGATGCTGGGCGCCGCCCGGTTGAGTGTAGACACCTACGAGGAGGTGGAGAAGGACGGCAGCGCTACTCTACAGGCGCTGATCGTAGTGGTTATCGTCACCATCGCCAGCGTGGTTGGCGAGGTGCTGGGTGGTGGGGAAGATCTCGAGGTGGTTAGAGCACTCGGCGTAGGCATAGTCCGGGGGGTGGTTAGCTGGGCCCTGTGGGCGCTGGTGACCTGGATTATCGGGTCCACGATACTGAAGACCGAGAAGACCGAGGCCGACTGGGGACAGCTGGCGCGCGGCACGGGATTCGCCCAGACCCCGGGACTTCTGAACGTGCTTTACTTCGTGCCGGCGGTTGGAGGGTTCATCTCCCTGGTGGCGTTCCTCTGGACGTTCGCGGCCATGGTGGTCGCCGTGCGGCAGAGCCTGGACTACACCTCGACGTGGCGGGCGTTCTTCGTAATCCTGATCGCCTTTATCCCTGTGATCATCCTGAACGGCATTGTCATCTTGCTGACGGGCGGGGGCGTAGACGTACAGACTTCCTAGGACTGTACCGGCAGGACGACGTGGGGTGGCATCTCCGCGCTGTGGTAAATGGTCTGCGCCGCCGTACGGGAGTTCTGCTCCCGTCCCAAGGGGCCGCCCGTGTTCGGGTTCACGTCGAACCTGGGCAAGTTGCTGCTGCTCGCGTCCAGCCTGATGCGGTGCCCTACCACGCACTAGTGATCCGTGCGGACCACGATACTGAAGACAGAGGATACCGAAGCCGACTGGGGACAGTTGGCGCGCGGCACGGGGTTCGCCCAGACTCCGGGGATATTGAACCTGTACTCCGCTTTACAGGCGGTCTCTATAGTGGCGTTCTTCTGGACCTTCGCTGCTATGTTGGTTGCCGTGCATGAGTGCCTGGAGCACGACTCGATTTGGCGGCCGTTCTTCGTGATATTGCTCGCCGCCATTCCAGTGTTCATCTTCAACTTCTTCGTCTTGGACGCCATCATCTTCGCGCTGACTGGCGGGTGAATCGAAGTCTAGACGCCTTAGGGTTGGACCGGCAGGACGACTCGGGACGGCATCTCAGCGCTGTGGTAGATGGTCTGCGTTGCCGTCCGGTAGCTCTGCTCCCGTCCCAGGGGGCCGCCCGTGTTGGGGTTCACGTCGAACCGCGGCCAGTTGCTGCTGCTCACGTCCAGCCTGATCCGGTGCCCCTTGCGGAAGACCGTCGAGGTCGGGTATAGCTGGAAGACGAACTCGTACGGCGTGCCCGGCTCCATCAGCTCGGGCGCGTCGTAGCCGTTGCGGTACCTGGCGCGGATGATCGAGTCGGTGATGTTGATCGCGAGGCCGTCGGGATAGTCTGCGTCTGGCGGGAATACGTCGACCAGCTTTGCAGTGAAGTCGGTGTCCGGCGCCGCCGACGAGGCCCA
The DNA here is from genome assembly GCA_965262055.1 of Dehalococcoidia bacterium. GTDB lineage: Bacteria > Chloroflexota > Dehalococcoidia > Lucifugimonadales. The sequence goes on from CBDHEI010000002.1 coordinate 586,623, forward strand.
GAGGCGCATCTCCACGGGTCCCGTGACCTCCAGGTCGTCGTCCAGCGGCGGCGTCTGGAAGCTCAGCACGTCGCCCCGATAGTTCAGGGGCATCGTGTCGTTGCACCCGATGAAGTCGGGGCGCCCGCGCTGGTCGAAGGCGCCGGCCCTCAACACGGTGTCGGCTGCCGAGAGGCCACCCCCCATCGTCGGCACAGGGTTCCTCGGGTCGAACGTGAAGCGGGACGCCGGCTGCTTTTCATCGCCCGCCTTGTCCTCCGAAAGGGTCGCGCCGGCACGGAGGTAGTAGGGTGTGAATCGAGTGCCGGGCAGGGGCCAGTCCTGCTCGTCGCGCCAGTACCCACCCCTCTTCAGGCGGTGCTCGTGGTCGATCTTCAGGTCCCCGGTGCCCATGGTGAAGAAGCGCACCGGCGGCCAGAAGGCGGCCTCGGAGTCCATCCCCTTCAGGTATCGGTCGAACCAGGCTAGCTGCAGGTCGTTCTGGTTGATGACCGACTCCGCCCCGAAGTCGGAGTCGCCGGCGAACGTCACCTCGTACTGGCCGTGGGTCCACGGCCCCATGAGGAGCATCTGGCGCGTGGACTTCGCCCTGCTGAGCGCGATGTAGCTCTCGCAGGTGTTTCGCGCGTATGAGTCGTACCAGCCGCCGAGGTAGAGAGTCGGCACGTCGGCATGCTCGTCATAGTATTCGGAGATTGCGTACCCCCGCTGTTTCCAGTAGTCGTCGTACTCCCCGTGGGTCATGATGTCGATGGCCCATCGCTCGTACGAAGGCAGGCGTCTCAGAATGGTCGCGCCCTCCTTCATGGGAAACTGTCCCACGATCTGGTGGATGTCTTGCTCGTAGGCCTTGGTGAGCGCGGCCTTCAGCGCGGGGTCGGCGGCGGCCTCCTTGCTGCTGGAGGCCATGCGGTAGATGTAGACGTGGAAGCGCTGCTCCAGGGCGCCGTTCTGCCTCATGGAGCTGTGGAAGTAGTTCGACGCGCCCACGGCGACGACCATCGTCTCCAGGTGGGGCGGATTGAGGGTAGCCAGCGCGGACTGGTCGCTGCCCGCGTAGGACCCGCCCTTGGTTCCTATACGGCCGTTGCTCCACGGCTGGGCGGCCAGCCACTCGACGGTGTCGTAGCCGTCGGGCGCCTCCTTGGCGAAGGCGTACCACTCCCCCTCGGACTCGAAGCGGCCCCTCACGTCCTGGCTGACGCAGACGTAGCCGCGCCGCGCGTAGTACTTCGCCTGCGCAACGGACCTGGGCAGCGATTTGTCGTAGGGCGTGCGCTCCAGTATGACCGGGAAGGGGCCGTCTGCGGGGCGCCCGCCGAGCGCGGGCCGGTATATGTCCGCGGCGAGCCGCACGCCGTCCCGCATCGGGGCCATGACGTTGGACTCGCAGATGACGTCGTACTGCTGATGAGAGCCAGCGTAGGTCTTGGGCATGGGCCTGTCCTTCCTCATGTGCTCTGCTGGTGAGCGGTTCAGTTCTTGCGCGTCAGTCGCGTCTGGCGAATTGAATGATGCCTATCCCGAGGAAAAGCCCGATGGAGAGGATAAAGGGGCCGTAGGGGACGAGGAAGATGAGGCTTACAGCGCTGAAGGCGATGACGAGGATGATGAGAAAGCGCACCCATGTGAGGAGTTCGATCGAGAACTCTATGGCTTCGCGCACGTGTCTTTTCATGTCTTCCCAAGGTACACTGCCTGATCTCCACGACCGGTGTGGATTGGATTTCCGCACGCGCGGGGATAACGGAGTTGTGGGACTTGGGCGGCGTTCTCTTTTGGCTGAGATGAAAATAAGGACGTAGAGAGGGAGGACGATTGGGAGGACGAACCAGAAGATGAGGGGCCCTAGTACGACGAAGGTGGCGAGGAGAAAGATACTCAGTGCTATGAGGGAGATGATCCTCTTTATCATGGCACCTCCTCATTAGCCGGAGCATTGCTGGAGGCGTGAATCGACGACGCGGTGCCTGTGGCCGAGGGGAGTCTCCAGCACGATCGCGCGGGGTCTGCCCGCAAGGTCGTCGGCGCAGGTGATGCTCGCCCCCGTGAGGGCGTTCCCAGCCATCTCGAGGGAGGCGTCGCGTTGCCTCGGGTCTATCTCGACGGCCATGAACCCCCCAGGGCGCAGGAAAGCGGGCGCGTTGTCGAACAGCCTGCGCATGACGGCCATCCCGTCCGGTCCGCCGTCCAGGGCGGCCTTGGGCTCCCGCTGCACCTCGCGCTGAAGCGTCGGAATCTCCGACGACCTGACGTACGGAGGGTTGGAGACTATGACGTCTACGGGTCCCGGCAGGCCGGACAGCAGGTCGCACCGGAGCAGGTGCACCCGGTCCGAGACACCGTGCCGTCTGACGTTGAGCCGGGCGACCTCAATGGCGTTGGCGCTGAGGTCGGTCGCGTACACGATGGCCCCAGGGAGGTGAGCGGTCAGCGCCACGGCTACGGCGCCGCTCCCCGTACCCACGTCGCATATGGAAACTGCGCCATCCACGCGCCGCCTGTCCGCGTAGGCGATCACCGTGTCCACCAGCAGTTCCGTCTCCGGGCGGGGCACGAGCACCCTGGGGTCGACGTGGAAGTCGAGCCCATAGAATTCCCGGTCCCCCACGATGTAGGCGAGGGGCTCGCCGCCAGCCCGCCGCCGGAGCAGCGCGTCCATTCGCGAGGCCGCGTCCTCGTCGACCGGGTCGCGCAGCGACGCGAAGAAGCGGGCGCGGTCCCAGCCCAAGACGTGCCTCAGAAGCACCTCCGCCTCGATCCTGGAGTCGTCCACCGCACCGTCAAGGCGGTCCGCAGCAGCTATCCAGCACTCCCGCAGGGTCACAGCCCGGCTACCTGGAGCATCCGGTTCTGTTCGTGATCGGTCAGCGCATCGACGAACGGGTCTATGTCGCCGTCAAGGATGCCGGCGAGGTTGTGCCGCGTAAGTGATATGCGGTGGTCGGTGACGCGGTCCTGCGGGAAGTTGTAGGTCCGCACACGCTCTGAGCGGTCGCCGGACCCTACCTGGGACCTCCTGGCCTCGCTGACCTCCTCCTGCTGCTTCCGTATTTCCATGGCAAGAAGCCGGGAGCGGAGCACGGACATTGCCTTCTCTTTGTTCTTGTACTGGGAGCGCTCGTCCTGGCACACGGCCGCGATTCCCGTCGGGACGTGGGTGATGCGGACGGCGGTCGCCACCTTCTGCACGTTCTGGCCGCCGTGACCGCTGGAGTGGAAGATGTCTATCTGGAGGTCTTCGGGGTCCACCTCCACGTCGACCTCCTCGGCCTCTGGGAGAACCGCGACCGTCGCGGCGGAGGTGTGTATCCTGCCGCCGGACTCGGTGACAGGTATCCTCTGTACCCGGTGCACTCCGCTCTCGTGCTTGAGGCGGCTGTACGCCCCCTTGCCGTCAATCTTGAAGACGATCTCCTTGATGCTGCCGAGGCCGTTCTCGTTGCTGTTGATGATCTCGATCTTCCAGCCCCTGAGCTGCGCGTACCTCGAGTACATCCGGTACATGTCGGCTGCGAACAGCCCGGCCTCCTCGCCGCCGGTGCCTGCCCGTACCTCCACGATGACGTTCTTGTCGTCGTTGGGGTCTCTTGGCAGCAGCGCGACCCGGAGCTCTTCCTCCAACGCCTGCTTCTGGGCCTCCAGCTCCGCGAACTCCTCCCTGGCGAGGGCCGCCATCTCCCTGTCGCTCTCGTCCCGGGAGATCTCCCGGGCCTCCTCGGCGTCCTGGGTGGCCTTGCGGTACCGGCGCGAGAGGGCAGCCACGTTCTTCAGCCCCGCCATCTCCCTGGCCAGCTCCTGGACGCGAGCGTAGTCGGCGGCGACCTCCGGGTCGGACATGAGCCGTTCCAGTTCCGAGTACCTGGAATCTATGGTCGCCAGCTTGTCGAGCATGCGGGGGGAAGCCTCTTGCCGCATGGCGCGGCACAGGCGTCAGTATAGCAAACGGCCGCTTCGCGGCGGGCCTAGTTGGTCGCCGTGAGCGCGTCCGCGAGCTTGTCCATGGGCACGTCGCGCTGGTCGCTCCGGGAGAGGTCGCGTAGGGTGACGCTGCCCCTGGCCAACTCGTCGGCGCCAAGTATGGCGGCGTGGGTGGCGTTTACGGACGCCGCGTACCGGAGCTGGCCCCTCAGGCTGCGGCCCGAGGGCGCGAGCAGAGCCGCCACGCCACTGGCGCGGAGGCCGGCGGCAAGGCGCATACCCTCGCTCTTGGCGTCCTCGCCCATGTGGGCCACTACCACCTTCGGCGCCGCGCTTCCGAACAGGCCGTCTTCCGGGAGGCGCAGCTCCCGCAGGATGCGCTCGATGCCCATCCCGAAGCCTATGCCGGGGGTCGGCCTTCCGCCCAGCTCTTCGATGAGGCCATCGTACCGGCCGCCGCCGCAGATGGTGCTCATCCGGCCCGTGGCGGGCGGGACGATCTCGAACACGGTGCGGGTGTAGTAGTCGAAGCCGCGCACCAGTCGCTTCTCCACCGTGAACGGAAGTCCCAGGGCCTCCAGGAAGCCGAGAAGGGTCTCCCAGTGCTCAAGGCAAGGGCCGCAGAGGTGGTCCGCCCCGGCGGGGGCGCCGGCAATGCTCGGCTGGCACTGATCCTCCTTGCAGTCCAGCAGCCTGAGCGGGTTGCGCTCCAGCCTTCGGCGGCAGTTGTGGCAGAGTTCGTCTACGGCGCCGCTGTAGTAGTCCTTCAGCATCCCCACGTACGCGGGCCTGCACTCCGGGTCTCCGATGCTGTTGACCAGCAGCGTGAGGCCGCCTATGTCCAGGTCCTCCAGGAGCCGCCACGCGAGCTCTATGACCTCCGCGTCGATGGCGGCGTCGGCGTCACCGATGACCTCGATCCCTAGCTGGTGGTGCTCGCGAAAGCGCCCCGCCTGCGGCCGCTCGTACCGGAACAGGCTGTTGAAGTAGAAGAGCCGCACAGGCTGGGGCAGGTTGCCCATGCCGTGCTGGAGGTAGGCGCGGCAAACGCCCGCGGTGCCCTCAGGACGAAGGGTGATGCGATCGCCGCCACGGTCCTCGAAGGTGTAGGTCTCCTTCTCCACAACGTCCGTGAACTCCCCCACGCCCCGGACGTACAGGCGCGCGTCCTCGAAGGTAGGCGTGTCGATCCGCTCGTAGCCGAAGCGGGCGGCGGCCTCTGACGCCCTGGCCTCGAAATAGCGCCAGCGTGCCTGCTCACCCGGAAGGATGTCTGCTGTGCCCCTGGGGGTCTGGAACTGTTGCTTGGCCATCTACCTGACTCGCCTCTCCTTGGGCCAACGGGATATTAGCATACCGCATTTCCCCACCGGGCCTCATGGCGGGGCCAAGCGCGGGCGCCGTGCTATACTCTTCACACTGGGGATGCGGCATGCCGACGCTGGCTGAAAGCCTGCTTGCAACGACGGACGAGTACCTGCCTGAGGACACGAAGGGCTTGGTCCGGCGTGCGCTGGAGTACGCAGAAGAGGCCCACAAGGGACAGATGCGCCTCTCCGGGGAGCCGTTCGTGGCCCATCCTCTACAGACGGCGCTGTTCTTGGCGAACATGCGGCTCGACTCGACGACGCTGGCCGCGGCCCTGCTCCACGACGTGATGGAGGACTGTGGGGTCACGTTCCAGGAGCTGGAAGATCTCTTCGGCGGCCAAGTCGCGAGGCTCGTCGACGGCGTGACCAAGCTGACCAAGGAGGAGCTCAAGGCGGGGGAGTTAAGCCAAGAGCGCGCCTCCTCGGAGCACGACACGGCGCAGGCGGCGACCGTCAGGAAGATGCTGTTGTCCATGGCAGAGGACATCAGGGTTGTGCTGATCAAGCTGGCCGACAGAATGCACAACATGAGGACGCTGGACCCGCTGCCGGAGAAGCGCCGCGAAGCCATCGCCCGCGAGACGCTGGAGATATACGCTCCCCTAGCCCACCGCCTGGGGATCTGGGAGATCAAGTGGCGATTGGAGGACCTCGCCTTCCAGCACATCAACCCGAAGGGCTATCAGGAAATATCGAAGCTGCTGAGCGCCAAGAGAGTGGGGCGGGAGGCCTACATCGAGCGGGTCATTTCGGCGCTTCGCCGTGAGTTGGAGAGCGTCGGGATCGAGGCCGAGGTGACCGGGAGACCGAAGCACATCTACAGTATTTACAACAAGATGCAGCGTTACGCCACCCAGAACCGCTCCTACGGCGAGATATTCGACCTGTTCGCTCTGCGCGTCCAGGTCGAAGAAGTACGTGACTGCTACGCTGCCCTCGGCGTGGTCCACTCCAAGTGGCGGCCACTGCCCGGCCAGTTCGACGACTACGTGGCCAACCCCAAGGACAATCTCTACCAATCCCTGCACACCGCCGTGCTGTGCGAGGACGCCCTGCCTGTGGAGATTCAGATCAGGACCACGAAGATGCACAAGCTTGCCGAGTACGGAGTCGCCGCGCACTGGCTGTACAAGGAAGGCGACGCACCGGACCCGGATTTCGATAGGAAGATACAGTGGCTCCGGGAGACGCTGGAGCAGCACCGGGACGTGGACGGGCCGGTGGAGTTCGTCGAGTCCTTCAAGAACGACACCTTCAAGAATCAGGTCTTCGTCTACACCCCAAAGGGCGAGCTCAGGGAGCTTCCAGTGGGGGCGTCGCCGCTCGACTTTGCCTACCGCATCCACACCGACGTGGGCCACCGTTGCATCGGCTCGAAGGTGAACGGCAGGCTGGTGGCCCTGAACTACTCACTGCAGAACGGCGACACCGTAGAGATCATGACGAGCAAGACGGAACGCGGTCCGAGCCTCGACTGGCTCAACCAGAATCGGGGCTACGTCAAAACCGCGTCGGCCCGTGCAAAGGTGCGCCAGTGGTTCAACCGCCAGACGAGGCAGGTCAACATCGAGCGCGGCAGAGACATCTTCAACAGGGAGCTGCGGCGCCTGAATACGTCGCTGGACGACCTGGATGTCGCCAGGCTGGTTCGATTCGACACCGTGGACGAGTTCTTCGCCGCCCTGGGAGGCGGCGCCGTGACGACAAGCCATGTGGTCGAACGGCTCTCCTCGGAGGAGGTAAAGCCGGACGCGGTGAAACCGGTCGTACTGCCGGCAGGCGGGCCTGGAACGGGCATAACCGTGATGGGCACGGACAACCTGTTCACCCGGCTCGCCATGTGTTGTGAACCCATCAGGGGCGACGACATAAAGGGATACATCACCCGCAACCGCGGCGTCACGGTGCACAAGAGCAGCTGCCAGAATGTCCTGCGGGAAACCGAGGTGTACCGCCTGACCCCCGTTGGCTGGGGCGAGGAGCGGACACTGTACCCGGTGCGGCTGAGGCTGGAGGCGTGGAATCGGGTCGGTCTGCTGCGCGACGTGTCGTCGCTCGTCTCCGAAGAGCGCGTCAACATCGCCTCCTGCGTATCGGAGGAGACCGACGACCTGAGCATCATATCGCTGACAGTGTTTATCGACGGGATAAGACAGCTAAGCCACCTGTTTGCCAAGCTCGAAGGGATTGACGGCGTGCTGAGCGTGAGCCGGACCAGCGCCTCTGCTTGAGGCGGACCCTCGATAGCAACAAGTACGAACTGCCAAGGAGGCCAGAAATTGCCAAGCGCCAAGTCATATAGAGTTTCCGAGCGCCGCCGCGCGCGAATGTTGCCGCTGCGCTCGCAGGCCAGAACGGTCGTCAGGCGGGCCCGCCAGCTCGTCGCGGAAGGCGACATGGAGGCCGCCGAGGCCGCCGTCAAGGAGGCGACCGCCGTACTGGACAAGGCCGCCCAGAAGGGCGCCCTGCACAAGGGCAACGCCTCTAGGCGCAAGTCGCGCCTGATGAGAAGCCTCACCGCCGCCCAAGGGCGGTAACGGCCGCACCGAACGCTCCGCCCCATAGTCGGCGCCCCGCCGCGCAGTGCCGCGCGGGGCGCCGACACGTTTCACCCCTCGATCAGATGCACCTGCTCGCGCAGCCGCGCGAAGTCGAACAGCCCGGGCCGCCCCAAGCTACCCGCCACGGCCGTGATGACCAGGCTAGCCACTACAGAGGCGCCCAGCGCGAACGCGAAGCTCGCCACCAGTTGGCCCGCCCAGTCTATGTCGACTATCCACCCCGTCAGGTACGGCGCCTCGGGCGTCGGGAAGAATAGCACCCCCGCGATCAGACCTATGGCGCTGGAGACCAGCGCCGCCCCGCCGCTGAACCGACGCGAGAAGAGGCCCCAGAAGACCGGGAACACCACCGCCGAGCAGACCATGTCGGCGATCAGGAACAGGTACAGCACGCTGTATCCCTGCGACGCTATCACTATGGCCGGAATGATCAGCGCCACGGTGGTCCCCCGCGACCACTTGAGCAGCGTTGCACCACCAATCTCCGGCTTGAACCGCGCAAGATCGCTGGTCACCGCGCTGACTATGCCGTTCAGAAGGGTATCGAGACTGCTCATGACCAGCACCACTGCCAGCAGCAGCACCGCCGCAGAGACCCAGGCCGGCGTCGTCTCGGCCACCAGCCAGAACAGCGCTGACGAAGCGCTCTCGGCGGGCACTCCTCGTCCGGCGGCCGCCACACCCAGCAGTCCGGTGACGATTATCGTCGGGATCACTACGGCGCCCGCAATGCCGAACCCCTTTCGCAGCGCGCGGTCGTCCTTGCTCGTGTACACCCGCTGCCAGAACCCCTGGTGGAACATGTTGGCCGCCAGGATGGCGATGACCAGCGTGATGCCGAACTCGATCCCGGCGCCGTGGGTCAGGGACAGGAGCTGAGGAGCTGTTTCTCTCACCGGATCGAGCGCCCCGCCCAGTCCGTCCAGGCTGACGACTACCGCGATAACCCCAATCGCCAACAGCGGCAGGATCAGGTTGAACTGGATTCTGTCCGTGAATATGGACGCCCGTATGCCGCCGTACGCCGTGTAAGCCACCGTGAGCAGACCCACGATGATGGCGGTCCACACCAGCGGCGTGCCCGCCAGCAGGTTGAAGGCGAGCGCTATGCCCGTCAGCTCGGCGGAGAGGAATACGAACATGTAGAAGACGATCACGGCCAGCGCCAGCGCGTACATGACGGGCCCGTACCGGTGCCACACGTACTCGGTCAGCGAGTGCCCGTCGGGCATAACACGCCGCATCCGGGGCCCGAGGAACACGAAGGCGAACAGCGGCGCCGCCTGCCCGATGCCGTAGCCGATCAGGGCAGCGAGCCCGGCCCAAGTACCCGCCTCGGCGGGGCTGAACAGCACCCATGCGCCGATTACCGATGCCACCAGGGTCGCCGTCGTCACCTGGGCGCCAGCAGAGCGCCGGGCAACGATGAAGTCCTCTGCGCTGGCCTGCCAGCGCCTGGCGTAAGCGACCCCGATTCCCCCAAAGGCCGCAGCCGTAACGAGCGCAATGATAATCGCAACCGTGCCGTCGATCATCGGTACACCTCCATGGTGCGGGTCCGATGGACGGCCACTAAACGAAGAAAGCCGCCCATTCTAGTCTGGGCGGCCATTAGGCACTTGCGCATTCGCATCCCTCCGCTGGCATTACCCAGATCAGGTATCGGGGTCGTCCCTCGGACAGGAACCTCTCAGCCTGGCTTCCCAAGCTCCCCCGCGTTGCTGTATTTCGGCTGCGGCGCAGTCTATCCTTCCCCCGACGTCATGTCAACAGCGACCCTCGTCATTCCCGCCCGCGGGGGCCGTCCCAATCCTGTGAGTCCTGTCCATCCAAGTTTTAGGCCGCCTGTGCTAGCATATGAAGGCAATGAACACTCAAGAGCGTCTCGACGCGCTTCTTCAGGACCTCGAAAAGCTCACCGGGGAACAGGTCGGTTACCCCTGCAACCACATGTACGACTACTCGGCGCTGTGGCCCTTCCTCCAATATAGCGCCAACAACGTCGGCGACCCCTTCCACGACAGCAACTTCCGACCCAACTCCCACGAGATCGAGCGCGAGGTGGTCCACCTCTTCGCCGACCTGATGCGCCTCGAACGGGATCAGGCATGGGGATACGTCACCTCCGGCGGCACCGAGGGCAACATGTACGGCCTCTACATGGGCCGCGAGCTCTTCCCCGACGGGATCGTCTACTTCTCCCAGGACACCCACTACAGCGTCGTCAAGATACTCAGCGTCCTGAAGATACGCAACATCATGATCAGGAGCCAGGACAACGGCGAGATAGACTACGACGACCTCTACGAGACCATCCGCATCAACCGCGCCGAGCCGGTCATCTTCATGGCGAACATAGGCACCACGATGAAGGGCGCCGTCGACGACGTGAGCAAGGTGCGCGGTATCCTGGACGAACTCGCTGTCACCAACTACTACATTCACGCCGACGCCGCCCTGAGCGGCATGATCCTGCCCTTCGTGGACGACCCTCAGCCATACGGGTTCGACGCCGGCTTCGACAGCGTGGCCATCAGCGGCCACAAGATGGTCGGCTCCCCCCTGCCCTGCGGGATAGCCCTGACCAAGCGGCAGTACGTGTCCCGCGTCGCGCGCGCCATCGAGTACGTGGGCGTCCTCGACACCACCCTCACCGGCTCGCGCAACGCCCTGACCCCGATCATGATGTGGTACGCCTTCGAGCGCCACGGGCTGGACGGCTTCAAGCGAATCGTGACCGAGTGCCTGGAGACGGCGGAGTACGCGGTCAACCGCTTCACCGACAGCGGCATCCCGGCTTGGCGCAACAAGAACTCGGTAACGGTCGTCTTCCCGAAGCCCTCCGCGGAGGTGATAAGTAAGTGGCAGCTCGCGCCCTACGGGGACATAGCGCACCTAATCACGATGCCGCAGGTAACGCGGGAGACCATCGACGCGGTGGTCGACGACTGCCTGAAACCGTAACGGCACCCAAAGGAGCAGACCTGATGACCAGAATCATCATCATGGCGGCCAACGAAGTGGGCGTCATAGCCGACATCAGCAGAGTGCTGGCCGACGCCGACATCAACATCGAGACCATCAGCGCCGAGGCGCTGGGCGACAAGGGCGTGATCACGCTTACGACGGACGACCACGACGGCGCCCTGCTAGCCCTTACGGCCGCCGACTTCAAGACGGTCACCGACGACGCGCTGGTGCTCAGCCTCCGCGACGAACCCGGGGCGCTCGCCAGGGTAGCCGAGAACCTGAAGAACGGCGGCGTGAACATCCAGAGCCTCCACATACTAGACCGGCGCAACAACCACACCACCGTAGCCATATCCCCCGACAACCGCGCAAAAGCCGAAGCCCTGGTGGAACGGGATACGATCGTGTAGAAGCAACACCGCCCGCCCGGCGGCATGGAGCCCTAATCTGCCCGGGGGCGGCGTTGCGGGACCTCGAACACTCGTGTCTTGACCGGCGATCCGTGCAATCTGTGCCGTCTGTCCTCGACCTTCGCCTTCGCTCGATCGAGGCTTTCCGTGTGATCGTGTTGGGCTACGAGAAAGAACGCGACGGCGTCGTCGTAGAAAGCGAAGACCCTATCCGCGTTCCCTAGCCGGGCCAACTCCTCGGCCGGGCTCTCTACGAACTGGTCATGTTTCTGCCGCCCGAAATGTTGGTAGATCAGCAACGAGTAGCCGTAGCGGCGGGGTGGGGAAAGGGGCCGGACACACCCCAAGCTCAGCGCCGGGGGCCCGTCTCCACTACCCACACCGGCTCGGCGACCCAGATCGGGCCCCATATCGGCGAGCCCTGCCCGTTCAGGGTGGCGAGTATTGTGCGGAACCGCTGCTCCGACCGGAGCCTGAGCATGTCGAACTGGTGGCGCGCGTCCGGCGGGAGCTCCTCCCGGACCTGCATCAGGCCGACGTAGAGCCGTTCGCGGTCGCGGCTAATCCGCGCATGCAGATGCGTGACCGTGCGCCGGTCTATGATCTTCACGTCGATGACTGCTGGCATCTCCATGCTGGTGGGCCCGTGTATGCCCATGGTCCCGGCCGTCATTCTGATGTGGTACTCGACCTGGAGGACGTGCTGCTCGGCGTCCGAATACCTGCCGCGTATCACCAGCTTGCCCATCTCCTCGCCCCGCTCCACGGCCAAGCCTACATGCCTCTCGGCGCGCGACATGTCGGACTGAGGAATCATCAGAGAGATGCTCTCCTTGGTCCGCTTAACCCAGTACAGCGTGTCGCCGGGCACGCTCTCGGAGGAAGCCATCGTCGTCCCCCACGCCGTCGCGGTCATCAGCACCGCCGCGGACAGGCCAACGGCCAGGGCGGGCTTCCACCTGAGCCACGAGAACGCCCCGCTCCTGGCGGCGCTCTTCCTGCCCGCCGCCTCCATCAGCCTCCGGAGCCCCCGCTGCTTCGCCGCCGGATCGTAAGAAACTGCAGTGGCAGCGTTCACCGTCATTGCCGCCGTCTTCAGCAGCGGGACGAGCTCCGCCCGCCGCTCCGGGTGCCGCGCGGCGCACGACTCGATGCTCTCCCCGTTTGCCATTCGGTCCAGGCACTCGTCCAGTACGTCGCTTATGTCCAGATGCTTGGTCAAGTCTACCTGCTCCACCCGGCAGGGACCGTCTGACTGGACAGGTCCTGCCCGCTCGCGCCAAGGGTGACCCTTAGCTTCTTGATCGCCGCGTGCTGCAAGGCCTTTATCGCGTTCTCCTTCTTGCCCATCGCCTGCGCCGTCTCCATGATCGAAAGCCCAGCCGCGAACCTGAGGGAGATTACCTCCCTCTGCAGCGCGGTAAGCTCAGACATCGCGTCCTGTACCTTGAACAGCGTGACCTTGGTGTCCAACCGGCCGTCGATATCCTGTGACGTCGCTCCTACCAGGCCGGAAACATCGTCCAGTGGTACCTGCTTCCGGCGGCCCCTCTTCCTGAAGTGGTCCACCACCAGGTTGTGGGCTATGCGGAACAGCCACGACGAGAACGGGTGTCCCTGCCACCGGAACGATCCTATCGACTCCAGCATCTTCAGGAAGACGTCCTCCGCAATGTCCTCAGACTCGTTCGAGTTGCCGGTCTTGAACGACACGTATCGGAGAATCTTGTCGTAGAAATGCTCGTAGAGCGCGGCAAAGGAAGCCGAGTCCCCGTTCTGCGCGCTCTTCACCAGCGCGTCAACGGCGACGTCAAGCGGCGCAGCGACAGGGTCCTGCACCCTATCTCTGCTTGAAGGAGATGCCAACAGACCAGAGACCATAGCCCATGCGCTCGCTGTTATTATATATCTATAACGTCCAGTCCTCATTGCGGGGTAGCGCCTCAATCCCGCAATTCTGGAAGAGAATCTGGTCCGAGCCGGTGTCCCTAGGGTGAAGGTCGTAGAACAGAAAGCCCACAACCGGGTATTCCCCTTCATGCTACGCCGGCTGCGAGCCTCGGACCGGGCCCAGTCCGAGGAGATCGAGCGCGAGTCCTTCCCCACGCTCTTCCCTCCGACGAGCTTCAGGCGGGAGCTCGATAACCGCAGGGCCAACTACCAGGTCGCCTTCGTCCCTTTCGCGGAGGGTGAGGCGACTGAGTCTCCCCAGGCGAGGCGCCCGGCGCTGGCCGAGGCGTTGCTGAGGAACGCGAGGGGGCTATGGCGCAGTGAAGAGCGCGACTTCATTGCGGGATTCGTGGGCGCCTGGGACATGGCCGGCAGCGCACACATCGTCACCATATGCGTCCGCAGGTCGCACCGGGGGCAGGGGGTCGGCGAGGTACTGCTGATCGGCGCGATCGAGCGCGCCGTGGCGCGCGGCGCGGCCGAGGTGACCCTGGAGGTGCGCCCGTCCAACGTCGTCGCCAGGAACCTGTACAGGAAGTACGGGTTCACGGACCGGGGCGTCCGTAAGGCCTACTACTCAGACAACCGGGAGGACGCCGTCATCATGACGACCGACCCGGTCCAGGAAGCCCCGTTCGCGGAGAGATTCGCAGAGATGAAGCGGCGCCACCGCGAACGCTGGGGCCGCCGCCAATAGGGCTTCGACCTCCAAGAGCCAGGTTAGCGGCTAGCGGGTGGGGGCCGCCGCCTTCTTCCCTTTCCTCCTCATCCTCCATGTCGCCCCTGCCGCCAGCACACCGATTCCCGTCTTCAACGTCGATTGTAGTATGCTGTCTCACATGATAGTCGACTCCCCTGCTCACAGGACGTTTTCGCTACAATTTTGATACGAATCCCTTGTAGCCGTCAGATGTAATCCCCGCACAGTGTGCGGATTCCTGGCAGGCTGCTGAAGTACGGGGGGTGCAGAGGGACGGAGCCCCTTTGCCGGGAGTCTGAGAGCTGCCCTGAGTCTGCCGAAGGGGTGTCCCTCAAATATAAATTTCCTCCTTCCTGTACAGGAAGGAGTCTGAAGAAGGTCAGGAAGAGTTTTCCGCAGCCTGCTATTGTTGAAAGCCGAATAGCTGCCGCTCCTGGACCGCCGACCGATGTCTTATGCTAATTCGTGATTAGTACGCCGTGAAACTGTCATGGCACAGCGCCCCAACTCGTCATTCCGGCGTAGGCCGGAATCTAGTCCCCCGGCCACACATATATGGCGGTATCACGGTGACTTGGTATTAGATGGTCTCCACCTACGCGAAGATACTATACGTCCTGGCAGCGGTCGCCGCCGTAGTGCTGCTGATACCCTTTTTCATACGGCTCGGCCATGACGTTACGGAGAGGGAGGAGACCGTCCTTCCCGACGACGCCCAGGGCATCCCGGGCGCCACGGTCGAGATGGTCACGGTGGTACCCTTCGACGGCATCCAGGCGATCCTCCAGCCCCAGTTCGTCACCGCCGCCGAGGCGCAGGCATGGATGGACCCTACCGAGAAGGTCCTCGGCATCTCCATCGGCGGCGAGCACCACGCCTACCCAATCTCCGTCCTCAGCCGGCACGAGATAGTCAACGACGTGGTGGGAGGCCAGCCGGTCGCCGTCACCTGGTGACCGCTCTGCTTTTCGGGCATCGTGTATGCTCGCGAGATCGACGGGGCGGTCCACACCTTCGGCGTCTCCGGCAAGCTGATCATGAACGTCCTCGTCATGTACGACCACCAGACGCGCAGCCTCTGGAGCCAGTTCCTGGGCCAGGCCATAAAGGGCCCGAAGAGGGGCGTCAAGCTTGACCTCGTCCCAGTGACGCAGACCGCGTGGGCGCTCTGGACCGACAACCACCCGGACACGCTCATACTGGACAAGCAGGGCGGCTACCGCGTCGACTCCTATCACTACTACTACCGGGACGGGCAGAAGGGCGTGCTGGGGGAGAGCAACGAGGACAACAGGCTGGCGCCCAAGGAGCTCGTGGTAGGCGTCAGCCTGGACGGCGACACGAAAGCATACCCGCTGGAAGCGCTGCGGTTACAGCCCACAGTCAACGACTCGGTCGGCGGCAACGAGGTGCTGGTATTCCTGGAGACCAACACGGAGACGGCCCTCGTGTACGATCGGCGCGTAGACGCCATGGCCCTGACCCTCAGGCTGCTTCCGGGTGGCGGCGCACGCCCCTTGCTCATGGATGACGAGACAGGCTCGACCTGGATGGCGCTGACCGGCCTCGCCGTCGATGGCCCGCTCAAGGGCGCCGCGCTGAACAGAGTGGCGTCCCACCTCAGCTTCTGGTTCGCCTGGAACGACTGGAACCCGGCTACGGACCTCTTCCAGCCATCCGGCGCTTAGGGGCCATAAATCCGCGTCCATCCCGGCCTTATCCATGTCTGCTCCAGACACCGCGACCACCAGCACGGCGGACGTCCGGTCAGCGCTGCGACCTGGCCCCCAAAACCTCCAATCTCCGTCGGGTAACGAGGGCGCTGAGGCAGTTAGCAAAATCATACCGCAGTGTGTAATATCTGCCCGAAGCCATCAGTGACCGGAGGCGTATGTGCCGAAAACCTCTGGCTCCCTCTGGACACGGGAGCAATTGCTGGTGGCGTTCGCGCTGTATTGCCGGCTGCCGTTTGGCTTGTTGCATCACAAGAATCCCGAGATTGTGCGGTACGCGGAAGCTATCGGACGGTCTCCGTCGGCGCTGGCTATGAAGCTCGTTAACATCGCCAGTCTGGACGGCGCCATCACATCTACGGGCCGGACTGGATTACGGAATGCCTCAGCCACCGACCGCGCAATGTGGAAAGATATGCACGACGATTGGGAACGCTTCGCGGTGGAGTCGAACCGGGCGATCACGGCGGTGCGGGCGGGAGATGAGGAATCACCGGATGGACCGTTGGAAGACGGTGACGGCGTACTGGTCGGACAGGATCGCGTGGTTGTAGGGACATCGCGGGTCGGTCAGAGCTTCTTTCGAGCGGCAATACTGTCGGCCTACAACGAGCGTTGCTGTATAACAGGGCTGTCTGTCCCATCCCTGCTGGTGGCGAGCCACATCATTCCGTGGAGTCACGACAGGGCCAATCGGGTGAATCCCAGGAACGGACTGCTGCTGTCAGCGCTGCATGACAGGGCATTCGACAGCGGACTGATTACAGTCGATGAAGACATGACCGTCCGGGTTTCAGCGAAACACGCCGGGAGTGATGATCAGTACTTCTCGGAGTCTATCGAGAGTTACGACGGCCGCCGTATCAGCCTTCCAGAGAAGTTCAGCCCCGATCAGGAGTTTCTCTCGTACCACGCCAAGTATATATTTCTCGGGCAAACATAAGTGTCCCAAGGGATGAGGTTGAGGTTGGTACACTCGTTGGTCGTCAGGACTTCGTTCTAGGGACGAACGCCGAGCACAGGCTACAAGACCCCGGCCTCAACCACGCGTTAGGTGGTCGAATTTGGGTTCCCTCCTCTAAGTTGACGCGCACGAACGCCCGTGCTAATATTCCCCCATGCACAGCAACCCACATCCCAAGCTGACGCCGACGCGGAAGGCTCCCATAGCCCTGTCCCAAAGTCGCTCAAACCACGTTGTCTGCCGTCCACTACCGCCCCAAAAGTGCTCCAATAACCTCCCAAATGTCCCAGGCCCCACATACGAAAGTGAGCACAATGGAGCACTTTGAAACGAAAATCAGGGGAGGACCTCTCCGACAGACAGCTCTTGGCGCTGCCTGCGGCGCCTCGACCCGGACTGCTTGTAGCGGCCACTGCTATCTCGTAGACTACGCCCTGACCGTTTCGCCGGGGAGGGTGGCAGCCATATGAAGGTCCTGATCGTCGGCGGCTCAGGCAACGTAGCGACCTGGACCGTGCCCTACATGAGGGAGCGCCACGAGTTCAGGGTGCTCGACGTCGTGCCGCCCAGGGCCGAGGGAGTCGAGTTCGTGAAGGGCTCCATCACCGACCCGGGCGCGCTGAGAGAGGCCCTCGACGGGGTGGACACCTTCATCAACATGGTCATGAAGAGCCCAACCTCGTCCGAGGACAACACGGCGACCGTCCAGGACACGATCGACAACTATACCGTCAACGCTCTGGGCCTCCACCTGCTGCTCCAGACCGCGCACTCGATGGGCATCGCCTACGGGGTCCACACCAGCTCCTTCACCGTCCACAAGCGCGACCGCACGTGGTACCCCGCCGAGGAGGAGATACCCCTCGACAACCCCGGCGTGTACGGTCTTACGAAAGGCTTCGGCGAGAGGATATGCAGGTACTTCTGCCGCGAGTTCGGCATGTCCATCGTGGCGCTCCGCATCACCGGCCCAAGGGACCGGCGGCAGTGGATCGAGGACCGCAAGATTCCCAAGGACAGGCCGAGGCTGTGGGTCACGGACGAGGAGGACCTCGCCGCCGCCTACCTGTCGGCCATTGATGTTGCAAAGGGCCGGACGAGCCGTTTCGACGCTGTACTGATAGCGGGCGACGAGCTTGGCGAGTACGCCAATTTGAACAAGGCGAAGCAGCTCCTCGGCTGGGAGCCGCGCACCCATCTAAAGGTGGAGCAGCCATGAAGATCGAACAGGTCGAGTCGGTCCGCATAGGCACCCAGTACCTGGTGCGCATCCGCACCGACTCCGGGCTGACGGGGTTGGGCCAGACGGCGTGCTGGGGCTACACGGAAGCGGTGGAGAGCATCGTAAAGCGGTTCGAAGGGTACCTGGTCGGGCAGGACCCGCTCCGCATCGAGCACCACTGGCAGGCCAACAACCGCGCCGCGCCGTTCCGGGGCGCCGCGCTCTCGGGCGCAATCAGCGCGGTAGACATCGCCCTCTGGGACATCAAGGGCAAGCACTACGGGGCGCCCGTTTGGGACCTTCTGGGCGGCAGGTGCCGGGACCGCATCCGCCTGCACCTGCTGATGTCCCACGGCGACACCCCGGACTCGGTCGCGGCGGCGGCGCGGGCGGCCGCGGAGGACGGGTACACCGCCATCAAGTTCGACCCTCTGCCGGACGGCTACCAGGACATGACCCTCGCCGGGCAGATAACCGCCGCGCGTGACCTGTCCGCCGCCGCCAGGGAGGCAGTCGGCGACGAGCTCGACATCATATTGGAGATCCACCGCAAGCTCACCCCGATGAACGCCATAGCGCTGGCGGAGGCGCTGGTGGACATACGCCCCCTCTTCTACGAGGACCCCATCCAGATAGACAGCATCATGTCGCAGGGTGAGATCGCCAAGCGCATCTCTATCCCGGTTGCCAACGGCGAGCGGATGCACTCGATCTGGGAGTTCAGGGAGCTGCTGACGCACGGCGGCCCGCAGTACGTCCGGCCTGACGTCGGACTGGCGGGTGGCATAACCCACTGCAAGAAGATCGCCGCCATCGCCGAGTCCTTCCACTGCGCCCTGGTGACCCATAACTTCCTCGGCCCGGTGCTGACGGCGGCCTCGGTGCACCTGGACACGAGCATCCCCAACTTCGTCACGCAGGAGTACCATGAGCAGGACGAGGCGCCCGAGAACGCAGTCTACAGGACTGCACTCAGGCGCGAAGGCGGCTACATCCCCGTCCCCGAGGCCCCAGGCCTGGGCGTAGAGCTGGACGAAGATCTGCTGGCCCAAGCCACCGCCGAGACCCTCGACCTATCCCATGGCCCCCTTCTCAGAAACGACGGTTCTGTCGCCGCCAGCGTCTAGCCGGACGCGGGCTCAGAAGGCCTCGATGCCGTTGACTGCGTAGTCGAACACGTCGTAGTTGCGTACTACTGTCTCGGCGGCCCTGCGGGCGTAGGCATCGTTGAGAGGGCGGGAGAGGATGAACGGCACGCGGCGCTCGGCGGTCCCGCCGTGAGAGCGCAGCCGGTGACCCTCCAGCCCTGACAGGTCGTGCGCCTCCGGCGCGGAGCCCAGCGCCGTGCCCGCGTCGGCCACGACAGCCACGTCCCCCACCCTGTCGCGGGGCAGCTCGAACTCCCGGCATGCGGAGTCCCCGTCGTAGACTGCCTCAACCCCCGGCAGCGCCCACGCCCACTCGATGACGTCCTGTACCGGGGCGCCGGCGCAGTAGACCCAGGCGAAGCCGCCCAGGGAGCCGTGGTGGGCAACGTAGGGGTCGGTGATGGGCAGCACGACCGCCGCTTCGCCGGCGCCGAACGTAGAGTCGAGGCCTTCCTGCAGGTAGACGACGTTCGGCGACCCGTCCGGTCTGGCTTTGTCGCTCATGCCGTGGTCGGCGGTGACGGCGACGGTTACGCCCAGGGCGGCCAGCCGTCCCAGGCCGTCGTCGAGGCGCCTCATGAAGCTGTTCATCTCGGGGCTGCCCGGCGGGTTGGTGTGCTGGACGTAGTCGGTGAGGGACAGGTAGGTCAGGTCCGGGCGGCGCTCCTCCACTATCCTGACGGCCGCCCCCACGGCGAACATGGACAGCTCAGCGGAGTAGATATCCGGCAGCGGTTGGCCGACTAAGCCCAGAACGTCCTCGATCCCGCACTCGTCCAGCGTGCACAGGTCCGCTTTCTCTGCGGAGAAGACCACGCTGCCGTTGGTCACGTCCACGCCGTGGCCCAGCAAAGTGCGCAGCTTGTCCTTGGCCGTGATGGCGGCCACGCGGGCGCCGGCGCGGGAGAAGGCTCCCAACACCGTCTCCGAACGCAGGAAGCGGGGGGTGTTCATCATCACGCCCTGCCCGGTGGCCGGGTCTAGGAAGTAGTTGCCGGGCACACCGTGGACGGAGGGCGGAGCTCCCGTGACGATGGACATATTGTTTGGGTTGGTGAAGCTGGGCACGACGCCCTGCGCCACCGCGCTGAAGCCGTCCTTCACGAAGGCGGCCAGGGTGGGCGCGTAGCCGCCTTCGAGGGCACTGTCGAAGTATGTCGGGTCTCCGCCGTCGACGCACACGACCACCACGGGGCGGTCGGGCCACTGGTAGGCGACGCCGTTTAGCTCGACGACGGGGCGAGGCCTAGGAGTCAGTGTCATGTTACCTCCACGCCACCCGTCCAGTGCAGCCGCCGAAGCTCCTCCGGCATGAGCTTGCGGAACGTCTCGGCCCGCGCGACGAGCGCACTGAGCCAGTGGTCCGGCGGAAGGAACGCCACCGCCTCCTGCGCAGTCACCCACCTGTGCTCGGAGTGCTCGTCGCTAATGGAGAGACACGATGCGTCGTCCACGGAGCAGCCGAAGCTCACGCCGACCATCTCGTTGCCAGGGGTGGGTTCTCCGCGGTAGAAATGGGTGACACCTAGTAGACACTCGACGCGCACGTCCAAGCCCAGCTCCTCCCGGGACTCCCTCCGTAGCGCCTCCAGGAACCCCTCGCCCTGCTCGAGCCTGCCGGAGCCGGTCTCCCACTGTCCCGGGGCGAAGTCCCTGGCGTCGGACCGGCGGAGCAGGAGATACCTGCCGTCGGTGCGTCGCCATACCAACATGCCGACCATCGCTATGAACCGGCCTACGGCCATCGCCTGCCTCCCAACCCTATCTACGCGGAGTGGCCTCGGGAACGGGCAGAGATCACGCCTGCAGGGTGCGGTCCAGTTCCACTGCTTCACGTATCCAGGCGGCAAGCCGCGCCACGTCGAGGTCTTCGGGGGCCCTGATCTTGACGTGCCGCATGCTCTTGCCCTCGCCGTCCAGCTCGTGCGCCGCCCCGATCAGGTAGCCGCCTCTGAAGAAGCCGAGCTTGACGTAACTGTCGGTGGCGCCTATGTACAGCACGTTGGAGTGCCCGGAGTAGACGGGCTGGCTCCACTTGACGCTCTCCGTCAGGCCGGGGGACGTGTCCTCTATCAACCCCCGCACCGCCTGCGCTATCTGGCGCACGGACGGATCGAACTCGGCCATCCAGGAGTCGACGTTCTTGCTGCGCAGCACGACGTCCTCCCGGTAAAGCCGAGGCGGCCTTACGTCCGCTTGGTGAGCTTGCGCATGGTGCGCAGGCCCGAAAGAGGCGGGTCGTGCTTGGCGCCGTACTCGGAGTTGGATACCTCGGCTACGTAGATATCGCCCTTGGAATCGACGGATATCCCGTGCGGCGCGTAGAAGCGCCCAGCGGTGCCTCCCGGGGGCTCCTCTCCCAGGCGGGCCAGCGTTTTCCCGTTCCTGTCCAGGATGCTGACACGCGGCCCGAGCCGTTCGCCCTCCGCGTTGGACGCGATAGCGATCCATAGCTCGGCCAGGTAGACGTTCTGGTCGCCCCTCAGGTCGATGAACACCCCCGCCGTCCGCGCCAAGTTGACCCACTGGGTCTCGTAGACGCCGTTGGAGGAGAAGACCTGGATGCGGTGATTTTCCCGATCGCCGATATAGACCCAGCCATCGTTGTCCACGGCTATGTTGTGCACGACGTTGAACTGGCCGGGGGCCGTGCCAGACTCGCCCCAGGAGAAGAGGTGGCGCCCGTCGTTGTCGTACTTGTGGACACGGGCGTTGGCGTACCCGTCGGCCACGTAGATGGCCCCGTCGTTGGGGTCGACCACGGCGTGTGTAGGCTGGTTGAACGGGTCGCCGCTCATAGCCGCCGCCGGCTTTCCTGCGTCGCCCAGGGTCAAGCGCAGCTTCCCTTCCGGGGTATAGACGCGGACGGTGTGGTCGGCGTTGTCGACGCAGACTATCGAGTCGTCAGGGGCCGCGGCGATGCCGTGGGGATTTACGAAGTTGTCGTCTTCGCCCCACGAGCGAAGGCAGTTGCCTTCGGAGTCGAAGACGATGACGGGGTGCTCCCCGCGGGTGAATATGTGGACCTGGTCTTTGGAGTTGACGGCCACTCCCGCCGCCTCCTTGAACGACCAGCCCTCGGGCAGGTTGCCCCAGTTATCGCCGCCTATCTCGTAGGTGTATTCACCTGATCCAAGTATTGCCATCTCTACTCCTCGATGTTCTCAGGCTGCGGAACCGGTCTGATCCCTTCGCAGCCCTCCCTTCCTTAACCAGGAAGGGGAATCAACGGAGTCTGAGGGACACCCTCAGACTCCCGGCGAGGGGCTACGCTCCTCTGCACTCCCCATTAGTCAGCAGCCTGTCAGCCCTTCTTGACGAGCTTTTGAAGAGAGCGGAGCTGCGTCGGAGGCTCCATTAGCCGCCCGTAGTCGCTGTAGGAGACCTCCGCCACGTAGATGTCGCCGCGCGAGTCCACCGCGACCCCGTGGGGAGAGTAGAAGCGGCCCGGCTCGTCGCCGAACGACTGCCTACCCAGCCTTGCCACCACGTTGCCGCCGGGGTCGAATATGGTCACCCTGGGGCCCAGGTCGGTGCCTATGGTGTTGGACTTCCCGCCGGCGTAGTACTCCCCGACGTAGACCAGACCTCCGCCGTTGTTGTCGACGCAGAGGGCCGCGGCCTTGGAGAGATTGAACCACTGCTCCAGGTAGTTGCCGCTGGAGTCGAATATCCTGGATTCGCCTGTTCTCGCGGTCTGCTACTAGGACCCTGCCGTCGTTGTCCACGGCTACGTTGTGGACGACGTTGAACTGGCCCTCATCGGTCCCCGACTCACCCCAGGACATCAGGTAGCGCCCGTTGGGGTCGTACTTGTGGACGCGGGCGTTGGAGTAGCCGTCGGCGACGTAGAGGTCGCCGTTGCGCGGATCCACGGCGACATGGGTGGGCCGGTTGTAAGGACGCCCGCTCATCGCCGGCGCCGGGTCGTTGTCTGGGCCGATCGTGAGCAGGAGCTTACCGTCCTGCGTGTACTTGCGCACCGCGTTGTTGCCGACGTTCACGCAGTAGACACTGTCGTCGGGGCCTATGGCTATCCCATGGGGGGTGCCGGGGACATCTTCGTCCCAGGACCGGAGCATCTTGCCATCGCGGTCGTAGACTATTACCGCATGTCCGCCCCGGTTGTACACATAGACGTTGTCGCCGGAGTCTACCGCGACGGCGGTGGCCTCCTGGTAGGTCCAGCCGTCCGGCAGCTCGCCCCAGTCTTCCCCTGAGGTCTCGTAGGTGTGTTCGCCGCTTCCGAGTTCTACCATGGTTGCTACCTCGCGCCTCGCAGGCTGGGCGATTCGAGCAGGACCGTCACTCCCATGTCGATGTACTTCTGGCGCTCCTCCGCGCTTGGGATGCGGAAGCAGACCGCCGTGCCGGAGCCTCGTAGCTGATCGACAGTGTGCTGGACGCAGTCGTCGACCGTCTTGAACGGGTGGCCGGGGTGCGCCTCCAGGCTGATGGTCAGGTCCATGGGGCCGAAGGAGAGGCAGTCGACGCCGGGTTTGGCCAGGTGCCGGGCGGCGGTGACCGACGCTACCGACTCGATCTGCATCCAGAGCACGCCGGTCTCACCCCACCACTTGCGGTACTGCCGGTGGTCGACGCCCGCGGCGAAGTTGACCCGGTTGACGCCACCCCAGCTACGCACGCCCTGGGGAGCGTAGTAGAAGTTGGCCACCGCCTCGTCCACCGTCTCCTCGGTCTCGACCTGCGGCACCTCGATGCACGTTGGGCCGAGGTCGAGTACGTTGCCTACCAGGTAGGTGTGGCGGGTGTGCTTGATTCGGAACTGGACCGGCATGTCGAGCTCGGCGGCCGCCGCACAGAACGCGACTAGGCTGTCCTCGTTGTAGGGGTTGTGCTGGCTGTCGCCGGATACGAAGTCGTAGTCGCCGCTTTCCAGGATGGCCTTGAGCGCGGCTGTGTCGGAGGTTACGGGGGCAGATACCCCCAAGATGGTCTCGCCGGCGTTGATGCGTCTCTTCAGGGACACGGCTCTCTCGCTGAGCGACGGCATGCGGTGGTCCTCCTTGGTCAGACGGTTGGGCCT
This sequence comes from Dehalococcoidia bacterium, assembly GCA_965262055.1. GTDB lineage: Bacteria > Chloroflexota > Dehalococcoidia > Lucifugimonadales. The sequence goes on from CBDHEI010000002.1 coordinate 610,619, forward strand.
TTTTCGGCGCCAGCCATTATACACGGGCGCGGCTAGTAAGGTCTGGGTCCCGGGCCACGTCCGAGGGCAATGGCATCAAGGGCGCCGCCCGCGCCAGCCCTGCTCATCGAGAGGTGGGAGAATCCCTGATATCCGTCTCATTCTGTAACATTTTGTCTCATTCAGCTTTGGCCTGCGAGACAGTGGGGTGACGCGAACGGGGCAGAATGAGAGACCAGCGAGGCAGAATCAGACACGAACGAGACAGAATGGGACACTGCTTCGGAGGCCCCGCGCGGGGCCGTTTCGAAGCGACAACCGCGCCCTCTCACGGCGTGCATGTGAACGGCCCGCGCCGGGCCGCTCTTTGTTGTAGGCGTTAGCGTGACGTGACTGTGATTCATATGATTTGGGATGTGATTGGGGGGCCGGCCCTCTACGGGGAGAATCCTAGCACATCAGTTCGCGGGCCGTCAAGGACTACCATGACTTTCGGGTGGAAGGGTCTCGGTATTTGCGCGGGGGCCGGTCGGCGTGCCGAGGATGGATTCCCACGTTTGCGGGAGGAGGAAAACTGGCTCCGGCTGGCGAACTCGGCGTCTCGATGCATTGATGCTATGATGTTCTTATGCGCACCACCGTGACCATCGACGACGACGTGCTGGCTGTGGCGCGAGCGCTGGCTGACCGGAACGGCACAAGCCTTGGCACCGCCCTGTCGGAGTTGGCGCGGCGTGGCTTCAAGGGCGCTCCCGCCGAGGGAGGTAGCGGACATGGCACAGTCTTTGCCGTCGACTCTGACGCCGACCCCATCACCAGCGAGGATGTCTACCGGTCCTTGAGCGACTGGCCGTGACTTCTCTTCTGGACGTAAACGTACTCATAGCCTTGGCCTGGCCCAACCATGTTCACCACACCGCCGCCTGGGCGTGGTTCGACGCGCATCGGGATGAAGGCTGGGCAACCTGCCCACTGACGGAGGCGGGATTCGTCCGGGTCTCCTGCAACCCCTCGGCCGTGCGGCACAGTGTTACCCCCCTCCAAGCCATCACCGTCCTGGAGAGACTCATACTGTTGGGTTCCCACACGTTTTGGCCGCTGGACAGGTCGATCGTGGACTTGCCAGAGTCGATTGGCGCCCGACTCCAAGGTTACCGGCAGATTACGGACGCCGTATTGCTGGCAGCCGCCATGCAACGTAATGGCCAGCTAGCCACGCTGGACGGAGGAATGGAAGGGCTGGTCGCGGAGGAGGAGCGCTCCTTCCTGCGCGTCATTCCGGTCTAATCCTCTGCCGGCGCGAGACTTCAGGCTAGAAGCGGCGGACGCTGAGGGTGCACGCGTACCTCAAAGTCCCTGTCTATAGCGTCACTCCCCGGGCGCCGGCCACCGTGTGAATATCCTTGTCTCCGCGGCCGCTCAGGCAGAGCAGGATGGACTGGTCGCTGGAAAGCTTGGGCGCCAGCTTCGAGACGTAGTGCAGGGCGTGGGCCGGCTCCAGGGCTGGGATGATGCCCTCGGCGCGGCAGAGGAGGTCGAAGCCGTCCAGGGCCTCCTCGTCTGTGACGGCCTCGTAGGCGGCGCGCTCGATGTCCTTCAGGTAGCTGTGCTCCGGGCCGACTCCCGGGTAGTCCAGGCCGGCTGAGATGCTGTGGGCCTCCTGCACCTGGCCGTTCTCGTCCTGGAGCAGGTAGGACATGCTGCCGTGCAGCACGCCGACGCCACCGCGGGTCAGCGTGGCGGCGTGCTCGAGGGTGTCGACGCCGGCGCCGGCCGCCTCCACCCCGACGAGGCGCACCTGGTCGTCGTCGACGAAGGCGTGGAAGAGCCCCATGGCGTTGCTGCCGCCCCCCACGCAGGCGACCGCGTAGTCCGGCAGCCTGCCGGTGGCTTCCAGCATCTGCCCGCGGGCCTCGCGGCCTATCACCGACTGGAAGTCCCTGACCATCGCGGGGTACGGGTGAGGCCCGACCACGCTGCCGATCAGGTAGTGAGTCCCCTCGACGTTGGTGACCCAGTCGCGGATGGCCTCGTTGATGGCGTCCTTCAGCGTGCGGCTGCCAGACTCGACAGGGCGCACGTCCGCGCCCAGCAGGCTCATGCGGAAGACGTTCAGCGACTGGCGCTGTATGTCCTCGGAGCCCATGTAGACGACGCACTCCTGCTTGAGCATGGCGCAGACCGTGGCGGCGGCGACGCCGTGCTGGCCGGCGCCGGTCTCGGCGATGATGCGTTCCTTGCCCATGCGCTTGGCCAGCAGTCCCTGGCCCAGCGCGTTGTTTATCTTGTGGGCGCCGGTATGGGCGAGGTCCTCTCGCTTGAGGTATATCTGCGCGCCGCCGAGGTCCCGGCTCAGGTTGGCGGCGTGATATAGGGGGGTGGGCCGTCCCACATAATGGGCGGAGAGCTCGTCCATCTCCGCATGGAAGGCCGGGTCGGCGCGCGCGGCTTGGTACGCCTCCTCCAGCTCGTCGAGGGCCGGCATCAGCACCTCGGGTACGAACTTGCCGCCGAAGCGGCCGAACCGGCCCGTGGCGTCTGGCAGAGTGGCTGAGGCTATCATGACATGCTCCCTGTAGAAGGTAGGCCGCCCCAGCGCCCGGGTACGCAGGGCAGCCTACGCTGTATTATACTCTTGGCCGGGTGGCCGGTAGGCGGATTGACGTTGGGCGCGGGGGGCGCCTAGAATAGCCCCTGCACTTCAGCCATATGGAGACAACATGCCACTCTACGAGTACACTTGCCAGACCTGCTACAACACCTTCGAGAAGCTGCGCCCCGTGAGCGAGCTGGACGCCGACACGCCCTGCACCGACTGCGGTAGCGTCTCGCAGCGCCAGCTTTCGGTGTTCGCGGCCGTGACGGTCGGCGCGAGTGGAGAGTCCAGTCCCATCGCGGGCGGCGGCGGGTGCTGCGGCGGTGGAGGCGGTGGGGGCTGCGCCTGCGCCGGGTAACATCGGCCAGCAGGCTGACCGTTAACCGGCTCCCCGGAAAGCATCAGCCAGATGACGGGAGCGTAACTCGTTCTTGACAAACACGAACGTCAGTGCTAATCTTTCTTCATGGGAAAGTGGGATCAGACCAATTTACTTCTGATTGGTCAAAGTGTTACATTTGATCCATAGTAGCGCGCTGGCAGTTGCGATGGGTTGGGCACCAGAGGGAGGAGGGATGCAATGGCTATCCCATTCAGTGAACAGAAATTCAAGGAGCTTGTCGTCTACATAGCAACTCGATGCAAGGGTGACCCCGCATTCGGCACGGTGAAGTTGAACAAACTGTTGTTCTTCTCGGACTTCTTGGCTTACGCCGAACTTGAGGAGCCCATCACAGCAGCTGAATACATCAAGCTGGAGTATGGACCATCTCCTAAAAACATGCTCCCCATACGTGAAGAGATGGAGTCTTTAGGCGAGATCACGGTATCGCGTCAAAGCCACTATGGGTACCCGCAGGATCGGATCATTCCGCGTCGTGATCCTGACCTCTCGGCATTTACAGGAGATGAACTCAAACTAGTGGAGAGAGTAATAGAAGGTTTCAGGAACGATAACGCGACGCAACTCAGCAATCTCACTCACCACTTCCCTGGTTGGCAAAGCGCCGCTACACGCGAGGTCATCCCCTACGAGGCAATCTTTCTTTCCAACGTGGGGGTGACGGAGAACGATAGGCAGTGGGCCTCGGTGGCGGTCGCCAAGCATGGCTGGTAGTGATCTGGCCGATAGTATTCCTCGCGAAGTCGTTGAGTGCACCCAGTTCTTAGAACAAGTTAAGCGACTGGGAGTCTCAGTCAAGAGGTTAGACGAAGTTCTCTTTGGGGTAAATTGGAGGATCGCTCGTGCACCCGAGCAGTGTCCCATTGCCCTAGAGGGGCGCACCGATATTCGAGTCACGAAGACCGTAGGGTTTGGCGGTGTCCCACCTCTTCGAATTCTTTTTGCGTTCCAAGAGCGTAAAGTAACGCTACTCCAGATATCCGAGATCCCAGTTGACGAAGTAGATTGATTAGCCAAAGACAGGATGCAGAAGCAACTCCTGCTAGCACCTCGCGGTGAGTGCCCCACAGGGGTCACGGATCGTACCTCCTTGACAGCGTGAGCGGCTCTGTACGGTTAGCTCGCTTCATGTCAACTTCCATCAGGACGAGATTGACGCACCCACCGTTCAAAGCGGAATCAAGGCGACCACCAAAATTTGGTTGCCACTGAGCACATCAGGATCCCACTTCCCAGCACGGAGCAACCCTGCCACCGTCTGGCTCTCACAATTCTGGCACCACACCATACACCCAGGCCCAGAGGCGGATGCACCCGCAGTTACGATGGTAAGGTTTTGGGTTCCAGCCTTCGGCGTGTGTAGTATGTGATTTCGAAATGGTCCTTACATGCAGGGCCTCCGCCTGGATGAATTTACCGTGAAGATATACACCAAGAGCGGGGACGCGGGGGAGACGAGCCTGCTCTTCGGGCACCGTGTCTCCAAGGCCGACCCACGGTGCGACGCGTACGGCGCCGCCGATACGGCGGTGTCGGCGATGGGCCTGGCGAGGGCGCTTTGCGAGAACAGCCGCGTCAAGGCGCTGCTGCTGCAAGCCCAGCGGGACATGTTCGTGGTCGGCTCGGAGCTCGCGACGCCGAAAGCCAGCCTGGCCCGGCTGGAGGCCCGGTTCGGGGCCGTCACGAGCGAGATGGTCGAGTCGCTGGAGCGGGCCATCGACGAGGTGGACGCCCAGGTCGAGCTGCCAAGCGCCTTCCTGGTGCCCGGGGGATCGGCGGGATCGGGCGCGCTGGACCTGGCGCGGAGCCTGGTGCGAGAGGCGGAGCGCAGGGTAGTGGCCCTTGGCACAGACGAGATTCCAAACCCCCACGTGCTACGGTACCTGAACCGGCTTTCGGACCTGCTGTACATGCTTGCCCGGCTGGAGGACAAGGACCTGCCGTTCGACTTTACGAAAGAGGACTAGCAGACTGCGGAAGACGTCTTCCAGGCCTTCTTTCGGGCACCTTCTCTTCTACGAAGAGAGTAATAGTTGTATTTGCCCCTCTGCGCACCCCGTTTTCGTCAGCCTGCTAGTCTAGGTGCCGGCTGCTGCGATTCACTGGAGCAAGGCCCATCGCGAGACGGTGGTCGCTGTCGTAGGCCGCTAGCCGGGTTATGCTACGATAACTTGGTTATGGGAACGCCCAAGATAGCGATCGTAGACTACCAGGCCGGTAACCTGAGGAGCGTCCAGAAGGCGCTGGAGAGGTACGGGGCTGCGGCGGTGGTGACGAGCGGCGCGGACGTCATCGGGGACGCCGACGCACTGGTCTTCCCCGGCCAGGGCGCGAACGACTCGTCGATGCGGGCGCTGCGGGCCAGGGACCTTGTCGACCCCATCAACCGGTTCATCACCAGCGGCAGGCCCTTCCTGGGAGTATGCTTGGGTCTCCAGCTGCTGCTGGAGACGTCCGACGAGGGCGTGGAGCCCGGTCTGGGCGCACTGCGGGGGCGCGTGCGGGCGCTTCCGGGCGGGCTGAAGGTTCCTCACATGGGCTGGAACCAGGTGGCGCTGGTCAAGGAGCACCCGGTGCTGGAGGGCGTGCCCACGGGGTCCTACTTCTACTTCGTGCACAGCTACTACGCCGATCCCGAGGACGAGAGCCTGGTAGCGGGCACCACCTCCTACGGGCTGGAGTTCTGCTCGGTGGCGGCGTACGAGAACGTGGTGGCGACCCAGTTCCACCCGGAGAAGAGCGGCGCGGTGGGGCTGAAGCTGTACGAGAACTTCGTCCGCGTGGCGGGCCGGAGCTAGCATAGTGGAAGTCATACCGGCAGTAGATATCAAGGGCGGCAGGTGCGTCCGGTTGTACCAAGGCGACTACGGGCGGGAGACCGTCTACTCCGACTCGCCGGTGGACGTGGCGGTGCACTGGGTCGAGTTGGGGGCGTCGCGCATCCACGTCGTGGACTTGGACGCGGCGAAGGCGGGCGCGCCGATCAATCACGAGACCGCGGGCGCCATCGCCGCCGCCGTCCCGGTACCGGTGCAGCTCGGGGGCGGCGTGCGGAGCCTGGAGACGGCCATGCATGCGGCGACCCTGGGGATCAGTCGTGTGATCATCGGCACGGCGGCGGCAAGGGACATGGACCTGGTGCTGAGTGTGTGCGAGGCCCTAGGACCTGAGCGGGTCGTCGTGAGCATCGACGCGCGGGACGGGTACGTGGCCCTTAACGGGTGGACTGAGACGACCGGGCTGCGCGTCCAGGAGATGCTCGATGGGCTGGGAGCGACCGGGGTACGCCGGTTTATCTACACAGACATTGCCAGGGACGGCACCCTGACCGAGCCAAGCTGGGAAGAGATCGTGAAAGTGCATGAGGCCACGGGCCTCATGATGATCGTTGCAGGCGGCGTCTCCTCGGTCGAGCACCTGCTGAGGCTCCGGGAGATCGGGGTCGAGGCTGCGATCGTGGGCAAAGCCGTCTATACTGGAGACATTGACCTCAGCGACGCCGTAGCGGCCCTCGCCGCCGCCGTCTAGCCTAGCGAGAGGCTCCGCAGAATATGCCGACCAAGTTCGACCCAGCCAACATAGACAGGCTCCTGGGTAAGGGGCGCCTGGACACACACCGCCTGCTAACCGTGATCCCGGTGCAGCCGCACCACGTCGTCGCGGACATCGGGTGCGGCCCGGGGTACTTCACAGTGCCTCTGGCCAAGTTCCTCTTCGACGGCAAGGTATACGCGCTTGACGTCCAGAAGGAGATGATCGAGGCTGCCAGGAAGCAGGTAGACGAGGTGCGCCTGTCCAACGTCGAGTTCGTCGAGTCGGAGGAGAAGAAGGTGCCGCTGGAGAATGGCAGCCTCGACGGCGCGCTGCTCGCGTTCGTTCTGCAGGAGGCGGACAGCCCGCGGGCGCTGCTGAAGGAAGCGCTGCGCTGCCTGAGGACTACCGGATGGCTCGCCGTGCTGGAGTGGCAGAAGAAGGAGATGGACGAGGGGCCGCCGATGGAGCAGCGCATTGAAGAGAAGAAGATGATGGATATGGCGACGAAGCTGGGATTCCGCTTCACCGCCCGCCGCGACATCGAAGGCAAGCAGTACCTGCTCCTGCTGAGGAAGTAAGGATGCTCACCAAGCGCATCATCCCCTGCCTGGACATCGACGGCGGCCGGGTGGTCAAGGGCGTGAGCTTCGTAAACATCCGGGACGCCGGCGACCCTGCCGAGTTGGCCGCCTTCTACGACCGCGAGGGCGCGGACGAACTGGTCTTCTTGGACATAACCGCCAGCTCGGACGGCCGGGAGATCATGATCGACATCGTGCGCCAGGTGTCCGAGCAGGTGTTCATCCCGCTGACTGTGGGTGGCGGCATCCGCTCGGTGGAGGACGTGCGACGTATGCTGGAGGCCGGGGCCGACAAGGTCTCCCTCAACACGGCTGCCGTGCACAACCCGCAGTTGATCAGGGAAGCGTCGGACTTCTTCGGCGCCCAGTGCATCGTTGTGGCCATCGACTACAAGGCCGCGGAGCGGCCCGCCAACGGCGCGGCGCCGCCCTTGGTCGGCGACCTGCCGTTGGGGGCCGGCGCCGGGTGGGAGGTGTACACCCATGGGGGACGCAGGCCCACCGGCGTGGACGCAGTGAGGTGGGCTGAGCGGGCCGCGGAGCTGGGAGCCGGCGAGCTGCTGATAACGAGCATGGACACTGACGGCCAGCAGGGCGGGTACGATCTAGAGTACACGCGCGTGGTATCCGAGCGCGTAACTATACCTGTGATAGCCAGCGGCGGGGTCGGTATGCTGTCGCATCTCGACGACGCCATCAAGATTGGCAAGGCGGACGCCGTTCTGGCGGCCAGCATCTTCCACTACGGCACGTACAGCGTGGCCGAGGCCAAAGAGTACCTCTGCAAGAGAGGCGTGCCGGTCCGACCCGTGCAGGTCTGAGACCTCCGACTCGCCAAGGGTGGAGCATTCAGGGGGTCGGCGATGAGCGATACGGCAGACGACGCGACTCCCGTGGTCGCACTCGACGACAGGGGTCTGGCGCCGGCGATTGTCCAGCACGCCGAGACGGGGGACGTGCTCATGCTCGCCTACGTGAGCCCGGCCTCGCTTGCCAAGACGCTGGAAGGCGGGACCGTCTGGTTCTATAGCCGCAGCCGGTCTGAGTTGTGGCACAAGGGCGAGACCTCCGGGGCCTACCTGCGCCTCAGATCGGCGTCCGTCGACTGTGACGGCGACGCGATTCTCCTCAAGGTGGTCCCCGACGGGCCCGCCTGCCACACCGGCAACGAGACCTGCTTCTTCACCCCGCTGGAGGGCGAGCCCGACTACTCGCCCAGCGACAGTGGGTCGGGCATTCTCGACGAGCTGTTCTCAGTGATCCAGGAGCGCAAGCGCGACATGCCGGAGGGCAGCTATACGGCGGAGCTTCTCCGCGAGGGCGCCGACCGGGTCAGCCAGAAGGTGATCGAGGAGGCGGGGGAGACGGCCATCGCGGGCGTGAAGGGCGACGCCGAGCACCTGGCGGAGGAGGCCGCCGACCTTCTGTACCATACCCTAGTGCTGCTAGCCGCTACGGGTACGACGGCAGAACAGGTCTGGGCCAGCCTGAGGAAGCGCAGACGGTAGGGCCGACGGACGGCTACTCGAGCCCGAATCGCCTCTTCATCCGCTCCACGCGGCCCTCGGTGTCGACGATGCGCTGCTCGCCCGTGTAGAACGGATGGCAGCGGTTGCAGAGCTCCACGCGCAGCTGGGGCTTCGTCGAACCCGTCGTGAAGGTGCTGCCGCATGAGCAGGTCACCACGGCGTTCGCGTGGTACTTGGGATGTATGCCAGTCTTCATGCGGAGGTCTCCAGCACAGGGTAGACGCTGGCGCGCTTCTTGTCGCGCCGGACGTACTCGAACTTGACCGTTCCGTCGATCTTGGCAAAGAGGGTGTGGTCCTTCCCCAGGCCGACGTTCCTTCCCGGCTGTATCCGGGTCCCGCGCTGGCGCACGATGATGGAGCCTGCGGAGACTCGCTCGGTGTCGTACCGCTTTACGCCCAGCCGCTGCCCCTGGCTGTCGCGACCGTTCCTAGTGCTTCCGCCGCCCTTCTTATGAGCCATCGGGGTTCTCCTCTTGAGCCGTGATGCCCGTCACCCTCAAGTCGGTGTACAGCTGCCGGTGCCCTTGTCTGCGCCGGTACCGCGTCTTCGCCTTGAACTTGAATACGATGATCTTGTCGCCTTTGCCCTCGCCCACAGCCTGGGCGGTCACAACGACGCCCTCAACCTTGGGTGTGCCCAGAACGACATCGCCGTCCCTGGAGACCATGAGCACGTCGCTCAGCTCCACGAGGTCACCCTCTTCGCAGCCGAGCGACTCGACGCGGATCGTGTCGCCGGGCTGTACCCGATACTGTTTTCCGCCTGTCGCGACTATCGCGTACGTGCCCATTGGGCTCTCCAAGGCTGGGTGACCGTACCGGTTTGCCAGGAATCCAAACAACAAGCCCCGCATAACTGGGGCTCTCTGGGCCGACCGGAATGTTTCCCTTGTAAACTAGGCGCCGACGACCCAGTATATCATACTGAGGCGTTGACGGGTTGAGGCGTTGCGCCGTGCTTCTTGCAGGCCGCGCCCGAGCGGCAGATGGCTACTGGGCTTTACCTATTCGGAAAACCTTTGTCCCACAGGTCGGACAGGTGCCCTGCGTGGCCGGGCGGCCGTTCTTGAGTGTCGTCGCCTGAGGATTACTAATCTCTCTCTTTGTCCTGCACTTGAAGCAGTACGCCTCCATTGAACGGCCCTCCTACGAAAGTAGCTTGAAGATTATATTGCCGTTGATTCCCGTGTCAAGGGAAGAGAGGAACCCAGATTCCCCACCTAGAGAAGAAGAAGACCTCGTTGGAGCCCGCCGTGAAGGGGGCTAAGATGTTTCTTGGAAGAGAGAAACGATCACCAACGAGGTGCACCTATTATGAAGCAAGGGGTTCTGCCGTTCCAGTACGAGCAGGAGAAGAGCTCGCCGGGCATGACGGCGATGGCGGGGATGATGACGTACTTGGAGTTGATGCACGCAGCAGGTTTGAGGTCGTCGGTAGAGCGCCACGTGGGACTGCGGGAGTGTGGTCAGGGCTGGACGGACAGCCAAGTGGTCAGCTCGCTGATACTGCTGAACCTGGCAGGCGGTGAGTCAGTGGTCGATCTGGATGTTCTGGAGAAGGACGCGGGGTTGTGCAGGGTGCTTCGGGAAGTCGAGAGCTATGGGATGGGTCGTCGAGAGCGTAGAGCGTTGGAAGAGCGATGGCGTGTAGAGCGTCGGCGGAGCATGCCATCGGAGTCGGCGGTGTTCCGGTACCTGGAGAGATTCCACGAGGCGGGCGAGGAGTCCAGTCGGGAAGCTCACAGAGCGTTCATACCTTCACCCAACGAAGCGCTGGGGGGTCTGCATAAGGTGAACGCCGATATGGTGAGCTTCGTACAGAGCCGTTCGCCCTGCGCTCAAGCCACGTTGGACATGGACGCCACGCTGGTGGAGACGCACAAGCAGCAGGCGCTCTACAGCTACAAGAAGTACAAGGCGTATCAGCCTCTGACGACCTACTGGGCCGAGGCTGAGTTGATAGTGCATTCGGAGTTTCGGGACGGCAACGTACCTGCTGGCTATCAGCAACTGCGAGTGTTGACCGAAGCGTTGGAGCATCTGCCTTGTGCGGTGGACAAGGTGATGCTGCGGTCGGACGCGGCTGGGTATCAGCACGAGTTGCTGCGGTACTGCGCCGAGGGCAGAGACGAGCGCTTCGGAGTGATCGAGTTTGCGGTAGGGCTCAACGTGACGCCGGAGTTCAGGCGCGCGGTGTCCGAGGTTGCCGAACAAGACTGGCATGCCCCGCACCGCAGACTGGGCGCCACTTGGGTCGAGACAGGTCAACAGTGGGCGGAGGTGAACTTCGTACCAGACTGGATAGCCTACAGCAAGAAGAACCCTGAATACCGGTTCATCGCTATCAGGGAGCCGCTGAGCGAACAGCCTCTGCCGGGAATGGAACTGCAGCTGGAACTGCCCTTCCCCGTGATGAGGCTGGCCGGCGGAGCCTGGCACAAGGTCTCCGGGTTGGTGACCAACCGAGACCTTCCGGGAGATGAGATGATCCGGTGGTACAGGCAGAGATGCGGTAAAGGCGAGCAGGTCCACAGCGTCCTGAAGAGTGACCTGGCTGCGGGCAGGCTCCCGTCGGGGCTGTTCGGAGCCAACGCCGCATGGTGGGCCATAGCGGTGCTGGCCTTCAACCTGAGCTCTGCGATGAAGCGGCTGGCGTTGGGAGGACAGTGGGTGAGCAAGCGTCTCAAGGCAGTGCGCTTCGCCCTGATCGCCCTTCCGGGCCGGGTGATGCGACACGCCAGGAAGCTGATCATCCGTCTGGCGCGGGGCCATCCCTCATACGAGTTGTTGATCAGGGCACGTCAGAGGATATTGGCGCTGTCCGCCGAGCCGTACCAACCATAAGCGGTCCTGTCTGTGCATCGGTTGAAGGCGACTCAGCAAGGTCGCCCAGGCTGCGCCATGCCTTCTTCGGCCTGAGGACAGCCATAATCGGTGCGGCTACGCTGCCCATACCCTCAAAGTCTTCGGCCAAGGTCCTACCTACGGCCCGATCCGACCATATGGAACCACCGAATCGATACTCAACACGGGCGTAAATCCACGAAGGCCACACCAACTATGTTAGGTGGGGAATCTGGGGGAATCAAATCTGAGGGACACCCTCAGACTCCCGGCAAAGGGGCTTCGCCCCTCTGCACACCCCGTTTTTCGGCAGCCTGCTATTGTAGCGGCAGCGGGGGCTGGAGCCACTTGGGGGACTCGTTGACCTCGATGGCCGTCACCCACTTGACCCACTCGAAGCCCCGCTTCCCCGGCGCCACCAGCCTGAGGGGGTAGCCGTGGCCCCGCGAGAGAGGCCTGCCGCCAACGTGGGTGGCCAGCAGGCTCTCGCGGGCCTCGTCCATCGAGAAGCGGCGGTAGTACCCGGTCGCCGACGTGACTGTAATGCTGGCCGCGTTCTGGGAGGGCGAGGCAGCTTCGAGCAGGTCTGCGACGCGGACGCCGCGCCAAGACTGCTCGGAGTGCCAGCCGCCGGTGCAGTCGATCACAGCCGTGACCTCTTCCGTCGCGTCGAGATCCGGGTAGCCCAGCGTCAGTTCCCGGTCCACGGCCCCGGTGACGGTGAGCCGCCAACTGCCTACGTCTATGCTGGGGGCGCTGTCGTTGAGCCACGAGACCACGGGGAAGCCCTCCACCCGTCCCTGCGCCGCGTCGTATGAGCCTGTGAAGCGGCGGCGCGACCCATCTGCGCGGGTAAGCGCCGACGCGGCCTCGGCTGCCTGCGTGAGGACGACGCCAGCGGCAGCTATGCCCGCGAGCCTCAGGAACCACCGGCGCTGGGCCCAGAACGACAGCGGCATCCCTTTCGCGTAGATGAAGGCGTGCCAAGCTAGTACCGGGGCGAGCGCCGCGCCGACGTAGATATGCCAGCTCAAGCCGCTGAACCACGCGAACTCGAACGGGCCAGCGTACGACCAGGCGAAGCCGAGGGCCAGCGCGACGACTAGCACGGTGGCCAGCGTAAGGGAGGCGTACTGCCGTGGGCCGGAGCGTCGTCTGCGGACGGACGCGACGATGATCGCCGTCTTCCATATCAGGACGGCCAGGATAGCGAATCCGACAATCCTGTGGACGGCGATGAAGATGGCTTCGTCCTGCGCGCCCGAGACGAGCCCGAAGAAGCCGCTCGCCAGCTCGACGAGAAGCAGGGCCAGCAGGACCGTATTCGCCCAAGGCGTCTTCATGCCAGATATTACAACGCGCGGCGGCGCGATGGGTTACGCTCCCGGCACGCAGCCGGACGGCGGTCTAGCCTGGCGTCACGCTGCTCGCCAGGCCCACGCAGTTGCCCTCAGGATCGGAGAACATCGCGAACGTGACCATGCCGGGGATGGCTGTGACGGGCATAACAATCTTGCCGCCGTGCTCCTCTGCCTCCTTGAGCTTGGCGTCTATGTCCTCGACCTCGACGTAGAAGGTGATCGTGTTCGGCTCGCCGTTCGTCCCTGAGATGCCGCCGTTGATCCCCGTGCCGGTGTGGGTATCGACCAGGCCGTAGCCCATCGGGTTGGAGGCGTCGATGTGCCACCCGAACAGGTCGGCGTAGTACTTGTGCAGCTTTTCGGCGCCGCTCGACTGTATCTCGAAATGGACCACTGGATTGGGCATGTCGCTCTCCTAATATGTTGGGTTGCGCTCAGTTGGAGGCAGCTTGGGATAGGTTCACGGACGGCGCCTTTGGGGAGTTCCGCGCAGAAAAGTGTTCCATTCTGTTCTATTGTGTTCTATTTCCTATTTGGGACTTCGGGTTTTGGGAAGCGAATTGGGGCGCTTCTGAAACACGAATGGGCGTAAATGGGACGCTTTTGAAACGATTTGGAACGGGTCTCCGGGTCTGCCTGCTGCAGCGTAGCGGGCGGGTGGTCGTGCATGCATGGGAAATACTAGCACGGGCGTTCGTGGGCGTCAAGGCCGCGCATGACCTCAAGAATTTGGTTACCGAAGGAGGCAATGTTCCTCAGGATTGCGGTTGCCGAACTGGGCCCCACACTCACCGCCCGCCAGTAGCTGGACTAGTCCGGGGTGGTGGCTGGAATGGCCCGGCCCGCTCGCACAGTTAGCTCGGGCTCCCAACAGCCGCCCGGCCGCTCGTTACCCGCGACGTCGATGAGTGGGGCGGCATCCGCGTCCCAGCGGATCACGGCCAGGTCGGCGCCGGAGCCCGGCGCCAGCGTGCCCGCCTCTCCTTCAAGCCCTAGTGTCCGTGCCGGGCGAATGGTCGCCCGCTCGAAGGCGTCCTCGGCCTCCATGCCCGCCGCCATCAGCTTCGAGATGGTGCGCGGCATGTCGTGGCGGGGTGACGAGTGGGCGTGCCTTACGTAGAAGTCCGTCGATATGGAGTCGGGCAGGAAGCCCTCCCGGACGGCCGTCTCGGCGATCCCGAAGTCGAAGGACATCATGCCGTGGCCGATGTCGAACTTGACGCCGCGCTCCCTGGCCTCCCAGGCGGCATCGACCACGCGACCGTCGGGCGCGAGACCGCCGGGCCCGGCGTGGAAGCTGTAGGTCACGACATCGCCGGATCGGAGGAGGGCCATTTGCTCATCGACCGGCCAGTCGAACGGGTCCCAGCGCAACCCGTAGAGCAGGGGCTTGCCGGTCCGCTCCGCCATCTCCAGCACCTTGCCCATGACCAGCCGGGGGTCGTGGCCGGCGGTGGTGGTGGACGCCACGTTGACGGCGATGCCCCAGATGAGCTCAGGGTCGCCCTCGATGGTCCTCACGCAGGCGTCGACGTCCAGGTCCCCCAGGTTGCGGAAGACCGGCCCGTCCTCCTCCTCGCCGCCGACCGCGGCGCTGAGCGCCATGCGGATGCGGATGGACGCCGGAGCGATCACCATCTCCTTGTACCTGGCCCAGTTGCTGGCGCCCGCGTCGCCCTGGGACATGATCGTCGTCGTCCCTCGCGGGAGCATGAGGTCGTCAGGGTCTATGCCATACTTCCAGTCCGGCGGCGCCGGGTGAGCGTGCAGGTCTACAAACCCCGGCAGCAGCACGGAGTCGGGAAACTCCAGCGTGCTGGCCGCGCTACCGGCGACATCCGTCCCAGAAGCCACAATGCGGTCGCCTCTGACCGCGACTGCTCCCGGACCGTCGAGTCCCGTATCGGCGCAGAAGACCCGCCCGGCGCGTATCAGCAGGTCATAGTCGCTCATGGGCCACTCCTCTCGTCCCAGCTTCCAATTTGGGGACTGGGCTTTCTATTCGTGGCGATTAGGATGGCGCGAGCGGTGGTGCGCGTCAAGCCGCTTGACCGGCGTATTCTGGACGCGCGTCTGCACTGCAGGCTATCACGCGTCAGGGCACCGGCATTCGGTCTGCGGAGGCCGTGCATTTCCTTGACATGCCAGATTTGCGGTTGCTACTATTTCTTGAGTTCGACACCGCATCCGCGCAGGTGCGAGTGCGGCTGTACAAGCAGTTACCCTTCCCCAAGCGGAGGCCCCCAAGTTGCCGCACGTCAAGAGCATGCGCTGCCGCGAGTGCGGCCAAGATTACCCCATCGAGCCGATCAACGTCTGCGAGCTGTGCTTCGGCCCCTTGGAGATCAGCTACGACTACGACTCCATCGCCAGGACGGTCACCAGGAAGAGCATCCAGGACGGGCCGTACACGATGTGGCGGTACCACGACTTCCTCCCGGTGGACCCGGATGCGGTCGTGGACCTGGGGACGGGGTTCACGCCGCTCATCCACGCCAAGAACCTGGGACGGGTGCTGGGCCTCGATAACCTCTACGTCAAGAACGACGGCGTAAACCCGACCTACTCCTTCAAGGACAGGCCCGTCGCCGTCACGGCAACCAAGGCCGTGGAGTTCGAATTCAACACCCTTGCCTGTCCGTCGACCGGCAACCTGATGGGAGCGGTGGCCGCCCACGGCGCCAAGGCGGGCATGAAGACCTTGGTATTCTTCCCCTCCGACCTGGAGAGGGGCAAGATCGTGCAGGCGTCGATATATGGGGCGACCCTGATCGCGGTGGACGGCAGCTACGACCAGGTGAACCGGCTATGCAGCGAGCTGGCGGACAACCTGCCGTGGGCCTTCGTGAACATCAACATGCGGCCCTTCTACGCGGAGGGGAGCAAGACCCTGGGGTATGAGGCCGCCGAGCAGCTTGGCTGGCGCGCGCCCGACCACTGCGTGGCGCCTGCCGCATCGGGCGAGCTGCACACGAAGATATGGAAGGGCCTCGAGGAGATGGGCGACGTGGGGCTGATCGAGAAGCCGGCGACGCGGATGCACCTCACCCAAGCCGCGGGCTGCGCGCCGATCGTGAACGCCTTCGAGAGCGGCAGCACGCAGGTGCGCCCCGTTCGGCCCGATACGATCGCCAAGTCGCTGGCCATCGGCAACCCGGCAGCGGGGCCCTATTCGCTCCAGGTGCTGAACGAGACGGGCGGGACCGCCGTCGCGGTGCCAGAGGAGGAAGTCGCGGAGGGGATCAAGCTGCTGGCTGAGACGGAGGGGCTGTTCACCGAGGGCGCGGGAGGCGTAGTCATTTCGGGCCTGAAGCACCTCGTCGAGATGGGCAAGATCAAGCGGGACGAGGTGACGGTCGCCTTCATCACGGGCAACGGGCTGAAGACGCTGGAGATAGTCGAGGATCAGGTCGAACTGCTGCACACGGCGCCGGACTACGCGTCGCTGCAGGCAGCGATGGAAGGACGGTAGGAAACCGCCGCGGCTGTACGCGCCTCCCGCATATGAGATAATCGGCGTAGGCGGCTGCCGGAACTGCGACAAGACTGGAGGACCCCGAATATGAGTGTGACTGTACGGATACCGACCCCGCTGAGGAGGCTCACTGGCGGGCAGGACAAGGTGGAGGCGGAAGGACAGGACCTCGCTGAGGTGATCGCCTCCTTGGAGAGCGAGTATCCCGGAATCAAGGCGCGGCTGTGCGACGATAGCGGCGAGCTTCGCACCTTCGTGAACATCTACGTCGACGGCGAGGACGTACGATTCCTCGACGGTCTGACGACGGCCACAGGATCTGGGAACGAGATCAGCATCGTGCCCGCGGTCGCCGGCGGCTGATATGGACCTGAACGGGACCGCGGCTATTGTCACCGGCGGTAACGGCGGGCTGGGACAGCGCATCTGCCGCGCCCTAGCGCGGGCGGGCGCCAACGTGGCGGTCGTCTACAACGTCAGCGAGGACCAGGCCCGCGGGGTCGCCGCCGAGCTTCGGGAGGGCGGCGTCCAGGCCGAGGCGTTCCAGTGCGACGTCCGGTCTCCCGAGCAGGTCGACGCGCTGGTGACCGCCGTACTGGAGACGTTCGGCCGGCTCGACATCCTGATCAACGACGCCGCTTACAACAAGTGGATCCCCTTCAGCGACATGGACGCCCTCAGCTTCGAGGAGTGGACCAAGATACTGGACACGAACCTGACCGGCCCCATGCTGTGCACCAAGGCGGTCGCCGGAGCTATGAGGAGCGGCGGCATGGGTCGCATCGTGAACATATCATCCATCGCCGGGCTGGGGCCGCAGGGCTCCTCCATCGCCTACGCGGTCTCCAAGGCCGGCCTGATCCACCTTACGCGCTGCATGGCGCTGGGGCTGGCCCCCGAGATCCTAGTCAACTGCGTGGCGCCGGGCTACATAGAAGGCACCAGGGCGACGGCGAACCTTGCTCCGGCCTACCGGAAGAAGGCGCAGGAGTCGTCCGCGCTGAAGATACCAGCCGACAAGGACGACATCGCCGACCAAGTTGTCACCCTCTGCCGCAGCGACACGACCACGGGCCAGACGATCGTGATCGACTCCGGCCGCTTCTACCACTGACCCCACACCCCCGGTTCAACCGCACCCCGCGCCAACGCCGGCGCATCCAATAGGCACATTCAACACGCCCAGGAGGGTCCACATGAGCACGGCCAACGCCTACGACCTACTGATAATCGGACAGGGGGCCGCAGCCTTCGCCGCCGCGCTGTACGCGGCGCGGTACCAGATCAAACCGGCGGTAATCGGGGAGACATTCGGCGGCGAGACGGCCACAGGCGGGATGATTGAGAACTACCCCGGATACCCGGAGATCGACGGCTTCGACCTGATGTTGAAGTTCCGGGAGCAGGCCGACAAGTACGAGGTGCCCGTGATCGACGACAAGGTAGTGGGCCTGGAGAACGCCGACGGGCACTACACCGCAACGACCTTCGGCGGGGATACGTACACCGGCGCCAGCGTGCTTCTGGCCGTGGGGAGGGAGCGGCGCAAGCTCGGCCTGGAGCACGAGGAGGAGTGGACGGGCAAGGGCGTATCGTTCTGCTCGACCTGCGACGCGCCGCTGCACCGGGGCAACGTGGTGGCCGTGGTGGGAGGCGGGGACGCCGCCATCAAAGGCGCGGTGCTGCTGACGCGGTACGCGCAGAAAATATACGTCATATACCGCGGGTCTAAGTTCACCCGGCCGGAGCCGGCGAACCTGCGGGCGCTGGCGGAGGTCGGTAACGCGGAGACGCTGTTCAATACCAACGTCGTTGCCCTGAAGGGCGAGGACGGCCTGTCGGGCATCGTGCTGGACCGGGAATACGAAGGCTCCACGGAGATTGCGGTGCACGGCATTTTCCTGGAGATAGGCGCCGACCCACGGTCGGAGCTGGCGGTGCAGCTAGGGGTGGACCTGAACGAGCTGGACGAGGTCGTGGTGGACAGGCGGATGCGCACCAACGTGCCGGGCGTCTTTGCCGCCGGCGACCTGACGGACGCGTCGGGAGAGCTGAAGCAGACGATCACGGCAGCGGCGCAGGGGGCTCTGGCGGCAGCGAACGCCTACGAGTACGTCACCGAGCACAACGAGGCGTGCAAGTGGCACGCCGCGGCGCTGCCGTCGGACGCGTAGGGGTGGCCTGCCTTAGGCGCTCTGGAGGCAACGGGTCGCCGCTTATAGAAGTCTGGCCTGCGGTGGACTACCGAAGGTGATGAAGCACCCGACGGGGTATGTCTTGGGTCTGCGCGTACTGTCGTCGCGTTTGCGTACGCTAGCGATTCGCGGACTATCGCCGTATTCCAGATACTTGAGCCCCTCCCTAAGATCCGGTAGCAGCCACCATCGATGCCAGTCGATCTCATCCTGTATCAGGAGGTCAAAGGAGACTTCTTCTCCCTCATACTTCTGAAACAAATGCTCGCCTATCTCTCTTGGGTAGTCGCTCTCCATGTCTAGTCCCAAGAACACTGGCTGCGCGGGGTCGATCCTGTCCGTGTAGCGGAACTCTCCCGTTGGCGAGACTTTGCGCATCGCCCGTTTCATAGCCTCCATCCCCTTAGGGCTACTCGTACCGAAGACCAGATGGTACGCCGTTTGGTTCTGTGCATTGACCATCTCAAAGCTTGTGCCCGTCCACCCAATCTCTCGGAGGGCTGCCTCGTATTCACGAACAAGGAAATCAGTGCGCTCACGACCGATCATGTCTAAAGCCGGCCTCCACCTCTGGCCGCCGTAGAGTTTGTTGGCCGTAACGTGTTTCGAAGGGTCTTGAAGAATCCACTGCACGAACTCGAGGTGGTTCAGGTTGATTAGCACATCCACGCGATCGAACGAAGCAAGTCTCTTGAGCAACTCCATGGAGAATCCGGCAGGACCAAACGGGTCTATGAATACCAAGGTTGGAGGCATCTGCCGCCCGTGAGCCTCGGCCTCATCCAATAGGCTTCCTAAGCTTCTCTCAAACTCCCTATGCCTGACTTCGATGTTGAAGGCCTTTGGCCAGGAAGCCTCGCCTACTTTACGTTGAAGATGCCGATAGTACCCTGAGGACTTCTCGACAAAGTGGAATTCGATAACCCTGCTATCTATGACAAAGGTCTCAAAGTATTGGTGCCGCTTTACTGCATCTAGCGCTATGAGCGGCGACCCTGGCTCGCCGCCTGCATACTCCCCGGGTCCCGCAAAGCCATCGATGTATCGCAGCTTCTTATGTGACCTGCCGAGTATTGGGAACCACTCATTCAGGTGATACCGAAGGATTTCGTGCTTCGCCTTCGTGTGCGGCTGGATGGTAGGGAGGGTGGACATCAGGCGGAGTGCTTTGCCGTGGCCAAACTCAGACCCCTAGGGCCAAGACTTTATTCGGAGTCGGGGGTTGAGTTTCAGGCATCTCGTTCCAGATGCGGCCTTCGAGCTCGCGCCCGCCGGCCTTGCTGTGTCGTCCGCCCCACTGCTTGAAGAAGAACGGTACCCCTGCATCGACGCAGTCGTCACGGATACGTATTGCCCATTCAGGGTTCATTGGCCTCGACTTATGCCCACTCTCTCCGCCCACAATCACCCACTGGACATGGTTCAACTGGCCGCGCAGCTCGACCGCCTTGATCAACGGCTCGACCGATAAGAAACGTACCCTCGCCGGAATCTCTGCCAAGAGAGGGATGCGCCGGTCGGCCCAGTACTGGTTCTCGACCGAGACCCCCGCCCAAACGTGGTCAGGCCAGGCGGAACCTCTGTCCCACTCCACATACTCCAGCATCCGTTCTGGGCGCTTGGTAAGGACCTGGTATATGTGTCGATCGTATCTAGACATGCGAAGGAAGATTTCCCGGACGAACTCGAACGGGACTTTCTCATGGAAGAGATCGCTCATGCTATTGACGAACACTCTCCGTGGCAACTTCCACTTTCCGGGGGCATCAAGCCTATCGTAGTGGAGGTTGATAGTGGTCTTACCCGGAAGATACGGTCCGCCGCGTTTGAACCTCAACGTAATGCTTTCCGCGTAGCAGTAGGCGCATCCAGGGCTGATCTTCGTACAGCCCGTGACGGGGTTCCATGTAGCGTCTGTCCACTCTATTGCGCTGTTGTCTGACATGGGAGGTAGAAAGAATGGTAGAACGGTAGTGCGCGCCCTGTCAAGCACGCCTCAAGGTCTTCCTTTAGCCGCGGCCGCTAATGCCGCTAGCGGGGCATCAAGAAACGGCCTGCTTACTGAGGCACTGAGCAAGGAACGCAAGCGCGCCGCCTCGGAGTCATCGCCCGGCGGTGGGCGATGGGAGGCGGCGCGGTTACTTCATTCACCCGTTGTCGTTAGCTGTGGATGCTCCTGGTGTTTCGCTGCCGTATCATCAGGATGGAGCCTCCGAGGAGGGTGAACCCTCCCGCGAGTCCCCCGATCAGAAGCCAGATGGCAGACGGGGCATACCCCCCTGTGGAGGGCAGCTTAGGCGTGGCAAAAGGCGGCGTGGGAGCGACCACCTCGCGGCCCGCTTCATGCAGAGTCAGCTCTGCCGTGGTATCGGCGGTCCAGCCGTGGACTTCAGGGTCGAGGTCTGCGCCGCCGGATATGCCCAGGTGCATCGCCCTAGTCCCTTCACCGACCTCTTCCGAAAGCGCCGCGTCACCTCCGCCCAAGCAGGGTACGGTGGCCGCGGTCTCGTCGTTGTCTTCAGCGCCAGAGTCGAATACCTCCGCAACTACCGAGCCGCCCAGCGCGAACGGCGCGGTCGCCAGGATGTACGCGTCGTTGGTGCACGCGAACATGCCCACGACCGACACCGAAGCTCCCTCGACTCCGGCTATGTCAGCCGTGAACGAGCCTCCGGGCACGATCGGCCCGCCGCTGTCCAGTCCGTACACGGACACGACGCCAGGCCTTGCCCGAAGGGTAGCCAGGAGGTCGTCCTGGACACCGCCTTCGGACAGGTCGTCTATGCCGTCGAGCTCCGACGGCTCCGTGTAGCTGATGACGTTCACGTTCGGATCGTGGACCACCGCGACCGGCGGCGTTATCGGCTGCCCGCCCGTCAGGTTCTTCAGGGTCAGGCCCAGCTCCAGCTGCGCCGGTGCCGCGCCGTCTACGCTGGTCAGGAAGAGCTGCATCGCCGGACCGTCCCAGCCGTGCTGCTCGGCGTTCAGGTCGGCTTCTCCGCCTATTCCCGCGTGATGCGTGATCGACCCCTCGCCGTCTGCGGCGTCTCCACTGGACACGCCCTCTCCGCCCAGGCAGGGCACGGTCGCCGCAGTCTCGGCGTTTTCTTCCGTCCCAGCGTCATAGACGCGACCAGACGACATTGCCGGTAGAGAGCCAGCCTCGGGTACGATCAGAGTCCCGATTGTGATGGCGTCGTTCGTGCACGCCAGCATGGAGATGACGCTGACATGGTCTCCAGGCGAGGCGGAGATGGTTACGGTCGCCTCCTGGCCCGGTGGCAGGGGCGGTGGGTCCAAGGTGAGCGTGTCTTTCACCCCGGCCACGTCTCTGAGAGAGGCTGCGAGAGCGGCCGGTTGTCCCGACTCGGCCAGCTCCTCCAGCCCCGCGAGGTCTTCGGCATTTTCCGGCAGCAGGTCGGCGCCGCCGTCGTGCACGACTACTACCGCAGGGGTCAGCGGCTGGCCGCCCGTCACGTTTCGGACGGTCAGCACGACGTTGCCGGCTTCCTGCGCTTCGGCTCGGTGGTACGTGGTGAGATTGGTGGCCAACATGGCGACTAGCGCCGCTGCAATCAGTATGAATACTGCCCTACGTGACATGACTCTACCTCCTGATCCAATGTCTTATCCTTTTGCGGATCCACAACACCCTACGAGAAGTACAACGCGTGAACCGTCCAGGGAGTTACGGAAAAAGAGGAGGAAGGCAGCCTAAGGAGCGCTGAAAACGGCGGCTGGGCTTGGGCCCTAGCTTACGGGGGCGAAGGCGCCCCGGGGTCTCAGATGAGGTGGAATCCGCGGAGGAAGCCGGCCAGCGCCTCTTCCTGCTCGGGGGTGACCCGGTCGACGAGGGGCAGACGGACGGGGCCGCCGGCGAGGCCGCGCATCTCCATGGCGCGCTTGGTCAGCAGCGTCGAGTAGTTGTCGTCCATGAAGTCGAGGAAGGCGCCGACCTCGCGCATGATCTCCAGCACGCCGGCGTAGTCGCCCTCAATGCCGGCGCGGTGCATACTCAGCGGGAGCTCCGGCCAGAAGTTGCCGATCATCGAGACGATTCCCTTGCCGCCGACCATGTAGGTGTACGCGGCCGTGTACTCGCCGCCGCCGCCGATGCAGACGACCTTGTCGCCCAGGCGCCGGAGGTAGCGCTCCGTCTTCATCATATCGAGGCCGGCGTCCTTGAGGCCCACGACGTTGGGCACCGATCCCAGGAGGTCGGTCAGCTCGTTGGACGTGACGTCGAGGTGGTGCCAGTCGGGCAGGTAGTAGAAGAGGATGCCGATCTCGGCGGCGTCGTTGATGGCCATCAGGT
Organism: Dehalococcoidia bacterium; assembly: GCA_965262055.1. Taxonomy (GTDB): domain Bacteria; phylum Chloroflexota; class Dehalococcoidia; order Lucifugimonadales. The sequence continues at coordinate 633,433 of CBDHEI010000002.1, forward strand.
GGGCCTTGGTGCTCGCGAAGCTGGCGGGGAAGTACGTCGGGGGTGGCACCAGGATGCCGTCCACCCCGGCGTCGGCGCACCAGCGGGCCATCTCGACGACGTCGCGGGTGGAGTTGCCTCCGCAGCCCGGTACCACCACCGTGTCCGTGCCCTTCGTCTCCTCGAGCACCGCGGTAATCACCCGCTGCTGCTCCTCGACGCTCAGGTTGGGGAACTCGCCCGTCGAGCCCAGCGGCGTCAGGTGCGTTATGCCCGATTCGAGGAGGAAGCGTATGTTGCGGCGCAGGCCGGCCTCGTCGACTTCCAGGTCGGGCGTGTACGGCGTCACCGGGTAGGCATGCACGCCGGGCAGCCGGGACCTTAGCTCTTCGGGCGTCGGCGCGGCCATGCTAGCGGTAGCTCGGCGCGACGGCGAAGATCATCGTCGCGGGCTCTGTGGCCTCGTTGATGTAGCGGTGCGGCGTGCCTGCGGGTATATAGGTCGCGTCGAGGGCATCCATGTCGAAGACCTGCCGGGTCTCCGGCAGGAAGACGTGGGCCTCTCCCTTGGCGACGAAGGCGACCTCGTCCCCCGGGTGCGTCTCGGGGTCGGAGACCGTGCCGGGCAGCAGCGTGAACGTCCCCATCGTGAGGCGCTCCGTCGATACGAAGAGGGAGACGCGCACCGGCGACTTGACGCTCTGGATGACGTGCAGCCAGTCCCGGGGAGGCAGCACCTTGATCTCTTCGGTCTGCTTCGCTTCGGATGCGTTCCAGGGCCAGCCGCCCAGAAGCTCGTATCGGCCGCCCACGGGTGAGTCGAAGTGGGGGGCAGAGCCGCCGAGGGTCTCCGCATCGGTCAGGTCATCGGGCAGGGGGGCGAAGCCGGCGACGATCAGCACCTGCACGTCGCCGAAGTTGTAGCCGTAGTGGAAGGTGTGGCGCCGGAAGTGGAGCGCTTCTCCCTCGTTGACGACCTGCACCTCTCCGGTCACCGGATTGTGGAAGGTCAGGCTGCCCTGGAGGATGTAGTAGCCCTCGTCGGCGTCGTAGAAGGACTTGTGCATCTCGGAGTGGGTCCACCTGGCTCCGGGGGCCAGCGAGAAGAGGGAGACTATCAGCTTGTCGCTGTTGCGGTGGTACCAGTCCACCACGTGGCCGGACTCGTCGTCGCCCCAGATGTAGCGCTCCACGTCGGCGTGGCGCAGCAGCCGGGGCTCGTAGGTGTACTTGTGCTGTTCGTCAGGCATCCATGGAACCTTTGTCCTGCATTCTCAACACCTCGAAGTTCGAATCAGGATGCTCCCCCGCCCGAGCGCTCAAGGCGCGATCAAGGGCACCAACTCTGGTTCCCAGGCTTTTCGCATCCGGTCTGCGGTGTTAGTGTGATCTAGAGGCTAGCTCTCTGGCAGCATCATGACTGTTACGTTCTCCCGCGCTGCGAGGGCCTTCCGGTCGTGGTCAATGTGGGCGCTTATGACCGCCGGGAGTACAGGGTTTCCGGTGATGTCCGCAAGCAAGGCGGCGCGGCGAACTGCCCGGACGATATCCGAGTCACCAGTGATGATAGAGACCTCGGCGGCGACATGGACGTCCGCGCCGTCGGGGTTGCGCTTGGCGGCGAATACGAGGTCCAGCTGTAGAATCTCCTGGAACTGGTCTTGGCTTACGAGACCAGCCATCCGGGCGTCGTCGAGGCGCTCTGCGAATTCGTTGTCGAACCCAGTCTGCGCCCCCTGCAAGACCCTGACTCTGAGAAGGTCAAGATACTGGTCTGCCAACCTGCGGGCAGCCTTTTCGGCTTTGTACTCGTAGTATGTTCCGAGGCCATTGTCGACTCTACCCGTTAGCCGGTTCACTCCGGTCCTCAGCCGGTCTTGATCCTCTTCGAGACGGTCAAGGCGTTGGTAGACAAGCCGGAAGTTCTGCTGGGTAGCTACAGTGAAGGCGTCCAGGCTTTTGCCCAAGGCCTCGAAGTTCCGCTGAGTCGCCTCGATGAAAGCGGCTAGCTGTTCAGGTAGCCGCGCGATCTCCTCTCCCAGGACAAGCCCTCGAATGGTCTCTCTCCATTCCGGGTGTTCCCGGAGTACTCGGGCAATGTCGCTTATATCGTTGATAGTAGTCATCGGGACAGAGGCTGGGGTCAGTTTGGGTAGACGATGACGCCGCGGCCGTCTTCGCCGGCGGCGAGGGCGTCGAAGCCCTCGTTGATCTCTTCCAGCGGGTACTCGCGGGTGATGAGGCCGTCGACGTCGATGCGGCCCTTCAGGTAGAGGTCGACGAGCTTGCCGAAGGTCTCGTGGGGGCTGGCCATGCCGTAGTAGGCGCCGAGGAGCGACTTCTGGTTCCTGATGAAGTCGACCATGTCTATGGGAGCGCCCTCGCCGAGCGGGCCTAGGCCGATCATCACGCCGGTGCCGCCCTTGCGGACCGACTTGACGGCGTCGGACATCACCTGCGGGCTTCCGAAGGAGTCGAATGCGAGGTCCACGCCGCCGCCTGTCAGGTCCCTGATCGCCTCGACGGCGTCGACCTCCCTGGCATTGACCACGTCGGTGGCGCCGAACTTGTAGCTGAACTCCAGCTTGTGGTCGAAGATGTCGACGGCGATGATCTTGCTCGCGTTGAAGAGACGGGCGCCCTGGATTACGTTGAGGCCGACGCCGCCGCAACCGAAGACGGCGACGGTCATGCCGACGCGGGCCTCGGGGTTGTTTATCACCGAGCCGACGCCGGTCGTCACGCAGCAGCCGATGAGGGCGGCCACGGGCATCGGCACCTCCTCCGGTATGGGGTAGCAGGACTGCTGGGGCATGACGGCGTAGTCGCTGAAGGCGCCCATCTTGTGCATCTGGTGGATGCCCTGCTGGCCGTCGTGGAGGCGCAGGGTGCCGTCGAACTGGAGAGTCGGCGCGGCCTGGTGGGTCTCGCAGAGCTGCGGCATGCCGGAGCGGCAGACGCGGCAGTGACCGCAGTTGGGGACGAAGGAGAGGATGCAGCGGTCGCCGGGCTTGACGGTCGTGACGCCCTCGCCGGTCTCTACGACCGTGCCGCCAGCCTCGTGTCCGAGGACGAGCGGGAGCGGCATCCTGGCGGTGCCGACCATGAAGTGGTGGTCGCTGGCGCAGAGGCCGGCGGCGCCCATCTGGACCAGCACCTCGCCGGACCTGGGCGGCTCCTGATCGAGCTCACGCACGTCAAGCGGTTGGTGAGGCTCATAGAGTACGGCGGCTTTCAACTGGCTGCCCCCTTCAATGCAATGTCCCCCAAAATGCGGCGCGCCCGCTCAGGGGCGGGCGCGTCCTTATAGGGGCCTGTGACTTTAGAGCTCGTCGCCGGTGCTGTACGGACACGACTCCCCGTTGCCCAACTCGTACAGGTCGCTGCCCGAGTCGTGGGGCTTCGAGGCCTTGGAGGGGGCGGTCTCGCCGGTGATTACCACGTCGTCCGAGATGCTGAGCTCGGTTCCCACGGACTTGCCGGTGACGACCACGTCGTGCGAAATGCCGTTCTCGCTCCCGTTCATGGTAGAGCCGACGGCAGCCGGTCCGGGAACGGACTCGACGGAGGGGGTGTCGACGGTCGCCGTGGAGAAGTCGGTCTCGGGGCCTGAGGCCCGGAATGAGATGAAGGCGAACGAAACCGCGACCACCGCGAGAACAAGAGCAAGCGAAATGAACAGTAGCGGCCTCTTCATCTCTTACCTCCCTGACTGTGCGCAGTGCGTAGGGGTTGAGAATATCCCTTCGGCCCGCCCTCTGTCAAACGGCGCGGCGGCCTCGATACCCCGAAGAATCGTTTCAAACTGTTCCATTATGCCCCTCTTCGTATGTGGAGCCCGGACAACTTGGGGCAGGCATAGGGCGGTCTTGTTACGCCGGACGACGGTGTTTGGGACTGGTTGAGCGACATTGGGACGGTGCTCCGGGGCGCTGTTGGCTGCGGCGTGGGGGGATGTGGGCGTTGACGTGGGTGTGTGCATGGGGGTATATTAGCACGGGAGTTCGCGGCCAGCAAGGCGGTGGTTTGACAACGTTTCTGGGGCTACGTAGGCTTGCCTTCCGGCAAGCAGTTCACCAAGATTAGGACTACGATGCTCAAGACAGTGAAGGCCAAGTTCACTAACGGGGCCATCGTCCCGCTGGAGCCGCTCGACATCGAGGAAGGTGAAGAGGTGCTCGTGACCCTGGAAGACGGGTCGAACGGTAGCGTGGAGGCTGAGGATGCCGGCCTGGCCTGGGCAATAGCCGAAGGCCTGAACACGGAGCCTGTCAGCAAACAGCGCGTCCTCGACGTTCTGCGGAAGCCGGATGGAGCTTGAATACAGGGCCACAACTCCACCTATGGACATACCACGCCATCAATTCTACAATTGCTCCAACAGACCGTAGCCATGACCTTATGTGAGATGAGTGATGGTAACAGTAAGAGAGCCAACACCGGCCCTGTATTCCCAGAGGACTATGATTTCTCAGCTTGTGCTCCCGGCCGCTGAGCAATTCGCCAGTGCCGCCGAGTCTGAACGCCTTGAACCGGATCCCGGATACAACGCGCTGTTTGACCTGGCACTTTCCTCCCAGAGAAAAGGGGAGTATCAGAAGGCTATCACGCACTACACCAAGGCTATAGAAATCGACTCGCAGTTAGCCGATGCCTATATAAACCGCGGCGCCGCTTACGAAGGCACAGGCGATCTCGATCAGGCACTTCAGGACCTGAACACGGCGCTGGCGCTCGAACCCAAATCCGAGGCATACAACAATCGCGGTAACGTTTACTTCACGAAAGGTGACTGCGACCGAGCGGTCCAAGACTACAGCAAGGCATTGGAACTAGAGCCCGGCAACGCTGGGGCATATATTTGTCGCGGGCACGCGTTCAGGAATCTGACACTCTATGACGACGCTATCCGGGACTATAACGAAGCGTTGGCCATAGACCCCAGCAACGCTGACCCACATACCAGCATCGGCATTGTCTACTCCCTCAGAGGCGATCATGACAACGCCATAAACTACTACGACAAGGCCTTGAAGCTCGACTCTCGCGATCCTTATGTCTTTTTGAGTCGCGGCACCTCTCACTACGTCAATGGCGACAACGATAGCGCCGAAAAGGACTTCGGTGAGGCTATGGAGCTAGACCCAAAGTACGCCTATGCCTACGTCGGGCGGGGTCTGGTTTTCATTAAGAAGGGCGATTTTGACCGCGCTCTCAGTGACTTCGATATAGTATTGCAATTGAATCCCGACGACGCGTATGCCCAGTATCTCCGTGGTTTGCTCTACCTGGAGAAAGGCAATCTCGATCTTGCCATCCGGGACCTGGACAAGGCCTTGGCTTTGGACCCGCAAAACACCAACGCCTACAGCGAGCGGGGGGTTGCGTACGAGCGAAAAGGCGACTCCGCCCGGGCGATGCAAGACTATGATATGGCCCTGAGCATAAGACCCAATCTGACGGCCTACGCCAATCGGGGCATTGCTCTGTTGCGGCAATCCCAGTGGGACAAGGCTAGGTCGGATCTGCTCAGTGCCCGTAATATGGGAATGGATCTCGTGTCCGCCTTTCGTGCCGGCCACGGGGGTGTCACCGCCTTCGAGGAAAGGTACCTAATGAAGTTGCCGCAGGACATCGCGGACATGCTGAGCCTCGAAGAAGCCCCTCAACCGGCTTTCACCGGAGAGTCTATTCTCGAAATGTTCAGGAAGATCCGCAAGTCTGTCCCCGACACCGCGTATGATGACCTGCCGTCGGACGGGTCGAGCAACTATAGGCACTACTTGTACGGCTGGCCCAAGGAATAACCGGCCATGAGGACGGTCTTCGCCGACTGCGGCTACTGGATAGCCATGTCGAACCCCCGCGATCACTGGCACGAAAAGGCGGCGACCATCACTGCACAATTGGGAAATGTACGAATCGTGACCAGTCAGATGGTGCTTGTAGAGTTTCTCAATTTTATGGGTGGACGCGGCCAGCAACTGCGTAAAGACGCGCTGTCAGCCGTGAGGAGTCTCACTGAAGACCCCGGTGTGAGGATAGTCCCACAATCGGATGTCCAGTTCGATTCGGCAATAGCTCGGTATTCTTCTCGGTTGGATAAGAACTGGAGCCTAACCGACTGTGCGAGTTTCGTCATAATGGAGCAGATGAATGTCCGGGAAGCTCTTGCGTACGATCATGATTTCGAGCAGGCCGGGTTCATTGCCCTTCTCAGGCCACTTAACGTCGCCTCCTAATCCTAGTGTTTCCACCGATACGGTCTTCAGGCAAGTCGTGGCCCATCGCAGATACCCGACCTCTGCGCCGCTTTTGAGGACGCCCCGCGCATGGCCAGGGAGAAAGGGCGGCTCGCAGGCGCAGAGGGCGCAGCCGGTGGCGGAGTACGGGATGGCAAAGGCTCCGCGCCTCTGTAGACGCCGTTCTTCGGCAGCCTGCCATTTGGCTTGCGCGAAGGGCGGGAACTTCGGACTGCGCGGCAGGAGTGAACCTCATGCTGACTGGGATTGGACGGATGGAGTTGCGGGTGTTGGACCTGGATGCGTGTCGGGCGTTCTATCGGGACGCGATGGGGCTGACGGAGTGGGGCGCGCCAGGGTGTCGAGACGGCGCCAGGTCCTCTACGTTCGTGGTGGGTGGGTCAGTCCTAGAGTGCATCGAGGACCCCGACGCCGTCGTGGGGAGGATGCCGACGGGGGAGGAGAAGGACTGGGTAGACGTGCCGGGGTCGGTGAACCATTTCGCCCTGTATGTCGATGACATACACGCGGCATACGACGAGCTTAAGGGGAAGGCGGAACCGAGGACGTTGAAGGACGGTCCCGAGGCCATGCCCCTGGGCCATACGTACCTGCAGCGGTCGCTATTGGACTTTGTAGACCCAAGCGGCTTCGCGGTGCAGATTGCCGAGGTGATAGAGCCCGGTGAGGAGATGCAGCGTAAAAGGAAGGACAAGCAGAGACTGGCCTCGGAGGCGAGAGACGGCGGGCTGATGCGCGGGTTCGATCACTTCAGCATCTATGTGAGGGACCCGGCTGCTACGCGGAGCTTCTATGTGGAAAAGCTTGGCATGGAGGAGTATGGCCAACGCGACGTCGAGGGGACAGACCAGTGGGTCCTGATGGTGGGCCTGACGGACCTGGAGTTCAACCTGAGCGAAGCGTACAAGGACAAGCAGCTCGGCGCGGGAATCGTCTCCATGTTTGGCTTTTGGACGGACGACTTGCAGCAGGCCCACAGCCTGCTGGCAGCGAAGGGAGTGGCCCCGGGAGACATAGCGACGAGGGATGCCGGCCTCCCGTATGCCGTGCGGAGCTTCAGTTGTGTGGACCCGGACGGGCTGCCGATAGAGATTTCGGAGAGGGCCTGATCATTATTTGGGAGGCCCATCCATCTCCTGTACACACCTCAGAACTTCTGTGCTATACTCCCCTCGGAGCGCGAGCTTCAGCCTTGCCCCCATCGGCCAATCCGATTCAGACCGATGGGACATGGCGCCGAACCCGCGGGCACAAGGTCCAGGATTGACACCCCCGCGCTGGACGCGCGCCAGGGATGTGGCGCTGATCTGTGACGCTGCCGCGGGCGTCCGGCCCCGGAAAGCCGGATCCACACCTTGACAACCGAATAAGTGGCGCCGCCCACCACCGCGCGGCGGGATGCCCCTGGCATTCCCGATGCCATTACCCTCGCTCCCATTCGGCCTCGCGCACGGTAGCAGCGTAGCGGCGGGCACGTGCCCGCCGTGGCCCTGGGAGGGTGTCTCCGTAGGGCTGTAGAGTGGACAACCCGTTCACTCTGAGCCTGTCCAAGGGCCTCTAGTTGCCTTGGAGACACCCTCTTGGAGGCCGTCGCTCCCTCCGAGGATCGGACAGCGTTGCAGCGTACAGGGGACAGGTAAGCTCCGCTGAGCGCATCCCGCTCTATGTCGTAGTAGCTCTCGTCGTGCGGACGGTCTGCTGAAATGCGGGCCGGCACGAAAGGCGCATCCACCCCCGGCAGCTCGACGGGTCCCGGGGGATCATGGATCCGGGCGGCGCTCAGCCCCAACCCTTCGACACACCCCTGCTGGGTGAGGGTGGATACCTACCCATCAGCCCATATTCAACAGGAAGGCTACGACTTGGGGGCGCTGCTTCGGACTACCTGATGGAGCGCGTCAGGAGCTCGCGGTGGATGTCGAGGGCGGTGGTGAGCAGCGAGTTGTCCAGTCCGAGGTCGTCGGGGTCGTAGCTGGTGGAGGGCCGGAAACGAGCGGCGTTCTCCACGAGGGCTTCAGGGTTGTCGAGACCTATCCTGTCGGCCAGCTCCCGCAGTACCGCGTCGGGGTTGGAGCAGCAGTCGTCGTAGCTCAGGAGCACGACATCCTCAGAGGAGCTCGCGAGGATGTGCTCGAATGCGGCGCACCAGTAGCTGAGCCAGAAGCCGGCGCTATCGGCCGGGCCCGGGACGCCGCGGCCCAGCCATCCCCCGAAATCTATGGGTTTGAAGTTGGCCCCGAAGTCGAAGTGGCCCGTGTACTCCATGTAGCGGCGCGCGAATTCGTCCTTGGCGTGAATCTCGAGGAATCTCAGGTGCTGACGCAGCATAGAGCCGACGTGGTCCACGGGGTTGCGGAAGGGGACCAGTATGACGGCGCCGGGGAAGAGCTGCCTGATCTTCGGGATGCGTGCTATGTTGGCGTTGTTCTTGGAGACGTAGCGGGCGGGGCGCGAGCCGGCGCGCAGGGCCATCAGCTTCCGGATGTGGCGCATCATGAACTGCTCAAACTCGCCGTATGGGTCGAGATCGTCCGCCTGCCAGAGCTCTATCCGGTCGCGCAGGTACTTGCCGGGCCAGAAGGCCCGCCACAGCAGCTCCTCGAAGGCCTCGGGGCTGTCGTAGCCGACGGTCATCCCATCTCCGTGCGCCCGTTCTACGACCGTGTCGAGCCTTTGAAACGGGCGTGAAATGGAAGTCCCATAGCATGGGCGTGATCAGGAACGGCATGTCCCTGTAGGTGTGCGACGTGAAGGCGTCCAGCGAGGCCACTATCTCCAGCAGCAGGGTGGTGCCCGCGCGGGGCAGCGAGGTGATGAAGACGGGTCTGTCGACCTCGATCTGGGAGAAGCGGGAAGCGTAGATACGGTCCTCGAGGTCTGCCAACGCCTTCTGGAACTCGATGGTCGAGAAGGCAAGCCGGTGCAGGGCGCGGTCGAGCCTGGAGTAGCTGTTCTGCCTACTCACGGTCGTGGGTCCCGGGCCGGGCCCCAGCGTCGATACGCCAACCAGACCGCCCACGCGGCCAGGAATACGACCGAGGTGACGGTAATGGCCTCCCATCCGAGCAGAAGCGTAGTCACATCCTCGAACTTGGCGAGGCCCAACCAGTGCATGGCCGCCAGCAGCAGGATGGGAGAGCCGAATACGGCGGCCGCGCGAAGTGTGATCAGGAGAGAGCGTCCGAGGAGGAGGAGCGCATGGCGTTGTACGAGCTTCTCCTTCTCCAGGTCGTCGAGGGTCGAGTCCGCGATTACGTTCGACGCCCGTATCATGATCCTCGCGGCGTCCAGGACGGCGGGATACAACCCCGAGAGCCTCATGGCGACAGCGAAGACGGCCACCGCCAAGGCCGCCGCGAGGACCGTCACCCGGCCAGGTTCTTGCCGTTCTTCCTCCGGCTCCGGAGTATCCGTTTGACGGGATACCAGAGGAAGCCGATTACCATGAGGGCGCCGGTGGCGACGAGGGCGGCCAGCGCGCCTACCGCGCCGATGCCGGACCCGGGTCCGATGTAGGCGCGTACGACTTCCATTGAGGAGTCGGCGTTCGCCGCGATCACGGCGGCAGGCAACTCAACGCTCATCTATCTACTCCCTTGAGGTCTCAACGTAGTCTATCCCATAGAGCCGGAATCTCCCCGCCACCTTTGTCCGCTCTTCGGAGAACTGCTCGATGCCGGAGACATCGTGAAGGGAGGTGAAGGTGTTAAGCACCGCGCCGTCGGATAGCCGGACCTCCACGGCCACACCGGCGTCGGTGAATGCCACGATGGCCCGCTCGCGGTCATTGGAGATGTCGATATAGCCCCTGTATCGGCTAAAGAGGCCCCGCAGGGCTTCCGGGGTGGTGTCGTTAGGAAAGATGGTGGTCTCTCGTCCGTCGGATATGTCGACCATCAGGAGCCGCGACGGGCCGCCAACATAGTCGTGGCCGAGGTTGTCGAACATGAGGAAAGTGGAACCCTCCAGGTGCTGGACGCTATGCTGCTGTAGGAATCCGCCCCTGACCAGCCTATTTAGGCGTCCCGTTTCGCCGTCGAGGATAGCAAACGCGCTCAGGCTTCTCAGAGACACCACCAGATCGCCGGGCGCAATGCCCTGCGCGCCACCTGCGTCGTCTCCAAGCTGATGAATGAAGTTGAGGTGAAGCGGGTCGCAAGCGTCCGAGGTGTTGAGTAGCACGGATGCGAACTTGGAGTTCACCAGGGCGTCCACAAGGCCTATGCGCTTCAAGAGCTTTCCATCTCCGTCGACGACGTTTACCGTATCGAGATAGGGGTCGTCCGAGTCGCAACGGATAGTGGCGACTTCACCATCGGGCTGTTCGAAGGTTATGGACTCGTCGCCGACCCGGGTGCCCGGCACGAGGGCTGTGCTGTCTTTCAGCAACTGCGGCCAATGGTGGCTGTAGTCTCTTCTGTACCAGACCGGATAGCCGTCGCGGTCGATCCTGGCCACTCCTCCTCCAGGAGGGTGGGCAGTGGCCCTCACTTCGAATATCGCCAACAGGTCGCCGTTCGGGTATCGCGACATGCCGAACGCATAGACGTCCTTGGCGAATGAGTGGTCGAGGGCCAGCTCATAGGGGTACTCCGCGTCTGCAACAGCAGCCGCCTCCAATTCGTATGGACGAAACGGCCAAGCGTGAGCCACCTCGCCGGTGGCAGTGTACTCCACCGCCAGACATCCGCTGTCCGGGCATAGCTCGAGGAACTGGAAGCGGCCGCCGTACCAGAGCACCGGGTCTTGGAGGCCGTCGCCCACCACGAACTCGATGCGGGAACGCGACACATCGTCCAGAGGGATGTCAGTGAACTCCACAAAGTTACGGTGATCCGCCGTCTCTGCGGTCCCGACGAGGAGGTGCCTACCGATCTTGACGCCGTCGGCGACGATGGAGTAGGGGAACAGCCGGTACTTGCCGACCAGGCCACCGTAGCCAAACGATGCCAGCGCGATGGCCAGGACGAAGAGGATGAGGGGGAGGCTACCCCAGACCGAACCGGCCAATCGCATCAGGTTTCGTATGAGACTGCCGCTATTCTCGGAGCGCCCTTCGCTTCCGCTGGGTATTGGGATCATCGATTACTACTGGTACGAGGAAGACGGAAGCGCATCTCGAATCTATGGGCTCACTCTTTGTCCGGTGTTCAGGGGGCGGACGAAGCCGGACTCTGCCAGGTAGTCGATGATCTTCCAGGCGTTGGACTCCGCTGTCTGCGAGACGGTGTCCAGGGCAATCTCCGGGCTGGATGGAGGCTCGTAGGGATCGTCGATCCCTGTGAAGCCGACGATCTCCCCAGCCCGGGCCTTGGCGTACATGCCCTTGGAGTCGCGCTGCTCGCACACCTCCAGGGGTGTGTCGACGAACACTTCGACGAAGTGGCCGTCCCCGACCATGTTGCGGGCGGACTGGCGCGTGGCGCTGTAGGGGCTTATGGCGGCACAGACGACGATGCCGCCGTGCCTGACAATCTCCGAGGCGACGAACCCAATTCGGAGGATGTTGGTATCGCGGTCCTCCCTGCTGAAGCCAAGCCCTTTGGAGAGGTGAGTGCGCACGACGTCACCGTCCAGCACGGTCACCTGCCGACCGTGCTGCATCAACAGCGTGGAGAGCACGTCCGCCGTGGTCGACTTGCCAGAGCCGCTCAGACCGGTGAACCAGATGCAGACGCCCTGCCGGTGCCGCGGGGGATAGGTCTCGGCGAGGATGTCCGCCACCTCGGGCCTAGTGAACCATGACGGCAGGGGCTTGCCCGCGTCGAGATAGTCGTCCCGCACCTGGGTGCCGGAGATGGATACGGTCTCGACCTCCGGGTGGAGCCGGTCCACCTCTTCGTAGCGGTCCTCAGACGGGACGTAGACCAGCTCCGTGAAGGTGAGGGGCTTCACCCCGAGCTCGTCGGCGTGCTCCTCGGCCAGCTCCTGGGCATCGTAGGGGCCGTAGAACGGATTCCCATTCGAGTCCCTGCCCGGCCCCGCGTGGTCCCTGCCGACGACCAGGTGGTTTGCGCCGAAGTTGCGCCTGATGATCGCGTGCCATACGGCTTCGCGCGGCCCCGCCATACGCATGGCCAGGGGCAGCAGAGACAGCAGTACCCTGTCACGCTCGTAGTACCGCTCGGCCAACACCTTGTAGGTGCGTACCCTGGTGTAGTGGTCCACGTCTCCGGGGCTGGTCATCCCGACAGCCGGATGCAGCAGGAGCACGCCGTCGACGCTGGACGCGGCCCGCTTGGTCAGCTCCTCGTGGATCCGGTGCAGCGGGTTACGGGTCTGGAAAGCGACCACGTTCCTCCTGCCGGTGTGAGCCAGCGCCTCGCGGGCCTGGAGGGGTGTCATCCGCAGCTCGCGGAAGTCGTGGTGCTGCGGCAGGGCCAGCACCTGGAGGCGTCCCGATAGGTTGTGCCTGCCCCAGCCGTGCATCTCGGCAACCAAGGGGTGGCGAACATCGACGGTGCCAAGCACGCTACGCGCGGTCCCGTCACGGTCCCATTCGTAGATGTCTTCGACGTCCATTATGGCGAGGACGTGGTTTCGGAGGTCCCTGAGGGCTACCCTGCCGTCGAGCTTTACCTCGTCGTCAACGTCGACGGGCAGGGTGACTGGTATCGGGAAGAGCGTGCCGTCCGCCAGACGCATGTCATCGACGACCGACCGGTAGTCCTCTCCGTTCATGAAACGATCCAAGGGCGAGAAGGCCCCGGTCGCCATGAGCTCGAGGTCGCAGGCCGCTCTTTCGGAGATTTGTACCGTCGGGAGCCTCGCCGCCTCGTCGCGAAGCTCTTCGAGCTGTTCGCCGACTGAAACCAGGTCCACTAGCTCGCCGCCATAGGGCGATATCAGATTTGCCATAGGGACTCGGAGCCTCCAGGAGTATGTTGGGAGACCTCTTCGGCGGTGGGTGACGCGGTGCTCCGACTGCCGGGGGTGGCTCTGGACGACCTTTCGTGGAGTACTTGTTGCGTCAAGAGTAGCTGGTGCCGAAGAGGATACATTGCGCGTATTATAAGGCAATCCGTCCGGTCTGGCGCCCGGCCCCAAGGACGGCTACGAGATTGACAGGGGCGGTGGGGGTTCGTAGTATCTCGGGCGTGTTGGCGGCTCACGTTGCGCTGTAGATACATGGAGACGGGGCGCTGTTATGGCATTCGAGCTCTCCGAGAGGCATATCGACGAGTTCAAGACGCGGGGCTATACGGTCTTCAGGCAGGTGGTGCCCCCTTCGCTGATACGAGACCTTCGCGCCGCTTCGGATGACGCACGGCGGATGGCGCGTGAGAAGGGCGGGCCGCAGGTGCAGAGGCTGCAGCCGGTGGCGGCATACGAGATCGACCAGAGGCCGTTCGCAGACTTCAGCGAGCTGCCGGATCTGGTGGACGCGGTGGCTCGTGTGCTGACACCCCGGCACAGGCCGTCCAGCCCGGAGACGTGCGGCATACTGCTGGAACCTGCGGAGCAGCCGTACTGCACGACATGGCACCGCGACGGCCGCAAAGGGCCGGGCCCGCACGAGGCCTGGCGCAGGCTGTTCCACCACATCGACTTCTTCAACCAGACGAACTGCCCGCTGTACCGGGACAGTTCGCTCTGGTACGTGCCCGGCAGCCATCTGAGGCCGGACGACTTCGTCCGGGAGGCGGTGCTGGACAGGGTGGGGCCGAAGACGAGCATCGAGCTCGAGGATGTGGCTTCCGAGGAGAGGGAGCGTATCTGCAACGAGTACACGAGCAGCATGCCGGGCGCGGTCCGGCTGGACCTGGAGGCGGGGGACTACGCGCTGTACAGGTCGAACGCCTGGCACCTGGGCAGCTACGTGCCATACACAAAGCGAGCGACGCTCCACGACTACGTCGATACCCCAACCTTCTACGAGTGGAGGCAGAGCGGCGAGGAGCGATAGCAGCCGCGACCTTTGGGACTATTAATCTTCCTGGCCGCCAGCACATTGTTCCCAAGCACGCGCGTGCGGTAGAGTGTAGGGGGACATGGTGTTCCGACAGGCATCTGCGGTATGGACTCAAACGGGGCTGGCGTGACTACGAGCGTGAAGGCTAGATTCTCGAACGGGGTACTCACGCCCTTGGAGCCGCTCGACCTGGAAGAGGGCAAGGAGGTCATGGTTTCCATTGCAGATGCCCCACCCCCGGATAAGGCCATCCACGCATTGCGGGCGGCGGCGGGAGCATGGAGGGGGACTCACGATCCGGAAGAGTTGCTGCGCAACATCTACTCCGATCGCCTGGTGAACTCGCGGCCTGAACCAAAGATATAGCCGCAACCGAAGACATTTCGAGAGCGTCCACGGTTTGAGCATCCTGTCGGTGCGATCCATTGAACATCCTTATGGCACGACCGGCCCGACGTTGCCGGCGCGACTGAATAGAGATGCCCAGACGCTGATATGACTCTTGAATTCGCACGCCGTCCGATCAACGATGTCAGGAGCTAATGCGATGTTTGACGTACTGATAAGCGGCGGGACGGTGGTCGATGGCTCGGGGAGTCCGGGCTTTCGGGGCGACGTGGGCGTCAGGGGCGGCGAGATCGTGGCCGTCGGGGACCTGTCCGACGCCGCGAAGGGAGGCTCCGTGGCGCGTGTGATCGACGCGGCGGGGCTGACGGTATCGCCGGGCTTCATCGACACACATGCCCACTCGGACGGCGCGCTGCTTCTAGACCCGCAGCACGCGAACGGGCTGCGCCAGGGCATCACGACCGAGATGCTGGGGCAGGACGGGCTGTCGTACGCGCCCCTGTCCAAGGAGAACTACCTGATCAACCGGCAGTACCTGTCCGGGGTATATGGGCTGCCGCCTGAGGACATCGACACGACGTCGGTGGACGCCTTCTTGGGCAGCTACCATGAGAAGTGCGCGATCAACGTAGCATACCCGGTCCCACACGGCGCGGTGAGGCTCGAGACGGTAGGGTTCCATGACAGGCCGTTGCGGGGCGCCGACCTGGACGCGGCGAAGGTGCTCGTGTGGGAAGGGATGGAGCAGGGGGCGATCGGGTTCTCTACGGGGATGTCCTACTTCCCCAACGCGTGGAGCGACACGGAAGAACTGGTCGAGCTGTGCAAGGTGGTAGCGGAGTTCGACGGAGTGTACATAACCCACCTGCGGGACGTGCATCCGGAGCGCGGCTTCGGCGGCGGAGGCATCACGGAGGCGCTGGAGATCGGGCGCCGGGCTGGGATCAAGGTCCACTTCTCGCACCACCGTACGTCCGTCGAGAACGCGGGACAGGTGGAGGAGCGGGTGGAGGAGATCGACCGGGCGAAGGCGGAGGGGGTGGACTGCACACTGGAGCTGTACCCGTACCCGACGGGCAGCGGCTACCCGATGATGTTCCTGCCGAGCGAGGCGAACGAGGGCGGTCCGGCGGCGATCATGGAGAGGCTTCGCGACCCGAAGCAGCGGCGGGCGATCGCGGCGCGGATAGACGAGATGCACGGCGACGGCCTGATGAGCGTGGGGGTGTTCACGCACCTGCCGTCGGAGGAGAACCGCCACCTGGAGGGCAAGACGTTCCAGGAGGCGGCGGGCGAAAGGGTTTCGACTCCCGGGGAGACGATCTGCTCGATCATGCTGGAGGAGGAATTGACGGTGGGCTTCCTCATTGCGCCGCCGTCGAATCTGGGCGGCTGGGAGCAGGTGAGCCGGGACGCGGTAGAGTTGCTGTCGCGCCCCGACTACATGGTCGGGAGCGACTCGATCTCCGCCCACTCGCGGCCCCACCCCAGGGCCTACGGCACCTTCCCGCGGCTGCTGGGCAGGCTGCGGCGCAACCACCCGGTCATGTCGGTGGAGGCGATGGTGCAGCGCATGGCGGACAACCCTGCGCGGCGCTTCGGCCTAGCCGGACGCGGGCGCATCCAGGAGGGGTACCATGCTGACATCGTGGTGTTCGACCAGGACCGGGTACTGGACACGGCCACCTACGACGACCCTATGTCGTACCCGGTGGGGATACCGTTCGTGCTGGTGAACGGCGAGATAGCCGTGGACCACGAGCGGTGCACGGGGACGCTGTCAGGGCAGGCGCTGCGCAGCGAGTTCTAGCAGGCTGCGGAAGAACTCTTCCAAATCTTCTTCTGGGCTCTTCCCTGTTCCCAGGGAAGAGAGGAATTATATCTGAGGGACACCCTCAGACTCCCGGCAAAGGGGCTCTGCCCCTCTGCACGCCCCGTTTCAAGCAGCCCGATAGCCGGGGCAGGCGCTGCGCAGCGAGTTTTAGGCGGGGCTGGGCATCTTGAAGACGGCATGAGGGGCGGGTCGCAGACCCGCCCCTCCGTATGAACCCGAATTATCCTGGGCTGGCACCCACCAGGGGCGCCTACGGATGGTAGATGACCAGCTTGAGCTCTGTCATCTCCTGTACGGCGTACTTGGGGCCTTCCTTGCCCATGCCGCTGTCCTTGAGGCCGCCGTAGGGCATGAGGTCGGCGCGCCACTGCGGGCCCGCATTGATCATCAGGTTGCCCGAGTCGACCTCCCTAGCGAACCGCATTGCCCAGTCTATGTTCTGGGTGAATATGCCGGCGCTGAGGCCGTAGTTGGAGTCGTTGGCCATTGCGATGGCCTCGTCGATGTCCGAGAAGGGGGTCACGGCCACGGCGGGCCCGAAGAGCTCTTCGCAGGATATGCGCATTTCGGGGCTGACGTCCGCGACGACGGTTGGCTGGTGGACCGCGCCGGAGTAGCCGCCGCCGACGAGGGTCCTGGCGCCGCCGGACTCGGCCTCCATGATCCACTCGTTCACCCTGACCGCGTCTTGGGCGCGCACCATAGGGCCCATCTTGATACTCTCGTCAAGGGGGTCGCCGGTGCTGATGGCCTCTACGCCTTCGGTGAGGGCGTCGAGGAAGTCGCCGTAGACGTCGCGGCTGGTGATGATGCGCTGGGCCGAGATGCAGACCTGCCCGGCGTTGGAGAAGCCGCTGCTGATGGTGGCGGCCACGACCTTGTTCATGTCAGCATCGGGCATGACGATGAGGGGCGAGTTGGAGCCGAGCTCCATGGTCACTTTCTTGAGGCCGGCGGTGCGGCAGATGTGCTCGCCCACTTCCTTGCTGCCGGTGAAGGTCACCTTGCGGATGCGCTGGTCGCTGACGAGGGCGTCGCCTATGGAGCCGCCGGAGCCGGTTATGCACTGGGCGGCCTCGGCGGGCAAGCCAGCGTCGAGCAGGACCTCGGTCAGCTTGAGGGCGACGAGGGGCGTGTCGGTCGCCGGCTTGATGACTACGGAGTTGCCGCCGGCGAGCGCGGGGCCGACCTTGTGGCATACGAGGTTTAGGGGGAAGTTGAACGGGCTGATGGCAGCGACAACGCCACAGGGCACACGTATCGTGAAGCCTAGCTGGCCGGTCCAGCTAGGGGCACCGTCAAGCGGTACCACTTCACCGTAGAGGCGCTTGGCCTCCTCGGCGGAGCCGGTCATGGTCTGCACGGCTCTGGAGACCTCCATGCGGGCCTCTCCGATGATCTTGCCCTCCTCCTTGGTGAGGGTGGTGGCGAAGTCCTCGATGCGCTCCTCCAGCAGCTCGGCGGCCCTCTTGAGTATGGCGTAGCGGTCATAGCCGGACAGGCCGCGCATCACGGCGGCGCCCCGCTCGGCGCTCGCCACGGCGGCGTCGACGTCCCCGATCCCCGCGCGGGGTACGGTGTCTACCGTCTCCCCGTTGTAGGGGTTGATAACCGGAATCGTGTCGTCCCTGTCTACCCACTCCCCGGCGATGTACATTCTCATGATGGCGTCCTCCCTTGGTGGTTTCCCTTGCGAGCGGCGTAGTGGGCCGCGGGCCAAACATGATACCACCTGCCCGGCGCGGGTTCTATTAAGGCGAATTCGACTGCAACACATTGGAGATAAAGAATCGTATGTGAGGGACACCCTCAGACTCCCGGCAGAGGGGCTCCGTCCCTCTGCAAACCCCGTTCTTCACCAGCCTGCTAGCCGAGCGGCGGGGGGGGGTGGTGGCCGGTGAGCAGCTCGAAGGCGTCTTGTAGGCCGCCGGTCCAGGAGCCGACGAGCGCATCGCCTTCGAGGCGTATGGCGTCGATTTGGCCTGCCGGGCCGGAGGAGGCGACGCGGTCGAGGGCCGACTGCGCGGTATTCTGGGCGGCGCCCAGGACGACGTATCCGGCGACGCCGATTCGCCGGAAGGCCGTGACAACGTCCGCGGGCGATTCGCCTTCGTACACGGCCGGCAGAGGCACCCAGACGCCGTCGGGGCCGGCGTTCCGTGTCGCGGCGTTCAGCGACGCCGGCAGCGAGCCGTCGACGGGGCCATCACTCAGCACGCCGAAGACGGCGGTCCGCGGCCCTATGCGACCGGCGTGGTATACCTGGCGCATCGTCCCGACGGCAAGTTGCCCGGGGGCGACAGCTTCGCCGGTGTCGAGGGTGCAGTAGGTGAGCAGGCACGACTCGTACCGGAGCGCAAGAACCCTGCTTACGAGCCCGGCTTCGCCCATGGCTATGGCGATGGTGGGCACGTCCGTCTTCGAGAAGAGGTCGAGCACTTCGACGTTGTCCGAGAGGCGGCGGGCCGTGCCCACGACCTTGACCACGTCGGCGCCCTTCGCGGCGAGAGTGCCGTGCAGGGCCGGCAGGTCACTGGGCATTGCCTGGAAGTCGTGGCTCGACACGATGAGGCGCGTGTCCTTCCTATCTGGAATCAGGTCGACGGCGTCGTGCTCGATGTCGACGTATTCGGCGCCCATGTCTATGGCCTGAAGGAGGGGCGCCGCTCGCTCGCTTTCGCCGCCTATGGCACGGCCTCCTTCGCGCTCGGCGCGGTTCGTCACCACCACGGGGCACGGGCGGCCGCCGAGCAGGGCGTCGAGGTCGTAGGCGTCCAGCATGTCGAGGCGTAGCTCTGCGATGTCGGCGGTGCGCGCGGTCTCCCGCAGGGCAGCGGCAGCGGCGGCCGTCCCACCAGACCCGATGGATACCCCGATCATTGGCGCTCTCCTTTCGTATCGAGCAGCTTTTCGGCCAACTCGTCGAAGTAGGATACCCAGAGGTCGGGCCTGTAGGGCGAGACCTCGTAGGGCAGCCGGTACCGGTCCACGTACGCGGCCCTGTACCCCGAGGCGCGGGCGCCCATGACGTCGAAGGAGTGCGACGAGACCATCATGAGCTGTTGGGGCTCCGCCCCTAGCTGCGCCACGGCGGCGCGGTAGACCGCCGGATGGGGCTTGAAGACGCCTGCCTGCTCCACGGAGATGATGTCGTCGAACGGGGCCCCGAGGCGCTCGACGAGGTGGTCTAGGAGCCAAGGCTCGCCGTTGGAGAGCGCGACGGTGCGGTAGGCACCCCTCAGCCTCTCGATGGCCGGCACCGAGTCCTCGAACGGCCTCAGCTCGCGCCATACTGCGACCAGCGACGCCACGTCGTCCTCGGTCAGACCGACCGAGAGGCGCTCAGCGGTGTAGACGAGCGCGCGGCGGCAAGTCTCAAGGTAGCCACTGTGGCCCCGCATGAGCAGGGTGTCCTGGTACTGCTCGACCCGCTGCCTCGCGCGCCACTCGGCCCAGAACTGAGGCGCTGCCACGAGGCTGCTACGGGCGGCCAGCACTTCTTCCAGCGGCCTGGCAAGGCTGCCAGCCAGGTCGAGGACCGTGCCGAAGATGTCGAAGGCCAGGGTATCGACGACTGCTGCTGCTGCGGTCGTCATGGCGGAGGCTACAGCGCCGCGATGAACTCCAGCTCGCCCTCCAACTCCTCGGTGGTGTAGAAGTGCTCCAGGAGGAGGGTCGCGTCGAGGTCCTTGATGCCGCGGTGCAACTCTATGGGCAGCGAGCCCTTTCCCAGGACGGCGTGGGCGTCGTTCCGGCCCTTCAGGTCGTAGAGGTGATTGTCGCTCCAGTGGACGTGTCGGATCAGGTGAGGCTTGGCCAGGAAGCGCATCACCACGTCGCCGCGCTCGGCGGGGTCGAAGGTATGGGCGTAGGTGCAGGTGTGGCTGGAGTCTAGGCAGAGGCCCACGTTGTCGCGGTCGGTGTCCTCGCATATCCGTATCCACTCTTCGGGCGCCGAGCCGAAGGATGTGTTGCGGTTGGACCAGTCGACATCCTCCAGCGGGGTCTCGTCCGGCACGCCCGCCCAGTAGGCGTTGTTGTTCTCGAGGACGATCTCCAGGCCGAACCCGGCCGCGTGGGCCGCGATCTGGCGGATGCCCTCGATCATCAGGTCGTAGTCGCCCTGGCGCCCTTCGGTCTGTTCCTCGTTCAGCCACACCCTGGGGCCTGGGTGCATGTTGATCTGCCTGACGTTGGGGTACTGGCGCGCCTTTTCGATGTAGTCGATGACGTGGGCGATGCACCTGTTGCGAAAGTCCTCGTCCGTGGCGCCGTAGTTGAGACGCATAGCACCGATGGTGACGGGAGCGTGGGCGCTGATGAGCACGCCGGCGTATTCCTGTATGGTCTCTATGTCGTCGCCCATCGAGGCCTCGGCCTTGAGGCCTAGGCGCTCCAGGTTGTTCAGGCCCGATTCGACGGGCGCGGACAGGGGGTGCTTCAGGGACAGCTTGCCAGCCATTGCGCGCTCCTTATATTCTTGGGTGCCCACAAGGGGCGCTCCCTACGGTTGTCATGAGCGCCCACGAAGGGGCGCCCCGCTGTTGCTCTAACGGGCTGCGGAAGAACTCCTCCAGTCCTCCTTACACGCCCCTTCTCTCTTCTGGGAAGAGAGAAAAGACTATATCTGAGGGACACCCTCAGTCTCCCTGCAAAGGGGCTCCGCCTCTCTGCACACCCCGTTCTCCAGCAGTCTGCCAAGACAGCTACAGGGTGAGGAGGCGGCTAGGCGCTGACCGGCACCTGGGACAGTCCGAGCGCCGCGACCTTCTCCGCAACTGCCGCCTTCTGAGCGGCCGTCAGGGCGGGGAGCGGCGGGCGGGGGTTACCGCAGTCGATGCCCAGTCTCTCGCTGACGATGGCGTGAAGGGTGGCAAAGTAGACGTGCATGCCGAATCCCAACGCCGCCTCGAAAAGCCTGTGCGCATCGAGCTGGGCCTTCTCCGCGCGCTCAAGGTCGCCAGCGTTATACGCGTCCCATATCGCGACCCACTTCTCTGGGGCCGCGCAGGGCGGGCCGTCGACGATGCCGGTGGCGCCGATGGTCAGCGCAGGCAGCATGAGGACCGAGCTGCCGGTGAAGCAGCTCAGGCCCATGTCGGCGAAGGTGCGTATGTTGGCGAACAGAAGCGACGAGTGCTTCAGCCCGGTAAGCTGCGGTACGCGGTCGCGCAGCCGGCCCATGAGCTCTGGAGTGATCTCCACGTTTGTGGACTGTGGCAGGTTGTAGACGAAGAGGGGCAGGTCGGCGGCCGCGCCCACAGCGCGGTAGTGCTCGACGACGGCGTCGTCTCCTGCTCTGTAGAAGAACGGCGGCACGGCGCAGATGGCGTCCACGCCAGCCCGCGCGGCGTGCTCAGCCATCGCTACGGAGCGCTCCGTGGTCGGGGCGCCGACGTGCATGATCAGCTTGGTGCGGCCACGGTTCTGGTCGACGGCTATCTCGGATATGCGCCTGTTCTCGTCGTCGTCGAGCAGGATGCCCTCGCCGGTGCCCCCTGCGACCCAGAAGCCGTGAACGCCTCCCCTGATGTTGAACTCCAGCACTTCGCGGAATGCGGCCTCGTTCAGCCGGCCGTCCTGTGTCATCGGTGTGATTATCGCGGGGAAGACGCCGCGGAATCCGGTCATCGTAGGCCTCCGAAGAGATGTTTTCAGCGGCACCTATTGTAGCACCGACGGCAGGCGACCGCACGGGAGCCTGCCCGAAAGTAACTGTTCAGACTTGCTGATGTCTTCTCCACTAGCATAGTCTCGATAGGGCAGATGTCTTTGATCCCCACCCGCACGCCCTTTCGAAACTGGGGGCAAAGCCCCCAGACCCTCTGCCAGAGGGGTTCTCCCCTCTAGCCTCCTCCTTCGGATCTCACGGAGTCTGAACAGTTACGCTCGAAGCCCAGAGTCTCATATCTTTATCAAAAGCTCAAGTATAGCTTCTGTAACGGGCGACAAGGAGCGTACAAAGTCGACGCAGTTGGCGGCTGAGCAGCAGATGCTGGCGGACGCCGGTCTGAAGGTCAACTTCGAGACCATGGAGATGCCTGTTTGGGCGGCGGTCTACTACGAGAATTACAACTACGACTCCGTCCGCGTCGGCGGCTGGGGCGGTACAGTCACTAGCCTTAACCCCACATTTCCCATATCAACCCTGCAGGGCTTGCCGTAATCAGCAACAGCGATACCCGATGTAGCCGAATAGCAGAGCACAGTGGTTATCATGAGTGCTAGACTGGTCGTGAGCGACTACTCTAGTTCTTGATAACGTACCCACTCAGGAGGCACCCAATGGGTGAAAGCACCAACCCCCGCGCCACGCTCCGTTTCGACCGACGTGTACGGTTGGAGTTTCGCGGCGCTACCATCACCTCGGACGCTGGGCTGCTGGCCTGCCGCGAGTTGGACGATGCACTGGGGCTGACGGAGACGGCGAATGAGTGTCTGCAGGAGAGCCGTGGCGGTCGTAACGTGCAGCACCGATTGGTGGGCCTTCTCAGGCAGTCGGTGTACAGTCGTCTGGCGGGCTACGAGGATACCAACGACGCTGAACGGTTGGCCCAGGACCCGACGATGCGGGTAGTCGTTGGACGGCGAGGTGGTCCTGAGAGACCGGCCGCCAGCACCAACACCATCAGCCGGTTCGAGACCGAGGTGCTTACCCAAGACGGCAACGTGGAAGGGTTGGGCCGAGTGAACGCTACGTGGGTGGACCGGGCGATGACGCACACAGCGCACCGGCGGGTGATCTTGGACATGGACAGTTCGGAGAGTCCGGTACATGGAGGACAGGAGGGAGCGTCGTACAACGGTCACTTTGGGAGCACGTGCTATCACCCTTTGTTCGTGTTCAACCAGTTCGGTGACTGCGAGGGGGCGATGCTCCGTGCGGGGAACGTACATAGCGCGCACAGGTGGCGTGATGTATTGGATCCGATCCTGTCCCGCTACGGGGCGACAGGAGTGCGGCGGTACTTTCGTGCCGATGCCGCATTCGCCAAGCCGGACATCTATGAGTACCTCGAGGAGCGGCACGTCCTTTACGCTATAAGACTCCCCGGCAACGAGGTGCTGCAACGGGAGATCGCCCCTCTGCTCAGGAGGCCTGTGGGGAGGCCGCCGAAGCGTCCAGTGATCCTATACGACGACTTCTGGTATCGTGCCGGGAGTTGGGACCGGGCACGGCGGGTGGTGGCCAAGGTGGAGTGGCATAGGGGAGAGCTATTCCCCCGGGTGGGCTTCATAGTCACGAGCATGACGGCTGGCCCCGAAGGAGTGGTGCGATTCTACAATGGTCGCGGGACAGCCGAGCAGTGGATCAAGGAGGGGAAGTACGCGCTGAACTGGACTCGGCTGTCGTGCCATCGGTTCGTGGCCAACCGGGTGCGTCTATCTCTGTTCGTCCTGGCGTACAACCTTGGGAACTTCCTTCGCCGGCTGTGTCTGCCCAAGGCGGTCAAGCACTGGTCGCTGCGGAGCGTGCAGGTCAAGCTGATCAAGATGGGAGGCCGTCTGGTGCGGCACTCCCGGTGGTTGATCTTTCAGTTATCCGAGATGTCGGTTCCTCGACGGTTGTTCCAGGGAGTGTTGGATCGTATCGGCCGGTTATCGCCGGCGCCAAGCTGAGGGAGGGTACAACCACGATCTTGCCAAGAGGGGGAGAGCGCTCCAGGGAGTCGCCTTGTCTTCAATGCGCTTTCACCCCACTGGCAGGGGACACGAGGACGATGAAGACGGACAAGAAGGGTGCTCTACGACTGCAAACGCATCTCTTATCGGATAGACCGGCGATTGACTGGCCTTGCAGGACCTGACTATGATGCTAACATCTCGTTTGGGCTGCCCCTTGAGCCTGAAGACTCCCAATATGGGAAATCCCGGTTAACTACTACTTCCACAGCGCCAACACCGATGCTATAAGGTATGCTACCCTTGAGCTCGACGCACTTCTGGACGCAGTACCGCGAGCGCTGACTAGTGAGCAGCTCGTGGATATCGGCACCAAGATCAACGACATGTTCATCGAGGACCTGCCGATCGTCGTCATCTCCTCGCCGCTGCGCCTCTACACCTACGGCGCCCACGTCTGGGTGCCCGGGTTTGGCCGTCGCCCGCAGGCCAACCAGCTGTCGGACATCCAGTTCACTCCTGAGTTCGGCGGGCAGCGCGATAGCTGGGAGTACCTGATGCACCAGACTGACGTGGTGGAGTTTGGCACGACCCATCCTCTAAACGAGACCGGGCCTCTGGCCAAGCAGATTCAGCTGATGATGGGCCCGTAAGGCCTACCGGCCCTTTCTTTTTGCTCTACTGGTCGGGTGCGAGGCCCCTTGGGCCAAGCGCGGCTATCAATGAGACGGCCCGTGATATAATCTGGCCAATTCGAACGCGTCCCCGGCGGCGTGTCTCTCGACAGGAGGAAGGACGTGGCGACCACGAGCTCGGCGTTGGACAACAAGACCCTGCTGTGGATGTACGAGAAGATGATCACCATCAGGCGCTTCGAGGAGGAAGCACGGAGGCAGGCCGACCAGGGTAGGCTCCGCGGCATGCACTCGTCGGTGGGCCAGGAGGCCGTGCCGACCGGCATATGCGCGCACCTGAGGGGGGACGACTACGTTCTGGGCACGCACCGGAGCCACCACCACTGCATCGCCAAGGGGGTGGACCTGAAGGAGATGATGGCAGAGCTGCTGGGCAGGGCCACCGGCACCAACAAGGGCAAGGGTGGCACCATGCACATCGCGGACATTACCAAGGGGATGCTCGGGGCCAACGGCGTGGTGGGCTCCAACATCCCGGTTGCGACGGGCGCGGCGCTCAGCGCCCAGCTCCGGGGCGTGGACAGCGTGAGCGTCGTCTTCTTCGGCGACGGGGCGTCCAGCCAGGGCAGCCTTCACGAGTCCCTGAACCTGGCCGGCATATGGAAGCTGCCGGTCATCTTCGTGTGTGAGAACAACCGTTACGCCGAGTCGACGCCCTCCGAGTACGTGGTATCGGGCGGGTCGGTGGCGAACAGGGCGGACGGGTATGGCATACCCGGCGTCATGGCCGACGGCCAGGACGCGCTTGAGATGTACGAGATAGGCGGGGAGGCGGTGGCGCGCGCCCGGGCGGGCGAGGGGCCGACGCTGATCGAGGCGATGACGTACAGGTACTTCGGCCACTTCGGCGCCGACGACCCGGCGCAGTACAGGACCTCCGAGGAGGAGGAGTACTACAGAGGCAAGGACTGTCTGGACCGGCTCTACAAGCACATCGTCGAGACGGGGGTCGCTGGAGAGGGCGACCTGAAGGAGATCGACGTCAGGGCCACCTCTGCGGTTGCCGAAGCCTCCAAGTTTGCAGAGGAGAGTCCTTGGCCAGAGCCCGCCGAGATATATGACGACGTGTACATCTCCTACCCCGAGCAAAAGTTTACGTCGGTCTCTATGGGTGAGGCGGCGGAGGCGGGAAGCGCGCCGTCCTACGAATCGGGCGGTCGCAGCGGGTAGCCGTCGGCCGCTCTCAGCCGGCAGGGCGCAACCGGGGCCTTCGTGCCTCGAGTTGAAGTTGACAGCGTAACGTCCTCATCTGTATAATTCGCGTTTGGCGCCCTTAGATTGGGTGGGTGGCGTAGTTTGGTCAACCGGGCGCATGGGGAGTTCAGGAATATGCCGACTGTGAACCAGCTTGTGCGAAAAGGGCGACGGCCCAAGCAGAAGAAGGACAAGTCTCCCGCGCTGAGGTACACGTTCAACACGTTGAAGAAGAGGGGCTGGCGCGACTCCGGGGCCCCGCAGAAGCGTGGCGTATGCGTGCAAGTGCGTACCCAGACGCCCAGGAAGCCCAACTCGGCGCTGCGGAAGGTGGCGAGGGTCAGGCTGACCAACGGCATGGAAGTCAGCGCGTACATACCGGGTGAGGGCCACAACCTGCAGGAGCACTCGGTCGTGCTCATCAGGGGCGGAAGGGTGAAAGACCTTCCCGGGGTCCGGTACCACATCGTGAGGGGCCCGCTGGACATGGGCGGTGTGGAGGAGAGGCGGCGCGGGCGCAGCAAGTACGGAACCAAGAGGCCGAGTTAGCATCCATGCCACGCAGGAATAGGCCGAAGAAGCACTCGATTACGCCGGACCCGAGGTTCGGCAGCGTTGAGCTTGCGAGGTTCATAAACCGCGTCATGCTCGGTGGGAAGCGGACGACAGCGCAGCGCATCGTGTACGCTGCCCTGGACGATATCGAGCGCCAAGCGAGGCGGCCCGGACTAGAGGTGTTCAGGCACGCCATTGCGAACGCCACGCCGCAGCTGGAGGTGAGGTCGCGGCGCGTAGGCGGCGCCACGTACCAGGTGCCCCGTGAGATCAGACCGGAGCGTCAGATCGCTCTGTCGATGCGGTGGCTCGTGCTGGCAGCGCGGGCGAGGTCAGGTCGGCCCATGAGAGAGAGATTGGCACAGGAGCTCTTGGAGGCGTCACGCGCCCAGGGTCCGCTGTCAAGAGAAAGGAGGACCTTCACCGTATGGCCGAGGCGAACCGCGCGTTCGCCCACTACAGGTGGTGACGGCTTTGAGCTCCCCGCTCTTTATACGGCGATTCTCCTATTATGTCTCCTCAATCCCGGCTGGAAAAAACGCGAAATATCGGGTTCGTCGCCCACATCGACGCGGGCAAGACGACCGTCTCCGAGCGTGTCCTATACGTAGCAGGCCGCATATACAAGATTGGCGGTGTGGACGAGGGCACGACCGCTCTGGACTGGATGGCCCAGGAGAGGGAGAGGGGCATCACAATCACGTCGGCGTCGACGACCTGCGACTGGAACGGCTACACCATAAATGTCATAGACACCCCGGGGCACGTGGACTTCACAGCTGAGGTCGAGCGCAGCCTTCGAATTCTGGACGGCGGTGTTGTCATCTTCGACGCCGTCGCGGGCGTTCAGCCGCAGTCCGAGACGGTATGGCGACAGGCAGACCGCTACCACGTACCCCGTATCTGCTTCGTCAACAAGATGGACCGGCTGGGAGCCGATTTCCAACGCACCGTAGACAGCATAGCTCTCCGGCTGGGCACGAGCCCCGTGGCCATCCAGATCCCCATAGGCCAGGAAGACTCCTACCGGGGGGTCGTCGACCTGGTCGAAGGCAAGGCGCTGATCTATAGCGACGGCTCCCCGGAGCCGCCCATGGAAGCGCCGGTGCCCGAGGAGATGCTCGACGAGTACCGCCGGTACCGTGAGAGCATGATCGAGAGGGTTGCCGAGACCGACGACGATCTGATTGCGAAATACATAGAGGGCCACGAGATCACCAAGGACGAGATCAAGAAGGCGCTCCGCAAGGCCACTATCGAGTACCGCCTAGTGCCGGTCCTATGCGGGGCGGCCCTGAAGAACGTGGGAATGCATCCGCTGCTGGACGCGGTTGGCGACTACCTTCCGTCGCCTCAGGACATGCCGCCGTCTGTGGGGGAGGACCCGAAGACTGGCGGCCCCCTGGTGCGCGACACGTCAGAGGGCGAGCCGTTTGCCGCCTTGGCGTTCAAGGCCGTCGCGGACCCGTTCATAGGACGTCTTGCCTACTTCCGAGTCTACTCAGGGAGTGTAGCGACTGGGGACGCGGTGTATAACGCGACGACGGGGCGGCGGGAGCGCATGGGCAGGATCGTTCGGATGCACGCGCAGCGCCGTGAGGACTTGGACAGGGTCGTCGCTGGGGAGATCGCCGCGGCGGTCGGCCTCAGGGGCGTTTCGACCGGCGACACGCTGTGCTCTGTCGGAGAGCCGATAGTGCTGGAGACGATCACATTCCCGGACCCTGTCATGTCGGTCTCCGTGGAGCCCAAGACGAGGGGAGACCAGGACCGCCTCATGGAAGCCCTGGCGAAGCTGTCAGACGAAGACCCCACACTGAAGGTATCCTTCAACGACGAGATAGGCCAGACGATCATGTCGGGCATGGGAGAGCTCCATCTGGAGATAGTCGTCGACCGGGCCCGGCGCGAGTACAAGGTGGACGCGAACGTAGGCCGCCCAAGGGTGGCCTACCGGGAAGCGATCAGCAGGCCGGCGCGGGCCGAGGGCCGGCTCGTCAGGCAGACCGGCGGACACGGGCAGTATGGGCACGTCTGGCTGGAGGTGGAGCCTTCGGCGCGCGGGGCTGGGTTCGAGTTCGAGGACTCGATCAGAGGGGGATCGATCCCCAAGGAGTACATACCGGCGGTGCGCGCCGGGATTCTGGACGCCCTGGGGTCAGGTCCGCTGGGCGGATATCCCGTCGTGGACGTGAGCGCCAAGCTGGTCGACGGCAGCTATCACGAGGTTGACTCTTCCGAGATGGCCTTCCGGGTCGCTGGCTCTATTGCCGCCAAGGCCGCAATACGGAGAGCCGCCCCCGTCCTGCTCGAGCCGGTTATGAGGCTCGAAGTGGTGACTCCGGGAGAGTTCTTGGGCGATGTGCTGGGGGAACTGGGCCGGAGGCGGGCCAACATCCGCAGCATCGAGGGACGGGGACCCGTTCAGACGGTGAAGGCGCGCCTGCCGCTGGCCGAGAGCTTCGGGTATGTCAGCAGCCTGCGCTCTGTGACACAGGGCCGGGCCAGCCATTCAATGGAGTTTGAAGAATATGAGGAGGCTCCCGCCGAGGTGGCGGCTGCGGCCGTCTAGTCATCGCGGGTAATCATATGGTCACCGCCAGCGCAACGGGACAGAAGATCAGGATCATACTCAGGGCGTTCGATCACCGCATCCTGGACCTGTGGGCCGGGCAGATCGTGGAGGCCGCCGAGCGTACGGGGGCCCAGGTCGCCGGTCCGGTGCCGCTGCCCACGAGCATAAAGAGGTTCTGCGTGATACGTTCGGGCCACGTCCACAAGGACTCGCGTGAGCATTTCGAGATCAGGACCCACAACCGGCTGATCGACATCCTGGGGCCGACGTCGAAGACGATCGATTCGCTGACCAGGCTGAACGTACCGGCCGGGGTCTTCATCTCGATGAAGCTCTGATTAGGGAGAGCAAGGTTGTCCGTTCAAGGTCTGATAGGAAAGAAGGTGGGAACGACGCAGGTCTTCCGCGAGAGCGGAGAGGCCGTGTGCGTGACCGTCGTGCAGGCCGGGCCGTGCACGATTACGCAGATCAAGACGTCCGATAGGGACGGGTACGAGGCTGTGCAGATCGGCTACACAGACGTCAGGAAAGTCAACAAGCCGCGCGGCGGGCACCTGAAGGCCTCCGGCAGACAGTTGCGCTTCCTGCGCGAGGTGAGGGCGGACGACGTGTCGGGGCTCGAGGTGGGACAGACCGTGGACGTCGACCTGTTCGCCGAGGGCGAGAAGATCGACGCGACCGGGCTGTCGAAGGGCCGCGGATTTGCAGGAGTCATCAAGAGACACGGGTTCCACGGTGGGCCGAAGACGCACGGGCAGTCTGACAAGCACCGCGCTCCCGGCTCCATTGGCGCAGGGACCTCGCCGGGGCACGTGCTGAAGGGCCACAAGATGGCGGGCCACATGGGCAACGCCCGTGTCACGGTCCGAAAGCTGGAGGTCATGGGGACGGACAAGGATAGGAATCTTCTGCTCGTAAAGGGGGCGGTCCCTGGGGCGAGGAACTCGCTGATCATGATCCAGAAGGTCGGCTAAGGCTATGAAGATCACTCTCAAGAATACGAAGGGGAAGGTCGTAGGCAGCGTCCAGGTAAGGGACGACGTATTCGGCGTGCCTCCCAACCCCGCGGTGGTGCACCAGGTACTGGTGGGGCAGCTCGCGAACGCCCGGCAGGGCACCGTTTCGGTCAAGTCGCGGAGCGGCGTCTCGGGCGGCGGACGGAAGCCGAGGCCCCAGAAGCACACGGGGCAGTCGCGGGCCGGCACGATCCGCGCCTCCCAATGGCGCGGCGGAGGGGCCGCCTTCGGGCCGCAGCCCCGCAGCTACCGCCAGCGGACCACGAAGAGGATGAGGCGGTTGTCGCTGGTAACGGTGCTGTCGGACAAGGTCCGAGAGGACGATCTGGTTGTGCTCGAGAACCTGGACCTGGAACAGGCACGCACGAAAGAGATGGTAGGCGTTCTGGACGCCGTGGGCGCCGGGCCCGCACCTCTGCTTGTGGCTGACGGGGCTGGCGACGGCGTCTTCAGGGCTGCGCGAAACATACCGCGGCTCAGGATGTTGCCCGCCGCTCTACTCAATACGGCGGACCTGCTGAAGCCTGGCAAGGTGGTGATGACCCAGGAGGCCCTGCGCAAGGCGGAGGCGCTATGGGGACGCCCGCTAGTAAGGCGTCCGCGCCCGGGCGCGGCGGCAGACGCGGGGGGCTCCGATGAATAGCTTCGACATTCTGAAGAGACCGATAATCACCGAGAAGAGCACTTATCTGCAGGAGCAAGGCAGGTACGTGTTCGAGGTGGAGACGAAGGCAACCAAGCACCAAGTCAAGCGCGCCGTCGAGGAGGCCTTCGACGTAAGCGTGGTCGGCGTGAACACGATGAACGTCCGGGGCAAGATGAAGCGGTTGGGTCCACGGACGTCCAAGAAGAAAGACTGGAAGAAGGCGATCGTTACACTCGCTCCGGGTAACACGATCACGATATTCGAGGGGGTCTGATGCCGCTGAAGGCAGTAAATCC
Organism: Dehalococcoidia bacterium; assembly: GCA_965262055.1. Taxonomy (GTDB): domain Bacteria; phylum Chloroflexota; class Dehalococcoidia; order Lucifugimonadales. The sequence continues at coordinate 664,369 of CBDHEI010000002.1, forward strand.
AACGACACCTGGACGCCGAGGCGCGGTGCTCCAGACTTCGGACGACATCACGACGCGTCTTCCGAAGAAGTCGCTTCTGGAGCCGCGCAAGAACCGCGCCGGCCGAGCCTTGAACGGGCGGATAACCGTCCGGCACCGCGGTGGAGGCCACAAGCGGCGGTTCCGCAAGATAGACTTCAAGCGCGACAACACGGGCGTGCCGGGCGAGGTAGCATCCATCGAGTACGACCCGAACCGGTCTGCACGGATCGCGCTGATCAAGTTCCGCGACGGCGACTGGCGTTACATAGTTGCGCCGAACGGGCTTGGGGTGGGCGACGTCGTCCAGGCGGGGGAACAGGCCCCCATCAGGCCGGGCAACGCCCTTCCTCTGCGGGCGATCCCCACAGGGACCATGGTCCACAACATCGAGCTGTCGGTGGGCCGTGGCGCCCAGATAGTGAGGAGTGCGGGCACGGCGGCGCAGGTGCTTGCGAAAGAGGACAAGTACACGCTGATCCGGCTGCCGTCCTCGGAGGTGCGGCGGGTCATAAGCGAGTGCATGGCGACGATAGGCCAGGCCAGCGCTGTGGACCATAAGAACGTGAAGCTTGGCAAGGCGGGGCGGAAGCGGAACATGGGACGCCGACCGGAGGTCCGCGGGGTCGTTATGTCGCCCGCAGACCATCCGCACGGCGGCGGAGAGGGAAAGTCTCCCATTGGGATGCCGGGCCCGAAGACGCCTTGGGGCAAGCCTGCCCTAGGCTACAGGACGCGGCGCAACAAGAGGACCGACCGGCTGATCCTCAGCCGTAGGCGCAAGTAGAGGAGCGACCAGATGTCGAGGTCCATAAAGAAGGGGCCGTACGTAGACGCCAAGCTGGCCAAGAAAGTGGACGCGGCGCGCCGGAGCAGCAGCAAGGTCGTGATCCGCACCTGGTCCAGAGCGTCCATGATAATGCCCGACATGCTAGCGATGACGATAGCCGTCCACGACGGCCGTCGGCACGTGCCCATCTACATCACGGAGAACATGGTCGGGCACCGTCTGGGCGAGTTCGCTCCGACGCGGACCTTCAGGGGCCATTCAACGAAATCAGAGAGAACGACGGCGGTGCGTTAGCGAGATGCCGGCAAGCGCGACAACCACAAACACTGGGATATCGGTCAAGCGGTTTAAGCCGATAGTCGACCTCGTGCGCGGCATGGACGCGGACGAGGCGCTGAAAGTGCTCGCCTTCCTGCCGTCCCCAGCGGCCGCGCAGGTAGCGAAGGTGGTCAAGTCGGCCATGGCTAACGCCGAGGACGTGATGCTGAACCGTCCTTCGAGCCTTCGCATAACGGAGATATACGCCAACGAGGCGACCCGGTTGAAGCGGTTCAGGCCCAGGGCAATGGGCCGCGTAGGTCGCGTCAGGAGACGGAGCAGCCACGTAACGGTCGTAGTAGACGAGGAGGGCCGGTAGCTTGGGAAACAAAACCCACCCGATAGGCTTTCGTCTGGGCTTCACTGCAGAGTGGCATGCCAGATGGTTCGCCGCAAAGCCGAGTGAGTACCGGGCGCTGGTGGACGAGGACCTGGCTATCCGGAAGGCGCTGGACCGCGCCTACGAAGACGCGGGCATATCCCGCGTCGAAATAGAGCGCGGCTCCACCGAGGTCGTCCTCACCATACACACCGCGCGCCCGGGCATCGTGATCGGGCGCGGCGGCCAGAAGGTTGAGGAGATACGGAAGGAGATCGAGAAGCACATAGGCAGGCGCGTCAGGCTGAACGTACAGGAGATACGCCAGCCGGAGCTGGACGCCTACCTAGTTGCCCGGAGCATCGCAGACCAGCTCGAGCGCCGGATAGCGTACCGGCGCGCGATACGGCAGGCGGTGACCCGCACGATGCAGGCCGGCGCCCAGGGCATCAAGATAATCTGCGCGGGGCGGCTCGGCGGGGCCGACATTGCTCGAAGAGAGAAGGCGATGGCGGGAAGGGTCCCGCTGCACACGCTGCGGGCGGACATAGACTTCAACATCGCCGAGGCGGCGACGGACTTCGGGCGCATCGGCGTCAAGGCATGGATATTCAAGGGCGAGATCCTGCCAGAACGCAGGCAGGAAGAGGAGCTGATGAGCCCGATCGAAGTAACGGTGAGCGCAGAGGAAGAGACACCGGCAAATGCTACAGCCGCGGCGAATCAAGTACAGGAATAAGCATCGGGGCCGCCGCAAGGGGATATCCGTTGCGGGCAGCACGATCAACTTCGGGGAGTACGGTCTGAAGGCCGTCGAGCCGGCGTGGATAACGTCTCGTCAGATTGAGGCGGCCCGCCGGGTCATAACCCGCTACGCGAGGAGCGGGGGCCGCCTTTGGATCCGGATATTCCCCGACAAGTCGGTGACGGCGAGGGCGGCGGAGACGAGGATGGGCTCCGGGAAAGGGGCCGTCGACCATTGGGTCGCGGTGGTCAAGCCCGGACGGATACTCTTCGAAGTGGCGGGCGTGCCGGAGGCCGACGCAATATCCGCGCTCAAGCTGGCATCGGCGAAGCTTCCGGTGGCCACTAAGGTAGTGGCCAAGCACGAGATATAGGGATATAGCAGGTTAGTTGCAATGGAGATTGACGACCTGAGGGCGCTGACGGACGACGAGTTGTCCGAGGACTTGGACAACACCCGCATGGAGCTGATGAACCTGCGGTTCCGCGTCGCCACGATGCAGCTCCCGAACGTAAACCAGATCAGGCGAGTACGCAAGCGCATCGCCCGTGTCACGACGGTGATGCACCAGCGAGAGCTCGCCAGGACGGCAGAATGAGCTACGAACGACGCAAGGTGCGGGTTGGCAAGGTAGTAAGCGACGTCATGGATAAAACCGTGGTCGTGCAGGTTGAATGGCGCCAGGTCCACCGACTGTATGGGAAGTCCATCAGGCGGCGGACCCGTTTCAAGGCCCACGACGAGGAGAACGCCTGCCGGGTGGGCGACACTATCCAGATGGTGGAGGCCAGGCCTCTGTCCCGGACCAAGAGATGGCGGGTGGTCGAGATACTGTCCAGGGAGGAAGTGGCGGAGCTACTGCCTCAGGACATCGCCGCGGAGATGCCGGAGCCTCCGGTGCAGGAAGCACCCATCGAGGAAGCAGCCCCAGAGCTGCAGATACAGGAGGCTCCCGCCGAGGAAGCAGCCGAGGAGCTACAGGCGCAGGAGGATCCCGCCACAGAGGCATCCGTCGTTGCCGATGAGGAGGTGGAGGCGGTCGTAGAGGTAGAGGACGGGCAGGCCGATAGCGCCGACGCCCCGGATGCCGAAGAGCCGGAACTGGGCGCGGCTGTGGCCGAGGCGGACCAAGAGGAGACTGGCGGCGAAGCCGAGATGGCGACGGCGGAAACAGCCGAGGCGCAGGTGGAAGAGCCTGAATCGCCTGACGACGAAGAAGCCGGTGAGGCCATCGTTGACGAAGAGCCCGAAGCCGTAGTGGATAGTTCGGCGGAGGACAGTCCCGTCACCCAAGCCGAAGATGAGGAAGAGGCTTCCGAGCCGGAGACGACCGAAGAAGAAGTGGTAGAGCCGTCAGGCGAGGTCAAGGTCGAAGAGAGCCAAGAGGAGCCCCAAGCGGACGTGGAGAGCCCCCAGGTCCCTGAGGGGACCGTGAGCGGAGACGCTCCCACCGCAGAGGCCGAGGACACGGACCCAGCCGAGTCTGGCGAGGGCTCCAGGGGGCAACGGGAAGCATGATCCAGCAGTACACTCGTCTAAAGGTTGCCGACAACTCCGGCGCCAAGGTGATTAGCTGTATCGGGGTACCTGGCGGCAGCGGCAGGAAGTACGCCGGCGTCGGCGACGTCATAGTGGCGTCGGTGAAAGAGGCGGCCCCGGGATCGACGACGCGGCAGGGCGAGGTCGTCCGCGCCGTGGTCGTCAGAACGGTAAAGCCGAAGAGACGCCCGGACGGCTCCCACATCAGGTTCGACGACAACGCCGCGGTGTTGCTGAACGAGGACCGGACGCCCAGAGGCACACGCATCTTCGGGCCGGTGGCCTCGGAGCTGCGGGAGCAGGAGTTCATGAGAATCATATCGCTGGCGCCAGAGGTGCTGTAGGTTGAGGCTTCGAAGAGACGACAACGTTCTGGTAACGAAGGGACGCGACCGGGGCAAACAGGGCCGTGTGACCCAGACGTTCCCCAAAGAGGGCAAGGTCCTCGTTGAGGGAGTAAACGTCGTCAAGCGTCACACGAAGCCTACGGGCGCGCTGCGCCAGGCGGGGATCATCCAGAAGGAGCTGCCTGTGCCGGCGGCGAATCTGGTGCTGATCTGCACACACTGCAACAAGCCCGCGCGCATCGACCGGAGAGTCCTGGCAGACGGTACGAAGGCCAGGGTCTGCCATAGCTGTAAGGAAGTGATCGAGTGACGACGGAAAAAGAAGGACAGGAAGGGCAGACGGCCCCGGAAGAGGCCGCCCCCGCAAAGAGCCCGGCGAAGCCTCGCCGGTCTACGGCCGCTGCCAAGGGAACAGGCCGCCGGACGACCGCCAAGTCGTCTGCCACGGCAGGCGGCTCAGGCCGTTCCGGGAGGGGCAAGAGCGCCGCTGCCGCCGAGGCGCCGGTAGAGGAAGTTGCTCAGCCGGCCACCTTGGCCCGGTTACTGGTACGTTTCCGCGAGGAGATTGCGCCGGCGCTGGTGGAGGAGTTCGCGTATAGCAGCCCGATGGCGGCGCCGCGCCTGAGCAAGATAGTACTCAACATAGGGCTTGGGGAGGCGCTGGAGAACTCCAAGGCCCTGGAGGCCGCCAGCAACGACCTGATGATGATCGCAGGGCAGCGACCGGTGACGACGCGCGCGAAGAAGTCGATTGCCGGCTTCAAGATCAGGGAAGGGATGGCCGTTGGACTGATGGTGACTCTGCGGGGAAGGCGCATGTACGAGTTCTTCGACAGGCTCGTCAGCTCGTCCCTGCCGAGGATACGCGACTTCCAGGGGGTGTCCAGAAAGGCGTTCGACGGACGCGGCAACTACTCCTTGGGGATGCGCGAACAGGTGGTGTTTCCGGAGATCGACTATAACGCCATCGACCGGCTCAGAGGGCTTCAGGTCGTCATAACGACTACGGCGCGCTCCGATCACGAAGGGCTGCGCCTCCTGGAGCTGATGGGAATGCCGTTCGCCCGGATTGCGGCGGCAGCATAGGCGCGAGAGGAGAGAGATGGCAAGAGCCGCCAAGATCGCTAGTTGGAAGAAGCCGCAGAGGTACCCGGGCAGGGCGTACAACCGCTGTCACCGTTGCGGAAGGCCGCGCGCGTACATACGGCACTTCGGGCTGTGCAGGATATGCTTCAGAGAGCTCGCCTTGAAGGGTTTCCTTCCCGGCGTACGGAAGGCTAGCTGGTAGCCGGCCGCAGAGGTCGGAACAGGGAGACGATAGACCGTGATAACAGACCCGATATCAGACATGCTCACGCGCATCCGGAACGCGGTCATGGTGCGTCACGATTCGGTCACGGTGCCGGCGTCGAAGACGAAGCGGGAGCTTGCGAGGCTCCTGAAGGAACAAGGGTTCGTCGAAGACTACGAGGTGCGCCAGGACAATCCTCCGCAGGGCGTAATCAAGCTGTACCTGAGCTACCGGGAAGACGGCGAGTCCGCCATCGCGGGCCTGAAGCGTGTCAGCCGGCCCGGTCTCCGGGTGTACGTCCGCAAGGGCGAGATACCGAGGTACTACGGCGGGCTCGGCGTAGCCCTGCTGTCGACGTCCAAGGGCGTGATGACGGGCAAGCAGGCGTGGCGACAGGAGGTTGGGGGAGAGTTGCTATGCTACGTATGGTAGCCCTCTCGCCCTGGGCCTGGGCGACGGCAGAGCCGCGCGGGCACACGAATTTCAGGAGAGACCTATGTCGAGGATAGGCAACCAGCCGATCGACCTGCCCACGGGGGTAGAAGTGTCTATCGACGGTGACGCGGTGGAGGTGAAGGGTCCCAGGGGCGTCCTGAAGGAGAGCTTCCACGCCGACATGGCCATATCCAGGGAGAATGGATCGCTGCTGGTGAAGCGGCCGTCGGACGAGCGTGAGCATAGGGCCCTCCACGGGCTCACCCGTAGCCTGCTCGCGAACATGGTCATCGGCGTGTCCAATGGCTTCACCAAGAGGCTGGACCTCGTGGGCGTGGGATACCGCGTCCAGCAGAGCGACAAGGGGATCACGCTCAGCGTCATGCTGAGCCACCCGGTCGAGATCCAACCCGAAGACGGAATAACCCTGCAGGTCGAAGGAAATAACCGTATCACCGTCAGCGGCAACAGCAAGCAGGCAGTCGGGCAGATCGCAGCCGAGATCAGGGCGAGCCGTCCCCCGAACGTCTATACCGGCAAGGGGATCAGATATTCCGGCGAGCAGGTCAAGCTCAAGCCGGGCAAGAGCGCGCGCAAGGCTGAGTAGAGATGCCAAAGGAAGGAACAAGCAGAGTCCGAAGGTACGCACGGCACAGGAGGATACGACGCCGGCTGAGGGGGGGCGCAGAGCGCCCTAGGCTGGCCGTCTTCCGCAGCCTGAGGCATACCTACGCCCAGGTGATCGACGACTCCGCAGGGGTGACGCTGGTCTCTGCGTCCACCCTGGAGCAGGAAGTGAAGTCGCAGAAGGACAGCAAGCCCAAGGTTGACGTGTCGCGTATGGTTGGAGAGCTCATAGCCAAGCGGTCCGTCGAGAAGGGGGTCACCCGCGTCGTCTTCGACCGGGGCGGCTACAAGTACCATGGGCGGGTCAAAGCCCTGGCGGACGCCGCGAGAAAGGGAGGGCTCAAGTTTTGATGTCCACTGGTTTCGGAAGAAACGAGCGGTCGGAGGACTCTCTCATATCGGAGAGGGTCGTGAAGATTTCCCGGGTCGCCAAGGTGGTCAAGGGCGGACGGCATCTGAGCTTCAACGCCGTAGTGGTCGTTGGCGACGGCGACGGCAGTGTGGGCGTGGGCATGGGCAAGGCGGACGCCGTGCCGGACGCTGTCCGGAAGGGCGGGGTCAACGCTCGGAAGAACCTGGTCAAGGTGACGCTGAAAGGCAGCACCATCCCGCACGAGATCAAGGTCAAGTACGGGGCGTCCGAGGTGATGCTGAAGCCGGCGTCGCCGGGGACGGGGGTCATAGCGGGCGGAGCGGTGAGAGCGGTAGTGGAGCTTGCGGGCGTCAAGGACATCCTCACGAAGATAAGGCACAGCACTAACCCGGTCAACAGCGCCAAGGCGGCGTTCAAGGGTCTGACGATGCTGCGTGACCCGGAGGCGGAGGCGGCCAAGCGGAGGGCGCTGGTCGAGTCGCCGCCGCGCCGCCAGGGCCGCTCCCAGAGACGGAGATAGGAGACGCCGGTGGGCAGGGTAGCTATAACCTGGAAAAAGAGCTCTATTGGATCGCCGCGGGACCAACGCAGGACGCTGGAGGGGCTTGGGCTGCGCAGGTTGCACCAGACCGTGCAGCACGACGACTCTCCCTCGATCATGGGCATGGTCAACAAGGTGCGCCATCTCGTCGTGGTGGTGGAGTTGAGCGAACCGGAGTCCGAGCAGCAATGAGACAAGACGAACTTAGACCGCCGCAGGGGGCCAAGCGCAACCGCAAGAGAATCGGCCGTGGAAACGGGAGCGGCCGCGGGACCTACTCCGGCCGCGGTATAAAGGGACAGAAGGCGCGCAGCGGGCCGGGTATACGCCCCGGCTTCGAGGGGGGCCAGCTTCCGCTGGCCAAGGCGCTGCCCAGCACGCGCGGCTTCACCAACATATTTAAGCGGCAGTTCTCCGTGGTCAACCTCGACCGCCTTGCAGGGCTGGATGGGGAAAGGGAGGTCACGCCGGAGCGGATGGCGCAGGCCGGCTTGGTGAGAGACCTGAAGAAGCCCGTGAAGGTGCTCGGCAGGGGCGAGCTGGCGGGGCCGTTGGTGGTGGAGGCCCACGCCTTCTCCACGTCCGCGCGCAGGAAGATCGAGGCTGCGGGCGGCAGCGTGCGGACGAGGGCTTGATGGACGCCAGCTTCAAGCGGAACGACCCGTTTGCCGGGAACAGACATGGCTGTGGCGCGGTGTGCCCGCGCCGTTCAGGGGGTTAGGCCGAGATGAGACAGGGCCAAGCCTCGGAAGTAGGGCGGCCGCAGCTCCTGCAGTCGATGATCGACGCCATGCGGGTCCCGGACCTGCGGGCGCGTATCCTGTTCACCTTGGCCATGCTTGTGGTGTTCCGGTTCGTCGCGCACGTACCGGTGCCGGGGGTGGACACGCAGGCGTTGGCCCAGGCCTTCCAGCAGCAGGCGTTGCTCGGCTTTCTGGACCTGTTCAGCGGCGGCGCGCTGGCCAATCTCAGCGTCGCGGCGCTGGGGGTGTATCCGTACATCACCGCGTCGATCGTCATGCAGATACTGACGCCCGTCCTGCCCCAGCTCAAGGCGCTGTCCCAGGAGGGCGAGTTTGGGCGCCAGCGCATCAACCAGTACACGCACTGGCTGACCGTGCCGATCGCATTCTTCCAGTCCTTCGGCCAGATGAGCATTCTGCGGCAGTCCGGCGTGCTCCCCACGGTCGACTTCGGAGCGAACCTGCCTACGCTGGCGATGCTCACGTCCATGGTTGCGGGCACGATGTTCCTGGTCTGGCTCGGCGAGCTGATAACCGAGAGGGGTTTGGGGAACGGCATCTCGCTCATCATCTTCGGCGGTATAGTGGCGCGGTTCCCACAGGTCATCGGGCAGGGGTTCCTGGAGCGGGACGAGCCGGGCGGACTGCTCCTCCTGGTGGCGTTCGGGTTCGGGGTAATCTATTTCATAGTGATGGTTACGGAGGCGCAGCGCCGGGTGCCGGTCCAGTACGGCCGCAGCGTATTCCGGGGAGGTAGGATGCAGCGTCAGAGTGGGTCTACCTTCTTACCGCTGCGGGTAAACTCCGCGGGCATGATCCCTCTGATATTCGCATCGTCGATAATAATTCTGCCAGCGACGTTCTTCAGCTACTTCAGAAACCCGCTCAGCGACAGCTTCTGGGTGCGTATCTCGCAGTTCCTGTCGGACACGCTCGATCCGTCGAGATTCCCCTACCACCTGGCGGTATTCCTCCTGGTGGTCGCGTTTACTTTCTTCTATACGGTTATCGTGTTCCAGCAACAGAACCTGGCGGAGAACCTACAGCGCAACGGCGGCTTCATTCCCGGCATACGCCCGGGGCGCCCCACTCAGGAGTACCTGAACCGCGTGATAATGCGCATTACGTGGGGCGGCGCTCTGTTCCTAGGCACCGTTTCGATTCTGCCGTTCTTCGTGACTCAGGCCACCGACGTGCGCGCGCTGACGATCAGCTCGTTCAGTCTGCTCATCATGGTGGGGGTCGCGCTGGACACGATGAGGCAGCTGGAGGCCCAGCTGCTTATGCGTAACTACGAGGGCTTCCTGCGCTAGCAGCGCGCGATCTGAGGGAGAGTGTCTGACAGTGAAGGTGATTCTTCTGGGGCCGCCCGGAGCCGGCAAAGGCACACAAGCGGAGCGTATATCCGGCGAGCTGGGTATTCCCCGCGTGTCTTCCGGCGACCTGTTCCGCGACCATCAGAAGCGCGGCACGGAGCTCGGTCTGCTGGCCCGCTCGTACATGGAGCGGGGCGTGCTGGTCCCGGACGACGTGACCATAGGCATGGTGATGGAGTGGATCGCCGACAACGCCGCGCCGGGAGGGTTCCTGCTGGACGGCTTCCCGCGAACGCGGTCTCAGGCAGAGGCCCTGGACGGCGCCCTGGCCCATGAGGGTGGACTGGACGCCGCCGTGCTGATTGACGTGTCGGGCGGAGAACTGGTCCGGCGCCTGTCGGGCCGCATCTTGTGCGGCCTGTGCCAGACGCCGTACCACCGGCATACGGTTCCGACCAGCGAGGAGGGGAAGTGCGACAGGTGCGGAGGGGAGCTGTACCAACGCCCCGACGACAAGCCTGAGGCCGTGGAGAAGCGTATCGAGGTTTACATGCAGGACACCGAGCCTTTGGTGGAGTACTACCGCGAGGCAGGGAAGCTTGTCCGGGTCGACGGCGAACGGTCGGTGGCGGAGGTTGGCGACACGCTGGTCCGGGCGCTGCAGCCGGTGACGACGTAGTCCTATGCTATCATATGCTGGTGTGAGCCCCGAGGTCCCCGAGTTCAGCTTGCCCGTTTCGGGGGGCAGGCGGCCCAAGGGGGGGATAACCGTCAAGTCGGCCCGGGAGCTCGGGTATATGCGCGAGGCCGGCCGCGTCGTGGCCAGGGTCAAGGAAAAGATAGCGGAGGCGATAGAGCCCGGGGTAACTACCGCGGAGCTTGACCGCGTTGCCGAGCAGGAGATAAGAGGTAACGGGGCTACCCCGTCTTTCAAGGGATACAAGGCCGGAGGCCACGTACCGTTTCCGGCGTCGATATGCACGTCGCTGAACGCCGAGATCGTCCACGGGATACCCTCCGGGAGGGTGCTCGAAGATGGGGATGTGCTGAGCGTCGACGTGGGCGCCATCCTCCACGGATTCCACGGGGACAGCGCGTTCACAGTTGGCGTGGGAGAGATAGGCGAAGATGTGGAGCAGCTAATAGAAGCCACCAGGGAGTCGCTCAGGTTGGGCATAGAGCAGGCTAGGGCGGGCGCACGGATAGGGGACATATCTGCCGCCGTGCAGGGCTACGCTGAGCGTAGAGGCTTCGGAGTAGTCCGACAGTACGTCGGCCACGGCATCGGCCGGGCGATGCACGAGTCGCCGGAGGTGCCGAACTACGGCGAGCCGGGCCGCGGCCCCCTCCTCCGGGAGGGGATGGCGCTGGCGATCGAGCCGATGCTCAACGTCGGGAGCTGGGAGGCTGTGCAAGAAGACGACGGCTGGACGGTCGTGACCGCCGACGGGAGCCTGTCGGCCCATTTCGAGGACACTATAGCGATAACCAAGGACGGCCCGGAGGTACTGACGGCCCTGGAATAGGGTCGGCAACGGCATGGCTAAGAAAGAGAGCATCGAGGTGGAGGGCACGGTAAGGGAAGCCCTCAGAGACGCGACGTTCAAGGTAGAGCTGGCGAACGGCCACGAGGTGCTGGCCTACGTCTCCGGGAAGATACGCCTGAACTACATCAGGGTGCTTCCGGGAGACAGGGTGCTCGTCCAGCTTTCGCCTTACGACCTCAGTCGGGGCCGTATTACTTACCGCTTCAGATAGGGCGTCTGCCGGGAGAAGTGAGATGAAGGTATCAGCGTCGGTCAGGAAGAGGTGCGCCAAGTGCCGGGTCGTCAGAAGACACGGCCGGGTGATGGTGATCTGCGAAAACCTGCGCCACAAGCAAAGGCAGGGCTGAAGGCGTTACGGCCGCGATAGGGAGGAAGAGATGGCGATAGTCTCAGGGGTGAACATACCCGACAACAAGGTAGCCGAGGTCTCTCTGCAGTCGATCTACGGCATAGGGCTGTACCAGGCGAAAGACGTTCTGGATAGGGCCTCCGTCTCCCACAACACGCGGGTCAAGGACCTGAGCGAACGGGACCTTTCGCGCATTAGAGAGGTGATCGACCGCGAGAAGAAGGTCGAAGGCGATCTGCGGCGCGAGACTAACATGAACATCAGGCGCTTGATGGATATCGGCTCGTACCGTGGCATGCGCCACCGCCGGGGGCTCCCGGTGCGGGGTCAGCGCTCCAAGACCAACGCGCGTGCCAGGCGGGGACGGCGCATCCCCGTCGCCGGCAGGCGCCATACTGTGACTAAGTAGAGGACAGAGATGGCGAAGAACACGCGAACCAAAAGGCGAGAACGCAAGTCGATACCTGTGGGCCGGGCGTACGTCCAGTCCACGTTCAACAATACCGTCATAACGCTTACGGACCCCCAGGGCAATGTCTTGGCTTGGGGCAGCGCCGGCACGGTGGGATTCAAGGGGTCCCGCAAGTCGACGGCGTTCGCCGCTCAGCGCGCCGGTGACAACGCGGCGCGCAAGGGTATGGAGCACGGGCTCAGGCAGGTGGAGGTTCTTGTCCGGGGCCCAGGCTCCGGGCGCGAGGCGGCCATCCGCGCGCTCAGCGCGGCGGGCCTGAGGGTGACGAGCATTCGCGATGTCACGCCGGTGCCGCACAACGGTTGCCGCCCACCCAAACGGCGACGTGTGTAGGCAAGGGACCGGACTTTCGAGTTGACGAACGCAAGAGCAGACCTGCAAGAGCGCAGCTTGGGCGGCATTCTCGACGAGACGTTCGCCCTCTACGGAGGCCAGGTCTGGCGCTACATGGGCTTGGTGGCCGTGGCGCGGGCGCCGTTGGCCATTGCAGCGTTCGCGTTGGCGGCGCTGGTTGGAAGGGGTACGTCGGGATTGATTGTAGACGTCGTGATATGGGCGTTCGGCGCCGTGGCGATCTACGCCGCGTGCACCTGCGCGGTCGGGCAGCAGTATTTGTCCGGGAAGTTCGATCTACGGGCCTGCTACTCTAGGGCATGGTGGCGGGCCATCTCGCTTGGGGGGCTTGGAGTGGCGGTGACGGCCGCATCCGTCATAGTTCTGCTAGCGGCTCAACTGTCGCGGGAGGCGGCATGGACGGTAGCGGCGGCTCTCTGCATCGTGGGGGTCTACCTTTGGCCGACAGTGATCCAGTCGGTGGTTGTCGAGGGCCGCAGGACCCTCGGCGCACTGCGGCGAAGCTTCGGCCTGGTAGCCGGGAGCTGGTGGAGGCTGGGAGCGATGGCCGTCATGGTTGGACTCGTCATTCTGGGGCTTATCATATTGGTGACTCTCCCGTTCGTCAGCCTGGTGCTGATCGCAACCAGTGGCCAAAGCGTAGCCGCATTGTTGCTGTATGCGCTGTCGCGAGAGCTCATGTATGTGGTCGTCATGCCGGTGCTCTTCATCGCGGGCACGTTGACCTACTACGACCTGCGGGTGCGTAAGGAGCAGTACGATATAGAGACGCTTTCACGAGAGATGGGGGCGGCCGCCGCCTAGGCGGCGTTGAAAATACCGAAAGGAAGAAATGGCACGTTACACAGACGCGGTCTGCAGACAATGCCGCCGTATAGGCGAGAAGCTGTTCCTGAAAGGGGAGCGCTGCTTCTCGCCCCGCTGCGCGGTAGAAAAGCGGAAGAGGCCCCCCGGGGACCACATTCCGCGACGGCGTCGCGCCTCGGACTGGGCGCTGCAGCTCCGAGAGAAGCAGAAGGCCCGGTTTAGCTACGGCGTCCTCGAGAGGCAGTTCCGTATTTACTTCGAGGCGGCTAAGGAGTCCCAGGGCGTGACGGGCGACATCTTGCTCCAGCTACTGGAGCGGCGCCTCGACAACGTGGTCTACAGGCTCTCGTTTGCCGAATCGCGGAAGCAGGGGCGGCAGCTAGTTAACCACGGGCATTTCACCGTGAACGGCAGGATGGTCAACATACCGTCCTTCCGTGTCGGTATCGGCGATGTCATCGCGTGGCGCCGCGTGGACTCCGACTCGAGGCCCGACTTCGTCGCCGTACTCACCGATGGTATACCCAGGCGCCCTGTGCCCAGCTGGCTGACCCTGGACGCCGACAACCTCAGAGGAGAGGTGCTGTCGCTGCCCGACCCTACGGAGATCGACTCGGGCGTGGACTCACGGCTCATAGTGGAGTTCTACTCCAGGTAGGCGGCGGGCATCGCAGCCGCGCCGCAAGCCACACCGAGGAGCTGAAACATATATGCTGAACTTTCAGGAGTTTCCAGTTCAGGAGACCATCGAAGAAGAAGAGGAGCCCGTCCCCTCGGCGGAGGTGACCGTCGTCGAGGAGGGCGAGCGCTACGGCAAATTCGTAGTAGAGCCCCTTCCCAAGGGCTATGGCATGACGTTGGGGAACCCTCTGCGTAGGGTGCTCTACAACTCGCTGCCCGGCACGGCGGTTACATGGGTGAAGATCGAGGGGGCGCTCCACGAGTACGCCACCATACCTCATGTCAAGGAGGAGGTGGTGGAGATCCTGCTCAACGTGAAGGAGATCAGGCTCCGCTCGGAGGTGGACAGGCCCGGCAAGCTGCGGCTGGAGGTCGCGGGGCGAGGCGAGGTCTGCGCCGGAGACATCATGGCGTCGGCAGACTTCGACGTGGTCAACCCGGAGCTTCACCTCGCAACTTTGGACTCGGACGAGGCGCGGCTTTCCGTGGAGTTCAACGTCGAGCGCAGCGTGGGATTCGCCGAAGGTTCGCGGTCCGATGGCCTGCCCATAGGGGTCCTGCCCATCGACGCGATATACACCCCAATCAGGAAGGTCAACTTTACCGTCAGCGATTTGCGTGTCGGCCAGCGGACCGACTTCGAACAGCTTCAGGTGGAGATATGGACGGACGGGTCAGTCACACCCGTCGAGGCGATGCGTCAAGCCGGGAACATCCTGGTGGAACGCTTCTTCCTGTTTGCGAATACCCGGAGCGCGGCTGAGGAAGGTTCGGGCGCCACACCGATGTCCCTAAAGATATCGCCGGAGCACTACAATGTCCCGGTGGAGCGGTTGGAGCTGTCGTCGCGCACGCTGAATTGCCTGAAGCGCGCCGGTATCAACAAGGTGGGCGAGGTCCTGGAGATGAAGAGCTTGGATCTGCTGGAGATCAGGAACTTCGGAGAGAAGTCTCTGACCGAGCTATACGAGCGACTACGTGAGATGAGTCTGCTACCCGCAGAGCTGGACCCCGCTCTCCAGGCGTCCACAGGAGAAGAGGACGGAGAGACAGGTAACGTTGCCGATGACGGCGAGGCCGGCCTCGCTGTTGCGCAGGCAGCAGCAGTCGCCGACGGAGGTGAGGAGGAATGAGGCACCGGATAGCTGGCAACAAGCTATCGCGCCCGACCGCACACAGGATGTCCATGCTCAGGACGGCCGTGACCGACTTCCTGAGGCACGAGACTATCCAGACCACCGAGGCCAAGGCGAGAGAGGTGCGCCGCATGGCCGAAAAGGTCATAACCCGCGGCAAGGGCGGCACTCTGCATGACCGTCGGATGGCGGCGGTCGTCCTGAGGGACGGGAAGGTGCTGCGCAAGCTCTTCGAAGACATCGCCCCGCGCTACGAGTCCCGGCCCGGCGGCTATACACGCATGGTCAAGCTGGGGCCGCGCAAGGGCGACGCCGCGCCCATGGCCATTCTGGAGCTGATGCCTTAGGGGCGGATGCGTATCGCCCTGATCGTAGAATACGAGGGGACGAGCTACAGCGGTCTACAGTACCAGCCCAATGCACCCTCGATACAGGAGGAGCTGGAAAAAGCAATAGAGCGGCTGACGGGCGAGAGCGTCCGGGTCTCCGCGGCGGGGCGCACCGACGCGGGAGTCCACGCCAGGGGCCAGGTGGTTTCGTTCCTGACGGAGTCCCGGCACACGCCGGAGACGTTCCTGCGGGCCCTCAATCACTACCTGCCCGAGCAGATCGCGGTGCGGGCGGCGTACGGGGTCTGTGAAGGCTTCGACCCGCGCAGGGACGCTCTGTCGAGGGTATATGCGTATACCCTCTACGTCTCGCCTTCGCGTGCGCCTCTGCTTCGCCGGACGGCACTTCGCGTCGGCGGGCCGTTGGATCTGGACCGGATGCGCAGGGGAGCAAGGCTGTTCGAGGGCGCGCACGACTTCGCGCAGTTCTCGGGGCCGCTTCCGGAGCCCGGCGCCTCCACCGTAAGGCGGATCATCGGGACTTCGGTGCGCGGCTGCGGTAACATTGTAACGATAGAGATAGAGGGCAACGCCTTCCTGCCGCATATGGTGCGCCGGATGGCCGGAGCCCTGGTAGCCTTGGGATCTGGGAAGATGTCGATGGATGACATCAGAGCGATGATAGATCGGCGCCCAAGAGCGCCGGCAGGCCACGCGCTGCCGGCCCACGGGTTGAGCCTGGAGCAGGTGAAATACGCCGGCTTTCCGCCGGAGGATGGTGAACAGGATGGTGACAATTAGCAAGCCGCCCAGGGTGAGGGCATCGGACCTCGACCCGGCGTGGCACGTCGTAGACGCGGACGGGAAGACGCTGGGGCGGGTCTGTTCGGACATCGCAGTGCTGCTCCAGGGCAAGCACAAGCCCACCTGGACGCCTAACCTGGTGTCCGGCGACTTTGTGGTCGTGGTCAACGCCGAGAAGGTGCACGTCACGGGAAACAAGCTGGAGCAGAAGAAGTACTATCGCCACAGCGGGTACCATGGGGGCCTCACTGAGCAGAAGCTCTCCGCCATGCTGGAGAAGACGCCGGAGCGCGTCATAGGGCGGGCGGTGAAGGGCATGCTGCCCAAGAGCAAGCTGGGGCGCAGGATGTTTTCCAGGCTGAAGGTGTACGCGGGTGATTCGCACCCCCACCAGGCCCAGTTGGGCGCCGGGAAGAAACGCGAAGGGGACGCGTCGAGTGACGCGCAGGAGAGCTAGTTGAACCAGCAGAACTACTACTACGCCGCGGGGAAGCGCAAGACGTCGGTGGCGAGGGTCAGGCTGTTCATGGAACGCGGGCCCTTCGTCGTCAACGGCAAGCCGATGGAAGAGATGTTCCCCTGGGAGTCCTGGCGCGACCTGATCACCCTGCCTTTCAGGGTAACCGAGACGATGGGCCAGTTCAGGGTCGTGGCGAAGGTTACGGGGGGCGGCGTCGTCAGCCAGGCCGGCGCCCTTAAGCATGGCATATCGAGAGCCCTCATAATAGCCGACCCGGCGCTCAGGGGGCGTCTGAAGAAGGCTGGACTTCTGACCAGGGACGCCCGTGAGAAGGAGCGCAAGAAGTACGGGCTCAAGCGCGCGCGCAAGGCGGAGCAGTACACCAAGCGGTAGCGTTGGTCTCGTCTCCGGCCATCCCTGGGACGCATTGAGCAGATGCTTGCTTGACTGTTGATTCTCGTTGCCTCGGCGGTGTGGCGACCTTTGCCTAATAGTGCAATGGTGTCCCCTCAATAAGACCGACGCCTAAAGCAAACGGAACCAACACCACTATCAAGGCGCTCTCTGAGGTACGAATAGTGGCTGAATATTATAGAACCAACTTCACCGTTGAAAGTGCATGTTCTACCCCAGACACACACGGCATTGATCTCATGTCGGGTGTCCAAGACATCGTATGTAGATGGGCAAGGAAGAGAGTTGTTGAGCCCGTCAAAGAGGGAAGATACGGTGGTTGGCGAGGCGCGGATGGCGCTACATTCCTCGTTGATAGAGGCCAACACGACACCTCTGGGTTCGGCAGGCTTGTACTACAGCATCCCGACGACGGCAATGAGGCTATTACGTGGCGGAGTGACTTTCGGCTTGCCACGGAAGGGAAAGACGTTGAGGTAGAGGTAGAGGTACGAAGAATAGATGAAGCTGACGAGTCACTGAGTAATAGAAGCAACGCGAGTCGGCCACGAGTTCTCAAGACACTGTTTGAGGAATTCCAGTGTAGCGCTGACAGTAAACGTCTTACAACCGAGTCGGAGCGGGTTTCAGAACAGGACTCATTTTCATTCGTGCATGACATCCTGATCAACCCCACCAGGCGTATTCCTGTAGTTGTCATTGTTGAGAACTACTATGGCGGTATCTTTATGGATCCGAACCGCTTGCAATCGCGCCTCTTGGGCTTGGCCAATGTATTCACATACGACAATGGCACTGCAAGGTCTGTTAATAGAGAAATCAGCGATCGTTTAGG
This sequence comes from Dehalococcoidia bacterium, assembly GCA_965262055.1. Lineage (GTDB taxonomy): Bacteria > Chloroflexota > Dehalococcoidia > Lucifugimonadales. The sequence goes on from CBDHEI010000002.1 coordinate 681,959, forward strand.
GTGTTGGGACGGGACAGTTCGGGTTTACAGGCCTGGATGTTCGCTGGACGATTCACCAAGACAGAATGTGTATTGGACCTGGGGACGCATGAATTACATGACGGTTCGCCATGATTGGGAAGAGCTGGTGATGGAGATCTCGGATGAGTGCCTGCGTCACTCACTGCCCCAAGCTGGTCAACGACTATACGACGCAGTGTCCCTGCAAGTGAGTCGAGCTCAATCTGAGCGTCTCCTAGGTATGATTAAGACCGCCGCGCTAGATGAATCTACGTACCAGGAGTTGCTCACCGACGCCGCCAGCAACATTGAGGACCTCCGCGGACAAAACGACGAACTACGCCAGAGGCAGGTTGGACTTGAGGGTGAAAACGACGAATTGCGGTCGCAGGTGGAGCAATTGGGGATCGCTCTATCCTACCAAGAGCCAGAGGATTCTCAGTTAGAAGATGATGAAATACAGCCAGAGTTTAACTCAGTCTATGATGTGGTTAGACACGCTGCGACTCATTTGACGGGGATGCGCTTCTTCTCCTTAGCCGAGCAGATGGCCAGGGGATCGGAATTCCCACGTCCGAATGACGTCTACGAAGTCTTACGGAGATTAGATGACTGTGCTAGCGAGCGAGCACGTAATTCACTAGGGAAGGATGTGCAGGACTGGCTCAGTGAACGAGGCATTGAATACAGTCCACATGAGAGCCCGACTACTATGGGCAAGTATGGTGACAAACGAATCTTCCACGACGACGTAAAGAAGAAACGCAGAGAGATGCCCGCGCATATCAAGATCGGCGGTGGAACAGGCGAACACAATCAACTTCGGATCCATTTGATGTGGGATGACAGCGAGGAGAAGTGGTTGATTGGCTATATAGGTCGGCATCTGCCAACCGCTTTAGGTTAGCGGGCTAGCGGGCTTGTGGGGAAAAGAGCAACGCAGGCAGATGTTAGGAAGGGGGCGGGCAGCTCAGCGTCTGATCAGGCTGTCCAGGTAGGCAGCAGTATTGACTCCTGTGTCTGATCTGCGATTCTCCCGAGCGGCACCACACTTATGTGCTATACTCTGCTACGAATGGCCGTTATTCCAAAGCTGACAGGACGGCAACGGGTGTCCATTGGCGAATATTGCGGCGGGTGAAAACTGGCGCTAGCGCAGCCAGTCGCCGAACTCGGCCCTGACCGCTTGGAGGCAGGCCTCGTAGATCTCCTCGTCCCAGTGCCGGTACGGGGATAGCATCGTAAACGGCATCTCGAGGCCGGCGGCCCGCTTGAACATCTTGTCCCAGGCCCCATGCACACGCGCCTCGAAGCCCAGGGGCGTGCTCTCGCTGGCAGGCCTGAAGAAGGTCAGCACCGCGCGGCTTATCTCCGCGGCGAGACACTCGGCCTCGTCGAACCTGCCCGACGCGCCCAGTCTGAGCAGCTCGTTCACCCGTTCGGGAAACAGGATGCCGCCCGACGAGAGTATCGAGCACTCGCCGAACCGGGAGCCCCTTGCGAAGGCGGTCTCGCCCACGAAGTGCTGGAGTGAGGTCCGGGTGACCAGCTCCTCGATGTCTTCCGGGCTGCCGCTGCCGGTCTTGGTGGCGACGAGGTTGGGGACCGCTTCCTCGATGCGCAGGTAGTCGTCGGCGCCGAGGACGCGCCCCGCCATGCCGGGGTTGTAGTGGAGGAACCTGGAATCGGGGAACGCCCCGCAGACCTCCGTGAAGAAGCCCATGTACTCGTCGTCGGTGACCGTCCGCCATGAGGGCAGGCATATCTGGAAGATACGAAAGCCGGCGTCGTGGGCGATTCCGATCCTCTCGACGGTCTGCGCCGTTGACATGGCGATGACTCCGACCATGGGGTGGAGGCCCTTCCGGCCGGTCTCCTCCCTGAAGACCTGAACCACGTCACGGAACTGGCTTTCGGTAACGGCGTAGCCCTCCCCGGCGGTGCCGAAGATGTACAGGTTGTCGAAGGACCTAAGGGTCGCCCGCACCTCGGCGCGGAAGACGTCCTCCATGAATCTCTGGTCCTCATCCCATGGGACCTCGCAGCTCACAAGTACGGCCTGGTGGTAACGCTTGCTCACGTTCCGGCCTCCTTCCGATGGGGCATGGTAAGGACCCTCAGCCCTCTAGCTGCAGGAGCTGGAGCACATTGCCGTCCGGGTCCCGGAATGTCGCCACCCAGCCGCCCCAGTGCTCCCTTTCCGGTGGCCGCAGGAAGTCGACCCCCCGGCGGCGCAGCTCATCGTATTCGCTATGGATTTCCTTCACGCCGAGGTTGATCATTACGCGGTAAGGGTCCCTGCTTGCGCCGCTGACCTCGCGGTGCGCGCCCAAGCCGAGCCGCATGCTCCCCCACTTGAACGAGACGAAGTGTGGCCGCACCGAGTGGGGCGACAGCCCCAGCGTGTCCCTGTAGAAGGCGGACAACCTGTCGAGGTTGTCCGTCCATACGACAACGCCGGCGACGCCGTCTATCATCGCCTGTATCTCCCGAGTCGCCTGCAGCCGAGGCCGTATTCCAGATCGGCGGGCATCGGTACCGTAGGGTTCTTCACCTGATCGGCTCTGTGTGCGTATAATACAAGACGAAGACCATGAGGGGCGGATGAAAGTCTAGGGGATGGGTCTTTGGAAAGGAGGTGCTGTGTTGGACAGTAGTTTTAGGAGGTGTTCCGGGTAGGTGTTCTCCGGGACACTTTCCAAGTGGGGCCCCGCGCGAGCGGGGCCCTGCGGTTTTTCGTGCACCATTCCCCATCTACGCAGCTCGTGTTGGGGACGTACTCGTCTCTGGGTCAGGAGGTAGGGTCTGTGCCGGTGTCCTGTTGCAGGGCCAGGCGCAGCACGTCGATTGCGTAGATGCTCATGCGGGTGCGGTCCGGGCGGCCCCTGCCCGCGAAGTTGTAGGAGCGGGCAATGGCCCTCTCCCCGTTGGTGACTGACATGTAGGTCTTGCCCCGCGCCAGGTTCTGCGACATGTCGCCCGGCTCCGGCACGCCGTGGACCGCCAGGCCGTAGCTTGCGCCGGTGCGCGACCGCACGGCCGCCGCCAGCTCGCCTACCAGCCCTTCGGGCTCTCCCAGTAGCTGCTCCACCCCGTCGGGGCTATGGGCCCCGGCCAGCAGCCTGCGGATGGAGCCGACGCCGTTGCCTATCACGCCCTCCAGGAAGTGCTCGAAGCTGGCCTCTTGCACCCGCTCGGCGACCAGCCCGCTCGTAGTATCCTCGTACACGGCGACGGTGGCGCCCTTCTCCCGCAGCAGCCTTCCGACCACCTGCTCCATCGTCTCCTCGTCTTCGGCGAAGACGTGCCTGCCCAGCATGGAGCGTATCTCCTCCGCAACGGGCGCGATCAGCTTGCGCGCCTCCTCCGTACTGCCCGCCTTCGCCGCAATGCGGACATCCACCTGTCCGGGGTGGGCAAGTACGCCGACCGTTGGGTTGCTCGACCCGGCGATCAACGGCCCGATCAGGTCGTCGACAGCGCTCTCGCCCAGGTCAGAGACCTTCAGCACCTGGTACGTTATGACCTCCGAGAGGCTGAAACTCCGACGGAGATAGGGGGCTACCTCGTTGTCGAAGAGCCACTTCATCTCGAACGGTACGCCGGGGAGCGCGAAGACCGCCCCTCTCGGGTCCTCGACTATGAACGACGGCGCCGTGCCGTTGGGGTTCTTGACCGGAATGGCGCCCTCTGGGATATACGCTTGGCGCTCGTTGTTAGCGGTCATGATGAAGCCGCGCCGCCGGAATCGCTGCTCTATCTGGGCCAGTAGCTCTGGGTCCAGCACCAGTTTACGGCCCGTCACTTCGGCGATGACCTGCCTGGTAATGTCGTCCTGCGTCGGCCCCAGCCCGCCGCCGGTTATGACAACGTCGGAGCGGCCCAGCGCCCTGTCTATGACGTCCGCCATGCGGCCTTCGTTGTCGCCGACGATGGTCTTGTAGTAGAGGTCGACGCCCAGGTCCGTGAGGCGTTGGGCCATCCAGGCAGCGTTGGAGTCCACTATCTGCCCCAGCAGCAGCTCGGAGCCTATTGAGACGATCTCAGCTTTGGCCATCTAGCTATCCTCACTTTGATTTGGGTATACGGGCAGGCTGTGTCCTTCGTCGAGCATGGCCAGAATCCCCTCCGGCACGAGGCGGCTCTGGCCGGACGTGAAGTCGCTCATCGGCTTCCAGACCGCCCGTATCGGTGAGCCGTCGTCCTCCTGTCCCCAGATAGGGCAGCGGTCGTAGAGCGCCTCGTCCTCCAGGTCGGCCTCGTATAGCAGTACGATCTCGTGGCCCTGCTCGCCGTCGAGGACGAACAGGTTCTCGAGCATGCCCAGCCACCGCACGTCCCGGACCCGGGTCTGGAGCTCCTCCTCCATCTCCCTGGCAGCGGCGGTTGCGCCCCTCTCTCCGAACTCGATGCCGCCGCCCAGCGGACGGTAGTAGTGGTCACGCTTCACGCGGTCGTACCCACTGTAGACCAGCAGCTTGTCGTCCCGCCTGATCACGCAGAGGGCGATGGGCCTCAGACTGTTGGCGGTCAATCGCCGTACTTGTCGCGGAGCATGGCGGCGCCGCGGCACATGCTGGCGAGCTTCAGGTAGGCTTCGTCGAAGTCCATGGGGTTTGAGCTGGAGGGCGAGAAGCCGCAGTCGGGGTTTAGCGTGATGCGCTCCCCTGGCACGTACTCCATCGCGCGCTCGACGCGGGCGACGACCTCTTCGGGCTCCTCCACGTGGTTGTCGGTGTGGTCGATGACGCCTAGGCCCAGGGTCTTGCCGGCTGGGAACCCTTTCAGCGACTCCACGCCTCCGGCGTCGGGAGTGGCGTACTCCATGGCGAATCGGTCGACGTTCATGTCGCCGAGGGCGCCCATGATGAGGTCGTACGGCCCCTGGGTAGCGTGCTTGCGATTGTAGTGCGCGTGGCACATGTGCACCGAGAGGTGCACGTTCTCGACGCCCTGCACGGCCTCGTTGACGCACCTGACGGAGAGCTCGAGCTCCCTGTCCATGTCCGTGATCCCCTCTCGCTCACGGTAGACCGGGTCCACCAGCAGGGCCAGCCAGGGTTCGTCTATCTGGACGGCGTCCACGCCGAGGCGCTCAAGCTCCCGGATCTCTTCGCGGACGATGGGGATGCACGCCTCCATGAACTCCTCGCTGGTGGGGTAGGCCCGCTTCGAGTGTTCGGGGCTCCACATCCGGCGGCCTATCGTGTATGGGGAGGGTACGGCCACGATGACCTTGCGATCGGTGCGGGGCCGCAGGAAGCGGGCCTCGTCCGCCGCGATGGGGCGGCGCGGCTCCAGCTTCGATACGACTGCGGGGTAGGCCAGCCCGCTGCCGCGCGGGGCCTCTATCTGGATCAGGTCGGGAGCAAAGCCGCCCACCGAGTCGGCGAAGATCTTGACGTAGCTCTCCCGGCGCCATTCGCCGTCGGAAACGAAGTCCAGCCCGGCACGCTCCTGCATGTGTACGGCCGACGGCACCGCGTCGTCCAGGAGACGGTCCGCCTCTTCCTCGCCGACGCGGCCCGCCTTGCGGTCCTCTATCAGGTCGCGCACCCACTGCGGGCGCGGGAGACTTCCCACGACCATGGTGGCGAACTTGACGCCCAGCCGTTCATCTATCATCGCCGCCTCCTGAGCCTGTCCTGAGCTTGCCGAAGGAACGCCGCCTAGTGCCGTCCGCTCTTCCAGCGGGTTATGGCCCTCTCCCCGCGGGGGCTGACGGCCCGCTGGACGGGGACGTTGAGGAGCGATGGCCGCCCGGAGGCGACGGCCCGCTCGAAGGCGGGAGCGAGGTCTTCGGGCGACTCCACGAGCTGACCGTAGGCCCCAAGGCCCTCGGCCACCATGTCGTAGCGGGACTGGTGCAGGTCCGTGGCGACCGGCTTTCCGTAGACGGCGATCTGTATCTGGCGGTCTATACCCCAGGCCGCGTCGTTTCCGAGGACGACGATTATGGGCAAGCCGTGCCGGACCGCCGTGTCGAGCTCCATGCCGTTGAAGCCGAAGCCGCCGTCGCCGTTGAATACGATCACGCGCCGGCGCGGGTCGGCTAGCTTCAGGGCGATACCCGCCGGGACCGCCATGCCCAGCATTCCGAGGGTCGGGAAGTACCACCAGCTCCTCGGCGCTCGAGCCGGCAGGGACGCTCTCCCGAAGTGGCAGAAGTCCCCGGCGTCGAATACAAGGTGGTCGTCGTCGCGGAGCAGGGGCTTGAGAGCCTCGAAGACCCGCGCGGCGTGCATGGGAACCTGCTGTCGCGGCGTGGACATGAGGTCGTTGAGCCAGCTTTCGCGCTCCGACTGCAGCTCTTCGGACCAGCCCAGCACCGGCCACTTATGGGCTCTGGCCGCTCCGGTGAGCTGGCGCAGCACGGCGTCCACGCTGCCGACAATGCCCACGTCGGGGTCGCGGTTGCGTCCGACCTCCACTGCCGAGGGGTCGATCTGGATGATCTTCGCGTCGGGCGCAATGCTCGGCGGCATGGCGTAGCTGATCACAAAGTCCTGCTTTCGCCCGAGCAGAAGTACGAGGTCTGCCTGGTTGGCGAGCTGTGCCGCGCCGTTGAGGCCGGGGTCGTAGAAGCCTCGGCTGTGCGGGTGGTCGTCCGGCAACAGGCCCCTGGCGTCCCCCTCGGTCATTACCGGGACGCGCGTCGTCTCGACGAACTCGACCAGCGCGTCCCCGGAGCCGGAGTAGCTTGCGGCCGTGCCCGCGATGATCAGTGGCCGGGAGGCGGCCCGGAGCAGCGATATGGCGTCCTCAATGAGGGCCGGGTCGGCCAGTGATGGGGCAGCGTCGGGCCTGGTCTTCTGGAGGAAGACGACGTCGTCCTCGTCGACGGCCTCATCCTGCACGTCTATCGGTACGGTGAGGTGTACGGGGCCGCGCCGTCCGCTGTAGGCCGTCCTCAGGGCGTGGGAGACCATCTGCGGGATGCGCTTGGGGTCGGTGACCATCCACGAGACCTTGGTCACGGGCGCCGCCATGGCCACCTGCTCGATCTCCTGGGTGGCGCCCCGGCCCAGGTCGGAAAGGGGAGCGGAGCCGCTGATGGAGAGCACCGGCCCCTCGGAGTGGAGGGCGCTGGTGAGCCCTGGTATGGCGTTGGCGAACCCGGGCGTCGTGTACATGGCCACGCCGGGCGTGCCGGTGACCCTGGCCCAGGCGTCGGCCATGTGTACGGCGGCGGCCTCGTGGCGGGTGTCCACGAAGCGGAATTCCATGTCGCTGAGGGTGTCGAGCGTGGGCAGAACGTGATCGCCTGCCAGGGTGAAGACATTCTGAATGCCCTCGATCTGCAGGGCCTTGCCCAGTATGCTGCTTCCCGTCAGCTTTCGCGGCACACGCTTCTCCGAGGTACAGGGTAACGATGCGGAGCAGAGTCAGGGAACATTGTATTCCCGGCTCTAGGAGTGTCAAGCTGCGGTACAGTCCCACAATCCTCGCAGGGAGGTCTCAGACGGAAGAATTTTCCTCTGCCCGCAACAATTTGTAACATTTTGTCCCGTTTAGCTGTGGGCCGCGTTGCAGGAGTGGGACACCGATGTGACAGGATGTGACACGAACGGGACACCGATGTGACAGTATGCGACAGGATGTGACACACTCTTTGAGGCTCTTACCCTGTATGGCGGCCACCGAAGGGGCGGATCTCACACGTACGGGGAACTCCCCTGCCACAGCCGAGATTGTAGCACACGTGTTCGCGCACGTCAAAAGGCTGATTTGAGTGTAACTGTTCAGACTTGGTGAGGTCTTCTCGACCAGCGTAGTTCCGATAAAGCAGACGTTTTGGTCCCCACCCGCCCACCCCTTTGTGACTGGGGGCGAAGCCCCCAGACCCCCTGCCTGGCGGCAGACAGGCTGCCAGAGGGGCGAACTGGACTCCCCCTTCGGACCTCACGGAGTCTGAACAGTTTCATTTGGGTCTCTCCGAGTGGGTGCCCCTGGAAACGCGTCGTGCCTTTGTCCCGTGCGTGCGGCACGGGAGGATGTGAGCCTGAACCGGCTCGTGAACGCCCGCCTCACGCATGGCGCCGCCTGATTCCGTCCGCGGCGTAAATCGGCTATCATGTCCGAGTCTGCCGGAGGAGCGCTTGGGCACCTTCACGCATCCCATCACCCTATACTCGCCAGTGGGCGACCGTATGGAGACCGTCGAAGCCATGGTCGATACGGGCTCGACCTTCACGGTCGTACCCGGCTTCATACTGAACGCCCTCGGCGTGCGGCCTCGCCGGGCGGTCAACCTGAAGCTTGCGAACGGGCAAGTAGTGGAACGCCGGGTCGGGACCGTGACGGCTGAAATCGACGGCGAACAGGAATCCATCATCTGTGTGTTCGGAGACGCCGAGGCTACTCCCCTGATCGGAGCGGTAACGCTCGAATCATTCCTGCTGGCAGTGGACCCGGTGGGGCAGCGGCTAGTCCCGACAGAGGGCTACTGGCTCGGCGGGGCCTGATTCCCTGAGGTCATGGGTAACTTCACGCATCCCTTTAACCCTGTACTCGGCTGACAGGCGCGAATCAGAGGTTGTGGACGCGCTCGTGGACACGGGCGCAACGTTCATGACGGCGTCGGGTGCCCTGTTGGAGCGCTTGAGAGTCGAGCCTACCGGCGACCGTCCTGCGGACTCTTGATGGCGAAGCCCCCACCTCGACGGTGAGGAGGGCGACTCACCGAGGGTTATTGCAGGGGGCGGAAGCCGCCGGGGGTGGAGCCGTCGCTATCGCCGGGGCTGGGCGCTCCGGCGAGGAGGTCCTCCACCCAAGATGAGACCCTGCTCTCGGGGATGTTGCCGACCCAGCGGCGCTCGACGATGCCGCCGGAGCCGATGAAGAAGGTCACGGGGAGGCCCACAACCCCGTAGTTGACGGTGATAGTGCCGTCCTCGTCGCGGCCGTTGGGGTAGCTGACTCCCAGGTCGCCGATATAGTCGCGGGCCGCCGCCTCGGAATCCTGCACGTTTATGCCTATGAAGGTGACGCCGTCAGGCATGGACCGCCGCCATGCGCGCTCCAGGCCGGGGGCCTCCTCCCAGCAGGGCGCGCACCAGGAGGCCCAGAAGTTGACGACCACGGGTCCCTCAAGCTCGGAGAGCGTCATCGTGCCTCCTTCGAGCAGCTCGATCGTGAAGTTGGGCGCCGGGAGTCCGACGCGGGTCTCGCCGCTGAGCCCCGTGACAGGCTCCTTGCGCGTCAGCCCCCAGGCCAGGATGGCGACGAGGCCCACGACGGCCAGACCGATGACGGCGACTACGGCCAGGCGCACCGCCGCCGGAGTCCTGCTCTCGCCGCCGCTATCGGGTGTTTCCAAGGGCAGGGCCTACCCGAGGGCCTGGTGGCCGGTCAGCTTTCTGCCGACGATCAGGGTGTGCACGTCGTAGGTGCCTTCGTAGGTGTCGACGGTCTCCAGGTTCAGCATGTGGCGTATCGCCGTGTGGTCCAGGGTAATTCCGGGTCCCCCCAGGATGTCCCTGGCGGCCCTGGCGCCCTCCAGGGCGGCGCGTACGTTGTCGCGCTTGGCCAGCGAGACCTGGGAGTAGTCCAGGGCGCCTTCGTCCTTGAGGCGGGCCAGCCGCCACGCCATCAGCAGGCCCCGGGTGTGGTCGCTTACCATCTTCACCAGCTTGGCCTGGACGAGCTGGCGGGCGGCTATGGGCTTTCCGAAGGTGACGCGGCTGGCCGCGAACTCCAGGGCCTCCGAGTAGACCGCCTCCAGCGCGCCGAGTACGCCCCAGGCGATGCCGAACCGCGCCTGTGTTAGGCACGAGAGGGGCGCGGAGAGTCCCTCCGCACCGGGCAGCCTGTGGGACGCCGGAACCCGTACGCCGTCGAAGACCAGCTCGCTGGTGTCGGATGCGCGGAGGCTCATCTTGCGCTTCACCGGGTTCGCCGTGAGGCCCGGAGTACCCGCCGGTACGATGAACCCCATGATTCCTGTCTCGCCCCTGGCCCAAACGACGGCGAAGTCGGCTATGTTGCCGTAGCTGATCCACATCTTAGCGCCGTCGATGACGTAGTCGCCTCCGTCCCGGCGGGCCGTGGTGCGCATCGACGCCGGGTCGGAGCCGCCGTCGTGCTCCGTCAGCGCGAAGCACCCGGTCAGCTCCCCCCGAGCAATGCCGGGCAGGTACTGCCGGACTTGGCTGTCGGAGCCGTAGGTCAGGATGGGATACATGATTAGCCCGGTCTGCACACTGGCGAAGCTCCTGAGACCGGAGTCGATACGCTCCAGCTCGTACATGATCAGTCCATGGGCGGCGTTGGAGGCGCCTCCGCCGCCGTGCTCCACGGGCATGTTGGCGCCGATCATGCCGAGCTCGCCCAGTTGCGGCACGAGGTGACGCGGGAAGACGCCCCGCTCCCACCAGTCGGCGATGTGCGGCGCGGCCTCGGCTTCCAGGAATGAGCGGGCGGCCGCCCTGGCCTGCAGCTCTTCGGGGGTGAACAGGCTGGCGACGCGGTAGAAGTCGAGCATGGGGCCGCTGGCGCGCCGCCGCGCCAAGGGGGCTCTACCCGGAGTGCGTCTCGTTCGGCTTGACCCCGACGAGGGCCGCCGTGACCAGGAGACGGTGGTCGTAGTAGAAGCGGGGCACGCAGGTGACGAGGGTGATGTCCTGTTGCCTGGAGTCGCCGACCGCCAACTGGGTATGGTGGACCACCTCGGTCTTGTAGACCTGGTAGGCGTAGCTGAAGGAGTCGGTCTCCAGGAAGATGTAAACGGGGCCGTTCTTGGTCAGCTCCGGTATCTTGGGGAGGTTGTGGAAGACGTTGCCCTCGCCCCGCACCGGGCTATCGAGGTGCCCGAAATACCATCCCTGCCCCGACGCGCCGGGCCTTGCCGTGGTCGGGATATGGCCTACGATCTTGTTTGGGGTCTCCCACGCGGAGCTCTGCCCGTTGAACACCACCTGAAGGTCCCTGACGCCGGACGTAACACCGATGGCAGGGATGTGCATACTCGTGGCCGCCGCCGCGTCGTAGGAGCTGGATACATCGGGCGTGCGGTAGGATGCGAGCAGTGCTTCACCCGTTTCGGCGGGGGTCAGCACGACGGTCTCGGCAATCGGCTGGTTGCTGCCGGATGTGTCGGTAGGGGTCGGCGCGACCTTCTCCGTGCCGTTCTCGCCGTTTTCGGAGGTATCGGGGTTGGTGACTGCGGCGCTCTGTGTCCCGGACTCACCGTTTTCGGAGGTATCGGTGCTGGTGACTGTGGCGTTCTGTGTCCCGGACTCACCGTTGCCGGACGTATCGGTGGAAGACAGGACCTGCGCCGACGGGGGCGTCTCCGGACCGGGAGCCGGCTTCTCCATGGGGCTGACGTATGCGATTGACGGACCGACTCTGCCGACCTCGTTGTCGCTGAATTGGCTCTGCTTGGATGTATCCCGTTCACCTCGCCAGTCCCATTGGCTGCTTCCAGCAGATGGGGCGGTCTTCGACGGCCCCGTCGCCTCGACATGTTGGACGGTGATGATCTCTGCAGACACCCGCACGACGACGGGCTCGGGGTTCACCCGGTGGATAACGACGGGCTCGGCGGATTCACGCACGACGACGGGTTTGGAGGACACCTTCTTAACGGCGGGCTCGGTAGCGACCGATGCGTTGCCCGGGCCGGTGCTGGACACCAGGGTCTCAGCTACTGGAGAATCAGCAGGAGCAGTCACGGTGACCGCCGCAATCTGTGGCTCCGGCTCTTCCAGGGGAGGCTCGTCCTGCACGGTTGCGACCGTGCCATTCCGCAGGTCTACCGTAGTCTTTGTGGGCGCCGGGTTGTCCTGAGGGTCCAGGGTGCTCAGTGACGGCCTCTCGGAGCTGGTCTCCAAGTCGTCCAGCGTGGACCTGGCAAGCAAGCCGTTGGCGTAGTAGGCGCCTGTGGCAAGCAGGAGCAGTAGTCCCGCCGTGACCAGGACCCCGCCCAGGACTCTCTGCATGCGTCCGCCGCTCATGGCTTCTCCCTCGTTCAACCAGTTTCAACCAGCTGCCAACTGTTATTATACGATACGCTAACGCTCCCATGAATGGATGACCAACGGGGTGACCGCAATGTCAGTGCCAACTCACCGCTCGATCTTGGTGAACGACGACGGATGGATCATCAGCGAGGCGCAGCCCCCTCTGACGGCCCGCGACCTCAAGGAGAAGATGGTGGACACCTACCGCGGCACGCCGTTGGGGGCGCTGCTGTGGTGCGTCGGCAACAGGGAGGTGTACCACTTCGAGACCCGCGTGGGGGAGATGTTCGGCGCCGGGTACGACAGCCTGGAGGGCCTGACCCCCGGCGAGGAGTACACGCTGTTCGACGACCGGGACCAGGCGAACCACGCCGCGAACATACGCAGCCTCATCAACGAGCGCGGCGGCCCCCTGACCGCGATGGTGGAGCTCTGCCGGGAGGCAGGGCTGGACATCTTCCCGTCCGTCCGGATGAACAGCCACTACGATACCGACCCGGATTCGCCGAGGGGGGGACGCTTCCGTAGAGAGCACCCGGAGGCGCTGATCGGCAAGCCGGGCGAGACGTTCCCCACAGGCAGCCTGGAATGGGGCGTGCGTGCCGGAGTCGATTACACTCACCCCGAGGTCCGCAGGCACATGGCCGGTGTCATATGCGAGATGTTCGAGCGGTTCGACATCGACGGCGTGGAGCTGGACTTCATGCGCCACCCCACGTTCTTCAACCTCAAGAGCGGCTACGCGAACCGACACCTGATGACGGACCTCGTGCGCCACGTCAAGCGCCGGATGGCCGACGTGGGCGGGAGCAGGGGACGCCGCATCGATCTCGCCGTCAGGGTGCCGCCGACGCTGTACGACGCGAACAGGCTCGGGCTCGACGTTGCGGCCTGGATGGCTGAGGGGCTGGTGGACATGGTGATAGTGGGCGGCGGCTTCATCCCCTTCGAGACGCCGGTTAGGGAGTTCGTGGAGGCCGCGGAGGGTACTAGCTGCCTGGTCTACGGCTCCATCGAGCGGCTTAGGCCAGCCGTGGACGACGACGTGGTCCGCGCGATCGCGGCGCACCACTATGACCACGGCGCATCCGGCATATACCTGTTCAACTACTTCACCAAGCCCCCGGAGTGGAAGCGGAGGATGTTTGCGGAGCTTGCGGACCCGGCGGCGCTTGCCAGGCTCGACAAGCGGTACCAGATGGAGAATACGCGGTTCCGGTGGGACTACCGCCGCGACCTGGCGGACAGGGACCTGCACGATTACGCCTTCCAGAACGCCGTGCCGACCTCGCAGCTACCGGTCGCGCTGGCGGAGACCCTCACGCCAGGGGGGCCGACGCTGCGCTTCGAGATAGCCGACGATGTGGCGGCGGCGTCTGCGGAAGGGGCGCTGAAGAGCTGCGTGTTGAGCCTGAAGCTCACGGGCTTGAGCGGCGAGGACGAGATGGACGTGTGGCTCAACGGAGAGCAGCTCAGCTCGGATATGGGCAAGCTGACCTTCGGGGAGTGGGGCCGCGTCGAGTGGAGCGGGTTTCCCGCCAGACTCACCCACGCCAGCTATTCGGGAGCGACGATCGAGTTCGACCTGACCGGCCCGCCACTGAGGAAGGGTGAGAACGAGCTGGAGGTGCGGCTGCTGCGCGGCGCCGTCCAGAAGTCGACGCACATAGTCCTTATGGACGTAGAGGTGGCGATCAGCTACGCGTAAGGCGGGGGGAGGCCGTAAGGGATGCGGGGCTGAGCCCGCTGAGTTCCGCGCTGGGGGCTAAGAGGTGGAGAAGAATTGAAACTCTTGAGGCTCGAAGCAAAGCACTACCGCAGCCTGCGCAACGAGAGCATAGATCTTAGTGATCTCAACCTGTTCATCGGCGCCAACGCCTCGGGAAAGAGCACCATCCTCGACGCTCTGCGCTTCCTCCATGAGGGAGTTCAAGCGCGTGACTTCAGGGTGCCGGTATTCTCACGAGGTGGCATTGTCCACCTGGCATGGAAGGGTGAAGAAGCACAGCAGATCGAGTTGACGGTGCGTTTGGAAGACGGAGGCAAGACATACGAATGGTCTGTCCGGCTGGTGAGAGATGGGTACGAGTTCTACGTGGAGGAGCACGTTGAGGATCTGCCCCTCCAGTCTCCGCCGGTCCAGCTGCTCGACGCCGAAAGAGGTGAGGGCTGGTGGTGGTCGGGTGAAAAGGGGGAACGAGTTATCCTGAAACAGGGCCCGACGTCGTGTGCCCTCGCCGCAGCGGCAGCGGACGCCTCTTTCCCGGCCCGCGACGTCGCGGAGTTTGTAACCCGGTGGGGGTTCTTCGACCCCAACCCGTTCCTGCTCCGCCGCGACTGGGCCAGTGTGGACTCCGGCAGGTTCGATCCATACGGGAGGAACTTGGGCGAGACGCTCTGGAACCTATCGCCGGAAGCCCTAGACCAGATCGTAGAAGCAACCCGCTCGGTGGTGGGGCTGCCCTTGAGCATAGAACCCCGTGAGTCAGAGGACCGTTTCTACTTTGTGCAGAACGAGCAGGGACTCCAATATCCCGTGCACCAGATGGGGGTCTCAAGTGGCACTCTGCGCATGCTGGCACTGATGACGGCTCTTCTCGGAGAGCCTGCGGCGAACCTCATTGGAATCGAGGAGCCGGAGAATTACGTTCATCCGACAGCGCTGTCTTCCTTCATCGAGTATCTTCTGGAGGCGCGCGAGCGCGTTCAGTTCATGGTAACTACCCACTCACCTCTGCTGCTCGACTTCCTTAACGAGCCGGGGGTCGTATCCGTCGTGCGACGCAGCGACGGGAAGGGAACGACCGCAATGAAGGAGAAGGATCCGGGCGGCGTGCGTGCGGCCCTGACCGCCTCGGGCTTCAGCCTCGGCGAGTTTCACGAGACCAAAGGGTTTGGTAGCTAAACCGGATGGCCAAGCACGTAATCGTCATAGCTTCTGGTGAGACCGAGCGTCGGGCACTTCCTCACTTGGTCTCGCACTTAGGGGACGAGGGCGTGTCTATGGTTGAGGTACGTATCCCGCCTGGCAACAGGATGCTGAGCTTCCAGATGGCGGAGAAGCTCATAAAGTCCGCGTGGTACGAAGCCGCTGGCGCACCGCCGGACAAGCTGGTCATTCTCGTAGATGCAGATGGAGCGGACCCCGACGAAGTCCTGGCTCCATTCAAGGAGAATCTTCCCGGACGCCTGGGCGGCGAGATTAGGGCTACGGTGCTGTACGCATACGCCCAGTGGCATTTGGAGGCCTGGTACTTTGCCGATGTTGCGAACCTCAGAAGCTACCTGGGTCAAGCGCCCGGTGATGTGGATACCTCAAAGCCGGACGAGATTCAGAACCCAAAGCTCCACCTCAAGAACATTCTCGGTAGCCGAACTTATACGGCGCGAGTCTCCGAGGAAATCGCGAGAACGCTGGACGTAAGGACGATCGCTCAACGCAGCCCCAGCTTCGCAGGCTTCATGGCGGCGGTCGTGAACGGCAAGCTCACGTTGGACACATCTGGCGCACTCTAGAATGGGAGGGATATGACGAAATGACCGAGCCGCTGAGTATTCTGAACATCGGGGGGCACCCCAAGGACGCCATCCTCTACGCCGGCGGTACCATGGCGAAGCATGCCGCCAGGGGCGATAGGGTGACGATCCTGACCCCCACTACGGGGCTCTCCCACCACCTGCAGGCGATCGACGAGTACCGCGACTCCGGCGACATGCCGGACATGGAGGCTCTGGTCGAGGAGCGGCGCAATGAGCTTGTGGCCGCCGCCGCCGAGCTGGGGGTGACCGACGTCAGGTTCCTCGGCTACGACGACCAGATCGCCCTGCCGAGCGAGGAGATGGTCAGCGACATCGCCGACGTGATCGGGGAGACCCGCCCCAACATAATCGTTACCCACTGGCCATACGACACCGTCCCGACTCACGCGGTCACCACGCAGATGACCTTGCTGGCCATCGACGCCGCGTCGGGGATACGTCCGGGCAAGCCTTACGCCCCCACCGGAGGGGACACCGCCGGCGAGACGGCCCAGATCTTCTACCATGTGCACCTTGGCCGCACCAACGTGCTGGAAACGCTGAACATGAGGGTGCCGACTACGATCATCGACATAACGGACACCGCCGTGCTCAAGGCCAACGCGATGAACAGGTTCACGTCGCAGCACTACGGCGAGGACAGCCCGCTGCACCGCAAACTGGGCGAAGGGATGGACGGGGGCACGTATGCGGTCCACTCGAGGGTCGCGTACGCAGAGGCCTTCCTTGCACACAACCCGGAGGTCTACGAGTACCTGCCGGTCAGCGACTACCGCCGCATGCTGAGCGCGCGGACTCCTGAGAAGCTGTTCGACGACATGACCAAGATGCTATTGGGGTAGGGCAGCAGGACAGTGGGAATCACCTACATCGATGGATCGGTCCGTAACGACGGGAGCGAAGAGCCCGTCAGCTTCCTGGTGGACAGCGGGGCTACCTACACGCTGCTCCCTGAGGGTGTGTGGAAGTCGCTGGAACTGGAGCCCACCAGGGAGATGGAGTTCATCCTGGCCGACGGCACGAGGGTCAGCCGTTGCATATCCGAGTGTTGGATCGAGCTTCCGCAGGGACGAGGGCACACTCCAGTCATCCTCGGCGAGCCGCGCGACGATGCCCTCCTCGGGGTGGTGACGCTGGAGGAGATGGGGCTGGTTCTCAACCCCTTCGAGAGAAGCCTCCAGCCGATGCGCGCCCGCTTAACCTGACGCCCTGGGTCTGCGATCGACTCAGCCGGACCGCCACGGACCCCAGGGAACGGCCCCGCTACTTCCTGCCGACGCCGACGTATTCGAAGCCCAATCTGTCCATCTCGACGGGGTCGAGGGCGTTTCTGCCGTCGAATACGTAGCGCGGCGGGCGCATGCAGCGGGCCACGGCCTGCCAGTCTGCGCCGACTATCTGGCCCCACTCGGTCATGAGCACCAGCGCCTGCGCCCGGTTGGCGGCCTCCTCCACGCCTCCGGCCATCTCCACGGACGAGGGCAGCACGGAGCGGGCCGGCTCCATGGCCTGGGGGTCGAAGGCCCGGATTTCGGCGCCCTCCCCGGCCAGTGCCCGTATCAGGTCTAGCGCCGGCGCGTCCCTGACGTCATCGGTCTCCGGCTTGAATGCCAGCCCCAGGATGCCGACTCTCAGGCCCCCAAGCGCGCCCTGGAACCGCCGCCGGAGAGCGTGCAGGGGCAGCAGCCTCTGCCGGTTGTTCGTGTTGATCACCGACCTGAGCAGGTCGATATTCGCGTCGCTGGTGAGAGCGAGATGGTCGAGCGCGCGGACGTCCTTGGGGAAGCAGGAGCCGCCGTAACCGACGCCGGCGTGGATCCTGCCGCCGGTCCTGGAGTCCATCGCCAGGCCCTCGCTCACCGCGTCTATGGAGGCACCCACCGCGCCGCAGAGCAACGCAATCTCGTTTATGAAGGATATTCTCGTCGCGAGAAAGGCGTTGCTCGCGTACTTGATCATCTCCGCGCTGGTGATGTCTGTGACCATGTGCGGCGCGTCGATGCCGGCGTACATCGCGCTCACAACCTCGACGGACCTGTCGTCCCCCGGCTCGGCGCCTATGACGATGCGGTCGGGCGACGCCCAGTCCTGGAGCGCCCGTCCCTCGCGCAGGAACTCGGGGTTGGAGACGTAACGGATCCCGGTCCCTTTCAGCTCCTGCCCCATGAGCTTCCAGCCGGTGCCGGGGGGGACCGTGCTCTTCATCACGATTACGGCGTCCTTCGGGCTCGTCGATGCGACCCATGCCACCGCGGAGCTTACTTGGCCTAGGTCGGCGGCCCCGCCGTGAGTAGGGGGAGTCCCGGTGGCGATCAGGGTGACGGAGCCGACGTCCTCGGCGACCTCGTCGCGGTGAAGGAAGCGGAGCAGTCCTTTTTCCGTGGCGAGGGCGATCCTCTCCTTCAGGCCCGGCTCGTACAGCGGTACCCATCCCGCGCTCAGCGCGTCTACACGGGCTTGATCAATGTCCACGCCCAGTACGTCGTGGCCCGCCATCGCCAACTCGGCGGCGGCGACGACGCCCACGTATCCCAGCCCGACTACGGTGATCTTCAACTCAGGTGCTCCTCGGCGTCGGGATGGCCTCTAGTAGAGGCTGTCCTTGGTCGTGAGGTCGCACCAGCGGGCGGTCTCGAGGAACCCGATCAGCGCGTTCATTGCGTCGGGGGTGCCGATGCGCTTGAGGGCGTGGGCGGCCTTGCCTCTCACGTAGCGGTCGCCGTCGTCCAGGGCGACTGCCAGCGCGGGTACGGACTCCTCGGCGCAGGGCCCGATGCGGGCCAGCGCCAGGGCAGCGTTGCGGCGGACCTGCGTGTCCTCGTCCCCGAGTGCCCGCGTCAGCGGTCCCACGCCGGCCGCGCTGTCCTGGCCTGCGGTTCCCAGCGCGTCGGCGGCGTGCACCCGTACTTCGGGCGACTCGTCTGCCAGGGCGTCGATCAGGCTCGGAACGGCGTCACGGGCTGCTGGGCCGATGTCGGCCAGAGTCTCCACGGCGGACGCGCGCACTTCGGCGTTCGAGTCTCGCGCCAGCTCGGCCAGGGCGGGCGCCGCCGGGCCGCCAATGGCGCTCAGGGCGTAGCTTGCGTTCAGGCGGACGGCGTCGAGTTCGTCCCGCAAGACATCGACGAGCGCGGGAACGGCGGCCTCGCCGGAGGCTGCCAGTGCGTAGGCCGCCTCGAGGCACGCGGCCTCGTCGTCCAGTCGCAGTCTCTCCGTCAGGCGGGCGATGGCGTCACGGCCTGTCGCGCCGCTGTTGGCGTTCGGTGCGCCTCTGTGCCAGCTCCACATCGACTTCCAGGCGCCCGAGAGCGGCGGCCCGTCGTCCCAGCCGTCCGGGTCTGCGTTGGACCAGCTCGGCACAGCGGGCTCCTCGATGCGGGTGAACATGATCTTGATCATGTAGCGCTTCTTGTCGCTTTCGTTGGGCATGCCCCGGTGCCATATGTCGTAGTGGACGAGGACGACAGTCCCGGCGTCCACCTCCAGCGGGACCTCGCCGTCCAGCCCGTCGACGTGCCTGCGCACCCCTATGGGCCCCCGGAGCCAGTTGTAGTAGTGGGAGCCGGGTAAGACCCCGGTGGGGCCCATGTCCACCGTCGTGCTCTGAGGGTAGTAGAAGCCGAGCACCCAGCGCGTGCGGTGCCGTCGCTTCGTGAAGGAGTCCTTGTGTATCGTCTGTCCGGGGCTGTGGGGAGGCCGGTAGTGGCAGTGGCGGTGGGGGTGCATGAAGTAGTTGGGGCCGAGTATGCCCGTTAGCGCTCCTGTCACCGCCGGATCGTCGAAGACCCTCTGGATCGCGGGCACCCTGGCAATGAGGTTGTTGCCGGGATTGCCCTCCTCCTCGAACAGCGCGTCCGTCCGGTCCCACACCTCCTGGTGGAGATCACCTGGGAGGCCGGGCTTGACGACTACGTACCCGTCGCGGATGAAGCCGCGCATCTGGTCGTCGGTCAGTGGCGCGGGCTGCGTCCTCTTTACCGCCGTTTCCATGGGGTACTCCTACCTTATGACCGACTTGCCGGTCGGCTCTATGCGGGTTACGATCGTCCTTGACCTGTCGATCATCGTGGGTACCGTGGGTCCTATGCAGTTCTTCCAGTGGTCGGACTCGTAGACGGCCTCGTATAGTTGCTCCCGCTGCTCCTCGCTGTCGAAGCGCCGGAGCCACACGTACAGGTCGTCTTCCTCCTCGCCCACGAAGCTCCCGGCGACGACCATGCCGCAGGAGACCTGGAACGGGATTATCTCGCCCTCCATGTAGGCTACCCACTCGTCTCGCTTGCCGGGCAAGGTCCTGTACTGGCGCAGCTCGTAGAACATGTCGGCCTCCTCTGCGTATGGCAGCCCGCGGGCCGCCGTTTCTGCAATAATACCGTCAGCCGGTGCGCGAGGGCAACGGTGCGCCCGCGCAAATGGAAAGGGGCCGCAACATGGCTGGCTACAGAGTCGAAGGCACGATCATTCTGCACAAGGACGACTTTGCGTACATCTCCCACGCCTCGATAGCGCAGCTCGCTGACGGCGGGTGGGTATCGGCCTTCACGCACACGCGGCGGCGCGAGCCCAGGATGCACCCGCCCAGCGATCCGCTCTTCCGTAACCTGATCAGCCGCTCATGGGACAAGGGAAGTACTTGGGAGGCCCCATACTTCGCGCCCGACTTCGACTGGTCCGGCGTGGAGGTACCCGGCATCGCCGTGCTGAGCGGCGGCACCGTGGTGCTCACCCAGTTCAGGTTCGGGTGGTACCCGCTGGGCCTCGCGAAGAAGAGGCGGGCGGCGGGCGAGCCCATCTCGATCAACCTGCCGGGGACGGGCTGGACCGAGGAGTTCACCGACGACCAGTGGAGGGACGCCGAGTATCCCTGGGCGAGGGGATACCACGGGCTGCATGCGCACCTCAGCTCCGACGGTGGCGAGACCTTCGAGACCGTCCGGCTCGACACGGGGCCGTACAGGGACGGCTTCACCCGCGTGGGCGTAAGGGAGCTCTCGGACGGACGGGTAGCGTACCCGGTGACCGAGCACCACCCACCGACCAGCAGACATACGTACCTGCTGGTCTCCCGCGACGGCTGCCGCACCTGGGAGCCGCCGGCGCTCATGGTCGAGTCCCCGGGGCTCTCTTTCGGCGAGCCCGACATCGCCGAGACCGCGCCGGGCGACCTGTACTGCATCCTGCGCACGACCGACCGGGGCGGATACCTCTATGGCTGTAGGTCGCTCGACGGCGGCGCGACATGGAGCAGGCCGGAGCCGACGCCGATGTTTGGACACCCGGGTCACCTGTTGCCGTTGAAGGACGGACGGCTTCTGTGTACCTACGGCCGCAGGACGGCCCCCTTCGGGATCCGAGCGTGCCTGTCCGAGGACGGTGGGCGGAGCTGGCGGGTAGCTGAGGAGATCGTAGTGCGGGACGACCTCCCAAACGGCGACCTGGGCTATCCGACGACCATCGAGTACGAGCCGGGGCGTCTCTTCGTCTGCTACTACGGGCAGGAGCCGGACGGCGTCACGTGCGTGCTGGGGACATACGTCAACTTAGAGTGAACTAGAAGGAGGCATTCCATGAGCAGCGAACGATGGTTCAAGATATGTCTGCACGCCCATACAACCGAGTCGGACGGCGACGAGCCGCTCGACCGTGTTATCGACTGGTACCGCCGCCTGGGCTTCGATTGCCTGGTCGTCACCGACCACAATCTGGTTACGCTGCCCGACGGCGAGACGCCGGAGAGGCCGCTGCTCATCGGTGGGGAGGAGGTGACGGTCATGCTGGAGGGCGAGTCCGTGGCGGTCTACGTCAACGGGGTGGGCCTGCGGGAGGCCGTCGAGCCGATCGTAAAGGACGGCGTGCTTGCCACGCTGCAGGCCAACGTGGACGCCGTGGTCCGGGCCGGAGGCATCCCGTGCCTAACTTCGCCCTACTACAGGGAGGGGTTCGACCACCACTTGCTGGCGGGGATCGAGGGCGCGGTGCTTATGGACATATACAACGCCCACCCCAACAACGTCTTGGGGGACCCGCGCACGTTCAGCTACGAGCGGCTATGGGACGAGGCGCTGACGGCAGGCCGGCGGCTGTTCGGCGTTGCCACTGACGACGCCCACAACTACCGCGAGTTCAGCGCTGACAACTCCAACCCAGGCCGAGCCTGGGTCATGGCGAGGTGCAGCGAGCTGACCGAGGAGTCGGTGTTGGAGGCGCTGCGCTCTGGCGACTTCTACGCCTCCACTGGGGTGAAGCTGACCAGCCTGGAAGTCGAGCCTGGTTCGGTCTCCCTGGCCATCGAGCCGAAGACGCCGCAGTCCTACTCCACGGCTTTCCTGGGCAGGGGCGGAAGGTTGCTCAGTGAGCAGAAGGGTACTGAGGCGGACTACAGGTTTGAGGGGGGAGAGGGGTACGTGCGGGCCAGAGTGACGTCGTCCTGGGGCGCGAGGGCATGGACGCAACCCGTCTTCGTGGGCTAGGGCTCCGGGCGGGTTGACGGTCCTGAGGGGGCGCTCCGATCCGGACTTCCAGTTACCGGAGACCCTTGCGGGACGGGCACGTTTCCGCGGGCGGTCCCTTCTCGGTTACAGGAACGCCGCGATCAGGATGAAGGCCGTCAGTACCGCGCCGAAGACATAGGCGCCCACTATGAAGTTCATGCCCCAGATGAGGCCGGGCGTCATCTGAAATTTCTTCATTTCCGAATCTCCTCCATTCCTGGATGCGGTGCGGGCTGCCGCAGCCGTCAGCGTCTCGCCCGGACCATCTTCTCTATTCGTCCCAGCGCCAGCCTGATGTTCTGTTCGGAGTTGGCGAACGAGAAGCGCACACAGCCGGCGCCGTACTTGCCGAACGACTCCCCCGCGAGACAGGCGACGCCGTAGCTCTCCAGCAGCGTGTCCGCGAAATCGCGGCTGGTCATACCCGTGCCCTCCACGTTTGGGAAGGCGTAGAAGGCCCCTGCGGGCATCGGACACCTGATGCCAGGGATGTCGTTCAGTCCGTCGACGAATATGTTGCGGCGCCTCTTGAACTCGGCCACCATGTCGTTGGAGGCGTCCTGCGGGCCGTCAAGGGCCTCAACGGCCGCAACCTGGGTGGCGGAAGCCGTACACGAGACGCTGTTGGTCGCAAGCCGGGATATCGGCTCTACGAGCTCGGTCGGCATGACGCCGTACCCGATGCGCCATCCGGTCATGGCGTATGTCTTTGAAAAGCCGTCGAGGATTATGGTCCTGTCGCGCATCCCGGGAAAGCTCGCGATGCTGTGGTGCTCTCCCTCGTAGAGAAATCGAATGTATATCTCGTCGGAGAGCACAGTGAGGTCGTGCTCCGTGGCGAGCTCCGCCAGCCGCTCCAGGTCGTCCTTGCCTATGACGCTGCCGCACGGGTTGTTGGGAGAGTTGAGCACCATCAGCTTGGTCTTCGGGGTGATCTGTTCCGCGACCTCGTCAACGTCGACCCTGAAGTCCCTGGAGGGCAGCAGCTTGATGGGCGACGGAACACCCCCTACGAACCTGATCATCGACTCGTAGATCGGGAATCCGGGGTTCGGATAGAGCACCTCGTCGCCCTCGTCCACGAGTGCCAGGATGGCGAAGAACATGATGGGCTTGGCGCCCGGCGTGATCACGACGTTGTCGCCGGACACGGATATTCCTCGCGTCGTTGCGACCTCCTCGGCTATCCGCGCTCGCACCTCCGGCAGTCCCGGCGACGGCGCGTAGTGCGTGTACCCGTCCGCGAGGGCGTTCCGGCCTGCCTCGACGACGTTTGCGGGCGTGTCGAAGTCCGGCTCACCTATCTCTAGGTGGACCACGTCCATCCCCTCGGCCTCCAGCCGACGCGCCTTGGCCAGAACCTCGAAGGCGGTCTCGGTACCCAGGCGGCCTATTCGCTCGGCCAGCTTCATCCCCATACTCCCCTCGGTATTGAGCTACAAATTCAGTATACCAACCAATGCATGGGTAATGTGGAGGCTCTCCGGAGGGCGGCGCAGGTTTTATGGAATGGGGCGCCCCGCGGTCTCTGAAGGGGCTCACGGCGGAATACGAGAAAGGGGCCGGCTTGAACGGCCGACCCCTTTCGATTGCCCTTGTGGGCGCTCCCGCCTACCTGGCTAGGATGCTGTTATGTCGTCTCCAGCGCCCTACCGGCTGTCCTCTAAGTTCGCGCAGATGACATATACCCGCAGGGTCCAGCTCTCAGATGTGCCCACTATCGCCTGGGCATGCGCCGCCCAAGCCTGGGCGAGCTCGCCCGGCACCGCCGTCGGGTGTGACGCAACCAGAGCTACGCCTGGGGGAGGCCTGTCCTGGACCGAGCCCAAGATAAGCGCGCCTCCGCCTACGGCATAGAGAGTCTGGTTGGAAACCGGCGTGCAGTCCACGGTCTCGGACTTTACGCTGGCGGTGGTGTGAGCGGTGTCCTTGGTGTTTATGACAAGGCCGCTGATACCGGCATCACCCTGCTTCCCCTGAGGTCCGTGCGGACCCTGGATACCCTGCGCGCCCGTGGTCCCGCGCGGACCAGGCGATCCCTGAGCTCCTGCCGGGCCTAGGGGACCCTGCGGCCCTGGAGGCCCAGGCGGACCCTGCTCACCGGTGTCGCCCCTCGGCCCCTGTGGGCCAGGCGGCCCCTGGTCGCCCGGTACGCCCTGGATGCCCTGCAGCCCCTGCGGACCTATGTCGCCCTTCTGACCACGATCCCCGATCGGCCCCTGCGGCCCGACAGGCCCCTGCGGTCCTTCAGGTCCAGGTGGTCCTCCCGGGTCGCCCTTGGCTCCCTGTGGCCCCTCCGGGCCCTCTGGGCCTATGGCACCCGTTTGGCCCTGATCGCCAGTGTCACCCTTCTCGCCCTGATCGCCAGTGACTCCGCCCGACGGTCCCGTCGGTCCCAGCGGCCCCTCAGACCCTTGAGGTCCCTGCGGTCCAGTTTGTCCCCGCAGCCCAACCCCCTGAGGTCCTACATCGCCTTTAGGCCCTTGGGGTCCTTCAGGTCCTGTGTCGCCCCGTTCTCCCCTGGGTCCATCAGATCCCAGCGGTCCGACGGGCCCCTGAGGTCCCAGCGGTCCGTCGGGCCCCTGAGGTCCTGCGACCCCTTGGGGACCTGTATTGCCCTGTGGGCCATCGACGCCCTGAGGCCCCTGCGGGCCCTGCACGCCTTGCCCCCCCTGAGGGCCGGTGTCGCCCTTGGGTCCTTGTATACCTTGCTCACCCTGCGATCCCTGCGGACCGGTATTGCCTGGTAGACCCTGCGTCCCTGTCGGTCCTGCCACCCCGGCAGGTCCCTGAGGGCCTCGGATCCCTTGCGCTCCCGAATCTCCCTGGCAGGCAGAAACCAAGAAGAGGACGCCGACCAACAGAGCCGTGACGCCTAACTGCTTCCAAATAGAGCCCATGGACATCCAACTATCTCCTTAACCTCTGACCTTAAGGCCATGCTTACAGTTGTCGTCCCCACTTTAATGTCCCAATGTCATACAGTCAAGCCTTTAGACTCGTATTTTGCAAAAGTCGGAACAATTTTCGGAACATTTTGTAGATGGTGGCACATCCAGACCCAAGAAATAGGGCCTTCCGCGCCCCCGTCAGCGCTCGCGACGCCCCCTGCGGGGGTCCGCACAGGTATGGGTATGGTAGAATCCGAGCGAGCACCACCGGCATGAAGGTATTTCTAGGCCAACCCAGGGGTTTCTGTGCCGGCGTCGTCCGCGGGATAGACATCGTCGAGCTGGCTCTGGAACGGTTCGGCCCGCCGGTCTACGTGAAGCACCAGATCGTCCACAACGCCCACGTGGTCGAGACCCTGCGGAAGAAGGGCGCGGTGACGATCGAGGAGATCGACGAGGCGCCCGGCGGCGCCACAGTCGTCTTCTCTGCCCACGGCTCCCCCCCGGAGGACTACGAAAAGGCCGAGAGCAGAGGGCTCCGCGTCATCGACGCCACCTGCCCGCTGGTGACGAAGGTGCACAACGAGGCGCGCCGGTACTCGAATGAGGGCAGAAAGCTGATCTTCGTGGGCCACAGGGGCCACCAGGAGGTCAAGGGCACCATGGGCCAGCGCCCGATGCACCTGGTAGACGACCGGGAGGAGATGGACCTGCCGGACTGGGACGCCGACGCGCCGGTAGCCATTCTGACCCAGACGACGCTGTCGATGGACGACACGCAGCGATCCGTAGACGAGATCAGGTCGCGCTTCTCCGACGTGCTTGTTCGCAACGACCTTTGCTACGCTACCACTAACAGGCAGCTCGTCGTCAAGAAGCTATGCGACCTGGTGGACCTCATCCTCGTCGTCGGCTCGGCGAACAGCTCCAACTGCAACAGGCTCCGTGAGGTCGCCGAGGCGAGGGGGATTCCCGCATACCTGATAGACGGGCCTGACGACCTTCGCCCGGAGTGGTTCGACGGAGTGGAGAACGTCGGCGTCACCTCGGGAGCCTCGACCCCGGAAGAGCTCGTGGGGGCCGTCGTCGACGCGATACACCCTACCGAGGTCGTGCGTCTCCAGGGCGCCGCGGAAGACGTCACCTTCGTTCTGCCCCTCGAGTTCCGGAACGCCGAGTAAAGCCTCCCGCCGACGCGTTCGCGGCGAGTACGCGGACCGCAGGCCGCCACCGCTCCGCGACAGACCGAGCATGGACATCCGCATCCACAGCCTTCTGGAGGGAGCGCGCGCCGCACGCGGCACCGCCGTGATCATCGATGTATTCAGGGCGTACACGACAGCGGCCGTCGCGTTTTCTAGGGGCGCTGAGAAGATCATCCTTGTCGCCGAGGTCGCCGAGGCGCTGGAGCTGAGGGAGCGCGGCGCGGGTTCGCTGTGCGTCGGAGAGGTGGACGGCATCCGGCCCGAGGGCTTCGACTTCGGCAATTCGCCCTTCGAGCTGTCCGAGGCCGACGTAGCGGGCGCCACACTCATACAGTCGACGCGCGCCGGCACGACGGGCGCGGCGGCAGCCACAGGCGCCAGCCGCATCTACGTCTGCTCGTTCGCCATCGCGTCGGCCACGGCAAGGGCGGTCTTGGCCGACGCGCCGGACACCGTCTCCATCGTGGCGATGGGCGACAAGGGCAGGGCCCGCACCGACGAGGATGAGCTGTGCGCCCTCTACCTGCGCAACCTGCTGGAGGGCCGCGCCTCCGACCACGGGGCCATCCGCTCCCTGGTAGAGTCGAGCGCGCACGCCTCCAACTTCGGGGACCCCTCCAAGCCCTGGTACTACCCGATGGACATGGAGATGGCCCTCCGCGTCGACTCGTACCCCTTCGCGATCCGTGTGGACCGCAAAGGGGGTCTTCTGGTCGCGCGCGCCTTCGAGGCGTAGTCCTCAGCCTAGCAGGCTGCGGAAGAACTCCTCCAATCTTCTTCTGGGCTCTTCCCTGTCTCCGGGGAAGAGAGGAATTAAGTCTGAGGGACACCCTCAGACTCCCGGCAAAGGGGCTTCGGCCCTCTGCGCCCCCGTTTTTCAGCAGCCTGCTAGGGCTTCAGCCTGAAGGCCTCCGGGGGCGTGGCGGAGGGCACGCGGTGGGCGGTGCTGCGCCCCGAGTGCAGGACCGTAGGCTCGTATTCGGCCCGCAGCACTCTGTCGGGCATCGGGAGCGAGTCGTAGGTGATGGCGGTGGGGCGCATGAACGGCTCAGCGTAGGCGCAGCCCGCGAGCATGCCCCAGCGCCCGTCGCGGGCCTCGGCGATCCAGCGCGCCGTCGGGCCGTGATAGCCTTGGCTGACGAGCTGGTCCATGGCCTGGATCTTCTTGTGTATGACGGGCGTTATGTCCACCCAGACGTCTGGGACGATGCCCGGGGTGAAGAAGTTGTTCGAGTTTGCCTCCTCGCCCGCCGCGAACGAGAAGAAGGTCTGCTTGACGCCGTGGTACGGCGGGACGCCGTCGAACTGCGACACCCGGTTGCCCACGGTCTCCAGCGCCTTCATCACGATCTTGCCGGTGATAGGGTGGTCGTTGTGGGACGGGCCGGTATCCAGGGGCAAGTGTGTTATCAAGATGTCCGGCCTGACCCGGCGGATGATGTCCGCTATCTCATTTACCTTGTCCAGGTCGAAGTAGATCTCGTGGTCGGTCCAGCCCAGGGTTATGAGCTCGCTGACGCCGAGCACCTCCGCTATGCGCTCCGTCTCGCGTCTCTTGAACGTCCTGTAGTCGGCGAGGGTCATGCCGTCCACGTCCGGGTCGCGCTCGCCCGGCGGCTTCTCCATCTCATCGTGGAGCCACTGCATGTGGTGCCGGTCCCCGTCCGTGACGACGACGCTGGTTATCCTGTCGCCGCGCTCGGCGTGCAGGGCGATTGTGCCGGACGCCTCGGTCGCGCTGTCGGCCGGGTGGGGGTAGACGACCAGAATGTTGAAGTTGCTCATGTTACGGTGATCTCCTGTCCCTCTCGCCTACAGCGGAAGAGGCATATCTATCGACGCGGTGCCCTCGATCTCCACTAGCCACTCCGGCTTGGCCAGCCCCACGATGAGGGTGGCGTTCACCGGGGCGTTCTTTCCGTAGTACTCCTGCCGCGCCTTTCCTATGGCGGGGAAATAGGACGCGTCGGTGATGTAGGTGGTCGTCTTGACCATGTTGGCCAACGTGCCGCCGTGCGCCCTGCATGCGTTCTCCAGGTTCTTGTAGACCTGGCGTACCTGGGCCTCGACGTCGCGCCCTCGCCATGGAACGTGCCGCTCTCGTCCAGGGCCACCTGGCCCGCAATGTACACGGTATTGCCGACCCGGACGGTCTGGTGCAGCCCGGGCATCTTGACCATAGTTTCCGGGTCGAGCCTCTCGATTGACATCCGCTCTCCTCCTACTGTCGCGAAGCTGGGCCGATTCTACCACGGCCCTTCATCGCAGGGCCGGCTAGTCCTCTGCCGTGCCGGACGCACCCGATTTGAGCAGGCCCACGCCAAGCATGATGGGCCAGACCGTCCATGCCAGGTAGCAGACCCTGGCGACGGAGATCGCGGTGTCATACATGCTGGTGGAACTGACCGCCACGATGAAGCTCACCATGGCGACGAGGGATGCCAGGGCCACTATCCGAGCAGCGGTCTTGTTGAAGCCGTCCCTGGTGGAGAGGGCGACGCTGAAGAGTATGAACCCCAGCGCGATGGCGGTGCCGGACATAGTGACGATGCCCGATCTGACCGTGTAGACGGGCACCATGGTCTGGACGGTCTGGGGGCCTTGGGCGTCGGCCAGTGCCAGCGTCAACCCCTGCGCCAGCACCCATCCGACGTTGCCGAACACTATCAGGATAAGCCCGGCCCGCGAGAGCGCGTCCCCCGTGCCGCCGTCCCTGACTCCGAACTGGAGCACGTACAGCCCGACGGTGGTCATGACGAGGCCCAAGGCTACCGCAAGCCCCGTGACGTTGGTCAGCACCGCGTTCGACGCGAATGCTCGTATCGACGCTACGGGATTGGATGGCTCTGCGCTTTCGATCAGCAGGGACCCGGGCTGAAGCGAGAAGAAGACCAGCGCCAGCACCGGGCCGATGATGAGGGATAGCGCTCCGAGCTTGTTGACCGATATCGATCCCATGGCCCAAACTCCTGTATGGGATGTGCCGTACAGCATTGCCCATGGCGGCGGTTCCTGCAATGGACAAGGCTACGTTGCCTGCTTTGGGCACACAGGAATATACTACGGCGTCATGATCTGGCTCAGGCGGGCTGTCGCCGTTCCCGTAGTTGTGCTGCTGCTACCCGTCCTGCTGTTTCTCCTGTTGTTCCAGGCGGTCCATTCGACGCTACTCTCGCCCGACTTCCACGCTTCGGAGCTCCGCAAGGCAGACGTCTACGAGTTCGCCCTCGGCGACCTGCTCACCGTAGCGCTGGAGGAGGCGCGGGAGATCGAAACTGGGCCCGTAACGGTGAGCATCGACGGCGAGGACAGGGTGCTCCTCAGGGAGAACCCCCTCGTCGCCTCAGGCCTCTCTTCCGGGGATGTCGCCGCGTCTCTGAGGCGTGTGGCCCCGCCAGAATGGGTACAGGGCGTTGTAGAGCAGTGGCTCGACGAGGTCGGCGGGTACCTGACGGGTGAGCGCGACGACTTCGTCTTGGACATAGGCCTGCACGAGCGAGCCCTGATACTGGTCGAGGAGGTGAAGCTACTGCAGCGCAAGGCCGGCGCCGGCGATCTGCTCTTCGAGGCGCTGGTGGAGCCTGAGATGGAGCGAGCCGCCGTCGCGGATGTTCCCTTCGGCCTGGACGTCTCGGCTGAGCGGCTGACGGAGTCGGCGCGCAGGGTCGCAGGCCCAGATTGGATACAGGGTCAGATCGATGCGGTGCTCGACGAGGTCACGCCATACCTGGTCGGCGACCGGGACACGTTCGAGATTCACGTCGATCTCGCGGGGCGGGCCGAGGTCGCCCTTGAAGAGGTCAAGGCGCTCCTCCGAGAGGCCGACGCGTACGAGGTGCTGTACGCGAACGTGGCCGAGCCCAGGGTGGAAGAGGCCCTGGGCGGCGACATCGCACTGGGTTTCGGCGTCGAGGTCACCGACGGCGAGGTCTCCGCTGCGCTGCGCCGTGTGGCCCCTCCCGAGTGGGTCCAACAGCAGGCCGAGAGGGTCCTGGACGAGGCCGCTCTCTACCTGGCGGGCCGCGAAGAGAGCTTCGCCGTGACGGTCTCCATCGAAGGCAACAAGCGGGCGGCGGCAGTGGTGATTGAGGAGGCCGTGGGCCGCCGCTTCGACGAGGCGCTCGCCAGCCTTCCGAGGTGCACGGGTACCCGTGTCTCACAGGCGCTGACCTCGCTGGAGCTGCCGACTTGCATCCCCGAGGGAACGCCGGACGCCGTCCTCAGCGCAGCGAGGTCCGGTGTCGTTGGAGGGGTCCAGTTGCTGCTGCTCACGCCCATCCCGGACAGCGTCACCTTCACCGACCGTCATATGAGAGCCGCCATGGAAGAGCTCGGCGCCGCCGGGCAGGTGGAGCTGATCGACAGCGTGCGGGAGGTACTGAGGGACGGCTGGGTGTACACACAAGACGACCTTCGCCGCGACCTGGCTGGTCTGAGGGGTACGGGCCACAGAGTGGCTGGTTTCGACCCGGCCACGCTGCTTGACGACGTTCGGATGGCCCTGAGAGATGGATGGACTTACAACGAAGCGGACTTCCGGGAGTGGGTATTGGACGCGGGAGGTGTACAGGCGCTCGACGACGTGGACATGGCGCGGGGTCGCATAGAGCAGGGTCGAGGCTACCTGGGGTTTGGATGGGTTCTCGTGGCCCTGCTCCTGATTGCCGTCGGATTCCTGGGCGGCCGGGGCTGGGCGGGGCGTGTGGCGTGGGGTTCCGGAGCCCTGCTCGTGGCGGCGGCCCTTGTCTTCCTGCTATTCGGGCCCGGGTACCATCTGTTCGGCAAGTCCGGGACGGTCCTCAGGGCCGCGCAGATCGAGTCTCTGGAGGAGGCCAGGGCCCGGACGCTCACCGAGATCGAACGTGACGTGGCCGACTTCCCCCGAACGGCAAGCCTTGCCGCCCTCAAGGGGTTCGACGTAGCCGAATCGATGGCGGACGCCTTCGTCTCCCGCGTCGCCTCCACAGCCCGCAACCTCGCCATAGCCGCGCTCGTTGTGATGGTGGTGGCCGTCCACCGGCCCGACGTCAGGCCGCTGTTGCGGAGGCTCTGGCCGCGCCACCGGTGATCAGGCGCCTTCCGTCGTCCCACGGTTGGACCGGGGGCCCTCGTCTTGCCAGATATCCTCGTCAACGCCGGAGGCGTGGTCGGCTTCTACTTCGAGTGGACACAGAACCTGTACCAGCACAAGTGGGACGAGGGCGAGGTCAATACCGAGCTTCGCAAGATCATTGCGGACGCGTACCGCTCCGTGTGGGAGGTCGTCCGGCGCGAGCGGGTCACCTTCCGCGAGGCGGCGTTCCTCGTAGGCGTGGGGCGTGTCCACAACGTGGCGAAGCTGCGGGGGTTCGTGTAGACGACCGGCGCACTCGATGTGCTTGACCGCCCTAGAGGCCCGATGGTAGCCTCCAACGTGGCGGGGGCCGTGCCGAAGTGGCGGAACGGTAGACGCGGCGGTCTCAAAAACCGTTGGGGCTTAAACCCCATGTGGGTTCGACTCCCACCTTCGGCACCACGCTCCCCTGCCGATCAGTCGGCCTTCCAGAGTCTGCGCTCCCACTGGCCGTCCCTGATGACCGCGAACGACGCGCTCTCGATGTCCACCGAGAACAGGTGGTATTCATCCCCCGGCGCCGGACTCCATCCTATCTTCTCGCGCAGGGCAGCCTCGTATCGGCTGCGCCTCTCCGGGTCGGTGACGTCCACGGCCCTTCCGTAGACCTTGAGCTCGCCCTCGCCCTCGGTCCCGTGCCGGTCCGATACCGTGCTGTTCACGGCGCACCTGCTGTCCCGCAGCAGGTCGAGTGCCTTTCTGGACCGCCACGTCATGCCGAGATAGAGCTCACCGTCGGTGATGAGCGGCTCGACCGGGCTTATCCGGGGCCAGCCGTCGGCCCTGATCGTGCCGACGAGCGCCAGCCCCGTCCTGTCGAACCGCTCCTCGCCCAGCCGGGCGAGATCGGGCTCCAGCCGCTCGAATTGACACCACCTCATAACGTCCTCCGTCGTCCGTATTGTGGCCGTGATACAATCGGCTCCCGGGTCTTCGCTCTCATAGCCTGGGACGAGTATGACCCAGCAGGGACTGCCCCTTAACGACGATACCGACTACGGGCTCTGCTTTGCCTGCGGCCCTCGCAACCCGTGGGGCCTGAAGCTGCGCTTCGAGGCGGAGGGCGACAGGGTCACCACCACCTTCACGGTCTCGGAGGAGTACCAAGGGTTCCCGGGTTACCTGCACGGCGGCGTGGCCGGCTCCATCCTGGACGAAACGATGAGCCGGGTGTCGCTGCTGGAGGGAAGGTGGACGATGACCGCGATGATGGACGTCAGGTTCAGGTTTCCGGTGCCCGTCGGCAGCCGGGTAACGGTGGAGGCGGTCAAGACCGGGGAGATTCGCGGCTTCCTGAAGGCGAGAGGGGCCATATACCTGCCCGGAGGTCGGGCGGCCGTCAAGTCGACGGGCACCTACGCCTACGTCTCCCACGAAACCCTGCACGACATGGCGTCGTCCTACCCCGGTCTGGCGCGGAAGTGGATGAGGTAGCCTCCTGGAGGGCGCGTCGGCTACTCCAGGTTCCCCTGGCCCTTGAACCTCTCCCCCTTCGCCACGTAGTGGGCGGCGGTGCTCCGTATCAGCTCCGTGTGGCGCTCGGCGACCTCTCCCCTCACCTTTGCGGGCACCCCCAGCACCATCGATCCGGGCGGTATCTCCACCCTCTCGACCACCATCGCGCCGGAGGCTATCAGGCTTCCCGCGCCTATACGCACGCCGTCGTTGACGATCGCGCCGTTTCCTATGAGCGAGCCGTCCCCTACGACCCCCGCGTGGCAGAGCACCCGGTGGCCGATCACCACGTTGGCGCCGATCTCGACGTCGTCGTCCCCATGGACGACCGAGTTGTCCTGTATGCAGGTCCCCGCGCCGATGACTATCCTGCCGTTGTCGGCCCGTATCACCACGCCCGGCCATATGCTGGAGCGCTCGCCGATCGAGACGTCGCCCACGATGTAGGCGGCCTCGCTGACGAACGCTGTGGGGTGTATCTTCGGCGCGACACCATCGAGACTCCTGATCACTATTCACCCTCCCCCGTTGATGCTGTTGACCCCGGCGCCGGGGCCCAGCGGCTATTCTAACCGATGGCCGGGGGGCCGAAACCGCGCCCTCCGCAGCGTCGTAGTCTATATCGAGGGAAGGACGACCCGTAGGGCCTGTATGGTATGCTACGCTGGGCCCCGGAGTGGATGGATGACGACGACAAACGTGCTTCTGAAAGCTGCGCTGCTGACCGTTGTAGGCCTGCTGGTTTCGGCCTGCGCCGGCACACCGGACCCTACCCCTACGGCGACGCCGCTTCCCCCAACGGCCACCGCGACGCCCACCCCCGTCCCGCCCACGCCGACCCCAGAGCCCACCGCCGAGACCGAACCGGAGCGGGTGCTCTTCAGGTACATACGCGCCATGGCGCTGCTGAGCAACGGCCACTACGAGGACGCGATAGCCCAGTTCAACGTAGTCATTCGGCTGCTCCCAGAGCTCTCCTCGGCCTACTTCGGAAGAGGGCTCTCCTACTTCCACGAAGCGGTGAAGGACGAACCCGACATCGACGAAGAGAGGGTCAGCCTGGCGCTCGAGGACCTCGACAGGGCCATCGAGCTCAGGCCCGGCTACGCCGCCGCTCTTAGGAACAGGGGGATGGTCCACCTTTCAAGTGGACAGGTGGCCGACGCCGTGGCCGACTTCTCCAGGGCCATGAAGATATACGAGGAGAAGGGCCAGGTTAGGCAGGCCAACGAGGTGCGCTCTCTCCTGGAGGGACGCTAGCGCCGCACGCGGCCTGCCTGGGAGCCGGTGGTGGCCTCCTTGTATATCTGCATGAGCCCCTGGTGTTGCCTGGCGCCAATCCTGCCCGGGGAAGCCCCGGCGCGGGAGAGCAGCCTGGTCATCTCGCGGGTGACCGCGTTCTCCTGTAGCTTCGGAAAGCGGCGGTACGTCTCCAGGCACTGAGCCTCGGTCTCCCGGTCGCGCCTGAGGCCGGCCCAGGCGTGGACCAGGGGGAGCGCCGCCGTTACCGAGATGTCCCTGGAGCGGCCCGCGCCGACGTAGGGCTTGGCGCTGAGCGTGTCCGCCAGAGCGCGGCTCCCGCATGCCGCCGCCGCAGCCAACCCACGCATCAGCCCCCGCTCCAAGTGGCCGTCCAGGATGCGGACGGCGCCGGTCAGCCTCCTGAGCGGGTGGTTGGCGGGCCTCGCCCCGGCCATCTGCCACATGCCGGATGGCATCGAGGGCGTCCGGGGTAGGTGGTCGAGCACCGCCCTGAGTCGGAGCGAACGCTCGGAGTCCACATGAGGCAGCAACCCCGCCCCGCGCACCAGCATCGCCTCCAGGGCCAGCAGCCGCGTCGTCTCCGGCTCGCGGCGCATGGACACGAGCCTGCCGAACGGCACAAGGCGCGCCAGCTCCCTGAAGGGCCTGCGGTTCGCGGCGTAACCGAGCGCCTCCATGACGGCGCCGTACGCCGCCTCGTCGGGGTCTGCGCGCTCGAGCTCGGCCCGGAAGCCGGCGCTCCTCGCCATGAACCGCCGGTCGCCCGCCCTGTCGAGCGCTTCCCCCAGCGGCTCGCCGCCGACGAGGGCGGCGAACGGCTCCGGCAGCGGTCCGTCGTCCCGTTCGCGCGCCTCTTTGGGGAGCCTCGCCACCGGCGCGCCGGCCCCCGACTCCTGCCGGGTGGCCTTGCGCCCCGCGGCATGGAGCACGAGGTGGAGCACGACGCCGTTGTAGCCTGGGTCGACGTGGTGGCGGTGCGCCCTCCAGCCCGACTCCTCGACGTGAACCTCTACGTCGCCCCGGACGGTCTCACCCGACTCTTTTTGCAGCACGGCGTCCCGGAAGTCCGGGCCCGCACCCCCACCCGGCCTGCCGGGATAGAGCACGCGAAAGCGGCTGCCGTCCTCGGCCCTGAGGCCCTCCGACAGGTTGTGCGCGTTGCTCCATAGGCGGACGACCGCGCGCTCGTTCGGCCTGGGGTATGGCACCCCTGCCTCCATCACGCGCACGGCCGCGGCGGTCACCATCTCCAGGACCCCTGGCCGGAAGCTGGCGCCTGAAGCGTCACCTCACCCGCGGTCAGCGTCACAGCAGGGCCGTCTCTGGGCTGGAGCACCAGGCTGCCCCTATCGTCCACGCCGACGGCCTCGCCCTCCAGCGACCGCTCCCCCGACCACACGCGCACGTGCTGTCCCAGGGTGTCCAGGGCGCTCCTCCACCTGTCGAGCAGCGCGGCGCCGGGCAGGCGGCACGCCTCGTCGAGCCTCTCCAGCACGGCGACCAACACCTCCGTCCGGTCGAACGGCCTGCCTGCCTCCGTTGACAGGCTGGTGGCGGTCTGCTCGATCCCTTGGATCTTGGAGACATCCATGTTGACGTTCAGCCCCACGCCCACAATCGCGTGCCCAGCCGCGCCCTCCAGGGCTGCCTCCACCAGGATGCCGGCTATCTTCTTCCCGCCAATCCGCACGTCGTTGGGCCACTTTATCGTAGGCGTCAGCCTGGTCAGCTCGGCGGCGGCGCCACGGACGGCGAGGGCGGCGGCCATGTTCACATGGTGGAGCCGACAGCCGGAGGGCCGCAGCACCACCGAGAAGGTAAGGCCGCTTCCGGGAGGCGAGAGCCAGCTTCGATTGAAGCGCCCCCTGCCGCCGGTCTGCTCCTCGGCCACGACGACGGCGCCCTCGGCGCAACCGTCCTCGGCCAGCCGCCGCGCCTCGTCCATGGTCGAGCGCAGCACCGGGTGGTAGGCAACGGTGCCGCCGACCACCCGGCCTTCGAGCCTGCGCCGCACCTTCTCTACGTCGAGCCCACTATCCATGTTGAGCATGGCCCATTCCCGCCGTGAGTCCGTCGCCATTGTAGCACCGCGTCGAACAGTAGTGCTCCGGCTTGATACTCTGGCCAAGGGGTGCGATATTGATTGCGCTCGGGTACCGATGGTCGTGGGCGAGTGTAATTCATGGGAGGTTGGCTGGAAGATGCAAG
Source organism: Dehalococcoidia bacterium (assembly GCA_965262055.1). GTDB lineage: Bacteria > Chloroflexota > Dehalococcoidia > Lucifugimonadales. The sequence continues at coordinate 718,088 of CBDHEI010000002.1, forward strand.
AGTTGCGGGTCTGCGTGTACGAGGCGGATGACGGGCCGAGGGTCGGATCGGTGGACGAGGACAGGGTCTACGACCTGAACCTGTGCTGCGCCGCCCGGCTGGACGGGCAGGGGGTCGTCGACCCATTCGGCGTGGCCGGCGTCATGGCGCCGCCCGGTCTGGACGCCTTCCTGGCGGGGGGCGATCAAGCGCTCGCCGAGGCGCGCAGGTCGCTGGAGTGGGCGATCGGCCAGCCCGACGGCGCCTCCGTCGCGGGCAGGCCGCTCTCGCGCAGCCTGGAGGGCTCCAAGCTGAAGGCCCCGATCACCACCTCTACCAAGGTCATCTGCATGGGCCGGGTCTTCATGAGCCACGTGGTAATCGGCGGCCTCGAGCCTCACCCCAAGCCCACGCCCTTCTACAAGCTGAACCAGGTCGTCGTCGGCCCCGACGAGTGGGTCGTGCTGCCGAAGCACCACTACCCGGACCCCGTCGTCTACGGCACGGAGCTCACCGTGGTCATAGGGAAGAGCGGGCGGAGCATCCCCGAGGAGCGCGTCCAGGACCACATCTGGGGTTACACTGTCCTCAACGACGTGACCATGAGGGGCGTCCACAACACCATGGCGAAGGCCTTCGACACCAGCGCGCCGGTGGGCCCGTGGATAGTCCCACGCGACCAGCTGCCCGACCCGCACGGAGTGCGCCTCAGCCTTCGCCTCAACGGCAAAGAGGTGCAGAGCGGCAACACCAAGGACCTCCGGTTCACCATAGAGCACATGGTGGCCGAGTCCTCCAAGTGGCTGACCCTCCAGCCGGGCGACATCATCTCGACCGGCGACGTGGGCGCCACGGTCCCGCTCTCGCCGGGGGACGTGATGGAGGCCGAGGTCGAGGGCGTCGGCGTGCTCCGCAACCCCGTCAGGCTGGAGGAGTAGGCGCGGGCGGCCTACATCCCCGACCGGATGAAGTCCGAGACGCGCTCGCCTATCATGAGCGTCGTCGCGTTCGTGTTGGCGCGTATGCAGTCGGGCATGATGGAGGCGTCGACGACGCGCAGGCCGTCCAGGCCGTGGACGCGCCCGTACTGGTCCACGACGGCCATGCCGTCGGAGGCCGGCCCCATCTTGCAGGTGCCGGAGATGTGGTGGCTCGTGCCCACCGTCCTCATCATCCAGGCGTCCAGGCTGTCGTCCGACTCCAGGTCGGCCTCGTCTGGCGCGATGCGCTCCTCTAGGAGCTTCCCGTACTGTGGGCTGGCCGCCAGCTCCAGGCCGATGTGGACACCCTCCCTCATCCGCTTCCGGTCGAACGGCTCGACCAGGAAGTTGTAGTCCAGCTTGGGCTGGATGCGGTGGTCGTCGCACCTCAGCTCCAGGCTGCCGGCGCCGCCGGCGAGGTCCAGGCAGATGACCATCAGTACGCCGAGCTCCGCATAGTCCCCGCCGCCCCACGGTGATTGGTCCAGCGGGCAGTGCGAGGCCGGGTGTATCAGCATGTCGTTGCGGAGGTCCGAGCCGGAGGCCGTGTACCTAAGGGTCGTCTGGACGCCCGCCGTGGACCTGTCCTGCTGGAAGCCCCTCCGCGTGCGCCACACCACGGACACCTGGGGGTGGTCGCGAAGGTTCTGCCCCACGCCGGGCGCGTCCTGGACGACCCGCACCCCGTTCCGCTCCAGGTGCTCCGCCGGGCCCACGCCCGACAGCATCAGAAGTTGGGGAGAGCCTATCGCGCCGCCAGCAGCCACCACCTCACCGGCGTGGTGGACGGCAGTCCCGTCCTCGGACGCTACCTCCACCCCGACGGCGCGCCGGCCCTCGAACAATACCCGCCGCGCCTGCGTGCGAGCGGCGATCGTCAGGTTGGGCCGCTCGCGGGCCACGCTCAGGTATCCCAGCGCGGTGCTCCACCTCACGCCGTCCACGTTGTTCAGCGGCGTGGGGCCGACCCCGGTCGAGTCGGGGTCGTTGTGGTCCGGGCACTCCGGGAACCCGTAGTCGAGGCTGGCCTCGTAGAAGGCCTTCTGGTCCTCGTTCATCTCCGTCTTGGAAAACCGGCTCACCGGTATCGGCCCGTCCGATCCGTGGAAGTCGCCGCCGAAGCTGCGGTCGCTCTCGAAGCGGCGGAAGTAGGGCAGCAGCTTCCGGTAGGCCCACTCGTCGTTGCCCATAGCGGCCCAGCCGTCGTAGTCCTCGGGCACGCCGCGCAGCAGTATCTGGGCGTTCACGGCACTCGACCCGCCGGTAACCTGCCCTCTGGGAATCAGCCGCGCCTGGGAATCGTCCGTAAACCTAGCCACGTAGGCGCGCCGGTTCTCGCTGATAAGGCGCCAGGGGAACGGTCTGCGGGGGCCGTAGCCGTACTTCACTTCGTCGGGCAGCGTGGCCGGGTCCGGGTAGTCGCGCCCCGCCTCCAGCAGCAGCACCGAGCGGTGCGCGTCCTCTGTCAGCCGCGTCGCCAGGATCGCCCCGGCAGAGCCAGCCCCGACGATGATAGTGTCGTACGTGCTCACGCCTTCCTCCCGTGGGCGCAGTCATTATTGCCAGACCGTTGCTGGAACGCAACTGTGGGGCCTGGATTCGTCATCCAAATGTAAGAGCGGTGTTGCCAACCGCCGCGCGGGGGTGTGGGAGCCTGCCTTGAGCCTGCCGAAGGGGGTGTCCCCCACGGGTCCCCTTTGGTGTGTGTGTGGGAATGGATAATTGACAACCGCTGGCTCATGCCATAAAGTGGCTATTGCAACTGGATGCAATAGGATGAGCTGCGAGGACCACTCCATACAGACGCTCCGCGAGTCGGGCCACCGCCTGACGCCGCAGCGGGTGCTGATCCTCTCGGCGCTGCGCAGCGCCGAGGGCCACATGACGGCCTCCGAGGTGCTCGACCACGTCCGCGAGTCGTACCCGTACATCGACGCCTCCACGGTCTACCGGACGCTGGGCGTCTTGAAAAACCTGCGCCTCATCTCCGAGAACAACATCACCGGCGGCGAGTCGGAGTACGAGTGGCTGCACCAGAACCGCCACCACCACCTCATCTGCCGCGAGTGCGGCAACCTGACCCGGCTCGACCACAGCTATCTTGCCAGCCTGGGCACGGAGGTCCTCGAGGACTACGGCTTCAGGGCCGACATCGACCACTTCGCAATCTTCGGGCTGTGCGCGGCCTGCGTTTCGGACCCCGTAGCCCCCGCTCTGAACGCATCTTGAAGGTATAGGGCATGGATATCGCAACCGGAGGCGTTCTGGCGGTCCTGGTGCTCGGCTTCCTGCTGGGACTCAAGCACGCTACCGACGCCGACCACGTCGTCGCCGTCTCGACCATAGTCACGGAGCAGCGCAATGTATGGCGGGGGCTCTGGGTAGGCGCCTCGTGGGGCGCCGGCCACTCGACCCCGCTGCTGGTATTGGGCCTGATAATCCTCCTCTTCCGGGACCTGGTGCTCGGACGGTATGAGTCCATAGCGCCCTTCCTGGAGTTCGGCGTCGGCATCATGCTCGTATACCTCGGCGTGAGTGTCGTGTGGAACATCCGGCGGGGGAAGGTCCACGTCCACCAGCACATCCACGAGGAATCGCCGCACGTGCACGTCCACGCGGCGCACGAGGCGAAGGCCGAGCACGAGGCGGATACGGAGAGGCATAACAGTTTCTTCGTCTTCGGAAGGCCCGTGTTCCGCCTCAAGTCGTTTGTCATCGGCGTGATGCACGGCTTGGCGGGAAGCGCCGCGGTCATGCTGGTGCTCCTTCCGGCCATCGACTCGTTCTGGACCGGCGTCGGATACCTCCTTCTCTTCAGCGTGGGTACGATGCTCTCCATGGCCGCCGTTACCGTCGCCCTGGCCATCCCGTTTGTCGCGACCGGCGGCAACGCCGCCCTGAACCGGACGGTCGGCGTGGTCGCGGGCGTCGCCAGCGTCGCCGTCGGCGTTGCCGTGATGTCGGAGATCGTGCTCGACGTCTCGATCATCCCGTTCTAGCACGGTGGCTGGTGGCGAGTCGGTGCCAGGCTCGAGCAGGGTTTCGAAGGGCGAGTCCGAACAATCATGGCAATTTCTGAATCCCATAAATCACAGTTCAGAAGATTGCGTCAGCAAGGAGTCTCTTTATGATGACCGGCACGACAACAGGGCCCGCGTACACCCCACGAGGAGATAGACGCCTCGTCTACGTCAGCGACCCCTCCAGCATCGCAAAAAGCCACCTGCCCGACCCCGTGAGCGAGGAAGATCTCAGGCGCTGGGTGGACGAGCTCGCCGACGCGGGTATGCATACCTTCATCCAGGAGGCATACACGCAGGGCTGGACGACCTACTGGCGCTGCGACCGTTTCGACTACGATGCCCGGCCCCAGCACCGGCGCTTCCTGCCGCTGCTCGACGCCGGCGTGCAGCCGCTCCAGGTCCTCCTGGACCAGAGCCGCAGGCGCGGCATGGAGTTCCTGGCCGGAGTCCGCATCAACGACAACCACGGCCACATCTCGGTCCAGCAGGGCGTGGGGGCGGGCGCCCGGTTCCTCGTCGACAACCAGCACCTCCAGATCCAGGAGGCCCCGCCGGGCCCCTACTACGGGCTGAGTACCCCCTTGGACTTCACTCACGCCGAGGTCCGCGACTTCGTCTTCTCGGCGGTCGAGGAGCTGGCGCGCACCTTCGATGTCGACGGCATCGAGCTCTGCTTCAGGGACCACCGGTACTTTCCGCCCGGCAAGGGCCCCGACGGCCAGCCCCTGATGACCGGGCTAGTGCGCCGTGTCAGGCAGTTGCTCAAGGGCCTGGAGCCATCGCGGGGCAGGAAGCTTCTGCTGGGCGCGCGCGTCTACCAGACCCTGGAGGAGTGCCACAGCCAGGGGCTGGACGTCCCAACATGGATATCCGAGGGACTGATCGACTACGTGGCGCCCGCCGACGTGATGCACGCCGACTTCAACGCCCCCTACGAGCAGTTCGCGAGCCTCGCTAGACAGGGCGACTGTCTCGTCTACCCCGGCGTGCTGCCTTGGAGCAGCGTCAGGATGCGCCGGCGTCTTGCAGAAAAACCCCTCACCCCGGAGCAGCTCAGGGCGCTCGCACAGAACTTCTACGGCGCCGGCGCCGACGGCGTCTCCTTCTACAACCACTTCGTACCCATCAACTGGGCGCCCTTCTACCCCATGATGCTCTTCGGGCTGGACGAGCTGGGCGACCCCGAGCGGGTGGCCGCCGGCAGCCGCCACTACCTCTTCGAGCCCACCTGGGCCGGACAGCTCGGCTTCGGCGAGGGCCGCACCTCGACGGGGGCGCTCAAGTCCGACAGGATCACGCTCAACCGCAGCGAGACCTCCCCCTCAGGCAGCTACCTCATGCGAGTCAACGAGGACATCTCAAAGGCCCGCATGGCCACGCTGCTCTTCCGGGCCTACAACATGACCGGCGCCGACGAGGTGCGGGTCAGCCTCAACGGCTCGCCCGTGCCGGACGCGGACCTCCGGCGGCGCGACGACGAGCCGCGTCTCGACATGGCCGCGCCCACCGATCCGAGCTCCAACACGACGATGGGCCTGCCCCCGGTCGCCGAGGCGCCCAGCTCCCCCACGACCTTCTGGTTCCCGCTGACCTCGCCCCCGTTCAGGTGCGGCGAGAACGACCTGGAGGTCACGCTTACCCGGAGCGACCCAAACGCTGCGGAGGATGTGGAGATAGACGAGATAGAGGTGTTTGTAGCGCCGTAGCGGAGTGAGAAATGACAGGCTGCTGAAATACGGGGTGTGCAGAGGGGCGTAGCCCCTTTGCCGGGAGTCTGAGAGCCTGCCCTGAGCCTGCCGAAGGGGTGTCCCTCAGATATAATTCTTCAGACTCCTTCCTGGTACAGGAAGGAGTCTGAAGAAGGTCAGGAAGAGGTTTTCCCGTAGCCTGCTAAAGACCCCTGCCACGGGATGACACTGTTGAGACCACACGCGTTACGGAGGTGATGGCTTGGAGATCGGAATAGGCCTGGACCGCACCCTTGGACTCTCCCTGGCTGACGAGGCCGAGTTGTCGGCGGAGGCGGCCCGGCTGGGCTACGCTAGCATCTGGACGCCCGAAGGGCCCGGCTACGACTCCTTCCAAATATGCCTGCACCGCTGGACGGCGACCCGCCCCGCTGTGCCGGTCGGGCTCTCCACGGGCATCTCGGTCTCTCCTGTGGCCCTGCGCACCCCCTTCAGCCTCGCCATGAGCGCCGGCACCGTGAGCGCGCTTACGGACGGCCGCTTCGTCCTCGGCATCGGCTCCGGCGCCATACACACGCCGGGTGGGAGGCGGCCTTACGCGTTCCCCGATGTGGGCGTCATCACGGCAATGCGCGAGTACGTGACCGCCGTGAGGGCGCTAGTCGCTGGCGAGGAGGTCACGCGCGAGGGGCCTGTCTTCACTCTCCACCGCGCCAGCCTCGACATCAGCCCGCCGCCGGCAACACCCGTATACCTTGGCGCCCTCGGCCCGCAGATGGTCCGGCTTGCCGGCGAGGTTGCGGACGGCGCGGCCCTGAACTGGTGCACGCCCGATCGGGTGGCTTGGAGCCGCCGCCGCGTGGCAGAGGGCGCCGAGGCGGCCGGACGCGATCCCGGCGCGGTGAAGCTCGCCGAGTACATCAGGGTATGCGTGGACGACGACGTCGAGGCGGCCCGCATAGCCCTTGCCAAAGCTGCGCTCGGCTACGCCATGGGGCCCCGCAGAAGCGCCGGCGAGAAGCCGATGGGCTACAGGGCCCACTTCGAGCGGATGGGCTTCGCCGCCGAGCTGGCCGAGCTGGACCGCATGCGCGACCGTGGATGCCGCATGGACGAGCTCGCTGCCGCCTGCCCGGAGGAGATGCTGCTGCGCGTCGGCTACTTCGGCAAGGCCGAGGGCGCAGCCCAGGCCATACGCCGCCTCGCGGAGGGCTTGGACGTGGCAATCGTGCGCGTCGTTGTGGCGAGCCCCGGCGTGAGCTCCGTCCTGGCAACCATGCGCGCCGGACGCCCCGGCCTGGTCTGCGCGTAGGGCTGCGACTACCGCCCTTCGAGTCCCCCTGCGTCCACAGACCAAGCCGTTCAGACTCCTGTGAGGTTCCAAGGGGGAGTCCTGAGGGGTTTTCGCCTCTGGCAGGCGGGTCTGGGGGCGCAGCCCCAGTTTCCAAGGGTGGGTGGGAACCAGGGACATCTGCCTTATCGGAACTATGCGGGGTGGAGAAGGACCTCACCGGGTCTGAGCACTTACGTTACCGTGCCAGCGGTGGAGAAGACCGGTGATTCGACTTATGATGAGGACGCAGTCCACCACCAATTAGGAAAAAGGAGCGACTATGGCCGAATACATACCGTCACCCGCGGATTGGGTACGTGAGCAGGTAGAGACTTACGAGGGCAGCAGCGGCACGGAGGGAACTACCCTGCGCGATACCGAGCTGCCCGTCGTCATCGTGACGAACCAGGGGAACCGGACGGGAGCAATACGCAAGACGCCGCTCATGCGGGTGAAGGACGGGAACAACTACGTGCTGGTAGGCTCGATGGGCGGCGCGCCGAAAAACCCGGTGTGGGTGTACAACCTTCGAGCGAACGGCAATGTGGAGATCCGGGACGAGACCGAGGTGTGCAAGATGCGGGTCCGTGAGGTCGAGGATGAGGATGAACGGGCGCGGCTGTGGGAGCTGGCGGTGGCGGCGTACCCACCCTACGAGGAGTATCAGGACCGGACGACCCGTAGAATCCCGGTGTTCGTTGCGGAGCCGGTGTAGCGGGGACCGGCTTCACTAGCTGGCGAATAGATCGACCCGCGACTTTGCCGTGAGCACGCCTGACCTCCACCTGCAGACTCTGTACTTGCTCGACGGCGACGGCCGAATCAGCGAGACACGTGAGCCGGAACCAAGTCCAGGTCCGCTGTTCTCGCTCATCAGGGGACGGGTAAGCCGTGCCTGGGCCGTGAGAGCGGACGTGCCTCAGGACTTAGCTGATGAGCTTGGCGGTCTCGCGAGGCAAGAGCCGCCAGCTTCAGATTTCCGGGATTCTCCCGTGCATGCGGAACGGTATGTGTCGCTGGTTAAGGGCAGAGTTGACTCTGGGCCTGCATTCACGTTCCCAGAGGGGCTTGCTCAACCCTACGATACGGTTTTCATTGAGGACATTCCTTGAGGATGACCCGTCGTCTCCTCCCGTGGCATCCCCACCGATTCTTGCTAGGCAGTACCGAGAATCTCATCTGCCGCTTCGTAACCTGTCGATGATCAGGACCTATATACCATCGTGATCACGACCTATATACCACCTCGTCAGGTGGGTGACGGCCCCTGGACACCGTGGTATGCGGACTATTATCACCCTGAGGTTTGAGGGTCAACCACCTTCTTTGCATCCAGTCCGTCTAGCAGAGCCCTGTGGGGTGACAAGCGTTCGCGGTAGCTGGCGCCTTCTATGACGATCTGGTAGCTGGCGTTGGCGAGCCGGTCGAGGGCGCTGTTGCCGAGGATGGGGTCGTCGAAGAGTCCGAGCCACTCGTCGACAGCCCTGTTGGAGGTGATGACGAAGCTGGCGGTACGATGCCTGGCGATGACCAGCTCGTAGAGGTCTATGGACTGCTGTTGGGTCATCCTGTGGAGGCCGAGGTCGTCGAGGATGAGCAGGTCCGGGGCGAGGAAGGAGCGGAAGGTCTTGTCCGTGGAGTGGTCGACCCTGGCCTGAGCCATGGCCCTGAAGAAGTCGTCGGCATGTACGAAGCGGACGGAGTGCCCGGCTCTGACGGCAGCATATCCGAGGGCCTGAGCGATGAAGCTCTTGCCCACGCCGACCGGTCCGACGAGCAGGACGTGCTCGTTGCGGTCCAGGAACTGGAGGGAGAATGCGGCGTCGAGGAGTCGTCGGTCGAGTGTGATGGATGCGGACCAGTCGAAGTCTTCGAGGCGGCAGGTCTGCTCGAAGCCGGCCCTCTGGAGGCGGAGCTCGAGCCGCCTGTGATCTCGGCGGTTGATCTCATCGGTCAGTATGATCTGCAGGAAGGATGCGTAGTCGATCTGATCCCTGCGTGCGAGAGCGACTCTCTCCGGCAGGGTGTTGAGCACGGCGCCGAGCTTGAGGCGTTTGAGCAGCGGGGTGAGTTCAGTCGTGGTGGTCATGAGCGTTCTCCTTGTGCTGATTGAGCGGTGCGGCCGTTGGCACGAGCGAAGACGGCGCCCGGCCTGGCGAATCGACCTGGGGGCATCGGTGGAGGCTCCGGCTGCGTGGCCTCCTGCTCCAGGCCCTCGACGAGTATGCGCTCGAGACGGCGCACGTCGATCAAGTCTACGGAGAGAGCCCTCCGGCATGCGGCATCGAGACGCTCAGGGGAGTAGCGTTCTCCCAGGCGTATGAGCTTGTGTCCCTGCCTGAGCTTGGCCCAGGGTAGCGGGCCGTCGAAGAGACGCTCGGCATAGGCCGCGACGGCCGGTCCCTGTGACGCCGCGCTGCGCTTGATCTGCTCCGGCGCTCTGAGGGTGTAGGCGCTCAGCTCTGCTGGGTAGTCGTCGGGGTCGGTGGACCTGCCGCCGCGGTCCTGGCGCGGGTGGACCTTGATCAGCCTTCCCCGGTGGTAGATGCGCACCAGTTTGCTGCCGAGCCGAACCTCCACCTTCTGCCCGGCTGGGCATGTCGCAGAGGGCACCGAGTAGAGGGCGTACTGGCAGGCTATGTGATGGTCGGGATGCACCTTGGCCGTGCGCCAATCGGTCATCTCGTAGGGCTCTGCGTCCCACTCTCCGAGCGTGTGGCGCTCCTCCTGGCGGAAGACGGTCAGGGGCTGCCTGCGGGTGGTGCCGTGTATCCTCTGTCCGGCCACCTCCAGGCACCACCGCCTAGCAGCAGACCTCATGTCCGAGAGGCCGGTGAACTCCCCGCCCTTGAAGAACCGCTCCCGCACGTAGGGCACCCCCCGCTCCACGCGCGGCTTGTCCCGGGGATGTCGCACCCGCGCCGGGTCTGAGATGAAGCCCCGGTGCTGGGAGTACTCCAGGAAGCCGCGCGTGAGACGGGGATGGAGCGGATCGACACCCGCCACTGCTGCGGGGAAGTTGTCGATCACCAGGTACTTGGGAACGCCCTCGAAGAAGGCCCAAGCAGCCTCCAACCCCTCGATCACGTCCACGAGCTTCTGGCTGAACGTCGGCCAGACGAAGCTGTGCCGCGAGTAGGTCAGGACGATGATGAGCGCCCATACCGCACGGCGGCGACCGGTCTCCGGGTCCTCTATCAGGCCCAGACGACCGAAGTCCATCTCCGCCACCTCGCCTGGTGCGCTCTCCTCCATCCGCACCGTCGTGGCGCTTCGTCTCTGCCAACCCCGCCGACGGATGAACCGCCCCACAGACGCGTACGAGACCTCGCATCCACGAGCCGCAAGCAACTCGTGGATGCGGGTCACCTGCAACCGATCGGCCGTCAGCCACGCGTACACCTGGTCGGCCCACGGAGCAAGCTTCTCGTCGGTCGGCGTCTCAATCTTCCGAGGGCTGCACAGGGTCAGCCCCACCAGGCGGGTCAGCTGCTCCTCGCTCGGAGCAGGACCGTCTCGGGCCAGGCCCGCCTCCACCGCCGCATCGATGTACCTGCGGACTGTCGCGCGAGACAGCCCCGTACCCGTTGCTATCTGCCGCTGGCTCATGCCCGACTGCCAGCGGCGTACCACTTCTGCTATCTCCACTCTAGACACCTCCCTGTACGCCATCGCCGCTCCTTACATCAAGGTTGCAGCTATGGTCGCCAATCAGGTGTCCGGGGTGGTCCCCCTCACTGATTAAGTGGTCTATAGGTCCTGATTATTTCTCGATCTACCGGTACCTAGCTCTTGATCATTGACATAACCCTCTCTCGTAACCTCGAACACCTTTTCTTCAAAGCCAAGGTCTCTGATGTAGCCAAGCTGTGCTAGTTCCTCAAGGCCACCGACCCATCGAGCGATTGTTCTCGATTTCTGATCCGGTATCATTGCCTTGCCGTTTGTGCTAATGGACTGACGACCGTAGGAACGGGTGTGGCTTATCAGACCATCACCCCGAACTGCCTCTTGCAGAATAGACCTAGCCTCAGATGAGAACTCTGCGATGGGCGATTCTAGCTGCGTCTCTTTAGCAGGTTCTGTTATCTCGTCTCGCCATTCGACATTCCCCGGCGCGATGGGTAGGGCTTTCACAATGTCCCTTAGCGCCTCCAGCGGTGTCTTCGGTGTCTTCCAGATGTAACGACCCAGAAGTTCCGGTATAGGCGCTTCGTAGTCGCCAGAGCCATTCAGGCGCAACGTGATGATTGCGAATCTATCCGCCTTTCGCCGTTTAGCCTCTATCGCGTAGTCGATTTCCGTTGCCAGATAGCCTTCATCCTTGAACGATGGAGTGACGAAGAAAACGACAGCGCATGACGCCTGCATGCCCTGTAGGAGCCCACGTTCCCTGAGGGTACCTGCAGGCATCGCATCGTCATCGAGCCACGGTTCGTACCCCAACTCCTCCAAGGTCTCCCTGAAGTCGATCACGGTGTCTTTGTCGGAACCCTTGTGGCTTAGGAAGATCCTTCTACCGCCATTGATGTCCATGTAACGCCTCCATCCGTAGCCAGATGTTGTCGCCGTAGGACTCATCTGAACGGCTCAAAGCTCGAAATGATGCCGCAACGCCTTGAATCCGACTAACTCTTCTGGCTCTATGATATAATCATGATAGCCGAAGTTATTCTGCTTTAAAAGCCTATTTACATCTAATATACATCGAAAGTGTGCCAGCAAGATGGACGTGATGCCAGAGGGTGGACGACAGCCTTTCCAGGCTATGACACGAGGATCGTTTGCAGCTCTCCTCCGAGTGCCAGAGGATGGATTCAGCTGGCGTGACTGTCTCGTGGCCTTTGATGGTAAGGGAGTTGGGGAGAACACTACTGGGCCCTGGTTGATTAGACCGGACAGCCTGTACGTGCGCCAGTATTCACCGCTGGCTGTTCCAGATCTACATAGGCGATTCGCTCGGACTGAACCCACGGATGAGTCTATCCTTGCCTTCGCCAACAAGTACGGATTCCTCGGCCATTCTCTAGCTCTCCGTGACCCCGAGCTACAATCACAGACGGTACATTTCGACGAGATTCCAGTTGGTGAATCCTTGGGGTTTTGGCAGCGCGAGATAGTGCGCATGGCCCGGCTGATGGCTCTATGGGAGTTGGTAAAGGGTGGGTGTCAGCGGGAACTGAGCCACTTGGTCCAGTGGACACCACCAGGTGAACCGCAACAGGTGCGACTCTATCTCGTGGTCGTAGACGGAAAGATTCGACCTGACCTAGCACAATGCATGCGGCAACGTCCCCGCGAGTTTCGCAATTATGTCCGCCAGGACGAGGATCTGGCCGGGCGAATGCACGGGGAAGTAACGGTACTGGCTTACGAGGAGAACGCTAGTGATGTGGATCTACTGGAACGCTGGAGGCATGGAGACCCAGTAGAGCCAGCTCGTTATTTTGTCCATCGAGAGGTGAACAAACGCCTCAGGGGCCACGTGAGTCCAGCCGTACTACCCTATCGCAAGGGTGAAATCTACTTCTTTCCAGACTGTCTGCGTGGTGCTCTCTATACCCTCTTCATGTTGGAACTGTCCGGGCGGCAGCGGCCGGCGATGCTGTGTGCAAGACCGGGATGCGGACGCTATTTTGAGCCCTCGCACGGTCGGCAGCGTTATTGCCATAAACCGTGTCAGCAGTTGGCCTACTACTATCGAAGGAAGGAGAAGGGACAGACGAACTAACGCCTGCTGGCTAGGTTACGTGAGCCTAGTGAGTGCCTGATCCGCCGCCGACACGCTTTGACCATATGAGGGGATTCATGTGAGAGTCCTCATAGGGCCCCTAACACCCGCAGTGCAGCACGCGTTGGCCCCTTCGCGGGACCCTAGACCGCGTAGGACTCGATCATCTGCTCCACGGTCTTGGACTTCGCGCTGCGCCCAATCTCCTCGATGCGGGCCTCGAACGGTAACCTCGACTCGTCGCGGTACAGCACCCCCAACGGCACGCCGCCGCTGTTGGCGACCTCGAAAGCCGACCCGAGGTCTTCGGGGTCGTGTTCGTCCGGGATGTCCCAGGCGAGCGGCGCGATCCCCTTGCGCTTGTTGCCCTTCAGCTGCTCGTAGGTGTTGTGGTATGTCGTGCAGGGCGACTGCACGTGCACTATGGCGAACCCCGGGTGCTCCATCGCGTCGTAGATCAGGTTCGAGAGGTCCTTGATCTTGCTCGATATGGCGGAGGCGACGTACGACACGCCCGCAGTCAGGTACAACCTCAGGGCGTCCAGTCCCTCCTCCGGCTTGCCGTAGGGCGTCGAGCTCGTGACCATGCCGTAATCGGCCGTGGGCGAACTCTGGCCCTTCGTCAGGCCGTACACGGCGTTGTCCATGATGACGCACGCGACGTTGAGGTTCCTCTTCGCCTGCGGGGAGATATGCTCCATGCCGATGCTCAGGAAGTCGCCGTCGCCGGCGACCACGACCACGTTCAGGTCGGGGCGCCCCATCTTGACGCCCATAGAGATGGGCAGGGTCCGCCCGTGCAGCCCGTGGATGCCGTAGGGCTGGGGCCCTTCGAGCAGGTGGACCATGTTGCCCGAGCAGCCTATCCCGGCCACCACCACCGTGTTCTCGATGGGTATCTCGGTCTCGATCATCCGCCTCTCGACGGCCTGCTCCAGCGCGCGCCGGACACCGAAGTCACCGCATCCGGGGCACCATTTGAAGTCGTACTCTGGGTTCTTATCAGTCATACCGCTATGCCCTCTCCCTTCCTTACTCCTGTTCTCTCGGAGACCATGCGAACCAGGTCCCCCACCTTGAATGGCAGCCCGGTGTACTGGGTTATCGACTCCGCCCGGACGCCCAGCGACCGTAGCACCGACGAGAACTGGCCGAGGTAGTTAAGCTCGGGCACGAGCACGAGCTCCTTGGTCCGGAGCTCGTCCAGCAGCGCCGGGGGAAGCGGGTTCAGGTACATCGTGTAGTACCAGCCGATGGCCATGCCGGACTGCGAAAGCTGCCGGTAGGCGTCGAACGCCGGCCCCTTCGAGCCGCCCCAAGGCATGAGGGCCACCGCCGAGTCCGTGTTGTCGGATTCGTAGACGCCGTCCTCGAGCAGCTTGAGCTTGCTGAAGCGCCTCTCGGTCATCTGGATGTGCCGGCTCGGCAGGTGCGTGGTGTCGCCCATCCCGTCGTGCTCGCTCGCGTTGGCGACGTAGCTGCCCGGGTTGCCCGGTATGGGCATGGGCGATAGCTCGTAGCCTTCGTAACGCTGGTAGCCGTTGGCGCCGGTGTACACTTTGCGGCTCTCCACGGTCAGGCTGCTGAGGTCGGGCTTCGGGATGTTCTGCTGCCGCTCTGACAGCGCGTGCTCGCTAAGCAGGATCACCGGGCCCTGGTACCGCTCCGCCCAGTTGAGCGCCTGCACGGCGGCGTAGAAGCACTCATCCACCGTGCCCGGTGCGATTACCGGCAGCCTGACGTCCCCGTGGGCCGGGTTCAACGCCATCAGCAGGTCCGACTGCTCCGTCTTCGTCGGCAGCCCGGTCGCCGGGCCGCCCCTCTGGACGTCGGTGATCACGACCGGTATCTCGGCCATCCATGCCAGGCCGATCCCCTCGCTCATCAGTGAGAAGCCCGGCCCAGCCGTGGCCGTCATCGACTTCCTGCCGGCGTAGCCGGCGCCTATCGCCGACGTGATCGACTCGATCTCCGAGCTGGCCTGGTAGGCGAACTTCCCGCTCCCCACCAGGTTGTTCTCCATCCATACGAGTATGGTCGTGGCGGGAGAGATCGGGTATCCGATGAAGAACTCCACGCCCGCGGCGGCGGCCCCGAGGCAGATCGCCTCGTTGCCGTTGAGCATTAGCTGGTCGTATTCTGGCCGTATCGGCTCCTCGAGCTCTCCTAGCTGAAAGCCGCTCGCCTTCGCCGCCTCGCGCCCGAGGTCGAGCGCCTTGCCGTTAGCCTGCACCACCTTGTCGCCGTAGCGGCTGAAACGCTTCCTGTTGAACTCCTGGAGCGTCTCATGGGGTGTGTCTATCAGGCCGGCCAGCGTGCCCATGACCACCATATTGGCGGCCCTTGGGTTGCCGGTCGACTTGCCGAGACGGTCGAACGGGACGCCAAGGCTCTTGCCGTCGTCCTCCAGCTCGAACGCCTCCGAGTCGTAGATGATCACCCCGCCGTCCCTGACCTCGTCCTTGTGGAGGTCGTAGTTCTCGCGGTTGAGCGTGACCAGCACGTCGAGGTCGTCGCCCCGGCTCATGACGGGAGTGGTCGATATGCGGGCCTGCATCCACGTCGGTCCGCCCATGATCTGGGAGGGGAACGTGGCGAAGGTCTGGGTATGGTACCCGGCTTGGTTGTAGGCCGTCGCGAACCCGATCGCCGCGGTCAGGAACCCCTGACCCCCTTCGCCGGCGAACCGGACTACGAAGTCACTATTCTTCTCCAACTAACGCCTCCCTGGCGTAACGGCCGCGCGCTTCGTCCCAGCGCTGCGCCCCATTGGGCCTTAACGGGGCCTCCGGCAGACGCCCAACGCGTATGGCGGATATGGTGCCCACGTACGACGAAAACAGACCGTTGATTCCCTACTGTCTCCCTAATGCGTCTAAGGGGCGCACCGTAGACTACCCACAATGAAGGAATAGGACAAACACCACCCTCTCAATATATCCGAGGGCGGCTCCCGTGTCTAGCTATCTGTCCTCTCTCCACACGCCACTATAGTATATACGACCAGCCCGCCGATCGCGTGCCTGTGCCGGACGAAACTGTTCAGACTCCACGAGGTCCGAAGGGGGTAGTCCAGAGAGGGTTTCTCCCCTCTGGCAGCCTGTCTGCCGCCAGGCAGGGGGGTCTGGGGGCGAGGCCCCCAGCTTCTCAAGTGGTGGGTGGGCGGGAACCAAGGATGTCTGCTTCATCAGGACTACGCTGGTCGAGAAGACCTCACGAAGGCTGAATGGTTACGGCTACAGCCAGAGATTTGACAGCCACGAACGGGCGTGCCAGTATGGCCCCGTGCACGCTCATAACGACCTTCTATGGTCCTTCTCGCCGGCCCCCGGAGCCGCCGATGGGCCTGTTCCAATCTCGCCCAAATCGTCCTAATCCTTCTCACTCGTGACCCAAAACCGCTCCAAAACCGCTCCAAAACCTCCCGGGAAGTCCCGGTGCTCAGCTACGAAATGGAACAAAATGGAACAGATTGAAACGTTTTTTTCGGGGTCGGAGCCCTCAGCTCGCCGCCCAACTCCCCTGGAAAGCGTTGCCCCCAAGCGGCGCGCGCCGTCCAAGCGCAACCCCCAGCCCGCCCCGCGCTCTCCCACGGCGCGCCAAAACGAGCCAACCGGCGCCGCCGGAGTGCGCCCTGAGTAACGAAGCCGACCAGTCCGGTGTCGGCAAGTATCGGAAACGGACACAGCCATGTGCAGAAGCATAAAGACCCTGCGTAGAAAAGACGGCCCCGTAGATCCCGGCGAAATACGCGCCGCGGCGCTCCAGTACGTGCGAAAGGTCAGCGGCTACCGCGAGCCCTCGCGCGCCAACGCGCCCGCCTTCCACGCCGCCGTCGACGAGATAGCCCAAGCCTCCGAACGCCTGCTAACCTCCCTGAGCCCCGGAGCCCGCGCGTAACAGCCAGCAAGCCTCGGGAGGCGTCGGGGTGTATCATTGCGGAGGTCCGGTGAGGCCGTCTAAGCTTGCCGACGGGAGGGCGCTTTGACTATCGACACTGCCGAAATGTTCGCCGATGAGTGGCTGGCTGGAGAGCCTGTTTACCTGACCGACATGGGGCGGTGCGAGCCGGCGGAGGCTGCGTCCGGCTGGGCGGTCTTTAAGAAGTGGCGGAAGCTGGAGTACGAGGCCCAGGGCCTCTCCGGCGTAATGCTGCTGTCCGGGCCGGAGCAGGCTGCGCCCGAGATACGCTACGATCTCGGCGCCTCCGGGTGGCATGCTATCTCGATCGGCGTCTACACCCGGATGGAGCCCCCCATCGACCTCCTCGTCCGCATGGACGACGAGGAGACTTTCTCCAGACTGAGCTACCCCGCGGAAGGCCGTCCCCGTGCAGAGGAGATGGGCGAGCTGTTCTGGAAGATCTCCGACGTGACGGACCGGAAGCTGGTGCTGGGCCAGACCGCCGTCAGGGTGGGAGAGGGCGACGGGCCGGGCGCGCACCGGTGCTTGAACGCCAGCATCGCCTACGTCAAGCTGACGCCGCTCTCCGACGGCGAGGTACGCACCCTCCAGGAAGACCGGCAGCGGACGGACACCCGCCGACTGTTCGCGCACAACGACGCCCACGGCTTCCACTTCAGCTACAGGGTCACGACCGCCGAGCAGATCAGGCAGGAGATAGAGCCGTTCCGCGACTCCGACTTCTCCCGGCTGTACTGGGAGTCCGGTGGCGGCGACAACGTCTACTACTTCAGCAAGATCGCCTCGATTCCGACGAACGACAGCGTTACCGCCTTCCCGAGGCACGGCGACCGGATGCACGCGGAGAGTTGGAGGGAGCTACGCCGCCAGGGAATCGACCCTTTCCGAGTCGCGTTGGACTACGCGCACGAGATCGGCCTTGAGTTCCACGCAAGCTGGCGCGTCGCCGGCTTCCACGCGCCCCCCATGGACCTCGAGAACTCGAGGTCGTCGCTGTACCGGTTCCGCCCAGACCTGCGCGGGGTCGACCGCCACGGCAACCAGACCCCGCGCTTATCGTTCACCTACCCGGAGACGCGCCGGTTCGTAATATCGCTGCTGCGCGAGATGGCCGGGTATGGCGTGGACGGCATATGCCTGCTCTACAACCGCCGCCCCCCGGTCGTCGAGTACGAGCCGCCGCTGGTGGAGGGCTTCCGGCGGGAGTACGGCCTGGATCCCAGGGAGATCGACGAGGATGACCCGCGTTGGCTCTCCTACCGTGCCCGCACGATGACTCAGTTCCACCGGGAGGTGCGAAGCGCGATGGACGAGGTAGCGGAGGAGATAGGCCTCGCCAAGCGCATCGAGGTCTCCGCTGTGGTGATGTCCAGCGAGGAGGAGAACCTTCAGAACGGGTTTGACCTGAAGGCGTGGATAGAAGAGGGGCTAGTGGACACGATCATCCCCCACAGCTCCGCGCCCAACCTCGACAGCATGGTGGAGACTTGGGCGGACACGCGGGACGCCGAGTGGTTCCTCTCTCTGACCAAGGGGACGTCGTGCAAGCTGGCGCTGAACCTGATGCCGAGGCACTCCAGCGCGGAGTCCTACCGCAGGCGCGCTGCCGCCCTTTGCGACGCCGGGGTGGAGCACTTCTTCTTCTGGGACTGCGTACACAGCAGCCGTATCTCCAACGCCCCCAACTGGAGCGCCCTAAGGCGCCTCGGCCACGTGGAGGAGGTGCGCTCGTGGGCGGAGTCGGGAGCGCCCGGTCTGCCACACGCGACGACCGCGCTGAAGCGGCTTGGCGACTGGGACCTCTCCTACGTAACCCCGGGATGAGTTCCTAAGACCGGCAGACGCTCATTTCAAGGCGGCGAGAGCTTGACTCTCCGACATGCCGTCGACCACGACCGTCTTGTTCCTCGCTTTGTCGCCCGCCACGATTCGTACCATGGTCTTGCCCACCCCCAGGCGCTTGGCCAGCAGCTCGACCACCGCCGCGTTGGCCTTGCCGCCTTCGGGCGGCGCCGTCACGTGCACCCTGATCGCCCCGTCCGGGGTGAGGAAGACGGCGTTGCGCCCCGCCCGAGGCAGGACTCTGACATTCAGCCTAGCCCCGGCCACGCAACCCTCGCATGCTGGGCCGTAGTCCCCGGATCTTCCGTGGGGACTGGCTCGCCGTAGTCGGACGTCAGGTTGTACATGGCAACGAAGAGGAAGACGGCCGCTACGAAGCCGACCTGCACGGGGCGGGCAGCGCGGGCTCTCATCCACCCCAGCAGCCAGTGGAGCGCGAATCCCGCGTATGCGAAGACGGCGGGAGCCGCGGTGAACAGCAAGGCGTCCGAGCCCCGCGTGACTGTCAGGCCGCCCGCCAGGACGGAGCATGCGAATAGCCCCCACAGCATCAGGTGCCGCCGGTCACTCAGGTTCCGTAGCCCTACGAGCAGCCCGACGGCTGCTAGCAGGCCCGTCACCGGGTCGAGCAGCCGTTGCGAGTCCTCCCCCGACCAGAGCAGGCCGCGGGCCGCGCTGGCGATGCTCCCAAGGGAGTGGCGGCCCTGCTCCATGACTCCGCCGGCCTCCCGGTACTGCGGGGAGCTCGATATCCAGACCTCCCTGGCCTGTCCCCATACGTCCCCGGCGTTGAACGCCAGCGCCGCCAGATACGGCGCCAGCACCACGAACGTAACTATGAGATACGTTCGCGCACTGCTCGCCGCCTCAGCCGTTGGGTCGTCCGCGAAGAGGAGATCGCGGGCCCATAGCAGCGCGACCGCCGCCGCGGAGATGAGGAAGGCGTTGTGGAAGTAGGCGCTCGCTCCGAAAGCTATGGCGGCGAGAGCGAGCAACCAGCGGCGCGCCCGAGGCCGTCTTGCTCCTGCCATGCCGGCAAGCAGCGCGGCGGCCCCCAGAAGCACCAGGAGGAGGAACCCCACGACCGGCAGCGCGTGGCTGCTGTACCAGAGATGCCATGCGCTGAAGGCGAGCATCAGCGTGGCAAACAGCGCGGCCCTGCGGTCGAAGACGACCTGGCACATGACGTAGAACGCGACTAGGGACGCCGCACCAAGCAGGGCCGACAGCATGCGAGCGGCCGCGGGTGAGCTTTCGAACAGCTCCACCCAACCAGCTAGAAGGTAAGAGTAGCCGGCAGGCTGTCCCGTCGATTCGGACCACAGCGCTGCGGGGAAGCCACGCACGGAATCCGAGGCCGCGTCGAGAAAGGCCGTCTCCGCCGGCAGCAACTCTGCGGGGCCGTCTATGCCGAAGACCCGGATGAGGACACCCGCCGCCAGCGCCAGTACCGCGGCGGCAACCCAGCCGTCCCATGCAGGAAGGCGCCGAGTGGGTGCCGCCGCAGCCGAGGCGGCCGCAGCGTAGGCCACTGCCGTCTCATGGGCGGGTACGGGTGCAAATGCGACGCCGCAACCTCCGCAGAAGGAAGCCGTCTGCCGGTTGTGGGCGTCGCAGCGAGGGCAGGCCAGTGCCGCGGGCCCGGTCCCTGCCGCAGTGTGGGCGCGTGTCACGTCACGGACGGCTACGGGGGCGAGTGAGGCTCCGCATTTCCCACAGAAGGACGCAGCATATCGGTTGTGTTCGGCGCATCTTGGGCAGGCCAAGGGCGGGACATGACCCGGCGCCATGGTAGCTGCCACCGTGTGGGCCATTGATGCGCCGCAACGTCCGCAGAAGGACGCTGCATGCCGGTTTTGGGAGGCGCATTGCTGGCAGACCAATGGCAGGGTGGGCCTCCCTAGGCGTGGGCCATGGCGCCGCCGTCAACGTACACCATCTGCCCGGTGACGAAATCGCAAGCGTCGGAGCAGAGGTATACGAGAAGGCCGCAGAGGTCCGACGGGTGTCCCTTGCGCTTCGAGGGGATGAACCGCACGAGAAGCTCTTGGAGGTCCTCCTCCGAGGGAGATTCAGTGCTCAGCCATCCGGCGCCGATCCCGTTGACGCGCACGTTGTCCCTGGCCCACTCGAGGCCCAGAGCGGCGGTAAACTGTTTGATGGCGCCCTGGGCCGCGCACGCTGCGGTGGAGTTGACGAGGCCCCGTTCCGCGAGACCCGACCCGATGTTGATGATGCGGCCGCCTCCCTGCGCCAGCATCAGCCGGCCCACGGCCCTGCAGAGCAGGAAGGTCGACCTTAGGTTGAAATCCATGACGGCGTCCCACTCCGCATCGGTCGTCTCGACCAGCGGCTTGCCGAAGTCGACGTGTGCGTTGTTCACGAGGATGTCGATTCTGCCGAACCGAGCTGTCGCTGAGGCGGTCACGTGGTCGACATCCTCGGACCTGGTCAGGTCTGCTGCTATGATCAGTGCCTCGCGCCCATGTGCCCGGACCGCGAGAGCGGCGTCGTGCACGTCCGAGCCGGCGTGGCCGGCGAGCGCCACGACCGCCCCTGCTTCGGCCAGCGCCGCCGCGAAGTAGGGGGTCCACCCCATGCGGTCGCCCGTTACGAGGGCGACCTTGCCAGTCAGGTCCCAGTCGCTATGCGCCGGCATTGCGCTCGGCCTCCAGCGGAATGACCGGGGCGTGGCCCGTGGGGGCGTATCCGCCAGCCAGTGCGCCCCCGTCTATGGCGAAAGTGGTTCCGTTCATGTAGTCGGACGCGCGGGAGGCGAGCAGCACGACCGCCGGTCCTATCTCCCGGGGCCGCCCCGTCCTCCCGACCGGAATAAGGTCCCCCGAAGGTAGCACCGCTCTGGATGCCATCGTGCCTTCGGTGGGGAACAGGCCCGGGACGAGGCAGGTGCTGGTGACGCCGTACCGGCCCAAGCTGGTTGCCAGGGTGCGGGTAAGCTGGATAAGGGCGCCCTTGGCGCAGGCGTACATGTAGTTGTCACGGCCTCCGCGCAGCCCGAAGCCGGACGAGACGTTGATGATCTTGCCCTCGCCGCGTTCCGACATGTGCCTGGCGACCGCCCGTGAGCAGTAGAAGGCCCCTGTCAGGTTGGCGTCCAGCACGCGGCTCCACTCCCGGTCGTCGATGTCCCAGATCGGCACGCCCCCTTGGTCACGGACCATGCCCGCGTTGTTGACCAGCACGTCGACCTTGCCGAATTGGTCTATCGTACGCGCTACAAGGCGGTCCACCTGGGAAGAGTCGGTCACGTCCGTGGGTATAGCGAGGGCACGCGCGCCCGACGCGGCTGCGAGATTAGCTGTCTCGGCTATGGGGCCCTCGCGGCGTCCGGCGGCGACCACGGCTCCGGCTCCGGCTCCGGCCAGTGCGAGGACCATCTCGCGGCCCAAGCCGGTACCCCCTCCCGTGACGATGGCGACGCGGCCGTCCAGACTGAGGTCTTCAAGCATCGGAGACTACCTCCGGGCTTGCGGAATGGGCGCCCTGGAGCGCTCCCGCGAGTCTAGCCACTTCTGCTTCTGGCCCCGGCGGGTCGCCTCGTCGGGCGGGACGAACCGGTGGTGGAACGAGGTGCGGAACGCCTCAAACTCGCCGTCGACGATCGCCTGCCGCATCTCGGACATGAGCCTTAGCACGAACCTCAGGTTGTGTATCGTGGCCAGCCGGTATGCCAAGATCTCCTTTGCACGGAACAAGTGGTGCAGGTAGGCGGCGGAGAAGTTTGCGCAAGTGTAGCAGTCGCAGCCGGGCTCTACGGGCTGTTCCATGGTTCTGAACGGGGCCGTGTCCACGTTCAGCCTGCCTGTACCAACGAGCAGGGCGCCGTTGCGTGCGATGCGCGTCGGCAGCACGCAGTCGAACATGTCGACCCCACGCGCGACGCACTCGACCAAGTCTTCCGGAGATCCTACACCCATCAGGTACCTCGGCGACGCCTCGGGGAGCAGGCGCGCCGTGAGACCGGCGACGCGGTGCATGTCGGCCTTGGATTCCCCCACGCTCAGGCCGCCAATGGCGTAGCCGGGGAAGCCGATGGACGCGATCTCCGTTGCGGACCGCTCGCGGAGCTCCGGATCCAAGCCGCCTTGGACTATGCCGAACAGCATCTGCCCCGACTTTGTGTGGGTGGCCTTGGAGCGCTCGGCCCACCGCGTGGTCTGTCTGGCGGCGGCCTCTACGGATCTGCGCCCGTCGGTCGAGGGCGGGCAGACGTCGAGTGGCATGATGACGTCAGCACCCAGCCCCTGCTGGTGCTCCACCGCGGCCTCAGGAGTGAACGTGTGGATGCTTCCGTCCACATGGGACTTGAAGACGATGGCATCCTGGGTGATCTTTCTGAGGTGGCGCAGGCTGAAGCCCTGAAAGCCTCCGCTGTCGGTCAGGATGGGGCCGCTCCAGCCCATGAAGCGGTGGAGGCCGCCCAGCTTCTCTATCACCTCCACGCCAGGGCGCAGGTAGAGATGGTAGGTGTTGCCGAGCACCATCGTGGCGCCCATGGACCGCAGGTCCCGGGGGTCTACCCCCTTGACCGAGCCCTGCGTGGCGACCGGCATGAAGGCCGGCGTGCGGAGGTCTCCGTGGGCGGTGTGGAGCATCCCCGCCCTGGCATTGCCGTCCTTCGCCTCGATGTCGAAGATGGTCATGGCGCCCGCTACGACTGGAATATGCCCTGAATGAGCAGCCGCAAGCCGATGGCTACGAGCATCAGCGTCAGGAGCTTGACGATCCAGGTTGCCCTGACTGTGGCCGCGGCCTTTGCTCCTATCTGTCCGCCGACCAACGTCCCGACGCCCATCCAGAGGACCATGGCCCAATTCACGTTGTCGAGGTAGGAATGTACCACGGTGCCGGCAGTGGCGTAGAAGGCCATCGCGAACATCGACGTGGCGACGGCGACTCGGACTGGGAACCGGAAGCCCTCAACGAGCACGGGGGTGCGTATGTAGCCGCCGCCGGTGCCGAAGAACGCCGACACGAACCCCAACGCCACATTGAAGGCGGCGGCCAGCGGTTCGCTGTACTCGTACTCGAAGACCTGACCCTTCTCCGCCTCGATGCGCCGCTTGACTACTCCGACGCGTACGAGATGCCTCTGAGCCCCGCGCTCGGACTCATCCGAGCTCTTGGCCAGCATCCGCACAGCAAGGGCGAGGACGAGCAGGGCGAGCATGACTCTGAAAATGCCTCCAGCGACCACCTCGACCAAGAAGGGTGCTATGACCGACCCGGGAATGGCGGCCAGGCCAAAGATGAAGCCTCCCCGCTTGTCGACAAGCCCCCTCATCATGTATGCCGGCGAGATCGTGATGCCGTTGATGGCCACCAGCGCCAGCGATGTACCAACTACGACGGGCGGCTCCAGGTCGGTGAGGGCCAGTAGCATAGGGACCAGGACGATCCCCCCGCCGGCTCCGACGGCCGCGCCCAAGGATCCCGCGCCAAGTCCCAGAAGTGTTAGCCATGACCAGCTCACGGCCCACCGTTCCCGCTCAGCACGACGTCGAGGGCGTCGTTCACCAGTCCAGGGGGCACTTCGGCGTGGGTAACGGCCCTGCCGATCCCGTCCAGCAGGACCCACCGCACCGAGCCCGCCGTAGTCTTCTTGTCCATGGACACGGCGTCGTATATCGCCTCCCTGTCCAGTCCACTGGCGGATACGGGCAGACCGTATGACTTCAGCAGCGTCCGCTGGCGCTCAACCTCTGCCCCTGTCAGGGTGCCCATGCCGAGGCTTATGTGCGCCGCGGCGGTCATGCCAAGGCTTACGGCCTCGCCGTGGAGGAACCGCGAGTAGCCGGTGGCGGCCTCGATGGCGTGCCCGATGGTGTGGCCGTAGTTCAGCAGGACACGAAGACCTAGGGTCTCTCTCTCGTCCCTGGACACGACGTCTGCCTTGATCGCCACGCTCCGCCGGATCACGTCCGCGGCAACGGACGGGTCCAACCCCAGGATGGGTTCCTGCTCCTCCTCGAAACGGCGGAGCAGGCCCTCGTCCATGATCAGGCCGTGCTTGATGGCCTCCGCCCAGCCCGACCTTAGCTCGCGGTCGGGCAGCGACCGCAGGGTCTCGACGTCGGAGAGCACTAGCCTGGGCTGGTAGAAGGCCCCGACGAGATTCTTGCCCTGCTGCAGGTCCACGGCCGTCTTGCCGCCTATGGAGGCGTCCATCATGGCCAGCATCGTAGTGGGTACCTGTGCGAAGGCGAGGCCTCTGAGGAAGGTGGCGGCGACGAACCCGGCGACATCTCCGACGACCCCGCCGCCCACCGCCAACACCATATGCCCTCTCTCGGCCTTGAGCCGGGCCAGCCATCCGTAGAGGGTGTTCGCCATCTCGAGCGTCTTGTTGGTCTCACCGGAGGGCAGCGTGAAGATATGGGCCGGGATACCGCCGCCCTCCAGCGCGATCTGGGCGTTGCGGCCATGGCGGTAGGCCCCGCGGTCAGTGATTACGTAGGCGGCGCCCGGCGTGCCCACCCTCCTGACCCTCTCAGGCAGTTCGCGGAGGATTCCCCAGCCGACCCAGACAGGGTAGTTCCCAGAGGCGGTGCGCACGGTCGCGGCGAGGTCGCCGTCCACATCCTGAACCTCCTGGCGCCGCGACATGGTCTCCCATGCCTCGATGACCTGGTCGGCGGCCTCCTTAGGGGTCAGCGCGTCGGTATGAACCGTCCAGTGGGCAAGGGCGTAGCTTTGCTGGCGCTGCGATTTCAGCGACCTGATCCGGTCGAGCCCGCCGCCCAGCAATGGCCGGACCTCAGTGTTACCGGAGTCACGATCCTGGGCAGCAAGCCTATCGTGTATCGTCTCGGGCCGGGCCTCGAGACAGACGACCAGCCCCGACTCTTCCATGAGCTGGCGGTTGGCTTCGTCCGTGACGATGCCGCCGCCCGTCGAGACGATCTGGCTCTCACCCCGGCACGCCTCGGCGAGGCTGTGGCGCTCCAGCTCGCGGAACCCCGCTTCGGAGTTGTCCCGGAATATGGCGTGGATGCTCTTTCCCGCGGCGCGGACGATCTCCGTGTCAGTGTCGACGTAGCGCCAGCCCAGCCGGCGGGCTGTATCGCGGCCCACGGTGGACTTGCCGGTCCCGGAGAAACCGGTGAGGAAGATGTTGGCTTTCACGCCTGCTCGAACCTACAGAGGCTTGCCTGTACATCATATACCCTGAGGTCTGCGGGTGTGGCGGATGCGTTCTCTCGGGTCTAGCCTATGGAGAGGGGCGGATGTTCGTGCCCCGTAACGGATTGTCCCGTTTTGTCACATTTAGCTTTGGGTTGCGTTACAGAAATAAGACACAGATGTGACGGAATGTGACGGCAACGTGACGGAGTGTGACACCGATGTGACAAGATGTGACGCGCCATCGAGCGCCATGCGAGCCGCCGGAGGCAGAGCAGCGAGATGAACATGGGGCCTATTCATGGACAGATTTTAGCACGGGCGTTCGTGGCTGTCAAAGTGGGGCGATCCCGAATACGGACTCTAGGGATGGGCTAGGTACGATTGGGACGCCCTTGGGAGGCCAGGGCGTCCTGAGCGGCGTTGTGCATTACGTCCACGGGTGGGAACTTGCCGGTCCACAGCTCGAACGCGGCGGCTCCCTGCAGAACAAGCATCCAGAGTCCGCCCAGCGTGCTGGCGCCCGCCTCCTTGGCGGCGGCCAGAAGGGGGGTATCTTCGGGGGTGTAGACCATGTCGTAGACGATGGAGCCGGGCCTGATGAGTTCTCCTTCTATGGGCGACGCGGCCTCTTCGGGGCTGTGCCTCATGCCGATGGAGGTGGCGTTGACGATCAGGTCGGCGTCGCGGACGGCTATGGCCAGGGCGGCGTCCGTCATCGATAGCGCACTCACGGTCCCGGCCCCCTCGGCAACCTCGCCTGCGAGGGATTGCGCCCGGCCCAGGGTACGGTTGGCGATGGTCAAGGACGCCACTCCTTCCTGAGCGAGCGCGAAGGCCGCCGCCCGCGCGGCGCCTCCGGCCCCGAGCAGGAGCGCCGTGCTGCCCTTGGGGTCGAAGCCGGCCTTCTCCTTCAGGCTGGTCATGAACCCGTAGGCGTCGGTGTTGTGGCCAACCAGGTTGGAGCCGTCCTTGACTATCGTATTGACCGCGCCTATGGACGAAGCCCACGGGTCGATTCCGTCCAGGTGGCGCATGGCCGCTTCCTTGTGCGGGATGGTGACGTTGGCGCCGAGGAACTCGCTGCCGCGCAACCCGTCGAGCGCTTGGGCCAGCAGCGCGGGCGGGACGGGCATCGTCGTGTACTCCGCGGGCAGCCCGATGTGGTCGAGGGCGGCCTGCTGGAAGGCCGGGGATATGGAGTGGCCCAGGGGATACCCGATGAGCACCAGGTGCTGTTTGCAGGGAGACACGGACGCGCCAGGGCTCAGGCGGTCATAGACCGGCGGGAGTCGATGTAGGACTGGAGGATCACAGCAGCAGCAGCTGCATCGATGCGGCCCCGCTCCTTGGGGCGTGCGTCGCCGGCCTCGGCCATCAGCCGCCGGGCCTCCGCAGTCGAGTACCGCTCATCGACGGCCTCCACCTGGATGTCTGTCCGGGCGGCCAGCTTCTCGATGAAGCGCGCGACCTTCCTGGCCTGCGGCCCCATGTCTCCCGAAAGGGAGAGGGGCATGCCGACGACGATCCGCTTGGCCTGCCGCTCAGCCGCCGCCGCCAAGATCGTCTCGATGTCTCGGGCGTGGCTCGTGTGCTTGACCGTAGCTACCGGGGTCGCCACGGACTCCCCGGAGTCGCACACGGCGAGTCCTATACGCCGGTCTCCGACGTCCAGCGCCAGCATCCTCAAAGGCCGGCCTCCTTCTCACCCACCAGCCGGTGCACCAAGCCCAAGGCCTCTTCCAGTCCGTCGGCGCGGCGTCCGCCGGCCTGGGCCACGTCGGGCCGGCCTCCACCGCCGCCGCCTATGGCCTTTGCCGCTCCCTTCACGATGTCCGACGCGCTATGGCCGCGCGAGACTAAGTCCGGCGTCACCATGGCTACAAGTACGGGCCTCCCGCCAATGACGGCGCCCAACACCACGACTCCGCTGCCGAGCTTGTCCCTCAGCCAGTCGCCCATGTCGCGCATGGCGTCCACGTTTGACGCCTCGACGCTGCTCGCGAGCACGGTTACGCCGTCCACGTCCTGCTTCAGGTCGAGCAGGCCGTGCGCCGACTGGGCGGAGGCCCGACGCTCCAACACTTCGTTCGCCCTTCGAGCCGCGTCGAGCTCTTCCAGCAGGCCCTTCACCCGCTCTTCGACACCGGCGACGCTGGTATTCAGAAGCGTCGCGACGGTAGCCCCAGAGGAGAAGCGGTCCCTGACGACGCGCTCGGCGCCCCGGCCGCTGACGGCCTCTATTCGCCTGAGCCCGGAGCCGATGCTTGACTCGCCGAGGACGTAGATAGCGCCTAGCTCCCCTGTGCGGTGGACATGGGTACCGCCACAGACCTCGAAGCTGAAGGTTGCGCCGTTGGCTATCTCGATCAGCCGGACCGTGTCATCATACTTGTCGCCAAAGAAGGCAAGCGCTCCGCGCTCGACGGCCCGGGCGTAGGTGTCCTCGCTCCTGTGTATGGAAACGTTCTCCCTGATCTTCTCGTTCACGAGCCACTGCACTTGCTCCATCTCCTCGCCGGTCACGGCCTCCACGTGGCTGAAGTCGAACCTCAGCCGGTCCGGGGCGACGAGGGAGCCTGCCTGCCTAACGTGAGGCCCGAGCACCTGGCGCAGCGCCGCATGGAGCATGTGGGTGGCGGTGTGGTTCCGGGCGGTGTCCTGCCTGCGGACGGGATCCACGTGGGCGTCTAGCGTATCACCGACGGCGATCTCGCCCTGCGCGACCTTGCCGAAGTGTGCGATGAGGCCGGGCATCACAGTCTGCGTGTCGTGGACGTTTATCCTGCCGCCTGGTCCGGCCAGTACGCCAGCGTCCCCGACCTGTCCGCCCCCCTCGGGGTAGAACGGCGTCTCCAGCAGAAAGACGTCGACGCTTGCGCCGTCGGCGACGCTGTCGACTGCTTGATCCCCGGATATCAGGCCGACTACCACGGAGCGGGCAGCGACCGTATCGTAGCCTAGGAAGGCCGTCGAGCCGACGCCCATGCTCTCGTACAGCCTGATCTTGGAGCGGTCTCCGCCGAAGCGGGCGGCGGCCCTGCCGCGCTGGCGCTGGGCCTCCATCTCGCGCTCGAATCCCTCTATGTCGACTTCCAATCCTCTCTCGCGGGCGATCTCCTGTGTGATCTCCACCGGAAAGCCGTACGTATCGTGTAAGAAAAACGCTTCGCGACCTGAAAGGGTCGTGCCCCAGGAATCTACTTCCGTGAACGCACAGTCGCCTTCAAGCGCGGCATGAAGGAGTGCTGATATCACTTCTGTAGCGGCTTCGTGGCCTTGACGCTCGTATTCGTCTGCGTCGGGGTGATATCCAGCGAAGCCGTGTTGTTCCAACAGGGTACCGGCATTTTCAGCACCGGGATTGTGTTTTCTTGCGAATTTACTAACCTCAGATAGCGCTTTCCTGTGAACCTCTCGGTATCCGATCATTCCTCCAAGGTTCCGATTGCCATTCTCGAAGACCTGCTGGAACTTCTTCTCCTCCAGCTCCAGCACCGTGAGCACGAACTCCTGGTGGTCGCGCAGCTCGCGGTAGGCTTGTCCCATCGTGCCGATGACGACCCGGGCCATCTCTCCCAGGAACGGGTCTTCGAGGCCGAGACGCCTGCCGAACCGGATGGCGCGTCTCACGACGCGGCGCAGCACGTAGCCGCGCCCCTCGTTGGCGGGCACGACGCCGTCGGCGATCAGGAAGGCCGCGCTGCGGGCGTGCTCGGAGACGACGCGCATCGCGTAGTCGTCGTCGCGGTCGGCGCCGTACTCCTTTTCCGCTATGTCCTCTACCCGCTCAATCAGTGGCCTAAATAGGTCGGTGTCGTAGATGTCGCGGGCGTCCTGCATCACGACTGCCAGCCGCTCCAGACCCATCCCCGTATCGATGCCGGTGAAGGGCAGCGGCGTCCGTGTCCCGTCCAGGTGGTGGTAGAACTGCATGAAGACGAGGTTCCAGAGTTCTACGAACCGATTGCAGGCGTCGTCGGAGCCGGGGAGGGTGTTAGTGCAGTTGGGGCCGCAGTCCGGCTGGAGGCAACCGCGTCCGGCGCCGAAGTCGTAGTGGAGCTCGGCGCAGGGCCCTGTAGGTCCCTCGAGGCCTGCGGGGCCCCACCAGTTGTCCTCGTCACCGAACCGGAATATACGCTCGGCGGGGATGCCTGCCTTCTGCCATAGCTCGAAGGTCTCATCGTCCGAGTGGTGCACCGTGGCGGCGAAACCCTCTCGGGGCAGGTCCATCACCTCGGTGAAGCACTCCAGAGCGAAGTGGACGGCGCCCTCCTTGAAGTAGTCGCCGATGCTGAAGTTTCCGAGCATCTCGAAGAGCGTGAGGTGGGTAGCGTCGCCTACCTCGTCGATGTCCACCGCACGGAACGACTTCTGCGAGCTGCTTAGCCTCCTATTGGGCGGCGTCGACTCGCCGGCGAAGTAGGGTTTGAACTGCACCATGCCGGCCGTGGTCAGCAGCAGGGTAGGGTCGCCGATCGGAATTAGGGAAGAGCTGGCCACGCGAAGGTGTCCCTTGGACTCGAAATAGCTGAGGAATGACTCTCTGATCTCGTCGCTGTTCATATGTTGTTCACCGTGTTGGTTGGTCGGGATGGTACCTAAATCATAGCATCCCTGAATCCCTGCCCTAAATCACCAATCCCACACTTCACGGGAATTAGTGGACAATCGCCGTCGGCTAGGCCGGACTGCCTCGGTGGTACCATAGCCGTCATGCGCTCCCGGCTGTCTGTCCTCCGCCGTCCTCACCACGGCTGGGCCATCGCGGCGATACTCTTTCTGGCCGCGGCGCTGAACATAGGCGCCGGAACCTATGCTTTCGGCCTCTTCGTCGAGCCCTTGGAAGACGCCTTCGGTTGGTCGCGCTCGGCCGTGAGCGCGTCCCTGTCATTCGCGGCCATAGGCTCGCTGACCTCGCCGCTGCTGGGCCGGTTCATGGACAGGCACGGGGCGAGGCCGCTCTTCATCGCGTCGCTCTTGGTGATGGGGACCAGCTTCCTGCTTCGTCCGCTCATGGGCGAGCTGTGGCACTGGTACGCGCTGAGCTTCCTCCAGTTCGTATTCTCGCCCGGGGTCAGCCCGCTGCCCATCGGCAGGCTGGTGGCCATATGGTTCCCCAGAAACCGAGGCAGGGTGCTGGGCATAACGATAATGGGGAACAACTTCGGCGGGGCCACTGTACCGATAATCACGTGGCTGGTTATCGTGAACGCCTCGTGGGAGGCGGCGTACGTCGTCTATGCGGCTATCGCCGGCTCAATCGCGCTGCTTGGGCTGTCTTTGGTGCGCGAGGGCGGCCGCGCCGGTGGGTCAGCGGTGACGCTGGGCGGCGCCGGGCCCTCTGAGCCCTCGCTAACCGGCTGGACCGTAAGCGAGGCGCTGCGGACCCCGACCTTCTATGCGATCACGGTCGCCACGACGCTGGCGATGTTCACCTACAGCGGGGTGCTGCCCTGGGTCAGCGCCCATCTCGCCAACGAGGGTATGTCGGCGGAGCTTGCCGCTCGGGCGATGACTGTGGTCGCCCTTTCGGGCATGACGGGCAAGGTGCTCTTCGGGTCCCTCGCGGACCGGATAACGGCGCGACGGGCTATGATGCTGTCCCTGGCCGGCCAGGTGGTCTTCGTACTCCTGATGGTCGCCTATCCCACGCCCCCGCTGGTATGGTTGTTCATTCCACTGTTCGGCCTGGCGATGGGCGCATTCGGGGTGCTGGTGACGCTGATCGCCCAGGAGGCGTTTGGCGTGAAGTTCTTCGGCAGCATATCCGGCCTGATCCACATGCCATCTGTCACGTCGCTGGTAGCGGGGCCGCTGATCGCCGGCGCCTCCTTCGACCTGTCGCAGAGCTACGGCCCTGGTTTTCTGGCCGTGGCGGCCATGTTCGTAATCGCGATCATCGCTCTTACGTGGGCCAAGCCGGCTGCGAGGCCGTCTTAGCCCGAATCCACCGAAAGACGACTTTGGGGACAGTCCTTGAAGAAGCCAGAGGGTGCTCCTCTGAATCTGGGAGAATGGTTTTGAAACAGAAAACCGCCCGGAAACAAGGAGCACCCAGTAGATGCTGCCACAGAACAATCCCGACCGTATCGGCGTCGTCTTTGACGACCACCGCCTGGTGGCCAATGCCGGCCTGCTCCTGCCGGCCACCCTTGCACAGCACCTGGGCCTGCGGGAACTCGTCGACCATCACCTCGACCTCGGCTGCGCACCGGGGCGGGCGAACACGGGGGACAAACTGCTGACGCTGGTCGCTTCCGCGCTGGCGGGCGGCGACTTCATCGACGACGCCGATGCGCTGCGTGCTGGTGGGACGGTCGGTGTTCTCGGCTGCGTGGTCAAGGCGCCATCCACCCTGGGCACCTTCCTGCGCAGCTTCCGGTGGGGGCATGTCCGTCAACTCGACCGGGTGAGCCGCCAGTTGCTGGCACGCGCATGGGCCGCTGGGGCCGGACCCGGCGACTTGCCCCTGACCATCGACCTGGACTCCACCATCTGCGAGACCTATGGACTGGACAAAGAAGGGGCGCGACACCACAACTACACCGGCGCGCGGGGCTATCACCCACTGCTGGCCATCGCCGCCGGAACCGGCGATGTGCTGATGTCCCGGCTGCGCGAGGGCCGTGCCAACACCGCTCGCGGCGCTGCCCACTTCCTGCGTGAAACGGTGGGGCGGGTGCGCTACGGTGGGGCCAGCGGCCAACTCACGGTGCGCGCCGACAGCGGCTTCTACGCCCACGCTCTCGTCGCCGTCTGCCGCGAGATGGGTGTCCGCTTCTCCATCACCATCCGCCAGCACAAAGGCCTGCGGGAGTTGATTGAGGCGATCCCCGAGCAGGACTGGACGCCGATTCCCTACTGGATGGACGGCGCCGCCGATGTGGCCGAGACCACCTATACCCCCTTCCAGAGTGAACCCGACGCCGCGCCGGTGCGGCTCATCGTCCGGCGGGTGAAGCCCACGCCCGGTTCCCAGTTGGCCCTCTTCGCCACCTACAGCTATCACGGCTTCATCACCGACCGGGACGGGGAAACCCTGGAACTGGAGGCCGATCATCGCCGCCACGCCGAGATCGAGAACGCCATTCGAGACCTGAAACACGGCGTCGGACTCAACCATCTCCCCTCGGGGCGCTTCGCCGCCAACGGCGCCTGGCTGGCGGTGCAGGTGATGGCACACAACCTCGCCCGCTGGACAGCGCGCATCGGTCTGGCCGAACGGACCGTGACCACCAAGACCCTCAGGCGGCGGGTCTTCGCTCTGGTGGGACGGATCACCCGCTCGGCGCGCCGCCTTACCCTGCATCTTCCCCAGCATTGGCCTTGGGAAACCCAGTTCACTCGCGCCATGGCCCGGCTGCGAGCCATTCCACTCCCCGCCTGACTGCCAGCCTGCAACTGACCCAACTTCCCTGCAAACTCGTGCCACCCCGGTCCGCGAGAGTTCCCTGCTGCGTATTCTCTCGCCATCCCGCGCATCGCAGCTCCCGCAGAGGGCCATAGGGGCCCTATGCGGCGACTGAAGACCGTTCGCCGACCTCCAATCTACCCCAATGAGCCCAGCCATCTCCCCTGTAGCTCCCTCACCCACCCTGCCGCTGTCCTCACGCCGTCCATCGGTGTCCTTCGGTGGATTCGGGCTTAGTCCCTGATAGAATCCCTCGCGACGGGGCGGCGCGGGCACGCCCCGTGATGCCGCAGGTCGGGAGAGAGCCATGAGAATCGCAGTACTGGGAGTAGGGGCCATAGGCGGCGTGATTGGCGCCTACCTGACGAGGGCGGGGCGAGACGTCACGCTGATAGACACGTGGCCGGCCAATATCGAGTGCATCAGGTCCGAGGGCCTCAAGGTATCCGCCGTGGAGGAGGAGTTCACCGCCAAGCCCACGGCCCTGCATTTGGGCGAGGTCTCCGCCTCCGGGCGATCTTTCGACGCCATCGTGCTGTCGGTCAAGTCCTACGACACGAAGTGGGCCGCCACGTTCGCGGAGCCCTACCTGGCACCCGGCGGGTTCATCGTGTCGGCGCAGAACAGCATCAACGAAGAGACTATCGCGGGGGTCGTCGGATGGTCCCGCGTCGTGGGTTGCGTCGTTACGCTGGGCGCAGGGATTTATGAGCCCGGCCGCGTGACGCGGACCAGCGACATGAAGAGGCACTCGTTCATCCTGGGCGAGCCGAGCGGGCGGATCACTGAGCGTCTGGAGCGTATTGCCGAGGTGATGTCGGCGGGAGGGCCCACGAAGACCACGACCAACCTGTGGGGCGAGAGGTGGGCCAAGCTGGCTACCAACTCCATGAGCAACGCGCTGGCCGGTATCACGGGCCTCAAGTCGGCGGACTTGCGGCGCCATCCGAGCACTCGCGAGGTGTCGATCCGCGTCGCCGCCGAGCTGGTGGCCGTGGCCGAGGCGCTCGGCGTCAGCGTCGAGCCGATCCAGGGCATTCCCGCGCACCTGTACACCGAGGCGCTGACGGACGGCGCGGCACGGGAGGAGATCGAGGGAAAGATGGCCGAATACGCGGCGACTTTAAGGGAGGGACGCCCGTCGCTGGCGCAGGACATCATCAAGGGCCGCAAGACCGAGGTGGAGCATCTCAACGGCTACGTGGCCGCGCAGGGCAGGAGCGTTGGTGTGCCCACTCCGGTGAACGATGCGATTGTCGCCCTGACCAGGCGCGTGGCGTCCGGTGAGGTCACTCCGTCTCTGGACAACCTAGAGCTCCTCGGCGTATGAGCCTGGCAGCGGTTTGCTCGGACTCGGCCCACTATTCACCTCTCCGTAGGCGCTTGAAGCCCGCCCCTGCGACGTTGGGACCGTCCACCGTCCCAGTCCTGCCCATCAACACCCCGTACCCCTTACGGGGCAGGCATCTTCTGTCCAGCCATGTCAGAAAACCCGGCCCAGGTCTCCCACGTCCGTCGTTCCCGCGAACGCAGGAATCCATCCCTGGCTAGGTGATCCATCATGGCCTCTGAAGTAGTCCGTCACGCCAGCGGGCCCGACTAGGCGGGTGGATCCGGGGAGGCCTGCTTTACTTACACGAACTGCCGTGCTATTCTATCTCCACGTACCGACGACCCTATGCCCGCGCCACCCGCGCCGCCTAACCGACAGCCGGGAGCCGCCGGGGACCTGTCCCATTTCACCTCAAGAGCCTCTCTCTGGCGTCCATTTGTGCCTCAGATGCGCCCCAATTCTCTGCCAGGATGTCCACGGCTTAGATGCGAAGCGGGGCGTTATGGAACACTCTGCAACGATTTTTAGGCGAGCAGGCCCCCGGCCCACCTGTCAGGTGGTGGATCTGGGACCGCCAGGCCGATTTGACCGTCGGCGCCGGATGATGTATACTCCATTCACGCGGGTCGGTGACCCGCTGGGGGTGTGTTTGCCTCGGCATGCTTGTGCTAAGGCCTCATGGATAGCCCCCAGGCACCTTAACAACTGGATAGTAGAAGGAACCAGTTTAGTTCTTAGAGTTTGATCCTGGCTCAGGACGAACGCTGGCGGTGCGCTTAATGCATGCAAGTCGAACGGTGCCGAATGGCTTCGGCTATTCGGGATAGTGGCGAACGGCTGAGTAACACGTAAGTGACCTACCCCGAGCAGGGGGATAAACCCGGGAAACCGGGCCTAATACCGCGTAAGCTCCGTTGGTTACGGCTGACGGAGGAGAGGCATCCGTTTAGGCGGGTGTCGTCTTGGGAGGGGCTTGCGGCCTATCAGGTAGTTGGTGAGGTAATGGCTCACCAAGCTGAAGACGGGTACCCGGTGTGAGAGCACGGACGGGCAGAGGGGGACTGAGACACGGCCCCCACTCCTACGGGAGGCAGCAGCAGGGAATCTTGCGCAATGGGCGAAAGCCTGACGCAGCGACACCGCGTGGGGGAGGACGGCTTTCGGGTTGTAAACCCCTTTTCTCGGGGAAGAGTAAGGACGGTACCCGAGGAATAAGCCTCGGCTAACTACGTGCCAGCAGCCGCGGTAATACGTAGGAGGCGAGCGTTGTCCGGATTTACTGGGCGTAAAGGGCGAGTAGGCGGCTTGCCAAGTCTCATGTGGAATCTCCCGGCTCAACTGGGAGGGGTCATGAGAAACTGGCAGGCTTGAGGTCAGCAGAGGAGAGTGGAATTCCCGGAGTAGCGGTGAAATGCGTAGATACCGGGAGGAACACCCGAGGCGAAGGCGACTCTCTGGGCTGCACCTGACGCTGAGGCGCGAAAGCATGGGGAGCAAACCGGATTAGATACCCGGGTAGTCCATGCCTTAAACGATGGATACTAGGTATAGGGGGTATCGACCCCCTCTGTGCCGAAGTTAACGCGATAAGTATCCCGCCTGGGGAGTACGGCCGCAAGGCTAAAACTCAAAGGAATTGACGGGGCCCCGCACAAGCAGCGGAGCGTGTGGTTTAATTCGATGATAAGCGAAGAACCTTACCAGGGCTTGACATGCTTCCGAAAGCCGCCGAAAGGCGGGCCTCCCTTCGGGGACGGATGCACAGATGTTGCATGGCTGTCGTCAGCTCGTGCCGTGAGGTGTTGGGTTAAGTCCCACAACGAGCGCAACCCTTGTCGTTAGTTGCTTTTTCTAGCGAGACTGCCCCTAAAACAGGGGAGGAAGGTGGGGATGACGTCAAGTCAGCACGGCTCTTACGCTCTGGGCTACACACACGCTACAATGGCCGGTACAGAGGGTTGCCAAGGAGCGATCCGGAGCTAATCCCACAAAGCCGGTCCCAGTTGGAATTGCAGGCTGAAACCCGCCTGCATGAACGTGGAGCTGCTAGTAACCGCAGGTCAGCACACTGCGGTGAATACGTTCTCGGGGCTTGTACACACCGCCCGTCACGTCATGGAAGTCGGCAACACTTGAAGTCGCTGGACCAACCCCTAGGGGAGGTAGGCGCCGAGGGTGGGGTCGGTGACTGGGACGAAGTCGTAACAAGGTAGCTGTACCGGAAGGTGCGGCTGGATCACCTCCTTTCTAGGGAGTTAGGGACTCCCCCCGCCAAGCGTGGGGTGGAACTTCCAGGTCGTACGGCGGGTGTGAGTTGGCGAAGGCGACGGGTTGTAGCGAGCCTCCATCATGGAGGAGCTCCCCGGAGCCGTAGCGGACGCACCCTGTGAAAGCCCGCCGAAAGTCGACGCTCCATCGGAGCGAAACAAAAATTTCTGGTTCCTTCTACTGTCCAGCGGTTAAGGCCAAAGGGGTCGGGCAAGTACCGGCCCCTTTTCGCTTGCACCGGCCTTCCCCAAGTAGCGGCTGTCCGCCCGCTTCCGTGGGGCTGTAGCTCAGCTGGGAGAGCGCCTCCCTTGCACGGAGGAAGTCGGGGGTTCGAGTCCCCCCAGCTCCACCAACGACTCCCATATTCATAACTCCGCCATTGAGGACGACCTCTGCGGCGTCTCCGCCTTCTATGGGACTATCCTCCGGCGTCGGGATCGAGTAGTGGATCGTGGCCTTGCCGGGCCTGACCTCAATCTCCTTGACGAACGATCGGATGAACGCCTTCGACTCGGTTAGCTCGCTGGTCTTCAGGTACTCGCTCATGTCCTGAGCGAAGGCCGTGATCGTGTCCATCTTGTCCAGGGTCACTCTCCGCTTCGACAGAATGGCCCGCGCCTCCTCAGCGGCGGTCTCCAGCTTCTCCTTGCGCTCCCGGTGCTCTTTGATGCGATCCGAGGCGTCGGACAGCTTGATATCGGTGGTCTCGATGGCGTGCCAAATCCTCCCCAGCCACTTCTTCACGTCCTCAAGCTCATCCTCGATGATCTTCAGCCTCTTGCGCTGCTCACGGGCAATTCCGTCCATCTCCTCGTCCACGATTTTCACCAGGTCTCGGATGTTGCTCTCTGTGAGGATGTTCTCGCGGATGTTGGATACGATCAGGCCCTCGAAGTTCTTCGAGTTGAGCCTGGGGGTCTTGCACGTTCCCTTGCCCTTTTTGAGCAGGGAGTGGCAGACGTAGTAGGTGTACTTGCCGCTCTTGGCCTCGGCCGCTGTGAGGGCCTTGCCACACGTCTCGCACTTGACGAGACCGCTGAGCAGGTAGGGACTGGAGGCACGCCTGGGATGTACGGTCTCCGGTGCGCGGGAGCGCAGCAGGTTGGCGACCTGCCGGAACTTGCGCTTCGAGACGAGTGCGGGGTGTGCTTTCTCCACGCGTACCGGCGGAGCGCCGTCCTTTGCATTGACTCCCCAGACAACGGCGCCGGTGTAGGCTTCGTTGTTGAGAGTGGTGTGGATGGTGCTCTTGAGCCACTGCTTGCCCTTGGGGCTGGCGACGCCCTCCGCGTTGAGGGCCTTGGCGATGTCGAGGGAGCTCTTGCCCTGGAGTGCCATGTCGAAGATGCGTTTGATCACGGCGTCCGCAGGCGGGTCCGGCTCCAGCTTGGGGCGTTTCTTGACTCCGTCCTGCACGTAGACCTTCCTGTAGCCGAATGGGGCGTAGGTGCCCATCCAGAAGCCACGCAAGGCGGCCTCTCGCATCCCCCGGCAGAC
This sequence comes from Dehalococcoidia bacterium, assembly GCA_965262055.1. Taxonomy (GTDB): domain Bacteria; phylum Chloroflexota; class Dehalococcoidia; order Lucifugimonadales. The sequence goes on from CBDHEI010000002.1 coordinate 756,243, forward strand.
CTCCTGGGCAAGATTTTCACTATAGAACTCGTCCACGCTCTCGATGATGGCCTCCATGAGCTTGCCCGTCGGAGAGTCGTCGGCGTGCTCGGTGATGGAAGTCACCCTGACGCCTCTTCTACGAAGCATAGACTTGAAGGCGACGGCGTGTTCGCGCTTGCGTGTGAAGCGGGAGAATTTCCAGACCAAGATTTCCTGGAATGGCGCGCTGGGTTTGGCGGCTTCGTCCAACATCCTTTGGAACTGGGGCCTGTCGGCGATGCGTCCGCTCTCGGCCTCGTCGATGTACTCGCGCACGACGAGGTATCCGTTCTTCTCGGCGTAGTCGCGCAATGCCCGCAGCTGTGCCGCGACGGACAGGTCCACGTCCTGCCTGTCGCTGGATACCCTGGCGTAGAGGGCCGCAGTTGTGTAGTCTTCTCGTTGCTTCATACTCATTCGTCTGTCCTCCTTGTCGCCTCGTTCTGTTCTCCCTCTCGCTCCCTTAGCTTCTCGTACCGGATGTCCCTCAGCCATTCCCGCTCCTCCATGTAGTTGCGGAGCGCCTCGCGGATCAGCTCGCTCATGGTGCGCCCCTCTACCTTCATCACCTGCTGCACCTGCTCGGCCATCTCCGGCGGCAGGGAGAAGGTGATCGTCTTGGTGTTTCTGGGCGTGGTGGGCACGGTCTCTCCTTTGTCTCCTATAGTGGTACGATGTCTTACTATACATCATGGGCCACATGTCGGATCCTTGTCAAGAAGCGTCTGTTCGGTCTCCCGGCTTGCCCCGACGCCGTGCTACGCGTCTGTAGGCTGCCGTTACTCGCGACCTGAGCCAAGCGAATAGAATCGGAGCGCATTTGTGGATCAGCCTGAACAACAGCCATAGGACCGATGCTGCTACTGCGATTCCAGCAAGAATCCCGAAGGGGATGAGTATGAAGTCCCTAATGTAATTCTCGTACTGAGACTGGTTGTAAGCTATCCATATGGCAGACAAGAAGAACAAGATGGCAGAGACCCCTTTCCAGGATCGAGCGAAAGACCAAGCCCGACGCATCTTAGTGCTCAACCATTCGGCCCATACCGCAGGTATGGTCAGCAGAAATAGCATCATGGCAATGACTACGCCTGGTGTGCTTTCACCTATGGTTCGAAGTCCGGCGAGCGCCGTCGCTACGGCAGCGACAAACAGCGCGTAGGTACTCCATGTGAATCGTCCTCTGTTGCTTATCAACAGGCCTATAATCCCTGCGTGTCCTGCGCTTAAAGTCAGGACTGCGACTTCCTTGTCGACTATTGGTTGGAACCAGTGTGGGATGTGCCCTGGCAAAAGATGATGTGATGCCAGGGAAATCACTAGCAGCGCTATCGGGGCGATGCCAGTGATTCGGATTGCATGAGTTAGGGCAGATGGCTGGCCCTCCTGTTGTTCTTCCCTCATCCTTGCATCAGCATCTTCCTTCGCTGGTCGAGGTGCTGATTCTAGGGTTGAATCGGCCTGCCTTCTGAGGACCCGTTTCCGCCCTGGTCTAGATCGTCGTCGTTTCTTCTTTGCCATGGCATTTCCTAATGGCGAGTCTCCTGATCATGTCCACTTGTGGATGGTTGCTCGCGAGTACCCGGAGTTGCCAGCTCGGATCGCGTCCGCTCTCATCCCCCATTCCCTCTAGATCACCTGGTGGGCGTATGGGATGCGCTCGAAGTAGGCGTGTGCGAGTTGCGGTCTGAGGACGGACCGGTCCCGGTACGGCACGGCGGTGAGGGCTACCTTCGCCAGCCGCCCGTGCCAGTTGGCGGGCCTCGCGGCAACCGTCACGTCGTCGTTCCGCCACAGGTCGTAACCGCTCACCCTCTCCACGTAGACGGGCCTGCCGGTGAGGATGACTCTCTCCGCCACCGAGCACTGGGCGGGGGGAGCACCTCGTCGGGGCAGCAGCCCCCGAAGATTGGACAGGGGCCTCTTGCGAGTCCTCAGCCTGAATCCCGGCGTCCGAGCCACCACCGTGGCGCGGAAGACATCCGAATCCGGATCGGCTACCCACTGTCGCGGGTCCCCCTTCTCACTGCGTTCGTACAGGACCGCGAGAAGGGGCTGGTGGCGCATCACCTCGGCCAGCCTGATGGTCAGGGACGAGTAGGCCCGTCCGTAGGTCCCCTGTAGGGCCACCACGTCGAACCCCGACGCCTCGACGAACAGGGAGAACCAGTAGGGCTGCATCAGGGCGGCGGCGGCGAACCCGTCGGCCTGGCGGCACTTGCTCCTGCCCTGAGGGGCTCCGACCTTCGGATAGAGGTCGCGGAGCCGCTCCCTGACGATCTCGTATGCCTCGTGGAGCGTCGTATACTCCTGCGCCCCGTCCCATTCGGAGTCGTCTATCACGATGATATAGCCGCCGTCCTTCGTCCCCGTGTGATAGCCCCTGAGGCCTCTGGTGTCACGTGAGCGGACGACGGTCGCGATATCGGCCCTTTCGAGCAGCGTCTCGATCTCGGCCATGTCGGGGAAGGCGGAGAGGCCGAAGAAGTCGATGAACTCCCGCGCGATGGCGGTCGGATGGAGCCTCACGTCGGGAGTGCCGCCGCTTATCAGGTGGTGGCAGAAGTCGTCCAGCGTCAACTCGTTCACGACAGGAGCCTCTTTCCGCTGAATCGCTCGTACAGCTCGACTATGAATCGCTTCGAATCGATGGAGAGCGGACCCCTGGGCCTCGTCCCCACGCGGAAGACGGGGTCGGCCAGGACGTACTGGTAGGCCCTCTCCACCTCGGCCGTCTCGTCCACCTCCGGCTCCTCTCCCTCCCTCTCCAGGTACCCGGCCTTCCTGAGCAACTCCTGGACTCCGACGCCGTAGAGGGCTGCCAGGCGTTTCAGGAGCTTGGGTCCCGGATGGCGCTCGCCCTTCTCGATCTGGGAGAGATAGGCGTTGGAGATTCCGCTGAGCCGCTGGACGCCCCGCAGGCTGGTGTCTCCCCTCAGCCGCTTGAGCATCTGCCCGATGTTCTCGTCCCTGTGGTCGGTCTCCTCGTTCATCGCTGTCCCCCTGTTCAACTCCTGTGTCACACCGGCCTCCGAGCCCCAAAGAGGTCAATAGTTGGTCAATGATTGTGACATCACAGGAAGCACTTTGTCAACAAGCTCATATTGCCACCCGACAAGTATTGCCACTGATCGTGCATTGCTGTTAGACTGCCATGTCACAGAATATACGTACTATTGACAGATCATACACCACTGCGCCACCGGGGTGCAACACAAGGGGAGCCGGGCACGTGAGTGGAGACCAGAGGCTTACGAAAGAGCAGGATGCGATACGGCTGAGGGGCCTGAGAATACTGGCTCGCATGATCGTGCGTGCTCACCTGGCGTCCCTAATCGAGCAGGACGAGGAGAGGAGCGGCTCCGTGCCCAACTCAGCCCCTGGTGGCGACCTCTCTACGAAGGAGGCCGAAGGTGCCAGGTAAGCGCCCTGTCAGGAAGGTGAAGCTGAGGGCCGAGGCGGTATGGGACCGCCTCAACCGGCTCAACATGACACAGAACGAGCTGGCCCTTCTGCTGGGCATCTCTTCAGGCCACCTCTCACGCCTCATCAACGGGAGGCGCTGCCCGTCGCCCTCGATGCGGCGGCGCTTCATGGATGTACTGGACTGTTCCGAGTTCGACGAGCTGTTCGTCGTGGTGAGCTACGATGAGTAGGGAACGCCATGTCCCGTCGCACCTGTTTTCACCCGGCGTCTCCCTGCTGCCGGAAGACTTCCCCGCCCGCCTGACCGCTCTTAAGGAGATCACCGGCCTGACCTGGGAGGGGATGTCCGTCTGCCTGGGCGTGGACCCGAGACAGTTGAAGTACTGGCGTGATGGCGGATGGCCCAACGGGGGCGCCATGCTGGCGCTGGTGGCGCTGGCGACACGGGTGCCGGGGGGTCTGGGAGCGCTGTTGAACAACGAGGACATGATGGTGGTCTTCCGAAGGCGGAGTCAGACTATGGGGGAACGCAACCGGGCGGAGGACTGTCCCGCTGAGCTCTTCCCGAAGGACTTTGGAGAGCGGCTGGAGCGCCTGATAGAGCTCGACGGTCTGTCGTGGGAGGAGTCCGCACGGATCCTTGGCGTCGGGCTCGACTGCGTGACGGAGTGGCGCGAGGGTACGATCCCCACCGGAGCGGAGGTGTGGCGCATCATGAGTCTGGCGCGGTCCGTGCCAGGCGGAGTCGAGATCATGCTTCCAGAAGCCGCCGGGTCGGACCAGGGCGGGAAGTAACGACGTGGTGCGCCGCCAGCGATGGGTTTACCACATAGAGCCGTCCCGGTTCCCGCCGGACTTTCCTGAGCGTCTGGAGCGTTTTATGGAGGCCGCTGAGCTATCCTCGCGGGGGCTGGCCCGGCTGCTACGCGTGGACAACCGGATGCTGCGGCGCTGGCGGAAGGGGACGCAGCCGGATCCGGGACACCTCGTCGCCCTGTTCAGTCTTGCCGCCGAGATGAGGCTACTCCACACCCTACTGCCTGCGGCCGGGAAACCGGAGGCAGCCTGATTCGATCAGCCTGCACGAGATTGAGAAAGGGAAGACTCCTCAGTGGGGTCTTCCCCTTCTTCTTGATTCTAGAGTGGGCTTTCCTATGGGTTCAGCAGCGCCGCGTGTAATGCAGGGTGGGTGAACACGAAATAGACGCTGCGTGCCGTATGAAGCCAACCACACCCAGGAGCTGTCAATGTGAGGTGAAGCAGCGACTCAGGCCACGATGCTCACGGCGGTAACACCTGACGCACTGGTGCCGCAGAGCCACCCGATCCGACGTATCAAGCCGATGGTGGACAGCGCCCTTGCGGCGCTCTCTCCGACGTTCAGTCGGATGTACGCCTCAGTGGGTCGGCCGTCGATACCTCCTGAATATCTTCTGAAGGGCTGCCTTCTGATGGCGTTGTTCTCCGTGCGCAGTGAGCGGCAGCTCTGCGAACGTCTTGAGTACGACATGCTCTTCAAGTGGTTTCTGGACATGAACATCCTGGACGCCAGCTTCAATCACTCGGTCTTCTCCAAGAACAAGGAGCGGCTGCTGAAGGCGGATGTGTCGAGGGAGTTCTTCAGGGAGATAGTCGACCAGGCGCGGGGTCGCGGTCTGCTGTCGGATGAGCACTTCAGCGTGGACGGGACTCTTCTGGACGCCTGGGCGTCGATGAAGAGCTTCCGACCGAAGGGAGAGGAGGGTCCACCGCCGGGGGACGGCGGACGCAATCATGCGGTCGACTGGCTTTGCACCAAAAGTCGCCTTTGATGCAAAAGTCCCTCGGTTGATGCAAAAGTCGTTCCCAACAGAGGGGGTGTAGCCCCTAGAGGCTACACTCCCTCCTTGGCAATTCTCAGGGTCAAGGGGTGACTCCTCGCGCAGCCACCGGATCACGACAGCAGCTTGCGGCGCACGGACGACCAGCGCCCCGGCGTGACGCCCCGAGCCAGCCGGATGAGACCGCACGGACGGCACCCGCAGCCCTGAGCGTGGGGCTTGGAAAGCAGTTCCTCGATCGCCAAGGCGAGCTTGTCCGTGCCCGCGGCGACGCCGGCCGCGAAGTCGTCACACCGCGGACAAGCAGCCCGCGAGCAAGACGCCGGGTTGTGAGTCATTGACTCTCCTTCCGCCCTCCATCAGCGTAGGTGCTTGGTCACGTCGACAGCCGCGACCAAGCAATCAAGGTACATCCAATCGCCCTCGTCGTCCCTTCTGTAAGCCCACTTGCCCCACACGAGTCCAACGACTTCGCCGCCAGTGTCCACGATGGGGCCACCAGAAGAACCGCTGATGGCTAAGCCGAAGACCAGGAAGTCCATTGTCGATGTGGGATCGGTGTTCACGACGACTCCCGGCACAGTCATGGTCAACAAGGGGGCATGACTGCCCACCACCTTGACCAGTACCATGAGTGGTCGAAGATCGGGGATAGCGACTTGTCCAGAGTCGGGCGTTATCCTATTGCCATGTTGCCATGTCGTCAAGGGTGTTACGGATACCGGAGGGGCGTACATTGTCCGACCCACGACCGTCGGCTGAGCCTGCCTAGCGAGTCTCCGAGCCGTGGCCGACGAGTTGGGCAGTCGTTGCCGCCCGGCGCTTCGGGATGCGCTTCCTGCGCAGAAGGTCCGCGAGCGCGGCGGAAAGCAGTTTCTGAGCCCTGGGGGTGCGGTTCCCCGCCCTCCATTTCTCAACCGCGCTGTCGGACATACCAATCGCCCGTGCGATGGCGGGTATCGACCAGCCACGCTCACAAAGGGTCTGGAGCTGCTGTTGAACCTCGTTCATTGTCATGAGGATACCACGCCGCACCTACCGTAATTTGACGGAGGCTCGCTGCGCTCCAAGAACCCGGCGGCTCAGGTGAACGAAGCCCTAGTCAAGATTCTCTGTCATAATATCTGCGTGCTGATTCAGGCGATGTACGCCTTGGGGGTTGAGCCTGAGTTCGGAGCCGATCAGACTTTTGCATCAGAACCCCTAGTTGATGCAAAAGTCAGCTAGATTGCAGACTTTTGGTGCAAAGCCCGTCTGTGCTATGAGGGTCACGTGTTGATGGACAACCGTCAGGGGACTGGTGGTCGACGTGAAGGTCACAGAGGCAACCGGTACGTCAGAACGTGACGCCGCCCTCGACATGCTTCAGATGATGCCGAGCAGCGGTCGGATCACGGTGGGTGCGGACAGGGGGTACGACACGAGGGACTTCGTATGGGACTGCCGGGACATGCACATCACACCGCATGTGGCTCAGAGACGACGCTCGGCTATAGATGGACGGACCACCCGTCACAGCGGATATAGGTTGAGTCAGCGTGTACGCAAACGGGTTGAGGAGGTGTTCGGCTGGGTGAAGACGGTTGGAGGCGGTCGCAAGTTGAGGTGCCGTGGAGTGGACCGCAACCAGATGTGAGCGGAGCTGACAGTGGCCGGATACAACCTCGTCCGCCTGGCCAGACTGGCACAGAGCCCGGCCTGAACACGGCTCTGACGGCGCCGGTACGGCCCTCACCAGGGACAGTCCCGGACATCGCACACCGTCACTGACTCAGATCAACGACCACCTCGACTGTCAGAGACCTCATCCGGGACTTGTCCACCACCGAAAATAGCCTTCTTCAACACCCTGCTATGGGAGGGCAGGGCCTCGCAATGCTGTACAATCATTGAGCAGGATTCTACCCAGAGTTCCCACGGAGGGTTGAAGATTGGTAACGGAACTGGTGGAAGCGCAAGCCACGGGGGTTAGGGAGATGGCCACGCCGCATCCCGAGCCAACGCTTGCCCCCATTCCTTCCGTCGAGTTTGATTCTGCTGGACTGACCCAAGAATACAATGTTCTGATCGACTCGGCCTACACCTCGCAAATGGCTGGGGACTATGACAAGGCCATCATCAACTACACCAAGGCCCTTGAGTTCCATCCGCAAATGGCTGGTGTCTATATCAACCGCGCCGCCGCCTATGAAAGCATCGGCGAGCTCGACCGGGCAATCCAGGACCTCGACAGAGCGCTGACGCTCGAATCGAAGCTTGAAGCCTATCACAATCGCGGCAACGTCTATTTCACCAAAGGGGACTACGACCGTGCGATCCGTGACTACGACAAGGCAATTGAGTTGGACCCCGGCAACGCGGCAGCCTTCAACTATCGCGGCCACTCCTACAAGCACAAGTCAGACTATGCCCGTGCAATCAGAGACTACCGGGAGGCATTGGATCTCGACCCGGAAGATTCCAATCCCTACGTCAACCTCGGCATAGTCTTCTATCTCCTAGGCGACTATGGTCGCGCAATAGGGCATTTTGACAAAGCAATGGAGCGCGACCCGAGCAACCCCCTTACGTATCTTGAACGCGGTGCCTGCCATGGCAACAACGGGGATTTGGACAAAGCTATAAGGGACTTCGGAGAGGCTTTGGCCCTGGATCCCGTCAGTGCCTATGCGTATTACGCGCGGGGTGTGGTCTTCCTTTCGCAAGGTGACGCTGACCGGGCCGTCCAAGACCTTGACACAGCGCTCAGGTTGAATGCCAGTCTCGCTGTGGGCTACGCTGCGCGCGGGTCTATTCACCTTGTTGGAGGCCGCTTTGATCTTGCTATCCGGGACTTCGATAAGGCGCTGACCTTGGATCCGGAGAACGCCGATGTTCAAAACAATCGCGGCGTTGCCTACTGGCGAAAGGGCGACGCCGAGCGCGCTTCACAAGATTTCAACGGGGCGTTGAATCTGAGACCGATTAAGGCTGCCTTTGCCAATCGCGGTAACCTCCTGTTGCAGCGTAGGGAATGGGAGAAGGCCAGGAATGACTTGTTCAGGGCTAGGAACATGGGCATGGACATCGTGGCCGCCTTTCGTGACATCTACAAGAGCGAGATTGACTTTGAGCGGCAGCACATCTTCAAGTTGCCTGATGACATCGCTCGTATGGTCAGCATTGAAGAGGACCCGCGTCAGTATAATGCAGGCGAAGCAGTTTTGAGGATATTCAAGGAGATTCACGAATCGTTGCCCGATTCTGAGTGGAATGCCTTGCCGACCGACGGGGCAAAGAACAAGAAGCACTATCTGTACGGCTACCCGAAGCAGTAGTCGACGATGAGGACAGTCTTTGCCGATTCCGGCTACTGGATAGCCATGTACGGTCCCTCCGATGGGCTACACCTAGAGGCGGCGGCCGTCACCGAAGGACTGGTATCTTGCCGGATAGTGACCAGTCAAATGGTTCTCGTGGAGTTCCTCAACTACATGAGTGGACTCGGCCAGTCCCTGCGCGAAAGGGCTATGTCAGTCGTGACATGCCTCGGGGACACCCCGAGCGTAAAGATCGTCCCGCAAACACAAGAGCAGTTTGATGAAGCGGCCGCACTGTACTCGTCTCGGTCGGATAAGGGATGGAGCCTAACCGACTGTGCTAGCTTCATCCTAATGAAACAAATGAATATCTCAGAGGCTCTCGCCCACGACCGAGATTTCGAGCAAGCCGGGTTCGTTGCGCTACTTAAGGGAAGAGTTGGCTGAACAGATTCAGCCTGTAATGTGGTGAATCGTCGCAGGAAGACAAGCGCCACGACAGGGTAGCGCGAGGGCCGGGGAGTCACCAAGGGCGACATCGAAGTCTACGACAGTCCCTGGTATCTAATCGTTCCGATTCTACTACGGTCGGTGATCCGAGAGTCGAGCGGGAGACTGCCTGACTGCAAGAGTCAGGACTTGGGTGAGATGAACGAGAGTGCTCTACGAAGCAATTCGGCTAGGCTGCAAGCTCTACCATAGGAATGAATGGAGCTACAACGATGCTTATGGGGGCTATCTCGGGAGCAGGGACGCCGCCAAGTGGGGCAGTCCAGAACGACTTGACACGGAGGAGGTCGGGAAACTGATAGCCTTCGCGAATCCTTGGAGGTGCAGAATGCCCAGCGACATGGGCAACACAGAACTGGTGCTGGGCGGTTTGAAGCGGGCGACGCCGGCCTTGAATCTGCTAAGGCTCAATACCATCCTGGACATCCGATTCGATGATGAGGTTCTAGGCGCGACGGTCAGCCAGTTGATTTCGGACTCGTTCGACCAGATACGGTGTGCCGGGTGCAGGTCAGAGCGCGTTGCGACCTCGAAGATGGTGCACGCAGCCATCAATCCACATCTCTTCGTCCCATGGGACGGCGACATCATTTCGGCATATGGTTGCGAGCCTGGTCACGGACGTGAGTACGCGAAGACATTCCTGCCTGAGATGCAACGGATCGCCGAGAGAGCAATTTGCGAGGTGATGACTACGGAAGACCGGACTCGTGATGACGCAATTGCGTCCTTGACGCCTTGTCAGGAGAGCCTCGCCAAGGTCTTGGACGAGTTCAACTGGGTGAAATTCAGGCTGGAAGACGATCGTGTGCGGCAAGTGGAGCAAGAGCCGACACCGCTATCCGATCTCTAGCGCTCCTATAGATGAATCCTCACTGAACGGCGAAGCCGGGTTCTGAGCCGTCCGTTGTGCGCCATGCGCGTCCCAGCGGCCCCATCCTCTCCAGCAGGCTCCTGTGGGACACCCGCAGAGGGACTCTAACTCCCGTGCGCTCCATCTCGTCTCGCGCCACGCGCAGGAAGTGTGTCTGCGCGATCTCGTCCTCGAAAACGACAAGGACGATGGGCCGCGAGCCGTGGTCGTCGGTGGGCCGGTGGGAGGAGTAGTAGCGCAGGTAGGGGGCTATGCGGTCGGCCATCGTGGCCGGGCGGACCGCTCGGCGCTCCCACTCCAGGAAGAACGGCCGGGTGTCGGCGCCCCTGCGCAGGACGCCGAAGGCGTCGGGATGGATGGAGCGCACGCTGTCCTGATGGCGGAAGTGGCGCGACGCCCTGCCGGGCGGGTCGAGCTGGACGACCTGCGTGGAGCGAGAGTGGGCCTGCCTCTCCAGGACTGACGCGAACCAGTGGACCGAGTCGGTGTGCTCGATGTTCCTGAGAAGCTGCCCGCTCCTCCTCCCTGAGGCGTTCCGCCAGTCGAGCTGGGCTCGTGGGTCTGCGAGAGAGACGCTCCACCGCTTCCTCGCGGCGCCCACCGATGAGCGGTCGCGGCGGGCCAGCATCGCCAACCCCCGGTCGGAGAGAGCCAGGCGGCGGCCTCCTTGGACGTGGAAATCGACGGCCAGGCCCATCCCCGAGAGCCGCCGCAGGGCCTCCGACAGCCTGGACCGCCTCACGGCCAGCAGCTCGCCGAGGTGTGCGGGCGTGATCCACGGCCAGTCGGAGAGCAGGTCGAGTGCGCGCTTGTCGGTCTCCTTCAGGATCGCGGGCAGCGCCCAGCCGGGCGGGTTCTCCTCGGTACCGTCGAGTGAGAGCTCTTCAGGGAGGGACGCCCGCTCCGGTGGCTTCTCTGCGGGCCACGTGCCGCGTGGCCTCGTGTGGGCCAGGGCCGTGCGGAGGTCGAGGAACGCCGACCCCGAAGGGGCGCGCCAGATGTGGTTTCCCGCCCCCGCAGAGGCCGCCTGGCTCTCCAGGGCGAGGAACGTGAGGGACGGCGATCCGGCGACGACCCTGCGAGCGTGCCTGAGCCTGATCTCGTCGGACATGAGCATCAAGACCGCGCTGGGCCGGAATATTTCGCGTAGCCGCCACAGGCGCTTGGAGAAGGCCGTCCTGTCGGCCGTGAGCCCCTGCCTGACGACTGCGACGGTCCTCCCGTCCGGGAGCGTGATGGCGGCGTCCATGGGCATGGCGCGGTACCATCGGAAGCGGATCGGGTATGCGGCGTTGGAGACCGCGGAGGCAAGCCGGTAAACGACGGCTAGGGCGTCGAGCCTCTCCAGGAGGACGCGCCGCCCCTGCTCCGATACCGGGCACCGGAGGAGCAGCTCGTCAACCGTCGTGCCCGCGTCTCGGGCCAGGCGGTGCAGCCCTGCGGCGGTGAGGTAGTAGCGCCTGGTCGGGGGGATGAGAGGCGCGGCATGGGGGATGGACGCTACGAGGCCGTCGCGCTCCATCCTCTCGACAGCCTCGTAGACCGCGCCCCTCGACCGGCCTGAGACGGCGGCCATCTCCAGCCGGTCGAGGAAGGGCATGGAGGCGAGCCGGCGCAGTAGCTCGGCCTCACTCCCGTCCGACCTCATCCCTCACGCTCCTCGGCGGGTGTCTCGTGCTCGGCGGCTCCGGTCGGCGGCCGGGTGTGCTTGCTTCGCTGCTCCCGCCTCTCCGTCGGGTCCTGGGGGGCACCGCCCTTCGACCCGTCCGGCGGAGGGCTTTGGCCGCTCTTCATGGCGTGGTAGGCCCTGCGGAAGTCGTCCACGCGCTTTCTGCCCTCGGCCTGCTGGGTGGCCATCTCCTCCTCCGTCGTGACGTAGGAGGACGAGGCGGCCCTGATGCGTCCGGCCCTGTCCGGATCTCCGGGCTCCGGCTTCCTGACCATCATCGAGAAGGCGGGCATACGCTCCGTTCCGACGGTGGCTCGGACGTAGCAGTGGTGCACAGGCAGCGACACGACGTCGTCCTCGGACACGCGTTCCTTGCCCAGCTCCCACACCAGTTGGCGGGCGTCGTTCCCGGAGACCTGGAAGACGGCGAGGCAACCCACGTTGGCGAGCAGGGTGTCGCGCATGGTCGGCGAGAGGTCGTCCAGCTTGGCGAGGCTCTGGGTGGCCAGGATGAAGGACGCCCCGAACTTGCCGAGCTCGCTGAGCATAGACTCGTAGTCCACGCCGGGCATCGACTGCATTTCGTCGACGACCACCAGTGCGCCTCGCCTCTTCTCCGGCGGCAGGCCACCCTGCTCGCGTATGACCGAGTCGACCAGGTTGAGGAGCGAAGCTCCCACCAGCGCGGCCACGTCCCTGCCGACGACTCCCTGTGCGGTCGAGACCAGCAGGATGCCGCCGTCGAGGATGGTCTCGCGCATGTCGATGGTGGAGCGTGACTGGCCGATAATGGCCCTCGCCCGCTTGGAGGACGCGTAGTAGGAGAGGCGGGTCTGCACGGGTGCGAGGGCCTCGGACTTGTACTCGCGGCGCCAGTTGCCGAAGTCCCTGGCCCACCACTCAAGCAGGTATGGGTCGGACACCCTGGCCAGCACGCCGCCGCGGTACTCGTCGTCCGACAGGAGCTTGAGCCCGTCGAGGAGGGTCAGCTGCTCGTGGGCGTCCGTGTCCGGGTGCTCGTTGGCCTCGTGAAGTGTCTTGACGGTCTGTTCCAGGATCGACTGCATCCTCGGTCCCCACTGGTCCCAGAGGCCCCTGGCGACGCGCACCACCGAGTCTGCGGTGCGGTCCCGGTCCGAGAAGACGCGGGTATCGAGCAGGTTGACGCCCGGCGCGCCCCGCTGATCGGCGAGGTCGATCAGCCGCACCCTGTCGGCTATCTCCTCCGGGACCTGCTCCAGGAGAGCGCCCACCAGGTCGGCGTGGGGGTCGACGACGACGATGGCGTCTCCGTCCCTGCCCGCCGCCTTCTCCCTCATCTTGTGTGCAATGAGGTGGTGCATGAGGGTGGACTTGCCCATGCGGGTCCTGGCCACGTAGAGGTGGTGCCGCCTGAGCAGGTCTTCTGGGAAGCGGATCTCCCTGGGCTTGCCCGCGGTCGTGTCGCCTACCGGAGCGCCGCCCTTCACTCCACGCGCCGAGGGGATGAGCGCCTTCGCGCCCGACCTCGCCACGAGAGGGGTCTCGTCGTGGGCTCCCGGCGGGTGCCACATGGCCGCCGCCTCGCGGACGCCGAGGACGCTGCGGCCTCCTAGGAGTCCGGGACCCGCGGGGTGGAGGGACACGTTGGGGACCGCGGCGGGCCGCACTCTGCCCACCTTGAAGCACGCCCCCGCTGGGTGGTCGTAGTGGCGGTATGCGGCGGCGACGGGGGCCAGCAGGCCCCTCGCCCGCTCCGCCGTTCCTCCAGGGGGCAGCACGGCGGTCACCTGCAGCTCGGCGTCGAATGCTATGCGGGCGACCTTCTCCCTGATCAGAATCGGGTCGTAGACGCGGGAACGGGCCTGGTTGATGCGCCACCAGGCCCAGCCCGCGACGGTGAGGACGACAGCCATGCCGACGCCGAGCAGTGCGGCCTTCCACGTCTCCCCGGCCCGCACCCAGAGGTAGCCCCGCAGACCCACCAGGGCCGCGACGCCCAGGACGGCCATGGTCGTCACGTCGGACTGGTGGTGGCGAACCTGGTTGGAGTAGGTGGAGTCTCGCGGCTCGGCCGCGGGGCGCTTGTGGGCCTTTTCGAGGTGAGCCTGCGACCAGTCGGGGCCGAGGGAGCGGAGCATCAGCCGCGCCACCACGCGCTCCCCCTCGTTCAGGTCGGACAGCGCGCCCAGCAGGGCGATAAGGGGGTCGGAGCCGGGGTCGAGCAGGTCGTCGTCCCTGAAGGTGCGCAGGGGGACGTACTCGGGGCCGCTCGCCCGCAGGGTCATCGACCACGCCCGCTCGTCCTCGTCGAGCCGCAGGGGGTCGTTCTCCGGCGGCACCTCATGAATGCGCGCCTGGGGGTAGTGGGTCGATACCTGCTGCCGCACCACCTGCTCGTCGAGACAGCGGGCCATGAGGGTCACGCGCGCCGGTCGAGGATGCCGTCGCGGTCCTCCATCTCGGTGAGCAGGCGCTCCAGGGACTCGGCCGCCGCCCTCGTCTGAGGGGGCAGGTCCGTCGGCCTGGTCTCCCTGAGCTTATCCCGCATCCCGTCGAGGCGAGGCGGGTGCTGCCTGATGAGCAGCTGCGCGGGGAAGTCGAGGGAGTTGAGCATGCCCGCGAAGGCCCCCAGCTTCGGCTCGTCGATCTCGAGGCCCATCACCTCGCAGACGCCGAGCTTCACCCCGTCCAGGCGCACGGGCCCGTCGTGCTCGAGGTGCGACAGCATGAAGAAGAGGGGCAGGTCGGGCGGAGGCTTGGGGGCGGGAGTCACGGACTCAATGGTCTGTTCATGCGAAACGTCGGAGCGGGTCGCCGGCTCCTCCGCTTCGCGTCTGGTCAGTCGTTCGATCAGCTTTCTCAATGTGGTGTACTCCTCGTCTCGGTCTACGGGATGGGGACGATGCCGCTGCTCAGCAGCGCGGCGACTCCCTTGGCGGACAGGACCAGGACGAGTCCGACGACCGCCAGCACGACGGCGGTCCTGGCCCCTCCGCCTCCCCGCCCCTCGCCTCCCTCGGCCATCAGGACGAAGCCCGCCCAGACGATGGCGAAGAGGCAGAGACCGGAGGCCGCATACGCCATCGCCGTGAGAACGCGGTCGAAGGCGTCGAGCATTGCATCCTCAGCCGGAGCAGCACCCATGAAGACGAGGGCCGTCCCGGCCAGAAGGGTTGTCGTCAGTCCGCGCCTCACCACGGCCACTCCCATCCCAGGATGTCGAACCAGTGGCGCAGATCGCCGCCGGGCGACTGCTCGGCGGGTTCCGGTTCGGGCTCCGGCTCCGGCAGGGCCAGGACCTCGAACGGGTCGTCGGCCCCGACGCTGGAAGCCATCGAGAGGCTCTCCTTGCGGCTCCCCGCGATGGGCATCCGCTCCACCACCTCGGCGCTCACGTGCTCCGGGTGGACGATGGCGAGCGTCACGTCCCGGCTGACCGTCTCGCCGGGTATCGACAGGGTCGCGGTGACGACGTGCTGCGTCGTCGTTCCGTTGTCGTGGGTAACCGTGACCGTCTCGCTGACCGTCTCGGTCGTCCCCGGCCTCCACAGGCTCACCGTCTCGGTGCGGTACTCCGTCCACTCCGGGTGGTGGGTGAGCTGCGTCAGCGGGGGAACCGGGATGCGGAGACCGGCCTCGAGTTCCACGCCCATGGTCACGGCGTGGACCGCCTCGCCCTCTGCGACGGGAAGGGAAAATAGAGTCTCCCCGTCGGGGACGAACGGGACGCTCGCCACCGATCCGCCGCCCTCGACCGTGACGGTCCCTGCAACTGCCGTGACCTCGGCTTCCATCAACGTCGTCTGGGTCACGTCCGCGTGTCCGGCCACCGTCTGAAGCTCGACGGCCTCCTCGATCTCCGTCACGCACTCGGATTCAACCGCTCCCTCTATGCTTGCGGGCGTCCAGCCGAGGGAGGCGACTCTCAGGTCGCAGAGCTCGCCCTCCACGGCGGGAAGCGGGTACGGGATCTGCGCCTCCTTGACGGTGACGGCCCCCGCCTGTCCCAGTTCGTCCTCCCACGAAAGGGTGAAGGACGGGACCGGGCCGTTTAGGGGAAGGGAGTAGTCGATGCGCTCCCCCTCTGCCAGCCTCGCCGATCCCCAGAAGCGGAGGGTGCGGCCCTCCGGCCCGCCGAAGGCCCGGACGCGGAGGTCCAGGCCGGTGGCGGCGCGCAGGGTCACGGTGGCGGTGTCTCCCGATACGCGGAGCCCCTCGACGAAGATCCTCCGTCCGGGCACGGTCTCCGGTATCTCGAACTCGATCTCCGGGAAGCTCGCGCCCTCGTCCGTCTCGTGTCCGTCCGCTGCGGCGGACTGCGGAACGGCGGCGACCAGGACCGCAAGCGCGGCGGCGCCCATGAGGGAGCGCCACATCCTCGGACGCTTCTCCTTCCCCTCCCGTCCGGCGGCCTGGCGAACGTTGACGTTGTCTGTCTTCCTCTCGTTTCGACCGCGTCGCTTGCCGAACCAGCCGTGGGGACGGAATGGCATCCGTCCGTTCCGCTTGCTGCGGCTCTTGCGCATCCTGCGGAGGCCCCGGCGGGCCATGACCCGCATCCGGCGAGCCCCGCGCCTGCCTCGCCTCGCCATCAGGTTGAGCGGGCCCGGACCGCCCTCGACCGGTGCGGGAGGCTCGCTCCGCGCCAGCTGGGCCGGGAATCCGGCGTAGAGCCGCGCCCCCAGCCGGTACTTCAACAGGTCGGCGGCCACCAGCGGCAGCCGCCTCCCACCGATCTTCCCCGCGACCATGGCGATCCCGAACAGGCCGAGGAGGACGGCCAGGGCCATCCGCGCCTCGGACGGTCCGGGTGCGTAGTGGTAAGCGCCGTAGGACAGGGCGCACACGGCGATCAACGCAACGATCTGGGGGAACGTGAACCACAGCAGGACCCTGTCCTCGGCCTGCACGTGGGTAGGTACCTCGTGCTCTCTCATGTCTCTCTCCTTCCTCGCGTTCGACTATCCGCCGCCCTCGGTGGTGGTCTCGATGCCGCCCTCAGGCGTGGGGTCGGGCAGGTCCGGGCTCACCGCCGGGTCGACGACGGCGTTCATCACCAGATCGACGACGCCGTAGGCCACCATCGCCAGGATGATCCCGGCGAGGGCCGTCATCATGGCCGACTTGCCACGCTCCATCTGCTGGGGCGCTCCGCTGGCCGTCAGATACTGGTATGCCCCAAACACGAAGAATCCCACGCCGACGACGCCAACGACGCCGAGCAGGATTCCGACCAGGTTGGAAATGGTCTGCGTCAACTGTTCCATTCGTCTCTTCTCCTCTCTGTTTCGCCGGGCGGGGAGACCCGCCCGGCACTTCATCCGCTCGATCTCCGTTCCGTTCGTTCACTCACCTACTTGCACATGGCTCCACCTCCTTGCCGTAGCCATAGGCGCGAGTCTCGTCCGCGCCTATGGGTTGTCGTTGACGTCACTCGCCCGCGCTCCTGGGCGTTGCTCCCCCGCCGCCGCTGCCTCCCCCGGACGGGGTGGACATGGAGGCGGCCGAACTGAGGCCGCTGGCCGCTGCCGACACGCCCGCGCTCGCCGCCATCGCCCCGACCGCAGCGCCGGGTCCGCCTGCGGCTCCTCCCGCGATCAGCCCGATGGTCTTCGCCGAGCGCACCATCGTTCCGGGCAGGTTCATGCCGAAGTAGAGCGTGCTCAGCCAGGCGTCGAACGTCCCGGCGTTGCCGAGCATGGACGGCACCTTGGTCGCCATGTAGACGAACGCCACCGAGAGCAGGAGCTTCCAGATCAGGTCCTGCACCGGCTCGAAGGCGGATATCTCCGCGAACTCCTTGAGGAAGCCGAAGCCCAGGGCCAGGGCGATGAGCTGCACCGCCTGCTGGAAGACCGTCGTCATGAACAGCCGCAGCCAGTGCCTCCCCCATCCCGCCGTGTGGGGCAGGATCCACAGCCCCAGCGCGATGGGCGCGAGGGCGAGAAGGATGTCGATGAGCGCCAGGCGCAGCACCATCTGCACGATGACGTAGAGGACGAAGAAGCCGTAGACCAGATAGAGCAGGGCCAGCAGCTGCGCCATGCCGACGCTCCCGGCCTGCACGGCTGTGAGGAACGTGTCGAGGGGTGCCCTCAGCAGGTCTCCGGGGTTGACGTTCATCTCGGCGGCGATGAAGCCGGAGACGGCGTGGGCCACGTCGATGACCAGGGCGCACCACCACAGGGACGACGCGGCGGCCACCAGTCCCAGGACGAGGCGGGGGATCAACTCCCTCCATCCCGCCTGCTGCCCGCCGAGGTGCTGCTGCATGATGAGACTCAGCCCCATCCAGCCGAGGATCACCACCAGCGCTCCCGACGCGACGGCCCACACGACCATCCACGCCTGGCGCACCAGGGGATGGAGGTAGGTCAGATCGGGGGGTGTTCCGGTGAGGATGTCGCTCACGGCCTATCCTCCCCGGCACTCGTCGGCGTCGTCGCCGGACGCCCGCTCCACGACGCCGCACAGCGTTCCGTGGACTCCCTCGATCATCCAGCGGGCGAAGGCCCTCGCCCAGCGCGACGGATCGAGCGCTCCCAGCACCCGGTCCCACAGGCCGCCCGGCTGGTGCACGGGGATGACGGCGTGAAACGCGCCCGACTCACCGCCGCCGCTCGCCAGGATGACCAGCAGGTAGGGCGTCTCGGGATCGAGCTCGGGCTGCTCCTTCAGGGCCGGATACTCCCACGAGTACTCCCAGCCCTCGCTCAGCCTCTTGGCCCGCGCCTTGACGTGGTACATGGTCGTGATCCAGTCGCCGGTGTCGGCGTCGCGCACGGCGTAGTAGAGGTTCTCGATCTCCCGATCGAAGATCGGCCTCGCCACAAACTCGCCCTTCTTCTTGCGCTCCACGAAGTCCCGGTCGGCGTTGACCAGGACGATGCCGTCGCCGGGTGGGGCCTGGGCCAGCACCGTCCCGCTCGACGGGATCGCCAGCATCGCCGCCAGCAGCAGCGCTGCCGCCAGGGACATCAGCCGTCTAACGGACCGGCTTGTCGATTGCGGTGACACCCTCGTCGCCCTCCTTGCAGTTGGTCGAGCCGAAGCTCTAGCGATCGAGTGTGGGGAGTCTGGGAGGGTTATCCAACGAGACATAACGGGGGGTGAGCTCGCCCCCGGGGGCACGCACACCCCCCGTTATGACGCATGTGAATTCGAGTGACGTTCGTGGTGTCATGGGGCTGTACAGGAGATGGAGTTGGTTCCGAAAACGGAAGTGGGGGCTGAGTCGAAGCTGGATCGGGGCGAAAGGCCCCCTACAGGACCATCGGGGGAAGCACTTCGGTTCCAGGGCTGGTTCCGGTGCCGGTTCCAGTGCTCAGCTACGGAAGTTCCGTTTTCGGAACCGGGCCTCTTGGGGAGCGACTTCCGTTTGGCAGCTATGAAAGTTCCGTTTTCGGAAGTGGCCGGTTTGCCTGTTCTTAGCTACGGAAATTTAGGTGTTCGAAATCTGAAGGAGGAGAGAAATGGAGGAGAAATTGGTCGATGGGGACGCCACGCCCAACCTGGAGAGCCTTCAGAAGGTGCGGTTGACGGCGCTGCTGCACGACCTGATGAAGGAGGGCAAGCTGGAGGCGGCCCAGCTCCTGGGGGTCAACTACAAGACCCTGGCGGCCGCGGTCGACTCGGGGACCCTGACGCCCCGGCTGTCCGACGCGCTGGAGAAGGTGCTGTTGTCTAGGGAGATCGAGGCGTTCGAGAAGGTCAGGGAGCGGGTAGAGGAGATGGAGGGCCGCGTGGAGGCCGTGGAGAAGCAGACTCGGGGCATCCCCGGCGAGATCGAGGAGGCCGTCGGGAGAGAGGTGGAGCGCCGCATGGCGCAGACGGAGGAACCACCTGTCGACGCGAAGAAGCAAACTCCGGAAGCTGCAACCCAGGATGGGGCGGTCGACAAGAGAAATGCGCCGGCGCGCCAGCTGTTCAGGAGGACGAGCCCCGCGGTTATCACGATGGAGCCTCAGCCCGGCGACGAGCAGGTCTTCGGCGACGCGTGGCCGCTGGTTGACGAGTGGCGCAGGCTGCGGGAGAGGCACCCGACTGATGGCAGCGGAGTGTCGTGGCTGACTGACGAGGAGCGGCTGCGGGAGCTGGAGATCGCGCTGGTCGGGGAGCACGGGCTGACGATGCCTCCCGACACGGACCCATGGGACAGCCTCAGCCGGAGGACGCAGGTCCGCTGGCGCACGCAGACGCTGGCGAGGGTGCGCGGCGAGCGCGTCAGGGCGCTGGTCATGCGGTGGGTTCGGCGGATTCTGACCCTCGGCCTGTGGCGGAAATAGGCACAGTGTCCATCACAGGCCCAATGTTGGCGCATAGCAGTCAGCGACCTGAGCGCTGAGGCCTTTTTCCGTTGCCACCGGCGTTGCTCGTCGGTGATACTGGGTTCAGTTTCAGGCTTTTCCAGAGTTTCCCGCCCTAGAAACCTGGAGGGTCCGTCCCAGACCCGGGAACGACCGCATAGGATCGAGCGCTGCTCTCCGAACGGTCAGCCCAACAGGGATAAGCGCCTTCCCGCTGCGTGATGCGGTCGATGGATTGAGCCCTGCTCTCCTGACCCGCCTCGAAAGCAGGGACGCTTCGGTCGGAGTGGTGTTCTGCTCCGTCCGGTTCCTCATGCCTGCGGAACGGTCAAGCAATGGCCAAGACGTAGGTTCCCTCACACACGCCGGTCCGCGATAACGTCGCGTTCCGGTCGCTCTCCCTTCGACGTAGCTCCCCAGGCCGATACCACCGGCATTGGCAGGACTCGTCACCCTCCCCCCAACTCTTTCGTCGTGCGTTCGGCACTTGGTCGATTCGCATTTCCCGTCGCGGCTCACTGGCGTCTCCCCTTGATCCCAGGCAGAGCTGCGCCCTTTTTCCCCACACGCCGTCCCGTGACTCTCCCGTCGCGGTCGGCGCTTTTTCCACGCATCCGCGTTCGATGGCATCCGTCGAGCGGGGCGGTGCACATGTCAGGGCAACACAAACACAAGAAATTCTCGCGCTTCGGATGCGGCGCGGGGCCAGGAGCAACAGGAGGTGCGGATATGCACGTTTGGAAACGGGTCGCACGGGTCGTCGGAGTGGTTGTCGGGTTCGCCCTGCGGCGGAAGCGGTTGACGGTCGCGGCCGTTGTGGCGCTGCTGCTGATCGGGCCGTTGGCGCTCACCGGGGACGGAGAGGTGTTCGTGCTGAACGCGCTCGGTCTCGGCATTGCGGCGCTGATAGTCAGGCGGCTCGCGCGGTTCGGTAGAGGTAGAAGACACGGAGATCGGTAGTCGGATCGGAAGGCGTGGAAACGAAGAACATCGAAAGGAGAGAGAACTATGACAACGGCAACATTGGCGGCTGGCAATCGGACGATGGAGACGGAGGTGAGTCCCCGGCGCAGCCTCGAAGAGCTGGTCGACCAGCTCATGGCAGCGATGTTCAGGGAGAAGCCGGAGACAGCGGCTCCCGCGCAGAACGTGGCCCGCAGCGTCCACGAGGCTCGGCGCCTCCGGCAGTCGGGCGACGTCGACACTGCGCTGGCGGTCCTGTCCAACGTGGACGGGGCGAAGGCTGAGCCGCATCAGGCGCGATGGGCCTTCGCCGAGTGGACGGACCTAGTGAAGCGGCGGTTCGGAGACCGGGACGTCCTGGTCTACAGCCAGGGCACGGGGCGCGCCGCCGCGCTGGCGCCGCGCGACGGCGGATCGCTGGAGGTCGTGGCGGTCCTGGGGATGCGCTGGCGGCCCGGCAAGGTCATCTCGCGGCGCAGCCTCCGGGGCCTGCGGCCCCTGAACGGAGGTGCGTGATGGTCACGGCCAACGCTCCCGTTGACATCCCGGCACTGAAGGCGCGTCACCCCCTGGGCGACACGGTGGAGGCGACCGGGGTGCGGCTCAGGGGACGGGGCAGGGTGCGCCAGGGCGTCTGCCCCTTCCACGACGAGGTGGAGGGCAGCTTCACGGTGTACGCCGATTCGGAGCGGTTCTACTGCTTCGGCTGTGGCGAAGGGGGCGACGTGCTGGACTTCATCCGGCGCGTCGAGAACCTGAGCCTGCCGGAGGCCATCGCGCGGCTGGACGGCAGCCCAGGGCTTGCGCCCAGGGCCGCCAACCGTCCAGCCGGAACGCGGCGTCCTACATCCGCCGCGCTACCTCCCCGCGACCCCGCCCTGCTGACGGCGGCGGCGCGCTTCTACGCCGGACGGCTCCGGCGTTGCTTAGAAGCGCGGGCGTACCTGGCCTCCCGGGGCGTCGGCCCGGTCGCCGCAGCCCGCCTGGGCCTCGGCTATTCGCCGGGCAGCGGGCTGCGGCAGGCCTTGGAGTCCCGCGGCTTCTCGGAGAAGCGGCTGCGGGACTCGGGGCTGTTCATGGAGCGGGGAGCGGAGCGGTTCGCCGGCATGGTCGTCGTCCCCGACGCCTCCGGCGGCCTCGTCCGCTGGCTCGCGGGCCGGGTGGTCGATCCCGACCGAACACCCCGTTTCCAGGCCCTTCCCGGCCCCAAGCCGGTGCTGGGCCTGGGGCGTCTCGGCCCCGCGCCGCCATGGGCGGTCATGACCGAGGGCCTCTTCGACTGGCTTGCTCTGGCGCAGTGGGGCCTGCATGCCTGCGCCGCCCTGGGCACCCAGGGCCTTGATCGCGTCGCAGCCTCCCTCCGGGGCTGCCCCCGCGTCTTCCTCGCCTTCGACGCGGACGACGC
Source organism: Dehalococcoidia bacterium (assembly GCA_965262055.1). Taxonomy (GTDB): domain Bacteria; phylum Chloroflexota; class Dehalococcoidia; order Lucifugimonadales. The sequence continues at coordinate 778,518 of CBDHEI010000002.1, forward strand.
GGGCCGGGAGGCGACGGAGCGGCTTCAGTCCCTGCTCGGGCGCAGGTCCGCCGCCGTCACTCTTCCAGAGGGCGTCGGCGACGTGGGCGAGCTTGCCGCCCTTCCCCACGGACGGACCGCCTTCCTCCGCCTGCTTGCACAGGCGGGCCGCGCCGCCCGCTAGCGGCTCCCCGCCGCTCTTCTGCGGCCTTCCCGGCCCGCTTTTTCCCCATTCCCACTCTCATCGTCCAGGAGGACCTATGCCCAATTCACGACGGGCTTCGCCCGCGCACGGCTTCCCGTAAGGGCAGCCGCCCATCGGCCATTCGCTACAGGAACACACCAAGGAAGGAGACTCGAAATGTTCAACAGGAACGGAAGCAACAACGGAAACGGGAGCGCGAACGGAGTCCACAAGGAGACCGCCATCGTCGCCAGGAACGGTAACGGGCACAAGCCCGACGCCGCCATCCCCGCCGAGCACGACTTGCTGTGGGACGGGCTCTCGCCCGCCGTCACGCAGGTGCTCGGACAGCCCCTCGACCCGGCCCTCGTCTCCCAGCGCAAGGGGCGCGCCGGCAAGTTCTACGACTACCTGGAAGGCCACCTAGTCATCGAGCAGGCCAACCGGATCTTCGGATACGGAGGGTGGGGCTACGAGCTGGTCGGGGACGTGACCCTCCGCCGGATCGAGACGGTCGATACCCAGACGGGCGAGGTGAAGGTCGCGTCCGCCTACAGCGCCCCGGTGCGCGTCACCGTGGCGGGCGCTCTGCCCCGCACCGACCTCGGCGTCCACCCGGTGACGGAGGAGACCGTGGACGGGCACGACACCGCCCTGAAGGGCGCGGTGACCGACGGCTTGAAGCGGGCCTTCCGCAGCTTCGGCGTCCAGTTCGGCAACGGCTTCTACGGCGACCAGCCGCAGGCCGGCAACCCGTCGCAGCCGCAACGGGTCCCCGCCCAGAGCCAGCCCCGTACTGGAAACGGGGCCAACGGCAACTCCGGCCAGAACCAGGCCAATGACCGCGCCGAGGCACAGGCCGAGAAGCTGCGCAGGCGGCTCTTCGAGATCGCCGCCGAGCAGGGTCTCGACGAAGACCAGGTGCGGACCGCCGTCGTGGACCGCACGGGCAAGAGCATCGACGACCTGGACGGCACCGAGCTTGGCCCGCTGGTGGAGGCCGCCGCCAACAAGCTCCGGCAGATGCAGCAGGCCCAGGCCGCCTAGTCTGCTGGTCCATCGGGTCCGCAATCGAGCGGGGTCGTCTCTTCGGGGGCGGCCCCGCTTCTCATTACAGGACAAGGAGGCAACGACGATGACCACGACGACCGTAACTTACACACCCTGGGGCTGGACACGGAACATCGAGGAGCTGGCCGAGGGCGTCTGGCGGGTCTCGACGCCCAGCCACGGCGGGCTGAAGCTCAGCCGGGAGCGTTGGGACTCCCTTCCCGCCGAACTGCGGGACGCCATGTACACACAGACCTTCGCTGAGGAGGACTGCGAGGAGCCCATCGTCAGGACCCTCCTGGGCCTTGGCGACGACCGGGAGAGGGAGATGGCCCTCAAGGTCGCGGGCTACTTCGACCGCTACGCTCCGGCGCTCCCGCACCTCCGCACCTGCTCGCCGGGCATCCACTACCACGCCGTCGCCTACCGGGGCGGCTACGGAACGGACCCGTTCGGGCGGTTCGACACCAGGGTCGAGGCCGAGTCCTTCGTGGGCGACGCCGAGATGGTTCGGGCCTACGGGAGGCTGGAGGCCGTCGAGTGCGAGGGCGCCCTCCCGCTGTGCCGGGGCAAGGGGTGCAGGCCATGACCGCGACGACACGGCCCAGGCCCCGCAGCCTGCCCAGCACAACGACCAAGCTCCAGACCGAGTTCGGCAACCTCTACGTCACCGTCTCGACGGACGAGGACGGAGAGCCCTTCGAGGTGTTCGGCTGGTTGGGCAAGGGAGGCAGCTTCCAGCACGGCGTCACCGAGCTGGCCTGCCGGTTGATCTCCCTGCACCTGCGGCGCGGGACTCCCCTGGAAGAGGTGATCGACCAGTGCCAGGGGATAGCCGAGATGCAGCCCTTCTTCAACACGATGCCGGACGGTAAGAGCGTGGCGGTGCTCGGACTCGGCGACGGCATCGCCCACATCCTCAAGGCCCATCTTCGGGCCAGGGAGGAGCGGGAGGCGGCGATTGAGATGAAAGCGGTCGCATGAACGGCCAGGACAACGGAATCGAGCGGGGCTGTCTCCTTCACGGGCGGCCCCGCTTCTCATTTACAGGAAGGAGGCGACGACGATGGTAACGACGACTACTGACAGGGCGGAGGTCTTCTCCCGTCCTGCGGCGCGGTTCGACGACGACGGCAACCTGGAGGTGCGGGCATCGTCAGCCCTGGGCTGCCGCCGCGCCCTCTGGTACGCCGCAACAAACTACGAGCCCACGAATCCCCCCAGCGAGGACTCGCTGACGGCGATGGAGGCGGGCAACGCCCTGGAGCCGGTGGTGGTTCGGGCGATGGAGCGGGCGGGCTGGAAGGTCGATGCTCCCGACCCCCAGGACCCGAAGCAGGTGGCGGTGCGCATCGGCCCCAGCCTGATGGTCACGGGCCACCCCGACGGCACGGTGCGGATGCCGGTGGAGGGGGGCGAAGCGGCTGCGCCGCAGCTGTTCCTCTTCGACGAGGAACCGGAAGCTCCCGCCTACGGCGATCCAATGGTCGTCGAGATCAAGACACGGGGACCTGAGGCGTTCAAGCGCTGGCGGACCCTGGGAGCGGAGCGCAGCCATCCGGCGTCGGTGGCCCAGGCCGCCTTCTACTCGCTCGGCGAATTCGGCGACCTGCGGGACGCGGTGATCGCCACGATGGACACGGGGGCTCGCACCTGGGACTGGGAGCGGATTCCCGCCCACCGGCTGGAGAGGGCCTTGCAGGACGCCAGCGAGTGGCTCGGTGAGCTTGCCGCTCACCACGTCCGGAGCGGGCCTGACCCCGATGCGCTGCCGGACCGGGATTTTTCGTCCGGCAGCTGGCAGTGCAGGTCCTGCCCCTTCCTGGCGGTCTGCCTGCCGGGAGCGGCGGAAGAGGACGAGACAGGCGAATCCGAGATAGAGGACAAGGAGGTGAGCGACGAAGAGGCACGGGACGCGGTGGCGACCTACGCAGAGGCTCAGGAGTCCATCAAGGAGCCTGAGAAGGCCAAGCGCGCCGCGCTGGACGCCCTGAAGGCGTGGATGCGCCGGCAGGGCGACTCCAAGGCCACGGTCGGCGGCCGCACGGTCACCCTCGTCAGCTCGACCAGGTACGCCGTGAACCACCGCAGGCTGAACGAGACCCTCGACCCGGAGGTCCGGGCCGAGATCGTCACCGAGAGCGAGTCGGAGTACGTGCGGGTGAACACCTAGACGCTTCCCCTGTTGGGAGCGCAGGACGGGGCCGCCTTCCCTTCTACAGGGGCGGCCCCGCTCTCATTCAAGACGGGCGCGGCCAGAACCGCGCCACACCATTCAGGAGGAAATCGAAATGGCACGCACCATCAACAAGGTAGAGCTCTTGGGCAGGGTCGGAGTCGATCCTGAAATGCAGTACACGCCGGGAGGCACCGCCGTCACCAAGCTGCGGCTGGCGACCGACCGCTACCGGAAGGACGCTGAGAACGAGACCGATTGGCACACCATCGTGGTCTGGGGCGCCACTGCGGAGGCGGTGAACCAGTATGTCGCCAAGGGCGACCGCGTCTACGTCGCGGGCCGCCTGGTCCAGAACAGCTGGGAGGGCGACGACGGCCAGCGCCGCCACCGCACCGAGATACACGCCTCCGAGGTCGTGTTCCTCGACTCCCGCAACGGCAACGGGGACTCCGGGCAGGCTGGCGACACCTCCCCCTTCTAGCCCGCCGCTTCACAACCGCATAGCGACACCCGCCTCGACCGGGCGCACAAGACTCACCAACGGGGCCACTTCCAATCCACAGGGGGTGGCCCCGCTTCTGTTCTAACCGATAGATAAGGAGGCTGACATGACCGCCATCACCGCACAACAGACCGACACCCCTTCGACAAGCTCAGGGCAGGCTCTGCTGGACGCCCTGCGCAGCAACCTGCACCTGCTGGGCGAGATCGCCATGCGCTACCAGGTCGAGACCCAGACGGAGCGCCCCACGGAGGACCTGCCCGTCATCTCCTGCCCCGACGACGTGCGGCGGCTGCTGGGGCCGGAGATGTCCGGCCTTGCCCAGGAGCAGCTCCGGGTGCTCCTGCTCAACACCAAGAACAAAGTCGTCGGGCAGCGGGTCGTCTACCAAGGCAACGTGAACTCGTCGATGATCCGACCGGCCGAGGTGCTGCGCCCTGCCGTCATGGAGGCCGTTCCCAGCATCATCGTCTGCCATAACCACCCCAGCCAGGACCCGACGCCCAGCCCGGAGGACGCCGCCATCACCAGGGAGCTGGCGCAGGCGGGCAAGCTCCTGGGCATCGAGCTGCTCGATCACGTCGTCATCGGCGGCGAGCGGTTCGTCAGTCTCAAGGAACGGGGGCTGATGCCCTGACCCGTCTCCTCTATGGGACGGGCGCTCCTGACCGGACTGCGCACGCCGTCCGGCTCTCCACGCCGGGGACACGCTCCTCGCGCATCGTTCCCAACCCACACGTTAAAGGAGGTCGCAATGCTCGCGACTCACACCATTGACCCCGAGGACCTCTACACCATCTCGGCGGCGGGCTTCAGCGCCACCGCCGACGCCTTCGCCCGCGACGAGCGGACCGAGGGCCTCTGGTTCGTCTCGATGGTCGGCTCCCAGACGGCGCTCAAGGCGATATGGGCGTCGCTGCTCAAGCAGCCCCCCCGACGTTGCCCACATCATCCGGGGCGCCGACGGCATGGCGCTCCACGGCGGCTACCAGCGGTGCGTCATTCCCCACGAGACCATCGGCACCTGGACGACCAAGATCGCCCGCCTGCCGGTGTCCGGCGGATGGCACGCGCTGGTGTACACCAAGACTGCCGAGTTCGGCTACGAGAAGGACTCCTTCCTCCTGCTGGCTCAGGCGGAGGAGGAGGCCCCGGCGCTGCATCACCGCTTTCTCGACAAGCGCAGCCCGCTCCCCCTCCACGGCTCCTGGGCCGGTTGGCTCTGGGAGCGGGGCCTCGATGAGGAGGAGATAGTTCCCCTCCAGTCCGTGGGCGTCTCGGCCTACAGGTGCTCTCCCAAGGCCAAGAAGCTCCGCGAAGACCTGTCCGACGCCGTGGCGTCGGGCCGGCTCACGCTGCCCAGGGAGGAGTCCGATGGATAGGACGCTGAAGCGGGCCAAGCGCAACAACCAGCGGCGCGGACAGCGCAACCACGGGGCATGGAGGCGCTTCGCGCCCGACGGCAGCACCTGCCGCTTTTGCGAGCACGACGGCTCGCAGCACCTGTGCCGGTCGGGGCAGCCGCATTTCTTCCGGCCCGCGACCGAGGTGGAGCGGCGCGACCCCACGGTCATGCTCTACCGCCACACCCCCGTATCGAGTACGGGGCAGGCTCTGCTCCAGGGCGGCTCGATGCTGATGCGGCGGATGACCGTCGCCAACCACGCCGAGCTCATCACCGCCTTCTGCACGGCGTGCGCCGAAAGCATGGGAACGGCCCAGGTCCTGTGCTTCCAGTGCAACCTCGCAATCGGCGAGGTGGTCGGCATCGACACTCGCCACAAGGACATGGCAATCGCCGCATGAAGCGGCATGAGAAAGGAGAAGAGACATGAGACTAGCTGCACAAGCCAAAGGGGGCTACTACCCGACTCCCGAGCGGGTGGTGGACCTGATCGCCGAGTTGATTCACACCCCGACCGGCTACTACCACCGGGGCCGGGAGACCATCCGCATCCTCGACCCCTGCTGCGGGGCCGGGGACGCCCTACAGAGGCTGGCCGAGCGCCTGGACAGGCCCAAGGCCCTGTCCATCGAGACCTACGGCGTGGAGCTGCACCGGGACAGGGCGCAGGAGGCCGAGAAGCGGCTCCACCGCACCCTGGCCTCGGACCTGTTCGCCACGTCGATAGCGAACGGGGCCTTCGGCCTGCTGCTGCTCAATCCGCCGTATGACTTTGATTCCGAAGACAAGCGGACGGAGCACGCCTTCCTGACGCAAACCACGCGCTACCTGGCCGAGAGCGGCCTGCTGGTCTTCATCGTGCCCCGGCAGCGCCTCGCGGTCTCGGCCCGCTACCTCTCCACCCATTACGGGCGGATGCGATGCTGGGCCTTCCCCGACCCTGAACGGGAGGTCTTCGACCAGGTGGTCTTGTTCGGCTACCGCAAGGCCGATCCCGTTCCCGACGCCACAGCCGAGAGCATGGTGCTGGAGTGGGCGGTGGGGGAGCCGGAGCCTTTGCGCTCCCAGCGCAACTCCTACTCCTACCCGGAGTACACCCCCGCCACCACGCCGAGCGGCGATGTCCTGTTCACCACCCGCACCGTCGATCCGGTGGCGGCGGCGGCTGAGGCTCGCCGGTCGGGGCTGTGGGCCAGCACGGAGATCACCGACTCTCTGTGGCCCGCGAACGACAACCGCACACGACCGCTCATGCCCCTCAGACGGGGGCACATGGCGATGCTGGTGGCGGCGGGCTTCCTGAACAACCTTGTCCTCGAAGCCGACGACAGGCGCATCCTGGTCAAGGGCCGCACCTCGAAGGATATGGTGCTGGTGGAGGACGCCCCGGAGAAGGAGGTCCACCGCGAGAAGCTGACGACGACCGTGGTGGCCCTCGACCTCGACGACGGGCGGATCGAGGACATCGCAGCTTAGACGGCTCACCCTGGGCCGCGCAACGAGGCCCCGTTGGTTCATACGACCCGCGGGGCCTTCGCTCTACCGGAAGGACTCAGAAGACCCCTCTCACTAAGGAAAGGAGAGACAAGATGCAGACGACCATGACATTCGAAGCCTGCTGCCGTTGCGGGCAGCCCATCGTCCCCGGCGAACCGGCCATGCAGACCGCCTCGGTGGACCTGGACTTGAACGGCAGGGCCGTGTCCTCCCCGGTGAAGGCATACCACCTGCGGGGAAGGTGCTACGACGAGTACAGGGCTGCGGCAGCCGCCCGCAGGAAGGCCCTGCTCGCCGCATAGACCGGCTGGACTTTCAGCCGTGCATCCACGAGGCCCCGCCATCGCGGGCCTCGCGCAGCGTGTATGAGGCAGTGCAAGACTGCCCGCAAATTCACACAACAAGAGAGGGCGCCTCACGGCGATCCTTGGGCCGCCTCAAAGAGGACGCCCTCTCCACCTTCTTCGGGGGTGGGCGAGGTGCGCCTCTCAGCAGGCGCTTCCAGGGGCTCCGAGGTCCCCTCCTGAAAGGAGACTGGTATGAACCTCGGAGGTTTCATAGACAAGTTCAAGGACGCCATAGCGCGGAGGGTGGTGGAGTCCTACCCGCCGCTCTACCGGCCCTCGGAGAACGGCGGGACGCTCCCCAGGCTGCTGCGAAAGCCCCTCGGGGCGCAGGCCGACGCCATTAGGGGTGCGGCCCTCTCCCTAGAGGCCCACCGGGGCACCACCGTCGTCGGCGAGATGGGCACCGGCAAGACCTTCATCGGCGCCGCGGCGGCGCACATGGCGGGATTCCAGCGGGTGCTCATCATCTGCCCGCCTCACCTGGTTCCCAAGTGGAAGCGGGAGGTGGAGATGACGGTGCCCGGCGTCCGCGCCGCCATCGTCGAGTCCATCACCGACTTGGAGCGGCTCAGGTTCTCCATCGGCTCCGGCCCGCTGTTCGCGGTGATGAGCCGGGAGAAGGCCAAGCTGTCCTACCGCTGGATGCCCGCCGTCATACAGCGGTGGGCCGTCTCCGGCGGGACCGAGGGCAGACCGGCAAGGCTCATACGGGACGAGGAGACGGGGGAGCCGTTCCGGGTCCCCTGCTGTCCCGACTGCACGGCGCAGGTCGTGGACAAGGACGGCGTGCCGCTGACGGACTCCGACCTGAACCGCCGCAAGCACACCTGCGCAGGCTGCGGCGCCCCCCTGTGGCAGGCGGACAGGTCCGGCCCGGCCCGCTATCCGCTGGCCGATTACATCAAGCACAGGATGAAGGGGTTCTTCGACCTGCTGATCGGCGACGAGGTCCACGAGTTCAAGGGGAGAGGAAGCGCCCAGGGCATCGCCGCCGGCATCCTCGCCGACGTCTGCGGCAAGTCCCTCAGCCTTACGGGCACGCTGCTCGGCGGGTACTCCTCGACCATCTTCCACCTCCTCTACCGGTTCTCGCCTGAAATCAGGACGGAGTTCGGGCGCTCCGACGAGCACCGCTGGATACAGCGGTACGGCTTCGAGGAGGTCACCGTCGGCAAGCCCGACGACGACGCGGTGGAGGACGGGCGCAACAGCCGCCGTCGCAGCTACCGCAAGGTTACCAGGGAGAGGCCGGGCCTCGTGCCCTCGGCGCTGTTCCACATCATAGGGAACACGGTGTTCCTTCGCCTCGCGGACGTCGCCTCCGGGCTGCCGGACTACGAGGAGAAGATCCTCGTGTCCTCGATGGACTCGGAGGAGGACGCGACCGGGTACTCCCAACGCAGCGCCTACAACACCGTGTTCGAGGAGCTGAAGAAAGAGCTGGCTGCCGCGCTGAAGAGCGGCTCGAAGAGGCTGCTTGCGACCTACCTCCAGACCCTGTTGGCCTACCCCGACGGCTGCACCAGGGGGGAGACGGTCTTCGACCCCAAGACGGGCGATGTCATCGTCCAGGTGCCGCCGCTGTCGGAAGACAAACTCTACCCCAAGGAGAAGGCGCTCATCGACCTGGTGGCCGCCGAGCGGCTGGAGGGAAGGCGGGTGCTGGTCTACGTGACCCACACGGGGACCAGGGACATCACCGGGCGGATGGACGACATCCTCACCCGGCACGGGTTCAGGGTGGCGGTGATGAAGGCCGACGCGGTGGCCCCGAACCGGAGGGAGGCGTGGGTGGCCGACAGGGTGAAGCAGGGCATCGACGTCCTCATCTGCCACCCGCGCCTGGTGCAGACGGGCCTCGACCTCATCGACTTCCCGACCATCGTCTGGGACGAGACGGATTACTCGGTCTACGTCGTCCGGCAGGCGTCGCGGCGCTCGTGGCGCATCGGGCAGACCCGCCCGGTGAAGGTCGTGTTCATGTCCTACCGGAACACCCTGCAGGCCGACGCGCTGAAGCTGGTGGCGAAGAAGATGCAGAGCTCGCTGGCGGTGGAGGGAGAGCTGCCGGAGGACGGGCTTGCCGCCTATGGGGACGACGGGGACGACATGATGATGGCCCTGGCCCGCAGGATCGTCAGCGGCGAGGAGGAGGACGAGGCCGAGACGATGGAGGAGGTGTTCGCCCAGGCCAGAAGCGCCGAGGCCACCGCCGAGGAGCTGCTGGTGGACGACGGCTGGAAGGTCGTCGAGATCGAACCTGAGACCGACGCGGTCAACGGCAACGGGGCCAACGGCAATGGCCACCACGACGACGGCATCGGGCCGACGGTCGAGCTTGTCCCGGTCAATGGCCGCCACGCAAACGGGAACGGCCACGCGCCTGCCCCGGTCAACGGGAGCGGTAACGGCCACCACGACGAGGCCCCGGAGCCGCAGCAGTCGCTGTTCTCCTGGGCCGAGTTCATGGCCGAGGAGCCGGTCAAGACCAACGGTCGGAAGGGCAAGCCCCAGCCCGCGACCCTCTCGATGTTCGAGTGGGCGATGACGCTGGAACAGCAGCGCGAGGAAGAGCCGGTCGGCGCAGGACGCTAGACCGCAGAGGCACGGGAGAGGCCGTCGCCAACGGAGCGGCGGCCCCCGCACATGGCAACGCAGACAAACAGCAGGGAATCGAAAGGAGACGAACGATGGCAAGAATCTTCGTATACGACGACCGCGAGTTCCCGGACCCCGACCCCGAGATGAGCGTCGACCAGGTGAAGGCTACCCTCTCGGATTTCTACGGGGAGATCGCCAACGCCTCGGTGAAGGAGACCAAACGGGGAGACGACACGATCTACGAGTTCCAGCGGCGGGTGGGCACCAAGGGGGTCTTCACCCTCGCCCGGAGCTAGAGGAGGGAGTCCGATGGACAACCGGACCTTTGCCGGTCTGCTGGCGGCGACGCCGCAGTCGGACCTGAAAATCATCGAGCTCACGGCGGAGCTCACACGGCCCGACGGCTCCTTTGACCTGGACGCCGCGGCCGCACGGCAGGCTGAAGTGGAGATGGCCTGCACCCAGGCCCAGGACTACGTGGCGTCCACGGGACGCCTTCTGGAGGCCATGAGATGCAAGCTGCTCCGCCGGCGCTGAGCGGCCTTGCAACACTGCTCCTGCGGCGTCCGCCGTCGCTGCGGGAGCTGGTCACGCTTGTCGGCTACGCCGACGACTACGCCTGGTTCGCGGGGCTGGTGCGCCGCCTCTTCCCCAACGAGGCGGAGGTGGCGCTCTCAGCCCCCGACCTGCGCACGAGGGTGGAGCGGTTCGCCAATCTCTTCGGAGAGCGGCACTTCCCCCTCTACGCGCCAATGATCGAATTCTGGACGGACTCCGATGACGAACCGCCTTGGTCCTGGCTGCGGAGGGGCATCCCCTTCGAGCTGATGGGCTTCGGCTACGACGGCCTCCACGAGATGTGGAACGGCTACCGCGAGGGGCTCTCGGCCATGGCCCTCCTGGTCAGGCCCCCCGACGTCTACTACGACGGCCCCGACGGGCTGCGGGTGGCATGGCTGGAGTCCGCCGCCGAACGCATCCCGCAAGAGACGCTGCTGAGAGTCCCTGAGGGCGGCATACCTCTGGAGGACCTCACAGAGGCGCTGAAGGAGACCCAGTTCGAGGGGGCGGCGCAAGCCTGCACCTGGGTCATGGCCGAGACTGGCAACTTCTTCCTCGACCACACCTACGAAGACGGCAGTTACGACGGCTTCTGCGACCCCTGGGAGGACGACATCATCGCCGAGGGCACGGAGGAGTGGCGCAAGGCCAATGCCCTCATGGACTCGGTATGCAAGCTGGGCGACTGGCTGGAGGAGGACCTTCCGGTCCGCTTCGCCGAGATGCTGGACTTCGTGATGGAGAGACTCCCCCAACAAGGAAAGGAGGACAACGACGATGAGTGACGACACCGACACGACCCAATGGTCCCTGCCGGGGCCGGCGGATGCGCCCAGGGACGACCTGAAGCTCCAGCTTGAGGTCTACGGCGAGACCATCCTGCTGCGGGGCTTCGACGCCGACTCCGCCTGGGTCAGGACCGTCTCGGCGGACGAGATCGCCAACGTGTTCACCCAGCATCTGGGGTTCTCCTCGGGGCTGCTGCCGGAGGAAACCCTCTGGTGGAACCAGGGCGAGACGGGGCAGGTGGTGGCCCTCTGGCGGCCCCCGCAGGTCTGGTCGGTGGCCCTGCAACGGGAGGCGTTCAAGCCTCCCGCACGGCTCCGGCTTCCCATGCCGGGGCTGGTCTTTGTCTGCTCGCCGGGGCGCGCCCCCTGGGTCTACGCCGCTACGGAGCGGCCCACCGACTCCGAGCAGCAGCTCTTCCGGGCCCCGGCCTTCAACGTCTTCAGCGACGGGCGGGTCTGCCCCGGAAGCCACCGGTTCCCGGAGGAGGTGGGGCTGATACCGGAGTCCTTCTTCCAGTCCTTCTTCTCCCTTACCGGAGACACGCACAACCGCTCGAAGAGGCACCCCGAAAACCTGGTCGCTCTATGGGAGGAAATAGATGGAAAGACTGAGTACCCGATGGAGGACCTTGTTCCCCAGTGTTCGGTGGCCCACGCCATGGCGGTCTCCGAGGGAAGACGCGGCTACCGCTACGGCTAGCGCCGCGCCTGGGCCGGTGGGCTACCTGGTGAACCACCCCGCCGGGCTCTCCGGAGCCCACGGCATCGGCTACGACTACGTTCTCGGATCGGGCGGTCTCTACGTCCAGTCCGAGAGCGCCCACCTGACGGCGCGGGCCATTGTCGCATCCTGCGAGGTGCGCGGGCTCGCTCCCGTGACCGAGAAGGTGCAGCTAACCCACGGCCCCATCCCGGCGGCCCTGTTCGAGGTGGGGCTGCGCTGGTTCCAGGACACCCCTGACACCGAGCGGTTCTTCGCCGTGCGCTGGGACGGGGACCGCTACCGGCTGGTGGTGCCCCCGCAGGCCGGGACTGCGACAAGGCTCGCCTACGTGCCACCTTCCGGGGTGGTCGCCGAGTTTCACTCCCACGGAGGCTCCCGCGCCTTCTTCTCGGCCACCGACGACCGGGACGAGCAGGGCTTCCGAATATACGGGGTGGTGGGAAGGCTCGACGCCCTTCAACCGGAGCTGAGCCTCCGGGTCGGGGTCTACGGCCACTTCGCCCCGCTGGACTGGTCCCAGGTGTTCGACGGCCCAAACCCAGGCCTCCGGCTCATGGGGCAGGAGGCGGAAACGGCAGACATCAACTGTAAAGGAGGTGAATGAAAGATGCCCTACTACCTGGACAACGCGTTCCTGCTGGACGACCCCTGGATCACCGTGGTCGGCTGCGGCGGGACCGGGGGCTTCGTGGCCGAGGGCCTCTGCCGCCTCTTCCAGGGGCGCAAGGCCACCATCGTCCTGGTCGACCACGACCGGGTGGAGCCCCACAACCTGCTGCGCCAGAACTTCTACGCAGAGGACGTGGGCAAGTTCAAGAGCCAGGCGTTGGCCGACCGGCTGGCGCGGGCCTACCGAAGGCCGGTCGGCTACTCCGTCTACCCCTTCCGGGAGTGCGACACACGCCCCCGCGGAAACTGCTACCCCGGCCTTCCCAACTACGGCGACAGTCTCATCATCGGCTGCGCCGACAACGCCGCAGCACGGCGGGCGATGGCGGAGTGCCTGCCGGGAGACCCGCGCCGCTGGCTCATCGACGCGGGCAACGACACCAACTGGGGGCAGGTCCTGGTCGGCAATGTGGCCGGCGAAGTTACCTGGGACGAACCCGCCTTCGTCGACCAGACCTGCCACCTGCTGCCCGCGCCCACGGTGCAGCGTCCCGACCTGCTGACCGCCGCGTCGAGCACCCCGCCCGACGTGGACTGCGCGGCGGCCCTCGACCTCACCGACCAGGACCCTACCATCAACCAGATGATGGCGTCGCTGGCGCTACAGGTGGTCCGCCGCATGGTGGCGGGCGCCTGCCCCTTCATGGGCCTCTACCTGGACATGGAGCAGGGAACGGTCACCCCGACCTACGCCACCCCCAAGGCGGTGGAGCGGGTGGTCGGTTCTATCTCCGAGCCGGGGATAGCGTCCCAGTGACCAACGCTCAACTACCGCATTCAGAGAAGGAAACAAGGAGAGGAGAAACCAATGCTTGACCAAGAAACAACCGCCACGACCGCCACCATCTGGCAAGACAACCACAGCGGGCGCCGCAGGCACAAGCTCATGACCAAGGAGCACGCCGACACGATCCCGCCCCTGTACGCCAACGACGGCGCGGACGACCCCGACGCCGTCGTCGCCAGGGTGAAGCTGTTCAGCCCCCACAACGGCTGGCGCTGGTACATCACCGAGTGGGAAGCCGAGACCGGGCTTTGCTTCGGCCTCGTCGAGGGGTTCGAGACCGAGCTGGGCTACTTCGACCTCACCGAGCTGGCGGAGGTAACCGTGTTCGGCAGTGTCCCCGCCGTGGAGCGCGACCTGTACTGGAAGCCTCAGACCCTCGGCGAGATCAGGAGACAGTCGAGACTCGCAGCCTGAGCAAGGGCCAGAGAAGCATCAAGGAAAGGAGCAACCATGCCTGACGAAACCGGAACGGAAGCAACCCGCTCGGATGCCCCGAGCGCCGACGAAAGTCTCTTCGGCGATGCGGCGGACGACACGGCTGCCGCGGTTGCAGATGAGCAGGACGCCAACGAGAAGTCCGCACAGGACCCGCAGGGTTCCGATGACGCCGAGGAGCAGGCCGCTGGGGACGAGACCGGCTCGTCGGAGGACCTGAAGGTCGTCGTGTCCATCAAGGGACGCAGGGCCACCATCGGCGTGCAACGGCCCTCGTCTGACCCGCACATCGAGTCGTTCGACGACCCTGACCTGGCCGGGCTGACGCAGGAGGTCCCGGCGGTGATCGAACGGGCGAGAGCCAAGTGGGAGGGCGAACCCAAGTATCCGGCGCACGAGAGACCCGCTCCCCCGGCCAGGCGCCAGACCCGGCGTGGGCAGGGGGCGGCACAGGCCGGGGCCGCCGAGGGAGGGGCAGACCAGCAGCAACCCGAGACGCTGAGGCTGTTCTAGGGGCCGAGTTCAAGGCCGAGGAGCCGGTCGGCGCCGGACGCTAGAGCGCAGAAATACAGGGGAGGTCGTCGCCTTAGTTGCGACGGCTTCCCCCGCACAGCTCTGTATGTGGCCCTTTTCGCGTTTCAGGTGATCAGCCTCTCCATATGTGCTGCCCTTTTTGCGTTTCAGCAGGTCAAGCCCGTATCCGGGCAGTGCACATGGGACTAACTGAGAGCGCGTACCAGAGGCAGCGGTTGTAGTTGACCAGCAGCCTAGGCATCGGGAGCCACCGAGTCGAGCGCTGACATGGTCGGCCATCTTGACCGGGATGTCCCGGCGGTGCCGACCAGAGACTCTGATGACCCCTCGGTGCCGATGGGTTCCGGCAGCGGCAGGACGTTAGGCAAGTGTCGGGCGTACCCGTCCGGGACTCCGGTCACCCGGAGCGAACAACCCGGTGATGCCTGCGGCCATCAGGCCGTGCGTCGAGATGCAGTGCTGTCTACCGGCTGGACCGGGACCACTGGTCCGTCCAGGGCCTGAACACACTGGAGGTCGAACTGACGGAATACGATGATGAGGTCGCGGTGGAGCCCTACCTGCGCGACGTCGAACTGGAGACACGCTACCTGCTGGGCAAGAGCTTCCACCGCGGCAACGACCCCGACCTCGGCCCCATCGAGTACGCCTCCGACCGCCAAGGCTGATGACCTTGATTACGCATTCCAACCCCCAAGTTTAGCTGAGACAGTACAAGGAACATCGCCAGAGCGGCGACTTCTTTCGCCCCTAGCGGACGGCTCCAACCCCTAGGCCTTGCGGTCTTCGTCCCCTCCCGCCAGCCGCGACCTCACGCCACTCATGTCACACCTCCTCCATCTCCGCCAACACCCTCGCCCGCGCCTCCGCAGCCGCCCGCTCCGCCGCCTCCAGCCGGTCCAGCGCCGAGTGCGCCCGCTCCTCGAACCCATCCGGCATCGGCTGCCGTCCGTTCAGAATCCTGCTCAGCTGCGTATAGTGCATGCCCACCTCATCCGCCACCACGTGATGCTTCACACCCATCTCGGCTATACGGCCCCGGAGATGCGCTACGCCTTCTGCCATAGACTCCCTCCAAATGGAAATATTTTCATATCGAGAGTACATGAGAAATAATTCATTTGGCAACACCTTCTTTCTGCTAGTATTGTCTGCCGGAAGCAGATAAGGGGCGCAAAAGCAATTGCTCGATAGTAGGCTTGCATCTGCCAGACGGCGTGCCATGCTCTCGCAGGTCGACCTCGCTGTCGGCATGGGCGACAGGTACGACCAGACCATGATCTCCCACGTCGAATCGGGACGCTCCGGCCTCGTAGCCGACGGCATCGCCCGCGCCGCACTCGTACTCAACACCTCCGCCGACTACCTCCTCGGACTCACCGACGACCCCACCCCGGCTAGGGACCAAGAGGACAAGTCCCCCACCGTCGACATCGTCGCCGTCAACAGGGAGGCCGTGCTCGCTGGCACTGGCGGCGAATCCACCGTCGTCGCCGACCAGGGCGGCTATAGCCTCAGCCGGTGCCGGCTGGAGGACGTGGGGATCGACCCAACCCACGCCAGCGTCTTCCGCGTCAGAGGCGAGTCGATGACGCCCACCCTCGCCAACGGGTCCCTCATCCTCGTCGACTACCTCCGCGACGCCCCCAGGCAAAACTGCCTCTACGTCTTCCGGTCGGGCGACGCCCTGCTCGTCAAGCGGGCCCAGTGGCGCCGGGCCTGGTGGTGGTACAGCGACAACCCGGAGTGGGAGCCCTTCCCTCTCGAGAGGAAGAACACCATGAAGTCCATAGCAACGCGGCAGTATCACGTAAGCTTGTGGGGAGTGGTCGTCGGGCTCCTTGTCTTGACCCTGGCTTCCGCTTCACTGGTCCTGGGAGGACTGGTCCAAGCCCAGGACGCCATCGAGTACGCCGAGAACGGCATGGACGCGGTGGCGACGTACAGTGCGACGGACCCGGATGGTTCTGAGATCGTGTCGTGGTCACTGACGGGCACCGACTCCGCGATCTTCAAGATCGAGGACGGCGTCCTCAGCTTCAAGAAGTCGCCCGACTACGAGGATTCTAAGGACGTAGTGGGCGTAGATCCATCCACAGCTGTGGCCGGTGACAACATCTACGAGGTCACGGTCGAGGCGACCGACGCGACTAAGCGAATCGGCACGAAGGACGTGACCGTCGAGGTGACGAACGTGGAGGAGGGCGGCAGCATGCGCCTGTCGGCGGTGCAGCCCCAGGCCGGGACCAGCTTCTACGTCATCGACGAAGATGGTACTACGGCAACTGTCACTCAGATCAAGGACGAAGACGGGGTCACGAGCTCCATCAAGTGGCAGTGGTCCAAGTCCAGGTCCAAGACTACGGGATTCGCGGACATCGACAAGGCCACCAACGCGGCCTACACCCCGAAGGATACGGACAACCGCTACTATCTGCGCGTGACGGCGAGCTACACCGACAGGGAAGGCCCGGACAAGAGCGCGCAGGCCACCTCCAGCTACCCGGTGCAAGTGGTGCCGAGCAACAATGCCGCGCCCAAGTTCGCCGACGACCAGGACCCCGATGCGGAAGGCGCCCAAGAGGCCGCCGCCAGGACTATCGCCGAGAACACCCCGAAGGGCATGGACATCGGTTCCCCGATTGAGGCCTCGGACCTGAACCCCGGCAAGCTCACCTACACGCTATGAGGATAGCGGCGACGCCGAGATGTTCGACATTGACAGGGAAACCGGCCAGCTGAAGACGAAGGGCGAGCTGGACGCCGATGCTTCTGGCGGAGATTCACACACGGTCACCGTCCGGGCGACCGACCCATCAGGCAACCCCCAGGCGGCCGTGGGGGACAGGGTCGAAGCCGACAGCGATATAGTCGTTGTGAACATCACCGTCGAGGACCTGGCTGAAGACCCGCAGATCTCGGAAGAGACAATTGCCGACTTCCTTGAGAACGGCGACATCGCCACCGCCCTCGCTACCTTTACGGCAGACTTTGAGGGAACGGCCACAATAAGCCGATGGTCCCTCACAGGCCCCGACGCTGGGAAGTTCGAGATCAGCGCCACTGGCGGCGCTCTCACCTTCGAGGATCAGCCCGACTACGAGAAGCCCGGGGACGCTGACGGCGACAACGTGTACGAGGTCACCGTCCGGGCGACCGACTCGGACAGCAGGACGGGCACCAGGGACGTGACGGTCGAGGTCACCAACTTCGACGAGCCCGGCACCGTGACCCTGTCGCCGACCCAGCACCGGGTCGGAGTGCCGATAACGGCCACGCTCAAGGACAACGACGGCGGCGTCTACGGTGAAGTGTGGCAGTGGAGCATCGGCGACGGTGCGGCATCGACCGCTGCGGGTGATATATCCGGTGCGAACTCGGACACCTATACGCCGAAGGCCGGCGACATTGGCGGCACCCTGACGGCGACGGTGACTTACCGTGACGCTGCGGGCGGCGACGTAGACGACACCGCCATGGATGAAGGCGACGCCGCCGTGCTGCGTGACACCCGGAACAGGGCGCCGGTATTCAAGGCCAAGGACGAGGTCATAACCATGGCCGAGAGGTCGGTCGCTGAGAACGTTACGGGAGTAGCGGAGGACGACGCCGCTGGCGCCACTGACGACGCCGCCGACAACGTGGGCGACCCGATCGTGGCGGAGGACCCCAACATCGCCACGGGCGCGGAGAGCGACTCGCTGGCCTTCTCGCTGAGCGGCCCTGACGCGTCCAAGTTCCGGTTCAGGGCTCCCCCCGCTTCGGAGACGGGAGCCATGCGGAGCGTGCAGATCGAGGTCAAGGACAAGGCGAAGTTCGACTTTGAGACGAAGGACACCTACATGGTGACCCTGACCGCCAGGGACGACTACGGCGAGACCGCCGAACTCGCGCTCACCATCAATATCACCGACGTGAATGACGCTCCCGATGTTACCGGCTTGGGCGAGGTAGAGTACCCGGAGAACGGGGATACGGCAGTGGCGACATACACGGCGGTGGACCCGGATGGTTCTGAGATCGTGTCGTGGTCACTGATGGGCACCGACTCTGCGATCTTCAAGATCGAGGACGGCGTCCTCAGCTTCAAGAAGTCGCCCGACTACGAGGATTCTAAGGACGTAGTGGGCGTAGATCCATCCACAGCTGTGGCCGGTGACAACATCTACGAGGTCACGGTCGAGGCGACCGACGCGACTAAGCGAATCGGCACGGAGGATGTGACCGTCGCGGTGACGAACGTGGAGGAGGGTGGCAGCATGCGCCTGTCGGCGGTGCAGCCCCAGGCCGGGACCAGCTTCTACGTCATCGACGAAGATGGTGATACGGCTGGCACTCAGATCAAGGACGAAGACGGGGTCACGAGCTCCATCAAGTGGCAGTGGTCCAAGTCCAGGTCCAAGACTACGGGATTCGCGGACATCGACAAGGCCACCAACGCGGCCTACACCCCGAAGGATACGGACAACCGCTACTATCTGCGCGTGACGGCGAGCTACACCGACAGGGAAGGCCCGGGCAAGAGCGCGGAGGAAACCTCCGACTACCCGGTGCAACCGAAGCCGAGCAACAATGCCCCGCCCACGTTCGTCGACCAGGACCCGGATACGGTTGGCGTCCAAAATGAAACCGCCACGAGGTCTGTCGCCGAGAACACCCCGAAAGGCGTGGACATCGGTTCCCCGATTGAGGCCGAAGACCTGAACCCTGGCAAGCTCACCTACACACTGGAGAGTAACGACGACGCCGCGCTGTTCGACATTGACAGGGAGACCGGCCAGCTGAAGACGAATGGGAAGCTGGACGCCGATGTTTCTGGTGGAGATTCACACACGGTCACCGTCCGGGCGACCGACCCATCAGGCAACCCCCAGGCGGCCGTGGGGGACAGGGTCGAAGCCGACAGCGATATAGTCGTTGTGAACATCACCGTCGAGGACCTGGCTGAAGACCCGCAGATTTCCGTCAGTGACGGCGACATGCTTGGCGGCTTCAATGAGGAAGCTGCTGCCACCGTCGCTACCTTCACGGCAGTCGTGGAGGATGGGGGCGGCGTGAGCCGATGGTCCCTCGCGGGCCCCGACGCTGGGAAGTTGGAGTTCGCCGACCCCACCACTGGCGCTCTCACCTTCAAGAAGTCCCCAGACTACGAGATGCCCGGGGACGCCGACGGCGACAACGTGTACGAGGTCACCGTCCGGGCGACCGACTCGGATGGCAGGACGGGCACCAGGGACGTGACCGTCAAGGTCGACAACATCGACGAGGACGGCGTCGTGACCCTGTCGCCGACCCAGCACCGGGTTGGAGTGCCGATAACGGCCACGCTCAAGGACAACGACGGCGGCGTCTACGGTGAAGTGTGGCAGTGGAGCATCGGCGACGGTGCGGCATCGACCGCTGCGGGTGATATATCCGGTGCGAACTCGGACACCTACACGCCGAAGGCCGGCGACATTGATGGCACCCTGACGGCGACGGTGACTTACCGTGACGCTGCGGGCGGCGACGTAGACGACACCGCCATGGATGAAGGCGACGCCGCCGTGCTGCGTGACACCCGGAACAGGGCGCCGGTATTCAAGGCCAAGGACAAGGTCATAACCCAGGCTGAGAGGTCGGTCGCTGAGAACGTTACGGGAGTAGCGGAGGACGACGCCGCTGGCGCCACTGACGACGCCGCCGACAACGTGGGCGACCCGATCGTGGCGGAGGACCCCAACATCGCCACGGGCGCGGAGAACGACTCGCTGGCCTTCTCGCTGAGCGGCTCCGACGCGTCCAAGTTCCTGGTCAGGCAGCACGACGGTACGGAGGAGGGAGCCACGCGGAGCGTGCAGATCGAGGTCAAGACCGGAACGAAGTTCGACTACGAGACGAAGGACACCTACATGGTGACACTGACCGCCACGGACGACTACGGCGAGTCCGCCGACCTTGAGCTCACCATCAATATCACCGACGTGAACGACGCGCCGGTGATCACGGTCGGCGGCCTGGCAATATCAGGAGACCGCAGTGTGGAGGTGGAGGAGGGGAACACCGCAGTGGCCACCTACACGGCGGTCGGCCCGGATGCGGCCATGGCTACGTGGTCGCGCTCAGGAGCCGACGCTGGGGACTTCACCATCACCGGAGGCGTGCTCGCCTTCAGGAGTGCGCCGGACTTCGAGAACCCAGCGGACGAGGACGGGGACAACGTGTACATGGTGACGGTGGAAGCCGACGACGGCACCTACATGGACACGCATGACGTAACCGTCACGGTGACCAACGTGGAAGAGGGGGCGGGGAGTGTGACCCTGTCTGCAATGCAGCCACAGGTTGGGGTCGAGTTGACCGCCATGGTGTCCGACCCTGACGGCGCCACCAGCGTTAACTGGCAGTGGGCCAGAGAAGATGATCAGGGCGACTACGTAGATATCGCCGGGGCCATGTCAGCCGGCTACACGCCCGTTGACGACGACGAGGGCAAGCATCTGCGGGCAACGGTGACATACACGGACAGCGTGGGGCCCGGCAAGACCGGGATGGAGATATCAGCTGAACCGGTAGCCCCCAGCGCCCCCAGCGACCCGCTACTGGCCAAGTATGACAAGAACCCACAGGATGGCAGAATTGGCAGGGAGGAAGTCCTGGATGGCATAGTTGCCTTCTTCCTCAACCCCGGCCCCGCGCTCCGCGAAGAGGTGCTGGACCTTATTGACCGCTTCTTTGCAGACCTTGGAAGTTAGCGGGCAAGCGGGAGCATGAGGAAACAGACTAGGAGGAATACGTTGTCCAGGAAGCTAGCAATATTGCCCCCGCTGTTCACGGTCGTTGCACTGGGCTTGGTGCTGGCGCTCGGCCTCTGGCCTTCGGGCCAGGCCGACGCCAGCACCCACAGCGCGACCAGGACCCTCTCTGCGTACTCGGTTGCACCAGGGGACGAAATCACGGTGACGATCCGCGCCTCCGGCTATGGCGCCTTCGGTCAGGTCGTCGAGACACTGCCCGCGGGCTTCTCTTACGTCGACGACTCCACCGACCCATCGGACATCAGGACCAACGTCACCGGCCAGGTCGTGAGGTTTACGCTTCTGGGCGCCGTTCCAACCTTCAGCTATCGTATTCTCGCCTCGGACACACCGGGCGACTATTCCCTGGTCGGCACATTGAGTGGAGGAGGAGAGGGAGGTAGCACACCAGAGGACATCACACCCGATTCCGATGTGTCCGTGACGGCCGCCACCACGGAGCCCGAATCGACAGCGACACCAACAGCGACACCGGTCCCGCCGGCGCCATCGAGTGCCAGTGCTACTCGCAGCATGCCCAGCAGGGCCGGTTCAGGCGCGGAGCTGACGGTAACCATCAGTGCCTCCAACTACGGCAGCTTCGGCCAGGTCGTCGAGACACTGCCCGCGGGCTTCTCTTACGTCGACGACTCCACCGACCCATCGGACATCAGGACCAGCGTCACCGGACAGGACATCACGTTCACCCTCCTTGGCCCCAATGTGAGCTTCTCGTACAAGGTCACGGCGGCCAGCAGTGGCGGCACTCACACCTTCTCAGGCAAGCTCATCGACGACCAGGGCAACCCGCACACGATCCGCGATTCCGACATCCGGGTCGACGCACCGGTACTAGGCGCCACGCGAAGTCTACCCGGAAGGGTCAACCCCGGTGCAGAGGTGACGGTGACCATCAGTGCCTCCAACTACGGCAGCTTCGGCCAGGTCGTCGAGACACTGCCCGCGGGCTTCTCTTACGTCGACGACTCCACCGACCCATCGGACATCAGGACCAGCGTCAGCGGACAGGACATCACGTTCACCCTCCTGGGCGCCAATGTGAGCTTCTCGTACAAGGTCACGGCGGCCAGCAGTGGCGGCACTCACACCTTCGAAGGCGGCAACCTCATCGACGACCAGGGCAACCCGCACACGATCCTCGATTCGAGCGTAACCGTCGACGCTCCGGTCACAGGCGCCACGCGAAGTCTACCCAGCAGGGCCGGTCCAGGCGCAGAGCTGACGGTGACCATCAGTGCCTCCAACTACGGCAGCTTCGGCCAGGTCGTCGAGACACTGCCCCCGGGCTTCTCTTACGTCGACGACTCCACCGACCCATCGGACATCAGGACCAGCGTCACCGGACAGGACATCACGTTCACCCTCCTGGGCGCCAATGTGAGCTTCTCGTACAAGGTCACGGCGGCCAGCAGTGGCGGCACTCACACCTTTGAAGGCGGCAACCTCATCGACGACCAGGGCAACCCGCACACGATCCGCGATTCGAGCGTAAACGTCGACGCTCCGGTCACAGGCGCCACGCGAAGGCTACCCGGAAGGGTCAACCCCGGTGCAGAGTTGACGGTGACCATCAGTGCCTCCAACTACGGCAGCTTCGGCCAGGTCGTCGAGACACTGCCCGCGGGCTTCTCTTACGTCGACGACTCCACCGACCCATCGGACATCAGGACCAGCGTCACCGGACAGGACATCACGTTCACCCTCCTGGGCGCCAATGTGAGCTTCTCGTACAAGGCCATGGCAACGAGCACGCAGGCCACCTACACCTTCGAAGGCGGCAAGCTCATCGACGACCAGGGCAACCCCCACACGATTCGCGATTCCAACATCAGAGTCGCCAGGCCAAGGCCAAGGCCTACGGCCACGGCCACGCCGCGCCCCAGTACCGGCGGAGGCGGAGGTACGACCAGGCCCGACCCCACGTCTACGCCCACCCCGCGGCCGCGGCGGACGGCCACGCCCACGCCTACCCCGACGCCTACGCCAGAGACGGCGGCGGCCACGCCCACGCCTGTCCCGACGGCCACGGCCACGCCCACGCCTACTCCGACGGCCACGGCAGTGCCAGCGGTCATCCCGACGCCGAAGCCGAGGCCGAAGCTTCCGTCAACCGGCGAC
Organism: Dehalococcoidia bacterium; assembly: GCA_965262055.1. Taxonomy (GTDB): domain Bacteria; phylum Chloroflexota; class Dehalococcoidia; order Lucifugimonadales. Next base: position 801,675 of record CBDHEI010000002.1, read on the forward strand.
ACTTTGCCACTCTGGCTGGTCCCGCTGGCGGTCCTCGGCGTACTACTGGCCATCGGAGGGGTGCTGCTGCTTGCGAATCAGCTCATTGGGAAGAAGGGCACACGTGCGGGGCACAGGGAGAGTTTTCGGGGCTAGCCGACACTAGTTGACCCGACCATTTGTACCCGGCCCGCGTCTACGCAAGCAGACGCGGGCCGGGTATTTTAACTTCTACCGGATCTTCCATCCCCACGCAGCCGAAGACAGGGACGCCAAAGGACCCGGCGCGCCTGCCTCGCCGTTTTGAAGACGTTATTCTGCTGACAAGGGGATGCCCGGGCTGTCCCCAACTGGCGACCGGCGGCCGCATCGGAGAGGCATCCGAGCTTGTTGGCAAGGGCGTAGCGGAATTAGGCTGCAGGTCTCGTCCCGCGTGGCGCCGCAGTTCAGACTCAGCGTGTTCGCGCCGACGGCTTCTTCAGAGCCATGGCTCAGGCCAGGGTGGACCACTCCACGGACAAGACCTTCCGATCCTTCCTCGCCCCGGACTTGCTCATCCTCGACGACCTCGGTCTCCACAGGATGACCCAACAGCAGTCCATAGACCTTTACGAGCTCGTCATCGCCAGGCATCGCACCGCCAGCTTCGTCATCACCTCCAACAGGGCTGTCGACGAGTGGCTCGGTCTCTTCGACGACTCCATCCTCGGCAACAGCGCCCTCGACCGGCTCGCCAACGCCAGCTACCAGATCGTCATCGAGGGCCAGAGCTACCGGGAGCGGTTGTCGCCCCACAGGGCTCTGCTGGACGGACTGGATGCAAAGGAGGTGGTTGACCCTCAAACCGCAGGGTGATAATAGTCCGCATACCACGGTGTCCAGGGGCCGTCACCCACCTGACGAGGTGGTATATAGGTCGTGACCACGGGTGGTATATAGGTCCTGATCATCGACATAATGAGGTGGATCAGCCTCCAACCATAGTGGGCTTGAGGCTCAGGTCAACGAGACTGCTATCACCCGACCGATTCCCTATATTGGAATCTCCCAGCGAAAAGTTCGCAGTACGGGACACGCTAGCCCACCAATAACCATTCTGGGCCTTTCCTTTACTGTCCCGCACCGCCCCTGTAGCGTAGCTGAGCGACGCTGATAGGCGTCCCATTCGTGCCACATGTATTCCCCAGTATCCCGCCCCAAGTGTGGTAATATATGTGGGAACTCTTCGTGGCGCAGGGGACCTCTATGGCACTATCCGCGACGCGGGTCAAGGCCCTCAGGGAACCGGGGCGATACTCCGATGGCGGTGGTCTGCACCTATACATCAGCAAGGCGGGACGCAAGTCATGGGTCCTGCGCATCACCATCGACGGACGCCGGCGCGATATCGGCCTGGGCGGATTTCCGTCCGTAAGCCTGGCTGGATCTCGCGAGAAGGCGGCGGATCACCGGGCCGCTGTGGCGGAGGGTCGCGATCCTCTGGCCGAAAAGCACGCGCCTGCGATGCCGACTTTCAGGGAAGCCGCCTGTGCCGTCCATGAGGCGAACAAACCCCGCTGGCGCAACGCCAGTCACATCGCAAGCTGGATGCAGACCTTGGAGCGTCACGCCATGCCGACGCTGAGCAACACACCCCTGGATCGGATAGACCGCGGGGACGTGCTGCGAGTCCTCACCCCGATATGGACGACCCGGCCGGAGACGGCGAGACGGGTGCGTCAACGGATGAGGACCGTCTTCCGATGGGCAACGGCGCACGGCTTCATGGAGACCAACCCTGCGGGAGAAGCCATCGACGGCGCGTTGCCCCCAATGCCGAAGGTGAAGGCACACCTGAGGGCGCTGCCCTATCAGGAAGTCGGGTCGGCGCTCGAGACCGTTGAAGCGTCGCAAGCCTCAATACCCGCAAAGCTGTGCTTCCGATTCCTGGTTCTCACGGCGGCGCGCTCCGGTGAGGCTAGGGGCGGCACCTGGGACGATATCGACCTTGCGGGCCAGGTGTGGCGAATACCGTCCGAGCGGATGAAAGCAGGCATGGAGCATCGGGTACCCCTGAGCGGACAGGCACTCGGTCTGCTTGGCAAAGCATCCGCCCTGCGCGATGAAACCGGCCTGGTGTTCCCGTCGCCGCTGAAGCCGGGGTCGGCGATGTCCGACATGACGCTGACGAAGATTCTCCGTTCAGCCGGTCTGGCGGAACGAGCGACCGTGCACGGATTCCGCAGCAGCTTCAAGAACTGGACCTTGGAGCAGACGGACACCCCCTGGGCTGTCTCAGAGGCGGCGCTTGCCCATACCCTGGGCAATTCGACCGAGCAGGCCTACGCGAGGTCCGATCTATTCGAGCGCCGCCGCACACTGATGCAGCTGTGGGCGGACTACCTGACTGGCCAACCTCAGGGGAAGCCGAGACAGTAGGAATCCAATCGTCGGTTCCGGTCATCCAAGGCCACGTCCAGGCCGCGCTGTGCGGACCAAATTCACCCCTCGGGCCGTGACTCCAGCCAGCTCGTGATGTTGCTCTCCCTCCACCTGACGGCAGCACAGCCGACCTTCACGGGCCTCGGGAACTGACCGTCCTGCATAAGCCGATAGATCGACGATCGGCTCATGCCCGTGATTTCCTCAACCTGTCGACGCCTCAGTAGTTTGTCATGCATTGTCATCACCTCTTCATGTACTTCGGTTCGTACCAGCGAAATACTGGTCTTCCAGTGTTTTGAATGGGCCGCCGACGCCGGACGGATGGGGCGAGAGGTCACGTCCCGTCAAGTGGTGTAAGAGTGCGTCATCCTGTTGATGTTGTTTAGGCGGCTGTCGCCTCGGCGAGGTCGGCCTCCGGAAGAGCTTCGTTGAAGGTCAGAATGGCGGGTGTGAGGTATCGACGGCCGACGGCCCATTCGTCGTGTTGCTCAGCCAGGACGGCGCCAACCAGGCGACGGACGGCTGGCCGGTTAGGGAAGATGCCCACCACATCGGTGCGGCGCCGGATCTCCTTGTTGAGACGCTCCTGTGGGTTGTTGGACCAGAGCGTCTTCCAGTGGGGGACAGGGAAGCTGGAGAAGGCCAGGATGTCGGGTCCGGCCCCGTCCAGTAGAGAGGCGACCTGAGGGAAGCGGTCCTGGAGTTGATCGGTCACCCTGTCGAGTTGGGCGTGTACCTCATCGGGGGAGGGTTGCTGGTAGATGGTGCGGACCATGGTGGCCACCCAGGGCTGAGCACGCCTGGGGACCCGAGTGAGCAGGTTGGTCATGAAGTGGGTGCGGCACCGCTGCCAACTGGCTCCGCCGAAGACTGCGGCGATTGCGCCTCGGAGTCCCTGATGAGCGTCCGAGACCACCAGCTCCACCCCACTGAGGCCCCTGGCGGACAGCGAGCGTAGGAAGGCTAACCAGAAGGCGCCGTCTTCACTGGTGCCCACGTCCATCCCGATGATCTCCCGCTTGCCCTCGCCATTGACCGCCGTCGCCACCACGACGCTGACGTTGACGATCCTGCCGGCCTCCCTGACCTTCTGGGTCAGTGCGTCCAGCCACAGGTAGGGATATGGCCCGCCGTCCAGCGGTCGGCCCAAGAAGCCCTCCACCACCACGTCGAGCTCCTGGCAGATGCGCGACACCTGGCTCTTGGAGATACCCTCACACCCCAGGGCCTTGACCAGATCGTCCACCCGCCTCGTGGATACACCTTCCACGTAGGCCTGCTGGATCACAGCCAGCAGAGCTCGCTCGCTGCGACGCCGTGGCTCCAGCAGGCTCGGGAAGTAGCTCCCCTCTCTGAGCTTGGGAATGCGCAGGTCCATCGTTCCCACACGGGTATCCCACGCCCGGGACCGGTACCCGTTGCGCTGGGTCACCCGCTCAGGGCTGCGTTCTCCATACTCAGCACCGATTGATCAGCGACAATTACTTTTGCCGGTAGACGCTGACTATTCTTGCCGGTCGTGGGGGGAGACCATCTGGTACAGGAGGTACCGGATTGGTTACAGATCAGCAGGTAGTGCTACTGAGGCAGAAGCTAATGGAAGGCAAGAGTCAACAAGGGGCGGCAGCAGCATCTGGTATGAGCGTGCGGACGGCGCGGACGTGGCAGCGAGGCAGGCTGCCGTCGGAGAGGAAGGGCAAGCGGAGGTGGCGAACCCGACCGGACCCGTTCGCCGGGGTGTGGGCCGAGGAGGTCGAGCCCCTTCTGCGGAGCGACGTTGAGGGAGCGCTGAAGGCGACGACTATTCTGGAGTGGCTCGACGAGCGGCATCCCGGCCGGTTCAGTGTGTCGCAGTTGCGGACGCTGCAGCGTCGCCTTCGTGACTGGCGAGCGCTGTCCGGGCCGGACCGAGAGGTGTTCTTCGAGCAGGAGCATCCGCCCGGTCGCGAGGCTCAGGTGGACTTCACTCACTGCGGCGAGCTCGGGGTGACGGTCGGCGGCGAGCCGTTCGGTCATCTGCTGTTCCACTTCGTGCTAAGCCATTCGGGATGGCGGTACGTGGACGTTGCCTACGGTGAGACGTTCGCGGCGCTGGTTAAGGGTATGCAGGGAGCGCTGTGGGAGTTGGGCGGTGTGCCGGAGGTGGTACGGACCGACAACCTTTCGGCAGCCACACACGAGTTGAAGGGGAGCGGAGGGCGCGCTCTGAACGAGCGGTATGCAGCGGTGCTGGCGCACTACGGGCTGCGGTCTACGAGGACGAACCCGAGGTCATCACACGAGAACGGCGTGGCCGAGCAGGGCCACCATCGGCTCAAGGGCGCGCTAGGCCAGGCGCTGATCCTGCGCGGCAGCCGGGACTTCCGGTCGGTGGAAGCGTACATCTCGTTCGTACGGCAGGTGGCAGACAAGCGCAACAGGTTGGTCGGGGCGAAGCTGGAGCATGAGCGGCGCTGCCTTCGGCCGCTGCCGCCTGCGCCGGTGCCCGAGTACGTTACATACCGGACGAAGGTGCGTAAATGGAGCACGGTCCGGGTAGCCAACCGCACGTACACGGTGCCGTCCCGGCTGATAGGTATGGAGGTGGAGGTCCGGCAGTACGCCGATCACCTGGAGGTCTACTACAAGGGCAGTCCGGTCGAGCGGATGGATCGAGTGCATGGCGCTGGGGAGGCCGACATAGACTACCGCCACGTCATCGGCTCCCTGGTGCGCAAGCCCGGTGCGTTCGCGCGTTACCGGTACAGAGAGCAGATGTTCCCCACCGGGACCTTCCGCTTGGCATACGATGCCCTGCGGGAGTGGAGGGGCGAACGCGCCGACGTGGACTACGTACGCATCCTGCACCTAGCCGCCACGACCATGGAGTCGGAGGTGGACCGGGCCCTGGGGCTGCTGCTCGAGGCGGGCACGCCCTTCGACTACGCGGCGGTGCGGGAGCTGGCGGCCCCGGCCCTGCCACAGATCCCTGAGCTGGCCTCGCCCAGGGTGGTGGACCTGAGGGTCTACGACGGTCTGCTTGCGGCGGGTGTGCGATGAGCATGGGCAGGGTCTCCTCGAACGGAGTGAAGGAACGGATCGGCCAGCTGTGCAGCGAGTTCAAACTGCCCACGGTGGGAGCGGAGGCAGGCCCCCGGTTCACCGCAGCCGGTCACACGGACGCCCTCGTCACCCTTGTGGAGGTGTTGGAGCAGGAAACCGAGGACCGCCGGCAGAGGCGCATCATCCGCATCAGACGAGCATCCAGGCTGCCCGTCGGCAAGACGTGGGACACCTTCGAGCACGACAGGGTGCCGGTGGCGCTCAGGCAGCAGCTCGACGAGCTGGCCGATGGGAGCTTCGTCGAGAGAGGCGTCAATGTCCTGGCTTTCGGACTGCCCGGCACCGGCAAGACCCACGCCATGTGTGCCATAGGCCACCGGCTGGTTGAGTCGGGCAGATCGGTCCTGTTCACACCTGCCTACCGGCTGGTCCAGGACATGCTGGCGGCCAAACGAGACCTCGACCTGCCGCGCATGCTCCGCAAGCTCGACAACATCGACTTCCTGCTCATCGACGACCTCGGCTACCTACCCCAGGGAGCCGAGGAGGCCGAGGTCTTGTTCACCCTCATAGCCGAGCGATACGAACGCCGCTCTCTGGGCATCACCTCCAACCTCGTCTTCTCACAGTGGGAGAAGGTCTTCGCCAACCCTATGGCCACTGCAGCTGCCATTGACAGGATCGTCCACCACTCGGCCATCTTGGAGTTCGACGTCCCAAGCTATCGGACCGGGGCAGCTCAGAAGCGTCTTCAACAGGAGGTCTACCGGCAAAAATAATAGACGCACACCGGCAATAATAGTTGACGCCGATCACCCGATCCTCCCAGACACCTCCGCATCCATGATCCCTTCTACCAGCACTCTCAGTGCCTCCCGTAGAAAGTCCACGTCACCGTCCATTCCCTCCTTGCGCAATAGCTCCAGCAGGTCCATCCTTTCCTTGACCACCGTTGTCCTCCTTTTCTCGAGCTTCGTGTTTGCCCGCTAAGGATGACGCGGTGGTCTCTCTTTCTCCAGACCCTCTCCCTCTTACACCACTTCCTGGGACTCTACTCTGTCGCGGGCAATCTGAAAGCGTTCTGCAAAGCCGAAAAGACTTCACGGGCAACATAGCGTTTGAGGCAACGGATGATCTCAGCCTTGCTCATTCCCTCCCTGGTGCGACGCTGCATGTAGGCCTTGGTCCGTTCGTCATAACGAAGTCTAACCAGGACGATACGATGGAGAGCTGCGTTGGCCTGACGGTCGCCACCGCGGTTCAGTCGATGCCGGTTGGTCTTGCCGGAGGACGCAGGAATCGGATTCACCCCGCACAGCGAAGCGAAGGCAGCCTCGGAGCGCAGGCGTTGAGGGTTGCTGCCGGCAGAGATCAGCAGAGTTGCCGCCGTGTCGAGTCCGACGGCAAAGATGCTGACCAGGGCTGGATTTGCCATCCCTGCGAGTCGTTCTAGTTTGACCTGCAGTTCGTGGATCTCCTTGCTTAGTTGGAGGTAGCGGCAGGCAAGGGATCGAAGAGTGTACTTGGCCGCTGCCATGGGGTTTCCGAGACGCCCCGGGCGGAAGCTCTTGCATCGCGCAGCGAGGGCGGTGGCAGTCAGGCCGTCCAGCGTTTCTCGAAGTGCGGCCGGTGCGGTGACGACTAGGGCCCTCATCTGGTTGACCGCCTGGGTACGAGCCTTCACAGCCGAGTCCTTGGCGCTCTTGAGCATACGGAGCATTTTCGAAGTAGAGTCCCAGGAAGTGGTGTAAGAGGGAGAGGGTCTGGAGAAAGAGAGACCACCGCGTCATCCTTAGCGGGCAAACACGAAGCTCGAGAAAAGGAGGACAACGGTGGTCAAGGAAAGGATGGACCTGCTGGAGCTATTGCGCAAGGAGGGAATGGACGGTGACGTGGACTTTCTACGGGAGGCACTGAGAGTGCTGGTAGAAGGGATCATGGATGCGGAGGTGTCTGGGAGGATCGGTGCTGAGTATGGAGAACGCAGCCCTGAGCGGGTGACCCAGCGCAACGGGTACCGGTCCCGGGCGTGGGATACCCGTGTGGGAACGATGGACCTGCGCATTCCCAAGCTCAGAGAGGGGAGCTACTTCCCGAGCCTGCTGGAGCCACGGCGTCGCAGCGAGCGAGCTCTGCTGGCTGTGATCCAGCAGGCCTACGTGGAAGGTGTATCCACGAGGCGGGTGGACGATCTGGTCAAGGCCCTGGGGTGTGAGGGTATCTCCAAGAGCCAGGTGTCGCGCATCTGCCAGGAGCTCGACGTGGTGGTGGAGGGCTTCTTGGGCCGACCGCTGGACGGCGGGCCATATCCCTACCTGTGGCTGGACGCACTGACCCAGAAGGTCAGGGAGGCCGGCAGGATCGTCAACGTCAGCGTCGTGGTGGCGACGGCGGTCAATGGCGAGGGCAAGCGGGAGATCATCGGGATGGACGTGGGCACCAGTGAAGACGGCGCCTTCTGGTTAGCCTTCCTACGCTCGCTGTCCGCCAGGGGCCTCAGTGGGGTGGAGCTGGTGGTCTCGGACGCTCATCAGGGACTCCGAGGCGCAATCGCCGCAGTCTTCGGCGGAGCCAGTTGGCAGCGGTGCCGCACCCACTTCATGACCAACCTGCTCACTCGGGTCCCCAGGCGTGCTCAGCCCTGGGTGGCCACCATGGTCCGCACCATCTACCAGCAACCCTCCCCCGATGAGGTACACGCCCAACTCGACAGGGTGACCGATCAACTCCAGGACCGCTTCCCTCAGGTCGCCTCTCTACTGGACGGGGCCGGACCCGACATCCTGGCCTTCTCCAGCTTCCCTGTCCCCCACTGGAAGACGCTCTGGTCCAACAACCCACAGGAGCGTCTCAACAAGGAGATCCGGCGCCGCACCGATGTGGTGGGCATCTTCCCTAACCGGCCAGCCGTCCGTCGCCTGGTTGGCGCCGTCCTGGCTGAGCAACACGACGAATGGGCCGTCGGCCGTCGATACCTCACACCCGCCATTCTGACCTTCAACGAAGCTCTTCCGGAGGCCGACCTCGCCGAGGCGACAGCCGCCTAAACAACATCAACAGGATGACGCACTCTTACACCACTTGACGGGACGTGACCTGACCGACTGGCGCACGGCCAAGGTGCATCCCGACCACCACATAGCCTGCCAGTACGCCCTCTACTCGGTGCCGTCTGCGACATGCCCGCCCGGGCAGAAGGTCGAGGTGCGGCTCGGCAGCAAGCTGGTGCGCATCTACCACCGGGGAAGACTTCTCAAGGTCCACCCGCGCCAGGGTCGCGGCGGCAGATCCACCGACCCCGACGACTACCCGGCAGAGCTGAGCGTCTACACCCTCAGAGCGCCTGAGCAAATCAAGCGCAGCGCGGCGTCACAGGGACCGGCCGTGGCGGCCTATGCCGAGCGTCTCTTCGACGGCCCGCTGCCATGGGCCAAGCTCAGGCAGGGACACAAGCTCATACGCCTGGGAGAACGCTACTCCCCTGAGCGTCTCGATGCCGCATGCCGGAGGGCTCTCTCCGTAGACTTGATCGACGTGCGCCGTCTCGAGCGCATACTCGTCGAGGGCCTGGAGCAGGAGGCCACGCAGCCGGAGCCTCCACCGATGCCCCCAGGTCGATTCGCCAGGCCGGGCGCCGTCTTCGCTCGTGCCAACGGCCGCACCGCTCAATCAGCACAAGGAGAACGCTCATGACCACCACGACTGAACTCACCCCGCTGCTCAAACGCCTCAAGCTCGGCGCCGTGCTCAACACCCTGCCGGAGAGAGTCGCTCTCGCACGCAGGGAGCAGCTCGACTACGCATCCTTCCTGCAGATCATACTGACCGATGAGATCAACCGCAGAGACCACAGGCGGCTCGAGCTCCGCCTCCAGAGGGCCGGCTTCGAGCAGACCTGCCGCCTCGAAGACTTCGACTGGTCCGCATCCATCACACTCACCGACGACTCCTAGACGCCGCCTTCTCCCTCCAGTTCCTGGACCGCAACGAGCACGTCCTGCTCGTCGGACCGGTCGGCGTGGGCAAGAGCTTCATCGCTCAGGCCCTCGGATATGCTGCTGTCAGAGCCGGGCACTCCGTCCGCTTCGTACATGCCGACGACTTCTTCAGGGCCATGGCTCAGGCCAGGGTGGACCACTCCACGGACAAGACCTTCCGCTCCTTCCTCGCCCCGGACCTGCTCATCCTCGACGACCTCGGTCTCCACAGGATGACCCAACAGCAGTCCATAGACCTCTACGAGCTGGTCATCGCCAGGCATCGTACCGCCAGCTTCGTCATCACCTCCAACAGGGCTGTCGACGAGTGGCTCGGACTCTTCGACGACCCCATCCTGAGAAACAGCGCCCTCGACCGGCTCGCCAACGCCAGCTACCAGATCGTCATAGAAGGCGCCAGCTACCGCGAACGCTTGTCACCCCACAGGGCCCTGCTTGACCGAAAGGAGGTGGTTGACCCTCAAACCTAACGGTGATAATAGTCCATCTACAGGCCCACAGGGTGGCTCAATGACCCTGGCGACGACTGGCCCATAGACCCTGGCGATTGACAGTTGCACCCCGACGCCCCTGAAATCCCGTCCTTGTCGAACGAGATCGTCACTTCGGTACCTCGGACCACCGGGGTGTGCCGAGGTACGCCAATATCTCTTAGAGGGTGTTTTCAAAGTACATCATGACGGAGCTAAGCGTCGGAGCATGAGATGAATCGCAGCTATGTGCAGCCACGCTTCCGTTGTACCGGTCAAGGCTTCATAGTCCTTGCTCAACCGGCGACAACGTCCCAGCCACGCCAGTGTTCGCTCAACCACCCACCTGCGTGGCAGCACCTCAAACTGATGGCTGGCCCTGGGACGCTTGACGATCTCCAAGACCCAGCCCGACATGGACATCACCCAGTCCACCAACTGGCCGCTGTAGCCAGCGTCAGCCCAGATGAGTCGCAGGCGTGGGAATCGTCCTATCAATTTATCGATGACCAGCCTCGCCCCATCTCGGTCTTGGATATTGGCAGGATGCACCACCACCGCCAACAGCAAGCCCACGGTATCTACGATGACGTGTCGCTTTCGACCATTGACCTTCTTACCAGCATCATAGCCACGAGGCCCCCTTTTTCAGTCGTCTTCACGCTCTGGCTATCTATGATCGCTGCGCTGGGAGTAGGATTTCTACCTTCGGCCTCTCGGACGCAGGGGCGTAGCGTCTCATTGACTCGTTCCCACGTTCCATCCATGGTCCAACTGCGGAAGTACTTGTACAGGGTCTGCCGGGGAGGCAGATCGTGCGGGACCATCCGCCAGGGGCATCCGCTCCGAAGCAAATACAGGATGCCGTTCACTACCTCCCGCAGGTCCACTGTACGGGGCCGGCCTCCGGGTTTGGCTGGTGGGAGTAGGGGGCCGAGGATCTCCCACTGTTCGTCCGTCAGGTCGCTGGGGTACGATTTGCGGCTCATTCATCAAGTTTAGTACAAGTTCAAGACTTTGCAAACACCCTCTTAGAGAGACGAACGTCCTCAAGGTCCATTCTGCGTCGGCTATCTCTTCGGCGGTTGGCGGCAGCGGCTCGAAGTTCAGAGTCTTGCCCCGAATGCTCCTGATTCTGATTCGGCTCGATCCTCTCTCCTCCTAAACCGAGTACTCCCTCGCCCAGGCCAGGAAGTCCCCGTACTCGCCCTCCAGCCTTCGGGGCTCCTCCGGGCATGACTGATTGGACCGTAGCATGGACAGCGACGGGAAGCGCACACTTCCCTCCGACGTACTGTACTCGGCGAGATAAGCGCGGCAGGCGGTCACACCAGGTATGAGAGGGGCAGCATCATCCTGACCTCCAACAAGGGCTTCGCTGAGTGGGGTGAGCTGCTCGGTGACACCGTCATCGCCACGGCCATCCTCGATAGGCTACTGCACCACAGCCCTGTGCTCAACATCCGCGGCGAGAGCTACAGGCTCAGAGACAAACGACAGGCCGGGCTGCTGACCTCACAGCACCTGCTGAACGCATCATCGGAGGACACCAACGACACGACTGACAGTCAGGGTGGGTCAAATCTAATCCGGCGTTGACACCCGTCTCCCCGTCCGCCAATTGCTGACACCTTTGTCAAGTCGACTACAATGGGGCAAGCAGGCGCTGGAAGAGGCAAAGCTTACATCTCTCCTGTCATAACCCAGCCTATTGGGTCATCTGAGGAGTTAGCGTCAACGCGTGAACATCCCGATGTTTGTTCAGTGGTAAATAAATCTTCGGACCTAGAGGCGAGGACCGGCACCGCTCCCTCAATTCGAACCTCATCCGGAGATGCTCTGACCACGAGGTCCAGGGCGCGCAGGAGAAGTTCCATATCTTCATCGTTGGCATATCGAGGTCCGCGGTGATTGTTTTGTCGTGCAGAGTGTTGCCCATGTTTGCCGAGTGCTAAGGGTAGCGCGATATGGTTACACCCAGGACGAGATGGGCCTAGAGGTCTTCGCGCTTCAACACCCGCATGATCTGCTCTATTAGGAAATCGATGTGGCCGAGGACGGGCCCACTTGGCGTTAGCGACAGCGACCGGCACACCTTGGTGGCGAACAGGCCCCGGCGGACCAGTAACCGCTTCTCCACCTGGAGGAACAGCTCCATATCCTGGAGCGTGAAGCTGATGAACGGCAACAGCGAAGCGAATAGGTTGTAGGCTCGCCCGTCCTCCCCCCGTCGGCGGGCCTGGTAAGCACGGTCCAGAAGATCGGCGATAGGCACGCCGGGCATGATCCCGCAAATTCCGGCCGGCACCGCCTCGAGCAGGTAGTAACCACCCCAACCCTCCAAGATACCCACGGCGTCCCCGACCCTGTCCCGGACCGCGACGACCTTGTCAACGATCAAGGGCTCCTCGAGCTTTACATAGAGGAAGTTGGGGTGTTGCATGTGCAGAGCATCGATGAAATCGGCGCCGATCGTCGGCCCATTCGGGTTGAAGTCCTGGATGAGCACAGGGGTGGACACTGCCCCGGTGATCCGCCCACAGTAACGCAGCAAATCGTCGTCCGTCGTGCCGAACTGCCTCGGAATAGCAAAGGAGACCACGTCCGCTCCCATCTGTTCGTAGCGTCTGGCGATCCCGGAGGCGAGTCTGCTCGAACCGTGATTGGCCTGCGCGATCACCGGGACGCGCCCGGCATTGACCTCGATCGCTACCCCGACGACACGCTCGCGTTCTGCCTCGCTGAGCTTGTGGAATTCGCTGCCATAGGCCGGGAGACACATCCCACCAAGACGGTTGGTTGCGACCCAGTCTACCGTCTGGCGGAGAGACCGTTCGTCGATTGATTCGTCACCGTTGAACGGGATAGGGATGACGGGAACGACGCCCTCGATTGAGTTCACGGACCACACCTCAATTCTGCCGTGGACCTTATTTCACGTCGGCAAGTGCGGAACGACGACGGTCTTGCTCATGATGCCCGGTGGCATGCGTCCGACGGCTAGCGAAGGGAGCTCCTGCCCTTGAAACTTGGCACCTTGAGCCTCATCTCCGGCCGGTGGAGGTTGTAGAGATCGGCCGGCTCGTAGGGGTGTGCCAGCGCGGCCTCTTCGTTGAACTCGACTCCCAGACCCGGACGGTCGGGGACTTCCAACCAGCCATCCTCGACGACCATCGGATTCGAGCAGACATCGAAGCGCCAGGGCTCCGGCGGGAAGTGCTCCAGCGCCAGAAAGTTGGGGACGCATGCGGCGATCTGTACAGCGGCGGCGTAGGAGACCTCACCGTTGGCGTTGTGCGGGGCGACGGAGACGTAATGCGAGTCTGCGATGGCCGCGATCTTGCGCGCCTCCAGTATCCCCCCGCAGTGGGACATGTCCGGCTGGACTATATCGGCACCCCCTCGCTCCAGGAGCTGCTGGAAGCTGAAGATGGTGAAGAGACGTTCGCCGGTGGCGACCGGAATGTCGATCTTGCCTCGGACGTACGCCATGGCATCAGGGTTCTCGTGCGGGACCGGCTCCTCGAAAAAGCCCAGGTTGTACTGTTCGACAGCCTTTGCCGCCCGGACCGCGTTGCCGACGGTATTGAATATCCCGTTGCAGTCGATATAAAGGTCGATGTAGGGACCTACTGCGTCACGGACCGCCGTCACTGCGTCGACACCGATGTTCAGTATACTGTTTTCGAGCCGGTAGAAATCGATCCCGGGCCGTCCACCCCAGGGGTTGAACTTCAGACCCTTGGCGCCTAGCTTCACTGTCTCTTTCGCCGCCTTCGCGAACTCATCCGGGCTCATCCCCTGGGTATACCATGCATTGGCGTACAGCTTGATCCGGTCCCGGGTGCGGCCTCCCAGCAGGTCGTACACGGGCACGCCGAGTGCCTTGCCCTTGATGTCCCAAAGCGCAGTCTCCACGCCGGTGATGGCGCTGGTCAACACCTCGCCGCCCGCGTAAAAGGCGCGACGGTACATCTCCTGAAAGTGACGTTCTATGGTGGAGGGGTCCTGCCCGACCATGTAGCGGGCCAGCTCTTTCACCGCCATTTCCACTGTAGCTGACTTCCCCTCTAGCGTCGCCTCGCCGACGCCGTGGATCCCCTCGTCGGTCTCAACCTTGACGATCAGCCAGTTACGCCAAGACCCACCTACCAGGAAGGTTTTCACTTCGGTTACGCGCATCTTGAGCATGTGCTTTCAGCCCCTTTTGCTTCGGCCCTGTCACCTGACGGCAATCGCCGCTCACTCTAACCCCAGGAGTTCGAGTGAGTTGCGGTTGATGATGCCCTCAATGACCTCGTCGGGTATCCGAGGCAGATTGGTGCCTTCGACCTGATCGTTGAGCCGCCGCATCTTGTCCATGGCCTCCCGGGGCGTCCAGAATGGGAAGTCGGTCCCAAACAAGAGCTTGTCGGTCGCTCCCCATTCAACCATGCCGATCAGGGCTTCCCAGCCCTGCCAGGGCCGAAGCCACACCCCCGACACGTCCGCGTACACGTTCGGGTGTTTGCGCAGGACGACCGCTGCGTCGCGCTGCCAGGGATGCGCCATGTGGGCCATGACGAACTTGAGGTCCGGGAACGCCTGCGCCACCTCGTCAACTAGCAGCGGAAGACTGTACTTCAGCATAGCCCTGGAGTCTGGGTGCGTTCCGAAGTGCGAGATCACCGGCAGCCCCATCCGCCGCGCCCTTTCGTACATCGGGAAGATCGTCGGGTCACTGGGGTCGTACCGCCCAATGACGGGATGCATCTTGATTCCCCTGAGCCCGAGGTCTGAGACGCACCGGTCGATTTCTTCCAGATAGTCGTCTTCCGTTGGATCGATCGCCATGAAGCCGATGAGTCTGTCGGGGTCGTTCTTGACCCACTCTGCCGTGAAATCGTTGGGACTCCTCGCGCCCGTCGCGATCCCGCGCACGCCGAATACGATTGCCCTGTCCACCGGCGCCATCTCTTCGGCGTAGTGGTCGAACGTGAGAGGCCGCATCGGCGGATACCCCGCCCGTTCCATCTTGCTATGAGCGGCCTCCGAGATGTGCTCAGGTTGGACGCAGTGTGAGTGAACGTCCACGATCATGCGCTGTCTCCTTTCCTCCGGCCTCGGGTTCCCACCGGCGGCACCTGCTGTGCCGGACAAGGTCCGGGACCTACCGGTGCAGCTACCCTCGATACCAGACGGCCGGCTCGACGTGCCGGACCCATGCCGCCTCGCTTTTCTTGCCCTCCACGACTGCAACCATAAGCTAGTTGGTCCCTACTTTTCAAGGACGTCGCCTCAAAACGCTTGATCAACCCAGCAGTCCCGTCCGTGGCAGACCTAAACGCTTCACGTTCCAGGGCATTCAGGGCTGGCAAGATTCCATGCCTCAACTGGAGGGTCCCCATGGTGTCATAAGAGACATCGGCGTTGGCGCCATGCCGGAGCGGAACACCATTGAGCCACAACCTCAGGCGATGCCCGGCGGACACCCGCTGCATGTGCACCCGAAGCCGCGTCCCAGAACGTCCCCCGGTGCGGCGACCGCCGACAGCACGTCGTCTCCCACTGTCAGCGGAAGCGTCCGCCCGGCCCGATAGGTCGACGGGGACCAGGAGCGAGGGACCCGCATTGATCACGCGGTAATCAATGGGAATACCCGCCAAGAGCAGGTAGAGCGTGCTCTTCCCGGCTAACGTCTACGGATGGCCGACCCTATCGTTGATGCGCCGGTCCCGTAATGGGAGAAGAACCACAGCCCGAGCCAAGCATAGGTTGCATATCGGTAGGCGTCGATCCTAGACGGGCGTGCCTCAGGCCTTGCTCACAGGTCGTCGCTCAGCCACATGCCCCTGATCTCGCAATCGCCGTCCACATAAGACGTGTAGTAGGAGCAGAAAAGACGGCCGTCGGGAAGGCGGACGATGACGGGATACGCACAGTCCCAGTTTGGGCCTGAGTAGAGCTGTCCCACCCAACGCCAGCTCGCGCCATCGTCCTCGCTGACGCTGACGCTGAGGCCCGTACGGCCGTGTTCCACATCCCGGTAGGCGCAGAGGACGGCGCCGGAGCGAAGCTGGACCAGGCACGGACAGTGGCCCTTGAAGTTGACCTGCTCGGCGGGCGTCCAGGTGCTGCCGTCATCGTCTGAGTAGGACTGGAAGGACCAGTCTGGCGGGGTCTGCTCTCGGATTATGGCCAAGAAGCGGCCGTCGCGCAGGCGCAGGATGTCCGTCTCGTTGAAGAGGCGACCCTCGGCCCGGTTGGATGCCATCGTCGACACCTCGGGAAAGGTGCGCCCTCCGTCTGACGAGAAGGCGACCGTCATGTCCCAGGCCTCCCCCGGGTAAAAGCCATGCGCTACAGGATCACCAGTTTCGGCCCCCTCCTGCACGGGACCGTATAGCGGCATCATGATCCGGCTGTCATCAAGCTCGTGGACTCGACCATAGGGCCACTCATATTCGATAAAAGGCGGACGTGGCACGATCGTTTGCGGTTCCGACCAGCTCAGCCCGTTGTCGCCGGAGAACGTCCTCAAGACGCGCACCACCTTGTCGCGGTGATGTACAAGCTTACCGGGGTCGTCTTCAGGCCTGCGGTAGCGCCATTCCCAGGCATGGAGCATAAGCCGCCCGTCGGCGAGCTGGGTCATGCCGTAGGTTGTCGCGTAGTCGCGCTCCGGGTGCGCGAACACGGGGCTCGGCTCCTCCCAGGTCTTTCCGCCGTCAGACGAGCGCCGCGACGCCAGCACTCCGTCGCAGGGTGACGTACCGAGAGGCCCAGCGTGGTGGGCCGCGGCCACGCGGTAGACGATGAGCAGGTCACCGTTCTGTAGCAGCACGAGACTTGCAGCATGGCGGTGGCGGGGCCTGTTCTCGGCCGCGATGACCACTTCGTCAAGGATCTTGATCGGCGCGTCGGGATGTAACATTAGCTCTCCTCCTCGCCTCTAAGAGCCATTGGCCGTCTGTAGGAATTCCCTTCGAACTGCCTCGAAAACGCCAGCGACCTGAAGAGACTGGCGACAGTACTTCAGGCAGAATTCGAGAAGCCCCAACGGCATTAGCCGGCCTACCACTCTAGGCTAGCACGGATTGTATGAACGTCCGCTGATGTTGTCAATTGCCCGAGTTGCCCTAGATTCCCCACCTAGATAAGAGGAAGACCTCGTTGGAGCCCACTGTGAAGGGGGCTAAGATGTTTCTTGAAAGAGAGAAACGATCACCAACGAGGTGCACCTATTATGAAGCAAGGGGTCTTGCCGATCCAGTACGAGCAGGAGAAGAGTTCTAAGGGTATGACGTCGCTGTCGGGCCTGGTGACGTACCTGGAGTTGATGCACGCAGCGGGTTTGCGGTCATCGATAGAGCGCCACGTGGGTCTGCGGGGGGGTGGTCAGGGCTGGACGGACAGCCAGGTGGTCAACTCGCTGATACTGCTGAACCTGGCAGGTGGCGAGTCGGTGTCCGATCTGGATGTTCTGGAGAAGGACGCTGGGTTCTACAGGGTACTTCGTGAGGTCGAGAGCTACGGGATGCGTCGTCGAGAGCGTAGAGCGTTGGAGAACAGGTGGCGTGGCGAGCGCCGTCGGAGCGTGCCGTCGGAGTCGGCGGTGTTCCGGTACCTGGAGGGGTTCCACAACGCGGACGAGGAGGCCAGCCGGCAAGCTCACAGAGCATTCATACCTGCACCCAACCAAGCGCTTGAGGGGCTGTATAAGGTGAACGCCGATATGGTGAGCTTCGTGCAGAGCCGTTCTCCTCGTGGGGAGGCCACGCTGGATATGGACGCCACGCTGGTCGAGACGCACAAGCAGCAGGCGCTCTACAGCTACAGGAAGTACAGGGCTTACCAGCCGCTGACGGTCTACTGGGCCGAGGGCAGAGACGAGCGCTTCGGAGTGATCGAGTTTGCGGTGGGCGTCGACGTGACGCCGGAGTTCAGGCGCGCCGTGTACGGGGTTGCCGAACAGGACTGGCGTCCCCTATACCGCAGGCTGGGCTCCACCTGGGTAGAGACAGGTCAGCAGTGGGCGGAGTTGAACTTCGTACCCAACTGGATAGGGCACAGCAAGAAGAGCCCAGAGTACCGGTTCATCGCCATCAGGGAGCCGCTGAGAGAACAGCCCCTGCCTGGGCTGGAGGCACAGTTGGAGCTGCTGCCCTTCCCCGCGATGAGAATGGCTGGCGGAGCATGGCACAAGGTCTCCGGGTTGGTGACCAACCGAGAGCTTGCGGGGGATGAGGTGGTCCGGTGGTACAGGCAGAGATGCGGTGGAGGCGAGCAGGTCCACAGCGTTCTGAAGAGTGACCTGGCTGGTGGCAGGCTGCCGTCGGGGCTGTTCGGAGCCAACGCCGCATGGTGGGCCATAGCGGTGCTGGCCTTCAATCTGAGCTCTGCGATGAAGCGGCTGGTGTTGGGCGGACAGTGGGTGAGCAAGCGTCTCAAGGCAGTGCGCTTCGCCCTGATCGCCCTTCCGGGCCGGGTGATGTGGCACGCCAGGAGGTTGATCATCCGTCTGGCCCGGGACCATCCCTCATACGAACTGTTGCTCAGGGCTCGTCAGAGAATACTGGCTCTGTCTGCCGAGCCGTATCGAGCATAGGTTGCCTTGCCTGGCCCATCAATTGAAGGCGACTCAGCCAGGTCGCCTAGGCTGGGCCATGCCTTTTTCGGCCTGAGAACAGCTATATATGGCGTCGGGCCGCTGCCTATACCCGCCAACACACCGGCCAAGGCCCTACCAACACCCGAATCGAACACCCGAACACGGCCGTAAGCACACAAATGCCGCCCCAACGATGTTAGGTGGGGAATTTGGGTTGCCTCATAATAACCCACATTTCCCATATCAACCCTACAAGGTGTGTCGTAAGCAGTACCAGCTGCACCTGATGTAGTCGAATAGCAGAGCACAGTGGTTATCATGAGTGCTAGACTGGTCGTATTCTACAGCTTTAGGTCTTGATAACGTACCCACTCTGGAGGCACCCGATGGGTGAAAGCACCAACTCCCGCGCCACGCTCCGTTTCGACCGACGTATACGGTTGGAGTTCCACGGCGCCACCATCACCTCGGACGCTGGGCTGCTGGCCTGCCGCGAGTTGGACGATGCCCTGGGACTGACGGAGACGGCGAGTGAGTGTCTGCAGGAGACTCGGGGCGGCCGCAACGTGCAGCACCGATTGGTGGGCCTTCTCAGGCAGTCGGTGTACAGTCGTCTGGCAGGCTACGAGGATACCAACGACGCTGAACGGTTGGCCGACGATCCGACGATGCGGGTAGTCGTTGGACGGCGAGATGGTCCTGAAAGACCGGCCGCCAGCACCAACACCATGAGCCGGTTCGAGACCGAGGTGCTTACCCAAGACGGCAACGTAGAAGGATTGGGCCGACTGAACTCCAAGTGGGTGGACGGAGCTATGTCCCGCACGCCGCACCGGCGGGTTATCTTGGACATGGACAGTTCGGAGAGTCCGGTACATGGAGAACAGGAGGGAGCTTCGTACAACGGTCACTTTGGGAGCACGTGCTATCACCCTTTGTTCGTGTTCAACCAGTTCGGTGACTGCGAGGGCGCTATGCTGCGTACGGGGAACGTACATAGTGCACACAAGTGGAGGCAGGTGCTGGATCCGATCCTGTCGCGCTATGGGGAAACGGGGCTGCGGCGATACTTTCGCGCCGACGCCGCATTCGCCAAGCCGAACATCTATGAGTACCTCGAGGAGCGGCGAGTCTTCTACGCAATACGGCTGCCTAGCAACAAAGTGCTGCAATACGAGATCGCTCCCTTGCTGATACGGCCCGTGGGGAGGCCGCCGAAGCGTCCGGTGGTCCTATACGACGACTTTTGGTATCGTGCCGGGAGTTGGGACCGCGCACGGCGGGTGGTGGCCAAGGTGGAGTGGCATCGGGGAGAGCTGTTCCCTCGGGTGGGCTTCATCGTCACGAACATGACGGCTGGCCCCGAAGGAGTGGTGCGTTTCTACAATGGACGAGGGACAGCTGAGCAGTAGATCAAGGAGGGCAAGTACGCGCTGAACTGGACTCGGCTGTCGTGCCATCGGCTCGTGGCCAACCGGGTGCGGCTGTCTCTGTTCGTCCTGGCGTACAACCTTGGGAACTTCCTTCGCCGGCTGTGTCTGCCCAAGGCGGTCAAGCATTGGTCGCTGCGGAGCGTGCAGGTCAAGTTGATCAAGATGGGAGGCCGTCTGGTACGGCACTCCCGGCTATTGATCTTTCAGTTGTCCGAGGTGTCGGTTCCTCGAAGGTTGTTCCAGGGAGTGTTGGAACGTATCGGCCGGTTATCGCCGGCGCCAAGCTGAGGGAGGGTACAACCACGATCTTGCCAAGAAGGAGAGCGCTCCAGGGAGTCGGCTTGTCCTCAGTGCGCCTTCATCCCATTGGCGGGGGACCTGAAGACGACAAAGACGGACAAGAAGCATGGTTCACGGCAAGAATCGCATCCCTTATCGGATAGACCGGAGATTGACTGGCCTTGCAGGATGCTACCATCTCGTTTGGGCTGCCCATTGAGCCTGAAGACTTCCAATATGGGAAATCCCGGAATAAATGTTACCGAGCGGGGTATCGTTGCTTCAGAAATCATGTTACCGGAGGAGTACATGAGGAGAAGCAGCGTGGAGGAGTATACAGAGACGATGCGTCAGCACTACACAGGCGCTTCGCGCACGGAGAAGAGCGGTCTGCTAGACGAGTACACCAGGGTAACCGGCTATCGCCGCAAGTCGGCCATCCGGGTGCTGGTGGGCATCAAGGCCACCAGGTCAGCCACGAGGCGGGGTAGACCTCCGGTGTATGGACCGGGATTGAGGGGCGCCCTCCGGGCGGTCTGGGAGGCCTCGGACCGTTTGTGTGGCAAGCGCTTGGCGCCTTTCGTGGCTGAGCTCACTGACAGGCTCATCAAGCACGGCGAGCTCACCGTGTCGGACGAGGTGCGCGACCAGCTCAGGAGCGTGAGCGCATCTACGATTGACCGGCTGCTGTGTGGGTACAAGGATAGCGGGTTGAGGCGTCCGTTCAGCACGACCAAGCCCGGAAGCCTGCTGAAGGCGTCGATACCGATACGCACCTTCGCCGAGTGGGAGGAGAACTGTCCAGGCTTCATAGAGGTGGACCTGGTGGCTCACTGCGGCGATACGACTGAAGGGTTCTACCTGCATACACTGAGCGCGGTGGACATAGCGACGGGGTGGGTGGAGTGTCAGGCGGTGTGGGGCAAGGGGCAGCAGAGAGTGGGAGGCGCGGTGCACAAGATGTCTCGGTCCCTACCGTTCCCGCTGTTGGGCCTCGACTCCGACAACGGCTCCGAGTTCATCAATCACCACCTGTACTCCTACTGCCAGCGTAACGAGATCACCTTCACCCGTTCGAGGCCGTACAGGAAGAACGATAGCGCTCACGTCGAGCAGAAGAACTGGTCTGTGGTGCGACGGCTGTCTGGTACGGCCGCTACACGTCGAGGCCGTCACTGAGGCATCTCGAACGAGTCTACGGCTTGGTGGGTCAATACGTCAACTTCTTCCAGCCGATGATGAAGCTCAAGCACAAGAGCCGCAACGGGGCCAGGGTCCACAAGGTCTACGACACTGCCCAGACTCCGTATCATCGCCTGCTAGAGTACGATGTCCTGACATCCGAACAGAGGATGACCATGCAGAGACAGTACGAACTGCTCAACCCGGTAAGGCTGAAGCGGCGGATCGACCGTGCCGTAGAAGACCTCTTGAAAACCGCTGAGCGACACGCATGAGGCACGGATAAGGGACGTCCTCTGGGTAACGCGACTTATGAGGCAACGTATGGCCCTTCGGTAACACTTCTATTTGACGCAACACGCTGCCACCAACCGCACTGGATTTCACTTCATCTAGAGAAACAGGGGCTACAAAGGACTTGGAGAGGCTCTAAACTGGTTCCCTCACACAACCAGCGCCGCATCCCAACCAAGGGTGTATCCAAGTTGGGGGCAGTGTATGAGTACCTCGACCCTGTCCACGGCCCGTCTCGCGCGACTGACTTTGGTGGTTCGCACATATAGGCCAGCGAGTGGCGACTATCTCCACCAGTCGTACGTGAGCCCTAACGACCGGTCTTTCAGCGGCAGGTCCACACGCGCTCCTCCCTGGGCCGAGGACTGCTTCAGCGCGATGTGGAGCTCGATCGCCATCGCCGTCCTACGCCCAGAGAGCTTCGGCTCATCAAGCCTACCCTCCAGGCAGTCCAAGATGTCCTGCAACATGTAGACAACGCGCGACCCCTCGATGACCATTGGTTCAGGCCACGGCATCTCCACACGACGCACCCCTGCCGGGGTCTCGACGTCCTGCCACAGCCTCCACCCGTTGGGCTAATGCCGGAAGAGTATCTCCCCAGTGGCGCCGGTCACGCGGATGTCGGGCGCCCCCTTCCGGTAGTGAACAACCTGGCCGTCCACGGTGACCATGATCCCCTGGCCAACGAACCAATCGCTCCCCGTCTCACTCGGCCCGCGGTCGCCGGTGCCGGACACCCACCCCGGCGCACTATCGATGAAGTAGTTGCTGTCCGACGCCGGCCATTCCGCCTCAATGGAGATTACGTCGCCTATCGCTCCACTGGTGACCAACTCCTTCGCCGTGGCGAAGGAGGGATGGTTCCCGATGAGGGCGCCGATGCATAGGGGCACGCCGGCATCTGCGCACGTCTTCACCATCCGGTCGGTCTCCTCAAGGGTGTGCGCCATGGAGCCTGTCTCATAAGTCGTGCAGTGGGGTATGGAAGGATATAGTTGTGGCCATCCTGGCCGCGATGGAGAGATGGATGCCGCTGCGAGCGATGGACCGAGAACAGATGTGGCTGATGCCTCCGAGCCTGGGCGACCTGATCCCTGCCGAGCACCCTTCGCGGTTCGTGGCCGAGGTGGTGGACGCACTCGACCGAGAGGACTGGGCGGAGCTTGGGGTGGAAATAGACGGAGGTGATCTTGGGCCTCCTTCGTACCATCCTCGAGCGCTGTTGAGCGTGTGGCTGTACGGCTTCATGACCGGAGTGCGCTCGTGCCGCAAGTTGGAGGCGGCCTGCCGGGACCAGATACCGTACCTGTGGTTGACGTGCGTGCAATATCCGGACCACAACACACTCTGGAGGTTCTACAAGAGCCACCGCCAGGCGATGAGGAGGCTGTTCAAGCGTACGGTTCGGATGGCGGTGAAGATGGAGTTGGTGGACCTGGCGTTGCAGGCGGTGGACGGGACGAAGGTTGGAGCCAACGCATCGAAGGCCAGGACATACGATGCGGAGGGACTGCGGCGGCTCTTGGAGCGGCTTGAGCGTGCGATAAGCGACCTGGAGTCCCAGAACGAATCGGGAGAGGATGCTCCAACCGCCCAGTTGCCGCAGGAGTTGTACGACAACAGGGTCCTGAGAGAGCAGGTGCGCCAGGCGATGGACGATCTTTCGAACGAGGAGGGACGGCGCATCAACCTGACCGACCGAGAGGCTCGTCTGATGAAGACACGCCAGGGCGTCATGCCCGGCTACAACGCGCAGGCGATGGCCTCGCCCGCACGGACTGCCGACGGACAGCGTGCAGGCATGTTGATCACGGCGGTCGAGGTGGTGGACGAACCGGACGACCACGGCCAGTTGAGTCCGATGCTGGACAAGGCCGAGGACAATACGGGCGCCAGGGCGGACATGACGTTGGCCGATGCGGGCTACCATTCGGGGCAGGCGCTGGAGGAGTGCGCCAGCAGGGGCCATCGGGTGGCGATGCCAGAGTCCCAGCGCCGTGCGCTGCGGCGTCCGTACCACAAGGACCGATTCACCTACGACGAGAGCAGCGACAGCTATAGATGCCCCCAGGGTCAGGCGTTGCGCTTCATACGCATCAAGCGCAATCATGGGGTGCCGATGCGGCGGTACCGGGCCTCCGGCGCCGTCTGCCGGGCGTGTCCTGCCTTCGGGACCTGTACGAAGGACGCTCGTTATGGTCGCGCACTGGAGATAGGGCCTCACGATGCTGCGCTGCGTGTCCACCGTGAGTGGATGTCGACCGAGGAGGCGAGCCGGTCCTATGAGCGCAGGCAAGGGCTGATCGAGCCGGTCTTCGGGATCATCAAAGACCAGCAGGCAGGCAGCAGGTTCCTGCTGCGCGGCATCGCCAATGTCGCGGCCGAATGGACGCTGCTGGCCACGGCCTTCAACCTGCGCACCCTCTGGCGCATCTGGCGGGCCGGGGCGGACATGTGGCGTCACGGACGTACCTCTTGGACGGCAACTTCGGCCCGAATCTGGGGATGCCAGGAGCGCCAGACCGCCATCCTCCCCGCACACGGGCTGCCATGACACGCCAACCCGGCCCTCCAGCGGATCCGACCAACCAATGCAGTGCTCCCCATCACCACCAACAACCCTTTGTGAGACAGGCTCAGGGGACCGGCCCAAGCGCCCGCGCGTGGCCTAGGCTGAGGACTCCTCGGCGTCCTCGGAGGGCATGTGGGAGAGGGCGTCCAGCAGGTCCTCGACCAGTATTTCCAGCTTGGTGTGGTGCCTCAGGGGCAGACTCGGGTCGACGCTGTATATGTTCTTGCGGCCAACCCTGTTCCGCGCTATGTAGCCGGCGTCCTCGAGGTCGGTGATTATCTTGTGTATCGTGCGCTCGGTGATTCCGACGTGACTAGCTATCTCCCGAGCGGTATGGCTGGGATTGTGAGAAACGTAGCTAAGAACCAGCCCGTGATTGGTGATGAACGTCCACCGAGGGGTTGTCATCGCCCTTACCTCGCAACCTCTACGGCTGACTCGAATACTATCACAGCCGCTGATACGTTCTCAACGCCGGTCGCCCGAGCACCTGCATCAGCTTTGGCGGTGTGTGGGGTGGAGGGGGTTTTTCAGGGAGTGCGCTCACGGTCGGGAGCCGCACAGTGCGTGTACGGACACTTCAGCCCGGCCTCTCACCGCGTCCGAGAGGCCGTTTGAGGGCGCTGAGGCGTGGACCACGCCGTCCCTCAGTGTAGAGAACGTCTGCCATTACACACATCCTTCCCTGCGCTCGAAGCACGACTCCCACGGAGCTGTACTCATCATCCATATGCTAGAATGCGGCCTGCTTCGGAAGCGCCCGCCTTAGCGATGTATGCTTCGGAGGATCTCAAATGCACCACACCCAGGGCGTGACATTCGAGACCCTGGACGAGGGGTGGAAGCGCGGCGAGGAGACGTTGCGCGGGACCGACCTCGGGCTCCGTATGCGGCGCGCCCTAAGCTGGCTGGAGCGCGCGGAGAAGGAGAGGGAGGCGGACCACGACGCGGCCTTCATATTCTATTGGATCGCATTCAACGCCGCCTACGCCCGCGACAGGCAGCACGTTCCGGAGCACCATGAGCGGGTCCGCTTCGCAGACTACTTCGACACCATCCTGTCCCTCGACTCCGACGACACGATCTACGACGCCATCTGGGACAGATTCTCAGGCCCGATCAGGGTGCTCCTCGACAACAAGTTCGTGTTTCAGCCATTTTGGAATCACCACGCCGGCCTGGGCCACCAGAACTGGGAGCACACGTTCGAGAGCAGCAAACGCGCTGTCCGCCGGGCCCTCGCCCAACGCGACACCGGGGTCATCCTCGGCACGCTGTTCGACCGCCTCTACGTACTGCGTATTCAGCTCTTCCACGGCGGTGCAACGTGGGGCAGCTCCGTGAACCGCTCACAGGTCCGCGACGGCGCAAGGATACTCGCCTTCCTCGTGCCCCTCTTCGTCGGCCTCATGATGTCCCACCCGGAGATAGACTGGGGCTCGCCTGACTACCCCGTCGTGAGCTGACCGGCGTCGGCCCGGCGCCTCATCGTGAGACTCGTGGGGGACGCCACACCCCCGGTGAGAGACCCGCGCCGATGGAAAAACGACGGTATGACCGATAGAATGGGGTTCCCCATAACCCCAAGTACCGGAGGAGCACCAATGGCAAGACCGCGCGTGTTCGTGTCGAGGCAGATATTCCCCGAGGCCCTGGAGATGATCGGTGAAGTTGCCGACGTCGACCTCTGGGAAGACGAGATGCCCCCACCGCGCGACGTGCTCCTGGAGAGGGTCAAGGGCGTCGATGGCCTGCTCTGCCTGCTTACGGACAGGGTGGACGCGGAGATGATGGACACCGCGGGGCCTCAGTTCAAGGTCGTCAGCCAGATTGCCGTCGGGTTCGACAATATCGACGTCCCGGAGGCGACGAGCCGGGGCATACCGGTGGGCAACACCCCCGACGTGCTGACCCACACGACCGCCGACGCCACGTGGGCGCTCATGATGGCCGCCGCAAGGCGCGTAACCGAGAGCGAGCGTGCCGTGCGCGCCGGCCAGTGGCGGACGTGGCACCCGCTCCACTTCCTGGGGCAGGACATCTACGGCGCGACCCTGGGCGTCATAGGCATGGGCAGGATAGGCATCGAGGTCGCCAAGCGCGCCAGGGGCTTCGAGATGCAGGTGCTCTACAACGATGTCTACCGGCGTGAGGACTTGGAGGCCGAGCTGGGCTACAGGTACGTCGACCAGGGCACGCTGCTGGCCGAGTCCGACTACGTGACCCTGCATACCGTGCTGAACGAGAACACGCACCACCTGATAGGCGAGGCGGAGCTGGCCATGATGAAGCCGACGGCGGTGCTGGTCAACGCCTCGCGCGGCCCCGTGGTGGACCCGAAGGCGCTTTACGACGCCCTCAGCAACGGCGTCATCGGCGCGGCGGCGCTGGACGTGACCGACCCGGAGCCGATACCCACCGACGACCCGCTGCTGACGCTGGAAAACTGCGTCATCGTGCCGCACATCGCCAGCGCCAGCGTCAAGACGCGCGGCGAGATGTCGCGCATCGCCGCACAGAACCTGATCAACGGCCTGAACGGCGAGCGGCTGCTGACGCCGGTTAACCCGGAGGTCTACTGACGGCGTCTCTAGCAGGCTGCTAAAAATGGGGTGTGCAGAGGGGCATAGCCCCTTTGCCGGGAGTCTGAGGGTGTCCCTCAGATACAAATCCCCCCCTCCTGTACAGGAAGGGGGCCTAAGAGAGGTTCAGCAAGAGTTCCTCCACAGCCTGCTAGGACTCGCAGGCTACCGGAGTGAGGAGAGAAGGAGAAGACGGACATGGCGCAAGATAATGGACAACGCCCGAACATCCTCGTAATCACCGACGACCAGCACAACCCGACCTGCTTCGGCTACGCGGGCCATCCCGTCGTGCGCACCCCGAACATTGACGCGCTGGTGGCAAGCGGCACCAACTTCTCCA
Source organism: Dehalococcoidia bacterium (assembly GCA_965262055.1). Taxonomy (GTDB): domain Bacteria; phylum Chloroflexota; class Dehalococcoidia; order Lucifugimonadales. The sequence continues at coordinate 828,866 of CBDHEI010000002.1, forward strand.
GAGCGTACGTGGCCCATCCGCTGTGCACGCCGTCGCGGGCCAGCCTGTTCACGGGGCTGACGACGCGGGGGCACCGGGTGAGGATGAACGGCATCCAGCTCCGGACCGACGTGCCCACCTGGCCGGAGGCGCTCAGCCAGCAGGGGTACACGACGCACTACTCTGGGAAGCCCCACCTGCGCATCTCCAGGGCCTCCAAAGGCACGCCCATAGACCAGGTGGACCCCAACGAGTTCTCGGAATCCCGCGAACTGTGGCACTCGGGCCGCATCAGGAAGCTCCCGACGCCCTACTACGGCTTCCAGACCGTCGATTTCGTCAACGGCCACGGCCACGGCTCGTGGGGACAGTACGTCAACTGGCTGAACGAGGAGCACCCAAAGGAGGCCGACCTGTTCCACAACGCGACTCCGCTGGAGCCGCCCAGCCCCGCCTCGAAGTACTACTCTTCCTCGTACAAGTGGGCGCTTCCCGAGGAGCTGCACCCCATAAGCTGGATAACGGACCGCGCCATAGACTTCCTGAACGGCGAAGGCCGAATCAACCTGCAGGTGGAGGACGGCCCCCAGGAGCCGTTCGTGCTCTGGACGTCGTACCAGGACCCCCACGTGCCCCTGGCGCCCCCTGCGCCGTGGTGCTACAAGTACGATCCGGCGGACTCGCCTCCGCCGATCTGGCGTGAGGGCGAGCTGGACGACCTGCCGCCGCACATCGGCGACTTCTACAACAACAAGGGCAAGCAGATCATGCCGTACCACGCCGAGTGCGCGGCCCACTACTACGGCCTGATCGAGATGATCGACCACAACATCGGCCGGATCATGCAGGCGCTGCGCGACAACGGCCTCGAGGAGAACACCGTCGTGCTGTTCACGACCGACCACGGCGAGGCGCTAGGCGACCACGGCATGTGGGGCAAGGGTCCGTACCACTACGACAGCGTCATCAGGGCGCCGTTCTTCATCCGGTGGCCAGCCCGCTTCCCCCAGGGCCAGACCCACGAGGGCGTGGTGAGCCTCCTGGACTTTGCGCCCACGATACTGGACATCGCGGGCGTGCCTATCCCGGAGGGCCCGAAGCCGCCGATATCGGTCAGCGACTACGAGCCGGAGCCCTGGCCCGGCCGCAGCCTCGTGCCGATTCTCACGGGCGAAGAGAAGGGCACGACCGGCAGCGCACTGGTGGAGGACGACCAGGACGGTCTCGGCTTCCGGGTCAGGACGCTGGTCACGCAGCGGTACCGGCTCACTGCCTACTCGGGTCAGCCTTACGGCGAGCTGTTCGACCTGCAGAAGGACCCGCAGGAGGTGTGGAACCTGTGGGACAACCCCGACTACAGGTCGATACGCGACGACCTGCGGCTGGAGATGCTGGACAAGATCATGTCCACCGACTACCCGCTCCCGCGCAGGATGGGCGGTTCTTGACCACAGGGCAGCCCTGCTGTGCCGCCAGCCGGGGAAGCGTCAAGGAGGTTCGCCGCCTGGAGCTGCAGGCCGTACCGGCACGGAACGGGGGCGGTGGCCACGAGGGGATGGCGCTGCTGGGCGGCTCGTTCCTGATGGGGAACAGCGACAGCTCCCAGTTCCCCGGCGACGGCGAGGGGCCAGTGCGCAAGGTGATGGTGAAGCCGTTCTACATCGACGAGACGGCGGTGACGAACGAGATGTTCGCCGCCTTCGTGGAAGATACGGGCTATGTGACGGAGGCCGAGCGGTACGGCTGGTCGTTCGTCTTCAAGCTGTTCATCTCCGACGAGGTGAAGCGGACGGTCACGCAGAGTGTGCAAGCCGCGCCCTGGTGGTGGCGCGTGGACGGCGCCGACTGGCGGCGCCCCGAGGGCGGGAGCTCCGGTCTCGGTGGGCGCATGGACCACCCGGTCGTCCACGTTTCATGGGCGGACGCGGACGCTTACGCGAGGTGGGCCGGCAAGCGGCTGCCCACCGAGGCGGAGTGGGAGCTCGCGGCCCGCGGCGGCGAGGAACAGAAAAGGTACCCGTGGGGCGACATGCTGACGCCGGGCGGCAACCACATGTGCAACGTGTGGCAGGGGAGTTTTCCTGAGAGCAACACCATGGGCGACGGCTACATTGGGACGGCGCCGGCGCGCTCCTTCGAGCCCAACGGCTACGGGCTGTACAATGCGGTCGGCAACGTGTGGGAGTGGTGCTCCGACTGGTTCAGCCCGGACCACCACGCCCGGGGCAGCCGGAAGAATCCGGCAGGCCCGCGGAGGGGGACGGCCCGCGTCATGAAGGGCGGCTCCTACCTGTGTCACGCGTCATACTGCAACAGGTACAGGCCGGCGGCGCGCAGCTCGACGACGCCCGACAGCTCGACGGGCCACGTCGGGTTCCGCTGCGCCAAGGACGCCGCTTAGGAACTCAGGGCTAACGGATGAAGTTGCTCGACAGCACGCTATGAGTACGCCCTCTTAGGTCCTGTTCAGCTTGGTCACCCGGCCCCCAATGAGCCATTCGGCCACGTACAGGTTGCCATCGGCGTCCACGGCCAAACCGTGAGGACTATTGAACTTGCCCGTCTCCAGGAGGCTGGTGGGTACTATCTGCCCGCCATCGCTCGTATTGTTGGGCCAGCCCTCCACGTCGCACACCTGCTCGTTTTCGCCGATGTATGTGAGCAGTTCGTCGTTCATATCGGTGACAGCTAGGCGCGCGCGAAGCTCGGCGATTATCATCAGATTGCCATATGTCGCGAAACCGCTTGGCGTGGTCAGAAAATCGTTGCCGAATGACCGCCTGAATTCGCCCTCCATGTCGTAGACCTGAACTCGGGCGTTGGCACGGTCTGCCACGTAAAGCTCCGGGTCGGACTTGCGCTGGTCGATGAAGATGCCGTGAGGGCAATTGTACGCTCCGGCCCCCTCCTCGCCGTTGATGCTGCCGACATACTCGCCGTCCTTCGTGAACCTGTGGACGCAGCTGGCGCCGTACCCATCGCCCACCCAGATGTCACCGTTGCCCCCGTATCGCTCCTCGTTCACCGCAACAGATGTGGGGGAGTAGCGGGTGTCTTCGTAGACGGGATGGGGAGGTGTCTCCAGCCTCATGACCAACTCGCCGTCTAGCGTAGTCTTGAACACTTGGCCGGACGCATCGCCTCCGCCCGGAGGATAGTCGTAGTCGTGACTGTGGCTTCTCTTGGAGCCGTTGTCTGCAATCCACAGGAACTCGACCCCATCCTCGTTGACGATAGTGATCCCATGTGCGTCCGCAAAGTCGCCGCGCCACGAGGAAATCAAGTTCCCGTCTCTGTCGAAGGTCATTACTACTGGGTCGCCAGGGTGGCAGGTTACGACGTTTCCCGACTCCGTGACCACAATGCCCGGATGCGCCCACCCCACGCGAGAGCTGTCGCTCTCCGGAATCTTGGCCCAGTTGTCGATCCAATCGTATGAATTCTCTTCGCTTCCTACCCGCATGACACAACCTCCTCTACTTGCCTTTCCCCTCGATGGGGGCCAAGGGTAGGTACCTTAGCGCCGGTCTAAACCTGGAGCGCGCTTGCCGTCCCGCACATGTGCAGCGTGAAATCCCGCTCAACTGCCCCTGACAGTCTTTGATGAGGCGCAGAGGCGCCGCATTAAGAGACCAGGCGCAGTCCGGGGGATGGCGTCAGCGTGGTGCCGATATCCACATCCCCTCCTCCTTCGATATGTCGTGACTTGGAAGGAGGCAGGCGCGTTCTGACTATGGATTCAGGATGACCTTGGTGTACCCGTCGATGCGCTTGTCGAACTTGTCATAGGCATCGACAGCGTCGTCCAGCGGCACCTCGTGGGACACCACAAAGCTGGGAGCGGCCTTCCCGGATATGATCAGGTCGCGCAAGTACGCGTTGTACTGCTTCACGTTGCACTGACCGGTACCCAACTTCAGACCCTTCTCAAACAGCCTGCCGAAATTGATGGACAAGGCGCCCCTCTTGGCGCCCTCGTCCACGCCGCCCGGGTCCGAAGGCACATACAGCCCTGGGATGCCCATCATCCCGGTGGGATTGATCAGGTCGATCATCTGATTCAGGACCACGTTGGGGATTTCGTCCTGCTCACCTCCGGCGGCGGACGACCCTTGAGCAGCGGCCTGATAGCCTACGGCGTCAACCGTCTTGTCCACACCGTCGCCCCCGCGTAGGTCTCTGATCTGCTGCACCGGATCGCCGTCATCGAAGTTGATGGCGATTGCGCCAATCTCGCTGGCTTTGTCCAGGCGCTCCTGCACATGATCTATGGAATAGACCTCCGCCGCTCCCCTGATGATGGAGCTGTAGGTGGCCATCAGACCGACGGGGCCCGCGCCCCACACGGCGACACTCTCACCGGGACTGACGTTGGCAAGCTCCGTGCCGTGATAGCCGGTGGGGAATATGTCCGCCAGAAGCGCAAAATCCGACTCGAACTCATCCCCGGCCGGCAGAGGTAGGCAGTTGAAGTCCGCATGAGGCACCTGGAGGTATTCGGCTTGACCGCCGCGCCATGGCCCCATGGCGACGTATCCATACGCGCCGCCGGCAAATCCGGGGTTGACCGTGACGCAAAAACCCGTAAATCCCCGCTGGCAGTTCTTACAGAAGCCGCAGCCGACGTTGAACGGCATCACTACTCTGTCGCCTACAGACAGCGACTTGACAGCGGATCCGACCTCTTCGATTACACCCATGTTCTCGTGGCCGAAAATGATGCCCGGTTCGGCGGCGGTTCGACCCTCATACATGTGCAGGTCGGAGCCGCAGATGCAGCTGGAGGTAATCTTGACGATCACATCGTTCGGGTGCTGTAGCTCGGGATCGGGGACTTCCTCCACGGATACACTGAACGGTCCCTGGTATACGACGGCTTTCATGGAAACCCCTCCTTCGCCCGTTTTGGACTACTAACGCAACGCGGCCAGTTTCTTAGGTTGCCGCAAAGTGTATCAGGCTTACATACAGTTGTCTAAAGGGTAACTGTTCAGACTCCGTGAGATGCGAAGGAGGAACTCCAGAGGGGATCTCCCCTCTGGCAGGGGGTCTGGGGGCTCTGCCCCCAGTTTCGAAAGGGCGGGCGGGTGGGGATCAAAGACATCTGCCCTATCGGGACTATGCTAGTGGAGAAGACATCAGCAAGTCTGAACAGTTACTCTAAAGGGTGTTTCCGAAGTACGTCATTCTGAGCCGAAGTGGAGCGAAAGAGAAGAATCTATCGTCACCGAAGGTTGGCCGGTCAGGAGATTCTTCGGACTTCGCCTTGAGCATGACAGACCGCTTAGGCCCGCCAGCACATCCCAGCCAAAAGTTTGTGGTAGAGTTTCCGCAGGCCCAAGGATCGAAGATCGAACACCACGCCTGTATCGGTACACGGCAAGCACTGTGACGATATAACGGCGGGGAGGATTGTCCCCCAGAAAATCCGCGTCGAGGAGATACACATGTCAGACTATGAGCCCGTAGCCATTGGTGGCCTATGCAACGCGGGGCCTTCCCTGCTCGGCGACGAGCAGGTGGAGACGGGGCCGCGGAGCATCCTGGGGCTTCCCTTCCTCATCGGCGGGGGCGACGCCGGGGAGAGTTGTTTCGTAGCGGTGAGCGGCTCCAGCGGCGCCGTAACCGTGCCCATACGCGCGGCGGCGCGCGGCGTGGTGTTCGCCCACCGGCTGTTGAAGTCCGAGGTGTCCAGGGGCGGCCCTTTGGGCATCGATGTTGCCGAGTACGTCTTTCGCTACGACGACGGCTCGGAGGAGCGGGAGACGATCAGGGAGCGTTTCGAGATAGGGTCCATTCCGGGCAAGGACGATATACCCGGGGTCCCCGGCACACCCTTCCTTGCCGTCCCGGACCTGGGCCCCGAGCTGTATGCTCGCTACGATGGTCCGTGGGAGGAGGCTGGCCGGCGCCAGACCGAGGCGGGCAACGTCGCCGTGAAGCAGTACTACCTCTGGTCATGGGACAACCCTCACCCGGGCAGGGCCATCGCGGCGATCGAGCTTGTACCGAAGGGGCCTCCGTTCATGGTGGCCGCAATCACGCTGCGGCACGTCGACGAGCGCCCCTTCGCGCGGGAGGCGCGCCGCCCGATGAAGGTCGTCCTCAAGGACGCGGAGCGCGCCGCGAGGCCGTTCGACGTGGGCGTCAAGGTGGACAGGGGCTCGGCTACCTACGCGCACCCGCTCCCGGATAAGGACGCCCCCGGCTTCCTCGGCGACAAGTTCAAGGGCTGGGGGGAGGAGCAGAGCGCCGGCTCCGGCTCGTCCTACGTGGAGGTGTCCGCCGTGCCGTCTGCCACGGTCGCCGTCGAGCAGGGCGGCGAGGAGATAGGCAGCGCGAGGTGGGGCGAGGTTGCCGAGTCGGGGAGCGTCGAGACCCCCGGCGTGCGGTTCGAGCTGATCGACCCCGGAAAGAACTGGGTCAACGTCACCGTCCTGGACGACGACACCGGCAGGCCCGTGCCGTGCAGGGTCCACTTCCGCTCGCCTGAGGGAGTGCCATACCAGCCCCACGGCTTCCACAACCAGGTCAACACCAACATGGGCACATGGCACATGGACGTCGGAGGCGATGTGCGCCTGGGCCAGATTACCTACGCCTGCATCGACGGCACGTGCGAGGGTTGGTTGCCGCGCGGGGAGGTCATCGTCGACGTCGCCCGCGGCTACGAGTACGAGCCGCTGAGGAAGACGGTCAGCATCGAGCCGGGACAGCGCGAGCTGACGTTGCGCATCAAGCGCTGGAGCCACCTGAACGCGAAGGGCTGGTACAGCGGCGACTCGCACGTCCACTTCCTGTCGCCCCAGGGTGCGCACCGCGAGTCCCAGTGCGAAGACCTGAACGTCGTGAACCTGCTCCAGTCGCAGTGGGGCAGCCTGTTCACCAATACGGAGGACTTCACGGGGTCCGCCAGCGTCTCGCGTGAGGGCGACAACATCGTCTACGTGGGGCAGGAGAACCGACAGCACTTCATGGGGCACATGATCCTGTGGGGCCTGAAGAAGCCCATCATGCCCTGGTGCACGGACGGTCTGGGCGAGGCGGAGATCGGCGGCGCGATGGAGACCTCGCTGGGCCACTGGGCCGACGAGGCCCACGAGCAGGGCGGCTGGGTGGTCAACCCTCATTTCCCCAGCCCGAACGGCGAGCCGGCGGCTCTCGTAGCCGCGGGACGGCTCGACGCCGTGGAGATGATCCGCCAGAACCCGTTCAACCACAGCGAGTACTACAAGTACCTGAACTGCGGCTACAGGCTGCCGCTCGTCGGCGGGACGGACAAGATGAGCAGCGACGTGCCCGTGGGGATGTACCGGACCTACGTGAACATCCCGGACGAGGAGTTCAGCTACGAGAGCTGGTGCAACAACGTCTCCAGGGGACGCACGTTCCTGAGCTCCGGCCCGATCATCAGCCTCAAGGTGGACGGCAAGGAGATCGGCGACACAGTTGGTATGTCGGGCCCCGGCACGGTGGAGGTGGAGGCCACGGCCGAGAGCATCTTCCCCATACACACGCTGGAGCTGGTGCAGGCGGGTAGGGTGGTGGCGTCCGCTCATTCGAGTGTCGGCGCGCGCCGGCTGGAGATACGGGAGCGGGTCCGGGTCGATGGCCACACCTGGCTGGCCGCGCGCTGCGGCGGCCCGGAGTACTACGGCGTCGCGCACCACGACGTCTGGAGCCGCGGTGTGTTCGCGCACACCTCGCCCGTATACGTCGCCTGCGGCGGCGACTGGTGGATGTTCGACAAGGCCGTCGCCCAGTACATGCTGACGCTCATCGAGGGCGACCTCTCATATATAAAGCACACGTCGGGGCAGCACAGGCACGGCACGGTCACGCACCGCCACGGCGAAGACGACCACACGGCTTTCCTGAGCCGGCCCTTCCTGGAGGCCCAGGACGCCATACACCGCCGCGCCCGCGAGCTGGGCGTGAACATCGAATAGGAGAAAGCAATATGTTGGACCCTGAACAGGCAGCCGAATTGGAGGCTTTCCTGGCGCCGTCCAGGATGGCCGTCGTAGGCACGATAGGCCCGAGCGGCATGCCGCAGCTCACGCCCAACTGGTACGTCTACCAGGACGGCCGCCTGTCGTTCTCGACGACCAAGGAGCGGGTCAAGTACAAGAACCTCTCCCGCAACGACCGCATCTCGGTCTGCGTCTACTCTGGGCCGCTGGCCGAGCAGTACGCGACGATACGAGGCCGGGCCCAGATATGCGACGACGACTCGATCTGGCCCGTGACCAGGACCATAGTCGAGCGCTACATCCCACCCGAAGGGGTCGAGGCGCGGATGGCCCAGCTCCGGAGCGAGAACCGGGTAATAGTCAGCTTTGCGCCGGAGAGCGCCGTCTTCCGGGACTAGACCGCCGGTCCAGGCGCCGGTCCGGGTCCTCAGCGAGGCGGCAGGCCGTCTCCCCGCACCGGCGCCGCATCTCACTCGACGTTCCAGTTCCTGCAGGCCGCACTATGAGAGGACGAATCCCTTGAGGCATATCCCGACGATTCTTGTGTTGATTAGCATCGCCTCGGCGCTCGCCCTCACTGGCTGCCTTGGCGGCGGCTCCGAGTCTGGTGAGCACAACGAAGGCTCGGAGTCCGGTGAGCACAGCAGCGGCTCGGAGTCCGATGAAGGCGGTGAAGAGTCCGGTACCCAGTTCATGCTGAACGAGACTTTTGATGAGGTCCGCGCCGGCGCTCGGCTGGTCCTGTCGTACGAATCGAACGCCAATGCGTTCATTGGCACGGTCGAGAACACCACCGGGGCCACATTGAGCCAGGTCAGGGTCGAGGTCCATCTCTCGAACGGGACCGAACTGGGTCCTACAACCCCGGTAGACCTGGCTCCCGGCCAGGTAATCGACATCACCCTACCGGCGACCAGCCAACCCTTCGCCTCATGGAGCGCCCACCCCGAAGTCGGCTGACTCCTCACCAGACAGTGTAGGGGACCGGTCTGTTCCTGCTGCCAGCGGCTGCCTTGGTGGACTCGCCTCCTGTCTTGAGAGACGCCCTGTCCATGTGTAATACATGCTTGACAGAAAGGCAAGGGCGCTTTACATTAAGAGCACGTTCAGACCGCCATAGAGGAGGCAGCTCCGACCATGGATGACGCTAGGAAACAGTACTTGAGGCGAATGACCATAGCGCTCGTGGTCTACACCGTCATTCTTGCGGCTTCCGGCGCGCTGACTTCGGCTTACCCGGATGCAGTATGGCGCTTTCCGGAGGCCGTTACGCCGATGGCTCCGTTCATCTACGCGATAGCCGCGAACGTTCGCTACCTGCGGTCTGTCGACGAGCTTCAGCAGCGCATCAAGCTGGAGGCCCTCGCGATCGCGTTCGGCGCAACCGCGGCGGTCACCTTCTGCTACGGGTTCTTGGAGCACGTCGGCCTGCCCCACATCAACTGGTGGTTCGTATGGCCGGTCATGGGGGCTTCCTGGATACTTGCTAACATGTACGCCGAGCGCCGCTACCGATGAAGAACCGGCTCCGGGTGCTGCGCGCCGAGTGCAACTGGTCGCAGTCGGAGCTGGCGGGCCGTCTTGGAGTGTCCCGTCAGACGGTGAACGCCGTGGAGAGGAGCAAGTACGACCCCAGCCTGCCGCTGGCGTTCAAGATAGCCAAGGTCTTCGGCCAACCCATAGACCACATCTTCACACCCGACCTCGACGACTGAAACTGTGACGCGGCGGAGAGCCCCGCGTCACATGCTTCGGTTCTTGTGAGTCTAGGCCCCGAGGCGGTCGTAGGCCCAGCCGTAAAGCTCCTCCGTCTCCTGCCAACCGATGCACGGATCGGTGATCGATACGCCGTGCGCGAGGCCCTCGCGCCCGCCGTTGAGCTTCTGGTTGCCGGGGTTGATGTTGCTCTCCAGCATGCAGCCGACGATGTTCGTGTTACCGGCCGCCCGCTGCTCGACCACGTCCTGGAAGGCCACGCGCATCTTGGTGTGGTCCTTGTTGCAGTTGCCGTGGCTGCAATCGACCAGCAAGTTCGGGGCCAGTCCGGCTTCTGAGAGCGTGCCTTGGGCGGCTGCCACGGACTCGGAGTCGTAGTTGGGACCACGGCTGCCGCCCCGGAGCACGACGTGGCCGTAAGGGTTGCCCTTCGTCTGGATCACCGCCGCGTGGCCGTCCAGGTCGATGCCGAGGAAGCCGTGGGGGGCTTGCGCCGAGACCACGGCGTCAACTGCGAGCTGCACGCTGCCCCCGGTGCCGTTCTTGAAGCCCACGGGCATGCTGAGGCCGCTGGCCATCTGGCGGTGGGTCTGGCTCTCGGCGGTCCTGGCGCCGATCGCGGCCCACGACACGAGGTCGGCGAAGTACTGAGGCACGATGGGGTCGAGAAATTCCGTCGCCGTGTGGAGGCCCATCTTGGCAACCTCCAGCAGCAGCGATCGGCCCTGCCTGAGACCGTAGACGATGTCGAAGCTGTCGTTCAGGTGGGGGTCGTACACGAGCCCCTTCCATCCCACCGTCGTGCGCGGTTTCTCGAAGTAGACGCGCATGACCGTGAGTATCCGGTCGCTCAGCGGCTGCGTCAGGCTGGCCAGCTTTCCGGCGTACTCAAGCGCGGCGTCGTAGTCGTGGATCGAGCACGGGCCGGCAATGATGATGAACCGCCGGTCCTCGCCGTCCAGCACGCGCCGGATGCTCCGCCTGCCTTCCAGCACCGCCTCCTCCGCCTCCCCCGCGATGGGAAGCTCGGCCAGCAGCTCGGACGGCGGCATAAGCGGCTCGGTAACACTCACGTTGACATCTCGAATGGCTTGCTTTCTTTCCGTTGCGGTAGACACGTTTAAACCTCCACAAAAAAAGACCCCTTCCGGCTCCGGTAGGGGTCCTGGTCTTGCTCGTATTCGTCTCTAACTTACCTGTTTGCACGCACCTGGACGTAACCGGCGGCCGAAAGGCCGGTAAAGTAGAAGCGCCAATAGCGGACTGCGCTCGTGACTTTCATGACCTTAAAACGGTACCATCGGCCCAGAACAATTGTCAAGCTGCGCGTGGGCGCGCCGACGCGCTGAACAGCGAATCGACACTTAGGGCCGGGTAGCACGAGACTCCATTCAGAGGTTCATGTACCAGAGCAACTGGACCTCTTCGGGCAGGCTTTCGTAGATGCCGGGGTGGATGGCTCCGAGATAGCAGCCCTGGCTGGCGTAGAACTGGCATGCAGCCACGTTGATGTTCTGCGTTTCGATCTTTAGCTGGTGGGAACCCTTTCCCCGCGCCCACTCGGCTGCCCGTCGAAACAGGCGGGAGCCGATGCCCCGGCGGCGGTAGTCCGGCCGGATGCGTATGTCCCAGAGGACCGTAAGATCTGGCCGCCCTTCCAGCATGTATAACCCCGGCGTGTCCCGTGCGACGACCGCGCCACCAACGGGCACCCCGTCGTCCAGCGCTTCGAATAGCGCCCAGTTGGAGATGTCCCACCGCCTCGACCAAGACTCTGCCCTGTCATCCTTCTCGGTGTCGTAGTCCTTGACGTATGGGAGCTGCACTGGCTCTTCGGTTAACTTCCATCCGCCCAGGCCACCGTCGATCGCGTGCACGTAGTATCGCGAGTCGACCGTGAACGAGATGAGGATGTCGCCGTAGCCGGCTAGTATCTCTGTGGACTGTTGGACGATCTCTATCGCCATTGTGCGACACCCTTTCCGCTGGACGCCCACTGGCTCGCTCTCCTCAAGAGGCGCTGGGGGATAGGCGGAAGCGGACCAGGGCAATGGACAGGAAGGCCACGCCGAAGGCGGCCAGGGCTGCCATCTCCAGGACTACGTCGCCGCCCTCGGCGCCGAAGAGCATCAGCTTGTTGAAGGCCGAGTTGGCCCAGCCGTGAGGGGTGAGCTTCGCCAGCGCCTGCATCCACTCGGGCGTTATGAACAGCGGCCACCAGCAGCCGCCCACGGGGGCGAGCAACAGTGAGGCCAGCACCGCCGCCGAGGAGGCGCTGGCCTGTGTGCGCACCAGGGCGGCCAGCATCACCCCGAAGGCGGCCGAGGTCAGCACCATCAACACGGAGATCAATATGACGGCGGCGGGGGAGGCGCCGAGGTCTATGCCGAAGGCGACCAAGCCGACGCCCCAGAGCGCGGCGAGCTGCAGCGCGCCCCGGTAGACGGAGCCGAGGTACTTGCCGGCCACGACGGACTCTCGCCGCGCGCCGTTGGACATCAGCCGCTCCAGCGTGTGGTTCTGCCGCTCCCGCGTGATGGCCTCGGCGCCCAGGGCGGCGGCGAAGAAGACGAACATGGTCAGGTAGCCTGGCACCGTGAAGTTGCTGGCGTTGAACGCCTCCACCGGGCCGATCTGCTCGGTCTCGAAGCCGAGAAGTGCGCTGCCTCGTCCGAACGCCGCCATGTCCCGTGGCAAGGCCTCCTCACCGGTAATCTGCGCGATGGCCTGGAGGGCTATCCTCGTGTTGGAGGAGGCTGCGGCCACGGTCCGAGCGAAGCCCATGAGCGCGGCTTCCATCTCCGGGTCGCTGACCTGGGCGACGACCTCCAGCTTCGTTGGGCGGCCCTCCTCGAGGCTGGGGGTGAAGTCGGCTGGGAAGGCGACGAAGCCTGCGATCTCCTCTTCCTCGACGGCTCGCGTCGCCTCGTCGTACGTCATTTCAGTCAGGTCTACAAGGTCGTCCTCCGCAAGCACCTCGATGATCTGCCGGCTTATGCCCTCTTCCTCCTGGGTAACGACCGTAATGGAGAGCCGTTCGTCTCCGGGGTCCAGGTTGCGTAGCGCCAGGGAGAAGCCGAGTATGAAGATGAGCGGGAAGAGCAGGGCGAACCCGACGCCGAACCGGTCCTTCAGGAAGACCCGCGTGTCCTTTGCGGCTATAATGAGCGACTGCGCCAGCACCAGTCTCAAGTTATCACTCTTCCTGCTAGGCCGTGCGGAAGGCTACCCGGGCCAATATGAAGCCGATGACGGCGATGCCGCCCAGGATAGCGGCCTCCGGTCCCTGTCCAGCCAGACCTGCGTTGCCCGAGATGATCCCGTGAATGCCGTCGATGGCGTACTTGTTCAGGGTGAGCTTGCTCAGGAACGCCAGCACGCCGGTCTCTCCCACGCTGACGAAGGTGCCGCTGAAGACGGTCATGGTCATGGTCAGGAAGACCGATGCCCACGTCGCCTGTTCCTGGGTCCGGGCCATGCCCGCGACGACAAGGCCGAGGGAGCTGACCGCCGCGGCGATCAGTAGGCTCAAGACCACCACCTGCGCGAATGCGGCGGCATCTGCCACCCTGAGCACTGCGAACGCCAGGGAGAGAAGTATCAGGGCCTGCGCCATCGCCCTGCCCACGCTCGCCAAGAACTTCCCCACGAACAGCTGGTTCACTGATAGCCGCGTCGTGAGAAGCCGCTCCAGCGTCCCCGTCCTGCGTTCCACGATGATCGAGGCGGCGGACATGGTGGCGGCGAACATCAGGAACATCGTCAGCACGCCCGGGATGAGCCTGTCTAATGGGTCCTCTTCCTCGCCCACGGTCCGGCGCTCGACTGTAACGGCAGGCGCGGTCCTGGCCTCATCCATCAGCGCCCTGACCGACTGCTCGATCTGGGCCTCCGGTATCCCCTTGCCGTTGAGCTGGGTACGCACCAACTCGCGTACCTCGAATTCGGCGGCGATGTCCTGGGCGGCGCCCTGAACGATCTGGGAGACGATCTGGCCAGTCTCTCCCCCTGAGCCGCGCCGCTTGAAGAGGACGGACGCGGGATCGCCCGCCTCGAGCTTCCCGGAGAAGCCGGCGGGGATGACCACGGCCGTCAGTATCCGGGAGCGGTCCAGCGCGCTGTCTGCCTCCGCTTCGGTGAGCACCTCCACGGTCAGCCCGTCGACGGCGGAGATGCGGTCGAGCAGCCTGGCGGCAACGGGGCCGCCGTCCAGGTCGACCATGCTTGCGGTAGCGTTGAAGGACGTGCCCCCGCCGAAGACGCCGTACATCAGCGCGAAGAGGGCTATGGGGAGGGCGATGCTGAAGGCCAACGCGCCGCGGTCGGCGCCGAACCTCTTCAGCTCGACCCAGGCGACGACAAAGGGGCGGAGCATGTCAGTCGCGGAGGCTCCGGCCCGTGAGGTTGAGGAAGACCTGCTCCAGCGTGACCTCGTCGGGAGGGCCGATGGCCGACTTGAGGCTGACAGGGGTGTCGAGCGCGATGAGCTGGCCGTGGTCCATGACGCCGATGCGGTCGCACAGGCGGTCGGCCTCCTCCATGTAGTGGGTGGTGTAGAGCACGGTCATGCCCTCGTCCCGGAGCCGGAGGATCGTCTCGAAGATGTGGTTCCGGGACTGCGGGTCGACCCCGACGGTGGGCTCGTCGAGGAAGAGGAGCTGCGGCCTGCCCATCAGCGCCACCGCGAGGTTGACGCGGCGCTTCATGCCCCCGGAGAACTTCTGCACCGAGTCCGACGCTCGGTCCAGCAACCCGACGAATTCCAGGTTCTCTGCGGCGGCGTCCTTAGCCTGCCGGGCGCCCAGCCCTGTCATCCGCCCGAAGAAGACGAGGTTGTCCGTGGCGGACAGCTCTTCGTAGAGGGCCAGCTCCTGGGGGCAGACGCCTATGAGCTTACGCACCTCGTCCGCCTCCCGCAGCACCGAGTGTGTACCTATGACTACGTCCCCCGCGTCGGGCGCCAGCACGGTGGAGAGCATCCTGATCGTGGTCGTCTTTCCCGCGCCGTTGGGGCCGAGTAGCCCCAATATCTCCTGGCGCCGAATGGAGAAAGTGACGTCGTTGACCGCCAACGCGCCGTCGAAGCTCTTGCTGAGGCTTGTAGCGGTGAGGAAGTCCTTGTCCATACTGCCTGAGTTTGCCAGATTTCCCTGGGCTAGGGCCGGAATATGTAATCGAGGTCGACGCTGAAGCCCTGCAATATGGGAGAAGTCAGGGTCTCCCCCTTGCGGTAGACGCCCGCTTCTTCGAAGTCGCGCTCGCTGTGCAGCAGAACCGTTACAGTCATGGCGTCGGGGTCGACGAGCCAGTACTCCTTGACGCCGTGCTCGGCGTACAGCTTGCGCTTCACCGTCCGGTCGCGCTCGTCGGTGGATGGAGATCCAATCTCCACCGCCAGGTCAGGCGCGCCCTGGATGTTGGGGCGGGTGATGATGTGCTCACGCTCCCTGGACACGAACAGCAGGTCGGGCTGCACCACGTTCGTATCCGACAGTACAACGTCGGCGGGGACGAAGTAGACGCGGCCGAGATTGCGCCCCTCCACGAAGTTGCTGAGCCGCGAGCCCAACTTGGCCTGAGCGTCTTGGTGGGACATATTCGGCGACGGAGCCATGTGAAGCTCTCCATTCAGGAGCTCCCATCGCTCGTCATCGGGGGTCTCCAGGTAGTCCTCGTAAGTAGACTGGGTCGAGGGCTTGGTGGTGACCATCGTATGCCCAGTATACCTGACCGAGCTAGGCCCGGAATTCATCGTGCAAGTTGACGCTGAAGCCTTTCAGTGAGGGAGAGTTAGGGTCTGGCCTTTGCGGCAGATACCCGCCCCCCTCGAAGGTGTACTCGCGGCGGCGTCCGGGCTCTTCACGCGACCCAGTGCCTGAACAGCGGCTTGGCTCGGTCGGGCAGCGCCTCGTACGTCTCCCGCGGGACGTTGGGGTTGACGTGGTCTCTGCCGTTCGTCTCGACGACGATCGCCTCCCGATCGGGATGGCCCTCACGCTGCACATTGAGGTTGAGCCACCACGGGGCGTAGCGGACGCTGATCGCAACGCGGGCGGTGTCGCCGGGGTTCTCGGCGACCGAATGCCACAGGCGGCTGTCGTAGAAGACGGTGTCGCCGGGTCCGCCGACCACTGTCATCTCGGTCGGGTACGGCGCGTCGCGGTCGACGCCGTTGTCGCCGGACGGGTTGTTGGGCCACCGGTGGCTGCCGGGCACTATCAGGGTGCCGCCGGTCTCCTTGGAGAACTCGGTCAGCATGAAGATCGACGACAGGTGCATCACGGCGTCCGGGTACGGCGCGGGCACGTGCGAAGCCGTTGTCTGATTGAACGGCCAGTCCGAGTGCCAGTAGCCTCTCTTGACGCCCGGACTGTTGATCAGGCCGGTCACTGTGGAGATGCGGACGTGTTTGCCGAGCATCCGCTCGGCCGCCCCGAGGATTGCCTCGTCGGCAAAGTACTTAGATATGTCGGGAAGGACCCTTATCAGTCCGAGCGCCAAGCCGATCCCCTGCCCCCCGATGCGGTGGCCCTTGGCCCTCATCTCCTTGACGAAGGCCTCGTGCTCGGCGCTGGCCGTGGCCTCCTCCTCGACCACCATGTCGCGTACGGCTTCCACCTCGCGCTCCGGTATCACCTCCGGTATCACCTCCGGTATCACCTCCGGTATCACGCACCAGCCGTCCATTCGTACGCGCCGCACGATCTCGTCCGTGTTCAAGTCAGTCCTCCCGCTGCTTTAATCAAGTGTACCTTCGATCCGCCCCGCGTATCTACCAGGACGTCGTTCCACTCACAAGCGCATTCCCCGGACCTCGTCCGGGCCCAGGGCGTCCCAGTCGTCTGGAATGGCCGGCGCCGGCCATTCGGGCCTGGCCCTCCAGCGCTCCCAGCCGTCGCGGAAGGGCGGCCCGTAGCTCTCGATCACCTCTATCATCCGCTCGCCCTCCGTACGCGCCGCCTCGACCTCCCGGCCGGTGAGAACGCCCCGCCGGTGGAGCTCCCGGAGCTCGTCTTTGTCCTTCCACGACCAGGTCATGTCCGGCTTCACTACGATGTCGAGGGCGTAGTCGAGGACGACAATGCCGCGGCTGGTCCGCCGGATGGGCGCCTGCAAGTTGACGTACCAAGTCTGCAGCCTCCAGTCTGTGGACCAGAACAGCCATACCGAGTGGAACGAGCCTGGAGGATTCAGGGTCAGCACGTGGTATTCCCCGGAAACCCGCTCCGTTAGGTCCCACTCGCGGCGGATCATCATCTCCACGCGCTCGGCTACTGGAATGTCGTAGCGCCGGACCAGCGTAGCCGACCGAAAAGGCGCGCCCGGATGTGTGTATAGGGCGAGAAGGTCCGGGCGGTCCTCGACGACGGTAACGGGGCGGGATGTCAGTAGCCGGTCAGTCCACAGGTCCTGCTGAAGGACCTGCGTGCCGGGCTCCCAGGGCAAGTCTTATCCCTCTATCGTGCCCTTGGTGCTGGGCACGGCGCCGCCGCGCCTCTCGTCGATGGCGGACGCGGCTCTGAGCGCCCGCGCCAGCGCCTTGAAGAGCGCCTCCGCCTTGTGGTGGTTATTGGCTCCCGCCAGCACCTGGGCGTGCAGGTTGAACCCGCCTTCGCGGGACAGCGTTTCGAGGAAGTGCGTGACCAGGGAGGCGGAAAGGCTACCCATGTCGGTGTCGCTCAGCTTGGCGTCGATGACCGGGTAGCCTCTGCCGCTGAGGTCCACCGCCACCAGCGCCAGCGTCTCGTCCAGCGGCACGAAGGAGTGGCCCGTCCTGATGATGCCCGATCCGTCTCCGACGGCCTGCCGGAGCGCGCGCCCCAGCACTATCCCCACATCCTCGACTATGTGGTGCCAGCCCACCTCGATGTCGCCGGACGCTGACAACTCCACGTCGATCAGGCCGTGGCGGGAGATCTGGGCCAGCAGGTGATCGAACATACCGTTACCGGTGCATATGCTGTACTGGCCGGTGCCGTCCAGGTCTACGGAGACCGATATGTCGGTCTCGCCGGTCTTTCTGCTTATCTGGGCAGTGCGTCTTGTCACGGTCTAAGCATCCTTGTATAGCTTGCCAAGCTTCTTTGGGTTGTCGAGCAGGCGGTAGTCGAAGGGCTCCAGGACGTACCCGACGGGCTGAGGCGGCGTCGGGTCGAGTCCCAAACCCTCTACGACGGTGGGGTTGGAGTAGTAGCCGGCGTAGCCCTCGCGCACCAGCGTCGTGAAGAAGGAAGGGTGGGAGGTCTCTACGCCGCGCATCCGGGACACCTTCTCGTCGGCGCCCAGAGACTCGAACGGGCTGGGACCCGCGTCCAGGGCAGCCAGGCCCGACAGGAAGGAGTGCCTGAGCTCGGGGCTGCGCTCCAGCACTCCGTCTATGTAGTCCGCCGCCCCGGCTTCGCCAGCGCCGGGGCGGTCGCCCGCTGGAGGGACGATATGGTCGAGCGCGTCGACGAGCAGCGCTCGCTGCGCGGGCGAGAGAACTCCGTTTCCCTTGCTGTCCGTCATAGGGATACCTCTAGCCCCGCTGAGAGCGGGCGGTCTTCTGTATCCGTGCTGCGATGTACAGGGCAAGGGCCTGGATCGTGGAGGTCGGATTCACGGCGCCTCCCGTGGTGAGGATGCTGCCGTCGATCACGTAAAGGTTGTCGACCTCGTGGCTCCTGCCGCCGCTGTCCACGACCGACCTTTCGGGGTCAGTGCCCATCCTCGCAGTACCCATCAGGTGCCAGCCGGCGCGGTGCAGCAGCGGGTTGACGAGCACCTGCCGGGCGCCCGCCGCCTCCAGCGCCTCGCTGCTGCGCGCGATGGCGTGGTCCAGCAGCCGGCGGCTGTTCTCCGATAGGGTGTAGCTGATCTTGGGCGCTGGCAGGCCGTCGCCGTCCGTAGGCTCGGGGTCCAACGTAACGCGGTTGTGGCTCTCCGGCAGGTCGTCGCCAATGGCGCAGAGGGTTGCCGTGCGCCCGTGCCTCTCGGTGAAGGTACTGTGATGGCCTTCGCCCCACGGAATGGGGCCGTGCGCGCCGAGACCGCCGAGGGCAGTGGTCAACGGGCCGGAGCTCCGGGCCATCTGCAGGGTGTAGCCTCGAATGAAGCCCCGGCTCGCGTCGCTCTCGTAGAACTCCTGGCTCATGATGACGCAGCCGAGGGGGCCCTTGTGGCCGTCCAGGTGGTCGTCGAAGACGCCGGTCACCATGCCGTAGGGGTGGAACATAAGGTGGGTGCCCACGAGGCCGTTGCCGTTGGCAAGCCCGTTGGGGAACCGCCCCGACTGAGAGCTGAGGAGGATGCGCGGCGTACCCACGCCGTTGCAGGCCATGACGACGATGCGCGCCTTCTGCTCGTGCAGGACGCCGTCGCGGTCGTAGTAGACGGCGCCGCTCGCCCGGCCGTCGGCGCCGACGTTGATCTCCCGCACCCTGGCGCCCGTCCTGAGCTCCGCGCCCTTGGCGATGGCCTTGGGCCAGTAGCTGACGTCGCTGCTGGCCTTCGCCCTGCGGTAGCACCCGATGTCGCACGGGCCGCAGTTGTTGCAGGGCGCCCTACCGTCGTACGGCGCAGTGAGCACGGCGTTGTCGGAGGGCCACCAGTGCCAGCCGAGGTTGTCGAACCCCTCTATGACCTTCTCGCCCACCTTGCCCATCGGCACCGGCGGAGTCTGGCGCGGTGACCTCGGCGGGTTGGCCGGGTCGCCGGTGACCCCCGCCACGCCGATCATCCGGTCGTTCAGGTCGAAGTACGGCTCCAGGTCGTAGTAGGAGAGCGGCCAGTCGTCGGCGACCCCGTCCAGCGTCCTGACGCGGAAGTCCGAGGGGTGCATGCGCGGGAAGTGGCCGCTCCAGTGAATCGTGCTGCCGCCGACGGCGTTGTACATCAGCGGCGCGATGGGGGAGTCGGCGTTGTTGACCGGGTAGTCCTGCGGCTCCGCCCTGATATTGGGGTCAGGGCTGAAGTCGGTCAGGCGGTGGGTCTCCCAGTCCTGGTGGGCGGACGGGTACGCCTTGGGGTCCACCCAGTCCCCCTGCTCCAGGCACATCACGTCGAAGCCGGCGTTGGCGAGGCTCCACGAAAACGCCCCACCGGACGCGCCGGCCCCGATCACTAGGGCGTCCACGGTCCCATTGTTGCTGCCCATCTTTCGGTTCTCCTGCTCGTCGACGCTAACCGGAATGGAAACCCATTATATTATCTACCGGTGCCTCCACTACAATAGCGGCAGCGGGTCGCCGCTGGTGTCGATCACACGAGGGCCTCTCGGTACTCCCCCGGCTGCATTCCATTCACCACCTCCCTTTATCTCGCCGATCCGCGACCGGATGCGCGGCCATGAAGTCGGTAGCAGGACGAGTACGGCGAGTTGTCGATCGGCAAGATTCTGTTGGTTGCGAAGCTGTTGGTCCGTTGTGATGAGGAGCTGGTAACCGTATTCTTCGGCTTGATGAAGGAGGACGCTATTGCGTAGGTTGGACCAGCCCAACTCAAAGGCTGTGTCGACCGAGTGCTCGGTGAGGTGCTGCCGGAGGGGAACAGGAGTGCCCTGATCGAACAGGATCTTCAAGAGAGCGCCGGAGACTCCAGCGAGCTCACTTCGTGGGCGAGGACGGCTTCCACTTTCCAGCCATCGACGCCTGGGAACCACTGGAGGAACTGTTCCACCGACGCACCGTCCTTGAGATTCTCGAAGAGTGCGGCCAGGGGCACGCGCGTCCCGCGGAACACCCAAGTTCCACTGAGCTTATCCGTGATCCTTTCGACTGCGGAGCACCGCTCCCAATCTGTCATCTTCCCACTCTCATGGGCATGATCCTGCGCTGTTAACTGCCTATGCCACCACCTGGCCAGTCTAACAGGGATGAGCTACTCGATTATGCCTGCTAGACCAGCTCTCCCAGTGCGGCCAAGAAGGCGTCATTCTGCTCCGGCGTCCCTACTGAAACCCTGAAGCAGTCCCTGAGCCGTTCGTGACCGTGCCTCCGCACGAAGACGCCCCTGTGCGCCAACCCCTCGTGGATTTCCCCCGCGTTTCCGTCCTCGACCCTGCACAGGATGAAGTTTGCGCGGGAGGGCCACGGCATTATTCCGGGTAGCTCCTGAAGCTTGGCAAACACGCGCTTCCGCTCGTCGATGAGGCGGTCCACGTGCCCGAGGAGTAGCTCGGAGTCCTCCAGCGATGCGAGCAGCGCCGCCTCCGCCGCGACGCTTATGTTGTATGGGGGCTTGATGTCGATGATATGGTCGACCAGCCGGGCGCTCATGAAGCCGTAGCCGATGCGCAGGCCCGCTATGCCCGCCCACTTGCTCAGCGTTCTCAGCACCACGAGGTTCTCGTGCTCTGAGACGAGCCCCGCCAGGGTCTCCCGGGCGAACTCGTGGTAGGCCTCGTCTACGACCACGACCAGTCCGGTTTCCAGGAGCGCCCTGACGTCGGCTTCGGAGAGGAGGTTGCCGGTAGGGTTATTCGGCGAGGTGAAGAACATGATCTTGGTTCGCTCGTCGATGGCCTCCTTGACGGCGGGCACGTCGAGCTCGAAGGAGTCATCGCGGGGCACGAGCCTTATATTGGCGCCCGCCAGCCTGGCGTAGAAACTGTACATGCCGAACGTCGGGTCACAGTCCAGCAACGTGTCCCCGGGGGAGATGAACAGCCTGATGAGGAGGTCGATCAGTTCGCCGCTGCCTGCGCCGGCGATTATGTGGCCCTCGTCGAACCCGGTGTGCGCCGATAGCGCCGCCCTGACGCTCCGTTGCAGCGGGTCGGGGTAGACGTGAACGGGGGCGTTGGCGAGGGCCTCGTTCACCTTGGGCGAACCGCCGTAGGGATTCTCGTTCGCATTGAGCTTGACGATCCTCTCCTCGGGCAGCCCTGTGCGCTTCGCGAGCACATCTGGCGGGTCGACAGGGTCATACGGGTGTATGTCGACGAGGTGCGGCCGCACCATGTCCTGGACCGGCTTGCTCATCGCCAGGGCGACCACGGTCCCGTTGTTGCCGCCCATGCGTGGGTTCTCCTGCACGGTAGGCTAAACGAGCGCCGCCAGTGCAGCGAAGAAGGCGTCATTCTGCTCCGGTGTCCCTATGGAGACCCTGAAGCAGTCCTTAAGCCGTTCGTGGCCGAACTTTCGCACGAATACGCCCCTGCGCGCCAGACCCTCGTAGACCTCCCCCGCGCTGCCATCCTCGACCCGGCAGAGTATGAAGTTGGCGCGGGAGGGCCACGGCCTGATGCCGGGGAGCTTCTCCAACGCCGCGAAGAGCCGCCTCTGCTCGTTGATGAGGAGGTCCACCTGACCGAGGAGGACGTCGGAGTCCTCGAGTGAGGCGAGCAGCGCCGCCTCCGCCGCGACGCTGATGTTGTATGGAGGCTTTATGTCGATGATGTGGTCGACGAGTCGGGCGCTCATGAACCCGTAGCCGATGCGGAGCCCCGCGAGGCCGGCCCACTTGCTCAGCGTTCTCAGCACTACGAGGTTCTCGTACTCGGCCACGAGCCCCGCAAGCGTCTCCCTGGCGAATTCGTGATATGCTTCGTCGACGACCATGACCGGCCCGGCCTCTAGCAGCTCCCTGACGTCCGCTTCGGAGATGAGGTTGCCGGTCGGGTTGTTCGGGGAGCTGATGAACATGATCTTGGTGCGCTCGTCGATGGCATCCTTGACGGCGGAAACGTCGACCTCGAAGGAGTCGTCGCGGGGGACGAGCCTTATCTTGGCGCCCGCCACCCTGGCGCAGAAGCCGTACATGCCGAACGTCGGGTCGCAGTCCAGTACCGTGTCTCCGGGCGAGATGAACAGCCGCAGCAGGAGGTCGATCAACTCGTCGCTGCCCGCGCCGGCGATTATGTGGCTTTCGTCGAACCCGGTGTGCGTGGCGAGGGCCGCTCTGACGCTCCGTTGCAGCGGGTCGGGGTAGATGTGGACGGGGGCCTTGGCAAGGGCCTCCGCCACCTTGGGCGACCCGCCGTAGGGGTTCTCGTTCCCGTTGAGCTTGACGATGTCCTCTTCGGGCACGCCGGCGCGCTTAGCCAGGACCTCGGGAGGGTCGACAGGCTCGTACGTGTGTATGTCGACGAGGTGCGGGCGCACCAGGTCCTGGATCGGCTTGGTCATCGCCTGGGCTCCGTGTCCCGTGGCATCTCTTCGCGTATCTCCGCTGCCTCGGCGTGCGCGGTAAGGCCCTCCGCCCGGCCGAGCACCGACGCTGCCCTGGCGAGCGGCGCGGATGTGGCTGCGTCAAGGTCCACGTAGGGGATCGTCTTCAGGAAGGTACGAACGCCGATCCCGGAATTGAACCTTGCAGTGCCGCCGGTGGGCATGACGTGGCTCGGCCCAGCCACGTAGTCCCCCAGCACCTCGTGGGAATACTCCCCCAGGAACAGCGCTCCCGCGTTCCGTACACTGCCCATCAGCGCCTTCGGGTCCTCCACCATGAGGCTCAGGTGCTCTGGGGCGTATTCGTTGGCGAGCTCGACAGCCTCGTCCAGGCTGTCGACTATGGCGACCACCCCCCTGTTGCGCACTGACGCACTGATGGTAGCTGCCCTGTCAAGCCGCTCCGTACGAATGCCGATCTCTCTTATCACGGATTGCGCGAGCTCCTCCGAGGTCGTGATGAGCACGGGCGTGGCCATCTCGTCGTGCTCTGCCTGGGCGATCAGGTCCGCCGCGCACATCGTCGGATTGGCCGTCTCGTCGGCCACCAGCGCGGTCTCCGTGGGGCCGTAGAGGCCGTCTATGCCCACCTCCCCGAACAGCAGTTTCTTTGCCAGAGTGGTGAAGATGTTCCCAGGGCCGCACACGATGTCCACCCTGGGCACTGTCTCCGTGCCGTAGGCCATGGCTGCCACGGCCTGCGCGCCTCCTATGCGGAAGACCCTGTCAGCGCCGGCCACGTCTGCCGCGGCGAGAACCACCGGGTCGGGGTAGCCGGAGTCGCCCCCGGGGGTAGCCACAATGACCTCGTCGACCCCGGCAACCCTGGCGGGGATGACGGTCATCAGCACCGTGGACGGGTACCTTGCGGTGCCACCGGGCACGTACGCTCCCACGCGGGACACTGGTGCCATAAGCTCGCCGTAGCCGTTGGAGGGGTCGTGCCAGCCCTGGGGCATGCTCGATTCGTGGAATCGGCGGATGCGCTCAGCCGCTATATGGAGCGCGTCGGCTACCTCTTCTGAAATCGAATCTCGGGCCTGCTCGATGGCCGCGCGCGGGACCTCTAGGCCGGTCAGGTCTCCACCCCCAAGCCGGCGCGTTATGTCCCTAACGGCGTCGTCACCCCCTTCGCGGACGCGGCGCAGTATCTCCTCGGCCACCGCCGCCGGAGTCATGCCCTCGCCGAACACCTCTGCGGTCCTCCGCGCCACATGCGGCGGGAGGGTGTCCAGATGCAGGCCGCGATTCTGGGTGAGTCTCTTTGCGGCTTCCTCCAGCCCTCTGACAGTCCTCAAGACAGGTACTCCTCCACCCATGTCGTGGCCTTTTCTATTGCGCCGGCTTTGAACCGCGCCACGCGGCCGGGACCGATGAGGCGGTACAGTTCCTCGATGCTCCCCGGCAATCCATCCAGGAAGTCGTCTGCTATTTTGAGAAAGGGTTGCGGGTCTCCGCCCGCCGCGGCCCTGCGGGCCATGAAATTAAGGCGGTCCCACGAGAAGCCGCGCCCAACGAATTCGACCACCCAGGCGCGCCACTGGGCAAGCTCCTCGGCCGGCATGAACTGCACGTCGATACTCCCCGACGCGCCGGCGAGAGCTGGCAGCGACGCGGCGACCTTCGGCTGGGCCTGGCGGTCCAGGTCGAGCTGCAGCGCGCGGTCGAGGACCTTGCCCTCCATCTCGTCGGCGAAAACGCCGCTATTGCCGAAGCAGGGCCTGAACATTTCGAATATCCATGTTTCGTCGTAGATGAGGTGGGTTATGTACCCGGCTATGAACGCGCCGGTGGGGCCGCCCCGGCCCGAGGCGTCGCGAAGTTCCGGGTGGGCGTTCAGCATCCCATCTACGCCGGCGCCTATGGACTCGAAGCTCAGCGGCGCAAAGTGGTAGTCCTGCCGGTTTGCCTTGGTGATCGCTCTGATGTCCGGCGACGTGGAGCCCAGCAGGAAGTGCCCCAAGTTTCCGTCGAGAGCCGATGGTCCCAGCCGCTCCGCTACTATCGCGGCCAGCTCGATGTGCGCGGGCAGGTTCGGCACGGCTCAACCTCCGTCGGCCAGGCGCGCGACCGCCTTCGACTGCGACCTGAAGACGTAGTCTGGCTGCGAGACGGTGACGCTGCTAGCGCCGATCTCCCTGAACCGCTTCACCGCTTCCATCATCTTGGCGCGCTCTACCAGGACGGTGACGGCGAACCAGCCGTCGCCTTCCAGCGTGTGCACCTTGGAGATAGTCGGACCGCGGAGCCCCGAAATGTCCCCGTGGTCCAGCACAAGGCTGGCGACGCCTTCGGCCGTCTCTCCGCGCAGGTTGGCCGTCACACTGTAGAGGTCCTTTGCCTCTAGGCGGGCCTCGATCCGCTCCAGCAGGGCAGTGGCCAGCTGGAGCTTCTCTTCCGAAGAGGTGACTTGCCGCCGGTTCGCCACCAGGCAGGCCTCCGAGCTCATGATGACGCCGCCCTGGATGGTCTTGAGCCTGTTTTCCCTGAGCGTCGTCCCGCTCGAAGTGATGTCGGCAATGATGTCGGCGTACCCCATCGTCGGCGCCACTTCCAGCGTCCCGCTTGAGGGCACCAGTGAGAAGTAGTTTACGCCGCTGCGGAGCAGGAACCGCTCCACCGACCGGGGATACTTGGTTGCGACCTGCAGGTCGCGCCCCTCCCCCCTGAACTCCATGGCCAGCTCGGCGAGGTCCGAGACCGACTCCACGTCTATCCAGGAATCGGGTACGCCCAGGACGAGCTTGGAGTGTCCGAAGTCGAGGCCCTCTATGATGACGGCGGCGTCTCCGCCCTCGCGGCGTGTCTCCAGGTACTTGTCGTATCCCGTAACCCCCAAGTCGGCCGTACCCTCTTCGACCTCTAGACCTATGTCGGCGCCGCGTTGGAAGTGGACCGTCACACCCGGAAGCGACGGCATGTCGGCCGTATACCTGCGCTGGTTGGACCGGTGTACGTCGAGGCCGCACGCCGTCAGAAGACGTAGTGTCTCCTCGTGGAGGGCGCCGTCGCTAGGGACCGCTAGTCGAAGCAACCCTGCCCCCAGTGACGAGCTCACCGGCGCCGGTACTCTCTCCGTTCAGCGCGGCCACGATGTGCTCTGTAGTGAATGCGAACCCAAGCGCCGGGACGTCGCCGCCGCCCAGCGCCTTGACCAGGCCGTCGTATCGCCCGCCTCCTCCGAGGGGAACGCTGCCGCAGCCCGGCGGCCCGGTGAGCTCGAAGGTTATCCCGCTGTAGTAGGCGATGCCCCTGGCCAGCCCCATGTCGAGAACGACCTCTCGGCTACGTGTCCGACTGCGGTCCAGCGCTTCGAACAGGCTGTCGAGCTCGTCCAGCGAGGCCGCTTCGAGCCCGTACGAGGCGGCAACGGAGCGCGCCTGTTGTATGGCTGGGCCGGGCGGGCCTTCCACGCAAGCCAGCTGGCTCGTGAGCTTGAAGGCCCTTTCCAGGTCTGCTGGCAGGTCTACCTCGTGTGCTTTGCGTATGAGTCTGTCCACGATCTGCCTGCCCGAACGCCGCCCTAACGTGGACGACATCGCCGAGGCAAGCGCGTCATGTATCGTTTCTCCGTCTGCGTCGCTCCCTCGCCGGCTTGGTTGCTCACGGGCGCTGACAGGCCCTGCGCCGAGAAGCCCGAGCGCTCTGGCCTCCTCCATCAGGCGGGGCACATTCGTGCGCCCCAGCTTCAGATTCGGCGCGCTGCTGATTGCCATCATCCGGGCCCGGCCGGACACGCCCAAGCCGGAAATGAGCTCGTTAAGTATTCCGAGGTGCCCGATGCGCACGACCCCGCCCCGGACTCCTGCCGCCTCCAGGCTCGCACAGGCGAGACTCACGGCCTCGGCGTCCGCCTCGGCGCCGCTCTCTCCGACTATCTCGGCGCCGATCTGGGTGAACTGCCGACAGGAGACATCCTCGTCGTACCGGAAGACGGGCCCGGCGTAGTACCAACGCGCTGGCAGGTCGGCGGGGCTGCCGTCCTCGACGAACCGCCGTATGACGGAGGACGTGAACTCGGGCCGAAGGCTGACACGGTTGCCGCCCGGGTCGGTGAATGAGTAGAGCTTGCTGGTAAGCTCGCCGCCCGACTTCCTGATGAACAGCTCGGTCCGCTCGATGAGCGGAGTGCTTACGAATTCGAAGCCACTGTCTTCCAGGTGCCGGGCGATGCAGTCGGACGAGTCTTGCAGACGGTGATGGTCACTCCCGGACACGTCGTACATCCCAGGGAGCCGGCTGACTCTGTACCCGCCCGCGTCTTTATCCATAACCGATTTGCGGCCATTCTACACCAGCGGCGGTATACCATCAACGAGCATGACAGCGCCCATGGTCGTGCCCGGTGTCGTTGCGCCGCGGAGTCTCACATCTGTACCAAACCGCTGGTACGGAATCGGGTCCGCCAAGGGGGCCCTTGACCTCACGCTCGCAGCGGTGCGCTAACGTGGTGCAGGTACTGCAGTATCTCTCGCTGCGATTGAATCACGCCCGTTTCGTAGTACGAGATCAAATGCTTCCCGCAGAAGGGCCTGACGATCTTTTGCGCTTCCTTCAACCGGTTCCGGGGCATGCTCGGGAACAGATGGTGCTCTATCTGGTAGTTCAGCCCGCCGTATAGGAAGTCATTTACGGGACTCGACTTCACATTTCTAGATGTAAGCACCTGCCTCCTTAAGAAGTCGAGCTGCAGCTTCCCATCGAGCATCAGCATGCCCTTGTGGTTGGGGGCGAACGTCGAGCCAATGTACAGCCCTATTAGCAACTGATTGACTGCGATGAACAACAACCCCTGCCAGACCGGCAAAGACCAGAACACCAAACCAGTATACACACCGATGTGGCCAGCCATCATTATCGGCTCGGCGATGGGGAACTTCAGCCTGTTTGTGAACATGTACCGGATACCCGAGAACTTGAGCACGAATCCCTCGAAACAGACCAGCACATAGAAGAGAAAAGCCTGGTACCTGACGATTAGCCGGGCGACTCCCTTCATGCCGCGAGCCTGGTCTTCCGAAAACGCTACCACTGGGATTTCGATGTCAGGATCCATGTCCAGATCATTGGGATTACTGTGGTGCTCGTTATGCTTCTCGACCCACCAGGTGCGGTTGATGCCGATTAAGAAGCTCACGAACAGGCCGAGAATATCGTTATTTCGGCTCGAGCGGAACACCTGTTTGTGGCCCAAATCGTGTCCAGTAAAGCTCACCTGCACGATGATGAATGCTAGAAGGGCTGCGTTCAACATTTGCGGCCAAACGCCGTCCACAAGCGTGAGAACCGCGACACTCAGCGCCAGCAAGCTCATGTTCACAGTCAACTTGACGGCGTAGTGCCCTGGGTTCTTTTCTAATAGTCCCGCATCTTTGAGAAGCCGCTTCAGATGCGAATATTCGTTTGGCTCCACTTCTTGCGCCGCAGCGCCACCCGGCGCACCGGACATCTCGTTAGTTGCCTCTAATGCCATTCCGTTCGCCACCTTTTCGATTTAAACCTATTTCACACGGAGATGGCCGCCGATCTCGGCGGCCATCTCCACAAGGGGTTGGCTGGGGTGCCAGAACTTGAACTTAGCCAGGATTTCCCATATTGGGAGTCTTCAGGCTCAAAGGGGCAGCCCAGAGGGCAGCCCAAACAAGATTCTAGCATCATATTCAGGCCCTGTGAAGCCAGTCAATCTCTAGTCTACCCGATAAGGGACGCGATCCTTGCCGTGAACCCACATTTCCCATATCAACCCCACAAGGTGTCATAAACAGTAGCAACGACACCCAATGTAGCGGGATAGCAGAGCACCATGGTCAACATGAGTGGTAGACTGGTCGGGAGCGACGATTGTAGGTCTTGAAAACGTAGCCACCCTGGAGGCGCCCAGTGGGTGAAAGCACCACCCCCCGCGCCAAGCTCCGTTTCGACCGCCGTGTACGGTTGGAGTTTCGCGGCGCTATCATCACCTCGGACGGTGGGCTGCTGGCCTGCCGCGAGTTGGACGATGCACTGGGACTGACGGAGACGGCGAATGACTGTCTGCGGGAAAGTTGGGGGCGGTCGCAACGTGCAGCACCGATTGGTGGGCTTTCTCAGGCAGTCGGTGTACAGTCGTCTGGCGGGCTACCAAGATACCAACGACGCTGAACGCTTGGCCGACGATCCGACGATGCGGGTGATCGTTGGACGGCGAGGTGGTCCTGAAAGACCGGCCGTCAGCACCAACACCGTGAGCCGGTTCGAGACCGAGGTGCTTATCCAAGACGGCAACGTGGAAGGGTTGGGCCGAGTGAACGCTAAGTGGGTGGGCCGAGCAATGATGCGCACGGCACACCGGCGGGTGATCTCCTGTGGGGAGGCCGCCGGAGAGTCCAGTGATCCTAATACGACGACTTTTGGTATCGTGCCGGGAGTTGTGACCGTGCTCGGTGGGTGGTGGCCAAGGTGGCGTGGCATAGGGGAGAGTTGTTCCCTCGGGTGGGCTTCATCGTCACGAACATGACGGCTGGCCCCGAAGGAGTGGTACGTTTCTACAATGGTAGAGGGACAGCCGAGCGGTGGATCAAGGAGGGGAAGTACGCGCTGAACTGGACTCGGCTGTCGTGCCACTGACTCGTGGCCAACCGGGTGCGTCTGTCTCTGTTGGTCCTGGCGTACAACCTTGGTTCTCTCGTAAGAAGTCATGGGTGATGTCTGTGGCAATGGAATTGAAGATAGTAGGATTTGGGCTTAGATACGATTCCCCTGTTCGTTTGACGGGAGAGGTTAGATTTGCCTACATCGACACCAGGGGATGGGGCCCAGCGCCGCGGCGTCAGCGTGAACAGACTGGGAGGCCGTCGCTACTCCTGCTGCGGGCGGGAGCGCACCAGGTTTGGCGCCAGGCGGGCCGCGTTGGCGAATACGACCACGCCGCCTATGGCTATGGCCACGGGGGCGCCGAACCGCCGGGCTACGGCGCCGGTATAGAAGCCGGAGAAGCCCGTAACGCCCCAGGTGAGGGCCTGGAAGCTGATTATACGGCCTCGCATACGGTCCGGCACCGCGGTCTGCACCATCGTGTGCAGGTTGGCCTCGTACAGGGACTCCATGGCGTAGGCAGCCCCGATCAGCGCCAGGGAGAGAGGGAACGAGCGCGAACCCGCGAACAGGACCAGCAGCAGGCCGTATCCTCCATAGCCTATGACGGCCGCCCGGCTCTTGTGCCTCAGGTCCCCCATCGTGGACAGGCCCAGGTTCCCGACCAGGAACCCCGCGTGGCCGGCCGCCATGAGGTATCCGAGACCCTGCGCGTCCACGCCCAGAACGTCCCGGGCCATCACCGGCAGCATCGTTATGTGCGACCACCCAAAAGCCTCGCCGATTAGCTGCATCGCCAGAAGGGTGCGGATCCAAGGGGAGCTGAAGATGTGGGCCGCTCCCTCCCGGATGGACCTCCACGGCGAGAGGTTTGACGCGGCGGCCTCGTCACTCCCATCGGAACGAGGCACCCTGAGCCTGAGCATGACCGACGCCGATAGCAGGTGAAACATCGCCATGACGACATATGCCCAGCCGATGTCCCAGCGCGCCACGAGGGCGCCGGTCGCAAGGGGGGCCATGATGCCCGCCACCCCGAAGGCTGCGAAATTCGCCGCCGTTGCGCTGAGCAGTCTCCTCCGTCCCACCACGTCGATGTTGAGGGCAAACACCGAGGGTATCCATATCGCTTCGGCAAGACCGGTGACGAGGGACGCGGTCAGCAGGTGCCATAGCTCGATCTGATCGGAGAATACCAGCAGCGCGAGTATCACCGAGCGCAGCGCCATCACCGCTTCGGCTGCGGCCACGGCAATGTTCCGAGGGAACCGGTCTGCCACCAGACCACCAACCATGCTGAAGGACATGAGCCCGATGCCCACAACGCCGGATGAGGCGCCCACCCAGAACGCTGAGTTGGTGACGGCCAACGTCAGCCAGCCGTGCACCATGCCCTGCATCACGTAGCCGAAGATGGCCAGCACCCCGCCCAGCCAGAGCAGCCTGAAGCGGCTGTCCGTCAGCAACAGCAGCATCGTATCGTTTTGTCTCTCGCTATCGCCGCCCGGACCCCGCTCCGCATTGGTCTAGAAGCCAGGACGCCCGCCCGCCGCGCCCCGCGTACCTCTCCCTGAATAGAAAGAGAGACAGGCCACTTATAAGACCTGTCTCCCCGGAAAGCTTATTTCGCGCCGTAGCTACGCCACGGCCTGGTCCCGCATGATCTCACCCATGGCGTCCAGGGTGTGGTCGATGTCCTCCGACGTTATCCCGTAATGGGTCACCCACCGCCAGACGTCGCGCTCGGCAGACACGAGGACGCCGCGCTCCCCGAGGAGCCGTCCGATCTCCAGCGGGTCGCCCGAAGTGATACTGAAGAATACGAGGTTCGTAGGCAGGCTGTCGGGGTCTATCTCGATCCCCGGCATCTCGCTCAGCCCCAAAGCCAGTTTGCGGGCGTTGGAGTGGTCCTCGGCGAGCCGGTCGATCATCGACTCCAGGGCCACGATGCCCGGCGCCGCTATGATGCCGGCCTGCCTCATTCCGGCTCCAAGCATCTTCCGCAGCCGCCGCGCCCGCTCTATCGTCTCGTTGTCGCCGCACAGCACCGACCCTACCGGACACGCAAGTCCCTTCGACAGGCAGAAAGTCACCGTGTCGGCCTCTGCCACCAGCTCGGCGGCCGGCGCCTCGAGGCATACCGCCGCGTTGAACAGCCGCGCGCCGTCGACGTGCACCTTGAGCCCGTGCTCCCTGGCCAGGCTGCCCACTTCGCCCATGTACTCCGGCGTCAGGGGGGCGCCCCCGCTGGAGTTTGCCGTATTCTCCAGCGCGATCAGCTTCGTCGGCGGGTAGTGCGAGTCCGCGGGATGGATGGCCGACTCTATCTCGTCGAGGTCCAGGCGGCCCACGTCGTCGTTAGGCAGCACCTGCATGACCGCCCCGCCCAGCACAGAGACGCCGCCGGCCTCGCCCCGGTAGATGTGGGACTTGTTGCCGAGTATCACCTCTTCGCCGCGTTGACACTGGGCCAACACGCCGATCAGGTTGCCCATCGTGCCGCTGGCCACCAGCAGCGCTGCCTCTTTGCCCAGCATCTCGGCCGACATCGCCTCTAGCCGGTTGACGGTGGGGTCCTCGCCGCTCACGTCGTCCCCAAGCTCCGCCTCGGCCATCGCGCGGCGCATCTCAAGTGATGGGAGGGTCTTGGTGTCGCTGCGGAAGTCTATCTCGCGCATCTGGCAACTCCTGCCGGGCCGGAGTCTGTCCGGCACAGCAGGGATTCTAGCAATCCAGGTTGTCAAATGCTACGTCCTCGCCTAACATTCGCCGCAGCTTGGCCTTGAGCTGCTGAAAGCTGGGGAGTGCAGAGGGGCGGAGCCCCTTGCCGGGAGCCTGAGAGCCTGCCCTGAGTCCGCCAAAGGGGTCTCCCTCAGACTAATCATTCTGTCCCTCCCATACAGGAGGGGTCTGAAAGCAATGGTCTGGAAGAGTTCTTCCGCAGCATGCTGGAGGCCGTGGCGCGAGCTAAGGGAAACTGTTCAGACTCCGTGAGGTCCGAAGGGGAGTCCAGAGGAGCTTGTCTCAGAACTCCCTATTGGGGAAGTCCAGAGGAGCCTGTCTCACAAAGGGTTGTTGGTGGTGATGGGGAGCACTGCATTGGTTGGTCGGATCCGCTGGAGGGCCGGGTTGGTGTGTCATGGCAGTCCGTGTGCGGGGAGGATGGCGGTCTGGCGCTCCTGGCATCCCCAGATTCGGGCCGAAGTTGCCGTCCAAGAGGTACGTCCGTGACGCCACATGTCCGCCCCGGCCCGCCAGATGCGCCAGAGGGTGCGCAGGTTGAAGGCCGTGGCCAGCAGCGTCCATTCGGCCGCGACATTGGCGATGCCGCGCAGCAGGAACCTGCGGCCTGCCTGCTGGTCTTTGATGATCCCGAAGACCGGCTCGATCAGCCCTTGCCTGCGCTCATAGGACCGGCTCGCCTCCTCGGTCGACATCCACTCACGGTGGACACGCAGCGCAGCATCGTGAGGCCCTATCTCCAGTGCGCGACCATAACGAGCGTCCTTCGTACAGGTCCCGAAGGCAGGACACGCCCGGCAGACGGCGCCGGAGGCCCGGTACCGCCGCATCGGCACCCCATGATTGCGCTTGATGCGTATGAAGCGCAACGCCTGACCCTGGGGGCATCTATAGCTGTCGCTGCTCTCGTCGTAGGTGAATCGGTCCTTGTGGTACGGACGCCGCAGCGCACGGCGCTGGGACTCTGGCATCGCCACCCGATGGCCCCTGCTGGCGCACTCCTCCAGCGCCTGCCCCGAATGGTAGCCCGCATCGGCCAACGTCATGTCCGCCCTGGCGCCCGTATTGTCCTCGGCCTTGTCCAGCATCGGAGTCAACTGGCCGTGGTCGCCCGGTTCGTCCACCACCTCGACCGCCGTGATCAGCATGCCTGCACGCTGTCCGTCGGCAGTCCGTGCGGGCGAGGCCATCGCCTGCGCGTTGTAGCCGGGCATGACGCCCTGGCGTGTCTTCATCAGACGAGCCTCTCGGTCGGTCAGGTTGATGCGCCGTCCCTCCTCGTTCGAAAGATCGTCCATCGCCTGGCGCACCTGCTCTCTCAGGACCCTGTTGTCGTACAACTCCTGCGGCAACTGGGCGGTTGGAGCATCCTCTCCCGATTCGTTCTGGGACTCCAGGTCGCTTATCGCACGCTCAAGCCGCTCCAAGAGCCGCCGCAGTCCCTCCGCATCGTATGTCCTGGCCTTCGATGCGTTGGCTCCAACCTTCGTCCCGTCCACCGTCTGCAACGCCAGGTCCACCAACTCCATCTTCACCGCCATCCGAACCGTACGCTTGAACAGCCTCCTCATCGCCTGGCGGTGGCTCTTGTAGAACCTCCAGAGTGTGTTGTGGTCCGGATATTGCACGCACGTCAACCACAGGTACGGTATCTGGTCCCGGCAGGCCGCCTCCAACTTGCGGCACGAGCGCACTCCGGTCATGAAGCCGTACAGCCACACGCTCAACAGCGCTCGAGGATGGTACGAAGGAGGCCCAAGATCACCTCCGTCTATTTCCACCCCAAGCTCCGCCCAGTCCTCTCGGTCGAGTGCGTCCACCACCTCGGCCACGAACCGCGAAGGGTGCTCGGCAGGGATCAGGTCGCCCAGGCTCGGAGGCATCAGCCACATCTGTTCTCGGTCCATCGCTCGCAGCGGCATCCATCTCTCCATCGCGGCCAGGATGGCCACAACTATATCCTTCCATACCCCACTGCACGACTTATGAGACAGGCTCCCCTGGGCGGTCCCCGCCGGCTGATGGCGCCAGCGAGCGGGGGTAGTATACCCTGATTCCATGGACTTTCAGCGCATCACCACGGACCCAAACGTCTGCGAGGGGAAGGCGACGGTAACAGGCACTCGCATGACCGTCGAGTTCGTACTCAAGCTGTTGGGAGCCGGGTACACGGCAGACGACGTAGTCCGCGAGTACCCGATACTGGCGATTGAGGATGTCCATGAATGCGCGACGTTTGGTGCCTGGCTGGCCAGCGGCAATACCGTATCGGTTGGATGAGGCTGCTCGCCGCCGTCCACATCTCTCCCCGCACCGTCCAGTTCCTCAACGCAATCGGGCACGATGTCATCACCGTTCAGTCGGTCCTGCCGTCGGACGCCCTGGATCGGGACATAGTAGAGACGGCCCCACAACTTGGAAGGGCCGTGGTGACCCAGGATCTCGGGTTCTCCGCGATTCTAGCGTTTACAGGGGCATCTAGACCCTCTATCGTTTCGCTACGGTTGTCCGACCCACGAGTGGACAGCGTGAATCTGCGGTTACAACAGGTGCTTCCCGATTTGCAGGATGACGTTGCCACCGGCATCATTGCCACTGTTCAGGACGACAGAGTGAAGACTAGGCGGCTGCCGCTGTGACGATGGCGCCAGTTAAGCGGTAGCTCCAACCTTCTGAGGCTGTTTGACCGCGTAGCTGCGCCGGTGCTAGAATCGCTCGTACTTTCGCGGTGAGCGTGGCCTAGTTCGGTTAAGGCGCCAGGTTGTGGCCCTGGAGATCGAGGGTTCAAATCCCTTCGCTCACCCCACATCACCCACTCCGCACCACGAGCGGGCCTCGTCTGCCCGCCAGGAGGATCGTCCATGACCACGAGCTTCGAGCAGCGGCTGCGCGACTACGTACCCAGCGAGATCGGCCACCTGCACCTGGCGATCGACGGCTTGCCGTTCGGCAAAGCCGAGCTGAGGGACGGCGGGCTACTCGGACTGTCCGAGGGGCGAAAGGCCTTCTCCGACGACGGCGGCAAGACGTGGGGGGAGCCCTCCCCCATCGTGACTGCGGACGGACGCGAAATGGGCGGCAACCCGCGCCACGTGGTGCGCCTCAAGTCGGGCGCCCTGGGTGCCTTCTGGAGCCCCTCGCACTCCCGGGGGGAACGGAGTGACCAGTACGCCCTTGACGTCGCCTTCGCCAGGTCCACCGACGAGGGGAAGACCTGGAGCAGCCTCGTCCAGGTCTCGGAGCCGTACAACAACGCCGTGGCCTTCGGCGCAACCGTCACGGCCACGGGGCGCATCGTGGCGTCCGCGTACACGCTGGTCGGCAAGACCGTGCGCGAGAAGGGCCGGGCGCTGCACGGCGACGAGACCGCGATTATCGGACACCACAGCTACGAGCACTTCTTCACCTACTGCTTTGCCTACTACTCCGACGACGAGGGCGAGACGTGGCACACGAACGAGGGCAAGGGGCAGTGGGGCGGCGGCGGCGAGCTATTCGTCACGCTCGACTTCAGCGCAGGGGGCCACTGGCGCTGCAACGAGCCCGTCCTCGCGGAGGTGAGCCCCGGACGCCTGCTGATGCTATTACGCACGCCCTTGGGCAGGTTCTTTCAGTCGTGGTCGTCGGACAACGGCACCACATGGTCGCAGCCGGAGCCGAGCACGCTCGCCACGGCACTGGCGCCGGCGGCCCTCAGGCGCGTGCCGGGCACCGGCGATCTGCTGGTGATATGGAACCAGTCGTCGCCAGACGAGATAGAGCGCGGCCTGCAACGGCACAGGCTATCGACCGCCATCAGCAAGGACGGCGGCACGACCTGGCTGCACGGGCGCAACTTGTTCTCGATATACGGCGAGGACGACCGCGTCTACGTGGAGCCGCCGCCCATCGCCAACTACCGCGCCATGGAGCTGGCGCCGAAGCTGCCGGCGAACGACGTGGAGGGTACCTACCCTTACCTGACCTTCTGGAAGGACACGGCGCTGGTCCACTTCCACACCGCGGAGAGGGCCTACTACTACATCGACGAGAAGGGCGTGTCCGGCTACGAACTGCCCCCGGAGAAGCAACGCGGCATCAGCACGAACGCCGAGGTCTCACTGCCCATCTCATGGTTCTACGAGGACCTGCGCCACTTCGACTGAGGCGGCTCGCTCCGGCTAGAGCGGTGAGTCGGGGTCCACGGTCTCTACGGCGCCGGCGGGCACCCAGCCCTGGAGACCGCCGTCGGGCAGCGTGATCCTGGTCCAGCCGCCCCGGCGCTCCAGCAACTCCGCCTCCGTGCCGCCGGGAAGGGCGGCCTCGGCGACGTATTGCGCGCCCGGACCGCTCATCACGTCCACCGACTCGGCCACGACCACGACCTCGTTACCGCCTTTTGCAAGCGTGTGAGTGGACATCTGAATTACAGAGGCCACGAGCAGCACCCCGGCGGCCATGGCGCCGTAGCTCAGCCAGCGGCGTACCCGCGGGCGGGGTTTCAGCAGCAGCAACGCGCCCGCTAGGCCTACCACGATGGCCCACGCCGCGAGCGCAGCAGCGGCGGCCTGATTCCTGGCAAGCAACGCCGACGCCCGCGCCGCGACGCCCGCGAAGGCGTCATCCGCCGTATCCGGCGCGCCGGATACGTGGCCGCGCGCGAGCTCCAGGTTGGCGGCTGTGTCTGGGTCGGAGGGATCGAGACGGCGCGCCCGGACGTAGTTCAGGATCGCACGGCCGAGGTCGCCCTGCTTGTAGTAGGCGTTGCCCAAGTTGTAGTAGAGCGCAGGGTCGCGGTAGCCCCGGTCCGCAAGCTGCTGGTACGCCCGGGCTGAGCCGGCGTAGAGGCCCTGCTCGTACATGGCGTTGGCGGCCGTCATGCTGCCGGCGTCGCCCGGCGACTGCGCCAGCGCCCATCCCGCCGCACCCGGAAGGGAGGCCGCGAGGGCCAGCAGTACGGCCAACGCGATGCGCCTCATGCCCCCAGCTCCTCCTCGAGCGCGCCTATGACCGCCTCGGCCTCGGCCAGAAGGCTGTCTCCGGGCGCAGGACCGTCGCCGGTGGGAGCGAAGCGGCCCCCCTCGCTCGCCGCCAGGCAGCGCAGGACGCGATCTATGGTCTCGCGGCCCACAGACCGCTCCTCCAGCAGCGCGGCGATGGCGTCGTGGGTCAGACCGGACAGGGGTCGTCCCAGCCTGTCGGCCAGGTAGCCGGTCAGGGCGCGCGCGGCTGCCGCGTGGGGGTCGCCGCCACGGCGGGCCTCTGCCAGCAGGGCCTCTGCGCGCTTCCGGGCGCGCCCGTGCGGCGAGCCCGCGGCCAGCCGTCCCCTGAGGCGGCGACCGGCGTCGGCCAGCGCGAGCAGCAAGGGAGGCGCCGCCCACGCAGCCCAGTAGAGCGCGTTGCTAGCCATGCCGCCACCCCCGGTGCGCAGCCTGGACGGCGCCGGCTTGATGTGCCTGATGTCGGTGGGCCCCGGCTCCGTGTCTTCGCTTCCCGTCGTCGTCGGGGCCGGCGGCTCACCGTCGGCGGGCGCAACCGACACGCGGATCGGCCCAGTCGAGGCGGTGCGATATATGCTCGCGTCCGGGTCGAAGTAGGGGAAGACGATGGCGGGGATCTCTATGTCGCCAGGCATGTTGGGGATGAGTACCCTCTCGTACACCTTCCTGCCGGTCAGCCGCCCGGAATTGACGTTCGTGTCTATGGCGGCGGCGCTGTCGAAAGAGCGCCATTGCGGCATGTCAGGCCAAACGGGGTCCGCCAGGTTCTCGAAGTTCGCACGGCCCGTCACGGTCACAGTCAGCGTCAGAGGGTCGCCAACGACGCCGACGCGCCTGTTAACCCTGGCGCGTATATCGAGCTGCCCCACTGCCCCGGTGAAGCCGTCCGGCGCCCCGTCCGGCAGAGACCTCACCTCGACCCCAACCGAGTTGGTCGTCAGGGTAGAGGCCCTGCGGAAGAATCCCCCGGGTACCGGAAGCGGTATCGTAAGCGCGGCGGGGCCGATCGTCTGCTTGCCGGTCACGGAGGGGAAGATGATGGTGCGCAGCTCCGTAACGCGGTAGTCGCGCCCGGCCGCCCGGGTCCCGTACGTGCCTTCGTTCGTCTGGTCCGTTCTCCAGAAGCCGACGAAATCGGGGGCGTCGTAATCGCTGGGTTGCACGAGCAGGCCAGCGGCCCTGTAGAAGCGGAATACGTAAGCGGTCTGCTGACCAATGTAGGGCTGAGGGTTCTCCACCTCGGCCTCGACGTAAAAATCCTGCCCGGTCAGCTCGTCCGCCGGGGGTA
The DNA here is from genome assembly GCA_965262055.1 of Dehalococcoidia bacterium. Taxonomy (GTDB): domain Bacteria; phylum Chloroflexota; class Dehalococcoidia; order Lucifugimonadales. The sequence continues at coordinate 867,264 of CBDHEI010000002.1, forward strand.
CGATGGTCCCGCGGGAGCGCCGCTGAGGCGACGCTCCCGCGCCCTGGGTCACCATGACGGTAATAGGCTCGGTGCTGTGGGAGCGCCCGTCCACTGTTGCCGAGATCGGGTCGATGGTGAGGGTACCCGCCTCGGTCGGCTGGAGAGTGAAGACGTGCACCTCCTCGGAGGTGGTCTCACCCTGTATCGTCCTCCTGCTCATCGATATGCTTGTGCCGAGTATCGCGAATCCCCGGAGGCCAGTGAGCGCGGGACCAGACCCTGCTCTAGAGCCCCTGATCGTCAAGGTCAGAGTCAGAGTATCGTCTGTCGTAAGCTCTGTGCGGTCGACCTCGGCGGATACCAGGGGCTCTTGTGCAAGTGCGGGGCCTCCGGCTGCGTAGAGGACGACCGCGGCCACGGCGGCAGTCAGCGAGGCTCTGATCACAGTCCACATCACGCCGCCTACCAGTCCGGCTCCGGCGGCGGTCCGGACGGGGCCTGTTGCCGCTGCAGGTGCTCCTGCAACGTCTGCGCGTCGCTGCCCACCGCCTCCAGGAGTTGCCGGGCCTGCTCCTCGGTCAGCGGCGGAGACTGCTGTCCGCCGGGTCCTGGTTGAGGCTGCTGTTGCCCGTCCTGCTCCTCTTGCTCGCCGTCCTGTTCCGCCTCGGGCTGCTCCTGCTCATCCTGGCCGTCCTGCGAGTCCTGCTCCTGGTCTTCCTCCTGCTCTCCAGCCTGCTGCTGTTCCTGCTCTCCCTGTTGTTGCTGATCCTGTTGCTGCTCTTGCTGCTCTTGCTGCTCCTGTTCCTGCTGAATATGCCGAAGCGCAAGCTCCAGGTTGCGCTTCGCGTCCTCGTCGTCCGGGTTCAGCCGCAGCACCTCCTTGTACGCCTCCGCCGCCTTGCCGTACGCCTCTCGGTTGAAGTGGAGGTTGCCCCGGTTGAAATGGATGCTGCCGGTTAGCCCCTCGCCGGCGTTTAGCTGTGCCTGGTCGTAGCTGGACAGTGCGTCATCGTAGCTCTCCTGGCGGTACTGCGAGTTGCCGGAGTTGTAAAAGGGCTCGGGCAGGTCGGGGCTGCTCTCCTGGGCACGCCGGTAGGCCTCGACCGCACCGGCGTAGTCCTGTGCATCGAAGGCGTCGTTGCCCTGGGCGTTCGCCTCAGGGGTCTGGCGCCCGCAGGCGAGCAGGCTCGACGCAAGCAGCGCAAATACGAGCGCCAGTGTCATGATCGTCGTGCACACCTAGGCCGCCTCCCCCGCCGATGGCCGGCTGCCTGGCTGTAGCCGCCCCAGGCGTGGCAGCTTCCACGGCAGCAGCGGCGCGCCCACCCTGTCGGGCATCAGCTCAGCTAGCGCCAGGGCCGCCAGGGCCAGCAGCAGGAATACCTGGAACCGCTCTATGCCGCGGGTCTCCTCCTCGCTCTGCAGCGAGGCCCTCTGCAGGTCCTCCATTTCCGCGGCCAGGTCCGCGACGGCGCTGCCGACGGCCGTGGCGCGATAGTAGCTGCCTCCAGTCTCCCGCGCGATCTGGCGCAACGTCTCCTCGTCGAGCTTGGAGAGCACGGTCTCGCCGGAGCTGTCCCGCTTGTAGCCCACGACGCGACCTGACTCATCGTAGCTGGGTACGGGCTCGCCGTCCGGGGAGCCTATGCCGATGGTGTACACGACAACGCCCTGCTCGGCGGCCCTGCGCGCCGCCGCCGAAGTGTCCCCCTCGTGGCTCTCGCCGTCGGTCATGAGCACGATCACCTTCTGGCTTGACCGTTTGGCGTCGAACCCGGCTATGGCCGCGTCGATCGCCTCCGCGATGGCCGTCCCCCGCCGGGAGACGGCATCTGGCTCGGCGCCGTCCAGGAAGACACGCGCGGTCCCGTAGTCGAAGGTCAGGGGGAGCTGGAGAAAGGCCGCTCCGGCAAACAGCACCAGCCCGACCTCGTCTCCGGCGAGCCGTCCCATCATGTCCGCCGTCTCCAGCTTGGCGCGCTCCAGCCTGTTCGGTCTGACATCCTTCGCCAGCATGCTGGGTGAGACATCCAGCGCGAAGATGACCTGCAAGCCCTGGCGCTCTATGGTCGTAACGCTGCTGCCCCACTGAGGGCGCGCCAAGGCGAACAGGATTAGCGCCAAGGCAGCAATCCACAGAGCGGCTCGCAGCCTCCGCCCCGGCCTGTGCACCGTGTCGGCCAGCAGCCTGATAAGCGCCGGGTCGCCCAAGCTGGCCAGCGCCGATTGACGGCGGCGCGCGGCCCAGACGAACAGCGCCAGCACCGCAGGGAGCAGCGCCGCGCCGTAAAGGAAATGCAGGTCTCCGAATGACATGCCTAGGGCGCCCTCCTCAGCACCGTGCTGCCGAGCAGCGCCTCCAACAGAAGCAGCGAGACGGCAGGAACAAGCGCCCAGGCTGCAAGCTCTTGGTACCGGGTGAAGACCTGCACCTCTACCTCAGACTTCTCCAGCGCGTCGATCTCGTCGTAGACCTGGCGGAGCCCCTCGGCGTCCGCAGCGCGGAAGTACTTTCCGCCGGTAAGCTCTGCGACCCGCCTCAGTATCTCCTCGTCCAGGTCGCTCTCCCGGTATATGACCCGTTCGCCGAACAGGCCGGGGGCCGGAAATGGGACCAACCCGGGTTGGCCCGCCCCTATGGCATAGACCTTGATTCCGAGCGCCTCCACTGCGACGGCGGCCGTGAACGGGTCGACCTGCCCCGCGTTGTTGGCCCCGTCGGTCAGCAGGACGACGATCCTATTCTCCGCCGTGGAGTCCTTCAGCATGTTGGCTGCCGTGGCCAGTCCCAGGCCGATGGCGGTGCCGTCCTCAACCCGAAGCTCCCCCGCCAGCTGGACCTCGTCCAGCCTGTCCTGCAACGCCGAGTGGTCTATGGTGGGTGGGCTGCTGACGAACGCATCGCCGGCGAAGACGACCAGCCCGATCCTGTCGTAGCCGCGGCTCTCGATGAAGTCGCCGATGACTTCCTTGGAAGCGTCCAGCCGGTTGTTGGGCTGAAAATCTAGGGACGACATGCTGCCCGATATGTCGAGCGCCAAGGCGATGTCCACGCCCTCTCCCTTGATCAGCTCCGTGGCCTCGCTCGTCTGCGGGCGCGCCGCCGCCACCACCACCAGCGCCACGGCCAGCAATCGCAGTACGCGCAGCCCCGGGGTCAGCCTGGTCCGCCACGACGCGGGCGCCGCTGCCATGGAGGTGTCCGAGAAGCGGAGCGCCGCAGGAGCGCTCCGCCCCCGCAGCCACCGCGGCGCGAATGCCAGCAGCGGCACCGCAAGCAGGCCAAGAAGCAGCCACGGAGTGGCGAACCCGATGCTCATGACGCGTCCACCAGTGCGGCCTGCCCGCCGATGTCCGCCCCGCCCTGCTCTTCGGCCTCTGGCAGGGGCCGCGTGGCCTCCAGGAGGCGGCGGGCCCGGTCTATGACACCGTCCGCCTCCGCTGCGCCGGGCGCGTACTTGGCGAACTTGACGAGATCGCAGTCCTCCAGCAGGCCGACCGTCCATCGCGACGGCTCCAGCGCCATCGAGATCCGGCGCAGCTCCCTGCGTATCTCGCCGGTGGTCAGGTCGATGGCCGGCAGGCCGAAACCCGCATCCAGGTACTCGCGGATGCAATCCGACAAGCGGACGTAGTGGGCCATGACCCGGCCCTGGGACAGCAACCCCATGCTCTCTATCTCGTCCAGCTCGTCCCGCGCCTTCTCATAAGGCGACCGCGGATCGACGAACGGCGCCGCCTCGGATACGGCCGCCCGGCGGCGCGCGACGATGTAGTAAGCGGCGGTTGCCACCGCCGCGATGAGGACGAGCGGCACCGCAAACCAGGGCCAGAGTGGAGGTAATGAGAGCACCTCCTGGGGCCTGATGTCCCTGAGATCGAGGTCGTCTTCGCCAAGCACGGAGACGATATTGACCGTGGCCATGGGCGCCGCGATGTCCGTCATCTTCCCGGAAGGGTCGCGCACGGTTACGAGAAGCTCCGGCGTCGAGTGCTCCCCCGGCGCGAACAGAACTATCTCGATCGTCTGGCTGATCGACGAGGAGCCGTCGTCGCGGTCCTCTACCACGGCGGGCGACTGCGACCGCACTTCGAAGGCGCCCCACGAGCGCGGGAGCACAGGCAGGATGACCTGGAACCCTGTGGAGTACGTAGCTTCCAGCGTGAGGGGGACCACTTCGCCAACGGTGAATTCCCCCTCCGGGGCCTTGAAGCTCATGCCGACGCGGTCGCTGCTCTGTGCATGGGCGGTCGCGCCGTAGGTCGCGATCAGCACGGCGGCCAGAAGGGAGAGAATCACGCGGGGCGAGGTGGCCGTTCGCACGCGGGCGCACCTCCTCATCGGGCCTGCCTGCGGGCCCGCGCCGTGAAGAACGCCATCAGCCCCGAGACGTAGTCCCTGTCGGGGGCCACCGTGATCCGGTCCACGCCTGCGCGGGCCATCAGCGTCCTCCTGTCAGTTTCGGCCCGCGCCGCCCGGTCCGCAAACTGCCGCCGCCACGTCGGGTCGCTCGTGTCCACGAGCATCATCTCGCCCGTCTCGGCGTCCTGCAAGGAGAGCAGGCCCACGTCCGCGACCTCCCGTTCCATCGGGTCGCTCAGCTGGACGGCCACGACGTCGTGGCGCCTGTTGGTCACCGCCAGGGAGCGCCTGTAGCTCTCCACGTCGGCCAGGAAGTCGGAGATCACGAACACGATGCTCTGCCGCTTCAGGACGCGATTCACGGTATCCAGCGCGAGTCCTATGTCTGTGCCGCGCCCCGTCGGCTCGAATACCAGCACGTCCCTAATGAGCCTCAGCACATGGCGCCTACCCTTGCGGGGCGGCACCAGCAGCTCGACCCCGCCAGTGAATATCAACAGCCCAACCTTGTCGTTGTTAGTCGTCGCCGCGTAAGAGAGCACCGCCGCCAGCTCGGCCGCCAGCTCCCGCCTCAACCGGCCCGTACTGCCAAAGTCGGCAGAGCCGCTTGCGTCCAGCACCAACATCACCGTCGTCTCCCGCTCTTCGTGGTACCTGCGCACGTACGGAGAGCCTATGCGGGCGGTCACGTTCCAGTCGATCCTCCTCACGTCGTCGCCCGGGTTGTACGGGCGAACCTCGTCGAACTCCATGCCCTGGCCCTTGAAGACCGAGTGGTAACGGCCCGCGAAGTTGTCCGCGACCACGCGGCGGGTGCTGAGTTCGATCCGCCTGATCTTGCGTACGAGCTCCGGGGTCAGCATCTACGGTACTTCTACGTGGTCCAGAATCCTGCGGACGATCGAGTCGGTCGTAACCTCCTCCGCCTCCGCCTCGTACGTCGTGATGACCCGGTGCCGCAGCACGTCCGGGGCAAGCTGCTTGACGTCCTCGGGCGTCACGTAGCCGCGCCCCCTCAGGAAGGCGTGCGCCCGCGCCGCCTGGATCAGGTATATGCTCGCCCTGGGCGACGCCCCGAATGCGACCAAGGAGCGAAGCTCCGACAAGCCGTCCGTCGACGGATGCCGGGTCTCACGCACTATGTCCAGCACGTACTCCTTGACCTTCTCGTCGACGTATATCTGGCGTACCACCTCCCGTGCCCGCGCTATGTCGTCGAGGTCGATCACGGGGCTCACCGGCGGAATGGTCTGGCCGGTCATCCGGTCGACGATCATCCGCTCCTCGTCTCGTGCCGGATAGTCCACCAACACCTTGAGCATGAACCGGTCCACCTGCGCCTCCGGCAGGGGGTACGTGCCCTCCTGCTCGATGGGGTTCTGCGTGGCGAGCACCAAGAATACATCCTCCAGCGGGTAGGTCGTGCCGGCGATGGTCACCTGGCGCTCCTGCATCGCCTCCAGCAGCGCGCTCTGCACCTTCGCGGGCGCGCGGTTCACCTCGTCGGCAAGCACGAGATTGGCGAAGACCGGCCCCTTGTGGACGCTGAACTCGGCGGTGCGCGGGTTGTATATCTGGGTGCCTATCAGGTCCGCGGGTAGCAGGTCAGGAGTGAACTGGAGGCGGGAGAAACGGGCGTCGATGGCCTGGGCCAGCGTCTTGACGAGCAGGGTTTTGGCGAGCCCCGGAACGCCCTCCAGAAGGATGTGGCCGTCCGCCAGCAGTCCAACTAGCGCCCGCTCCACCAGAGCGTCCTGGCCCACGAGCACCTTCCTGATCTCTCCCAGGAGGTCGTGGAGGAACAGGGCCTCTTTCTCTACCTCCCGGTTCATCTCCCCGATACCGGTCAGGTTCATGTACGTCTCCTTAAGGCCGGAGGCCGGCGCCTTGTTGTGTGGCGTTGCGGGGCACACACAACGGGCCCGCAACGGGTGTCATGAGCTATAACGTCCACTATATTCGTTACGTTAGCGCGGGGCCGGCCGGTTTGGACGGCTCGGGTACAAGCTGCTGCGCGCGCCCAGGCCGTGGGTCTTGGAGGGAGGCAAAAGCGGTCAGATGCCAGCGCTCTTCCGCAACAAGGCTCTGTCTTCCAGCCATGCACACCTGCTTTGCTATGATCGTAAGGAGGAAGTTAGTACGGGTCGCTATGAAGAAAATCTATGGACTTCTGCTTGCTCTCGCGTTGGCCATCACGCCAGCCGGCTGCGTGACGGGTAGCGTCGAGGAACCGGAAGTGGACCAAGAACAGGTAGTCGCGGAGCTACGAGGGCGATCTTTCCGTCAGTTCGTTCCCTCTATGGACGCGAGTCCCAGGAAGGCCGTCGTCTTCGATTTCCACGGAGGGGTCCAACTCTGGGCCCAGTACTCCAGGGACAACCGGGCGGTGAACGAGTGGGAGATCGGCGCGGACGACTACCGGGTCGAAGGGAGTCGCGGCGGCTCCGAAGTAACTATCTACTTCAACGACCCGAGGTCGGCGCAGCAGTTCCCAGACAGGTGCGAGGACTGTATCCCAAGCTCAGGCTTCTCCATCTCCATCAGAAACGTCTTCGACAGCGAGAAGATATCGTTCAAGCTGAACGATCCTGGGAACACCCTACCTCCCCCGTTCCCGGTATTCGAGTCGTGGACGAAGTTCAGGGAGGACGAGATCTTCGATTGAGAAGCGCACTCGTCGTGTTGTCAATAGCTTGCGGGCGCGGCGGCGATTATCGGAAACTTCCCGCTGAGCTGCGACGGCGCCTCCCGAAGCCCAAGCCCAGAGCGCGCCGCGCCGCGGGTGTGCTAAGATGAATCTGTTGTGTGAGATCACGTGAGTGGGAGTCAGATGTTCAGGCAGGACGAGCCAGAAGTAAACGTAGAGCAGATACTGGGAAGGTTCCGGGCGTTCTTCGGCCGCTTCCGCCTCGGTGGAGTGGGCGTCGGCCTGTTCGGCTTCGTCATCATAGCGGCCGTGATCGCCGCCGTTATCTGGCTATCCTCCGGCTTCTACACTGTGCAGCCCGGCGAAGAGGCGGCTATCCGCACCTTCGGCGCCATTACCAAAAACCCCCCGGGAGCGATGCTGGGCGGCTCCGATCCGGGCCTCCACTGGTGGTGGCCGTCGCCGATAGGGACCTTTGCAAAACTCCAGGTGCAGGAGGTCAGACGGCTCGAGCTGGGGTTCCGCGGCGAGACGCCCTTCCCGGCGGAGTCGCTGATGATAACCGGCGACGAAGAGCCCCAGATCGTCGACGCCCAGCTCCTTGTCCAGTACAACATCAAGAACATAGAGCAGTTCCTGTTCAGGGTCGCCGACCCTGACGGTGCGGTCCTGAAAAGCGCGGCGGAGACCTCGCTCCGGCAGGTGGTGGGCCAGCTCAGCATCGACGACGTGCTGGTGAACCGAGAGATCGTCGAGTCGGGGACCAAGGCCCTGCTGCAGAGCCTCCTGGATCAGTACGAGACTGGCATCAACATCACCGAAGTCAAGCTACAGAGTGTGCTTCCTCCGCCCCAGGTCCAACCTGCCTTCGACGACGTGAACGTCGCCATCGAGGAGAAGCAGCAGACAATCAACCTCGCGCAAGCCTACGAGGCGGACATCCTGCCCAAGGCCCTCGGAGACGCCCGGCGCACGGTCAGGGCCTCGGAGGCGTTCAGGGCAGAGCAGATCAACATAGCCACCGGCAAGGCCGAGCGCTTCGTCGCCATCCTGAGCGAGTATCTGAAGGCCAAGGACATCACCCGGCAGAGGCTCTACCTCGACGCCATGGAGGACATCCTGCCCGGGGTGACCAAGTTCATCGTAGACCCCAGCGTCAATATTGTGCTCGTGTCCGGAGACGGCGGCGTCGTGCCGCTGCCGAGCCAGGAGTAAGCGGTGATGAAGCTGATTGCCGCCCTGATCGTAATAGCCGCCATCGCTGCGGGGCTTCTGGGACCGCAGTTTCTGTTCGTGGTCGACGAAACCCAGGCCGCGATAGTCACGCGCCTCGGCGAGCCGCGCCGCTCCATCGTCAGCCCTGGACTCTACGCCAAGTCGCCTTTCGTGGAGACGGTAACCTACTTCGACAAGCGCTCCACCCTCTTCGACGCAGACCCCGACTCCTTCCTTACCCAGGACAAGAAGAGGCTGATAATCGACGCTTACGCGATAGGCAGAATCGAAGACCCATTGAGGTTCTTCGAGTCCGTGCGGACTGCGAGGGGCGCCGAGCAGCGGGGCAAGGACATAGTCGTATCCGACATGAAGATCGAGATCGCCAACGACCTCCAGATCGACGTCATCCGGGACCGCCGCGAGGCGATCATGAACAAGGTCACCGAGACGGTGACGCCGAAGCTGGCCACCTTCGGCATCGACACGGTCGACGTTCGGCTCAAGCGCGCCGACTTCCCCCCTCAGATCGCGTCCAGCGTCTATGCGAACATGGACGCCGAGCGCAAGCGCATCGCTAACGCGGAAAGGGCGGAAGGCTCCAGGCAAGACCTAGAGATCAGGGCCGACGTGGACAGGCGCGCAACCATTATTCGCGCCGAGGCCCAGAGGGATGCCTCCATAATCGAGGGGTGCGGCATTGCGGAGGCGAACGCCATCTATGCGGACGCCTTCAGCCGGGATCCCGAGTTCTACAGGTTCCAGCGCTCGCTTGAGGTCTTCAAGACCTCGCTCACGGAGAACATGGTCGCTGTCGGGTCGGCGGCGGACCTCGGCCAGTTGTTCGGCGAGGTACGCGAGGGAGTGGCCGAGTCCGTCAAGTTGTCCGATGACGAGGGAAGCGACAATCTCTCTTTCGACGTTGGCCCCAACTGCGCGCGGGTAGCGGCCGCGCAGCTCCTCGCCGGTGAGCTGGTGGTCGACCAGTCCGAGATCGAGTTGGTAAGCTTCCGCCAGGTGGACTGGCCCGACTCGAGCCTGGGATGCCCTCAGGAAGGCCGGTTTTACATCGAGGGCGTCGTGCCCGGATACGAGCTACTCTTAGACTACGAGGGCACCTCCTACCAGATCCACTCCAACGAATTCGGCTCGCGCCAGATCACCTGCAACATCACCCAGCAGCAGGAACCCGAGTCCCCCAGCCCATAGCTCGCCCCCGACGAGCGAGGGCCGATCGCTCTGCCCTCGCTTCCCGCGCCATCGCTATTGACCCCTCAAGTTGCCCGTTGCTAGAATGTCGGGTGCTGCCGAACACGCAGCTTGGAGCCCATATGATAGTGATAGGGCTTACCGGAGGCATCGGGACAGGCAAGACTGAGGTCGCCCGTGTACTGAGAGGGCTTGGTGCAGCGGTCATCAACGCCGATCTGGCCGCCCATGAGGTCTATTCCAAAGACAGCGAGGGTCTGGCCGAGATAGTGGGCGCATTTGGCAAGGGCTTCTTGACTGCCGAAGGCTGCGTGGACCGGTCGAGACTCGCGGCACTGGTCTTCAAGGACAGGACCGCCCTCTCGCGGCTGAACTCCATCGTTCACCCGCGCACCCGTACCATCGTGGAGACAGAGTTGAAGCGTCTGCGTGAAGAAGGCGCCGATGTTGCCGTCGTCGAAGCGCCGCTGCTCCTGGAGGCGGGATGGACCGACATGGTGGACCAAGTATGGGTTACCGTCGCCACGGCGTCGCAAGCGGTGGAAAGGGCTGCGGCGCGCAGCAGCCTCGCCCCGCGTGAGGTCGAGGCGCGAATGGCATCACAGATGCCGCAGCAGGAGCGAATCGCGCTCGCAGACGTTATCATCGACAACGGCTCAGGCATCCGCGAGCTTGAAAAGACCGTAGAGGCAGAGTGGCGGTCCCTCACGAAAGGAACACGGGAATAAACCTGATATGACCACATCCACTACTACCCTGTTTCGCAGCTACATCGTCGAGGAGTACTCGCTGACCGAGGAGCCGTACTACGTGCCAGTCGGCGACGAGATAGAGCTCTTCGAGGCCGCCTACCACTCCAAAATCCCCGTACTCTTCAAGGGCCCGACCGGCTGCGGGAAGACGCGCTTCGTAGAGTACATGTCCTACCGCATGGGCAGGCCCCTGACCCAGGTGAAGGAGGGACCCGAAAGGCGTTCCGACAACATGAGAGCAGGCGACAACGGATCCTTGCCCCTGGTCACCATCGCCTGCCACGAGGACCTGACGGCGAGCGACCTCGTGGGACGGTATCTGTTGCAGAGGGACAGCACCGTATGGATAGACGGGCCGCTGACCCGCGCTGTCAAGGCGGGGGGTATCTGCTATCTCGACGAGATCGTCGAGGCCCGCAAGGATACGACGGTCCTGATCCACCCGCTAACCGACCACCGCAGGATCCTGCCCATAGAGAAGCGCGGCGAGCTCCTGGAGGCCGCCGACGGCTTCCTACTGGTGATGTCCTACAACCCCGGCTACCAGAGCGCCCTGAAGGACCTGAAGCACAGCACGCGCCAGAGGTTCGTGGCCATCGAGTTCAATTCGCCCCCGCCCGACATAGAGGCGCAGATAATCGAGCACGAGTCCGGCGTCGACGCGGACACCGCGAAGCGCCTGGCCAAGCTGGGCGAGAAGGTTCGCAACCTGAGGGAACACGGACTCGCCGAGGGTGCCAGCACGAGGCTGCTGATCTACGCGGGCAAGCTAATGGTCAGCGGCATCAGCCCCAGGCGCGCCTGTCAGGTCGCGGTGAACTGGGCGGTCACGGACGACGAGCCGCTGCAACAGGGCATCGAGGAGGTGATCTCGTCGATATTCGAGTAGGCCGGGCCCTGTGACACTCCTCGCCGACCCCACTCTGGAAGCCGTGGGAAATGCTCTCGCCAGCAGCCCCAAGACGGACCTCAGCGACTCGTCGCTAACGCCCGCTGCCGTGCTGCTGCTCCTATATCCGAAGGCAGGCGACTACAGCATCCTCCTGAACAAGCGCAGCAACTCCGTGGAGGAGCACAAGGGGGAGATCGCACTGCCCGGAGGCAGATGGGACGAGGGAGACACAGACCTGCTGGACACGGCTCTGCGGGAGACGCGCGAGGAGATGGGGGTGCATCCCTCCGACGTGGAGGTCCTCGGCGGTCTGGGCGACTTCGAGACGATCTCGAATTACGCCGTCAGCACTTTCGTGGGGACGATTCCCGCCCCTTACGCATTCTTCCCCAACGAGGAGGTGGCGGAGGTCATCGAAGCCCCGGTCAGCTATCTGCTCGACACCCGCGGCTGGCGCGATGACGCCTGGATAGAAGGGGGGCGAGTCCACCGGAGGCCGGCCTTCGGCTACGAAGGGCACTTGGTCTACGGCGCGACGGGTGTCATACTGGGCCGGTTCCTGGACATAGCGGCGTCGGCGTGGCACAAGGAGTCCGAATGGACGAGAAGACGGAGCTGACTCGGGAGAGCGTCCTCCGGGAGCTTGAGGCGTACCCCTCCGCGGTCTCGGAGGAGTTCGACAGGTCCTGGAAGGCGATGGCCTCCACGGTCAACGAGCGGCAGCTCGCCGACTGGGCCGGTCTGGGCCTGCGCCTTGCCGGGGAAACGATACGCTCGTGGGAGGCCGCGGCGGAGTACTTCGCGGCCAGCCCGCGCGTCGTAGGGCTGATGCCTTTCAACTACTTCGTGAGGTGGGCCGAAAGCGGCAAAGACCTGTGCAGCACTTCGCCGGTGCTGGGCACCGCTTACTACCGGGCGAGCCCCGGCGTGATGTCGCGGCTCAGGTCCCGCCACATCGAGTCGTGGGCGGCCATGGGCCGCAGTCTCTACAAGGGGACCTGGAAGTCCGGCGCCCTGAGCACCAAGTTCTTCGAGTCCAGCCCGTCGCTGCTGGGGACACTGACCGTGCCGGAGCTGGAGCGCTTCGTGGCGCTGCTGGGGCTGCTGTCACACCGTTCCTACGACCTGGCCGGGGAGTGCATCTCCAGCGGGTTGAAGATATTCCCGCAGCTCGGTGATGAGAAGGGGGCCTTCCTCTCCATGGCTTCCTCCCTTACCTCCGGCAGCTGGAGGCAGGTCAAGAGCCTGTTCGAGGCCGCATCCAGGTCTCTCCCCAAGGTGGAGCCGAGCCAGAGGCAGAGGTTTCTCAAGCTGGTGGACCGGCTCCGCGAGGCCGGAGCCAACGCCCCAGCGTCGATGATAGAGATCTCGTCCGCCATGAGCGAGCTCGACAAGTCCATGAGCGGCGAGCTTTTGGGTCTTGCCGAGCGCCTCGCCGATGTCTCGCCGGAGGCCGTGCCGTCGTTCTTCCGCAACTCGCCTACCGTGCTCGACCGGGTATCGATGAGCCAGATGGAGAGGTGGTTCGACAGGGGCCTCTCCACCATGCAGGAGAACGCAGACGCGGGGCTTTCGTATTTCAGACTGGAATCGTCGCGCTCCCTGGAGGTCCTGGAGACCCTGTCGTCGAGCGTGGAGCTGGCCCGTATCAAGGACCTGATGGAGCGGTACTGCAAGGCGCTGGCTGGGGCGGACATCGAGCTTTGCGAGAGCCGCGAGCTGGCGGACCGGCATATCGGCTGGGTATCGGAAGAGTCGCCCTCTACGGAGGGCACGGCAGTGTACGTCCCGTCCGTGGTCGACAGGTACCCGTCCAAGGCGCGTAACTTCACCCTTTACAAGGTCGTATCTACCCACCAGGTGGGGCACCTGGAGTTCGGCAGCTTCCTGTTCAAGTACGACCGTCCATCGACGCGCTTCGAAGACCTGCGTCCGACGCTGGACGCGGCGGAAAGGAGCGCCGCCGGGGAAGACGGCGGGAGTGGCTGGGCAACGGACATGCAGCGGTTTTTCGACATGTTCGCGAACCGCAAGCTCGCGCTGGACATATTCACCGTCGTCGAGGACGGCAGGCTCGACGGCCTAGTCAAGGTGGAGTACCTCGGCATCAGGGCCGACTACGCCGCCGTCCAGGCCGACTCCATCCCGTCCAGGCCTGCCATAGAGTCGCTGCCGGCCCAGGAAGCCCTCGTAGAGCTGCTAGTCCGCATCAGTCTGGATCAGAAGACGGGCCTCGCCGCACCAGCCAAGTACGCGAGCCACGCCCGCAGGATCGCCAGTATCGCCGAGCGTGTGATCGACGCCGAGGCCACTGTGGAGGATACGGCCGAAGCGACGATCAGGATATACGCGATCCTCGACGAGATCCCCAACGAGCAGGTAGCGCCCGAGGACTGGGAGGACGTAGACTCGGACGCCGATGAGGAGGACGACCTGAGCCCGGAGGAGATTGAGAACCTCCTGGAGCAGATGATGGGCGTCCCGGCGGATGCGCCTGGCGGCGACGCCGCCGAGAGCGACTACGAGCAGGTGCGGGAGGTGGACTACAGGGGACAGTTCAAGCCGGAGACGGTCCAGCTCCTGTCGCAGCTTCGCGCCAGCCGGGACGAGTCGGTCGAAGGCGGCGAGCCGCTGACCCAGGAAGCCCTCGAAGAGCTGCTGGCGAGCAGCGCCGAGGTCGATATGCAAGCCGCCGAGGGCGACGCCAACGACACCGGTGGGGAGTTCGCCGAGAACATGCTGAAGGAGGCCGGGCTGACCGCCCCGAGGTCGCCGGACACGGGACAGGGCCCGCTGACCCACGTCGAGGAAGGCGGAGGCCCCCTGGACGCCACGGAGCCAGAGACCTTCGTGTACAACGAGTGGGACTTCCGGGCCGACGACTACAAGCCCAATTGGTGCGTTGTGCGCCAGAAAGGCATGGCGGAGGGCGATCCTACCTTCTACGGCTCGACGCTGCAGAGCTACGGTTCGCTGGTGAACCAGGTGAAGCGGCAGTTCGAGATGATGACGCCCGATATGTTCAAGAAAGTGCGCAAGCTGGAGGATGGCGAGGAGATCGACATCGACGACGTCATTGAGGCGGTGGTGGACATCAAGACGGGTGCGGGTCCAAGCGAGAAGCTGTACTGGAGGCGCAACAAGGTGCAGCGCGACGTGGCGGTCGTCTTCCTCCTCGACACGAGCGCGTCGACGGCAGAGGCCATAGAGGACACCCGGAAGGCCGCTGACGACTGGCAAGCCCCCGACGACCCGGTCGAGTACATGGCGTGGCTCAGGAACCGCCGCGGCGACGGGATGCGCCGCTCATACAAGCGGATTATCGACGTCGAGAAAGAGGCCGTGGTACTCCTGATAAACGCGCTGGAGTCGATAGGCGATCAGTACGGTATCTACGGCTTCTCCGGATACGGCAGGGAGAACGTCGAGTTCTACACCGTGAAGGACATCGGCGAGTCGCTGTCGCAGAGCGTCAAGAACCGGATCGACCGCATCGCGCCACTACACGCGACCCGGATGGGCCCGGCCATAAGACACGCGGCCTCCAAGCTGGACGGGCAGGACGCCCGCACTAAGCTGCTCTTCCTGATTAGCGACGGGCGGCCCCAGGATCGCGGCTACAGCAGGGAGGGAGTGGAGAAAGAGTACGCGGTCCACGACACGAAGAGGGCCCTCGACGAGGCTAGGGAGAGGGACATCAACGCCTTCTGCCTGACGGTCGACAAGAGCGGCCACGACTACCTGAAGTACATGTGCCAGGACATCGGCTACGAGATCCTGGAGAATGTCTACGAGCTGCCCCAGCGCCTGCTCTACCTGTACAAGCGCCTCACCATGTGACGCGCGCCGTGGGCTGCGCTTCAGCCCAGCCCGAACACGTCCTTCATCGCTTGTGCCACTCTCTGGCCCTGCTCCGGGGTCGTGGCCAGCTGCGGCGGGCATGGGTTGCTGTTCGGGTACGGCCCGCGCAGCCGTATCGCCTCCTTGATCGCGTGAAGCCACCCAACGTCTAGCGCGGTCTTCATCCAAGGCTCTTCGTAGCGGAAGACAGAGGCCAGCGCGTCGTCGTAGCGGCCCGCCTCGAGCTCGCCGAAGAACTCGAACGCGATCTTTGGCGCAAATGGGGCGACGGTGCATAGATAGGCGGGCGACCCGAGCATGTAGCCGAAGACCATGTTCCGCATCTGGCCGGCGCAGACGGTTGCGAAGTTGAGGTCGCGGGTCTCGCGCGTCATTGTGTGGTAATCGGACATGTTGTGCACCTTGGCCCCGACGACGTATTCCCGTGAGGCCAGCTCGGCTGCCAGCTTCGGCGGGGGGTCGAGCAGCCAGAGCGGGATGTCCGAGGCCTGCCCGATGCGGTCGAAGTAGCGTAAGTAGGTATCACGGTCAGTCGGGAAGCCGGAGTGAAGCTGCACCTTCACGGCGTCGGCCCCGACCGCGTCGGCGTGCTTGAGATAGTCGGCGCATGTTGTGAGCTTCCACCATCCGGTGGCGGCCACGAACAGCGTCCGGCCCGCGTTCGCCTTGGCTATCTCTGTGGTGAGCCGCCACACGTCGCGCTCCGATAGGTAAGCGTACTCGCTGCTGCCAGAGGTCAGCAGCAGGATGGGCGCGCCGTTCTCGTTGAGCCATGCAACGTAGTCCCGCACGGCCCCGAAGTCCACGGTGGCGTCATCGTTGAAGCAGATGTTCAGGGGCACAACAGGCCCCCTGGTGCGTTCCACAACGGATTCCGCTCGGCTCGTCATACTATCCTCCCGCGTAACAGGCTTCTCGCATGCCGGGCATCAGCCCGGGGCTATGGTGCTCATGTTCCAGCCGTCCATGGTGCGGAGCGGGACCAGGTTAGGGCCGAGCGCCGGCTCCCCATCCTCCATCCAGGCGCGTATCTCATCTCGGTGCCCGAGGCGCCTGAGCGCGTTCCAGAGACTCTGGAAGTTGGCCCTTCCGTGAGGCCCCTCGCAGTCCCAGAAGAAGAGGTGTCCGGCCCCGGCCTCGCAGACCATGTCGGCCATCCGGCGGTAGCGCTCCGGGCTCATCCACCTCGGCATCAGGTTGATCGCCAGCTTGCAGTCCGTGCCGCGCACCGCCTCTACGAACGGTTCGACCTCGCCGGGCTCGGTCCAGGTGTCGCTGGCTACCGGCATGGCCAGGGGCGCCGGGCTGTACGGCGCCACGGTGTCTACCAGCCCCTCCCTCGCCCACGCCGCGATGTCCATGCCGAAGTAGAGGTTGTCCTCTTCCTTGCCCAGCACACACGCCGTCACCTCCAGGCGCTTCCGGCGGCCCGCGGACTCCCGGTCCATCTGCTCGCGCACCCGGCGCATGAACCCGGTCACGACTTCCGCGCGGTGCTCAAGCCATCGTGGGTCGCGCTCGTCCAGGTCGCGGGGGTCCAGGCCGTGCTTTGCTTTGAAGCCCTCGATAAGCGGCGCTTCGTGGTCGACGTACGGCGGGCGGCGGTTGTACAGCAGGCACACGCCGTCCACGTCGTACCTGAGGACGTCCCGCAGCATCGCTAGCATGAAGTCCTGCACCTCCGGGAAGGCGAATGAGAGTCGGGACACGTCCCGCCCCTCCCGGTCGACGCAGTGAAGGTCAGGGCGCCGGTCGTAGAGCCCTCCGAGGAAGTCGTACTCTAGCAGCGGCGTAGGGTACTTCCAGCCCGCCATACGGTACGCGGCGTGAAACTCCAGCCCTATCTCGTGGGCGTAGTCGAGGGCGACCTTGAAGCGGTCAATCCCCTTCTCGCGGAGAATTCGCCAGCTCTCATGCCTGATCCGGTCACCGCGGCGGCCGTAGTCGGGGGAGTCCACCGTGTCGATGGTCCTCCCCACCCTACCGTCGTAGTAGTTCAGGTCACCGTGGGCGAACTCCCAGTAGACACGGCTGAAGTCGGTGTCCTTATACGGCTCCAGCTCGCTCATCACCTGCTCCGGCGTGGTGGGCCTGAATGCCATGAACGTACTGAAGGCGTCGTTATGGGCAAACAGGCGCTTGTGCGAGCTGTCCCTGCGGTCGGCCTGCAGAGCGTCCACCTCGGCCTCCGAGAGGGGGACCAGCTTGATGTAGGCGATGCGGGCCGGGGAGCACTCGACGGAGCCCGGCGCGTCGCCGGGAGCCACCCGCCGGGATACCTGGTGGAATCCGACCTGCTGCCCGGTCAGGTCGGCGGTCTTCCAGTAGAGCTCCTCCAGGTTCATGCGCTTGAGGTGGCCGTCGGGGACGATGGTCAGCTTCGTGAACGCCTTATCGCCGGTCAGCTTTACGCCCACGGGGATGTGATCGTGGCCGCCGGCGCTGACCGCCCAGTGAATCTCGTGGCCGGATGGGACGTGGAGGCCGATGGATACGGCGTGCCACCCCTTCACGTCGAGGGGATAGGTCACGTCGGCGGCTTCCGTCTCCGTGCCCGCCGCGATCAGCGTGCCGCTGAAGTCCTGCGTCTCGAAGGGCATGGTCCGCCAGCGGCCGCGGGATGGGCGGGCGGTCAGCGCATCGGACGGCAGACACCTGTCCAGGTCTGTTACGTAGATGGGCTCGGCTTCGAGACCCCGGTCGGCTATGAAATCCAATTTACATGGATGGGCAGGATTCACAGGATTATCCTCCTTTACTCCGGGTGAATCGCTTGAATTCCAGTCGCGGCTTGCCGAAGTTGATGAGCAGTCCCACCCGGATGCCAGTGGCATTCAAGTAGTTGATGACTTGCGCTTCATGCTCCAGAGTGAGGGCCTTAACAGCTTTGAGTTCCACGATGACTCTATCATCAACCAGAATGTCAGCGTAGAAGTCGCCAACGGGCTTACCGCGATAGCTTATGCGGATTGGCCTCTGGGCCTCAGCCGATATTCCGGCATCGGAGAGGGCAATCATCATGGCCCTCTCGTATACCGACTCCAGGAATCCGCTCCCAAGTTCATTGATGACCTCGAAGGCGCAGCCAATGATCGAGCGAGTCAGATCAGCATGTAGCAGCTCCTTATCCTGTCTATCCTGTTCATCCATGTCCTAAACGAACCGGATTGCGTGCAGCCTCGCCCGGGTCATCTTGAGGCGCAGGCGGACTGGCTTGCCGGACCATGCGGAGAGATCGGACTCGCCTTTCCAGGTCACCACTCCGTCCAGAACGTCTCCGGTCAGCGGGTCGCAGTCCTCTATCGTGCGGCCCGGTATCGCCTCCGCCGCCCTTGGGCGGGTCTCGACCGACGCGTCGGCCACCTCGACCCGTATCTCGCCTCGGAAACGCGTCCAGGCGTTCACGCGGAGCTGGCTGCCGGTGAACAGCAGCGGGTAGGTGGTGCATTCCCCTACCGTCTCGGCCTCCAGCGAGGTGAACCCATCCTTGCGCCAGGTCGCGCGGCATAGGTACCCGAGGTCGTTGTACACACCCTGAAGGTGCGACTCCCTCATGCCCAGGAGGTTGTTGTGCGAGGTGGAGGAAGGAGAGATGATTAGCGAGTGCTCGTCGGGGCGCAGGCTCACCAGGCCGCAACCCGCGTAGAGTCCTGTATGCCAGTCGAGGCCCGGGTTCCCGCTGGTGCCGGGCTCCATCCTGGGCACGATGGGGCCGGACTGGTGCCGCTCCCAGTGGACGCCGTCGCGGCTCGTCATCATGTGGAGATCCGATATGTCCAGCCTCCGCTCGTAGAAGACGGGGAAGGCCAGGTGGGCGTCTCCGCCGTCGGGCCAGGGGGCGTAGGCGTTGGTGTATATGTCGGCGTCGGGGCCGTCCTGGGCCTGCGTCCAGAAGATCTGCTCAGGCCTCGGCCACTTCTCGAAGGAGTCGGTCTCGGCGTAGGCTATCCGCCGCCGGCCGTGAATCCTGCCGTGCTCGTGCCTGTCCCACCCCCTGAAGTAGCCGATGTAGCGGCCTTTGGCGGGGTCGAACCTGGCGATTATCTGGGTGTCGCTGACGTAGCCGTCCAGCAGGGGCTCCGGGAGCTTTTTAAACCTGAGTCCGTCGGGGGACACGGCGCCGAGGATCTGGTCTCCGCCGCCCTCCTTGTTCTGGTAGATGAGCTTGTACCGCTCAGAGGCGAGGGCGCTCGGGTCTTTGAATACCGTCCCGGTGGTGTCGAAGATTATGTTGTTGTCGGTGGAGCCTCCGAACTCCACGGCTCCCACCGTTGGCTTACGCCAGCTCACACCGTCCTCGGACTCGGCATACGCCATGACCTGTGTCTCCCACGGCACCACGAAGTCGGACTCTTCGCTGGCGCGCCGGCGCGCCTCAGGGTCCCTCTGGTCCACTGCGCCCGTGTAGGCGGGGTAGTAGAGCCTGAACAGGCCGTCGTCCTCGAACACTGTCGTCATGCCGGAGACCCAGTCTTCCCATGGGTGCTCCGGCCTGATCAGGGGCTCCGGGTCGATGCGGGGGCTGTGCGCGGATATGCGCACGCCGTACGGCATCTCCCAGCCGCCGTCGCGTCCGCCGCCCCACACGACGCCGTAGCCGGGCTCGATGATGTCCCAGTCGACGAAGACGTGCTTGCGGCCTCTCAGATCGTAGGGTGCGTAAGGCAAGCTAGACCTCCACTCTCCAAATATATGGCGAGGCTTCCCATGTCGAAGATGCACCGCGTCCGGTGCGTGCTACGGGGTGCCCTGCCTGCTGCTGACCGTACGATACGGAGGACGCTCTGTGGGGAACTTACCCGATTCCTCCGCACGTCTCAGCTCATCTATCAATGTCTTAGCAGCATTGATCCCGCTCCGCACGTCCCCTTCGCTGAACTCTTCTTCATAGAAGTTGGTGTGAAGCCCCGCTACTGCCGCCAACATCCATTTGCAATTATCGGGATTGTTCGTGTGGTCTATCAGAATCGAAGCATTCTGCCGTATGTGGACGTGGCTCCTGTTCTTCCTCCATCTCCGCTCTCGGGCGACCGCCTTCACGTAGTAGGCAACCGCCCCCCACGCCTTCTCCGAGGCTTGAAGCAGATCGCCCTTCTCAAACTCTTCCTCCGCGTGCTTCAGGAAGGTCTCGCTTATCTCGTGATGCCGCGTCGCCGTAGCCATACATCAAACTCCATTGCTCAAGGAAGGTCTTCTACGCTCCCTCTTTCAGCTACCCCGAATATCATATTGTAGCCGAGGACAGAGGATGTCATTCATTCTGACCCGCGCCCAACGCGGGCGTCAGGACGTCTTGACCGCGCTTGTGAGGGCCCCGTCCACTACCAGGGTCGCGCCGGTTACGTACTTCGCCTCGTCCGATGCGAGGAACAGCGCCGCGTGGGCCACGTCCCATGACTCGCCCTGTTTGCCTATGGGCACCATGGCGTCCCGGAGCCTCATCATGTCCTCCACGTCGCCTCCCCAGGCGTTCGTGAGGGACGCCTCGACGAACGGCGTCCTCATCATCCCCGGCAGGATGGCGTTGGCCCTTATCCCCTTGGGCGCGTATTCGACGGCTATCTCACGGGTCAGGGCGATCATCCCGGCCTTGGAGGCGCCGTACGCACCGGAGAGGGCCGGGAGCGTCCTGATGCCGTTGATCGACGAGATGTTGACGATGGCGCCGCCGCCCTGCCTCACCATGTGCGGGAGCGTGTGCTTGCAGGTCAGGAAGACGCTCTTGAGGTTGACGTTCAGCGTCCTGTCCCAGTCGTCCTCGGAGGTCTCCTCGATGCCACCGGGTATCTCGATGCCCACGTTGTTATGCAGGACGTCGACCCTGCCGAAGGCACGGATGCACTCTTCTACCATGGCTGCGCAGCCGTCCGATTTGCTGACGTCGGCCCTGAAGGTCAAGGAGGTCCCGCCCTCCTCCTCTATCAGCCTGTGGGTCTCCTCGGCAGCCTCCAGGCTGTAGTCGACGAGCAGCACCCTGGCGCCTTCCCTGGCGAACAGCATGGCCGTGGCCTTCCCGTTGCCGATGCCCGGCCCCACGGAGCCCGCGCCGGTGACAATCGCGACCTTTCCCTTGAGACGGTCCCCCAACTGAGCACCCCCCTGAATACGTTCCCGAAACCTGCGCGACTCGGGGCAGCTATGCTCCCCTGCCGATCTTTCTCATGGCCAGCCCCGCGAGCATGTACATGACCACGTACACGATGACCCGGTACCCGAGCGCCGAGCCAGGCGGTATGCAGATAAACGACAGCCCGGAAAGGCCCCGCTTGCCGATCTCGTGCGCGATGCGGATGATCTCGTAGTCGGTGAGCGCTATGGGCTCGGCGGCCTCCCCGAGCAGGTCGCCGGGCGACGGACCGGCACCGCCCATCACGTCCATGTCGAAGTGGGCGTACACCGCCTCGGTGCCGTCGTAGGCCCGGTCCAGCTCTCCGACCAGCCCCTCGATGCCCAGGCTGGTCCTCACCTCCCAGGTCGAGATGAACCTTGCCCCGTCTCTCAGGTACCTGCGCACAGTCTCCTTCTGCTCCAACATGCCGCGCTCCCCTATCTCGACGAGGTGCCTGGGATGCATGTTGTCGTGGAACTCGTACATCTTGTGTTTCCAGCTGCCGGAGCCGGCAATGCGGGGGTCGTCGGTCAGACGGTCGATCGGCTGGGAGTCCCAGTGGGTGTCCAGGCTGATGCAGCCCACGTCGCCTTGGGTCCGCTCCGCGATGGGCTTGGCTATGGCGTAGGAGCTGCACGGCGAGTTCTGGCCTATGACGACGGGCACGGCGCCGGCGTCGATGGCGTGGCCCACCTTCTCCTCCACCGCGGCCTGCGCCCTCAGGATGTTCTCCGCCGACTGCACCTGCATAACCTCCGGAGGTATCGCCGCATCGCCGTAGTCGACCACCTTGAGGTGATCGAACACGTCAAGGTCGAAGTCCTGGATGTAGCCGGACTGGTACCTGATGGACTGCTGCCTGACGCGGCGCGGGGCCGCCAGCCATTCGTTGCGGTCTACGCCGGCGTACTTGTCGGTGGCGGTGGCGACGTAAGGCGCACCGATTATCACGGCGTCCGCGCCCTTCAACTCGTCAGGACTCGTGACGTGGGGCCGTCCCATGAAGGTCGGGAGCTCCGGGCCCATCATCGGGGCTGTCCACTCGGCCCCGAAGCAGCACTTGATGAACTCCTCCCACGCCGTCATCATCTCGTCCCAAGTAGGGTATGCCACGGTAGTCATATCTGCTTTCCTTTCACGAGAGGTCTGCTATCAGAACCCACATGGGCCCGCTACCCACATCGTAGGTGGCGACCGGCTCCAGGTTTCCCGCGGCCTCGTCGGTCCTGTACGCGGCGAGTTTCCCCGAATCTAGGCCGGCGGCCAGCAGGAACTTTCCCGCAGGGTCTAGGCTGAAAGCCCGCGGTACCGGCTCAGTCGGCACGTTTGCGACCCGCTCCAGGCGGCCCTCGGCGTCCACTGAGAAGCATGCGATGGTGTCGTGCCTGCGGTTCGGCGCGTAGAGCATCCGCCCGGTCGGGGAAATCTGTATTTGGGCGCACGTGTTGGAGACGGTGGTCCCCTCAGGCAGCGTGGACACGGTCTGCACGGGCCTGAGCGTCCCGAGGGCAGGGTCCAGGCTGTAGGACGTGACGCTGTTGCCCTGCTCGTCAGAGAAGTAGAGCAGGTCCAGCGTGGGATGGAAGCAGAAGTGCCTGGGGCCCAATTTCCCGCTAGGCGCTACCTGTGGGGGCGTTCCGGGGGTGAGCCTGCCGGTGTCCTGGTCCAACGTAAACTGGAGGATGGCGTTGAGTCCGTCGTCCTCACTCGACAGGGTCGCGATGTGTGGGACGAAGACGAACTGATTGGAGGGGTCCGTCTGGATCGAGTGCGCTCCTGGGGCGGTTGAGCGCCACTCCACCGGGTCGCCGTCGAGGGAGCCGTCTTCCCGTATGCGATGCACTCCTATTCCGCCGGCCGCGTAGTAGGCCGAGAAGAGGTAGCCTCCCGTGCGGTCTGTCGCGAGGTAGCAGGGGTCAGACTCTAGCGGCACAGAGCCAATGTGAGAGAGGCGGCCAGAGGCGCTGTCGACCTCGAAGGAGGATATCTCCAGGTCGCTGCGCCGGGCTGCGAACAGGAACCTGCGGCTCGGGTGGAGCGCCAAGGGCGCCGGGAGGCCTGGGACCGAAACGACGTCGATCAGGTCCAACCTGCCGGAGACCCTGTCCATGGCGTAGACGGCGATCTTGTCCTCGCCGGACAGGGTTACGTAGACGAAGTAGGGGGCCATGGGCTTCTCCTGCCCCAGGCAGGCGGGGCCAGGGTTGGCGGCGTCAGCCGCAGCGCCGATTATACACGGCTACAGGTGTCCGGGACTGGATGGCTCCCGCACGATTCCCCCACCGTCGTATGCCCATACCACTTGCGACAAGGACGAAGACCACACAGACAAGCGCTACGGCCGCAATGCTTATTCGTACAGGAACTCTTCGTAGCGATAGTCGTGCTCACTGGGGACACCAGATCCTGAGAACCGATCGTGTCTCGTCCCCACGAGAGCACTCTGCCCGCCGGACAGGCAACTCAGTATCGCGTGAACCGCGTCCAAGATGGTCATGTAACCCTTACTCTCAGCCTCGTCGAAGTACGGGGCGCACCTGTCGGGCGGAAAGACGCCCCCGAGTATGCCGAATCGGTCCTGCAGGAAAAAGGTTGGGTCGTTTTCTATCGCTGCTCCCCTCGACAGCCACATTCCGTGGTCACCAAACACGAAGAGAATGGCAGTGGGGTCGTTACTCTCGATGTGATCGATGATTTGTCCTAGGTATGTCGCAGCGTTGTTGGCCCTATCTTGATACTGTTCTGTGAATTTCTCGCTGTCTTCCCTATTGTCGTAGTTGAATATCTTTGGCGTGTGACCAGGTAGGTACAAGTGGGCAATCACAAACTGAGGAAACCTCTTGTCAAGATTCGTCAGCTCTCTTACCAAGAAGTCTCCCTTGTAAACGGAGTCTCCTTGCCTCCAATTTACCTCCATGGTTCTGCAGTAGCCCCAGAAGGCCCACCTCATTATGGCCTCGTCCAACAGTGTACATATCCCTCCATGCTTCTCGTTTATTACATAGTTGTCTATGTGCGGCCCTTTGATGTGGCCGAAGAAGGTACTGTTGAAAATAGACGTAGTCTCGTATCCGTTCTCTCGCATGATCCAGATGAGAGGACTGAGAGCATGACCTGCGAAGTAGCTTGGCCTGCGTTGCTCCAAGAATATGTCCTGGTCCAATGCCAAGAGCGAGTTTATTGAGTAATAGGTGGAGACACTGTTGGCAAATAGATTCCTAAAGCGGCGCGCCTCTCCATCGAATAGCATGTGGAAATCGGTCGTCTCAACGCCGATATACTTCTGCATGATGCTCTCAGGCACTATTGAGTCGAAGCCGACGAAGTACACATTGGGCGTTTCCTGAAACGTTATGGCGTGAATTCTTGGATGCCGACCCCAGTCCTCACTTGCAAAGCGCCTATTCACGTCTAGCCCTACCCAGACAGCCACAGCGATACCTGCGGACACCACCGTTAGCAAGGAGAGTATCCCCCAGTGAGACTCGTCCACAAGCCGTGAGACAGCGAACAGGACAATCAGCCCTGTGGCACATGTCCCGATCAGAGCAATCCAGAACCTAAAGTCGTTAGGCGCCAGCAATCCGCCCGACGTGGTGACCCCAGAGATAAACTCCGGCCAGAAGGGCGACGAGACCGCTACCAACGCTGAGGCCGAGAGTGCCAAGCCTCCCCAACGGTGCTCATCGATGATCCGAAACGCCACAAACAGCCCGAATAGCGCCGCCGCGCATATCCCAATCAGGGCAATCCTGTTCTCGGGAAAGTACAGCTCCGTATGTACTATGTAGGCGGTGAATACACACGCGAGTGTGACGACCGCCAACGCCACGTTTGCAGTAGCCTTGGACCGCATAGCCAGCAATTGGGCAGCAAGAAGCACGACCCCGCTGACCGCCATGCCGAGCGCGAGTACGGTACCCAGCTCAACGCTGGAGAAGTTATTCCGAGAAGAGTAGTACGTAGAGCCCAGGGCGGCTGCGATCACCAGCGCCCCAAAAGTTAGCTTGAAAGCCCCCTCCGATATCGCCGTCAGGCCACTTCTCACGTATTGGATCAGCCGAGGGGGAATGTGTCTTGCCTCCCAGTACGAATCAGAGTTCGCCAAGCGTTCATCACAGGTGGCCATGTGGGACTTCGGCCTTTTCGTCCGGTCACCGAATTAAGCCGGCGCGGAGGGGTTACAGCCAGCCGCGGGACTGGCAGAACGCTTTGAGTTGCTCCATCTCCTCGTCGTTCAGGGTGTAGTAGGGAGTACGCCGCCAGCGGCCAGCGACGCCGTACAGCTCCAGGATGCCGTGCATTCCGGCGTCGAAGCCGCCCTGAAGGCCGGCTATGTAGGAGAAGAACGGCCAATCGTCCTCCTTGATGACCTTCGCAGCGCTGCCCCAATCTTCGGCCTGTACAGCGCTCCAGTACTTGTGTGTCACGGGGGAATAGAACGACACGAACGTCGACATGTATCCGACCGCGCCGTAGTGGACTATATCGAGGTGGTTCTGCTTCTGGCCGCCTGCGAATACCGCCCAATTGTCCCGGGCCATCGCCGTCATCTTGCGGACGAACTCGCCCAAGATGTCGTCCTTGATGGCCACTATCCCGTCGACCTTGTCCAACAGGATTTCGACCGTCTTCAGTCCCTTATCCGTGTCGTTGGCCCAGATATTGGTCACCAGCATGACCGGGATCTCTGCCGCAACAGCCGCGTAGTGCTCCATCGAGGTCTCCACGGTGCCCGACGCCCCCCAAATCGGGGGCTTTACCATGAGCACGTCTACGCCTACCTCCCGGCAGTAGCGCGCGAACTCCACGGTCTTGCCCGTCCACCAGCCTCCGTCGGCGGCGACGGTCAGTCCCCGCTTGCCGGTATGCTCAGCGACGACCCTGGTCACCTCGGCGATCTCGTCGTCCGTCATGAGGGAGAAGAGGCTGTCGCCGTAGGTGAGCAGCGACGAATTGCTTCCTCCCTCTAGGTTCCCGTCTATGAGCTTGCGGAGGCCCAGATAGTCGATCTCCCCGTCGCGTGTGAATGGCGTCGTGAGCGACGCGATAGGGCCCGTCAGCTTCTCGCGGACTTCTTCGCGGCTAATCATTTTGGCGTCTCCTCCGTCGAATCGTGTTGCTGTTGAGCGGGGTGGATTATCGCATATCCGCCGCGTGGGGACATTCGCCGGGAATGCTATACTGCGGGCTGTCCAAGGACTAAGCACAGGGAGAAGGACCCATGGACCTGGAGCTGGAGGGTAAGGCGGCTATCGTCACCGGCGGCAGCCGAGGCATAGGCAAGGCCGTGGCACGTGAGCTGGGACTGGAGGGTGTAGACGTCGCCATAGTTGCGCGTGGCCAAGAGGCGCTGGACGAGACGGCAGCCGAGCTTGCCGCTGAGACGGGGCGGCGCATCGTGCCCATCGCCGCCGACACGGGGGACGACGCCTCCGTCCGCGCGATGGTGAAGTGCGCCGCAGAGTCCCTTGGGCGCGTGGACATTCTGGTCAACAGCGCGGCCCGGCCCCTGGGCCAGGCTCCGGAGCCGAGCCTGTCAGAGTTCACCGACGAACACTTCTGGGCCGACATGAATGTCAAGACGATGGGCTATGTCAGGTGCGCGCGGGAGGTATTCCCCCACATGAAAGAGCGGGGTTGGGGACGCATCATAAACGTCAGCGGCCTCGGCTCCAGAAACGCCGGCTCCCTGATTGGCGGGATGCGCAACGTGGCCGTCGTCGCCATGACCAAGAACCTCGCGGAGGAATTGGGGCAGTACGGCATCAGCGTTACGGTGGTACATCCGGGCTATACGCGGACCGAGGCGACCCCGGCTACCATCGCTTGGCGCGCCGAAACGCAGGGCGTCTCCGAGGATGAAATAGAGCGGGGCATGAGGGCCGCCAACCCTCTGGGCCGAATCATCGACGCGCGCGAGGTTGCCTACGTAGTCTCGTTCCTGGCTTCGCCGAAGTCGGTAGCCGTCAACGGCGACGTGATCGCTGCGGGAGGCGGAGCCGGCAAGTCGATCTACTACTAGCTAGAAGGCGTAAGGACACCAGGGCGCGAGGCGGGTCGCAAACATGGCGTCCGCCCTTGCGGCCGCCCCGTCCGTCCGCTCCTCCAAGCGACCGGCCTGTGCGAGCGCCGACGGTCTGACCGAGCCCATGTAGCACGCGGCCAGGTCGGCTACAGAGATGGCAAGGTCCGCAGACGCGCTGGCCCGCTTCACCCGCGCGCCATCTGGGCCGCAGTCCAGTTCGTACCTCCCATGGTTCCACGGGCAGAACTGGTCCTCTACCTCCATGACCATGCGGCCGTGGCGCATGTAGCGGCGGCCCTCCAGGGCATGGGCCGCGTCGACGAGACGGACCCAAAGCGCCGGACCCAAAGCGCCTGAGTCGGACGCCTTTCGAGCCGGCGCGGGTCGGCGAGCATCCATGGCAGAGGGTCGTCAACCGGCCTCTTGTACGCCTCGATCGCGTTGATGAGGTCCACCCCGAACAGGTACTGCCAGAGCGCGGCGTAGGCCGTGTCTGTTGCGCTCATCGTCTCCCAGATGCTCAGGACGCCCTTTCGCGTACGGTAAGAAGCGTAGCCCTCAGCCACGTCTCCATTGCGGTATGCGACGTGGAAGAAGGCGCTGGCTCCCTCGCGTTCGCGTTCCGGGTCGGCCAGCACCGCCTCCCAGCTTGTCTGTGGGCGGTCTATGGATGCCGGCCTGCCCTGGATAGCTCTACGGAAGACATCTGGGAACAGCGCAGCCGCTTCGCTGGGGGTAACGAACTCCACGGCGCCGGGGCTGGCGACTGGACGCAGGAAGCCAGTGTGCGGCCGTAATATCTTCCACTGCTCGTGAAAGGATCCTACGCCGTACCCGAAGCGCCCGTAGATGACGCTCTCGGAGGCCCAGAGCGCGGCAATGGGCTCGCCGCGCTCGTATAGGTCGCGGAGCTGGTGGTCCATCATCCGCGTCATGATGCCCCGGCGGGTGTGAGTGGGCAGCACCGTCACGTCTTCCACGGCGGCGACGGGCAGTGCGGCTCCCTCAACCCCAATGCTGCTCGGCACTGAGGAGGCGCCTCCCACGAGGTCCGAACCCTGGAAAGCGCCACCCCACCGGCCGGGAATGAATACCTTGGCGTAGCGTTCTATGTACTCGTCAAGTGCATGGCCGCCGAAGGCGCGGGCCGTAGCCCTGAGGTAGGCCGGGAACTCGTCCTGGACAATCGGCCGTATGTCGATGTCCATGAGAGAAGGTCGATCCAAACTTAACCGCCGCCTCAGACCGGAACCTGTCTAGAGGCCCCGGTCATCGGCGGCGGTCAATTGAGCGATGTGTCATTGAGGTCCTCGCAGACAGGGCGGCTGTTCGTGGACGCTCCCACATGCGAGGACCCGGCGTGCTGGCTCTTACAGTCTCTTGTAGCGCTCGATCCAGTCAACGCGCACTGCGCTCAGGAGATCATGGTTGGTCAGGCGGGCGTTCTCAAGGTCGTCCACTCCGGACGGTATGTACTGGGAGAGCTCCGCAGGCAACTCGACGTCCGGGTTCACGGGGCTCCACCAATGCCTCTCAGCAAAGGCCCTCTGCACGTCGGCAGCCAGGACCCTGTTGATGAAATCGTAGCACAGCTCGGTCGGGGCGTTGTGGCCCTTCACGAGCGCGACTGTGGCCCCCTCGGCGAAGAACCCCTCTTCGACATCGTAGTCGTTGACGATCGGGTAGCCCTTCTGGATCCACTCTCGCCACATGCCGGGCTGGCTGAAGCCGAAGACGATCTCGCCCGACTTGAACAGCTCGGCCGTAGCCTCCTGGTTAGTATGTATCGAGTGCTGGTTCTCCTTGAGCTCCGCGATCTTGTCCCAAGTCGCGTCGCTGATGGTGAAGGCGTCCTCGCCCTGCGCCAGCGCGCAGGCGATGATCCACTTCAGGCCGTCGGTCCACTCGATGAACGGGTAGGTGGTCTTCCCCTGGTATTCGGGGTTCCACATCTCCGCGTAGCTCGTTGGCGCCGTCGTGACGACCTCGGACTGGTGAAGCAGGGTGTTGCAGTAGAAGCCGAAGCCGAGGGCCTTCCCCCCAGCGACGATGAACTTCGGGTGTACGCTCAAGGCGTTCGGCAGTTGGGACAGGTCCAGCGTGTCGAGCAGACCTTCCTTACCGAGGACCACGCCTCCAATGGCGTCGAAGAAGGAGACGTCAATCTCCGGGTTGGAGGCGGTCGCCTTGATCTTGGCGATCGACTGAGAAGTGTATCCCGAAATGAAGTCCAGCTTCGCGCCGGTCTCCTCTTCGAACTGGTCCCCCCAAATCTGCCTGTAGTCCGTGCCGTCGCCCCAGCCCTGGAGCACGATGCGCTCTCCCTTGAACATCTGGGAGGCCATCTGGGCCGGCGCCTTCTCTTCCATCATCTCCGGCTCATCCTCCTTAGAGGAGGTGCAGGCAGCCAGGAAGCTCGAGGCGGCAACGCCTCCTGCAATAACGCCGGCCGTCTTGAGGAATTGCCGTCTCGATATCGACCGGCCTTCCTCGTCGCTATCTATCGATCCAGCATCCGACAGTACCTTCGGCTCCTTCGACATTGCGGTCTCCTTTCCCTGAACAGCAGAACCCCCACTACAAGAGGCGACGATTCTATACCGTGTTAGGCATTCTGTCCAATCCTCTTTGGGCAGTTTCCCAACTAGTTCTTGCAGATACCATCAGCCGCCCCTCCGCACATGGCGTGAACGGAGGAGCAGGGTGGGGTAGGAAAGAAGGAGGTGTGAATGGCTCGATCCGTGTCGGAACAGGCGGAAGCGCTACCGGATCTCCCACTGCTCGGTATGGTAGGACCAGTGGTCATCACGACCAATGTGGACGGGGAAGATCTCGATGTCCGCAAGCACGTCTGGCTTCGGAATATCTCCGTAGACCGGCATGTAGAAGCGCCGGTTCTTGATCTTCACGTTGGCGCCTATCCAACTGCCGACGACGGGGAGGTCTTTGAGCAGGTAATCCTCGTTGAGCGACTGCCAGTGTGAGGCTGCCTGGGCCCGGCTGGTGATCCGAGCGCCCTTGAGCACGAGCCCGTCCCATGCGGGTCTGCTGTACTCGGCGTAGCCCCAGGGGTCGCAGCCAGGGTTGGCCGGCTGGCTCTCGCAGGTGAGCCAACGTCGGGAGAGGTACTGGCCGGGGCCGCCGAGCATGGGCCCGCCCCCGCTGAAAGTCACCTCATAGTCCTTCTGCTCGTAGAACCTGGACGCCCATACGGCGGGGTCGAAGGTTTCGATCTCGATCCTGATCCCGGCGTCCTGCAGGTACTGCTGCCTGGCCGCGTGGTCAGCAGTCTCTTGCTCGCTCATGGACGGGCCCACCATCACCTTCAGCGCCCGATTGGGGTCCCAGTCCATCTCTTCGAGCAGCCTCCTGGAGGCCGCGGGGTCGTGTGAGTAGAGCTCGTCCCATTCGTCCTTGTAATACCAGGAGTGAGCAAGGGGCGTCCACACCTTCATGCCCAGACCTCGCGCGGAGGTCTGGAACAGCGCGTCCTTGTCGATCGCCTGCGCCCACGCCCGGTGCAGACGTGGGTCGTTGACGACCTCCATGCGCATGTTGAACGAGCCCAGCCCTCCGGTACTGGGCTCCAGGGTGGCCCAGACGTCGAAACGCGGGTCCTGGAGGAAGACTTCCTCGCCCTCCTGTCCAAACGCGCCCTGGATGCTCGTGTCGATCTCCCCCCGCTGCATGGCGTTGTGGAGGGCATCGAGAGAAGGAACAGCCGCCATGACGATCTTGTCGATGCCCGGCCTGCCGAAATAGAAGGCGTCGAAGGCTTCCATCTCCAATAGCTGGCCGGGTACGTGTTGTACGAGCTTCCATGGGCCCGAGCCCGTCATGTCGCTGGCGAAGTACTCGTGCTCGAACAACTCACCCTCAGGCACGCCGCCCAGGACGTGCTCCGGCAGTATGGGGATGGGAGCCTGGCCGGCGATGGTGTTCAGGTCGTCCAAGAAGAAGGGCGAGGCCGTTTCGAACTCTATCTCTATGGTGTAGGCGTCGATGACACGGACCCCGGGAATCGGCCAGGTGCCCTCACCCTGCTGGAAGTCGCTGCCACCCTTTACGGCGTGGAGTGTGTTCAGCATCCATCTGCCCGCGTCTGGAGACAGGAATGTCCTGAGGGTGTAGGCAACGTCTCCGGCCGTCACAGGCTCTCCGTCGTGCCAAAGGGCGTTCTTACGGAGGTAGAAGGTCATCGAGGAGAAGTCCGATGCCAGGTCCCAACGCTCAGCCAGGTCGGGGACCCACCGGCCTGTTCTAGGGTTGGCCTGCGCCAGGCGGGACCATATCCATCCGGCTATCTGGGCCATACCAGGATCGGCCCGCACATGTGGGACTAGCTGCGTGGGCATGCCGTCCAAGCGCACTCGCAGGACCCTCTCGCCGGGCCGTACCGTCGAATCGACCCCCCGCACCACCTCCTTCTCCACCGTTACGATCTGCTCGACAGGCACCTCCCTCACTACCTGCTTCTCCACCACCACCAGCCTCTCCACAGGCACCTCTTTGATGATCTGCCGCTCGACTATCACCGGCTTCTCTATAGCGACTTCCTTGATCACTTCCCGCGTGCACGCTGCCGTGGCAACCGCGGCGAAAACGAAAGCCAGGGCAAACATCAGCCGGTGTCGCTTCACGCTCTACCTCTCGTCGGCGTCATCACGCCTGCCGGTCGTACCGGATAGTTGGGGACTAAATGCCTTATAGCACGGGCATTCGAAGAGGGTCAACAAGCCCCAAGGTCACTGTTTCACCACAGTCGGAGCAATTGTGGGGCTAAGAACGACTGTGAGGGCTTCCCGAATCAGGGAGCGCCCCGGCGCCCGGCCCCCTGGACGTGGGGCAAGTCTCCCCTACTCTGTAGGTCAATATGCATGGGCATCTTCGGCTATACGACTATGCTGACAGAGGTTGACTTCAGAACGTGAGTTCTGTACAATCTCCTGTCCCTGATACTCACCATGAACTGAGGAGGCTCCGTGAAGGTCGCCTGCATGCTCGTCACTCACCTGAGAGCAAAGGTGGAGATAAGACGGCAACCCCATCTGAAGGACAGTCCCGTCCTGATCGTCGACAGAAATCCTCTAGGGGCGAGGCCCGTGGTCGTCGACCACTTTCGTTCAGCTTCGTGGGTGACGGCTGAGATGACCATGGAACGGGCGCTGTCCCACAACGCGAACGCCGTGGTGCTGGATGCCGACGAGCCGCACTACCGCCGGGTCTTCGGCCAGATGCTCACCGCCCTACAGAGGATAAGCGACCGTGTCGAGGGGGCCGAGCTCGGCACCGCCTACGTCCGCCTGGACGGGCTAGAAGGAATGTACCGTGGAGAGGCCGGAGCCGTCTCCGCTCTGCTGAACGCGGTCCCCGCCTACCTGAATCCCCGTATCGGCGTGGCCGACGCGAAGTTCCCAGCGTTCGTCGCCGCCCGGACCTGCAGCGCACACGGAGCTTTCAGGGTACCCGACGACGTAGCGGCCTTCCTCGCGCCCCACTCCATCGACCTGCTTACCGTCTCCGCCGACGTGAAGAGCGAGATGCACCGCTTCGGCCTGCACACGATGGGGGCCGTCGCCTCCATGAGCGAACACATGCTTGCGGACCGGTTCGGGCCTGACGGCGGGCGGGCCTGGGCGCTCTGCAACGGGAGGGACGACAGCCCCGTCGTCCCTCTGGAGTTCGAGGAGTCGGTGGTCGAGCACACCTCGCTACCGTTCCATTCCTCCTCCATAGAGGCCCTGCTCGTCGCGGTGGACGCCCTTCTCAGGAGGGCCTACGCCCGGCCGGACATGAGGGCCCGATACGCAGGCGCGGCCGACCTCCTCTGCGCGGCGTCCGGCTGGCCGCCCTGCGAGAAGAGCGTCAGGTTCAAGCAGCCCATAGGCGCGTGGGAGAGGGCCTCCATGATCGTACGGAGCCGGTTGGAGGCGGACCCTCCCCACAACCCGATCGAGGACGTGACGCTCACCCTCTCCAGCTTCACGGGCGAGTCAGGTACTCAGATGGGGCTGTTGGAGGATGTCCGGAGCGACAGGCACCGGAGGCTCGTGGAGGTGGACAGGAGGTTGCAGGCGCTGATGGGCGGCGGCCACACCCTCCACAGAATCGCCGAGGTAGCTCCCTGGCACCCCGCGCCTGAGATGCGGGCCTTGCAAGTGCCCATAGACCCGTCGGGCCGGAACGCCATCAGACCCCTCCACACGCCGAAGCCCGTGGAAGTGCAGGAAGGGAAAGAGGGCGAGCCGGTGTCGGTGCGAGTCGATAGGCGCTGGCTCAATGTGGCCCGGATAGACGACCGGTGGACGTTCGACCTGTGGTGGCTCCCTGAGCCCGTGACCCGCACCTACTACCGGATCGATCCAGGCGACGGCAGGCGCATCACCCTGTTCCGCGATCAATGGGACGACCTCTGGTACCGGCAGAGCGCCTGATGGCATCCGGCTACGTCGAGCTTCACGCCAAGAGCTTCTACTCCTTCGGGGAAGGGGCCTCCCACGTCCACGAGCTGTTGGCGCAGGCGAAGGAGTACGGGTATCCCGCGCTGGCCCTGACCGACACGAATCTCTGTGGGGCGCTGGAGTTCGCGAGGCTCGCCAACAGCCTGGGCATCCAACCCATCACGGGCGGGGAGTTGACCCTCACCGACGGATCGAGACTCACGCTGCTCGCCCGTACCCGGCAAGGGTACTCCAACATCTCCCGCCTCTTCACCATCGCCAACGCCGCCGACCGCAGGGAGCCGAGACTCGATCCCTCGCAGTTGCCCCATCATTCCGAGGGCGTCGTGCTGCTGACAGGCGGGCGCGACGGGCGGCTCTCCCGGCTGGCCATGGACGGCCGCATCGGTGAAGCCCATGAGCTCCTGAGGGGGTACGTGGACTGGTACGGCCCCGGGGCGGTGTACGTCGAGCTACAACAGAACCTCCTGCATGGGGACACCGACCGCAACAGGAAGCTGGTCAGGACCGCCGGTGATGTCGGCGTCCCCGTGGTAGCCACCAACGACGTCCACTACCACACCCCGGAACGCTCCCACCTTCAGGACGCATTGGTTGCCGCAAGGCTCAACACCACCATCGACAGGGCTCTCCCTTATCTGAGGCCCAACCATCACCTCTACCTGAAGCCCCACGCCGAGATGGAGAAGCTCTTTACCGAGTGTCCCCAGGCCGTGTCCAACACCCTACGCGTCGCTGAGCGGTGCGACTTCGACCTCAGCACCGACCTCGGGTACACCCTGCCCGATCCCGCCGTGCCGGACGGGTACACGGCGGAAAGCTACCTCCAGCGTCTCTGCTACGAGGCGGCCGCGCGGCGCTATGGCTCGGTGTCAGATCGCGTTGGGGCGCGGCTCCGGGAGGAGTTCCGCCTGATCGAGCATCTCAACCTGGCGGGCTTCCTTCTTCTCTACAGGGAGATCGCGCTCATCGCGCAGCGGATCATGGAGGAGCGCGGCGTGGTAGGCCCTGAGACGCCTGTGGAGGAGAGACCGCCCGGGAGGGGACGCGGCTCGTCGGTGGCGCTGCTCGTCGGATATCTCATCGGCATCAGCCACGTCGACCCCCTGAAGTGGGACCTCACCCTGGAGCGCTTCATCTCAGAGGACATGACCACACTACCGGACATCGACCTTGACTTCCCCAGGGGGCTCAGAGACGAGCTGATCGAGCGTGTGCACCGGCACTTCGGGCCGGAGTACGCCGTCCTGACAGGGGCCATCACCACCTACAAGGTGAAGGGCATCATCCAGGACCTGGGCAAGGCCTTGGGGCTTCCCCAGGAACACCTATCGCTGCTCTCGAAGCAGTTGCACTCTCACGACGCCTCAGACCTGCGGGACGAAATGGCGCAGCTCCCGGACTTCAGGGACAGGGTGGACGCACCCGGCTGGCGGGACCTGCTCGACCTCGCCCCGAAGCTGATGGACACCCCCAGGGGACTCAGTCAGCACGTCGGCGGCATGGTGCTCAGCAGCTCGCCCATACCGGAGATGGTGCCCATGCGGGCCGGGGCCATCGACGGCCGCTACATCATGGACTGGAACAAGGACAGCGTGGCCGACGCCGGGTTCGCCAAGATCGACATCCTCTCGCTGCCGGTGCTCGACCAGATCGAGGAGGCCCTCGACCTTGTGGAGGCGCGGGAGGGCAGACGGCCCGCCCTGAGCAGGGCCGACCCGGAGGACGCCGGGGTCTACGACATGATCAACGAGGGCCTCTCCAAGGGTGTCTTCCTTCTACAGTCGCCCGCGCAGCTCAAGATGGCGCAGCGGCTGAAGTCGCGCAACCTCCTCGACCTCGCCTACCAGGTCGCCCTCATCCGTCCCGGCGTCGGCGTTCAGGGCAGCGCCGTGTCGCAGTTCGTCGAGCGCTACAGGCACGGGACGGAGTGGGAGTACGACCACCCGCTGGAGAGGCGTGCCCTGGAACGAGGCTACGGCATCATCGTCTGGCAGGAGCAGGTCGTCCAGCTCATCGAGGACGTGGCCGGCATGACCGCGGCAGAGGCCGACGAGGTGCGCCGCGCCTTCGCCAGGCCCAACAACGAGCACCTGATCGCCATGCACTGGGAGAGGTTCGCCGAGGGCGCGTGGCGAACCGGAGTCCCTGAAGAGACCGCCCGGAAGATATTCGGCAAGATCAACGGCCACTACATGTTCCCGGAGTCCCACTCCCACGCATTCGCCGTTACCGCATACCAGGCCGCGTGGCTCAAACGCTACTACCCGCTGGAGTTCTTCGTGACACTGATCAACAACCAGCCTATGGGCTTCTACCCGATGGAGACGCTGAAGCAGGATGCAGGGCGCTTCGGCGTGCCCTTCTTGAACCCCTGCGTCAACGGGAGCCGGGCAGCGTGCGCCCCTGAGAGCGGCTCCGTGAGGCTGGGCCTACAGCTCATCAAGGACGTTGGGGCGGAGTCGGCGAGGCTCATAGTAGAAGAGAGGAAGCGACACGGCTCCTACGTCACCGCGGGGGACCTGGTGCGTCGGACGGGGCTGAAGCCGCAGGCCGTCCTGTCGCTGGTAATGGCCGGTGCGTTCGACGGCATCGAGGCTAATCGCAGAGAGACCCTGTGGGAAGCTGGACTATACCCCCGGCCCTCTCGGAACGGCCAGGCCGCGTTGCCAGTCTCCATGGAGGACGGTGTGCCCCGGCTCCCGGACTTCACGGAGCGCGAGAAGATGGTGGGCGAGTACCGGATGATGGGTATCTACCCCAGGGGACACCTGATGGAGTTCGTCAGGCCGGGGCTGGGTCCCAGCGTGCTCCCCACAGTCGACGTGGAGAAGCGCGGCGACGACGAACGAGTTACGGTAGCCGGCTGGCCGGTGGCGAGGCAGCACCCGCGCGGACGGGACGGCACGGTCTTCGTGACCATCGAGGACGAGACAGGCGACGTGCAGGTCATCGTCTGGCGCGACCTGTTCGCCAGGCGTCGCAGAGAGCTCGGCAGCCAGGTGGTGGAGGTCACGGGACGCGTATCGAGGTGGGACGGGACTACGAACGTCATCGCGACCGACCTGCACGCCGTCCGGTCTGGCGTGACCATGCCCGCCTCTCACGACTGGCACTGACTTACGTCGCGGCGGCTGGGATTGTGCGGGCGCCGCCGACGGGTCCATTATAGGTATGACATGTGCGGCAGATACAGCCTCATAGCGGACCTCGGAGAGTTGGCGAAGCGGTACGAGTTCGACGGCGACGGGCTGGCCCTCAAACCGGCGTACAACGTCGCTCCGACCCAGGACGTACTGACCGTCGTGGGCGGCGAGACTAGGCGCGGCGGGTTCATGCGCTGGGGACTGATCCCGTGGTGGGCGAAGAACGCCTCCATCGGAAGCCGGCTGATCAACGCTAGGGCGGAGACAGTTTCTGAAAAACCCGCGTTCCGCGACGCGCTGCGGCGTCGGCGATGCCTGGTGCTCGCGGACGGCTTCTATGAGTGGCAGCGGACCGGGTCTGCCAGGAAACCCATGCGCGTCGTCATGCGGTCGAGAGAGCCCTTCGCCTTCGCGGGGCTGTGGTCGGTGTGGAGGGACCCGGACGGCAACCGCATCCCGTCATGCGCCATCATCACGACGACAGCCAACGACCTGCTCCGGCCGGTCCACGACCGTATGCCGGTGGTCCTGCCCAGAGAGCTGGAAGAGCTCTGGCTGGACCGCAGCATCGACGACCCTGGCGCGCTCGGGAGTGTCCTGACCCCCTATCTCGACGACGCGATGGAGGCCTACGAGGTCTCCACTCTCGTCAACTCCGCCGCCAACGACGGCCCAGAGGTGATTGAGGCGGTGGGATGACTGCCTGTATAAGGCTGCGTGCCCGTCCCGTCTCCGGTGTGTTACCTTAGCCCGGCGTGAGCCACCATGCGGATACTCCAATTCAGCGACGTTCACATAGGGGTAGAGACCTACGGGCGGACCGACCCGTCGACGGGGCTGTCCACGCGGCTGCTGGACTTTCTGAAGAGCTTCGACGAGGTCGTGGACTTCGCCATCGAAGAGCGGGTCGACCTCGCGCTCTTTTGCGGCGACGCGTACAAGAGCCGCGACCCGAGTCAGACTCACCAGCGCGAGTTCGCCCGCCGCGTGGCACGCTTGTCCTTCGCCGGCATACCCGTGTTCCTCCTGCTGGGCAACCACGACATGCCCCACATCACCAGCAGGGCGACGGCTCTTGAGATCTTCCGGACGCTGGACGTTTCGAACGTTTACATCGGAGACTCGCTTCGCGTCTATCCGGTACCCACGCGTTCAGGACCGGTGCAAGTCCTGGCGCTGCCGTGGATACGGCGCAGCGACTTCCTGACGCGCGACGACACCCGCATGATGTCCCCGCCGGAGGTCAACGAGGCGATACAGCGGCGGCTCGCAGACGGCATCGCGGCGCGGGCCGCGGAGCTGGACCCCGCCATGCCCGCGGTCTTCGCGGGACACGTCTCGGTGGCCCAGGCGAAGACCGGTTCGGAGCAGTCGATGATCCTCGGTCAGGACCACGTGCTGCTAACGAGCGACGTGGCGCTGCCGCAGCTCGACTACGTGGCGCTCGGACACGTGCACCGGCACCAGCGACTGGGAGACGATCCGCCCATCGTATACTCCGGCAGCCTGGAGCGCGTCGACTTCGGAGAAGAAAACGACGACAAGGGGTTCTGCGTTATAGATCTTGACCCGGCAAAGCCGGCGGGGCAAAGACTGAAAAGCCTCAGATTCCAGCCGGTGGACGCCCGGAGGTTCACGACCGTGTCGGTTACCGTTCCCGAGGACGACCTGGATCCGACGGCCACGGTCGTCCGAGCGATCCGGAAACACGACGTACGGGACGCGATAGTGAGGGTGTTGATAGACGTGAGCGGCGAGCTGGCGGGCCATATCCGGGACAACGAAGTGCGGGCCGCACTGGAAGGCTCTCACTACGTCGCCACCATCTCCAAGAACGTCACGGCAGATGCGACGACGAGGCTGCCCGCCGGCACCGCGGTGCTCAAGCCGCGCGACGCCCTGGAGCTGTACCTCAAGGGCCGTGGCGTCTCTGAGGAGCGGACGGGGCGGCTGCTGCGCCACGCGGACAAGATAATGGAGGAGATCGCCCTGGAGTAGCCCGGCATCCACACGGCCCCATCTGGCATCATAATGTTAAGACGAGACTGGGAGAGTAAAGTGGCACGATACATATCTCCGATAGCACCGTGGACGAATCTACACAGTATGAGGGTACCAGTCATCCTCCTCCTCGCGGCGGTCGCCATCCTCACCGCGGCCTGCGGCTCTGGGGGCGGCGATGAGACGCCCTCGACGGGGGGAGAGGCGGCGGTAACCAAGACCGAAGCGCCGGACGCGACCAACGGCGAAGAGAGAGAGGCCGCTCCGGGCTTCGAGCTGGAGGTGTTCAGCAACGAGTCGTACACCCAGGGTGACGTCGTCAAACTGTCCGACTTCGAGGGAACGCCCGTGGTGATCAACTTCTGGTACCCGTCCTGCCCGCCGTGCCGGCTGGAGATGCCGGACTTCGAGGCGGCGTCGAAGAAGCACAAGGGCGACGTGGAATTCATCGGCATTCAGCTCCTTGGTCTCGATTCAGTACAGGACGGCCAGGAGTTCATCGACGAGTTCGGGATCACATACGCCATCGGGCCCGACGCGGACGGGAGCATCGTCATCGGCTACAACGTGATCGGCTTCCCGACCACGGTCTTCCTCGACAGCGAGCACAACATTGCCAGGAACTGGTCCGGCGTGCTCAACGCCGAGAAGCTGGACGAGCTGATACAGGAGTTGCTGCAGTAGGATGAGGCCTTCTGCACGGGGCGGCGCATGAGCGGCGGCGACGTATTCCTGCTGATCGCAAAGTGGCTCCACGTGTTGTCCGCCGCCGCGTGGGTGGGCGGGGGCGTCTTCTACCTGCTGGCGCTTCGTCCCGCAACCCGGAAAATCGAGCCGGCCCGAGGCTTCATGGCGGCGGTGGGCGCAGAGTTCGGCACCCTGGTCAACACGTCGGTGATAGTGCTCGTGGCGACTGGGGTCGTGTTGGCGCTTGACCGGCTCAGCTCCGGGGCCGCCGACGCACCCTACATCGTGACGCTGGGAGTCAAGAGCGCACTCTCGCTATGGATGTTCTTGATGGTGCAGTCGCTCAGGCGCCAAAGCCGGTCTTCGGAGGCCCTGGAGCAGCTCACCGCCGGGACGGTCCGTAGGAGCCGGATGGGGGGTATGCTGTCGAGCTACGAGATGCTGGTGGCGCTGGGGCTGCTGGTGTTCCTGCTTTCGAGCCTGCTTGGAGATCTGTTCGAGGTCGCGCTGACCCGCGGGTAGGAGCCCCAGCGCCGACCACTGGGAGGAGATGCATGAAGCGAGACCTGATGGAGATACTCGCCTGCCCGGTCTGCAAGGGCGACCTGACGCTGACCGCCACAATGGAAGAGGGCGACGAGATCGTGCAGGGCTCTCTGCGGTGCGGGGCCTGCGACGAGACTTACCCGATCGAGGACTCGGTGCCAAACCTGCTGCCGCCGTCACTCAGGGAGTAGGGCCGAGCCTCCCTGCCATCCGTACGCTTCCACTGGCCGGAAGGTTGCGGAGCAGCTCGGCAACGGTCTGCTTCCGGACCGGGTGGACTAGGCCAGGGGCTATCTCGGCCAGCGGCGCCAGTACGAACTCCCTGTCGCACATCCTGGGATGCGGCACCACGAGATGGGGCAGACCGATTACCGAGTCCCCGTACAGCAGCAGGTCGACGTCGACGTCCCTGGGGCCGTTGACGAACGCGGGGCGAGCGCCCGCCTCCTGAATGCGTCGGAGGGCGTCGAGTAGCTCGAAGGGGTCCAGGCGGGTCCACACACGGCACACGGCGTTCAGGAAAACGGGCTGTTCCGAGAAACCCTGGGGCTGCGTCTCGTACAGCGAGGACACCTGGAGGTCCGACGCCAGGGCGCCAATGGCTTCCAGAGCCTCACCCAGCCGTCGGCGGCGGTCCCCGAGGTTCGAGCCCAGTCCGAGATAGGCCTCCGTCTGCATGGCCTTCCTGCTCAAGACTCGCGCCAGCCGCGCACGATAGCGTCGCTCATGCGGGCGACGCGCGCCATCTCCTTGACGTCGTGCACGCGCACCATGTCGGCGCCGGCGGCGATGCTCAGAGCAACGGTGGCCGCGGTGCCCTCGATGCGCTCATCAACCGGGAGACCTAGGACGCGCCCTATGGTCGACTTCCTGGATGTGCCGACGAGAATGGGACACCCCAGCCGGCCAAGCTCGTCCAACCTTCTGAGCACTTCGAGGTTCTGCTCCGCCGTCTTGCCGAAGCCGATGCCGGGGTCGAGGATGACGTTCGCAACGTCGACTCCGCCACAGAGGGCGCGCTGACGGGTTACGTTTAGCTCCTCCACCACGTCCGGCACGAGGTCCTCGTATCGGGTGTTGTTGCGGTTGTGCATCAGCACGACCGGCACGGCGGCGCGCGAGACTACCTCCAGCATCCTCTCGTCGGCGGAGAGGGCCCACTGGTCGTTGACCATGGCCGCGCCGGCGGCGATGGCCTCCTCGGCGACCGCAGCCTTGGTGGTGTCGACGCTGACTGGGATGTCGACCTCTCGCGCGACGGCCTCTATGGCCGGCACTACCCTCGCCAGCTCTTCGTCGACTCCGACCGGACCGGCGCCGGCGTAGATGGACGCGGGGCGCGTCGACTCCCCGCCGACGTCGAGTACGTCGGCGCCCCACTCCCGAAAGAGCTCAGCCGTCCTGACGACGGCGTCGACGTCCGTACCCAGGCCGTCGCCCGAAAAGGAGTCTGGCGTGACGTTAATCACCCCCATGATGAACGTCCTATCGCCCCAGACGAATGTCCTCCCGCCTATGGCTGTGCGGCCTCGTTTGGGCCTAGGAAAGTCGACCACTCGCGTGTCCTCTGCGGCCTGCTACAGGCGCCGCCGCCTTGATAGGATATGGCTTATCTGGTACGGTTGGACGAGATTATTCCACGGTCCCCGCCTCCTTTCAATCATGGTCGTCCAAGCCAACGTAGATGACAAGCTAGGTGCGCTCCGCGACATGCGCGAGAAGGCGCTGTTGGGAGGGGGCCAGCGCCGCATCGACGCGCAGCACGAGAAGGGGAAGCTGACGGCGAGGGAGCGCATAGCTTACTTCCTCGACGATGGGAGCTTCAACGAGATCGACTCGTTCGTGCTGCACCGCTCCAACGAGTTCGGGCTGGACAAGCAACGCTTCCCAGGCGACGCGGTCGTAACCGGCTACGGCAAGGTGGACGGACGCCACACCTTCGTCTACGCACAGGACTTCACCGTGATCGGCGGCACGCTTTCCAACGTGGTCGGTCAGAAGGTGTGCAAGGTCATGGACCTGGCGATGGAGACGGGAGCGCCGATGGTGGGGCTCATCGATTCGGGAGGCGCCAGGATCCAGGAGGGCATAGACAGCCTCACCGGGTACGCCTCCATCTTCTTTCGCAACGTCCGCTCCTCCGGGATAATCCCCCAGATATCGGTAATCATGGGCCCCGCCGCCGGCGGCGCCACCTACTCGCCCGCCCTGACGGACTTCGTGTTCATGGTCGAGGGCACGGGACAGATGTACATCACCGGCCCGGAGGTCATCAAGGCGGTGACCGGCGAGTCCGTGACGCACGAGGAGCTGGGAGGGGCCAGCAGCCACGCCACCAAGAGCGGCGTGGCGCACTTCGCCATCGCCTCCGAACAGGAATGCCTGGACGAGGTGAGGCGTCTGCTGAGCTTCATTCCCCAGAACAATACGGAGGAGCCGCCCTATCAGCCTGGCATGGACGGCCCGGATCGCCAGGACGAAGAGCTGCTGAGCGTTGTCCCCTCCAACCCCAACCAGGCGTACGACGTGCTCGACGTGGTGCGCCGCGTGGTGGACGACGGCATCCTGCTGCAGGTACACGAGCAGTTCGCGCGGAACGTCGTCGTGGGGTTCTCGAGGATGGACGGCCACCCGGTGGGGATCGTGGCGAACCAGCCGCAGGTGATGGCGGGGGTGCTGGACATCGACGCCTCGGCGAAGGCTGCGCGGTTCGTCAGGTTCTGCGACGCGTTCAACATCCCCCTGGTGACCTTCGTGGACGTGCCGGGATTCATGCCGGGCACGTCACAGGAGTACGGCGGCATCATCCGCCACGGCGCCAAGCTGATCTACGCCTACGCGGAGGCGACCGTGCCAAAGGTGAGCGTACTGACGCGCAAGGCATACGGCGGCGCCTACATCGTGATGAGCAGCAAGAACCTGCACGGCGACGTGAACTACGCGTGGCCTGCCGGCGAGGTCGCCGTCATGGGGGCCGACGGAGCCGTCAACATCATCCACAAGCGGGAGCTCGCGAAGGCGGACAACCCCGAGGAGCTTCGGGCCAAGCTAGTAGAGCAGTACAAAGAACGGCTCATGAACCCCTACGTCGCGGCGAGCCGCGGCGTGATCGACGACGTGATAGAGCCCACGGAAACGAGGCCGCGGATCATCGCGGCCCTCGAGATGCTCAGGAACAAGCGCGAGGTCCTGCCCGCGAAGAAGCACGGGACAATACCCCTGTGACGGGGGGCGAGAGTCGGGGGGACACTTCCGTTATCCCCATATTGATGGCGGCGGTGCGGACCTACCTCGAGCAGGAGGAAACCGGCGCCCACGGTTCGCCCAAGCTCAACGCGTGGAAGAGGGCTGCCCTGAAGCCGTTCGGAAGAGCCAGCGACCTTCCCAGCTATGGATGGAAGCAAGCTGGCTGATCCCCGGCGCCCCACCCAGTATCCAGGAAATGATCGGATGCCCGCTCCTCTCAGGATAACCGATACCACATTCCGAGATGCACACCAGAGCCTTCTGGCTACGCGGCTGCGCATCGAGGACATGGAGCCCATCGCGGCCCGAATGGACAGCCTTGGGCTGTACTCGGCCGAGGTGTGGGGGGGCGCGACCTTCGACACCACAACGCGCTTCCTTGCGGAAGACCCGTGGGAGCGGTTGCGCACCTTCAAGAGGCTGATGCCCAATACCCCCCTGATGATGCTGCTGCGTGGGCAGTCGCTCGTGGGGTACCGCAGCTACGCCGACGACGTTGTGGAGGCGTTCGTCGGGCACTCCGCCGAGACCGGAATCGATGTCTTCCGGGTGTTCGACGCGCTGAACGACGAGCGCAACCTGTCAGCCGCCGCGGGGGCTGTGAAGAAGGCCGGGAAGCACCTCCAGATGACGATCTGCTACTCGGTCTCCCACGGCACCAGGATGGGCGGTCCCATTTTCAACCTTGACTACTACGTCGACCGCGCCCGGGTGATGGCGGGGATGGACGCCGACAGCATATGCATCAAGGACATGGCGGGGCTGCTGTCCCCGTACGACGCCCATGACCTGATCGCGGCGTTGAAGACGGCGACCGGACTGCCCGTGCAGCTGCACACCCACTACACGAGCGGCATGGCCTCCATGACAGCCCTCAAGGCGATCGAGGCGGGCGTGGACATCGTAGACACCTGCCTGGCGCCGCTTGCCTTGCGCACCTCCCAGCCGGCTATAGAGCCTCTCATCATCTCCCTGAGGGGAACGGACCGGGATCCGGATCTCGACCTGGAGACAATCCTAGAGATGGGCGACTACCTGGAATCCGTGCTGCCGAAGTACCGCCAACACATGGACACCACGCGCGCGGCGGTCATCGACGCGAAGGTGCTGAGCCACCAGATACCCGGCGGCATGATAAGCAATCTCGTCTCGCAACTACGGGAGGCGGACGCGCTCGACCGGCTGGACGAGGTGCTGAAGGAGATACCGAGGACAAGGAAGGACTTGGGCTATCCCCCGCTGGTCACGCCCATGAGCCAGATGGTGGGCACGCAGGCGGTGAGCAACGTGCTGTTCGGCCGTTACGAGTTGGTGAGCGGGCAAATCAAAGACTACTTCTACGGGCTGTACGGACGCGCCGTGGCGGACGCCGACCCGAACGTCGCCAAGGCCGCTCTGGAAGGATACGAGCGAGGAGGCTCACCCATCTCTGTACGCCCCGGCGACCTGATCGAGCCGGAGATGGAATCGGCGCGCGAGGCAGTCAAGGAGCTTTCCACGGACCTGGACGA
Source organism: Dehalococcoidia bacterium (assembly GCA_965262055.1). Classification (GTDB taxonomy): domain Bacteria; phylum Chloroflexota; class Dehalococcoidia; order Lucifugimonadales. Next base: position 911,920 of record CBDHEI010000002.1, read on the forward strand.
CGTGCTGACCTACGCCATATACCCGACGACCGGCATGAGGTTCCTGCGCATCAAGCATGGGCTCGACCCTGTGCCCGACGAGATGAAGCCGCCCACCGCGGCGGCCGCCGCAAGCCCACGGCAGGTGGCGGCGCCGGCTGCCGTGGAGCCCCTTGAGGAGGCGCCGCCCAAGAGCAGCCGCGCCAGGGCCTTCAACGTGTATCTGGGCGGCCATGCCTACCGCGTGGAGGTGGACCCTGTGGGCGTCGCCGCACGCGGGGCGGAGCGCCCGGCCGCAGCATCAAGCGGACAGCAGTCCTCCAAGGCGCCGGCAGCGGGAGAGGCGACCGTTGCCGCGCCGATGCCGGGGCTGGTATCGCGCTACCCGGTGGAGGTAGGCCAGCAGGTAGAGGCCGGGGACTCGGTTGTGGTGATCGAGTCGATGAAGATGGAGAACTCGCTGCCCTCGCCGGTTGCAGGCACGATCAGCGAGCTGCCGTCGAACCCGGGAGCCACGGTGGCCAAAGGGGACGTCCTAGTCGTCATAACACCCGACGAACCGCCAGAACGCGGGTAGACCAAGAGACAGAGGTAGAACACATTGATCAGCACGGAAGCGATAGACGCCGCGACGGCCCAGTTCGGCGTCGTACTCAGGCAGCAGCTCGAGCGAGTCGAACGGCTGAAGCAAGAGGGGGACTGGGTAGACTACTCAAGCTTCAGGCCCTTGGTGATCGGCATGATCGGGGGGGACGGCATTGGCCCCACGATAAGCGAGGCCACGCAGCGGGTCCTTGGGCGGCTGCTCTCCAACGAGGTGGCTGGCGGCAAGGTGAAGTTCAGGACCATCGAGGGCCTAACCATAGAGAACCGCGCGGCCCAGATGAAGTCGATCCCCGACGACGTCCTGGCGGAGATCAAGGAGTGCAACGTTACGCTCAAAGGCCCGACGCACACGCCCGAGAAGGGTGACAAGTGGCCGAACATCGAGAGCGCCAACGTCTCCATGCGCAAGGAGCTGGACCTGTTCGCCAACGTGCGCCCGGTGCGGATCCCGAAGGAAGGCATAGACTGGACCTTCTTCCGGGAGAATACCGAAGACATCTACGCGGTGGGCAGCCAGGGGGTCAACGTGACCGAGGACCTCGCCGTGGACTTCCGGGTAATCAGCACGCCGGGCTCCCGCAGGATCATCGACGCGGCGTTCGCCCACGCGAGGAGGAAAGGGAAAAGCAGGGTGACGGTGGTCACCAAGGCCAACATCGTGAAGGCGACGGACGGCAAGTTCCTCGAGGTGGCTCGCTCCGTTGCCGAGCAGTACGAGGATATCGAGTGGGATAGCTGGTACATCGACATCATGACGGCCAAGCTGCTCGACCTGAAGCGGCGAGCGGACTTCCAGGTGCTGGTGATGCCCAACCTCTACGGGGACATCCTCACCGACGAGGCGGCGGAGATCCAGGGCGGGGTCGGCACCGCGGGCGGCGCGAACATAGGCAAGTCACACGCTATGTTCGAGGCCATCCACGGCAGCGCCCCAAGGATGGTCGAGGATGGGCGGGCCATCTACGCAGACCCGAGCTCGCTACTGCGGGCGGGGGCGATGATGCTGGAGCACGTCGGCTTCACTGACCTGGGTTTGCGCCTGCACAAGGCCATAGACGTGTGCGGTATGTACGAGCGCAAGCTGGTCATGACGGGCCGCAGCACCGGCGCGGCCAGCGACGAGTTCGGCAGCTATGTCCTGGACACAGTCGAGGACTCCAATCTGGAGTCCCGGTGGAGTGAGTACTCGGAGGCCTGATATGAAGGTGAGTGTCGCGCACCGTCTCCAGACCTGTGATGCCAAGGACCGGCTGGAGGCCGGGCTGGTGTCGATGCTGGAGCGCTTCGGGGACTCGGTGTCCAACATACGTAAAGACTGGGACGGGGATACGGCAAAGTTCTCGTTCAGGGCGCAGGGATTCGAGATCAAAGGCCGGTTGACGCTCTCCGACGGTGTGGCTACGGTAGACCTCGGGCTGCCCCTGGCTGCTAGACTGTTCCAAGGCAGGATCCGGGCGGAGGTTGAGGGAGAGCTGGAGAGGATTCTTAACACCGGTTGAAATAGAGACGGGGGTAGTAGATGCGCAGCAAGGTGACAGTCGTAGGCGCCGGCAACGTGGGGGCGACCACCGCACAGAGGGTGTTCGACAAGGGCTACGCCGACGTTGTACTCGTGGACATAGTCGAGGGGTTGCCGCAGGGGAAGGCCCTCGACATGCTGGAGTCGGGGCCCGTGCTGGGCAGCGACTCCTCGGTGATCGGTGCAAACAGCTACGAAGGCACGACCGGGTCGGACGTGGTGGTAGTGACGTCCGGCATCGCCCGGAAGCCGAGCATGTCGCGCGACGACCTGCTGTTGACGAACATGAGGATTGTAAGCTCCGTCGTGGAGGAGGTCACGAAACACTCCCCCGACTGCATCCTGCTGGTCGTCACCAACCCGCTGGATGCGATGGCACAGCGGGCGTATGAGCTGAGCGGCTTTCCGAAGAACCGCGTCGTCGGCATGGCAGGAATACTGGACACGGCGCGCTTCCGATCTTTCGTCGCTGCGGAGCTGGACGTATCGGTAGAAGCGGTTTCGGCCTTCGTGCTGGGGGGGCACGGCGATACGATGGTGCCCGTTGTGGGCAGCACGTTCGTTGGGGGGACTCCGCTGACCAAGCTGCTGACGGGGGAGAGGATCGAAGAGATCGTGCAGCGGACCCGGGACGGCGGCGCCGAGATAGTCAACCTGCTGAAGACCGGCAGCGCCTTCTACGCGCCGTCCGCCGCGATTGCGCAGATGGTGGAGTCGGTCCTGTTCGACAAGAAGCAGATACTGCCCTGCACGGCATACCTCGAGGGCGAGTACGGCATAGACGGCCTCTACGTCGGCGTGCCGGTCAAGCTGGGAGCCGGCGGCGTCGAGGAGATCATCGAGTTCGATCTCACCAGGGAGGAAGACGCGGCCCTGAGGGGCTCGGCGGATGCCGTCCGCGAGCTTGTGGAGGTAATGGCGGGAGCGTCCCAGGCAAACTGAATCGGCGGGGCCGTCGTATCGAAATACGTAGGCGTAGTTGTTATCCTGCATCCAGCCTGGAACACTGAACCACAGTAAGGGGTCCATGACCAAGAGACTCGTTGGGTATCTGACGGTAGCCCTGGGCGCGATGGTCGTCGTGTTCGCGGCGGGCGCGCATCCTGTCTCCGCCGACACGGAGGTCGTCTCCTCTTCGATCACCAGCGAGTACCCGGAAGGGATCCGGCTCAAGCTGGAGGTCAAGAGCGACGTTGAGATAACGGAGATCGAGCTCCGGGCGCGTGTTGGGCAGAGGACGATCGGGCAGGTGGACCAGCTCTGCAAGGATACGGGAGCGCCTGCCGAGGATTGGCGTTGCGAGGACCTCGATCCCGGTACCAGCGTGAAAGCCGAGCTGTTCTGGCGCACCGCCTACACCGCCTCGTATATGCCCCCCGGAGTGATCATCGTGTACAGCTTTGCCATAAGGGACGCCGAAGGCGGCGTGCTCGAGACGGAGCCCGAGGAGTTCATATACCTCCCCACCGCGTTCGAATGGGATGAGATCACCAAGGGCCCCGTCACCGTGGCTTTCCACGGCCCTGTGCAGTCGCGGGCAGAAACGATCCTGGACACTATCCTGGAGACGATCGAGAAGATGGAGCCCGCGATGGGCATTGAGATCGTCGATCCCATTCGGGTTACCGTCTTCAATAACCAGGTGGAGATGATAGAGGCGCAGCAACGGCGCAGCGGGGCCACTACGAGACAGACGGCGACCCTCGGCCAGGCCTCCACCGAGGAGGGCGTGCTCATCATGATCGCCGACCGGAACTCCATCGGCACGGCGTCCCACGAGGTGATGCACATCCTCGTCCACCGCGCGGGGGACAGCCCGTTCCGGAACGTACCATCGTGGCTAGACGAAGGGCTCGCGGAGTACGGGAACATAGATGTCGGCTACGAGTACGACATAGCCCTGGAGTTCGCGGTCGAGACAGGCATCCTGCTTCCGTTCATGTACATGGCCACGCCTCCAAGCGAGCCAGAGCAGCTGATCATCTTCTACGGCCAGGGCAAGAGCATCGCCCGGTTGATGATCCAGCGCTGGGGCGAGGCAAAGATGGCCGAGCTGTTGGCGCACCACAAACAGAGCGGAAACATAGAGAAGGCCATAGAGGACGTTTACGGGATTACGCTGATCGAGCTGGAGAACCTGTGGCGGGGCTTGATCGACGCGGAGCCGTTCATCCCGAACGAGTCGGGGCGAGCCAAGCCGACGCCGGTGCCTCAGCGCACCCTTGGACTGTTCAGCCTGACCCCGCAGGCGGGAACCGAGGTCATAGGATCGTCGTCCGCCACTCCTACGCCGGAGCCCGCGGAGGCGACCGCGACGGTCGCGCCCACACCGCCGCCTGCAGAGGAGGGCAGCGAGGACGCTGGGCCGTCGGGCTTCAGCTGCGGCGCACCGCTGCACGGCGGCGCCGGGGCGTTGGACCTTGCCGGCCCCGGGTTGCTACTCGGCCTGGCCTTCTTCGCGGTGAGAAGGCGCAGGGACTAACCAAGCCAGAGACACCGTGTCGTCCTGGACCCATAACTCCGCCGTTCAGGCGTCTCCTCCGACGTGGGTATCCTGCATCTGACCTTTCAACCAGTGCAACTCTTCGCTGACTGTTCGAGAGCCCAACGCCCGGGCTAGGGCGCGAGCATTGCTCGACCGAGCTGGTAGTCGGACCTGTCCAAAGTGCGGCGTCCAGTAACCGCTCGTACAAACGGTGCCGTTTATCCGAAGGCGGATGGTAACTATAGCGGGCGCCACAAGCAGGCTGCTGAAATGCGGGGTGTGCAGAGGGGCGAAGCCCCTTTGCCGGGAGTCTGAGAGCCTGCCCTGAGCCTGCCGAAGGGGTGTCCCTCAGATATAATTACTCCTCCTTCCTGGTACAGGAAGGAGTCTGAAGAAGGTCACGAAGAGCTTTTCCGCAGCCTGCTAAGGATACCCGTGAAATTCAACTGTGAGAACTGTAACCGTCGGATGAAGTCGGACGGGTCCGTGGGCGCGGGCGGGGGCGCTATGTCCGTCTCAGCCTTCTGTCCGAACTGTGGGAACCGGTTCTCACTATGGGCCAACCCAGGAGAGACGCTGCTGCTGAAGGCGCTCAATGCCGGTCTAGCAGGCGGCGAGCTGATGACCCAGGTACTGGAGTCGGCCGGGGCCACGCTGCCCCACGCGATCGACCAGGCACCTCTGCCCCCTTCTGCGCCGCCTGCGGACTGGACGGACCTGGCTGACCGCTGGGTGTGGGTCGAGCCGGGGAGCTTCGTCATGGGCTCGCCTGAGTCGGAGGCGGGCCGCGAAACAGATGAGAGTCCGCAGCATGAGGTGACGATCAGCGGCGGATTCCATCTCGGGAAATACACCGTCACGCGGGGCCAATGGGAGAGGGTAATGGGTACATCTCCATGGGAGAGGGAATCCAGTATCCCCTCGAGCCCTGTGTTCCCTGCCGTCTTCATCTCGTGGAACGACGTACAGCAGCTAATCTCCCGGCTGAACTCATCCAACGGCTACTGGCACTACCGGCTTCCCACCGAAGCAGAGTGGGAGTACGCATGCCGGGCTGGGACGAGCACGATGTGGTCGTTCGGCGAGGACCGCCATGCCCTCGGCGACTACGCTTGGTACATCGACAGCGAGGCGGAGGCTAAAGACCAGACACCCCGGGAGGTGGGGGCGAAGCTGCCCAACCCTTGGGGACTGCACGATATGCACGGGAACGTCTGGGAATGGTGCCTGGACGTGTACGGAGAAGACTACTACTCCAGGTCGCCCGGCGTCGATCCTCAAGGGCCCAACACTGACGCTGGCTCATCAAGGGTGATTCGTGGCGGCTACTTCCGGTACTTCACCCGGCACTCGAGGTCGGCGTCGAGGAACACGAGGCGGCCCGACGAACGCCACCGCGCGATAGGTGTCAGGCTGGTCAGGACTCCCAGGGGCTAGACCACTCACCTACCGCGAATCGCGGTGACCAACGCTTTGACCGCAGCTGCGCGCTCAATGCGGCAAGAGATATGATTCCATGCATCCGCTATTCATACTGGTGAAATCATGCGAGTATCCGAAAGAGGCCAGATCACCATCCCCAAGGCTCTGCGGGAGCGCTTCGGGCTGCATCACAATGTCGAGATCGAGATGGCCCTCACCGATTATGGCCTCCTGATCAGGAAGAGAACAACCGCGGAACACCCTGTGGATCGAGTGTACGGGATCCTCGGCAAGGACGCCCTCGGCAAGGGCCTTGGCGTCGATGAATATATCGAAGAGATTCGCGGAAGGTGATCACCGCAGTCGACACCAGTGTCCTGTTGGATGTGTTCATCCCGCACGATGAGCACGGCCCCCAGTCTGGGAGGTGGCTGAAGGCCGCATACGACGCCGGCGCTATCGTCGTCTGCGATCTCGTCTACGCCGAGCTCGTCCCGGCGTTCGCCGACCGGGCCTCGTTGGACCGTGCGCTGCACACGATGGGGGCCGCGTTGTCTCCCATAGACTCATCGATGGCCTATGAGGCGGGGCTGCGATGGAAGCGGTACCGCTTGGCCGGCGGGCCTCGGAAGCGGATAATCACCGACTTTCTCATCGGGGCCCACGCCCTCTCTGCAGCGAACGCCTTCCTTACACGGGACCGTGGGTTCTTTTCCACCTACTTCCCCTAGATGAAGAGTCCCGGCGCCCCATAACCTCCGGTCGGGCTCAACGAGCACGACCATGCCGGGCCCCGGCGTGCCAGCCACTTCGCCCTGCGCTTGGAGTCGCGACCAATGCCGTCAGTCAAGCAGTCAGGGTGCTGCGCCTGTTGCGGGGAGATGCTTCCAGTACTTCCGTTTCCAACCGTCCGCTTCCCGATATCTGGAGAACTTGTAGCCCCACTCCGGTGATACCAGGCGTTCGTGCTGCTCATTCTCACTCTTGTCATGCGGGGTCTCAGCCGTGCCCGGGCAGTGGATGATGTAGCCGCCCGTCATTGCGACGCGCTCGAACTCCTCCAGCTCCTCTTCGAGGCGCCACCCTAGCGCGTGCGACGTGATCACCACGTCGGCGAAGCCATCGGGCAGAGGGATGGCCTAAGCCGTCGAGAACGTGAACATTGCACAGCCCTTGTTGGACCGCCTTTTCGCGGATGAACTGCCGGAGCCGCGCGTCCGGTTCGACGGCAAACACCGTATCGGCCGTCGCGGCCGCCTCCAGCGCTAAGCGGCCGGTCCCGGCGCCCACCTCAACAACCACCTTGCCAACGAGGGGCGTGATGCTCGTCACCTCGGCGAAGTCCCAGCCATGGAACTCCGGGCCGTCATAGAGTTCGGGGCACTTGTTGTAGGCTATCAGGTCCAGCCCGGCCTTGGGAATCACAAGGTATCTATTCAAGGGGGTTCTCGCCCACTGCTAGCTTGCGTTCTTGAATACGACTGACGATGGTGTTAGTGTACGATCACTCGGGTTGTCGTCGCTCTGTCGGGTATGCCGCATGCTATCCAGAGATCGTGTGTTCAGTAGTACCGCGTGAGCCCTAGGCTCAAAGAGAAAGGCTTGGTAGTTAGGCGGTCCTTGGCTAGGGCGTCAGGGACGGCTGCGTGACGGGGTAGGAATAAAGAAGCGTCTTAGCCGGGATTTCCCATATTGGGAGTCTTCAGGCTCAAGGGGCAGCCCAAACGAGATGTTAGCATCATAGTCAGGTCCTGCAAGGCCAGTCAATCGCCGGTCTATCCGATAAGAGATGCGTTTGCAGTCGTAGAGCACCCTTCTTGTCCGTCTTCATCGTCCTCGTGTCCCCTGCCAGTGGGGTGAAAGCGCATTGAAGACAAGGCGACTCCCTGGAGCGCTCTCCCCCTCTTGGCAAGATCGTGGTTGTACCCTCCCTCAGCTTGGCGCCGGCGATAACCGGCCGATACGATCCAACACTCCCTGGAACAACCGTCGAGGAACCGACATCTCGGATAACTGAAAGATCAACCACCGGGAGTGCCGCACCAGACGGCCTCCCATCTTGATCAGCTTGACCTGCACGCTCCGCAGCGACCAGTGCTTGACCGCCTTGGGCAGACACAGCCGGCGAAGGAAGTTCCCAAGGTTGTACGCCAGGACGAACAGAGATAGACGCACCCGGTTGGCCACGAACCGATGGCACGACAGCCGAGTCCAGTTCAGCGCGTACTTCCCCTCCTTGATCCACTGCTCGGCTGTCCCGCGACCATTGTAGAATCGCACCACTCCTTCGGGGCCAGCCGTCATGCTCGTGACTATGAAGCCCACCCGGGGGAATAGCTCTCCCCTATGCCACTCCACCTTGGCCACCACCCGCCGTGCCCGGTCCCAACTCCCGGCACGATACCAGAAGTCGTCGTATAGGATCACTGGACGCTTCGGCGGCCTCCCCACAGGCCTCCTGAGCAGAGGGGCGATCTCCCGTTGCAGCACCTCGTTGCCGGGGAGTCTTATAGCGTAAAGGACGTGCCGCTCCTCGAGGTACTCATAGATGTCCGGCTTGGCGAATGCGGCATCGGCACGAAAGTACCGCCGCACTCCTGTCGCCCCGTAGCGGGACAGGATCGGATCCAATACATCACGCCACCTGTGCGCGCTATGTACGTTCCCCGCACGGAGCATCGCCCCCTCGCAGTCACCGAACTGGTTGAACACGAACAAAGGGTGATAGCACGTGCTCCCAAAGTGACCGTTGTACGACGCTCCCTCCTGTCCTCCATGTACCGGACTCTCCGAACTGTCCATGTCCAAGATCACCCGCCGGTGCGCTGTGTGCGTCATCGCCCGGTCCACCCACGTAGCGTTCACTCGGCCCAACCCTTCCACGTTGCCGTCTTGGGTAAGCACCTCGGTCTCGAACCGGCTGATGGTGTTGGTGCTGGCGGCCGGTCTCTCAGGACCACCTCGCCGTCCAACGACTACCCGCATCGTCGGGTCCTGGGCCAACCGTTCAGCGTCGTTGGTATCCTCGTAGCCCGCCAGACGACTGTACACCGACTGCCTGAGAAGGCCCACCAATCGGTGCTGCACGTTACGACCGCCACGGCTCTCCTGCAGACACTCATTCGCCGTCTCCGTCAGCCCCAGTGCATCGTCCAACTCGCGGCAGGCCAGCAGCCCAGCGTCCGAGGTGATGGTAGCGCCGCGAAACTCCAACCGTACACGTCGGTCGAAACGGAGCGTGGCGCGGGGGTTGGTGCTTTCACCCATTGGGTGCCTCCTGAGTGGGTACGTTATCAAGAACTAGAGTAGTCGCTCACGACCAGTCTAGCACTCATGATAACCACTGTGCTCTGCTATTCGGCTACATCGGGTATCGCTGTTGCTGATTACGGCAAGCCCTGCAGGGTTGATATGGGAAATGTGGGCTTAGTGCTGAATGCGGCCTAGAGTATAATGACGACATGCTAACCAAGATCCGGCTCAAAAACTTCAAAGCCTTTAGAGACACTGGAAGCCTTGAGATCGCGCCCCTCACTGTCTTGACTGGACAGAATAGCTCCGGGAAGAGCGCGATCCTCCGGGCAATGATGGCCCTTCGGCAGACGGTCGAGAGCCGTGACCAGAGCACAGCGTTCGTCTCGACCGGTGAATACGTGAACTTGGGGACATTCGAGGAATTAGCGTTTAAGCATGACGTCAAGTCTTCAGTGGGCTTCCACTTCGTGTCGAAGGTGCCTTCAGCACATCACACCTTCATGGGAATGGAATTGCCGTTTGGAGAGGACCAACGGGAGTTGTCCGTATCGCTTGACTTGGCCTATCTCTCGTCCATCGATCGGATATATTTGGTGCGATCGATGGTTCACTTGGGTAAAGGAGGAATCCAAGTTCACAAGGAGACTATGCGGGGCAAACAGCTTGGACGATCCTACCGCACGTCCGTCAGATTCCTAGCAGATAAGTCTGGGAAGCTGGGCAACTCAAGCACTGCGCAGTTTCATAGAGTGCCTCCCTATATCGTAACCGACGCCGTGCGCACGGCAAGCCGAGAAAGCAAGACGAAGATATCGCCAGGGCAGGGAAAACGGCTGATATCAACTCAGTTTGCCAAGATTGTCGAGGAATCCGTATCACAGGAACTTGCTAGCCTTCACTACATTGGACCGCTACGCGAGCAGCCTCGACGCATGTACCTTTCCACCGGGGAGACTCCGAGAGAGGTCGGGACAGCCGGAGAGCTGGGGCCTGCAGTCCTATGGAGTGCTTCGGAGGCAAGACAACTGGATTCTGTCAAGTTGTCTGAATGGTGTTCAAGAATGGGACTAGCCTTTGAGATAAGATTGACTCCAGTTCAGGGAGGTTACTTTCAAGTCTTAGTGGTAGATCCGTATACTCGGGTGTCTGTGAATATACAGGACGTGGGAGTTGGGACTTCTCAGCTTCTGCCAATCCTTGTGCAAGGGCTAATAGCACCGCATGGATCGACGCTGTTGTTGGAGCAACCGGAAATCCATCTACACCCTAAGGTACAAGCCGATCTGGCGGATTTCCTAATTGACGTCACCCGACGGGAGGTAGGTGTGATCGTGGAAACCCATAGTGAACATCTGATCACCCGCTTACAGAGGCGAATCGCCGAAGAATCCCTCGATCCTAAGGAGGTAGCAGTCTATTTCGTCACGCCATCCCCGGAAGGTTCTGCGGTAGAACAAGTGCAGGTCAACGAGTACGGGCAGATTCCTGCAGCCCCAGACGGGTTTTTTGAGGAAGGGTTCGAAGAGACGTTCGATTTCATGAGAGCAGTTGGCCAACGAAAAACGTGCGAACGCCTAGCCCGAGATAGCGAGTAGCCTCTGAGATGGATTGGGTGATCGATACTGACGTGTTAGTCCGAGCTGAGGACGGAGATGAGCGTCACGATCATTGCTTCAACGTCCTAGGACTGTTGGGAGTCATTCTTAAGTCGGGCCACGACATTGTGATAGACGACTGCGATAAGATCAATAGCCAATATCGTAACAATCTATACGCCACGGGTTTAGTATATAGGTTCTTGAAAACTTTTGCTAGCCGCGGTCAAGTCCGGTATGTGTCGGGTAGACTCATCAATCGGTTGTCCACTGAACTGCGGCGTCTTGGCTTTGACTCTGACGACGATGTATTTGTAGCGGTGGCCACTAGGACCTCCAGTGGCCGATTAGTCGCCGAAGAATCCGACTACACTGACTCCGTAGTCGATTACCTATCGAGCGAGGGCCTGCAGGTGCTGGACTGCCAGGCGGCTTCAGCCGAGTCAACCTAGTGACACCTGCCTCCTCCTCCTCGTTACTAGCCCCCTCTGTTGCACCTCGATATACGATTGGCGAGGCTGAGTTGATACTGGGGTGTAGAGCGTCAGCGAGAATGCGACTGCGATAATCTCACCCGGGACTCCTCGGCTCGGGCCAGACCCTTAATGGGACCGGCACAATGCCCTCAAAGTAATCTGTCGGCTCGCCGAGGTGGCATACGAAGCCCAGTGCCCAGTTGCCTGATAGGAGCTTGGCCATAGGTTCCGTCGGCGGCGACTGTCTCGTATGTCTAGGTGAACTTGACGGCCCGTAGGCTCAACCGATTTGGTGAACTCGGAGCCGCTATCTACGGAATCCCGGCGGCCGAAACGGGAAGGCAGGACCCTCCGTAGTATCTAGCCTCGGCGTGGTCTCCCTACCAGAGAATGCTCGAACCTATAGAGCGGTCGGCGGACTCATGCGTCCCCAGTCGCATCCAGTTCGACAGCCCAAGAGAACCGTACTTTTTGTGTTGAATGGAAGACGGGAAACTCGGCGATCGTCCATACGACCACGTCCTCTGCCCGAGCAAGGTCGCTCCGGTCGGCCGGCGGCGGATGCCCGGTCTTCGTTGCGTCCAGGAACTGGGAGACCGCCGGGCTCTTGGTCCTGAGGAAGAAGTCGATGGATGGATGAGCCCAGAGCACCAGGGCAAGCTCTCGCTCCGGGGCCCAACCTGGGAGGTATTCGATCTGGAACGATTCGAGGAGGTAGAGGTCCTCGATGCGCAGGTCAGCGCCGGCGAACAATTCCCTTAGCACCAAGCGAGCACCCTATTTTCGACTATGGCGCACGCGAAGGCCGTCCAGTCCCCTGCCTAACGCGTTCTGGGGTTGAGTACGTCGTTCAGGGCGTCGCCGAGCAGGTTCCAGGACAGCACCATCAGCCACGCCGCGGTTCCGGGAGCAAGGAGAAACCAGGGGAAGTTGCGCAGGGCGCTGATGCTGGCGCCTTCGTAGAGCATGGTGCCGAGGCTTGGACGCGGCGGCTGGATACCGATGCCCAGCCAGCTCAGGATGATCTCGACACCCACCATAGAGCCCATGCTCATGGAAACCGTGACCACTATCGGGCTGATAGCGTTGGGGAGCAGGTGGATGAACAGCAACCGTGGAGTGGACGCACCGATGGCCTTCGCGGCCTCGACGTGGAGCGCCTCCTTGAGGTATAGGATCTGGCCCCTTACCAGCCTCGCCATGCCGATCCAGCCAAAGCTCACGAGGGCGAGCGATACGACGAGGTAGTCGGCGACCCCTATAGTCAGCAGGCCGTCCAGGAAGGTGTTCTCCTCGACCCATATGACCCAATCGCGCACCCGGTTCCTGAGCGTGGCCGCTAGGATGATCACCAGCAGGATGTCCGGGAAAGACGCGAACACCTCGCCTACTCGCATGATGGCGGCGTCGATCTTCCCACCGAAATAGCCTGACACCAGCCCCAGGGTCACACCGATAAACAGGCCCCCGGTCAGCATCGAGATCACGGTCAGGATGACCGTATTCTGCACCCCGTAGAGGACGCGGGTGAGCAGGTCGCGGCCCTTCAGGTCGGTGCCGGCGAAGTACGACTTGGACCAGAACCCCGTGATGCCCTGGTCGGTGACCACCGTGGGGGGCTTCCGAATGGCGGTCAGGTCCGGGGTCCGGTAGTCATGCGGAGAGACCCACGGGGCGAACACCCCGGCGAAATAGACGATGGCCAAAATGACCATGCACGTCGCGGCGATCTTCTTGCGGATTAGACGCGAAAGGGCACGGGAGAGGTGGCCCCTCCGCTGGAAGACCCGGTCGTCGTCCAGCACTGCTGTCTGTTGGGCCGTTGCCATTCTCTCCCCTAGCTGTAGCGTATGCGCGGATCGACGACGGCGTAGGACAGGTCCGCCAGCAGGTTTGCCAGCACGAAGGCGCTGGCTCCGATCAGCGTTATGGCCATGATGATCGGGAAGTCCCTGGCGAATATCGCGTCGACGGCCAGCCTGCCCACCCCGGGTATGCCCATCAGCGTCTCGGTGATGAACGCCCCTCCTATGAGTCCCGCCAGCGAGAAGGCCAAGATGGTGATTATCGGAATGATGGCGTTCCTGAGCACGTGCCTGCTATCGACCGTAAAGGGGCCCAGCCCCTTCGCTTGTGCGGTGCGGATGAAGTCCTGGCCCATCACGTCGAGCGTGCTGGCGCGCATCAGCCTGGTCAGCCCGGCGATACCGGGTACTCCCATGGTGATGGCCGGCACAATGATGCGAAGGTCGAAGAGGCCGCCCCAGCCCGAGCAGGACACCAGGTTGAGCTTCAGGCACATGAACCACGTCATGGCGGGCACGCTAACCATAACGGGGATCGACATCAGCACGAGGGTCATGGTCACGGCGGCAGGGTCGTGCCAACTGCCCTGCCGGTGGGCGATGAAGAAGCCCAGGGGTAGTCCGCCCGCCAGGCTGATGAGCATGGCGGCGAACGCAAGCTGGCCTGAGACCCACATCTTCTTGATGATAAGATCCCGCACCGGTTGTCCCCTGTGCAGGCTCAGACTGTTGCCGAAGTCGCCGCGCACGAAGTGGGAGACGTAGTCGACGTACTGGACGTGAAATGGCCGGTCTAGGCCGAGCTGGCGCCGGAGGTTCTGCGTCGCCGCGGATTCCGCGTCGTAGCGAGTGCCCAGCATGACCTTCACCGGGTCGCCCGGGCCGTAGTGCCCAAGGGAAAAGGTGACGAAGGAGACGGCCAGCAGCAGGACCGGGAGCCAGAGTACCCTACGGGCTACGTATTTCCACATATGGGGCGTTCCCGCTACAGAACTCGGTTGCCCCGCCTCACATGGCGGGGCAACCGTCCTCTACGTATCGCCTATCTGGGCCGTCCAACCGGCTCGGACGCCGGAAGCCAGCTCACTCGATGACGACTTCCGACATCTTAGGCACTATCATCGGCGTGAGCTTGTAGTTCTTGACGTGGGGCTTGAGCAGGACAAACTGCTCTCCAGAGTACCACAGCGGCAGCCAAGGAGCGTCCTTGACCAGCATGTCCTCGGCTTCCTGGTAGAGGGCCACGCGTGTGGAGGCGTCGTGCTCGACCCTCGCCTCTTCGAGAAGGCCGTCCACTTCGGGGTTCGAGTAGGCCATGTGGTTGAGGCTGCTGTCGGTGTGGAACAGGATGTCCAGGAAGTCCTGGGGATCGGGGTAGTCGGCCTGCCAGCCGGCGTAGTACGCCTGGTACTTCTGCTCGTCCAGCTCCTCTAGGTAGGTCGCCGACTCTACCTGTACGATGTCGACCTCAACGCCGATCACTCGCCGCCAGAACTCTATGACCACCTCGAGGTCAAGCCCAATGGTGCCGCCGGTGCCCGGGACGGTGACCTCGATTCGCGGGGTGTTGTCGGACCCGGCGAAGGGAGACTCGCCTAGGGCCGCCTGTGCCGTCGCATAGTACGGGCTGTCCTCCGCAACGTTCGCCAGGAAGTCGGCGTAGGGGGTCTCGCTAATCAGGCGCTGGGCCAGCACCGGGTCGAATGTCAGCCCCTCCAGGTTGGGGTTGTACCCAGGGAATCCAGGCGGCAGTATGCCGTATGCCGGCACGACAAGGTTGGACAGCACTTCGGTTGCTATAAGCTCCTTGTCGACCGCGTGGTTGAGGGCTTGCCTGAACTTCGACTGGTCGAAGGGCGGGAAGTTGGGATTGAAGCCCACGTAGAAGACGCTAAAGTCGGGCGGCGCGACGATGAGCTCTTGGTTCAGCGGCTCGTTGGGATCCTGGATCCTGTCCAGGTCGAATATCCCGACCCCGGTTATGTCGATCTCGTCGTTCTCATACATGGCCATGGACTGACCACCCGCCAGGTTCATGTGAACGAAGTCGACATTCGCAAGCTCGCCGTAGAAGTCGTCGAAGCGCTCCAGGACGATACGCTCTCCGATGCGGTATTCCTTGAGCTTGAATGGGCCGGTCCCCACGCCGTTCTCGATCCACCAGTTGTCTCCGCCGCTCTGCACTACCTCCCTATCCAGTACGTACGCCGTGGGGTAGGTCAGCTTGGCGAGGATGTAAGACTTGGGGGCGTCCACGGTGATCTGCAGCGTGTGGTCGTCAACGACCTTGACGCCTTCGATGCTGTCGGTCTTGCCCTCGATGTAGTCCGTTGCCCCAACGATGTCGTCGAGGTACGTATCGGCCACGGGCGACGCGGTGCTCGGCGCGGCCGCCCGCTCGATGGACCACTTGAAGTCGTCGGCAGTAACGGGCTTGCCGTTATGGAACTTGACGTTCTCCCTCAGCCGGAAGGTGTAGGTGGTGCCGCTGGCATCGATCTCCCAGCTTTCGGCGATGTCGGGCACGAGCCTCAGTTCGGTGTCGAACTTCACCAGCCCGCTGAATACCTCCACGACTATGAAGGCCGAGGTTGTGTCCGTGACCAGATGAGGGTCGAGCGTCGCGGGGTCGGACCAGAGCCGTCGGAAGATGCCTCCAGGCGGGGCCTCTGTGACAGCCTCGCTGGTTTCCGGCTCCTCCTTGATCATCTCTTCGGTGACCTCGGCCAGGGTCCCCGCGCTCGAAGTGGTAGGGTCGACAACCTCCTCTTTCGCGGTAGACTCTGGTTCGCTGCTGCACGCGAAGGCTACTGCGGCTAGGAGCACTGCCAGTACGAAAATCAGTTTTTTCATTTACAAACCGCCTCCACTCTCATCTCTATGTGTGCCGAATCCGGGTTGCAGAAGCCATAGACCGGGCCGGAGCCCATTCTAACCGGCCTGTTTGCCGACTGTAGACGCCAGGTAAGAACCGATGAGGTCGTCGATATGGCCATCGAGCACGGAGTCCGAATCGGAGGTCTCGTGGCCGGTCCTATGGTCCTTGACCATCTTGTAGGGGTGCAGGACGTAGCTCCGTATCTGGTTGCCCCACTCGGGGGACACGTGCTCGCCGCGGATCCTGTCCATCTCCTTCGACCGCTCCCTGAGTTCGCGTTCCATCAACCGGGACGTCAGGACTCTCATCGCGATTGTCTTGTTCTGATACTGGGAGCGCTCGTTCTGGCAGCTTACCTTGATTCCGGTTGGGACGTGGGTGATTCGGACGGCGGTCGAGTTCTTCTGGACGCTCTGACCCCCGGCGCCGCCCGCGCGGAAGACCTCTATCTTCAGGTCGTTGGAGTCGATTACTAAGTCTACGCCGTCCTCAGCCTCTGGGAGCACCTCCACCAGCGCGAAGGAAGTGTGCCTCGCGTGATCAGCATCGAAGGGAGACATGCGTACGAGCCTGTGGACTCCCTTCTCTCCCTTCAGGTAGCCGTAGGCGTAGTCGCCATTGTGCTGCACGATCGCGCTCTTGATGCCGGCCTCCTCACCTGGGGATGTGTCCAATACGGAGCTCTCGAAACCCCTGCTCTCGGCCCATCGCAGGTACATCCGCACCAGCATCTCCGCCCAGTCCTGCGACTCCACCCCGCCGGCGCCGGCGTGTATGGCGACTATGGCGTTCCGTCGGTCGTGCTCGCCGGAGAGCGCCAACCGCAGCTCCAGTTCATCCAGCTTCTCGGTAAGCTCCGCGATCTCCTCGGCCAGTGTGTCTTGCAGGGTGTCATCCCGCTCTTCGAGCGCGAGCGCGACGAGCCCATCTACGGACTCGGCCTGCGACTCCAGACCCCTCCAGAGCTGGACGTCTTCCTTGTGACGTGAAAGCGTCCTCATCTTACCCTGAGCGTCGACCCCGCTGTTCCAGAAGGCCGGCTCACTGGCCGCTTTCTCCAACTCCGTTATGGCCTTTTCCATTCCCGCGACGTCAAAGGCGCACCATGATTTTCGATATTCTGTCCCTCAGCTCGCGGACGGTGTTTCTTAGCTCCTGCATAGTTTACGGCCTTGCCCTTTCAAGCGGTTTCAATTCCCTACAACGCTCGCCGGGGCAATTGGGGTACTCCGGCGCCACGTCGGATGCCTGATTATAGCAGCAGAATGCCTATTCGCTGCTATACTCCGTACCGGAACACCCCTGAGGATTACGGATGACGATAAGGTTCGGGACAGACGGCTGGCGCGCAGTCATAGCGGAAGAGTACACCTTCCGCAACGTGAGGCTGTGCGCGCAGGGTGTGTCCGCGATGCTCAAGCGCCAGGGGCTGGCCGGGCGCGGGATCGTAGTCGGATACGATACCCGGTTCGGCTCGGAGGACTTCGCCGCAGCCGTGACCGAGGTGACGGCTGCCAACGGGATAAGGACGCTACTGACGGACAGGGCGGCTCCCACTCCGGTCGTGAGTCACAGCATCGTAGACAAAGGAGCCGGCGGCGGCCTCGTGGTCACGGCCAGCCACAATCCGCCGCAATGGAACGGCCTCAAGTTCAAACCCGACTACGGGGGAAGCGCCTCGCCCGAGATCGTGGCGGAGCTGGAGCGGGAGGTCGCCGCGGCCGAGGCGTCGGGAAGGGTCGAGCGCATGGCGCTGTCGGAGGCCAAGAGCGCTGGGCTCGTCCGCTGCTTCGACCCCCGTCCGTCGTACCTAGACCACCTGGGCACGCTGGTGGACCTGGAGACTATCCGCGAGTCCGGGATGACGGTCTTGGTCGACTCGATGTACGGCGCGGGGGCGGGCTACATCCCCACCCTTCTCGCTGGCGGGTCCACGCAGGTCGTGGAGCTGCACGGCGAGCGGAACCCGGCCTTCCCCGGCATGGCGCAGCCGGAGCCGCTGGCGCAGAACCTCTCGGAGCTGATGTCCGCGGTCGCTCACGGCCCGGCGGAGGTGGGCCTGGCGACCGACGGCGACGCGGACCGCCTCGGCATTGTCGACGAGCAGGGCCGGTTCATCACGACGCTGCAGGCCTTCGCGCTGCTGTGCTTCCACCAGCTCGAGGTGCTGGGCAGGTCAGGCCCCTTGGTGCGCTCGATCACGATGACGAGCATGGTGGACCGTCTGGGGGAGTTATACGGCGTGCCGGTGTTCGATACGCCCGTCGGGTTCAAGTACCTGGGGCCGGTGATGATGAGGGAGCAGGCCCTGGCGGCCGGCGAGGAGAGCGGCGGGTACGCCTTCGCGGGCAATATCCCGGAGCGCGACGGGATACTCAGCGGGCTGATGGTGCTTGAGATGATGGTCAAGACCGGCAAGTCCCTATCCGAGCTGCTGGCGATGCTGGAGGCGAAGGTAGGCCCGCATCACTACGACCGGTGGGACCTGCGCTTCGACGAGACGCGGCGTCAGGAGATCGAAAGCAATGTCAGGGAGCATTCCCCCACGACGCTCGGCGGCAAAGCAGTCACAGCCGTGGACGACCGGGACGGCTACCGCTTCGTGCTGGAGGGTGGCTACTGGGCGCTGGTGCGCTTCTCTGGCACGGAACCCCTGCTCCGCATCTACGCCGAGGCGGAGTCGCCGGAAGCAGTACAAGCGCTGCTGACCGAAGCGCGTGCCCTGACTGGGGTATAGCCTCAGCGGGGCGCGCTCAGGCTGGCGTCAGTTCACGCACCTCGACTACGAGCTCGCTCCCGAGGACGCGCAGCGCCTCGTTGAGCCTGCTGGCGGCAGTGTCATGGCGCGGGTCTAGCATGCGGCGGACCGCCTCCTCGTCCTTACCGAGGCGTTGGGCCAAGACGGAGTGCGTCAGGCCGCTCCGCCGGAAGGCGATCGCAAAGGCCGCCTTGGCCGCCATGTTAGTGGGCACGGCCACGGAATACTCTCCGGGGCGGCGCTCGCTAGGCACAGGGAACGGCTCATCATCGTCTATGCGCCCGGCGATTGCTTCCTCAAGCGCGTCCTGAGCTTCTATGAGAGCTTCCGCTTCGTCTTCGCCGGACGTGAGACATTCCGGAAGATCACGAAATGAAACAACAACCTCGCTTGGGCCGGCTTTGGTCAACTGTGCCGGGTAGATGAATCGCATGATCTAATCCCTCCCCGCCGTCACCGGAAGTCGGCACGGCTCAGGCCAAGCTGACGAATCATGGTGGACAGTAGGCTAGCTCCGATTTCCTTACGGCGATCCAAGACGACGGTCTTGCGGGTCCCATAGTAGAAGGTCACATGGCTCCCCTTGCCGCGTTTTGAGTCGATGCGGACAGGAACGCCGCGCCCCCGGCCAATCTCCGACACCCGCTTCATGAACTCCCTACCCGTCACGGCTTTAGTATAGGGCAGAGACGCCCGAAGGCCAACGTTGCACAGCGCGGCGTCAGGGCGCCACCGACGCTCGGGCAACGATGACAGGTATAATCGGGGTGCCCACGTAACTGGAGGCCCGATGCTATGCCCGACCGGGGCGCGAAGTCCATGCTGGAACAGAGGCCGCTGCTTCTGCTCATCGACGGCCCGGCGCTGGTGCACAGGGGATGGCACGCAATACGGGAGCCCCTGAACGTCAGCCGCACCGGCGAGGAGGTGCGCGCCGTCTACGGCTTCATGAACACCTTCCTACGGTACCTGGACGACTGGAACCCCACCCACTGCGCCATCGCCTTCGACCCCAAGGGGCCGACCTTCAGGCACGACCAGTACGCGGAGTACAAGGCCCACAGGCCGTCGATGCCGCCGGAGCTGCGCCCGCAGTTCGACCACGTGCGCCGCATGATGGAGCTGTTCAACGTCCCCATCTTCGAGGTGCCCTCCTACGAAGCGGACGATGTCCTCGGGACGCTGTGCCGGCTGGCGGAGGAGCATCAGATCGAGGCCCTCGTGCTGACCGGCGACACGGACATCCTTCAGCTCGTCTCGCCGTGGGTGCGTGTGCTGCTTGCATACAGCGTGCAGAAGCAGAAGACGTACGACGAAGCGGCGGTGCGGGAGCGGTACGGCGGCCTGGGGCCGGAGGCGGTGCCGGACATCAAGGCGCTGGAGGGGGACACCTCCGACAACATCCCCGGGGTACCGGGGATCGGGGCCAAGACCGCCACCAAGCTGCTGCTCGACCACGGCTCGGTGGAGGGCATCTTAAGTAGCCTGGACGAGGTTAAGCCGCCCAGGATTCGGGATAGCCTCCGGCAGAACGAGCAGGTAGCACTGCGGTCGAAGATACTCGCCACCATAGTCAGGGACGTGCCCCTGGAGTTCGATCTGGAGGCTTCGCGCTTCTGGCGGTACGACCGCTCCGGGATCGTCGGGGCGCTGCGCGACCTGGAGTTCTTCAGCATGGTGCCCCGGATACCGGAGCCGCACGACGACGCCTCCGCCGCGGTGCAGGAGGAGCTGTTCTCCCAGAAGGCCGAGGAGGCCGCGTGCCACATAGTCGACACGATGGGCGCACTGGAGGCGATGGTCGAGGCGATGGAGGCACCGGGCGGGTTCGCCTTCGAGGTACAGACGTCGTCGCCGGACCCGATGGCCGCGGACCTGGTGGGCTTGGCGTTCGCAAACTCGCCCGGCGAGGGGTGGTACGTGCCCGTTGGCCACGCGGAAGGCAACCAGCTTGGACTCGGCGAGGTGCTGGAGGCGGTCAAGCCGCTCATGGAGGACGCCGCCGTCCCGAAGGTGGCCCACAACGCCAACGCGGGGATGACCGTGCTGTCGCGGCACGGGGTGGAGGTTACCGGGCTGGAGTTCGACACGATGTTGGCGGCGCACCTGGGCGGCCGCAAGGCGCTTGACCTGAAGGCGCTGGCCATCGAGCAGCTTGGGGTGGAGCTGACGCCCGCCTCGGACCTGCTAGGCACCGGGCGCAAGCAGATCACGATGGCGCAGGCGCCCATCGAGGACGCGGCCAGCTTCGCGGCGGCCAACGCGGAGGCCGCATTCCGGCTGCACGGGATACTCGGCGAAGAGAGCGAGCGGAAGGGCGTCAAGTCGGCGCTGGATGAGGTAGAGCTGCCGCTGGTGCCGGTGCTGGTCCGGATGCAGACGAACGGCGCGGCGCTGGACGTGGGGCTGCTGGATCGGATGTCGGGCGAGCTGAGCGAGCGGATCACGGGCGTCACGGGGGAGATGTTCGCGACGGTGGGGCACGAGTTCAATCCCGGCTCTTCGCAGCAGCTTGGCGACGTGCTGTTCAAGGAGTTGCGGCTGCCGACGACGAAGCGCACCAAGACCGGGTTCTCGACCGACGCATCGTCGCTGGAGGCGCTCAAGGAGCTGATGGACCGCGGTGAGGCAGACGCGGTGGACCCGAAGGCGCGCGAGGTGCTGGACAGCGTGCTGGAGTACCGCCAACTAACGAAGATAAAGTCGACCTACGTCGACGCGCTGCCGGCGCTGGTGAACGCCGCCACGGGCCGGCTCCACACCCGGTACAACCAGACCGGCTCGGCCACGGGCCGAGTGTCCAGCAACGACCCCAACGTGCAGAACATCCCGGTGCGGACGGAGCTCGGCAAGGAGGTGCGGAAGGCGTTCGTGGCGCAGCGGGCGCCGGACTGGGAGCTGTTCGCGGCAGACTACTCGCAGATCGAGCTCCGGGTGCTGGCCCACGTGTCCCAGGACCCCGGTCTCCTGGAGGCGTTTCGGAGCGGCCTTGACATCCACGACGCCACCGCGTCGTCCGCGTTCGGGGTGCCGCTGGAGCGTGTCGACGTCGACATGAGGCGCATCGCCAAGATCATGAACTTCGGCGTGATCTACGGGCTGAGCCCCTTCGGGATAAGCCAGCAGACCGGCCTGAGCGCCGAGCAGGGGAGCGAGTTCATCGATTCATACTTCGGGAGCTACCCCGGAATCAAGGAGTACATCGACGAAACGAAGGCCAGGGTCAAGAAGACGGGCTACGTGGAGACGCTGCTGGGCCGGCGGCGCTACATCCCGGAGATACAGTCGCGGAGCTTCCACGTCCGCGCCGCCGGCGAGCGGATGGCGATCAACATGCCCATCCAGGGCACCGCGGCGGACATCATCAAGATCGCGATGGTGCGGCTGCAGGCGCGACTGGACGAGCGGAATATGCGCGCGATGATGATTATCCAGGTACACGACGAGCTGATATTCGAGGCGCCCCGGGACGAGATGGACCAGCTCGAATCGGTCGTGCTGGAGCTCATGCCGTCGGCGATGGAGCTTGCGGCCCCGCTGGACGTGGATACGAAGCGTGGCCGCACCTGGGGCGACATGGAGTAAGGCCAAGGGGAGGGCGCGCAAAGAAGGCCGGAAGAGTTCCCCGGAGCCTGTTGAGCCCCGTTAGAAGCTCTCAGGAGGAGCCATGCCAAACGCGACCATAGAGTCATACGAGGGTCGTAGAGTAGATGCGACCTGGGGGCACCTTCAGAGCGCCGGGGCACAGAGGGACTGGATGCCGCCCGGGTCTTCGGCCCCCGGGACCCGTCGAGCTGCCGGGGGTTGGACGCGCCTTGCGTTGGCCGCACGACCGGTGCGCGGGCTATGGCGGACGTCGATAGCCCTACGTATTCTACCCTCACCATATCCGCTGCAACACGGCCCGTTCTCGGAGGGAGCGCTAGCACTTTCGAGGCCGACGACGGGCCTGCCTGGCTTGGCAGACAGGCCCGCCGGGCGCTACGACACTGACCCGATTTCTCGGAGGGAGCGGGGGCGTCGAAAGAGCCTTCGCGCTACAACACTGGCCCGAGACGGAGGGAGCGGGGGTAATGGCATCGGGAATGCCAACTGGTTGTCCCGTTATGTGCGGTGTAGGCGGCACCACTTATTCAGTTGTCAAGGTGCGGTCCGACGTGCTCGCGCCATGGCCGGTGGGTCCGGATCTTCCGCGTGTATGCGCGGGCCGGACGCTCGCGACTGCGTCACAAGTCAGCACTTCATCCGTAGGGCGCGGTCTCCGTGTATTTGCCGTGGTCAGTCCGTGGCCGCGGCGCGCGGCGACCGCGCCATGTCCCATCCGGCGTGTGTCGGACTGCGGGTTGGGACAGGCTGAAGCTCGCAGCTCCCAATGGTGGGAGTATAGCACAGGCGTTCTGGGCTGTGTCAAGGAGGTGCACGCGCCGCAAGAGTAGCGCCCCTCAAGTATAATCACCTATTGCGCCTAATGGATGGGAAGGATCCCGGGAGTCGGAGAAGGAAGGCGATGAGCGAGCAAGAAAGTCAGCCCGGCGTGACGGGCGAGACGGTGCTCGAAGCGCAGTTCGACCGGAAGATCGGTCCGCACACCAGGTGGACCGTGTCCGGCTGGCTCGTGGTGAGCATCGTGGGCATCCCGTTGATCCCGTTCTGGCTGCTCTTCAGCCTATGGTACGTGCCGGAGTACCTTCGGCGCATCTCGGCCCGGCTAACGACGCAGGCGCTGGAGGTACGCAAGGGGGTGTTCTTCCGCTCCGAGGCGACGATTCCCCTGGACCGGGTCACCGACGTGCGCCTGCACGACGGCCCGCTCATGCGCCACTACGGGCTGCGCGGCCTGAAGGTGGAGACGGCCGGGCAGTCGGGGGATACCGGGAGCGAGGGCAACATTATCGGTGTGATAGATGCGGTGGAGTTCCGCAACGCCGTGCTCCGGCAGCGCCAGGAGGCGCTGGGCTCCGAGCAGGGTGCCGGCTCCCAGAATGCGGCCGCCGGAGCCGCCGAGCTGCTGACGGAGATCCGCGACATCCTGGCGCGAATCGAAGCGCAGGGGAGGGACCGGTAGTGTCCGTCCATTCGCGGGTCCCGGCTACGCTGAGACGCCTCCCGGGCGTCTGGAAACCCTGTACCTGTATGAAGCGGGCCTAGCGTCCGCCGGACATCTAACGCCGCCCGGCTGTCTCCGAGATTGCCAGGGTCGGCGTCGTGAAGTAGGCTATGTAGCTGTGGGGAAAGCACCCCATGGCTTGCCGCATATCAGCCGGGCGCCAGCCATATTGCCGGCTGCCGGCCCCAATCTAGGAGGCAAAAAAATGGCAACGCGTGTAGCACATCCGGAATCTATAGTCGAAACGGACTGGGTAGCAGAGCACCTGGAGGACGACAGCGTCGCCGTGGTCGAGGTTGACGTCGACACGATGGCCTACGACCAGGGCCACATTCCGGGCGCCATCGGCTGGAACTGGACGACACAGCTCAACGATACGGTGACACGGGACATCCTCAGCAAGGCGCAGGTACAGTGCCTGATGGGCGAGTCGGGCATAGGACGCGGCACGACCGTGGTGCTGTACGGCGACAACAACAACTGGTTCGCCACGTACGCGTTCTGGCAGCTCCGCATGTACGGCCACCAGCGGCTGAAGGTGATGAACGGCGGCCGCCAGAAGTGGATAGACGAAGGCAGGCCGACCTCGACAGACGCACCGTCGCCTGAGCCGCAGACATACTGCGCTTCGGACCCGGACACGAGCATCAGGGCGACCCGCGGCTACGTGCTGGAGGTCGCTTCGACCCAGAACAACGTGGGGCTCGTGGACGTGCGGGCGCCCGACGAGTTCACCGGCAAGCTGCTGGCCCCGGCCCACCTGCCGCAGGAGGGCTCCCAGCGCGGCGGCCACATCCCCGGCGCTTCAAACGTCCCCTGGCTCTCCGCTGTTAACGAGAGCGACGGGACCTTCAAGTCGGCCGACGAGCTGAGCGACATCTACGGCTCGGCGGTGAAGCCGGACCGTGAGGTCATCGCCTACTGCCGCATCGGCGAGCGCTCCTCCCACACCTGGTTCGTCCTGAGCCAGATCCTCGGCTACGACAAGGTCCGCAACTACGACGGCTCCTGGACCGAGTACGGCAGCATCGTAGGCGCGCCCATAGAGAAGTAGCCCCCTCAGCAACGGGCGGAATAGAGTCGGACAATAATAGCGCCAGCCCGAAGGCTGGCGCTATTATATTGGTGCGTCCGAGTATTCGGGAGTCACACCTCGCTCAGGCCATAGGGGAGGCTCCTCCTTAACTGTCCCTGCGGTCCAGCATCCTATGCCGACCAATGAAGGGGGCAAGGATTATCGCGCCGGTGTGTAAATGAAATCCACCTCCCCTGGCTTGGGTTCGGAGTCTCCATACAGTGCGGTCTGAGTCTGACGAGTATAGGGAGCATTTCTTACGTGAAGTTTGTGGGCTGGCAAGAGGTTTTCAAGAACACCTCCAATAGCGGCTTTAGTCTTGGGCCGAGCATCTGAACGCACGTACCAGGTAGCGTCATGGCGTGCTCGAGCCAGTGTAGCCACGAACACGCCGTTGAGCATGTCCACGTATGTGTCGACGTCCAGGAACTTCTGCTCTGGATCCCAGTCCGGCAAGCTGGGGCCTTCTCCCATGGCCCATAGCCGGAGCCAATTGTCGGACCTGTAGTTCGTCACACCAATGTAGGGAGGCGATGTCAGTACCAGATCCGCGTTGACCGAGTTACTAGGTAGCGAGTCCCTTCCATCGCCAAGACTGATGATTGGTCTTTCCAGCCCCGGACCCGGCCCGGCCACTCCCTTGCTATAGCGCCACTTGACCCGGCGTAACAGAAAGTTCTGTGGATCAATCTCTGGGGGAGAATGGTAGCCCTTATGGCGCCACCAGTTGATGGAGTAGCGCGGAGACATGGCACGAGAGTGGCGCAACTGGTTGGACAGACCTTCCCCCCGTTTGTCATGCAAGTGATGAACCATGAAGGTCATTACCGTACGATCAAGTTTGCTATTTCGCCAGTCTAACATTCTCTGCGCAGAGCGAACGAATCCCAACACATTGCGGCAAAATGCTAACTGCTGGAACTCGTGCTCAGGATCGTCATCTCCAGGCTCTACATTGTGGGACACTTCAGTGATGCGTTCCTCAACCTCCTTAAGACCAGTATGTGGGTCTATTTTAGTCTGTGCATAAAGCCACGCCACAGGATTTATGTCGCAACCGACGGCGCGTCGCCCAGTAACCATGGCTACAAAAGGAGCGGTACCGCGACCGCAAAAGGGATCGATGATAGTTTGACCCTTCTTTGTCCACCGACTGATAACTTTCTCGACGAAGGAAACTGGAAACATGGCATAATATGAGCCTAAACGAGACCATCGGCCCTCAGCCTTGCCAAAGTCTAGACACGCCCCACCTCGTGCGGAAACAGTCACAGGCTCCCATCCGTTCTTTCGAACAGGCTGTCCAGTATTTTGTACCCCATTCTGAGGGGGATTGCAGCATGGGCATTGCTTCGAACAAGAGGCGCGAAGCCGTCTCGATAAAGGTGAGTGTATAGGCTATCGATGATATTCAGGGCCTCATTCAATCTAGGAAACACATCTGGACCTGTGCTGTTCTTTTCCCTGCCTTCGTCGTTAACAATAGGAGTCATCACCACGGCGTGCTGGCCCATCGCGTTCTTGTACATGAGCTTTCGACCATAGTATACGGCCTCCCCATAGGCTTTCTCAGTAGTGTTAGGATTAATTTGCCGGTAGATGTAATCAGTAGTTGGCACTAGGATGGTGCCATTGGCCAGTCGCTGCCGCGGACCCTCAGTGCGCAGCCAATCTAGGTCCTCGAAGTGATCGACGAACTCACCAGTCTTCTCGATTCCGATAAGTAGTAGTCCGCGTCGCCCTTGCGTTAGAAGATCTTGGTGAATTTTCTCGATCTCGTCCTGGATGTGTCCCTTAAGCCAAGCTGGCATCCCGAAGATGGCTAGGGGTCCATCCATGATGAAGGCAACGTCGTCGAAGATCGCTACATCGCTTTTTTGGTGGAAGTATCTGAGGATGTTGACTAAGAGAAGGTGCTCAGCGACTTGGCGGAAGGCCGTGAACGCCTGTTGGCTGCTCATGTTGTCATGGAAACGTTCTTGCAGGCGGAGACTATCGGTAGGATAGATAGATTCTTGTTGGTTGCAGTCGCAGAGGGTGTCAATGTCAGGGCGTTGGAGACGCCTGTCGCAATCTACGATAGGGCATTGGAAGGTCGAGCCCGAGGCGCGAGCATCCCTTGTGATCGTCAAGAACGTATCGAGTAGGGATTCGTGGTCGGGGTCAAGCTTGAAGTCGAACTCTTTCCTCACGGTCCAGCGGAAGAACTTGCTTGGCGAGTCCTGGGCGTTGGTTCTTCCAACGACGTTAGGGCCAGGTAGGACGGCGCTCAAGGTTTTCACAGTTTCCATGTCACGAAGTTGACTAGGGCTGGGAATATCATCGCGCCCTATCAGGCGGAGTTCATCCGTTTTGATCACAACACCGGCTAGATTTACCAGCGCGGCTTCCGCTTTAGGGAATCCATTCTGCACTTGGCGGGTAACATCTGAACCGTCGATTGCGATGATCCTATTGACTGAGTCGGCCGATCTCTCTATGGACAATGAGGGTGGGAACTCGTGAGGCTGTGGGGCATTGCGTATTAGTATCTCTCCTCGAAACTGCTTCACACTCTCATTGTCAAGCAGTCTCCAGAGCGACTCGCCGGTTGCGTACTCGTTTTCGTAGGGCAAGATGGTTGTCTCTTTCAGTCAGACCAGTTGAGACCCGGGACCGTTGCTGGTTGCTGGCCCTTGAGGGGGTGTTGCCTCGAAGAGATCCATCTGTACAGGCACCGTATAGTGCCGGGAGTGAGTGCGGACCTTTAAGAAGCCTGCTTCAGACGCATTGATTATGCTTTCCGTGAAGTCGCCGAAATCCTTGTATTTCTTTATCTGATTTGTCTCGTCGGTACTGCTCAGATGGGCGATAAACCAGTTCTCGGTGTTCGTCAGGATATTGCGTTGAATGGAGGAAGGTTCCTGTGTCGAGTACACCATTCCGACGTTGAACTTTGCACCCTCCTTGGCAAGCCTCGCCCAGATGTTGCTGATGTCGTCCTCGCTGGCCGCGGGTAGCAGGGTATGGGCCTCTTCAGCATAGACCACAACCGGTGGGGGTGGCAGCACTTTGCCAGTCACCGCATCTATCTCCGGGTTGATGAACGATCGCTGTTGAGCCTCGAAGAGTCGACGTGAAATCCTCTCCGCCGCTTGACGGTTCATCTGTGGATCGCCCAGCAGTTGGTCTACTATCACCAAGTTGCCGTCTCGAACCTGTCTGACGATTGAATCGGCGTAATCGCTGGTTGATGACAAATTGTGCCAGATCCGGGTCCTTTGCATTACGCTGATGCCTCGGGTGTCGTCGTATATGCGGAGAAGGCCAAGGAGATGTGTGTCGCTCCAGTTTCTTCCATCATCGTGCTTCTGGGCGTATGTGGTGTCGAATTTCTTGAACACATCCTTCTTCACCCAAGCGGCGAAGGCGCGACTGAAGTTCCCGGCCAAATCCCACGACATTTGGCCGGACTCAAGGCGAGAAACGTACTGGTTGAGGGTCGATTCACTACGCATTATATCGCGGAGGCATTTGTTGAACAGCCCTCTTGCGTCAGCATACCAGCCCGGACTTTCAAATCCGGCCTCTGCCAGAATTGCCCGATAGAAGAACAGCCGCCGTCTGAGCCTGACGTATTCTCCTTGCGAGGGTGTGTCGTCCCCGCCAAAAACGTCGGCGGCCATGAACGCCGAAATGTAGCCTCCCGTCTCATCTGCTAGAGCATCGTTGATAATCTGCTTGCCCTGATACAGGGGCTCTAGGCTGGCTCGGACTCCATCGACATCAGGATCGAAGGACGTAGGCTCGGGCTCTCCATAGAAATTGAACTTCGTAATGTTACGATCTGGATCATTGGGGTGTGTATAGGAGCCGTATGTCTGGACCTCGGCCACCGCGCCAGCGACTTCGTGTTGAATGTTGCGCAGGCATCCTTGGTCCTGAGGGTTATCGTTGGCGTACTCGCCGTTGGGGTCGAATATGAGCTGTCCTACGCGCTGGCCACCTGATTCGGCACGCAGTTTGAAAATGGCGGCAGCTATAATCTTGGTCGTGTTCGATTTGCCCGACCGGGTCATCCCAAATAGGGCCGTCCGCTGAGCTATCATGTCGTCAGCGGTAATCTCCACTGGTACCGATTCTGGCGTGTCTCGCTTGACGGCAGCGGAGTACCTGACCCTTCCGATCCGGGTTGGAGTCACCTGCGCCTCGTCCGAGCTGCGGTAGTTAACGATTCTTCTAAGCACCTCGCCATGCGGCTTGTATATCTTCATGCCCTGACCGGCATAGAAGTTGTCGAGATCGCCCCCGAAATGCAATCGCCATTCACCCTGGGGCGGATCCTCCTGGTACATCGTGAAGGTACCCAAGACACGACATTTCGCTCCAGAGTACCTGAGCATATCAAGAGTGAACTGATCAGTATGAACAGATTCATCATAGTTCTGCCCTGTGTCATGGGCTCTTTTCACGGCTTCGAGTCGCGCTTTTTCCACGTCAATGTCTGAGCGTAGTGGCACACCACCCGTCACCCTAAGCAGTATCAGTGCCATCCGTTCGTAGGTCGGATCAGTGATTTCTGGCTCTTCCGGCGTGATACGGGTAGCCAATAGGAGGCAGCCGTGGGGTATTCCATCCACAATGCTCTTGCGGTGGTCGTGAATGAGAATGTTGGCTGACCCATACTCAAGGCTGATGAGGTCTCCAACGTACCTTTCAGGATCTACTAGGCTGGTCAGTTGTTTGACGGCCGCCTTGGCTCTGTCGGCTTGCCAGTCATCGTGTACGCCAACAAGGAACCCTCCATCAGTTGCTTGCTGATTGTCGGTAGTCACTCTGTGGCCCTCCTAAGTTGACCAGTTGACAGGCGTTCCTAGCATCGTTGCTCTTACGAATGGTAAGCTCAGCTTAGCTCACAGTCAAACACGCGATCGGGTGAGATGTCAGTCCCAGTACGAATCCGTGTGATGCGACCAGCCGACGAGCCTCAGGCAGCGGCTCTCTGGAAGGGTATGGGCCCGTACCGTCCCGGAGACGAAACCGAAGTCGAGGCGATGTACGAGAGGGCGAATCACGCGAAGGATACGGGAGACAGGAGTGGGAGCCTGCCCTGAGCTTGCCGAAGGGGTGTCCCCCACGAGTCCCTCCACGCGCGCGTCCTCAGACCCTCCGTTCGCTGGGATTTGGGCTGGTAACCGCCCTTGATTGCAGCGAACACCCGTGCTATTATTCCTCTATGCACACGCGAGCACATACCACGCTGCCTGGCGGCCAGCACGCGCCCGGAGCCATGTCCCAAAACCGCTCAAACCACCATTTCTGTCGTCCATTTGTGGCCCAAAGGCGTTCCGATACCTTCCCAAACGTCCCAGGCCCCACATACGAAAGAGGGCACAATGGAACACTTTGAAACGATTTTTCGGCGGGAGGCTCCTCCGGCCCGGGGTAGACGCCAGCGCCGCATTACCCTGAGCTCGATTGCCCGTCGGATACCCCCACCCTATAATGCGGGGCATCTTAGGAGTATGACCACCCAGCGCTAGGAGGCGGACGATGGAGCTTAACACCATTGCGATTCTGAGCCCTGGAGACATGGGCCACGGCGTAGGGAAAGTGCTCGTGGAGCACGGGTACCGTGTGATCACGTGCCTCGCCGGCAGGAGCCAGCGCACCAGGGACTTGGCGGCCAAGGCGGGCTTCCTCGACGTTTCATCGCTGGAAGAGATGACCCTGCAGGCCGACCTGGTCATGTCCATCCTGGTGCCTGCCGAGGCGGTAGGTGTGGCGAGAGACGTGGCGGACGCAATGCGGGCCGCCGGCACACCGCGACCGTTCGCGGACTGCAACGCCGTATCTCCCCGATCGGCGTCCGCGATAGCCTCCATAATCAGCGAGGCGGGTGGAGACTACATCGACGGCGGAATCATAGGCGGATCCCCAGCCGGGGGAGCCGTTCCCCGGATCTACACGTCGGGCCCACGCGCCGGGCTCATGGACGAGCTCGACGGCAAGGGCATTGTCGTCAAGAACCTCGGACCCTCTATCGGCAGGGCGTCGGGGATGAAGATGTGCTATGCGTCCATGACGAAGGGGACGAACGCGCTCCGGGTGGCGATGCTGACCGCCGCGGAGTCACTGGGGCTGTACGACGAGCTCATAGAGGAGCTTGCGTCCAGCCAGGGCGGCCCGCTCTCCGCCATGGAGTCGGCAATACCCGGACTGCCCGCCAACGCAGGGCGGTGGATCGGGGAGATGGAGGAGATCGCGGCGACCTTCGAATCGGCTGGGGTGACACCCCGGTTCCACCAGGGCGCGGCGGAGATATTCAGGCTTCTGGACTCCACGCCGTTCGCGGACGAGAGCCCGGAGACCATCGACCGCAACAGGACCCTCAAGGATACGATTGAAGGGACCGCCATTCGGTTGCCCGGAAGGGCTGGGGCTGCCGGCTAGATGGCAAGGGTCGCGCTGCTAGTCAGACATGCCGAGCCGGAGACGTTGGCGGAGAACTATACGTCGACGCTCGTGGAGCGCGGCATCGAGATACGCCCCCTCAACGTCTTCGAAGGCGCGCCGGGATTCGAGAAGTTCGATGCGCCGCCCCTGGACGAGGTCGACCTGATCATCGTCCTCGGAGGCCCTCAGTCGGCCAACGACTGCTACCCGGCGCTGCGGGAGGAGCGTAGGTTGATGACGGACGCCATGGCCTCGGGCGTGCCAGTCTTCGGCGTGTGCCTGGGCGCCCAGCTAATGGCGCAGGTACTCGGCGGAGAGGTGGCGCCCACGGGCGGGTACGAGTTCGGCCTTCGCAAGATATGGGTCACGAAGGAGGGGAGCAGCGACCCGGTGTTCGGCAAGCTGCGCGTGCCCCTGGTGCCGACGCTCCACGGCGAGTGCTTCACCGTCCCTACCGGCGCGGTCGAGCTGGCCTTCGGGTACATGCTCTGCCGGGACGGGACGTTCAGGAGGCAGAGCCTCGCATTCCGCTACGGCGCCTCGTACGCGTTCCAGTTCGAGCCCCAGCTCACACTCGACGAGCTGCGGGTCTGGAACAGGGAGCTTGCGGACGACTACGAGAAAATGGGGCCGCTGTTCGATCCGTCGTTCGAGGCGGAGGCGCACCTCCGGGAGTTTGCCGCCTATTCTCCGATATACGAGGCGCAGTCGAGGGAGATGCTGGTAGCCTTCCTCGACAACGCGGGACTGGTCTAGGGAGGGCCATATGACAGACAGCCGGCTGAAGTTCGTCGTACCGGGAGACTACCCGCCGCAGATCCAGGGGTCGCCGCACCTGGCGCGCCTCGATCCCTACGGCGACCTCGAGTTGCACCTCGACCGGCCCGGCAGCATGGAGGAACAGATGGAGCGGGTGAGGGACGCCGAGGTGATCCTCAATACGCGCGGGGCGGTCAAGTGGCCCGCCGAGGCGCTGCGGGCGCTGCCTAAACTGCGGATGATCTCCACCTGCTCCATAGGCGTCGACATGATCGACATCGAGATCGCGCGCGAGCGGGGCGTCGTCGTGAGCAACCAGCCGGGGCGCACGGCTCCCGTCGTCGCCGAGCACGTGATCGGCCTCATGTTCGCCGCCGCCAAACGCGCGGCGTTCCAGACAGCCGAGCTGAAGGCGGGTCGCTGGACGCTGATGCAGAACGTGATGCTCCAGGGCAAGACGCTCGGCATAGTAGGCACCGGCAACATCGGGCGCGAGGTCGCCCGCGTCGCCGGCGCCCTCGGCATGAGGTGCCTGGCGTGGACGTTCAACCCGTCGCCGGAGCGGGCGCGGCAGATGGGCGTCGAGTTCGTCGAGCTGGACGATCTGCTGCGGGAGTCCGACGTGGTGAGCCTGCACGTGCGCCTGAGCCCTGACAGCCACGGCATGATCGGCGCCCGCGAGCTCGCGATGATGAAGAGCGGGGCGCTGCTGATCAACGGCGGGCGAGGAGAGATCGTTGACGAGACGGCCCTCGTGGAGGCCCTGCACTCGGGGCACCTAGCCGGCGCGGGCCTAGACGTCTTCTCCCAGGAGCCGCTGCCGCCCGACCACCCCATCCTGTCCTGCGATCAGGTGGTGCTGACACCGCACATCGCCGACCAGACGCCAGAGGGTGTCGAGCTGCTGAACGAGGGCGCGGTCACCAACGTCATCGCCTTCCTCGAAGGCCACCCAAACAACGTCGTTACGTAAGCTCCGCGGGGCCGCTACCCTCCCGTTGAGAGCAGTAGCGCCTCGGAGCCCATGGGGGCGGCGCCGGCGTCGAGCAGAGCTGTCCACATGTGCTCGCCGTACTCGCGCCCGAAGTAGAGGTCGAACCTGGGCACGTCAGAGTCGCGCCTGACAAGGGCGGCGGGTATCTCGGCCACCGAGGCCTGGGCGCACGTCATGTCGGGGAACCCAATGCTGGACACGTCCAGCTCCGTAAGCGCGGCGAGCACGGAGAAGGCGTCGGGGCCGACGATCGCGACGCCGGCCAGCCCTGAGGTGACCTCCACGACGTGGGTGTCTTCAGCCAGGCGCGAGTGGAGGTGCGCGGCGCCTCCGGCGGGGCTGAGCGCCCAAACTTCGTCCCGCGCCATGCGCGCGATCAGGGCGCCGTCGGCCCATGCGGTGCGGCGGACCCCGGGTGCGGCGTCGAGGCCTAAGGCCGCATTCAGGGCAGCGTCCATGTCGTCCGCGTAGACGACCAGCTTGCCGGTGGAGCTGACGTCGCACATCCCGGCGGAGCCCCGCGCCCGGTCAACCTCCTCGCCTGTGGAGGTGTAGCGGGACGGGAGCAGCCAACCGTCGAGCTCGGCCATCTCCGCGCCGGCGCGGCTGTGCATATCGTGCATGGGGCTAAGCCCGACCGGAGGTCTGCTAACAGCGGTCATGCGCGCAGCCTCTCGCCTTCGGGATCGTAGAGGGGTTGCAGGCGGACGTGGGCCGGCAGGTCGCGGCCATCGATGTGGACGTGTACCTGCTGACCGTCCTGCGCGAGATTGGCGGGCACACGGGCCAGCCCGAAGGCTTGGCCAGTCGTCGGGCTGAGGCGCGCGCTGGTCACCCGGCCCACCGGAAAGCCGTCCACGGTCACGGCGTTGCCGTCGGAGGGCACGACGGGCTCGTCCATGACGAAGCCTACGAGCAGTTCGCGGAACCCCCTGTCGCGGGCAGCGACGAGGCCCGCCCTGCCGATGAAGTCGGGTTTGTCGAAGCGCACGACCCACTCGGCGTCGCTGTCGAGTGGGGTGCTGAGGAGGTCGGTGTCCTGGCTTGGGATGATGTGCTTCTTCTCCAGGCGGAGTACGCGCTGGGCCTCCACGCCGAACGGCGCGATGCCGAACTCCTTCCCGGCCTCGAGAAGGGCATCCCACATGTGCTCGCCGTACTGGGCAGGGAAGTGGAGCTCCCAGCCCGTCTCGCCGACGAAGCCGACCCTCAGGAAGAGGCATCGGACGCCTGCCACGTCCCCCTCCGCCGACCTCATGTACCGGAAGGCGCGGGGAGCCAGGTCGACGTCCGTGAGCTTCGCGAGGGTCTGCCGCGCCATGGGCCCGGCGACGTTGATTGAGGCGTAAGCGGACGTGACGTTGGTGACGCGGACGCGCGAGTCGGAGGCGGCCAGCCACCACTTGAACCAGTCCTCCACCGTGTCGACATTGGTGGTGGAGGTGGTGACGAAGTAGCGGTCTTCTGCCAGCCTCGTCACGGTGCCGTCGTCGAGGATGCTGCCGCTGTCGGTGCAGAGCATGCCGTAGCGTATGCGTCCGGGCCTGAGGGTGGAGAAGTTGTGGGTGTACATCCTGTCCAGGAAAGCAGGGGCGTCGGCGCCGGCAACGTCGAGCTTGCCCAGGGTGCTGACGTCTATGATGCCAACGCGCTGCCTGACGGCGAGGCACTCGTCGCGCGGGTCCCCGTAGCTATGTGGACGCTGCCACGGCCAGACATCGATCATGCGGGCGCCCATCTCGCGGTGCCTGCGGTCCATGGGGGTGCGCTTAATTGGCAGGTGGACGGCGCCGGCCAGGGCGCCCAGGGGCACCGGCTGTAGGGGCGGCCTCTGGGTAGTCGCGCCGACGATGTCGGGCGGCTGTCCCGTCTCACTGGCGCACAGGGATGCCAGGGCCCTGTGGCACATCTTGCCCTGGCAGGGGCCCATGGTCACGGTGCTGTACCGCTTCAGGGTCTGTATATCGGTGAAGCCCTCTCTGATGGCGGTCACGACGTCCTTGGAGGTGACATCCTCGCAGAGGCAGACGAAGCCCCTGGAACCGGGGGCTACCGCTGCGGGCGCGGGGGCAGCGCTCCCGGGCGCTTTGGGGGAAGCGGAAATGGAGGGGCGCCCGCCTGCCGCAGCGACCTTGCCGGCTTCCCTGCCCTGCCGCAGCACGTCGTCGAGGCCGGACGCCCCGGTGACGCTGCCGGCCGCGAACAGTCCCTCGGGCAGCTTCGCGGGCACGCTCTCGCCTATGGACGCGTCGAAGGCGAACTGGGCGCCGTGCTGAGCGAGTAGCGCGCCGGCCGGAGCGAAACCGCCGCTCACGCAGACGAGGTCGCAGTCGAACTCCCGCTCCTCCGTGGTGAGCCGGCCTCCGTCCATGCGCGAAACGACTGCTCCCTCGACGTGCCTGGCGCCCTCAGCGCGGACCACGCCGTGGGACGGCAGGACGAGGATGCCCTTGGAGCGCAGCTCCGTTGCGGCGTCGAGGTCGTGGGGGAATCGGGGCCTGGAGTCGACGAGCGCAACCACTCTCACCCCGGCGTTCAGGAGGTCTAGCGCGGCGCGGTAGCCTTCGTCGTTGGTCGTGGCGACCAGCGCCGCCGTGCCCGGACGGAGCCGGTACAGATGCATCAGGCGCCGCAGACCGGAGCTTAGGAACGTACCCGGCAGGTCGTTGCGGTCGTATACCAGGGGCTGCTCGTAGGCGCCTGTGGCTGCAACGACGCTCTTCGCCCTCAGCTTGATGAGGTTGGATCCCTGGTGCACGCCGAGCAGGTTGCCCTCGTAGAGTCCGAAGGCCGTCGCTCCCGTCAGCACCTCTATGTTGGAGCGCGACTGGACGGCCCCGGCGAGTTTATGGGCGGTCTCGTAGCCGAGGCCATCCGGATATGCCCACAGGTCGTAGCGCAGGCTTCCGCCCAGGGCGGGCTGGTCGTCTACGAGCACGACCCTTACGTCGGCTTCCGACGCGGCGAGAGCGGCGGACATCCCGGCGGGACCACCACCCACGACGGCCACCTCAGCATGTTGGTTGCGGTGGCCGTAGACGGCGCCGGAGGGCGCATCCACGTTGACGGACCCCAGGCCTGCGACCCGGCGTATCATGGGGCTGACGGCCTTCCACAGCAGCCTGGGTCGGTATAGCGACTTGTAGTAGAAGCCGACGGGCATGGCCCAGCCGAACCGGTCCAGCACCGATAGCGCGTCGCGCTCGAGGGACGGCCAGGCGTTCTGCCCACTGACAACGGCGCCGTCCTTGGCCGGCTCCACGCAGGCGCGGATGTTGGGCACGCCGTCCACGGTCATGAGACAGTTGGGGCACCGGCCCGCGACACAGGTGAGGCCCCGTGGGCGGTGGTACTTGAAAGACCGGCTGAATATACGGACGCCCGTGGCGTAGAGGGCCGAGGCGATGGTGTCTCCCTCGAAGGCCCGTACCGGCTCTCCTTCGAATTGGAAGGCGACCGGCTTGGAGCAGTCTATCGCCTGGGTCGGGTGCGAGGCCAGCCTGACTTCAGGGTTCGCGACGGCCATCTAAGCCCCAGCCTCCCCAGGCCAGTAGGTATGCTTCACCTGGTTGGTCACCGTGTCGCGGACGGCAATGAACCACCGCCGGCATCCGAAGGCGTGGTACCACCATTCCCGCTGGTCGCCGGCGGCGTTGCGGCGAAGGTAGAAATAGCGCGTCCAGTCTCGCGCCGGGTCTTCGGGCTCCGGGCGGACGGTCTGCTCGCCGCCGCACCGGTACTCGTACACCGTGCGCTCCCCGCAGTTGGGGCAGCTCAGCAAGAAACCCAAATTCTCGCCTTCCCTGGCCCCGGAAGCCGGAGGTGGGGGCGCAGCCGGGTGGCCACGCCTCCCGCCGCCATGAGCGGGCCTCGTTCAGGGTAAGGCCAATCGCGGCGCTGTCAAGCCTTGGCGCAGACCCGAGGCGACTGTACGGGCCTATAGTTGGTTCCTTGCCTCGCTGCAGACGGCTCAAGCACCGAGCAGAAGTTTGGACTCGGTTGCCACACAGCACTGAGCAAAACTCGCAAGTAGCACCTGCGATTTGTGCACCCTTGCTAGCGGTCCCGGAGCCGGCTTGCCGGAGAGAGCAGGACCTGTGGAGCTACCGGGAGCGCCTTCCCGTGTCGTAAGGGAGCGGGCCGCTCCCGGGGGACTCGTGCAGCGGCGGGCGGCTGGGCACCCCTGTCCCAGATAGCCTCGCGACGGAGCCCAAGTATGGGCCGTCGCCCGCCGGACGGGCGGTCCGAGTCAAACCGGCTACAGCGCCACCGGTGAACCCGGGCTGGGAGCGTCCATATACGGGACTGGCCCCCGCACCAGCAACCTGTTCAGGGCCGTACACTGGCCTGCGAATGTACGCAGGCACAGGCGCGTCCGGGTGCGTCTGTTCTACCTTGGCGCTCGCGGGGCTGGCAGGCTCCGCCGCGGGCTCCTCTTTGGCGTCCGAGCGTCTCAGGAGTCCGAAGATACCTGACAGCATCCGCAGCACGAACTCCAGCGCCACCACGCCGGACAGGTAGTAGACCATCGTTTCCAAATGCATGGCGGCCTGTTGAATGCTGTCGGTCGATTGCGGGATACGTACAAGGGTGCTGTCGATCAGCATTATGCCAAGCAGCGCGAAAGGCAGTATCTTGGCAATATCCGTGGCGAGTGCGCCATTGTAGTAGGCGCATATCCGAATCGCGGCCACGATTCCAATGGCGGCGAGCATGACGCTGTCTACCGAATTGTTCTTGCCCATCAGGAGGAGCAGTCCTGACATGATGAGGAACCAGAAGGCAACGAACAGCGGGAACAGAAAAAGGTTCTTGAACAGGTAGAAGGCCACCGCAACGGTCTTCCTGGAGAAGGGATGGCTGGCCTCGTTGTGCTTGCCGAGGTTGAGCCGAAAGATCTCCTTTCTTGCAAGGAACCTGTAGAAGTGGAACACGAAGACCCCGTAAAGGGAGACGCTAACGACGAACAACGCCAACGGCCTGAGGGCGTCGTAAGCCTCCCAAGGATCGAGGTATATCTCCGGCAGTACCATGACCACACTCCGGCGATGATGATTTCCCCGAGAGTAGTGCCGCATCTGGCCCTGTGGCTAGCGATATAAGGTAGTCGATATTGGCATTCTTCCCATGTAGCGCTCCCAAGGCGCTCTGCCTTAATCGGCAGGAGTTCTCACTGGGACGCTGACGTGGTAGGCTGGCACTGCATGGGACGATTTGGCGCATCGGTTACGGAGGCGGGCGCAATGGGCAAGATGAATCATCCGGAATCGAGAGACGAGATAGTTGCGATGGCAGCGGTGCTGGGCATACACCTGTCGGATGTAGAGTTGGAGATCCTGCTCCCGGTGGCGCAGGCGACAGCCAAGGCCATGTGCGAGGTGGACGAGCTCGACCTCGCCGATGTGCCGCCCGCCGATGTATACGTCCCGGGAGACGAGTAGCCGATGATCACGACCGATAGCTGCTCACTCTCCATAGCCGAGGCCGCGAGCCTCATAGCCACAGGGGACCTCTCGCCCACCGAGCTGGTCGACGCCCACCTCGAGCGCATCTCCGCGACGAACGAGCGCCTGAACTCTTTCATAACGGTGCTGGAGCCCCAGGCGAGGTCCGCGGCAGCGAAGGCCGAGTCCCGGATACGCTCCGGGCAACTGATCGGCCCGCTGCACGGCATACCCATAGGCCTGAAGGACCTCTACTACACCAAGGGAGTCCGCACGACCATGGGGTCGTCCATAATGGGCGACTTCGTCCCGGACTACGACGCAACGGTCGTATCTCGATTCCTGGACGCTGGCGCGATCATCATCGGCAAGTTGCAACTGCACGAGTTCGCCAACGGCGCGACCAGCGGGAATATCCATCACGGCCCGTCTCACAACCCCTGGGGCACCGAGCGTATCCCCGGGGGGTCCAGCGGCGGATCGGGCGCGGGCGTTGCGGCGGGCCAGGTCATGGCGGCTCTCGGCACCGACACTGGAGGATCGGTCCGCATGCCTGCCGCGCACTGCGGGATCGTGGGACTCAAGCCCACCTTCGGGCGTGTCAGCCGTTACGGCGTCTTCCCGCTCTCCTGGAGCTTCGACACCGTGGGACCGATGACGCGCACCGTGATGGACACCGCTCTGGTGATGAACGCCATCGCGGGGCACGACCCGCACGACCCCTACTCCAGCCGGCAGCCCACGCCGGACTTCACGGAGACCCTGGGCCAGGACATGGACGGGCTGCGCGTGGGTATTCCAAAAGAGCACTTCTTCGACCTGCTGGACCCGGACTGCGAAAGCGCCACGATGGAGGGAGCGAAGGTGCTGGAGGGGCTCGGCGCGTCCGTGGAGGAGGTCTCGATCCCGCTGCTGGCGAATATCATGAGCATCGGTCAGGCGATCAGCGGCCCGGAGGCCGCCGAGGTCCACCTGGAGAACCTGCGCGACCACGCCGGGGAGATGGACCCGCACGTGAGCTCGCGGATGGCTGTAGGCCTCTTTGTGCCAGCCATCTACTACGTCCGCGCGCAACGCGCCCGAAGGGCGTTCAGCCGGCAGATCGCGGAGGTCTTCGAGCGCTTTGACGTGCTGCTGACTCCGTCAGGGCCCGTACCGGCGCCCAGGATAGGGCAGGAGGTGTCGACGATCAGGGGGGAGGAGCACCCCACTCTCCAGATACTTTCGCGCATGACTCGCCCGTTCAACGTAAGCGGCTCGCCGGCGATCACGGTGCCGTGCGGCTTCAGCTCGGGGGGGATGCCTGTCGGGCTGCAGATCGCGGGCCGGATGTTCGACGAGGCCACCGTGCTCAGGGTCGCCCACGCGTACGAGCAGGCGACCAACTGGCATGCGCGGCGCCCGCCCATATAGCTCAACGTCGCGGTGTGTAGAGGCCTACCGCGCCCTTCTCAGCGAGGTTCGGCTGCCCTTGCCTCTGCAATTACTGAGTGACGTTCGTCGGTCTCCTGCTACGGCTCTCTCGGATCGGAATACGTCGTGACCCACCTCAGCGAGCTTCATCACCGGCGGATGTTGGTTCCAATGGCCCATATTGACATAGTCAGACGCCACGATCCGTGTTATCATACTTGGCAACTCCGGGTGCCAATTGAATCAGTTCCCTGCGTTTCGGTTCCGGTACGCATGCGACGCTGGCGATGGTCGAGGAGAATTTTCGAAGGGGCGCCGCATGAACATCTTTGTAGGCAGTCTCCCGTACACTACGACGGACGAAGAGTTGGAAGCGGTTTTTACCGAGTATGGTGAAGTCACTTCGGCTCGCGTCATTATGGACAGGTACACTGGCCGGTCGCGTGGGTTCGGGTTCGTAGAAATGTCCAATCAGGAACAGGCCGAGACCGCCGTTCGCGTCATGAACGGCAAGGACTTCCAGGGCAGGGCCCTCACTGTCAACGAGGCTCGCCCGCGCGAGGACCGGCCTAAGCGCGACCGCTGGTAGGCCGGCCAAACGGCTGGTAACACATCCCTCAAGTCTCGCGGGCAGATGCCGCCCCGTAGTTGACGTACGCGGTTCCCCCCACCCGCGAGACCGATATCCTCTGACTGTACCCCCCACACGGTAGGGTTCGCGCTGCCGTGTGTTCCCGTGTCTCAGAGCTCTGTGAAGCTACCTGGACGCCCCCGCTCATCGCCTCGGTCAAGACGCGCCCTTCCGAACTGGGCGGCGTCTCTAGGCCGAGCAGTCTAAGCACCGTCGGCGCCACGTCTACGTTCCCACTAGGCAGGTCCGACACCATGGCCCGCCGAAAGCCCGGCCCTGCGGCGATTAGCGTACACCGCATCTCGTGGACGCTCATGGAGCCGTGCATGCCCAGGCCCGGCGCCGCGCCGGCGCAATAGGCATGACCGGGCACACCCGCCTCGTTCTCCTCCGATGTCCAGGACAGCGAGACCGCTAGGTCCGGAGCGCGCGGGCCCTCGGACCCCACGACCCCGGCAGGCAAGGCTCCCTCTATCGGGCCTACCGCCTCCGAGGCCACTACCGGGCCGCACCACGGCTGTGACATCAGCCACGCAGCAAGCCTGTCCGCCGTCTCGCGCTCCCGGTTGTGCGCGTAGAAGAGCACAGCCCCGCCGTTGGCCGCCACCGCCACACCCCCCGGCCGCTCCACCGTCGGAAAGCCTGCCTCCCTCAGCACCGACTCGACGGGCACCGTCTCGGACACCGTCGAGTAGCCGTGGTCGGACACCACAATCACGTTCGTATCGGCGTCCTGTCCCGTCCTCTGCAGCTCCTCAAAGAGTGAGCCGAGCTCGGCGTCGACGTGTCTGAGGGCGCGGACAGCCTTATCGGATCCCACGCCGGCGTCGTGCTGCGACGAGTCGGGCTCCGAGCTCCAGAAGAACATCACTCCGGGGGGGCTGTCGGAAAAAACCAGGCTGCGGAGTATCCCCATTGCGTAGGTTATCCGCGCGAGGTCCGGCCTCCGCTTCTCCGGCCACGCGCCGAATCGCGCCTCCACCTGCGCCCCCATGCCGTCCGGAATGGTGAACTCCGAGTGAATGGTCGTCCCTCCGCCGCCGTCCGGGTGCGGGTTCTGAACGAACGCGTTGCCGTTGCCCCCTGAGTTAACCGACACGAACTCCAGCCCCGACTCCCCCAGCAGCTCCGGCAGCGTCGGCGCAAGAAGCACACTCCCGGTCGCCTCTATGACCCTGCTCAGGTCAGGCCTGAACGCTTCTATGACCCTATGCGGGTCGTAGTCACGGACCAGCAGGGTGTTCCCGGCAAGCCCGTGCCCGCCGGGGTGGCGGCCCGTCATCATGCTGGCCGAGTTGACCCGCGTGACCGTGGGGAATACTGAATGGTGATTGGTGAAGGTGACGCCCTGCGCGGCCAGGGCACTCAGGTTGGGCATCAGATCGGGCGTCACCTGTGAAGGTTGCAGACCGTCAATCCCAATGATCAGCACGGGAGTCATACTCATTCTCCTGTCTCCGCTTCTGTCACTGTCTCGGCAGCATTCCGGCGGACGGCCTCCGACGCGTCGACGAACTCAGCATACGAGGCGAACCCCGACATGGCAATCAGGAAAGCCCCCACGTCAGACATCGAGCTTCGGAACTCGCGCACCTGCCCGTCGATGGGGCTGACAGACGTCGCGCTCGAAGGGTACGTTCCGTGGAACGCGAAGTACGCTTGGTTCAGCTTGCGTATGTTGTGGCCGTTCTCCACGAACACCTGCCGCCTCTCCTCCATGTACCCCTCCGCCTCCTCCACAGCGCCCTCTCCCAGCATCTCGTCCACACGCTTCCGCGTCTCCTGCATCTCTGTGACGAAGTCGAACCCCGGCTCGTGCTCATGCTCGGGGAGAAGCTCCCGCCCCTCTGCCTGGTCTGGCGCCGCCTCCCGGCTGACCCCAATTGTCTCGTACGCCCGGACCCCTATCTCGTAGCCCACGAGGTCCGCGGTCATCTCGTTGAGCGACAGCATCTCCGGGCTGGAGTGGATATTCACCCCAAGCGGTGTAAACCGGACGCTCAGGTAGTTGTGCACCCACTCGTGCGCCGCCACCCGCAGCGTCCACTCCAGCGACCGCGCGCCGGCGACCGAGGCCGGGTACGTGGCAAGCCCACCGATCGACACAACCAGTGCCGACAGGTCCGACTCTTCCATCAGCGCCTCTTCCATGCGACGACTCTCCTCCAACGACACTCCGGTCTCCAACAACACTTCGTAGGCCCGCTCGATCTTGTGGCGGGGGGATGTTACCAGCAGCTTAGGAGTCTCTGTAAGCCGTGTGTCTACCGGCGGGAGCATTATCGGCCCCCACGACCCGATCCCCACCTCCAACAACGCGTTGCTGATCGCCGCTTCCAGCACCTCCTCCGCGTCGTTCCGCAGCCTCCCCTGCAGGCCGATAAGCCCCCGCAGCTGCTCTTCCAGCTCCGCGGCAGGCCCGGACTGCCCCTCGGCGGCAAGGGCCGAGAGCCTCGCCTTGGCCCTGCTGGTCTCCTCCGCTAGACGGAAGTACTCGACGACGGCTGTAGCATCCTCCTCGCTCCCCCTGTCCCGTATCCAGGAGAGATGCACGACCATGTGCACCCACTTGCTGAGGAGGTTGGCCGCCTCCCACTTCGCGATGCTGTAGCGGTGCGGAAGCGCGGCAAGCTGCGCCGGGTCGAGGTTCAGGTTGTCGGCGCTCGGCGCCATCATGAACAGGGCCAGCGCCGCAAGCACCATTGTCTTCAGTATGCGACGGAACACCGCAGCCGGTTGCCTCCAAATGCCTTCCCACCTATCATAGCCGAGCAGATAGTCGGCAAGCCGCCCACCGGGCCGTACGCTATTCCCACGCCGTATGGAACGGGTAACTCCTTGCTCAACTCGCGCGATTGCAGATCGGACACCAACCCTAGGAGCGCATGACACTATGACCTTGTCGCTGTGTGTAGCCGGACTGGGAAAGTACGCTGAGCACGTCCTGAGCGACGCTCGCAGCTCCCTGGAGGGCATCGACCTCTTCTTCGCCTCCCGGGACGTCGAGAAAGCCCGGGACTTCAACCACAGGTACGGCGGGATGGGGGTTTTCGCCAGCTACGAAGAGGCAGCCAGCGATCCCCGCGTCGACGCCATCTACTTCATCACCCCGCACCACCTACACCTCGAAAACGCCCTGCTCGCCGCCGGAAACTCGAAGCACATCCTCATGGAGAAGCCCATCGCGCGCACCGTGGCCGAAGCGGAGCAGATCATCGCAGCCGCGCGCAACGCTGGCGTCACGCTCATGATCGCCGAGAA
The DNA here is from genome assembly GCA_965262055.1 of Dehalococcoidia bacterium. Taxonomy (GTDB): domain Bacteria; phylum Chloroflexota; class Dehalococcoidia; order Lucifugimonadales. The sequence goes on from CBDHEI010000002.1 coordinate 955,817, forward strand.
CCACCGCTTCCTCCCCACCGTCGCGCTGACCAAGCGGATGGTTGAGGACGGCGCCGTAGGAAGAGTGCGCTACGTTCAGGCCCACGCCGAGAGCTACGACGTGCCCGGCGGCTGGCGCACCGACCCGGAGCTGGCCGGCGGCGGCATGCTCATCGACGGCGGCGTCCACTACGTCGACCATCTCGTCTACCTGGGCGGCTTCCCCACCAGCCTCTATGCGGCCATCCCCTCCCCCGCCGCGCCCGGCGCCCGCTCAGAGGACGGCGTATTCCTGACCGCCCAGCTCCCTGGAGGCGTCGTGGGCTCGCTCAGCTTTGTCACCGGGACGCCCGTAAGCCGCAACTTCCACAGGGTGTCCGTCACGGGCGACACCGGCCACATACACTACGTCCCGTTCGGCAGCGAGGTGACGCTCGACACGCCCGCCGAGCTGCGCACGTTCCAGGTGCCCGAACACGGACGAGGCGTCCGGCAGATGCTCGCCGAGTTCCGCGACTGCCTGGCAGAGGGCAGAGACCCCAAGATGACCGGGGAGGACGGCCTTAGAGACCTCGCCGTGGTGCTGGCAGCCTACCGTTCAGCCAGGACGGGACAACCCGTCCCACTATGACCTCGTTGCGCCAACTGTAGGCTTAAGCGGTTCCACTCGCAGCGAACATTTATGCTATAATCCGTTCCGGTAGCCATCGACCGGAGGTTGAATACATGGATTTGGTGATGTCCCCCAACGGAGGTAGCATCCGGGGGAGGCAAGTCCTGCACGAACGGTTCGGCAGCCGCTTGTCCGTCAACCCGGAGTTCACCCGCAAGACCGTGTCCTACCAGGGAAACCGAGGCGTGCCAGGCCTGCGTTGGATGAAGTACAAAGAGGGATTCTCGCGCACGCTCGTCGAGCGCCTCATCAACGAATACGAGCCTACGGCGGTCCTCGATCCGTTCGCCGGCATCGGCACCACACCCCTAGTCGCCGCAGGCAGAGGAAAGGCGGCAACAGGAATCGAAATCATGCCCGTCGGCGTACTGACAGGCAACGGGATAGCGCAGGCTGCCAATGGAGTATCCAGGGCTGCCCTCGAGACTGCGGCTAGCCAATTGATCAGCAGGGTCGAGTCAAAGGAGCCGGCACCGGATGAATTCGCGTTCCCTCACGTCGGCATCACGGATGCGGCTTTCCCAGCGGACACCGAGGCCGCGATAGCCCGCGCGCGCCAGTTCATATCAGACACCGACGACCGCGCTATCCGGACACTGCTAAACCTGGCGTGTATGACCATCCTGGAAGACGTGAGCTATACGCGAAAGGACGGGCAGTACCTTCGGTGGGACCATCGATCCGGTCGACCACTCAGGACCAGAGTAAACAAGGGGCCAATCTTGTCGTTCCAGCACGCTCTCGGGGCCCGGCTGTTCGAGATGGTGCAGGACGTCGATATACTCAAGCAGGAGTACGGAGGCGGATATCCCGAGTTCATGACAGGCTCGTGTTTGGAGTTGTTGCGAGAGCTGCCGGATGCGCGATTTGACATGGTGATAACGTCGCCGCCCTACGCGAACAGATACGACTACACCCGCACCTACGCACTGGAGCTCGCTTGGCTAGGCTTCGATCGGGACCGGTTCGCCGAACTCAGACAACAGATGTTGTCCGCTACCGTGGAGAACAAGACCAAGCTGGCGTGGCTTCGGCAGCTATACGATGAGAGCCCTGAGTTGTTGGATGACGCGATCGGAATGTACCAAGGCCAAGACGCCGTCCACGAAGTGCTTGCGATTCTCAGAGAGCACGCCGACGATCTGGGCAACCGACACGTGATCAGGTTGCTCGAAGGATACTTCCTGGAAATGGCGATAGTAGTCGCCGAGTTGGGTCGCGTAACCCGCACAGGCGGAACCGTGATCATGGTGAACGACAATGTCCAGTACCATGGCGAGGAGGCGCCGGTGGATCTGATACTGTCCGACTTCGCGGAGCAGTCTGGCTTCGTATGTAAGAACATCTGGATGCTGCCTCGCGGCAAAGGCAACTCGAGCCAGCAGATGCGCCGCTTCGGCAGGCGAGAGATCAGGAAGTGTGTCTACAGGTGGGTACGCAGGTAACAGGCCTCGGCGACGCGCGGCTCAGGTCAACGCTGATGTCGGAGAGGATCCGTCAACGGACGGACCAAGCTCTACGGGGGTTGATCGATGGCTTCACGGTCGAACTGACCTTCCGTCCGTTGGACGATCTGATGATTAGTGGGCAGGCGTGGAAATTCGTAGCCGCATCAGGCATCGAGCCCAAGATGGTGTTTGCCCATCCACTGATTCTCAGAGAACATCCCGGAACTTCACAATACTACCGCGGGATCGCGTTGCTGCCGCAAAAGCGGGTAGCGGACATCGCTGTGACCGTGTCCTCCTGGGAAGACGGGTCGCGCAAGTCGCCCATTACCGAAGAGCAGAGCACGAGCGTAGCTCGACTATACAACGCGGTGATTTCTTCAATCATTGAGGGTACGACTAACTGGACCCTGGAGAACGGCTACCGGAACATAATCGCCAACATGGGTATCGGACTGGATGGAACGTTTCGCAACATCATCGGCCGCGATGCCGAGGACCTAGTGAAGACTCGCATCAGGAACTGGCTCGACAGTCAGCAGATGATCTTGGGACAGAGCGCAGACGCGAAAGAATTCCGACTGCCCAATGGCTACTTGATGCGATTCGGGTCCGAACCGGACATCCTATTTCGACAAGTGATCGGGGATGACGTGAGGGTACTGGCAACGATTGAGATCAAAGGAGGCAAGGACCCTGCAGGGGCGCTCGAACGGCTCGGTGCGATGCAGAAGAGCTTCGAGGCCACTCCACCCGGCTGCGTCAACTTCTTGGTTGCTGGCGTCGTCACACCAGAAATGAGCAACAGACTGGACCAGATGGGAGTAGTTAAGGTATTCCTGCTTGACAATTTGGCCCACGACAGCGATCAGTGGACCGGCTTCCTCAACGAAGTGTTCCACTACACCGTTCGGATTACTGAGTCGACCGTGTGAAGAGGCCGCTCAACGGCGCCTGAACAGCTCGAGGAACCGGTCCTGGTAGAAGTCGAAGAGCCCCCACCGGTCTAGCTCCCGCTTCAGGATCTCCGGGTTGGCGCCCTGGTCCACTTCCCTGAACAGCCTGTCGATCTGCTCCACGGCAGCCCTGGGGACGCCGCCAAGAGACTCCTGGGGCTCCAGCAGTCCCCTGCCCCGCAGGTCCTGAATGTTGCCTGCCAGCGAAGACGACGTGAACTCGTAGATGAACTCCAACAGCGCAACGTCCCATAGCTGGTCCACGCCCACCATCACGACCGACATGTCCTCTTTCTTACTCTCGAGGTTCCCGCTGATCCTGTTGGCTATCTCGCTGGCTGCGCCGCTCACGATCTCGGTGTTGCCGGTCTCGTTCTTGTACTGGTACAGCAGCCCCGGGCTGTTCGGCCCCGCCTGCATGGCGACGGACTGGAAGTACTCGTAGGCCTCCGAGCTGAAGCCCTGGAGGTTCATCGCGTAGGTGGGCGTCACTATGGTGGGGCGCTCTGCGATCACCCGGCCCGTGCGCACGACCCCCTCCTGCTTGTCCGGCTGGGCGTCGAGGTAGATCGGCTCAGTCACGACGTAGTAGGAGATGTTAGTGGAGCCGAACGTGGCAAGGTGCTGCTTCGGGAACCGGGCGACCCACGTCTGCTCTATGGCGCGCCGCCACTCCCTCTCGCTCTCGAACATGTATGCCGCCTCCGCCCTGGCGCGAGCCTGAACTGCCTTATTCGATGCTAGACGCGCGTGCCTTCCGGTGTCAAGTGGAATACCGCGCCCGCTGCCAAGGCTCTATAATCGATACCGGTGGCCCGCCAATGAACGTATCCGTATGCAAAACGACGCTCCGACTGCCCGAGAACCAGAGCCTCAAGGGCAAGCGCCGCGTGATTGGCTCGCTCTGCGGCCGGATACGCAACAAGTTCAACGTAGCCATTGCCGAGGTGGGAGACAACGACGTCTGGCAGACCGCTGTCCTGGGCATCTCGTGCGTCGGCAACGACCATCGCCACACCGACGAGGTTATCTCCGCCGTAGTCGACTTCATCGAATCGACCCGCGAGGACGTCGAGCTCGTCGAAGTGGAGCGCGAGACGCTCTCGGGCTTCTGAAGCACCAGTCCGCCGGTGCTGGGGTGGCACCCGGCCTCCCAAAGGTGGTGTAATAGACGGGCGACACCCGACTGAACACTGGAGGCGCCATGATCCAGGACGCGACGGAGACGCTCGTAAACGGCCAATCATTGACCGCCGATCAGGCGGCTGCCGCGATGGACGAGATCATGAGCGGTCAGGCCACACCCGCTCAGTTCGGCGCCTTTGTGGCCGCCCTCCGCATGAAGGGCGAGACGGTCGACGAGGTGGCGGGCATGGCGCGCGTCATGCGCGAGAAGTCACTCCACGTTGAGTTTGAGGGACCGCTCCTAGACACTTGCGGCACCGGGGGCGACGGCGCAGGCACCTTCAACGTCTCCACCACGGTGGGCCTCGTCGCGGCTGGCGCTGGCGTCACGGTAGCCAAGCATGGCAACCGCGCCATGTCGGGCGCCTGCGGCAGCGCCGACGTGCTCGAAGCCCTGGGTGTCAATATCGACCTCAGCCCCGAAGGGGTGAGCCGCTGTATGGAAAAAGCCGCCTTCGGTTTCATGTTCGCCCAGCGCTACCACCCCTCCATGCGGTTCGCGGCCGGTCCCAGGCGCGAGATCGGCATCCGCACCATCTTCAACATCCTGGGACCCCTCACAAACCCGGCCGGTGCGGCGCACCAGATGATCGGCGTCGCGGACCCTAGCGTGGGGGAGAAGATGGCCCTCGTGCTCCGCAGCCTCGGCAGCAAGCACGCCATCATCGTCCACGGCTCCGACGGCCTGGACGAGGTCACGCCCGGCGGCGAGACGCTCTTCTGGGAGATGCAGGACGGGAGGGTGACGACCGGAACAATCACCCCTGAGCAGCTTGGCTTCGAGAGAGCGTCGCCAGACGCGCTAAGGATAGGCAGCCCCGAAGAGAGTGCCGCGATGGTCAAGGCCGTTCTGAGCGGGGCCCAGGGGCCCGCACGCGACGTAGTCCTGATGAACGCCTCGGTCGCCCTGCTGGCCGCCGACAGGGCCGCCTCCCTCCAGGACGGCGTGGCCATGGCCGCCGAGTCGATAGACAGCGGCGCTGCAAACCAGAGCCTTCAGAAACTCGCCGCCATCAGCCAGCAATTGGAGTAACCTTCCGGCCGGTCATTGGCCCTGCGGCCGCAGGGCCGCCGCACGAACACAGAGAGTCGCAACCTTGGCACAGACACGAACGCCGCACATCCTGGACCAGATACTCGACGCGAAGCGCCGCGAGGTGAAGCGCCTCAAGGCGGCCGCGCCCCAGAGCGCGTTGGAGCAGCAGGCCCGCGAGAGCGCCATCCCGCTGAACATGGCCGGCGCGCTCATGGGCGACCAGACAAGGGTCATTGCGGAGGTCAAGAGACGCTCCCCATCCAAGGGCCTGCTCAAGCAGAACTTCGATCCCGTGGCGATTGCCAACGCCTACGCCTCCGGCGGCGCAGCGGCCATATCGGTGCTGACCGAGGCCGGCCACTTCGACGGCTCCATCGGCCACCTGGAGGCCGTGTCCGCCGAGATGCGCCCCAAGGGTCTGCCCACGCTGCGAAAGGACTTCATCTTCGACCCGTACCAGGTCTACGAGGCCCGCGCCCACGGCGCCGACTCCCTGCTGCTGATAGTGGCCGCACTGTCGACCCAACAGCTTGGCGAGCTGATAGACCTCGCGCAGCGCCTCTGGCTCCAGTGCCTCGTGGAGGTGCACGACGAGGCTGAGCTTCGGACCGCCATCGACGCCGGCGCCGAGTTGTTGGGCATCAACAACCGCGACCTCCGCACCTTCGACACCGACCTTTCGACGACAGAGCGCTTGGCGCCCCTGGTCCCCGACGGCAAGATCATCGTCAGCGAGAGCGGCATAGCCACCCGCAACGACGTGCTCCGCGTCCAGCGCGCCGGCGCTCACGCAATCCTCGTCGGCGAGGCGCTGGTCACCTCGGAAGACCCAGGCGCACGCCTCGGAGAGCTGCTGTGACCGCGTTCAAGATCTGCAGCCTCCGCGACGCGCCGAACGCCCTCATAGCCGCGGAGGCGGGCGCGAGCTACCTCGGCTTCAATTTCGTCCACGGCGTACGCCGGCAGGTTACGCCCGATCAGGCGAGCGAGGTCATCGGCCAGTACCGTAGCGAAAGAGGCGACGGCGGCCCCGCACTGGTGGGCCTCTTTGCCGACCAGCCCATTGAGGAGGTGAACCGCATAGTCCGGCGCTGCGGCCTCCAGTATGCCCAGCTATGCGGCGGCGAGCCTCCCCCCTACTGGGACGATGTAGACGCCTCCGTGATAAAGGTAATCAGGGTCAGGGAAGACCTTGGCAAGCAGGAGGCGGCCAGTCGCGCGATGGCCAGCGCCGAGAAGGTCGTCGCTGGACGTCATATCCCCCTGCTGGACAAGTACGAGCCTGGAAGACTGGGCGGCTTGGGCCGTACCTTCGACTGGTCCATAGCCGCCAGCGTCGCGGCCCGTTACGACGTGGTGCTCGCCGGTGGCCTCACCCCGGAGAACGTCGGCGAGGCGATCGCCGCCACCCACCCATGGACGGTCGACGTCTCCTCCGGAGTCGAGACCAACGGCGACAAGGACCCCAACAAGATAAGGGCCTTCGCCCACTCCGTCTCGGCAGCCAACACCGATTAAGGCCTAGCAATATCTCAAGAAGTAAGCGCCGCGTAGCGGCATACGATTAAGGTGGGTAACAATGCCTGTAGACTACGCCTCCATCCGGACGGACAACCAACGGAAGTACGGCGAAGAAATTGGCCGCATCGGTCGTATGCTCCTAGCAGATCGTTATGACGACCGCACCCACTTCATATTTGAAATTCTTCAAAATACTGAAGACGCTCTCAAGAAACGCCGCGGATGGAACGGTCGTCGTACAGTTGAGTTTTCGTTGTCTTCAAGCTCTCTTACGATTTCTCACTTCGGAAAACCGTTTGACGAGGCAGATGTTCGCGGTATTTGCGGAATTGGAGAAAGCACCAAAGCACTGACTGACATCGGACGATTCGGGATTGGCTTTAAGTCAGTATACGCATTCACTGATAATCCTGAGATCCACTCCGAAGAAGAACACTTTTCAATCGACTCGTATGTATGGCCAAGGGCTACGAAGGAAATCAACTTACAACCGGAAGAGACAAAGATTTACATACCGTTTAGCACTAATAACCCCACTGATAAAGAGGAGATATTAAAGGGGCTGCGGCGGTTGGATTTGCGAGCTCTACTGTTCCTTAGAGAGATTGAAGAAGTATCGTGGTCGGTTGCTGGCGGACCTTCAGGTTTGTACTTACGTGATCACCCGAAGAACATTGGCAATGGCGCTCGGAGAGTCGTGCTAATTGGTCAAGATGACGTGCGAGATGAAACCGAAGAGTGGATTGTTTTTTCTCGCGAGGTCTTCAATGAGGGAGCAAGCGCAGGACATGTTGAAGTTGCTTTCTCAATGATCCAGAGCAGCGCTGTAAGTCAAGGCCCGTCGTTGGCTCCTGTATTGAACGCTCCGCTAGTAGTCTTCTTCCCAACCGTCCTATCTACTAACCTAGGTTTCATTGTTCAGGGGCCATACCGCACCACGCCGAGCCGGGACAATGTCCCTGAAGGAGACCCTTGGAATCGTCACTTGGTCAAAGAGACAGCTGTCCTATTGGTACACGCATTAAAGGCACTGCGCAATCTCGGACTGCTTGACGTATCGGCGATGGAATGCCTGCCTCTAGATGCACTACACTTCGCTGACGACTCACGGTTGGCCCCAGTGGTCCGGGAGATTCAAGAAGCTCTGAGCGAAGAGTCGCTTCTCCCAACCTACGATGGAAGGCACGTCGCAGGGCGGAATGCCAAACTCGCCCGAACCCAAGACCTACGTGCCCTCATAGGCCCTCAGCAGTTGGCAAGTCTGTTTCCACAGAATGACAACCCTGTCTGGCTTACGGATGAGATCACCCCCCTTCGAACACCTACACTCCATAATTATCTCACTGTCGCACTTGACATCGATGACGTCACACCTGAGTGGCTAGTCTCCAAACTCACCCCGGAATTCCTTGAGGCTCAGCCTGACCACTGGATTGAAGCGCTCTATGGCTTCCTCAGCGTGCAGAGAGCGCTCCTACGGAGACTGCGGGTCAAGCCAATTGTGCGGCTCGAGGATGGATCTCACACCATCGCCGTTGACAATCATGGGAAGCCACAAGCATACTTGCCAGGCGATAGACCGACCGGGTTTCCCACCGTTAGACGAAGCGTCTGCCAATCCGATCAGGCTACGGCTTTCCTCCAGTCACTGGGGCTTCGTGTCCCCGACCCAGTTGACGATGTCATCGTCAACATCCTCCCAATATATAAGAACGATCCAGTAGATATACCAGATCACGAGTATGAGTCCGACATTAAGCAAATCCTTTCCGCCTTCAGCACTGATTCGGCTTCAAGCCGAAACAGTCTATTGGTCGAGCTTCGCAGATCCAATTTTATCATTGCAGTAGACGCCGCTACTGGAATGAGTCAATTCGTCCGGCCGGTTGAGGCCTACATGGCAACGGATCGACTGACAAACCTGTTTGAAGGAGTGCCAGATGTTCTCATAGTGGATAACTCAAGAAGCTGTCTGCAAGGCGAAAACGTCCGCAATCTTCTTCGTGCTCTAAGAGCACCAGAACATTTGATGCCGGCTCAAGTAGACTCTTCACTAACCTACGACGATAAGCTAGAACTTAGGCGTAAGCAGGGCAATACAGACATCACATCAGAACTCTCTGTGGAGGACCACACTCTCTTGGGACTAGATCCTCTCCTCTCTGTAATAGCCGAACTGCCATTTGACCAAGCATCTCGCCGCGCCAAGCTCCTCTGGCAGGCACTATGCGATCTCCAAAGCAGGCGTGGTGACTCAGCTTTCAATGGCCTGTATAGCTGGTATTGGTACACTGATCGACAGACAACATTTCCGGCATGCTTCGTCAAGACGCTAAACGAGGCCTCATGGGTACCCGACAAGGACGGCATGCTTCAAGCTCCAGCCTCAGTGGTCTTCAAGGATAGCGGATGGGAAGAAGACCCTTCCCTGTTGACAAAGATACGATTCAAACCAGATGTCCTCAATCTATTGGCCGAAGAAGCTGGTATTGAGCTAGGAGTACTAGACCTCATAAAGAAGCATGGCCTAACTTCCGTAGCTCAAATGATGGACCTTCTTGGTGACACAGTTGATGCGGTTAGCGCCAAACTGAACATTCCTCTGAATGATGAGGCTACTGTTGTCCCTCCAGAGCGAGCCGAGAAGACGCTAGACTTGGAAACAGCCGACACAGTTGAAGCAGAACCAGCGTCCGTTATAACAACCAATTCCGATGACGATAAGGGAATGGACAATGGAGGCACAGACCATAGTGGCGTGCAGACTAGTGCCGATGACCATATCACTCATTCTGCCAGTGGTCCACGTAAGTTCGTCTCTTACGTGGATGTCAGCCCGAAGAAGGCCCTTGAGGATACAGATGGACTGAGTCACCAAGAGCGTATGGAACTAGAACGTCAAGCAATTCGCCTGATCCTTTCTCAGGAACCCACTCTTCAGCCGACCCCTCCGAATAATCCAGGGTTCGACTTAGCGGAGATTGCGGACGGTATAGCGATCAGGTGGATTGAAGTCAAAGCAATGAAGGACACACTTGCAGACCATCCAGTCACTCTGACGAACACCCAGTTCAAGTTTGCCCAAGAGCGCAAGGACTCCTACTGGCTGTACGTTGTGGAAAACGCAGGAAGCCCTGCGCATGGCCGCATACTCAGGATCAGGGATCCCGCCGGCAAGGCCCAGAACTTTAGCTTCGATCAGGGCTGGGCTGAAGTTTCGGAGGATTCCGATCAACAGCCAAGCAGTTGATTGACTTCCAGTATGCCCGAAGTCATTCGTTAGCGTGAAAAGTCGCTCCGGATCTCCTTCGTGGATAATCCGGGCCCGTCCTGTACAATGTCGCCCAGCAAGGCACATCCCAGAATGCGGAGGCATCAGCCATGGCAAGCGCCGTAACGGTCGGGAGCGGCAAGTTCACCTACGAGGTCGTGGAGGGCTGGGAAACCCTGCCGGAGGGCTACTCCTGGAACGAGGTCGCGGCGGTGGCGATAGACGCCAACGACCGCGTCTACGCCTTCAACCGCGGCCCGAACCCCATGATCGTCTTCGACAGCGACGGCGCCTTCCTGGGCTCTTGGGGCGAGGACCTCTTCAAGCGCGCCCACGGGCTGACCCTCGCGCCAGACGGCTCCCTCTTCTGCACGGACGACTTCGACCACACTGTGCGCAAGTGCACAACCGACGGCGAGGTGCTCATGACCATCGGCGAGCCGGGCAGGGCCGCCGAGCCCCACAGCGGCCACCCGTTCAACCGCTGCACCGACGTGGCCATAGACCCGAAAGACGGCTGCCTCTACATCTCCGACGGTTACGCCAACTCCTCGGTGCACAAGTACTCCCCCGACGGCGAGCTGCTCTTCTCGTGGGGCCGAGGCGGCACCGACCCCGGTGAGTTCAACATCGTACACAATATAGCCACCGACGCCGAGGGCCTCGTCTACGTCGCCGACCGCGAGAACCACCGCATCCAGATCTTCGACTCCGAAGGCGTCTTCCAGGACCAGTGGGTCAACCTCCACCGCCCGTGCGCCATCTACATCTCGCCCGACCAGCACGTCTACATTGGCGAGCTGGGCGCCGGCATGAACGTCAACCGCATCGTCCCCAACATAGGGCCGCGCATCACCATCCTGGACAAGTCCGGCGAGCGAGTCGGCCGCCTGGGCGCCGGCTTCGGCCTTGATCCCGGGCAGTTCGTCGCCCCACACAGCATCTGCCTCGACTCGCAGGGCAACATCTTCCTCGGCGAGGTCGCCTGGACCAACTTCCGCAACCTCGGCGAGCCCAGGGAAGGCGTGCGGAGCTTCCAGAAGCTGGCCCGCGTCACGGCGTAGCCATAAGCCAAAGTCCGCAGGAGGCCCGCAGTGACCCACATCATCGACATTTCCGCCCCCACCTGGAAGGCGGAAGAGTACGCCGACATGGACTACGCGGAGGCTGATATCCAGCAACACCTCGTCAGGGTGGCGGACTTCGTGACCCTACGGGATAACGCCGCCGAAGCCGCCGGGCCGGTCAGCGAGACCTCGTACATAGGCGCCTACGAGTACGCGCCCGGCGGCGGCGTCAGCGATCACGTCCACCCCCACGCCGAGCAGTGGTACTACATCCTGGGCGGCCGGGGCACGATGAAGGTCGGAGACGAGGAGAAGACCGTCGGCGGGGGACACGTAGTCTTCGTGCCCAGGAACGCGGTCCACTCCTACACGGTTGTTGGAGACGAGCCGATGAGACTCCTCAACGTCGCCATTCCGGTCAGCGCCGCAAGCGAAGACGAGGCCGGGTGACGTCGGCGAGTATAACGCGAACACTCTCCCTGACAGATCTGCCCCGATAACCTGGACCGGCCCCCACTAGCTGGCACACAACCCATGGCCCAGCCCGCCGGAGCCAAGCGCCCACTGCCCCAGCCCTCCGGATGGCGGCGGTCGCTATCCGCCTTCGGGGTCCGTGACTACCGCTTCCACTGGTTCGGCAACGTCTTCGTCATGTTCGCCCTCAGCATGGAGCTCGTAGCCAGGGGGTATCTGGTGTACGAGTTGACCGGGGCCGGAAGGCTGCTCGGCCTGGTCAGCGCGGGAGCGGCCATGCCGATGCTTTTCCTGGGACCCATCTCCGGCGCCATATCGGACAGGTTCGAGAGGCGCCGCGTTATCCAGCTCAGCCAGGTCTGTATGTCGTGTACCTCCCTCTTTGTGGCCGTGTCCATCACGACGGAGACCATCACCTGGGTGCACCTTCTGGCGTCGTCCCTTCTGCACGGCGTTTCGATGTCCTTCATGCTGCCGGCGAGGCAGGCGATGATCCCGAAGATGGTCGGCCCGGACAGGATGAGAAACGCCATGGCTCTCAATGCCGGGGGGCTGAGCGTGACTTCCCTCTTCGGTCCGGCCGCCGCCGGCTTCCTCTACGCCGCGCTGGGTCCCCGTGGCGTCTTCTACATCTCGTGCGCATTGGGCGTCTCCTCAATCGTATTCACCACCCAGATCAGGCCTGTGCGGGCCGATGCCCCGTCGCCCATGTCGCGGCTGCTGGCCGAGGTCCTCGACGGGCTGCGCTACGTCGCCCGCCGCAGCGTGCTGAAGGCCTCACTGGCCCTGATGCTGGCCACTACGCTCTTCGTACACACCACCATCTTCCTGCTCCCGGTCATCGTGGTGGACGTCTACCATCGCACCTCCGACGCCTACGGCGTGCTGATAAGCATGGAAGGCCTCGGCTCGCTGGCCGGGGCCGTCGTATTCACGGCCGTGACCCTGCGCCGGAGCGGGATGGTCCTCATAGTTAGCTGCATGGCCTCCGGGGTCGTGCTGATCATGATATCCACGGTCAACGACTACTACATTGCAGTGGCTTTCATGGTAGCCTTGGGCGTGGCCGAGACGGGACGCCGCGTGCTGAGCCAGAGCATCCTGCTGTCCGAGTCGGACGACGAGTACCGGGGCAGGACCATTAGCCTCTACACCATGGTGGTGGGCCTGATGCCCTTGGGCGTGCTTCCCGCCGGGGCGGCGATGGACTGGCTGGGCGGACAGGCTACCCTGTTCATACTGGGTGTGCTCATGGTAGGCTCATGCGGGCTCATACTGGCAACGCAGCGAGAGCTCAGAGCCCTGGCCTAACAGGCTGGTGAAAACAACGGGGTGTGCAGAGGGGCAGAGCCCTTTTGACGGGAGTCTGAGGGTGTCCCTCAGACAATCTCTTTTTCTCGCTTCTAGAAGAGGGAAAGTCCGGAAGTGTTCTTCAGCAGCCTGATAGACCGGGCCCAACATAGCAGAACATTCGGGAGGCATAGTCTCACATGATAGACCTGAGAGGCGTCAACTGTCTGGTAATGACCCCATTCGACGAACAGGGCAACGTGGACGAGGAGGGTCTCTGCCGCGTCGTCGACCACGTGATCGACGGCGGCGCGACCTCGCTGGTCGCCGCCGGCAAGATTGGCGAGTACGAGGTGCTCACCATGCAGGAGCGGAGGCGGATCATGCAGGTGGTCTCCGGCCACGTCGGCGGCCGCGTGCCGGTCGGCTCCGGAATCATCAACGCCTCGTTCGACGATGGGCTCACCCTCGCGGGATGGGCTGCGGAGGCGGGTTGCGACTTCGTGATGTCCAGACCCCCGACCGACGGCGACAACGCCGAGTACTTCCTCCGTGCCGCCGACAAGATCGCGGTCATGCCGTACGACCTTGGCATGCGCGGCGAGCTGTCCATTGAGAACGACATCCTGCCACTGACGCAAAAGAGCCCCAACTTCATAGGGCTCAAGATCAGCGGCCTGCCGGACAAGACATACGAGGCCAAGAGGCTCCTGGACATCCCGATACTCTGCGGCTGGGACATGATGAGCCTCGTCTCCTACGAGATGGGCTCCGACGGCGTCATATCCGGGAGCGCCACGCTAACGCCGCGCGACGAGGTCAAGCTGCACGACCTGGCCAAGAAGGGCGAGTGGGACGAGGCCCGCGACCTCTACTACGGGCGCCTGCTGCCCCTGCTGAACTACTGCACCTTCGACCCCTTCGCCTACTCCGTCTGCAAGTACGCCCTCTACTGGCAGGGCCTCATCGCCACCCCCGCCGTCCGCGCCCCCAACCCCGACGCCGGCGAGATCCGCCAGCGCGAGACAATGGCCATCATGAAGAACCTGGGGCTGGTGGAGTAGACGACTGCCCATAATCTCCCTCTCCACGGGGTGTCCAGAGGTGAGGGCCCCTGACAGAGGGTCTGGGGGACGCGCCTCCGGCTTTCCTACTGGGCAGGTGGGCCCACGGCGTCAAAGCTCGCCCTAGTACGAATGGCTGCCCACCTCTGCGGCTGACCGCTGCCGGGCGCTGAGCGGCTCATCCGTAGCGCTGCTCCTCTCCCGCGATCAGGGGTACCGTATGGCGGCTAGGGCGCAAGTACGTCCTGGTGCTGGGCCAATCCGTCAGCATACCGTACGGTAGGGCTTCCTCCCAACGTGGAGCAGTGTAAGCGCCGGCGATTGCTGGACATGGGCGTGGGTGGCTTCGACCGCAGCCCCGTGAGCCGTGGTTCGAGCGTCTCGAATGAGAAAAAGCAGAGCCTGATGCCCCTTATTAAAGCAACTGCTGCTTTGCTATAGTAAGAGGCGCCACTGTTTAAAGTTCTTATGCACAGGGTAGGCAGAATCTTCGAGTCGGCAAGGTCCTGGATTCCAGACACGGACATCCCCTTATTAAAGCGTAGCCATTTTTGCTTTAATAAGGTGCGCCGTTATTTAAAGCTCTTGAATACGTAACTCAGACCTTCTCGAACGGAGGCGTCTGCCATGCAGCGAGGTGAGACCGGAAAATACCAAGTCAGGAACTACGGCGACGAGATGGTCCACGCCTTCATTCCAGCACCCCTGCCACCGTACCCGCCCCTGAGCATGGACGGGGACCTTCAGCAGCTTCTCGAAAGGGCACTAATAGCCTTGGGACGCCTGGACAGTGTCACGGTCCTACTTCCCCAGCCTACTCTTTTCATCTACGCCTACATCCGCAAGGAAGCGGTGCTCTCCTCGCAGATCGAGGGTACGCAGTCGTCCTTCTCGGATCTGGTGATGTTCGAAAGCGACGAGGCGCCGGGCACCCCAATTGGCGATGTTGTGGAGGTCTCCAGCTATGTGGCCGCCTTGGAACATGGAGTAGAGCGGATGCGCGGCGGGCTCCCGCTCTCCAACCGGCTGATCCGGGAGATACATGGCGTACTGCTCTCGGAAGGGCGGGGCAGCGAAAAATCCCCGGGCGAGTTTAGGACATCGCAGAACTGGATCGGCGGTTCTCGCCCAGGCAACGCCGACTTCGTCCCTCCGCCACCCACGGAGGTGGGCGACTGTATGGGGGAGCTGGAGCGCTTCCTCCACGCCAAGGAAGACGGCACCCCGGTTCTGCTGAGAGCTGGACTGGCCCACGTTCAGTTCGAGACCATTCATCCCTTCCTCGACGGCAACGGGCGCGTGGGACGACTGCTCATTACGCTCTTACTGTGCCACGCCGGAGTGTTGCGGGAGCCCCTTCTGTACCTGAGCCTGTACTTCAAACAGCATCGCTCGGCCTACTACGACCTACTGGATGAGGTGCGCCGAACCGGTGACTGGGAAGCATGGCTCGCCTTCTTCTTGAAGGGCGTACGTGAAACCGCAGAGGGCGCTGTAGCCACTTCCACCCGGCTGACGGACCTATTCAAGACGAACGCCGCCAGGATTGAAGAACTTGGGCGCAGGGCCGGCTCGGCCTTGCGCGTGCACCAGGCCCTTACGTCACATCCTGTCAGATCGCTTTCGCAGGTCTGTGACCACTCCGGACTGACGCCCCCCACGGCGTCCTCAGCCATGAAGTCGCTGGTAGAGCTTGGGATTGCCCGTGAGATAACAGGTCGTCGCCGGGGACGCCTCTTTGCTTACGCCGGCTACCTGTCGATATTGAACGAGGGCACCGAGCCTGTATGAGCGAGGAGCGGACAGCCCTATGCCGCTGTTTGTCCTCGTCCCACCTCAAGGGGGGCACCTGCTACTCCCTTGGCGCCGGCCCCAGCACCTTGTACTTCCTGTCCGCCGTGCGCTCGGACGCCGGCAGCACCTCCACCACCACCCTGGACAGGCCCACCACCTCCCCGTCGGAGTCGAAGCTGTAGTCGTGTCCGATCGCGCCGCTCCAGGTGATCTCGTACATGCAATCTCGGAAGCCGTCCGCGTCCTGGTCGTCACCCGTCATCTTGAGGCACTCGGCCGCGATGTAGACGTCGTCGTAAGCCGACCCCAGGTGCCATGGCAGCGTGACGTAGTTGTAGCGCTCCTTGAAGTTCGCCAGGACCTCCTGCGCCTTCTCATTGTCCGGGTCCAGGTCGGCGGTGATGGCCTTCATCCCGGTCGCCGCGTCGCCCGCGATCTCCAGGGCCGTCGTCCCCACTGAGATGGTCTCCGCGTATATGGGGCCGTCGTACCCAAGCTCCCGTGCCTGCTTGACTATGGCGCCCGCCGAGAACTCGGACTGCGGCGCCAGGTGGAGCGCGTCCGGCTCCGCTTCGAACAGCTTGCTCAGCTGCGATCTGAAGTCGGTAACGTCCGGAGCGTACCGCTCCTCCGCCACGACCCTGCCGCCGCGCCTCTCGAACTGGGCGGCCGAGGTGCGCCTCACGCCCTCCGCGTAGTCGGTCGCCTCTGTGATGGTCGCCAGCTTGCGTATGCCGTCCGCCCACAGGGTGTTCCCCGTGTCGATGCCCACCTGTATGTCGCTGATCTGCGTGCGGAAGATATAGTCGCCCGCCTTGGCGATGTCCGGGTTGCTGGCCAGCCCCGAGAACAGGATCACCCCGTCCGCCTCCGCCAGCGGCGCGGCGCCCAGCATGGCGCCGCTGCACGACGTCCCCAGAATGATCTTCACACCGTCCACGTCGGTCAGCTTGTTGTAGGCGGCAATGGCGTCCTTTGCGGTGCATTGCGAGTCTTCGACGACCAACTCCAGCTTGCGCCCGTTGATACCCCCTGCCTCGTTGATCTCGTCCGCCGCCATCTGCTTGGCCCGGTTTGCTACCGTGCCGTAGGTCTCCCCAGCGCCCGTCAGAGACTCCATGACACCGATCCTGTAGGGGTCCTCATCTCCTCTACAAGCCAGGACCGCCAGCGCCAGGAAGGGTATCAACCCGAAGGCGAGAACCCACTGCTTTGCCAATCGCACGTTGCTCTCCTCCAGTACGCTTACCCCTCGGACATGGGCCAGTATCCCCGAAGCCCTCTCGCAGACCATGTCGGCCACCCGATCAGCACCAGGCTAGGGAGTAATCAGCGGGACCTCCAGCTCGTCGAGCACGGATCTGAAGCCCTCCAGGTCGGTCTCCATAATCTCATTCAACTGCGTTAGCTGCGCGTCGATCCCCCCCGACAGCAGGGCGTATACGTCATAGCACTGCTTGGGCGGGGCCGAATGCGAGATAGCCACGGTGTCTATCAGGTCGGCGAGACGGCCGTTCAGCTTCTTGACGAACAGGCTGCTCCTGTTCCTCTGCTCTAACCATGTCCGGTCGGGCCGGTCCACCAGCTCGCCCTCCACCGCCAGCAGCTTCTCCTTCAGATCGGCCGCGGCCTCGCTCAGCCGCTCGTACCCGGAGTGTCCTTCGGCGCGCCGCACCCACTGGTCCACCTGCTCGCGGACCGCCCTGGACCGCAGCACCTCCCGCTGCGACTCCGTGAGCTTGTCGCGAAGCTCGATCAGCATCTCGAACTGCTCGTGCAGGTCGGCGTCCGTCGCCGTGATGCGCGGGTCCCGCAGGATGCGGAACCTCCGCGTCTGCGCCTCACCTCCGACCTCGATACGGACCTGGTACTCGCCCGGCGGCGCCAGAGGCCCCTGGAAAGGCCGCTTCTCGATCCTGTCGTCGGGTAGCCTCAGCCCCCCCGGGTAGCGCATGTCCCACACGTAGCGATTCGCGCCCTGCCTCGTCGACAGCCGTACCTCGTCCGCGTCCTCCGGCGCGCTGGACGCTGCCGCGATCTCGTTGCCCTCGTTGTCCAGGAAGACGAGCCTCACCTCACCCTCGGCCTGCTCGCCCAGGTAGTAGGTCACCACCACGCCGTCCGGCGGGTTCGGGCCCGCGTCCAGGTAACGCCGCACCGGCGCCCCCTCCGGCGTGGCGTCCGTGTAGAACGTCGCCGGCATGCCCAGGGAGAGCCAGTAGAACTTGTCGGGCCCCGGTTCCGGCGTCGCGTATGGGTTCGGCTCGATCAGGAAGCGGTAGGCGTCCCTGGGCTTGAAAAGGTACGCACCAGAGTCGTGCACGCCGCTGGAGACCTCGTGAAGCGGCGTCAGGTCGTCCAATACCCAGAACGCCCGCCCGTGAGTGCCCACGATGAGGTCGTCTGCCTTGACCACCATGTCGTGGATCGGCACGTACGGCAGGTTGAGCTGCAGCGGCTGCCACGACTCGCCGTCGTCCACGGACACGTAGACCCCGCCCTCCGTGCCGGCGTACAGCAGCCCCTTCCGCACCGGGTCCTCGCGCAGGACGCGGGTGAAGTCCACCTCCGAGATGCCGCCGGTAATCTGCTGCCAGGTCGCGCCGTAGTCGTGCGTCTTGTACAGGTACGGCCTGTAATCGCCGTGCTGGTACCGGGTCGTTGCCACGTAGGCCGTGCCGGCATCGTGGTGAGAGGCGTCTACGCTGCTCACCAGAGACCACTCGGGGAAGCCGTCCGGCGTCACATTCTTCCAAGTCGCGCCGCCGTCCACCGAAAGGTGGATCAGGCCGTCGTCGGAGCCGGTCCAGAATACGCCCGGCGTCACCGGAGACTCGGCGAACCTCGAAATTGTGCACCGCTCGAAGGTGGCGATGTCCGTCAAAGGGTCGTAGTCACCCCGCTCCTCCAGGTCGTTGCGCGTCAGATCCGGACTGATCACCTCCCAGCTTGACCCATCGTCCTCCGAGCGGAACACGACGTTCGCCGCGCAGTAGAGCACCCCGGAGTCGTGAGGCGAGACGACGATCGGGTAGTCCCACGCGAACCGGTACTTGCGCTCCTCGAACATGAACGAGATGGCGTCCGGCCAGGCGGAGATGCCGCGCACCTCCCCGGAGCTGTGGTCGTAAAGCAGCGTTACCGGGCCGGCCCCGCGGTTGCTGCCGTACGCGCCCGAGTAGACGATGTTCGGGTTGTCGGGCCGCACGGCGATGTGGCCGCTCTCCGACGAGCCCACGTTGTAGCACTCCCACCACTGGATCGCGCCCCGGTTCGACCTGGAGGGAACGGCCACTGCGGAGTTGTCCTGCTGGGTGCCGTAGACGCGGTACGGGAACCGGGTGTCCGTAGTTATGTGGTAGAACTCCCCCGTCGGCTGGTTGTATATGTTCGACCACGACGCGCCGCCGTTGAACGTCACGGAGGCCCCGCCGTCGTTGCCGTTGATCATGCGCCGGGGGTTGCGCGGGTCGATCCACAGCTCGTGGTGGTCTGCGTGCGTGGCCGTAACCTCGTGGAAGGTGCGTCCCCCGTCCAGCGAGCGGCGCACCTTCGGGTTCAGGATGTAGACGGTCTCCGGGTCAACCGGATCGGCGAACAGGTGGTTGTAGTAGTGGGGCCGGTTCGTCAGGTCGCGGTCGTCCGCCAGCAGCTCCCACGACTCCCCGCTGTCCTCGGACTGGTATACCCCGCCCTTCTCGGCCTCGATGAGCGCCCACACCCTGCCCGCGCGCGGCGACGCCGCCACCGAGATGCGGCCCATCGCGCCCTCCGGAAGGCCGGGGTTCCCGGTCAGCTCAGTCCACGTGTCGCCGCCGTCTCCGCTCCTGTATATGCCGGTCCCGGGGCCGCCGCTGTGGCTCCACCAGAAGCTGCGCCGCACGTCCCATGTCGACGCGTACAGCACCCGGGGGTTGCCGCCGTCCATCGACAGGTCGATGGACCCGGCCCGGTCGGAGCTGTACAGCACCCGCTCCCAGGTCGCCCCGCCGTCGCTGGAGCGGTAGACACCCCGCTCGGAGTGAGGCCCCTCCAGGTGGCCGAGCACGGCAACGTACACCAGGTTGGGGTCCTCGGGATGGATGCGGATTCGGGCGATATGCTGCGTGTCCATGAGACCAACGTTGGCCCAGGTTCGCCCGCCGTCGGTGGACTTGTACATGCCGTCCGCCTGGGCCGTCCACTGGAGCCTGGGCACCCCCACGCACGACTCGCCCATGCCCACGTAGATGACGTTGGGGTCGGAGTCGGACACCGCCAGGGCGCCGACCGCCGCAGTCTTGATATACTCGTCCGAGATGTTCTCCCAGTAGGTGCCGCCGTCCTCCGTCTTCCAGACGCCCCCGGGGCAGCCCATGTAGAAGACCATCGGCTCCGTGGGATGGCCAGCCACGGCCACCGAACGGCCGCCCTTGAAGGGCCCGATATTGCGCCACTTGAAGCTCTGCAGCAGGTCCGGAGTCAGGTCCACGGGTGTGCGCTCCTATATGGGGTTATCGTTGGGATGTCAGCCGCGTGCGGCCCGGACCGAATCTTCCAGCGCTTCGAGGAACCGCGCGGCATGCTCCAGATCGCGGTGCGGATGGATGGAGAGGCGGATGTACTCGATGTCGCTGACCGTGCCATACGTGTGCCCGAAGCCACGCTCGAGCATCCCCTCGTGCACCTTGCTCAGCTCGCAGTTGTCGGCGGTGAAGCTCACCAGCGTGATCGACGGCGGCACGACGAGGCGCAGCCCGTCGATCCGCTCGATGCCCTTGACGATGAAGTCGACGACCTCCAGCACGTGCCGCGTCGACTCGATGTAGCCCTTGCGCCCGAGGTGGCGCAGAACGGCCCACGCAGACGCCGCCCGCTCGCCGTGCTTTGTGGCGGTGACGGTGTGGATTACCGTGCGCTCCGTCGGAATGGCCTGCAGCATCTCCTCGTCTCTGACGAGGAAGAAGCCGGTCGCAACCGGCATCAGACCCAGCTTGTGACCGTCGGTCATCATCGTGCTCACGCTCGGCTGGCTGAAGTCGAACTTCGGCACGTCGTACCCGAGCTCTCTCATGAACGGCAGTATGAACCCCCCGAACGCGCCGTCGACGTGCAGGAACAGCCCCTTGCGCTGCGCCAGGTCGGCGAACTCCTCTATCGGGTCGATGACCATGAAGGCGCCGCCGGGCGCCGAGCACACCAGGCCCACGGTGTTCTTATTGATCAGGCTCTCCACGTAGTTCATGTCCGGAAGGATGTCCGGGCCCAGAGGCGCCTCCCGTAGCTGTATGCCCAGCATCTCCGCGCCGATGTGGAAGCTGTAGTGGCCCGACTCCGGCATGATCACCTCCGGCGCCGATACCGACGCCGACAGATTGCGCGCCAGACGCAGTGCGGAAATGTTCGACTCAGTGCCGCCGCTCGTTATGAACCCAACGGCGTCCGGCTTCCCGAGCAGGGACACCAGCATGCGCACCGCCTGCTTTTCCATCTCGTACGGACCGGGCTGGAGATCCCTCGCCCACTCGACGAAGAACGTCCCCAACGCCATCTCTGACACCCGCCGAGTGATCGGATGCGGTGGCCCTACGTAGCTGATGCCGAAATTGTTCCCTATCTCGTACGGGTTGGACCCCAGCAGTTCCCTGACCCCCTCTAGCACCTCCTCCTCGGACGCCCCCTCTTCGGGAAAGTCCATCGGCGGCGGCATGTAGAATTCCGAACGCGACTTTTTCTTCTCAAACTCTGAGACCATCTGCATAGCTCCTCTGAGCGGTCACCTTGCCGGCCCGCTCGACCGCCAATCAAGATACCACAAAGCACTGCCAAGGCCATCCCGCCTCGCCCGGTGAGCCAAGACCTCTCGGGAAGTGCAGAGAGGCAAAGCCCTCTGCCGGGGGTGTGGGGGTGTCCCCCACAAGTCCCTTCGGGGGTGGGTGGGCGGGACATCCAAGAGCTTCTGCTCTCCAGTTACGCGTTGGATTGCAGGCGAAAAGAACGCTGTGCGACCGGCCTCTTCTGGTGTTAAACTGCGCCGGAGCCGACCCGGGCCCACAGAGCTCAGGGATCTTCACTACCTTGGGGAGAAAGAGACTTGGCAACCCTCACCAGCATCCTCACCCATCGTAAACGCCTCGTAGTCACCGCAGTGGCCGCTCTTACGGCCATGGCCCTCTCCATCGGCTGGCCCTCCGTGGCGCACGCCGCCGGGGTCGACGAAGAGACCAGCTTCGTCCTGAACACATTCGCCTTCCTCGTCTGGGGCGCGCTCGTCATGTGGATGTGCGCCGGCTTCACCATGCTCGAGTCCGGCTCCGTGCGCACCAAGAACGCCTCTATGATCTGCCTCAAGAACATCGGCCTCTACTCCATCGCCGGGCTCGCCTACTTCGTCATCGGCTACAACCTCATGTACGGCGAGACCATCGGGGGCATCATCGGCTCGTTCAACCTCCTCTACGGGTCCAGTGCCGACGAGCTGGCCCTCCTGTCGTCGGAGGACGCTGCAATGACCGCCTCTATGGCGGAGCAGGGCTACTCGACCATGTCGGACTGGTTCTTCCAGATGGTCTTCGTTGCGACGGCGGCCTCCATCGTCTCTGGCGCCCTCGCCGAACGAGTCAAGATGTGGTCGTTCTTCCTCTTCACGCTGCTGCTGACCGCCATCATCTACCCCGTCGTGGGAGCCTGGACCTGGGGCGGCGGCTGGCTGGCTGAGCTCGGATTCCAAGACTTCGCGGGCTCGACCATAGTCCACAGCACCGGGGGTTGGGCGGCTCTCGCGGGCATGCTGGTCGTCGGACCCAGGCTCGGCAAGTTCCGCAAGGACGGCTCGGCCAGGCCCACGCCGCCATCGAACATCCTCGTGGTGACCCTGGGCGTCTTCATCCTCTGGTTCGGCTGGTTCGGCTTCAACGGCGGCTCCCAGCTCGCTGTGGGGAGCGCGACGGACGCGGTGGCCATGAGCATCGTGCTGGTCAACACCAACTTGGCGGCGGCGGCCGGAGTCATGGCCGCCCTCGCCGTATCGCGGTCCGTCCTCGGCCGCGTAGACCTCTTCGCCGGGCTGAACGGCGCAATCGCGGGCCTCGTCTCCATTACCGCCGCCCCCAACATCGCCGAGCCGGTTTTCGGCATTCCCGCCCACCTCTGGGCGATCATCATCGGCGCCATCGGCGGCGTGATCTGCGTCGGCGGGCTCAAGCTCATAGAGAAGATCAAGCTCGACGACGTGGTCGGAGCAGTACCCGCCCACCTCTTCGCCGGCATCTGGGGCACCCTCGCTGCCAGCATCGCTGGCGGCGCGAAGCCCCACATCCAGCTGCTCGGCATAGTCGCGATTGGGGCGTTCGTCTTCGTGGTCGCCTGGGCGCTATGGCAACTCCTCCAGCGCACCGTGGGCGTCCGCGTCTCGGAGCACGTCGAGAGACTGGGCCAGGACGCAGGGGAGCTGGGCATGGAGTCATACCCCGAGTTCGTCCTCATGCCCGAACCGGACGACGACGACTAGTCCGACTGACCCGCCGGGAGTGCAGGGGATAACCCACCCGAAGGATCTACGAGCCGGGATGACCGGAGCCGCGTCCGAAGCGAGTCAAACAGCCCACCTGGAGCCCTGAGCTGTCCGAGGCCGTGAAGTGTATCCGAGAGAGGCAAGGACAAGCTAGTAGTGCTTCTGAGAGGTGCGAGTGCGAGTAGACGCTATTGACCCTTGAAATTGCCCGTTGCCAGAGCGTCGGATGCTACCAACTGCGCAGCGCGGCGCCCGAATGATAGTGATAGGGCTTACCGGAGGCATCGGGACAGGCAAGACTGAGGTCGCCCGCATACTGAGAGGGCTTGGCGCAGTGGTCGTCAACGCCGACCTTGCCGCCCACGAGGTGTACTCAAAGGCAGCGAGGGATGGGCCGAGATGGTGGCCGCCTTTGGCGAAGATGTCCTGACTGCCGAAGGCTCCGTGGACCGGTCGGAACTCCTATGGTTACGTTTGCTTCGGGGACAAGGGGGCTCGGAACATATTGACGGGCCTCAGTCATAGCTCAATCTTAGACGAAACTTAGACTTTTTCCGAAACAAACGTAACCAGACCTCCAGAGTAGTTGACGCGTTGGTGGTCGCCGCCATACCGTGATTTCGTGAGTTTAGCCCATTACTCCCGCCTGCCGCTCAGGTCTGCCGGTCCCCTGGGCTAATCGTGGGCCGTGGCTGCTATCTCTGCAGGTATCCCGATGTTTCGGGCTGCCGGTGCTCCGCCCTGACGCTGCTGGAGCCCTTCGAGCGGGGACATGCTTCGCAGGACCCGATAGCCGGGATGATGCGGGCCGGTCTGGACTAGAACCGGAGGGGTCGGTGATCCTGAGGCACATACTTGCAGTGTTCATGGCCATGGCGCCTGCCGCCGTAGCCTTCCAGGTCCACGCTCATGAAGATCCAGGGTGTGTCGACGATGCCGAGAACGAGGCTGCTGGCCGGTACGTCCTCTACGTGTCGTCCCCTCACCACATCGAAGCCAAGGCAGGCGCGGGGGCTAGCTCTGTCTCGGTTCAGCAGAGCCCCAATACCTTCAACTATGTGGGCCACACTATCAACATTCCAGAGACAGAAAAAGTGTTCATGATCAGCTATACTGCGGACAGGGCACAGGCTGTTGTCAAGGTCTGCTTCCACGACCTGGTCGGCTTCTGGTACCCGATCAGGGTGGGTGAGGCTGGCAACGAGCCCGAGCAGCAGGGGCCCGACGAGCAGCAGGAGCCCGACGAGCAGCAGGGGCCCAACGAGCAGCAGGAGCCCGACGAGCAGCAGGGGCCCAACGAGCAGCAGGGGCCCGACGAGCAGCAGGAGCCCGACGAGCAGCAGGGGCCCAACGAGCAGCAGGAGCCCGACGAGCAGCAGGGGCCCAACGAGCAGCAGGGGCCCGACGAGCAGCAGGGGCCCAACGAGCAGCAGGGGCCCAACGAGCAGCAGGGGCCCAACGAGCAGCAGGGGCCCAAGGTCGTGCCAACTGCAGATCCGACTCGCACCGTTCCGCGTGAAACGTCGCCCGCGGCGACCGAGACTCAGGCTCGTTCCACCAAGTCCACGCGGTCGACGGTCTATGGCAGTTCAGTGGTCTCGTCGAGGTCGACTCCGACGCCAAGGCCGACGGCCACTCCGACTCCAGAGTCGTCCTACACTTCGCCGGTGGTCCACCCGCGAAGTCCAGCGACGCCGACGCCCACGGCGACTCCCCCGCCGACGCCCGCGGCAACGCCCACGCCTACACCGACCCCAACGCCCACGGCAACGCCCACGCCCACGCCCACGGCAACGCCCACGCCCACGGCAACGCCCACACCCACGGCAACGCCCCACACCCACACCCACACCCACGCCCACGCCTACACCGACCCCAACGCCTGCGGCGACGCCCACGGCAACGCCCACGCCGACGCCCACGCCTGCGGCGATGGCGACGTCGGCACCCACGGTTCGGATCTTCTACCGGCGACTCGACTTGGCGACGTCCACACCGACGCCCAAGCCCAGAGCAACGGCAACGCCCACGGCAACGCCCACGGCAACGCCCTGGCCGACACCCACGCCAACGCCGACACCCAAGGCAACGCCCTGGCCGACACCCACGCCAACGCCGACGGCAGCTCACACAGCAACGCCCACGGCGGTGTTGTCGATGGTCAGCCCCGCGGACGCGGGCGTTGGAGTGGACGTCGGCGCGGCCACGACTATGCCGCTGGTCATACTGATCATTGCGGGAGCAATCCCTGTCCTCGGAGCCTTCGCGTACCGGGTCTTCCGAAGACGCTACACCGGCTTATAGAGAATCCCGCACCGGGGGGGCATGGGCAGGCGCCTCCTCGTCCGCGTCGTGGAACCTGTCCAAGTACCGGAACACCGCCGACTCCGACGGCCGGCTCCGACGGCGCTCGACACGCCCCTTGTTCTCCAACGCTCTACGCCCTCGACGACGCATCCCGTAGCTCTCGACCTCGCGACGCATCCTGAAGAACCCAGCGTCCTTCTCCAGAACATCCAGAACGCCCCGCCGACCCACGTGGCGCTCCACCGATGACCTCAAACCCGCCGCGTGTATCAACTCCAGGTACGTCACCAGGCCCGCCAGAGCCGTTTTACCCTCGGAGTTCTTCTCCTGCTCGTACTGGAACGGGCAAGACCCCTTGCTTCGTAATAGGTACACTTCGTTGGTGATCGTTTCTCTCTTCCAAGAAACATCTTGGCCCCCTTCACCGAGGGCTCCAACGAGGTCTTCCCCTTTATCTGGGAGTGGAATCTATGTCCACGCGCGGGAATATAGAATCCGATTACGCTGACCGGGCCAACCCGCCGTTTGACTTGACCCTACGCTGTGGCTATCATTGTTGCGTCAGGATTAAGGAGGGGAGCCATGCCGTTCGCAAACGGGATCGGAGTGCCCGAACTAGTAATCGTCTTGGTGATCGTCATGATCATCTTCGGGGTCGGTAGACTGCCCGAGATCGGCGGCGCCATGGGCAAAGCCATTCGCGAGTTCCGCTCCAGCCAGAAAAACGAGCTGGAGGAGGCCGGAAGCGAACCGCAGCTGGAACAGGGCGCAACCGCAGAGACCGGGGCCACCAAAGAGAAGTAGCCGTCGCGTCGAGAGCAGGGCCTACGCTTGGTTCCCGTCCTGCTCGCCCCGCTCCGTAGGCTTCTCCTTGGCCTCCGGTCTGCTTGAACGGAACGAAACGGGGCCTTCCCCTTCGGCCTCCGCACCATCGGCTGGCTTCGCGGGCTGGCCCTCGGGCCCACGCCCCGCTCTCCCCGTCGCAGCCTCGTCTATGTCGTCCAGCGATAGTTTCGGCAGTTCGTCGGTTAGCCGCTTCACCTCCCGCGCCGCCTTGCCCAGCATCCGCCCCGCGTCAATCATGCGCTCCGGCCCCAGCACGATGAACGCCAGCACCGCAATCACCACCAGCTCCAGCGGCCCCATTCCCAGGAAGTTCATCGCCCTGCCCTCCCTGCCCTGAGGTCGAGCGGGCAACCCTCGCACTCCGGGGGCGGCACCCATCCGGGCCTGACACTAAGGCCCAGGCCCAACCCCTCCGCGAGCGAGGTCACCTCGCACAGCGGAAGCCCGACCACGTTCAGATAGCACCCCCGCACCGTCGCCGGGCGAAACTCCCCGTCCTGCACCGCGTACGCGCCTGCCTTGTCCAACGGGTCCCCCGTTGCGACATAGGCCCAAATCTCCGCGTCTGAGTACCGACGCATCGTAACGTCCGACGGCATCACCGACGTTCTCATCCGGCCCGGTCCCGCATCCAGCAGCGTGACGCCTGTGAGGACCACATGCCCCCTCCCGCGCAGCGCCCCGAGCATCCGTGCCGCGTCGGCGCCGTCCGACGGCTTTCCCAACGACTCGCCGTCGAGCACCACCTGAGTATCCGCCGCCAGCACCACCGCGTCGCCAGCCCGCCCGGCAACCTCCTCGGCCTTGTCCCTCGACAGCCTCGACACCATCTCCACGGGCGTCTCACCCTCCCGCCTGGGCCCTTCCGGCATCGCCGGCGGGTCGACCTCCACGGCGTCCGAGAACGCCCGCACCAACTCCCCGCGCCGCGGCGAGCCCGAGCCGAGCATCAGCCTCCTACCAATTCCCGTGTCAGTATCCATACCGCGCCATTATCGCATTATCCCGCATCTTTGGTACCCTTACGCCAATCATGACGGTCGGAGGGTAGCCGATGGATATGGGTATCGCGGGAAGAAACGCGCTCGTCACGGGCGGCAGCAGGGGGCTGGGACGGCAGGCCGCCCTGTCGCTGGCAGCCGAGGGGGTGAACGTGGCCATCTGCGGGCGCTCTCAAGAGACGCTGGACCGCACCGTTGCAGAGCTAAAGGACCTGGGCGTCTCAGCCATCGGCGTGGAGGCGGACGTCTCCGCTGCGGACGATATAGAGCCCCTTTACCGCAGCGTATCCGCAGACCTCGGCGAAATCGACATCCTCGTCAACAACGTAGGCGGCGTCCGCGTCAGGGAGGACATCCTCGGCACCTCCCTTGAGGACTTCCGGGCCACTTTCGACCTGAACCTCTTCGGCGGCTACCACCTGATGCAGCTCGCCATCCCGCACATGAGGGAGCAGAAGTGGGGCCGCGTCGTCAACATAGTCTCGATCTGGGGCCGCGAGTACGGCGGAAACATAGGCTACATGTCGGCAAAGGCCGCCGTCATAGCCGCCACCAAGCACGCGGGGGTGACGCTCGCCAAGGACGGCGTACTGGTCAACAGCATCGCGCCGGGCTCCATCTCTCACGCACAGGGAGGCTGGGAGAGCTTCCAGAACGACAACCCGCCCGAGGTCGTCGAAGCCTTCATCGAGCGTAACCTGCCCATGGGTAGGTTCGGCTGGCCGGAGCCCGTCGGCGACCTAGTAGCCTTCCTCGCCTCCGAGCGCGCGGGCCTCATCACCGGCGCCTGCATCGTCGTAGACGGAGGCCAGAGCTACTCACTGATCTAAAGCCGCAGCTTGGAGCTCTTGCCAGCTACGAAAAGGGGGAATCCAACCTGTCCCTGCACGATGCTCCAAACGCGGCACGCGGAACTCGGCCAGCCCTAATCGGGGCATTCGTCGGTCTCGTTCCCGCGATAGCCATCGGCTCCCTGCGCATCCTCTACGGCGAGGCGCCGGAGAACGCCGCCCAAGTTGCCGGCAACATCGCCTTTACGCTGGTCTACGCCTCGCCCTACCTGCTCGCCCTCATCGCATCCAGGGCGGGTGACCCCGGAGTCCGTGGAAGCCTCCTGGCGGCTCTCGGCCTCCTCTCGCTTGTCGCCAGCTTCTCAACCTTCTCGCTGGTCACCGTCGTCCTGCTGCCCGCGACGTTCATTCTCTGGTTCGCCTCTGTCAGGAACCTCGCAGCCTCGGGACGCCCTCTGGCGACCTCCTTGCCTGCCGCGGTCGTAGGCCTGCTCATCGCCGCGACCGTTGGACTAGGTTTCTTCGCCCTCTGGGGAATCCAAGACGACGAGGCCCGTTGCTGGATCTTGTCTTACGACTCCGACGAGCCCCACTGGGAGCCCCGGCCCAATCTCGGGGAATCTGGAGTGCTCACTCCCGGAACCTTGGACTTCGACTCTCGCGGCCACTGCACGAGCGACATCATCACAAGCACGGAAGCCGCCATGGGCATCGGCGCCGCAGTCGCCGCCCTCCTGACCATGCTGCTCGTTTCCCGCCTCCGGTGGCCCCCAGGCGGCCATACGGTCAGGACAGCGCCGCCCTTGTGCGCCCCAACACCGCCGGATTGACCACATTCTCCGGCACCTGTCCCTCCAGCACCCTTGCCACCTCGCCCGCAGCCCTTTCCTCCAGCTCCAGCACCGCCTCCTGGGAGAAGAACGCCGTGTGCGGCGTCACAATCACGTTGCCAAGCTGGATCAGCTTATGGTCCAGCGGCGGAGACAGGTCGACGAGCAGGTCTAGCCCGGCCCCAGCTATCTTCCCCGAAGTCAGCGCCTCGTAGAGCGCGTCCTCGTCTATCAGAGGCCCGCGCGACGTGTTGGCCAGGAACGCCGTCTCCTTCATCTGCGCAAGCTCGTCCGCGCCGATGATATTCTCCGTATCCGGCCTCAGGGGGCAGTTCAGGGATACGAAGTCCGACTCCCGCAGCAGTTCCGAAAGGCCGACCCCCCTGGCTCCCTTCGCTGCCGCGTCCTCGGCCTTGAGCCTGGGCCCGTAGGCCAGCACCTCCATGTCGAACGCCTGCGCCCGCTTCCCAAGGGCCTGCCCCATGCGTCCAAAGCCGATGATGCCTAGCTTCTTCCCGCCAAGCCGGGGCATGGGCGCCCCCAGCTTCACGCTGCTCCATCCCGTCTGCTTGGTCATCGTCACGTGCTCGACGATGCGCCGGTTCCAGGCCAGCAGCAGCGCCATGGCGTGGTTCGCGACCTCCTGCACGCAGTAGTCAGGCACGTACGCAACGACGATACCCAGCTCCGTCGCCGTGTCCACCGCGATGTTGTCCACCCCGACCCCATACCGGCCCACCACGACGCACTTCTCCGCCGCCCGTATCACCCGCTCCGTCGTCTGCGCCCAGCAAGTCAGAATGCCGTCCACGTCCCGCGCCAGCTCGGTCAGCGTATCCTCGTCCCCGTCCGGGGCCACAACAAGCTCGGCGCCAACCCGCGCCAGCACCGCTCTCTCAGGCTCCAACGACGGCCAGGCATAGTCGGTCACGAGCACTTTCTTGGTCATGGCGTCCCCCGGCAGCGAAATGTAGGTATCAAGTCTAGCACGACCCCACACGCTCCACAGCTTGCCATGGCCTGACACCGGCCGTCGCCCAACCACCACACCTTCCAGAGCGAACTATGATGCCCCCCGCTCGCTGCGGTCGAGCAATGAGCGACCCTTGAACTGTCATTCCGAACGAAGCGCAGCGGAGTGAAGAATCTAGGGACCTTGCCATAGTTGGGTCACCAGGAGAGGGCGACTCCCGCCCTTCTCGCAAGGGTGAACAGTCACCCAGCGTTGCCATCGCTGTTGAAGACGCCCCGCCAGGCTGCTATCTTCAACCCCCATGGAAGTCCTCACGATAGGCCACAGCAACCACACGTGGAAGACCTTCGCCGGCCTGCTTTCGGCGCACGGCGTCCAGGTGCTCGTGGACACCAGGTCGGCGCCGGTGAGCCGGTGGGCGCCCTTCGCCGACGGCCGCCGCCTGCCCAAGCTGTTGGAGGGCGCGGGCGTCAGGTACGTCTTCATGGGCAAGGAGCTCGGCGGCAAGCCGAAAGATGCCAGCCTCTACGACGAAAAAGGTAAGCCCGACTACCGCCTGATGGCCCAGTCGCCATCCTTCCAGCGCGGCATAGAGACGCTGGTCGACCTCGCCAGGGACTCCAGAGTGACGCTCATGTGCGCCGAGGAGGACCCGGCAAAGTGTCACCGCACGCGCCTGCTGGGGCCCGCCCTGGCGCGCCACAGCGTGGGGCAGGTACACATCAGGGGCGACTCCTCGCTCCAGAGCAACGAGGACTTGGGGAGCCGCACCCTCCGAAAGGACTTCCAGGCCGCCTACGACTTCTGACTAGCCCGGCAGCTCGTTGGCCTCCAGGTATTCGCGCCTCAGGTTGACCCCCAGCCCAGGGCGGTCCGACAGGTACAAGTCGCCCCTGCGCACGTCCAGCGGCTCGTCGATCATCGGATCGTACCTGCTCAGGTCGTAGCGCGTCGTCTCCAGCTTGTAGAAGTTCGGCACCGTCATCATCACGTGCGCGCCCGCGAGCACGTTGATGGGGCCGCTGGCGTCGTGCGGCGAGACCGGCACGTAATACGCCTCCGCCATGGTCGAGATCTTCTTCAGCTCGCTGATGCCCCCAGTCCACGTCACGTCGGGCATCACGAAGTCCGCCAGGTTCCCCTCGAACACAGGTAGGAACTCGAACCGCGTGTGCAGCCGCTCCCCCACGCATATACGCACTGGCACCTGGTCACGCACCTGCTTCAATGCATGGTAGCTCTCCGGCGGCACCGGCTCCTCGAACCAGTGGATGCCGTACGGCGCGAGGCTCTGCGCCAGGTACACCGCGGTCGGCACGTTGAAGTTGCCGTGGGCGTCTATCAGCACCTCGATCTCCGGGCCAACCGCCTCCCGGATAGCCGCGATGATCTCCACCGCCTTGGCCGCCGTCTCAGGGCGTATCTGGCCGTCCAGGTAGGAGGTCGACTTGTCCGCCATCTCCTCCCAGAAGGGGTCGAGCTTCAGCGCCCGGTGCCCCGACTCCACGATCTCCAGCGCGTCGGCCGCCGCCTTCTCCGGGGTGTCGGGCCTCGGCGGATGCGTATACAGCGCGATCCTGTCCCGCACCTCGCCGCCGAGCAGCTTGTATATCGGCTGCCCCAGCTCCTTGCCGCGAATGTCCCACAGGGCGATGTCGATGCCGCTAATCATCGCGCTGATCGCGCCCCGCGTGCCCGTGTAGGTGAACTGCCGGAACAGCTTGTTCCAGATCGCCTCGATCCGCGACGCGTCCTCCCCCACAACCAGCTCGGAAGCGTCTCTGACAACGCCCGCAATGAGCCTGTTCGCCACGCTCCCCGGGTACGTCGTGATCTCGCCCCAGCCCGTGATCCCGGCGTCCGTGTCCACCTGGACGAATACGTAAGGGTGCGAAGCGTCGCTCGCGGTCTCGAGGCCCTCACGAGGCCGGGCCACAACCCAAGGGCGCACTGAAGTTATCTTCATCTCGGACCCTCCTGCGCTGCTCCGCCCATTCTATCCGGTTACCGTCCCATGCTGAGTGAGGAGGGCCGAAGACACTTGGACTTGGAAGATGTGGGGAGTTTCATACCTCTTCCCCCTTTGGGGGAAGATTGAGATGGGGGCTCCACTGGGCCGCGAACGGCTGCGTAGCGCCTTCCGCCGTGGGACGACGCGCGTCAGCGCCGTCTGGACGGCATGCTGCGGACTATCTTGTTGTCGGACCGGCCCCACCGCGAACTAAGCAGCGGGCTCGCATCCAGCAGCCCCTGCAGGTTCTTGTACCGCGTCGCGCTCAGCCTTGGAGCGCCCAGCGCCTTCGCCGCCGCCCCCCCCGCCGTCCTGCTGCCGATCAAGTCGCCTGGACTGGGCGCGCGCCCCGCCCACGCCGAGTTGACCCTCGTGTCCCAGGCCTGGTCCTGATCCTGGCTCTGGTCCTGGTCCCGGTCCCGGTCTTGGTCTTGGTCCCGGTCCTCCGCAAGCTCCACTATGATGTCGCGCGACCCGTCGGGGCGGCTCACGCTCACCTCGCTCGCCCCCTCCACGTACCGCCTGAAGTTCGAATGCCCCAGCGCCTTGAAGTCGAAGCTCGGGTCGAGCCGCTGCATCGTCTGGTACAGCTTGCTGCCTATGACGCGCCCCTGTGCGTCCACGGACGCCTTTACCGCACGCACGAGAAGGGACTCGTCCTGGGTTGCCCCCTGCGGCCGCGCCTGGTCGACCCTGTCTAGGAAGTGATACCGGTCGCAGGACTTCACCAGCGACGCCCCAACCGCGCTCTCCCGCCCGGCGCCGATGACCATCTTGCCCGCGGCCCTGAGTTTGCTCACCAGCGGGATGAAGTCGGTGTCCGAGGATGCGAGCACGAAGACGTCCACCGGCGACTGGTGGAGCAGGTCTACCGCGTCTATCGTGAGCCGGATGTCGCTGGCGTTCTTCCCCGACGAGCCCGTCCTGAACACCTGCACCGGCTCTATCCCGAGCTCCAGCAGCGCACTGCTGCCCTTGCCCGTGGACCAGTCGCCATACGCCCTCTTCACGGCGACGCGCCCCACCTCCGAGACCTGGTCCAGCAGCCATCGGATGTGGCTCGGCCCCACGTTCTCGAAGTCGATCAGGACTGCAAGCTGTGTTTCCGCCAAGTTGCTACCCCGCCTTCGATAAGTCGCGTATCAGCGGCGCGACCGCCACTCTACCCCATCTCCCCGAGACGCCGCCCGCCGAGCACGTGCAGGTGCAGGTGGTCAACGACCTGGCCGGCATCCGAGCGCTGGTTCACCACCAGCCGGTACCCGGTCTCCGAGATTCCCTCCTGCTCTGCCGCCTCGTGGGCCGTCCTGTACACCGACCCCACCACGGAATCATGCTGAGGCCCAAGCGTCGAAACGAAGGTGATGTGCTCGTTCGGTATGACCAGCAGATGCGTAGACGCCTTGGGCTGGATGTCCCGGATTACGAAGCAAGCCTCGTTGCTGTTCAGGATCTCGCTCGGGATCTCGCCGCTTCGTATCTTGCAGAATATACAGTCTGAGCTCATGCCCTGCCGGGCCGCCTACCGGTACTGGAGCAGCTCTATGCGAACGCCGCCCGGCGCCTTGATGAACGCAATTATCGGCCCGCCGGGCACGCTGACCGGGCCCTCCATCAGCTTCGCCCCGAGGCCGCTCAGGCGCTCGATCTCCGCGTCGATGTCGTCCACCTTGATGCCGAAATGCTCCAAGCCCCAGTGGGTGCTGGCGTCCGCCGCCCCCATCTTTTCGGCCGTCCTGGCCCCGGATATGTTCACGACGACGCCGTTCGACGCCTCGCACCGGATGAACCTGTCCCCCCAGATCCGCGTCGAGTCGCTGACAATCTTGAAGCCGAAGGCCTTGACGTACCAGCCAACGACCGCGCCGGGGTCTTCGACCTTGATGTGCACATGGTCCAGATCGTAGCCCATCGACATGTCCCCCTAACGTCACTTGGATGTGTTAACTCAATCAGGCTATGGCATCCCCATCAGGCTGTCAAGGCTCCGGGAGCGCAGAGGGGCGAAGCCCCTCGCCGGGGGTGTGGGGGTGTCCCCCACGAGTCCCTCGGGGGCGGGTGGGCGGGACATCCAAGACTCTCCGTCAGATGGTGGGCCTGCAACGACACAGATCCTTCACCCAGCACGTAAGAGCGGCGTTGCCTGCCGCCACTCAGGGAAGTGCAGAGGGGCGAAGCCCCTAGCCAGGGGTGTGGGAGTGTCCCCCACATTTCCTCTTAGGGGTGGGTGGGCGGGAACTCTAGAGTGGACCGCCCCAGCTGACCGACCCGTCCACCGCTATCGCAGCAAAGAGCAGCGCAAGGTACGCAAGCGAATAGACGTAAGTACCCACGGCCCCCTCGATCCCGGGCCGCCTCATGAGCCGCACCGCAAAGTACACGAACCCCAGCCCAAGCGCCAGCGCGGCCCCGAAATAGATCCACCCCACCGCCTGGGTCGCGAAGAACAGGCACGTAAGCACCAGCAGTAGCAGGGTGTAGAGGAAGATATTCCTCTTCGTCTCCGGTACGCCTGCCACCACCGGCAGCATCGGCACCCCGACACTCGCGTAGTCGTCCTTCAGCAGCAAAGCCAACGCCCAGAAGTGCGGCGGAGTCCAGAAGAACACGATGGCGAACATGTAGACCGCCGGTAGTGCCAGGCTGCCCGTCACCGCCGTCCATCCGATCATCGGCGGCAGCGCGCCGGCGGCGCCCCCTATCACGATGTTCTGCGGAGAAGACCTCTTCAGCGCCATCGTATATACGAAGACGTAGAAGAGCGTCGCGGAGAGCGTCAGCACCGCGCTCAGCAGGTTGACCAGCGTCACGAACAGGACGAACGCAATGACGTTCGTGACCACCCCGAACACCAGCGCCTCGCGCGGCCGGATCCGAAGCGCCGCCACCGGCCGGTCCTTCGTCCTCCGCATCCTGGCGTCGATGTCCCTGTCCAGGAAGTGGTTCAGCGCGTTCGCGCCCCCCGACGCCAGCGCGCCCGCTCCCAGCACCACGATCGCCAGCTTTAGGTCCGGCGGCCCGCCGGAGGCAAGGAACATGCCGCACAGCGCCGTCAATACCAGGAGCATGACGATGCGCGGCTTGCTGAGACTCAGGTAGTCCCTGAAGACGCTCCTCGATGTAGAGGCGATAGCGGTCACGGCACAGCGCCCCCTGACCCGTAGAGCTTCCGCGGCATCCCGTACAGCGTGGCCAGCCCAACCACGGCGGCCCACAGGAGTGTCGCGCCCGCCAGGTGCACCACCCGCATCTCGATAGTGAAGCCCGCCCACACCGTCCACGCCCCGAGGAGCACCTGCCCCGCCAGCGCGGCCAGCGCCAGCCACGCGGCCAGGCTAAGCCCGAATCCACCGAAAGACGACTTTGGGGACAGTCCTTGAAGAAGCCAGAGGGTGCTCCTCTGAATCTGGGAGAATGGTTTTGAAACAGAAAACCGCCCGGAAACAAGGAGCACCCAGTAGATGCTGCCACAGAACAATCCCGACCGTATCGGCGTCGTCTTTGACGACCACCGCCTGGTGGCCAATGCCGGCCTGCTCCTGCCGGCCACCCTTGCACAGCACCTGGGCCTGCGGGAACTCGTCGACCATCACCTCGACCTAGGCTGCGCATCGGGGCGGGCGAACACGGGGGACAAACTGCTGACGCTGGTCGCTTCCGCGCTGGCGGGCGGCGACTTCATCGACGACGCCGATGCGCTGCGTGCTGGTGGGACGGTCGGTGTTCTCGGCTGCGTGGTCAAGGCGCCATCCACCCTGGGCACCTTCCTGCGCAGCTTCCGGTGGGGGCATGTCCGTCAACTCGACCGGGTGAGCCGCCAGTTGCTGGCACGCGCATGGGCCGCTGGGGCCGGACCCGGCGACTCGCCCCTTACCATCGACCTGGACTCCACCATCTGCGAGACCTATGGACTGGACAAAGAAGGGGCGCGACACCACAACTACACCGGCGTGCGGGGCTATCACCCACTGCTGGCCATCGCCGCCGGAACCGGCGATGTGCTGATGTCCCGGCTGCGCGAGGGCCGTGCCAACACCGCTCGCGGCGCTGCCCACTTCCTGCGTGAAACGGTGGGGCGGGTGCGCTACGGTAGGGCCAGCGGCCAACTCACGGTGCGCGCCGACAGCGGCTTCTACGCCCACGCTCTCGTCGCCGTCTGCCGCGAGATGAGTGTCCGCTTCTCCATCACCATCCGCCAGCACAAAGGCCTGCGGGAGTTGATTGAGGCGATCCCCGAGCAGGACTGGACGCCGATTCCCTACTGGATGGACGGCGCCGCCGATGTGGCCGAGACCACCTATACCCCCTTCCAGAGTGAACCCGACGCCGCGCCGGTGCGGCTCATCGTCCGGCGGGTGAAGCCCACGCCCGGTTCCCAGTTGGCCCTCTTCGCCACCTACAGCTATCACGGCTTCATCACCGACCGGGACGGGGAAACCCTGGAACTGGAGGCCGATCATCGCCGCCACGCCGAGATCGAGAACGCCATTCGAGACCTGAAACACGGCGTCGGACTCAACCATCTCCCCTCGGGGCGCTTCGCCGCCAACGGCGCCTGGCTGGCGGTGCAGGTGATGGCACACAACCTCGCCCGCTGGACAGCGCGCATCGGTCTGGCCGAACGGACCGTGACCACCAAGACCCTCAGGCGGCGGGTCTTCGCTCTGGTGGGACGGATCACCCGCTCGGCGCGCCGCCTTACCCTGCATCTTCCCCAGCATTGGACTTGGGAAACCCAGTTCACTCGCGCCATGGCCCGGCTGCGAGCCATTCCACTCCCCGCCTGAACTGCCAGCCTGCAACTGACCCAACTTCCCTGAAAACTCGTGCCACCCCGGTCCCGCGAGAGTTCCCTGCTGCGTATTCTCTCGCCATCCCGCGCATCGCAGCTCCCGCAGAGGGCCATAGGGGCGCAAGGCGGCGACTGAAGACCGTTCGCCGACCTCCAATCTACCCCAATGAGCCCAGCCATCTCCCCTGTAGCTCCCTCACCCACCCTGCCGCTGTCCTCACGCCGTCCATCGGTGTCCTTCGGTGGATTCGGGCTAAGCCTGGGAACGTCCACTCCCCGCCTCAACACCATGACCGAGGCCCCGGCAAGGACGACGCCCACCGCCGCCGACAGGAAGCGGTGGACCATGTGGATCGCATATGCCGCGCCTTCCGGCAGCAGGCTGCCCCGGCACAGCGGCCACGTCCCGCACGACGAACCGGCGCCGTAGCCCACCATGTACGAGCCCCACAGGATCACCAGGAACGTACCCGCGAGCGACGCAAGTATCAGCGCGTCGGTCCACCCATCGGAACGCCCAGCATCATCTGCGGCGCCACCTTCAGCACGCCAGGTGACCAGCGTGACCACCGTCATGCACGCCACCACGCCCTCTGCAATCCCCAGGTGGGCCAGCCTGACCCACCACGCGAGCTCCGTCCACACAACCACAGCGCCCAGCAACGCGGCTACCAGCACGAGGAACGCACCTGCCAGGCTGGGAAACCGTATCCAGGGCTCGCCCTTGTGGCGGCGCACCGCCAGCACCGCAACGGCCAACGTCAGCAGCCCCACGACGGACGCCACGAGGCGATGGCTGAACTCCACGAGCGGCGCGCGCTCGAAGACCGGGATCACCCGCCCGTCGCACAGCGGCCAGTCCGGGCACCCAAGGCCAGAACCCGTAACCCTCACCACCCCACCCAGCGACACCTGTACGATGGAAGCGACCAGCGCAGCCAGTGCAAGATACGCAAGGGCTCTCCCGGGACGGAGGCCCTCACTCACTAAGGATCATCATGTCGTTCCGATTGTGCAAATTTGCACAATCGGAACCCTAGCACACGCCCCCCTACCCGTCAACGAAACTTGAATCTACCTGACGATGGAGTTCAAGAAACTCCTGTGCGCCGTCAAGGCCCAGGCAGCGGCTTGACATGTCCCTCCAGCCACAAGCGGAGCTCCGCGAATCTGAACGAGTTCGTCTCGAAGAGCCGCATGAAGAATCGGTAGGCTTCGTCGTTGTCGCAGTCGATGAAGCTGCCGTTCTTGCGTAGGAAAGAGTCGGTAGCGTAGAAAGCTGTCCGCTTGTTGCCGTCTACGAAGGGATGGTTCATCGCCAAGCTCTCCAGGAGAGCGGCGGCCTCCTCAATGATGCCGTCGTAGTAGCCAATTTGGGGGCGCATAATGGCGGAAGCCAGTGCGCCCATTTCGCGGATACCGGTAGCGCCGCCGAACTCGCGGATCGCTACGTCGTGTATGGCCACGACCTCCTATATCGTTGGGAAGTCATGAATCACGACTTGGCCAACAACTCACCGAGGCGACGATTTCTCTCGAGGCTGGCACGGAAGTGGGCCATCACTTCGGGACGTACCTTCCCCCTAGCTTTGCTGTCGAGGTATTCCTGCATGGCGTCTTCCAGCACCGCCTGGAAGTGCCGCCCCTCATCCCGGGCAACTTGCCGCAGCGCGGCCAACAGGTCCGGCGATGCCTGGCTGGAAAATTTTTCACGAGTCGCAACCATCAAGCCCGCCTCCTCTCCGGTTCATTCCATTATCCAACCAGGGAGTCGACAGGTCAAGAAACGTCTTGATGAGAGTGGGCGCCCACGCCCACGCTCGCGTTCACGCCGGCAGCTCGGCGCTAAGCATGTGACTCACTAGCGACCAACGACACGGAAATCTACCACACAACCCCCCAACGTGATAGCTAGCCGTGGGTTCTATGCCGCATCCTCGATGCTTGACTCAAGTCATTTAGGTGAGGAGCGTATGACCTTACCACCGCCAAATGCATCCCTCCGATCGGAGGGCGGTTGAATTGGCTTCACCGGAGGCATAGGCCGCGTCTGGACAGGAAATCCTCGAATAGCTAGTTGCCGTTCCGCCTCAATCCACCTAATATTATGAGACTTTGTATGTGAGGATCTCATCATCTTAACTCAGCCTCCACTGGGGTGACTAACATCTGTGTTCCCGAATCCAACTCCAGGAGCAACCTCACTTCGTTTCTTCGCCTTATTGACTATCTCAGTTACCTTTTCTTTGTCCGAGGATGATTTGTATGGTGCCTCAATTAGTGAATACATCGCGTGGGGAGCTCCAGACCCAATGGCACCATATCCAATAGGCGTATAATCCCTAAGAATGCCTGGGTTGCTTATGGTGTGAATAGTGTATAGAGATGCATTGCTAGGACCCGCAACAATGACTTCAACACCGATATCGCTTTGTGTCAGGGCTTGGTCAATTATCTGCACGATTTGTGGTGATAGAGCCTGATTGTTCCTATAGTAGGTGTCAAGGTCTAACCCTCGGGGTTCCAATTCTCTCTGCACGATAGTTGCGAGTCGAACTTGCTGGTAGGCAGACCTGACCAGTTCCGCTGTCTCCAATGCTGTGATGAAGCCTTGTTGTTCAAATTGCTGTTGTATCCTCACCTTTGCAATGTTGAGGATCTCGGTTCCAAGCAGAACGTCGCCAGCTGCGAGTGCATAGGTTGACACAGGATCACCAGCCATCGGGACAATCTTGGTAATCCCTTGATGCTCAAACTCGTACCCCATTGGGATGTGTGCTGTGACCATTTGGTCTGATGCAAGCACCGCGCCCGTATAGGGCTGCTATACATACGGTCATAACGTTCTTTGTTCCTCCGAGGCGTTTTCTGCAAGACACCTATACGACGTTGCAGTACTGTACCCGATCTTAGAACTGTTCATGACAGCCTCAATCTTGACGGCTGGGAATTACAGCAACACTGCATAGTCAGATGTTCTTGATCCCACCTCTGATACAGACTGACTCCCACAATTGCGAACTAGGCCGCTGGGCCGGGGATCCTAACTAACCGTCGCTGCACCGTGGTGTCGTTGGAGAAGAACTTCGGGGTGATCAAGGAGCAAAACCGGTAATACTTACCAGAGTGTGTCATATCTCAAATGCGTTTCATAGAACAATAGTAACCAGTGTGTGCAGCGATGTCAATTTGTTCCATTCAACTATTAGGCGGTGTTCCAAGTATGAGGCGCGGAATGTCCACCCTCAAGGCTCTCACCCGCGGTGCGCTCATAGGTCCCTGCCAACTGGAAAGGCGGCATATGGCTATCCATGAGTACTATGATAGCCTAGCCGTTCTTCTATATCAAGGACTCCGGACGCCTTACCTCCATCTTCTCCGGGATGCACAAGGCCGCAACAACCTCTTCGCGGTGAGCCCTTTGACACTAAATCCGTGTCGAACATCACCTGGCCATGGAGGAACGACGAAATCCCTAGGGGCAGCCCCTAGGGCCCTCCTCCCAGGCTACTCCCCCTCCTCGATAGTTATGGAGGAGATCACGTCGCCCGGCGTGGTCGCCGCGCTGGGGTTGCGTATCTTGATGCCGTTCACCACTTCCATCCCCTCTATAACCTTGCCGAACACCGTGTGCGCGTCGTCCAGATGTGGCGTGGGCACGAGCGTGATGAACCACTGCCCGCCTCCTGTGTTCGGCCGTCCGACGTTCGCCATGGACAGCACCCCTGGCCCGTTGTGGCGCCGTAGGGGGCTGAACTCGTCCGGGATCGTGTACCCGGGGCCGCCGCTGCCCGTGCCGGTCGGGTCGCCGCTCTGCGCCATGAAGTCGGCTATGACGCGGTGGAACGTAACCTGGTCATAGTAGCCGTCGCGCGCCAGGAAAATGAAGTTGTTGACCGTCACCGGCGCCTCTTTCGCAAACAGCTCTATGACGATCTCACCGCCCTTCTCCAGCTCGAGCGTCGCCGTGTAGCTCTTGTTCGGGTCTATCGTCATCGCCGGCGGCGAATTGTACTGCTTCATGCTTGGCTCCTTGGGCTCGGGCACTGAGGTCGCGGTAGGCTTAGGCGTCGGCACGGGCTCCGACGTGGCTGGCGGCTTGGATACCGGCTCGGCCGTCGGCTCGGAGTCCGTTCCGCACGCGGCCAGCAACAGCACCAAGGGAAGCGCTGCCAGCAAAGCCTGAGAGAATCTCTTCAACACCATCTGTTCATCCTCCTACATGTTCAGTGCGCCGAAACAGGCGGCCATAATGCTGTCGGCGTCGATCTCGTACTCTCCGTATAGCTCCTCCGGGGTACCAGACTGGCCGAACTCCGTGACTCCCAGCGGCAGTGTCGTCGTCTTCATAGCCGCGCCTATCCATGCCAGCGCGTGCGGCGCCCCGTCCATGACCGTCACGATGGGCGCGCTCCGCTCGCCGACCGCGATGATCTCCGACAGGAAGGGTTCAGCGTCTGCTAAGCCATGCGCCCGCGCCCGCACCGACTCCTGGAACCGCCGGTACAGCGGCCCAGGCCCCGTAACGTTGATCACGTTGGCGAACACGCCCTCCTCCAGCAGCCGGTCGCTCGCCGCGACCGCCTCGGGCACCATCGCCCCTGAGGCAAAGACGTTGACAACGTTGTATTCGCTACCGTACCCATCCTCGCCGCTCCGGTCCAGCAGCCTGTAGGCGCCGCCAAGCACCTGGCTGCGCAGCCGCTCGGGGTTCCCCGACTCAGGCGCAAGGTTGAACAGCCCTTGGTCCACCCGCTTGCTCGTAAGCCGCAGGTAGGTCGACTCCTCTCGCAGCCGGATCTTCTCCAGCGCCGCAAGCAGTATCCATTCCAGCTCCTGCCCGAAGCACGGCTCGTAGTAGGCCAGCTCAGGGAAGGCGACTCCTATCGACGGCGTGATAACCGACTGGTGCGCCCCGCCCTCCGGGCCCAGCGTGACCCCCGACGGCGTGCCCACCAGAATGAACTTCCCTCCGTTGTAGACGCTGTAGACGAAGGCGTCCAGCCCACGCCTCACGAACGGGTCGTATAGCGTGCCGAGGGGAAACAGCGTCTCACCCGCGGCCTCGTGCGCGAGGCCGAGTTGCCCCAATAGCATGAACAGGTTGTTCTCCGAGATGCCCAGCTCTATGTGCTGGCCGCTCCGGGACTCGACCCACTGCAGCGCGCGCGGGATCTGCTCCTCGGGCACCGGCTCCCTCTCGTGCCGGCTCCACACCCCCGCCTTGTTTATCCATCCGCCCAGGTTGGTAGAACTGGCAACGTCTGGGCTCGCCGTCACGAGACGCTCCGACAGACCCGGCACGTTTCTGGAGATGTCCGTCAGCACCAACCCGAATATCTGCTGCGTCGACATCACGCCCCGGTAGCCCCGCCCGAACCCTGTGGGGATAGGCTCCTCCACGTTGCCTACCGTCTCGGGCGCTTCCTTGACCAGGCTGGCGGCCGTCTCCATGCAGAAGCGGCCCGCGTCGCTCTCCGGGTCCAGCTTGCCGAAGCCGTCCCCCTCCGGGATGCCCAGCGTCCTCCCCAGCTCCTCCATCTGCTCCCGCGTCAGGTTCACCGAGTGGTTCTGCGGGTCGCCCACCGACGGCAGCCGCCACCCCTTCAGCGTGTACGCGAACAGCACGTTGGGACCGGCCTCGAGGTCTATCTCCTCGAAAGCCTCCCGCAGCACCGCGAAGTCGTGGCCCCCCAGGTTGCGGAACAGGTCCTGCAGCTCTGCGTCGTCCCACAGGTCGAGCAGCCGCATCATGTCGTTCGGGTACCTGCTCGTGCGCGGCAGCCAGTCGCGGAGCACCGCCGGCTCGATCCGTAGGAGCCGCTGGTACAGGTCGTTGGACATCTCGTCGATGCTCGTGCGCAGCAGGTCGCCGTTGGGCTCCTCGAAGGCAGCCTGCAGACGCTTGCCGTACTTGGCGTCCACCACCCGCCACCCGTTCGCGGCGAACATCTCCTTCCAGGAGCGCACCCTGATGCCCGGGATGATCCTGTCCAGGCTCTGCCGGTTCAGGTCGACCACCCACAGCACGTTCTTCATGTCGGCGAGTGCCGGCTCGGCTATCGTCTCCCACACCGACCCCTCGTCCAGCTCCGCGTCCCCCACTAGGCTGATGAACCGCCTGCCGTCGTCCGGCGTCTCGAAGTGGTCGTGCAGATACTCGTTGACCAAACTCGCGTAGTTCGGCGCCACCGCGCCCAGCCCCACGGAGCCGGTGGAAAAGTCGACTCCGTCCGGGTCCTTCGTGCGGCTCGGGTACGCTTGCAACCCGTGAAAGCCGCGCAGCGTCGTCAGGTACTGAGGCTCCAGGTTGCCCAGCAGGTACTGTATGGCGTGGTAGACGGGAGAGGCGTGGGGCTTCACCGATATGGCGTCCCCGGCCCTCATGAACTCGAAGTAGAGGTAGGTCATGACCGTCACGAACGACGAGCTCGACGACTGGTGGCCGCCCACCTTCACCCCGCCGGGGTTCGGACGCCCGTAG
Source organism: Dehalococcoidia bacterium (assembly GCA_965262055.1). Taxonomy (GTDB): domain Bacteria; phylum Chloroflexota; class Dehalococcoidia; order Lucifugimonadales. The sequence goes on from CBDHEI010000002.1 coordinate 999,102, forward strand.
TTGGCATAGTCCACCATCTTGATGGAGAGCCACAGCACCCTCTCCTGTATCTCTTCCAGGAGTCGGTCGCGGTCGGTCTCCGTCAGAGCGAGTGCGTCGGTCTGCATGACCAGTCATCCTCCGGCCCGGCACCATCCGCGCCCCATTATACGACAGCCCGAGCAGCGTAACAGGTTGCCCAGAGGACTAGCAGGCTGCTGAAATACGGGGGGTGAGAGGGGCGGAGCCCCTTTGCCGGGAGTCTGAGGGTGTCCCTCTCAGACTTAATTCCTCTCTCCCCTAGGCACAGGGAAGAGCCCAGAAGAAGATTTGGAAGAGTTCTTCCGCAGCCTGCTAGTGTCCTGTCTTCGAAGTTCGATGTATACAAGCAGGCGGGCATATCTTGAGGCTACAACTGCCATTAGCTATGGGTTCTGGAACCTGCACCCATATATGGGGGGCAAGCTTAACGGATTTATTCGGCGAATCTCGGAGACAGGACACTAGAGTCTAAGGCACAGAAAGCAGACCGCCGCCGTCCCCTGAGTGTCGAGGGCGATGGGATATTGGGACACGGGGAACTAGGAACCCAGCAGGGCTTCGAACAGCTCTCGCCAGTCCGCCGCGTTCTCGCTTCCGTATTTGACACTGGACAGGACGACGCCGTTGGAGTCGAGAGTCACGTAGGCGGCTTGCCGAGTGACATTGTAGCCCCTCACCACTTCAACGTCAGTAGCGGTCATCGGCCAGGAGAATCCTTCGGCCTTCATGTAGGACAGGATCGTTTCGGTGCTCTCCAGGGGGTCTACGTCCACCGCAAGAACCGCTACGCGGTCCGCGTATTCCGGGTAGACCTCCTTGAGGTGCCTCAACGAGGCACGGCAGACCGGTCACCACGTGGTGTAGAAGTAGAGGAGTAACGGGCGGTCCTGGAAACTCTCCAGGCTGACCTGCTCACCTTCCACAGTTGTCAGCATGAAACCTGGGGCCTTCTGCCCCACCTTGTGGCCTATCTCCACAGCCATCTGGGTAGGTGCCGCCGCAGGCTGTTCAGTTTCCGCCCCGGTGGCAGGGACTATGGGTGAGGAGCTCTGCTCGACCGTAGGAGTGTCGGTCCCGGGCGCTTCGCTGCCACAGCCGGAGAGCAGAAGGGCAACCATGGACAGGCATATGGCCAGAGGCACCCATGTCTGTCTGCCAGTGAGCGTGAGCAACACGATCCTTACACGTCCCTTCACTACGTTCGTAGTCGAGCCGTGAGAATAGCAGGTGGAGTTGATAGTGTCCATCCCCGCTGCAATGAGCAACAAGGTCGTGCAAAGCCGGGCTCTGGCTGTCTAGACAGGCGTGCACGGGGCAGAAGATCGCCAAGTCAGCTCGGTCTGCATGACCAGGCATCCCCCAGCCCGGTGCCATCCGTGCCCCATCATACGACAGCCGGAGCAGCCTCGCAGTGTGCCCTGATGGAAACGGGCTGAGACGAGGGTCATCGCCCGGCCATCCAAACTCTGCCCACAAGCGAACCGTCCATCCACGGCTCCAAGAAGCCGAAATTGGGGACAGAGAACCTTAGTTGATACATATCGCTATTCGTCATCGTCAAGAACTTGGACAACCGGATCCCCAATTGACACATAACTACCATGTTCGTCCAAGTCTTCGCTGGAGTGCTCAAAAGACTCGTCCCACTCGAGAGTCTCGTAACGAGTCTCCCACTTGGGCGGCTGAAACAGAGAATGTATACTAAGGTCAGCGTTACGGCCACCAATGTTTACACGCTTGGTTCGATAAGTAGAAGCTACGGACAGCTTTTCATACACACGAGCAACCTTTACTCGCACCTTCGGCAACTCTACGGAGCCCAATTCTTTATCGGTGTCAGGATCTCTAATGTCAAGCCCTGCCTCTGAAACGATGTCAAACAGCATGCCTAATGCCACACCATTCTGTTCGCCGATGTTAAGGGCAACCTCACGTGTGCTTAGGATTCTCGCAATCTTTCCACGAATGAGTTTGGTCTGCGTTGCCATGATCCTCAAACCTCCGTCTGCTCAACCCTTCGCTTGAGGACTTCATCTACATCATCAGGGACTACATCACGCCAATCTTCAACAGCAGAGCGTCCTATTGGTATCTGTTCATTGACTACCGATTGAATCATGTCCAGACGAACATCATCACTGCCCTGCTTGAACTCTTCGATCATGATTGACAGCCTATATAGGCTGTCGCGTAATAGTAATATCGTACGCAGAGCCGACCGTGCATGTGGCCGTACAACATCGCGCGCTGCTTCGGTCGCTGAGGCCCGCCCCACCCAGAAGGAAACCAACACTCCTATACCAAGTGTCAGCACTTGAAACATGATTATCTCAAGTGACGTCAGATCCCTTATTGATGCCACAATGATCACAGGGGCAAGTAAGACAAGGATGAGAATGAGCGGAATGACCCGTAGGAGCCACCCGTACTTGCCGATCGTTATTCTCGAGTTCATCTAGATGCCTTGAAGAGATGTCTATTCGTACGGAACTCCAGCTGGGGAGCCTCTGCATCCTGCGCGTCGACTCCGGTGTTGGACATGTGCCACATCGTAGACTAGACTCCGGTACCGAGCAAGTGGCACGGCATATCTCTGGGACGGGGTGAACGGACTCATCCGGCCCGCCAAGGCGGATCAGATCATCCCCCATATACCCCCGAATGCCCCCACGCAAGTTGACATCCCGCTTCCCCCAATGCTACATTGGCCTAGTCTTAGCACTCTCCCCAGCCATGTGCTAACCCAGCCCCACAACACGGAGTCACCCATTGCCGCGCTACGACTACCGTTGCCAGACCTGCGACCACGTATTCGAGGTGCGTCAGAGCTTCTCCTCCGAACCCGTCGCCACCTGCCCGTCGTGCAGTAACGGCGCCCAGCGCGTCATCCATTCCGTGCCCGTCGTCTTCAAGGGCAGCGGCTTCTACGTCAACGACTACGGCAAGGGCCGCGGCGGCTCTTCCTCCTCCTCTAGCTCGGAGTCCAAGGACTCCAGCGCCGACAAGGAGTCCGACACCAAGCCCAAGGCAAAGTCCGAGTCCGCCTCCGAGTCGAAGAAAGAGGCTCCCGCCGCGAGCTAGGTAGAGCCTCTTGCGGGCACTCATCCAGCGCGTATCCCGCGCCTCCGTCTCCGTGGAGGGCAACCCCATTGCGGCGATCAGCCCCGGCCTAGTCGTCTTCCTCGGCATAGGCGTCGGCGACGGTGAGGAAGAGGCCCGTTACATAACCTACAAGGTCGCCAACATCCGCATCTTCGACGACGCCGAGGGCAAGTTCGACGGCTCAGCCCTCGACACCGGCGCCGAGCTGCTAGTGGTCAGCCAGTTCACCCTCTACGGCAGCACCCGCAAGGGCCGTCGCCCCAGCTTCACCCAGGCCGCTCCGCCAGAGCGGGCGGAGCCGCTGGTCGACCGCACCGTAGAGATGCTGCGGGAGGCTGGCCTCGAAGTGGCCACCGGCCGCTTCCAGGCCCACATGCTCGTCTCACTAGAGAACGACGGCCCCGTCACCATCATGCTCGACTCCGAGGACCGCAAGCTCCCCCGCCGCGGCTCCTCGACGGCCTAGCAGGGCCGACCCGGCTCAGGCCACCTCCACGAACGTCCCCGCCACGAAACGCTGCCCGTCCGCGCTGTCGTTGAAGTAGTAGACGACCAGCACCCGCCCGTCCGGCAGCACGGCGGCATGGGGGTAACCCAGGTCCCGCCCGCCGCCGTCCTCGCGCAGCGCGATCTCCTCGGCCTCCGAGATGTTCGTGCACTCCGGGTCAAGCACGCGGCACCGGATCCCCCACGGCTCGCGCCGGTAGCCGTTGACCAGCAGGAAGTGCCCCGACGGCAGCGGCACCGCGAAGTAGGGGAAGCCCCACACCTCCTCCTGCTTCGGCTCGGTCCACGTCCGCCCCTGGTCGGACGACCGCGCCGTCCACAGGTACCCGCCCCCGGTCTCGGTCAGCTCGCTGCGCACGAACCCGACCAGGTCCCCGGACCTCGTCTCGACCACCGACCACTCGCTGAAGGCGCCAGCCAGCGCGACGCCCCTGAAATCCCACGTATGCCCGCCGTCCTCCGACGCGATCAGTATCGAGTCCTTCTTGCTGCCCTGCACCGGCAATAGTACGGTGCCGTCCCTGAGCTCCATCGGGAATCCGCGCAGGTGCACGGGCGAATGGAGCCCCTCCAGGAACACCGGATGCCCCGGCACCTCGCCGACCCAGGAAGGGCCGTCCCAGCTATCGCCCCGGTCATCGCTGCGCCATATCTCCGTCCCGGCGCTGATCGTCTGCCAGCCTCGCTCGTTCCACCCGCCCTCGCTTCGCACCCGGTTGAACACGCCGACCCGCTCATTCGCCGCTGTCGCCGGCAGCTCGGCCATCATGCTGTCCGGCACAAGCTCCTGCCTATGGGTCACGAACAGCGTCGTCCCGTCCCTCAGCAGCCCAGCCACCGCGCACTGCCCGCCCCCCATGAACACCCTGGGCAGCCTGTCCCACGTGCTGCCCCCGTCTTGGGAGCGCACGAGGCACTGCTCGGTCGTCGGGTGAACGTGCATGTTCAGCGGCTCGCGGGTCCATGACCGGTGGCGCCTGAACACGACCCCCAGTTCGCCGTCCGGGTACGCCACGACTGACGGCCCCGGCCCGCAGTAGTACCGGTCGTCCCGGTATATGACGATGTCCTCGATCTTGCGGACCTTCATGCGCTCTTCTCCTTCAGATTCGATTGGGCTCCAACAACTAGGGCGCCCACAATGGAGCGCTCATGCCAAGACCGACGGTGTACGCTGTGCAGGCGCTCAGAGTCCGAGCGCCTTCACGGTGATCACCGCTTCGCCGCCCTTGACCTCATCGGCGTTGCAGCGCACGTGGTGCTGCTGCGCCAGCAGGAACGACAATGTGACCTCCACCGTCTCTCCCTCCGCCACATCCTCGCTGACCCCCAGGCCCTGGATGATGAAGCTGTGGTCGTCGTCCTGGGCCGTTACCTCCACGGTGACCGTCTCTCCGAGAGTGAAGCTGAGGGTGGACGGCTCGAACGCGCACTCGTCAGCCGACCCGCTGATGGTGATCTTCGGCGTCTCGGAGTCCTCTTCCACGTCCAGCGGCGGCTCGGCCGTAGGCATGCCCGGCGCCGAAGCCGCTTCCGCCCTGGGAGGCGGCGTCACCTTGAGCACGTCCGCGCCGGTCGGGCCTGTATCCTCCGGAACGGCCGTCGGGCTCTCCCCGGTCCCGCCGCACGCAACGACCGCCGCCATCGCGGCGGCCAGCACCGTGAGCGCCACTGCCGACACCGCACGTAAGACGCCTCTCTCAGCCATCTTTCTATGTCTCCTGGCGCGGGTCTAGCGCGTCGCGAAGTCCGTCGCCCAGGAAGTTCACCGCAATAACCGTGGCGGCGATGGCCACGCCGGGCGAGAGCCACAGCCACAGCTCGTTCCGTATCGTGTGCAGCGACTGCGCGGAGGTCATCATGTTCCCCCACGTCGCCGTCGGTATCCGCACCCCGAACCCGAGGAAGCTCAGAGACGACTCCGCTATGATCGCGCCAGCCAGCGAAAGCGTCGCCGCCACCACGATGAACGGTATCACCGCCGGCAGAATGTGCACGAACAGGATGCGCATGTCGCTGGCCCCCAGCGCCCGCGCCGCGGCCACGTAGTCCAGCTCCCGCCCCTGCAGCACCTGCCCTCGCACCAGCCGCGCCTTCCCCGTCCACCCGAGTATCCCGATAATCAGCATGATAATGAAGACGCTGGACCCCAGGATCGACACCAGCACGAGCAGCGCGAACAGCGTCGGGAAGGTCATCACGTACTCGGTGAACCTCTGCAGCACGTTGTCGATCCACCCCCCCGCGTAGCCCGACACCAGCCCGACTACCGTGCCGATCGCGACCGATATGAGCGTCGCCACCACTCCCACGCTGAGCGACACCCTTCCGGCGTGCAGGATCCTCGAAAAGACATCCCGCCCCGCCGAGTCGGTCCCCAGGGGGTGCGACCAAGACGGCGGCTTCTGCACGTAGTCGAGGTTCACCTTGTTGGGGCCGTGCCACGCCACCACCGGAGCGAACGCGGAGGCTAGGCCGAAGACCGCCAGCACCGCCAGCCCAGCGAGAGCGAGCTTATGCTTTGTGAACTGCCGCCAGACGCTCCTCCTGGAGCGCCTCGGCCTTGCCATCTCCTCGGCTATGGCGGCTGCGCCTTCAGTCGTATTCGAGGTCGACAACTATGCCCTCCGGCTCCGTCCTTCTAGGAGTTGACCCTGACCCTAGGGTCCGCGTAGGCGTACAGCATGTCCGCCGCCAGGTTGGCCAGTAGCACCAGCGATGAAACGATCATCGTCAGACCCATGATCATAGGATAGTCGCGCTGACCGACCGCCTGGATAGTGAGCTGCCCCATCCCAGGCCACGTGAAGATCGCCTCCACGAGCAGCGCACCACCGAACAGCCCGGGCAGCCGCAGCATCGTCACCGTTATCAGCGGGATCAGCGCGTTGCGGAACCCGTGCCGAAGCACCACGACATGCTCCGACAGCCCCTTCGCCCGCGCCGTCGTCACGTAGTCGGCCTTCAGCACCTCCAGCATCGCCGTCCGGGCGTACCGCGTCTTCCCCGCCATCGTGTCTATCGACAGCACCAGGGCCGGCAAGATCAGGTGGTATATGTTGAGCCGCAAGGAGAGGCCTTCGCCGGGTACGTAACCCATACCGTGAGAAGGAAATATCTCCCACACGAAGGCGAACAGGTAAAGCGCCAGCAGCGCGAAGAAGAACGTCGGGATCGACACGCCGAACAGTGAAGCGATCCCGAGAGTGTAGTCGTACATGCTGTACTGCTTGAGCGCGGCTATGATCCCGAAGATCGTGCCGAGCACCGTGGACAGGATCATCGCTGTAGCCGTCAACTCGAGCGTCGGTAGCATCTTGGCGGATATGCGCTTGAGCACCGGCTCGCCCGTGTAATATGAGTAGCCCAGGTTGCCTCGCACTATCTGCCCTAGCCATACTACGAAGCGCTCTGGCACCGACCTGTTCAGGCCCATCGCCTCCCTGAGCCGCTCCAGGTCCTTGGCGTCTGCCTCCAGCTCCTGCGGGTCGATCATCGCGTCGATCGCGTCGCCAGGCGCCAGGTTTATGAACACGAACGTGCTGACCGCGATGACCAATAGGAGCGGCAGCGAGACCAGGATCCTCCGAAGAATATATGCCTGCAAAGACCTATCTCCCGTTTATAGACCTCAGCGCGCTTTCTCCGACCCTAACCCTACCCCAAGTCCCCCACACCCGTCACTCCCGCTCTCACACCCGTCACTCCCGCTCTCACATCCATCGTTCCCGCGAAAGCGGAATCCCATCCCCATACCAGCCAATCCGCAGCCCGCTATCCTCACCGGGCCGTAACGTATATCGGCGACGAATAGCCGAGTATAGGCCCCTTCGGGTACTCCGGCGTCTGCTGTGTCTGCACCCGGACGATATAGTATCGCTCCCCGGGCTCGCGCCGCTCGTCTATGAACGTGATCACAGCCTGCCGCTCGTTCACCTTGCGGTGCTGGATGTAGCCCCCGTCGCTCCAGAGGGAGACCGTCTCCACCGGCAGCGGCGCCGAGACCGATACGCTGACCTCCACCGGCGTGGAGGCTTCGCCCTCCTGTCCCATCGGCACGCCTCCGGCGGTTACCCAGAGCCCCAGCTCACCACCGGCGCACGCGTACGTCCGGCGCTCCCTCAGCGCCTCGAATATCGCCTTCCCGGTCATCTCCTTCGTGAAGAAGCCGGTCGAGCAGGCGCCCAGCGTGCGCATGTGATGGTCGGTGCCTCCGATGAACCCCAGCCGGGCGTTCTTCCACTCGATGAAGTTTATCGGGAATGGGAAGTCCGAGGGGCCCCCGAACATCCCCTCCTCGGTCGCAAGCATGTCGCCGCGGCTGTGCAGCGCCTCCATCGCCCACTCGACACGCGGGTCGTAAAGGTGCGTGTGCGTGTCCCCGACGATCCCGTGGCCGCCCAGCTTGCCGTAGTCATGAAAGTGCCGGTTGGCCATGACCATGTCGGGGAACCTGTCGTAGATGTCGTTGAACATCAGGTGGATGTCCAGGTCGCGCAGCAGTATGATGCGCAGCTCCTTCATCACCTCCCTGTCGTAGGTGTAGAAGTTGATGTGCTGCCACGGCTGCTTGTTCCACTCGATGGCGTAGAGCGGCACGTAGCCAGGCGTCCCCTCCCGCTCCAGCAGGTCGAGCCTCTGTAGGTAGTCGGCATCGGAGATACGCTGGTGGTCGGCGATGCACAACACCCTGTACCCAAGCACGTCCCTCTGCAGCCTCATGTTGTCTATGGGGTCCCCGTCGCGCACAGGCGAGCAAGACGAGTGCGAGGTGTGGTCGTGAAGGTCCCCAAACACCAGCTCGTAGCCCTCCGGCGCCGCCGACAGTGGGGGCGCGTGCGTGGGCGGGTTCGCGGGCATCAGCTCCACCGCATCCAGCGTATGGATGCCCTCGTGCATCCGGGGAAGCCCTGCTACCGTCCCGCCGTTCAGTCCGCGCTCCCGCAGGGGAACGGAGACCACCTCCACCCGGTGGCTCCTCGAGGGTACCTGTTCGACGTCGAAGCAGTGGCCCGCCGCGAGCACGCCGCCGTTGTAGGCGTCCAGCCCATAGACGTGGTGGGAGAAGCCCACGGGCTCGGTCACCCGGACCGGCTCGGTCCACTGCCCGCCGTCCAGGTGCGTCATCGCGAGGTACCACCCCTCGCGTTGGTGGTATAGCTGCCTGTCGCGGTTGAATCGGCCGTCGACGATCCACGGGACGTTGACCTTAGGGTCCATGTCGGGCTGGAACATCCGGAACGCGCACGCCAAGCCGCTGTCGGTCGCGATCACCCTGGGGTTGGACGGCGTCATGTTGATAGCGGAGCTGTGGTCGCCGCTGCGGCTGAATGAGCGCAGCCCCACGGGCAGCAGCCCGCCGGGCCCCGTGCCCGGCCCGTCGGACACCGCCCCCGAGTCCATGTCCGCCCGTCGCAGCCACAGGCGTCGCACTTGGTCCACCCGCACGTCGAACCCCCAGGCCGGGCTCGACTCCCAGGTCACCAGGACCGTCCCGTCGTCAGCCTCTATGGCCCTCGGCCGGAAGTTGAGCGGGTCCCCGGAGGAGAGCCTGATCGCCCCGGCTCCGGGGCTGCCGACGGCCGTTGCGGCTATGTGGGACTCGCCGTCCCGGAAGACCTCGTACGCAACGGCAAAGCCGCCGCCGGCCGGGGCCAGGCTGGGGAAGCGGCCCTCCACCTTCGCCACCGTCCTCCCGCTCTCGTCCGTGACGTGGACCCAGTCCCCAGATCCGTCCCGGCGCACCCACGCGCACAGCAGGGCCCCGTCGGAGTCCCGCGCCAGCGATGGCGTCTGCACTATCTCGCTTCCCGAGTACAGCGTCTCGGTCCCGCGCCTCGTATGTAGATTGACCGTCCAGCGGCCATCATCGAGGGCCGTCCATATGAACGCTGGGTCTGTGCCGCCCACCGCCGCTATGCCGGAGAACTGCTCCGCCTTCTCGCTGTGGAGCAGACGCACGGCCCCGCCGTCGCTCTCCAGTAGCTCCAGCCGGGGACGCAAGGCCATGAATGCCTTCGACCACTCCTCGTACGTCTTGCCCGGGTAGAGCAGCGCCTTGGCGTGCTCCCACTCCGTATCCTGGTCCATGTTGCGCACGAACCCGCTGTCCACGTCCGCCACCGTCACAACCCCCAGCACCCATCCGCCGGGCGTCGTCGCAAGGTCGCACTCGTGGCCCCCATCGGCCGTGTAAAGCAGACGCGGGGCCGCCAATTTCCGTCTCGTATCAATCTCTATCATCGCATCCATCCATAACCGATTAGGGGCGCGGTCAGGCGCCCCTAATCGTTCCTAGTCTTCTACTCGACTCCTAGTTGTCCAGGTCCCACTCCTCGACGTGATAGTTCCACACGTCAAGCCTGTGGGTGAAGCTGGGGGCCACCTGCACGTCGTACAAGCTCGTCGGGTCGCCAACGCTGTCGAAGTGTGGTATGCGCACTTCCTTCCTCATGGCGTACCACGAGTTTGTCATGTAGGTCGTGGACAGGGGCATGTCCCGCATCAGGATCTCCGCGATCTCCCGGTAGATCTTCGCCCTCTCCTTCGGATCGATGGCATTGCCGCCAGCCTCTATCAGCGTGTCGAACTCGGGGCTGGCATAGCGCATCAGGTTCTCCGAGTTGGTGTGCAGCCGGTTCTTCAGGAAGCCATCCGGGTCGGAGTGTACGCTGAACCCGCCGATGAAGATGTCGAAATCTCCGTTCTCGGTCTTCTCCGTGCGCGCGGCGCCGTCCACCGTGTCGTACTCGATCGTCATCCCGACGTCCGCCAGCATCTGCTGCACCGCGGCAAGCTGGGCCGACGCCTTCTCGTCCCTCGGCGTCCCAGTCAGCACTTTCACCACCCTGTTCGAGTCCCAGCCCGCATCCGCGAGCAAGGAGCGGGACTTGTCGGGATCGAACGGGAACCGGTCCTTCCACGCCGGGTCCTGGTACCACGAGTGGGTCAGCGGGTTGTTGAAGATGGTCCCGTTACCCGTGCTGAAGACGTTGATGATCTTCTGCCGGTCCAGCGCGTGCAGGAACGCGTGCCGTATGCGCGAGTCCCGCAGGTCGTCTACCTCATGGTTCCACGCATAGGAGCCGATGACCGATCCCTGCACGCCCTTCACCGTGAAGCGCGGGTCCGCTACCAGCGCCGCGTTGCCCTCGGGCGACAGCCCATGGTACAGGATGTCGAGCTCGCCGCGCGTCATCGCTATTTGCCGCGCGTCCCTCTGCGTAATCATGCTGATGAGGATGTGGTCCAGGTTGGGCCTCCCGAAGTGGTAGTCCGAGTTGGCATCCAGCAGGGCGAACTGGTCCGATACGTGCTCGACGAACTTGAACGGTCCCGACCCGACCGGTATCTCGACGTTCGTGAACGAGGGATGCGTCTGCATGTCCGCCGGCGCCACGTTTCCGTAGATGTGCTCCGGGTATATCGGGTTCCGCAGCGAGCAGCACGTCTGGAAGAAAATCGAACTCGGGTTCTCCATGTCGAACCTGATCGTGTAGTCGTCGATCACCACTAGGCCTTCGACCGAATCGGCGTTTCCGTCCAGGTAGTCCTGGCCGCCCTTGACTATCGTGAAGGACGAAGCCTTCCAGGACGGGAACTCAGGCTCCAGCAACACCGTCCACATGAACTTGATGTCGTTGGCCGTCACCGGCTCGCCGTCGTGCCACCTGGCGTCCTTCCGAAGGAAGAAGGTGTAAGACGTTGCGTCCGGCGCAACCTCCCACCGCTCGGCCAGGTCGGCCGTAAAGAAGCCGTTGGGGTTCGGCATCGCTATCCGCGAGTACACCAAATCGAACAGGAGCGACATGCCCGAGCTCTTGGCCAGGTGCGTCACGATGTTCGGATACGTCTGCCCGATGGCGAAGCGCAGGGTCTTGGGCTCCTGATCCACCATCACTCGTACCTCGCTCTCCACCACCTTGACCACCTCGACGGGCACCTCCTTGATCACCTCTTTCTCTACCACGACCTCCCGCTCCACAATCACCTGCTTCTCCACCTCCACCGGTACCTCCCTGATCACCTCGACCACCTTCTCCACCTCGACAGGTACGGTCTTGATTACCTCCCTGTCGACCATCACCTCAACCTCGACCTCCTTCACGACCTCAACCTCTACAGGCACCTCCTTGACCACCTCCCTCGTGCAGGCCAGAGCGCTCGCCAAGGTCAGCACAACAGCGCCCACCAGTAACAACCGGAGCTTTCCGCTAAACATGAATCGGCCTCCTGGACCAAGGTTCCGGCGCCATTCCTACGCGAGGTGGGCCAGTGGACGGTTATTACCACAATTCGACCTCCCCAGTCAACCGCAACGACATCCAGGAAACCGTTCAGACTCCAGTGAAACTCTATAAGCCCGAATCCACCGAAGGACACCGATGGACGGCGTGAGGACAGCGGCAGGGTGGGTGAGGGAGCTACAGGGGAGATGGCTGGGCTCATTGGGGTAGATTGGATCGGCGAACGGTCTTCAGTCGCCGCAGAGGGCCCCTATGGCCCTCTGCGGGAGCTGCGATGCGCGGGATGGCGAGAGAATACGCAGCAGGGAACTCTCTCGGACCGGGGTGGCACGAGTTTGCAGGGAAGTTGGGTCAGTTGCAGGCTGGCAGTTCAGGCGGGGAGTGGAATGGCTCGCAGCCGGGCCATGGCGCGAGTGAACTGGGTTTCCCAAGGCCAATGCTGGGGAAGATGCAGGGTAAGGCGGCGCGCCGAGCGGGTGATCCGTCCCACCAGAGCGAAGACCCGCCGCCTGAGGGTCTTGGTGGTCACGGTCCGTTCGGCCAGACCGATGCGCGCTGTCCAGCGGGCGAGGTTGTGTGCCATCACCTGCACCGCCAGCCAGGCGCCGTTGGCGGCGAAGCGCCCCGAGGGGAGATGGTTGAGTCCGACGCCGTGTTTCAGGTCTCGAATGGCGTTCTCGATCTCGGCGTGGCGGCGATGATCGGCCTCCAGTTCCAGGGTTTCCCCGTCCCGGTCGGTGATGAAGCCGTGATAGCTGTAGGTGGCGAAGAGGGCCAACTGGGAACCGGGCGTGGGCTTCACCCGCCGGACGATGAGCCGCACCGGCGCGGCGTCGGGTTCACTCTGGAAGGGGGTATAGGTGGTCTCGGCCACATCGGCGGCGCCGTCCATCCAGTAGGGAATCGGCGTCCAGTCCTGCTCGGGGATCGCCTCAATCAACTCCCGCAGGCCTTTGTGCTGGCGGATGGTGATGGAGAAGCGGACACCCATCTCGCGGCAGACGGCGACGAGAGCGTGGGCGTAGAAGCCGCTGTCGGCGCGCACCGTGAGTTGGCCGCTGGCCCCACCGTAGCGCACCCGCCCCACCGTTTCACGCAGGAAGTGGGCAGCGCCGCGAGCGGTGTTGGCACGGCCCTCGCGCAGCCGGGACATCAGCACGTCGCCGGTTCCGGCGGCGATGGCCAGCAGTGGGTGATAGCCCCGCGCGCCGGTGTAGTTGTGGTGTCGCGCCCCTTCTTTGTCCAGTCCATAGGTCTCGCAGATGGTGGAGTCCAGGTCGATGGTAAGGGGCGAGTCGCCGGGTCCGGCCCCAGCGGCCCATGCGCGTGCCAGCAACTGGCGGCTCACCCGGTCGAGTTGACGGACATGCCCCCACCGGAAGCTGCGCAGGAAGGTGCCCAGGGTGGATGGCGCCTTGACCACGCAGCCGAGAACACCGACCGTCCCACCAGCACGCAGCGCATCAGCGTCGTCGATGAAGTCGCCGCCCGCCAGCGCGGAAGCGACCAGCGTCAGCAGTTTGTCCCCCGTGTTCGCCCGCCCCGGTGCGCAGCCTAGGTCGAGGTGATGGTCGACGAGTTCCCGCAGGCCCAGGTGCTGTGCAAGGGTGGCCGGCAGGAGCAGGCCGGCATTGGCCACCAGGCGGTGGTCGTCAAAGACGACGCCGATACGGTCGGGATTATTCTGTGGCAGCATCTACTGGGTGCTCCTTGTTTCCGGGCGGTTTTCTGTTTCAAAACCATTCTCCCAGATTCAGAGGAGCACCCTCTGGCTTCTTCAAGGACTGTCCCCAAAGTCGTCTTTCGGTGGATTCGGGATAAGGGGGAGTCCCCTCCCTCTGGCAGGGGGTCTGGGGGCCATGCCCCAGTTTCCAAAGGGCGGGCGGGTGCGGGATCAAGACATCTGCCTTATCGGGACTATGCCCAGTGGAGAAAACATCAGCAACTCTGAACAGCTACCGCTACGTCCCATTTTGCCCGCGTCAAAGCGCCTGTGGTATACTTCCCTGCGGGTCTACGCTTGGGTACGCCTTGGGCGAGGCCGTATGTGCCGTTAGGAGAAAATGTCCATATGGTCCAACAGCAAGAAGTTGTAGAGGCAGCCCCCGAGCCGCCGGTGATCACGATGAAGTCGCTGCTGGAGGCCGGCGTCCACTTCGGCCACCAGAGGCGCCGGTGGAACCCCCGGATGGAGCCCTACATATTCGCCCACCGCAACGGCATCCATATAGTAGACCTCCAGAAGACCCTCGACCACCTCGAGCGCGCCGCCGCCTTCGTGGAGGAGCTTGCCAGCCAAGGCCAGAAGATGATCATGGTCGGCACCAAGAAGCAGGCCCAGGACACCATCGTGTCCGAGGCCGAAAGGGCCGGCACCTTCTACGTGAGCACTAGGTGGCTCGGCGGTACCCTCACCAACTTCGGCACCATCCAGGCGCGCATCGACTACCTCGTCAAGCTCGAGACCAGGAAGGCCAAGGGCGACTTCGAGGTCCTCCCCAAGAAGGAGGTCCAGAAACTCGAGCACTCCATCGCCCGCCTCAACCGATTCTTCGGCGGCATCAAGGAGATGACCGAGATACCCGGAGCCCTCTTCGTGGTCGACATCGGCAAAGAGGCCATAGCCGTCGCCGAGGCTAGGCGCGTGGGTATACCCATCGTCGCCCTCGTCGACACCGACTGCGACCCCACCCTCATCGACTACCCAGTCCCGGGCAACGACGACGCCATCCGCTCTATCAGGCTCGTGACCGGGTTCATCGCCGACGCCTACATCAATGGCACCAACCGAAGGATCGCGGAAGCCGCCGAGGTGGAGAAGGCTGCCGAAGAAGTCGAGGCCCCCCAGGACGAAGCTGTCGAACCAGCCATGGCGTGACCCTCCCCTCCGAAATGCGGGGAGTGCAGAGGGGCATAGCCCCTCTGCCGGGCGCCTGAGGGTGTCCCTCAGACATAATCTTCCTCCCTTTCTGGCTGGCCAGGAAGGGAGTCGCAAGAAAGGCAGAGAGAGTTCTTCAGCAACCTGCTAGCGTCGGACGAGACCGGCCAGGCGGCGCCAGCAATACCTAATAGGCCAACACGGCTCGAAGCAAAGGACCCCATCTTGCCAGTAACAGTAGAAGCCATCCGCGCCCTCCGTGAGCAGACCTCGGCGGGCATCATGGACTGCAAGCGCGCCCTCGAAGAGGCCGGCGGGGACACCGAGAAGGCGGCCGCCCTCCTGAGGGAGCGCGGTATCGCCTCCGCTGCCAAGAAGGCCTCCAGGGCGACCAACGAGGGCCTGGTAGAGACCTACGTTCACACCGGAGGCAGGGTCGGGGCCATGGTCGAGCTCAACTGCGAGACCGACTTCGTCGCCCGCACCGACGACTTCAAGGCCCTCGCACACGACATAGCCATGCAGGTCGCCGCCATGGCGCCAGCCTCCGTCAGCGGCGACGACACCCCGGAGGGAGAGGAAGAGCCCCCACAGGAGAGCGTCCTCCTGCAGCAGCCTTTTATCAAGGACCCTTCCCTTACCGTGCATGACCTGATCAACGAGGCCGTCGGAAAGCTTGGAGAGAACGTGCGCGTCAACAGGATCGCCAGATTCTCCCTCGGGGAGTAGCACCCGTGGGCGGCGCCCGGGCCTGTTACCGGCGGGTCCTGCTTAAGCTCAGCGGCGAGTCATTCAAGGGCGACCGCGGCCACGGCATCCACCACGAAGCCGTCTCCTACATAGCCTCACAGATCGAAGAGGCCTACCGCATGGGCGTCGAGCTCGGCGTGGTGATCGGCGGCGGCAACATCTGGAGGGGCGCAGAGGCAGAAGCCCAGGGCATGGAGCGCGCCACCGCCGACTACGCCGGCATGCTCGCGACCGTCATCAACGCCCTCTCCCTCCAGGAAGCCCTCGAACGCCGCCACGGCATAGACACCCGCACCCAGAGCGCCATTAACATCCAGCAGGTCGCCGAGCCCTACATCCGCCGGCGCGCCATACGTCACCTCGAGAAGGGCCGCATAGTGCTCTTCGCCTCTGGCACCGGCAACCCGTTCATGACCACCGACACAGCCGCCGCCCTCCGCGGAATAGAGATCGGAGCCGACGTGCTCCTCATGGCCAAGCACGATGTCGACGGCGTCTATACCGCCGACCCCAACGTCGACCCGAACGCGTCCAGGTTCGAGTCTCTGACATACAGGGACGCCCTCGACCTGAGACTGAGGGTAATGGACACCACGGCGCTCTCCCTCTGCATGGAGAACAGCTTCCCAATCGTCGTATTCGACCTCTTCGCCCAGGGAAGCCTGAAGCGCATCCTCGCCGGCGAGCGCATCGGCTCCCTCGTATCCGACACGGCGCCCTAACGGCGCAAGCGGAGTAACAGCCGAACTTGTGGACACCTTGCCACAAAGGGGGCTCCCAAGATGTTCAGGTGGGACAACTGGGTACTGTGGTTCATTGCAGGCTGCGTTCTTCTCATAGGCTTGGTAGTGCTACTCGGGGGAGAATCAGCAACAGGGGAACGAGATACTCCGAGAGAGCAGCCCACCGCCGCGTCTCAGGGGGAAGAGACAGCCAGCAGCAGGGCGGCGCCTACGCCAAGGCCACGGGCGACACCCATACCAAACGGTCTAGGCGTGAGCCTGTCAGACTTCAAGAAGGCGTTCGAGGGACATACTTTCAAATATGCGCCGCTGAACGATGGGCGGGACCGCTGGATGGTAGAGTCCGAGGGGGTCGTCGTCGAGGTCATTGGCCCATGGCGATCAGTGGAGGAAGCTACCTTGGGGCTGCCTGTGGCTAACGCGATAGCGATGGGTAGCTTCATTATCAGGTTCTTCGAGGCTGCAGCTCCTGGCTGGAAAACCGGGCTCGAATGGGTAGGTGATAATTTGGAGGAGGCACTTTGGGGCGAGATCGACATCAGCGTAGGGGATCGAGTTGTCAACATGAGTGCGTCAGAGCAACATGGTCTCCTGTGGATAGTGGTCACGCCGCGATAGTGTGAAGCGCATAGTGCTGGGTGCCCCCTGAAGACCCTACCTCCCGGGGGTGTGGGGGTGTCCCCCACTAGTTCCCCTCAGGGGTGGGCGGGCGGGACACCAAGATCCTTCTACCACTCGTCAGGTGCCGCTTTCGGAGGAGACCCGGCAACACCCTCCCGCACCCTGATAAACTATGCCTGACCGCCGCCGCACGGACTGACCCCGTCCGCGGATATCGCCATTTTCGGGAGGCTGCCATGCCAAGCATACAAAAGATTATGGTGGAGACCGAGGACCGCATGGGCAAGTCCGTCGACGCCCTCTCCAGGGAGTTCGACGCCATCAGGACCGGCCGCGCCAGTCCCGCGCTCCTCGACAACCTCACTGTAGACTACTACGGGGCCCCCACGCCCCTCAACCAGATCGCCTCCATCTCCGTCCCGGAGCCCCGCGTCCTCATGGTCCAGCCCTGGGACAAGCAGGCTCTGCAGGCCATCGAGAAGGGCATCCTCAAGTCGGACCTGGGGCTGGTGCCCAATACCGACGGCACCGTCGTCCGAATAGTCATCCCCACCCTGACCGAGGAGCGCCGCCGCGACCTCGTGCGCGTCGTCAAGGCCAAGGTGGAAGAGTCCCACGTTGCGACCCGCAACGTCCGCCGCGACAGCCTGGAAAAGCTGCGCGCCGAGGAGAAGAACAAGACCATTTCCAAGGACGAGGGCCGAAGGGCCCAGACTCAGCTCCAGCAGGTAACCGACGCGCACATCAGCCGGATGAACGCGATGGGAAGGGACAAAGAGGCCGAGGTGATGGAGGTTTGAGCACGAAGACGGCCCCGCCAGCCGCCCCGGCCAAGGCGGCCGTGGCCACGGAAGCCCCGAGCCTTGACACAACGCCCAGGCACGTCGCCATCATCATGGACGGCAACGGCAGGTGGGCCAGGGAGAGGGGCAAGCTCCGCACGGAAGGCCACCGCGCCGGCACGCGCAACGTGATGCGCGTACTAAGGTGCCTCGGAGACCGCGGCGTACGCTGCGTCACCCTCTTCGCGTTCTCAACCGAGAACTGGGCGCGCCCCAGGGGCGAGGTCGAGACCATCTTCGAGCTGCTGGCGGAGTCGCTGCGCAACGAGACCCAGGCCCTCCACGCCGAGGGCGTCCGCGTCAAGCACCTCGGACGCACCGACAGGCTTAGCCCCGCGCTCGCCGGCGAGATACGCCGCAGCGTCGAGCTGACCCGGCACAACGACGGCCTCACCCTCGGAGTCGCCTTCGACTACGGCGGCCGCTCGGAGCTCGTAGACGCCGTGCGCGGCATCATCTCCGACGGGCTGGATCCCGAAGCGGTCACCGACGATGCCATCGCCCGCCGCCTCTACACCCGGGGCATGCCCGACCCTGACCTCATCATCCGCACCGCCGGGGAGATGCGCCTCAGCAACTTCCTGCTCTGGCAGGCGGCCTACGCCGAATACTACTCCACCGAGGTGCTCTGGCCCGACTTCGACGAGGCCGAGACGATCAAGGCCCTGGAAGCCTACGCCCACCGCCGAAGACGCTACGGACAAGTGGACGACCCCTAACGCCGGGCTAACGTCGCGGGGAGGGCTCTCTTGAGCCTGTCTCATAAGTCGTGCAGTGGGGGTATGGAAGGATATAGTTGTGGCCATCCTGGCCGCGATGGAGAGATGGATGCCGCTGCGAGCGATGGACCGAGAACAGATGTGGCTGATGCCTCCGAGCCTGGGCGACCTGATCCCTGCCGAGCACCCTTCGCGGTTCGTGGCCGAGGTGGTGGACGCACTCGACCGAGAGGACTGGGCGGAGCTTGGGGTGGAGATAGACGGAGGTGATCTTGGGCCTCCTTCGTACCATCCTCGAGCGCTGTTGAGCGTGTGGCTGTACGGCTTCATGACCGGAGTGCGCTCGTGCCGTAAGCTGGAGGCAGCCTGTCGTGACCAGATACCGTACCTGTGGTTGACGTGCGTGCAATATCCGGACCACAACACACTCTGGAGGTTCTACAAGAGCCACCGCCAGGCGATGAGGAGGCTGTTCAAGCGTACGGTTCGGATGGCGGTGAAGATGGAGTTGGTGGACCTGGCGTTGCAGGCGGTGGACGGGACGAAGGTTGGAGCCAACGCATCGAAGGCCAGGACATACGATGCGGAGGGACTGCGGCGGCTCTTGGAGCGGCTTGAGCGTGCGATAAGCGACCTGGAGTCCCAGAACGAATCGGGAGAGGATACTCCAACCGCCCAGTTGCCGCAGGAGTTGTACGACAAGAGGGTCCTGAGAGAGCAGGTGCGCCAGGCGATGGACGATCTTTCGAACGAGGAGGGACGGCGCATCAACCTGACCGACCGAGAGGCTCGTCTGATGAAGACACGCCAGGGCGTCATGCCCGGCTACAACGCGCAGGCGATGGCCTCGCCCGCACGGACTGCCGACGGACAGCGTGCAGGCATGTTGATCACGGCGGTCGAGGTGGTGGACGAACCGGGCGACCACGGCCAGTTGACTCCGATGCTGGACAAGGCCGAGGACAATACGGGCGCCAGGGCGGACATGACGTTGGCCGATGCGGGCTACCATTCGGGGCAGGCGCTGGAGGAGTGCGCCAGCAGGGGCCATCGGGTGGCGATGCCAGAGTCCCAGCGCCGTGCGCTGCGGCGTCCGTACCACAAGGACCGATTCACCTACGACGAGAGCAGCGACAGCTATAGATGCCCCCAGGGTCAGGCGTTGCGCTTCATACGCATCAAGCGCAATCATGGGGTGCCGATGCGGCGGTACCGGGCCTCCGGCGCCGTCTGCCGGGCGTGTCCTGCCTTCGGGACCTGTACGAAGGACGCTCGTTATGGTCGCGCACTGGAGATAGGGCCTCACGATGCTGCGCTGCGTGTCCACCGTGAGTGGATGTCGACCGAGGAGGCGAGCCGGTCCTATGAGCGCAGGCAAGGGCTGATCGAGCCGGTCTTCGGGATCATCAAAGACCAGCAGGCAGGCCGCAGGTTCCTGCTGCGCGGCATCGCCAATGTCGCGGCCGAATGGACGCTGCTGGCCACGGCCTTCAACCTGCGCACCCTCTGGCGCATCTGGCGGGCCGGGGCGGACATGTGGCGTCACGGACGTACCTCTTGGACGGCAACTTCGGCCCGAATCTGGGGATGCCAGGAGCGCCAGACCGCCATCCTCCCCGCACACGGGCTGCCATGACACGCCAACCCGGCCCCCAGCGGATCCGACCAACCAATGCAGTGCTCCCCATCACCACCAACAACCCTTTGTGAGACAGGTTCTCTTCCTCTTCCCCCCGTCGGTCGGGGGAAGAGGAAGAGATGGGGGCCCTTCCCCCGACCACCCGGTCCCTGCGTTTACACCCGCTAACCCTCACTACAGAGGTACCGCACCCTAATGTCCACCCGCATAGCGACCGCCGCCGTGGGCATCCCTCTGCTCGTGCTCGCCGCGTGGGCGGGCGGTCTCTGGTTCCTCGCACTCGTCGCCGCCGTGACCGCCGTCGGCTCGCTGGAGGTCTCAGCCATGGCCCGCCGGCGCGGCCACAGGCCCACCGCCACCCTCGCCCAGGTCTGGGCGGTCGCACTGGTTGCAGCCGCCTACGTGGCCTCGACCGAGGGAGACACCCCGGCCGAAGCCGCGGCCCTCCTCGTGGTCGTGGCCCTTGTGGGCCAGGCCGTAGTGCTCCCCTTCGCGCTCTGGCGCTCCAGGCCGAGCAGGGCCGTCGTGAGCTGGGCCGTCACCGCCGGCGCGGCGCTCTACCCCGGCCTCCTCCTTGCCTACGCCCCGCTGCTGCGCTCCCTGGACGACGGCTTCCTGTGGGTGCTGCTGCTCCTTGGCACGGTCTTCGCCGCCGACACCGCCGCCTTCTTTGCCGGCCGGCTCCTCGGCAGGAGCCGCATGGCCCCACGCATCAGCCCCGGCAAGACCTGGGAGGGGACCGCCGCGGGACTCGCAGCGGCAGCCGCCGCCTGCGCAGCTCTGGCAACCATACTGGACCTCCCTGTCGCCCTGCCCTTGGCCGCCGCCCTCGGGGCCGTCTTGGGAGTCGTCGCCATACTGGGCGACCTCGCCGAATCGGCCCTCAAGCGCGCCTGTGAAGTCAAGGACTCCGGCGCCCTCGTGCCAGGCCATGGAGGCGTGCTCGACCGCCTCGACTCGATTGTCTTCAGCCTGCCGCTCATGTATCATTTCATTGCATGGATCGTTCAGTGAAGGGCCTTGCGCTGCTGGGCTCGACCGGCTCCGTAGGCACCCAGACCCTCGACGTCGTCAGGTCGTTCCCGGGTGCCCTCAGGGTTGTCGGGCTGGCGGCACGCCGGAGCCTGAACCTCCTCGAATCCCAGGTCCGCGAGTTCGGGCCTAAGCTCGTCTCATGCGAGGGCACACCCTCCGAGAAGGCCTTCCTCGCCTCCAACGGCTCCGCCGAGTGCTCCATGAAGGAGATGGTCCGGGACTCCGAGGTCGACCTTGTGGTGACCGCCACCGTGGGAGACGTGGCCCTCGAGCCCACCCTTGCGGCCATAGACGCCGGCAAGGACATCGCCCTCGCTAACAAGGAGTCCTTCGTGATGGCGGGAGAGATGCTAATGCGGCGCGCGCACGACCGGGGAGTCAGCGTGCTGCCCCTCGACAGTGAGCCCAACGCCATCTGGCAAGCCATGGCCGGCGACCAGGAGGGCGTCTCGAAGCTCATCATCACCGCGTCCGGCGGCGCCTTCCGCGACAGCAACCCGGCCGACCTCGCCGGCGTCACCCCCGAGCAGGCGCTGCACCACCCGACCTGGAAGATGGGCCCCAAGATCACCATCGACTCCGCCACGCTCATGAACAAGGCATTCGAGGTCATCGAGGCCCACTACATGTTTGGCGTGCCCTGGGAGAACATCGAGGTCGTCATCCACCCCCAAAGCATCATCCACTCGATGGTCGAGTTCGTGGACGGCTCCGTCAAGGCCCACCTGAGCATCCCCGACATGAGGCTGCCCATTCAGTACGCTCTCCTCTACCCAAGACGCCTCCCCAACGCCATGATCCAGAGGTTCGATCCCGTATCCGCCGGCCAGCTAACCTTCAGGCCCTTGGACCCGGAACGCTACCCATGCTTCGAGCTTGCCCTGGAGGTCGCCGTACGCGGCGACACCTGGCCCGCCGCCCTCTGCGGGGCAGACGACGCCGCGGTCGACCTATTCCTGGACCGCCGCATCGGCTTCCTCGACATCGCCGCCGTGATCAGGGACGCCCTGCAAGACCACGAGCCCGTCCACGACCCTTCCGCAGAGCAGGTCATCGCGGCAGCGGCCTGGGCACGGTCCCGCGTCCGCGAAGTAGCGCGAGCCTAGCGCCGTACGAATCTGAGATGACCAACACACAGACCATGCCCCATCATTCCCGCAAAAGGCGGCCCTTGCAAATCCCTGTGCGCCATCCCGCACAGAGCCACTCCGAACCGGACGCGCCCCACACTGTCATTCCGAACGGAGCGCAGCGAAGTGAGGAATCTAAGGCCCATGTCCGCGGAGGTGGCTGCCACAGAACGCCCCCCTCGGATTTCTCAACACGCCGGGACCACTGGCAGAGGGAGTGTAGCCCTTGATCGACCTCCCCTCCTGGCTCTGGATAGTCCCCGTCCTCGCCTTCCTCGTCTTCGTCCACGAGCTGGGCCACTTCGTCACGGCCAAGGCCTTCGGCGTCTTGGTCACCGAGTTCGCCTTCGGCCTCCCCATCCCGCCGCGTCTCATAGGCTTCACGTACCGGGGCACCACCTACTCAGTCTACTGGCTCCCGCTGGGCGGCTTCGTCCGCATGGTAGGAGAAGACGACCCCACTCACCCGCAGAGCCTCGCCCGGCTCAGCGTCGCCAAGCGCGCGGCCATCCTCATGGCAGGCTCCGTGGTGAACCTCATCGTGCCCGTCATCATATTCACCATCCTCTTCCTGCTGCCCCATCAGACCCTCGTCGGCGGCGAGGTCATGGTCACCGCCGTCGTGCCCGGCTCGCCCGCGCACCAAGCCGGCCTGCGCCCCGGCGACACCATCCTCCAGATCGACGGTCACCGGATCATGAGCCCGTCGGAGCTCATCGACCGCGTCGAGGACAAGCTCGGCCAGCCGGTAGAGTTCGGCCTGAGGCGCACGTCGCCCCTCGGCCTGATCGTCAGCCAGTCCCCCGAATACGCCGTCTTCGAGACCATCCGAGTCATCCCCGATCCGGACCCGCCTTCCCTCACAGTCGTCGAAACCGTCGAGGATCCCTCAACTCAGGTCGCCCTGAAGGACGCGCGAAACTACGACGCGGCCCTCGAAGTGGGCAGCATCCTACGGCAGAGGCCCCTGGGCGTGAGGATCGCACTGGTCAACCCCAAGGTCGGCTCGGCCACCGAGCCCATCTGGAGCGCCGTGCCCATGTCGGTGGAGACGATCTGGAGCTTCTTGGAGCTGCAGTGGAACGGCATCGCCGAGGGACTGGCCACCAGGACCAACCCCGGCTTCGCTGGCCCCATCGGCATCGCCCAGGCAACCGGAGAGGTCGTCGACGAGATGGGCTTCGCCTTCGTCTTCCAGCTTACCGCCCTCCTCAGCGTCATCCTCGGCATCGTGAACATCCTGCCCATCCCAGCCCTCGACGGCGGCCGCCTCCTCTTCGTCATTATAGAGTGGGTCCGGCGCGGCAAGCGCATCTCCCCCGAGCGCGAGGGCCTGGTCCACCTCGTGGGCTTCGCCGTCGTCATCATGCTGATATTCGTGCTGAGCTACGGCGACGTGGCCCGCATCCTCCGCGGCGACAGCATCCTCCCCTAGCTCACCGGCCGAGCCGGGGGTATGGGGGTGTCCCCCACGATTCCTCAGGGGCGAGTGGGCGGGTATCCACTAGGGTTGTAGATTTGGAGCGCCCCCTCCCCTTGCGGCAGAGGCCGCTCGTAAGCGAGAATCACCACAGAGTCGCTACACTCCAGGGCCGGCTCTCAGGCCAGCCCGCAGAGAGGACTATCGTGAAGCGCCGCATAACCAAGCAGCTCCATATCGGCGACGTCAAGGTCGGCGGGGACGCCCCCATAACTGTCCAGTCCATGACCAAGACGGACACCCGGGACGTCGCCGCCACCGTCGGCCAGATACACGGACTCGAAGAGGCCGGCTGCGAGATCGTCCGCGCCGCCGTCCCCGACATGGAAGCCGCCAAGGCCCTGGCGCCGATCAAGAAGCAGACCCGCATACCCCTCGTCGCTGACATCCACTTCCACTACGAGCTCGCCCTCGAAGCCCTCAGAAGCGGCGTGGACTGCCTGCGCCTAAACCCCGGCAACATTCGCGACGCCGAAAAGGTGCGCACTGTCGTCCGGGAGGCCAAGGCGCGCGAGGTGCCCATACGCATCGGCGTAAACTTCGGAAGCCTCCCGCCCGTCGGAGGCATCGGCGTCACCAGGGGCCTCTCCAGGCACACGGACGGCGTCAACCAGCTCCCCAAGGGCATCAGCGACGATGATGAGTACTCCGTCGTGGACCACATGGTCGCCACCGGCCTCTGGGAGATAGGCATCCTGGAGGACCTCGACTTCGACCTCATTAAGATCTCGCTGAAGGCCTTCGACATCGACACCACCGTCGAGTCCTACCGGCGCATGGCAGACTTGGTCCCCTACCCCTTCCACCTCGGCATCACCGAGGCCGGCACCGCCAGGTCCGGCAGCATACGCAGCGCCATCGGCCTCGGCGCCCTCCTCTACGAGGGCATCGGG
Organism: Dehalococcoidia bacterium; assembly: GCA_965262055.1. GTDB lineage: Bacteria > Chloroflexota > Dehalococcoidia > Lucifugimonadales. The sequence continues at coordinate 1,023,708 of CBDHEI010000002.1, forward strand.
GACACCATAAGGGTCTCCCTGAGCGACGACCCCAGGGAGGAGGTCACCACCGGCTTCGAGATACTCAAGGCGCTGGAGCTCCGAAAGGAGGGCGCCGTCCTCGTCGCCTGCCCAAGCTGCGGCAGGGCCGACATCGACGTCGTCAGACTCTCCAACGAGGTCGACTCCCTGCTCAAGAAGATCAAGACCCCCATAAAGGTCGCAGTCATGGGCTGCGAGGTAAACGGCCCCGGCGAGGCCAAGGACGCCGACGTCGGCATCGCCGCAGGAGTGGGCCGCGCCATCATATTCCGCAAGGGCCGCAAGGCGCGCATCGTCGACGAGGCCGACATGCTCACCGCCCTCATGGACGAGGTCCACAAAGCCGAGGCCGAGCTAGCGGCCCCTGTCCCGGCCTAGCCTTTCGACCCATGCGCGTATCCAAACTCTTCGGCAAGACGCTCAGGGACGACCCCTCCGAGGCGGAGATCGCCAGCCACCGCCTCATGCTCAGGGCCGGCCTCATCTCTCAGGTCGCCTCCGGAGTCTACAGCTACCTCCCCCTCGCATGGCGCTCCCTACGCAAGATCGAGCAGATCATCCGCGAGGAGATGGACGCCGCCGGCGGTCAGGAGCTTCGCCTCCCCGTCCTGCAGCCCGTCGAGATATGGGAGACCTCCGGCCGCAGCGCGGTCTTCGGACACGACATGTTCCGCGTCCAGGACCGCCGCGAGCGCCCCATGGTCATGGCCCCCACCCACGAGGAGGTGCTCACCTCCCACGTCAAGGCCAACGTCAATAGCTACCGCGACCTGCCACTCATCCTCTACCAGATACAGACCAAGTTCCGCGACGAGCCCCGGCCCAGGGGCGGCCTGATTCGCGTCCGCGAGTTCGACATGAAGGACGCCTATAGCTTCGACGCCGACGACGAGGGCCTTGACCGCAGCTACCAGGCCATGGTGCGGGCCTACAAGCGCATCTACGAGCGCTGCGGACTCGACACCATCATGGTGGAGGCCGACAGCGGCGCCATCGGCGGCAAGGACTCCCACGAGTTCATCGCGCTTGCCGAGGTCGGCGAGGACACAGTCGTCCTCTGCGGCTCCTGCGGCTACGCCGCCAACGTCGAGAGGGCAGCCTTCAAGAAGACGCCCAACCCACCGGAGCACCCACTCCCCCTGGAGGAGGTCGCCACCCCCGGTATCAAGACCATCGAGGATCTCGCCCGCTACCTCGACACACCGGCATGGAGGACCCTCAAGGCTGTCATATACATGGCCGACGGCGAGATGGTCTTCGTTGCCATCAGGGGCGACCTCGAGGTCAACGAGGTCAAGCTGAAGAACGCCCTCGGCGGCGCAGAGCTCAGGTTCGCTACACCTCAGGAGGTCGAGGAAGCAGGTCTCGTGCCCGGCTCCGCATCTCCTATCGGCGCCAACGCCAGGATCGTCGCCGACGACTCACTGCGCCTCGGCTCCAACTTCATCATGGGCTCCAACAAGGACGGCTACCATCTGCGCAACGCCAACTCCCCACGCGACTTCGAGCCCGACCTCGTAACCGACATCGCCCTCGTGCAGGACGGCTACGCCTGCCCCACGTGCGACGGCGTCCTCTCCACCAGCCGGGGCATCGAGGTGGGCCACGTCTTCAAGCTGGACACCAGGTACAGTGAGGCCTTCGGCTGCACCTATCCCGGCCAGGACGACGTCCAGAGGCCCGTTGTCATGGGATGCTACGGCATCGGCGTCGGCCGCCTGCTGGCTGCGACCGTAGAGCAGACACACGACAAGGCCGGCATGGTACTCCCGGAGGCCGTCGCGCCGTACGCGGTCAGGCTCGCCGCCCTCAACGTCGAGCGCGAGGACGTCGCCGAGGCTGCCGACGCCTTATACAATAACCTCACCGAGGCTGGCGTCGAGGTGCTCTACGACGACCGCCAGGAGTCGGTGGGCGTCAAGTTCAACGACGCCGAGCTGCTCGGCCTCCCCATCCTGCTCGTAGTCAGCCCACGCAACATCACCAAGGACGTGGTCGAGGTACGCCGGCGCGCCGGAGGCGAATCCACCCTCGTCCCCCGAGGCGTCGTCGCCGAGTACGTCCAGTCCCTCCTCTCAGTGCGGTAGCCTTTCGACGTCCGCGTCCTATCAGGCCCACCAGTTTACATTTAAGACCTGAGAAGAATCGAACTCGTCCCGTGAGAACTCCTTAAACGGGACGGAATCCCCTAATCTAGCCATGACCCCATTGTGGAGGGGCCTATGGCTGGACTCTACTAGCCGCTGATGCTAACTTCGGATAAGGTCACAGAGTCCAAGAACATCCGCCGTGGACGCGTTAATCACGGTGCGCGTGCGGGTTCGATTTACATGAAGATCAGTATCTAGTGAGGCTGGCAATGTACGAAGAGAACGCCTTCTTCAACTCTCCGCCGATGGATGCAGTACTGTGGAAATACCTTGATTTCACGAAATTTGTGTCCCTATTGGACAAGAATACTCTATTTTTTGTAAGAGCAGATAAGCTGGGCGATCCGTTCGAAGGTTCCTACAGCAGGATGAACATTAAGCCCACATTTCCCATATCAACCCTGCAGGGCTTGCCGTAATCAGCAACAGCGATACCCGATGTAGCCGAATAGCAGAGCACAGTGGTTATCATGAGTGCTAGACTGGTCGCGAGCGACTGCTTTGGCTGTTGATAACGTACTGTCCTCGGAGGCACCCAATGGGTGAAAGCACCAACCCCCGCGCCACGCTCCGTTTCGACCGCCGTGTACGGTTGGAGTTTCGCGGCGCTACCATCACCTCGGACGCCGGACTGTTGGCCTGTCGCGAGCTGGATGATGCACTGGGACTGATGGAGACGGCGAATGAATGTCTACAGGAGAGTCGGGGCGGTCGTAACGTGCAGCACCGATTGGTGGGCCTCCTCAGGCAGTCAGTGTACAGTCGTCTCGCAGGCTACGAGGATACCAACGATGCTGAACGGTTGGCCGACGATCCGACGATGCGGGTAGTCGTTGGAGACCGAGGCATCGACAGACCAGCGGCAAGCACCAACACCATGAGCCGGTTCGAGACCGAGGTGCTTACCCAGGACGGCAACGTGGAAGGGTTGGGCCGAGTGAACGCTAAGTGGGTGGACGGAGCTATGTCCCGCACGCCGCACCGGCGGGTGATCTTGGACATGGACAGTTCGGAGAGCCCGGTACATGGAGAACAGGAGGGAGCATCGTACAACGGTCACTTTGGGAGCACGTGCTATCACCCTTTGTTCGTGTTCAACCAGTTCGGTGACTGTGAGGGCGCGATGCTCCGCGCGGGGAACGTACATAGCGCGCGCAGGTGGCGTGATGTATTGGATCCGGTCCTGTCCCGCTACGGGGCGACAGGAGTGCGGCGGTACTTTCGTGCCGATGCCGCATTCGCCAAGCCGGACATCTATGAGTACCTCGAGGAGCGGCACGTCCTTTACGCTATAAGACTCCCCGGCAACGAGGTGCTGCAACGGGAGATCGCCCCTCTGCTCAGGAGGCCTGTGGGCAGGCCGCCGAAGCGTCCAGTGATCCTATACGACGACTTTTGGTATCGTGCCGGGAGTTGGGACCGGGCACGGCGGGTGGTGGCCAAGGTGGAGTGGCACAGGGGAGAGCTGTTCCCTCGGGTGGGCTTCATCGTCACGAGCATGACGGCTGGCCCCGAAGGAGCGGTGCGATTCTACAATGGTCGCGGGACAGCCGAGCAGTGGATCAAGGAGGGGAAGTACGCCCTGAACTGGACTCGGCTGTCGTGCCATCGGTTCGTGGCCAACCGGGTGCGTCTGTCTCTGTTCATTCTGGCGTACAACCTTGGGAACTTCCTTCGCCGGTTATGCCTGCCCAAGGCGGTCAAGCACTGGTCGCTGCGGAGCGTGCAGGTCAAGCTGATCAAGATGGGAGGCCGTCTGGTGCGGCACTCCCGGTGGTTGATCTTTCAGTTGTCCGAGGTGTCGGTTCCTCGACGGTTGTTCCAGGGAGTGTTGGATCGTATCGGCCGGTTATCGCCGGCGCCAAGCTGAGGGAGGGTACAACCACGATCTTGCCAAGAGGGGGAGAGCGCTCCAGGGAGTCGCCTTGTCTTCAATGCTCTTTCACCCCACTGGCAGGGGACACGAGGACGATGAAGACGGACAAGAAGCATGGGTCACGGCAAGAAACGCATCCCTTATTGGATAGACCGGAGATTGACTGACCTTGCAGGACCCGAATATCCTGCCATCATCTCGTTTGGACTGCCCTATGAGCCTGAAGACTCCCAATATGGGAAATGCCGGTCCATACCTCACGAGTTGCGAGGCACCTGTGCAGCAACCTAACCAGCACATGGTCATGGTCGGCACCCTCATCGGTGCCCTTGGCCTCTGTCTCGTTCTCGCCTCCATCGGCTGTAACAGCGGCCCAGAGTCTGGTGACAGCCAAGGCTCCGGGTGGGTCGGATATGCGGCCCTCGACGAAGGCACAAAGCCTCCTCCCGACGTGGGTCTCCTTGATACCCAACGTGTTCATCTAGCCGGAGCAGAAATGGCTCTGTCGTACGACTGGCCCACCCATGCCTTCACGGGTAAGATGGAGAACACCACAACGGCCACGCTGCGCCGGGTCAGCGTTCAAGTCCACCTCTCAAACGGGATTAAGTTAGGCCCGACCACCCCGGTCGACCTGGCTCCCGCTCAGGTTGTGAACGTCACCATCCCGGCAAGCAGTCAACCCTTCACCCATTGGAGCGCATACTTAGAAGTCGACTGATTTCTGCTTAGACTCGACTGAGGGAAGTTGCCTCCGCATCTCTCACGCATGGCCTAGGCAATCACCCTTAGATCGGCACGGCCAGCAGCGAACGTTCTTTGTCGTTCCATTCACGGATTGACGCAAGGTCCTCAACTCCGCTGACCTCAATTAGCTCAACCAAGCGCATACGGTCAAGGATGATGTTTACGGTTCTTCTTAACTCGTCCCATCGGTCGAATGCCGGGAGAAGTGCAAAGGGCACGGCAATGGCCGTAAGGGGCTCTCTCCCGAAATCGATCCACCCATTCCAGATCTCGGGCACAATATCTTTAGCCTTTGGTGTCCAATTCTCGGCCACTGTGCACTAGGTTTATGGCGGTCAGCATCGTTGGTATCCTCGTAGCCTGCCAGACGACTGTACACCGACTGCCTGAGGAGGCCCACCAATCGGTGCTGCACGTTACGACCGCCCCGACTCTCCTGCAGACATTCATCCGCCGTCTCCGTCAGTCTCCAGTGCATCATCCAGCTCGCAACAGGCCAACAGTCCGGCGTCCGAGGTGATGGTAGCGCCGCGAACTCCAACCGTATACGGCGGTCGAAACGGAGCGTGGCGCGGGGGTTGGTGCTTTCACCCATTGGGTGCCTCCGAGGACAGTACGTCTAGCACTCATGATAACCACAGTGCTCTGCTAGTCGGCTAGATCGGGTAGCGATGTTACTGATTACGAAACACCTTGTAGGGTTGATATGGGAAATGTGGGTTAAGATACGCCCTGAATTATATAGGGACCAGATACCTGAGCATGCGCTCCAACAAATGGCTGATTTCATCAGGGAATCAAGGCGCTTCACCCTAGTCAATTGTTGGCACTGGAGCACTTATGAGTCCGCTGCTATGTGGAGACTGTATTCTAGAGAGAGTGACGGCGTCGCGATTAAGACAGATTTCAAATCATTGTCAGAATCCTTCGTAGGGGAGGATAAAGTTTTCATCGGGACTGTAAATTACGTCGATTACGATACGGCATTCATTCCAGAGAACAATATGTTTTCCCCTTATCTGCATAAGCGCAAAAGTTTCGAGCCGGAAAAGGAAGTCAGGGCCCTTACACAAGAGATTCCCAGCAGGGATGGAAAGTCCGATATGTCCCAGGACCTGTACGTAGTCGGAAAATACCAACCAGTGGAACTCTCCGTATTGATTTCCGAAGTAATTGTCGCTCCATTTGCGGAGGAATGGTTTCTTGAACTTGTGACATCTGTCGCAGCGCGGTATGGCCTGCAGGCAGCTGTTGCTAAGTCTTCGTTGGCTGAAGAACCGGTTTGGAAGTAGACAGTTTGACCAACAGCACCAATCTCAATGAATACTACCCCTGTAGACCGTCAGCTGGCGGCATGGGCCACCACGCTCCACCGTGGTTTGACTTTCTGATTTTTACCGACCAATTCAGCGACGCGAGGCGCTGACCAGAGTGAACACAATGGCCGCCAAGACTTCCTTTAAGGTTGCAGAACCCCGCAAAGCGGCCACCGAGTCGCCAGACCATTTCAGCGCATCCAGGAAGATCGACGAGAAGATTGCGGACTTGGGCGATTGGAGAGGCGAGAGGCTGAGCGAAATCCGCGGGATCATCCGCGAGTTCGACCCCGGGGTGGTCGAACAATGGAAGTGGCTGGGGTCACCCGCGTGGTCGCACGGCGGGATATTCGCGGTCGCCAACGCCCACAAGGACAAGGTGAAGCTCACGTTCGCACACGGAACCGTGCTCCCCGACCCCATGAAACTCTTCAACGCGACATTGGCCGGGAACACGTGGCGGGCGATAGACCTTCGCGAGGGAGACAGGATAGACGATGCCGCGCTCAAGGCGTTGGTGCGCGAGGCGGTGGCATACAACACCACACAGCCCGCGAAGCCGGTCCTCCTTTCAGGCGGCAATCCTCAGATCGCGAAGGCTGACGGCGACGCCACCGTGCAGGCCTACATCGCGGCCATGCCAGGCTGGAAAAGTGACATCGGGCGCCGCCTCGACGAGCTCATTGGGCGCACTGTGCCTGACGTGCGCAAGGCGGTGAGGTGGAACTCCCCCTTCTATGGCATCGAGGGCCAGGGTTGGTTCCTGAGTTACCACGTCTTCACCCGCTACGTGAAGGTGACGTTCTTCCAAGGCGCGTCTCTGCGACCCGTTCCGCCCGGCGCGGGCAAGGACGAGAAATCGAAGTGGATCGACATATACGAGGACAGACTCGACGAGGAGCAGTTGCTGGCGTGGGTCCGGCAGGCGGCCGCCCTGCCCGGCTGGGACCTGACATGACATCCTGCGGACCTGGACCGGCTCTCCTCGATGGCAGACTGGGAGTGGCTACATATGGAGGGAGGTGTCGCGTTCGGCCCGAATGATGTCCCCGACGCTATCAGACAACTGATCGAACACGTCGGAGACGTCGACTGCGTCGTAGTGTCCCACGGCTCCCCGATGATCAGCGCCGAAGTCATGGACGGCGCCCCCAACCTCAAGATCATTGGCGAGCTGGAGGAAGACAGGTTCGCCTACCGCATCGACGTGGAGTCAGCCTGGGAGCGCGGCATCCGCACCGTCGATACGACCCACGGTTCCTCCTATCCAGTTGCCGAGCGGGCCCTTGGCCACGTCCCTACAGTTCGCGTGTGCGCGTGGGGCCGAGCTGTTCGGTACGAGACACCAAAGAGGAGGGATACGGGGGAAGCCGGCTTGCGGCGTCCTCCGCTTACACAGCCTTGTGAGCCAGCAGGCACGGCCGTTTGTCAGCCTGGAAGGGTGTGACCACGGGATCGGCTACCCGCGGCCGATGTAGGGCATGTCAGTCGCCATGATCGTGATGAATGGGACGTTCGTGTCCAGCGGCAAGTTCGACATGTACACGACTGTGTTGGCGACGTGCTCGACATCGAACCTCGACTCCACCTTGATCGAGCCGTCGGCCTGCGGCGTGCCCGCCTGCATCCGGGCCGTCATGTCCGTGGCGGCGTTGCCGATATCTATCTGGCCGCACGCAATGTTGTACTTGCGGCCGTCGAGCGAGGTCGACTTGGTCAGGCCGGTGATCGCGTGTTTGGTGGACGTGTAGGGGGCCGAGTCGGGGCGCGGTACGTGGGCCGAGATCGAGCCATTGTTGATGATCCGGCCGCCCATCGGCTCCTGGACCTTCATGATCTTGATCGCTTCCTGAGTGCAGAGGAACGTCCCCGTTAGATTCGTATCGACCACCCGTTGCCAGTCTTCGTAGGCCAGGTCTTCCATAGGCAGCCGGGGCGCTCCGTGGCCGGCGTTGTTGAACAGCACATCCAGCCGGCCGAACGCCTCCATCGTCCTGGCGAACAGCCCGCAGACCGACTCGGGGTTTCCGACGTCCGTCTGGACAGCCAGGATGGGCGCGTTGGCGCCGGCCTCCTCTACCGTCTCCCCCAATGGCTCCATTCGCCGCCCCGCTATGACGACGGAATAGCCCTCTCGCAGCAGTGCCAGTGCCGAATGCCTGCCAACCCCTGTCCCTCCCCCTGTAACGATAGCGACCCGTCCGTTCGAGCTCATCTGTAGCATCTCCTGATTATGCGTTTGTCACGGCTTCAGATCTGACCGGCGTCCTTGACACACTGCTCCAGCAGATCGAGCGCCGTCTTGGCAAACGTCCACATGTTTCGCTCGCGGTCGGCGACTCCGGTCTCCAAGGTGATCGCCGCCTCGACCGGCCCCGCCACCGCGATGCAGGAGTGTCCCGGGCCGTCTCCGTAACGGTTCCCCGTCGGCCCGCTGGCGCCCGTTTCCGCAAGGCCCCAAGTGGCGCGAGCAGTTCAAGCGCGGTCCGGGCGTTCAGCAGCGCGTACCCCTCCGTGCTGGCCCTCAGGCCCTCCATCGCTTCGTCGGGCACGCGTAGCAGCCCCCTTTGGGCTGCCCTGGTGTAGACCACGGCACCGCCTACGAAGTACGCGGAGGCGCCCGGCGCCGCCAGCAGCGCGGCGGACACAAGTCCTCCCGCAGACGACTCCACGACGGCGACGGTCTGTCCGCGTTCCTTGAGCAGCGCGCCGGCCGCCTCAGCCAGCGAGCGGAGGTCTTCCATGTGCTGTTCGCCTCCCTTCGAGGTCGGGACGCCCGCCACCTTACCATAGGTCCGCGCCCCGGCGTCCATCCGCCCAGGCCCGTCCGCGAAGTCCTTCAGCCGCAAGCTCAGTCGATCGGGTCGAAGAAGGTCAGGTCGGCTCCCAGGTAGTCCATCGCCGCCACCTCGTCGCCCCGGGTCCGCGCGCGAACGTCACCCGTGGGGTTGCTCAATGCGTAATCCCGAATCCACCGAAGGACACCTATGGACGGCGTGAGGACAGCGGCAGGGTGGGTGAGGGAGCTACAGGGGAGATGGCTGGGCTCATTGGGGTAGATTGGAGGTCGGCGAACGGTCTTCAGTCGCCGCATAGGGCCCCTATGGCCCTCTGCGGGAGCTGCGATGCGCGGGATGGCGAGAGAATACGCAGCAGGGAACTCTCGCGGACCGGGGTGGCACGAGTTTGCAGGGAAGTTGGGTCAGTTGCAGGCTGGCAGTCAGGCGGGGAGTGGAATGGCTCGCAGCCGGGCCATGGCGCGAGTGAACTGGGTTTCCCAAGGCCAATGCTGGGGAAGATGCAGGGTAAGGCGGCGCGCCGAGTGGGTGATCCGTCCCACCAGAGCGAAGACCCGCCGCCTGAGGGTCTTGGTGGTCACGGTCCGTTCGGCCAGACCGATGCGCGCTGTCCAGCGGGCGAGGTTGTGTGCCATCACCTGCACCGCCAGCCAGGCGCCGTTGGCGGCGAAGCGCCCCGAGGGGAGATGGTTGAGTCCGACGCCGTGTTTCAGGTCTCGAATGGCGTTCTCGATCTCGGCGTGGCGGCGATGATCGGCCTCCAGTTCCAGGGTTTCCCCGTCCCGGTCGGTGATGAAGCCGTGATAGCTGTAGGTGGCGAAGAGGGCCAACTGGGAACCGGGCGTGGGCTTCACCCGCCGGACGATGAGCCGCACCGGCGCGGCGTCGGGTTCACTCTGGAAGGGGGTATAGGTGGTCTCGGCCACATCGGCGGCGCCGTCCATCCAGTAGGGAATCGGCGTCCAGTCCTGCTCGGGGATCGCCTCAATCAACTCCCGCAGGCCTTTGTGCTGGCGGATGGTGATGGAGAAGCGGACACCCATCTCGCGGCAGACGGCGACGAGAGCGTGGGCGTAGAAACCGCTGTCGGCGCGCACCGTGAGTTGGCCGCTGGCCCCACCGTAGCGCACCCGCCCCACCGTTTCACGCAGGAAGTGGGCAGCGCCGCGAGCGGTGTTGGCACGGCCCTCGCGCAGCCGGGACATCAGCACATCGCCGGTTCCGGCGGCGATGGCCAGCAGTGGGTGATAGCCCCGCGCGCCGGTGTAGTTGTGGTGTCGCGCCCCTTCTTTGTCCAGTCCATAGGTCTCGCAGATGGTGGAGTCCAGGTCGATGGTCAGGGGCGAGTCGCCGGGTCCGGCCCCAGCGGCCCATGCGCGTGCCAGCAACTGGCGGCTCACCCGGTCGAGTTGACGGACATGCCCCCACCGGAAACTGCGCAGGAAGGTGCCCAGGGTGGATGGCGCCTTGACCACGCAGCCGAGAACACCGACCGTCCCACCAGCACGCAGCGCATCGGCGTCGTCGATGAAGTCGCCGCCCGCCAGCGCGGAAGCGACCAGCGTCAGCATTTTGTCCCCCGTGTTCGCCCGCCCCGGTGCGCAGCCGAGGTCGAGGTGATGGTCGGCGAGTTCCCGCAGGCCCAGGTGCTGTGCAAGGGTGGCCGGCAGGAGCAGGCCGGCATTGGCCACCAGGCGGTGGTCGTCAAAGACGACGCCGATACGGTCGGGATTGTTCTGTGGCAGCATCTACTGGGTGCTCCTTGTTTCCGGGCGGTTTTCTGTTTCAAAACCATTCTCCCAGATTCAGAGGAGCACCCTCTGGCTTCTTCAAGGACTGTCCCCAAAGTCGTCTTTCGGTGGATTCGGGCTAAGGCGTTGTGCTAGAATCTCCTATCCGGCACAACCTTCCTGGAGGCAGAGGCACTAGTGAACCTTCGAATACCCGGCCCCATACCTGTCCCCGACGACATCCTCGGCGCAATGGCAACGCCGATGATGAACCACCGGGGGCCGGAGTTCAAAGACCTACTGTACAGGATCACGGACCGCCTGAAGACGGTCTACGACACCAGCGGCGACGTCTTCATTCTGACCTCCTCCGGCACAGGGGCCATGGAAGCCGCGGTCGTCAATACCCTCTCGCCCGAGGATAAGGTCATCTGCGCGACGATAGGCTCCTTCGGAGACCGGTTCGGGCAGATCGCGGAGATCTTCGGGGCCGACGTTACCACTCTAAGGTTCCCCGCCGGGGAGGCGGTGGACGTGGACGCACTGAGGACGACCCTCCACGGCGACCCTGGCGTCAAGGCGGTCCTGGTGACCCACAACGAGACCAACACCGGCGTGACCAACGACCTGGAGTCGATAGCGGCCGTGGTCAAGGGCGAGTTCGACAAGCTGCTGCTCGTGGACGGCATCAGCAGCGTCTGCTCCCTGCCCCTCCACACCGACGCATGGGGCTGCGACGTGGTCACCAGCGCATCCCAGAAGGGGTGGATGCTACCGCCGGGCCTGGCGTTCCTGAGCTTCAGCGAGCGGGCATGGCAGGCCCACGCCGAAGCCAAGATGCCCCGGTTCTACTTCGACGCCGCGCAGTACAGGAAGTACCTCGAGATGGGCCAGCCCCCGTATACGCCCGCCCTGTCCGCCATGTTCGCGCTCGACCTGGCGCTGCAACAGATCGTAGACGAGGGGATGGAGAACGTCTTCCGCAGGCATGCGGAGATCGGGCGTATGACACGCGAGGGGGTCAAGGCGCTCGGCCTCTCCATATTCCCCGACGAGTGTATAGCGTCCAACACCGTAACGGCCGTAAGGGTGCCTGAAGGCATGGACGCGGACGAGTTGAGGGCCTCAGTGCGCAAGGACTACGATGTCATACTCGCCGGCGCCTACGGCGAGCTGACGGGCAAGATGTTTCGCATAGGCCACCTCGGCATGGTCGATCCCCGGGATATCGCCGAGATGCTCGAGGCTATAGGCGGCTCGCTGGAGAAGGTGGGCTTCGCGCCCGCCGGTGCGGCTGTGGGCTGAACCATGGTCTGGCTCGTCGTGACCGGTGCTTCCGTCGTGGGCGTCGTCGTGCTGGCCTTCGGCGTGGGCTCCCTGCTGCCCAGGGCGCACTCCGTCTCCCGGATGACCCACTTCAACCGCTCGCCCCGCGAGATATGGATGGTCATATCGGACTTCAGCGAGCAGCCGTCCTGGCGCGATGACGTCCGCAGCGTCGAGCGCGTAGCCGGCCACGCTGGCCGGGACGTGTGGCGGGAGACCGACAAGTCCGGGCGCTCGCTGGACATGGAGACGGTGGAGCTCGTCCCGCCGCACCGCCTCGTGCGCCGCATAGCCAACGACAACCTGCCCTTCTCAGGGACATGGACCATGGAAGTGGCCGAGTTCGGCGAGGTCACCGCGCTGACGGTCACCGAGGACGGCGAGACAGACAACCCGGCGTTCCGCTTCATCTCGCGCTTCATAATGGGACAGACCGCCACGGTAGACCAGTACCTGCGCGCGCTCGGCAAGAAGCTGGGCGTCGACGTAACCATAACTACGGTGTAAGAGTCGGCTGATGGCTACTAACAAGGACGAGTGGCGCGCCAATACGCTGGAGCCGCTGAAGAAGCGGTTCGGCGAGCTCCGGGATAGCTTCGAGACCGACTCGGGGCTCGACGTCGACACAGTCTACACGCCTGAGGACCTGGACGGCGACAGCTACGATGAGAAGCTGGGTTACCCGGGGGAGTACCCCTATACCCGCGGCGTACAGCCCAACATGTACCGCGGGCGCGTCTGGACGATGCGCCAGTACTCCGGGTTCGCCTCTCCCGAAGAGTCGAACCGGCGCTACAGGTACCTGCTGGAGCAGGGCCAGACCGGCCTGAGCGTCGCCTTCGATCTGCCCACGCAGACCGGCTACGACTCCGATCATCCGCTGGCGCTGGGCGAGGTGGGCCGCGCGGGCGTCCCGATATGCAGCCTCGTGGACATGGAGACCCTGTTCGACGGCATCCCGCTGGACAAAGTCAGCACCTCCATGACCATCAACGCCACCGGCTCCATACTGCTGGCGCTCTACATCGCCGTGGCGAAGAAGCAGGGCGTGGACCCAGCCAAGCTCGACGGCACCATCCAGAACGACATCCTGAAGGAGTACATCGCCAGGGGCACGTACATCTACCCGCCGCTCCCGGCCATGAGACTCGTCACCGACGTATTCCAGTACTGCCCCGAGAACGTGCCCCGCTGGAACACGATCAGCATCAGCGGCTACCACATGCGCGAGGCCGGCGCCACCGCCGTCCAGGAGCTGGCGTTCACCTTTGCCAACGCCATAGCATACGTCCAGGCCGCTGTGGACGCAGGCCTCAACGTGGACAGCTTCGCTTCCAGGCTTTCGTTCTTCTTCGTGGCCCAGAGCGACCTGCTCGAGGAGGTCGCCAAGTTCCGGGCGGCCCGCCGCATGTGGGCCAGGATCATGCGCGAGCGCTTCGGCGCCCAGAAGCCGAAGTCCTGGATGCTCAGGTTTCACACCCAGACCGCCGGGGTGACGCTGACCGCACAGCAGCCCGACAACAACGTCATCCGCACCACGATACAGGCCCTGTCAGCCGTCCTCGGGGGCACCCAGTCGCTGCACGTCAACTCCAAGGACGAGGCACTGGCCCTGCCGACGGAGGACTCGGTCCAGCTCTCCCTCAGGACCCAGCAGATCATCGCCCACGAGAGCGGGGTCACCGGGACGGTGGACCCACTGGCCGGCTCCTACTACGTGGAGAGCCTGACGGACCGCCTCGAGGAGGCGGCCTTGGAGTACATCCACCAGATTGACCGTATGGGCGGCGCGGTCGCAGCGCTGGAGGAGGGCTACCAGACCCGGGAGCTGCACGAGAGCGCGTTCAAGATGCAGCGGGAAGTGGAGGCCGAAGAGCGCGTCGTGGTCGGCGTCAACCGCTTCCAGTCCCCTACTCCGCCCATCGAGAAGCTTCAGAATATAGACCCCGAGCAGACGAGGCGGCAGATCGACCGGGTTCAGCGTGTCAGAAGCGAAAGGGACGGTGAGGCCGCCGCAACCACCCTGAAGCGCCTGGAAGACGTGGCCCGCGGCGACGAGAACACCGTCCCCGCCATCCTGGAGTGCGTGGAAGCCTACGCGACTGTGGGCGAGATATCCGACGTATTCCGCGGGGTGTTCGGCGAGCAGCGCGAGACCGCCGGCTTCTGACACTTTGGGGAAGCTCGTATTGGTGCGTCACTCGGAGCCCCGGATAGAGCGCGACAGGCCAGCGTCAAAGTTGGAGACTCAGCGCGACGGGACGGAAGATGTCAGAGTGTCTGGCTGCAAGACTTACCGGCCACGTACCAGACACCATATCATGCAGCAGGGAGCCCAAGGCCGTGGAGACTGCGGAGATAGTCGCTAGGGCGTTCGGAGTCCCGGCGGAACCAGGAAACGGACTGGAGGAGCATCATAGGGACAGCACCCCCTTCCTCCCCCAGCGCGAGTTCGAGGAATCGATTCGGCAGTTGTTCTCCAGCCCCGACCGGTTGGTGCTGGGGACAGAGACGGCCCGGCAGGCCCTCGACAGGTTCACCGTTGCGGTCAACGGCCTGATCGAGTCCCAGCGGTCGGACAGCATAGTCGTGACCCACGGGACGGTAATGACGCTATACGTAGCGGACGTTGCCGGTGTCGAGCCGATGTGTTTCTGGACGAGACTTCGGCTACCCTCGTTTGTGGCGCTGACAGTGCCCGACTTGCGGATCGACTCAATTGTCGATAGCGTCTGAGTTTAGCGTAGGGTAGTGCTAAGCTGGCACGGGACTAAAGGACCATGGAAGACCTGTTTCTGACCGAAGATGAGCGGCTCATAAGGTCGACCGTAAGGGATCTGGCCGACAGAGCCCTGGCGCCCCGCGCGCCCGACTACGACGCGGCGGGCGAGTTCCCGTGGGACAACATCCGCGATATGGCCGATCTGGGCCTGTTCGGGCTCACCATAGACGAGGAGTACGGCGGCAGCGGAGGCACCGCACGCCAGCTTGCGATCACCATAGAAGAGATCGCCCGCGGCTGTGCGGCGACCAGCGTCATATACCTGGCCCACCTATCGCTGTGCGCCGTGTACATCCAGATGTACGGCACCGAGGGCCAGAAGCGCAGGTTCATCCCGCAGCTTGCGAACGCCCGGAAGATCGGCGCCTTCGCCCTCACGGAGCCCGGCGCCGGCAGCGACTCGGCCGCCATCTCCACCACCGCGACCAGAAAGGACGGCCACTACGTCCTGAACGGCGCCAAGCTATTCACCACGAACGGCGACGAGGCCGACACCTTCGTCGTGCTGGCGACCCAGGACACGTCCCTCAAAAGCCGGGGGGTGGTAGCCCTGATCGTGGAGAGAGACAGCGAGGGCTTCACCGTCAACCCCCAGCACGGCAAGATGGGCGTCAGGGCGTCCTCCACCGCCGAGTTGGTCTTTGAGGACTGCCCGGTCCCGGTGGAGAACCGGCTGGGACCGGAGGGTGAGGGGTTCCGCCAGACGATGCAGATGCTCAACTGCAGCCGGATAGGCATCGCCGCCCAGTGCGTAGGGATTGCGCAGGCTGCCTACGAGGCGGCCGTCAGCTACGCCAAGCAGAGGCAGACCTTCGGCAAGCAGATAGCCGAGCACCAGGCGGTCCAGTGGATGATCGCAGACATGGCCACGGAGATCGACGCTGCGCGTCTTCTCGTGCTACGTGCCGCCACCCTGTTGGACAGGGGCGAGCCGTTCGCCGCCGAGGCCTCCAAGGCCAAGCTGTTCGCGTCCGAGGCGGCCAACAGGGCCGCCCACAGCTCAGTGCAGATACACGGCGGCGTCGGCTACTTCGCGCCCACCCCCGCCGAGCGCCTCTACCGAGACGCGCGCGTGACCGAGATATACGAGGGCTCGTCCGAGGTGCAGCGCCTGATAATAGCCCGCAGCGTCCTCGGCCTATGACCGGCGCCTCATCTGCTGGAGAAGACGCTACGAACGTAATCGGAGGATGTAACCAGCCATGAGCGACAGCCCATGCACCGCGCGGCACATCAACCACGTCTGCCTAGCCGTGCGCGACATAGACGACACGCTCCGCTTCTACCAGGGCCTGTTCGGCATAGGCGAAGCGGAGGTAGAGGACATAGAGGACCAGCAGGTCAAGGCCGCCCTCGTCAAGGTGGGGGGCACCCAGCTGGAGTTCATCCAGCCCACCGACCCCAGCGGCGGCGTGGCCCGCTTCATAGAGCGCCGGGGCGAGGGCGTGCACCACATCTGCTTTGAGGTGGATGACCTCGCAGGGACTCTGAAGCGGCTGGAAGCTGAGGACGTGCAGCTAATCGACAGGGCACCGAGACGGGGGGCGTCGGGTATGATCGCCTTCATCCACCCCCGCGCGACTCGCGGCGTGCTGATAGAACTGGTCGACAGCGGCTCGGTCAAGGAGTAGCGGAATGCCCGCGGACGTGATCAGGGTATTGGTGGGCAAGCCGGGGCTGGACGGCCACGACCGTGGCGCCAAGGTGATCGCCAGGGCGCTGCGCGACTCCGGCATGGAGGTCATTTATACCGGAATACGCCAGACCCCGGAGATGATCGCCGAGGCCGCCTTCCAGGAGGACGTGGATGTCATCGGGCTCAGCATCCTGTCCGGCGCCCACATGGAGCTGTTCCCCAAGATATTCGACGAACTGGAAGAGCGGGGCATCGGAGATGTGATGGTCGTTGCGGGAGGTATCATCCCGGAGGCGGACCGCCCGTCTCTGGAAGCCATGGGCGTAAAGGCCATATTCGGCCCCGGCGCAACCACATCGCAGATTGCCGAGTTCATACGCGGCGCCGTGGAGCAACGCAGCGCCGCCGCGCCCGCCGGGTAGCTCCCCTTCCACAGCTGATGATAGAGGCGCTGGTCTTCGACTTCGACGGCGTCATAATCGACACCGAGACATCCGACTTCCAGACGTGGGCGGATGTCTTCGACTCCCACGGAGCTCATCTCGACAGGTCGCTCTGGACGCAGTTCATCGGCCGTGGCTCTCATATCTTCGATATCTACGACCATCTGGAAACGCAGGTGGGGAGACCCCTGGACCGCGACGCCATACGGGCCGAGCGGCGTGACCGCCACATGGAGCTGGTGGAGGCGAGCCCCGTGCTGCCGGGCGTGCTCGAACTGCTGCGTGAAGCCGACGAGCAGAGAATACCCGTTGGGGTCGCCTCCAGTTCTACCCGCCAGTGGGTGGTAGGACACCTGACGAGGACCGGGCTGTTGGACAAGTTCGACTCGGTCCTGTGCCGCGACGACGTGTCGTCCACAAAGCCCGACCCGGAGCTCTACACAACGTCCGTCGAGGCCCTTGGCGCCGTTCCTTCCCGCACCGCGGCCATCGAGGACTCGCCCAACGGCATCGCGGCAGCCAAGGCCGCCGGCCTCTTCTGCGTCGCAGTGCCCAACCCCATGACCCGCGACCTGCCCATCGACGGAGCTGACGTACAGGTAGACACCCTAGCCGACGTCAGCCTCGCAGCGCTCCGCTCCTGGGTCGCGGATGCGGGAAGCCATCTCTAGGCCCGCGCTGTTTATAGCGAGTTTATCCAGTATTATCCTGTTGTTGTAATCTGAAGTAAACTCTCTACAATTACGCCAATGGACCCCGTACGCAACCCATACGCTCCCGCCGCCGAGCTGGCTGGCCGCCGCCACGGTGAGTATCCGATCCAATAGCTCTCGGCTGAGTTCGGTCATGCTGTTCGCATGACTAGGTCAATTTCGGGCGAGCTACGTGTTCCGGGGCGGAAGCTGTCGGTCTGTCGCTTTGAGGGATAAGTGACCACAGGATCCCTAATTAGGTAGGCCTCTGGGAAGGCGGCGCGGAGGCTCTCCAGCAGCCCGCGAGTGACTCGGTCGACTTTGAGTCTCTTTCCCCCAATCCTGCACACCACGACGGCTCGTCGTCTGAGCAGTGGCGCGATGCCCTTCCATGACTGTGACAAGAAGCGCAAGTACTGGCTTGAATCTGTGTATCTGTCGTCAACGGAGACTTGATGGTATGTCGGATTGGGCTGGCCGCCCAAGTACCATAGACGAAGCCATTGATCCTCTTCGTAGCTAGTGACATCTAGGTAGGGTGGAGAGGTGACTACCAGATCCACACTGTTGGAATACTGGGCCAGCATCGTTGCGGCTCTCCTAACGTCCACGAGGACAGAAGTCCCCTTAGTCTGAGGTGGGGCATCCCCGAATCGGAGTTCTGCGCGACTCCGCAGGATGTCAAAGAGCACCCTTCTCTTAGGCCACAGCCCGTGTCGGTTCCAATACCTCAATGAGTATGCTGGCTTGGGGCTAATCGTACGAGGCATCTGGTTGCTGAGGTAGGAGGTTGAACGATCCATTTCTCCGTGCAGTGAGCCGAGTACCAGAGTAGTAAGGAAACAGTCAGTCGTATTGGTCTTCCACTGTAGCTGGGTCCTAGCGAACAATAGCTCCCTGAGCGTAGTGTGATAGAAGGCTCTACGGAAGAACGATGGGAGGGAGCGGGCTTCTTGATTTAGCCTATCTCGACTAGCTTCCCCGAATTCTTGCTGAATCTCGTCGATCCTTGCCCTAACCGCGTACAACTCAGGGACTTGGGCCTTGGCGCCGGTGACACACGCGGCGACGGGGTTTATGTCAACTGCGACGGCCTGTCGCTTTAGGAGGAGGCTCTCAAGGAGCGTCGTTCCGCGCCCGCTGAACGGATCCAGTACTACATTGCCGGGTTGGGAATGCTCCAGAATCTGTGTACGAGCGAACGTGTGCGGGAACATTGCAAAGTAGGGGCATATCGCATGGAGCTTGTGTTTCCTATTCAATTGATGCCCGATGCCTGCCCTTGATGAGTAGCTGTGCGTTTCCAGCGGCCATGTGAAGGGGGTGCGAAAAGCTGAGGATAACAGTTTTTCTCCCGCATAGCACTTCCAGTCCCAAGTTCCTTAACGGATACCAGGCACGGCCAAGACTGGACGAAGGCCAGCTTACCAACTGGCCTTCGTCCACCCCGCCGTCAAGGTTATGTCGCGGCAACGGTGACGGTGAGTGCGTCTTCCGAGGCTTGGCGAACTCGTTCCAGCAGTTTTGTCTCCTTGTCGGTTCGCGGCACACTCAAGGCCTCCTTGATCTTGGCTACCGCCAGAGCGATGTGGTTCTTGTGAGGGGTGATGTTCCCCTGAGGGCCAACCAAGTAGCCCTGCCACAGCGCTCCCGTTCTGGACCAATCCAGGCCAGCAAGGTCTGCGATCAACTCCTTCTGCTGGCTCGACAAACTGCCGTCGGGCGCACCGCCCTTGAGGATCGTGTGTCCAACTCCTCCAAGAACAAGCAAGCCTCCACCGGAGAAATGTAGGAAGTTTTGCCTGAGCCTGGGTATGTCGACTGACGCTCCCGCCTCGAGGGGATTGTCAATGACTTGCTTCCACTGGGGGTTGTGCACCGCGAACTCGTCTAGGAAGTTCATCACCCTGTTTTCCCACAGTTCATGGGCGGGTCCCAGTATCTGCTGGGCTTGCTTCTGAATGGCTGATGCGTAAAGCGACCAGTCTCCCACGAGCAGCTGGTATATTGCTTGCTTCACTTGGTTAGTCGTGAAGAGCATCAATGAGTTCTTGCCGACGTTCCCTATCTTCTCAACACGCCCGCGCAAGATGCGCGCATTCAAACTCACATGCCTTGTTAGCGCGTTCAGGGGCTCACGCCCGTCAAACTCGACGAGGAGAGCCTTGGAGAGCGGGGCAGCCTGCGCCGCATCGTAAAAGTCCTGGTGCACCTTGTCTATGTCACCCTCTTGGACGATTGTCACGCCGACCGAGTCGCTCTCCATCTCGGGCTTTTCCCGTATCACCTGCTGGAGTGCTTCGAGTCTATGCTGGCCATCTGTGACGTAGAGATACTCCTCCGGCGGCAGTACGAACACGCAGAGCTTCGACTGTAAAGGTGATTCAACCATGAAGATTTGCAGCTCAAAGGCTGCGTTCAGCATGATCGGCGGTACTAGGTAGCGAGGCTCGGTGCGAAGGTATTGGACTATCTCCGCGACATGCGGCGGTGCTAGCGGCCGGTTGAGGTGTTTGGCAGGGTCGTCCTTTTTTCCTGCGCTGTCTCTGCGAGCTACCGAGAGTAGCATTCGCACGGGCAAGCTTGAAGAAATGAAGCTGCGGCCTGCTTGCGAGTACAGGATGCCAGTAACCGGCTTGCCATAGCTCATGGCGGCTGCTGAGGCAGCAGCCACGAACGCGTCCTGCATGTTCCCGTATGTCTGAATGCCTACTTGTGTCATGTTAGTTAGTCTCCTATAGTGTTATTGTTGCCCCGCCCATCAACTGATTCAGTAGGCTGACGAGGCCTCGTGGATCCGAGATGGGAGGGGCGGCTTGGCCAGGGGGGGACTTCGTGGATGCGCAGCCCCCTCTGGCGACTCGTACGTTCAGTATCCCGCGTCGGCGCCTCCTCCTCGTGCGTATGACGTGTATAGTAGCACGTCCGCCGGCCAATAACAAGCGTCAGACGTTCGCTTTATGCTTTCAGTGATTGCTCCCCGATTTGGAGGAGGGTACCGAAGTCTCCTTAGGGGCAACTGAAGAACTAGGAGACTAGACGTGGCCAAGAGGGGTGGGTCTCGCCCAAGACGCCGTTGGCACGCCTCCGGGCGCAACCACGTCGGTTAGGGCTCGTCACAGACCCGGTCTCCGTAGAAAGGGCTGAAGGTTCCTTCGTATGCCTGAGCCCGTCTCGGTGGCTAGACAGAACTGAGCTACCGCTCCAGGTCCTCCAGGACGCGCTGGGCGGCGTCATAGTCGCGCCTGCCGCCTCGGAATACGGGGGGCACGAGGTAGATCGAGCTGAACCCCGCGTCCCTGTACTCGTAGACTAGCTGCAGGGCGACTTGCTCGCCGGGCCTGCCTTTGGCGAGGTCGTTGCTCACCCAATCTGGAACGGCGCCGAACGACAGGCCGTCAGGGGCCGGAATCTGTACGCCGCAGAAGATGGGCTGTTCCAGCGGGCGTTCGTTGAGTTCAGCGTATCCGTCGAGAAAGCGTCGCAGGATGGCCGGCTCGAACAGCGCTTGCAGCAGGAAAAACTCGGCGCCCGCCTCGACCTTCCTTCGCACCAGGGCCATCTCCCGGTTGGGGTCCTTGCCCAGGTCGAGGGTCGCGCCGACGCAGAACCTCGAAGAACTGCGGAGCCTGCGCCCCCTGAAGTCGATGCCCTCGCCCATCTCGGCGGTGGCCCTGATGAGTCCGGTGGGGGTGAAGTCGTCCACCGGCTTGACGCTCCGTAGGTCATTCTCCGAGAAGCTGTCGCCCTTTACCACGACCAGGTTCTCGAGGCCCAGCAGGGACGCCCCCATGAGGAGGCTCTGCGTCGCGACCTTGTTCATGTCGCGGGTGGCCAGGGTGAAGATCACGTCCCGGCCGGAGTGCTCGCGGACCCAGTGCGCCGCGAGCGGGGAACTGACTCGGGCTGACCTGCCGGGGTTGTAGGCCACGGAGATGAAGTCGGCCCCGATGTGGAGGGCCGGCTCCAGCAGTGCGGGGTCGGAGCCGCGCGGGGGCGAGAAGTCGCAGATGACGAGGATTGAGTTCCCGCTCTGCCGACGCTTCTCAACTACTGTCGTCATCAGACCTCAGGTCCAGCACAGAGGATGAAGGAGCGAAGACAACCCGGCGCGCGACCGGGGAACTCGGTCTAGAGCCAGCCCAGGAAGCCGCCACCGGGCCTGGGTGTCAGGGACATCCTGTGCCCGGTGTCGCACCTGTACCTCTGCTCACGCATGCCCGGCCTGCCCTGCAGCGAAGCCTCACTCATCTGCCCTTGGCAGAATGGGCACGTGACGTCGAGTACAATCCTGTCTCCCGACGTCACGCCCTTCACGTGCACCAGAGTGTAGGCCAGCCCGCGGATGTCCCCGATGTACGGAGGGAAGAAGTGCGTCGCCACCCTAGATGGCGCCCCTCACACTAGCGCCAGCCGAAGAGCCTTCCCTTGACCGGCACCAGGGATATCCTGTGACCTTCGACGCACTTGTACCGCTGCTCGCGGATGTCCGGCCTTCTGCCCGACAGCGACGATTCCTCCATCTGCTTCCTGCAGAAGGGGCAGGCGACGGCGAAGACGGCCCGGTTGCCCGACCTTACGAGCCTCACGTGCACCAGGATGTGGGTCAGCGTAGAGAAGTCCCCGGCGTACCGCAGGATGTGCCGCGTCGCCGCGCCGAGAACGTGGTCGCTTCGCGACTTCACCGGTGTCTTGCTGTAGTCGCTCCACCCACAAGCGATGCATTCCGGCTCGTCGTACCCCAGGACTAGCCTTGTACCGCATCTCTCGCAGGCTGGCGGTGCGTGAGTACGGCGTGCCGGCTCTGCTACCGCGATGGCGGCGGAGCCAAAGACGGTCTCCGATTGCGGCCCGGATCTGACGGCTGTGACCATAGCGATCCTCCCCATAAGCCAGCGACAAAGCGCTGCCCTCGTGCTGAGTGGCAGTAAGTTGCGGGGAGAGAGCCTGGCGCCCAAATCGCGGGATTGTCGCCCCGCGAGCCGAGTATGGGCGCCGACTCTATCTATGCTGAACGATGACTCCCCGAAACTTTACCCCCGAATGTTTGGTCATTGTATAAGAAAAGCTCAATATGTTGTCAAGGCCTTTTGCGGCAATTTTGGCCTCTTAATTTTGGCCCCTTTTGCCTCCCCCAAGTCTTGGAAACTACCGTTCTTGTGCGAGGTAGTTTGACGCTCCAGAGGCCCGGTGCTATATTCCCAACGCCCTGTGGGAGCGCGGTACGAAGGAGGGCGCCGTAGCTAACATAATCGTCTGCGTAAAGCAGGTCCCGGACCCGGAGACCCCAGCCTCCGCCTTCCGCATTGACGCCGACAGGATGCGGATGGCCGAGAGCCTGGGTGTCGCCTCCGTGCTCAACGGCTTCGACGAGAACGCCGTCGAGGCGGCGTTGCGCATCAAGGACGCCGCCGGCGGCAGGATCACCGTTCTGTCGCTGGGCAGTACGTTCGCGGCGGACGTCGTCAAGAAGCCTCTATCGATGGGCGCCGACGACCTCGTGCTGCTGCAGGACGAGACGTTCGACGACCTGGACTCCTACGGTACGGCCCTCGCCCTGGCGGAGGCCATCAAGAAGATAGATGGGTTCGACCTTGTGTTATGCGGCAGGCAGGCGTCGGACTGGGACAACGCGCAGGTACCCCTGGGCATTGCCGAGCTTCTCGGCCTCCCCTGCATCACAGTCGCCCAGAGGGTTGAGGTCGACGGCAGCATCGTGACGGCTGAGCGTGTACTGAGCGGCGGCTACGAGGTCGTGGAGGCGGACATGCCCGCTCTGGTCACGGTGAGCAACGAGCTGGGGGAGCCCCGGTACCCGACGCTCAGGGGCATCATGGCCGCGGGGCGCAAGCAGCCGACCGTCTGGACAGCGGACGATCTGGGGATCGACCCTGCGCTACTAGAGCGCCGGGTACGGACTGCGGACCTGTTCGTGCCTGTGAGCGACAGGCAGTGCGAGATCATCGAGGGCGAGGACGACGCCGACTCCGGGCGTCTCCTGGCCCTCCGGCTCAGGGAGGAGAAGCTAATCTGATGGCCGACGTTCTGGCGTTCGGCGAGCACTCCGGGGGCGAGGTCGCCTCCATCACGGCGGACCTGATCGCCGCCGGCCGTGGGTTGGGCGGCGAGGTTGCGGTGGCGCTTCTGGGCGGAGACCTGTCCGGCCTGGCGGCGCAGGCGGCGGAGCTGGGCGCGGACAGGGTCTACATGGCGGAGCACCCGTTGCTGGCTGGCGAGTCCGCCGACATGATCGTGTCCGCCCTGGAGCAGGTCTGTCTTCGGGTACGGCCACGGGTGCTTCTGGTGGGCAAGACGGCCATCGGACGCGACGTGGGGCCGCGCGTAGCGTTCCGGCTCGGAGTGGGAGCGGCCCAGGACAGCGTTGCCGTGGAGGGCGGGCAGTCCGGGCGGGTAGTGGCGACGAGGCCGGCGTACGGCGGGAGCGCCATGGCGCTCGTCACCTTCGGCGAGGGAGACCCGCAGGTGGTCATAATGCGGCCGGGGTCCGTCGAGCACCCGGGCGCTTCGGAGGCCGCAGCGGGAGGGTCTGCGGAGGTCGAGGCTATCGAGGTCGAGCTGGACGAGTCGCTACGCAGGGTCAGGCACGTCGAAACGGTGCGCCAGGAGAGTGGCCGGATGCCACTCGACAGCGCCTCGGTGGTGGTCTCGGGCGGTCGCGGCCTTGGGGGCCCCGAGCCGTTCGAGATGGTCGAGGAGCTCGCGGGGCTGCTGGGTGGAGCGGTGGGCGCTTCCCGCGCGGCTTGCGACGCCGGCTGGGTCGACCACAGCTACCAGGTAGGGCTGACCGGCGCCACCATCAGGCCCGAACTCTACGTGACCGTGGGTATCTCAGGGGCGAGCCAGCACATGGCCGGCTGCTCCGGCTCCAGGCACATCGTAGCCATCAACAAAGACGGAGACGCCAACATATTCAAGGAAGCGTCTTTCGGCGTCGTCGGCGACTGGAGCAAGGTGCTCCCCTCGTTCATGGAGGCCGTGCGAGACCTCGTCAAGTCGTAGCAGGCTAAGGGGAAACAATCTCTGCTTCCCTGCGGCCCCTTCCTAGCCAGGAAGGGGCATATATTATATCTGAGGGATACCCTCAGACTCCCGGCGAGAGGCTCTGCCCCTCTGCACACCCCGTGGCTCCGTAGCCGTTCCAGGAGGGATCAGACGCGGGACGCCTCCGCCTCCGCCAGGGCCTCGACGACGCGCTGGGTCATGTGGCCCGGCACGGGGTCGTAGTGGTCGAACTCGATGGTGAACGAGCCCTGGCCCTGGGTCTGGGAGCGCAGGTCGGTGGCGTAGCGCAGCATCTCGGCCTGGGGCACCTCGACATCGACGGTCGTCGTACCGTCCCCGTTGGGGTTCATGCCCAGTATCCGCGCCCTCTTGCCGTTCAGGTCGCCCATGATGTCGCCGGTGTCGGAGTCGGGGGCCGTTATGGCCGCCTTCATGATCGGCTCCAGCAGTATAGGGGATGCCGCCTCGACCCCCTTCGAAAGGGCGTGGCTGCCCGCTATCTCGAACGAGACCCCCGACGAGTCGACGGGGTGGGAGCTCCCGTCGTAGAGCGTGGCCTTGAAGTCGACGATGGGGAACCCCGCCAGCGTGCCGTCCACCATCGCCTTCTCGACGCCCTTCTGGACCGAGGGGATGTACTCGCGCGGCACGTTGCCGCCGACCACGTGGTCATCGAATGTGAAGCCGGCGCCCCTCTCCATGGGCTCCAGCTCCAGGTAGACGTGGGCGAACTGGCCGTGGCCGCCGGACTGCTTCTTGTGCCGGTATTCGACCCTGCTGGTGGCCGAGATGGTCTCCTTGTAGGGCACTTTCGGCGCCTGGAGCAGTATCTCCACTCCGAACTTTCGCTGCACCTTCTCTACGGCGACGGCGACGTGGGTATCGCCCAGGCCGCCCAGGATCATTTCCAGGGTGTCGGGCTGCCTGGTGACAGAGAGGCTGGGGTCCTCCTCGCTGATGCGGGCGATCGCGGACGACAGCTTGTCCACGTCCGCCTTCGACTTGGGGAATACCGCCATCTCGAAGACAGGGTTGGGGTATGTGGGGCGGGTGAGGGTGAGCGGGCGCTCGCGCAGGCAGAGCGAGTCGCCACTGGTCGTATCGGATAGCTTTGCCACGGCTCCGATGTCCCCGGAGGCCAGCTCGCTGGCGCTCTCTTGCGACTTGCCCAGCAGCGTAAAGATCTGCCCTATGCGCTCCGCCTCACCCCTGCTGGCGTTCCACACCTGTGAGTCGGCCTTGAAGACTCCGCTGAACACCTTGAAGTAAGAGAGCTTCCCGACGAACGGGTCGGCGGCGGTCTTGAAGACGAGCGCGGCCAGGGGGCCGGCGCTGTCGCTGGTCAGGGAGTGGCTATTGCCATCGCCGTCGGTCGCAGCGGCAGGCGACGCCTCGGGAGCCGACGGCAGCAAGTCTATCACTGCGTCGAGCACGTCCCGCGTGCCGGTCTGCGAGGGAGATGCGCCGACAAGGACGGGGACGATCTCCCCGGACAGCACACCGGCCTTGAGCCCCCTGGTGAGATCTTCCTGGGTGAGCGACTCCCCCTCCAGGTATTTCGTAGCCAGGTCGTCGTCGGACTCGGCGATAGCCTCTGTGAGTCGCTCCCGCGCTTCCTCCACCTCGTCCTCCATCCCGGCGGGCACGTCGGCGTCCGGGTCCGTGAGGTTGATCGAGCCCTGGAAGCTGGACTCCGCGCCGATGGGGACCTGGATGGGTACGCAATTCCTGCCGAAGGCCTCGTTTATGGAGCTCATGGCCCTCTCGAAGTCGGCGTTCTCGCGGTCCATCTTGCTGATGAAGATGAAGCGCACCATGCGATGATAGTCGGCCATGCCCCACATCTGCTTGGTACCCACCTCCACGCCGGCCTGACCGGCGACCACGACGATTGCGGCGTCGGCGACCCAGGTCCCCGCAATGGCCTCGCCCCTGAAGTCGGCGTATCCGGGCGTGTCGATGATGTTGACCTTGTGCTCGCGCCATGGGCAGGTCAGGATGGAAGTCTGTATGCTGCTCTGGCGGCGCTGCTCCTCCGGCTCGTAGTCCGAGACGGTGCTGCCGTCCTCGATGCTGCCCAATCGCGTGGTCACACCCGCCTCGTGCAGCATCGCCTCGGCCAGCATCGTCTTTCCGGAGCCGCTGTGGCCGAGCAGGGCCACGTTACGCAGGTGTTCGGTTTGGAAAGTAGCCATTCCCTAAGCCTCCACCCAAAAAACGTGGGCTCATTGTATTTAACAGCACCCACAGACGCAATCGCCGGGCCGCTCCCTGGCTCATGCCCTCATCCAACTTTCGCGCCTAGAGGAAGGCGCTTGCGGGAGCCCAGTCCAGCTCCGGCGGGGGCTGGAAGGCCGTTGGCTCTCAGGTCTCGCTCATGGAGAATCCGCTGGAACCGTAACAATCTGTAACATTTGTCACTTTTCAGCTACGGCCCGCGTTACAGGGGGGTTACGCGAACGTGACGCGAACGTGACGTGGATGTGACAGAATGTGGACACCGATGTGACAGGATGTGACACGGGTCCGAGGCCCTCACCCCGGCAGGCCCTTCGACAGGCTCAGGGCGAACGTTGAGGGGTGGCGCCCGCGCGCGGGGCCGCCCCTGCCACAGGAAAGACTCTAGCACACACGTTCGCGCTCGTCAACAGCGCTTGGTGTTCATGTTTGAGCCGCAGCCTCGACTACCAGGTTCGCAATGTCCCTCCAGCCGTAGGACACCTCTACAAGGTCTGCCCCAGCGATAGCAATGGTCTTCCGGCCAACTCGCTCGCCTCCCAGCGACTCGTAGAACCGGCAGGCGGGATGGTTGTCCTTCAGCACCCACACCAGCATCGAGCCGAACCCATCCGCCAGTAACCGCCGGGCCACAGCGGAGACGAGGCGGCGCCCCAGGCCCTTGCGCTGGTACGCTTCGAGCAGGTATATGCCGTAGAGCTCGCCCCGGTAGGTGGGGTTGCCCTCGCGCTCCGGCCCTCCACCGGCGAAACCTACGACATCGCAGGCGACGGTCTCCGCGACGAAGTTGCTCTCGGCGGGCCGGTCCGCCGTGAGGATCTGCTCCCACCTCGCTTCCCTGTTCCGGTACGAAAGATCGGCCAGGTGCTCGGCGGGTACCATGCCTGCATATGAGGTCCGCCACGTATCGACGTGGACCTTGGAAATGGGCCCGGCGTCTGCAGGGTTGGCCGCCCTTATCCGTATGCCCCTAGTCGCAGCCACTGGGTGACGCCTCACGTCAACGCCTGAATCGGTGGGGCCATAGTAGCAAATCGGCCTCATGACCAAAGGTGGTCAAGTATGGGGGGAACGGCGGGAGGCGTCTCGCGCACATACGCTGTCCCTGTTGGAGCCTGAAGCAAGGGGCCTCGTTTCCCCAGATTCCCCACCTAGAGAAGAAGAAGACCTCGTTGGAGCCCGCCGTGAAGGGGGCTAAGATGTTTCTTGGAAGAGAGAAACGATCACCAACGAGGTGCACCTATTATGAAGCAAGGGGTTCTGCCGTTCCAGTACGAGCAGGAGAAGAGCTCGCCGGGCATGACGGCGATGGCGGGGATGATGACGTACTTGGAGTTGATGCACGCAGCAGGTTTGAGGTCGTCGGTAGAGCGCCACGTGGGACTGCGGGAGTGTGGTCAGGGCTGGACGGACAGCCAAGTGGTCAGCTCGCTGATACTGCTGAACCTGGCAGGCGGTGAGTCAGTGGTCGATCTGGATGTTCTGGAGAAGGACGCGGGGTTGTGCAGGGTGCTTCGGGAAGTCGAGAGCTATGGGATGGGTCGTCGAGAGCGTAGAGCGTTGGAAGAGCGATGGCGTGTAGAGCGTCGGCGGAGCATGCCATCGGAGTCGGCGGTGTTCCGGTACCTGGAGAGATTCCACGAGGCGGGCGAGGAGTCCAGTCGGGAAGCTCACAGAGCGTTCATACCTTCACCCAACGAAGCGCTGGGGGGTCTGCATAAGGTGAACGCCGATATGGTGAGCTTCGTACAGAGCCGTTCGCCCTGCGCTCAAGCCACGTTGGACATGGACGCCACGCTGGTGGAGACGCACAAGCAGCAGGCGCTCTACAGCTACAAGAAGTACAAGGCGTATCAGCCTCTGACGACCTACTGGGCCGAGGCTGAGTTGATAGTGCATTCGGAGTTTCGGGACGGCAACGTACCTGCTGGCTATCAGCAACTGCGAGTGTTGACCGAAGCGTTGGAGCATCTGCCTTGTGCGGTGGACAAGGTGATGCTGCGGTCGGACGCGGCTGGGTATCAGCACGAGTTGCTGCGGTACTGCGCCGAGGGCAGAGACGAGCGCTTCGGAGTGATCGAGTTTGCGGTAGGGCTCAACGTGACGCCGGAGTTCAGGCGCGCGGTGTCCGAGGTTGCCGAACAAGACTGGCATGCTCCCCACCGCAGACTGGGCGCCACCTGGGTCGAGACAGGTCAACAGTGGGCGGAGGTGAACTTCGTACCAGACTGGATAGCCTACAGCAAGAAGAACCCTGAATACCGGTTCATCGCTATCAGGGAGCCGCTGAGCGAACAGCCTCTGCCGGGAATGGAACTGCAGCTGGAACTGCCCTTCCCCGTGATGAGGCTGGCCGGCGGAGCCTGGCACAAGGTCTCCGGGTTGGTGACCAACCGAGACCTTCCGGGAGATGAGATGATCCGGTGGTACAGGCAGAGATGCGGTAAAGGCGAGCAGGTCCACAGCGTCCTGAAGAGTGACCTGGCTGCGGGCAGGCTCCCGTCGGGGCTGTTCGGAGCCAACGCCGCATGGTGGGCCATAGCGGTGCTGGCCTTCAACCTGAGCTCTGCGATGAAGCGGCTGGCGTTGGGAGGACAGTGGGTGAGCAAGCGTCTCAAGGCAGTGCGCTTCGCCCTGATCGCCCTTCCGGGCCGGGTGATGCGACACGCCAGGAAGCTGATCATCCGTCTGGCGCGGGGCCATCCCTCATACGAGTTGTTGATCAGGGCACGTCAGAGGATATTGGCGCTGTCCGCCGAGCCGTACCAACCATAAGCGGTCCTGTCTGTGCATCGGTTGAAGGCGACTCAGCAAGGTCGCCCAGGCTGCGCCATGCCTTCTTCGGCCTGAGGACAGCCATAATCGGTGCGGCTACGCTGCCCATACCCTCAAAGTCTTCGGCCAAGGTCCTACCTACGGCCCGATCCGACCATATGGAACCACCGAATCGATACTCAACACGGGCGTAAATCCACGAAGGCCACACCAACTATGTTAGGTGGGGAATCTGGGACCCAGATTCCCCACCTAGAGAAGAAGAAGACCTCGTTGGAGCCCGCCGTGAAGGGGGCTAAGATGTTTCTTGGAAGAGAGAAACGATCACCAACGAGGTGCACCTATTATGAAGCAAGGGGTTCTGCCGTTCCAGTACGAGCAGGAGAAGAGCTCGCCGGGCATGACGGCGATGGCGGGCATGATGACGTACTTGGAGTTGATGCACGCAGCAGGTTTGAGGTCGTCGGTAGAGCGCCACGTGGGACTGCGGGAGTGTGGTCAGGGCTGGACGGACAGCCAAGTGGTCAGCTCGCTGATACTGCTGAACCTGGCAGGCGGTGAGTCAGTGGTCGATCTGGATGTTCTGGAGAAGGACGCGGGGTTGTGCAGGGTGCTTCGGGAAGTCGAGAGCTATGGGATGGGTCGTCGAGAGCGTAGAGCGTTGGAAGAGCGATGGCGTGTAGAGCGTCGGCGGAGCATGCCATCGGAGTCGGCGGTGTTCCGGTACCTGGAGAGATTCCACGAGGCGGGCGAGGAGTCCAGTCGGGAAGCTCACAGAGCGTTCATACCTTCACCCAACGAAGCGCTGGGGGGTCTGCATAAGGTGAACGCCGATATGGTGAGCTTCGTACAGAGCCGTTCGCCCTGCGCTCAAGCCACGTTGGACATGGACGCCACGCTGGTGGAGACGCACAAGCAGCAGGCGCTCTACAGCTACAAGAAGTACAAGGCGTATCAGCCTCTGACGACCTACTGGGCCGAGGCTGAGTTGATAGTGCATTCGGAGTTTCGGGACGGCAACGTACCTGCTGGCTATCAGCAACTGCGAGTGTTGACCGAAGCGTTGGAGCATCTGCCTTGTGCGGTGGACAAGGTGATGCTGCGGTCGGACGCGGCTGGGTATCAGCACGAGTTGCTGCGGTACTGCGCCGAGGGCAGAGACGAGCGCTTCGGAGTGATCGAGTTTGCGGTAGGGCTCAACGTGACGCCGGAGTTCAGGCGCGCGGTGTCCGAGGTTGCCGAACAAGACTGGCATGCCCCGCACCGCAGACTGGGCGCCACTTGGGTCGAGACAGGTCAACAGTGGGCGGAGGTGAACTTCGTACCAGACTGGATAGCCTACAGCAAGAAGAACCCTGAATACCGGTTCATCGCTATCAGGGAGCCGCTGAGCGAACAGCCTCTGCCGGGAATGGAACTGCAGCTGGAGCTACCCTTCCCCGTGATGAGGCTGGCCGGCGGAGCCTGGCACAAGGTCTCCGGGTTGGTGACCAACCGAGACCTTCCGGGAGATGAGACGATCCGGTGGTACAGGCAGAGATGCGGTAAAGGCGAGCAGGTCCACAGCGTCCTGAAGAGTGACCTGGCTGCGGGCAGGCTCCCGTCGGGGCTGTTCGGAGCCAACGCCGCATGGTGGGCCATAGCGGTGCTGGCCTTCAACCTGAGCTCTGCGATGAAGCGGCTGGTGTTGGGAGGACAGTGGGTGAGCAAGCGTCTCAAGGCAGTGCGCTTCGCCCTGATCGCCCTTCCGGGCCGGGTGATGCGACACGCCAGGAAGCTGATCATCCGTCTGGCGCGGGGCCATCCCTCATACGAGTTGTTGATCAGGGCACGTCAGAGGATATTGGCGCTGTCCGCCGAGCCGTACCAACCATAAGCGGTCCTGTCTGTGCATCGGTTGAAGGCGACTCAGCAAGGTCGCCCAGGCTGCGCCATGCCTTCTTCGGCCTGAGGACAGCCATAATCGGTGCGGCTACGCTGCCCATACCCTCAAAGTCTTCGGCCAAGGTCCTACCTACGGCCCGATCCGACCATATGGAACCACCGAATCGATACTCAACACGGGCGTAAATCCACGAAGGCCACACCAACTATGTTAGGTGGGGAATCTGGGTTTCCTAACCAGGGTGGGGAATCCTGTATCCTTTTACACATGCCTTCCTACCCGCACATAGAGCGCTACCGCACCGAGCTGGACCGGCTCCTGGAGTACGGCGGCTCCGACAGCGAGCTGAACATCCGGCCCGCCTTCCAGAACTGCCTGTCCGCCTACTGCGGCGACCACAAAGAGGGGCTGGCGCTCGTGCCAGAGCTGCCCGTGCCCTCCGGCGTCGTGCCCGACGGCACGGTGAAAGACGCGTTGCGCATGGCCCGCGGCTACTGGGAGGCAAAGGACCCCCACGACGACCTCGACGCCGAGATCACACGCAAGTTCGACCGCGGCTACCCGCGCGACAACATCATCTTCGAGGACTCCCGGACCGCCGTCCTGATCCAGAACCGCGAGGAGGCGATGCGGGCCGACATGTCCCGCCCCGGCGACCTCCATCGCCTCATACGCAGCTTCCTCGACTACGAGCTGCCGCAGATCGAGGAGTTCAGGCAGGCGCAGAAGCAGTTCAAGGCCGACCTGCCAGCCGTGTTGGAAAACCTGCGCGGCGCCGTCGAGGAGGCCGAGGCCGAGAATGCGGACTACATGGCCGCCGCCGCCGGCTTCCTGGAGCTGTGCAGACAGTCGATAAGCCCCGAGGTGACTGCCGCCGACGTGCGCGAGATGCTGCTCCAGCACATCCTGACGAAGGACATATTCCTGCGCGTCTTCGCCGAGGACCAGTTCCACCGCGAGAACGACATCGCCCAGCGGCTGGACACCCTGGAGCAGACCTTCTTCACCGGCGACGTGCGGCGACAGGCGATAGACCGGCTCCGCGCCTACTACGGGGCTATCGGGAGGGCCGCCGACGACATTGCCGACTACGCCGAGAAGCAGGGCTTCCTGAAGGCCATCTACGAGGACTTCTACAAGGCCTACAATCCCGCCGCGGCGGACAGGCTGGGAGTGGTGTACACGCCCAACGAGGTGGTGGACTTCATAATCCGGGGCGCGGACCACCTGCTCCAGAAGCACTTCGGGCGGCGGCTTGCCGACGACAACGTCCAGATTCTCGACCCCGCGACCGGCACGGGCACCTTCGTCACCAGCCTCATAGACTACCTGCCCGCCGACCGGCTGGCGTACAAGTACGTCAACGAGATACACGCCAACGAGGTGGCGATACTGCCCTACTACATCGCCAACCTGAACATCGAGTACACCTACAAAGAGAGGACGGGCCGCTACCTGGAGTTCCCAAACCTCTGCTTCGTGGACACGCTGGACAACATGGACTGGCAGGGGACGGGCGCGACGGGCGGCGCGGTCCAGCGGCAGAGCGCGTTCAACCTGGGCGGGCTGTCCACCGAGAACCGGATGCGCGTCCAGGAGCAGAATGAGAAGACCATCAGCGTCATCATAGGCAACCCACCCTACAACGCTAACCAGAGCAATTTCAATGAATTCAACCCCAACCGCACCTACCCAGAGATAGACCGACGCATCAACGAGACCTATATCGCCGAGAGCACGGCGCAGAAGACCAAGCAGTACGACATGTACAAGCGCTTCATCCGCTGGGCGTCCGACCGGCTAGCCGACGACGGCATTATCGCGTTTGTCACCAACCGCAAGTATCTCGATGCCCGACAAGATGACGGGTTCAGGAAGATGGCGTCCAGGGAATTCAACGACATATACGTCCTCGATCTTGGCTCGGACGTGCGTCGCAACCCCAAGATTGCAGGTACGACCCACAACGTCTTTGGCATACAGACCGGCGTCGCCATCGGCTTCTTCGTGAGAAACAAGGCAGAGCTTGGGGAGTGCAACATCCATTACGCCCGACGTGAGGACGCCGAGCTTGCGTTGGACAAATTGGCCTACCTGCGGAACGCAAGCCTTGATGGGATCGCATTCGAGGACATTGCACCCGATGAGAAGGGCAACTGGCTCAACCAATCGAACAGTGATTTCGAAAAACTATTGTCTCTTGCGAACCGGCAGACAAAGCTAGCCAAGAGAATCGAAGATGAGCAGGCAGTGTTCGGGCTGTACTCGCTGGGTGTCATAACAGCCCGTGACGAATGGGTCTATGACTTCGACATCAACGATCTCGGTAAGAAGGTTCGCGCGTTCATCAACTCATACGAAGAAGTCCGGGCGGAGCATGGCGGCAAGTCTGTTGACAACGCCGCCCTTGGTACGACCATAAAGTGGACGCGCGACCTTAAGCGACAATTGCGCCTGGATTCCCCAAACATCTTTGATAGACAGAATGTCCGCTGGACTCTGTTTCGCCCATTTGTTACCAGATCAATGTACTTTAGTCAGAACCTGAACGAAATGCAGTATCAGATGCCTCGAGTATTCCCATACTCCACTGCCAAAAACAAGGTCATCTGTTTCTCAGGCATAGGCTCTGCCAAGCCATTTCAAGTATTGGCTACGGACCGAGTATACTCGCATGATTTTCTGGAGAAGACCCAATGCCTCCCCCTCTACCGGTACACCCCCGAGGGTGAGCGCGTCAGCAACATCACCGACTGGGGCATCCGGCGCATCAACGACCACTACCGCGAGGAGTGGGGCAAGGACTTCGACAAGACCTACCCGGACGGCATCGGCGCCGAAGACATATTTGCCTACACCTACGCCGTGCTGCACGACCCGGTGTACCGCTACGACTACGCCAACGACCTGCTGCACGAGTTCCCTCGCCTGCCGCTGTACCACGAGTTCGACATCTGGGCGCGGATGGGGCGCGAGCTGCTCGACCTTCACCTCGGCTTCGAGTCCGCAGAGCCCTACCCGCTGGAGCGCGTCGAGAAGTCTCCGCCGCAGCCACAGCCCTCCCATATCAGGGAGACGGCCGCCACGGCCCGCTACGCCACAGCCGAGCCTCCTCCCATGGAGGGAGAGGGTGTGGGTGAAACCGTGCCGCGGCCCAGGCTGCGGGCCGACAAGGAGCGGGGCGCCATCGTGCTGGACGACCAGACCAGCCTCGCCGGCGTGCCGCCCGACGCCTGGCGTTACCGCCTGGGGAGCCGCTCCGCCTTGGAGTGGGTGCTGGACCAGTACAAAGAGAAGAAGCCGCGCGACCCGACCATCCGCGAGCGTTTCGACACCTACCGCTTCGCCGACCACAAGGAGCGCGTCATCGACCTGCTGATGCGGGTTTGCGCCGTGAGCGTCAAGACGATGGACATAGTGGACGGCATGGCCTACTGGGAGGACAGCTACCTGGTGGTCTACGGCGACCGCGACAAGCACGAGTGGGGGATGATGGGACTGTCACACTGGTTCAGCGAGCCCGAGGACGAGGAGTGGCTGAAGCAATGGTTGGAGATGTAGTCCTGACGCCGTTCCCGTTCACCGACCTGTCCCAGACCAAGATTCGGCCCGCCGTGGTCCTCGCGGGCGTGGGAATGCAGGACTGGGTTCTCTGCGAGATTACCAGCAGCTCGCAGCTGGGTAGTGGGTCAGTTTGGTGGGTTTATTGAGACTCAGATATGACGCCCCGTTCGGCCTCCGTTGACATGGATGTTCTGGCCCGTCCATCATTTACTCCAACCTTCGGAGGAACATCAACTGGAGCAGGCCCACAGGGGGCTTCGACAACTGAGCCAGCATCAGGAGTGGGGACGCCAGACTGAGTCGGCCTCCAGCGCTGACCACTGACGAAAAGGCAACCTAATGTTCGCTTGCGAGTGGAGAACTCCTCCGGTAAACTCCCGTCCATGCACCGAGTTGGATGTAGCTAACAGGAGGTGGTTGATGACTGAAGGACTCCATGAGCCACACATACTTGCCGAGATCAACAAGAATCAGGAAGCATTCGATAAGGTCAGAGAGGCGATGGAAGGCGGGCATTGGAGCAAGACCGTCCTTATGCATGACGGCGCTGTTGTTGCCATCTACAACGACCATGGGGATGCCTACACGATTGGCTGCGAGAAGTTTGGCTTGGGCAAGTTCAGCCTGCATCTGGTGGGACAGCAGCCTGTGGACCTCGGGTTCCATACTATATCTCTGATCGCAGCAGATTAGCTATGCCGACGTTCGAGCAAGCAATTGTCAACAACCAGATCATCATTACCGTCTCACTGTCAGTCGTGGCGAGCGAGAAGCGTCATTCCTTCAAGGCGCTCTTGGACACTGGGGCGCAGATAACGGCCATATCCCCCAGAGCAATAAAGACGGTTGGGCTTGTACCGATAGGGTCGGCCGCGCTGACAGTGGCCAGTGGTCACACCGTGCCCACGCTTCAGTACCATGCCTGGGTGGATATCCCCATCCAGTATTCCACGGCTGTCGCCAGCGGCTCTCCGCAGAACTTTTTCATGGGCAAGCAGTTACCTGTAGCAGGACTCACTTACGATCCGGCCGGCTACGACGTGCTCCTAGGAATGGACCTACTCAGCATATTCCATATCACGGTCTACGGCAATAGGATCATACTGAGTAACTGAACCTGCTCCGGGCACCCCGCAGCCCCACCTCCCTTGCTCCGGCGGACTTGCCGTTATTGATACTGACCCACTACCGAGAAGGCCAGGTGCTGGACTTTGCCAGCGGGTACAGCGTGCACTTCGGCGTCGTGGTTCCTCCCCCTTTCGTCGACGTTGTGCTCTGCGTGCCGACCAGCACGGGCGAGATGGCGCGCAAGCGGTACACGGAGGGCAAGGGGACGTTCGGACATTTCGGCGTCCACCAGGACCATTCCGGGAATGCCCGGGAGGTCGCCCTGGCCCTCGCCAAGGGTATGGGCTTTCTCCGGTTCGGTTGTGCGGAGGCCTCTTTCGGCGAAGAGGTTGCCATCAATCTCTTTGCCGAAACGGCAAGACTTGGAGCGATTGTGAAGTACCTGCTCACCGCCTACGAGGTACTGGTCGAGGCGGGGTTCTCGGCAGAGGCGGCCTATAGCGAGACCTTCTACGAGCTCCAGTTCATGGTAGAGGAGATCAGTCGTACCCGGCTGGGCGATACGATGGGGTCCCCCACATCCAACTACCTGATGCTCAGCAAGTCGGGAGAAGTCATCAACGAAGATGTCCGGGACGGGATGCGCCAAATGCTCAAGCGTGTCCAGAGTGGAGAGTTCGTACGCGAATGGAACCTGGAGCGTTTGGCAGGCTTGCCCGTGTTCAATCAGCTCAAGCGTGAGAGGAGGGA
Organism: Dehalococcoidia bacterium; assembly: GCA_965262055.1. Taxonomy (GTDB): domain Bacteria; phylum Chloroflexota; class Dehalococcoidia; order Lucifugimonadales. The sequence continues at coordinate 1,060,528 of CBDHEI010000002.1, forward strand.
GCACGAGATCAGGGAGGTGGAGGCCCTCTTCCTGGAGAGGAAGAAGGCCTCGGGTTGGTGATGGTCCCACCGCTGACCCAGAGGGACGCGACGTGATCGACATTCACAGCCATATCTGGGAGGACTCCCATTTGGAGCGAGGCGGCCAAGCAGGAGTACAGGGCTGCGTACGGCGAGTCGGCCCAATTCCACTGCCCGCCGGAGGAACACTGGGAGCAGGTTGCCGGAAAGGTGGAGAAGGCCGCCGTCTTCGCCATGATGATGCGGCACACCGGCCTCGTGGTCCCCAACGAGTACGTCCACGCCTACGTCAGCCGGCACCCGGACAGGCTGGTGGGGGTGGCAAGTGTGGACCCAACGGCGCCGCACTCCCCGGAGGTCCTGGAGCACGCCGTTACAGAGCTGGACTTCCGCGCCGTCAAGCTGAGCGGGGCCTATCAGAACTTCAACCCGGCTGAGCCACGACACGACGCCCTCTACGCCAAGGCCCAGGAGCTCGGCATCCCCATCTTTTGGCACGTCAGCACCACGTTCTTTGCCATCTCGCCGCTCCGCTGGTCGAAGCCCGGGCTGCTCGACCAGGTGGCACAGCGCTTTCCGGACCTGCGCATGGTGATATGCCACCTTGGCCATCCATGGATTACCGACGCGGTCATGGTGATGCGCAAACACCGTAACGTGTACGGGGACATATCGGGCTTTGGCTTCCGCCGCTGGCGCTTCTACCAAGCCCTGGCGACCGCGGTGGAGTACGACGTGGGCCACAAGCTCCTGTTTGGCTCCGACTACCCAATCTGTACCCTCGAGGCGAGCATTGGGTATCTGCGCGACGCGGCGGAGATGGCAAAGAGGGCCGGTCTGCCCGAGATACCGGAAAGTACGGTCGAGGACCTGCTCCAGCGAGACTCCCTCAAGATCCTAGGGATGGACTGTTCCAACTGAGATCGGGCCCATATCAGCTTACCCGCCCCGCCCTTGTGCGTGGCGCGGGACGCCGGTCTTTGGTAACGTAGATTCGAATGGAGGGGACTGAATTGACAGCTCGGGACAACGCCAGGCAGGCATACGACGAGGCCGTCGTGATCGACGGGCTCAACGTGAGCTTGTGGGACAGCGACGCAGTCTACCGCAGCCTCCAGGCCGGCGGGATCACGGCCATAAACGCGACCATCGCCGTCTGGGAGGGGTTCCAGGAGACGATGGACAACATCTCGCGCTGGCCGTCGAGGTTCGAGCGCCACGCCGACACGGTGATGCAGGGCCGCTCGGTGGAGGACATCCTGCGTGCCAAGCGGGACGGGCGGACGGCGGTGGTCTTCGGCTGGCAGAACGCCTCGCCGATAGAGAACGACCTGGACAGGCTGGCCCTCTTCTACGAGCTGGGCGTCCGGGTGGTGCAGGTGACCTACAACGAGCGCAACCTGCTCGGCAACGGCTGCTACGAGCGTGTCGACGACGGGCTGACCAGCTTCGGCCTGGACGCGGTGCGGCTGATGAACGAGCTAGGCATCCTGATCGACCTGTCCCACGTCGGCGACCGCACCACGCTGGAGACGATAGAGCACTCCCAGAAGCCGGTGGCGTTCACCCATGCGAACGCCCGGAGCTTCATGGGCCACGTCCGCAACAAGCCGGACGACGCGCTGCGGCTGCTGGCCGAGAGGGGCGGTGTGGTGGGCGCCAACGCCTTCCCGACCTTCCTGCCGAAGCTGTACGAGTCGACGCTGTCCGACTACGCCGACGCCATAGACGACCTCGTGGATCGGGTCGGCATCGACCACGTGGGCATAGGCACCGACTTCTGCCAGGACCAGCCCGGCTCCTTCTTCGACTGGCTGTTCAGCCAGTACGGCGCGAGGCCCAGGGAGCGGCCTATCGCCATACCCGACCCGCACTACCACCCCCTGGGCTTCGAGACCCCGGAAGAGATGCCCGCTCTGGCAGCCGAGCTGTCATCGCGGGGCTACTCGACGGACGACGTTAGCGCCGTGCTCGGGGGCAACTTCCTGCGCCTCTTCACTGAGGTCTGGCAGGACTAGCTCAAGCGCACCCTAGGAATCGCGGACCGTGTTGAGCCGACTCTACCCAATCAATATCTTCGTGCTGATCGGCGCCCTGTGCGCAGTGGCGGCGCTGGGCGTCGCCGTCTTCCTGCAAAACCCGGAGACGAAGACGTGGACGATGAAACTGGGGCTCTCCCCGTCCTTCATCGACGCGACGTTCGTCGACGCCGAGACGGGTTGGGCGGTGGGAACCTTCGGCACCGTCATGAAGACGGAGGACAGGGGCGAGACGTGGAGGATGCAGACTACGGGCACCTCCGCGCCCATCAGGTCGGTCCACTTCCTGGACCGCAACACCGGCTGGGCTGTGGGGGCCCAGGGCGTCGCCCTGTTCACCAAGGACGGGGGGGAGACCTGGGAGCTGACCGAGGCGCCGCCCCTGGACCCGAAGCTGGCGGCTGGAAAGCAGACCGCCGAGGACCCGGAAGACGATTTCGTCGAGCGCGCCAACCTGCTCGCCGTGCGGTTCGACGACCCTAACAACGGCTGGGCCGTAAGCTCCCTCTCGGTCGTCTACCGGTCCACGGACGGCGGCGCCACCTGGCTCCCGGCATCGGACAAGTCAGGCGAGTGGATTGCGGGGGTCCATCTCGTGGAGGGCGGCGCCGGCCTCGGCGTGTCCTCATTCGGGACCCTCAGGAGCACCGCCGACCGCGGCGCGACCTGGGAGGCGCAGACCGCCGGCACCAGCCAGTTCCTGGTAGCTGCCGACTTTTTGGACAAGCAGAGGGGATGGGTCGTCGGCCGGAAGGGGACGGTGCTCAAGACGGAGGACGCGGGCGAGAGCTGGACCGTCTTGGACAGCGGCTCAGAGTCGTTCCTGCTGAACGTCGACTTCATCGACGAGAACAACGGCTGGGCGGTTGGCCGCGGCGGCGCCATACTGAGGACCGCCGATGGAGGCCTGACGTGGAGCTCCCAGCTCAGCGGCGTCTCGGCCTCCCTGCTGGCCGTCCACTTCGAAGACGAGATGACGGGGTGGGCCCTGGGCTCCAGGGAGACGATACTGGGGACGCAGAACGGGGGCGACACCTGGGAGCTGATCTGGTACGGCAGCGGCGTCACAGACCTGGCGGACGCGCACTTCGTCGACATGCAGGACGGCTGGATGGTCGGCCCGGAGGGCGCCATATTCCACACCCCGGACGGAGCGCGCACCATGTTCAGGCAGGTGAGCGGGACGTCGCATGACCTGAATGGCGTCTACTTCGAAGACAACTCTACCGGTTGGGCCGTGGGCGGTTCGGGTACGATATTGAAGACGCGCGACGGTGGGCGGCTGTGGCAGCAGCGGTCGTCGGGCGTGTCGGAGACGCTCCACGCGGTGATGTTCTCCGACATTCTGACGGGATGGGCCCTAGGAGAGAACGGAACGATCGTGACCACCTCGAATGGGGGCATCACCTGGGCCGAGCAGGATACGGGCACCGGCCTCGCGCTGCTGGGCGTCGATTTCGTGAACGCCCAGACCGGCTGGGCGGTCGGCGAGGATGGCACGATACTGGCCACGGTGGACGGAGGGGCCTCATGGACCCCTCAGCGGGGCCTGACGACCTCGGACCTGGAGGCGGTGGATTTCGTGGACGATAAGCACGGCTGGGCGGTCGGCGAGCGAGGGTCCGTAGTCAAGACCACCGACGGCGGAGTGACCTGGGAGCTGTTGCAGACCCGGACCTCGTCCCGGCTCGAGGCCGTCAACTTCGTAGACCGCAAGACCGGCTGGGCGGTTGGCGAGGGAGGGACCATCATCTTCACCGGGAACGGCGGCAAGCTCTGGGACATGGAGGAGAGCGGCACGGACGCCGACCTGCACTATCTGAAGGTCATCGACGACTTGAACGCCTTTACCGTCGGGGACGCGGGCTCGGTGCTAGGCTTTGAGCGGGTGATCGGCAGCAAGGCGTCCTTCACCTTCTTCGGGATCCTCATGGCCGTGGCACTCGTGATGGCCCTGCTCTTCCGGGGCCGCAGGAAGGTTGCGCCGGACCCGAACAGGAACCGGTACCGGCCGCAGCGGCTCAGCGCCGAGGCGTACATAAAGCACTGGGAGTCCTCCCGCCCAGACGCCGGTGCGGGTGCGGACGAAAAGGCGTCTACTCGACCGTAACCGACTTGGCCAGATTCCTGGGCTGGTCCACGTCGCAGCCCCGGCGCACGCCGACATGATAGGCCAGTAGCTGCATCGGGACGGCCGTCAGCATCGGCGTGACGAGGCTGGACGCGCCGGGTATGAATATCACGTCGTCGGCGATGTCCGTTATCTGCCGGTCGCCCTCGGTGGCCACTGCGATGACTTTGCCGCCCCTCGTCTTGACCTCGTTGACATTGCTGACCATCTTCTCGTACAGCGGGCCCTGTGGCGCCAGCGCGACGACGGGCATGCCGTCGTCGATCAGAGATATCGGGCCGTGCTTCATCTCGCCGGCGGCGTAGCCCTCCGCGTGGACGTAGCTAATCTCCTTGAGCTTGAGCGCCCCCTCCATCGCCAGTGGGAACTGGATGCCGCGCCCGAGGTAGAGGAAGTTGGAGTAGCCGGCGTAGCGTTGGGCGAGGCCCTCGTACTGCTCGCTGTTGGCCAGCAGGGCGCCGAGCATCCCCGGCAGCCGCGCCAGCTCCCGCACCATCTCCGCCCGGCGCTCCGCCGCCAGCGTACCCCGCTTCGTCCCCAGGTAGATGGCGAGCAGGTACAACGTCGTCAGCGAGCAGGTGAATGTCTTGCTGCCGGCCACGCCGACCTCCAGGCCCGCCCGTATCATGACGGCACCTTCCGCGGTCCGGGTGGCCTGCGTGCCCCCATAGTTGCACAGGGTGACCTGCCTGGCACCCTTCTCGGCGGCGTGCTCCATGGCGGCCAGCGTATCGGCGGTCTCGCCGGACTGGCACACGGAAACGACCAGGGTGTTCCGGTCGATGACGGGGTCGCGGTACCTGAACTCCGAGGAGTTGTCGGCCTCGGACGGAATACGCGCCAGGCCCTCGATCCAAGAGCGGCCCACCATCGCCGCGTGAAGGCTCGTGCCCATCCCGATCAGGACGACGCGGCGGATGTCCGCGACCTCCCGGTCCGACAGCGGGAAGCCCTCCAGCGCCACGTCGTTCGTGTCGAAGGAGACCCTGCCCCGCATGGAGTCGGTGACGGCCTCGGGCTGCTCGTTGATCTCCTTCAGCATGAAGTGCCTGTAGCCGCCCTTGGTCGCCGACACCGGGTCGTACGGCACGACGGACGGCACCTTGTCGACGGGCGAGCCGTCCAGCATATGGTAGGACGCCCCGGCGCCGGTCGCCGAGACGGTCTCGCCGCCCGCAAGGTAGGCTACCGTGCGCGTGTGCGGCAGCAGGGCGGGCAGGTCGCTGGCGATGAAGGTCTCGCCCTCGCCGTAGCCGACGACCAGCCCGCCGGCGTTGCCCAGCCTGAACGCGACCAGCTTCCCCGGCTCCAGCCGGCTGGCGGCCACGACGGCGGCGGCGCCCCTGATGCGCCCCGCCGCCAGCCTGACCGCCTCCTCCAGCGAAAGGCCCCCGGCCATGTGGGACTCGATCAGGTGCGGGATGCACTCGCTGTCCGTGTGGGACGTGAATACGTGGCCTTGGCCCTGGAGCTCCGCTCTCAGCTCGGCGAAGTTCTCCACGATGCCGTTGTGCACGACGGCGATCTCGTTACGGCAGTCGGTGTGCGGGTGTGCGTTCTCGTATGTCGGCGCGCCGTGGGTCGCCCACCGGGTGTGGCCAAGGCCGCTGGAGCCGTCGGGGAGGCCGTTGCTCACCACGCCCGCCAGCGCGGACAGCTTGCCCACCGCCTTCCTCAGCTCGGGCTCGCCCGATGGCCCGACGACGACTATGCCCGCGCTGTCGTAGCCGCGGTATTCGAGCCGGGAGAGCCCGTCCATCAGTATGGGCGCGGCGTCCCTGGAGCCGGAGTACGCGATGATCCCGCACATGACAGCTACCCGACCGTCATTCCCGGCCCGCGGGGGCGGCCCCGGTCAGGCTGTAGACGCCGCGCTGGTCCGGCGGCAGCAAGACCGCGACACGCTGCATTATCATCGACGTGATCGAGTCGAGTATATCCACGTCGAGCCGCCCCTCGATGTCGGGTGCGGTGAACACCGTCCCGATGTTGACGCGCAGCTCTCCCGTCGGGTTGAAGACCCTCATCACCGAGCCTAGAGGCTCGGTGCCGGTGATCCCCACGGGGAGTATCGGCGCTTGGGTCTTGAGGGCTATCCGCGCCACCCCGGTCTTCGCCTTCTTCATCGCCCCGCGCGACCTGGTGCCCTCCGGAAACAGCACGATGACCCGGTCGTGCGCGAGCTCGTCTAGCGCCCACCGGTAGGCGCCCACGTCCACGGCGTCTCGGTTCAGTGGGTGCGCCCCGTAGGAGCGGAGGAACCAGCCGGCCACCGGGTGCCGGAAGATCTCCTTCTTGGCGAGAAATCGGATCCTGCGCGGCAGGCTCGTGGACAGCAGGGACGGGTCGAAGTTGCTCCGGTGGTTGGCCACCACGATGAGCGGGCCCATGGGCGGCACGTTCTCCCGGCCGCTGACGCGCCAGTCGGCGAGCACGCGCAGCACGATGCCCTGCAGGGAGTTGGCGAGGGAGTTTACGACTTCCATCCGGCTCTCGCGGCGGCTCCGGCTATCTCACGCGCCAGCTCGTCCACGGACAGCCCGTCGGTATCTAAGATGACCGCGCCCTCGGCGGGCCGCAGCGGGGAGTCGTCGCGTTCCGAGTCCATCTTATCACGCCGTATCAGGTCGCTCACCACCTGCCGGTAGCCCACCGTCTCCCCGGCGGCCCCTAGCTCCCGGTGGCGGCGCTCGGCGCGGACCTCGACCGAGGCGGTCAGGTAGACCTTCACCGGGGCGTCGACCAGCACCACCGTCCCGATGTCCCGGCCCACCATGACGATGGGGCCCAGCAGCGAGATTGCTCTCTGCCGGGCGACCAGCGCCCGCCTCACGCCGGGGATCGCCGCAACGGCGGAGGCCGCGCCCGACACGGGGTGCTCATGGAGACGCTCCGTCACGTCCTCGCCGCCGACCCTCACGCGGTGCTCGCCCTCCTGCTGCATGAAGTCGAAGGCCATGCCCTCCGCAAGCGCGGCCAGCGCGGCCTCGTCGTCCAGGGCAACGCCGCGCCCCAGGGCGGACCACCCCACCGCGCGGTACATCAGGCCGGTGTCCAGGAAGCGGAAACCTAGCAGCTCGGCCGCCCGTCTGCCCACGGTGCTCTTGCCGGAGGCCACAGGCCCGTCGATGGCGATGGCGAACGGCTCAGCCATCGGCGTCATGGAGGGGCGATTGGAGCGCTCTGGGTGCGTCGCAGGCCATCGCGCCGATTGTGAATCAGGGGATTATCTACATGATAGCGCCGAACTCTACGGACTCTCAGTGCTCGGAGTCCAAGCCATCGAAAGGTCGGCGGGTTCATCGTGAGAGGGACTTAACGGGTGGCCGCCCGGCTACTCCAACAACTGAAAAACCAGACCGATGACAGCCGTAAGCAGCCCGCCGCCGGCAACGCCTATCAGGATCATGAGCAGTCGGTGCATGTCGTCCATGCGCTTGTGTATATCGTCCATGCGCTTGCTCAGGCCGCCCACGTGGCCCTTCAACTCTCCAACCGAGCCCTTCAGCTCCCCTATCTGGCCTTCGATCGATATCGTCGCCACGACGCCCCCCGGCTATGACCTCTGTCTTCTGACTCTAAAGGTATCGTGCCGTTTTCCCCGAGTCAAGCAAAATTGGGCTGCCCGGATCCCCGTAGGCATACACGGGTGCCTCTCCTGAGCCAGGTGGGTAATCCGAGTTATAATCCAGGGAGCGACCGTACGGGCGGCGTGCGAGACGGCCCGGACACGGTACCGGAGGAACCCATGATTACTTTCGGCAGCCTGTTCGCCGGACACGTGGACATGGACGACATCGGCTTCGCCGGTATGCCGGTGAACAGCCGCCGGCTGCCGGACGAGCAGCTCGCGACGGTCTTCGACAAGGCGGCGGCCATAGCAAGGGTATTGGCCGAGTCGGGGTTCGACATCTTCTGGCTCGCCGAGCACCACTTCCAGAAGGAGGGCCACGAGTGCATCCCAAACATCCCCATGCTGGCCGTCCACCTTGCGCACCTCGTCGAGGGCATCAGGTTCGGCTGCGCCTTCAACGTTACGCCGATGTGGCATCCGCTGCGGCTCGCGGAGGACTACGCCGCCGCCGACATCATGACTGGGGGCAGGCTCATCCTCGGCGTCGGGCGCGGCTACCACACCCGGGAGGTGGAGACCTTCGGCGCCCCGCTGCGGGACAGCGACGCCAACAGGGAGCTGTTCGAGGAGCAGCTGGAGATAGTCCTGAAGGCCCTGAACGAGCCGTCCTTCTCCTTCCACGGCAAGCACTACGACATCCCTCCCCGCGTACCTTACCGGGGCTACGAGCTGGAGGAGATAACGCTCGTGCCCAAGTCGGGGCGCCCGGTCGAGTGCTGGCAGCCCATCGTGAGCGCCAGCCGCAGGGGCGTAGACTTCATGGCAAAGCACGGCATGAAGGGCTTCATCGGCGGCGCGGCGGCTGCCGGCCAGACCCAGCAGGTCGTCTCCGCTTGGCGGGACGCCCAGCTCAGGGCCGGACGGGAGACCGAGATGGGCGAGGACCTAGCCATAGGCATCCCGATGTACATCGCCGATACCGAGGAGAAGGCCATAGCGGAGGCCTCGACGTTCTTCGAGGAGAACGTCAAGGTGTTCGCGCCCCTGGGGTTCGTGCGCGGCATCATCGATGAGCAGATCACTGCGCTGGAGGACCCCGCCACGGCCGTAGTCGCGGACCTGCCCACCCTGCGCGACGCCGTGAAGGAGGGCTCCTGGCTGTGCGGCCCGCCCGAGCGCATCGTCGAGCGCCTCCAGGAGCTGCAGCACCTGTTACCCGGCATAGAGCACGTCAGCGTCGGCCACGCCGTCGGCACCCCGCAGAGCGTCGTCCTCGAGCAGTTGGCCTGGTTTGGCAGGGAGGTAATCCCCGCCTTCAAGGGCTGACCCGTGCCTGTCCAACCTGTTCATCCATGTAGATATTCCCATGCTGGTCCGTGACACGAGCGAATTCGCGCTGATCGAGCTGATGGCCCGGGCCTTCGAAGCCGGAGGCAACGCGACGCCCCGAAGTCAGGAGCGCCTCGGGTACCGGCTGCGTCAGGGCATCGGCGACGACGCTGCGGTCTGGGACGGCCCCGCCGGCCCCATGGTCGCCGCCACGGACACGATGGTCGAAGGCGTCCACTTCAGGTTGGACACCACGACGTGGGACAACCTCGGCTGGAAGGCGATGGCGGTCAACCTGAGCGACATAGCGGCCATGGGCTGCGAGCCCCTGTACGCCCTCGTCACCGTGGGTCTGCGCGGCGATATACCGGTCGCAGGACTCGAAAGTATGTGCGCCGGCATGGCCGAGGCGGGCCGCGAATACGGCTGCGCCGTGGTAGGCGGCGACACCGTCAGCTCCCCCGTCCTCTTCGTCACCGTGGCCGTGACAGGCGTCCCGCCGGAAGGCGGCGACTCGCCGCTCCTGTCTCGCTCCGCCGCCAGGGCCGGCGACGTGGTCGCCGTCACCGGGAGCCTGGGCCACTCTGCCGGAGGGCTGCGGATGAGGCAGGAGGGCCTGCGCCTTCCCGCTGACGTAGCCGCGCACCTGTCAGCGGCCCACGACAGGCCCGTCCCCCGGGTGCGCGAGGGAGTCGCGCTCGCCCGCGCCGGCGTGCGCGCGGCCATCGACGTGAGCGACGGCCTCGTGGACGACCTGGGCAAGCTATGCCGCGCCAGCGGCGTAGGGGCCGTGCTGCAAGCCGGGCGCGTCCCCATAGACGGCTCCCTCCACGCGGCGTACCCCGACGGCGCCGTCGAGATGGCGCTGTCGGGTGGCGAAGACTACGAGCTGCTATTCACCGCGCCCGAGGACGTGGTCCCGCGGGCGCAACGGGAGATAGACACGACCATCACCGTGATCGGTGAGGTTGTGGACAGTCCGGGCGACGTGCGTGTCCTCGACAAATCGGGCCGTCCGATGGAGCTGCGCTCCGCGGGCTGGGACCACTTCCAGGCCCGCGGTGGAGGGAGCGGGTAGCGGCCTTGGCGCATGTCGTGGTCGAGCTCAGGACCGACGGGCCGTTTCGCGCCAGCGAGACCATCCCCGAGCTGCGCGCCTGCGCCGAGGCGCTCTACGCCCCAATGCGCGTCGTCGGCCTCTGGCAGGACGACACCGGGATGCACCTCTGCCCCCAGCAGGACTTGGGCCTGCCCTGCCCCCACGACACCGACGACGGCGACCCCAAGGACGCCTACTCCCTCACCCTCCAGCGCCGCCGCCACGCCAACCTCAGCGTCTCCTTCCCCCACGCCGGCATAACACTGTACTTGGCCTAACCAATGGGTACATGAGATGTTTCATAGGAATTAGTAACTGGTGCCGGCGTTCATCTCCAAAACGTGAACGTGGTGAGTGTGGTGGTGTAGCAGTGCTTTGGTGAGCCTCTCCTAGCCAAAGCCATCGGCTAGTGGTCAGGGCGCTTACACTCCAATTCTGGCCCTAGTCCTGACCCTCGCTCGTACTTGTTGATAGACATCGATGTTTTGGCTGTCGTGTTCCAGGGTCACCACCAGCGCATATCGCTGGGAGTCTTCGCCCAAGGGATTTGGGAATTTTTCCTGACAACCGACAAAAATGTGTAGTGATGCGTTTCCATTAGGATCTGGCCTATTGAGAAAGAGGGTTCCTCGGTTCGAACTCCAAGACCTCTTCTGTACTGTAGACATCTTGATGGCTTGTCCGGCGGGGCTAAACCTGAGCCTGTTACTAGGCCGCACCTTCGGAGGATCAGCATCGCCCTGGTACTTGGATCTATACTCTATAACTTGCTCCGTAGTCAGGCCGCCGAACACGTCCAGCCACATCGCGGTGGCGATGTAATCACGTCTGCTCAACCTCGTGGGAGGGTCGTAGGCGAGCGCCACGGAAATCGAACGTCTTCCTGGCTCCTGCAAGAAGTCCTCGGGCACGACAAGGGAGTAGACGTGAAACGTGCGGTACCCAACGATGTCTTCAGCTACGAGGCTCACCCGATTGGGCGTTGACCAACAATACTCGACGTTCGGCTGTCCATAGCCCACGGTGTTGAGCAGGTCGCCCTTGTCAACGTACTTGCTGACGTTGTCGTTTGGACGAGCCGAGCTTACTAGGAGCGCACGCACGAGGTTTTGACTCGGCGCCGTTTCGAAATCGTTCTTCAGAGCTGCCTCCATGCGCGCGGCGACATGAGTCACATGCGCGGCTGCGAAGCTGGTTCCGCAAACTGCACGGAGCAGGCGACCGGAAACGAAGTCTCGGTTCAGTGTCGGCTCTCCTAGATTGGGATCGTCCCTCCGCCAATGAAGACGCCCCGCAATCGAATCGAGTCTATAGTTCCCGCCGGGCGCTACCACCTCCGGCTTGACGGCGCCAGCAACGCCAGGTCCGCATCTTGTGAACGGGGATGGGCATCCTACCGCCGAGGCTGCAAGCTGGGTGCCTGCAGACAGTGACAACATGCTGGGGTCTTCACGGCGGGCAACAGCCCCCACCGTTAGACTGAGTGCGGAAGTGGCGGGATCTATCAGCTTGTGCTCAAGCTGCTTTAGGGAGTCGGCCACTTGCTGTTTGAATTGAGCTGAGTTGAAAGCTGCCGGTATGTCTGGGTCAGACACGTTTCCAGCTGAGACGACAATGACGATGTCCAGCGTTCTAGCCAGTTCATCGAGCAACTCTGCCCACGGCAGCTGTCGCCCTCCTGTATAGAGCCTGTCTGCGTGCCCTATCGATAGGTTGAAGACGCGGCAACCGTACTCTCCATGAAAATACTCTATCGCCCGCTTAAGTTGCTCCTCGACGCGCACTTCGGCGGGGAAAGCCGCGTTCGCGGCTGTCGGATCGATGGGGTTCGGCTCATTCCCCAATACCTTGGCTGAATAGAGGTTGACCTGTGGCAGCCATTCGTTACCTTGCATCCGGCGAGCAATCTCGCCATATACCACCAGTCCTCCAACCTGAGTCCCATGGCCGTTTAGGTCTACCGCCGTAGCTTCCCCGGAATCGAAGTCCTCTTCCGCAATTACTACGCCTCTCAGCAAGGGGTGACCAGCGGTGACGCCCGAGTCCACGACGCAGGCCAGCGGACCGTTCGCCGGAACCGGCGGTAGCGGGTCAGGCGGGAGGACGGGAGAGAACAAGTCGAAGGAGTCCTCCGGAGGCGGCATGGGGGGAAGGTCTACTAGTGACACCACGTCAAGCTGCAGAAGCTCGTCCAACAGACTCAGATCAGCTTCCACCTTGAAAAGAAACAGACTAGGAGTAATCAGGGGGTCTCTTACAACCCTTCCGCCTCGGGACTGCACGAATGTCCGAAAGAAGTTCGACAGCTCCCGCTGACCATTGTCGGTTCCAGGATTCCAGAGGTCTACATCAAGATAGAAGGGCCCCTGCGTGGGCGGCCCCTCACGTTGAAGACGACGGCCGGTCCTCTCCTCAGCTGTAACGGTCGAGACACTCTCAAGGGCGTCGAACAGGTTCCTCCGCATTGCGTAGGGCAATACTGCGGACTCCCTCGTCTCGTCCGCGTACAGGTCGTATTCGGTCGTGAACGTGGTCAGGGATTCGCTGTCAGGAAATTGAACGAGCAACCTATGTATCGTTGTGCCCTCGCTCTCTTCCTGCAATTCCTCGACGACGGCAACGTTCAAGCGCTCCAGGGTTTCGCGTTGCTCACCATCAAGAGTCTCCAAGCGCAAGATTAGGAATCTGTCCGGGGCCACACCGAAGGATGCACGCAGCCTTGCCAACTCTGCGGCGGACGTAGTGGTCTGTTCCTTCATGCGCTCGGCGTGTTCGCGCCGATTCGAGCGGGGTTGAGTGCTAGAAGGGCCGCGTTGCCGCGGCCTGATCAACTCCTGACGGGGCTCACGCTGAATGGCAATGTGGGGTAGGGGTTCGATACGTTCGAAGTTGACCATGCCGGTTTAAGGAGCGCCTACTCTCGGAGCTTCAGAAGAGACGGAGCTCTGCATGACCTGCCTTCTGAATGCGTGGCTCTCCATGGCCCTCTTGATGTCTTCTGGCTGTAGTCGAGTCCTGCCGTCCAGCGCGCAGCTCTTCAAGACTTCCGTGGAGATGCGCTCGATGTCGCCGAAGGTAGACCCTTCCAGTCTTGTACCGTACCGCTTGGTTGAGACCTTCGGGTTCCTGACGTGGCTCAGCCTCTTTTTCAGCAACTCCTCGATCTGTTCCACCGTCGGGCGCTCGAACCGCACGACTTCGTCGAATCTACGCCACAGAGCGGGATCGAGGGCCTGTTCGAAGTTCGTAGCAGCGATCAACAGGGAACGTCCGTGGAAGTTATCCAACATCTGCAGGAAGGCATTTACCACTCGCTTGATCTCTCCGTGCTCGGTGGCGTCGTCTCTCGACCGGCCGATTGCGTCGAACTCATCGAAGAGGACGACCCAGGTGTCCTCATGGATGTACTCGAAGACTTTCCTTAGATTCGAGGCTGTTTCCCCGAGCAACGAGGAAACAACCGAATCAAAGCGTATGTACACCAGAGGCAGTCCCAACTCGGCCGCAATAGCCTCGGCGGTCGCGGTCTTCCCACATCCGGGTGGGCCGCAGAACAGGAGCTTGTGACTGGGCCGCAGGCCGTTCGCTTCGAGGATGTCCCACTGTCGAAACTCACGCATGACCTTGAGCAGTACCTCTTGGGTCCCAGCGTGCAGGACCAGCTCCCGGAGGTAGCGATCAGGGAGCTTGATTTCGAGGAGTGGCGCTTTCTTCTCGTGGTCTCTTGGGGGCGGCTGGAAGGTACCTCTCAGAGTCGGTGCCGCAGCCACGACTCCATTGTTCAGTATTCGAAGCAATTCGTTGGCGAGCGCGGGGTGATGCTTCTTGCGCTCTTCGTCAGCGATGGAACTGGCCACGTCCACGAAGGACTCGCGGTCGCTGTCACGGTAGGCTCGAAATAGCTGCTTCAGAAGGTCTGCGCGTGCCATGTCCTAGTGTCCCTGCTTAGTTGAATCGCCGAAGGGCTCATTCGGACCTGCGCCGTTGGAGGCATCTGCATCTCCCGACTTGACCCATTCATCTACCTCGGACAGTTGAAACTTCCAGAAGCGACCTACTCGGTGAGCAGGCATTCCTCGGGAATCGATCCAGCGATATACAGTATCGCGAGCCACACCTAGATGGCGGGCAACCTCTGCGACAGAAAGCCAACGAGCCTCTCTTGTTTCCATAAGTGAATGCAGGCTTACGCCTAACTATATGATCTATACTTGGTTTACGTAGGTTAATGTATATCAATATCGTCCAAAGCGTCAATCTATGGCTATTGCGTGTCTCAGAAGGCGGGGCGCCTCCCGGTGCCGCGTCCTTCTAGCAGCATCGCCCATCGGGTCAGCAACCGGCCCATTGGCCCCAGATTCCCCACCCAGAGAAGAGGAAGACCTCGTTGGAGCCCGCCGTGAAGGGGGCTAAGATGTTTCTTGGAAGAGAGAAACGATCACCAACGAGGTGCACCTATTATGAAGCAAGGGGTTCTGCCGTTCCAGTACGAGCAGGAGAAGAGCTCGCCGGGCATGACGGCGATGGCGGGCATGATGACGTACTTGGAGTTGATGCACGCAGCAGGTTTGAGGTCGTCGGTAGAGCGCCACGTGGGACTGCGGGAGTGTGGTCAGGGCTGGACGGACAGCCAAGTGGTCAGCTCGCTGATACTGCTGAACCTGGCAGGCGGTGAGTCAGTGGTTGATCTGGATGTTTTGGAGAAGGACGCGGGGTTGTGCAGGGTGCTTCGGGAAGTCGAGAGCTATGGGATGGGTCGTCGAGAGCGTAGAGCGTTGGAAGAGCGATGGCGTGTAGAGCGTCGGCGGAGCATGCCATCGGAGTCGGCGGTGTTCCGGTACCTGGAGAGATTCCACGAGGCGGGCGAGGAGTCCAGTCGGGAAGCTCACAGAGCGTTCATACCTTCACCCAACGAAGCGCTGGGGGGTCTGCATAAGGTGAACGCCGATATGGTGAGCTTCGTACAGAGCCGTTCGCCCTGCGCTCAAGCCACGTTGGACATGGACGCCACGCTGGTGGAGACGCACAAGCAGCAGGCGCTCTACAGCTACAAGAAGTACAAGGCGTATCAGCCTCTGACGACCTACTGGGCCGAGGCTGAGTTGATAGTGCATTCGGAGTTTCGGGACGGCAACGTACCTGCTGGCTATCAGCAACTGCGAGTGTTGACCGAAGCGTTGGAGCATCTGCCTTGTGCGGTGGACAAGGTGATGCTGCGGTCGGACGCGGCTGGGTATCAGCACGAGTTGCTGCGGTACTGCGCCGAGGGCAGAGACGAGCGCTTCGGAGTGATCGAGTTTGCGGTAGGACTCAACGTGACGCCGGAGTTCAGGCGCGCGGTGTCCGAGGTTGCCGAACAAGACTGGCATGCTCCCCACCGCAGACTGGGCGCCACCTGGGTCGAGACAGGTCAACAGTGGGCGGAGGTGAACTTCGTACCAGACTGGATAGCCTACAGCAAGAAGAACCCTGAATACCGGTTCATCGCTATCAGGGAGCCGCTGAGCGAACAGCCTCTGCCGGGAATGGAACTGCAGCTGGAACTGCCCTTCCCCGTGATGAGGCTGGCCGGCGGAGCCTGGCACAAGGTCTCCGGGTTGGTGACCAACCGAGACCTTCCGGGAGATGAGACGATCCGGTGGTACAGGCAGAGATGCGGTAAAGGCGAGCAGGTCCACAGCGTCCTGAAGAGTGACCTGGCTGCGGGCAGGCTCCCGTCGGGGCTGTTCGGAGCCAACGCCGCATGGTGGGCCATAGCGGTGCTGGCCTTCAACCTGAGCTCTGCGATGAAGCGGCTGGCGTTGGGAGGACAGTGGGTGAGCAAGCGTCTCAAGGCAGTGCGCTTCGCCCTGATCGCCCTTCCGGGCCGGGTGATGCGACACGCCAGGAAGCTGATCATCCGTCTGGCGCGGGGCCATCCCTCATACGAGTTGTTGATCAGGGCACGTCAGAGGATATTGGCGCTGTCCGCCGAGCCGTACCAACCATAAGCGGTCCTGTCTGTGCATCGGTTGAAGGCGACTCAGCAAGGTCGCCCAGGCTGCGCCATGCCTTCTTCGGCCTGAGGACAGCCATAATCGGTGCGGCTCCGCTGCCCATACCCTCAAAGTCTTCGGCCAAGGTCCTACCTACGGCCCGATCCGACCATATGGAACCACCGAATCGATACTCAACACGGGCGTAAATCCACGAAGGCCACACCAAACTATGTTAGGTGGGGAATCTGGGTGGCAGCTAACCCTTGACGGCGACGAACACCCGTGCTAATATACCCCCATGCCACACACCGGCTTATACCCCGCCGCTCTCCGCCCCTACCGCAAGAGCCCCCGGAGCCCTGTTCCATTTTTGTTTCAAAAGCCCCTCATTTGCGTCCATTTGTGCGTCAAAAGCGCCCCAGACTGTTACCGAGAGTCCCACGCTCCACATACGAAACAGGTCAAAATGGAACCGTTTGAAACGTTTTTTCGGCCAGGGCCTCGCCGGACAGGCCTCGTAATGCCTCCCCTCAAGGCCGGTCGTGGCCGCCTTGACGTCTTGATTGGGGCCGTGTTGTGAGATACGATTCGCTCAGACTTACACTGTGCGAGGTTGCCCCAGAATGTCCGACTTCGACGCGCTGGAGAGGCGCGTCAACGCCTGTACCCGCTGCACGCTGTCCCAGAAGCGGACGAACGCGGTGCCGGGAGAGGGCTCCCGGAGCGCCGACGTCGTCTTCGTGGGCGAGGGACCCGGCTTCCACGAGGACCAGCAGGGGCGTCCCTTCGTCGGACCCGCGGGCCGGCTCCTCGACGAGTTGCTGGCCTCCGTTGGCCTGGACCGCAAGGATGTCTACATCACCAACATGGTCAAATGCCGCCCGCCCAACAACCGGGACCCGCTGCCCGGCGAGATAGAGGCGTGCAAGCCGTACTTGGACGAGCAGATCGAGATGATCGCGCCGAAGGTCGTCGTGGCCCTGGGGCGCTACTCCTTCTCGAAATTCTTCCCGGACGAGCCCATCGGAAAGGCCCGCGGAAAGCCGAGGCCCTGGAACGGGCTAGTAATCTACCCGATGTACCACCCGGCCGCCGCTCTCCGCAACGGCAGCCTGCGCTCTGCGCTGGAGCGGGACTTCCAGAACCTGATCCCGCTCCTCGAGAAGGGCCTGCCGTCTGCGCGTCCCCAGGAGGCCGACCAGTCCGAGCAGCTCAGCCTCCTATAGTCCGGCCTTCGACCCGGCCCCGCTCCGTATCGCCGGCGTTGTGCCGTAGCCCATACCCTGATTGGAAGGATTGCAATGTCTGAGACCCCACTGCGCGTCGTGCCCCTAGGGGGGCTTGGCGAAATAGGCAAGAACATGATGGCCCTGGAGTACGACGGCGAGATGGTCGTCATCGACTCCGGCGTACTCTTCCCCGAGGAGGGCATGCCGGGCGTAGACCTCGTCATCCCGGACATCACCTACCTCGTCGAGAACCGCCACAAGCTGAAGGCCATACTGATCACGCACGGCCACGAAGACCACATCGGGGCGCTGCCCTACGTGCTGCCCGAGCTGGACGTGCCCGTATACTGCTCGCGGCTCACCCACGGCCTGATCTCCGTCAAGCTGCGTGAGCACGGCCTGCTCAAGGACGCCCGCCTCAACGTCGTGGAGCCCAACACCCCCTTCAAGGTAGGGCGCCTGGGCGTCGAGTTCTTCCGCGTCTGCCACTCGATACCGGACGCCATGGGCATCGCGGTGCGCACCCCGTTGGGCGTCGTCGTGCATACGGGCGACTTCAAGATAGACCACACCCCGGCCCACGGCAGGCCGTCCGAGTTCGGCCCCCTGGCCCGCTTCGGGACCGAGGGGGTGGTGCTGATGTGCTCCGACTCGACCTACGCCGAGGTCGAGGGGTACACACCTTCGGAGCAGGTCGTGGGCGAAGCCCTCGACAGGGTCATCTCACAGGCCGAGGGCCGCGTCATGGTCGCCACCTTCGCCTCCCTGATCTCCCGTATACAGCAGGTCATCGACGCGGCGGTCCGGCACGGGCGAAAGGTGGCCGTAGTTGGGCGGAGCATGAACAACAACGTCCGCATGGCAACGAACATGGGGTACCTGCAGGCGCCTCCCGGCACCGTTATGTCGTTGAACGACGCGCAGAAGCTGCCCCTCGACGAGGTCGTCATCATCGCCACCGGGGCCCAGGGGGAGCCCACTTCGGCGCTGGTAAGGGTCGCGAACCGCGAGCACCAGGACATCGAGATCGTGCCGGGGGATACGGTGGTCATTTCCGCGTCGCCGATTCCGGGGAACGAGACCCTGGTGGCGCGTACCATAGACAATCTGACCCGGCAGGGCGCCACCGTGCTGCACAGCCGCACGGCCATGGTCCACGTGCACGGCCACGCCAGCCGCGAAGAGCTGAAGACGGTACTCAGCCTCGTGAAGCCGCAGTACTTCGTTCCGGTCCACGGCGAGTATAGGCACCTCGCCGCCCACGCCGACTTGGCCCGCGCGATGGGGGTCGCTGACGAGAACGCCTTCGTGCTTGAGGACGGCGACGTGCTGGAACTGCGGAGCGACTTCGGGCGCGTTACGGGCGCCGTTCCGGCGGGGCACATCTTTGTGGACGGGCGCCACCTCTGGGGCATGGAGAGCGGCCTGCTTGAGCAGCGGCGCCGCCTGGCCCGCAACGGGGTGGTGGTCGTCACGGCATCCGTCGACAGCCGCACCGGCAAGACGGCAGGCCGTCCTGCCGTCACGTCGAGTGGCTTCGTGGAATTGGACGATTCTAATACTTTCTTCAAAAAGGCGTCAGAAAAGGCCCTCTATACCCTAGACCAGAACCTTGACCTCGGACGAGACTTGGAGAGGACAAGGGCTGAGGTCTCCAGGGCCGTCGCCAACTTCCTCTACGAGGAAACCGGGGGGCGCCCCACGGTAATCGTACAGATAGACCAGTTGTAGGACCCCGGCCCGCCCGGCTTTGCCGTTCTCGGGGCCGCCTGCCCGGCAGGCAGCCCACACTGGTTCAGGGGTGGTCTGGATGTTCGGAATACTGGCGCGATCCTCACGCAAGCTCGTCTCCAATCCCTACGGGCTGGCTGCCATCCTGGTGGTCGTCGCGGCCGCAGCCGGAATGGGCTACTGGCGCAGGGCCGAGATAATCTACGGCTCCGCTGCTGCCCGCGGCGCCGCGCTCGGCACCCTGGGCATAGGGGTCGTGCCGGCGGGTATCTGGCTGGCCGCCGTGGTCGTCGTGCTGGATATGAAACCGGGCCTGCTGCGTAACTTCAAGCTGTGGGCCGGTGCGGCCGTATTCGTGCTGGCCTTGATCGGCGCCCTGTCGTTCTTCCGGCCCGACGGCGGCATCCTGGCGGCCTTCACCACCGACGCTTCGCGGACCTTGGGCGGCTCCGTCGGCGAGGCAATCGCGGGCTCTGGCACGGCGCTCCAGATCGTGAGGGTTTCCATTGTCTTCTTCATAGGCTGCATCATCGTTTCACCCGCAGGGATGTGGAAGATGGCCGGCTGGGCGGCGCGAGGACTCGCCTACCTGTACCTGTTCCTAACCATTGTCGTAAGCGCGTTCGCTTCCCTCGCCTCGCGCATCTTCAAGAGGAAGCGCCCCGAGCCTTCCGCTGAGCCAACCGACTTCATGAGCGAGACGTCCGCCCCGTCTCCGGAGCCAGCGGAGGCGCCAGCGTACACTCCGAAGCCCCCGGCCGCAGCACCGGCGGCAGCCGCCAGATCGGGAGGAATGCTTTCGAGGATCCTGCGTGGCGACTCCGACCTACGTACCAGCGCGCCGGCTGGCGACAGCGATCCCGTCGGCGCTCCTGCGCTCGCGCAAGCGGACGCGGTCCACGCCTTACCCGACCCCCGTGGCGCTCCGGCGCTTGCGCAGTCCACCGCGACCCATTCCTTACCCGACCCCCGTGGCGCTCCCGTGCTTACGCAAGCCGCCGCGGCCAAGATCTTGCCCGATCCCGGAGGCTTTTCTGTGCATGCACATCCGGCATCCGCCATGACCTCGTTTCAGGCTGTGGCTACGGTCATGGCCGAGGACATCGACACCGCGGAGGCGCTGCCCGCGGGCAGCGCCCAGCGTACGTTGCCGCTGGCGCGGCTTGGACTTCCTAACGGCGCGGCCGTTGAAGAAGACCTACGGTCGGTGACATCCGTGAACGGCAACGGCCTTGCCGCCATTACCCTGCCGCAGCCGCCGGCAATCAGGCACAACCGGTTCTGGCAGGAAGGGTCGAACGGCAACGGCCACGCTCCCCAGGAGCCTATGTTCGATCCCGGTGAACCAGATGAAGAGGTCGGCGACCCTGGTGAGGCGATCGAACAGGAACCTGTTGCATCCGCCTGGGACCTGCCCGGCATCGAGTTGCTGGTTGACGCCAACGAGGGCGGCATATCCCATGAAGACATGGCCGCCACAGCCAGGACTATCACGGATACCCTCGCCGACTATGGCGTCGAGGTCGAAATCGGCGAGGTCAGCCCCGGGCCGACCGTGACTATGTACGGCCTGGTCCCCGGATGGGTGCGCAAGTACAAGCACGTCAGGGTGACGGACGAAAACGGGAACCCGAAGCGCGACGAGTCAGGCCGCCCCGTAATGAGCAGGGTCGAGACCCGGACGCGCGTCAAGGTCGGCAGCATCATCTCCAGGGAGAAGGACCTTGCTCTCGCCCTCATGACGCCCAGCCTGCGTATCGAGACCCCGGTCATGGGCAAGGCGCTCGTCGGCATCGAGGTCCCGAATCCCACGTCCAGCCTCGTGACGCTCGGCAACCTGATGCAGACCCGCGAATTCGAAAAGCTACTTAAGTCCGCGAAGCTGCCCATAGCCTTTGGCAAGGGCAGCGGCGGGGAGACTATGGTCATCGATTTGGCGAAGATGCCGCACCTGCTCGTGGCGGGCGCCACCGGAAGCGGCAAGAGCGTGTTCATCAATACCTTGATCTCGTGTCTCCTGATGGATAAGACTCCGGAGGACGTACGGCTGTTGCTCGTGGACCCGAAGCGCGTGGAGCTCACGCCCTACAACGGGATACCGCATCTGCTGACCCCTGTCGTAACCGAGACCGACCAAGTCGTGGGCCTGCTTAAGGGGTTGATCCGCGAGATGTCGGACAGGTACCGGAAGATGGAGGACATCGGCGCCCGCAACATCGACACCTATAACAAGAAGATGCCCGACAAGATGCCCTACTTGGTGGTCGCAATCGACGAGCTGGCCGACTTGATGATGACGGCATCGTTCGACGTGGAGCAGTCCCTCTGCCGGCTCGCCCAGCTCGGCCGCGCCACTGGCATCCACCTGGTGGTCGCTACCCAGAGGCCCTCGGTGGATGTGATAACAGGACTGATCAAGGCCAACTTCCCGAGCAGGGTGTCCTTCGGCCTTACCTCTCAGGTCGACTCGCGCACCATACTCGACACCGGCGGCGCGGAGAAGCTGTTGGGCCGCGGCGACATGCTGTACCTGGCTGCGGACGCAGCCAGGCCCGAGAGAGTCCAGGGCGTCTATATCTCAGACCGCGAGGTGGACGACGTCTCGGAGTTCTGGCGTTCCACCTCCAGGGGTCCCATTCCCACGGTGGATCTGCACTCCATGGGAGACGGGGAGCAGGAGGAAGGCGAAGACGAGGACGACGGGGATGAGGTGGAGCAGCGAGATGCGCTGTTGGACAAGGCGATCGAGCTAGCGTACACCCAGAAAAAGATGTCCACATCCCTCTTGCAGCGCAAGCTTCGCATCGGGTACCCCAGGGCGGCCCGGTTGATGGACCAGCTCGAAGACGAGGGCATCGTCGGGCCCAGCGATGGCTCCAAGTCCAGGGATGTTATAATCGGCGCTATGTAGCCGGAGTACGCTCGGAAGCCGGCTACCCGTCTCATCAGCCGAGTCGGAGGCGCTGGCGTGGTGCGGAACATCTCTGAAATGTTGGGCTCGGTCGTCAAGCGGGACCGGGAGCCGAGCGAGCCGGTTAGGCAGGTCTGCTTCGTCTGCGCGTCCTCCCTATCTGACTCCCAGCCCTTCGCGCACTACCGCGTCTGTCCCACCTGCAGGTTCCACTACACCGTCACCGCGCGTGAGCGGATCTCCACCCTGGCCGACCCCAGCACCTTCCGCGAGACCAACCGTGCGGTCACGTCTGTCGACCCGCTCTCCTTCTCGTCCAGGGTGCCCTACAAGCAGCGCCTCTTACGCGACCAGCGGCGCACCGGCCTGACGGAGGCTGCTGTCACCGGCAACTGCGCCATAGGCGGCAGCCCCGTGGTGCTCATAGTGCTGGACTTCGGCTTCATGGGCGGCAGCATGGGGTGTGTGGTGGGGGAGAAGGTCGCGCTTGCCTTCGAGCACGCCGCCAAGAAGAACAAGCCGGTCGTTGCCGTCGTAACCAGCGGCGGCGCCCGCATTCAGGAGGGAATCCTCTCCTTGATGCAGATGGCCAAGACCAGCATCACGGCGGCGAAGCTGGGTGCGAAGGGGTTGCCCTTCATCACGGTCCTCTCCAACCCTGCTACGGGCCAGGCGTACGCAAGCTTCGCCAACCTCGCCGATGTGATCCTGGCCGAGCCGGGCACAATAGTCGGGTTCGCACCCATGCGCTCCATAAGGGAGCGTGCGACGAATCCGATGCCCGAGGGCGCGCACACGGCCGAGTCCCATCTGAGCCACGGCCTGTTGGACGGGGTTGTCGACCGGGAGCACCTCCGCGAGCGGTTGTCGGCGCTGCTCGACCTTCTCGGGTCCCAGTACACGCTGTCCCCCGTGCGCAAGCGCAATACCTTGGAGCCGGAGGCGACGCCCCCCGCCTGGGACACCGTACAGCTCGCACGCCACGCCGACCGGCCCACTGCCAGGGACTACATAGACCGCATCCTGACCAACTTCGTGGAGCTCCGGGGGGACCGGCTCGACAGCGACGACCCCTCCATGGTGATTGGCCTAGGACGGCTTGGAGGCCAGACGGTGGTCGTCATCGGACAGCAGCGGGAGGGGCGCGGCAATGACGGGGGCGGATGGACGCGGCCCGAAGGGCTCCGCAAAGCACAGCGCGCCCTCCGTACGGCCTCCAAGTTCGATCTGCCTGTCATCACGCTGCTCGACACGCGGGGCATCTACCCCAGCCTGGAGGCTGAGCAGAGGGGTCTTGGGAACACCGTGGCGGCTACAATGGCGCAGATGGCGGGGGTCGAGTCGCCCTCGGTAGCCGTGATCATCGGAGAGGGAGGGAGCGAGGGCGCCCTGCCTCTGGCGGTGGCCAATCGCGTGCTGATGCTTGAGAACGCGGTCTATACTGTGATCGCTCCCGAGGACGCCGCCAGCCTCATATACCAGGACAAGGCGCGGGCCGACGACGTCGCCGAGTCGCTCAGGCTGACGGCCCAGGACTGTAAGGAGATGCGCATCGTGGACTCCATCGTCCAGGAGCCGACGGGGGGCGCTCACGTCAACCCCATCGAAGCGTCCAACCATCTCCATGCGGCGCTCCTGCGAGAGCTTGCCGACCTCCAGTCCAAGAGCAAGCGGAGGCTGGTGGAGCAGCGTTACAGGAAGTTCCGCAAGATGGGCGAGTACTCGTCGCACTTCAGGGCCGCGGTGGGCAGGGAGGTAGACTCCCTGCAGCGTCTGGTAGCGACCGGAGTGCGCCGGATCGCCCGAAGGGGCGTCCAGGACCACGCAGGCAGTGAGCCGCTGTTGGAGGCCGCTCCGCTGCAAGAGGACCGGTAGCCCGTGCGCTCCACAGGGTTGCCAAGCAGCTCAGCGGGCAGACGCGGGCTTACCGCGTGAAGCCGTACCGGGGCCAAGACGGCGACCACGCCTCTATTCCGATATCGCAACAGCCGCCGCGCGACAGCACCTCCATTTCTGGCCCAGGGACGGGCCAACCAGGCGCAACGGCCCCCGCTCCACCGGGCCGCGGCCTGTCGGCCATGGTCGACTCGCTCAGGGTGCGAAGCTTCCTCTATCTCTGGCTGGGGATGCTGGCGATGATGGCCAGCGTCCAGATGCAGATGCTGGCCAGGGGGTACTTAGCATACGAGATCACCGGCTCGAAGACACTGCTCGGCCTCGTCTCCGCAGCGCCGGCGGTCCCCATCCTGGCGCTCTCGCTTATCGGCGGCGCCTTTGCAGACCGCCTGGACCGGAAGCGCATCATCCAGATCGCCCAGCTCGTCAGCGCAGCGGGCGCCCTGGCCGTAGGCATCACCATAACAACCGGCGTGGTGGCCTGGCCCCACCTCTTGGCCGTCGGGGTCTCTCAGGGGGCACTCTGGGCCTTCCTGATGCCCGCGAGGCAGGCGGTTATCCCAGAGCTTGTGGGGCAGCAGCGGATGGCGAACGCGGTGGCCCTGAACGCCGCGGCCATGAGTGCCATGACGCTGGCCTCGCCCGCCGCCGCCGGTATCCTCTACGCCCGGCTGGGTCCCGAGTTCGTCTACTACACGAGTGGGGCGCTTGCGATTGCCGCAGTCTTCTTCACGACCCTGATGCCGCCCACCAGTAGGGGCAAGGTGAGGTCGGGGGCGCCGATGATGGGCGACATAGCAGCCGGACTCTCCTATATCGCCGCCACGCCGCTCGTGATGGTCCTGTTGGTAATCGGGCTGGTGTCGACCCTCTTTGCGATGCCCTTGAGGTTCCTGATGCCCGTGTTCGTCGTGGACATCTATGGTCGCGACGCCGCTGCCATGGGGCTGCTGCTGGCGGCGATGGGCGGCGGCTCGCTCGCCGGGTCGATGTTCATCACATGGCTGGGCCGGTGGCGCCGCGGGATGATCCTGATCATGGCGAGCTTCCTTACCGGTCTCGCCATGGCCGCAATGGCGCTCTTGCCGTTCTACTACGCGGCGGCGGCCGTGATGGTCCTGATGGGCGTGGGAGACGCGGGGCGCAGGGCGATCAACATGTCCTTGGTCATGGAGGTGGCCGAGGACGCCTATCGGGGCAGGGTCATGAGCGTCTTCATGATGAACTTCGGCCTCATGCCCTTGGGAGTCCTGCCGCTGGCACTGGCGGCGGAGGCCTTCGGCCCCCAGGTCGCCGTGGGAGCGCTGGCGGTGCTCATCCTGGTCACGTCCGCGTTCATCCTGGCCACCCAGCGCCGCCTTCGCCAGTTAGCCTAGCTGCCGTCTCGCATCGCATCTTGCCTTGCATGAGGCTGGAGCAGCGCTCTATATTGAAGACTGGCTGCGATTTACCGTAGGCGCCGGGGGGTGAGGTTGCTATGAAGGTTGGAGTAGTCGGAGCGGGGGTCTTTGGGTTGGCGGCGGCGATAGAGCTGCGTTCCAGGGGGCACGCGGTGACCGTCCTCGACAGGGGCGAGCCTCCGTACGAGAACGCCTCGTCGACCGATGTCTCCAAGGCCATACGCCGCACTTGGTACGCTGGCGACAACGGCACCTACGTCGAGTTGGTCGAGCGGGCAGCGCTCCAGTGGCGGGACTGGGAGCGGCTGTCCGGCGACAGCTTCTACCACCAGACCGGCGGCCTCGGCGTGCTCGGCAGCTTCGAGCCGGGTGACCCAATGTACTCAAGCGTAGAGTACCTGCGCGAGCGTGGGGCGGACGTAGAAGTGCTCTCGATAGCCGAGGCCAGCGCTCGTTTCCCGCAGTTCAACTTCGAGAGTGGAGAGGTATGTGTCTACGACGGCTGGGCGGGGTACCTGGAGAGCGGCCGGGCCGTCTCGGTCATGGCCCGGCTGGCCAGGGAAGACGGCGTTGAGGTGAGGGATCGTACCCCCGTGGACGGCGTGGGCGAGACGGGTTCCCACGGTGAGGTGGCCGTGAATGGGAGACGGGAACGCTTCGACCGGGTCGTGGTTGCCGCGGGATGCTGGGTGGGTAGCCTGCTTCCGGCAATCGGCGCCGGCGTCAGGATCACGCACCAGGAGATGTTTCTGATCGTGCCAGAGGAGCCAGCCAGGTTCGCTCACGGCGCGATGCCCGTCTGGTCGCTCGACCCTGACGGCGAGGGCTGGTACGGCTTTCCGTTGCTACGGGTGTAACTGCTCAGCGATTATGTCCTCGCTAACTGTCAAGCGAAAATGTCCGCATGAAGGAGCATGTGACATTGACGCAGAGAGAGCAGACAAGGCTTCAGGTTCTCAACAGTTTGATGGCGGACCATATGACCACGGAGCAGGCAGCGACTTTGATGGGAGTGAGCGCGCGCCACACCAGGCGTATTCTGGCGGCCTACAGCAAGGAGGGAGCAGCCGCACTCGCTCACGGCAATCGAGGTCGCAGACCGGCCAACGCTACATCGGACCCGTTGGCGACCGACGTGGTGGTCCTGGCGCGGACCCGATACGCGGGAGTCAACCACACGCACCTGAGCGAGTTGCTGAGGGAGCGAGAGGGCATAGACATCGGTCGTAACACGTTGCGCAAGATACTGACTGACGCCGGTATGAACAGTCCTCGCCGTCGCAGGCCGCCGAAGCATCGTGTTCGACGGCAGCGGATGACTCGCGAGGGAATGCTGATACAGATCGACGGCAGCTACCACAGATGGCTGGGAGAAGATGGCCCCCAGTTCACGCTACTGCTGGCGGTCGACGACGCTACTGGCTGTGTCGTCAATGCCCTGTTCTGCGAGCAGGAGAACACCCGCAGCTACTTACTGCTGATGCGGGATCTGATACGGAGCTACGGCATACCGCTCGCACTCTATTCAGACCGCCATGGCGTCTTCAAGCACACGCCGCCGTCGGAGACCGCCGCCGCTCCCACCCAGTTCTCGCGCGCTATGGGTGAGATCGGCGTACAGCTGATATTCGCACGGTCTCCACAAGCCAAAGGCCGCGTGGAACGCACCGCGGGCACGCTCCAGGACAGATTGGTCACGGAGATGAGACTCGCAGGCGCGACCACCATCGAAGACGCCAACCGCGTGCTCAACGACTTCCTGCCCCGCTTCAATGAACGCTTTCGTGTGCCGCCGGAGAACGCAGACACCGCGTATCGGGTCCCAGACCCGGGGATGTGCCTGGACACAGTCCTATGCCTGAAGTACAGGCGCAGGGTTGGCAGGGACAACACGGTGAAATACCGCTGGCGCACCCTGCAGTTGCTTCCCGACAAGTCTCGGCCGAGCTATGCCGGGTCGGTGGTGGAAGTACTCGAGGGGCTGGACGGCCGACTGGCAGTGCAACACGAAGGGCGTACCGTCGCCTCCCAGCAAGCACCTCCACGGCCCAGTGTCCTGCGCAGCTTCGACACGCGGACCGTGCACACGGCTGGTCCCAGCCGCTACACCAACGGTGTCACCAGGAGGTCGGAGGACGCGGTGGCGTCAATGGGCACAATGCTCGTAGTGGACAGACTCCGCGACGATGCCGACCACAACGGCGCCGCAAGAGTTCGCAGGACTGCGACTCCGCGATCCAGAAAGCCCACCCCACTTCAGACGGCGAGATGGAAGGCGGTCCAGAAGGCGAAGCGCAAGGGGCTGTCCATCCGTGGGATCGCCCGGGAACTGAGCATACACAGAGACACCGTGAGGAAGTACATCGATGCCGAAAGCCCACCCATGTCGCCCGCCCGCGCAACGTCGGCAGTGCCTTAATCTGCTAGCATGGCAATCTACTTAGAGGACATTTTCCCTTGACACTTAAGCGGACATAATCGCTGAGCGTCGACACTACGGGAGGGGTACGTGAAGGTGGCGAAGGACGCTCCCGGCGGCACCGTGGACCCCGACATGGATCGCGGCGGCACACTGGAGTTTGCGGAGCAGGCGCTGGCCTTCCTGCGCGAGAGGATACCGGACTTGGCCAACGGCAGGGTCGTCGGCGGGCGCTCGTGCCTCTACACGGTCACGCCGGACGACCACTTCATCGTTGACCGGGCTCCGGGTTTCGACAGCGTCTTCGTGGCAGGCGGCGGCAGCGGCCACGGCTTCAAGTTCGGCGCCTCGATCGGCCCCATCATAGCCGACGCCGTGGAGGACATACCCAATTCGCTGGGCGACCGCTTCCGCATTGGGGACCGTTTCGACCGCGTCGCGGCGTCGGGGGAAGCCTCCCGCGGGTACGCGCGTCCGGCCCGGGCTTCCTGAGGGGCCTAGTCCTTCCAGACCTTACGGAACAGGCGCATCCAGTTGCCTCCGAGCACCTTCGTGACGTCCTCCGGCGAATAACCGCGACCCAGCAGGGCGGGCGCCAGAGCCGGCATGTCGTCCGGGGTCTTCAGACCCTCGGGGTAGTACACATCCCAGTTCTCGATCACGTCGCTGGGGATGAACGTGGACGGGAACTTGGTGCCCTGCTGCGACCCGATGTAGCGCCAGAAGTCGTCCGTCTGGTCCTGGGTGAAGTCCGTGCCGATGCCGACGTGGTCTATGCCGACGAGATCGATCGTGTGCTCTATGGCGTCGACGTAACTCTCGAGCGTGGACTGGCGGCCGGTCTTGAGGAAGCCGTTGATGCATGTGGCGCCCACCACGCCTCCCTTCTCGGCCATGAGCTTGAGGGCGTCGACGGCCTTGTTGCGGGGCACGTCGTAGTAGGACTTGGGGTTGGCGTGCGTGCAGGCCACCGGCTCGTCGGAGACCTCGACGGTCTCCATGGTGGTCCTGACGCCCACGTGGGACAGGTCTATCAGGATGCCAAGGCGGTTCATCTCACGCACGGCGTCTAGGCCGAAGTTGCTGAGGCCGCAGTCGGCGCGCTCGTAGCAGCCGTTGCCAAGGAGGTTGCGCTCGTGGTAGGTGACCTGGACGATCCTGACGCCTAGGTCGTGGAAGAGGGCGAGGCGGTCAAGGTGGCCCTCGATGGGGGATGCGTTCTGGAAGCCGAGGATGACCCCGGTCTTGCGTTCACGTTTGGCCGTTTCTATGTCGGAAACGGAACGGACCTGAAGGACCTCCGAGGTGTGTTGGACGAAACGGGGACGCCAATGGGCAATGTGGTCGAGGGTCTCCTGGGTCCCTTCCCAAGTGGCGATGGTGGCGTTGATGGCGGTGACGCCGCCGTTGACCAGGCTACGGAAGACAGCGGGGCTGTCCCAGTTGCTGACGTTGAGCCCGTCGACAACATAGGCTTCGTTGTAGAGGCTACGGGCCTCGTTGCTCACAGTCATGCTCGCTGCTCCATCTGGCCGCCGGGTGTCACCACGTCCACCGGCCCTTCAGCTCGTTGTTAACGACCGCGCCTTCGGGCCATCGGCCCTGGGAGAGGTCGATGACACACTGCGCAGCCTCGTTGCCCATCTCCTCCATCGAGAGGTCGTCGTTGCCCGCCAGGTGGGGGGAGACGACCACATTCTCCATCGAGTAGAGGGGGTTGTTGGGACTGGTCGGCTCCTCTTCGAAGACGTCCAGCCCAGCGCCGCCGATCTGGCCTGACTCGAGTGCCTCGATCAGATCGGCCTCGACGATCAGGCCGCCGCGGGCGGTGTTTACCAGCACGGCGTCGGGCTTCATCAGGGCAAGCTTGTGGCGCTCGATCAGCCCCCGCGTCGATTCCGAGAGGACGCAGTTGAGACTGACGTAATCGGACTCCGCGAGCAGGGTGTCGAGGTCGACGAGCTGGATGCCGTTCTCCCGCACGAACGCCTCGTCTGGGAACGGCTCGGCGGCCAGGACGGTCATCTTCATGCCCAGCGCCCGGACTGCGAGGCTGCGGCCGATGCGACCGAGGCCGACGATGCCGAGTGTCGAGCCGCGTATCGGCCTGACCGGCTGGGTCGGCCACTCGCCCCGGCGCATGGCAGTGTCCTTGCTGACGATGGACTTGGCCGTCGCCATCACAAGGGCGATGGCGTGCTCTGCCACCGCCTCGTAGTTCGAGTTGGGGGTGATGGTCAGCACGACGTCGTTGGCCGTGGCTGCGGCCACGTCCACCTTGTCGAACCCCACGCCGAAGCGCGCGATCACCCGGAGGTCCGGCAGCGCCTCCATCACGCTCGCCGGGTACCTCTCGCCGGCCGCGATGACGGCCGACGCTCCCCGCAGGATCGCGATCTCCTCATCGTCGCTCGCGTTCCCGTGGGCGAAGGGCCCGTCGCCGATGAGGTTGACCTCAAAGCCGTGGCTCTTGAGCATTCGGATGAACGTGACTTCCTCGTCGCTAACGCGCATGGTGCTTACGGCTACGGTGGTCAATTCAGACTCCTCGAATGGCGGTCATGGCCTTCCAATGTTATCACCGCTGGGGTGTCAGCGCCCCCTGGCGCTGGGGAGCAGGAGGAAGACGCCGACGATGATGAGGGCGATGGGCCAAAAGTCCTCCCACAGCTCCCATGGAAGGAAACCCAGGTTGTCCATCAGCGCAATGGCTCCCGCTCCGATGAGGATGGCCGCGAACAGGGCGCGTCTGCGCCCGACCTGGTCCTCGGGACTGCCCGGCGGGGGAGACTCCTCCTTCGGAGCATCCCCTTCCGGCGGGTCGGTGGGGGTTTCCCGCTCTTGCGGCGGCGTACCCTCGGGGGTTATCAGTGCTAGGGCGATGTACAGGACGATGCCCATGCCAGCTAGACCGAAGATGACCCAGCCGATACGGACGAAGACGGGGTCGATCTCGAAGTACTCCGCCATTCCGCCGACAACGCCGGTGAGCATCTTGTCGGTGGTGCTGCGGCGGAGTCTGGCCCTTTGCATCAGCCCCTCCTGACCGCGCTAGCGGGCGCGTTCGAGGACGGACACCTGGGTGTCTCCGGGGAGGGAGGTGGCAGTGACGCCGAGCTTTGCGCCCGGCGTTGCGGGGGCGCCACCCATGGCGGCCAGGAAGTCGTCGATGGGCTCCAGGTCGGCGGGGAGACCTTCGGATGAGTAGTGGAGGGGCACTACGATCCTGGGGGCTAAGCGGCCCACGAGCTGCGCTATGGCGGTGGGGCTGAGGGTGCAGCCGCCTCCGGCCGGAGCGAACAGGACGTCTACGCCGTCGAGGTACTCGACCTGCCGGGCGGTCAGGGGCGTGTTGAGGTCGCCTAGGTGGCAGAGGGTGAGGCCCTCAGTCCTGATCCGGTAGACGGTGTTGACGATGCGCTCGCCGGTGTCGCTCTTGCGGTCGGTGCCCATGCCGCTGATGGAGAAGCCGGACACCTGGTACTCGCCCGGGCCTTCGAGCACCTTGGGGTCGCCGTCGACGAAATCGACGGCGGAGTGGTGGGGGTCGGCGCAGCTAACGGTGACGATGTCAGCGGGCTGCGGTCTCAGCTCAAGGCCTAGCGAGGCGCCGAACGGGTCGGCGATCAGCGTGAGGCCGCGGCTGCGCATGCGGACACATGAGTGTCCCAGCCAAGCTATCTCCATACGGGACCAGATGGGAACGTCATTGGAATGAGTATATCACCTGAATGGCCTCCCAAGAGACGAGTACGGGATGGGCTGGAACGGCGATTCGGGCGGCCCGGGCGCTTTGGAGGGCCATACGCAGCTTGCCAGGGGCCGCCGCCGGGGTGGCTGGCCGGGGGCAGACCCCGAAAAACCGTTTCAAAGTGTTCCATAACGCCCTGTTTCGTATGTGAGGCCTGGGACTCTTGGGAGCGGTTCGGAGCGATTCTGATACGCGCCTGAGACTGATTGAGAGCGTTTGAACCGTATTGAAACGGGGGCTCTGGGCAGCCACAAGGGCAGCCTCTACGGGGTCATTGAGGCTGGCGCCGTGGGGGCGCAACAGGTTACTTGCCGGGGTGAGCATGGGGGGTATATTAGCACGGGCGTTCGTCGCCGTCAAGGCCGGTTGCTAGAACTAGAACCGGTGTGGTCTAGGGGGATTCTCGGGATTGGAGCGGTATGGACGTTGGCGACGCGACGCCTGAAGAAACGGTTAGATCGCCGGCAGCCGACTACAGGCGCCGGAGATGCGTGAAATTAACTACGGAGGAGGCCTCTTTACCCAGGGCGGCGAGGTATAGGTCGAGGTCCACGGTAACCAGAGGCGTTTCCTTGGTGGCGACCTCCAAGAGCGCAGCGTCAGTCAGTCCAAGCCTTACAAAAGCATTGTTGCTCGAAGCCTGAACGCTGGCAACGACGATTTCCTCGGTCTCTTGGATGAGGAACCGCAGCCTCTCGAAGAAGAGGGAACGCTCCGGGTCCCCATGTTGGGCAAGCAGATTGGATGTCTCTGTAAGGGCATTTGGCGTCACGAATACGCGGTCGACTTGGGCAAGTAGGTCGACCAAGATACCGTAGTCTTCCTCGGTGTATTCACGCAGCCGACGATGCTTGGCGATCAAGCCTCGGTCCACACTGCCCACGACGAGCAACACGAGAAGACTCGCGTCAATGACGAATCCGGCGGGGGCCATCAGCTCATTCGGGCGCCTTCAGCAGGCGATCCGTGAGCGATTCGACTCGACCGTTGTCGTCGTTGATGCGGAGGATCTTATAGGATCGTGCAGGACTTCCATTCCCCAGCGCGGCAGTCAGCGCGTTTTTGTGGTCCCAGGGCCGGGAGAAACCAATGGTGACCTTCCAGCTATTCGACATGTCCTCGAACACGACCTCTTCGAGGCCGACATTCTGAATCTGTTCGGCCTCAAAGAGGTCGTCCAGGTACTCCTTAGCCCTGCGGACTGCTTCCTTCACGTCCAATCGTGGTCTCTCCCCTGTTTCCCTGACAGCGATTGTAGCACCCCAAAACTTACGAAGACCACTCTGCTGAGCATGCCAGAACGGCCTGAGGCTAAGGGTATGCCCCTCTGAGGCGACTGGTCAGAGGCAGTTTGGCTGTGCGGGCGGGAGCGCCCTTGGGTTACTCACTTCGCTGCGCTCCGTCGGGATAGACTATCCACGAAGGGCGCGAAGGGGCACGAAGGGAGCTGTGACCGGACAGGGTCGCTGGTTTCGGGTTTCTTGACACTGGCGGAAAGTGGATGCTACATTCAGGAATGGAGTTGTGTAGCTTTTCTTACCCACCGTCAGGACAGGTGCGAAAGTGCTTACATCGCGGGCAGAGCAGATACTAAACCTCATAGTAGAGGACTATATAGACCGGGCCTCTCCCATAGGCTCGGCGACGCTGGCACGCGAGCACAACCTGGACGTGAGCCCGGCGACGGTGCGCAACGAGATCATGGAGCTCGAGCAGGAGGGGTTCGTGACGCGGCCCCACGCCTCGGCCGGCACAGTCCCGCTGGACAAGGGTTACCGGGTGTACGTCGAGACCGTGGCGTCGAACGATCCGGTGAGGATCCCGCCGGAGTCCGAGGCGAGCGTTCGGACCGAGCTGACGGACTACGAGACAGACATGGAGGCCTGGACGAACGCGGCGGCGGCGGCGCTGGCCAAGCTCGTGGGCAACGCGGCGATAGCCACGACGCCCAGGGCGCCGGAGACGCGCGTCAGGACGGTGCGGCTGATCCCTCTGCAGGACTTCCTCGCGTTGCTCGTGGTCGTGTTCCACCAAGCGAGGATCCGCAAGCAGCTGGTGCCGCTGTCGGCGCCGGCGGACGGAGACGAGCTCGTGACGGTCGCGAACAGGGTCAACGAGGCGGTGGAGGGGCTGACGTGGTCGGAGGTGGAGGCGATGGGGCTGGCCCTGCCGCCATTGGAGGAGGCGCTGGTCGCAGCGACGGTGGACATGCTGAAGGAAGAGGACCGCAGCCGGACGCGCGACCATTACATGGACGGTCTGCGCAACCTGTTCGCCCAGCCGGAGTTCCTGGACGCTGAGACGGTGCAGCTCATCGTGGAGGCCGTCGAGAGCGGTCACCTCGCGCGCGCCATCCTGGAGGAGGCCCCGGAGAAGAGCGTGATCAGGGTGGTGATAGGCGGCGAGAACCGCGGCGACACGCTCCGTCCGCTGAGCGTCGTGATAACCGGATACGGCGTTCCCGGGGAGGCCGTGGGCACCATAGGCGCCGTGGGGCCGATGCGGATGCGGTACTCGCGCACGATGGCCGCCGTCCGCATGATGTCCCGGATGATGAGCGGCCGCCTCGAAAACGTCCGCGGTGTTTAGCCGCGCGGCGCACCTCCCCCCCTTCTGGTGTCCTGCCTTCGAGTTTCGCCGCACACACCGGGGGTCCTTCGACTGGCTCAGGGCGAACGGAACATGGCAGGTCAGACAGTGACTGGGGAAGGCGGGTTTGAAACCCGCCCCTACGAGTTGTTCGAGGAGACAAGCGGCGTAACGGCTCTCAAATGACTACCGGCAAACGCGACTACTACGAGGTACTTGGGGTGGGCCGGGACGCCTCCGACGAGGAGCTGAAGAAGGCGTTCCGCAAGCTCGCCCTGGAGTACCATCCCGACCGGAACAAGAAGGAGGGGGCGGCCGAGCAGTTCAAGGAGGTGAACGAGGCCTACCAGGTGCTGACCGATGCCGGCAAGCGGGCGAGCTACGACAGGTTCGGGCACGCTGGGGTTACGGGCAACGGCGCGCGGGGCTTCGAGGGCTACGACACGTTCGGCGGCTTCGGGGACCTGTTCGACGCCTTCTTCAGCGGGGGCTCGCCGCGCTCCCGCACAGGCCCCGTCCGGGGCGCCGACCTGAGCTACAGGCTAACGGTGAGCTTCGAGGAGTCGGTCTTCGGGGCCGATAAGCCCGTGGAGATACGCCGTAACGAGACGTGCACCAGGTGCAAGGGCGACCGGAGCGAGCCGGGGGCCACGCCGTCCACCTGCACTTCCTGCAGCGGGACGGGACAGGTGCGGCGGTCGCACCAGAGCATCTTCGGCCAGTTCACGCAGGTGGCCACCTGCGGCACGTGCCGGGGCGAGGGCAGAATCATCGCCAAGCAGTGCACGCAGTGCCGGGGCCGGGGTCGCGAGACGAAGGCACGAAAGCTGATCGTGTCGGTGCCGGCGGGGATAGAGACGGGCAACCAGATCAGGCTGAGCGG
The DNA here is from genome assembly GCA_965262055.1 of Dehalococcoidia bacterium. GTDB lineage: Bacteria > Chloroflexota > Dehalococcoidia > Lucifugimonadales. Next base: position 1,095,508 of record CBDHEI010000002.1, read on the forward strand.
GGAGGGCGAGCCGGGCGCGAACGGAGGCCCGTCGGGCGACCTGTACGTGTCTGTGCGGGTGCGGGCGCACGAGGTGTTCGAGCGGGACGGATACGACATCGTGCTGCAGCAGCCGGTGAACATGGCGCTGGCGGCGCTTGGCGGCCCCCTGGACGTGCCCACCCTGGAGGGAGAGGCGGAGATCTCGGTCCCGCCGGGGACGCAAACGGGGGACGTGATCACGCTGAATGGCGAGGGGATACCCCACCTGCGCAGACCCACGGAGAAGGGGGACCAGCGGGTCTATATCATCGTGGAGACGCCGAAGTCGCTGACGCCTGAGCAGCGCCAACTGCTGGAGGAGCTGTCGGAGACCTTCGGAGACAGCCCCCCAAGCGCCGGTCGGGACAAGAGCTGGTTCGAGAAGTTCAAGGACTCGATCGGCGGGCTGGAGGAGTGAGGCGAGTCGCCAGGCCTCGCCTGAAGACGCGGGCTACATGAACGCCCTAGCCGCTGGAGGTACGGAGACTACGGTGGCGGTGTAGGATTGTGTCGTGGTTGATCGGATGTCGTTGGCCATATAGGATTGCATGAAGGTAATCCGCTACTTGGGAGACCAATGAATACGTACAACTTGTTCATCAGCCATTCGTGGAGCTATGCGGACCATTATGATCGGATCGTTAGCCTATTGCGGGGAAGGGGGTATTTCGCATTCAACGACTACTCGGTTCCCCCAGATGACCCAATTCACAATGTGGGCAGAGATGCCCAACTGCGCCAGGCAATCCGTAACCATATGACCCCGTGCCACGTTGTTCTTATTCTGGCCGGGGTTTACGCCACCTACAGCAAGTGGATACACATAGAAATTGACCTGGCAAAGAATGGGTTCGCCTTCGCGAAACCCGTCGTAGCGATAAGACCCTGGGGGAACGAGCGAATCTCCGTGCCTGTAAGTCAGGCCGCCGATAGAATTGTTGGGTGGAACACCGAGAGCGTCGTCGGGGCGATCCGGGATCTAGTATGATGTCTAATTCAGAGCAGAACGAACGCCTGGAGATTTACAAACTCCACACCGAACTGGCTGACCGGGTGAGCCAGAGACGGGAAGGGGCCAACAGGCTGTATGTCAGTCTACTTGTAGGTCTGGTGGTCTTTCTCGCCGCCCTGCTCAGATTCGGGATTGGAGATGCGCCGGAGCGACTTGTTCTCTGTACAGTCGGAGTTTTCGGAGCATTGTTGTCAGTCTCGTGGTTTGTAGTGATTCAGTCCTATCGACAGCTTAATAGAGAAAAATTTCGCGTGTTGCACGAACTGGAAAAGCAGTTGGTCTATCAGTTTTTCACGCTTGAATGGGACCCAAAGGCAGAAGGCAAGAAAAGCAACCGCTACCGGAAACTGACAGACGTTGAAGTGACTTTGCCAGTCATTTTTGGTGTGATGTTCGTAGGACTCATAGTCTATTCGCTTCTCCAGTGAGGCCGCCACTACGAGCGGGGCTTGACGCGCTCTACCTCCACTTCTACGGCCTGTCCGGAGGAGATGCGGGCTACGTGCTGGAGACATTCCCATAGTGCGCCGGGAGGACGAGGCCCAGTCCGGCCCTACCGAACGCGCGACATGGTGCTCGCCTACATTAACACCCTAGCCGCCGGAGATACGGAGAGCGTGGTGGGCGGTGTAGGGGAATTAGGCGGGCGTGTAGACGTGAGCTCTTGGGCCTCTTGGGCCGTGTACTCCATGAGGGGCTCGTAGGTAATCTGGGCCAACGTGTTGGAGTACGGATGGAGAGGTATTACGACTGTCGCAGTGGCTCCCGCCTAGGATCCCCGGTCTCGGCATAGGCGGGTGAGGCCTTGGTCACGGCTGCCTCCCTGATGAACTGCGAGGTGCTGAGCCCGGATTGGTGCGCCGCCGCCGCGACGATTTGGAAGGCGCTGCTGGGGAAGGATAAGGAGACGACGGTCTTACGGTCTTTGACCGGTCCTGACCTAACGGGGTTGTCCAAGTCCCAGCTCTGAGGGACTTCCATGTCCGTCGCTTCTCGTTCTGTCATCTATACCCTTCCCTTCATGGTCCATGCCGGGCTCATTCAGCCGGGCGCGGCAAAGGGATTGACGACGGGTATGCCGTCGTAGGTCTGTCCGGCGTTCAGGTCTTCGGAGAGGACCCGCGTGCACCGGGCCTGCTGTGCTGCGGCGATTATCAGAGCGTCCCAATAGGAGATCTGGTATCGCCGACATGTCTCAACTGCCCGCCGGACGAGCGCCAAGTCGAGGTCGACCACCGGCAGGATGGCGATCTGCTCGACGACTTCCTCCGCCTGCTCGATGGAGAGCGGCTGCCGAATACGACGCGTCACCACGGTGAAGAACTCGCCAAGCACCTGTGCGGATACGGCTCCGGTCTCGTTCTCTACGGCGCTCCTCAGCAATCTCCGGGCCTTGGACTGCTTGTCCGGCTCGCTGCGGTCTACCGCATAGACCAGGATGTTGGTATCGAAGAAGTCCCTATCCGGCATGCCGGCCAAGGCGCTCCTCGTACAGGTCCTCTCTCGTCCAGGTGCGTGGGCCGATGTCGCGGCTCGACCTCTCCAGTGTCTCCATCAGCCTGTCGGCGCTCGCCTTCCGCGTGGCGGCATCGCTGTTCGCCACCGAGGTCAGGTAGTCACGCACCATCGCCGTCAGGGTCGTATCCTTTGCGAGCGCAACCGTGCGTACCTTCTTGACGACTTCTTCGTCGATGCTGAGGGTGATGTTCATGGCGACCTCCACCCATAATAAGGGTGTGGTGCTGCACACGTCAAACTGCGCCGCGGCGGTGGTAGCATTGGGAGACGAGAACGAGGGGGAGATGAGCTTCGCTCCACGCTTTTCCATTACGAACGCGATAGCCGCGGCGCTTACCGAGATCGAGCGAGTCCGCGGCTTCCTCGAGGCGGCGACGCTCTCCGAGGAGTGGATCGACTCCATGCGCTCACGGGCCTTCCTGCTCGAAGCTCACCATACGACGCACATTGAGGGGACACGCCTCACAATCGAGGACGCGGAGGCCCTTCTGGCGGGCCGTGCCGTTCCAGAAGCGGACCCGGAAGATGCCCGCGAGCTCCTCAACTTCCGCGACGCTTTCGATTTCGTCAGCGGGTATCTCAATGACGGCGGTCCAATCACCGAGCGCCTCATCCTTGAGATACACAGGCGCCTAGTGGTTGGCGTCCGGGGTGGGGCCGCGGCGCCGGGAGAGTACCGGCGGGTCCAGAACTACGTAGTCAACTCGGCGACCGGCGAGACGCTCTATACGCCGCCTCCGGCCCACGACGTACCGGCCCTCATGCGCGAGTTCGTAGGCTGGCTGAACCGTCCGAGCGATATCCATCCCGTCATCGCAAGCGCGATCGCACAGTTCCAGCTAGTCCATATACATCCGTTCCTCGACGGTAACGGCCGCACATCCCGTCTGCTCTCGACGCTGTGTCTCTACCGCGCCGGGTACGACTTCAAGCGGCTCTTTACGATCAGCGAGTACTATGACCGGGACCGGACAGCCTTCTACCGTGCCATCCAGGGCGTACGGCGAGCGGATATGAACATGACAGGTTGGATCGAGTTCTTCACCGACGGACTTGCCACGCAGCTCGCCGAGGTCAAGCAGCGGGGAGAGGCTGCGATCCGGCAGGATATCCTCACCCGCCGCCACGATCTGACGCACCGGCAGTCGCGGGCGCTTGGCTATGCACTGCAACACGGCAGGCTCACGATCGCCGAGCTCCAGGAGCTCTTCGCTGAGACATCGCGACGCACGCTCCAGAGGGACCTCAGGATACTTGTGGAGAAGGGCCTGCTCCTTCGCCGGGAGAATACGAACCGGCTGGAGTACGTGCCCGCGAATGGGACCGCCTGAGCTTGCGACACGAACTTGCGACAAACTCGCGCCAAAACTTGCGACACGTGGCGACGCGGTTGTGTACTGCCGGGCGTGGTATGTGAGGATGGTGGGTAATGGCTAAGACGGGAAGCCCGAAGTGGGTGGAGCTGAGCATCGAGGCGCCGGCGGAGTACGTGGAGCCGCTGAGCCACCTGTTCCTCCGGTACGGGAAGGGCGGCGTGGTGACGGAGGAGCCGGGGGGGTACAGCCCGGACGAGGGTGAGAGCCCGCCGATTCTGGACCGGGTGACGGTCAAGACATTCTACCCGCTGGACGATGAGTCGGACGCGCGCTTCGGACGCATCGACGTTGGGGTGCGGCTGATGTCCCAGCTAACGTGCATGTCGCCGCTGACGCAGAGGGTGATCGAGGAGCGCGAGTGGGCGGATGCGTGGAAGGAGCATTTCCACCCGCTGCGGGTGGGGGATAGGCTGGTGGTCGCGCCTTCGTGGAGGGAGTTCGCGCCGGGCGAGGGGGACGTGGTGATCAGGCTGGACCCGGGGATGGCGTTCGGCACGGGGCACCACCCGACGACGCGCATGTGCCTGGAGGAGGTCGAGGCGTTGGTGGAGCCGGGCATGGAGGTGCTGGACGCCGGCTGCGGGTCGGGGATCCTCTCGATCGCGGCGGCGCTGCTGGGGGCGCGGCGGGCCTTCGGGCTGGACGTGGAGGAGATTGCGGTGTCGGTGGCGCAGGCGAACGCGGCTGAGAACCGGGTCGCCGGCGTGGTGAGCGCGGTGGTAGGGTCCCTTCCGCACCCGCAGGTGCGGGATGGGGGTTACGACCTGGTGCTGGCGAACATCTCGGCGAAGGTGGGCATCGAGCTTGCGGAGGCGCTGGCGTCGGCGATCAGGCCGGGGGGTGCGCTGGTGGTGTCCGGCTTTCTACTGAAGGACGAGGAGGCGGTGCGCCGGGCCTATGCGGATATGGGGGGCGAGGTGGAGGGGCGGCAGGAAGAGGGCGACTGGGTGACGCTGCGGTTGCGAATGCCGTAGGGGCGGGCGAATGGTCGGGGTGACAGGATTCGAACCTGTGACCCCCTGCACCCCATGCAGGTGCGCTACCAAGCTGCGCCACACCCCGACCGTGGATCGAGGATAGCATAGGGGACCGAAGGGGTTCAACATTGCGGGATGTGCTCCCAAGCCCACCATCTGAAGGAAGGTAGGCGCCTTAGATACCCGCCCACCCGCCCTGAAAAGGAATTGTGGGGGACACCCCACACCCCCGGCGAGGGGCTCTGCCCCTCTGCACTCCCCGAGAGTTGTTAACGCGCTCAGTACAGGTTGAAGGCGAATAGCTTCGCGGCCCTGAGCCTGAAGCGTACGAAGATGGGCTGGCCGGGGCCCTTGTCCAGGTAGGACTCGCCGTTCCAGGTCACCGGGCGGTCCAGGTGGTCGCCTGCTATGGGGTCGGCGTCGTCGAAGGAGCGGCCCGGCAGGGGGCGGCCCTGCCTGTCGGCGACCTCTACAAGGACGTGTCCGGCGTGCTTGGTCTGGAGGTTCAGGCTGAGGCGGTTGCCTTCGAAGACCAGGGGCAGGGTGGTGAAGCTGCCGGCTTCGGGGGCTTCTAGGGCGCCCAGCCGACCACGGGGCCACTGCGCGTAGGCGACCCTGGAGCGCATGGTGAAGCTGTTCCTGGGGTACTTGTGGGGGTAGAAGTAGCCGGTGTACGGCAAGGCGACCCGGTTGCCCGCGAGGGGAACCAGGTCGAGGCCGCCGAAGACGCAGCCGCCGTCCCATGCGCCGGGCGGTCCAGGGGTCAGCACGGGGTCCCCGGGTACCTCGGACCAGACGATCCCGTCGGGGCTGGAGAACATGCGGAGCTCCGTCGTGTCGTCGGCGTGGTGGTAGAGGGCCGGGAACATCAGGTGGTGGTCGCTGGCGCCGGGGTAGGTGGTCTTGCTGTTGGTATACCAGTCGTCTGAGGGGTGCAGCCCGGTGGAGGGCCAGACGAGCATCTCGGGGCCGGGCCAGCGGCGGAAGTCGTGGGTCTCGGCCCTGCCTATGGAGCGGCGTCCGTAGAACCAGTTGCACCGGCCGTACCAGACGTACTTCTCCAACTGGGCGTCGTAGTGGACGACGTTCATGGTGTCGCTGTAGTGGATGACGAGAGGGCCTGGGATGGACTTCCAGTGGACGCCGTCGGGCGAGACGGCGCCGTACATGCCGGAGAGGTGCTCCAGGTCGTCGCCGGCTGTGGGGAAAATGTCGTCGGGGCGAGTCTCCTGGAATTGTTTCAAGATACGCAGCTTGTCCTCGGGAGTGGCCCCGACGCCGCTGCGGACGAACATCTTGAAGCGCTCGCTCTCCGGGGCCGTTGGGTCGACGAAGAGTTCCGGGCTCTCGCTGCCCGCGGCTTCGGGGCAGGCGCTCCAGTCTACCTCGCACGCCGTGCCGGAGGTCCAGTCGTAGCCGTCGGACGACTCGGCGTAGTAGAGGACGGCGTTGGCGGAGTCCTCGGGCCTCTTGTACCAGGTGCGGTAGATGCCCTCGTCGTGGATGATGCGGGTCCCCGGCGGGCCGTGCTCCGGGAAGGGTTCGCCCTTCTCGGCGGGCTGTGCGGCTATGCGTATGCCCTGGGGCACGTCGGTTGGGACGTAGGAGGCGTCGATCGGCCTGTCCTTCCACTCCTGGGCGTCGCGCACCCTGAGGGGGATTGGGCTGCCGTCGCGCGCCGCCCAGTACGGCCCTATCAAGCCGAGCTCGCCGGGGAGCACGAAGCGCCAGTCGAGGAAGAGGTGTGGGCCGTCCGAGAGGTGCAGGTTCGAGGAAGGCAGCCATGGGTGGCCCGCCCGCCGGCCGTGTGCCCTCGCCCGTGCGCCCAGCTTCATACGGAGGACCTGCCGCCGCGCGCCGGATCGCGGAAGATGTCGGCCACTTCGAGGCCGGTCTGTTTGCGGATGCCTGATACGAGGAAGAACAGCGCCAGCGCGAACAGGAGGGCGAGGGGCGCCATGATGACGGGGAAGCTGAGCGCCGTCATCTTGCCCAGCTCCTGGTTGAAGGCCGTGGTGCCGGCAGGGCTGACGACTATGAGCCGCGCCAGGACGTAGTTCAGCGCGGCGGATACGAGGAACGACGCTCCGAGGATGTAGGTTGTGTAGGCGAGGCGGCGCTCGAAGGCGTCGCGTGTGCCCCTCTCCTCCAGCGCCATGGCGACGCGCTCGAAGTCGATGACCTGGCGCATGAGGGTGCGCACGAGCGGGTAGCGCGTCCAGAGCGAGCCGACCACCACGGCCCCGATGACGAGCGGTACGGCGGCCTCCTTGACGGCCACCCACTGCGGGTCGAGCTCGAGCAGGCCGATGCCCCCAGTGAGCAGGACGCCTACGATGCCCACGATGGAGAGGAGGTTGAATTTCCTGCGACGGGTGAGGTCGTAGGCACCGTAGCCGAGCGGGAAGGCCAACGCGACGACGAGGCCGCCCGCGGGGCCGAGCCTGTCCTCGCCGCTGAGCAGCGTCAGCACGGCGACTGGGGCGACGACGTTCAGCAGCAGGCTGAGTAGGGGGTTTTCCTTCTTTGAGTTGGCGTTCATGCTCCGTGCCGTGGTCTGTGATGTTGCGGTGGGCCCTTTCCCAAGGCGGGCGGATTATAGCAGAGGGCACATGTCGCCGACGCTCATCATGCCTATGAGCTCAGAGGACGTGACGTTCCTACATGCTACCTACCCGGTTCGTTTGCGTCAGAATGACCGAGTGTGGCTGGCTACGCCTCCGCCGGCGTAGTCCCCCCGCGTATACACAAGCCGGAACACGTTTGATATGATGGCGGGCGCGTTTGGAGTAATGAATGGACAACTTCGAGCAGGGCTTCAGAGACGCCGAAAGGGCTGCGGACTCAACGCTAAAGTCGGCTACGGATCTCGTAAAGCTCGCCAGGCAGTTGCAGAAGGCCGCGAAAGACGGTAACATCGCAGCAGTCAAGAGGACCCAGAGCAGACTTGACGATGCGCTAGGGAACCTGAGACAGGCGGTTGGCAACGCTGTCGAATCCTGGCCATTCGACGACGGAGAAGAGGAACAGTACCTCAAGGACAGCTACACTACCGAATTGCGCCGTGCCGCCTCGGAACAAGGGTTGGAAATCCACGAGCGGGACGGACAGTTGATCTCCTACCCGTCGATCGTGAGAATCCTCCCGGGCGAACGAGCGGTCAGGATCGACAGGAAGAAGGTTTCCACTATCAGGCCGTCATATCTGACCGGTATCCTGCTCCAGAACCAAGAGAAGCCCAGACGGTACCCGGCCGGACGTTTCCTCGAGGCCCTCTATCAGGTGTATTCGGAGCTTGCGAAGACTCCTCGGACCGTCTGATGATGGGTGGCCCGGGGCGTGTGGTGCCTCTGGCCAGAATCTACAGGCTGTTCACCTCAATGCCGGGCAGCGGTCGGGATTACACTCCGATGGACTTCGCCCGTGACCTGTACCAGCTTGAAACAAGCGGCGTGACGGAGACGAAGTCGGGGTCTACTGTCTCTTTCCATGCGGCCGCGGCCACTCGCGGCACTAAGGGCGTGTTCACCTTTGTCGGACCGAAGGGCCAGGACGTCCAGTATTACGGCGTCCGGTTCACCAAGGTGGGCTGATGCAGAACACCATCTCTCTTGAAGACTGGTTGCGGGTCATCGACAAAGAATACCTATCGAGCTTCGTTCGAGATGGCGGTGCATCCGTCAAGTTCGCGGTGATGCCGGATGAGTCGAGGGATGACCTCTACACGAAGGTGAAGGCCCGCTGCCTGGATTTGGACTATCTCCTCGTGCAGTTCAACTCAGATAGAGACCGGGCCCACATGCCACAGGACTTCTTCTTCAGCCTCGCCCGTCAAGTCAATTGGCGGTTGTTGGCCCGTCGCATGATTCTGAAGTTGGTCCAAAACACTAACCTTAGAGTAGATGGCGTTGATCCTAGGGGGACGGGTAACATCTATGAAGCTATAGCTCAAGCTAATGGGCTTGAGCTGCAATCGGTGTACGGAGATTTGAGGCCACACATTGAAACCACCATATCGAAGAATAGCAACATGGCCAAAGATTTCCGGGTCGCCATGACCCAACTTTGCGTATGTGAGAATACGTCAGGGCAGCAAGAATATAGCGGCCAATCGCTCCTGGACTGGCTGACCGGCAACAACAACCGTGTTAGCAGCGTCCGCCCATTTCTAATCTACACGAGCATCAATCGCAACACTGCCAGATACTTCACCGAGTCTGCACTCTACTGGATTCGCCACGTGGGGCACGCCGGGACGGTGATACTGTTCGACAACTCCCGAGTCACGCTGGCGCGCAATCCCAGAGACGGCCTTCGCTATTACACCAGGGCCATGACCATGGAACACTACGAATTGCTGCGGGAGTTCATAGACGGCGCAGACCGGCTAGCCGGCGCTCTGCTAGTAGTCGTAACCAACCGCGACTTCCTCGACGACAGCGGTCACCGCTCTTCCCGCGGATACGGAATCTATCAGGCTCTGCGCACCCGCGTCATGGACGATGTCCGCGACCGGAATCGGGTCAACCCAGTTGCATCTCTGGTGCGGCTGTCATAAGGAGATGTGAGGTCGTGGGAACTCACGACGAGAACAACACACTCTCCTCCAGGCGGGCGCTTGAGGCCCTCCGTAACGGCGTGCCCAACAGGGAAGCCGTGAAGATATTGGGCTGCAACCAGCCCGAGGCCGAAGGGCGGTTCGAAGACATGTTGATTCAGGCTGCCGATAGGGACAACGTGCCTGACGGCGCCCTAGGGATGCTGATCTCCGGCGATTTCGGTTCCGGCAAGTCTCACCTGCTTACCCACTTGGAGCAGCAGGCCCTCTCCCAAGGTTTCGTTTGCAGCAAGGTGGCCATCAGCAAGGAAACGCCTCTTTACGATCTGGGCAAGGTGTTGAAGTCGGCGGTGGACAATGGCCGGATGCCCAACCGCGCCGGGCGGCTGATCGAAGAGTTGGGGCAGGCGCTGAAGCCGCATTCTCCGGAGTATGCCGATTTCTTCAAATGGGCGAACGATACCGAATCGAACGGGCTCAGCCAGATGTTCCCGGCCAGCCTGCTGGTCCACGAACGGTCGCGCGACCTCGAGTTGAACAGTGAGATCGAGTACTTTTGGGCGGGAGACAGGATTAAGGTCTCCCGAGTCAAGGACGGCCTACGGCAGATAGGGCAATTCCAAAGTTACTCATTCCGCGCCCCCAAGGCCGCTGAATTACCTCCACAGCGCCTCCGTTTCGTCATTGAGGTGATCAAAGCCGCCGGCTACAAGGGCTGGGTGGTGTTGCTGGACGAGATCGAATTGGTGGGCTCGTACTCTCTTCTGCAACGGGGCAGGTCCTACGCTGAGCTAGCCCGATGGCTTGGACAGACCGTAGACGAGCCGTATTCCGGACTGGTGACCGTAGGCACCGTCACGGACGACTTCGCTTCCGCGATCATCAGCCCTGATGGTAACAAGAAGGACCGCGACTACGTGGCCCCGAAGTTGGAGGCCCGATACGCAAACATTGTGGCTCGCGCCGAAACTGGCATGCGTCTGCTCGAAAGGGAAGTCATTCCACTAAAACAACCAACAGATACCGAGGTCCGTGAGACAGCGGAGAAGTTGCGGCAAATCTACAGCACCGCTTATGACTGGGACCCCCCGGCGCTTCAAGTGGAGGCTCGCGGCGCTGGGTATCAGAACCGGATGCGCTACAAGGTTCGGGCATCCATCAATGAATGGGACCTCTTGCGGCTCTACCCGGACTACAGCCCTGAAACCGAGGGCGACGAGTTCCGCCACACGTATGAAGAGAACGTCGACCTGTAACGGGAATCCAAAGACGAAGACGACACCGAACGGCAGTCGGCTGCACCGTCGGCCTAAGAGTATGCTGAATTGCCTGTCCCTTTCGACGACCTGAGCGCGGAGATTACCCACTCCAGCGCGGTAGCTTGGCTGCGATTCGTCGAAGAGGAGGACGGCAAGGGCATCCGGGCCGCGCTGTTCCAGACCTCGGAGCAGGGCAAGCCGCTGGACTTCTGTTTCACCCGCATGGACCGGCATGTCCCCTTCACACAACGGGAAGCAGGGTCGTCTCTCGCGAAGTCGCTGTTCCAGGCCTCCGCCTCACCGCCGATACTGATACTCGCTCTGGCTGACGAGATACCGCCTGAAGTATTCACCGAGGATATCCGAGTCCGTATACCCACCTGCCTTATCGGAACAGCCGGGGCACTTAAAGATCCTCTTTGGGTCACAGAGCGGCCTTGGAAGAGAAGCCTGCACACTCTCCGCGAAATAATGGACCGGTCCAACCCCCTCGAACCCTTCGATAGGGCTTCCGACGGCTTGATCGAAGCCTTCGGTGATAAACATGTCCGGTCCATGGCGGCGGTTTCAGGGCTGTCCACTGTGGTCAGTCTATGCCCTCCGCCGGAGCGCCGATACGGCTCGACGCTCTCGGAGCGGCTATGGGCAGTGCTGGCGGCTCCTCTGGAAGACATCCAACTGGAATGGCCAGGAAAGTTGATGCCATTCCAGCGAGACGGCGTTCGCGCATTGCTGGACAACCATCGGCTACTACTAGCCGACGACATGGGCCTTGGCAAGACCATTCAGGCCATCGCTGCCCTGCGGATTCTCCGGGCGCGTCGGGAGGTCAAGTCGTGCCTCGTGACAGCCCCAGCTAGTATTTTGGATCAGTGGCGGCGTGAGATCGCGAAGTGGGCCCCGGAGCTTTCCGCCATCATCATTCGCGGCTCCACGTCCGATCGATCATGGCAGTGGGCGGCCGACAGAGACGTGACCCTAGTCAGCTACGATACTTTGCGCTCGGATTTCTCCGGCAACACGCGGTCCCCAGTGCGCCGGAAGACCTGGGACGTGGTGGTCGCCGACGAGGCCCAACGCATCAAGAACCGCAACGATACCAGCCATACGCTGAAGGGACTGCGAAGGACGCGCTCTTGGGCGCTGACAGGCACTCCCATAGAGAATCACGAGGAAGAGTTGGCCTCGATACTGGAGTTCGTCGACCACGACGATTCCAAAGCGCCGAAACGCTACCGGCCGGGTGTGGAGTTGCTGGCGCGTCACCGCGACCTTCAACTCCGACGCAAGAAGGGCGAAGTCCTGGACGACCTCCCGCCCAAGCAGGTAACCAAGGTGGTCATCGAACTGGATTCCAACCAACGCGCCAGCTACGACAAGGCCGAGCGGGAAGGAATCGTCTACCTGAAGTCTCTGGGCGCGGAGGTCGGCGTCCGACACGTGCTAGAACTCATAACTCGCTTGAAGCAGATATCCAACGCCGACCCCAGATCCGGCGAATCCAGCAAGCTGGCCGACATCAAAGAGCGCCTGGAGCAGCTGACCGCCCAGGGACACAAAGCACTGGTCTTCTCCCAGTACACCAATGACACGTCCGGGGTGGCAGCCGCAGCTAATTACCTGAAAGACCTGACCCCGTTGACTATCACTGGCGAAATACCCCAGCAAGAACGAACTGAAATCATAGGACGGTTCAAGACCCGCGATGAGCACAAGGCGCTGATATTGTCACTGCGCGTCGGCGGCTTAGCCCGAATCCACCGAAGGACACCGATGGACGGCGTGAGGACAGCGGCAGGGTGGGTGAGGGAGCTACAGGGGAGATGGCTGGGCTCATTGGGGTAGATTGGAGGTCGGCGAACGGTCTTCAGTCGCCGCCTTGCGCCCCTATGGCCCTCTGCGGGAGCTGCGATGCGCGGGATGGCGAGAGAATACGCAGCAGGGAACTCTCGCGGGACCGGGGTGGCACGAGTTTTCAGGGAAGTTGGGTCAGTTGCAGGCTGGCAGTTCAGGCGGGGAGTGGAATGGCTCGCAGCCGGGCCATGGCGCGAGTGAACTGGGTTTCCCAAGTCCAATGCTGGGGAAGATGCAGGGTAAGGCGGCGCGCCGAGCGGGTGATCCGTCCCACCAGAGCGAAGACCCGCCGCCTGAGGGTCTTGGTGGTCACGGTCCGTTCGGCCAGACCGATGCGCGCTGTCCAGCGGGCGAGGTTGTGTGCCATCACCTGCACCGCCAGCCAGGCGCCGTTGGCGGCGAAGCGCCCCGAGGGGAGATGGTTGAGTCCGACGCCGTGTTTCAGGTCTCGAATGGCGTTCTCGATCTCGGCGTGGCGGCGATGATCGGCCTCCAGTTCCAGGGTTTCCCCGTCCCGGTCGGTGATGAAGCCGTGATAGCTGTAGGTGGCGAAGAGGGCCAACTGGGAACCGGGCGTGGGCTTCACCCGCCGGACGATGAGCCGCACCGGCGCGGCGTCGGGTTCACTCTGGAAGGGGGTATAGGTAGTCTCGGCCACATCGGCGGCGCCGTCCATCCAGTAGGGAATCGGCGTCCAGTCCTGCTCGGGGATCGCCTCAATCAACTCCCGCAGGCCTTTGTGCTGGCGGATGGTGATGGAGAAGCGGACACCCATCTCGCGGCAGACGGCGACGAGAGCGTGGGCGTAGAAACCGCTGTCGGCGCGCACCGTGAGTTGGCCGCTGGCCCCACCGTAGCGCACCCGCCCCACCGTTTCACGCAGGAAGTGGGCAGCGCCGCGAGCGGTGTTGGCACGGCCCTCGCGCAGCCGGGACATCAGCACATCGCCGGTTCCGGCGGCGATGGCCAGCAGTGGGTGATAGCCCCGCGCGCCGGTGTAGTTGTGGTGTCGCGCCCCTTCTTTGTCCAGTCCATAGGTCTCGCAGATGGTGGAGTCCAGGTCGATGGTAAGGGGCGAGTCGCCGGGTCCGGCCCCAGCGGCCCATGCGCGTGCCAGCAACTGGCGGCTCACCCGGTCGAGTTGACGGACATGCCCCCACCGGAAGCTGCGCAGGAAGGTGCCCAGGGTGGATGGCGCCTTGACCACGCAGCCGAGAACACCGACCGTCCCACCAGCACGCAGCGCATCGGCGTCGTCGATGAAGTCGCCGCCCGCCAGCGCGGAAGCGACCAGCGTCAGCATTTTGTCCCCCGTGTTCGCCCGCCCCGATGCGCAGCCTAGGTCGAGGTGATGGTCGACGAGTTCCCGCAGGCCCAGGTGCTGTGCAAGGGTGGCCGGCAGGAGCAGGCCGGCATTGGCCACCAGGCGGTGGTCGTCAAAGACGACGCGGATACGGTCGGGATTATTCTGTGGCAGCATCTACTGGGTGCTCCTTGTTTCCGGGCGGTTTTCTGTTTCAAAACCATTCTCCCAGATTCAGAGGAGCACCCTCTGGCTTCTTCAAGGACTGTCCCCAAAGTCGTCTTTCGGTGGATTCGGGCTTAGGGCTGAACCTGCAAGAGGCGTCCTACGTGTTCCACCTGGACCGCTGGTGGAATCCCGCCGTAGAGCGCCAAGCCGAGGACCGGAGCCACCGCATGGGCCAGACGGTCAAAGTCAACGTCATCAAGTACTCCTGCGCCGGAACAATCGAAGAACGAATAGACAAGATACTGGAGGGCAAACAGGAGTTGTTCGACCAGCTGGTCGACGATGTGTCGCTGGACCTGTCCGCTCAAATGAGCCGCGAAGAGCTCTTCGGACTGTTCGGCTTGGAACGGGGATCCGAAAAAGAAATTGGCGCTGAATGAGAGCACGGTACCTGCCGCATCGCTTTTGTGTCACCCTGTAGCGTGAGCCAAGCTGAAAGACAACGTTCACGGGCAGGAATAACACCGTGAGACCGAGCCGCCGGCCCCACGCTCTCCTAATCTATCCTAATGGATAGACGACCGCATACTCCCGCTGTGGCGCGTCCGGCGAGAGGCGTATCCGAAAGCGGGCAGGGATAGCGATTCGCTGTGAGCATGGAAGCGGACGCGGAAATGCTGGAGGGCTGGATCGCCGAGTGGCGAGCGTACTTGCGCCGCCACCGGACGGCGCAGACGCCCGGTATGGAGGAGCTGGAGGGGCGGCTGCGGGACGAGGCGGCGGCGCTCGAGGGTGCAGGGCTGGACGGTGGGGAAGCCTTTCTGATTGCGGTCAGGCGCGTTGGGGGACTCGACGCGGCCACGCGCGAGTTCGGGCGGGCTCACGCCGGGCGGTTGTGGGAAGAGTCCGACGGGGACGACGCTGACGCAGGGTCATTCTTGGGGCGGGCGCTGACGGTGCTGGTACCCGGTGGTGGGAAGGCCGCGCGTACCGAGTTTGTAGTCGTTCTAGGGCTGGCGGTCGCGGCGGCGCTGCTGGTGAAGGCCCCGGAGCTTTTCGGCGTCGACATTGGCGGCCGCAGCGATGATGCGGGATTCTACGCCCGAAACCTCAGCCTGTTCGTGTTACCGCTGCTGGCCGGCTACTTTCGTCTGGAAGCGCGGGTTCGGCGCGGTGCGCGCCTTCTGGTTGGCGCTGGCGTTCGCCGCGGCCGTTGTATTCGCCAACGTCTTCCGGTTCGAGCTGGACGACTCCACGCAGATATTGACGGTGCTCCACCTGCCTATCGCGATGTGGGTGGTGGTAGGCGCCGCCTACACCGGGGCCCGTTGGCGTTCTTCCGCGGCGCGCATGGAGTTCGTACGGTTCTCCGGGGAGTTGTTCATCTACTACGTGCTGATTGCGCTGGGCGGTGGCGTGTTCACGGCCCTCACAGTGCTCATGTTCTCCGCCGTTGGCGTGGGCGTTGGCGTGCTGTTCACTGAGTGGGTGACGCCGTGCGGAGCGATGGGCGCGGTAATTGTCGGCGCGTGGCTGGTTGAGCAGAGGCGGGGTCTCGTTGGGGACATAGCGCCGATGCTCGCTCGCGTCTTCACGCCGCTGTTCGCAGTGATGCTACTGGCGCTGCTGGTGGCGATGGTGTTGACGGGCGGGTGGGCGGACATGGAGCGGGAGATGCTCATCGGCTTCGACCTGCTGCTGGCGCTGGTGCTCGGGCTGCTGCTCTACACGGTGTCGGCGCGCGACCCGCAGGCGCCGCCCAACGTCTTCGACGGGCTGGCCCTGCTGCTGGTGGTGGCCGCGCTCGCGGTGGACGTGCTGGCGCTGACCGCGATTGCGGGGCGCATTACGGAGTTTGGATTCACAGCGAACAGGACGGCGGCGCTGGGGGAGAACCTCGTGCTGCTGTGTAACCTGGCATGGTCTGCGCGGCTCTACGCACGATTCCTGAGGGGGCGCGGCGCGTTCGCCTCGCTCCCTCGCTGGCAGACGGGGTACCTGCCTGTCTATGGGGCGTGGGCGGGGGCCGTCGTGGTTGTATTCCCACCGCTGTTCGGGTATGCGTGAGGTTTCGTGTCCAAGCGACCGTATACGGAGGTTAGCGATGAGCCCAGCCCAGAAACCGGATATCGTCGTCCTCGGCGGCATCAACATGGCCCTGATCGGGACCGCTCCGCGGCTGCCGGAGCCCGGCGAGACGGTGCTGGGCGACGAGTTCTATTTGGCGCCGGGTGGCAAGGGGGGGAACCAGGCGGTTGCGGCGGCACGGATGGGCGCTTCTGCCAAGATGATCGGCCGGGTGGGCGGGGACATGTTCGGTCCGGGGCTGCTGGACGACCTCAGGGGCTATGGCGTGGACGTGAGCGGCGTCGCGGAGGACACGGGCGCGGCGTCCGGCATAGCGGTGATCCTGCTGGACGCATCCAGGCAGAACCACATAGTGGCGATATACGGCGCCAACAGGCGGTGCAACGATGAGCAGGTCGTAGCGGCGGAGTCGGCGCTGGAGGGGGCGGACGCGCTGATGCTCCAACTGGAGATACCGGCGGCCACGTCGTTGAAGGCGGCGCGCATCGCGAGGGAGATGGGCGTGAGGGTCGTGTGGGATCCGGCTCCGGCTGTGGGCTTCCCTCCGGAGGCGTACGAGGTGGTGGACGTTTTGACGCCGAACCAGACTGAGGCCGCCGCGCTGACCGGCGTAGACGTCAGGGACGCGGATTCGGCGGAGTCGGCTGCCAGGGTGCTCGTCGGGCGCGGGGTGGGGGCGGTCGTGGTTAAGCTGGGCGAGGACGGAGCGTACTACCTGTCGGACGGTGACGCGGGTCACGTGTCGTCGTACGAGGTGGAGGCGACGGACACGGTCGCGGCTGGGGACGCCTTCGGCGCGGCCATGACGTGCGCCCTTGCCGACGGCGCGTCTATGGGTGAGGCGGTCAGGTACGGCACGGCGGCGGGGGCACTTGCAGTGACGAAGCCGGGCGCGCAGGAGGCGATGCCGTCCAGGGCGGAGGTGGAGGCGCTGCTGGGGGCGGGTTAGGGCTATTCCGCCACTTGCTCACGCAGGGCGGAGATGGCGGGGACGGGGTCGTTGCCGAGGTGCACGCGGGCTACTGTGCGGCCTCTCGACTGGAGGGCGGTGAGGTCGGCGATGGCTTGGAGGTCGGTCAGGGCGCCGAAGGTGTAGGGCTTGCCGGGTATGGGGAGGTCGTCGTGGTGGGCCGCCGTAAGCTGGAGGAACAGGCCGGAGTCGGGGCCCCCTTTGTGTAGCTGTCCTGTCGAGTGGAGGAATCGGGGGCCGAAGCCCATTGTGGTGGCGATTCCGTAGCGCTCGGCGATGGCCTTCCTTAGGGCAGTCATGGCCTCATCGACGGCGGGAGTCGAGTCTATGTAGGCCATGATGGCTAGGTAGCGTCCGGGCTGGGCGTGGGCGAGCAGTTCGTTCAGGCCGGTGGGGGACTGTGGCTGGGGCGGCGTGACCGAAGCGGCGTGGCCCCCCAAGAGTTCGCGGGTGTTGCGCTTGGTGAGCTCCACGTCCGGCTGGTCGAAGGGGTATACGCCCAGCGTGGCTCCCGCCAGTGCGGTTGCGAATTCCCACCGGAAGAACTCGGCGCCCATATCGTAGGCGTCTGCCAGCCGGAGCCTGAGCACCGGGTGCCCCTCTGCCTCCAGCGCGGCGATCCCCTCGTCTGTGGCAGTGTTGGAGTCGCCGTCGAGGCGCAGGTAGCCGAACAGCCTGTCAGGGCCGCAGGAGCGGGGGGCCATCAGGGGCTCGCCGGTTACCGGGATGATGCCCGTTCCCTGTTTCCCGGTGCTCTCGGCTACGAGCTGCTCGATCCATAGGGCGAAGGCCGCTATCGACGGCGAGGTTACCAGTGTCAGCTTGTCGCGGCCGTTTAGGGCGGCGTGCGCCATGGCCGCCCCCAGTACTACGCCGGGATTCTCCTCCAGCGGCGTCTGCGTCCCACAGCGCAGGCGCATGCTCGCGCCTCGCTCCAGGAGCTTGGGAACGTCGAACCCGGCCAACGCGGCGGGAACGAGTCCGAAGTATGAGAGGGCGGAGTACCGGCCCACGACGCCGGGCGGGTCCAGGAAGACTGCCCGGAAGGCGTCCCTGCGGGCCAGCTCTTCCAGGGGCGAGCCGGGATCCGTGACCGCGACGAAGCGGCGGCCCGCGTTCTGCCTGCCGACTCGGGCTTCCACGTCGTGCCGGAAGTGGCGGTAGAGGGCGTCGGTCTCGGTCGTGTCCCCCGACTTGGAGGAAACTACGTAGATGGTGCTGGCAGGGTCCAAGGAGCTGGAGACGCGCCGGACCCAGGCCGGCACTGTGGAGTCGAGCACGGTGAGCTCGGGGAAGCCGGGCTGTGGGCCGAAGGCGAATGCCAGGGCAAGCGAGGCAAGGCTGCTGCCTCCCATACCGATCAGCACGACACGGGTAACGCCTTCGGCGGCCGCCTCGGAAGGGAGGCGGGAGAGGGTGAGGTAGCTCTGCGGCATCGATTCTGGCAGGTCGAGCCAGCCGAGGGCAGCGCTTTCACCGTGCCTCCACAGGATATGGTCGCGTTCCCACATCCGAGCGACGGCGCCTGTTCGGCGGAAGCGGTCGATGGCCGGGCCCGTGTCCAGCACTTTACCCGCGGCGGCGGTGGGCCGCCTGGCAGAGGGGGTTAGCGGCTCTTGGCGAGGAGCTTGGACTTCTCCTCGATGTTTGCCAGCAGACCATCGTAGGACTCGGCGAACTGTCGGAGGCCGTCGGCCAGCAGCCTGTCGGTCACTTCGGTCATACCGATTCCGGCTGCCTCCAACTCCTCCAGTGTCTTCTCGGCCTCGTCGACCTGCCAGTCGATCGTGCGCCCGGCGGCGCCGTGTTCGAGGAAGGCCACCAGGGTGGCGTCGGGCATTGTGTCCACGGTGTCGGGGCCGATCAGGGCTTCAGGGTACATGACGTCGCTGTAAGCGGGTTTCTTGGTGCTCGTACTGGCCCACAAGGGGCGCTGCACCATGGCGCCTTTCTCGCGCAGCGCCGCGAATCGCTCGCCGTCGAAGTCCTCCCGGAAGTCGCGGTAGGCCAGCCTTGCGTTGGCTATTGCAGTCTTGCCGAGCAGCGGTTGCAGCTCCAGGTCGCCACCGCTCGCCCGCTCTTCAATCTGGATATCGACCGCGGTGTCCACCCGGCTGACGAAGAAGGAGGCTACCGACGCGGTCTCGCCGAGGTCTCCTCCCGACCATGCAAGGTCCTCCAGACCGGCGATGTATGCGTTGCGCACGTCCCTGTAGGCGTCCAACGAGAAGAGCAGGGTGACGTTGATGTTGACACCCTTCCCAATAAGGTTGTGTACGGCCGGCACTCCCTGCGGCGTCGCCGGCACCTTCACCATGACGTTGGGGCGGTCCAGGGCCTCAAACAGGCGGTTTGCCTCTCCGATGGTCGCCTCTGTGTCGTGGGCCAGATGGGGGTTCACCTCCAGAGAGACGTAGCCGTCGGCCCCGTCGGTCCGGTCGTAGTGAGTACGAAGGAGGTCGGCCGCCGCCCTGAGGTCCTCGATGGCCAGCGCCTCGTAGGTCTCCTCGGGGCCCATGCCCTCGCCGGCGCACCGGAGCAGGGCGTCGTCGTAATCGGAGCTGCCCAGGATGGCCTTTTCGAAGATGGTCGGGTTGGAGGTGATCCCGCTGACGCCCAGGGAGACTAGCCTCTCCAACTCGCCGGACCGAAGCATTCCCCGCCGGATGTTGTCGAGCCAGACGGACTGGCCCAGCTTGTTGGCTTCGAGAATCGCGTTGCCCATGGCGAATTCAGAGGCTGCTAACGCCTATCGGTGTAGACTTGCTTGGCCCGGTCGAGAGACGTCTTGCGCAGGGCCATAAGGTCGTGCCTCTTTTCACCTGCCCATGCCTGAGAGGCTACCAGGCTGGTCAGGGAGCCTTGGAACTGCGGCATCACGTAACGGGCAATGAGCTCGTAGCTGTGGAGCATTTGCTCCCTGTTGGCCCACTCCGTGACCTGTATCAGCACGCCTCCGAAGCCGCCGCTTTCCCCGTCCAGCCGGTTTATGGTAGCGACGAGATCGTCCGGGGTGCCTACGCACCAGGCGCCCTCGTCGACCATGTGGTCGATGATCTTCTCGGCGGGCCCGTCGTATACCTTATCGAAGCCCATCGTGTCCTCGAAGTAGTCGCGCTGGTAGCGGGCCGCGCCCACGCGGGCCTGCTCCACGGCCTCCTTGCGGCTCTCCGCAATGAACGCCGGGACCACCAATCGCCACTCCTCGCGGCGCATAGTATTGCCGTGCTCCGCGGCGACCTCCTCGGAGATATTCCAGAACTCACTCAGCTGATTGACGGAACCTCCGCCCCTGACCGCGCTCACCGACAGCACGCCGGTCCCATGCTTCCCCGCCAACATCATTCCGGACGGCGACTGGGCCGCGGCCACGGCGATGGGGAAGTGAGGCTGGGTGAATGGTCTGAGGTGAATCTGCGCCTCATGGAGTGTGAACCAGTCCGATTCGTAGGTGATTGGTTCCGTTTCCTTGAGGAGGCGCATGATGATGCCCAGGGCCTCGTCCATACGGGGCCTCTGCGTGGGCGGATCGATGCCCAGCATGTAGGCGTCGGAGACGAGCGCCCCCGGGCCTACCCCCATCATCGCTCTGCCCCTGGTCATGTGGTCGAGCTGCACCATGCGGTTTGCCACCATGAGGGGGTGATGATAAGGGAGGCTAATCACCCCGGTGCCTAGCTTGATGTGCTTGGTGCGCTCGGCGGCGGCGGCGATGAACATCTCCGGGGAGGAGATCGTCTCCCACCCGGCGCTGTGGTGCTCTCCTATCCAGGCTTCGTCGAAGCCCAGGTAGTCGATCCACTGCAACAGCTCCATGTCTCGCTCGAGGCCAAGCGTCGGATTTTCTCCGAGCCAGTGGAAGGGGGCCAGGAACACACCGAACTTCAATCTGTCAGGAAGGGTCATCCTGTTTGGGACCTCACTTAGGTATGCGTCCTCGTCCGCTGCGGGCTTCAACAACTGCGCTCACGGTCAAGGCGCATGAACATCCGGGATTCTAGCATGGGCGCGCAAGGCCGGCAAACGCTGGGGCGCCCCCAATGCACTACTTAACGGAGGGGAGAAAACGCGTTGTAACTCCCACCCACCCCCAACGGGATCCCTCTAAACCCGAATCCACCGAAGGACACCTATGGACGGCGTGAGGACAGCGGCAGGGTGGGTGAGGGAGCTACAGGGGAGATGGCTGGGCTCATTGGGGTAGATTGGAGGTCGGCGAACGGTCTTCAGTCGCCGCATAGGGCCCCTATGGCCCTCTGCGGGAGCTGCGATGCGCGGGATGGCGAGAGAATACGCAGCAGGGAACTCTCGCGGACCGGGGTGGCACGAGTTTGCAGGGAAGTTGGGTCAGTTGCAGGCTGGCAGTCAGGCGGGGAGTGGAATGGCTCGCAGCCGGGCCATGGCGCGAGTGAACTGGGTTTCCCAAGGCCAATGCTGGGGAAGATGCAGGGTAAGCCCGAATCCACCGATGGACGGCGTGAGGACAGCGAAAGGGGGGTGAGGGAGCTGCAGGCGAGATGGCCTGGGCTCCATTGGGGTAGATGGGAGGGCGGCGGACGGTCTTCAGTTGCCGCACAGGGTCCCTATGGCCGTCTGCGGGGACTGCGATGCGCGGGATGGTGAGAGAATACACAGCAGGGAACTCTCGCGGGCCAGGGTGGCGCGAGTTTGCGGGGACCTTCGGTTGTGCGGTGGGTAGCTCGGTCACCGACGGCGCCGTCAGGCAGGCAATGGCAGGGCTCGCAATCGAGCCAGGGCGCGACTGACCTTCTCCTGCCACGGCCAGTTCTTGGGAAGATGGAGGGTGAGGCGGCGGGCCGAGCGGGTGATTCGTCCGGCGAGGGAGAAGAACCGCCGCCGGAGGGTCTTGGTGGTCACGGTCTGCTCACCCAGGCCGATGCGGGCTGTCCAGCGGGCCAGGTTGTGGGCCATCACCTGGACCGCCAGCCAGGCGGCGTTGGCGGCGAAGCGGCCCGAGGGGAGATGGTTGAGTCCGACGCCGTACTTCAGGTCTCGGATGGCATTCTCGATCTCGGCGTGGCGGCGGTGGTCGGCCTCCAGTTCCAGGGTCTCCCCGTCCCGGTCGGTGATGAAGCCGTGATAGCTGTAGGTGGCGAAGAGGGCCAGTTGGGAACCGGGCGTGGGCTTCACCCGCCGCACGATGAGCCGTACCGGCGCGGCGTCGGGCTCACTCTGGAAGGGGGTATAGGTAATCTCGGCCACATCGGCGGCGCCGTCCATCCAGTAGGGAACCGGCGTCCAGGCATCCTCGGGTATCGCCTCGATGAGATTGTGCAGGCTTTTGTGCTGGCGGATGGCGATGGAGAAGCGCACGTCCAGCTTGCGGCAGACGGCGACCACGCTATGGGTGTAGAAGCCGCTGTCGGCCCGCACTGTGAGTTGTCCCCTGGCCCCGCCGTAGCGCACCCGCCCCACCGTTTCCCGCAGGAAGTGGGCGGCGCCGCGGGCGGTGTTGGCGCGGCCCTCACGCAGCCGGGCCATCAGCACGTCGCCGGTTCCGGCGGCAATGGCCAGCAGCGGGTGATAGCCCCGCTTGCCGGTATAGCCGTGGTGGCGGGCGCCCTCCTTGGCCAGTCCGTAGGTCTCGCAGATCGTCGAATCAAGGTCGATGGTGAACGGTGCGTCGCTGGGTCCGGCCCCAGCCGCCCAGGCCTGGGCCAGCAGCTCCCGGCTCACCCGGTCCAGTTGACGGACGTGGCCCCAGCGAAAACTGCGCAGGAAGGTGCCCAGGGTGGATGGCGCCTTGATCGTGCCGCCCAGGATGCGAGCCGTCCCACCGGCGCGCAGCGCATCGGCGTCGTCGATGCAGTCGCCGCCAGCCAGCGCGGAAGCGACCAGCGTCAGTATCTTGTCCCCCGTGTTGGCCCGCCCCGGCGCGACGCCCAGATCGAGGTGATGGTCGACGAGTTCCCGCAGGCCCAGGTGCTGGGCGAGGGTGGCCGGAAGGAGCAGCCCGGCATTGCCCACCAGGCGGTGGTCGTCGAAAGAGACACGGATGCGGTCGGGGTGGTTGCGTGGTAGCATCTATTGGGTGCTCCTTGTTCTGGGGTCGGTTTGCTGTTACAAAACCATTATCCCAGATTCATGGGGCACCCTCTCGCTTCTTCAAGGGCTGTCCCCAAGGCCCTCCTTCGGTGGATTCGGGCTAAGAAAGCCGTTCGCGGAGCATGGAGAGTGACCTTGGTCTCCAAGTGGCCGCCACGTCATTTCCCGTGCTTGGCCTCTCGGCGCCGATCACTACCGGACTCGCGCTCGCCGATGGGACCCTTTTTCATCATCGGTGGTGCCGGTGGCAACCAGCATGGCGAATTCGTGGGAGACACCACCACTCCCCAGGCGAGGTCTCCACCCTCTGCGCTCCCCGAGGGTTGTTAGCTCACCAGGTTGGCACATCTTCACGACACCGAGAGGCGGTTGGCAGTGCCTTCCGTACGTGGTCAGGTGGGAATCTGGGACGCCGCTGCGCCGCTCGGGGGGTGAAGCGCGAATCTTGACATGCTTTTCACGGATATGCTAGACTTCCGCCGGCCTGAAGAATCGGTACCTTCGGGCAACATTTGGAAGACATTAGAAGATGGATAGATGTATAGAGGAGGGCGTTTGATGCTGAAGAAGTCTAGGTTGTTGCTTGCGATTGCAGCGGTATTAGCAATGGTCGCTGCCGTCGCGTGTACACGGGAAGTGATCAAGGAAGTGAAGGTGCCTCAGGTCGTCACCGAGACGGTGGTGAAAGAGGTACCGGTTGAGGTGGTGGTCGAGAAAGAGGTGATCAGAGAGGTACCGGTTGAGGTGGTGGTCGAGAAAGAGGTCATCAGGGAGGTAGAGGTACAGGTCGAGAGGGTGGTCGAGAAAGAGGTCATCAGGGAAGTAGAGAAGCCGGTCATCGTTGAGAAAGAGGTGGTGAGGGAGGTAATAGTTGTAGAGGAGGTTGTGGTGGACCGGGGGGATGTCTCGAAGGTTCTTAACCTGCGAGCCTCTAGCGCGGTCACCAAGCTGTCCCCTTACACGGCGGTCAGCGGGTACGTAGGCCTCATCGGCAACCACATCTTCTCGCGGCTGCTCATCGCAGACCCGCACGAGCAGAGGTTCATCCCCGAGCTGGCCGAGCGGTGGGAAGTTTCTGAGGACGGCGCCTCGGTCACGTTCTACCTAAGGAAGAATGCGTTCTTCCACGACGGCGAGCAGGTAACCGCGGACGACATCAAGTGGTCGTTCGAGTCCTACATGAACCCGACGACCAAGAGCCGCCAGGTCCAGCGTCTCTCCATGATAAAGGGAGGGGATGCTTTCGCCGAGGGCACCGCTGATTCCGTAGAGGGCATCGTAATCGTCGACGACTACACGGTCAGGTTCGACATGGCGTTCCCCACGGGCCAGTTCATACCGGCGGCGGGCGGGAACATCCTACCGGAGCACATACTCAGCAGCATCCCGCCCGAAGACCTGGACGACCATGAGTTCTTCATCGGTCTGGGCAGCAGCCAGCCCATCGGCTCCGGCGCTTGGCGGTTCGTCAAGCACGAGCCCGACCAGTTCCATGAATTGATCGCTGTGGACGACTACTTCCTGGGCAAGGCCAAGATCGATAGGGTGTTCGTGCACGTGATTTCGTCCGCTGACGCGACGCAGATCGCCATGCAGAGGGGCGAGATCGATGCCAGCAGGCGCGGCGGCTTCACTCCCGAGGTCAACGAGTCCTTCCTGGCAGACCCGCGGTTCCTGATCGCGGCCACTGGCCGGCGCAACAACGGCGGCGGTTACTCGTTCAACTTCCGCACCGACTGGATCCGCGACTCGCGCATCCACCAGGCGCACATCTGGGCGCTGAACCGCAAGCAGCTCGTGGATACCTTCGAGGGCGGCTTGGGCTTCATCCACAACACGAGCCTCTTCGTCCCCACGGGCGTCGAGACCCCCGAGATGATGGCCCGGTACACGCCTGAGGGCGACACTGCCAAGGCGCGTCAGCTCTTGGAAGAGGCCGGCTGGGACTTCGACCGTGAGGTCACCGAGAAGGCTCCTGGCTACTCCGGGCCGATCCTGGTCCAGTTGGCGGCCGAGCAGCAGATGCTGGCGGACGCCGGTCTGAAGGTCAAGTTCGAAACCATGGAGACGCCTGTTTGGGCGGCAGTCTACTACGAGAACTACAACTACGACTCCGTCCGCGTTGGAGGCTGGGGCGGCGCAGTCACCAGCCTGAACTACTACTTCCATAGCGCCAACACCGATGCTATGGGGTATGCCACCCCAGAGCTCGACGCACTTCTGGACGCAGTGCCCAGGGCGCTGACGGACCAGGAGCTCGTGGACATAGGCATCAAGATCAACGATATGTTCATCGAGGACCTGCCGATCGTCATCATCTCGTCCCCGCTGCGCCTCTACACCTACGGCGCCCACGTCTGGGTACCCGGGTTTGGCCGGCGTCCGCAGCCCAACCAGTTGGCGGACATCCAGTTCACTCCTGAGTTCGGCGGGCAGCGCGATAGCTGGGAGTACCTGATGCACCAGACCGACGTGGTGGAGTTTGGCACGACCCATCCTCTGAACTCGACCGGGCCTCTGGCCAAGCAGATCCAGATTCAGATGATGATGGGCCCGTAAGGCCTACCGGCATTAAGTAGAAAGGGCCAGGCACTCGAGTGCCTGGCCCTTTCTTTTTCCCCTTCGTCTCCGGGCGTATGGCCCTCGCCGGCGGGGCGACCCTGTGTCATACGGCCCAACTCGTACCAATCTGGCGGCGGCCTCGTAAGCGTGAATAAAATCACTAAGTTGACACGTGGTCTAATTCATGCATATATAGGGGCGCCCCGCTTCGGGGGCATAGGTTTGTGTCCATAGGGATTTTGGATCTCAGCAACTGGAGGAGCCAAATGAATACGGTCTGGAAATCGGTATTGGTCTGCATTGCGGCTGCGGTCGCCGCGCTGTTATTCCTTGCGGCCTGCGGCACTAGGGAAGTGGTCAAAGAGGTGCCTGTGGAGGTGGTGGTGAAGGAAGAGGTCGTCAAGGAGGTAATGATACCCGGCGAGACGATCGTGGTGGAAAAGGAAGTCATCAGAGAAGTGAAGGTGCCTGTAGAGGTGGTGGTGGAGAAGGAAGTAGTCAAAGAGGTGAGGGTGCCCGGTGAGACGGTGGTGGTGGAGAGGGAAGTAGTCAAAGAGGTGCAGGTACCCGGTGAGACGATCGTGGTGGAGAAGGAAGTAATCAAAGAGGTGAGGGTGCCCGGTGAGACGGTGGTGGTGGAGAAAGAGGTGGTCAGGGAGGTCGAGGTAGAGGTGGTGGTCACCAAGGAGGTGGTCAAGGAGGTGCCCAGGGAGGTGGTGGTCACCCAGGAGGTGGTCAAAGAGGTTGAGGTGATCAAAGAGGTTGAGGTGATCAAAGAGGTTGAGAAGATCGTGGAGGTCGCGAGGCCGGAGGAGGAAAAGGTGCTCCGGGTCCGCATGGTCAACATGCCTGCGGCATTCCCTCCCCACACCGGTGGCAGCGGCGCCGTGACGATCGTGCTCGGGTGGACGTTCTCGCGCCTGGTGCAGCCCGGCCCCGCTACGGGGACGTGGGCTCCTGACCTGGCGGCAGGCTGGGAAGTGAACGAGGACGCGACCGAGTACACGTTCTACCTCCAGAAGCACGCCAAGTGGCATGACGGCACGCCCGTGACCGCGAACGACGTTGCGTTCACGGTGAAGTCACTCCTGAATCCCCAGAGCGCCGAGTGGATGGTGAACACCTACATCTCGGTCAAGGGCGCCAAGGCCTACCAAGAAGGCAATGCGATGGACGTAGAGGGGATACAGATAGTAGACGACTACACGATCAAGCTGACGATGGAGCGTCCCAACGTCACGTTCCTCGACGAGCTGGTCGTCGTCGCGGCGCTGAGCCCGGCTCCCATTCTGCCGGAGCACGCGCTGAAGGACATCCCGGACGACCAGCTATTTGAGCACGACTTCTGGTCCCAGGGACTGATGGGCTCCGGCCCGTTCAAGTTCGTGAGCTGGGTGCCCCAGCAGGCCATGGTCCTGGAGGCGAATGACGACTTCTACTTCGGGCGTCCGAACATCGACAAGCTGATTCTGGAGATCATCCCCTCCAACGACGCGACCCAGATCGCCCTGCAGCGAGGGGAGGTCGATACGACGGTCCGCGGCGGGGTGTCGCTGGCCGCGAACAAAGAGTTCTTCCAGGACCCGCGGTTCGACGTGTACGGGACCCAGGCCGGCCTGATCTCCTCCTACGCCTGGAACCAGCGCATCGAGCGCCTGAGGGACCCGCGGATCCGCGAGGCCTTCTGGATTGGCGTAGACTGGCAGAAGATATGCGATAGGTTCTACGGCGGCCTGTGCAATGTCAAAGGCTCGCCCCTGTTCCAGTCGTTCGTCTACAAGCCGGAATGGGACACGCGGTTCGCGTACAACCCGAACAAGGCAATATCGCTGATGGAGGCTGCCGGCTACAGCCTCAGCAGTCCCATCGACATCACGATGATTACGCGCCCCATCACCAACGCCGACTACAGGGCCGAGCTGGCGGTCCAGCAGGACATGCTCAAGGACGTGGGGATCAACTTCATAGTCAAGGAACAGGACACGGCCGCGGGCCAGAGCGCCTGGTACGACACCTACGACGCCGAGATCATAAGCTGGGCCGCGGGGCAGGGGAGCGAGCCCGGCGTCTTCCTCCTCTCGAACCTTGGCCTGACGGGCGGCGAGAACGCGTTCGGCATTCACCTTCAGTACCCCGAGTTCTACACGGCGATGGAAGAGGGCGCGGCGATCGTGGACAGGGGCGAGCGCGCCAAGTTCTTCCAGGACTTCACGGAGACGTGGCTGTGGGACGTCCTGCCCTGGACTTCCATCAAGGAAGCGGCAAGGGTGAAGATCCAGAACAACAGGTTCCGGATGCCGATCTTGGGGGACGTTCCCAAGCCCTCAAGGTACGCCGACATGCCGATCTACCCGATTCACGCGGGACGCGACGACAACTGGATATACCACATGGAGCAGTGGGACATTAAGCAGTAGAGAAGGCTGGGGCCTTTAGGGCCCGGAAAAGAGCGGTGATCGGAGCTGGTAGGGGGGCGACGCGAGACTGCGAGCGTCCCCCTACCTCTTTAAGCCAATGCAGCAATACATCATCCGGAGGCTGCTCGTCTCCATCCCCGTCCTCCTGGTCATCTCGATCATGACCTACGGCTTCGCCAATCTCGTGCCGGGAGACCCCGTCTCGGCAATGGCGGACCCGGAGTTGATGACGGGCTCGGGAGGGGACGCCCTTCGCGAGAGGCTGGGCCTGAACCAGCCGGTCCACATACGCTACGTCATCTGGCTCCGCGAGGTGCTCACGGGTAACTTTGGCTATTCCTACCATTCGGGTGAACCCGTTCTGAAGGTCATCAGCAGGGCGGTGCTGCCCACGGTGGAGCTCACCTCGGTGGCCCTGGTGATGTCGGTGGTCCTGGGCACCGTCTTTGGGGTGGTCGCCGCGCTGCGGCAGTACAGCGTGTACGACTACGTGCTCAGTATCGCGGCCCTCTTTGGCGTATCTATCCCGGTGTTCTTCTTTGCCCTGATAGCACTATATCTCTTCGTGGCTCTTTGGGAGCTGTTCCCTTCTCATGGGATGGCCGCAGCGGGCGCCGAGTTCTCGTTAGTGAGCAATCTTCATCATCTGGTCCTGCCCGCCGTCGTACTTTCCCTCGAATCGATGGCCGGCAACACCCGGTATGCCCGCACGGCGATGCTCGAGGTGATGCAGTCGGACTACGTGCGCACGGCCCGGGCGAAGGGGTTGCCAGAGCTTGCGGTCATCGGGAGGCACGCCTTCAAGAACGCCCTGATGCCTCTGATCACGGTGACGACGCTGCGCCTGCCGGGCCTGTTCAGCGGGGCGCTGCTCATCGAGTTCATGTTCGCGTGGCCTGGGATGGGCCGTCTCTCGGTGGAAGCCATCTATCTGAGGGACTACACGCTGCTGATGGGGCTGACGATGATCATCGCCACGCTGGTGCTGGGAGCCAATCTGCTGGCCGACGTAATGTACGCCTACGCAGACCCGCGCATCCGCGTCAGGGGGTAGCGAAATCAAGGAGGAGACCGTGGCGACTTCCGCTGCCGGTAACGTAGCCGCCAGCGTAGAGCAGGCCCCGCGGAGAGGCAAGAAGCGAGTATGGCGGCGTTTCCGTCGCCACAGGCTAGCGCTCGTGGGAACGGCGACCCTGGTCGTCTTCACATTCATGGCGGCCTTCGCCCCCCTGGTGACGTGGCACGAACCGAACGACACCGACATCGACGCCTTACGCACCCCGCCGTCTTGGAGCCATATCATGGGCACCGACGAGGCGGGGCGCGACCAGTACGCCAGGGTAGTCTACGCCGGACGCGTCTCCATCGCGGTCGGCCTGGTTGCGGCCGCCATCTCGACGATCATCGGCACGCTCCTGGGCATAGTCTCGGGGTACGTGGGCGGCTGGCTGGACAACCTCATACAGAGGGCCGTCGAGATAGTGATGATGTTCCCGACGCTGTTCGCCCTCATTCTCCTCGTCGCCGTGATCGGGGCGAGCGTGTTCAACATTATGTTCATCCTCGGCATACTCGGCTGGACGGGGATAACCCGGCTCGTCCGGGGCCAGGTGCTGTCCCTGAAAGAGATGGACTTCGTCCTCGGCGCGCGGGCGGTGGGGGCGGGGCACTGGCGCATCATGCTGGTCCACATCCTGCCGGGCGTCGTGCCCTACGTGATCGTAGCGACCACGCTGACCATTGCGGGGGCGATCCTCAGCGAGGCGTCCCTCAGCTTCCTAGGGCTGGGAGTCCGGCTGCCGACCGCGACGTGGGGCAACATGATGAACGCGGCGCAGTCGCTCAACGTCCTCAAGAACCAGCCGTGGCTGTGGCTGCCGCCGGGCATCGCCATATCCGCGACGGTCATTGCGGTGAACTTCCTTGGCGACGGGCTGCGGGACGCCCTCGACCCGCGGAGCACCATCGACTAGCAGCGGCCCCGCAGGCGGAGGTGACATGATGACGGAACCCGACTTCCAGATAGTAGCGCCTCACAGCGCCGCGTGGCCGCGAAACTCCGAGGGAGACATCGCCGTCTTCCCCGACGGCCGCTGGCTGATGGCGTGGTCGGCCTTCTACGGCGGCGCGCGCGACCACTCACCCGCACACATTATGGGGAGGTGGTCCCACGACAAGGGGGAGACGTGGGGCGACCCCGTCATGCTCCTGGAGAACGACGGTGGCTGCAACGTCATATCGGTCAGCGTCAAGGTCTACCGCGACGGCACGGTGGGCTTCGCTCACAGCCGGACCGACGACGAGAGCTGCTACTACGCTTGGCCCTTCTACCGCTGGTCCGAGGACGGCGGCGAGAGCTGGAGCGCCCACGAGCCAATGGTCGACATGAAGACCCAGTTCGGCTTCCCGTGCAACGGGCGGCTCATGGAGCTTTCGAGCGGCCGCCTGGTGCTGCCGTTCCAGTTGAACACGCGGCCCCCGACGACGCGCGAGGGTGAGAGTCTCACACACGCGGCTTACTCGGACGACGCGGGGCGGACATGGAAGCTCTCCAACCCCGTGGCGGTCAGGGGGGCGACCTCGGACGGGATAGCGAGGAGAGGAGCCGACGAGCCGGCCGCCTTCGAGCGGAAGGACGGGACCATAATGTTCCTGATGCGCACGCGTCTGGGGAAGATCTACGCCGCCGAGTCGTCGGACGGCGGGGAGACGGTATCGGAGTCGTACGACACCGGACTGGACAGCCCGGCGGCGCCGTGCTCGGCGGCGCGGGTGCCGGCCACGGGCGACGTGGTCCTCATCTGGAACAATTCCAAGCCTGACGCGCCGGGCTCCGGGCGGCCGCGGGCGCCGCTGACGGCGGCGGTCTCGCGCGACGACGGGCGGACCTGGAGCAACTTCAAGGACATCGAGCCGGACACGAGCCGCTGCTACATGTACCCCGTGATCGTCTTCGACGGCGACACTGCCCTGGTGCTCTACTCCGAGGGCGGGTACGAAGGCGGCCCCTTGACCTGGGACGACACATCGTTGAAGCTGGCGCGCATCCCGTACCAGTGGTTCTATGAGTGAGAATGGGGCGACACCCGGCAAAGGCGCTTCACAGCGGAGGTGACTCGATGACGAGACCCGACTTCCAGATAGTAGCGCCTCACAGCGCCGCGTGGCCGCGAAACTCCGAGGGAGACATCGCCGTCTTCCCCGACGGCCGCTGGCTGATGGCGTGGTCGGCCTTCTACGACGGCTGGCACGACCACTCCGCCGCCCACATCATGGGATGCTGGTCCCACGACAAGGGGGAGACGTGGGGCGACCCGATCATGCTGCTGGAGAACGACGGCGGGCGCAACGTCATCTCCGTCAGCGTCAAGGTGTACCGCGACGGTACGGTGGGCTTCGCTCACAGCCGCACCGACGACGAGAGCTACCACTACGCCTGGCCCTTCTACCGCTGGTCGGAGGACGGTGGCGAGAGTTGGAGTCCCCACGAGCCGATGGTCGACATGGAGACCCAGTTCGGCTTCCCGTGCAACGGCCGCCTCATGGAGCTTTCGAGCGGCCGCATGGTGCTGCCGTTCCAGCTCAACACGCCGCCCCCGACGACACGCGAGACGGAGGGCTTCGTACACGCGGCTTACTCCGACGACGCGGGGCGGACATGGAAGCTGTCCAATCCCGTGGCGGTCAGGGGGACGACCGCGGACGGAATAGCGAGGAGGGGGGCCGCGGAGCCCGCCGCCTTCGAGCGGAAGGACGGTACGATAATGTTCCTCATGCGCACGCCGTTGGGGAAGATATACGCCGCCGAGTCTGCTGACGGAGGGGAGACGGTGTCGGAGTCCTACGACACGGGGCTGGACAGCCCGGCCGCGCCGTGCTCGGCGGCGCGGGTGCCAGCCACGGGCGACGTGGTGCTGGTCTGGAACAATGCGAAGCCGGACGCGCCCGGCTCCGGGAAGCCGCGGGCGCCTCTGACGGCGGCGGTCTCGCGGGACGATGGGCGGACGTGGGGCAACTTCAAGGACATAGAGCCGGACACGAGCCTGACCTACATGTACCCCGTGATCGTCTTCGACGGGGACACGGCCCTGGTACTCTACTCCGAGGGCGGGGAGGACGGCGGCCCCGTGAATTTTAACAACACGTCGTTGAAGCTGGCCCGGATACCGTACCAGTGGTTCTATGAGTGAGAACGGGGTGACACCCTACAAAGGCGCTTCACAGCGGAGGTGATTTGATGACGGGACCCGACTTCCAGATAGTAGCGCCTCACAGCGAGGCGTGGCCGCGCAACTCGGAGGGCGACATCGCCGTCTTCCCGGACGGCCGATGGCTGTTGGCGTGGTCCGCCTTCTACGGCGGTTCCCACGACCACTCCGCCGCCCACATCATGGGGCGGTGGTCGCACGACAGGGGGGAGACGTGGGGCGACCCGATCATGCTGCTGGAGAACGACGGCGGGTGCAACGTCATCTCGGTCAGCGTCAAGGTGTACCGCGATGGCACGGTGGGCTTCGCGCACAGCCGGACGGACGACGAGAGCTGCTACTATGCCTGGCCCTTCTACCGCTGGTCGGAGGACGGGGGCGAGAGCTGGACCCCCCACGAGCCGATGGTCGACATGGAGACGCAGTTCGGCTTCCCGTGCAACGGGCGCCTCATGGAGCTTTCGAGCGGCCGCCTGGTGCTGCCGTTCCAGCTCAACACGCGGCCCCCGACGACGCGCGAGGGTGAGAGTCTCACATACGCGGGTTACTCGGACGACGCAGGGCGGTCGTGGAAGCTGTCGAATCCAGTGGCTGTGAGAGGCACGACCGCGGACGGGCTCTCGCGGCGGGGAGCCGCGGAGCCCGCCGCTTTCGAGCGTAAGGACGGCTCGATAATGTTCCTGATGCGGACTCCGCTGGGGAAGATCTACGCCGCCGAGTCGTCGGACGGCGGGGAGACCGTGTCGGAGTCGTACGACACCGGGCTGGACAGCCCGGCGGCGCCGTGCTCGGCGGCGCGGGTGCCGGCCACGGGCGACGTCGTGCTGGTCTGGAACAACGCGAAGCCGGACGAGCCTGGCTCCGGACGGCCGCGCACCCCGCTGACGGCGGCGGTCTCGCGCGACGACGGGCGGACGTGGAGCAACTTCAAGGACATCGAGCCGGACACGAGCCGCAGCTACATGTACCCCGTGATCGTCTTCGACGGGGACACTGCCCTGGTGCTTTACTCCGAGCGCGGCCAGGGGGGCGGGCCCGTGAGCTGGAACAACACTTCGTTGAAGCTGGCCCGCATCCCGTACCAGTGGTTCTACGAATAAGGACGGGGGTGACCCCCGCTCCATGCGGAGACTGGTCGAGGGCGCGGCGGCGCTGTCCATCCCCCTAGACGGCGCGCAGGTGGAGCAGTTCCGCAGGTACAGCGACGAGTTGGCCGCGTGGAACAGGCGCGTCAACCTTACGGCGGTAACGGACCCGGGCGAGGTGGTCGCGAAGCTCTTCCTCGACTCCCTGTCCGTTGCGGCGGCGTTGCACGACGGCGAGCGCGAGCACGGCCTGAGGCTGCTGGACGTCGGCTCCGGCGCGGGCTTCCCGGGCATCCCTCTCAAGATAGCTTTCCCGCAGTGGAGGGTGGCGATGCTCGAGGCGACGGGCAAGAAGGCCGTCTTCCTGGAGCACGTCATTGGGGCGCTGGGGCTGGACGGCACCACCGTGCTCGCCGGGCGCGCGGAGACGATAGCCCACGACCCCAAGCAGCGCGAGGCCTACGACGTGGTCGTCTCCAGGGCGGTGGCGCCGATGCCCGTCCTGGCGGAGCTGTGCCTGCCGTTCTGCCGACCCGGCGGGACCTTTATCGCGCAGAAGTCCAGGGCCGCCCACGACGAGGTCTCCGAAGCGCGGCGGGCCATAGAGACGTTGGGCGGGACGCTGGCCCGCCTACAGGAGGTCGGCTACGAGGGCGGGGATGGCCTGCTGGTCGTGGT
The DNA here is from genome assembly GCA_965262055.1 of Dehalococcoidia bacterium. GTDB lineage: Bacteria > Chloroflexota > Dehalococcoidia > Lucifugimonadales. The sequence continues at coordinate 1,129,628 of CBDHEI010000002.1, forward strand.
GGAGAAGAGCGCCCGGACGCTCGCCCGATACCCGAGAAGGCCTGGCATTCCCGCGAAGCGTCCTCTATAGTGCCGCCCTGAGCCAATCGCAGATGGACACGGGCCCCGGCACCCAGGACATAGCAACAACTCTGAGGCGGCGGATTTTCTCCGTCCCTACGCTGCTGTCGCTCGGCATAGCTGGTGCGTTCATATACTTCCTGGCGGCCCGATTCGACATCGACCTGGCGAGTACATGGGAGAGCATCAGGGCGATGGACCCCTGGTCCTACGCGCTGGCACTCGCCCTCTACTACCTGAGCTTCATCTTCAGGGGCGTGCGTTGGCGCATACTTGCCGTCAACGCCGGCATCCACGACGAGCAGCCGGCCCGGCTCCCGTCCGTCCCCAGGGCGTCTCAGCTCATAGTGGTCGGGTGGTTCGTCAACGCCATCGCGTGGCTGAGGCTGGGCGACGCCTACAGGGCCTACGCCTTCGCCGAGGACTCGGGGCGAAGCTTCTCCTGGAGCCTGGGCACCGTGCTGGCGGAGCGGGTGGTCGACATGGCGACCGTGCTGGTAATGATCACCGTCGGGATAGCCCTCTTCTCGATTGCCACGACCGCGGAGGGCGCGGTGTACGTAGCGCTGTTCGCGGCCCTCTTCATGGCGACCGCCCTGGTGGCATTGCTGGTGCTGATGAAGGGGTACGGCACCTGGTTCGCCCGGCTGCTCCCAGCCCGGCTCGCGGACTCATTCACCCGGTTCCGGCAGGGCACGCTGGGCAGCCTGAAGCAGCTCCGGATCGTCTTCCTGCTGGGTCTCGCCGCGTGGCTCCTCGAAGCGGGGCGCCTCTACTTCGTAGTGCAGGCCCTCGACCTCAGCATCTCACTGCCGCTCGTGCTGATAGTGTCCCTGGGACACGCCATACTGAGCACCGTACCCACGCCGGGCGGCGTCGGCGCCGTGGAGCCCGGAACGACGACACTGCTGCTGCTCGGCCTCGGCAAGGCCGACGCGGCGTCCGTCGCCCTGCTGGACCGCTCTATCACCTACCTGAGCGTGGTCGTCTTTGGTGGGCTGGCGTTCGCGGCGTGGAACCTGCGCAGGCGCCGTCAAAAGCCGGCCATTGCTGCGGACGGTGGGTCATCCCCGCAGGGTACGGGAAGGCGCGAGACGGCGGGCTGAACGGCCCCCAACTACGGCCGCTGCTATAATCTATCTCGTACCGTAGGCACCTACGCCTCCCAGGAGAAGACGATGACCACTGCCTCCAAGTCCCGCCTGAAGCACAAGAGCCTCGCCGTCACGGAAGGACCCCACAGGGCACCGGCCAGGTCCATGCTGAGGGCCGTGGGGCTGACGGACGAGGACATGGACAAGCCGTTCGTCGCCGTCGGCAACCTGGCCAGCGACGTTACCCCCTGCAACGTCCACCTCACGCGCATAGCCGAGAGGGTGAAAGAGGGCGTCCGGGACTCCGGGAGCATCCCCTTCATGTTCGGGACCATCACCGTCAGCGACGGCATCTCCATGGGCACCGAGGGAATGAAGGCTTCGCTGGTGAGCCGCGAGGTCATAGCGGACTCCATTGAGACGATAACCTTCGCCGAGAGCATGGACGGCCTGATCGTCGTGGCCGCCTGCGACAAGAACATGCCCGGCGTCATGATGGCGATGGCGCGCCTCAACGTCCCGGCGCTCTTCGTGTACGGGGGCGCCATCCTGCCCGGCCACTTCAACGGCGAGGACGTGAACATCCAGGACATGTTCGAGGCCGTAGGCGCCTACTCCCAGGGCAAGATGACGCTCGACGACCTGCTCGGCATGGAGCGCGTCGCGTGTCCGGGCGAGGGCGCCTGCTCCGGAATGTTCACCGCGAACACGATGGCGTCGGCCATTGAGGCGATGGGGATGTCCATCCCCGGCGCGGCGTCTATCCCGGCGGTGGACCCGCGGGGCGAGGATGTCGCCGCGAGCGCCGGGCGGGCGCTCATGGACATGCTGGAGCGGGACGTCAAGCCGCGCGACATCCTGACCCGCGAGGCCTTAGAGAACGCCATCATGGTGGTGCTGGCCATGGGCGGCTCCACGAACGCCGTGCTGCACCTGCTGGCCATCGCCCACGAGGCCGGAGTGCCTCTGGAGATCGACGACTTCGACCGCCTCAGCCGCACCACACCGTACCTCACGGACCTGCGCCCCGGCGGGCGGTTCGTCATGTCCGACCTGGACAAGACCGGGGGCGTACCGGTCGTCATGAACGAGCTGTTGAAGGCCGGCCTGCTGCATGGAGACGCCCCGACCGTCACCGGCAGGACCATAGCGGAGAACCTTTCCGACTTCGACTCCCCGCCGGACAGCAGGGTCGTATACCCCGTGTCGTCGCCGCGCAGCCCGACGGGCGGCCTGGTTATCCTGAAGGGGAACCTGGCACCGGAGGGCGCCGTGATGAAGGTGGCGGGCACCAAGCACCTGAAGCACAGCGGGCCCGCGCGGGTGTTCGACGGTGAGCGTGCGGCGTTTAGCGCGGTCACGAACAGCGAGATCCAGCCGGGCGACGTGCTGGTGCTGCGGTACGAAGGACCCAAGGGCGGTCCCGGAATGCAGGAGATGCTGGCGGTGACGGGCGCAATCATGGGCCAGAGGCTGGGAGACAGCGTGCTGCTCATGACGGACGGACGCTTCTCCGGCGCCACCTACGGCCCGATGATCGGCCACGTGGCCCCGGAGGCAGCCGTGGGCGGCCCCATCGCCCTGATAAGGGACGGCGAGACCATCATGATGGACGTCGAGTCCCGGCAGCTGAACGTGGACGTGCCGGAGGAGGAGCTGGAGCGCCGCCGCAGCCAGTGGAGCCCTCCGGCCCCGCAGTACACGACCGGGGTCATGGCCAAGTACGCCAAGCTGGTCTCCACCGCCTCCAAGGGCGCCGTCACGACGTAATGTCGAAGATAATCTACGTCTGCTTCAGGAACGGCCTCCCCGTTACAGCCGAGCAACGCGTCCGGGAAGCCTGCAAGAGGCTTGAGCCGGGACAACATCGTTCCGCGGCCTGCGAGGGTCGTGCGGCACGGCAACAGCGTGTACGGCGTTGTTAATCCCTCGCCGTCGATGCTGGAGTCCAACGGCAGTGTGGCCATTGGACACCTGCTTGGAGACAAGGAACAGCGTGAGGATGCCTTGTCCCGCGGCACCCCAGACGGTTCATTCGCCCTATTCCGCGATAGCGGGGACTCCCTCGAAGTCATGAGCGACCCGGCAGGGTCGAGGACGGTCTGGTACTACCGAGACGAAGAGACCTTTATCGCATCTACGTCGCAAAGGGCGATCGTAGGGTTCGCCGGCGGCTTTCAGTTCAACGAACAGGTCGTCCCATGGGTGCTGTCTACCGGCAGCCTGGGTCCCTCTCTATCGTGGGACAAGCGAATAGAGATGCTGTCCCCCGACTCGTCGGTGGTGCTGAACAAGAAGGACTGGTCGGTCTCCATCAAGACGACGCCCATCGAGTTCACGCCGCTGGACCAACCGTATGAGCAACATGAACGGATATTGCTCGAGGCGCTCGAAGAGACATTTGCGTCCCTCGATCTAGATCTTACGACGTGGGTGTTGGCACTATCGGGAGGGTATGACAGCCGCAGCATCTTGTACATGCTCCGCGACGTGGGCAAAAGCATCGACAACTTGAGGACGGTTACCTGGGGCCTGGCCTCGCGCCGGAGCCGGGAGGGAAGCGACGGCGCGGTCTCCAAAGCGCTGGCGGATGCGCTAGAAGTGTCGAACGACTACTACCCTACCGACTTTACCGGGGAGCCGATAGACCGAGTGCTCGACCGCTTCGTCCGCCTGGGAGAGGGGCGTGTCGACCATATGTCGGGCTACATGGACGGATTCGCGATGTGGAAGGCCATGTTTGAGGACGGCGTCGAAGGGCTGATCAGAGGCGACGAAGGTCTTGGCTGGGACAAGCCCAAGCTCCCACTGGATTCAGCTGTGAGAGTCGGGGTTGGGTGCGCTCCTTGTTCCGACTTCCGCAATTTCCAAGGTTACGGCTTGGCGGCCCAGGAATTGCCACCGAGTCTGCTCAAGGAAAAGGGAGAAACTCTGGCCGCATGGCGCGACCGGCTATACCACCAGTTCCGTCTACCCACAATCATCTCCGCCCTGAGCGACCTGAGACTCGCCTACGTGGAGCAAGCCAGCCCACTATTGTCCCGGAAGGTCCTACTCGCGGTAAGGCAGCTTCCGGACTCACTGCGCACGGACAAGATACTGTTCAGGAGCATTGTCGGCGCCATGAGCCCAAGGGTCCACTTCGCGTCGAGCGGGGCAATCGCGTCGCCTCAACAGATCTTACGGGAAGACCGTATTGTGAACCTCTTAAAGGATGAGATCTCCTCGGAGACCGTAAGGACGATAGTCCCTTCCGAGTTGGTGGAGAAAATAGTTCAGAGACTGGAGACAGGGCCATTCAGAACATCCAGATTCGATACGCAATTGCGCAGAGTAAAGAGGCTACTCCTAGGTGCAGAGGTAGACCATAACGTTCTGGCCTTCAGGGTGTTCATCATCAGCCGGATGAACACCATCCTGAGCCAGGATTCTCGTGACTCTGTCAATACAGTCCGTTCGTAGGGCAATTTCGTCTCTCCGAATCGGGGTGAGAGACGGCGAGTTCCGGTAGCTCAACGTGGACGTGCTGGAGCAGGAGCTGGAAGCCGCCACAGCCGGTGGAGCTGTATGGAGGCTGAGTATTGTGGCCAACATCACAGTGCGCAATCTGGATGAAGGGTTGAAGCGGCAACTGCGCATCCGGGCAGCCGAGAATGGCGGGTCCATGGAGCAAGAGGTCCGCAGTATCCTGAGGGCGGCGCTGGACTAGGAACCTCCTACGAGGGAGGATCTAGCCAGCGCCATCCGAGCCCGGTTCGCGCCTCTCGGTGGTGTCGAGCTAGAGCTGCCACCCCGTGGGGCTATGCGCGAACCGCCCCAATTCGACGGCGGCGGCGGCGACCCAGATTCCCCACCTAACATAGTTTGGTGTGGCCTTCGTGGATTTACGCCCGTGTTGAGTATCGATTCGGTGGTTCCATATGGTCGGATCGGGCCGTAGGTAGGACCTTGGCCGAAGACTTTGAGGGTATGGGCATCGGAGCCGCACCGATTATGGCTGTCCTCAGGCCGAAGAAGGCATGGCGCAGCCTGGGCGACCTTGCTGAGTCGCCTTCAACCGATGCACAGACAGGACCGCTTATGGTTGGTACGGCTCGGCGGACAGCGCCAATATCCTCTGACGTGCCCTGATCAACAACTCGTATGAGGGATGGCCCCGCGCCAGACGGATGATCAGCTTCCTGGCGTGTCGCATCACCCGGCCCGGAAGGGCGATCAGGGCGAAGCGCACTGCCTTGAGACGCTTGCTCACCCACTGTCCTCCCAACGCCAGCCGCTTCATCGCAGAGCTCAGGTTGAAGGCCAGCACCGCTATGGCCCACCATGCGGCGTTGGCTCCGAACAGCCCCGACGGGAGCCTGCCCGCAGCCAGGTCACTCTTCAGGACGCTGTGGACCTGCTCGCCTTTACCGCATCTCTGCCTGTACCACCGGATCATCTCATCTCCCGGAAGGTCTCGGTTGGTCACCAACCCGGAGACCTTGTGCCAGGCTCCGCCGGCCAGCCTCATCACGGGGAAGGGCAGTTCCAGCTGCAGTTCCATTCCCGGCAGAGGCTGTTCGCTCAGCGGCTCCCTGATAGCGATGAACCGGTATTCAGGGTTCTTCTTGCTGTAGGCTATCCAGTCTGGTTCGAAGTTCACCTCCGCCCACTGTTGACCTGTCTCGACCCAGGTGGCGCCCAGTCTGCGGTGCGGGGCATGCCAGTCTTGTTCGGCAACCTCGGACACCGCGCGCCTGAACTCCGGCGTCACGTTGAGCCCTACCGCAAACTCGATCACTCCGAAGCGCTCGTCTCTGCCCTCGGCGCAGTACCGCAGCAACTCGTGCTGATACCCAGCCGCGTCCGACCGCAGCATCACCTTGTCCACCGCACAAGGCAGATGCTCCAACGCTTCGGTCAACACTCGCAGTTGCTGATAGCCAGCAGGTACGTTGCCGTCCCGAAACTCCGAATGCACTATCAACTCAGCCTCGGCCCAGTAGGTCGTCAGAGGCTGATACGCCTTGTACTTCTTGTAGCTGTAGAGCGCCTGCTGCTTGTGCGTCTCCACCAGCGTGGCGTCCATGTCCAACGTGGCTTGAGCGCAGGGCGAACGGCTCTGTACGAAGCTCACCATATCGGCGTTCACCTTATGCAGACCCCCCAGCGCTTCGTTGGGTGAAGGTATGAACGCTCTGTGAGCTTCCCGACTAGACTCCTCGCCCGCCTCGTGGAATCTCTCCAGGTACCGGAACACCGCCGACTCCGATGGCATGCTCCGCCGACGCTCTACACGCCATCGCTCTTCCAACGCTCTACGCTCTCGACGACCCATCCCATAGCTCTCGACTTCCCGAAGCACCCTGCACAACCCCGCGTCCTTCTCCAAAACATCCAGATCGACCACTGACTCACCGCCTGCCAGGTTCAGCAGTATCAGCGAGCTGACCACTTGGCTGTCCGTCCAGCCCTGACCACACTCCCGCAGTCCCACGTGGCGCTCTACCGACGACCTCAAACCTGCTGCGTGCATCAACTCCAAGTACGTCATCATCCCCGCCATCGCCGTCATGCCCGGCGAGCTCTTCTCCTGCTCGTACTGGAACGGCAGAACCCCTTACTTCATAATAGGTGCACCTCGTTGGTGATCGTTTCTCTCTTCCAAGAAACATCTTAGCCCCCTTCACGGCGGGCTCCAACGAGGTCTTCCTCTTCTCTAGGTGGGGAATCTGGGGCGATGATAGTCCTTGACACCAACGTCGTCTCGGAGTTGATGCGCCCCAGTCCCGTCGCTAGTGTTATCGAATGGGTTGCCCTGCAAGCAGCCCCAAGTCTGTACCTCTCCGCCATCACCGAAGCGGAGCTGCGTTACGGCGTTGAGATCTTACCGGTAGGCCAACACCGTGACAGGCTGCGCGGCGAGATCGAAGGAATGCTCCGGGAAGATTTCGCGAGGCGCGTCCTCCCCTTCGACAGGAGCACCGCCCAAGCCTATGCCGTGATCAGCGGCGGTCGCCCGATCCATAGGGGCACCGGTCGCAACGAGAGACGTGGGCGAGTTCGAAGGGTGTGGGATCGACTTAATCAATCTATGGGCGACCGGATGATCGCGGGCGCTCCGTGACGAGCGCCTCAGGGACTCTTCCTAAGTTGGAGCAGCAGGGTGCTTTGGCGTCTAGGTGTCGGGCCAGTCGTCGAGGATGACGGTCACGCGGATCGGAACGTTGTCTCGTAGGACAGTCAGGGCGATGCGGTCACCGGGGCGGCGCGTGTTCAGGAGGCTGACGATATCCGTGACCGAGGACACCGCCTCCTCGTCCAGCGCAAGGATGACGTCGCCGTCGCCCGCCGGGCGGGTGAAGGAGGGTCGGCTGTCGCCCCTCAGCTTCGCCTGGGCGGCGGGGCTGTCCGGCATCACCTCGGTGATGTAGACGCCGCTCTCCACTGAGAGCCCCATCTCAGCCGCGCTGGTGTTGTTGAGCTCCGAGCCCCTGATGCCAAGCCACGGCCGCCGCACCTGATCCCCCGCCTTCATCTCGGGCAGCAGCTCCGCCACGGTGTTGCTTGGGACAGCGAAGCCGATCCCCACCTGCACGCCTGACTCTATCCTGACTGCGGAGTTAACGCCGATTACCTCGCCGTTGCGATCCAGGAGCGGGCCCCCGGAGCTGCCCGGGTTCAGGGCCGCCGTGGTCTGCACGAGGTCTGCTACGGGCCTCTGCAGGATGCTGCCCGACTCCTGGCCGCGGTCCCGCGGGCGGGTCTCGCTCCTGCCCACGCCGCTCACGACGCCCACGGAGATCGAGTTCTGCTTGCGGAACGGGCTGCCTATGGCGATGGCCAGCTGGCCGGGCCGGAGCTCGTCGGAGTCGGCCAGGTCGAGAGGGTCGATGTCGCGGACTTGATCAGGGTCCACCCGCAGCACCGCAAGGTCGTCTGCGGGGCTGGAGCCCAGGGGAGTGGCGTCGAGCTCCCTACCGTCATGGAACTCCACGGTGATCCGGTCCGAGCCGGCGACGACGTGGTGATTGGTGACGATGTGGCCGTCGTCGTCAACCAGGAAGCCGGAGCCGCTGGTCTGGAAGAGCGGCAGGTTCCCGGTAGAACGGGCGACGGTGATCTCGACCACGGCCGGGCTGGCCCTGTCGAATACCTCTACGACCTGCTGCTCGTCGTAGAGGGTGGCCCGCTGGTCTGGCGAGCCCCACGGCAAACCGAACGACACCCAACCGAGCGCGTAGCCCAAAAGCATGCCCAGGGCCAGCACGAGCAGCGCCAGCACCCCGACAAGCCGGGCGCCGGGGCCTTTCGCGGGCGAGGGAGCCGAACGTGCTGGAGTCCCCTCTCGATTGTGCGGAAACGACATCTCTCTTACCCCAAAGCCGGATTGCCGACTATTCCACCTCACTATTTGATTCTACAACGCCCGCGACGGCAATGTAGTTAACACCGCATCCGCGTCCAATCCATGCTAGAGCACGACCGCGCCGCGACGCGGCCCTGTGTGATATACTTGCTCGGTTCGCATTTCGGATCTATATGTGTCCGTCCGGTGCGGACAGGAGGTCGTATTGGCATTCGTCACGCTTCGGGAAGGAGAGGACACGGAAGGTCTTCTCAAGAGGTTTCAGACCACTATGCAGCGCTCGGGTGTCTTGCGCGAGCTCAGGACACGTCGCTTCTTCCGCTCCAAGGGCGAGCAGACCCGGCTCGACAAAGCCCGCAGCCTGAGGCGTCTCCGCCGCCGGCAGCGCACCAACAGGACGTAGAGCCCCCCGCCCCTTCCCGTACAGGTCCCATTAGGCACCCCTCACGCCCCGCACTGGGCGAGCTATGTGGGTCGCTTTGAGACGCGCCCGGTTGGCTCCCGCCACGCCATGCCGTCGGTCAGCCTGAGAAACTCCTCGTGCAGCCTCGCGTTGGCTGCGATCAGGCCGTCGCTGGCCAGGCCGGCGGGGCCCCCGTTGCGGTCCGTGACCACGCCTCCGGCCTCGCGCACCAGCAGGATGCCTGCCACCTGGTCCCACGGCTCCAGCCGGTGGTGGAAGTACAGGTCGTGCCTGCCCGCCGCCGTGTACGCGATCCCAAGGGCCGCCGAGCCCATGACCCGCGCAGTCTGAAAGCCGGGCCACATGCTGCGTATGACGTCCAGCCCGTTGGCCGCGCCGCCACCGTCGTAGCTGAGGTCCGTTCCCACTATGGCCTCCGACATGGAAGATTTTTTGGACACGGCGATCGGCTGCCTGTTCAAAAAGGCGCCGCCGCCCAGCTCCGCCTCGAACATCTCGTCGCGGACGGGGTCGTAGTTCACTCCCACCAGCGCCCTGCCGTCCAGGGCAAGGCCTATGACGACGGAGAAGTGCGGGACGCCGCACGCGTAGTTGCGGGTGCCGTCGAGCGGGTCCACGATCCAAACGTACCCGTCGTCGTAGGGGAGGCCCGGCGACTCCTCTCCCAGCACCGCCATGTCGGGGTACTCGCTGCGCAAGCGCTCTTCGATAAGGCGCTCGGCGGCTAGGTCGACATCCGTGACAGGGTTGCCCGGCCCCTTGAACCTGATGTCCCTCACGTTCCCGAATCTCCGGAGTAGCAGGTCGCCGGCCTCGCGGGCCGCCATACGCGCCACCAGGAGCGCGCTCCTGCCGTTGACGCTCTTCGGGATGCGTTCCGAGGTCACTGGTTGGTGTAGGAGCCGTCCCGGCGGTGCAGGTGGGGGGCCTCCCAGAAGCGGAACGGCTCGCCCACAGCATCTTCGTTGAACTCGACCCCCAAGCCGGGGCCGGTCGGCACCGGGTACCGCACGCCCTCTATCCTGGGCTGCACCGGGAACATCTCGTCGCTGAAGACCAGGTCGGACGTGCGCTCCTCCAGCCAGGCGTAGTTGGGCACGGCGGCGGCGAAGTGCAGGTTGGCGGCGGTGCTGATGGGGCCCAGCGGGTTATGGGGCATCATGTCGATGTAGTGGGCCTCGCACCAGCCGGCGACCTTCATCGCCTCCGTGAACCCACCGACGTTGCAGATGTCCACCCGCGCAAAGTTGACTATCCCCTGCTCGACGTACGGCAAAAAGGCCCACTTGCTGGAGAACTCCTCGCCGATGGCGAACGGGACGTCGGTCATGCTCCGCAGCGACTGGTACGCCGCGGGCGTCTCGTCGCGTATGGGCTCTTCGAGGAAGTCCAGCGTCCCCCTGGGAAGCTTCTGGCAGAAGGAGGCCGCCTCGGCCACGCTGAGCCTGTGATGGTACTCCAGCCCCACCACCGGGCCATTGCCGACGGCCTCCCGCACCTTCGTCATCCACTCGGTGGTCAGCGCGATCGATTCCCTCGGCTCGAAGAGGCGGTCGTCTTCCGATTCGGGCACGCCGAAGATGCAGCGTATGGCCGGCCAGCCACGGGCGACCATTCCGGCCACGTCCTCCACGATCCTAGGCCCCATGGGCGCGTGGGAGGTTGTGAAGCAGGGCACGTGGTGGCGCTGCGCGCCGCCCAGAAGCTGGTAGACCGGTACGTCGAGGCTCCGGGCCACGACATCGTGCAGCGCGACGTCTATGGCCGAAATCGCGGCTGTGAGCACGCGGCCGCCCTCGAAGTACTGGCTCCGGTACATCTCCTGCCACAGCGCGCCAATCCGACGGGGGTCCTTGCCTACGAGAAACTCCCTGTAGTGGCGGACCGCTCCCGCAACGGCCAGCTCCCGCCCCACAAGCCCGGACTCGCCCCAGCCGTGGTGGCCAGTGTCCGTCTCGACTTTGACGATGCACAGGTTCCGCCAGCCGCCCCACACCGGCATCGCCTTGACTTCGGTGATCTTCACTGCTCGCTCCCCATGCGCAATAGGTCTGCAGCTATGCGGTCACAATACTACAGCACCCGGCACGCGCCCACACACCACGTGTCAGGAACGCGGGCGGATGTCTTCAAGCGGCTCAGGCCGCCGTCTCCCAACGGCGGTCGTCCGATCGGGCCGGACATCTATGCCGTCTTCGGGCGCGGCCCAGAGCACCGCGTTCTTGATTACCTGGAGGACCTTCTCGTGGTAGTAGATCGGATAGTCCTGGTCCCCCGGTCGGAAGTAGAATACCTTGCCTCGCCCCCTCTTGTAGCAGCAACCGCTACGAAAGACCTCCCCTCCTTCGAACCAGCTGATGAACACCAGGGAGTCAGGCTCCGGTATGTCGAACGGCTCGCCGTACGTCTCCGCCCTGGGGATCTCAAAGTACTCGCCGATTCCGCTGGCTATGGGATGCCCAGGATTGACAACCCAGATGCGCTCCCTCTCGTTGTTGCTGCGCCAGGTCAGTCCGCAACTGGCCCCCATCAGCTTCTTGAATATCTTGGAGAAGTGGCTGGAGTGAAGGGGCACGAATCCCATCCCGTCCAGCACTCTCTGATGCACGCGGGCCACGACCTCGTCGCTCACCTCCTGATGGGCCATGTGACCCCACCAGACGAGGACATCCGTCTGCTCCAGCGCCTGTTCGGTCAGCCCATGTTCGGGCTCATCCATGGTCGCCACCCTTACCGAGAACCCCTGGCCTTGCAGGTACGCGACAATGGGTGCGTGCAGTCCATCAGGGTATATCTCGGCTGGCTTCCCTATCATTCGTTCGTGCCGGTACTCGTTCCAGACCGTTACCCTGGGTAGCTTCGACATCTCGCGCTCCTGCCCTGCCTTATCCGGTCCCTGGTCGTCCCGTCTACGTCCGCACGGGCGCTCCGTCCCGTTCGGCAGACTGCTTTATTGCGTCCCATATGAGGGCCATTCTGAGTCCGAGCTCTGGCGGAGACGGGTTCTCGATCAGGCCCTCCCGCGCGGAGAGGAATTCTTCCCACACCCCTCGGGAGTCCCTCACGTCGACCGGCTCCCACCCCTCTTCGCGGCTTGATCCGGTCAGGCGCCAGCCCTGGGGCTGACACTTCATGATCTCCAGCGAACGGCCCCAGACGGTGGTCCGGAGAACACCGTTGGAGCAGAAGACACGAACGTCCGACGCGCAGGATGGGGCGGTGTCGCCGCAGGCGTTGATGGTTACCAACGCGCCTGACCGGAGGCGCCCCATGATCACGGCGTTGACCTCCACCGGCCCACCCTTGTTATCCAGGAGAGCGCTGATGACTGTAAAGTCCTCACCTGCGAGGTCGCAGACTGTATTGAGCATATGGGCTCCGGTGTCGAACAGGAAGCCTCCACCGGAGACCGCAGGATTTAAGCGCCAGGCGTCGGCGAACAAGCCGCCCCAGTTCTGCCAGACCACTCCGGAGATACTCTGCACGGGCCCCAGCTCCTGAGAGCGAAGCATCTCCACGGCCCTTCGCACCTGCGGCGACAGGCTGCCCTGGAAGCTCACCACCACGAGGCGGCCAGTGCGGTCACGGGCTTCTATGAGCGCCCTGGCCTCCCGCGCATTCATCACCATAGGCTTCTCGACCAGCACGTCCAGCCCGGCCTCGAGACAGGCCTTGGCCTGGCTGAAGTGCAGGACATGGGGCGTTGCTATGTACACCGCATCGAGACCGCTCGCATACTCGTCGAGCATACGCTCCAGGTCAGAAACGTTGGCGGGCGCCTCACGCCCGGCGGCCTGGAAAACATCCTCCATCTGTCCGTACGATTCCATGGAGGGCTCGCACACCACCTCGATGCGAGTGTTGTGGAAGCCGGACAGGATGCCCCTCACGGTCGCCCTCGCCATATTTCCGCACCCGATGATCGCAGCTCTTGTGGGTGGGTCGAATCTCATTTCTGGCTCCCATGGGTAGACATTAGCAGTCAACATGGACCTAGAAGGATTCTATCGTTGCTTCGTTGGCCTCTGTTAGCCCGAATCCACCGAAGGACACCTATGGACGGCGTGAGGACAGCGGCAGGGTGGGTGAGGGAGCTACAGGGGAGATGGCTGGGCTCATTGGGGTAGATTGGAGGTCGGCGAACGGTCTTCAGTCGCCGCCTTGCGCCCCTATGGCCCTCTGCGGGAGCTGCGATGCGCGGGATGGCGAGAGAATACGCAGCAGGGAACTCTCGCGGGACCGGGGTGGCACGAGTTTTCAGGGAAGTTGGGTCAGTTGCAGGCTGGCAGTTCAGGCGGGGAGTGGAATGGCTCGCAGCCGGGCCATGGCGCGAGTGAACTGGGTTTCCCAAGGCCAATGCTGGGGAAGATGCAGGGTAAGGCGGCGCGCCGAGCGGGTGATCCGTCCCACCAGAGCGAAGACCCGCCGCCTGAGGGTCTTGGTGGTCACGGTCCGTTCGGCCAGACCGATGCGCGCTGTCCAGCGGGCGAGGTTGTGTGCCATCACCTGCACCGCCAGCCAGGCGCCGTTGGCGGCGAAGCGCCCCGAGGGGAGATGGTTGAGTCCGACGCCGTGTTTCAGGTCTCGAATGGCGTTCTCGATCTCGGCGTGGCGGCGATGATCGGCCTCCAGTTCCAGGGTTTCCCCGTCCCGGTCGGTGATGAAGCCGTGATAGCTGTAGGTGGCGAAGAGGGCCAACTGGGAACCGGGCGTGGGCTTCACCCGCCGGACGATGAGCCGCACCGGCGCGGCGTCGGGTTCACTCTGGAAGGGGGTATAGGTGGTCTCGGCCACATCGGCGGCGCCGTCCATCCAGTAGGGAATCGGCGTCCAGTCCTGCTCGGGGATCGCCTCAATCAACTCCCGCAGGCCTTTGTGCTGGCGGATGGTGATGGAGAAGCGGACACTCATCTCGCGGCAGACGGCGACGAGAGCGTGGGCGTAGAAGCCGCTGTCGGCGCGCACCGTGAGTTGGCCGCTGGCCCCACCGTAGCGCACCCGCCCCACCGTTTCACGCAGGAAGTGGGCAGCGCCGCGAGCGGTGTTGGCACGGCCCTCGCGCAGCCGGGACATCAGCACATCGCCGGTTCCGGCGGCGATGGCCAGCAGTGGGTGATAGCCCCGCACGCCGGTGTAGTTGTGGTGTCGCGCCCCTTCTTTGTCCAGTCCATAGGTCTCGCAGATGGTGGAGTCCAGGTCGATGGTCAGGGGCGAGTCGCCGGGTCCGGCCCCAGCGGCCCATGCGCGTGCCAGCAACTGGCGGCTCACCCGGTCGAGTTGACGGACATGCCCCCACCGGAAGCTGCGCAGGAAGGTGCCCAGGGTGGATGGCGCCTTGACCACGCAGCCGAGAACACCGACCGTCCCACCAGCACGCAGCGCATCGGCGTCGTCGATGAAGTCGCCGCCCGCCAGCGCGGAAGCGACCAGCGTCAGCAGTTTGTCCCCCGTGTTCGCCCGCCCCGGTGCGCAGCCGAGGTCGAGGTGATGGTCGACGAGTTCCCGCAGGCCCAGGTGCTGTGCAAGGGTGGCCGGCAGGAGCAGGCCGGCATTGGCCACCAGGCGGTGGTCGTCAAAGACGACGCGGATACGGTCGGGATTATTCTGTGGCAGCATCTACTGGGTGCTCCTTGTTTCCGGGCGGTTTTCTGTTTCAAAACCATTCTCCCAGATTCAGAGGAGCACCCTCTGGCTTCTTCAAGGACTGTCCCCAAAGTCGTCTTTCGGTGGATTCGGGCTTAAACCCTCTGAGGACAGAGTACGCCCCTCGGGGTGAGAAGCCAGGGGAGTGTCTCCATATTACGCCAAGCCGCCCCAAGGGTCTTCCCCTGAGGCGGGACGGCATGATGAATTGTAGCTTAGCCCGAATCCACCGAAAGACGACTTTGGGGACAGTCCTTGAAGAAGCCAGAGGGTGCTCCTCTGAATCTGGGAGAATGGTTTTGAAACAGAAAACCGCCCGGAAACAAGGAGCACCCAGTAGATGCTGCCACAGAATAATCCCGACCGTATCCGCGTCGTCTTTGACGACCACCGCCTGGTGGCCAATGCCGGCCTGCTCCTGCCGGCCACCCTTGCACAGCACCTGGGCCTGCGGGAACTCGCCGACCATCACCTCGACCTCGGCTGCGCACCGGGGCGGGCGAACACGGGGGACAAACTGCTGACGCTGGTCGCTTCCGCGCTGGCGGGCGGCGACTTCATCGACGACGCCGATGCGCTGCGTGCTGGTGGGACGGTCGGTGTTCTCGGCTGCGTGGTCAAGGCGCCATCCACCCTGGGCACCTTCCTGCGCAGTTTCCGGTGGGGGCATGTCCGTCAACTCGACCGGGTGAGCCGCCAGTTGCTGGCACGCGCATGGGCCGCTGGGGCCGGACCCGGCGACTCGCCCCTGACCATCGACCTGGACTCCACCATCTGCGAGACCTATGGACTGGACAAAGAAGGGGCGCGACACCACAACTACACCGGCGTGCGGGGCTATCACCCACTGCTGGCCATCGCCGCCGGAACCGGCGATGTGCTGATGTCCCGGCTGCGCGAGGGCCGTGCCAACACCGCTCGCGGCGCTGCCCACTTCCTGCGTGAAACGGTGGGGCGGGTGCGCTACGGTAGGGCCAGCGGCCAACTCACGGTGCGCGCCGACAGCGGCTTCTACGCCCACGCTCTCGTCGCCGTCTGCCGCGAGATGAGTGTCCGCTTCTCCATCACCATCCGCCAGCACAAAGGCCTGCGGGAGTTGATTGAGGCGATCCCCGAGCAGGACTGGACGCCGATTCCCTACTGGATGGACGGCGCCGCCGATGTGGCCGAGACCACCTATACCCCCTTCCAGAGTGAACCCGACGCCGCGCCGGTGCGGCTCATCGTCCGGCGGGTGAAGCCCACGCCCGGTTCCCAGTTGGCCCTCTTCGCCACCTACAGCTATCACGGCTTCATCACCGACCGGGACGGGGAAACCCTGGAACTGGAGGCCGATCATCGCCGCCACGCCGAGATCGAGAACGCCATTCGAGACCTGAAACACGGCGTCGGACTCAACCATCTCCCCTCGGGGCGCTTCGCCGCCAACGGCGCCTGGCTGGCGGTGCAGGTGATGGCACACAACCTCGCCCGCTGGACAGCGCGCATCGGTCTGGCCGAACGGACCGTGACCACCAAGACCCTCAGGCGGCGGGTCTTCGCTCTGGTGGGACGGATCACCCACTCGGCGCGCCGCCTTACCCTGCATCTTCCCCAGCATTGGCCTTGGGAAACCCAGTTCACTCGCGCCATGGCCCGGCTGCGAGCCATTCCACTCCCCGCCTGACTGCCAGCCTGCAACTGACCCAACTTCCCTGCAAACTCGTGCCACCCCGGTCCGCGAGAGTTCCCTGCTGCGTATTCTCTCGCCATCCCGCGCATCGCAGCTCCCGCAGAGGGCCATAGGGGCCCTATGCGGCGACTGAAGACCGTTCGCCGACCTCCAATCTACCCCAATGAGCCCAGCCATCTCCCCTGTAGCTCCCTCACCCACCCTGCCGCTGTCCTCACGCCGTCCATAGGTGTCCTTCGGTGGATTCGGGCTTAGGGCGGCGTAGTTGGCGAGGTGTAGCTGGGTGTGGTTGTCCGGTCTCTCAGGTGTCGCTGCCCGACGTTAGCCCTAGCTCGCCACCTTCGCGATGGGCTGGGGCTTGACGGGCTCGATGCCGAGCTCCTTGCACGAGTCCAAGTACACGTCGATGGAGATACGAAACTCCCGCTTTATCCCTTCAACGTCAGTTGCCTCAGCATTTGCAATCGGATACGGGCCACTGTTAATGACCCTAGCGTGCAGGACCTCCGCCTCATCGTCATACACGACCTCTCCCAAATAGCCCTTGTGCTCCAACATCAGTCAGCTCCTACTATCCGTTCGATGAATTCAGCAATGTCGCGGACGGTATCGCGCCTAACCTCGGGGCGAGGATGGGGCCGGTGTATGACGATAGACTCCGCACCCTTCACCAGGTGGACCCTTGAACCTGAGCGCTCGTACATGCTCACTCCCAGCGCCCCCATCAAGGACTCGACCTCCTCCCACCGGATGTCCGATGGGGTCGGCCTTGCGAGGATGCGCTCAAGAATTACCCGGTGCCTCCTTCTCATGCCGATATACTATAGGTTGGCGTCGGTAATGGGTTCCGCCCTCCGCACAGCGTATTTCGCAGGCTGTTTGGGTATGGTAGAGGCACCGCGCTTCCTAGCAGGCTGCGGAAGAACTCTTCCAAATCTTCTTCTGGGCTCTTCCCTGTTCTCAGGGAAGAGAGGAGTTATATCTGAGGGACACCCTCAGACTCCCCGGCAAAGGGGCTTCGCCTCTCTGCACACCCCGTTTTTCAGCAGCCTGCTAGTGGCGGGCTCTACGCGCGCCGGTCTGCCCCGGCGGGCCGGGGCAGACCGGCCCATTAGGCGACCCTGGCCACGGCGGCCGCCGGCTTCCTTCCCCGCTTCGGCCCCGCGAACCCGACCTTGGCGACCGCGGCCGCCAGCGCCTCGTCGGCAGTCTGCACGTCCTCCATGAAGCCGCACTGGAGGCACTCCTTGTAACGCCCGTAAATATCTTGGTTGAAGTGAATGTCTCCCTTGCACCTTGGGCATGACTTGAAGAACAACATCGTTACTTACCTCCTTCCAAAATGCCGTACACCTCACGGCCTGTCTTCTCTGATTTGTTGAATGTTGGGGCCGTGCGCAACCCTGGGGTAAGGGGTTGCGCATGACCGATATCATTAGCCTTGACTATCTCACAGCATTACCCTTGACACACTCCGAATCAACTACTATACTATGACCGTCGTATTTCAGTGTCAGAGGAGGCAGACTTCCCAGTGACATCCGGTCCGCGAAGACGCCGGGAGAGCCGCGTTCCTAACAGTAGAACGGCGGAAGCCCTGTTCGGGTTAGGCCCTGGCGGCGGCGAGATGCCAGGCGACCCAAGGGCCGGGGTCGATAGCGGGACTGGCGGCGTGGAGGGCGTCTACATAATCAGCGTTGCGGCGCGCATCCTGGAGATGCACCCGCAAACCTTGAGGAAGTACGAGCGGGCGGGACTGGTCAGGCCCTCGCGCACCGTCGGGATGCTGCGCCTCTACTCCGAAGAGGACATCGCCCGGCTCAGGCTGATCAAGCACCTCGTCGGCGATTTGGGGCTCAACCTCGCGGGGGTGCAGCTAATGCTCCAGCTTTTCAACCGCATGCTGGAGATCAGGGCAAAGCTCCCGCGCGTTCCAGACGAGAGGCTGGGCCAATTCGTTGACATGAGCCTCGACGAGCTATTCGAGCTGATCCACGCCCACGAAGGGCGAAAGACGCAGCGATAGAAGTGGGAGGCATCGGACCGCATGAGTGATGAAGCAAGCCCGGGCTGCGCGCCCGAAGATGGAGACTCCGTCCCGGACGACCAGATCGAGCTGGAGGAGGCGCTCCGGGAGAAGGACCAGTTCCGAAGACTGGCCCAGCGCTCCCAGGCCGACCTGCTCAACTACCGCCGCCGCGCAGCCGCCGAGATTGAGGAGGTCCGCCGCCGCGCCAGCGCCGACATACTGCTGAAGGTGATCGGCGTCGTCGACGACCTGGAGAGGGCCCTGGGCATGGTGCCCGAGGACGCCGTCGCGCCCGGATGGCTGGAGGGCCTGAATCTCGTCATGCGCAAGATGGAGAGCGTCCTGGAGACGTCGGGCGTGCAGAAGATCGAGGCCCTGGGCCGGCCCTTCGAGCCCTGGCAACTGGAGGCCGTGCACTATGCGGAGACCGCGGAGTACGAGCCCGGTGTGGTGACCGAGGTATTCCGGGAAGGATATATGCTTGACGACATGGTGCTGAGGGCCGCACAGGTGGTCGTAGCCAAGGAGCCAGAGCCACCGGCTCAAGCGGACACACCCGTGGCCGAAACCGAAGATGTGTGCGAGACAGAGGCCATGGCCGCAACGGAAGACGCATGCGAGACGGAAGCCGTGGCCGAAGCGGAAGACGCAACAGCGGCGGAGGCCGCAGCCGAGACAGAAGATGCAAAGGATAAGGAGACTAGCTAATGCCTAAAGTTCTGGGTATCGACCTGGGGACCACCAACTCCTGCATGGCAGTAATCGAGGCCGGCGAGCCGAGGGTTCTCGAAAACGCGGAGGGCGGCAGGACCACGCCGTCCGTAGTGGGGACCAACCCGAAGACGGGGGAGCGGTACGTCGGCATGACCGCGAAGCGCCAGTCAGTGACCAATCCGGAGAACACCGTCTACTCGGTCAAGCGCTTCATGGGGCGGCGGTTCGACGACGAGACCGTGCAGCGCGACGTGGGCCTGATGCCGTTCAAGGTGGCCGCCCACTCCAACGGCGACGCCAGCGTCGAGATGGGAGGCAAGAGGCACGCCCCTCCCGAAGTCTCCGCGATGGTGCTTCAAAAGCTCAAGCAGGATGCCGAGGCGAAGCTGGGCGAGACTATCTCCCAGGCCGTCCTCACTGTGCCCGCATACTTCAACGACAGCCAGCGCAACGCGACGAAGGACGCGGGCCGCATAGCCGGCCTCGAGGTGCTGCGCATCATCAACGAGCCCACGGCGGCCTCGCTGGCGTACGGCCTGGACAAGAGCACCGAAGAGACGATCGCCGTCTTCGACCTGGGCGGAGGCACCTTCGACATAACCATCCTGCAGCTGGGCGAGGGCGTCTTCGAAGTGAAGGCGACCAACGGGGACACGCACCTGGGAGGAGACGACTTCGACCAGCGGGTGGTCGACTGGATCACGGAGGAGTTCAAACGCGACCAGGGGATCGACCTCAAGCAGGACCGCATGGCACTACAGCGCCTGCGCGAGGCTGCCGAGCGCGCCAAGATCGAGCTCTCGTCCCTCACGCAAGCCGAGATCAACCTGCCGTTCATCACCGCGGACGCCTCGGGGCCGAAGCACCTTGTGATGACCTTGACGCGGGCCACGCTCGAGCAGCTCGTCTCTGACCTCGTTCAGCGGGCCGTCGGCCCCTGCCGGCAGGCCCTGGAGGACGCGGGCATCGTGGCGGACGGGATCCAGCAGGTCATCCTGGTGGGCGGCATGACAAGAATGCCCGCCGTGCAAAAGGTGGTGCAGGACCTGTTCGGCAGGGAGCCTCACCAGGGCGTCAATCCGGACGAGGTCGTAGCCGTCGGCGCGGCCATACAGGCCGGGGTGCTCCAGGGAGAGGTCCAGGACATCCTGCTGCTGGACGTGACCCCGCTGACGTTAGGCATCAAGACCCTGGGAGGCGTTACGACGCCCCTCATCCCGCGCAACACGACCATACCCACGGCCAAGTCCGAGGTCTTCACCACGGCAGCCGACGGGCAGAGCAGCGTGGAGGTGCACGTCCTCCAGGGCGAGCGATCGCAGGCTGGCGACAACAAGACCATCGGACGCTTCATGCTCGACGGCATCCTGCCGGCCCCACGGGGGATGCCGCAGATCGAGGTCACCTTCGACATAGACGCCAACGGCATCCTCAACGTCTCCGCAAAGGACAAGGGAACGGGCAAGGAGCAGCGGATCACGATCACCGCCAGCTCCGGGCTGTCCCAGAGCGAGATAGACGGCATGGTCAAGGACGCCGAGGCCCACGCCGAGGAGGACAAGCGCAAGCGAGAGGAGATCGATCTCCGCAACAACGCGGAGAACACCGCCTACCAGGCGGAGAAGCTGCTCGAGGAGAACAAGGAAAAGGTGCCCGATGACCTCAAGCAGGAGATAGAGGCCGGGGTGAAGGAGGTCCGGGAGGCCGTGGCGGCCGAGGACTCGGGGCGCATCAAGACCGCCCTAGACAGCCTGCAGCAGTCGATGACGAAGTTGGGGCAGCACGTCTACAGCCAGTCCGACGAACAGCCGAAGGGCCCGGACGGCGAGCCACCGCCCCAGGACGCGGGCGGCGACGGCCCTGCGGGCGACAAGCCGGACGGCACGGTGGACGGGGAGTACCGGGAGCTATAGGGTCATCTGCAACCCTTAGCGATGTCGAGCCTCTACTCGGAGTAACGGCCCTGGAGGAGGCTCCCGTCGACGCGGCTCAAGGGATTTGAACAGGGAAGGACATCATCATGCCGACACGCCGCCTGACCGCAGTTATCGAGCGCGATGGAAACGGCTATGTTGCGCTGTGCCCTGAGTTGGACATCGGAAGCCAAGGCGACGCCGTGGAGGAGAGCCAAAACAACCTTCAAGAGGCCCGTGCAACTTTTCCTGGAAGAGGCCAGCCCTTCGGAGGTTAGAAAGCGCCTCCATGGCGAAGTGTACGTCACGAGCATTGAAGTAGCAGTTGGCCGAGCTAAGAGTCCTGTCCGGCCGCTAGGTCTGCGCGGTCCTCGACGAGTACGGGTTCGTTGAGGTGCGCAGACCCCGGTAGTCGCATCATCATGCAGCTCAGGACGAACGAGACTACTGTAACGGTTCCGGTGCCCGATCACCATGAGATTCGCATCGGCACCCTCAGGTCGATTATCAGACAGTCGGGACTCCCAAGATCGCTGTTCGAAGTCTAGCAGGATGCGGAAGAACTCTTCCAAATCTTCTTCTGGGCTCTTCCCTGTTCCCAGGGAAGAGAAGAATTAAATCTGAGGGACACCCTCAGACTCCCGGCAAAGGGGCTTCGCCCCTCCGCACACCCCGTTCTTCAGCAGCCTGCTAGAGCAACTTCCCGGCAGACATCTCGCGGATGGTCCAGAGGTGGCGTTCGGGGCTGTACGAGGTACACACGAAGCAGGCGTCGCCGAAGGCGAAGCGTACGCCGCTTCCAGTGGGCGGCGGCGAGATGCCCAGTATACAGTGCATGGCGGCGCTGATGATGCCCCCGTGGGCCACCACGAGGTACGAACCGGGGCCTCTTCTGACGACGCGCTGCAGGGCACCCGCGGCGCGCGTCAGCAGGTCCCACCCGCTCTCGCCCTCGCCAGTGGCGGCGACGTAGGGCTCAAACGGGTTGGCGAACTCTGGCTTGGGGTACCTCTCCCTGGCCACGTCGAAAGGGAGCCCCGCCAGAGGGCCGTTGTCCCGCTCCATCCAGCCGGGGTCGTACTTGATGGGGATGTCCAGCACTTCACCGACGATCTGCGCGCTCCCCGCGGCGCGTACCAAGGTGCTGGCGACGATCAGGTCGAAGGTGACGGCGGAGCACTTCCACTCCTCAGCCCGTGACCTGACCTGAGACCGTCCTGCGTTGGTGAGCGGCGCGTCGTACCTTCCCTCATGCACCATCTCGTCGTCTGCGAGCGAGCGGCCATGCCGCATCAGGGTTATCTGGATCTCAGGGGGCATGGGAAAGGGGGGCAGGGCGAATTGCCGGAACGTCCTGCGAGGCCGGTCACACCCTGACGGCAACTACGTCGAGCCAGTTGCGGGGGACGTAGCGGAGGTCCATCTCCTCGAAGGTCTGCCTCAGACCTGACTTGAGGACGGCGCTCGCCTTGTCGAGCGGGACGCCGGGCATGGTCCCCACGATGAAGTCCTCGAAGGAGCTGATGTCGAGCCAGCCCTGGATCGGCACGTTGACGGTCTCGACCTCCTGCCTGGCGATGCGGAAGCCGTGGTTCTCCAGCAGGTCGCGGTACTCCTCCGGCGAAAGGTGCCTGCGAGCCTCCACCTTGTCGGCCCTGGACGGTGAGAGGCCGTACTCCTTGCGCAGGGACCTGGCTGCCTTCATCATCCAGCGCCGGTAGAACTGGCGCGTCTCCGGGAGGTGCGCCCCCTCGTAGAAGGAGGTGTTGAAGGCGAGCTTGCCTCCGGGCTTGAGGGTATCGGCGATCTCGTTCAGCAGCGCGCCCTTGTCCGGGACGTAGTGGATGGCGTTGCAGAATATCACCGCGTCCGCGCGATCCTTGACGGCCTCGGATATGTTCTCGACGCCGCTCTGCACGAACTGGATGGCCGCGTCTCGGACGTCCTTCAGGTCCTCCATGGCCAGCTTGAGCGCCGAAGCCGAGTGGTCTATGCCGATTATCGCGGAGTCGCGGGCGCCCTTGAGGCGGTCGGCGATTATCCGCGTCACGCCACCGGTGCCGCAGGCGAGATCGACGATGCACTGGCCGGAGCCGACCTCCACCATGTCCACGAGGTGGGCATTCTGCTCCGTGTAGAAGCGGTTTATCGAGAAGTTCTTGAAACCGAAGTCTTCGGAAGCCATGGCTACCCTCCGCTGCGCGGCTCGGGCTATGGAGGCGGCTGTATGTGTCTCAATATACCAAAGGCCGGCGGGCCGCGTCTAACGGCGCCCCTCCCCCTGAGGGGAGCTCAGCCGAGCCCCAGGTCGTCGAGAATCGCGGGGATCTGCTCCTTTTCCTCATCGGTGAGCGGGCGGAGGGGGCGCGTGACCGTGTCGTGGTCGATGACGCCCATGGCCTTGAGGGCCGACTTGATTCCTGAGAAGGTGGCCGCGTTTGGCCCGCCGCCCGCGGCGAGGCGGGTAACCCTCGTGGCGGACATGAGCAAGGCCGTCTGGCGGGTGACCGCCTCCCGGTCGCCGGCCTCTCCCGCTTCCCACAGGCTGGCCGCGATGCCGGGGACGAAATTGCCGATCCCGGGAATCACGCCGTGGGCACCAACCGCGCCAGCCGTCCCTATGCGGAATATCGTGCCCAGGAAACGGTACATCTCGAAGCCGCCCTGCTCGCCAAGGGCCACAAGCTGCGCGAGCAGCTCGCCGGCTCCCGACGAGTCCTTAACGCCGACCACGGCACCTTCGGAAGCGAGGGTGGCCATGGTTGCGGGTTCCACGACGGTCTTGACCGTCACCGGGATGTTGTAGACCCACAACGGCAGCCCCACGCGGTCGTGTATGTGCCTGTAGTGGTCCAGCAGCTCGTCCTGCGCGCACGGGTAGTAATAAGGAGGCGTGGCCGCTATGCCGTCCAGCGGCAGTTCCTGCACGTCGGCGGCCAGCTTGACTGCGGCCTCCGTACCGGCGCCCGATACGTTGGCGATGATCGGGACGCGACCGCTTACCTCGTCGACTATCGTCTCGGTAACGAGCGCTCTCTGGGGGTCGGTGAGCGAGGCGAACTCGCCGGTAGTGCCGGCGGTCCAGATGCCGTGGACGCCGTTGTCGATCATGTACGCTACGAGGCGCCTGAGGGAGGATGTGTCCACCTCGTAGTCGGGCGTCAGGGGCGTGACTATGGGGATTATTACCCCTCTGATCCTGTCGTCGGCCACCGGGCCCTCCCTTGCCACTGACGCAGCGGAGGCGGGCACGGATCCCGCCTCCGCCGATGTAGACGATCTAGCCGCTGGCGCCTGTCATCCGCCGCCCACGGCGGGGATGAAGTGCACCTCGCTGTCCTCCTGGACCTTCTCCAGCAGCCCGAGGCGGCATACCTCGCCGTCGACGGCCACCGATATATTCCTCTTCACGCGCCCGTCCTCCACCAGCCGGTCCTTGAAGCCCGGGTAAAGCTCATCCAGGCTGGCGATTACCTGGCGCACGGTGGCACCGCGCACCTCCACCTGTTCTCTTCCGTCGGTGAGCTTTCGCATAAGCGATGGTATGAATACCGTCGGCATTGGCTTCTACCCGCAGTTGCTCTTCAGGGCCTCCACGATCGAGGTCGGCTTCATGGGGGCCTGCCGCAGCCGTACGCCCACCGCCGCGTTTATCGCGTTCGACACCGCCGCCAGCGGGGGTATGATGGGGACCTCGCCAACACCGCGGACACCGTACGGGTGGCCGGGGTTGGCTACCTCCACGATGACCGTATCGATCATCGGCAGGTCGAGGGACGTGGGCATCCTGTAGTCCAGGAGCGTGTTGTTGGCCATGCGGCCCTCGGAGTCCATGAAGTACTCCTCGTTCAGCGCCCAGCCGATTCCCTGCGTTGTGCCTCCCTGCATCTGGCCCTCGACGTAGCTCGGGTGGATCGCCTTGCCGGCGTCCTGCACGGCGGTGAGCCGGAGCACGTCCGTCTTGCCGGTGTCGGGATCTACGCGCACGTCGACAATCAGGCCGGCGAACGCCCCACCCTCGCCGGAGGGGTTGACGTTGGCTGAGCCGACGATGGTCCCGCCCGTCTCGTCCATCCGGGCGGCTATCTCCTTGAAGGTCATCTTGAGCTCCGGGTCAGCCTTGGAGCTGATGACGCCCTTGTTCATCTCCAGCGAATCGGCGTCCACGTCCCAGATACTGGCCGCGCGCTCGATCGCCGTCTTCTTCACGTCCTCGGCGGCCAGGTAGGCGGCCCATCCGGTGGCGAAGGTGACCCGGCTGCCGCCGGTCCCAAGCGTGTACCCCACGGAGTCGGTGTCCACAACCGAGGGGTGAACGTCTTCAACCGGGATACCCAACGCTTCGGCGGCCTGCATCGCAATGGTCGTGCGGGTCCCGCCGATGTCCGTGGACCCTTCGATAAGGCTGATCGTGCCGTCCTTGCTGACGTTGATGTTGACGCTGGACTGCTCACCGACGTTGAACCAGTATCCGACGGCCACTCCGCGCCCAGTGTTCTCGCCCTCCAGCGGCGCCGTGTAGTGCGGGTGGTCTCTCATAGCCTCCAGCACCTCGACGCAGCCGATCCTCTTGAAGGTCGGGCCGTCGACGCGCCGCGTGCCCTCCTTGGAGGCGTTCATGAGCCGCAGCTCCAGGGGGTCGATGCCCAGCTTGGCTGCGATCTCGTCCACCACGGACTCCGACGCGAACTCGGTGTTCGGGGCGCCCGGCGCGCGGTAGGCGCCGGTCACGGGCTTGTTGACGACCACGTCGTAGCCGTCCACGAGCTGGTTCTCTATGTCGTACGGCCCGAAGACGCACATGGCTCCGGCGCCCACCGGGTTCTTGCCGGGATACGCGCCCGCCTCGAACGCGATGCAGGCCTGACCGGCGGTCAGCTTGCCGTCCCTGGTGGCGCCCATCTTGACGCGCACGTGAGAGCCGGGCGTGGGCCCGGTGGCCTCCAGCTCTTCGGCGCGGGTCATCAGCATCTTGACCGGGCGGCCTGTCTTCTTGGAGAGCAGGGCCGCAACGCTTTCGCCGTAGGTCTCCCACTTGCCGCCGAACCCGCCGCCGATCTCCAGCGGCGTCAGCTTGACGTCGGTCGGGGCCAAGCCCAGCAGGCCGGCCGTGTTGTCGCGGACGTCGAACGCCGCCTGCGTGCTCGTCCATATATACACTCGCCCGTCCCTGTTCCAACTCACGGTGCAGGCGTGGGGCTCAATGTAGCCCTGGTGCACGGTGGCCGTGTCGAAGGAGCGCTCGATGACGACGTCTGCCTCCTCGAATCCCTTCTCAACGTCGCCGAGGGAGTGCTGGAGGTGCTCGTTGACGTTCGAGGGCTTGTCGCCGGTGGAGTCGAGCTCCTTGGTGCGCATGTCGTCGTGCAGGATAGGCGCGTCGCCGGCCATACCTTCGGGGGCGGTCATGACGGAGGGGAGCACATCGTACTCGACCTCGATCAGGCGGACGGCCTCCTCGGCGTCGTGGACGCTGGCGGCCGCCACGGCGGCGATGGGGTGGCCCTTGTAGAGGACCTTCTCGGTCGCTAGGTTGTTCTCGCGAATGCGCTTGAGGCCGAACTCGCCCAGGGCGCCGGTCCAGGTCTCGCCCGGCTTGGTCTCGGGGAAGTCGTACCCCGTGACCACGGCGCTTACGCCCGGGTGCGCCTCCGCCTTGCTGGTGTCTATCGACTTGATTCTTGCGTGGGCGTGCGGGCTGCGGAGCCACTTGGCGAAGAGCATCCCCGCCGTGGCGTAGTCCTCGCCGTACTTGGCGGCCCCGGTCACCTTATCGGGGCCGTCGTGGCGGGCCGGCCGCGTGCCGACTACCTCGAACTCCTCCTGGACCAGGACGATATTGGGCTCGTAGGTGAGCGTCATGTTTACGCCTCCTGCATTCGGTTGGCGGCGTCGAGCACCGCCCTCACGATCTTATCGTAGCCGGTGCACCTGCACAGGTTCCCGGCCAGCCAGAAGCGGACGTCGTGCTCGGTGGGGCAGGGGTTCTGCTCCAGGAGCGCCTTGGAGGCCACGATGAAGCCCGGGGTGCATACCCCGCACTGCAACGCGGCGTTCTCCAGGAATGCCTGCTGGATCGGGTGAAGCCCCGCCGGCGTAGCCACTCCCTCGATGGTGAGTATCTCTTTGCCGGCGGTCTCGACACCCAGCACCAGGCACGAGTCCACAATCCGCCCGTCCAGGTTCACGGTACAGGCGCCGCAGTTTCCGTCGTTACAGCCCTCTTTGCTGCCGGTGAGCTGCAGGTTGTCCCGGAGGACCTCCAGCAGGCTCTCTCGCGGCTCGCAGAGGAGCTCTACGTCTTCGCCGTTGATCCTTGTGTGTACGTACGTCTTGGCGGGCATCTATTCCCCTCCCCTGGCTCTCTCGACCGCGGTGTTGAGCGCCCTTCTGGTAAGGACCTCGCATAGCTGCTTGCGGAACTCTATGGTGCCGCGCATGTCGTTGATGGGCGTGGCGGCGTCGCTGGCTATCCTGGACGCCTCCGCGATGCTCTCGGCGTTCACGGGCTTGCCCGCCAACGCCTCCCCGGCCTCCTTCACGAAGAGAGGGACCGGGGCAACGGCCGCCAGGGCGACCCTGGCGCACTTGAAGGAGCCGTTGTCCAGCACGACTGAGACCCCTGCTCCGGCGACGGCGATGTCCATCTCGTTGCGCGGGATGAAGCGTATGTAACGCGCCCCGAAGCCTGCGGGAGGCGCGGGGAAGTGCAGGGAGACGAGAAGCTCGTCGGGCGCGAGCACATTGCGGCTCGGCCCGGTGCAGAAGTCCTCGACCGCGACCTGCCGCCTGCCGTTGGGGCCGGCGATGTTGCAGGTCGCGCTGTGGGCAATCAGCGCCGGTATCGTGTCGGCGCTGGGCGTGGAGTTGCACAGGTTGCCGCCGATGGAGGCCCTGCCCTGGATCTGGATGCCTCCGATGAGGGAGGCGGAGTCTACGAGGCCCGGATATGTGCGCGCTATGGCCCGGTTGCCGTACACCTTGTAACAGGGCACCGCCGCTCCCAGGGTCAGGCCGTCCTCGGTGTCGAGGGTGATCTCGTTGAGCTCGGGGATACCCTTGCCGTCGATGACCAGGTCCGGCTTCAGGACGTGGTTTCGGAGCTGCACTATCAGGTCCGTGCCGCCGGCGAGAACCCTCGCCTTGCCGCAGTTCTGGGAGAGCAGGCTTACCGCTTCTTCAACGCTGTGGGGACTTGCATAGTCAATCCACTTCAATGAACGCCTCCTTGTCAGGAAGTTTGCGGGCGCCGCCCGCGCTCAGGCGCGGTACGGCGATGCGCAGCCTTCAAGAGAGTGCCTCCCCCGAAAGGCGGCACTAAGTATAGCAAGATGGGGTTTGGCGGTAAAGTGGGTGTGCGCCGTTCGATGGACGGCTTCTAGCAGCTAGGCCCTCGCTTTGGTAGACTTCATCTACTATCGCCCTCCAATTGGACTGTCAGGCAAGTAGCGCCACAGGAGTTGCAGGACTTGCAGAGACAGAACGGAGACCGCCTAGCCGCAGTGTATCTGGACGCAACCGCTCCACGGCTGCTCAAGGCCTTGAACCGCAAGACTTCCATCGGGTGGGGTGATCTGCCAGGTGTAGTTGGTGGCGAGTGGGATGATGTACTCAGATCCGTGGCCCTCTTGTCCGGGGCCGACCTATGCGAGGCAAGCACAACCGGTCTCAGGCTCAGTGAGCACGGGGAAAGGTTGCTCGCCGATGGCCCAGACAGCCCTTCACACGATGCCGGCTTGAGCGACGCTCTGCGGGACCTCCGTGAGACAATCGACGAGGCTCGGGAAGAGGGAACCCCCCTGCCGTCCAATGCGGCGCTAGAAAGCGCGGAGCGCCTGTTGAGGGAAATGTACCGGATCTCCCCTCGCCGGTTCGAGGTCTATTCCACGCCGGACGGCGAGGTCGCCATCTACGCCCCAAGCTGCGGGAGCTCCGTCCTTATGTTGTGCGACTCGGATGGGGGCGCACTCTGCCTGGTCAACGTGGACGGCACGCACCGCCGCGCCCGCTATTCGACTACCCGGACGCTTCCCGACGGGTTTGTGCGCGAGGCCCTGGTCGAGTTGGCGCAGCACGACGCTTGACCCAGTCACCTCCCGCGATCGTTGGGCCATGGGAGGACCTCGAGCGTGGTGTCTTCTCCAGCAGGAATGCAAGTAGGGCTCGGCGCTCCCGTACGCCGCATCACGTTTTTCTGACTGAGCCGGGCCAACCCAATATCTCGGTCGATCGGCTGAGCACGGCCCCTCCTTCGGATGCGGCGGCTATCGGCGACAGGGTGGCCTCGGCCCGCACCGCCACGTTCTACGGATGGGCCGTCGTCACTGTCGGAGGGGCCAGCGCCAATAGCAGGCAGGTAGTTTCCGCCCCTCTAATCGACAACCCATTTCACGCGAACATCGTCCTGCCTGGACCTGCAGCCGAAGATCGGGAGGAACAGAAGCGGCACGCGCAGGAGCTAGCGGATGCTTCGCGCTGGCGTGAACGACCATAGGGCGGCCTTGGGCGGCACGTCTACGCGTCCCGATTAGCAGCGTCGCGCAGCTCGGCCAGGGCGCGTATGCACCTCGACAGGCTTGGTGACACCTCTACTGCAGAAGAGGGCTGCCACTGCCCACGTCCCTGTTTGCCGACGAACTCGGACATACGGGACGTGTAGGCGGGGCCCACGGATGCGCCGCTTCCTGGCCGCGGCAGCATGTCTTCACGAATCGCTCTCCGTCGGGAGCCTCTGGCCAGATTGATGAGCGTTTCCTTGGGATCGTCGAGGTCGTCGACGGTGCGGGGAATCCTGCTCCTCGGGACGCCCAAGAACGACGCGATTCCCGCCCGGTCGGCAAGCAGCCAGCTCTCTATCTCGCGGACTGCTACGCGGAAACACATGTGCTCAGCCGGGGCCGAAAGCCACTCTGCCCGAAGCGACGGCGCGCATTCGAAGTCGTTATCGAGGTCCACCAGGACTATCCAGGGCGAGAACCTCGCAGCCCGGTTGTATCCGTCGATAATGGCTTTCAGATGGGACTTGCCGTTCCTCCCAAACACCCTTCCAACGGATAGTCCGACATCCTCAGCCAGTTTGCGCAAGACTACTTCGTCGAGGGTCCCTTCGACGGCTCCGGAGACGGCTAACCTGGACTCGCCGGAGTTCAAAGGTCTGCAAACATCGTCAACTGCTCGGAATTCTCAGGACGCGTATAGGGAATTGCTGCGTCGGCCATGCTCAGACCTGCCTCGAGCAGTCGTCGTATCTGAAGGTCCCACCCGGCGGTATGGACCTTGGTGCCCTCGTTGGCCGGTATCAACAGCAGCACCTCATCCATGCCGATGCCTGTGTCCTGGAGCAGGTCGGCCGAATGTGTGCTCATGATGATCTGCCGGCCGCTCCCCCGCTGCGCACGCGCAATCAACTGTGGGAGGTGTCGTACTACTTCGGGGTGCAGCGAAAGCTCCGGCTCCTCGAGCAGGAGGGGGCCGTCGCCCTCGATAACCGACCAGAGGAACCCCAGCAGTCGAAGAGTGCCGTCGGACAACTCCCGCTCGCTCTGCCAGGCGCCCTGCGAGCGCCAGTGCTCGTATCTGCCGCGAAGGTGCGGCGTGCCGCGCTCGTCTCTCCGCAGCTCCAGGTCCTGAAGCTGCGGAACCGCCACCTGGAGGGCCTTTGTTATGCGGCGCAGCCGGGAACGGAGGGTCCTAGTCTGAGTGCGCGCTAGCTGGTCGAGGAAGTCGCCCCCAAAGGGATCGTTCTCACGGCCGATCGAACGGTCCGGATCACGAACAAGCTGGGGGACTATGTGCCTATAGCGAACCGAGCCTAGGAAATCGACCAGCTCCCTAAACTCCCTGTTGACGTTTACTTGCTCCAGGTACGTCTGCGACTTTCTTTGAGGGTCGGCCTCGTCCTCCGCGTTTGGCCTCTGGAAGAGGACCTCGCCGTTGTGTAGGACGGTCTCCTCCTTGATAAACGGGCGGCGGATGTTGTCCTGGGCAAATCGGAGGTGGTACTCCCAGCGGCCCTCGCTCTCGTCATCGCCTACCACCACGCGAACTCCGATGTCGGGGTAGCGCCGGGCGGCTAGGGCACGCATCCCGGACACACCGCCACGCTTCCTGACGGCTTCCTGGAACCCGCCGCCGACAGCCGCGATGTCATAGAGGAAGCGGAACGCATCGAGGAGATTGGACTTGCCAGATGCGTTGGGGCCGACGAGGAACGTGCGCCGTTGCAGCTCCACGTCGGCGCTCACGAAGTTTCGCCAGTTCTCCAGCAACAGCCCCGTGAACCGGTACGTCCTTCGGTTGTCCTGCCTCTTGCGACCGGCCATCAGAACCTCGCGCGCCTCGTTCCGATTCTACACCGTGTCGTCCATGGCGGCCTGGCGGCCTTCGGGGCGCTGGACGCGCTGGGCGGGCTGGTACATGGACGGGGCGTACGGGATGTCGAACTCGTTGCCGGCGAGAAGCTCGGCGACGGTGCGTATCTGCATCCTGGGGTAGTCGCGCTGCCATATGTCCGAGTGGTAGAAGCCGGCGCTGGCGGCCTCGGCGCCCATGGCGCGGGTCGGCTCCTCCAGGGTGATGAAGAGGCCCAGGTCGGCCTTCTCGCGCTCGACGGTCCCCTTCAGGTCGCGTATATGGGGCGATGAGACCTTGCCGCTCTTGACCTGCACTATGGCTTTCCTGGTAGAGCGGCGCGGGCCGTCGATGAAGTGGACTACGCCGTCGATACCCCTGTCTGCGCCCCGGCGCCGGTCCTGCTCACGGGGCATCGCCTCCAGGAGGGACATGGCCCAGTACTGGAACTGGTAGCGGTCCTGCTCGGCCAGGGCGCGGGCGCCGCCGACGTCCGTGGGCTCGCCGACGACCTCGTAGTCTGTGCCGGGGTGGAGGTCGAAGGCGGTCCTGAGCCGGCTCTTCATCAGGGCGACGGCAAGGTGGGTGACGTCGATGCCCACCCAGCGGCGCTTCAGGTTCTCGGCGGCCGCCACGGCGGTGCCGCAGCCGCAGAATGGGTCGAGCACCACGTCGCCCTCGTTGGAGGACGCCTCTATGATGCGCTCCAAGAGGGCCTGCGGCTTCTGGGTGGGGAAACCTAGACGCTCTGCGTTGGAACCAGATAACGAATATATGTCCGCCCACACATCTTGTATGGGAACCCCACGAGACTCATCCAAATATAGCTTCCGGCGAGGATATCCAGTCCTCGAATAATACAGCCGGTTTTCTTCATCCAGTCGGTGCATCGTCTCCCGGTTGTATCGCCATGCTCTCACGTGTCCATTCCACTCATACACAGGGTTACCTTTCTCGGCACCCCCCGGTCCAGTCAGTGGGGTCGTCGTAAACTTCCTCCCTGTGTCCTCATCGACGTACCTATATGTGCTCTTGACATACTCCTCGTCCAACGGAGTGAATCCTTGGTGCCACGTGACCGAACCAGTCTTGCCATAAAGCAAGATGATGTCATGCACTCTACCGAATCGGGTAGAACCCTGACCGACATCGTTGTGAGCACCATAACGCTTCCACGTAATCTCATTCCGGAAATTATCTGCCCCGAACACTGCGTCCATGAGCAGCTTGAGGTAGTGGCCGGCCGTCGGGTCACAGTGGAGGTATATGGAGCCGGTGGGATTGAGGACGCGGCGCAGCTCGACGAGGCGGGGCGTCATCATGACGAGGTAGGCCATCATGGCGTTGCTGCCGATGAACTGGCGAAAGGCGGAGACCATCTCCTTGACGTTTGCGGGCGTGCCGGGGTTGGTGATGATCTCCTGCTCGTAGGTGCGCTCGGCCTCCTGCGTCCACTCCCAGGTGTCGGTGAAGGCCCTGATCTGGGCGGGGGAGGCCTCGCCGGACTGCTCCTTGAACAGCACGTTGTAGTTGGCGTTGGAGTTGAAGGGCGGGTCGAGGTAAACGAGGTCGACCGACTCGTCGGGGACGTGCTGCCGGAGGATGTCGAGGTTGTCGCCGTAGTAGAGGGTGTTGTTCATAGCAGCAACTCCACCCCCATTCGGGCATAACCCGCGCCCATCATCCACGCTCCTTGAGGAACGTATCCAAGGCGCCGTCCACGCACACGCCGCCCTCGAATGGAGTCCTTGGCTTACGAGGCCGGACCAGGACCCCTCTCCGCTCTAACTCCTGGACCCTCCGCTCCATCATCACTAGTCTCTCCAGCGGACTGGTTTCTGAGACCTGCCCGCCCTCTCCGACGCTCACGCTGATGCGCAGCGGCTGCAGGCAGTCGTGCCCAACGGACAGTCCCGAGCGAGGCAGGTTATTCATTGGCATCTTCTTCCCCTACGTCCGCTACTATTGCCAGCCATCCAGGGTCAATCAGGCCCGCTGGCGCATCCGTGGCCACTCATGGCTAGCCAAAGGCTGCGGCGGCCTTTCCCCGCAGCTTGCCTATCTCCTCGACGGCCTCGCGGGCGTCGGGGACGGAGATGTGAGGCTTGATCTCGTTGATTCTCCGGGCGACCTTGCTGTCTTCCATGCCTGGGTGCTCAGTCTGTATGAGGAACGTTGTAGATAAACGCTCGAGGGAACGCACCACCTCGGTGGATAGCTCCCTGGCGACGAATTCGACGGCAGCGTCGTATTGCGACACGAGGCCAAGGTCGAGCTCGCCCCGCGGCCCAAGGATAACCGAGGGGCCGTAAGGATAGCGGGGCTCAACGTCCAACTGGAAGCGGGCACCCATGACGGCCATCTCGCGCTGCAAGTCAAAGCTGTACGGGCCGTGCTTGTAGAGTATGAAGTCATAGCCCGCCGGGACCTTCATCAGATTCTGGAGGAAGTAGAGGCACTTCTGTATATGCGTCTCGCCCGTCCAACTCCCCGCGCCTCGCATCGCCTTCACCAAGCGGCAGACGAGGGCCCTGCGCTCCTTCTGCGTCATCGGCTCCATGGGGTCACCCTCCTGTGTCCTGGGACAAGATGTGTCCCCTATTTTCTCCAAACCACCTCAAGGCATCCTCATATATCTCTGGGTCGATGAGGACGACACCGGTGTCCACGATGGGAATCTGGCGCAGAACATTCGAGGCCGCGTGGGAAGATACCACCTCTCCCTCCAAACTGCGAACAGGGAAGTGGGGGACCTGCCTACTCTGAGTGTACTCGGCCATGTGGACCTTGTCCTTGCCATACTTCTCGCCGCAGGCCTGAATCGCAGCGGTGAGAGGGTCTCCGTATTGGGCTTTGTCCTCGTGCGTTGGGCTGTACAGCCGTCGAAAGTGGTGCCTGTTCACAATCCTGTACGCAGCTTCATGCCCGGGGGCGGATGGGCTTTGGGCAGCCTGCGATATGGCGTTAAGCACTTCGTTGTCGTTAAGCCGCTGGTGCATAACCGTATCCGTCGAGAAGCGGCCACACGGCAGCCAGGCCTGTAGGAATTGTTGAAGGTGAAAGTCGTAGGCCAGCCTTACGCGGTGGTAGTAGACCTGCATGAACATGAAGTATCGCGCTAGGAGCATGGCTTCGGCAGCGTGAATCCCGCCACCTTCTACGCCCAAGGCCGGTTCGTCAGCCCGTTCGCTGGATGGCAATACCCTGATGGTATCTACCAATCTGTAATGGTCGAACTTGCCATAGGCAACTCCGGCGTGGTGTGAGTCCCTCAACAGATAATCCATCCGGTCGACGCCCAAAGTGTCACTGATGATGATCTCCGACAGCAACGCCTCCAAGTTGGAGAATCTGGTGTCCCTCATCTTCTCCGGGCCCACGGCGATTTTCGCGACGTCCTCGGGATCGAGGAGCGGCCGCATGGTTCGCCAGACATCCTTCATTTCGTCGCCCCGAATCAATTCAGCGGTGATCCGCTCGTGGTTCCACCCGTTGGGTAGCAGCTCCTTCTCGGCGGCGTGTGAGAATGGGAGGTGGCCGATGTCGTGGCACAGGGCAGCCATCCTCAGCACCTTGCGCCAGTAGTCCCTGCTGTCACTTCTTGTTATCTCGGGGACAACCTCCCTGACCGATGGGTGAATGTTGTGGTCGGCCGTAACGACGTCGAAGACTCTCCCCGCTAGCTCCATCACCCCCAGGCTGTGCTCGAAGCGCTTGTGAGTCGCGCCAGGGTAGACCAAGTACGACATCGCCAACTGGTGGACGTGCCTCAACCTCTGGACCGGGCCTGAGTTGAGGACCCGTCTCTCGTCACTGTCCAACCTGACGAAGTCGTGGATGGGATCCCGTATCTCGTGATACTGTTTCAAGCTGCCCCCTACGGCTTCACGCGGCATAAGGCCTGACGAAGGCAATCATAGCACATGCGTTCTCTGCATTGCAAGCATGCCTCAGCAGGGCTCAGTCCACGCGAGGCGGGACCCCTTGCGGCATGGACACTCTGCCGGCGCGTGGGGACGGCGTGTCAGGACTGGATCAACCCCTCCTGGGGCTGCGTCCAGGGCAGGTTGTAGACGGACGCAAACTGCGGGGCGCGCAGTATCGGCATCTCTCCGAAGGGCACGTCAATGACCACCGGCGCTTCTCGCTCCAGGGCCAGCGGGATCAGGGTCTCCAGCTCCAGCGGGTCGTCCGCCCTCATGCCTACGGCGCCAAACGACTCGGCGAACTTGACGAAGTCCGGGTTGTGCAGGTCGGTCCCGTACGCTCCCGGTTTCCCCGACGCCCGAGCATAACCGTCGGCCATGTAGGTCGTGGCCTGCTCATTCCGGGTCGTGACCATGCGGATGCCCGGCTCGTCGCGCAGCGCGGCGACGATCCCGTACATCTGTATGCCGGGGATCCCGAATACGACCTCGACGCCCTCCCTTACGAGCGACTTGACCAGGGCTTCGCCGCCACTCATCTTGACCAGGGCTCACCCCCCTCGTTCTGTCGGGACGAGTCTATTCGCTTGACGCGGACTCGTGATATGAGCGGTATGGGAATAGCTCGCTGGAGCTATGAGCCGACCATTCGGCGGGGGAGGGCCGGGTCGGTGTCCATGATCTCGTCCAGCAGCGCCAGCCGGAGGTCGTCGCGGACCGCCTTATGCGCGGGGTCGTCCCACAGGTTCCGGAGCTCCCCGGGGTCTTTCTGGAAGTCGAATAGCTCGCCGTACGAGTGTCCCGAGTACGCCGTGAGCCGGTAGCGGCTCGTCACCAGGGTCCTGACACGGAAGCCGAGATTGTCCTGGTCGTCCTCTATCAGCGCCCTGCCCTTACCATGGCCGGACCCCTCCAGCACGGGGACGAGGCTGCTTCCGGGCCAAGCCGGCGGCGCTTCAGCGGCTACCGGCGTGGGCGGGCCGTGTCCCTCGGGGACTGGCACGCCGGCAATGTCCAGGATGGTAGGCGCAAAGTCTACGAGACTGACAACAGAGTCGTGGACCCGCCCCTGGGGGAAGCGCCGCGGCCAGCTTATCAGCAGAGGGACCCTGACTACAGAGTCGTAGTGGAACGGGCCCTTTCCCCACATGCCGTGGTCGCCAAGGGCCTCGCCGTGGTCGGCCGTGACCAGGATGACGGTCTCGTCCTCCTGGCCATTCCGCCTCAGCGCATCGAGGATGCGGCCGACCTGGTAGTCGATCATCTCGATCAGCCCGTAGTAGTGCGCCGCGCACTCGGAGCGGTAGGGCGCTATCTGCAGTCCCTGGTCCTCGTACCGGTGCCGATGGTGCGGCGGCAGCAGATCGAACTCGTTCTCGTCGAAGATAGGCGGCTGCACGTCGTCAGGGTCGTACCTGTAGCACCAGGGCGCGGGCGGGGCCAGCGGGACGTGCGGCAGCTCAGTGGAGAACCATAGGAGGAAGGGCCGCTCGCCGGCGCGCGGGTCGTCCAGGAAGTCAATGGCGCGATCGGCAGACCAGGCCGTGGGATGGAGCTCGCTTGGCAGCGCCCACTTGAAAGAGCCTGTATAGAAATCGATAGCCGGGGACGGGGGCTCCAGCGCCACGGCGTCGTGGAAGAGGTGCGCCTCGTTCGGATGCTCCCTGTCGAGCCAGGCAGGGAACTCTCCCCAGCCGTCCCGAGGCCGGTGTGCGTTCTGGAAGTCCGTACTTTCGAAGCCGTAGTACGGCGACGGCAGCTTCGTGATCCTCCCCGAATTCCACATATCCCGGGCTTCGGGGAACTCGTGTGGGTCGGCCTGGTCCAGCGGGACGCCTTTCGGTATGAGCGACGACCTGAGGTGTATCTTGCCGACGCAGTGAGTCCTGTACCCATCCTGCCGGAGCGCCTCGGTGAACGTCGGAACGTCGTAGTCGAGCTGTATGCCGTTCATGCGGACGCGATGGCCCCGGGTGTTGAGGCCAGTGAACATAGTCGCCCTGAACGGGGTGCAGAGCGGGTTGGCGACGTAGGCGCGGGTAAAGTTCGTTCCGCGGGCGGCCAGTGCGTCGAAGTTCGACGTTCGCACCAGCGGGTGGCCCGCGTACCCGAAGCACGTCGGATTGTGCTGGTCGGTCGTGATGATGAGGAGGTTGGGCCGTCTCGCTTCGGGCACGGGGAGCTCGCTCAGCCCCAGGCGGTGGGACGGTACTGCAGTGCCTCGCCGAGGTGGGAGGCGCCTATGACCGGGGCGCCGGCGAGGTCCGCGAGGGTGCGGGCGACCTTGAGTATGCGGTGGTAGCCGCGGGCAGACAGGTGCATGCGCTTCATGGCGGCTTGCAGCAGGCCCTTGGCCGACTCCTCCACGGAGCAGTGGTCCCATACCTCTACCGGCCCCATCTCGGAGTTCGACACGATGTCCATGCCCTCGAAGCGGCCTCCCTGCAAGGTGCGGGCCGCCTGTATGCGGTTGCGGATGCGGATGCGCTCCGAGGTCTCGGCACGGTCCGGCTGGACCAGCTTCTCGTACTCGACCCGGGGCACCTCTACGAACAAGTCTATCCGGTCGAGCAGCGGTCCGCTGATGCGCTTCTTGTACCTGGCGACGGCGCTCGGCGAGCATGTGCACTCTCGGACGGGGTCGCCGTAGTAGCCGCAGGGACATGGGTTCATCGCAGCGACCATCATGAAGTTCGCGGGGAAGGTGAGGGTGCCCTGCGCCCGGCTGATCGTAACTATCTTGTCCTCTATGGGCTGGCGCAGCACCTCCAGGACGGAGTGGCCGAACTCTGGCAGCTCGTCCAAGAAGAGTACCCCCCTGTGACTCAGGGTTATCTCTCCCGGCCTCGGCAGCCTGCCTCCGCCCACGAGCCCGGCGTTCGAGATCGTGTAGTGGGGCGCCCTGAAGGGACGCTCCATGATCAGCGGCGCCGACTGCGGCAGCAGCCCGCTCACGCTGTATATCTTGGTCACGTCGAGGGCCTCATCGTTGGTGAGGGCGGGCAGTATGGACGGCAGGGTCCTGGCGAGCAGGGTCTTGCCGCTGCCGGGCGGGCCGAGCATGAGCAGGTTGTGTCCGCCTGCGGCGGCGACCTTCAAGGCGCGCTTCGCGTGCTCCTGGCCCCGTATGTCGGCCATGTCGACCCGGCCCGGCACGCCGGAAGCCGCGCTCTCCCCGGCGCCGTTCATGGAAACGGCACCCGCAGGGTCCGCGGAGTCGATGTGGCTCTCACCCCTCAGGTGGGAGACGAGCTCGGCGAGCGTCGTGACCGGCACGACGTCGATCCCGGTGACCAGAGCGGCCTCCTGGGCGTCGATGGCCGGCACGAAGACCTGCCGGTACCCCTGGCCCCTGGCCACCGCGACCATGGGCAGGATGCCGTTCGTATGTCTCAGGCCGCCGTCCAGGGCGAGCTCGCCGAGGAAGATCACCGATTCGGGAAGCTGCGATACCTGGCCGGATAAGAGCAGCACGGCCAGCGCGATGGGCAGGTCGTAGGCCGGCCCCGCCTTTCTCAGGTCGGCGGGGGCAAGGCTGGCGGCGATGCGGCGCATCGGGAACTCGCAGCCGGAGTTGCGTATCGCTGCCCGGACGCGCTCGCGGGCCTCCTGCACGGCGGCGTCAGGCAGGCCGACGACATGGAAGGCCGGCAGGCCGGGTGAGATGTCCACCTCGACCTCGACGATGTAGCCGTCAAGGCCCACTACCGCGCACGTTGTGGATTTAGCCAGCAAACCGCGTCAGCACTCCAAGGGGGATAGGGTAGATGGTACGTGCACACGCGCCGTCAGGTCAAACGGGACTGAGGGCTGGCCGGCTGTCTAGCCGTACCTGGGATGCCAGCCGCTGGCCCACGTCGTGATCCTCTCGGGGCTGATCCTGAGCAGGTACCGGGGCTTGTCGATGGTGGCCTGAAGGTACGCGAGGCCCGGCTCGCCGGCGTACCTGAGCACCATCTCCCTGGCGATTTCGAGCATGCGCC
Organism: Dehalococcoidia bacterium; assembly: GCA_965262055.1. GTDB lineage: Bacteria > Chloroflexota > Dehalococcoidia > Lucifugimonadales. The sequence goes on from CBDHEI010000002.1 coordinate 1,168,784, forward strand.
CCGTCATGGCCGCCGGGCCGTCTACGATCTCGGCCGTCCCCTCTATCAGCACCCGGGGATGGTCCGGGTCCACGTCGTCGGCGCACGAGACGGCGACGCGGGGCTCGTTCCTGACGTACTCGACGAAGCTGGACTTCTCGCGCGGGATGATGAACATCGAGCCGTCGTCCCAGTACTGCCAGACGGGAACGACGTAGGGCGCCCCATCGGGCTTCACCGTCGCCAGCCTGGCGATGATCGGACCCGCAAGCAGCTCGTCCATCTGCTCCGAAGTTAGACCTGGCATCGCATCCTCCGAACCGTTAGCTTAGGAGGCCGGCCCGCCTGCTTTCCTGACCCTACTAGATACCGTAGGAGTAAGGCCATACCCGCGCAGCCACCTGACAGAGTCGTCTGGCCCGCTCCACGATCGCCGCTTCGTCCCATACATCGAGGGCGTCGTCAAGCAGAGTCTTGTTGAGGAACAGGGTAGTGTGTTCGTTCAGCGTCGCTCGCTTTTCCGCCCAAGACGCATTGGATAGGGCCGAGTTGAGGCGGTTATTCACGAGGGTCAGATTGCCTATTGAGTGAATGATCCGGTCCCGGTGTTCGGCTTCTTCAGCCTCGTCTTCCCCAACTCCGTTCAGCGGCCATTTGTCTCGCCACTGCCGGGGCATGGTGTGCTCGATTGTTAGGCCATGTGGCACAGACTGGGATTCCGACTTGTCAGTCCGCAACTCTTGCTCTATCCCTTCCAGAACGATTCGGAGCCGTCCTCGGGTCAGCAGCCTGTACAGGGGAAGGTTAACGAACGCGTTTTCTATCTGCCGGTCGTTCGGCCACAGGCCCACATCAGAGTCCTGGTCTCGAAGGAACTTAACCACTGCGTCACCGGCGTGTTCCGCTCCTATCTCCTCCAGGCGCTCCACCAAGCTAATGAAGAGCCGATTGTAGCCTCTCGTGGTCATGCGGCAGACCATCCGCCGCAACTGGTGGCTTTCTAGTGCGCGAAGTCCCTTACTCATTTGTTCTTCGGGCACCTCTGACGAAAGCAGCCACAACAACACCGGAGTCATAGCGCCCGCCTGCATCACTCCCCATCGTTACAGAAACGTGGCCATATCGGGATCAGAGGCTTCTTCCAGCATACGATAAGACTTCCCGGTGCTGCCAATATCGTCTGCGATGATTTCAATCGGTTCGTCCCTATCCCCATAGTAGCGTACGCATGACAAGCCAATAATTCAAGAAAACGTCGATGCGCGGACGGTAGAGCCTCCCCTGTCGTATCTCGCGTCTCCACCAACTATCGTTGAAGCCCCACAGCCGAGCTACCCCTTCGGAGTTACTTGTGGCGCCTGCCTTCGCTGCCTAGAATAGAACCATATTTTTGATCAGGTCCGACTGAAGCAATGGCGTCCCGCGTGCGTTGAGCGTCTCGAAGATGACATGAGGGTCATCTGACTGATCGAGATCAATCACAACCAGTTCCAAGAGATTTGATACGGTTTGCCCAAGTGCTTCCGCTCCTCGCGATTCATTCTCCTCCGAATTCTTATCGAGCCACTGACGGATCTGGAGCTTGAAGAATTCATGAGCCCGAACGATAAGTGACTCCTTGGACTCTTCCGAAGACAGGTCGTTGTGCATCGTGTTGCGGAAGGCCGCCTGGTCGGCCATTGTGGGCCAGACCTTAAAGGCGTGATCGTCGTTATCGCCACGGAACGCCTCATGGTTCAGCACCAGAAGCTCAAGACGCTTCGCCGCAGTGTCAATCCCGCGTCGCTCGAACACTTCTTGGACTGCGTCTAGGAGCAATTGTAGCGTGGTCAACCGCTGCTGTCCATCGACTACGAGTCGCGTCATGAGCATCGGAGTCGGAACGTGTTGCTGCTGGAGAACTACAGCTCCAAGAAAGTGAGTTATAGACTGGCTCCCCGGCTTTTCTAGGTAGTGCTCTGCTGTGTTCTGCACGTCCTCCCAGAGCGAGTCCCATTGCCTCTCTTGGTTCCAGATGTATGGGCGCTGGAACAATGGAATCTCGTAGCGTCCGGGGCTGGCGAACAATTTTTGCAGATTCACGATATTGACGTCCATCTTCTTCTCCCTTTGCCGACGCCTCTCGCAAAGTCAGCCAGCGTTTAGCCTTCCCTTGTTCTCTTCGCCGGGCAGAGACGGCGCAAGGCTATCACAGGATCCCAAAGCGGTCACTCTTCTTCTGGCGGCAGATTTGCTTGCTCTTGGGTTTCACTCAAACGGGGAGGCCCCTGCATATCCAACCCACATTTCCCATATCAACCCTGCAGGGCTTGCCGTAATCAGCAACAGCGATACCCGATGTAGCCGAATAGCAGAGCACAGTGGTTATCATGAGTGCTAGACTGGTCGCGAGCGACTGCTTTGGCTGTTGATAACGTACTGTCCTCGGAGGCACCCAATGGGTGAAAGCACCAACCCCCGCGCCACGCTCCGTTTCGACCGCCGTGTACGGTTGGAGTTTCGCGGCGCTACCATCACCTCGGACGCCGGACTGTTGGCCTGTCGCGAGCTGGATGATGCACTGGGACTGATGGAGACGGCGAATGAATGTCTACAGGAGAGTCGGGGCGGTCGTAACGTGCAGCACCGATTGGTGGGCCTCCTCAGGCAGTCAGTGTACAGTCGTCTCGCAGGCTACGAGGATACCAACGATGCTGAACGGTTGGCCGACGATCCGACGATGCGGGTAGTCGTTGGAGACCGAGGCATCGACAGACCAGCGGCAAGCACCAACACCATGAGCCGGTTCGAGACCGAGGTGCTTACCCAGGACGGCAACGTGGAAGGGTTGGGCCGAGTGAACGCTAAGTGGGTGGACGGAGCTATGTCCCGCACGCCGCACCGGCGGGTGATCTTGGACATGGACAGTTCGGAGAGCCCGGTACATGGAGAACAGGAGGGAGCATCGTACAACGGTCACTTTGGGAGCACGTGCTATCACCCTTTGTTCGTGTTCAACCAGTTCGGTGACTGTGAGGGCGCGATGCTCCGCGCGGGGAACGTACATAGCGCGCACAGGTGGCGTGATGTATTGGATCCGGTCCTGTCCCGCTACGGGGCGACAGGAGTGCGGCGGTACTTTCGTGCCGATGCCGCATTCGCCAAGCCGGACATCTATGAGTACCTCGAGGAGCGGCACGTCCTTTACGCTATAAGACTCCCCGGCAACGAGGTGCTGCAACGGGAGATCGCCCCTCTGCTCAGGAGGCCTGTGGGCAGGCCGCCGAAGCGTCCAGTGATCCTATACGACGACTTTTGGTATCGTGCCGGGAGTTGGGACCGGGCACGGCGGGTGGTGGCCAAGGTGGAGTGGCACAGGGGAGAGCTGTTCCCTCGGGTGGGCTTCATCGTCACGAGCATGACGGCTGGCCCCGAAGGAGCGGTGCGATTCTACAATGGTCGCGGGACAGCCGAGCAGTGGATCAAGGAGGGGAAGTACGCCCTGAACTGGACTCGGCTGTCGTGCCATCGGTTCGTGGCCAACCGGGTGCGTCTGTCTCTGTTCATTCTGGCGTACAACCTTGGGAACTTCCTTCGCCGGTTATGCCTGCCCAAGGCGGTCAAGCACTGGTCGCTGCGGAGCGTGCAGGTCAAGCTGATCAAGATGGGAGGCCGTCTGGTGCGGCACTCCCGGTGGTTGATCTTTCAGTTGTCCGAGGTGTCGGTTCCTCGACGGTTGTTCCAGGGAGTGTTGGATCGTATCGGCCGGTTATCGCCGGCGCCAAGCTGAGGGAGGGTACAACCACGATCTTGCCAAGAGGGGGAGAGCGCTCCAGGGAGTCGCCTTGTCTTCAATGCGCTTTCACCCCACTGGCAGGGGACACGAGGACGATGAAGACGGACAAGAAGCATGGGTCACGGCAAGAAACGCATCCCTTATTGGATAGACCGGAGATTGACTGACCTTGCAGGACCCGAATATCCTGCCATCATCTCGTTTGGACTGCCCTATGAGCCTGAAGACTCCCAATATGGGAAATGCCGGTCCATACCTCACGAGTTGCGAGGCACCTGTGCAGCAACCTAGCCAGCACATGGTCATGGTCGGCACCCTCATCGGTGCCCTTGGCCTCTGTCTCGTTCTCGCCTCCATCGGCTGTAACAGCGGCCCAGAGTCTGGTGACAGCCAAGGCTCCGGGTGGGTCGGATATGCGGCCCTTGACGAAGGCACAAAGCCTCCTCCCGACGTGGGTCTCCTTGATACCCAACGTGTTCATCTAGCCGGAGCAGAAATGGCTCTGTCGTACGACTGGCCCACCCATGCCTTCACGGGTAAGATGGAGAACACCACAACGGCCACGCTGCGCCGGGTCAGCGTTCAAGTCCACCTCTCAAACGGGATTAAGTTAGGCCCGACCACCCCGGTCGACCTGGCTCCCGCTCAGGTTGTGAACGTCACCATCCCGGCAAGCAGTCAACCCTTCACCCATTGGAGCGCATACTTAGAAGTCGACTGATTTCTGCTTAGAGGGTGTTTGCAAAGTCTTGAACTTGTACTAAACTTGATGAATGAGCCGCAAATCGTACCCCAGCGACCTGACGGACGAACAGTGGGAGATCCTCGGCCCCCTACTCCCACCAGCCAAACCCGGAGGCCGGCCCCGTACAGTGGATCTGCGGGAGGTAGTGAACGGCATCCTGTATTTGCTTCGGAGCGGATGCCCCTGGCGGATGGTCCCGCACGATCTGCCTCCCTGGCAGACCCTGTACAAGTACTTCCGCAGTTGGACCATGGATGGAACGTGGGAACGAGTCAATGAGACGCTACGCCCCTGCGTCCGAGAGGCCGAAGGTAGAAATCCTACTCCCAGCGCAGCGATCATAGATAGCCAGAGCGTGAAGACGACTGAAAAAGGGGGCCTCGTGGCTATGATGCTGGTAAGAAGATCAACGGTCGAAAGCGACACGTCATCGTAGATACCATGGGCTTGCTGTTGGCGGTGGTGGTGCATCCTGCCAATATCCAAGACCGAGATGGGGCGAGGCTGGTCATCGATAAATTGATAGGACGATTCCCACGCCTGCGACTCATCTGGGCTGACGCTGGCTACAGCGGCCAGTTGGTGGACTGGGTGATGTCCATGTCGGGCTGGGTCTTGGAGATCGTCAAGCGTCCCAGGGCCAGCCATCAGTTTGAGGTGCTGCCACGCAGGTGGGTGGTTGAGCGAACACTGGCGTGGCTGGGACGTTGTCGCCGGTTGAGCAAGGACTATGAAGCCTTGACCGGTACAACGGAAGCGTGGCTGCACATAGCTGCGATTCATCTCATGCTCCGACGCTTAGCTCCGTCATGATGTACTTTGAAAACACCCTCTAAGACTCGACTGAGGGAAGTTGCCTCCGCATCTCTCACGCATGGCCTAGGCAATCACCCTTAGATCGGCACGGCCAGCAGCGAACGTTCTTTGTCGTTCCATTCACGGATTGACGCAAGGTCCTCAACTCCGCTGACCTCAATTAGCTCAACCAAGCGCATACGGTCAAGGATGATGTTTACGGTTCTTCTTAACTCGTCCCATCGGTCGAATGCCGGGAGAAGTGCAAAGGGCACGGCAATGGCCGTAAGGGGCTCTCTCCCGAAATCGATCCACCCATTCCAGATCTCGGGCACAATATCTTTAGCCTTTGGTGTCCAATTCTCGGCCACTGTGCACTAGGTTTATGGCGGTCAGCATCGTTGGTATCCTCGTAGCCTGCCAGACGACTGTACACCGACTGCCTGAGGAGGCCCACCAATCGGTGCTGCACGTTACGACCGCCCCGACTCTCCTGCAGACATTCATCCGCCGTCTCCGTCAGTCTCCAGTGCATCATCCAGCTCGCAACAGGCCAACAGTCCGGCGTCCGAGGTGATGGTAGCGCCGCGAACTCCAACCGTATACGGCGGTCGAAACGGAGCGTGGCGCGGGGGTTGGTGCTTTCACCCATTGGGTGCCTCCGAGGACAGTACGTCTAGCACTCATGATAACCACAGTGCTCTGCTAGTCGGCTAGATCGGGTAGCGATGTTACTGATTACGAAACACCTTGTAGGGTTGATATGGGAAATGTGGGATCCAAGTATCTCTTGCGGACACGCCACTCGTGAGAATCGTTTCACTGTATGAACCCAACCCGGATGAATGGACCGACTACTCCAGAAGGAGGTAGCAATGTTCATGTGCGTGGTCTGCCATGCCAAGGAAGGTCGAGAGGAATACGTGGACGAGGTCTTTCGCGTAGATGGACAGTATGTTCTTGTAGGCCGCATCCCCGCTCTTGTGTGTGCCCGGTGCGGTGAGCAGTCCTTCAGCCGTGAAACTGCGGAGAAAGCTCGCCTGATGGTCCATAGCGATGCCAAGGCGTCCAGGTCCATCCCCATGGACGTCTTCGACTTCGCCCAATAACGCCTGACCGGGTACTCGTCAAGCTCCGGATATTACCACCGTCACCTCGCCTTTGATCTCCACGTCGCGCAGGCGCTCCGATAACTCCGACAGGCTGCCCCGCTCTACGCGCTCGAACTTCTTGGTCAGGTCGATGCAGACGGCCGCCATGCGGTCGCCCAGCACCTCTTGCGCCTCCTCCAGGAGACCCGCCGCCCGATGCGGCGACTCGAAGAGAACCATGGTGTGGCTGCTGTCGGCCTCCATCTCCAGGAAGCGCCGCCGCCGCCCGCGCTTGCGCGGCGGGAAGCCCTTGAAAGTGTAGCTCGACGTCGGGAGCCCCGACGCCACCAGCGCCGCCGACACCGCCCCCGCACCCGGCAGCACCTCGACCAGGTAACCGAGGTCGAGCGCCGCCGAGACTATCCTGTAGCCTGGGTCCGAGACGCCCGGGTAGCCCGCGTCGGAGCAGAGAGCGACCGACTTACCTTGCTCCAGCAGCCCGAGAATGCGTGCCCCGGCGCGCTGCTCGGTGTGCTCCCGGTACGATATTACGATCGGGGGTCTGCGTATCTCGTAGTGCTAGAGTATCTTCCGGGTGCGGCGCGTGTCCTCGCACGCGAGTGCGTCCACCTCACCGAGCGTGCGCACCGCCCTGAAGGTGATGTCCTCCATATTGCCGATGGGCGTGGCCACCACGATGAGACGGCCGGCCTGCTCCGGCACGCCGCCGTTGGCTCTTTCCAAGAGACTACTCCATCCTCTGGCGTACCGTGTCATTCTAGTCCAATGGCCGGGTGCTATAATGACCCGGCCTCAGGAGAGAAGAGCCCGCATGACACGGCAACCCCACAGACTGCTTCCCACGACGGTCATCGGCAGCCACGGAATACCGGGCTGGATGTGGACCGCGATCGACGAGATCGACAAGGGAAACTACGGCCAGACCGACATCCGGGAGACCTTCGACGACGCGGTTAACCTTGCGGTCCTGGACCAGCAGCGCGCCGGGGTGGACATCATCACCGACGGCGAGATGCGCCGCTGGTACTTCGTACAGGGCTTCTACAAGCGCATGGCCGGCCTTGAAGACGAGCCCCCGCTGCGCAAGGCCGGGCTCTATGGGTACGACACCCCGCCGCGGTACCGGGCAGCGGAGAAGCTCACCGTGCCGGAAGGGCTGGGCATCGTGGAGGAGTTCGAATATCTCAAGCAGCACACCGACAGGCCGGTCAAGGTCACCTGCCCCGGGCCGCTCACCCTCACCATCCACATCCGCCCCAAGCCGGCCTACAAGACGCGCACCGAGCTGGCCTGGGCCTTCGCGGAGGTGATCAACTCCGAGCTGAAGGCGCTCGTGGCGGCCGGCGCGGACTTCATACAGCTAGACGAGCCCTCCTTCGCCATAATACCCGGCGCCATGCAGGACTGGCTCGACCTGTACAACGCTACCGTCGAGGGCGTGGACGCCAAGCTGGCGCTGCACGTCTGCTTCGGCAACCTCACCAGCCGACCCAGGGGCAAGCGGAGCTACAGGTGGATGGTCCCCGCGCTGCTCGACGCCAGGGCAGACCAATTGGTGCTGGAGTTCGCCAACCGGGAGATGAGCGAGAGCGGCCTGTGGCGGGAGTTCGCCGTCGAAAAGGAGCTGGGCGCCGGCGTCATAGACATCAAGTCCTTCTACCAGGAGACGCCGGAGGACGTTGCCGAGCGCATCCGCGAGCTGTTGCAGTACGTCTCCCCTGAGAAGCTCTACGTCAGCCCCGACTGCGGCTTCTTCCAGCTTCCGCGCTGGCTGACCTACGTGAAGCTGGAGGCCATGGTGGCAGGAGCGGCCATAGTCAGGCGGGAGCTCGAAGGCGCCGATGGCAGCTAGCCGTCCGGTGGTGGACGGTCCGAGGGCGTGCACCAAGGCGGACCTCGAGGACGCGCTCGCGCTCATCAACAGCGTTTTCCGCGCGGGCACGGACCAGGACGTCCGCACCGACTACCCGATGGTCTACCACCCGTCCGCGATGCACCTGCAGCGCATCGTCAGGGTCGACGGCAAGCTCGTCGCACACGTCCCGGTCGCACCCAGGGGCGTTATTTCCGGAGACGACTCCTTTACCGCCGCCATGATCAGCGCCACCGTCACCCACGCAGACCATCGGCACCACGGTTACGGCACCGCGTGCCTGATGAGCTGCATACGCACGATGGAGGAGGAGGGGTGGCCGGTATCGGTGCTCTGGACCATGGAGCGGACCTTCCCCTTCTACCAGCAGGCGGGGTACGAGGCCGTCGCGTCCCAGGGCAGGGTCTACACCATAGGGCCGGAGGACCTCGGCGCGCTCCAGGGCGGGTTCGGCGTGGTGGAGTACGACGCCGCCGACCCGGGCCACCTCGACGCGATCATGGGGATGCACGAGACCGAGCCGCTCCGCATCGCTAGGTCGCGCACCGACTACGAGGCGCTGTTCAGCCTGCCCAAAGTGTCGACCTTCCTGGCCACGGACGGCGGCGGCTTCGCGGGCTACCTCATGTACGGCGAGTCGAGCAACAAGCCGGGGCTGATCGAGGCCGGCGGCCCCGTCGAGGCGGTCGAGGCGCTGGCCTCCCACGTAGTGCGCAGCGCGGGCCGCGACATCCAGGCCATCACTCCCCTCACGCCCACACCTCTGGGCGCCCTATGCGAGGCGAGGGTACCCGAGACGAGACAGCCGGTGGAGAAGGCAGCCGGCGTCGGCAACCAGATGCACCGGATCAACAGCCTGGAGGGCTTGCTCCGAAGCATACGGGGCCATCTCGGCAGCAGGTCGGAAGGGCAGAGCGGCCAAGTCTCTCTAGTTTGCACCGACTCGGGCGAGGCGGTAACCCTGAGCTTCGCCAACGGCGAAGCCGAGGTCTCGTCCGGGGCCGCGACGGAGCCCATCGCCCTGACTCGCCGGGAGCTGACCAGGGTCGTGTTCGGCAGCCACCCCACGCTTGGGCCCCTGGACGTGAGCGGCCCAGGCGCGAACCTCCTCAAGCTCGTCTTCCCCTACTACTTCCCAATCTGGGAGCTGGACCACTGCTAGCGCCGCTTCCGTCAAAGCAGGAGGACACAATGACACATGCTCGCGAGACCGACGTCTACTGGCTCAAGATCAGCAATACCGTGGACGAGATCGTCGCCTGCCTCGAAGGGGTCGGCAGCGACGACCTGGACTGGAGCCCCCTCGACGATGCCAACAGCCTCTACGTCCTAGCCACCCACACGATGGGCAACGTGCGGCACAACCTTCTGAACGGGCTGTGCGGGTTGGCCATCAGCCGCGACCGCGACGCCGAGTTCGTCGTAACGGGCGGCTCCGCCGCCGACATCGTGGCGCACTGGAACGAGCTCAAGAGCCAGATCTCAGACTCCGTAGAAGGTCTGCCACAGGGCGAGCTGGACCGCGAAAGGGACCACCCCCGCTACGGGACCATCAGCGGCCACGAACTGCTGGTCCTCGTCGCGACTCATGCCGCTGAGCACTACGGCCAAGCACAGCTGACCCGCGACCTGCTGAAGGCCCAACGATCCGGCTGACGTTACGCCATGACACCAAACAGACTTACCGTCGGGAAGGTCGAAGTGGTCTCCGTCTCCGACGGGGGAATTGAGTTCGCGGCCGGCGACTTCTTCCCCAACGTGCCGCGGGAGGCCTGGACGCCGTACCGGGGCCTGCTGGGGGACGGCCACGAGCTACTGCTCAACCTGGGGTCGTTCGTGCTCCTGTCGGAGGGGAAGACGGTGCTGGTCGACGCCGGCCTAGGCGAGGGCCAGTCCGGGCCGTGGAAGGGGATCAGGGGCGGCCTGATAGCAGACCTCGAACGGAACGGCATCGGCGTCGGTGACGTGGACATCGTCGTCTTCACGCACCTCCACCCCGACCACGTCGGCTGGAGCATGACGCACGCCGGCGGCGAGGCGGCGCCCACATTCCCCAACGCCCGCTACTGGGTCCCCAAGGCGGACTGGGCTCTCTTCGAACGCCGGGACAGGATGCGGCGCCTCGACTACTTCAGCGAGCAGGTGAGGCCGCTGGCCGACATGGGGCTCATGGAGCTGATGGAAGGCGAAACGGCGCTTACCGGGGAGGTCAGAACGCTTCCCACACCCGGACACACACCGGGGCACACGTGCGTGGCCATCTCGTCCGGCAAGCAGAAGGGCATCGTAGTGGGCGACGCCATCCACCACCCCGCCCAGATTACGGAGCCCGGCTGGACGCCCAGTCCCGACCACAACCCACGCCTCTCCGCGGGGACGCGCGCCGCGCTGGTGCAGCGGCTGGAGGACGACGGCGCTGTCGGCTTCGGGGGGCACTTCCGCAGCCCCGGCTTCGGCCGGGTCGCACGCAAGCACGGAAGGCGCTACTGGCAGCCGCTCTAACCGCGAGTACGCGAGGCGCGCTTGTCCCTCGCTGCGCGCGGCCTTACAATCCCGCCACACCTTCGTACAGCGCGGGAGGCTTTGCATGTATCCGATCGACTTGGCGGGCAAGACCGGCGTCGTGTTCGGAGTCGCCAACCAGCGAAGCATTGCCTGGGCGATAGCCCAGATACTACACGAGGCGGGCGCAACCCTCACCATCGCCTACCAGAACGAGCGCGTCAAGAAAAGCGTCGCCAAGCTAGTGGAGCCCTGGGGCGACACGTCGATCATCGAGTGCGACGTGTCCGCCGACGAGAACGTCGAGGCGGCGTACGAGCAGATCGGGAAGGAGTTCGGCGCCCTGGACATCGTGGTCCACTCCATAGCCTTCGCCGACCGCGACGACCTCGGAGGCCCCTTCATCAAGACGGGGCGCGAGGGGTTCAGGCTGGCCCTGGACGTGAGCGCCTACTCGCTGCTGCCCGTGGCCCGCTACGCCGCCCCGCTCATGGGCCAGGACGGGGGCAGCATCGTCACGATGACGTTCCAGGCGTCCACCCGCGTCTTCCCCGGCTACAACGTGATGGGCACGGCGAAGGCGGCCCTCGAGAACGAGGTCAGGCAGCTTGCCTCCGACCTTGGGCAGGACGGCATCAGGGTCAACGCAATCTCCGCCGGCCCGCTGGACACGCTCTCCTCCAGGGTGATCAGCCACTACCGCGACATGAAGCGCATCCACGCCGAGCGCTCGCCGATGAGGCGCAACATCACGGCCGACGAGGTGGCCAAGACCGCGCTCTACCTCTGCAGCGACCTGGCGAGCGGCGTCACCGGCGAGATCGTCCACGTCGACACCGGTTACAACATCATGGGCATCTGAGGCGTGACGAGATGCCGGAGAACATCTACCTAGAGATAGACGAGAACGACAACTCCGAGTACATGCCGATGCAGGTGTTCGAGGAGCTTGCAGACCCGGTCCCCGTGGGCCGCGTCCGCCTCTTCGAGCCGGGCAGGGAGCACGGCGTATACGAGGTCACAGGCTGGTCCAGCGAGCGAGACGGCTCCCCATGTCCCGCAATGTACGCCCCTGTGTCCGACTCGGGGCAGGCCGAGGCCTACCTAGTGTTCGGCGGCGACTGGGGTATCCGGTTCAGGCCGGACGGGAGTACCGCGGACTGGGACACCGCCAACGCCGACCAGTGGGGCGAGCCCTTCCTGGCGCTGACCGACCGCGCCGACATACTGCTGGACCAGTAGCGCGGTATACCTGCGCGGGGGTGGGTTCATGTTGTTCCCGCATCGTCTCCCCAGCCTGTCGCAAGCCCTTCACGGTGCCCTGCGCACCGGACTGCCACTCTGCCTGATGGCCGCCGTTCTCCTGGCAGCATGCGTCGACGAGTCCACGCATATCAGCACGCCTACTCATTCCAACACACCTATCCCCACGGCCATCAACACGCCTACGCCTTCCAAAACACCCACTCCTACCACCACGCCCGCTCCTACCAGCATGCCTACGCTTACCGGCACGCCCGCTCCCACCAGTACGCCTACGCCCACGTCCACCAACACGCCTACCCCTACGCCTACCAGCACACCCATACCCACTGCTACGCCCACGTCCACCAACACGCCTACCCCTACGCCTACCAGCACACCCATACCCACTGCTACGCCCACGTCCACCAGCACGCCCACGCCTACCAGCACACCCATACCCACTGCTACGCCCACGTCCACCAACACGCCTACCCCTACGCCTACCAGCACGCCCTTACCAACCAACCCTCCCTCCCACGCCTACACCTAGAAACACGCCCACTCCCACTAGTACACCCACGCCCGCACCAGGTAGCAATGCGGCAATCGACGCAATGCCTTGGCTCGCCGATGGAATCACGAAGTGGGAGAGGTCGGCCGCCAGCCACTTGAGGGCCATATCCTCCTCAGACACAGAATCTGCGGCGTTCATGTTGAGCTTCCCCTGGGTCATCGACGGAATCACCGCCAATGAATCGGCTGCCATCAGTGCCGTGTTCAGCCTTATGAATGAGTACCCTGAGCTGGGGAAGGAGGTGCTCGGCTTGTGGTGGGTGTCTGACGACATGCCAACGGTGGAGGCATATGCGCTCTTGGGCATTCGCGATCTGGCGAGAAACAACCTCGCATTGGCATGGCAAGCCATAGGAGAGCTGTTCATGGAGCCTCCTTTTCGCTACCGGGACGAATATGCCCTGCAAGCCCTTGTCTACTTGTCCTGGGACTGGCCCGAGAGCAAGGAATTGCTTGCCCAGATCTCCAGTCAACCATGGTTCAACGATGGGTTGGACGATTTGGAAGCGGCACTCTTGCATGCCATCGTTGTTAGTAACCAGGACTTTCGACAAGGCCTCATTGAGACTCACTACGTAGCATCGGTGCCCATCACGCTTCCTTTGGCTGGCGACGTAGAGCTTATAGTGGTCAGGCACACTCCGCTCCCTCCGGATGACCACACTTTCGAAACTCTCGAAGAGGGAGTACGAGCAATAGAAGGCTTCATGGGCGCTCCGTTTCCTGTTGACGATGTGATCCTAGTTGTCCCTGAGCCGGACATATGGAGCGTTTCCAGGCACTTTAGTAGCCTTTTGGGCGGTGCAGAGCCGGCTCACTTAACCGCAGCTCTCGCCGTGAACGATGGAGAGCGCGGCCCCTTAAAGAGCGCCATCTATCACGAGCTAGCCCACTACTACCATCTGCATGGACCCAGATGGCTCGTGGAGGGCGCGGCAAATTTCCTGGAGGCCTATGTGCTGGCCCTTACAGGTGTGGAAGGGCTGGAAGAGAGGCTGGCGCATCTCGAGTCCCACAGCGGGTGCTTTGAGGGGAACATCCAGCAGCACGTTGAGGACTGGGAAAACTTCAGGCCGAGCCAGTGTGACTACGACCTCGGCGAACGATTCCTGCTAGCGATGTACATGGCCTTGGGACCTGAGATCGTATCGGCGGCCTTGAAAGATCTGTACACCCAGTCGCTGCTCCTTGTGTTCCAGAGTGAAGACGTCATATCCCACGCGTTTCAATCGAACGTGCCGCCTGAAAGCGAGGAGGCTTTCAAGAACGCCTACCGACAATATCACGGCGGCCCCTTCGCCGACACGGCCCCGTCTGATTCCCCGGATCGGTTGCCGTTGGTAGCGCTATATGAGACGACCAAGGGCGAGGAATGGTTGAACAACGCAAACTGGCTGAACGACGCGCCGGTAGGCACATGGCACGGTGTGATTACGGAGCCTGGGGGCCGCGTCGATCAGTTGAACCTCAATGCGAACCAGTTGGCAGGTAACATCCCTCGGGATCTGGGAAGTCTCTCCAGCCTCAGAGATCTGTCGCTTGTAAAGAACTCCTTGGTCGGCGAGATACCACCGGAGCTGGGCAACCTTTCTAATCTCAGGTCGCTTAGGTCTGGGGGTAACCAGTTGAGTGGAAGGATACCCCCGGAGCTGGGCAATCTTTCCAAGTTGCATGTCCTGACCCTCGGGCCGAATCGATTGAATGGACAGATACCGTCGGAACTGGGACTACTAAGCAGACTGCAGTTATTGAAACTGAATTCAAACCAATTGACTGGCCAGATACCCAGTGAGCTTGGCAACCTCACCGACCTCACACAACTGCAACTCCAGCGCAACCAGTTGAGCGGCACGGTACCGGCTGAGCTGGGAATCCTCTCCAGCCTCGAATGGCTGGACCTCGGGAACAACCAGCTGGTCGGCGGAATACCGGCTGCCCTAGGAAATCTGCAGAACCTCGAGAATCTGCGCCTTTCGGACAACCGTCTCACCGGCAGAATCCCGTCCGAACTGGGAAACCTCACCACCCTGTCCGAACTGAACCTCAGCAACAATATGTTGAGCGGGGAGATTCCACCCGAGGTAGGAAGCCTTACGAACCTTAGAGACCTGTATCTCCAGGGCAACCTGTTGAGCGGAGAGATACCCTCTGAGATAGGAACCGGGATTTCCCATATTGGGAGTCTTCAGGCTCAAGGGGCAGCCCAAACGAGATGTTAGCATCATAGTCAGGTCCTGCAAGGCCAGTCAATCGCCGGTCTATCCGATAAGAGATGCGTTTGCAGTCGTAGAGCACCCTTCTTGTCCGTCTTCATCGTCCTCGTGTCCCCTGCCAGTGGGGTGAAAGCGCATTGAAGACAAGGCGACTCCCTGGAGCGCTCTCCCCCTCTTGGCAAGATCGTGGTTGTACCCTCCCTCAGCTTGGCGCCGGCGATAACCGGCCGATACGATCCAACACTCCCTGGAACAACCGTCGAGGAACCGACATCTCGGATAACTGAAAGATCAACCACCGGGAGTGCCGCACCAGACGGCCTCCCATCTTGATCAGCTTGACCTGCACGCTCCGCAGCGACCAGTGCTTGACCGCCTTGGGCAGACACAGCCGGCGAAGGAAGTTCCCAAGGTTGTACGCCAGGACGAACAGAGATAGACGCACCCGGTTGGCCACGAACCGATGGCACGACAGCCGAGTCCAGTTCAGCGCGTACTTCCCCTCCTTGATCCACTGCTCGGCTGTCCCGCGACCATTGTAGAATCGCACCACTCCTTCGGGGCCAGCCGTCATGCTCGTGACTATGAAGCCCACCCGGGGGAATAGCTCTCCCCTATGCCACTCCACCTTGGCCACCACCCGCCGAGCGCGGTCCCAACTCCCGGCACGATACCAGAAGTCGTCGTATAGGATCACTGGACGCTTCGGCGGCCTCCCCACAGGCCTCCTGAGCAGAGGGGCGATCTCCCGTTGCAGCACCTCGTTGCCGGGGAGTCTTATAGCGTAAAGGACGTGCCGCTCCTCGAGGTACTCATAGATGTCCGGCTTGGCGAATGCGGCATCGGCACGAAAGTACCGCCGCACTCCTGTCGCCCCGTAGCGGGACAGGATCGGATCCAATACATCACGCCACCTGTGCGCGCTATGTACGTTCCCCGCACGGAGCATCGCCCCCTCGCAGTCACCGAACTGGTTGAACACGAACAAAGGGTGATAGCACGTGCTCCCAAAGTGACCGTTGTACGACGCTCCCTCCTGTCCTCCATGTACCGGACTCTCCGAACTGTCCATGTCCAAGATCACCCGCCGGTGCGCTGTGTGCGTCATCGCCCGGTCCACCCACGTAGCGTTCACTCGGCCCAACCCTTCCACGTTGCCGTCTTGGGTAAGCACCTCGGTCTCGAACCGGCTGATGGTGTTGGTGCTGGCGGCCGGTCTCTCAGGACCACCTCGCCGTCCAACGACTACCCGCATCGTCGGGTCCTGGGCCAACCGTTCAGCGTCGTTGGTATCCTCGTAGCCCGCCAGACGACTGTACACCGACTGCCTGAGAAGGCCCACCAATCGGTGCTGCACGTTACGACCGCCACGGCTCTCCTGCAGACACTCATTCGCCGTCTCCGTCAGCCCCAGTGCATCGTCCAACTCGCGGCAGGCCAGCAGCCCAGCGTCCGAGGTGATGGTAGCGCCGCGAAACTCCAACCGTACACGTCGGTCGAAACGGAGCGTGGCGCGGGGGTTGGTGCTTTCACCCATTGGGTGCCTCCTGAGTGGGTACGTTATCAAGAACTAGAGTAGTCGCTCACGACCAGTCTAGCACTCATGATAACCACTGTGCTCTGCTATTCGGCTACATCGGGTATCGCTGTTGCTGATTACGGCAAGCCCTGCAGGGTTGATATGGGAAATGTGGGTGGAAACCTCTCGAACCTCAAATGGCTGAACCTCAATCATAATCGATTGACCGGCGAAATACCTCCTGCGCTGGGCAATCTTTCCAACTTGGAGGAGTTGCTCCTTGGAGGAAACCGTTTCACCGGGTGCATCCCGCCCGCCCTGCGGGACATTCCCATCAACGACCTCGAATCCCTAGGCCTTCCCTACTGTTAGACCCTCAACTTCCCTGACGGATCTACCGCTACGCGGCTAGCGCGCTAGGGCGAGGCCCCAGACCGACTCGGCGCCCGCGCTCTTTAGGGGCTTGGCGCAGGCCGACATCGTGCCTCCGGTTGTGACCACGTCGTCGATGAGCAGCAAGTTGGCGCCCTTCAGTTCGCTCGCGCACTCGAAGGCGTCCTCTATGTTCCGGCGCCGCTCTTCCGGGCTCTTCATCGTGACCTGGGGGGCCGTGTCCCTCGTGCGTGTCAGGAGGCGTTCCTCCAGTGGTATGCCCGTCGCCTCGCTGACCGCCCGCGCGAGCAGCAGGGACTGGTTGTAGCCCCTGTCACGCTCGCGCCGCCTGTGCAGCGGCACAGGCGCCAGCACGTCGGCCTGGAGGTTGAGGGTCGCGAGGCGCCCGGCCATGAGGCGGCCAAGCTCAGGGGCGGACGTGCGGACGTTGTTGTACTTGAGGTTGTGGACCAGATCGCGCACCGGGCCTCGGTGCACGTAGGGCGCCGTGACGCCGTCGAAGTGAGGTGGCGTCGCGGTGCAAAGGCGGCAGTAGACTCCCCTTCCCGGACTTGCGCACCGAATGCAGTACGGAGCGAGGAGTTCGGGCAGCTCCGGCTCGCAGCCCTCGCAGACGAACCGCCCCTCCTGGCGGCACACCGCGCAGGTAGGTGGGTACAGCAGGTCGAGCGCGGAGCCGGTCAGCCGGGACAGCAGACCCATGGCGGCTGAAGCTAAGCCTTCAGCCCGTGCCGAGGCGTCCTCACCCACCGGCCGGGCTCATGCCCTGACGCGCCCGCCACACTGAGGCGCGGGCTAACCGTGCTGGAACTTCTGCACCCGGTCGCTGGGCGACAGCTCCGCGACGTAGATACTGCCCTCGGCGTCGACGCAGATGCCGTGGCCCGCGACGACCGACCCCTTCCCGGGGCCCCTGTCGCCGTGCCAGCGAGTGATCAGCTCGCCGTCCTCGGTCCAGATGCTCACGCCCCCCTCCTCCGTCTGCTCGACCACGTAGACGACACCATCTTTGATATAGATATCCCCCGGCATGTGAAGGTCGGTCCACTCGCCCTGATAGTCCCCTTCGCCGTCGAATATCTGGATGCGGTTGTTTTCGCGGTCGCACACGAGCACCCGCCCCTGGCTGTCGACGGCCAGGTTGTGGACCAGTGCGAACTCGCCAGGGCCGGTCCCGAAGGTCCCCCACGACTTGAGTAGCTCTCCTTCGGCGCCAAACTTATGCACCCGCCTGTTGCCGTATCCGTCCGACACGAAGATGCTCCCATCGGCCCCAAGGGCAAGCCCGGACGGCATGTTAAACGGCCCTCCGTAGTAGGTAGGCTGCGGGTTCAGCTTGCTTCCCAGTGTGCGAAGCAGCGTACCGTCCGGCCTGTGCTCGGTGGCGATGTGGAAGTTGGAGTCAACGAGCCAGACGTTGTCGTCGGGGGTGATGAATATCCCGTGCTCGTTGTTGGAGAACGCGCCCTCACCCCACGACGAAACGAAGTCGCCGGCGGGGGTCCAGATCGTCAGGGGGTGCGCCCCCCGGCTGAAGACGTGTATCTCGTCAGAGGAGTTGACGGCAACGTCTGAGCATATGCCGAGCACCCAGTACTTGGGCACGTCCGGCCAGCTAGGTACGAGCTCGTAACGGTAATCACCGGATCCTACTGTCGTCATGCGGTGGGCCTCCTTCGGGGCGATTGAGCACGCCGATTGTAGGGTTCCCCCTCGAGGCCGTCAATCGGCTCACTCCCAGGCTGCGCGCGTTGCGTATGGCTTCGCTCCCTACCAGTTGAGATTCGGGGCGGGATGTGCACACCCCTATCCGCTTCGTGGTAGAATAGCCTGCGGGAAGATCCGGCCCGGGACGCAGCGTCACGGGTTTGTGTGTGGCGTACGCCAGCCCTACCTAGAGGAGGCAGTCCAGTGGAACTGGGGATTACGCGCGATGGCGCTACCTTGATCGCAACAACGGAAGGGCGTATCGACGGCACTAACGCGTCTCAATTCCAGCGTGCTCTTGAAGACGCGATCGAAGAGAACGACCGTGCCGTGATCATGGACCTCGTGAACCTCACCTACATCAGCAGCGCGGGTCTCAGGGCAATCCTCCTGACCGCCAAGTCGCTCCGGGGCAGGGACGCGACGCTTGCGGTCTGCTCGCTGACTGGACCCGTCCGCGAGGTGTTTCACATAAGCGGCTTCGACCAGATCATTCCGGTTCACGATTCGCGCAACAAGGCGATCGCCGCAGTCGGGAACTGATCATGCCAGCGCGCGCCGGCGCGCGCAGCGTAAGCTAAGGCCATAGATGCGGGGCCCGCTGCATGGGACTTAAGAAGCCATACAAGATTCTCGTCGTTGACGATGAGCCGGATCTCGAGCCGCTGATGCGGCAGCGCATGCGCCGCGACGTCAGATCCGGCAAATACACCTTCGAATTCGCCCACAATGGTGTCGAGGCCCTCGAGATGCTCAAGGAGCACGAGGACATTGACATGGTCGTCTCGGACATCAATATGCCCCAGATGGACGGCCTGACCCTGCTCGAGCAGATTCCCCAGGTCGACCCCGAGATACGCTCCGTGATCGTCTCGGCCTACGGCGACATGAAGAACATCCGAACGGCGATGAACCGGGGGGCGTTCGACTTCGTAACCAAGCCCCTCGACTTCGAGGACCTGCGCGTCACCATCGACCGTACCCTGCACCATCTCGAAGAGTGGAGGGCAGCGCTGGCCTCGCGCGACAAGCTCGTCGCCCTTCAGAACGAGCTCGACGTCGCCAGCAAGATGCAGCAGTCCATCCTTCCGACGGTATTCCCCTCGGACCCCGGCTATCAGATATTCGCGAACATGGAGCCCGCCCGCAACGTCGGGGGAGATTTCTACAATGTCCAGCCCCTGGAAAACCGGCGTGTCGGCCTGGCGATTGCGGACGTGTCGGACAAGGGGGTGCCCGCCGCACTCTTCATGATGTCCAGCCGCACCTTGATGAAGGGCGCGGCAATTGGCAGCGAGGACGTCGGCCAGGTGCTGGCCGAGGTCAACGACCTGCTCAACGAAGACAACGATGCCGCGATGTTCGTCACCGTTCTCTACGCGGTCTACGACCCAGAGACCGGCGTGTTCTCATATGCCTCCGGCGGGCACGACCCGCCCCTCATCGTCCGGTCCGACGGAAGCTCGGAATTGGCCCCCCCGACGGGCGGCATCGCGCTTGGAGTAGCGCCGGGCATTGGATACCGCCACAACGAGGTGCATCTGGAGCCCGGCGACACCGTCGTTCTGTTCACAGACGGAGTCACCGAGGCCATGAACGCCGAGAATGAGCAGTTCGGTATCGAGCGCTTGCGCGAAGTGTTCACCGGGAACCCGCCCACGGACTCCGAGCAGGCCAACCGGGCCGTCTTCGAGGCCGTAAGGGACTTCGCCGGCGACAATCCGCAGTCCGACGACATCACCTGTCTGACACTGCGTCGCAGCGAGACTGACTCTTGAGTGAGAGCATGTCACTGAAAGTAGATGCCGGCACGGACGCGCTAGAACGCATCTTGGATGCCGTCGAAGAGTTCGGGATCCAGAAAGACTGGGAACCCGACCTGCTCTTCCGGGTAAAGCTCGTTCTCGAAGAGCTTGGGCTCAACGTCATTGACCACGGAAGCGGCGACGAGACCCCAGACATCGAGATCACCGTGACCTCCGAGCCGGATGTCCTTGAGATCAACATCTCCGACAACGGCCTTCCTTTCGACCCGCTGAATGACGCCCCTCCACCCGATCTCACGTCATCCATCGAGAAGCGTCCGATAGGCGGGCTCGGCATCCATCTCGTCCTCACCATGATGGACGAGATCAGCTACCGGAGGGAGAATGGCAGAAATCACCTGGCTCTCACCAAACGCAAGTCTGGATGAACCGGGTGTGCCGACTTGAGGAGGGCTTTCCCATTGGCGCCCAGAATCGTGGGAACCGCGGCACTGGCCCTAGCCGTGATGCTTTTCGTCCTTGCCGCGTGCAACGGGGACCAAGCCGTCGAGGAGACCTCCACACCGCCGCCCACGCCCAAGACTGAACTGGAACGGACCCCAGGGGTCTTCGACAGCCGTATCGTTTTCGGTCAGTCGGCCGCCTTCAGCGGCCCCGCCCAGGCGCTCGGCACGAACATGAGGCTCGGCATCCTGGCCGCCTTCCATGAGGCGAACGAAGAAGGCGGCGTCCATGGACGGACACTGGAGCTCGCCTCCCTCGACGACGCCTACGAGCCGGAGGCCGCGGTCACCAATACAATGCACCTCATCGAGGTCGATGAAGTGTTCGCGCTGATCGGTGAAGTCGGCACGCCGACTTCGCGCTCGGCAACCCCCGTCGCTGCGGACGCTGGCATCCCCTTCATCGCCCCATTCACCGGCGCCGAGTTCCTGCGCGACCCGGGGTGGAGCAACATCATCAACCTGCGCGCCTCCTACTACCAGGAGACCGAGGAGATGGTCTCCCGACTGATCACCGATCTGGGCATCCAACGCATAGCAGTGCTCTACCAGGACGACTCCTACGGCCGTGCCGGCTGGCGGGGAGTCCGCCTGGCGCTCGACCGGCGCGGCATGGAGCCCGTCTCCATCGGACTGTATCCCCGAAACACTACGGCGGTCAAGACAGCCCTGCTGGACCTCAACCAGGGCGCGCCGGAAGCGGTGATAATGATAGGGGCCTACGAGCCTGTTGCGGCGCTGATCAAGTGGGCGCGTCACACGGGGATGGACCCCATCTTCATGACTGTCTCCTTCGTAGGCAGCAACGCGCTGGCCCAGGAGCTCGGACCCGACGGCGCTGGCGTCTACGTCACCCAGGTGGTGCCATTCCCGACGGACGATTCGTTGCCCGTCGTCTCCGCCTACCTCAGCGCCCTGGCCGCTTACGACCCGGACGCAGTCCCAGGCTTCGTCTCCTTAGAGGGCTACCTTGCCGGACGGCTGGCCGTCGCCGCGCTCGACAGGTGCGGCCGGGATGTCAACCGGGCCTGTTTTCTCGATATCCTGAGCGGCGTTGAAGACATAGATATTGACGGATTCAGCCTGCGCTACGGCACCGGCGACAACCAGGGATCGGACGCGGTCTTCCCGACCGTGATCGGCACTGATGGCAAGTATCACCCTGTAGAGGTACTGAGCCTCGAAAACTACTAGGGCACAGGGAGTCCCCACATCTCTGCGATAACGCAACCATTCAAGCGCCTGCTGGAAAGCCGGTTCCGGCTCTCCACGCAACTCTACCTGGGCATCGGTGGAGCCGTCGTTACAACGATGGCCGCCAGCCTCGTCGGATGGTTCTCGTTCAACAGCGTGGGCACTGCCCAGAGCCAGGTGAACGACGAGAGCATCCCGGAGGTGGTGGCCGCTTTCGGAATCGCGCAGCACAGCGGTACGCTGGTGGACGCCGCTCCACGCCTGACCACCGCCCTGACGCATGATCACCTTGCCCAAGTCTCGGACAGCATAGACGACGCTCGCGACTCTCTCGAAGGACACCTTACCGTCCTGCTGGGAGTGGACACGGGTGCGTCCCGGCAATCAATCATCGACCGGGCCAAGGGGATTCCAGGCTTGGAGGCAGTGCTCGGCCGGGAAGAAGGGGGTAGCTCCGGGCGCTCCGAGCGCATCCGCACCCAAGTCGACACGTTGATCATCAACATCCACGCCATAGAAGACGACATGACCCAGCTCTTCGTGCTCAGCCTCCAGGCTGCCGCCCTCCGCGCGGAGCTCGTGGCGTTGCGCGCCCAGGTTGACGAGGTAATGGTCCCCATCGTGGACGACCAGCTCTTCTACACGATGACCGGCTACGAGGGTCTGGACGCGCCGCCGGCAGCCCGCGAGCGGCACTTCTCGGAGGAAGAGTTTGCGCGCTACCGCCACCTTGCCGGCCTGCACGCTGAGGCCACAACGGCAAACCAGCTCTTGGAGAGCGCCTTCTCGATATCATCCGCGCCTCTTCTCGAGCCCCTGCGCGAGCGCTTCGAGTCCGCGGCTGGCAGCATCGAACGGAACCTGTCGGCCCTGGGAGACTCTCCCATCAGCAATGCCGTCAGGCCGCTCATGGCCCGGCTGGACGAGCTCGGCGTCGGAGAGAATAACGGCTTCGACCTGCTGGAGGAGAGGCTGAACCTCATCCAGCACCAGCAGGACCTGCTAGCCGTCAACCGGGGCATCGCCCTCGACCTGCTCGGCGGGGTCGACGCGCTCGTGAGCTCGGCCCGCGCCAGCGCGGAGAAAGCCACGCAGGCATCCACCCAAGCCATCCTGACCGGCCGGACCCTGCTGCTGGCGATCACCGCCGTCAGTATTGGCGGCGCCCTGCTCATCGCGTGGCTCTTCGTTGGACGCGTACTGCTGCACCGCCTCCAGATGCTGTCCAACTGGATGCGCCTCATGGCCGGCGGCGACCTGGAAGCCAGGGTCGATATCGGCGGCCGCGACGAGGTGGCCGACATGGCCTCCGCCCTAGAGGTCTTCCGTCGTCACGCCCTGGAGGTCCAACGACTGAACCTTGTCGAGCAGCTTGCGGAGGAGCTGCAGGGCAAGAACGAGCAACTCGAGAGCGTACTCGCGGAGCTGCGTCTGGCCCAGAGCCAGATCGTCATGCGCGAAAAGCTTGCCGCGCTTGGAGAGCTCACCGCTGGGGTTGCCCACGAAATAAAGAACCCGCTCAATTTCGTCAAGAACTTCTCAGAGTCCTCTGGAGAGCTCCTGACGGAGCTGAAGGAGGTCCTGGAAGAGTCCGCCGAGAGCCTGAGCGAGGACCAAAAGGACCTCATAGAAGAGATCTCCGACGACCTCAGCAGCAACCTTGTTCGCATTAGCACCCACGGAGAGCGCGCCAACCGGATCGTACACGACATGCTGATGATGGGCCGGGAGTCGGGCGACTACCGGCCCACCAACGTCAACGCCCTGCTCGAAGAACACGGCCGGCTGGCTTATCACAGCGCACGGGCAACCGATACGGATTTCCAGCTCGACCTCAAGCACGACCTCGATCCGGAGGTCGGCGAGATCGAGGTCATCCCACAGGACATCGGACGCGCGTTCCTGAACATCATCGCCAACGCCTGCTACGCAACCGACGAGAAGCGGCGAGGCCTCGTGGAAGCGGGAGCGGGCGGCTCCTACATGCCGACCGTTTGGCTTTCAACCAAGCGGGGCGAGGACAACGTAGAGGTCCGAATCCGGGACAACGGCAACGGCATACCGCCGGAGGTCGCCGACCGGATCTTCAACCCCTTCTTCACAACCAAGCCCACCGACCGGGGCACGGGCCTCGGCCTCGCACTCACCAACGACATCGTCCGCGAGCACGGCGGCACTATCCAGGTCGACTCCCAGCCCGGTGAGTACACCGAGATGACACTGACGCTGCTACCGAAGCCGCCCGCGGAATCGCCCGAGCTGGACGTGCATGAAGAGGGCGAGCCGGCCGTAGTGATCGCCTAGAAAGGCGGCCCGGACCCCGGCGACTCCCCAATGACCTTGCTCCTGGGTATCTGCTGCGCCCTACGCATGGTCAGTTCACGTGCAGTCGTGGCCATAATGGACGAAATGCGCTCGTAAGGAGCCAGGCGATGGCACAGGAATCGGGGACATCCAGCTACACGATGGGCTATACCGAGGAGTTCCTACAACTTCTCGGCCGGCGCAGCGCGAAGACCCATGCTTCGTACCTGCTCCCGCACCTCGAACCGGGCATGCGCGCACTAGACTTCGGCTGCGGGCCGGGCACCATCTCGGTCGGCCTGGCCATGGCAGTAGATCCTGGTGAACTGCACGGCATCGATATGGAAGAATCGCAGATCGGCCTGGCGCGGGCCGCCGCCGAGGCCGGCGGGCACACCAACGCGACGTTCCACGTCGGCGACGTGACCGATCTTCCATTCGAGGACGGCTATTTCGACGTAGCCCACTGCCACGCCGTTCTGATGCACGTCCCGGATACCAAGGGCGTTCTGTCAGAGGTGAAGCGGGTCCTGAAGCCCGGAGGCATTGTCGCAAGCCGTGAGCTATTCGTCTCATCGTCGTTCCTGGAGCCCGACGAAGAGGACATTGAGAGCGCGTGGGACACGTTCGCGAAGCTCCTCGCAGGAAATGGCGGCCATCCCCAGATGGGGAAGGAGTTGAGGAAGACGTTCCTCGAGGCTGGGTTCTCTGAAGTGCGGGCGGGCGGGTCCTTCGATTTCTTCAGTACACCAGAGGACGTCGCCTTCCTTCATGGCTTCATACTCGACTGGTTCTACTCGCCCGACGTCATAGAGGCGGCCACGAAATACGGGCTGGCGACCCGGGAGCAGTTCGGCGAGTGGCGCCGCGGCCTGGACGAATGGAAGAGTCACCCCGGGGCATGTGGAGCGTTCGCCTTCGGCGAGGTCGTCGCCCTTAAGCCGAGACCCTAAGCCCCCTCGGGTTCACTCCTTGTAGGACTCGGTGTCGAACCGCCCGATTAACTCGAGCTCCGTCCGCTCCCTAGGCACCCTTGCAAATGAGATCCCGTCGGGGAGCACTATGCCGCCGGAGAACACCAGCTTCATCGCGTCCTCCACGGTGAGGTCCGTCTCCACAATGTCGTCTTCGTTGACTATCGCCAGGTTCCCGGAGGTGGGATTGGGGACCGTGGGGATGTACACCACGGCCATGGAAAATCCCGAAGTACGCGAGTACGCGCGACCTGTCACGAACCCCATGGCGATCATCCCGTCCCGAGGCCATTCCACGAAGACGACACGGTTGAATCTGTACCCCGTCGTTAGCGTCGACGCTGCCTGGAGCGTGACCCCGTAAATCGTCCTGACGATGGGAACCCTGCCCAGAACGTAGGACTTCATGTCCATCAGCTTCCGGCCCGGACGCGTGGAGATCAGGAGCCCCACCAGGTAGAACAGCACTACGCCGACGATCAGTCCGATGCCCGGGAAGTCCCAGGGCCGGCCCTCGACGACCCCCAAGGACCTCAGCACTTCATCAGCGTACCCGATGATGAAGAGCAGCACGATGATGGTGACTATCAGAGGCACCAACTCGAGGAGCCCCGCCAACGTCTTGCTCTGTATGTGCCTCTCTATTTTCCTGAATACGTTGGGCTCTTTCTCCGCGCCATCTTTCGCACTACCGGGGCTGCTCAAGTGATCGCGCTCCTTTGCTGGTTTTGCCGCACGCCCGAAAACGGGCCCCGTCCCGCACAAACCGGCCCTACGCCCCTAGCACTCCCAACGTTATGTCGCCTGCCCTCCAAATTGCAAGCCCACGCGTCTCGATATCCCCAACTTGCTTCTCAGGCGATGACAACGCACTGGGTGCTGACCGCATCTATTGTCATCGACAACCGTTCCCAACTGCAATTATCCAATGACCCGCGTGTTCACCAGGCTAGCCTGAATCGACCTGCAGCCTCTAGCAGGCTGCAGGAAAATGGGTGTGCAGAGGGGCAGAGCCCCTTTGCCGGGAGTCTGAAGAAGGTCAGGAAGAATTTTTCCGCAGCCTGCTAGGTGGGGAGTTCGCGCCCCCGACGGGCTCGGGCGCCGCGTCCGATTGACCGGAGGAGCCGATGCGTCCCATAATCCAGGTATGGGAACGCCGCCTGCCTGGGAGAGCCGCCCTTGGGAGAATCGCCACGCACACGGGCCCTGCTGTCCGCCGCCCTCATACTTACCGTCGCCATTCTGTCCGCATGCGGCCCGCGCGAAGACCGGAGCTCCGGCGAGGTGCTGGTCTTCTCGGCAGCCAGCCTTCAGGACGTGATGTCCGACATCGAAGACCTCTACGAAGCCGGCGGCGGCCCCAAGGTGTCCTTCAGCTTCGGAGGCTCTCAGGTGCTGGCGCAGCAGATCGCAAGCGGGGCGCCCGCGGATGTCTTCATCTCGGCTGGCGAGGCCCCCATGGAGTTCCTTAACGAGCGTGCCCTTGTCGGACAGCCGGCCGACGTGCTCTCGAACAGCTTGGTCGTTGCCGTCCGCAGCGGTAACACACCCGACCTGAAGTCCTTCGCAGACCTCGCCGGCCCTGCCGTAAGCAGGCTGGCCATCGCGGACCCCAACCTCGCCCCGGCGGGACGATACGCCCGCGAGGCGCTTCAGGGGCTCGGGGTCTGGGAGTCCCTGGGCGACCGGCTGGTCTTCGGATCCGACGTCCGGGCAACCCTGGCGTTCGTGGAGTCAGGCAACGCGGACGCGGCCATCGTCTACCGCACCGACGTCCTGGGCCGCAGCCGTGGGCTCGTCGCGCTGGACATAGTTCCGCCCGAAAGCTACGGCCCCATCTCATACCCCGCAGCCGTTGTCCTGGAATCGGCGCTGCAACAGGACGCCAGTCGCTTCGTGGAGTTCCTGCTCAGCGACGAAGCCGCCGCCCTGTTCCGGGCCCATGGCTTCGAGCCCGCCCAGTAAGGGTCACCATGTCGGACGACCTCCATATGCTGCTGCTCACCCTCAGGGTTGGGCTCGCCGCCACGGCGATGAACCTTCCCATCGCCCTGGCCGTAAGCTGGCTGCTGGTCAAGAAACGGGTCCGGGGCGGCATCCTGATCGACATGCTGGTCTCGATACCGCTCGCCGTGCCGCCCGTAACCGTTGGGTTCTTCCTGCTGCTGACACTGGGGCGGGAGGGGCCGCTGGGCCGGCTGTTGGGGCTGGACATCGTCTTCACGTGGATCGCGGCGGCCTTGGCGGCTGCCATAGTGTCGTTCCCGCTCGTCGTAAGGGCGATCATGGTCGCAATGGCGGGCGTGGACGAGCGCCTGGAGATGTCGGCCCGCAGCCTCGGCGCCGGCCCCTTCCGGGTCTTCTTCACCGTAACCGTCCCGCTCGCCTACCGCGGGATCATGGCGGGCCTGCTCCTGGGGTTCGTGAGGGCATTGAGCGAGTTTGGCGCGACCATTACCGTGGCAGGCAACATTCCGGGCAAGACGCAGACCCTCCCGCTCGCCATCTACACCAGCATCCAGGTGCGGGACGACCTCAGGGCGGGCCTGCTGGCAGGCATCTCCCTGGCGCTGGCCGCGGCCACGCTGCTGGCGCACAACTGGCTTGTGCGGCGGGCGCCCCGCGAGACGGGCTGAGGAAGTCGTCCATGTCCCTTCTGAGTTTCGACATAGTGAAACGGTACCGCGGCTTTTCCCTGGACTGCCGCGCGGTCTTCGACTCCGGCATCACCGCGGTCTTCGGAAGGTCGGGTAGCGGCAAGACGACCCTCCTCAACTGCCTCGCCGGACTCGGTAAGCCAGACGCCGGACATATCGAATTCGACGGAGAGACCCTCTACTCGTCGTCTCCCAAAAGCAACGCGCCCCCGGAGCGGCGCCGCTTCGGCTACGTATTCCAAGACGCGGCGCTCTTCCCCCATCTCGACGTGCTGGGCAACATCCAGTACGGATACAAGCTGACGCCCAGGGACCGCCGCAGACTGGAGCCCGACCGCCTCATCGAACTCCTACAGCTCTCGGCGCTACTGGACCGCAGCGTCATCGACCTTTCGGGAGGCGAGAAGCAGCGGGTAGCCCTGGCGCGGGCACTGGCCGCCTCTCCCAGGATGCTGTTGCTGGACGAGCCCCTAGCCTCGCTGGACGCCGCATTCAAAGGGGTCATAATCCGCTACCTCAAGAGCATACGCGCCGAGCTGGGCATCCCCATGGTCTACGTGTCGCACTCCATGTCCGAGGTGCTGGCCCTAACGGACAGCGTGCTCGTCCTCTCCGACGGCACAGCCGCGGCCCACGGCCCCACCGGCTCCGTCCTCGTCCACCCCGACGTGAGCGCGCTGGCCGACTACGCGAGCCTCGAGAACCTGCTGGAGGCCACCGTGACTCGCGTAGACGAGGAGCACGGCCTCGCGACCCTCCGCCTCGGCAACGTGGATCTGTTCGCGCCCGACGTCTCAGCCGCGCCGGGCTCCACCGTCACGGTCTCCATCAGGGCAGGCGAAATCATCCTGGCCCTCGACGTCCCAACCCGGATAAGCGCGCGCAACGTCGTGGCCGGCACTGTCGAAGAGGTCCACACACGCGGAGCGAGGGTGCTCGTATACGTGGACGTGGGGGTCCGCGTGGTGGTCGAGATCACGCCCTTGGCTAAGGAGAGCCTGGGCATCGCGCCCCGCCAGCGCGTCTACATGATCATAAAGAGCACCAGCGTCGGCATCCTGGAGCCGCGCCAACTGACGGCGCCGCACCCCGCTTGATATGGTAGGATTCCAACCTGAAATGACAGCGGAGATTGTGCCATGGAACATTCGCCGGACCCCTCGGAGCACCTGACGACCGAAGAGCTTGACGCGGGCTTCGCCCACATCCTGCGCGCGCCGTCGACCAACGGCTCCCTCAAAATGATCGTCCGCCGCCCGGGCGTGGACCAGCGCGAGGTCCTGGCCGAGGCCGATCTGGATGTCTACAAGGGCCTCGTAGGGGACGACTGGAAATCCAGGGGCAGCGCCTCGACCCCGGACGGCGCTGCTCATCCCGACGCGCAGGTCACGTTGATAAACGCGCGCCTTATCGGCCTGCTGGCCGGCGCCGAGGAGCGATGGCAGCTATCCGGCGACCAGCTCGTCGTAGACCTGGACATTAGCGTCGACAACCTGCCGCCGGGAGCCAGGCTCTCCATCGGCGAGGCCGTCATCGAGGTCACCGAGAAGGAGCACACCGGCTGCGCCAAGTTCGCGGCCCGCTTCGGCAGGGACGCGCTGCGCTTCATCAGTACGCGGGAGGGACGCGACCTACGGCTCCGGGGCGTCTACACCCGGGTCGTCAAGTCCGGCAGGGTCCGCGCCGGGGATCTCGCCTCCCGGCTCTGAACGCGTCTGCAGGACGCCCCCGCTTCACCCCGCAGTATTCGCCTTGCCTGTGGGGCAGACCTCCAGCAGGCAGCAACCGGCGCAGGCGGGGGTCTTCCTGCAGTGCTCCACGCCCAGCCTGACGATGAGGGCGTGGTACTCGCCGAACATCGCCGCGTCGTGGGGCAGGTTGTCATTGAACAGCGCTCCGTACTCCGAATAGGGACCGCGCTCCGGCGCCAAGCCGAGGCGGTGGAACAGCCTCCTCGTATAGGCGTCCACGACGAACACCGGCTTCCCCAGAGCGTAGAGCAGGATATCGTCCGCGGTCTCCTCCCCGATGCCGTGAATGCCCAGCAGCTCCTCCCGGAGGGCGGGCGTGTCGGAGCGGCCCATCGCGTCCAGGTCGTCCCCGAACCTCTCACCAAGGTACATGACCAACGCCTTGAGCTTGCGGGCCTTGGCGTTGTAGTAGCCCGACGGGTAGACGAGCTGCGCCAGCTCGTCCACCGGCAGCCGCCGGATCCCGTAGGGGGAGAGAGCGTCTGCCTCCTTGAGCCTTACGATAGCCTTCTCGACGTTGCCCCACGCCGTCGCCTGCGTGAGCACCGCGCCCACCATAACCTCGAATCGCGTCTCGGCAGGCCACCAATGCTGCGGCCCGAAGCGAGCAAGCAGCCGGTCGTACACCTCTGTCAGGGCGTCAGGCCGCTTCATTCTTTATGGCCCGCAAGTGAACGGAAAATGTCTGTCTCATTACCCGAGGAATAGTAACTGCTAATTCAACGCCCTACGCCTACAGAAATGTTGCCAACGCCGTGCCGACGCCGTTACCAACCGACCCTTACATTCCCAGCCCCACGCCGCAGCGGCGGATGCCGAGGGGTGCTATCATAGCGCGCTCAAGCACCAAGGAGGCACGCGTGCTCGCTTCAATCCGGCTATATGCTCAGCTACTGGGCAGGTACCTGAGGCCGTACTGGCCCGGGGTCGCGCTGCTGGGCGTGCTCATGCTCGGCGCTACCGTCTTGCAGGTGGTAGCACCACAGATCGTGCGCCGCTTCATCGACCTCGCCAGCGAGCAGAGCTCCCTGGATTCCCTGTACGTGGCCTCCCTCCTCTTCTTGGGGGCCGGCGTAGGCGTCCACGTCCTGCAGGCGCTCTACAAGTACATGGGGCGGGGCATCGCCTGGCGGGCGACCAACCGGCTCCGTCTCGACCTTACGCTGCACACCCTCCGCCTCGACATGGGCTTCCACAACGCCCACACGCCCGGCGAGCTGCTTGAGCGCATCGACGGCGACATCGAGCGGCTGGCAAACTTCTTCTCCCAGCTATTCGTCCAGCTAATCAGCGCCCTGCTGCTGATGGCCGCCCTGATCATCGCCACCTGGCTGGAGGACTGGCGCTTCGGGCTGGCTGTGGCGGTCTTCTCCCTCTTCTTCCTCGTAACGAGGGTGCGGCTCCTCTACTTCCTGATGCCGTTCTGGGAAGTCGAGAGCGAGGCCAGGGCGCAGCTCTACGGCTTCCTCGGCGAGCGCATCACCGGCATCAGGGACATCCAGAAGAGCGGCGCCGTCCCCTTCACCATGGCCCGTCTCTACGAGACTCTCCGCCGGCGGGTCCTGTCCTGGATGAAGGCCGGCATCGTGGGGCGCCTCGTCTGGGGCGTGGTCTCCACCGTCAACAGCGCGCGGCTCCCTCTGGGCCTGGCCGTGGGGGCGTACCTGTTCCACCAAGGCGAGATAACCATCGGGACGGTCTACCTGATATGGCACTACTTCCTGATGATCCAGACCCCTGTTCACGCAATATCTCGCGAGTTTGAGGACCTGCAGCGGGCCGGGGCCAGCATCCGCAGGGTGAAGGAGATTCTGGATACGACTTCCGGCGTCAAGGACGGGCCGGGCACCGCCCTTTCGAAGGGCCGCCCCTCGATAGAGTTCGACGACGTTTCGTTCTCTTACGGGGCTGGCACCAGGGTGCTCCACGATGTCTCATTCAGGCTGGAGCCCGGGCAGACGCTCGGCCTGCTCGGCAGGACGGGAAGCGGAAAGTCCACCATGTCGAGGCTCCTGTTCCGCTTCTATGACCCCGAAGAGGGCGTGGTGAAGATCGACGGGGTGGACGTAAAGTCGCTCCGCTTGGACGACCTGCGAGGCCGGGTCGGCATGGTCACCCAAGAGGTGCAGATCTTCGAGGCGACGGTGCGGGACAACCTGACGCTCTTCGACCCGTCCATCCCCGACCGCCGGATCGACGATATCCTGGCCTCGCTGGGCTTGGAGAAGTGGCGAGGCTCCTTGCCGGACGGCCTCGACACCTGGATGTCCTCCGGGGGCCGGCTCTCCGCCGGGGAGGCGCAGCTTCTTGCCTTCGCACGCGTCTTCCTGAGGGACCCCGACTGCGTCGTGCTCGACGAGGCGTCGTCCCGGCTGGATCCGGCTACCGAGCGCCTTATCCAGAGGGCGGTGGACCGCCTCCTGTCGGAGCGTACGGCCATCGTCATCGCCCACAGGCTCGCCACCATCCAGCGCGTCGACCGGATACTGGTGCTGGAGGGCGGCAGGGTCCTCGAGCACGGCGGCCTTGAGGCATTGTCGCGCGACCCCGGCTCGGTCTTCTCTGGGCTTCTGAGGACCGGACTGGAGGAGGTGCTGACCTGAGCACCACCGGTTACCTTCTCCGCCTGTGGCGTCACAGCCTGCTCCTCTACATCGGGGGAAGCCTGGTCTCGACCGTTCACTGGGGGTCGGGGATCCTCGTCCTTGGGATGATAGTGCGGGCTATCTTCGACGGGATCACCGACGGGGCAAACGCCTCGGCGGACGTCTACACCCTCTGCGCCGTATTCATGGTGCTCAACGTGGTCGGCAACATGCTGGTCACCCCTATGGTGTTAATAAGCGAAGATGTCCTGGAAGGCTTTCTCCAGAGCCGGCTTCAGCGGAACCTTTTCAAGACCATGCTGGAGCGCCGCCCGGTACGGGACGGCCCAGGCCACGGGGAGACGCTCAACCGCTACAGGGACGACGTGGAGGCGGCGGTTAAGCCCCTGCTCCTGGTCGCCGAGATGACCGGCATGGTAGTCGCCCTCGGGGCCGCCGCCTATGTCATGGCGTCCATCGACCCCCTGATTACAGTGGCGGCGTTCCTGCCTGCCATCATCATCCTCACGGGGACCAAGCTGCTCGGCAACCGTATCGAGGCGCTCAGGCGCGCCAGCCGCGAGGCGACCAGCCGGGTATCGGGCGCGCTGGGCGAGCTGCTCAACTCCGTGCAGGCGCTCCAGGTCGCCGGCGCGGAGGAGAGAGCGGCAAAGCACTTCGATGCGTTGGGCGAGAGCCGCCGTAAGGCGGACATGAAGGAGGGGCTGCTAGACGGGCTGATCGAGGGGCTGAACGGCAGCGTGGTCACCGTCAGCACGGGCGTCATCCTGCTGGCCGCCGCCCACCTCATGCGGTCCGGAACCTTCACCGTCGGCGACTTCGCGCTCTTCGTCTGGGTGGCGGGCGGACCGAACACCGGGTGGGCGCTGCGATGGATCGCCGACTTCCTCGCCTCCCTGAGGAGGGCAAGGGTCTCATTCGCGCGGCTTGCCGAGCTGGTGCCCGAAGCGCCGCCACAGTCCCTGGTGCAGGGCGGCAGTCTCCACCTCTGGGGCCCAATCCCCGAAGAGCCGTACCCGGCTAAGACCGAGGCGGACGCCCTCTTCACGCTGGAGGTACACGGCCTCACCCACCGGCGCACGGACACGGGGAGCGGTGTCCAGGACGTCAGCCTGACGCTGCCACGGGGCTCCTTTACGGTCGTCACAGGCAGGATCGGCTCCGGGAAGACGACGCTGCTGGAGGTCCTGCTCGGCCTGCTCCCCATGGACCGGGGCGAGGTGCTCTGGAACGGCCGCAGGGTCGAGGACCTGCACACCTTCCTCGTGCCCCCAAGGTGCGCCTACACCCCCCAGGCCCCCTGGCTCTACAGCGACACGGTGCGCAGCAACATACTGATGGGCCTCGACGCCGGCGAGCCCGAGCTGGACGCCGCCGTTCGCCTTGGCGTCCTGGAGCCCGACGTGGCCGAGCTGGAGAGCGGTCTGGACACGGTGGTGGGCCCGCGCGGCGTCAGGCTCTCCGGCGGGCAGGTGCAGCGGACCGCGGCTGTCCGGATGTTCGTTCGCGACCCGGAGCTACTCGTCTTCGACGACCTGTCCAGCGCCCTGGACGTCACCACCGAGGAGACGCTCTGGGAACGCCTCTTTGAGCAGGAGGGCGTCACCAGCCTCGTCGTGTCGCACCGCAGGACGGCCCTGGCCCGCGCCGACAACATAGTCGTGCTCAAGGACGGCGCCGTGGAGGCGGAGGGTACGCTGGATGCCCTACTAAAGTCCAGCCCGGAGATGCGCCGCCTCTGGGCCGGAGACGTGACCTGAGCCTCCGGGGCCTCGGCAGCTTGCCCCCAGCCCCTACTCGCCATAGACTGTGCTGCGAGCGAACTCTGCGGAGGGGTAGCTGTGGTCAGGATGGAATCGTTCTGCAATCGACTGTTGCGCGCCGTCCACGCCAACAGGAGCCTCCTCTGCGTTGGCCTCGATCCCGACCCCGCGCTGATGGCCATCCCGGATGTCGCCGAGTTCAACCGCGCAATCGTCGATGCCACCAAGGACCTCGTGTGCGCCTACAAGCCCAACATGAGCTTCTACGAGGCCCTCGGGGCTGACGGGCTGCGCGCGCTGGAGGAGACCATCGGCCACATCCGCAGGGCCGCGCCCTCGGCGGTCATCATCGGCGACGCGAAACGCGGCGACATCGCCTCGTCGAGCGCAAAATACGCCCGCGCCCTCTTCGACGTATGGGGCTTCGATGCCGCCACGGTTAACCCGTACGCCGGAGGCGACTCGATTGCCCCCTTCCTCGAATACGGGGACCGCGGCGTCTTCGTACTGTGCCGGACGTCGAACCCCGGCGCTGGCGAACTGCAGGACCTGAGGGTGGCCGACGGCAACGGCGCACGGCCGGTATACGAGGTAGTCGCCGAGCGGGCGGCTGCCTGGAACGAGCGCGGCAACGTCGGGCTGGTCATGGGAGCGACCTACCCCGAGCAGCTAAGCCGGGTCCGAGCGCTGTGCCCCGACATGCCGGTCCTGCTGCCGGGGGTCGGCGCACAGGAAGGCGAGCTGCGAGCATCGGTGAGCGCAGGCGTCGACCGCAACGGCAGGGAGCTCATCGTGAGCAGCTCCAGGTCCGTCCTCTATGCGTCCTCCGGCAACGACTTTGCGCAGGCCGCAAGGACTGCGGCGGAGCGACTGCGCAACGAAATCAACGACATCCTGCAGCAGGACGGCGTGGGCCTGTGATCCAGCTCGGCCTGGGAGACGTCCTCAGGCTGAAGAAGAGCCACCCCTGCGGCGGCTTCGAGTGGGAAGTCGTGCGCGTGGGCGCGGACATCAGGGTCAGGTGCACGACCTGCGACCGCCTGGTCATGCTGCCCCGATCCGCCCTGGAGAAGCGCCTCAAGACCGTTGCCAGCAGGCGCCCGGCAGTCTGAAGCCCGCGCGGACCGAGACGGGATCGCACCGTTCCAGCAGCCGCCTCAGTTTGACACGCCGTTGGGCCGCACTTAGAATTATGTCAGCGAGGGAGGGATTGCCATGCAACAGATGGAAATCGACAGCATCCGGGTTAGTCTCCTGAACTACCAGCGCGTGGTCATCCTCCGGGCCAAGGAGTCTAACCGCTGCTTGCCCATCTGGATCGGGCCGGCCGAGGCGGACTCCATCGCCATGAGGCTCCGGAACGAGGAAGTGCCCCGCCCCATGACGCACGACCTCGTCCAGTCGATTATCTCCAGTCTGGGCGCCACCGTCGGCCGCGTCATCGTGTCCGACCTCAGCAACGACACCTTCTACGCAAAGATCATCATCCAGAGCAACGGCTCCCAGATCGAAATCGACTCGCGGCCCAGCGACGCCATCGCGCTGGCCGTCCGGACCGACGCGCCCATCTTCGCCGCCGACTCCGTGGTGGAGAAGGCAGGCGTGGAGATGGACGAGGAGACGGGTAAACCCGTCTCTCCCAGCGACGCCGGCCAGGAGGCCCGCCCCATGGATGAGGGCGAGTTGAAGCGCCTGTCGGCCTTCACCGAGTTCGTATCGACGCTTGACCTGGACGACCTAGGACAGGGCGAGAAACCCAATCCCAGCCAGGGAACCGCCGAGACCCCTTAGGCCGGTACGGCTGGGGCAGTCGCCGCCTCGTGCTGCTCGTCCGCGTGGTAGGAGCTCCTGACCAGCGGCCCCGACGCCACGTGCCGGAACCCTAGGTCCCGCGCCTGCTCGGCCAGCGCCTCGAAGTCCTCCGGCGTGTACCACTTCGCCAACGGGGCGTGCTTCGCCGAGGGGCGCAGGTACTGCCCGATCGTCAGCAGGTCGCAGTCAACCGACCGCAGGTCCCGCATCGTGCCGGCTATCTCGTCCCACGTCTCGCCCAGCCCAACCATCATCCCCGACTTGGTCACCGCGTCCGGGTTGATGGCCTTGGCCCTCGACAACAGCTCCAGCGACTGCGCGTAATCGCCCTTGGGCCTGACCCGCTTGAACACCCTTGGCACCGTCTCGATGTTGTGGTTGAGCGTGTCAGGCCGCTCGGCCATCACGACGGCAAGCGCGTCCCAGTTGCCGCAGAAGTCCGGTATCAGCACCTCGACCTTACACTCCGGCAGGCGTTTCCTGATCTGCCGGATGCACTGGGCGAAGATGAACGCCCCGCCGTCGGGAAGGTCGTCCCGGTTAACCGCCGTGATGACGGCGTACTTCAGCCCCATCTGCTCGACGCTCTCAGCAAGGCGCCTCGGCTCGTCGAGATCGAGCCCGATTGGCTTGCCCGACGTCACGGCGCAGTAGGCACACGCCCTCGTGCAGATGTCGCCGAGTATCATGAACGTCGCCGTCCGGCGCTCCCAGCATCCGCCGATGTTGGGGCAGTGCGCTTCCTCGCACACCGTATGCAAGCGGTTGCTCTTGACGAGGTCCCGCAGCTCCAGGTAGTTCGGCCCCCCGGGCATGCGTACCTTCATCCACCCGGGCAGCCGCCTCTGGCGCGGTTCTCTCTCCGTCCTCTCGTTCAGCGCAACGATTCCGGGTCACCTCTTTCCGTACGACGTGCACTAGCTAGCATATGCGGCGCCCAAGCCTTTTTCAACCCGGCGGCGTCCGTCGAGGCTCTTACCCCTTCCCTCATTCTGCCCGTTGCCCACATGCATCACGAAGCCTGGACCGTCACGTCTTGACTTACCACCCCTAAAGTCTGGTACACCTAAGTATGATAAGTCTCGCCACGGCGATCCCCTCCTCAGGAGAGTCCAGTTATAGGGTCATGGGTGCCCGCCGCACCCGTTCGACATCATGGCGATGCACGCTGTACTAGACGACGAGGTGAGCCGATAACGCTGCGCATGTGCGTGGTTGTGGCAACGCTCCTCGTGTCTGCCCTCGCGGGCGTGTTCGGCTGCGCAACGGACACGGACTCGGGCAGCAGTGCGGAGCCCACCTCAGGGCCGGCGGCGGCCCGCACTCTAGAGCCGACCGCGACACCCACGCCGGAGCCGCCTGTGGCGCCGACTCCAGTGCCGACCACGGCCCCCATCGTAGAACGAACTGAGACGCTTAGCCCGGAACCAACCGAGGCGCCCACTGCGGAGCCGACCGAGACGCCAACCGCAGAACCAACCGAGATGCCCACGCCGGAGCCGACTGCGGGGTCCACTCCTGAACCAGTTGCAACGCCCGCCGCAGAACCGGCCACGACCCCTACCCCAAAACCGACCGCGTCCCCTACTCCAGCGCCTCGCGGTCAGGTCCAAGCGGAGAAGCTGTCAATAGTAGAAGATCTCAGCCTCCCTACCGATTGCGGCAGTTCTATAGAGAGCGTTGGGAAGGGCGCTGTTGTAGTGGGGAGGCTTCAGTGGTCGCCGGATGGCTCACAGATACTGGTCCCAAGCGGATTTTACGAGCACGAGACGCCGGTAGATGTCGTGGAGGCCGACGGCTCCCGGCTCTCCCGGCTGTGGGGAGTTAATGACGTGACGGGCGATCTAGCGAGCGGATACGCCGGGCCCATGAGCACGTTCGACTTATCTGCTGATGGTTCCAAGATCGTATATTCGACCCTGCGCGTACGCCGTTTCCTCGAACGAGGAATACGAGATAATGGTATCCAACATCGACGGCACGGATACGAGGAGGCTGACGGAGAACTTCGGTGCCGCGCTCTACCCGGTATGGTCGCCGGACGGGACTCGCGTGGCGTTCGTCTCGCCTCCTGCACTCAAAATATACACGGTGGCGACGGGCGAGTGGATATACGCCCCCGGCTATATCGATCATCCGGTCGTTCCGATTCCACCGGCCTGGTCTCCTGACGGTGGAAGCATAGCATTCCTAGCGTATACAACTAGACCTGACAACTCTTTCCAGTACTGGAGGGCTTCTACCCGACATTCCCCATATTGGGAGTCTTCAGGCTCAAGGGGCAGCCCAAACGAGATAGTGGCAGCATAGTCAGGTCCTGCAAGGCCAGTCAATCGCCGGTCTATCCAATAAGAGATGCGTTTGCAGTCGTAGAGCACCCTTCTTGTCCGTCTTCATCGTCCTCGTGGCCCCTGCCAGTGGGGTGAAAGCGCATTGAAGACAAGGCGACTCCCTGGAGCGTTCTCCCTCTTGGCAAGATCGTGGTTGTACCCTCCCTCAGCTTGGCGCCGGCGATAACCGGCCGATACGATCCAACACTCCCTGGAACAACCGTCGAGGAACCGACACCTCGGATAACTGAAAGATCAATCGCCGGGAGTGCCGCACCAGACGGCCTCCCATCTTGATCAGCTTGACCTGCACGCTCCTCAGCGACCAGTGCTTGACCGCCTTGGGCAGACATAACCGGCGCAGGAAGTTCCCAAGGTTGTACGCCAGGACGAACAGAGACAGACGCACCCGGTTGGCCACGAACCGATGGCACGACAGCCGAGTCCAGTTCAGGGCGTACTTGCCCTCTTTGATCCACTGCTCGGCTGTCCCACGACCATTGTAGAAATGCACTACCCCTTCCGGGCCAGCCGACATGTTCGTGACGATGAAGCCCACCCGAGGGAACAGCTCTCCCCTGTGCCATTCCACCTTGGCCACCACTCGCCGAGCACGGTTCCAGCTCCCGGCACGATACCAAAAGTCGTCGTATAGGATCACTGGACGCTTCGGCGGCCTCCCCACCGGCCTCCTGAGCAGAGGGGCGATCTCCCGTTGCAGCACCTCGTTGCCGGGGAGTCTTATAGCGTAAAGTACCTGCCGCTCCTCGAGGTACTCATAGATGTCCGGCTTGGCGAATGCGGCATCGGCGCGAAAGTACCGTCGCACTCCTGTCGCCCCGTAACGCGACAGGATCGGATCCAATACATCACGCCACCTGTGCGCGCTATGTACGTTGCCCGCACGGAGCATGGCCCCCTCGCAGTCCCCGAACTGGTTGAACACGAACAATGGGTGATAGCACGTGCTCCCAAAGTGACCGTTGTACGATGCTCCCTCCTGTTCTCCATGTACCGGACTCTCCGAACTGTCCATGTCCAAGAGCACCCGCCGGTGCGGCGTGCGGGACATAGCTCCATCCACCCACTTAGCGTTCAGTCGGCCCAACCCTTCCACGTTGCCGTCTTGGGTGAGCACCTCGGTCTCGAACCGGCTCATGGTGTTGGTGCTGGCGGCCGGTCTCTCAGGACCACCTCGCCGTCCAACGATGATCCGCATCGTCGGGTCCTGGGCCAGCCGTTCAGCGTCGTTGGTATCCTCGTAGCCCGCCAGACGACTGTACACCGACTGCCTGAGAAGGCCCACCAATCGGTGCTGCACGTTGCGACCGCCCCGACTCTCCTGCAAACACTCACTCGCCGTCTCCGTCAGTCCCAGTGCATCATCCAGCTCGCGACAGGCCAGCAGCCCGGCATCTGAGGTGATGGTAGCGCCGTGGAATTCCAATCGTATACGTCGGTCGAAACGGAGCTTGCCGCGGGGGTTGGTGCTTTCACCCATTAGGTGCCTCCGAGGACAGTACGTTATCAAGAACTAGAGCAGTCTATCACGACCAGTCTAGCACTCATGATAAGCACTGTGCTCTGCTATTCGACTACATCGGGTATCGCTGTTGCTGATTGCGGCAAGCCCTGCAGGGTTGATATGGGAAATGTGGGTCTACAGGTGGCGCCAGAGTGGACGTGTACACGGTCGGACCTGACGGGTCGGACCTGAAGAGGATAGTTTCGAATGCGGTAAGTGCTCCGTCGTGGTCACCCGACGGCGAGCGGATGGCGGTGGCCGTCTCCGATGGGGACGAAGTGGTGCTGTATACGTTCGCGGCGGACGGCTCGGACCCGGCGATGGTTGCCAGGATCGACGCCAAAGACATGGCAGACCGCAGGGACCGGGTGTCCGATCCCGCCGCACTCTGGGTGCCCAACGTCTCGTGGTCGCCTGACGGCTCGAAGATCATGTACGGGGCCCTGTCGGTCGTGAACGTCGACGACGGCTCGGTAGTTCTAGACACGCAGGCCATCAGGTTCGAATGGGTTGGCAGCTATGGGACGCGGGTAGTTGACTACGAGAATGCTGGCGCCTTTCCTTTGGCGGCATGGTCGCCGGATGGTTCCAGGATCGCGATGCTGGCACCGGTGAGCCCCGCGTGGCAAATGAGTTACGCGGAGCTAGAAAGTTACCCGTTTATGTACACGATGAACAGTGACGGCACGGATCCGCGCATCCTGGCTGGGTGGAAAGAGGGCGGCAGGGTAGCCTGGCCTGTGCCCGTCCGGCTTCCAGCAGACGTCGAGGCGTGCTCCAAGGGCGTGGTCGTTCCCAACCCAGAGGAGAGCCCCGGGCTGGTCGAGGACTGCCGGACGCTCCTAGAGATGAGGGATCAGCTTGCCGGCTCAGGAACACACGCCTGGAGTTCGGACAGTGGGATCAGCGGATGGCCGGGAGTGGGAGTTAGCGGCCAGCCGCCCCGTGTGCGGGCACTTCACATTTATGATTCCTTAATTCAGTTGTACGGACAAATCCCACCGGAGATAGGCAATCTCGAGGGGCTCAGGGAGTTGACTATTGAATGGACTCATATCAACGGACGCATTCCCAGGGAGATAGGCAAGCTGGCGAACTTGGAGTCGTTGAAGGTGGCATTCACTCACATTGGCGGGAGTATTCCGGCGGAGATAGGCAATCTGACCAACCCGAAGCGGTTGGTCCTGGGAGATTCGCAGTTCAGCGGGAGCATTCCTGCTGAGACAGGCAAGCTGGTAAACCTCGGGGTTTTGGACCTGCAAAAAACATCATCAGCGGTCACATTCCACCGGAGATAGGCAAGCTGGTAAACCTCAAGGTTTTGGACCTGCAGGCCAACTCAGGCTTATTGACGGGGCCCATCCCCCCCGAACTCGGAAACATGGTGAGCTTGGAGGTGCTGTTGCTGAGAGGTAATCGGCTGTCAGGGAGCATCCCTGCGGAACTGGGCAACCTCACCAATCTGACACACTTGGATCTGGGTCGCAACGAATTGAGTGGCTGCATCCCTCATGCTCTGCGAGACCTGCGGAACCTACAGTATAGCGACTACTGGCAGCACAGCTACCCAGACCAGGTCGAACTCGAGTACTGCGAGGATGGCTAGGATTTGCCGGCGAACGCATGGTTAGACTGACGACCTCGGCTCCTGTCGCACCGAGGCCTCAACGCCCGCCTTGAATGCCGCAGGCTACCCATTCTACCTCTAGTCCGAACAATAATGATAGCTGTTCAGACTAAGCCCGAATCCACCGAAG
Organism: Dehalococcoidia bacterium; assembly: GCA_965262055.1. Classification (GTDB taxonomy): domain Bacteria; phylum Chloroflexota; class Dehalococcoidia; order Lucifugimonadales. The sequence continues at coordinate 1,210,157 of CBDHEI010000002.1, forward strand.
GAGGGCCTTGGGGACAGCCCTTGAAGAAGCGAGAGGGTGCCCCATGAATCTGGGATAATGGTTTTGTAACAGCAAACCGACCCCAGAACAAGGAGCACCCAATAGATGCTACCACGCAACCACCCCGACCGCATCCGTGTCTCTTTCGACGACCACCGCCTGGTGGGCAATGCCGGGCTGCTCCTTCCGGCCACCCTCGCCCAGCACCTGGGCCTGCGGGAACTCGTCGACCATCACCTCGATCTGGGCGTCGCGCCGGGGCGGGCCAACACGGGGGACAAGATACTGACGCTGGTCGCTTCCGCGCTGGCTGGCGGCGACTGCATCGACGACGCCGATGCGCTGCGCGCCGGTGGGACGGCTCGCATCCTGGGCGGCACGATCAAGGCGCCATCCACCCTGGGCACCTTCCTGCGCAGTTTTCGCTGGGGCCACGTCCGTCAACTGGACCGGGTGAGCCGGGAGCTGCTGGCCCAGGCCTGGGCGGCTGGGGCCGGACCCAGCGACGCACCGTTCACCATCGACCTTGATTCGACGATCTGCGAGACCTACGGACTGGCCAAGGAGGGCGCCCGCCACCACGGCTATACCGGCAAGCGGGGCTATCACCCGCTGCTGGCCATTGCCGCCGGAACCGGCGACGTGCTGATGGCCCGGCTGCGTGAGGGCCGCGCCAACACCGCCCGCGGCGCCGCCCACTTCCTGCGGGAAACGGTGGGGCGGGTGCGCTACGGCGGGGCCAGGGGACAACTCACAGTGCGGGCCGACAGCGGCTTCTACACCCATAGCGTGGTCGCCGTCTGCCGCAAGCTGGACGTGCGCTTCTCCATCGCCATCCGCCAGCACAAAAGCCTGCACAATCTCATCGAGGCGATACCCGAGGATGCCTGGACGCCGGTTCCCTACTGGATGGACGGCGCCGCCGATGTGGCCGAGATTACCTATACCCCCTTCCAGAGTGAGCCCGACGCCGCGCCGGTACGGCTCATCGTGCGGCGGGTGAAGCCCACGCCCGGTTCCCAACTGGCCCTCTTCGCCACCTACAGCTATCACGGCTTCATCACCGACCGGGACGGGGAGACCCTGGAACTGGAGGCCGACCACCGCCGCCACGCCGAGATCGAGAATGCCATCCGAGACCTGAAGTACGGCGTCGGACTCAACCATCTCCCCTCGGGCCGCTTCGCCGCCAACGCCGCCTGGCTGGCGGTCCAGGTGATGGCCCACAACCTGGCCCGCTGGACAGCCCGCATCGGCCTGGGTGAGCAGACCGTGACCACCAAGACCCTCCGGCGGCGGTTCTTCTCCCTCGCCGGACGAATCACCCGCTCGGCCCGCCGCCTCACCCTCCATCTTCCCAAGAACTGGCCGTGGCAGGAGAAGGTCAGTCGCGCCCTGGCTCGATTGCGAGCCCTGCCATTGCCTGCCTGACGGCGCCGTCGGTGACCGAGCTACCCACCGCACAACCGAAGGTCCCCGCAAACTCGCGCCACCCTGGCCCGCGAGAGTTCCCTGCTGTGTATTCTCTCACCATCCCGCGCATCGCAGTCCCCGCAGACGGCCATAGGGACCCTGTGCGGCAACTGAAGACCGTCCGCCGCCCTCCCATCTACCCCAATGGAGCCCAGGCCATCTCGCCTGCAGCTCCCTCACCCCCCTTTCGCTGTCCTCACGCCGTCCATCGGTGGATTCGGGCTAAGGGGGGACCTCCATCTCACAGTCCGGACATTGACCGCGCACGAACGTGAGTGCTAGCATGTCCTCATGGTTATACGAGCACATCACGCGGGGCCGTCCCTCTCAAGCAAGACCCCCAACGGGCCTGTCTCATTGTGCCTCATTCATATCTCGTTCCGCCTCGCTTAAGTCTCATTCCACCTCGTTCGCGTCGCGCACTGTCCCGCGAGCCAAAGCTGAATGAGACAGAATGAGCCAAAACAAGACGCATATCCGGGATTTTTTCCCTCTCGACGAGCAAGGCCGGAGTGGCAAGGTTCCGTCGACGACCTCAGGTAGCCCCGAACCCACCGTTGATGTAGTATCTACGCCATGATTTACGACGGGCACGCCTACTGCATCCCCGACCTGCGCGGCAACGGGGGGTTCGCCGACGCGGAACAGTTCCGCCGGCACCTCCAGCTCGCCATCGCCACCCACTTCCAGCCCGTGTGGCACGCCGTGGACAGGAGCCCTGCCGACGCCAGCGGCCTCGCGGAGCCCGTCGGCGACTGGAACTTCGACTCGTTGAAGGAGGCCGACTTCCGCGTCGCGGGCTACGGGCGCTTCGAGTGGACCGTAGACGGCGAGGACTACGTAAAGCAGTACATGCCGCCCTCGGTCAGGGACATGGCCTACTCTGCGGAGGACCTGGTAGCCGAGATGGACTACGCGGGCGTGGACATGGCGCTGCTCCACCGCACCCCGTACCTCGGCGTCGGCAACGACTTCATCGCCGAGTGCTGCAGCAAGTTCCCCGACAGGCTCCAGGGCCTCGCCCACGTCGAAGAGTGGACGGTCCGAACGGACACCGCCGGGGCGATACGGAAGCTCGAGAGGGCGATCGGCGAGCAGGGGTTGCACGGCCTCCAGATCCTCCCCGACCACCTGCCGCTCTACGGCCAGTCTGAGGACTGGGACACCGACAATTTCAGGCCGTTCTGGGACGCCTTCGCGTCCCTCGGCGTTCCGCTGTTCGTTACCCCGAGGTACACGGCCCTTGCGTCGGCGGAAGTCACTGTCGCCGATCCCGTCGTCACCCGGATACGCACCATCCGCCGCTGGATGGAGCGCTACCCGGACGTGCCCGTCGTGCTCACCCACGGCCTGGGCTGGAGGCTCTTCATCGCCGACGACCACCTTGCAATACCCGACGAGGTGTTCGACTCCATCCCGGACAACCCCAATTTCTACATACAGGTTATGTTCACCATCGCCCTCGGAGGGGTGTGGGACTACCCTATGGAGCAAGTCAGGCCCACCATGGAGGCGCTCGTCGACAGGGTGGGCGCCGGCAGGCTGACCTGGGGCACCGACATTCCCATGGTGATGAGGTTCTACACCTACCGCCAGAACCTTGAGCACATCCGCGTCTGCTCCGACTTCCTACCCGACGACGAGATAGACCTCATCGTGGGCGGAAACATGGAGCGCTTGATGCAGCTCGACCGCGACTGATACGGCCCCATCACAGGAGGTACCCAATGGCTTCCGGCAAAATGAAGATCATGGTAGTTGGCGCCCATCCCTCCGACCCGTTCGCCAACATCGGCGGCACCGTCGCCAAGCACGTCAAGCGCGGCGACGACGTGACCCTGGTCACGCTCACCTACGGCCTGGAGGTCCACACGGAGTACCTCGTCGGTCGGCCCGAGGCAGAGATCCGCAGCACGGTCAAGCAGAAGGCCATGGAAGCCGCCGCCATCGTCGGCGTAGAGGACTTCCGGTTCCTGGACTTCGGCGACACGCCCCTCGTCGCTACCCGGGAGAACCTGCTGGAGCTGGGAGAGCTGATACAGGACGTGCGGCCCGACGTGCTGATCAGCGCGCACTACCCGTTCAGGGAAACACAGCAGGGAGGCGACCACGGCACCGCCGCGCGCATGGTCGAGGCCGCGCCCTCGTGGAGGTACCACAACGGCAAGGAGCCCCACCGCCCCAAGTCGATCTGGTTCCCATACACCGACAACCTGCTGGCCCTGAACCACCCGCTCTACAGGGTCCCCGACACCTACGTGGACATCTCCGACACGCTCGACCAGAAGATTGAGGCCTGCATCGCTACTTGGAACCTCCCGCAGGAGAAGCACGCCGGCATAGGCGACCTGCTCCGCCGCATGGCCGCCGAGCAAGGGCGCGCCGCCGGCATCGAGTACGCCGAGCCCTTCGAGAGCCCCTGGCTGAAGCACACCGCCGTGGAGTACCTCAGCTAGAGAACTGCGCTAGGCGCCGGTTCGCGGAGAAACCCTCTAATCTCAGCATCGGTGACCGCGTGAGGCTGCTATGCCTCTTCGCCTCGAAGGTCTATGGCGGCACCCCGACTTCCTGAAATTGTGGTTCGGGAGGACCGTCTCGGGGTTCGGTTCCCAGATCACGTTCCTCGCACTCCCTCTCACGGCAATCCTCGTGCTGGATGCTACTCCCCTGCAGATGGGCATACTCTCTGCGGTGGGTAGTGTGCCGTCATTCGTCTGGGTGTCGGTGTCTGGGTTGACCGCTGGAGGAAACGCCCGGTAATGATCGCGACGGACTACGGCCGGGCGCTCCTGCTGCTGGCCATCCCGATCTCAGCCGTCTTCAACGTGCTTCGCATCAAGCACCTGTACGCTTTTGCACTTGGTGTTGGAGTCATGGGCCTGTTCTTCGGCGTCGCCAGCAGGTCTATGCTGCCGTCTCTCGTCTCCCGGGACAGTTGGTGGAGGCGAACAGCAAGCTCGCGATCGGAGGGTCTGGCTGCGGATGTGGCGGGCCCTGGGGTAGCGGGCGTGTTGATCCAGACGGTCACGGCGCCCATTGCACTGATTGTTGACGCCATTACATTCGCGGTCTCCGCCCTGGCGATCGGGCTCATTCGAGCCCAGGAGCCTGAGCCCCTGAGGGACCAAAACGCCGGGGGCTTCTTCAGCGAGGCCCGCCAAGGTCTTGCCCTGATTTGGCGAAACAGGGTCCTGCTGGCGATCGCCGGCGCAATCGGTGGGATTGAGATCTTCAACTCAATGCTCGAAGCCGTGTGGCTCCTGTACGTGAACAAGGTGCTTGGGATAGAGCCTTCCGCGTTCGGCCTGATGTTCTCGGTGAGCGGCGCCGGCTTTGTGCTGGGCGCCTTCTTCGCAGCATGGTTCATACGTCGGATCGGCACGGGGCGAGCCATGATCATTGGCGTCCTGGCGGCTGGGCTCAGCGATCTGGCTACTCCTCTAGCCGGAGGCCCATTCGTTGCCATCGTGGCCCTGCTTACCGCGGCGCAATTCTCCTTCGCAATGGGCGCCACGGTCTACGGCATTGCCCAGGTCAGCATAAGACAGGCGGCGACGCCCCTCCGACTTCAGGGCCGTGAACGGGGTCATGAGCGCAGTGCAGGGCGGGCTTGTCCCCGTTGGCGCCCTCATAGGTGGCGTGCTGGGGCAGACTATAGGTATACGCCCAACCCTCTTCCTGTCTGCCGGGGGCGAGCTGGCGGCCGTCCTCTGGCTTCTGGTCACGCCGATATGGTCCCTGCGCGACGTACCGGAGGCCAAGAACGCATAGCCAAGCTTGCCCCGCCGGCAGCCCTAACGCCGCACCAGGCCTAGCTGCTCGAAGGCGCCGTCTAGGACGGCTGCGGGGTCCACCCCGATCCACCGGTCGAGGATAGTCGAGTAGAGGCCCCTGAAGTCGTTGTTGTAATGGAGGTCGCCCTCGAGGCGGTCGCTCTCCTTCAGCGAAGGGTACTCGCCGTAGTGGCCGCCGTTTACGGGCTGGCCAAGGCAGAAGGCCACCCCGCCAGAGCCGTGGTCGGTGCCCGTGCCGTTGTCGTCGATCCGCCGGCCGAACTCGGAGAAGACCAGGACCAGCGTACTCTCCGCGCGGCCGTGCTCGGCGAGATCGTCCATGAAGTCGGTCAGCGCGGCGGAGAGCTCACTCCACAGCCGGGCGTGGGTCTCCATCTCCTTGAAGTGGGTGTCGTAGCCCCCCTGCACGGTGTAGAAGACCCGTGCGCCCAGGTCGCCGAACATTACCTGAGCCACGTCGCGGAGACTCTGCGCAATAGGACTACCCGAGTACTCGACGCTGGACTTATAGCTCCGGGCGGCGGAGCTCAGCACGTCCGCGCCGCGTAGCGCGTCGTTCCCGGTCTGGGCGAGAAAGGCGGCCAAGGAATCTCGCGTAGCCACTGACCCATAGAGCTTGCCGAATGCCTCGAGCGCCCTCGCACGGGACACCTCCTCCTGAATGTCCGGGAACAGCCCATATGACTCCAGGCTCCCCACCGAAGCAACCGGGACGCCCTCGCACTGGAGCACCCTGGGCAGGCCCCGGCCGAAGTTGACCCCGGTCAGCACATTGTCTCCGGACGGGTCCATCTCCCTGATGGCGCGGCCCAGCCAGCCGTCACGCCCTATCGTCTCCGGCACGGCGGTGTGCCAGATGTCCATTGACCTGAAGTGCGACCTGTTGGGGTTGGGGTAGCCGATGCCGTGGATGATGGCCATGCTCCCCTCGTCCCAGAACCGCTTCATGGGCGCCGCGCTGGGGGCGAAGCCGAGGGCGTCGTCCAGCGGTATTACATCATCCGGGCGGATGTGGACGTTGGGACGGGAGTCGTAGTAGGTCCCGTCGGTGTAGGGGACTATCGTGTTCAGGTAGTCGTTGCCGCCGCTGAGCTGCACTACGACCAGCGTACGGTCCTCGGTGTTGGTCATGGCCGCTCCTCCTTAACGATCTTCGGGTCGAATACCTGGAGCCGGTGCCGGTTGCAATCGACGACGTAGACCCTGCCCGCGCTGTCGAGCATGACAGCGACAGGCCCCCAGAAGTACTTCTCCACGTAGGAGGACTCCTCGTTCGTATCGCCCCCGTAGTCGAGGTCCGGCGCGAGGTCGGCCAGGGCCCGCGCCTCCGCCTCCTCGACGTTGACGTCCAGAAACTCCTCGGCCCACGGGGACAGCGTCGCCTCGCCCCGCGAGCTCATCACGTACGCTCCGCCGGGGTCCAGGACCACGAACCGGTCGTTGCCCCAGTCGGCAATGTACATGTATCCCTCTTCGTCCACAGCCAGCCCCGCAGGCCGGTTGAGGCGGCCGGCGCCCTCACCCGCACAGCTGGCTACGTGCTCGCCATCAGGCGTGAACCTCTGGATTCGGTCGTTGCGCCAGTCGGCCACGTACACGTCGCCGCCCGGCGACGCACAAACTCCCCAGGGCAGGTTGAACTCCCCGTCGCCCGACCCCCCAGAGCCAAAGGCGCCCAGGAAGCTGCCCCCCTTCGTGAACTTCTGTACCCGGTTGTTGCGCTGGTCCACCACGTACAGGTTGTCGTCGCAATCGAAGGCCAGTCCGGACGGGCCGTCCATCTGCCCCTCGGCTGACCCAGGCTCGCCCCATGTTTCCAGGAACCGTCCGTCGGGGTCGAACACGCTGACGCGGCACAGGTAGTCGTCGCTTACGTAGACCAGCCCGTCGCTGTCAGTAGCTATGGCGGACATCAGGGTGAATTGGCCGTCTCCCCGTCCGTTCGAGCCGAAGGCGCCGAAGTACCCGCTGCCGGTGTCGCACATCGTGACCTGGACTCCCTCACCGTATCCGCTGGTGCGGTTGGCCACGTACAGCTTTCCGTCCTTGCCCTCGGCGGCGGCGACGGGGTACTGGAACCCGCGCCCCGACATGACCAGCAGCCCGATTGTGTGGCTGTAGCCTAGGAAGCTCGCACGGGAGGCGGTGACGCTGGTAGTCATTCGAGGCCTGCGGCCCGGCGGCGCGGTCCGGGCTTTCTTTACGCCCGCTGGAACTCTGTTGTTGAAGCGACCAGCCTGACCATCTCGGACACCCTCTTACGGTATCCGTCCTGGTCGGAGCCGTTGCCGTTGGCAGATGCAAGATCGAATAGGGCCGTGCGCGTCTCCTTCGCGACGACGACGGCCCCCATCTCGTCGAGGCAGTCGTCTACGAGTCTCCCCGGCGAAGTCCCGTCTTCGCCCCGCGAGACGATCCTATTCACCATGGCCTCCACCCCCGGCTGGCCGCCGTCGCCCAGCCGCTCCGAGGCGAAATTGATCCGCTCGACCATGTTCCCGGTATCTATCCACCCACGGCCCTGGGCCCAGCCTTCGACGGTAGGCGGGTTGATGAGCCGCTGGCCCATGAAGCCCATCTGGCCGACGCGCGAGACTATCTCATAACCCGGCTCCGCGAACTCCCCGGTGAGCTTGAGCACCCCGGCCACCAGCTCCGCTGGGCTCTTCACCCGTGCGTTCCAGACATCCTCTGACTTGAAGAAGTCGGCGTTGAACAGCACCCGCAGCATCGCCCCGAGACTGTGGCCGCTGCCGAAGTAGGCCTCCACAAGCGTGTCAATGGCCTGCGGGTCGCGCGGCGGAACGTAGGGCCACTGCGGCACCGGCGGCTCGTCCGCCACGAAGAAGCTGTACATGTGCCTGGCGATGAACCTTGCCGTCGCGGGCTGCCCGCATATGATGTCGACTACGTCCTCGCCCGTGAACCGGCCGTGGTGGCCGAGGAAGGTCTTCTCGCCGTCGTCGTGGTCTTCCGTCCGGTACTCAAAGAACCACGACAGCCGTCCGTATGGCCATATCGAGTTCCGGCGGGCGCACACCTCGCTGTATTCGGTGTTCCCCACAGTCCAGCCCGTGAAGGCGCGGGCACACTCCTTCACGTCCTGTTCCGTATAGCTGCCGACCCCCATGGAGAACAGCTCCAGGAGCTCCCTGCCGTAATTCTCGTTTATCGCACCGCGGCGGTTGTCCTGATTGTCCAGCCAGATAATCATCGATGGGTCCCTGGACAGCTCCAGCAGCAGCGTGTTCAGGCTGCCCGTTCCGTGCCGCCGGAACATCCTGAGCTGGTTGTGCACCACCCTGCCCATGGTCAGCTTGTAGTATGCCGTGGCGAAGATGCCGTGCCAGAAGAGCGCGATCTTCTCCTGCAGCGGCGCCGTGGAGGAGATCATGCAGTACAGCCAGTACGGCGGCGGCCCGCCGGCCAGATGGGCCGACATCTCGGGGTGGTAGCGGCGGACGAGGTCCTCGTCCATAGTGCGGGCGCCGCTGAAGTCCAGCAACTCGTCCACAACCTCCTCGTAGCCCTTCGCAACGCAGCGGTCGAGCTCTTCCCTGGTCGCGCCGAAGCCCGCCCGGCGCATCAGATGGGCCATGAGCTTGAACTCGTGGCTTGCCATGCTCTGCCTTTCTAGGCGGCTCCCGTCTGTTGAAGTGCCTGGTCCACTATGTCCACGCCCACCGACTCGCTCCACGCGGCCAGCAGTTGGTTCGAGACCGGCCCCGGCTTGCCGTCGCCTATCGTGCGCCCGTCCACGCGGGTTACCGGCAGTACGCAGTAGCTAGTACTCGCGAAAAACGCTTCGCCGGCGGTATACATGTCGTACGGCTGTAGGCCTTCCTCGCTCACGGGGAGGTCGAGCTGCTCGGCTAGATCGAAGACCGTCGCCCTGGAGACACCCTGCAGGATGGCCGTGTCGGTCGGCGTCCTGATCGCGCCGTCCGTGACGATGAAGACGTTGTAGCCTGACCCCTCCGTCAGGTCACCTGCGGCGTCCTTGAGTATGGGCCACGCGCCTGGATCGCGGTCATTCGCCTCCAGCTCGGCGAGGTTGAAATTCATCCTGCTGTAGTGCTTCACCTTCGGGTCCAGCGCCTCCGGCTCGTAGCTGCGCGCCCTTGTTATTGCGGCATGGGCGCCCGTGGCGTAGTAGTGGGCGTACTTGTCGAAGACGATCGGCGTGACCCTGACGCAAACGGTCGGAGGGCCGGCTTCCCACGCGTACCTGCCCTGGCCCCGCGTAACGAACTGGTGGATGTTGACGTCCCCACCCGGCGGGCGGAGCGGCTCGTTGCGCCGGATCGCCTCCTCGCTGATCTCGTACATCTCGTCAGCGGTGATGTTCGGCTCGATGCGCACGTACTTCAGCGACCTGTACAGCCGGTCCACGTGCTCCCTCATACGGAAGCTCTTGCCGTCGAACGTGCGCTCGACGTCGAAGACCACGTCCCCGACGAGGAATCCCCTGTCGAGGGGGTCGATCCGCACCTCGTTGGCCGGAACCCACTCCCCGTTGAAATAGGACGTATACTCAGCCACCGCTTGCCCCCTTCGTCCGTCAGACGTTGGTAGCGAACCTGAGCGCCTGGTCGACGACGTCTATCCCCACGGCCTCGCTCCAGGCAGCCAGCAGGTTATGGGTCATGGGGCCCGGTCGCCCATCGCCGATTGGCCGCCTGTCCACGTAGGTGACGGGGAGTATCGAGAACGGCGTGCTGCTGAAGAAGCACTCGTCGGCCGTGTAGACGTCGTACGGCTGCAGATCCTCCTCGGAGGCAGGCACCTCCAACTGCTCGGCCAGGTCCAGTACCATGTCGCGCGAGATGCCGGCCAGGATCGCCGTGTCGGTGGGTGTCCTGATCACGCCGTCCGTGACGATGAAGACATTGTAGCCCGATCCCTCCGTTATGTTGCCGTCCTTGTCGGTCAGGATGGGCCACGCGCCCGGGTCCAGGTCGTTGGCCTCGACCTCCGCAAGGCTCATGTTGAGCCTGCTGAGGTGCTTTACCTTCGGGTCCAGCGCCGCCGGCTCGTAGCTACGGGTTCGGGTTATCACCCCGTGCATGCCCGTCGCGTAGTATGGCGCGAACATGTCATAGCCCGCGAGACTGTACTTGATGTACACGTTGGGCGGGCCCGCGCCATACGCCCTGGGGCCGCCCGCGCCCCTGGTGATTATGTGGACGACGTTCATGTCCTGCCCTTCGAGGCGCAGGTGCTCGTTGCGGCGGATGCCCTCTTCGCTGATCTCATACATCTCGTCTTCGGTCAGGCCGGGGTCGAAGCGCACGTACTTCAGGGACTTGTAGAGCCGGTGGACATGCTCCCTCATACGGAAGCTCTTCCCGTCGAAAGTCCGCTCCACGTCGGTCACCTGGTCGCCGAGGGTGGTCCCGCGGTCGGCCGGATCGGGCCCGATCTGGCTCATCGGGAGCCAGTTGCCATTGTGATACCCAACAAACTCGTCCATCGTAACCGCCTCCCGATAGCAGGCTGTGGTGCGCGGGATTATATCAGGTGGGATGCGTCGTTAAAGCTCTCTATTCGCCACAGCTCCGGGTCGTGCAGGGCGTTCCCACCATCATCCCAGCGCGTAGAGGCCACCTCGAAGCCAAAGACCGCGGTGTTGCCGATGTCGATTGCCCAACACCTCTGGGTGCCGAGGAGCGCCGGGATGATGTACCGGAGAATGCCGCCGTGGGAGACCATCAGCACCACCGCGTCGTCGTCGTGGTCCCGCAGCACCGTCCGCACTACGCGCTCGCTTCGCTCCCTGCGCGACCGCAACGGCTCGGCGCCGGGAATGCTGCTGATACCGCGCTCGCCCAGATCGACGCCGGGGTACTTCTGCTTGGCTTCGTCTAAAGTGAGCCCCTGGACTATGCCGACGTCTATCTCCTGCAGGTCGTCCCACGCCACGGGCCCCACCTGCCACAACCCGGTCAGCACCGACGCCGTGTCCAGGCAGCGCTGCAGCGGGCTGCAATAGAAGTGGGTCGGTGCAAAGCCTTCGGACTCGAACCGCCTCTTCAGCGCCGCGGCCTGCTCCCACCCAGCAGGCGAGAGTCCGAAGGCCGGTGGCGGCGCCTGTCCCTGGAACCTGTTTTCGGCGTTTGCCCGCGTCTCTGCGTGCCTTACGAAAACCAGCCTCACTGAGGCACCTCTATTTGGCCGGCCGGGGATATCCCGCCAGACTCGTCGCCCTCCAAGAGCGCCGTTAGCTCAAACCCGCGCTCCCGGATCTTCTCCCCGCCGCCCTCGTGGCGGTCCAGGATGCAGAGCACTCCCACGACCTCGCCTCCCTCCGCCTCCACCGCGTCTACGGCGTGGAGCAAGCTCCTCCCAGTCGTGCAGGTGTCGTCGACCACGGCCACCTTCTTCCCCTGCACAGACGGTCCCTCGATGAGCTTCCCTCGCCCGTGGCCCTTGGCCTCGGGACGTACGATCGCCGCGCTGACCGGCGTCCCGTTCATCTGGCTCAGCACCGCCACCGACGCCACGATCGGATCCGCTCCCAGCGTGGGTCCGGCTATCGCTTCAGCGCCGCGCTCCAGCACCAGTTGCAGCATTGCTCTACCGACCAGACGACTCCCCTCGGGGTGGAGCGTGAGCAGCCTGCCGTCGAAGTAGAAGCTGCTCGTTCCCCCGGACGTAAGTGTGAACCGCCCGAACGTCAGCGCCCCTATCGAGGTTGCCAGCCTCTGGACAGCCTCTCCGTAGTCATCCATCCCTGTAGAGTCCATTGGCGACAATATACTCCTCCACGGCCTCCTGAACCATATACCGAATGGTGCGCCCGCTTCTGATCCTGGCCCGCACGTCCGTCGCGCTAACACCTACTAGAGAACCGCGTACGTCCACACATTGTCCGAAGGCCTCCAAAGAGGACGGTGGCTGCCCAACTGTCCCCGGGCGCGTCACCACGGCAATTGTCGCAAGCTGGAGCACCCGGCTCGGCCTGTGCCAGCGGTCGAGCTCCGAGACCGCGTCCGCACCGACGATCAGGTAGAGCTCCGCCGCCGTTCGGGCCGCAACCTCTTCCAGCGTGTCCACCGTATACGTCGGTCCCTCACGCTCCAGCTCCATTGAGGAGGTCTCGAAGTAGGGGTTGTTTCCAACCGCAAGCTCGACCATCTTGGCCCGGTGGTGCCCCTCCGTCACGGGCCGATCGGCCTTGAGCCACGGCTGACCCGCGACCACGAACAACACCTTGTCCAAGCGCAGCTGCTCTCGCGCCTGGTCCGCCGCCAAGAGGTGTCCGATGTGGACCGGATCGAAGGTGCCGCCGAATACACCCAGCCTCAACTACTCCCACTCCCACTCTACCGCTCCAACCCTAGCTCTGTCGCCGTCACTTATCCCAGCCTTCTCCAGCGCGGATAAGACGCCGCGCCTCCTGAACTGGTCCAGCAGCTGCAGCATCGCCGCTCCATCCCCCTTGTCTACCATCGCCGCTAGCCGCTCGGCGGGCCGGTGCTGCACCCGATAGATGCGGCCCCGGCGGAGCACCGTCGGCTTCTGCTGGGTCTCCTGAGGCCTCAGAACGGGGATCGCCGCCCCCGGCGGGTCCTCTGCCGACTGCTCCTCCCCGGCGCGTGTCTCCCTGAGCAAGACCAGAACGTCATCCAGCAGTTCCCCCACGCCCTCTCCGGTGGCAGCCGAGATACAGGCCAGCTCCCGGTTGGTTCCTCCCAGCCCCCGCAACTCCACCCGTTTGGACGACACCTCCGGGATGTCCATCTTGTTCACCGCGACAATCACCGGCTTCCGATCCAAGCCTGCCCCGAATCGCGCCAGCTCGTTCTTGGTCTGCTCATAGGTCCGTTCCACCGCCTCACCACTGCCGTCTACCAAGTGGATCAGCACCCGGGTCCTTTCCACGTGTCTCAGGAACTCCTGCCCTAGCCCCACTCCTCTATGCGCACCCTCTATCAGGCCCGGTATGTCGACCATCACGAAGCTGGTGCCCCTACGCTCCACGACTCCTAGGACTGGCTCCAGCGTCGTGAACGGGTAGTCTGCTACCTTGGGTCGTGCTGCGCTGACCACGGCAAGCAGACTTGACTTCCCCGCATTCGGAGCACCTATGATTCCCACATCGGCAAGTAGCTTCAACTCCAGACGTAGATCCTGCTCCACCCCGGGATCTCCCTCCTCCGCTAAGAGGGGATACCTGCTCGTCGAAGTCGCGAAACTGGCATTCCCCCTTCCCCCACGTCCCCCTTGGGCCACCACGACCTTGGCTCCCGGCTCAGTCATATCCGCGACTCTCTCTCTCCCAGTCCAGACCTCGGTCCCTACCGGCACCCGCAACGTGATACTGTCTCCATCCTTTCCACGGCGTCTCCTCCCTTGGCCGTGGCCGCCATCGTATGCGGCAAACCGTGCTTTGTGCCTAAACCACGCCAATGTCGTGTCAGAGGGGTCGCATAAGAGATCGACCGAGCCACCAGAACCTCCATCGCCGCCGTCGGGACCACCTCTGGGAACAAACTTCTCTCGTCTGCCGGAGACTACCCCATTTCCACCGCTGCCGCTTCTTACTGTTAGTGATACTGAGTCAATCATGGGAATCGTCTCTATATATCAGCAGTAACAGTAAGGCGTTCGACAAGTGTCCATAACCTAGGTAGCCTACATGGTAGACCTGATCCCGCTGTTCTGTTGCTGGTTGCATTGCTGTACGGTGGATGTTGGGTAATGGGGGGAAGGATGTTCCGGGGAGCGGCAGAGCGGGTTATCGAACAGTTGAGGCAGGTTATCGAACAGTATGAGGAGACTTATCGAACAGCGGTGCCGATAGTAGCCATCCCCGAACGAACTCCCTAGAGAGACTCTCTGATGGCTACTACGTCTTGCTTGAGCTCGGCATCCTTATCTAGTTGACTGCTGATCCTGTGGTAGCCGTGCAGGATCGTCGAGCGGCTCTTACCACCGAGGATTTTCCCGATGGAGCCTAGGGAAAGCCCGGCCTCCTCCCTAAGCAGGTAGATGGCAATATGGCGTGTCTTTGCTGTCCGCTTGTCCCGCTGGCGGCCGATGAGGGTATCCGGGGCGATTGAGAAGTAGTTGGATACTGCCGTGACGATGGTCTCATCGGAGACCTTGCTGCTTCCGGCTGGTTCGGGCGCGTCCGCAATCGCTCTCTTGACGAGGTCGACTGTGATTGACTCGTCTTTCAGTTGCGCGTAGGCGATGACGCGGTTTAGCGCCCCCTCCAGTTCACGTATGTTCTTGTGGAAGCGCTGTGCCAGGTCTTCGAGGACTTCGGACGGCAGGTCGTAGCCTTCCACGTCAGCTTTCTTGCTGAGGATGGCAAGGCGGGTCTCCAGGCCAGGGGACTGGATGTCAGCGATGAGCCCTCCTTCGAGGCGGGACCGGACTCGGTTCTCCAACAGCGTGAGTTCGGACACAGGCCGGTCGCTGGTGATAACGATCTGACGGCCGGACATGTGGAGGGCGTTGAATGTGTGGAAGAAGCCCTCCTGAGTCTGATCCTTGCCGATGATGAACTGGATGTCGTCGAGGAGCAGGATGTCCGCCGAGCGGTAGCTTGCCCGGAACTCGTCGGCCCGCGCTTCGCGGATTGACTTGATGTACTGGCTGGTAAACTCCTCGGTGGTCAGGTACACCGGTGTCAGCCCTGCCACGGCCACCGCGTGACCGATGGCGTGGAGAAGATGAGTCTTCCCCAGGCCGACGCGGGAGTAGAGGAAAAGCGGATTGTAGCTCAAGCCCGGGTTTTCTGACACGGCGAGGGCCGCCGCGTGGGCTAGGTCGTTCGACTTGCCCACGACGAAGGAGCTGAAGGTGAATTTCGGGTTCAGGGCCGGCTGCCCCTGGGCGGGCGATTTGGAGATGGGAATAGGCGCGTTGGGGCGCGTAGTCGGCGCAGATCCGTTTTGGGATAGTGCGGGTGGCGGAGGGTCTATCGTGAAGCGGACCTCCGTGGCGCTGCCGACGACCCGCTGCACGGCCCGGGTGATGGTGGAGTACATCCTTCCCTCCAGCATCTCGGCGACGAAGGGCGTGGCCACGCCCACAACGAGTTCGTCGCTGTTGCGTGAGAGCCCCACGGTGTCCTTCAGCCAAGTCTCGTAGCTGGGGCGGGTCACCTCCAGCTGTAGTTCTCCGAGCACGGCGTTCCAAGAGTCGCGAGCATTGTGGGCGATCAAAGGCACCCTCCCAAGATTTCGGCTCATGCCGGACGGCGAAGGGGCGTTGCTGAGACGCCAAGCCCGGCGGGAATCGATTCTAGCACGGCGCTTGCTGGGGATGGCAAGCCTTGAGGCCGGGAATTTCGGGACTTCTTGGACGAGTGTTGCACGGGCCGGGAACGCCTGTATACTGCGGCTTAGACCCATGCAGCCCGAGGCGGCCCGGCGCACGGCAGTGACTATCCATTCATGAGTCGCAGGTCAGGCGTGGAGGTAGCTCCATAGGTCGTCGAAGGCTGGACCGCGAAGGTGATCGGTAGCCAGCACAGATGCGGTTGCCCCTGGGGAGGCTTCTCTGGACAGGACAGCCGCGACCGCCGACAGGCCCCGCCGGAGCTGCGCCGCGGTGAGGCCGATCTCGGTCGGTCGGCGGCGTACCATGCACGCGTCCAGCCATGAAGGGAACACCGACGACTCGCCCTCGCAGAGCCACACCACGCACTGGGCGCCAAGGGCCACCAGCTCGCCGTGCACCCACCCCGTGTCGTTAGCCTCCTCGATGGCGATGGCAAACGGGTGGTCGGCCATCGGGGCTGCTGGGTGCCGCAGCGTCAGGTCGTCACGCTCCTGGATTGCGGTGACGATAAGGTCGATGCTGGCGGGAGTGAGGTCGCCTCCTTCCGTCAGTGTGGCGGGAAATCCCGCAACGATCCCGTCGAAGTTGGCCAATGCGGGCGCGGCGGCCTCCTCGTCGAAAGCCGGGCCGCATTCGGAAGCGGCGTTGCGGCGCCACTCGGCGATGCCCGAATAGCCGCACAGCACGTCGCCGAGCCCGGCCGTATTCAGGTGGACTGGCGCCTTAAGCACGATGTCGTAGTCCACGATGATGTCGGCGAAGTCGATCCAGGGCCACTCCCCCACCGAGCCGATGATCTTCCGACCTTCCCAGCGGGCGAAGAACCCGTGGATGATCGCCCCTGTGGAGGTGACGGTCGGTAGCACGACGATAGGGCGACCCTTCTTCAAGGCGACGAACTTCGCCGCGTCGAGGGCGACTCCACCGCCGAGGCCGACCACAAGGTCGCTGTCGGGCAGACAATTGGCGAGCTCGTCGAGATGGCCCCAGTCGAGCCACCGGGCATAGACTACGCCGTCGGGAGGCCGTGCTAGATGGTCATTGGCCGCTCGGTAGGCGCTCGGTGTCGTAACGACAACGTAGCCCGGCCAGTCCGCGCTGGCCTCCCGGAGCAGACCGCTCCCGGAGCGTATCTCGTAGTCGGCGGCAGGCTTCGCCTCGCCAGCCCCTGACCAGCCACCTCGTGGAGGGACACCTCCCATGGTCATCGCAAACTCCCTTCGAACTTCGGTACCAGGGTCCGGGCGCTTGGGCGGAGCAGGTCGTACAGGTCGACGGGCTGGTACGGGTGCTCCAGCGCGGCATCCTCATCGAACTCGACGCCTAGGCCGGGCCTGTCAGGGATCTCAAGCCAGCCGTCGGAGATCTTCATGGGATTCTGACACACCTCGAAGCGCCAGGGCTCCGGAGGGAAGTGCTCGAGGACCAGGAAGTTCGGGATGCAGGCCGCCATCTGTACGGACGAAGCATATGAGACCTCGCCGTTGGGGTTGTGCGGCGCAAAGGCGGCATAGTGTGAGTCGGCGATGGCGGCGATCTTCCGCGCCTCCAGCATGCCGCCACAGTGGGACATATCGGGCTGGACGACGTCGGCGCCGCCCTTCTCTAGGAGCTGCTGAAAGCTGTAGATGGTGAACAGCCGCTCCCCGGTGGCGATGGGGATGTCCGTCTTGCGGCGGACGTACGCCATCGCCTCCAGGTTCTCGTGCGGGACCGGCTCCTCGAGAAAGCTTATGTTGTAGTCCTCGACGGCCTTGGCGGCTCGCACGGCGTTGCCCACTGTGTTGAAGATGCCGTTGCAGTCGATGTACAGATCGATGTCTGGGCCGACCGCATCCCTGACGGCGGCAACTGCGTCGACACCCGTGTTCAGTACGCTGTTCTCCAGCCGGTAGAAGTCTATCCCAGGCCGGCGCGCCCAGGGGTTGAATTTCAGGCCCTTGGCCCCGAGGCGTACGGTACTGCGGGCCGCCTCTGCGAACTCCTCCGGGCTCATGCCGGGCTCGTACCAGCCGTTGGCGTATAGTTTGACGTGGTCCCTTGTCCGGCCGCCGAGAAGCTCGTAGACCGGGACCCTGAACGCCTTGCCCTTGATGTCCCACAGGGCCGTCTCGACGCCGCTGATGGCGCTGGTGAGCACAGGGCCGCCGGCATAGAAGGCGCGCCGGTACATCTCCTGGTAGTGGCGCTCTATGGCGAAGGGGTCCTGGCCAACTATGTAGCGGGAAAGCTCCCGGACGGCCTCCGCGACGGTCCTCGACCGGCCCTCCAGGGTGGCTTCGCCCAGACCGTGGATGCCGCTGTCCGTCTGTACCTTGACGATTAGCCAGTTGCGCTAAGCACCGCCGACCAGGAAAGTCTTGACATCGGTGACGCGCATGCGCTCCGTGGAGGCCTCCTCCCGGCTCCCTCCTCTATTAGAGGGGGGATGCCTAAGGGCTCACTGCCGCAGGTCTGGGCCGCCGAGATCAGGTAGCACCACAGACAACGGCTCCTCCCCATTGACCACCCGTGCCGCGTTGTGTACCGTGAAGCCGAAGCTCCGCTCTACCGCCTCCTGGGCAAACGACGCGAGGTGCGGGGTAACGGCCACGTTCTCCATCTGCAGCAGCGGGTTGTTGGGATCGGTCGGCTCCTGCTCGAGAACGTCGAGCCCCGTGCCGGCGATCTTTCCCGCCCTCAGCCCCTCTATCAGCGCCGCCTCGTCTACCACGGGGCCCCGGCTGACGTTGATCAGGAAGGCCGTCGGCTTCATCAGATCCAGCTCGCGGGCCCCGATGAGGCGCCGCGTATGCACCGTGAGCGGTACGTGAAGGGTTACGACGTCGGAAATCTCCAGGAGCTCGTCCAGCTCCAGCCGGGTGACTCCCAGGGCGCACTCCAAATCGCTCGCCCGAGGGGCCATGTCGGAGTAGTACAGCTTGCAGTCGAACCCGCGCAGCCTCTTGGCGACCTCCTGCCCGATTCGCCCCAGTCCGACGATGCCGACCGTCTTTCCTGTCAGCTCGCGAGTCGACGAGGACCACTTCTTAAGGTCGTCGCCCCAACGCCCCGCCGCGACCGAGGAGAACTGGATGTCCAGCTTCCGGTAGACCGTGAGCATGAGCGCAACGGCGTGCTCCGACACGGCCACGGCGTTGCCCCCGCCCCCGTTGGCGACCTGTACGCCCATCTCCCCGAGCGCCTTCACGTCGATGCGGTCGGTCCCGGCGCTCCCCACCTGCACCAGCTTGAGGGACGGCACCAGCCGGGCAAGGCCCAACACGTCGGCCGTGACAGGGCTGATTACGGCCACGGCGCCCTTCATCTGCGCGGCCTGCTCTTCGAGCGGCTGGTTAAGGTCCACCGCTACGAGGGTCACGCCGTCGGGTGCGTGGACGCGCCAAGACTCAATGTCGGGGCCGTTGCTGAGTACGTATACGGTGCAGGTCATTCGCGACCTCCGGGCTGTGCTTGTCAGTGCTCCATGATCAGGCCGCCATCGATGTTTATGGACTGGCCGCTGATCCAAGATGATCCCCCGGTGCACAGGTAGGCTATCAGTCCGGCTACCTCTTCCGAGCTGCCGTTGCGGCCCAGCGCGGTCCGCTCCGCGAGCTGCTGCCACCCGCCGGCGCGGCCGAACAGGTCCATGCGGGCCGTATCGACGGCGCCGGGACAGACGCAGTTCACGTTCACGCCGTGCGGACCCAGCTCGCGCGCCATCGACTGAGTCATGCCGACCATGGCGAAGTTGGCGGCGCAGTACGCCATCGCGTCGGCGTTCCCGCGCTTGCCGGCCACCGACGCTATGTTGACGACTTTGCCGCCCTCTGCCTGCTTGATCAGCACCTTGGCTACGGCGCGGCTGCACAAGAAGGAGCCCATCACCTTGACGGCGATAACCCGCTCGAACAGGCCCGGATCGACCTCCACCATCGGGATGCGGTCCGCGCCTATGGGCAGCGCGGCGTTGTTTATCAGGATGTCGATGCGCCCCAGCTCGGCAAGCGTCCGGGACACCATGTCGTCGATCTGGGCGGCGTTCGTAACGTCGAGGGTTGCAGTGAGGGCGCGCCGGCCAAGCTCCCTGATCTCGTCCGCGGTGCTCTCGACGTCCCTCCAGCCGACCGCCTTCTCGTCCTCCGGGAACGTCGCCGGGTCCCTGCCCGTCCCGGTCACCACCACGTCGGCGCCGAGGCGGGCCAGCGCCAGCGCTGTCGAGTTGCCTATGCTGCGGCGCCTTCCCGCCGCGGTTACGATGGCTACGTTGCCGTCAAGCTCACCCATAGCGCCCTCCATGTCGCAGTGTCCGGCCAAGGATAGCACACGCCATGTCCGGCGCGGCCCGCGGTTGGCGGTGGGGGCCGCACCCTACCGGACGACGGCCTCCTCGGGCGCCGGGCGGGCGGCGGGCGCCTCAGCCTCCCGCGCCTGGGAGGCCGCCTTGGCCGCCTCGATGCTGGCCCGCAGCGCCTCCATGAGGTCGGTGACCTTGCCCATGACGGGCGCGGGCTCCGCAAATTCGGGCTCGCGGGACTCCAGCTTGGCCTCGACGACCTTCTCCAGCGCGGCGCGGTACTCGTCCCGGTACTGCTCTGGCTCGAACCCCCCGGCGAGCTGGTCGATCAGCATGTTTGCCATGGCCAACTCCTGTTCGGTGATACTCACCTCCGCCTCGGGCAGGTTCAGCTCCTCCGTGGACCTGATCTCGTCCGGCCAGAACATAGTCGACATGATGATCCCGTCGCCTATCGGCCGGAGGCTGCAGAGCAGCTCCTTCTGCCTCAGCGATACCTTGGCGATCGCCACGCGGCGGCTCGCCTCCAGCGCCTTCTTGAGCAGGTAGTATGGCTTCTCCCCGACCTTGTCGGGCTCCAGCATGTAGCTCTTCTCGTAGTACACGGGTTCGATATCGGCAAGGTCGATGAAGCGCGTGACCTCTATCGTGTGCCGGGACGGGACCGGCAGGTCCCCGAAGTCGGAGGCCTCCATCACGAGGTACTGTTCCTTCGCCACCTCGTACCCTTTAACCACGTCGCCCATCTCGACGAACTCCTCGTGCTCGGGGCACCAGCGGCGGTGCTTCAGCCGCGTGTGGCAAGAGCTGTGCAGCGTGACGAACGCAATGTCCTTGCTGTTCGTGGCCGGGTACAGCTTGATGGGGATCGCCACCATGCCGAAGCTGATGGACCCCTTCCAGATAGCCCGTGGCATCGTACACCTCCCGAATGCGCGCGGCGGGTCTCCGCACAACCCTTCTATTCTAACGGAGCGCGCCAGGCCAGAAAGGGGCGTCGTCGACCCTGCAGTCGGCGGCAGGCTTGTCCTCCCGAAGACCGAGGTATACGGGATACCGGAGATTGCCGTCCGGGGTGAACTCGCCGTACGAGACGCGGCACGCCAGGTCGGGGCGGCACCAGTAGGCCAACCGGTCTAGGGGAGGCGGCGCCTCAAAGGGACACTCACCGCTGACGAACCCCTGCAGCTTGGAGTGGACCTCGCGGACTTCCTCGTCGGAGAACCCCGCGCTGACAAGTCCGGCGTACCGCAGCCGTCCCCTGTCGTAGAGGCCCAGGATCAGCGAGACGAAGGGACGCCGCCCGCCGTCGAAATCGTACCCGGCGACCACGAACGCGCACTCCCTCAGCCGTTTGATCTTCTGCCAGTTGGGGCTCCGCTCGCCGGGAAGGTAAGGGCTGGCCTTGTCCTTGGCCATGATGCCCTCGAGCCCGTGCTCGCATGTGGCATCGAAGAAGACCTTGCCGTCGCCCTCGATGAACTCGCTTACCTGCGCGATGTCGTTGTCCTTGAGGACTCCGGCGAGCTGCCGTTTCCGCTCGATTAGGGGTCGCTCCAACAGCGCCCGGCCGCCCACGAACAGCGCGTCGAAGGCCACGTAGAGCACCCTCAGGTCTGCGTCCGTGCCTTGGAGACGCTCCCTCAGCAGGGAGTAGCTAGGCCTGCCGTCGGCGTCCAGGCAGACCAGCTCGCCGTCGAGCACCGTCCTGTCGGCGGCAACGGCCCGGGGCAGCGCGCGGAGCTCCGGGAACCGGTCCGTGAGGTCAGTCAGGTCATGCCCCTGGAGGCGCAGGCTGCCGCCCTCCAGGAAGGCCAGAGCCCGCATCCCATCCCACTTCAACTCGAAGATATGGCCCGGCGAATCGAACGGCCGCCTCGTGAGGCGGGCCAGCATGGGCCGGATGGTCGCCGGCAACCCCTTCGCCATCGTGGTGGGACTATTCAAAGCAGCAGACCCCACTTCCCGCCAAGGTAGCCCAAAGGTAAGGTGGGGGCGCATCTCCCGCAAGCGCCACGGCTCGGAAGGGTAGTTCGGTTACGCTCGGCCTGCTGGAGAGCTAAAGAGCCATCCCTTCTCGCCAAGCACGTGGAGTGCCAGGCGTATCTGGCGCTCCGAGAACTGCCGCTTCCGCACATTCCACGCGTACGTGTGAGCAATCACTTCGTCCACGGTTGCGGTGGGACGCTCGGATCCAACCCAATGTACAGTCGCGAGCAGCTCTAGTCCGAAGGACGACTCAAACCCCTCGACGAGGGTGGACACTCTCTCTAGCCGCGACAGGGTTGCAGGATGGCCTTCCAGAAAAGCGCGGGCATCCTCGATGCCGCCCGGAACCAGGTTGAGTTGCTTGTCCGGCTGGTCGCCTCCGTCGGCGTAGCCTGAGACGAGGTGGCCCTCGACGGTCCGGAGGACGTGCCGCAGTTTCTCCGCGTACGGCCCGTAAGGGCCTCGTTGGAAGTCAAGCTTCAACGGCTCCCCAGCCACTTCCATGAAATACATGAGCTTGTGTATTTCAAGAAGCGTCACAAACGGGTCGAGCAGGGCGTCTAGGTAGCGACGCATCAAGGCTACTAGCGCTGCCCGCACTGGCGTCATCTTCGGAATCCTGGTTGAGCGGTTGGGCCGCGCATCTGCGGGCGCTCCGCTGGACTCAAAGACGACCACGCTCAAGCCGTCGAGATCCAGCATCGCCTCCTCAATGCGCGCGCGTACTTCGGCCCAGTTCAATCCACCCAGTCCGCTACCCAGAGGGGGAAGCGCAATTGAGCGAATGCCCCGAGTCACAATTTCTTGGGTGAGCGCGTGGAGGCCTGCTTCGATGTCCTCCATGCGGCTCTTGCCCCTCCAGTGGCGCTTGGTCGGGAAGTTGATGATGTAACGCGGATTAGCCATCTGTTTCGTCTCGAAGACGAACATACGGCCTGGCTGGACCTCGCTGCGCTTGCAGGCTGCTGCATAAGCCCGGAAGTTCTCAGGGAATATGTTCTTGAACTGAAGCGCGATGCCGCGACCCATGAATCCCACACAGTTGACGCTGTTGACCATGGCTTCGACATCCTCGTCGAAGATGTTGCCAGTCTTGTATTCGATCATCGCACCGCTCCTCCTCGGATCAGTAATACCAGTCCAGCCTGATCGCTACTGTCGGACGATGACATGACTTGCTCAATGCACCCCGAACCTTACCATAGATACGCTGAGACTCTATGCCCACGCGAGATACCAACTCCCATGGGAACGAGCCTTCAATCAGGAACTCCGCTTGCTTGGGCTCCTTTCGCTCACCCGCCCAGTTGTTAGCTTGGACCGCGTCCCAATCAATCTTGTCCAGTTGGGCGAGATCCGAGTAGTCTTCGAAGTAGCGGGACCCAGCGTTGGATGATGTGAAAGCCCAACGGAGGCTGTTGGAATTCGCCCATGCCACCGTCCGGCGCAGATCGGCCTCCAGGTGGACTATTGGCCCTTGTCCGCCGCGGTACGCCAGTTCGGGATGGTTCCCCATGTGGATCACGTACAGCATCACGGAACGCGGACAAAAGTAGAACGGCACGCAGCCGCCGACTTGCACTTCTGGGTGGTTGGTGAGAGGCAAGGTGAGCCGCCGTTCCTTGATGCTGCTTATGCCGATGGAGATCCCGGCGGCATCGCGGTGCACCATCATGGCGTCGCACCATAACCGGCCGTCAGAGATTATGGAGGGTAGCCGGTCCACGTGAACAATGTGATATATCTTCGGCTTTGTTGGTACGAACATCATGCCTCAGCATCGCAGGCGTACGATATGCGGCCCATCGATCCATGTCCGTAGATTAGCACTAACGTTCTCGCAAAGTCAACTTTGGGTGGCAGCCCGGCCTGTATAGGAAGTGGGCCTTGAGAACGAGGCTTCCGTTGACACTCCCCTAGGTGGCTGTTAGTCTGCCAGCCACCAACGTAGGGACTCGCAGACATGAAAATCGTCGATATTACAGTCGTCTCCAAGGGCCTCCCCAACAGGGTGCCGGCCCTCGTTCGCGTAGATACCGACGAGGGAGTCACCGGCGTCGGCGCCACGGCCGCGGCCACCCCAGTGATCGCCTCGATCATCGAGAACGACCGCGACGGGCTCAAGGACCTGCTCATCGGCTCCGACGCCACGAACCCCAACGAGGCGTGGCGCCTCATGTTCGCTAGCGGCCTGCGGGGCCGCAGCGGCGAGGGCGGCGTATCGGTCAACGCCATGGGCGCCATTGACATGGCGCTGTGGGACATTGCCGGCAAGGCCGCCGGGCTTCCCGTCTACAAGATGCGCGGCGGCGCCATCCAGGACAGGGTCATGGTCTACGCCAGCGCCACCGCCTTCGACAGGGCCCTGACGGAGAGCACCGGCGAGATGCGCCACAAGCCCACCGATGCCCTCATGGCGGAAGCCAGAGAGAACAAGGCCTGCGGCTTCAAGGCTATGAAGTTCGGCTGGGGCAACTGGTTCAGCGAGAAGAGCTACGACGACCTCTACGCAATCAGGGAGGCCATCGGCCCCGACATGAAGCTGATGCTTGACTTCGGCTCCCCCGCCTACTTGGACGGTTCATGGACCGTCAAGCAGGCGATTCAGGTAGCCGAGAGGCTGCTGGAGTACGACATCTTCTTCTGGGAGGAGGCCCTCCACCCCTACGACGTCGACGGGTTCGAGGCGCTCACGGCCCAGTCCCCCGTACAGATCGCGACTGGCGAGAGCCTGACCACCGCGCGCGACTTCCACCCCTTCATAGAGCGCCGGGCCCTGGACATAGTCCAGCCGGACGCCCAGCAGATGGGACTGAGCCAGCTTGCGCGCGTCGCCGAAAGGGCCGAGGAGGCCGGCATCCTCTGCATACCGCACGGCCCCTGGTCCGCCTTCCTGATAGCTGCACACCTCCAGGTGCTCTGCACGCTGAGCAACGGGGCGATGATCGAGTACCCCGCGCCGGCGGTGGAGCGCGGCTCCTCCAGCGAGGAAGTCATCGCCGCCATGCACGAGAGGGTCGTCGAGACTCCGATAGTACTTAAGGACGGATACTTGGAGTTGCCGGAAGGTCCAGGATTGGGGCTCGGCGGTTTCGTGCCCGAGGTCCTGGAAGAGTTGGCGGCGAGGTTCGGAGAAAGCTCCGGCTGATGACTGCTAGCATCCGCAAGGTCGTGGTGACCTGGGGCGCTTGGCGCGACCTCATCATCGAGCGGGCGCGAAGTGAGGGCTTCGACTACCTGAGCTTCATCTTCTCTGACGACAAGCGAGAGATCATCGAACAGATCGCCGACGCCGATGCTGCCTTCATCGCGGCCTGGGACCCCGACATGTACAGGGCCGCCCGCAAGCTGTGGTGGATACACGCCGTGTCAGGTGGCGTGAACACCTACCTCTTCCCGGAGATGCTGCTAAGCGACATCCCCTTCACCTGCGGCAAGCCGCTATTTGCCATACCGGCCGCTGAGTTCGCCTTGGGCGCGATGCTCATGTTTTCGCGCCGCAACCACGTCACCATCGGCGCCGTGAAGCTCACACAGCGCAGCCCGTCCCAGGAGGGAGCCTTGGTCCCGGTCGACCTGGCAGACAAGACTCTTGGCGTACTTGGCATGGGAGGGATGGGCCAGGCGCTGGCCCCAAGGGCGAAGGCTATGGGCATGCGCGTCCTGGGCACCGCGCGCACGCTGCGCGAGGCCCCAGAAGGGGTGGACCGAATGTATGCGATGGACGCCGCCGCCGACATGGCCGCCGTGTCGGACTATCTGGCCGTTGCGGTTCCCATCACACCCGACACCGAGGGCATCGTATCCGAGTCGCTGCTCTCGCGCATCAAGCCGGGCGCCTTCATACTGGACTGCTCCGGGCGCGCCGTGCTCTACGACTATGGCGCGCTGGAACGTGCGCTCGCCTCCGGCCGCTTGGGCGGGATATGCCTCCAGCCCGGAAGAGGGAACCCCGACATGCCACCCGACGACTCCGCCTTCTGGCAGCGCGAGAACGTGGTGGTCACTCCCTGCAGGGGCACGTCGTCCGAGCAGGAAGACCAGAGCATCACCCTCTTCTTCGGCAACCTGCGCCGCTTCGAGTCCGGTAGGCCCCTACTGGGCCTGGTGGACAAGGAAGCGGGCTACTGAGAACGGGGTGTGCAGAGGGGCAGAGCCCCTTTGCCGGGAGTCTGAGGGTGTCCCTCAGATATAAATCTATCCCCTTCCTCGTCAGGAAGGGGCCTGGAACAAGGGTCTGGAAGTTTTCTTCCGCAGCCTACGGGGTGCCGGACGATGGATCAAGCCGCAGCGAGCAAAGCCGCTGAAATCCTGAGCCGTGCGAGGGGGAGAGGTGCCAGGATGGACGCCCTCCCCGAGAGTGCCCGGCCCATGGATGAGGCCGACGCCTACCAGGTGCAGACCCTCGTCCAGCAGAAGCTGGCCGGCGGGTACGGCGCGCTCGCCGGACACAAGATCGGCTGCACGACCCCCGTCATGCAAAGCTACCTCGGTATCGACAACCCGTGCGCGGGCGGCGTCTATGCTCCGATGACCCACCGCGGCGAAGGAGGCTACAGCTTCGACGCCCTCCGCCATCCCGGCGTCGAGTGCGAAATAGCGGCGATGCTCGGCTCGGACCTGCCGTCGTCCGGCGCGCCCTACGACCGCAGGTCCGTCGAGACCGCCGTCGACTCCGTCATGGCATCCATCGAGGTCGTCGACGACCGATGGCACGACTACAAGGCCATCGACACGCCATCCCTAATAGCCGACGACTTCTTCGGGCTCGGCTGCGTGCTGGGCCCACCGGTACCGCTCGCAGGCATCGACCTCGCCGATGTGCGGGGCGGAATGGCCGTCAACGGCGAGCCGGTCGGCGCCGGTAGGGGTGGGGACATCATGGGCCACCCGCTGGAGGCCCTGGCCTGGCTGGCCAACTCCCTCGCGCAGCGCGGCAGGGGCATGATGGCCGGTGAGTTCGTCTCCCTCGGCAGCTTGGTCCAGACCGTATGGGTGAATAAGGGCGACATCGTAACCATCGACATCGCCGGCCTGGGCAAGGCGACGGCGACGTTCGAATAGAGGCCTGCACAGGACGCACGCCGCTCGTCGAGTGGGCGTGCGCGCAGCCGGCGCCGGCAGGCGGAAGGATATAGAGAAATGGCGGAAGTAGCAGTCGTCAAGCCTCATCAGCGCAGCCCCAACACCGCGCAGACGCCGGACATGGTGCGACGCGCCGGTATCGCCGCGGACGTCTGCGGCAGCCGCGGCCTCTGGATCGGCTACGTCTCATCTCCCCCAGGCCCCAGCGGCGCTCACCACCACGGCGACGCCGAGTCCGGTATATACGTGCTCAGCGGCATAGTCCGGATGCACTTCGGTGATGGCCTCGCGCAGAGCGTCGACGCCGAGCCCGGGGACTTCATCTACGTCCCGCCCAACACCGTCCACGTAGAGGAGAACCTGAGCGCCGACCGCCCCGCTGAGCTCATAGTCGCCAGGAACGCGGCGGAGTACATGGTCTTCAACGTCCCGGACCCCAGGGAGGCCTCCTAGGGTGACCGCGCCCGGGTCTGTCCCGCTCCCCTGCGGCATCGCCGTCCCGCAGGTGTTCGTGGACGAGCCGGTGGACATGGGTCTCGTCCGCGAGTTCTCCAGGCGTGCCGAGGCACTCGGCTATCACAGCCTCTGGACGCAGGAGCAGATCATCGGCTCGACGCCGGTGCTGGAGCCCATCTCCCTACTATGCCACGTAGCGGCGGTAACGAATACCATCGGACTGGGAACCGCCGTCGTCATCGCATCTACGAGAAACCCTATCCACTTGGCAAAACAGCTCGCCACGCTGGACCAGATGAGCGGAGGCCGCCTCATCGCCGGGCTGGCTCTGGGCGGTAGGCGTCCGCAGTACGCGCTGCTGGACGGGCCGTCGGAGCGGCGTGTGCGCCACTTCACCGAGAGCGTCGAGGTCATCAGGGCGCTGTGGACCGAGGCGAACCCCAGCTACGACGGCCACTTCTGGAAGCTGGACGGCGAGTCGATAGCCCCCAGGCCCTTGCAGCAGCCCCACCCGCCGATCTGGATGGGTGGCCGCCACCCCGACAGCCTCAGGAGGGCGGCACGGATCGCCGACGGTTGGATGGGCGCCGGCTCTACCACCACCGCCGAGTTCCGGGGCCACGCCGCGGTCCTGCGTGAGCACCTGGCCGAGCGCGGCGGGGACGCCTTCGCCATCTCCAAGCGGGTCTACGTTGCCCTGGACGACGACGAGGACCGCGCGGAGCGTCGGCTGGCGCACTGGTTCGGCGAGCGCTACGGCAATGCCGAGATGGCTGCCCGCGTCTGCGTATGGGGTGGCGAGCAGCGGTGCGTCGATGGCCTGGCCGAGGTCATCGACGCGGGCGCCAAAATGCTCATGCTGAACCCGGTCTTCGACCACCTTGAGCACGTCGAGGCGCTCATGCGCGACATAGTCCCGAAGCTGCCCGCGGCCCCGATAGCGCTTTAGGGGAAGGTCAGCCCGCGAACGGGTCCATCAGCTCGTGCGAGAGGTCCCGCCTGTAGGTGGGCCGTACGGTTATCTCCTCCACCAGGGACCGGTGTGGGCTGGCCACGGCCAGCAGTATCGCCTCGGCCACGCCCTCGGCGGCCAGCATCGTGGCCCTGGCGCCAGCGTCCGGCACGACGGGCCGGTTCTCCAGCGTCGGCGTGTCCACCTCTCCCGGCAGGATGCAGCAGGCGCGCACCCCGGAGTTCTCCAGCTCGATGTTCAGGCACCGGGTGAAGTTCAGCAGGCCCGCCTTCACCGCCCCGTAGAAGGACCCGCCCAGGAGGCTTGGGTTCGTGGCGGACAGCGACGATACGTTGACGATCGTGCCCTCCTTCCGCGCCAGCATCCCAGGAAGCACCGCCTGCGTCAGGAAGAACGGCCCCATCAGGTTGACGCGCATCATCGCCTCGGCCTCTTCGGGAGTAGTCTTCAGCGTGGTGCGGTTGCGGCTGCTGAAGCCGGCGTTGTTGACTAGCACGTCGACATGGCCATAGTCGCTGAGCACGCCCTCGGCCAGTCTGCGGATGGCGGCCATGTCGCCAACGTCGCAGGGCCGGACGTCCGCGGCCCCGCCCCCGGCCTCTATCGCCCGGCGGACCCGTTCGAGCTTCGAGAGCGTCCGTCCCACGAGAACGACCTGGGCGCCCCTGCCGCCGAGCATGATCGACGTCGCCTCTCCGATCCCGCTCCCCGCGCCCGTCACGATGCACACAGAACCCTTCACGCTTGGACCTCCTTGTCCGCCGGTCAAGTATAATATCACCCGCCTGAAAGGCAACGCGAGGGAGGACGGCACATGACGTTCAGCGACGGCCAGAAGCTGCATTTCGACACCTTCGGGTTCCTCTTCCTCAAGGGCGCCTTCTCACCCGACGAGGTCGCGGAGGTGAGCCGGGAGTCGGGCAGACTCTGGGAGAGAGCGCGGGAGGGGCGCCCCTTCGGGGAGCCTCAGGCGGTGGGGCGATTCGTGGAGCAAAGCCCCATGCTCACCAGGCTCGTCGAGGACGACCGCATCTACGGCACCATCGAGCGGCTGGTGGGAGACCGCTTTGTCTGGGCAGGCTCGGAGGGCAACGTCACTGCCCACGCCTCCCACGGCTGGCACTCGGACAGGCCGGGAGAGGTGGACTACCTCAGGGTCAAGGTGAACATCTACCTGGACGCGGTGACCGAGGGCGCCGGGTGCCTGCGGGTACTGCCCGGCTCTCACCGGCTGCCCTACCACACCGAGTTGGCGCCGCTGCACGCCAGGCACAGCGCCGGGCACGAGGACCCCAACGAGACCGAGTTCGGCGTCAAGAGCGTCGAGATCCCCGGGGTTGCGTTGGAGTCGGAGCCGGGAGACCTGGTATTCTTCAACCAGTGCCTGTACCACTCGGTCTTCAACGGGTTCGCCGGCAGGCGCTACATTGCCCTCAAGTTCGCCGCCGTGCCGGCCACGGACCAGAACGTCGCCCGGCTGGTACAGTCTAACAAGGCCGTCTTCAATCCCATCGGGACGTTCGCCGGCAGCGCCAGCCCACGAGTCCAGGCGATGGTGGCTCCCCTCCATGAGCTAGCTCCCCGTAACGGCTCCTGATGAGGGCCCTCTACACCACCGCGCCTGGTGAGTACGGCCTTGCCGATCGCCCGGAGCCCCGGCCCGGCAACGGCGAGGTGGTGCTCAGGGTGGAGAGCGCCGGGTTCTGCTACAACGACATCCGCATCCGCAGCGGCGTCCTGACCGACATGGGCTTCCCGTTCGTACCGGGGCACCAGTTCGCCGGCGTGGTCCAGGAGTGCGGGAAGGGCGTCAAGTATGCCCGGCCCGGGGACCGCGTCGCCATCCATTCCTACGTGCTGTGCGGGATGTGCGCGTCCTGCCGCACCGGAGGCACCCACGACTGCGAGCGCTTCCAGGCCCTCGGCTTCACGCTGGACGGAGGGCTGGCGCAGTATGCCGCGGCCCCCGAGAGATGCCTGTTCAAGCTGCCGGACCACGTCGATATGGAGCAGGGCTCGCTGCTGGAGAACCTGGCCAACGCCACAGCGGCCGTACGCAGGTTGAAGCTCGGTCTGGCCGAGCGCGTCCTGGTCATCGGGGCGACCCCCATCGGATTGCTGGCCGTACAGGTCGCACGTCTATACTCGCCCCGCTCCCTCGTGCTGGCCGGGGCCGGGGAGGACAGGCTGAAGGTGGGCGCCGCGTTCGGGGCCACGGGAACGGTCGAGGTGCGGAGCGATGGCGTAGTAGAGGAGCTCCGAGCCGCGCTCGGAGGAGACGCGGACGCGGTGCTTATCTGCGGCTACGGCCGGCGGGACTTCTATCTCGCGATGGACGCCGTCGCGTCCACGGGACGTGTCCTACTTGAGGGCCACTACGACCCGCTCGTTACGGTGACGCTCGCCCCGCGCGATCTCGTGGCCAAGTCGATCACAATGGTGCCCAACCGTGGCTGGAGCACGCCCGACTACCAGCAGGCCCTGGACCTGGTCTCCTGCGGCATGGTCGACGTGAAGGCGGTGATTACCCACAGGTTCCCGCTCAAACAGTGGGAGGCGGCGTTCGACCTGTTCGCCGACGTGGACGGGGGCGCGCTGCACGTCGGCATCGAGCCGAACGGCGCGGGCTAGCCGACCGTGAAGCACAGCCACCGGCCTGCGGAGACGATGCGATGCAGCTTATTCTGACGGGGTGCGGCTATGCTGGGAAGATTACGCTGGCCGTCGAGATCTCCCGCTGGATGATCAGGGAGATGGGCGCGCCGTTCGTCAGGTGGCACAATCACTTCGTCGTCCCACGCCTCGATCAGCACTTGATTGTCGAGGCAGAACTGGGGTCGGGCGGCCTGCCGGGGAAGCAGGGGGTAGACCTCAACGCGGCCGAGGACGAAGAGCAGATCATGGGGCTCAGGCCGTCCGTCCTCGAACAGCTACAGCGGCACAACGTCTGGAGGCACATGCACCCGGACATGTTCGGCCCGCGCGAGGACACCCTGATGATCGACTTCTACTACGCCGACGCGGTGTACGCACCGCTCTACTACGGCTATGGAGAGCCAGACTCCTTCTCCGACCGCCGCCGCCGCGCGCGGGAGTGGGACCACCACCTGCTCGTTCAGGCCCCAGACGCCGTGCTGGTGCTCGTGGAGGCGTCGCCCTCCGCCATCCGCTCGCGGATGGCAGCCGACCAGCGCACCCGGGAGGTCCTGAAGCCGCAGGACGTGGAGACGGTGCTGCAGGGCTTCCGTAGGGAGTACGACGACTCCCTGATCCGCCGACGCTTCGCCCTCGATACGACGGACGCCAGCCCATCGGAGACGATTGGCGAGTTCCTTCGCAGCATGCGCCCGCACCTGACGGAGTGGGACCTTCTGCGGATGACTGCCGCGAATCGCTGAACGGCTACTCTTCGGCGGCCTCCTCGCCCTCGGCGCCTTCCTCGCCCTCGGGGGTCTCACCCTCGGCGAGCAGGTCTTCCTCTTCAGAGACGGCCTCTTCCTCCTCGATCCTGGGCCGCACTACGGTGGTGATCATCAGGCCGGGATCGGCAAGCATCGTTACGCCGGCCGCGACGGGGAGCGACTCGACGCGGATGGTCTTGTCGAAGTCGTCGAGGATAGATACGTCGACCGTGAAGGACGCGGGGATGTGCATTGGCAGCGCCTCCACTGGGACGGCGTCCAGGGTTTGGAGCAGTGTGCCGCCGAGGTCGGTCACCGCCGGCGAGACCCCTTCAAGCACGATTGGCACGTCGGCCTGTGTCGTCTGCGAAACGTCGACCCTGAGAAAGTCGACGTGCAGGATGGCCTCCGTGACGGGGTGCCGCTGCACCTCCCTCACGAAGCAGATATTCTCCCCGCCGCCGTCGGCGATTTCGATCGTGATGGGGACGTTGGTGCCGGCCCGCGGCAGCACCCGCCTCAGGACGGCTCCCTCGACCTGCATGGCGAGGGGCTCGGTGCCGGCGCCGTAGAAGTGTACGGGTACAAGGCCCTGTAGGCGCAGCAGCTTGACCTTCTTACCTACCACGTCGCGAGGCGACAACTCCAGGGTCAGGTTATCCATCGCAGTCCCCACCTTGATTTCCTTCCTGCAAGACAAGGCCCCGAACCATTCGGGGCCGACGACGCCCATATTCTACCACAGCGAGCGGCGGACATAGGCGGAGCGTCCCTGCACGTCCTCGCACCCTCAACGCTCGCCGGCGGTGCGGAGTTGGCGCGTCATGGCACGCTGTATCGGATTGCGGGACGGGCGGCCGTGTCGAGTGCGAGGCAGCCGGGGCGGCGATCCCGATAGCCGGCGCCCCCTTGCGGCCCCCGGGGAAGGCGCTTTCGGGGCCGCTGTCAGGGGGTGAACCAGGGAGCCCAGGCGAAAAAGTGTTCCATTCTGTTCCATATTGTTCCGTTTCCTATCTGAGGATTCGCGCTGTTGGGTGCGTTTTGGGGCGCTTCTGAGACACGAATGGGGCGCAAATGGGCGAATATGGAACGATATTGGAACACTGACCCGAGGGCGCCTCGGGACAACACTGCGGCTCAACAGGAGGTGTGCTGAGGGGTCCATGCAGACATAATAGCACGTGCGTTCGCGGAGGTCAAGGCTTGTGGAGACCCAGATTCCCCACCTAGAGAAGAGGAAGACCTCGTTGGAGCCCGCCGTGAAGGGGGCTAAGATGTTTCTTGGAAGAGAGAAACGATCACCAACGAGGTGCACCTATTATGAAGCAAGGGGTTCTGCCGTTCCAGTACGAGCAGGAGAAGAGCTCGCCGGGCATGACGGCGATGGCGGGCATGATGACGTACTTGGAGTTGATGCACGCAGCAGGTTTGAGGTCGTCGGTAGAGCGCCACGTGGGACTGCGGGAGTGTGGTCAGGGCTGGACGGACAGCCAAGTGGTCAGCTCGCTGATACTGCTGAACCTGGCAGGCGGTGAGTCAGTGGTTGATCTGGATGTTTTGGAGAAGGACGCGGGGTTGTGCAGGGTGCTTCGGGAAGTCGAGAGCTATGGGATGGGTCGTCGAGAGCGTAGAGCGTTGGAAGAGCGATGGCGTGTAGAGCGTCGGCGGAGCATGCCATCGGAGTCGGCGGTGTTCCGGTACCTGGAGAGATTCCACGAGGCGGGCGAGGAGTCTAGTCGGGAAGCTCACAGAGCGTTCATACCTTCACCCAACGAAGCGCTGGGGGGTCTGCATAAGCCCGAATCCACCGAAAGACGACTTTGGGGACAGTCCTTGAAGAAGCCAGAGGGTGCTCCTCTGAATCTGGGAGAATGGTTTTGAAACAGAAAACCGCCCGGAAACAAGGAGCACCCAGTAGATGCTGCCACAGAATAATCCCGACCGTATCGGCGTCGTCTTTGACGACCACCGCCTGGTGGCCAATGCCGGCCTGCTCCTGCCGGCCACCCTTGCACAGCACCTGGGCCTGCGGGAACTCGCCGACCATCACCTCGACCTCGGCTGCGCACCGGGGCGGGCGAACACGGGGGACAAACTGCTGACGCTGGTCGCTTCCGCGCTGGCGGGCGGCGACTTCATCGACGACGCCGATGCGCTGCGTGCTGGTGGGACGGTCGGTGTTCTCGGCTGCGTGGTCAAGGCGCCATCCACCCTGGGCACCTTCCTGCGCAGTTTCCGGTGGGGGCATGTCCGTCAACTCGACCGGGTGAGCCGCCAGTTGCTGGCACGCGCATGGGCCGCTGGGGCCGGACCCGGCGACTCGCCCCTGACCATCGACCTGGACTCCACCATCTGCGAGACCTATGGACTGGACAAAGAAGGGGCGCGACACCACAACTACACCGGCGTGCGGGGCTATCACCCACTGCTGGCCATCGCCGCCGGAACCGGCGATGTGCTGATGTCCCGGCTGCGCGAGGGCCGTGCCAACACCGCTCGCGGCGCTGCCCACTTCCTGCGTGAAACGGTGGGGCGGGTGCGCTACGGTAGGGCCAGCGGCCAACTCACGGTGCGCGCCGACAGCGGCTTCTACGCCCACGCTCTCGTCGCCGTCTGCCGCGAGATGAGTGTCCGCTTCTCCATCACCATCCGCCAGCACAAAGGCCTGCGGGAGTTGATTGAGGCGATCCCCGAGCAGGACTGGACGCCGATTCCCTACTGGATGGACGGCGCCGCCGATGTGGCCGAGACCACCTATACCCCCTTCCAGAGTGAACCCGACGCCGCGCCGGTGCGGCTCATCGTCCGGCGGGTGAAGCCCACGCCCGGTTCCCAGTTGGCCCTCTTCGCCACCTACAGCTATCACGGCTTCATCACCGACCGGGACGGGGAAACCCTGGAACTGGAGGCCGATCATCGCCGCCACGCCGAGATCGAGAACGCCATTCGAGACCTGAAACACGGCGTCGGACTCAACCATCTCCCCTCGGGGCGCTTCGCCGCCAACGGCGCCTGGCTGGCGGTGCAGGTGATGGCACACAACCTCGCCCGCTGGACAGCGCGCATCGGTCTGGCCGAACGGACCGTGACCACCAAGACCCTCAGGCGGCGGGTCTTCGCTCTGGTGGGACGGATCACCCACTCGGCGCGCCGCCTTACCCTGCATCTTCCCCAGCATTGGCCTTGGGAAACCCAGTTCACTCGCGCCATGGCCCGGCTGCGAGCCATTCCACTCCCCGCCTGACTGCCAGCCTGCAACTGACCCAACTTCCCTGCAAACTCGTGCCACCCCGGTCCGCGAGAGTTCCCTGCTGCGTATTCTCTCGCCATCCCGCGCATCGCAGCTCCCGCAGAGGGCCATAGGGGCCCTATGCGGCGACTGAAGACCGTTCGCCGACCTCCAATCTACCCCAATGAGCCCAGCCATCTCCCCTGTAGCTCCCTCACCCACCCTGCCGCTGTCCTCACGCCGTCCATAGGTGTCCTTCGGTGGATTCGGGATAAGGTGAACGCCGATATGGTGAGCTTCGTACGGAGCCGTTCGCCCTGCGCTCAAGCCACGTTGGACATGGACGCCACGCTGGTGGAGACGCACAAGCAGCAGGCGCTCTACAGCTACAAGAAGTACAAGGCGTATCAGCCTCTGACGACCTACTGGGCCGAGGCTGAGTTGATAGTGCATTCGGAGTTTCGGGACGGCAACGTACCTGCTGGCTATCAGCAACTGCGAGTGTTGACCGAAGCGTTGGAGCATCTGCCTTGTGCGGTGGACAAGGTGATGCTGCGGTCGGACGCGGCTGGGTATCAGCACGAGTTGCTGCGGTACTGCGCCGAGGGCAGAGACGAGCGCTTCGGAGTGATCGAGTTTGCGGTAGGGCTCAACGTGACGCCGGAGTTCAGGCGCGCGGTGTCCGAGGTTGCCGAACAAGACTGGCATGCTCCCCACCGCAGACTGGGCGCCACCTGGGTCGAGACAGGTCAACAGTGGGCGGAGGTGAACTTCGTACCAGACTGGATAGCCTACAGCAAGAAGAACCCTGAATACCGGTTCATCGCTATCAGGGAGCCGCTGAGCGAACAGCCTCTGCCGGGAATGGAACTGCAGCTGGAACTGCCCTTCCCCGTGATGAGGCTGGCCGGCGGAGCCTGGCACAAGGTCTCCGGGTTGGTGACCAACCGAGACCTTCCGGGAGATGAGACGATCCGGTGGTACAGGCAGAGATGCGGTAAAGGCGAGCAGGTCCACAGCGTCCTGAAGAGTGACCTGGCTGCGGGCAGGCTCCCGTCGGGGCTGTTCGGAGCCAACGCCGCATGGTGGGCCATAGCGGTGCTGGCCTTCAACCTGAGCTCTGCGATGAAGCGGCTGGTGTTGGGAGGACAGTGGGTGAGCAAGCGTCTCAAGGCAGTGCGCTTCGCCCTGATCGCCCTTCCGGGCCGGGTGATGCGACACGCCAGGAAGCTGATCATCCGTCTGGCGCGGGGCCATCCCTCATACGAGTTGTTGATCAGGGCACGTCAGAGGATATTGGCGCTGTCCGCCGAGCCGTACCAACCATAAGCGGTCCTGTCTGTGCATCGGTTGAAGGCGACTCAGCAAGGTCGCCCAGGCTGCGCCATGCCTTCTTCGGCCTGAGGACAGCCATAATCGGTGCGGCTCCGATGCCCATACCCTCAAAGTCTTCGGCCAAGGTCCTACCTACGGCCCGATCCGACCATATGGAACCACCGAATCGATACTCAACACGGGCGTAAATCCACGAAGGCCACACCAAACTATGTTAGGTGGGGAATCTGGGTACATGGAGAACAGGAGGGAGCATCGTACAACGGTCACTTTGGGAGCACGTGCTATCACCCTTTGTTCGTGTTCAACCAGTTCGGTGACTGTGAGGGCGCCAAGCTGCGTGCGGGGAACGTACATAGCGCGCACAGGTGGCGTGATGTATTGGATCCGATCCTGTCGCGTTACGGGGCGACAGGAGTGCTACGGTACTTTCGCGCCGACGCCGCATTCGCTAAGCCGGACATCTATGAGTACCTCGAGGAGCGGCACGTCCTTTACGCTATAAGACTCCCCGGCAACGAGGTGCTGCAACGGGAGATCGCCCCTCTGCTCAGGAGGCCGGTGGGGAGGCCGCTGAAGCGTCCAGTGATCCTATACGACGACTTTTGGTATCGTGCCGGGAGTTGGGACCGGGCACGGCGGGTGGTGGCGAAGGTGGAGTGGCACAGGGGAGAGCTGTTCCCCCGGGTGGGCTTCATCGTCACGAACATGACGGCTGGCCCCGAAGGAGTGGTGCGATTCTACAATGGTCGCGGGACAGCCGAGCAGTGGATCAAGGAGGGTAAGTACGCCCTGAACTGGACTCGGCTGTCGTGCCATCGGTTCGTGGCCAACCGGGTGCGTCTGTCTCTGTTCGTCCTGGCGTACAACCTTGGGAACTTCCTTCGCCGGCTGTGTCTGCCCAAGGCGGTCAAGCACTGGTCGCTGCGGAGCGTGCAGGTCAAGCTGATCAAGATGGGAGGCCGTCTGGTGCGGCACTCCCGGTGGTTGATCTTTCAGTTGTCCGAGGTGTCGGTTCCTCGACGGTTGTTCCAGGGAGTGTTGGATCGTATCGGCCGGTTATCGCCGGCGCCAAGCTGAGGGAGGGTACAACCACGATCTTGCCAAGAGGGGGAGAGCGCTCCAGGGAGTCGCCTTGTCTTCAATGCGCTTTCACCCCACTGGCAGGGGACACGAGGACGATGAAGACGGACAAGAAGGGTGCTCTACGACTGCAAACGCATCTCTTATCGGATAGACCGGCGATTGACTGGCCTTGCAGGACCTGACTATGATGCTACCATCTCGTTTGGGCTGCCCCTTGAGCCTGAAGACTCCCAATATGGGAAATCCCGGATTAGGGGTGTACTAGCAAGTGTGGGTAGTACACAACAAGATGGCCATCAGATATCGCGTTGCCGAGTCCGATCAGACGGCCTCCATGCCAGGCCGTCAGCAAAGAATGTGAGTTCAATAAGCCATTGAAGAGATTGGTCGGATTCCTTGCGGCAGACCAATCATTAGCTGCATAGAGTCTCAGTATGGCATCAAGAGATACATCCCGTGTTTCACTGTATATAATCAAAGAGTAACCCCTACATTCTCCGAGAGTCGTCGGCGACTGGATATCCCCTCTACTGGCGAGCACTCACAGCCCTGACAAGAGACGAGCTAAGAACCCCTCGCATACCGAAGACACGGGCCCGGTGAGCACCAATTCCAATTCGTCATCCGCATCTACAGAAACGCTGCCTCTTGGCATGCTCACCGGAACCGGACTCCTTACTAGGCCCAGTCGAACTGCCGCACCGGCCGCAACGCAGGACGATGACCCGAGGAGGCGAATCTGCACGGCCCGGCGCTGCCTATAGTGCCTTATGGGGGGTCAAATCCAATCTGGTATTGACACCGCCGATTGGCAGATCGACTGTCTGCTGATGGGCGGAAAGCTTCAGACGCTGCTCGCCTTCACCGAGAGATCCGTCTACGCGGAGCGTCAGGCGTCAAGGTGCTTCCTAGTAGATTCGAAGCCGCTAGGCCAAGCGAGGCTGCCCTAGAGGCGATCCACCTCAGAGCGTGGATGGGTAGGCTCGTTCATCTGACAAAGTGCTCCGACGCGACGCTACGAGACAGTGATCTCCAGACGGCAGTGGTCGCTAGGCCCCCACTGTTCCGGCTCGTTGAGTGCACGCACGCACACGGAATCGGCCATTCCCTTGGACGCGAAGACGAAGTCCAGTTGGCGGGTGGCGGGATGTGGTTTCGGGTGGTGTGTCGGTACATTCTTGCTTTCGCGGGGCAGCTCACCCGGCCATGGGTCTGCCTGCCGCCCATTCGGGGCCTGTGGCCCCACGAAAGCCAACCCCAGCGCCTCCATCCTTGCGAACACCGTACCGTAACGCGAGGCCCAGTATTCACTACCGTCGTCCCCATGTCCATGGAGAATGTTGAGGTCCCCGGCAGCCAGGATGCGATGCCCATCCTGTTTCCCAATGAACGCTGAGAGGTCCGAGACGACCCGGTGGGCCGAGGCGTCGGGGACGATCCAGCTGCTGTTAGTGGAGGCGTGGGGCTTCTCCCAAAAAGAATACATTGAGACGACTACGAACGGTTTGATGACGGGCGACGTGACGACAGAGGCGTTCAGGGTGCCCGGGCGGCTTACTGCGAGTTCTCCTGAATCCGCGTCTACGAGCGACTTTGCCCTGATCCACTCTACATCAACACGGTTCGAGAGCCTTGCGATGGCCGTCCGGCGCGGCCATACGGGCCATCCAGCGGTACGCCAGGGTGCGGGATCGACGTCGATTGGCTTGGCCAAGTCTCGTGGCGGCTCGCTGGCCTCCTGAAGAAGAGCGACATCCGCATCCATATCCACCAGACAATGCCAGGGCGCTACCATGCCATCAATGTTCCAGGAGACAACTCTTACTACCAACGGACTGACCTCCTACTGACCCAAGTCGGCTCCAAACGGTGCTAGTCAGCGATGGTGCCAATATCTTTCCGACTGCCCCCCAGAGCTCGATGCTTCTCCAACGTTCCGATGTGAACCTCGCGATCATGAGCCTCGTACCGGAGTCCTACAGTAGCCGAGTGCGGCGGGGTATATCTGGCCTCGTATAGCCTCTGGTACGGGCGCGCGCCCCTTAACCCGAATCCACCGAAAGACGACTTTGGGGACAGTCCTTGAAGAAGCCAGAGGGTGCTCCTCTGAATCTGGGAGAATGGTTTTGAAACAGAAAACCGCCCGGAAACAAGGAGCACCCAGTAGATGCTGCCACAGAATAATCCCGACCGTATCCGCGTCGTCTTTGACGACCACCGCCTGGTGGCCAATGCCGGCCTGCTCCTGCCGGCCACCCTTGCACAGCACCTGGGCCTGCGGGAACTCGTCGACCATCACCTCGACCTAGGCTGCGCATCGGGGCGGGCGAACACGGGGGACAAACTGCTGACGCTGGTCGCTTCCGCGCTGGCGGGCGGCGACTTCATCGACGACGCCGATGCGCTGCGTGCTGGTGGGACGGTCGGTGTTCTCGGCTGCGTGGTCAAGGCGCCATCCACCCTGGGCACCTT
Source organism: Dehalococcoidia bacterium (assembly GCA_965262055.1). GTDB lineage: Bacteria > Chloroflexota > Dehalococcoidia > Lucifugimonadales. The sequence continues at coordinate 1,250,025 of CBDHEI010000002.1, forward strand.
CCTGCGCAGCTTCCGGTGGGGGCATGTCCGTCAACTCGACCGGGTGAGCCGCCAGTTGCTGGCACGCGCATGGGCCGCTGGGGCCGGACCCGGCGACTCGCCCCTTACCATCGACCTGGACTCCACCATCTGCGAGACCTATGGACTGGACAAAGAAGGGGCGCGACACCACAACTACACCGGCGTGCGGGGCTATCACCCACTGCTGGCCATCGCCGCCGGAACCGGCGATGTGCTGATGTCCCGGCTGCGCGAGGGCCGTGCCAACACCGCTCGCGGCGCTGCCCACTTCCTGCGTGAAACGGTGGGGCGGGTGCGCTACGGTAGGGCCAGCGGCCAACTCACGGTGCGCGCCGACAGCGGCTTCTACGCCCACGCTCTCGTCGCCGTCTGCCGCGAGATGAGTGTCCGCTTCTCCATCACCATCCGCCAGCACAAAGGCCTGCGGGAGTTGATTGAGGCGATCCCCGAGCAGGACTGGACGCCGATTCCCTACTGGATGGACGGCGCCGCCGATGTGGCCGAGACCACCTATACCCCCTTCCAGAGTGAACCCGACGCCGCGCCGGTGCGGCTCATCGTCCGGCGGGTGAAGCCCACGCCCGGTTCCCAGTTGGCCCTCTTCGCCACCTACAGCTATCACGGCTTCATCACCGACCGGGACGGGGAAACCCTGGAACTGGAGGCCGATCATCGCCGCCACGCCGAGATCGAGAACGCCATTCGAGACCTGAAACACGGCGTCGGACTCAACCATCTCCCCTCGGGGCGCTTCGCCGCCAACGGCGCCTGGCTGGCGGTGCAGGTGATGGCACACAACCTCGCCCGCTGGACAGCGCGCATCGGTCTGGCCGAACGGACCGTGACCACCAAGACCCTCAGGCGGCGGGTCTTCGCTCTGGTGGGACGGATCACCCGCTCGGCGCGCCGCCTTACCCTGCATCTTCCCCAGCATTGGACTTGGGAAACCCAGTTCACTCGCGCCATGGCCCGGCTGCGAGCCATTCCACTCCCCGCCTGAACTGCCAGCCTGCAACTGACCCAACTTCCCTGAAAACTCGTGCCACCCCGGTCCCGCGAGAGTTCCCTGCTGCGTATTCTCTCGCCATCCCGCGCATCGCAGCTCCCGCAGAGGGCCATAGGGGCGCAAGGCGGCGACTGAAGACCGTTCGCCGACCTCCAATCTACCCCAATGAGCCCAGCCATCTCCCCTGTAGCTCCCTCACCCACCCTGCCGCTGTCCTCACGCCGTCCATCGGTGTCCTTCGGTGGATTCGGGCTTAAGCGGCGCCTTCTCTGATTCGTTTGAGCGCCGCCTGTACGAGGTTCGCGGGCTCTCCCGGCAACTCGTCCGCCAGCCGCTGCAAAGTTTCCTCAGCCCGCCGCTCGCGGAACTCGCCGAGCTGCCAAACGACCGTTTGCATTACGCTGGGATAGGCCGGATAGGAGTCGGCCACGGCCGTCTCTTCGGTTTCGGCGAGCAGATCGAGCAGATGCTGCCGGATGTCCTCGGTATCGGGAGACAGCTTCCATATGACTCGCTTATAGGCGAATCCTCCGATTTTCTGACCTACCAGGATAGGCCCAATTGGAATTGGGTCTCTGCCCGACCGCCGATGAGGATGATTGGCGCAGTAGGTGTAGAACGGTTTCTCGATCGGCTCGTTCCTGATCTCGCAGTGAGGTGGCTCACGATTGTCCGTGTGCCTCATCCCGTCACGGGCCCCGTGGTTCTTCCTGTTGAACCAGCACGTTCCGCAATTGTCCGAGCCGCCGTTGGGCATAACGTTAGAAGGCTCCCCCGTGATGCGCTGTTTCGTACTTTAGCAGGCTGGCGCGCGAGCCGGACCTGCCTCGACGTTCGTACCACCTGCTAAGTTAGTCCGACAACATGGAGAGGATCGGCAGGCAAAGGGTCTCCAGCGCCGGATGCCTATAGCCCGGTGAACAGTGACAGCCTATTCCGGCGTTGACATGTTGGCCTTGCCGTGGCACCGTTCCGGGCCTTCTTTCGGCAATCTGTCCCATCGACTATGCTGAGGGACATGGGAAGTGTCAAGGTGGAAGCTCGCAGACGAGACCCGGGCCAGCGCCGACATGACCGTCAAGTTGGAGTCCAGGCTGGAGGTGTGGACAAACAACCGCAACCCCGCGGACACTACGGCCATAGGCCAGCACTTCAGGACAATCACCCGCACTGACGGCGTGATAGAAGTGGACACTTCCGCGAACGTCCGCAGCACTGTGGACGCCATCCACGTCTCCATAGACCTGGACGTTCGCGTCAACGGGCTGCCGCATCACCAGCGCCGTTGGGTCGAGTCGTTCGACAGGGAGCTGCTTTGACCCGGCTGCCGTGGACGGGCCGGCAATAACGAAGGACTAGATTTCCCGCCCCTGGGCAGTTAGGACGACCATCTCCAGGACTTCATGGCTGGATACGGAGCCGATGAACTCGCCCGTCTCCTTATCTGCGACAGGAAGCACGGTCAGTGAGGTCTCCGTCATCCGCTGCAGCGCATCCTCCACGAAATCGTCGGAGGAGGCATGAGGTGTGTTCTGGCGCAGTACCCTGCTGAGGGGGGTGCGCTCCGGCGGCTAGTCCTCCTCGACGTAGTAGACTCCCTCGATGTCCATGGTCGTGGGGCCGCCCCCGCCGACAGGCGACATGTAGTAGGCGCAGAGAATTCGCTCGTCGTCCACGTAGGTGAAGGCGGGGTAGCCTGCGAAGGACCGGCCCGGATAGGTGGGCCGTACGCCCCGTCCGAGCCACACCATGATCGGGCTTGAGTTCCAGGAACCCGCGCCCGCTCCGTCTTCGCTGAAGATGCTGATGCCGACCCCGACGTAGCCCTGATCGACATCCCCGGTCCACCGGTAGCCGCACAGGAGGGTCCCCTTCTTGGTCAGGAAGAGAGCAGGCGAATTGCCGTAGATTGCGCCCGTCGTGAAGTCAGGCTCGCTCCACGTACGCCCCAGGTCGTGGGACTCCGTCCAGTAGAAGGGCGCCATGCCATGGCCCGCGGGAGACAGCTGGTTGACGACGATGGCTATCATCCTGCCGTCGGGCAGCTCTATGGCGTCGTTGTAAAAGACGTGACCGCTGGCGACCACGGCGAACTCGGTCCACGTCCTGCCGCCGTCGTAGGAGCGCAGATGGCCTGAGACGTGGTTACTGTGCCCCCTGAACTGGCCGCACACCGGGAAGATCACGACCCCGTCCGAGAGGGTGCGTATCTTGCCGTAGGGCGCGAGGGCAGCCCAGTCGACCCCGTCGATGCCCTGGCCAGCCGGCTCGGGCCCGTTCCATGTAACGCCCTCGTCGGTCGAGCGCATCATGTACGTGCCCCGCATTGGACCCATGGAGGGCAGGAGGATCGTGCCGTCGGGCAGCTGGGCCATGCCGTAGTAGGGGACGAGCGTCTCGGGGATGCCCGGGCGCCTGCCCCGCACCTCGACTATCGGATCGCTCCAGGTGCGGCCTCCGTCCGTAGACCTCAGGACCTCGCCGACCCAGTTTGAAAAGCCGCCCCCGTTCCCCAAATCGGGCCTGAATCGCCTGTAGGACGCGAGGATGTCGCCGTTCTTGAGACGCTCGAGGCCTGGCGTGGATACGCCTCCGGTGGCGATGATCGTGCGGCCGGTTCTTCGCAGATTTGCCATGTCGCCCCCCTTCAGGGTTGGTCGAGAGCGGGTCGCATTATACACACCAGCTCCATTCGGGCTGCTTGCTAGGGAAGCCAGATGGTGCCGGCGTGAAGAGTCACTCCATGGAAGGAGCACGAATCGGCGAAAGAGCAGACCAGCAGAGCCTGGGGAGGGGCTAGCCTTCCAGCAGTCCGCCGCTCCTCAGGACCCTCCAGAACGTCGCGTCGGCGATCGCGACTATCTCGCCGGCGAGGCTCCTCGTGATGTGCTCTCCTTCGGCGGAGTGCGTGCCGGCGATATGGGCGATCTGCTCAGGCAAGCCGGCCGTAAGGGCAACGAAGACCCCGAACAGCGGGTGGCGCAGGGACGGCGAGCCAGTGATCCGATGGTCGCTCCATCTCTCGCGGTTGCCGGGATCGTATTCCCATGCCTTGCCGAGGTCGTGGCACAGGCCTCCAGCGATTACCTCATCGAGGTCGACCTGGAAGTGGCCCACCTCGCCTTTGAGCCCCTGTGCTATGGAGACGCCGATCCGGGCCACCCCATTGAGATGGGCCGCCTGGCCGCGGCCCATCAGTTCCGGCCCCCCGGGGCCTCCGGAGCACGGCATGTCGTTAATCCTGTCGAAGCCGCTCGACGAGAGGGACATCGCCCACGCGTCGTAGACGAGCTCGCGCAGCTCCGCGTCCCTGATTGCCTTCGCGTACGGCAGGTCTTCGACGACGCCCAACCGCTGGGTCTTGTCGATTCTGAGTTTCATATTACCCTCCTGTGTGGATGGACTATTGGCCGGAACCCTGGCTTGCCCGAGGCCGCCACATGGTACCAAACCTGCTATTGAGTCAGTCTGGGGGCGGACGCCGCCCATACAGGAACACGGCATCTCTTCCCTGAGGAGAGACCTAAAATCGGCCACTCGTCATCGGCAATTACGAGGGGAATGACGGGCTCTTGACCGACGGCGAGAGGCACGACCAGAGGAGTGGTTGTGAGTCCCAGACGTGATACCGGTCTTGCGTTAGAGTTGTGAAGCGTCTCCTAGGAGGGCTTTCAACAGCGTCAGACCCTTTGAGACTTGGTCGTTACCGCCAAGTTCAATGTACTTCGGCCTGACCATATCAAGGCTGTGTTGGACCGCCTCTTCATCCAGATTGGAGACATCGAAATTAGCAATCCCGCTAGGTGTCGGGCTTGGTGAATCGCTAACTCCTGCCACTGCGTGCATTGCCACATAGAAGCGAAGGTTGTTACGGTCTTTAGCCGGAACATTCAGGCTGGTCGACTTCAAGTGAGATTCCACCCTTCGCATTGCCTCAGCACAAACGTAGTACACTTCGATAGGATATGATGAGTCAAACACTCTACCGTAGTCGTCGTCGCTCCTTAGGAGCGACGACGGACGTGCACGAGCTTGGTTTGGCTGTCGAAGAACTATCGCCATCACGGCCTGAGCCAAGTAAGGAATTCCTATGATCTTGTCCCTTGATTTACCTTCGTTCTTGTAATAGTTCTTCCGCCGATCATAAAACAGGCCTTTTTGCCGCAGGTACTCCTCGATGTCCCTGTGTATCCTGTCTGTAGCCCTCAGTGAAGAGGGTGGGACGACGGTTTGACTGTTTGTTGCTTTAATGATACGGTCACGACTCTCCTCTTCTGTAGGAACCATAACCCGGACCAGGATTTTCCTGCCGTCGTTTCCTATTTCGGAATTCTTGCAGTAGTTGAAGACCTCAGTCGAGGTTTGAAGACCGTTAATGATGTACGGGTCCTTAATGGTTAAGAGTTTTCCACCTAAAGATGCGTTCGTTGCGAGGATAGAGACACCATTGTTCAGCCACCAGAAATCTTCAGTTCCAGCCGACTGGAGTGATGCCTGAATTTCGTCATTGACTTGCGTACGGCCCTGGTAGTCGCGTATGTTCGCCTCAAACAACTGGCGCTGGAGCAAGCTAGTGTCATCGGTTATGAATTTGAAGAAGTCGCGTAGTCGTACCAAGCAAACAAAGCCAAGTTGGTCTTCAGATGATATAGGGCTCTCGGCGAGCGGCAGAGTATATGTAGTGTGAGGCTGGCGGCCGGCAAGATCGAGCAGCCCAGACGCGCCCAAGAATTGGAAACGGAAGCTCGCGTTCTGGATATGTGATAACACCGTATCTCTAAGCATGTCAACCTTATGCATGATGCTGTCACTAGGATCTGTGCCTTTTGACGCATAGATGAAGGACACGTTGAATGTCGGGAACCAGGGGGCAAGGTTTTGGTAGAGGTCCTGGAAGCGCCGAATCGCCTCAATGAGATGGTTGTTGTAGACGCTTGGCAGCGAAGTTCCCTTGGACAGGTCGAAAAGGTCGTTACTGACTGTTATGAATCGTTCGACTGGAGTTTCTTGGAATCCGGAATGGGTCTTCGATTGGAGAATGACGAGGTCGATAACAATGTCTTTTCTCAGGTGACTATAGTTTGAGTCCTCTTGAACTAGATCTCCATTGACGAGAAGATAGATCCCGTCTATGCCACCATCGCCAACCATGCCGGAGTCGATTTCGTCATATGAAAGATCAAAGTCTTTGAGCACCTGCTGTGCCGTGAAGAATTCGAAAAAAGATGCGGGGTCGGCATTTGGGTCGACTTCAGTCTGCCGCTGTTTCAAGACCCCATCGAGTATGATTTGGCTGTTGGTAGTCATTGCGTCCTTTCAATTCTAGCGGGAGATGGGAGATGTCGGCGTGTAGATTCGAATGGCCCACTGGGGATGTCGGTTGGCTTCGCCCCTAGAGCTTTGTACCACGCTTTGTGTTAGCTCCGCAAGGAGAGAGGGCAAGATGGCCACCACTCTCCTCCGTGATGTGTCTGGTCGCCGTGTAGGTTGCGTAGTGCAGCACCCGGCGCCCCTAACCCCATTCCTCCGCCACTAGGTCGATGAGAGCCCAACGCCCACTTCCGAGCCCACACCCCCTATTGCGCCCAGGCTCGTGTTGGTACAACATAGGCCTCACCAATCATCAGGAGGGCCGCTATGTCCACCTATCGTGCTGCAGTCATTGGTCTGGGCCGCATGGGGAGCACCTTCGACGACGAGATGACCCGTGGCGGGTCGGTGTTCCTTCCTTACTGTCACGGGCCCGCCTATATCCATTCACCGAAGACGGAGCTCGTCGCCGGGGCCGACATCCACGACGAGCAGCGCGCGATCTTCGGCGAGCGGTGGGGGCTGACCGACGACCAGCTCTACTCGGACTTCGAGGAGATGCTCGAAAAGGCGAAGCCCGACATCGTGTCGGTCTGCACGACCGCACGCATCCGCTCAGAGATCGTCCATAAGGTTGCGCGAGCCGGCGTGAAGGCCATCTGGGCGGAGAAGCCCCTGGCCTTCAGCCTTGAGGAGGGCGACGAGATGGTGCGCGTCTGCCGGGAGGAGGGCGTGTCCTTGGCCGTCAACTGCGCCCGGCGATGGAACCCGATGTACAGCCAGGCCCGGAACATCATCGCGGCGGGCCACATAGGCAACGTGCTCCAGGTAACGGCTCACGCCGCGTGCCAGTTGTCGTCGAACGGCAGCCACCTGCTGGACACCGTGAGGTTCTTGGCGGGGGGCGACGTCCAGTGGGTCCTCGGCGAGATGGAGTCCGACGAGGCTGCGGGCACGGACGGCGACATAATGGGCAACGGCTACCTGGTGTTCGACAACGGCGTACGCGCCTTCGTCAGGAGCATGAAGGCCAGCGGCGCCGGGTGGGACTTTGACGTTATAGGGGAGAAGGGCCGGGTCCGCACGCCCAACGACGCCAATGCCTGGGAGCTCACGAGCATGACCGGTGAGGAGTTCCCGCCCGTCGAGAACCGGCGACCTGGAGTACGAGCCCGCAACTATCCGGTCATGCACCAGTTTCCGTGGCCGACCCACATTCAAGGGATGGGCCTGACAATTGTCGACGATATCATCTCGTCGATAGAGAACGGCCACTCGCCGAAGTGCTCTGGGGAGGACGCGCTCAAGGCCCTCGAGACTGCCATCGCAATGAGAGAGTCCCATCGACGGGGCTTCGTCCGGGTGGACCTGCCGCTCGAGGACCGCAGCCTGAGGATGGTGTCGAGCGAGACGGCGGGCGACGAGGTGCCGGCGCGCATACGCCGGGCGAGGGCCGCGGCGTCGGCCTGAGGGGATTCCTAGGCTCGCCAGAGGTGAGAGCACCGGGCCTGCCGGTCAATGGCGAATTCGCCATTCACACGCATTTGGGCCGGGCGATTTCGGGGTTTGGGTAGAGAAACGGATTGTCTTCCGCTGCCTTCGGCCTTAGAATTGTGAGAACACAGGAAGAGGAAGCACCGGAGGGCACCATGAGCGAAGACACCAGGCTGATAGCCCACCTGATGCGCCGCGCGGGCTTCGGCGCGACCCGTGACGAAATCGAGGCCTACGCCGCAAGGGGTTACGACGCGACCGTCGAGGAGATCCTCGATCCTCCCGATCCGCGCTGGATGGGCGACTTCATGGTCAGGCGGTTCCACCACGAGCAGTCGGGCATGATGGGGCCGTGGGGCAACGGCGACAACTGGCTCTACAGGATGGTCACCACGACCGCCCCACTCATCGAGAAGACGGCGCTATTCTGGCACGGCATCTTCGCCACCGGTTACCCGAAGGTGATCCACGGCAAGATGCTGTCGGACCAGATAAGGATGTTCCGGGGCTACGGCCTCGGCAGCTTCAGGACGCTCCTTGTGGAGCTGGCGAGGGACCCCGCCATGATCGTCTGGCTCGACAACTACGACAACCACGGAGGCGGCATCAACGAGAACTTCGGCCGCGAGCTGCTGGAGCTCTTCTCTATGGGCGTCGGCAGCTACTCGGAGCAGGACATCAAGGAGTGCTCCCGCGCCTTCACGGGCTGGACCATCGGCAACACCGAGTACATGGTGCTGCGCTCGGAGCGGGACTCGGACTGGCCCTACGGGCGGATCTCATGGCGCTTCGAATACAACGAGGAGGACCACGACGGCGGCGAGAAGGAGTTCTTGGGCAGGAAGGGCAACTTCAACGGCGAGGACATCATCGACATCATCTGCGAGCAGGAGTCGACCGCACGGTTCATTGCGCGGCACATGTACCACTTCTTCGTAGCGGACGAGCCCCCGGTGCCTGCGTGGCCCTACACGCCGCCCCGGGACCCCGCCGCCATCGACTCGCTGGTGCAGGCATACTTCGACAGCGGCTACGACATCAAGGCGATGCTCAGGACGCTTTTCTCGTCGGAGTTCTTCAAGGCAGAGGACGTCCGGTACGAGAAGGTCAAGAGCCCGGCGGAGTTCGTCGCTGGCGTCCTGCGGCTGACGGGCGAGTTCGACAGGCCCCGCCGCGAGATAATGGACAGGGCGAGGCAGATGGTCTACATGGGCCAGCACCTGAACAACCCGCCGAGCGTCGAAGGCTGGCACCAGGGCACGGAGTGGCTCGACACGGGCACCCTGGTCGAGCGCATCAACTTCGCCTCGGAGCAGGTCGGAGACCTTGGCAAACCGGGCGTCAGCGCCATGGTCGAGAGCATCGCCTCCAACAACGGCGAGACGCAATCGTCCCAACGCCTCGTCGACCTCTGCCTTGAGCAGATGGGCGACTTCCAGGTCTCCGATACTTCACGGAATATTCTTGTCGAATTTGCCGAGCGGGCCGACCGCTCGCCGGAGGCAATCGCGGGCGTTCTGAGGCTATCGACTGCGACCGACGAGTTTCAGCGATCGTAGACATCCTACTCGTACGGGGCCGGTAAGGGTTGTGACCATGACTCAGGTCAAGAGTGCCAGTACTGGGATAATCGAATACGAGCTTACGGTGGGGCTTTCGGCCATGGAAGGCCGCGGGTTCTACTATCCAAGCGACACGGCAATCGGCAAAGACGGCCGGTTCTACGTGGTCAACCGCTCGCTGGAGACCGTGGTCCGGGGCGTCCGCGTCACCATGTGCGACATCGACAGCGAGTACTACGGCGTCTTCGGCGCCCATGGTGAGGACGACGGTCAGTTCATCTGGGCAAGCTGCGCGGCCATCGACAGCGAAGGCCGCGTGTACGTGACGGACGAGTACCTGTCCCGCGTGTCGGTCTTCGACCCGGATGGCAGGTTCCTGCACAAGTGGGGCGAGAGCGGCGCCGTGAACGGAGAGCTGGACGGGCCGTCGGGCATAGCGATAGACGGCGAGGATACCGTCTACGTCTCCGACACGCACAACGGGCGCGTACAGAGGTTCACGGCGGACGGGCGCCACCTGCTTACGTTCGGGAGTCGGGAGCTCGAGCTCCCGTGGGGGGTGACTGTGGCCCCGTCGGGAGACGTGTATGTTGCGGACTGGGGAAACGACCGCATCGCCCGCTTCTCACCCTCTGGCGAGCTGGTAGGCTCCTATGGCAGGGCCGGCCGGGGCGACGGCGAGTTGCTGAGGCCGGCGAGCGTGGCCGTCGACGGCGACGGGTATATCTACGTCGCCGACTGGGGGAACGAGCGCGTTCAGGTGCTGGACCCCGGCGGCGCGTTCGTCATGAAGACACGGGGCGAGGCGACGTTGTCGAAATGGGCCGAGAACTTCCTGAGGATCAACAACGAGGAGGCGGACGCCCGGTCGCGGGCGGACCTGGAGCCGGAGATCGACCTGTTCGACCCTGACGATCCGCACGAGGAGTCGTCTCAAGTAGAGAAGCTCTTCTGGGCCCCTATTTCGGTAAAGCTCGACTCGTCCGGCCAGCTGCTCGTTACGGAGAGCAACCGCCACAGGATACAGATATTCCGGAAGGCCGATTGAGAGCACGTACACGAAGGAGCGCACAATGAGCAGCAACGGCAAGAACGGCAACCACCGCTCGGTCGTGGTAGTGCAGCTATCGGGAGGGAACGACGCCCTCAACTCGGTGGTCCCCTACGGCAACGGCCTCTACTACGACTTCCGGCCCCACGTCCACATTGGAGAGGACGACGTGCTCGCCCTCGACGACGAGCTGGGCCTGAACCCGAGCATGGCGGCGATGAAGGAGCTGTGGGACGAGGGCAGGCTGGCGATAGTCAACGGCATCGGCTACCCGAAGCCCAACCGCTCACACTTCCGGTCGATGGACGTATGGCACACCGCCGAGAGCGAGAGGATCGGCGAGGAAGGGTGGCTCGGCAGGGCCCTACGCGACCTCGATCCCAGGGCCGAGAACGTGCTTACCGGCGTGAACTTCGGACGCGGTCTGCCCAGGGCGCTCTATGCCAAGGGAGTGCCGGTCGCATCGGTCGGGAACCTCGAGACGTACGGCCTCTTCCCGGACATAGAGGACGAGAAGCTGCGGGCGTACGCCCTCGACTCGTTCTCCAAGATGTACGGCGCACAGGCCGGGGATAGCGTCGCCGAGTTCATCAAGCAGACCGGCTCCGACGCCATGAAGGGGGCGGACATACTTCGGACCGCCCCGGAGATGTACTCGTCGACCGTTGAATATGCGAACAACCCCATCGCCCAGAGCATGAAGTCCATCGCCCAGGTGATGACCGCCGACCTAGGCACCCGCGTCTATTACACGCTGCATGGCAGCTTCGACACCCACGCGGGAGAGCTGAGGAGCCATTCGCAGCTCTGGCGCGAGGTCTCCGACGCCGTCGGCGACTTCATGGACGACCTCGATGAGCACGGCATGGCAGACGACACGGTCGTGCTGATGTTCTCCGAGTTCGGCCGGCGCATCAGGGACAACGGCGCGGGCACGGACCACGGCTCTGGCGGCGTGGCCTTCGTGGTTGGAGGCCAGGTGCAGGGCGGCCTGTATGGCGAGTACCCGTCGCTGGACGAGGACAAGCAGCTAGGAGGCGACCTGCACTTCAACAACGACTTCCGAAGCACCTACTCGACCATAGTCGACCGCTGGCTGGGACTCGACGCGACCCCCATTACCAACGGCGCCTACGAGCAGCACGACTTCCTCGCCAAGTGAACACCGGCTGACAGCCCCGCGAGCGGGCGCTTGGACTCTCGCCCAGCCAAGCCGGGCGAATGGTGGCGCTCGCTGCCGGCTACAGCGTAAGAAGCTCTCGCGCCAGCACCAGCGTGCCCGTTACCGCTATGACGATGACAACCGCCTTGCGAAAGACACTCGCGTTCATCCGTCCCGTGAGACGTACCGAGAGCCAGTAGCCGAGCGCCGCCGCGGGGGCCGTTGCGACGGCCAGCAGCATGCGCTCGGAGGTGAGGAGCCCCTGGACGGCGTAGCCTGCCAGGGCGGTCGAGTACATGACCGTGAAGAAGAAGGCCATCGAGGCCCTTACCCCCTGACGCTCCATGCCGCGCCCCAGCAGGAAGAGCACGAAGAGCGGCCCCCCTATGGCGAGGCCTGTCACCAAGGCCGCACCGCAGAAGCCGAGCGCGGGGCCGGTGAGCCGCGGCTTGGGGATGCGCCACTCCGTCTTGACGATCACGAGGGCCGTGAGCGCCAACACGAGGATGCTGATGCCTATGCGGAGCGCGGACGGGTCGAGCGTGCTGAGGGCGTACACGCCGATGGGCGCGCCCAGGGCGCCCGCGACCACCATCGGGGTAAGCTCGCGGTAGGGGACGTGCTCGCGGGTCTCGATCAACATGAGACCGAACGCCAGGACCGCAACCGCGTTTACGACGATAACGACGGTCTGAGGATCGAGATAGAGCAGCAGGACCGGCGTAGTGGTGAGGCCGAACCCGAAACCGATGGCGCCGACCGTAAACCCGGCAACCGCCAGCACCAGGGCTGAAACGACGATCTCGACCGGACTTACCATAGGGGACCAATCGGACCGGAGGGCGGCCCAGCCCAGAAGCCGGGTGAAGAAGCCTCGAAAGACCCCGCATAAGGCCCCGTCTCCCGAAGCAACGATACTCCCTCATGACGCTCCAAGAACTCGTACTCCTCCCCAGCCGGAGGGTCTTTGCGGCGAATTGTCGCTCTGGGGACATAGTCGCCCAGACGCGCGAGCCGGCTCTCGTCAGTCGTGTCGATGGTTACGTCCCTTCCGGGTCCGCCATCATATATAGTCTGCTTCCAGATCTGAACGCAAGTGTCTAACCCCGAATCCACCGAAAGACGACTTTGGGGACAGTCCTTGAAGAAGCCAGAGGGTGCTCCTCTGAATCTGGGAGAATGGTTTTGAAACAGAAAACCGCCCGGAAACAAGGAGCACCCAGTAGATGCTGCCACAGAATAATCCCGACCGTATCCGCGTCGTCTTTGACGACCACCGCCTGGTGGCCAATGCCGGCCTGCTCCTGCCGGCCACCCTTGCACAGCACCTGGGCCTGCGGGAACTCGTCGACCATCACCTCGACCTAGGCTGCGCATCGGGGCGGGCGAACACGGGGGACAAACTGCTGACGCTGGTCGCTTCCGCGCTGGCGGGCGGCGACTTCATCGACGACGCCGATGCGCTGCGTGCTGGTGGGACGGTCGGTGTTCTCGGCTGCGTGGTCAAGGCGCCATCCACCCTGGGCACCTTCCTGCGCAGCTTCCGGTGGGGGCATGTCCGTCAACTCGACCGGGTGAGCCGCCAGTTGCTGGCACGCGCATGGGCCGCTGGGGCCGGACCCGGCGACTCGCCCCTGACCATCGACCTGGACTCCACCATCTGCGAGACCTATGGACTGGACAAAGAAGGGGCGCGACACCACAACTACACCGGCGTGCGGGGCTATCACCCACTGCTGGCCATCGCCGCCGGAACCGGCGATGTGCTGATGTCCCGGCTGCGCGAGGGCCGTGCCAACACCGCTCGCGGCGCTGCCCACTTCCTGCGTGAAACGGTGGGGCGGGTGCGCTACGGTAGGGCCAGCGGCCAACTCACGGTGCGCGCCGACAGCGGCTTCTACGCCCACGCTCTCGTCGCCGTCTGCCGCGAGATGAGTGTCCGCTTCTCCATCACCATCCGCCAGCACAAAGGCCTGCGGGAGTTGATTGAGGCGATCCCCGAGCAGGACTGGACGCCGATTCCCTACTGGATGGACGGCGCCGCCGATGTGGCCGAGACCACCTATACCCCCTTCCAGAGTGAACCCGACGCCGCGCCGGTGCGGCTCATCGTCCGGCGGGTGAAGCCCACGCCCGGTTCCCAGTTGGCCCTCTTCGCCACCTACAGCTATCACGGCTTCATCACCGACCGGGACGGGGAAACCCTGGAACTGGAGGCCGATCATCGCCGCCACGCCGAGATCGAGAACGCCATTCGAGACCTGAAACACGGCGTCGGACTCAACCATCTCCCCTCGGGGCGCTTCGCCGCCAACGGCGCCTGGCTGGCGGTGCAGGTGATGGCACACAACCTCGCCCGCTGGACAGCGCGCATCGGTCTGGCCGAACGGACCGTGACCACCAAGACCCTCAGGCGGCGGGTCTTCGCTCTGGTGGGACGGATCACCCGCTCGGCGCGCCGCCTTACCCTGCATCTTCCCCAGCATTGGCCTTGGGAAACCCAGTTCACTCGCGCCATGGCCCGGCTGCGAGCCATTCCACTCCCCGCCTGAACTGCCAGCCTGCAACTGACCCAACTTCCCTGAAAACTCGTGCCACCCCGGTCCCGCGAGAGTTCCCTGCTGCGTATTCTCTCGCCATCCCGCGCATCGCAGCTCCCGCAGAGGGCCATAGGGGCGCAAGGCGGCGACTGAAGACCGTTCGCCGACCTCCAATCTACCCCAATGAGCCCAGCCATCTCCCCTGTAGCTCCCTCACCCACCCTGCCGCTGTCCTCACGCCGTCCATCGGTGTCCTTCGGTGGATTCGGGTTAAGGTGGAAGAGCAAGACCATACTAGGGGCGCGCGCAGGGAAGAAAAAAGCCGCAAGAAGCGTAAGATGAAGGTGGTGGGCGGCAGTGTGCGGCTGCTTCACCGGATCATCGGCCGTCGCGCCGAAGAGGCCCGCGACACCGAGAGACGCGGCCCCTGAAGCGATCGTGAACGTCTACACTCAGTACAGGGACTCCACGAACCTGAGGGCGCGTGCCGGCCTCCACGCCAGGTTCAGCACCAACAAGCTCGACTGGCTCAGATGGGTCTTCGAGCGCCTCCACCTGGAGCCGGACAGCCGCGTTCTAGACGTGGGCTGCGGCACCGGGGAGCTCTGGAGGCGCAGCCTGCCGGACGTGCCGGCGGGCTGTGACATCATCCTGTCCGACCTCTCTCCCGGCATGGCGTCCGAGGCGCGTGACAAGCTGTCCACGGACCGGCGGTTCACGTACTGCGTGTGCGACGTTCAGCTACTGCCGTTCCCTGAAGGGTCCTTCGACCAGGTGGTGGCCAACCATATGCTCTACCACGTTCCGGACCGGCAGCGGGCCCTGGGAGAGATATGGAGGGTACTGAGGCCCGGGGGCAGGTTGATGGCCGCCACGAACGGCAACTCCCACATGCGCGAGCTGTGGCAGATGCTGGACAGGGTGAGCCCCGGCTCGGAAGCACGCGCCGTCGCGGTCGATGGGGGCTTCAGCCTACAGAACGGCGCCTCCCAGATGGCGGAGCGGTTCACCGACGTCACGATGACGCGACGGGACGACTCCCTTGAGGTTACGGACTCAGGGCCGGTGGTCGAGTATGCGCTGTCGTCCGATCTCTACGACCTATCTGGGGACAGGGCGTCCCGGTTGGCGGAGCTTGTCGAGTGTGAGATAGTTAAGCACGGTAGATTTTCCATCACGAAAGAGGCTGGCCTGTTCGAGGCGCGGAAACAGAGGTAGGTGTTGACCATCTCATCTTGGACGGGCAGTCCCGTCCCCAGGGCCATGACCATTGCGGGCTCGGACTCCGGCGGCGGCGCCGGCATCCAGGCAGACCTGAAGACTTTCGCCGCGCTGGGCGTGTACGGCACGTCGGTCATAACCGCCGTAACTGCCCAGAACACCCTCGAGGTCGTCGACGTCGTGGAGATGCCGGTCGAGACGGTGCGCTCCCAGATCGACGCCGTGATAGGCGACATCGGTGCCGATGCCGTAAAGACAGGGATGCTCTCATCGTCGGCCATCATCGAGGCTGTGGTTGAGAAGGTGAAAAAGTACGGCCTGACCAACCTCGTTGTGGACCCCGTCATGGTGGCCAAGTCGGGCGGGCGGCTGCTCCAGGAAGACGCCGTCGAGGCGCTGAAGACGCTGCTGGTACCTGCCGCCGCTGTTGTGACACCCAACGCCCCGGAGGCAGAGGCGCTGACCGGAAGGCCGGTCGCCTCGGTAGACGACGCACGCGACGCCGCCATGCAGATCGTCGACATGGGCGCCAGGGCCGCGGTCGTCAAGGGCGGCCACATGGAGGATGGGCCGGCGTCGGACGTATTCTACGACGGCTCCGACCTCCGGGTCTTCACCTCGCCGAGGGTCCCAACCACCAGCACGCACGGCACCGGCTGCACCTTCGCGTCGGCCATCGCGGCGGGGTTGGCCAGTGGGATGCCCCTTAAGGACGCCGTCTCGCAGGCCAAGAGGTACGTGACGGCTGCCATCCGCGAGGCGTTCCCTATGGGTGGCGGCCACGGTCCCCTGAACCACTTCCACGCCCACTGGGAGTGAGACCGGGAGAGCGCCCCCGGCTGTTTGGTAGAATACGGGGGTTGTTGAGACAAACCCTCCCGTGGGAGCCAAATTGTCCCGCAAGCTCGAGTCCAAGGTAACCACCGCGTCGGAGGCCGTCAGCAGGCTCGTCCGCGACGGCGACACTGTCGGCATCGGAGGCCAGACCATCGGCAGGTGCAGCATGGCGCTGGTCCACGAGATGATCCGGCAGAGCAAGAGGGACCTCCGCCTCGTGGGCTGCAGCATGTCCATGACCATGGACATGCTTGTGGGCGCCGGGCTGGTGAAGAGCACCGAGTGCGGCACGGGCAATCTGGAGCGGTACGGTGGGACCTTCCGGTGGCGGCGGGCGATCGAGGAGGGGCGCATCGAGGTCGTCGACCACAGCCACCTGGCGATGGCCCTCAGGTTCTTGGCGGGCTCCCTCGGGCTGCCTTTCATGCCGGCCAAGAGCATGCTGGGCACGGACCTGCTGCGCCAGGAGGCGCGCAACGGCAAGCCCCCGTTCGCGCTGGTCTCGAACCCCTGGGATCTGGACGAAAAAGTCGTGCTGCTGCCGGCCTGCACGCCCGACGTCTCCATCGTGCACGCGCAGAGGGCCGACGAGACGGGCAACGTTGTCATCGACGGCTTCACCACGCACGAGCCGGAGATGGTTAGGGCGTCGAAGTCGGTTATCGTAAGCTGCGAGGAGCTGGTCAGCCCCGACGTCATCAGGGCCGACCCCGACAGGACCACCATCCCGTACCTCTACGTGGACGCCGTGGTGGTGCAGCCGTGGGGCGCGTACCCGACGGCGGCCCACCGGTACTACGAGCACGACGACGCCCACATCGCGGGCTACCAGCGGGCTGCCCGTGCGGGAGGGCCCCAGTACGAGGAGTACCTGGACACGTACGTCCGCGACTGCTCGACGTTCGACGAGTTCCTGGAGAAGGCCGCCGGCGCGGACAGGCTGGAGGAGTTGCGCAAGGCCATGGAGGCCGTACTTTGACGGCGCCGTTCATCCTGGACGAGCTCATGGTCATCGAGGCCTCCCGCCACATCTCCGACGGGGACGTGGTGCTGGTGGGTACCGGCATGCCCATGGTGGCCGCGCTGATGGCCCTGAAGAGCCACGCACCCAACATGTGCTACGTGGTAGAGACCGGCCCCATCGCGCCAGAGGTGATACCCACGCCGATCTCCGTCTCCGACCCCCGGGTCATGTACCGGGCCGCCCGCGTCGGCTCGCTGCTGGAGTCCCTGGGCGGCGTGCTTCACCGCGGGCTGGTGGACGTCGGTTTCATCGGAGGCGCGCAGGTCGATCAGTTCGCCAACGTCAACTCGACCCTGATCGGGGACCGCGCCCGTCCCAAGGTCCGCTTCCCCGGTAGCGGCGGCGCAAACGACGTGGCGTCCCACGCGAAGAAGGTGCTGATCATCACGCGCCACGAGCGGCGGCGATTCCCAAATCACTGCGACTACGTGACCAGCCCCGGCTACGTCGACGGCCCCCAGGGCAGGAAGCGCGTCGGGCTGCCGACCCCGTACCCGGACGTGGTGGTCGTAACGGACATGACCGTGATGTCCATAGACAAGGCGGAAGGCCGGCTGAGGGTAGACAAGCTTATGCCGGGCGTCTCACTCGACGACCTCCTCGAGAACACCGGCTTCGAGCCCATACAGCCGCCGTCGATCGAGACGACCGAAGCGCCGTCTCCCACCGAGCTCCGCGTCCTACGCGAGGAGGTCGACCCCGGCAACCTGTACGTGAAGAAGGCTTGAAAGCAATGCAGACGGTCTAACCCACGGTAAACGACTCATGGAGCACATCGAAGAAATAGTCATAAGGCTCGTCTTTCAGCTCGCGGTGATACTGATCGCCGCGAAGCTGGGCGGCGAGTTCTTCGAACGGGTGCTCAGGATGCCCGCCGTCCTGGGCGAGCTTGCCGTCGGTATCGTGATCGGGCCCTTCGCCTTAGGCGGGATCGATTTCTGGATGGTGGGCGCCCTTTTCGAGCACGTCGAGGCCGGGGTCGGCGAAGCCGCCTCGGCGGTGCACATCTCCCCCGAGCTCTGGTCCATCGCCCAGATCGGCTCCATCGTACTGCTCTTTATGGCGGGCCTCGAGACCGACCTCAAGCAGTTCCTGCGCTACGCGCGGCCCGCAACCGTGGTCGCCATCGGCGGGGTCGTCGTGCCGCTTTCCTTAGGCGTGGTCCTGACGGTGCAATTCGGCTACGACGACAACTTTGGGGGCAGCAAAGCGCTGTTCATCGGCGCCATCATGACCGCCACCTCCATAGGGATCACGGTCCGCGTACTGGGCGACCTGCGACGGCTTGCGACCCCCGAGGGGGTCACCGTACTGGGCGCGGCGGTGCTGGACGACGTCATCGGCATCCTGATACTCACGATAGTAGTGGGCCTCTCGGATACAGGGGCCTTCGAGGCTTCCTCCATCGCCTGGGTGGCCTTCAAGACCCTCGGCTTTTGGCTGGCGCTGACGGGAATAGGCGTGCTGCTCTCCGGCTACATCTCGGAGCTGCTGCAGCGGTTCAGGGTGAGCGGGGCTTCGGTCGCGCTTGCGCTTGCGCTCGCCCTTCTGGCGGCCGGTCTGGCGGAGAGCTTCGGGCTCGCCATGATCATCGGCGCCTTCTCCATTGGGCTTGCCCTGTCGGGCACCGACCTGGCGCACCGGCTCCACCAACCCCTCAGGGCCATCTATTCCTTCCTCGTTCCCATATTCTTCGTCGTTATGGGCATGCTCGTCGACGTGAGCGCCATGGGGGGAGTCATCGTATTCGGACTCGTCATCACCGTCGCGGCGACAATCGGCAAGGTCGCTGGCTCCGGGCTGCCCTCTCTGCTGGTAGGGTTCAACCGGAGCGGTGCGTGGAGGATCGGTTTCGGTATGCTGCCCAGGGGTGAGGTGGCCCTCATCATGGCCGGCATAGGGATAAGCAGGGGAATCCTCTCCCCTGACCTGTACGGAGTAGCCATCCTGATGACGATAATCACCACCGCCGCGGCCCCTCCCCTGCTTGCCCTTTCCTTCCGGGGAGACGCCCACGGTACCCGCCAGCAGGCCGACCCGAACGAGGCATGATAGCGTCCCGGGCGGCCTCCCGCGATGACCGGGCCCTCGTAGAGGACCTCAGGCGCGTCGTGTCCGGCGAGGTGCGCTTCGACGCGATGACCCGTGTCCTCTACAGCACCGACGCCAGCATCTACCAGATCGAGCCCATCGGCGTCGTGCTGCCAAGGACGGCCGAGGACGTGGCCGCCGTGGTGGAGACCGCTAGGCGTCACGGAGTGCCGGTGCTGCCGAGGGGCGGAGGCACGAGCCTTGCGGGCCAGACGGTCGGCCACGCGGTCGTCATAGACTTCTCCAAGTACATGCGCGACCTCCTGGAGGTCAACGCCGAGGAGGGGTGGGCCCGCGTCCAGCCCGGCATCATCCTGGACGAGCTGAACCAGAAGCTCGCGCCCACCGGCATGCTCTTCGCCCCTGATCCGAGCACCAGCAACCGTGGCAACGTCGGTGGCGCGATCGGCAACAACTCCTGCGGCGCACACTCCATCGTGTGGGGCAAGACGGTGGACAACGTCGCCGAGCTGACAGCCGTCCTCTCCAACGGCGACTTCGCCACCCTTGGCCCGCTCACCGCCGGGCAGGTGGAGGAGCGGATGCGCCGTGACTCCCTGGAAGGGAGCATCCTTCGCAGCCTCGCCGAGATAGGCGCGGAGACCAGGGACGAGGTCGCCGCGCGCTTCCCGCAGATACAGCGCCGCGTCTCTGGGTACAACCTCGACGAGCTGGCCGATCCGGCCGCCGGGCTGGACATGGCGCGCTTCGTAGTAGGCTCGGAAGGCACCCTGCTCACGATAACCGACGCTAGGGTCAAGATCGTGCCGCGCCCCCGGCACAAGGCCCTCGCCGTCCTCCACTTCCACACCCTCCAGGAGTCCATCGAGGCGACCGTGCTCACCCTTGAGGTCGACCCCGCCTCGGTGGAGCTGGTGGACTCGATGATCCTCAGGCAGGCCCGCGCAAACCTGGAGTACTCGCGGATGATGGGCTTTCTGGAAGGAGACCCCGAGGCGGTCCTGCTCGTGGAGCTGACCGGGGACTCGGAGGCCGAGGCCGTCTCGAAGCTCGACGCTCTGGAGCGCAAGCTGCGGCGAGCCAGGATGGGGTACGCGGTGCGCCGCGTCATGGACGAGGGCGAGCAGGCGCGGATCTGGGCCGTGCGCAAGGCCGGCCTAGGCCTGATGATGAACGTACCGGGAAGCGCAAAGCCCCTCCCGTTCGTCGAGGACACCGCGGTTGATCCCGAAAAATTGCCGGAGTACGTCCGCCGCTTCGACGAGATAGTGCGCTCGCACGGCACGGCGGCGGGCTACTACGGCCACGCAAGCGTCGGCTGCCTCCACATACGCCCGCTGATCGACCTCAAGGACCAGCAGGGGGTAGAGCGCATGGTCGCCATCGCCTCCGATGTGAGCGACCTCGTGCTGGAGTTCGGTGGCGCCATGAGCGGCGAGCACGGCGACGGGCTGGTACGCAGCCCGTGGATCGAGAAGATGTTCGGCCCGAAGGTCTACGACGCATTCCGCCGCGTCAAGCGCGCCTTCGACCCCGACGGCATCATGAACCCCGGCAAGATCGTAGACCCGGCGCCCATGACCGAGAACCTGCGCATCGACCCGGCATACCGCGCCGTGGAGCCCGACACCGGCTTCTCCTACGCGTCCCAGGGCGGCTTCGGCGGCGCCATCGAGATGTGCAACGGCCAGGGCGCCTGCCGCAAGGTCACGTCGGGCACCATGTGCCCCTCCTACATGGTTACCCGCGACGAGGAGCACTCCACCCGGGGCCGGGCAAACGCCCTGCGCGCGGCCATATCGGGCGCTCTGCCGCTCAGCTCCCTGACGGGCAGCCGTCTCTACGACGTCATGGACCTCTGTATGGAGTGCAAGGGCTGTAAGGGCGAGTGCCCCTCCAACGTCGACATGGCCAAGCTGAAGTACGAATTCCTGGACCGGTACCACAAGGCCAACGGCCTCCCCGTCAGGAACAGGCTCTTCGGCAACATCGCCGCCATCAGCAGGCTGGGCTCATTCATGGCGCCCGTATCCAACCTCGTCATGCGCTCCACCACCTTCGCGGACCTCATGGAGCGGTTCGCCAACATCGACAGGCGCCGGAAGCTGCCCCCCTTCGCAAGCCAGACCTTCAGGCAGTGGTTCAAAGCCAGGGGCGAGTCTATACGCCCGCCCGGCGGCAAGGGGCAGGTCCTGCTCTTCGTGGACACCTTCACCAACTACAACCACCCGGAGATCGGTAGGGCGGCCACGAAGGTCCTGGAGCGCTTGGGGTACGAGGTCGCCCTGCCTGATACGAAGTGCTGCGGGAGGCCCATGCTCTCCGCCGGCATGATGGACGCCGCCAGGAAGAACGCCCGCGCCAACGTCGATACCGTCCACTCCCTCATGGAGGGCGGCGCAAAGCTCGTGGGCCTGGAGCCAAGCTGCATCCTGGGCTTCCGCGACGACTACCTCGAGCTGCTGCCCAACGACCGCAAGGCCGCAGCCGTCGCCGAAGGCGCGATGCTGTTCGAAGAGTTCCTACACAGTGAGTCCGGCTTGGCGACCGCTGACCTGACATACACCAACCCGCCCAATCGGGTGCTGCTCCAGGGCCACTGCCACCAGAAGGCGCTAGCGGGCACGGACTCGGCCCTTTCCGTCCTGCGCTCCATACCCGGCTGCGAAGTCGAAGAGATACCCTCCGGCTGCTGCGGCATGGCCGGCTCCTTCGGCTTCGGGAGCGAGCACTACGACATCTCGATGCAAATAGGCGAGCAGACGCTCTTCCCCGCGGTGCGAGCCGGTAACGGCGCCACTGTGGTCAGCGACGGCGTGTCCTGCCGCCAGCAGATCGCGGACGGTGCCGGCGTCCAGGCCAAGCACTTGGCCGAGGTGATCGCCGAAGCGCTATAGCTCGCCCCTCGCCGGGTGCGACTTAGGTTGACAGGTCGTCAGCAGCCGGAATAGAGTTGAAGTGTCCAGAGTTACAGCTGACAAGGCAAAGAGCCGGTTATGATACTAAGCCCGAATCCACCGAAAGACGACTTTGGGGACAGTCCTTGAAGAAGCCAGAGGGTGCTCCTCTGAATCTGGGAGAATGGTTTTGAAACAGAAAACCGCCCGGAAACAAGGAGCACCCAGTAGATGCTGCCACAGAATAATCCCGACCGTATCCGCGTCGTCTTTGACGACCACCGCCTGGTGGCCAATGCCGGCCTGCTCCTGCCGGCCACCCTTGCACAGCACCTGGGCCTGCGGGAACTCGTCGACCATCACCTCGACCTAGGCTGCGCATCGGGGCGGGCGAACACGGGGGACAAAATGCTGACGCTGGTCGCTTCCGCGCTGGCGGGCGGCGACTTCATCGACGACGCCGATGCGCTGCGTGCTGGTGGGACGGTCGGTGTTCTCGGCTGCGTGGTCAAGGCGCCATCCACCCTGGGCACCTTCCTGCGCAGTTTCCGGTGGGGGCATGTCCGTCAACTCGACCGGGTGAGCCGCCAGTTGCTGGCACGCGCATGGGCCGCTGGGGCCGGACCCGGCGACTCGCCCCTTACCATCTACCTGGACTCCACCATCTGCGAGACCTATGGACTGGACAAAGAAGGGGCGCGACACCACAACTACACCGGCGTGCGGGGCTATCACCCACTGCTGGCCATCGCCGCCGGAACCGGCGATGTGCTGATGTCCCGGCTGCGCGAGGGCCGTGCCAACACCGCTCGCGGCGCTGCCCACTTCCTGCGTGAAACGGTGGGGCGGGTGCGCTACGGTAGGGCCAGCGGCCAACTCACGGTGCGCGCCGACAGCGGCTTCTACGCCCACGCTCTCGTCGCCGTCTGCCGCGAGATGAGTGTCCGCTTCTCCATCACCATCCGCCAGCACAAAGGCCTGCGGGAGTTGATTGAGGCGATCCCCGAGCAGGACTGGACGCCGATTCCCTACTGGATGGACGGCGCCGCCGATGTGGCCGAGACCACCTATACCCCCTTCCAGAGTGAACCCGACGCCGCGCCGGTGCGGCTCATCGTCCGGCGGGTGAAGCCCACGCCCGGTTCCCAGTTGGCCCTCTTCGCCACCTACAGCTATCACGGCTTCATCACCGACCGGGACGGGGAAACCCTGGAACTGGAGGCCGATCATCGCCGCCACGCCGAGATCGAGAACGCCATTCGAGACCTGAAACACGGCGTCGGACTCAACCATCTCCCCTCGGGGCGCTTCGCCGCCAACGGCGCCTGGCTGGCGGTGCAGGTGATGGCACACAACCTCGCCCGCTGGACAGCGCGCATCGGTCTGGCCGAACGGACCGTGACCACCAAGACCCTCAGGCGGCGGGTCTTCGCTCTGGTGGGACGGATCACCCGCTCGGCGCGCCGCCTTACCCTGCATCTTCCCCAGCATTGGACTTGGGAAACCCAGTTCACTCGCGCCATGGCCCGGCTGCGAGCCATTCCACTCCCCGCCTGAACTGCCAGCCTGCAACTGACCCAACTTCCCTGAAAACTCGTGCCACCCCGGTCCCGCGAGAGTTCCCTGCTGCGTATTCTCTCGCCATCCCGCGCATCGCAGCTCCCGCAGAGGGCCATAGGGGCGCAAGGCGGCGACTGAAGACCGTTCGCCGACCTCCAATCTACCCCAATGAGCCCAGCCATCTCCCCTGTAGCTCCCTCACCCACCCTGCCGCTGTCCTCACGCCGTCCATCGGTGTCCTTCGGTGGATTCGGGCTAAGTCCTAAAACTATAAACGCTACTACGAGGAACGATGAGATGAAGAACAAGACGCTCCGTATCGCCACAATGCTGACACTGGCCCTGCTAGTGCCGTTTCTCCTGATCGCTTGTGGGGATGCCGATGAGGGCCTTACCCGCGCGGACGTTTCGGAAATAGTCCGCACGGAGATTGCCAATGTCCCTGCTCCGGAACCGGGGCTCACCGGCGCGCAGGTCGAACAGATCGTGCGAGAGGCCTCGGACGACTTCAAGAAAACTGAGCCGGAACCCACCAGCAAGAAGACCGAGCAGATGGCAGATGGCAAGATGGCCCTCGCGCCTCGCAGGTCGTCGCCCCCCGAATACACTCAGTACCTTGTCAAGAACGCCATCAGCAAGTACGAGTCGGAAGGGCTCGACGCAACCCTCGCCTACTACAACACCAAAGAGAGCATCGACGGCCAGTGGTATATCTTCATTCTCGACCAGGACGACGTGATAATCGCTCATGCCGCCAACCCGGACCTGGTTGGCCGTCCCGCCTCGGCGGCTATCGGGCCGAACGGCTATCCCGCGGGCGAGGCCGTAGTAGCCGTCGCCGATGAGGATGGCGCCTGGTTCGACTACACTTTCCCCAACCCCGTCACCGGCGCCGCGGAGACGAAGCACTCCTGGATCGTGCGGTACGACGGGCTCGTCTTCGGCACAGGCTGGTATGAAGGCGGGCCAAGGAAGTCCGACGCTCCCGCATACACCCAGTCCTTCGTGCGGCAGGCCCTGAACCTCTACGACGCGTTGGGCCTGGAGGCGACCCTCGCCTACTACAACACCAAGGAGAGCGTCGACGGCCAGTGGTATGTCTTTATCGGCGACCAGGATGACATGATAATCGCTCATGCCGCCAACCCGGACCTGGTTGGCCGTCCCGCCTCGGCGGCTATCGGGCCGAACGGCTATCCCGCGGGCGAGGCCGTAGTAGCCGTCGCCGATGAGGATGGCGCCTGGTTCGACTACACCTTCCCCAATCCCGCCACCGGTGCCGCGGAAACCAAGCACTCTTGGATGGTGTTGCACGACGGGCTCGTCTTCGGTTCGGGGTGGTACGAGCGCGGCCCCAGCAAGTCCGACGCACCCGCATACACCAAGTCCTTCGTACAGCAGGCCCTGAACCTCTACGACGCCCTGGGCCTGGAGGCGACAATGGACTACTACAGCTCGAAGGAGAGCGTCGACGGCCAGTGGTACGTCTTCGTCATCGACGAGGACGGCTACACGATAGCCCACCATGACGACAAGTTCGTAGGGCGGGATCCCAGCCTCCGGGTGGACGCCACCGGCTACTTCTACGGCGACGAGATGCTGGCGGCTACCGAGGAGGGACGCTGGGTCGACTACGTACTGGTGAACCCGGAATCGGGCGAGGACCAGCAGAAGCACACCTGGATGGTGCGCCACGACGGGCTGCTGTTCGGTTCGGGCTGGTACGAGCGTTAAGCAGCCGCCCCGGCTCCTTCAGGCTGCTGGTCACCCGCGGACTCTTGGCCCGCCCGCGGCCGCGTAGCCGTTGCTGGAGCCCGTAAGGTCCTGGCTCACCCAGAAGGCGTAGAGGCTTCCGTTGGTGACGTGAAACCTGAACCTGACCGGTATGTCTCTCAGCGCGGAGAGGTCGTGGGCTTCCGTCCAGTCGATCCTCTGCGCCGTCCGATCTGCCGAGACCGGCACGCAGCGACCGGCCGAGAAGGGCATTACCATCTTGCCCCGTCGGTCCAACACCTCCACTCTCAGGGCGCCCCGCGAGGTGTCCGCGTTGACGAACAGGTGTCGGCCTTCGAAGGTGACGGGCCGCGTGGTGAGGACGCCTCCGTCCGTCCCCGCGTCCATCGACGCGAATCCGTCCCTCCTCAGCGTCGCAAGCCCTGTGCCGCCTCCCGAGTACATGGCGTTGGCCTTGTCATGTGATCCGACCATGCTACTAGTGAGCTTCGGCGACTCTCCTGACCAGGCCCCGTAGTAGAAGTAGAGCAGGTCGCCAACGATCAGGCACACCCCACCCGCGGCATGAATGTAGCCCTTGTCCCACGTGCCCTGGACACGCGTCGCCGGGATGAAGGACTGGCGGTCGGGACGGTCCCAGTGGAAACCGTCCCGGCTGAACCCCAAAGTCAGGTCGTTGGTCTTGGGGACTCCCCTTTCGGCGGCCTCCGGGTTGGGCGGTCCTCGAAATATGGCGATCAGCCCCAGCATGACGCTCTCATAGGCCACAGCGTTGAGGTCGTAGAGCTGAGGCGCCTCGCCGATCTCGGGGTCGGGCTCGTCGAGCTCGTCCGACCATGCCCATAAGACCGGGTCCTCATCCTCCCACTGGGAGCCGTCGAGGAAGTCGGCGTGCTCGATGTACCGCCTGGCCCGAACGCCGTCTTCGGTCCGGCGCACGCTGTACACCCACTTCTTGCGAAAGGGATTGTAGAAGAACGAAGAGTTGTCCCCGAGCGGGCCCGTGCGTGTAGGCTCTCCCCAATGGATGCCGTCCGGGGACGTATAGACCTCTCCGCCGCTCCAGGGCGTTCCTATGTCACCTGACGACCGGAAGTACTGGAACATCTTGAACCGCTGTTCGGAGTCCTCAGCCTCGTGGTCGAGCCACACACAGCAGCCATCCCGCCGGTAGCCCGGGCGCGGTGCGAGGACGAGGTTGGTCTCGGGCGCCACGTCCAACGCGGGCCGGCGCCACTCGATGCCGTCATCGCTAACTGCGTATCCGGTCCCGGACATCCAGCCGGCTTGGTACCACATCTTGAACAATCGGTCGGTCGGGTCCCACCAGACGCCGTCGTTGAAGGGCGCTGCGACCGGACACTCGCCGCCGTCCAACTCGGTTTCCGTCTCCGGTGTCAGCACGGGGTTGTGCTCGCTCTTCTGGGCCTGGTGGAAGCGCCGAGTCAGCGTCGTAGACTCGACCAGGAAGTTATCGACAAAGAGCTGCCGGCCGACATCGATGGGGATAATCTCTGGAGGGGCGTCCAGGTAGGGTACGCGAACAGGCTGCCGTCCGCCGTCGTACACGAGCCGCGGCGGCCATCGATGAGGTTGCGGGATGCCGCTGTAGCCCGTGTCCAAGCCGACGGACCTCGCCGTTTTAGTCCGCCTACGCGCGGCAGCGGCAGCCGGCCGCGCTCACGGGACGAGACGGTCTATGTTCACAGCCTTGTGGGTGCGCGTCGCCCGGACGCGG
This sequence comes from Dehalococcoidia bacterium, assembly GCA_965262055.1. Taxonomy (GTDB): domain Bacteria; phylum Chloroflexota; class Dehalococcoidia; order Lucifugimonadales. The sequence goes on from CBDHEI010000002.1 coordinate 1,277,234, forward strand.
AGCGGCTCGCCCACCACGAGGGTCTCGTAGGTGAGCCAGTCGACCTCCACCACATCGGTGTCGACCAGCAGGTAGTATGCGCCGCTGGGCCGGTGCTCCTTCGCCGTGAGTCGGCCTTCGATGTGCAGGTACGGAGGGAAGGCGTCTACCAGCGAGGTCAGAGTTGACCTCACCGCCTGAATCGCCCGGAATACGGCAAGAAGCGGCCTCATCTCCTGCCGTTGCTCAGAGTGCTCTGTCGCATCGGATGCTCCGGTCCCTGCGTCTCGGTCCCATCCCTGCCGTCCGGCAAGCACGGGCGGACCGCCTCTAGCGGACAATACACCGTCTTGGGATTCCGAATCGATGGGGTGTGCTGACAGCGCCATTGAAGCCTCGGGTCGATAGAGTATCGCGACGTGTACGGCTGGTCATGCTACCTTATGTCGCCCTCATTTGTCTCCGTGGAGTCCACGAGCAAGGCCGCAATGGCCGTGAGCGCATTCCGAGGAAACTCCCTGCAAAGGCTTGGGCCGTCTGCCGTTATCCAAGCGCCGCTAGAGAGCATCCAGCAGGGCCGACTCAACCTCTTCGAAAGTGACGAAGGCCTCGAACCGGGTCGCGACGATGCCCTCTCGGTCTATGACGAATGTCCATTCGATGCTGGGCAGGCCCCAGTCGATGACCGTAGGGGAGATCACCCCCTTGTCCAGGTCTCCCTGGATCTCCGCTGGGTTGTCGTAAAAGTCAACGTGAACGAAGTTCGCCCGCCCCGAGTACTTGTCCTTGAGCTGTGTCAGCACCTCCACCTGGGGCCCGCACACTGCGTTGGTGCAGAAAGCCGGGCTGGCGAAGACCACCACCGTCGGCAGGCCGCTACGCACGGCCTCGTCGAGGCTCACCTGGTATAGGTCGGCGTCCTGGAGCGAACCCGTTGTGATATCGTCCAGCGACGCCACGTCGTCTGCCGTCTTGCTCCTGCTGAGCGGGGCCGGCGCGCCGTTGGCCGGTGCCGATGTCGCCTCTGCGACTTCGAAGGCCAGCTCGGCTCTGCTGACCGACCCGTCCGGCGCGGCGACTGAGATGTCCAGCTTCCACGGCCCCGCCTGGCCGAACGTCAGCTCCCCGGTGTGCAGCCCCCGGGTCCCGTAGGGCCACGGCTGGAACACCATCTCCGCCGTCTCCCCCACTACCCCGCCTTCCGTACCCGTGTAGCTGGAGGTCACCGTGACCGGGTCCGTCACGATGCCGTCCAGAGACGTCAGCACGAAGCCCACCCGGTTGACGCCCACCCCGAGGTCGCCCGTCCCCAGGATCGCTTGGAGGCCGTCCTCGGAGCGCGGACCGGTGACTAGCAGCTCCCGGTCCGGGCGGGCCTCTTCGGCCATTGCGGCGGGCTCCTCCTGGGCGGCCTCCGTCTCGGCCCGTGACGCGCCGCCGCTCGCGGACGGCTCGGCAGGACCTCCGCCGCAGGCGGCAAGGAGTACCGCCGCCGCTACCGCTGCGAGTCCTGTAAGTCCCCTTATCATGTGAGTCCTGATTCTGACAGGTTCCCTTCTAGGAGCCATCCGTGTAGGCCCCGAAGGTGAAGGCGAACACCGAGAAGGCGTCTGAGTTGGAGCTCAGCTTCAGGTCGTGGCCGCTGTAAGTCGGCGTGCTGACCAGCCTGTACATCCGGGGCTCGTCCACCCTCACGTAGCTGTTGCCCTCGTCGTCGTACATGATGTCGGCGCCCTTGTACTCCTCGGCCACCGGCATATCGTTCAGGGTTATCCTGATCTCGTAGGGCTCGTCCCCTTCGGGGCTTAGGACCACGTTGGCGCTATTCCCATAGAAGCGCAGCGCCATGTAGTCCTCGTAGTCGCTCGTGACCCTTGCGTGCCTCAGGCTCTCCCTCCCGTTGCGCCACATCCCCTGAAGGTACAGGAAGTGGTTGTTGTGCTCCCCGGGGTCCATGTACTCGGCGACGCCGTCGGGCTGGGTGTAGTACTCCGGGTGGACGTCGGGCAGCACGTAAGGGGGAGCCGGGCCGAACTGCAGGCTGCCGTAGTTGCGCTCGTAGCCCGCGTACAGCTCCCTGGTGAGGCTGGTCGCGGACCCCGAGGCGGCGTAGACGGCCGCGTCGACCTCCGGGGAAGGCCTGATGTCCAGGCTGATTTCCTCCACGCCGCTGGCCGTCTCCATCAGCAGCTCGCGTATCTTTTCCTCGGTCTCTTGGTAGGCGCCCTCTCCGAAGTGGGAGTACCTGATATAGCCGTCCTTGTCGATCAGGTACTTCGCCGGCCAGTACCGGTTTTCGAACGCGCGCCAGGTGCCGAAGTCGTTGTCTTGGACGACGGGGTACTCCAGGCCGTACTCCGCAACGGCGTCGATGACGTTCTCCTTTTTCTTCTCGAATTCGAACTCCGGCGTGTGCACGCCGATGATCGTGAGGCCCAGGTCGGCGTACTTGTCATGCCAGTCCTTCAGGTAGGGCAGCGTCCGGATGCAGTTGATGCAGGTGTAGGTCCAGAAGTCTATTAGTACGACGTCCCCGCGCAGCCCTTCTAGCGTGAGCGGCTCCGAGTTGATCCAACTGAACACCTGGGTCAGCTCTGGCGCCAGGAGCTCGTTGCCGATGCGGCCCGTCCCGTTGGCGGTATCCTCCGGGGGCGCCTCGGTCGGCTCTGGAGTAGGCGGTTCCGGGGTCGGCTCTGGAGTAGGCGGCTCCGGGGTCGGGTCTGGCTGGGTCGACTCCTCGGGGACGTTCTCCTCCATCTGGGAAACCTGTGTCTCTTCCGTAGGCTCCTCGACAGCGGGAGTGTCGCTCCCGCAAGCGGCGGCGAACACGGATAGCATTAGCGTAGATACGATGATGGTAAGCAGCTTACCGGTGATGTTCATTGGGGCTCCCTTCGATAGCGTCCCGGTGGGTCGGAGGTATCCGCTGCCGCGTCCCCGGATGGCGGTCTGAGCCGTCCTCGCCGGGAATCGGGCCAACTATAATAATCTACGAATAAGTGATGGGCGCCGGATTCCCGGCGTCTATTCCGTCCCCCGGCGCTTTAGCCGGTCGATCAGTGCCCAAGCCCCCGGCACGGCCATGGCGGCCAGGACCAGCTTGATGGCGTCGCCTCCTATGAATGGGTAAAGCCCGCCGCGCAATGTCATGTCCACAACGTTCGCACCGCCCTGCGCCTGGAAGTACGAGTACAGCCCATCGTTATTGGCGATGTGGACCGCAAGCCACGGGAGTCCGACCAGGTATATGACGATGTTGCCTAGGAGCATCGCAAAGGGCACTGTGGACCGCCTGTCCCAGCCGCGCTCCGCCAGCAGCCCCACCAAGTAGGCCGCGAAGATGAACCCGACTATGTAGCCCCCGCTCGCCATGCTCCACACGAGCCCGTCGCTGCCCGACCAGGGCAGAAGGAAGAAGAAGGTCCTCTCTTCCATGATTCCCGAACCGGGAGCGAAGACGGGGACCGAAAGCATCCCAAGCAGCATGTATATTGCCATGCTCAGGCCGCCGCGCTTGCTTCCCAGCGCGCCGCCCGCCAGGAGTACGCTGAAGGTCTGGCCAGTAATGGGCACGGTGGTGGTCGGTATCTTTACCGCAAATTGGGCGCACAGCGCCACAAGCAGAACGCCGCTCGCTATGAGGATAGCGTCGAGAGCCAGCCTGTTCACCCTCTCGGTTACGCCGAGATTGGCGGTAAGCACGTCCGCTAGGACCCTGTGCTGCGCGGTGGCTTGCATCTAGCTGCTCCTCCTGTAGATCCCGACGCGATACGCGAAGCCTTCGGGGCTACGCTGTATCCTCCGGGCTCGTCGCCGGCGTGAATATCGACCCCTCGGGCACGACCGGTGGCCGTCGGCGTCGGCTCACCCGCGACAGCGCCAGCCTGCCGGCGACTACGCCCATGACCATCCCTCCGGCTATGAACGCCGGCGCTTTCTTCAGGAACTCTCTGCGAGAGCGCCCGGAATCGTCTCTCTTCCCGCGGTCGTCATTCTCTTTCTTCACAGCCTACCCAATTGTCGGGGCGCAACCCCGGATTTTGGCCCGCATTATATCCGAATGTGCGCCGAGGGGACAGCAAGCCCACCAGGCAAGAACCCGTCCCGATTTGGTAATCGGCGCGTCAGAAGTTCACTAGGTCTGCAACAGTCCCCTTTGTGCCCCTTAGTGCTCTTCGTGGATGACCTAGAGACTCGCTTACTGATCTGGGCTAACTTCACCCGGCAAAGGCGCTGGACATCGCCTGTTCCAGGCGCCGCCTCCCCCTGACAGGCCCCACGACCGCCATCTTCAGCTTCTCGGAGGCGACCAGCCCGTTGGCCACCCGCTTCACGTCGCCGGGCGTGATCGCCGCAATCAGCCCCATAACCTCATCTACCCCGACGACCTCTCCGAGCATGGCCTCCTGCGACCCCGCCCACGCCGCGACCGCCCGGCTGTCCTCCATGCGCAGCAGCAGGCGTCCGCCCATCCGACGCTTCGCCCTCTCCAGCTCGTCCTCCGGCACGCCCTCCCGCAGCTTTCCCAGCTCGGCGAGTATCGTCTCCACCGCCGTGTACAGCTTCTTCGGGTCGACTCCAGCGCCGATGGTCAACGCGCCGCAGTCCATGAACGACGTGATGCTGCTGTGCACGTCGTACGCGAGCCCACGTTTCTCCCTCACCTCCATGAACAGGCGGCTGCTCATCCCGTCTCCCAGCATCATGCTAAGAAGGTCGAGCGCGTATCGGTCCGGGTGCGTCAGCGAGAGGCCGGGCAGCCCGATCGAGAGGTGGGCCTGCTCCTTGCGACGGTACTCGAGCCCCAGCCGGGCCCCGTCCTGCCCGTCGCAAAACGGCTGCCATCCCGGCCGTTCGCCCGAGGGCCAGTCCCTCGTCAGCGACTCCGCCTGCCGCACGACGGTGTCATGGTCCACCGAGCCCGCCGCGCTGATCACCACGTTGCCAGGCGAGTACGCGCCCCGGTAGTGCTCCATCACCACCTCGCGGCTCATGGCGGAGATCGACTCCCGCGTCCCGCTCACGTCCCGACCCAGGGGGTGGTCCGGCCAGAGCAGATCGTCCAGCATCGCCTCGACCCTGTCGTTCGGGTAATCGTTGATCTGGTTCTGCTCCTCCAGCACGACCATCCGCTCGCGCTCAAGCTCCTCCGGGTCGAAGACGGACCCCATCGCCATGTCGACGAGCAGGTCCAGGCACTCTTCCATGTAGGGCAGCGCGGCCTTGCACCAGTAGACGGTGAGCTCCTGCTCCGTGGCCGCGTTGATCTCCCCGCCGACCCCCTCCACGGTGCCGCCGATCTCGCCCGGCGTGGGCCGCCTCGAAGTGCCCTTGAACAGCAGGTGCTCCACCAGGTGCGACGCTCCAGCCAGCTCCGGCATCTCGTGCCTGGAGCCGACGCCCACGAAGAGGCAGATACCCACAGAAGGGGTGTGCGCCATCCGGCAGGTCACCACCCGGAGACCGTTGTCCAGTACGCTCTTGCGGTACGAGATAGGGGTCGCGTCTTCAGCCATCGCCGCCGATTCTAGCAGGCTGCGGCAGCAGACGCGGCAAACGCCCTTGACGGTGTGCGAACGCACGTGCCACCCTACTCCAATGGATACACTAACACCTGAACGGATCAGGCAGGTGCAGACCCTCGTAGCCGGGCGTTCTTCGGTGACCGCCCTGCCTGTGAGAGCCTCGGGGGGTGTGTCTCATTCCGCCTCGTTCATGTCGTCATTCTGTCTTGTTCGTATCTCATTCTGCCTACCTCATGTCACGCACTGTCTCGTAAGCCAAAGCTGAAAGAGACAGAATGTTACAGAACGAGACAGATATCGGGGATTCTCCCCACCGATAGGCAAGACCCGGTGCGGCAGCTCTGAAGTGCGGTCACCCTTCGGGGCTCCCTGGTTCACCGCCAGGCGCTTGAAAAGGCCCGCCGCCCCGTGTAACATCATTTCATAGCGTCCTTTAAGTCGGTCCCGAGAGGCTGACAAGGAGCGTCCGGCTAACGTCGTTTCCGGCCCCTTGTCGCCCAGACGAGGGGTCTTTTGACGACAGGCAAGCCCATCCTCAGCTCCGAGCAGCTCCGGCGCGCGCTGACGCGTATCGCTCACGAGGTCCTCGAGCGCAACGGCGGGGCCGGCGAGATAGTCCTCGTTGGCATCCACACTAGGGGCGCACCGCTGGCCCGGCGGCTGGCCCGGCTCATCGAGCAGGTTGAAGGTGTATCGCCCCCCGTTGGCACCTTGGACATAGGCCTCTACAGGGACGACCTCGCCTCCGGCGCCCGGCCGCCCATGCTCCCGACCCACATGCCCGCCATAGATGGCAAGGTCGCCGTACTCGTCGACGACGTGCTCTACACCGGCAGGACCATCCGCGCTGCAATGGACGCCCTGACCGACTTCGGCCGCCCCAAGCGCGTCCAGCTCGCGGCCCTCGTGGATAGGGGCCACCGCGAGCTTCCCATCAGGCCCGACTACGTTGGCAAGAACGTGCCCACCTCGAAGGACGAGGAGGTGCAAGTGCGCACCTCGGAGACGGACGGTGTGGACGAGGTGCTGCTCGTCAGGAGGACGCCAAAATGACCCAGGAGGCCACACTTCTGCCAAACCGTCGCCACGTCCTCGACCTGGACGACTTCACCCGCGGCGAGATCGAGTCCGTCCTGGACAACGCCGCCGCCATGAAGGAGGTGCTGCAGCGCGACATCAGGAAGGTCCCGGCGCTGCGAGGCAAAAGCGTCATCACCCTGTTCCACGAGGCCAGCACCCGCACCCGCGTCTCCTTCGAGCAGGCGGGAAAGATACTCAGCGCCGACGTCATCAACGTCGCCGGCGGCGGCAGCAGCGTCGAGAAGGGCGAGTCGCTCTACAACACCGCCCTCACCCTCCAGGCGATGAACGCCGACATCATCGTCATCCGCCACCCCCACTCCGGCGCCGCCCACTACATGGCCCGCCACCTTGAATCGTCCGTAATCAACGCGGGCGACGGTTGCCACGCCCACCCGACCCAGGCCCTGCTGGACCTCTACACGATCAGGGAGAAGCTGGGCAGGATCGACGGCGTCACCGTGGCCATAGTCGGCGATATTCTCTACAGCAGGGTGGCGCGCTCCAACCTGTGGGGGCTGACCAAGATGGGCGCCAGGGTGGTGCTCTGTGCGCCGCCCACGCTTCTGCCGCCCGACTTCATGAACGGCGCCCGCACGGACGAGGCGCATCCCTTCGCCTCGGTGCGCGTCGAGACCCGGGTGGAACGGGCCCTGGAGGGCGCCGATGTGGTCATGGCCCTCAGAATACAGAGGGAGCGTCAGGAGGCCGGGCACCTCCCGTCGCTCAGGGAGTACTCCAGGATGTACGGCATCACATCGCGGCGGCTTGAAGAGGCGGGCCCCGACGCCCTCGTCATGCACCCAGGTCCGATGAACGAGGGTGTCGAGATCGACTCGGGGGTCGCCCACGGCGCTCGCTCGCTCATAGAGGAGCAGGTGACCAACGGGGTCGCGGTGAGAATGGCGCTGCTCTACGGCCTGCCCTCCCCCGCGCGTGCAGGCCGATGACCAAAGGCCTTCGCGAACGCGCCACCGCGGTCGTAGTCAGGGACGGCAGGGTCCTGCTGGTGCGAGGCCGCGCCGAGGAATTCATGATGCCGGGAGGCGGCATCGAGCCGGGGGAAACCCCTATGGCGGCTGCGGTCCGGGAGCTGAATGAAGAGACGGGACTAACGGCGGCGCGGACGGAGTCCCTGTTCGTCTGGGAGAGCGCCATCCAAAGGCATCACGCCTTCCGGGTCGAGGCCGAAGGCGAGGTGGAGATGGGACCGGAAATCGGCGAGTTCATCTGGTGGGACAGGCGCGAATGTCTGCCGACCTTCCCGCACGTAGAGGCGATTCTGGAGAGGCTCTGAGCCTATGAACAACCCAAGACCGGTCCTCGTAAAGGGAGGCCGCATCGTCGACCCTGCCCAGGGCATGGACGAGCGGAGCGACCTGCTCATCCTGGACGGCGTAGTCGCAGCCATTCAGACTGAGATAGCTTCGCCGGACGGCGCCCGCGTCATCGACGCCGCGGGCCTCGTCGCCTGCCCAGGCTTCATCGACCTCCACTGCCACCTGCGCGAGCCGGGCTTCGAGTACAAGGAAACGACCGCCACCGGTACTAGGGCCGCTGCCCGAGGCGGCTTCACGACCGTCTGCGCCATGCCGAACACCGACCCGGTTATGGACTCGCGGGCCGTGGTCGACTTCGTGCTGCGGCTCGCCCGCGAGGAGGGTGCGGTGCGCGTCCTGCCCATCGGTGCCGTAACCGTCGGCAGCAGGGGCGCGGCGCTGACCGAAATGGCGGAGCTGGCTGAGGCTGGCGCGGTAGGCTTCAGCGACGACGGACACCCCGTCGCGGACGCCAACGTGATGCGCCAGGCGCTCAGCTACGCGTCCGGCCTCGGACTGCCGATCATCAACCACTGCGAGGTCCCGGAGCTGTCGGCAGGCGGTGTGATGAACGAAGGCTGGGTGGCAACGCGCTTGGGACTGAAGGGCCTCCCCCGGTCCGCCGAGGAGGCGATGGTCGCGCGGGACATCGCCCTCGCCGAGACTACCGGAGGGAGACTCCACGTCGCCCACGCCAGCACCGCCGGGACCGTAGAGTTGGTGCGGCAGGCGAAGGAGCGCGGCCTCAAAGTCACCTGCGAGGCGACGCCCCACCACTTGACCCTGACGGATGAGGCCGTCTTGGGACGCGGCGGCGGCGCCTACGAGCCCCTCTCAGTCTCCGCGTACGACACGAACGCCAAGGTCGCGCCCCCCCTGCGCTCGCGCCCGGACGTGGAGGCGATGGTCGAGGGCCTGCGCGACGGCACCGTGGACCTCATAGCGACGGACCACGCGCCCCACGCGAGCATCGAGAAGATGTGTACCTTCGACGAGGCCGCCAACGGCATCAGCGTCCTCGAAACGGCCCTCGGCTCCCTCATGTCCCTAGTACACAGCGGCGCGCTCACCCTGCCGACGCTGATCGACAGGCTCACGGCAGCCCCCGCCCGCTTCCTGGGAGTTGGGCTGGGCACGCTGAGGCCGGGCGCCCCCGCCGACGTGACGCTCTTCGATCCCGCCGCCGAATGGGTAGTCGACCCCGCCGCGTTTGCCTCCAGGGGGAAGAACACGCCCCTGGCCGGCGCAACGCTGAAGGGGCGCGTTGCAGCTACCATCGCGGCAGGGAGGGTCGTGCACGATGACCAGTCAACTGCCTGATGGGTGACATCCCCATCGCCAGGATGCTGAAGGGGTTTGGCATTACCCACCCCGGCGCTCAGCAGACTGCCCGCGCGGCTCTCGCAGAGGCTGGCGTCATCTCCCGCCCGGACCGCACCAACCTCGCCGACTACAAGGTGTCCCAGGCACATGACTCCCTTTCAGAAGCGTTCCTGTGGCATTGCGGCAGTAGGGACTGCCGCCAAAAGGCGGCTGCCCGCGCTGAGCCGTTGATTCTGGTCCAAAAGCGCTGCTGCCGCATTTGCGGCGGATCGAGCGAACGCGCCGCCCTCATCGACCTTGCCGGGGAGATGGCCGCTGCCCGGATCAGCCGCGTCTTGGTCGTTGGGGGGACCGAAACGAAGAGCAGGGAGATACTTGAAGCCTCTCCGCCGAAGATTGAATGGCGATTTGTGGATGGGCTGACAGCCCGACACGAACGCTACTACCGTGACAACCGCGATTGGGCCGAGGTCATAGTCCTGTGGAGCAGCACGCCTCTGAGCCACAAGGTGTCATTTCACTTTGACGGCAAGGGAGACAGCCGAACTGTCACCGTGACGCGACGAAGCGTTGCCGCCCTCGCGGGTGAGATAGTCGGCCATCTTCGGAATCTCTGAAATGAGGGTTAGCCTGGTTGGCTAGACCTCACGGTAGCAGCGAACCCCGTCCCCCTCAGGGGGACGGGTAGGATGGGGGCTTCGAGCAGTATTCTCGCTGCCCTTGATTGCTAGGATGTCGGCCCACTAGGATCCAGCCCCGATTGGGCCCGGCGGCGCCCCGCCCGATTCTACCGAAGAGCCCATTCGGCGGCCTCTCACCGGCTGCAAGCAGCCCGCGGCGACTCTACTCGTCCTCTACACCCTTCGACTTGAGGTAGTCGATGGCAGCCTGCACGGTGGTGAGGCTCTCCGCGTCCTCGTCGGAGATCTGAATCTCGTTGTCGTCGGTGCCGAACTCCTCCTCGAAGGCCATGATAAGCTCGACGAGGTCAAGGGAGTCGGCGTTGAGGTCCTCGGTAAACGACGCTTCGGACACAACCTCGGAAGCGTCGACGCTCAGCTTGTCGGCAACTACCTCCTGCACCCGTTCCATCACCGTAGGCATCTCGCTACCTCCATCTGCTCACACTCTGAATCGATTCTAGTCCTTCGCCGCGATGGCGTTCATTACGGAGCCCAGCACGCCGTTGACGAACCTCGACGAGCTATTGCTCCCATATATCTTCGCCAGCTCCACCGCCTCGTTGATCGCCGCTTTCGGCGGCGTCTCATCCTCCGCGGTTATCTCGTAGATGGCGACCCTGAGCAGGTTCCTGTCCACCATCGCCATCTGCGTGATGGGCCATGCCGGCGCGTGAGTAGCTATTATATTATCAATCTCCTCTTTCTGCTCAATGATCCCTTCCACGAGTCTGCGGGCGTATCTCGCCACCGATGCGGGCGTGTTGTCCTGTTGAAGCCGTTCCTGGAGTACGCGCTCGGGCTTGTGGCGCGCCCCGTCGATCTCGTAGAGCACCTGGAGGGCCGCGGCCCTGGCCCTCCGCCTCGCGGGTCGCCTCTCCTTAACGGCAGGGATGTTCAAGGGCGGTCCCGCGCGGCGCCGCCGGTCCTAGTTGAGGCTGAACCGGGCTATCGAGTCCATGTCGCCGATGCTGGCCACCTTGGCGGAGCAGTCGATCCGTTTGACCATGCCGCTCAACGCCTTGCCGGGGCCGATCTCGATGAAGCGGGAGATGCCCGAGCCCACCATGTAGTCCACCGACTGCTTCCACTGGACGCAGCCGCATATCTGGGCGATGAGCTCGTTCTGGATGGCGACGCCCGTCTTTAGCGGCGTGCCTGTTACGTTGGCGACGATCGGAACCTCAGGATCCCTGAAAGGCAGGCTCCTGACGGCGTCCACCAGGCCCTCGCGGGCCGGCTCCATCAGCGCGCTGTGGAACGCGCCCCCCACACTGAGGGGGATGACCTTCTTGGCGCCTCGGGCCATGGCGAAGTCCAAGGCCTGGGCGACCGGTATGCGCTCGCCGCTGATTACGATCTGCTCGGCGGTGTTTACGTTCGAAACGTAGGTGCCTGTCTCGCGGCAGATCTCCTCCAAGGTCATCTGGTCCAGCCCCAGGACGGCGGCCATCGTGCCGGGGCGCTGGTCGCACGCCTCTTGCATGAGGCGCCCCCGCTCCTGCACCAGCTTCGCCGTGTCCTTGAGGTCCAGCACACCCGAGACGGCCAGGGCCGTATACTCTCCCAGGCTGTGGCCGGCCATGAAGGCCGGCCGCGGCATAGCGTCGGCCCCCAACTCGTCCTCCATCGCGCAATGACACGCGAGGCTGACGGCCATGATGGCCGGCTGGGCGTTCACGGTCTCGCGCACCTCGTCTTCGGGGCCGTTGAGCAACAGTTCGCTGAGGGGGCGTCCAAGCGCCCGGTCCACCTCGTGGAAGACCGACCGTGCCGCGGGAGACGCCTCGTAGACCTGCCGTCCCATTCCGGCGGCCTGCGCCCCCTGCCCGGGGAATAGGAACGCTACCGTCTTGTCTTTTCTGGCTGAAGCCATGCTGCTGAGCATCGGTGGTCTCCTGAGCAGCCGCGGCCCGGCGGGCCCGGCGGCGCTACTCAGCGGCGGCGTCCTCTACCTCCATCACCTCGCGCCCGTTGTAGTAGCCGCACGTCCTGCATACCCTGTGGGGCAGCTTCGCGCTATGGCATTGCGGGCATTCGGAGAGGGACGGCGCCGTAATGTGGAAGTGCGCCGAGTTCTTGCCTTGTCGGCCTTTCGATCGTTTTTTCTTCGGTACCGCGGGCATTAGTTGATGGCGGCCTTTCCGGGCTGGCCGTGCCTGGCTAGTTCGAGCAGGCCACCCCACTGGTTGTCGTTAACGGCACTGCCGCCTGTCTGTTCGCAGCGGCACTGTTCAATGTTCAAGTCGCCGCCGCAACTGGCGCAGAGGCCGCGGCAGTCCTCATTGCACAACAGCCTGTATGGGGCGCCGATCAGAAGGTACTGGCGTACCGTCTCGGTCAGGTCCAGGATGTTGTTCTCGTCTATCCCCAGGTTCTCCTCGGAGACCTCCAGCCCGTGCGGCAGCGCGACGGACCTAGGGAAGAACTCTTCCTCGATAGCTATGCTCACCCGCTGTGTGTAATCGGCGAGGCAGCGGCTGCACGTGCAGGCCATGTGCGACTCGAGGCGGGCACTCACCCATACGCCCTTGTCCGTCGTGAGGAGCCGTACCTTGCCGCTCACGCACTCCATGGCGGGGGCAGCATCGGCCAGCAGGAGATCGTCCACGACATAGCTCCTAGACGCCCCGCTCGACTCCCTCAATAGCCGCGAAACGTTAAAGTGCAAGTCAATACCACCACCTGAGGAGTAGCAAAGCGACATTGTACGGTCGCACGCTCGTTAGTGTCAAGTTTCACAACCGCTCGGCTTGACAGCGCGATTACAACTAAATAATATCTTATACGGACGCACGCGCTCAGCAAGCGGTTTCTGGCTGCTGTCCTGGAGGAGGGGTACTTCTATGGCTACTCTTAGGAAGAGCGACCTCACTGCTCGAGTTGCTACGAAACTCGGTGGTTCTAGGGCCCAGGGCGAGGCAGCGCTCAACGCGGTGCTGGTCAGTATTCAGGACGCTTTGGCGAAGGGCGACCGTGTTGTCCTCACGGGATTCGGCTCCTTCTCCATCCGGCAGGTCAAAGCCCGGAAGGTCAAGCCGATCAGGGGCGGCCAGGCCGGTCAACTCATAACTGTGCCGGAGCATAAGCGAGTCGGCTTTACCGCCGGCGCAGAGCTCAACAAGGCTGCGGGCCAATAGACAGCCGCTCTTGAGGCCCATCCTGTAGTTTCATTGCAAATGGTAACGAAAGTCCAATGACTGGTTACATGTTCGGCGTCACCGCTAGTTGCCCCATGGCATTTCGCCTTGGGCATCGCATGTTGGGGAGAACCTAGGACTCTACGTCCATACCGTTCTGGTAAAGCAGCCTCCCCAAAGCGGGAGGCTTTTTGTTGCCCGATTTCCACGGAGACTACGAATGAAGGACTTCCAAGAATCGACCTACGGAGACCGGATCGCCGAGGTGTACGACGACCTATACACCTGTCACGCCACGATGCGGTCGCACAGACCGTGGCGACGTTCCACATGTATATCACGGAGAGAGGGATGCGACTGTACCCGGTCAAGCTGCGCTATGCGTGGCCCTCCGAGCTGGACCTGATGGCCAGGCTGGCGGGAAGGCGGCTGCGGAGCCGGTGGGGCGACTGGAAGGGCAGTCCGTTCACCGCATCGAGCGCCAACCCTGTCGAGGTCTACGAGCTGCTGAGGCCCTGAGGGCCCTACCGGCAAGCACGAAATGGCAAACAACACAGAAGAGGGCTTGAAGTCCAGGGTGCCCTTCAGGCGATACGTCAGCCTGTTGGTGACGTATCTGCGCCCCCAGAAGGCGCTCGTCTCGCTGACCGCCGTCCTGCTCCTCGGCAACATCGGCTTGCAGCTCCTCAGCCCCCAGATACTGCGCTACTTCATCGACGAGGCGTTGGCGGGCACCGCCGTCGGACGCCTCGTCGGCATCGCGGTGACCTTCACGGTCGTCGCCCTCGTGCAGCAGGCGGTCAACGTCGCCACCACCTACACGAGCGGACGCGTCGGCTGGACGGCGACCAACGCCCTGCGCGGCGACCTGGCCCGCCACTGCATGATGCTCGACATGTCCTTCCATAACCGGCACACCCCGGGGGAGATGATAGAGCGGATAGACGGCGACGCCGAGCAGCTTGGCAGCTTCTTCTCGACGTTCGTCGTGCACATACTGGGCAGCTCCATCCTGCTCGCGGGCATCCTGGTCCTGCTATTCCGCGCGGAATGGCGGGCTGGCCTCGCCCTCACCGCCTTCGCTCTCGTCGTGCTGTCCATGCTCTACGCCCTGCGCAACCTCACGGTGGACAGGTACAGGGCCGTCAGAGAAGCGAGCGCCCAGACCTTCGGGTTCGTGGAGGAACGGCTCGCCGGCAGGGAGGACATACGCACCAGCGCCGCGCGCCCGTACGTGATGCTGGGGTTCCACCGCAGGATCAGGGACTGGTTCCGAAAGAACCTCATCGCCTCGCTGATGATCAGCCTCGTACTCAACACGACATGGTTCTCCTTCTCGGTCGGGACCGCCGTCGCCCTTGGCGTCGGCTCGTGGCTCTTCCTGAACGGCCTCGTCACCATAGGCACGGTCTACCTGATCGTGCACTACACCAGGATGCTGCTGCAGCCCATAGAGCGCTTCACCCAGCAGATAGACAACCTCCAGCGCGCGACGGCCAGCCTGGTCCGCATTCTGGAACTGCTTGCCACCAGGCGCCTCGTGCTCGACGGGCCGGGAGTCCGCTTCCCTGAGGGGGCCCTGCCCGTGCGGTTCGAGAACGTGTCCTTCTCCTACAACGCCGGCGAGCAGGTGCTGCACGACGTCTCATTCGAGCTCGCCCCGGGCCGCGCTCTCGGACTCGTCGGGCGCACCGGCAGCGGCAAGACCACTGTCACCAGACTGCTCTTCCGCCTCTACGACCCCGACCAGGGCCGCGTGCTGCTGGGCGGACAGGATGTCAGGGACGCCCGCGCCTCAGACCTGCGCGCGCAGGTAGGCGTCGTCACCCAGGACGTCCGCCTCTTCGAGGGCACGGTGCGGGACAACCTCACACTTCTCGACTACACCATCCCCGACAGCCGGATGATAGAAGTCATCGACGAGCTCGGCCTGGGCCCATGGTACGCGGACTTGCCGGACGGCCTCGACACAATGCTGCGCTCCGAGGGCGCGGGAATGTCCGCGGGAGAGGCCCAGCTCCTGGCGTTCGCCCGCGTCTTCCTCCGCGACCCGCGCGTCGTCGTCCTCGACGAGGCCTCCTCGCGCATCGACCCCGGTACCGAGCGGCTGATCGAGCGTGCCGTGGACAGGCTGGTCGAGGGCCGCACCGTGATCGTAATTGCCCACCGGCTCTCTACCCTCGACCGCTGCGATGAGGTGATGGTACTGGAGAAGGGGCGCATCATCGAGCATGGGGACCGCTCCCGGCTGGCGTCCGACCCTGCCTCTAGGTTCCGCCGGATGCTGGCGATTGCTGCCAGGGAGGCCCCGGTATGAGCACCTGGCGTTCCCTGCTCCGCATATTCTGGGCGCTCAAGTGGCCCCTGCTCGGCGAGCTGCTGATGGTCGTATTCTGGATGGTGTTCGTGGAGAACGCCGTTGGCCTCATCGAGCGGGAGATATTCGACCAGCTCACCGGAGAGGCCAGCGTGAGCTTCGGCATATGGGAGCTGTGCGCGATTCTGGTCGCGCTCGGCGCGTTGACCTTCACGCTATTCATAGGCGGCGTGGTGCTCCACGAGCTCAGCTATTTCAACGTCGCCGCGATGCTCCAGCGCAACGCCTTCTCCTACCTGATGGACCTTCCTGGGCACCGCTCGCTCCCCAGCTCCCCGGGAGAGGCCGTCAGCCGCTTCCGCGACGACACGGTTGTCATAGCCCAGTACATGACCCAGTTCAAGTTCTTCGTGTCCCACATGTTCTTCCTGCCCGTGGCGCTCTTCATCATGGCTCGTATCGACGCGCTGATGACCTTCGGCGTCTTCGTCCCCATATTCGTCGTCGTGATCGTCGTCAACATGGTGCGCGGGCGGGTACAGCGGTACCGCAAGGAGAGCCGTGAGGCTGCCGGGGACGTGACCGGGTTCATCGGGGAGATGTTCGGCGCCGCTGAGGCCATCAAGGTGGCGAACGCCGAGGAGCGGGTGCTCGGCCGCTTCGACCGGCTCAACGCTGAGCGCAAGCGCACCACTCTCAAGGACACCCTGCTTAGCGAGAGCCTCAACGCCGTCTTCTCCAACATACAGAACATCGGCACAGGGTTCGTCATAATCGTGGCAGCCCGCTCGCTCGGTACGGAGAGCTTCTCGGTCGGCGACCTCTCGCTGTTCGTCTTCTACCTTGGGTGGACCCAGTGGATGGCCGCCGAGGTCGGCAGGGTGCTCATGCAGTACCGGCAGGTGGCGGTCTCGCTTGACCGGCTGCGGGCGATGATGCCCGGCGCGGAGCCGGTGGAGCTCGTGCGGAGGCGGCCCAGCCACCTCTTCGGGCGGATGCCGGACGTGCCTTTCGCGCCCAAGACGGACGCCGATCGCTTCGACTCCCTGGAGGTGACAGGGCTGACCTACGTGCACCCCGGCTCCGGGCGGGGCGTCCGCGGCGTGACCCTCGGCATTCAGCGAGGCAGCTTCACCGTCGTCACCGGGCGCATCGGATCGGGCAAGACGACGCTCCTGAGGGTCATCATGGGCTCGCTCCCGGCCCAGTCGGGGGAGATCAGGTGGAACGAGGTCGTGGTCGACGACCCCGGAGATTACCTTGTCCCGCCACGCTGCGCCTACGTCTCCCAGGTGCCTCGCCTCTTCAGCGAGGAGCTACGCTCTAACATCCTCCTTGGGCTGCCGGAAGCGAGGGTGGACCTCTACGGGGCGATCAGGACCGCCGCCATGGCTCGCGACGTGGATGAGCTGGAGGAGGGTCTCGAGACAGTCGTAGGCCCACGGGGGGTTCGGCTCTCTGGAGGTCAGGTGCAGAGGTCGGCGGCGGCCCGGATGTTCGTCAGGGAAGGCGAGCTGCTGGTTATAGACGACGTCTCTAGCGCGCTGGACGTGGAGACTGAGCGGGAGCTATGGTGGCACATATCGGAGCTGGAGGGCACGACCAGCCTCGTGGTTTCCCACCGCCGCGCGGCCTACCGCGCCGCCGGCCACATTGTGGTGCTCAAGGACGGTATCGTGGAGGCTGAGGGCGCACTCGACGACCTTCAGGCCACCTCGGAGGAGATGCGGCGGCTGTGGGCCGGCGACGTCGGCGCTCCAGAATCGCCGGAGGCCGGCGCGCGATAGTCTTTCGGCGACCCCCTGGCCGATCAGGTCACTTGAGGACCGTGGTATGATTCCTGAGAGCCTTCTCTACGGCCCTAAGGAACGCGGCGATGAATTGTGGCTCAGCCGTCATTGTGACGCTCCTGTCCCTCCTGCTCACCGCAGGGTGTGCATCCCCTGAGACTGCCGTCGAGCCCGCAGAGCGACCCGCCACGCCCGTTCCCACCGCTACCGCTACTCCGGCCCCCACGCCGGAGGAGGTAGCTCTCGATCCCATCGACAACATGGAGGAGGCCCGCACGGTCCCCGCCGCCGTCATGTTGGAGGACGACAGGCTGCTGATCGTCGGTGGCGCAAATGGCTACGTGATCTACTCCTCCGCAGAGGTGTACGATCCGGCCACCGGGAGCTGGGCCTCCGCAGGCCTGATGGCCCAACCCAGGGCCTACTTCCATACGGCGACTCTGCTCGCAAACGGCGCCGTGCTGGTCACCGGGGGAGTCAAGGACCAGACCTTCGCCGTGCTGAACACGGCGGAGCTGTACGACCCCGTAGCTGGCACGTGGACGCCGACGGGCAGCATGGTCCATCCGAGGCAGTTCCACTCCGCAACGCTGCTCGAAGACGGCAGGGTGCTCGCGGCCGGGGGACGCTCTGGCCCCCGTATCCTGCTAGCGTCCGCCGAGATATACGACCCCGCCACCGGCGTCTGGACCCCCACCGGGGGCATGCTACTTCGCAGGGACTCGCATACCGCGACCCTGCTCGAGGACGGCAGGGTGCTCGTGGTGGGAGGCCGGAGCGACATGAGGCTCCTCTCTTCTGCCGAGATCTACGATCCGTCCACCGGCACGTGGATGCCCGCAGGCGGGCTGCGCTTCGGAAAGGACTTCCACACCTCGACGCTGCTCCCCGACGGCAAGGTGCTGGCAGCAGGCGGCAGGGGAGACAACGCCGCCGACGAGACCGATAGGATGCACGACTACGCCGTCGCCACCGCCGAAGTGTACGACCCGGCGACGGACCTTTGGTCCCAAACCGGCGACATGAACAGCACGCGCTCCACGCACACGGCCGTATTGCTTGCGGATGGCACTGTGCTCGCGGTGGGAGGCGGCAACGACAAGCAGCACACTCTCGCGTCGGCGGAGGTTTACGACCCGGCCGCTGGCGTATGGTCCCTGGTGAGCGACATGGACGCCGGCCGGCAGTTCCACGCCATGGCGCTGCTGGAGAACGGGCACGTGATCGTCGTGGGCGGTGCGGACGGGGCGTTCGTGACAATCGCGTCCGTTACCGAGTACGACCCTGTTACGGACCGCTGGTCCCCCTCCGGCCCGACCTACTGAGGCCTACCCCCCGATGTGGTACATCTCCACCTTCTCGCGGGGCCGCTCCGTCATGGAAGCCCTCTCCTCGGAGTAGCGGTCTTCCCGCGATCCCCAGCGCCCGGATATCAGGCCCGCCAGCTCCTCGTCCGAAGCCCCGGCCCTCAACGGCCCTCGCAGGTCCATCCCCACAGAGGCGAACAGGCACGTGTAGATGCTGCCGTCCGGCGAAAGCCTCAGGCGCGTGCAGTCCCCGCAGAACGGCTTGGTCACCGACGCGATGATCCCGATCTCGCCGCTCCCGTCCCTGTACCGGTACCGCTCGGCCACCTCGCCCCGGTAGCTGCTTTCCACCGGCTCCAGGGGTATCTCGGCGTCGATCATCGACACCATCTCTTCGGCGGGCACCACGTCGTCAAGCTTCCAGCCGTTCAGGGTTCCGACGTCCATGTACTCGATGAACCTGACGATGTGGCCGCTCCCCTTGAAGTGGCGGGCCAAGTCCACGATCGTGTGGTCGTTGACACCCTTCTGCACGACCGCGTTTATCTTGATCGTCGCCAGCCCCGCCTTCTCGGCGGCCTCGATGCCCTCCAGCACCCGTTGGGGCCCGAAGCCGCGTCCGTTCATCCGGGCGAAGACCTCCTCGTCCAGGGAATCGAGGCTGACCGTCAACCGCCGCAGGCCAGCGTCCTTCAAGGTCTGCGCCTTCTGGGCCAGCAGGTATCCGTTCGTGGTCATCGCCAAGTCCCGCACGCCATCCACGCCGGCTAGCTGTCCTATCAGGCGCTCCACCTGGCTCCTGACGAGGGGCTCTCCGCCCGTGACGCGCACCTTCACGGCCCCCAGCCCGACCATGATCCTGGCCAGCCTCGTGATCTCTTCGAAGGTCAGCAGGTCGGCCCTGGGCAGGAACTCGTACCGGTCGCCGTATATCTCCTCCGGCATGCAGTAGGGGCAGCGGAAGTTGCACCGGTCGGTGATCGAGATGCGCAGGTCCCTGAATGGCCTGCCGAACTTGTCGGTAGTCATAGCCCACCTCGGCCGGCGGTCAACCTCGACAGGAAGTCAGCCTCTCTCAGCGCCGCCGCCGCCCGCCGGGCGGCCATGCCCCTGTGGCTCACGGCATCCTTCTCCTCGGACGAAAGCTCCGCCATGGTCCTGCCCGTCTCCGGGAACAGGAAAGCCGGGTCGTAGCCGAAGCCGTTCCGGCCCCGGGGCGCGTCGGCGATGATTCCTTCGCACTCCCCCGCGAAGGTCCGCGCGCTCCCGTTCGGGCTGGCCACAGCCATGGCGCACCGGAACCGGGCCTGCCGTCTGCCGGAGGGAGTCTCGCTGAGCTTGCTGAGGAGGAGCCTCACACGCGCCCCGTCGTCGGCGTCTGGCCCGGCGTACCGCGCCGACCTGACCCCCGGCTCGCCCCCAAGGGCGTCTACCTCCAGCCCGGAGTCGTCAGCCAGCGTCGTCAACCCGCTCGCCCTGGCGTACGCCGTCGCCTTCAGCACGGCATTCTCCTCGAAGGTGGCGCCCGTCTCCTCCACCTCGTCGTCCACACCCACATCGTCCAGCGATACGAGCCGCATCGGCACGTCTGACAGCAGCGAGGCAAGTTCCCTCAGCTTCCCCCGGTTCCGGGTAGCCACGAGAAGCGGCTGGGCTGTCTGGCCATTGGCCGTGTACGCTGCTCTGGTCACGGTGCTCTGGGCGTGGGACTGCATGGCCCATATTGTACCTGAAGCCGGCAGGACGCAGGTGCCGGGAGGTTCAGTGTCGGGAGGAGCGGGTCTAGGTGGTTCCATCCCAGGCCGATGGTCCTGTCGCTAGATAGCTTCTTGCTACAATCGTCGTGCCGCCTCAAGGCATATCCATGTCACCAGGTTAAGGGCGCGAAAGCAGGAGTCCGGATATCATGGCTCGCCACGACTACATATTCGTAGACGAATCGGGGGATGCGGCGTTCACGCATGACCCAGTCTCACGCCAACTCTCGAGTTCCCGCCTCTACATTGCAGCCGCACTGCACCTATGCGACGATTCATTTCGTGACCTGAACAAGCACATGGCGGCCTTCAGGTACTATTCGGGGTTGAGTAGGGAGTTGAAGATTCCCGCTGGCAGGGAGGAGTTTACCAGGCTCCTCGATCCAATTCGGGCCATGGCAGAAGGAGGCAAGAACATATGGGCCTCGGTAGTGTACGTAGACAAGCTAAGCTACACGGGGAGCTATCTGAAACCAGGAGGGAAGAGGCCGCCGAGCCCGGTTAGATTCCGGAACTATATACTCCGCCGGTTGCTTGAGCATCACTTTCGGCGATACCAACTGCGAGCCAAGCAATACGATCTTGTTCTTGACCGCATAGAGCTGACCAGGGAAGAAACTGAGAACCTGAGAGGGTGTTTTCAAAGTACATCATGACGGAGCTAAGCGTCGGAGCATGAGATGAATCGCAGCTATGTGCAGCCACGCTTCCGTTGTACCGGTCAAGGCTTCATAGTCCTTGCTCAACCGGCGACAACGTCCCAGCCACGCCAGTGTTCGCTCAACCACCCACCTGCGTGGCAGCACCTCAAACTGATGGCTGGCCCTGGGACGCTTGACGATCTCCAAGACCCAGCCCGACATGGACATCACCCAGTCCACCAACTGGCCGCTGTAGCCAGCGTCAGCCCAGATGAGTCGCAGGCGTGGGAATCGTCCTATCAATTTATCGATGACCAGCCTCGCCCCATCTCGGTCTTGGATATTGGCAGGATGCACCACCACCGCCAACAGCAAGCCCATGGTATCTACGATGACGTGTCGCTTTCGACCGTTGACCTTCTTACCAGCATCATAGCCACGAGGCCCCCTTTTTCAGTCGTCTTCACGCTCTGGCTATCTATGATCGCTGCGCTGGGAGTAGGATTTCTACCTTCGGCCTCTCGGACGCAGGGGCGTAGCGTCTCATTGACTCGTTCCCACGTTCCATCCATGGTCCAACTGCGGAAGTACTTGTACAGGGTCTGCCAGGGAGGCAGATCGTGCGGGACCATCCGCCAGGGGCATCCGCTCCGAAGCAAATACAGGATGCCGTTCACTACCTCCCGCAGGTCCACTGTACGGGGTCGGCCTCCGGGTTTGGCTGGTGGGAGTAGGGGGCCGAGGATCTCCCACTGTTCGTCCGTCAGGTCGCTGGGGTACGATTTGCGGCTCATTCATCAAGGTTAGTACAAGTGCAAGACTTTGCAAACACCCTCTAAGGCATTACATATCGGGAAACAGGAACATTCCGACACCTACTCACATAACCCATGCAGCATCAATTTATGTGGAAGGCTTGCAGGTTGTGCATCACATAGCCGAAGGTTACAAGAGTGTCGTTGATGGCGAACATCCGCCTAGCGAGCTTTCATTTGTGAACCCAAGAGACCTAACTACGAACCAGTCCGTCCACAAAAAATCTGTGGGCTAGGACGGGCTTCCTTGTTTCAGGAAACCCGCCTAGCCCACGGTTAGCTTAAATTGGTCGTAGTCCATTCTTGCAAGCCCCCCGGCTGCTTGTCAAGACCCTTCCTGTGGAAGACGCGCCGGGTGCTGGAGTCAGCGGCTATCTTGATACCTGATGCCGCATACAACTAGAATGAGCCGGAGTCGAGACGGGGAGCACAATGAACGACGCTGATCTGTGGCGCGAGCTGGGACAGCAGCTACGGGTCGACTCGGTGCGGTCGAGCGCCGCCGCCGGGTCGGGGCACCCGACTTCGGCCATGTCCGCCGCCGACCTGATGGCGGTGCTGGTCTCGAAGTACCTCCGGTACGACTTCCAGGACCACGAAGACCCCAACAACGACCACCTCATCTTCTCCAAGGGCCACGCCTCCCCCTTGCTCTACTCCATGTACAAGGCGGCGGGCGCAATCACCGACGAGGAGCTGCTCACCTTCCGCAAGTTCGGTAGCAGGCTCCAGGGACACCCCACGCCTGCCATCGACTGGGTAGACGTGGCCACGGGGTCGCTGGGCCAGGGACTCCCCATAGGCGTGGGAGTGGCGCTGGCCGGCAAGCGCCTAGACAGGCTCCCGTACCGCGTCTGGGTGCTGTGCGGGGACAGCGAGATGGCCGAAGGCTCCATGTGGGAGGCCTTTCAGTACGCCGGCTTCGTCGGCCTGGACAATCTCACCGCTATCATCGACGTTAACCGCCTTGGGCAGCGCGGGGAGACGATGGCCGGCGGGGACACGGGCTACTACGCCGCCCGCGCCCGCTCCTTCGGCTGGAAGGCCATCGAGATCGACGGCCACGACGTATGCCAGGTCGACGCCGCCTACGCGGAGGCGGTAGCCACCGAGGGCGTGCCGACCGTCATCGTGGCCCGCACACTGAAGGGCAAAGGCGTGGCCGCGGTGGAAGATGTCGACGGCGCCCACGGCAAGGCCCTGCCAGACCCGGAGCAGGCGATAGCCGAGCTGGGCGGCCCCCGCTCGATCGCCATTGAGGTCAAGGCCCCCGGGAACGGCGCCGCGCCGAACGCCTTCCCGCTGGGAAGCGCGTCGCGCCCGGCCTACGAGCCCGGCGACGAGGTGGCTACCCGGCGCGCCTACGGCGACGCCCTGGCGGCCCTCGGGTACGAGCGCAACGACGTTGTAGCCGTCGACGGCGAGGTCAACAACTCTACATATACCGACGCTTTCGCCAAGGCGCACCCGGACCGCTACATGGAGATGTACATAGCCGAGCAGCAGATGGTCGCGACCGCCGTCGGCATCCAGGTGCGGGGCTGGGTCCCGTTCGCCTCGACCTTCGCGGCCTTCTTCGCGCGGGCGTACGACTTCATCAGGATGGCCGCCATCAGCCGCGCTGACCTGCGCCTAGTGGGCTCCCACGCCGGGGTCTCTATAGGCGAGGACGGGCCCTCCCAGATGGGGCTGGAGGACATCGCGGCGATGAGGGCGGTGCACGGCAGCACCGTCCTCTACCCCTCCGACGCGAACCAGGCGGCAAGGCTGGTGCCCCAGATGGCCGAACGGAAGGGCATCGTCTACATGAGGACGACGCGGGAGCCCCTGCCCGTCCTGTACGGGGCGGACGAAGAATTCGCCATAGGCGGCAGCCGCGTCGTCCGCTCCTCGGACGCCGACGCGGTGACAATTGTGGCGGCGGGCATCACCGTCCATGAGGCCCTCAAGGCCGCCGACTCCCTGGAGCAAGAGGGCATCGGCGCGCGCGTAATCGACCTCTACTCGATTAAGCCCATAGACGCAGCCACTCTTGAGTCGGCGGCCGCCGACACGGGGCTGATGGTCACCGCCGAGGACCACTGGCGCGAAGGGGGGCTCGGAGAAGCCGTCCTGAGCGTCTTTGCGGAGTCCGACGAGAGGCCGCGCATTAGGGTGCTCGCCGTGCGGGACATGCCGGGGTCCGGCACTCCCGCCGACCTCCTCAACGCCGCGGGCATCGACGCCGCTCACATTGCCGCAGCTGCTTGTGACCTGGTGGCCGGACGCCCCGCCTGACGCGGGCCACGCGGCCCCCTCCCGTTTCTAGGTGGTATAGTAAGCAGGAGACGCTTAACTCGGCCATGAGCTACGAGGAGTTACCGCAATGGATAAGCTCGGCGGCTTCGGCCTCATAGTTGTAGGGCTGGCACTGGTCCTCTTGGGCTGGCTTGTACAGTCCGGGATAGTGGAGTTCCTACTCGATATCATCGGCGTCGTGATCATCATCGGCGGGGCCGTCGTCGGAATCATCGGGATCGTGAAGCTGTTCACCGGCGGCGGCGGCGGTGGCGGTGGGTCGTACGACTATTAGGCCGCCGAGTACGCACAGTCTGGGAGACGCACCATGGGAATGATGTCTAGGATGGCGACCATCGTAAAGTCGAAGATGAACCGGGTCATGGACAACGCCGAAGACCCGAGGGAGACCCTCGACTACTCCTACGAGAAGCAGCTTGAATTGCTGCGGAACGTGAAGCGAGGGGTAGTCGAGATGGTAACGGCCAAGAGGCGGCTGGAGATGCAGGCTTCCAAGGTGCAGGCAAACCTCACCACGCTCGACTCGCAGGCCCGACAGGCCCTCGAGGCGGGCCGCGAGGACCTGGCCCGCCTCGCCCTGGAGAGGAAGCAGGCAGCGGTCATGGAGCTCCAGGGCCTCGACCAGCAGGTCGCAGACATGGAAATAGAGCAGGAGAAGCTCACCAACGCCGAGAAGCGCCTGCAGGCCAAGGTGCAGGCATTCCGCACCAAGAAAGAGGTCATTAAGGCGCAATACAACGCCGCCCAGGCCCAGGTCCGCATCGGCTCGGCGCTCTCGGGCGTGTCCGAGGAGATGGGGGACGTATCCCTCGCCATCGAACGGGCGGAGAACAAGACGGAGAATATGCGGGCGCGCGCCGGAGCGATCGACGAGTTGGTGGAGGCCGGAGTGCTCGACGACCCGGTAGGCGGCAGCAAGGACGACATCTCCCGCGAGCTCGAAAAGCTCACTTCGGCAACCAACGTCGAGGTCGAGCTGGCGGCCCTCAAGGCCGGCACCGCCAAGAAGTCCCTTCCCGGAGGCCGGTCATGATCGTACGCATCCTGACCGAGGGCCAGTTCAACCTCCCGGGCGCCTACGTCGACGAGCTCAACGAGATCGACAACAAGCTCGTGGAGGTCGTCGGGAACGACGACGCCGAGCAGTTCCCGAAGGTGCTCAAGAGCATGCTCGACCTCGTGAGGGAGAATGGGACCCCCGTGCCGTTGGACGAGCTTGTCGAGTCCGACCTCGTCCTCCCCGAGCCGGACATCACCCTCCGAGAGGCCGAGGAGATATTCACCGGCGAGGGCCTGATCCCCGACTAGACACGCTGGGCCGCATCTACAGGACTGCCTTCGACGCGCCTTTGAGCGGTGTGTGTAGCCGCCGCCGTTTTGCACTGCTATTCCGCATTGGGTGACGGGCTATGGGTTCGTTTGACAACGTAAGCGTCTACGAAAGGCTCGGCGTTCGCCCTTCGATTAACGCCGTCGGCACCGGCACGGTGGTCGGCGGCTCAGCCCCCCCGAAGATCGTACGTGAGAAGATGGAGGAGGCCAGCTGGAGCTTCACCGACATGGGTGAGCCCCTGACCAGGGCCGGCGCTTTCGTCGCCGACCTCATAGGCGTTGAGGCGGCCTCCATCACGTCCGGCGGGGCCGCCGGTCTTGCCCTGAGCGGCGCGGCCTGTATCGCGGGCAGCGACCCCGACAAGCTGAGCAGGCTGCCCGACACCACGGGGATGAAGAGCGATATCCTGGTCCAGAAGAAACACTTCGCCGACTACGACCGCATCCTGGCGTCGTCGGGCGCCAGGCGCGTCGAGGTGAGCGGAGCCCCTCTGCCGGGAGTCTGAGGGTGTCCCTCAGATATAATTCTCTCTCTTCCTGAGAGGGAGACGGGGATCAAAGAAAGGTCTGGAGGAGTTCTTCCGAAGCCTGCTAGAGAGTGAAGGAGAGATAGCATGGAACCCATCGCAAAGCACACCGGTATCGTCGCCCCCATGGACAGGGTCAACGTCGACACCGACCAGATTATCCCCAAACAGTTCCTCAAGAGGATCGAGAGGACCGGCTTCGGCCAGTTCCTCTTCTTCGACTGGCGGTTCAACAGCGACGGCAGCCTCAACCCGGACTTCGAGCTCAACAGGCACGAGTACCGGGGAGCCTCGATCCTCGCCGCCGGCCGGAACTTCGGCTCAGGCTCGTCGCGAGAGCATGCGCCCTGGGCGCTACTCGACTACGGCTTCAGGTGCATCCTCGCCGTATCGTTCGCCGACATATTCCACAGGAACTGCCTCGAGAACGGCATCGTCCCCGCCCTCGTGCCCGAAAAGCACATGCAGCTGATACTGGACACGGCTTCGGCAGTGCCCGGCTGGGAGCTGACCGTCGACCTGGAGAAGTGCCGCATCAGGGACGACCGGGGACTCGACATCCCGTTCGTGGTCCACGAGGACCCGGCCACACACGAGTTCCGCCGCCACTGCCTGCTCAACGGCCTCGACGACATCTCGTTGACCCTGCAGCACGAGGACAAGATCGCAGCCTTCGAGTCCCGCCGCAGCAAGCACGGCGGCATCCTGACAGCCTAGCGCCCCGTAGAGCCGCTCTACTCCCTGTTCACCCTCGCCGTGACGATGAGGTGCTCTATCCACTCCTCGCCGTCGTTGATTAGCTGGTGCCGTGACATGGGCGGGACGTGCACCGCGTCCCCCTTGGCCACCTCGTGGATGACGTCGTCTATCTTCATCTTGCCGCGCCCGGCCGTGAAGTAGTACACTTGCTCCGTATCCTCGTGCAGGTGGTAGTCCCCGTTCTTGCGCCCCTGCATCGCGTGGTGCGTGAGGCTGATGAACCCTTCCAGGGGCGTCTCCTCGGCGGACAGCCCTTCCGTGCCCTTCTCCCTGAATATGCTCCATATGATCGCGCTCTCGTGCCCCACGTAGGGAGTAACGTCCTTCCAGCTTCGTAATACGGTCATTGGCCTTCCTCCGCGTAAGGTAGCTTCCCGCTCAGTCTATACGCTCGAACCCGGTGTACGGGCGCAGCACCGGCGGCACCACTATGGAGCCGTCCGCCTGCTGGTAGCTCTCCATGATGGAGATCATGACCCTGGGCACCCCCAGCCCCGACCCGTTCAGTGTGTGGATGAACCTCGGCGGGGCGCCGCGCTCCGGCCGGTACCGCACGCGGGCACGCCGCGCCTGGTAGTCGGTGCAGTTGGAGCACGAGCTGACCTCCAGCCACTCCCCCAGGCCCGGTGCCCACATCTCAATGTCGTACGTCTTGGCTGCTGCCCCGCCCATGGACCCGGTCGACAGCAGCAGCACCCTGTGCGGGATACCCAGGCGCGCGCAGACCCGCTCTGCGTCGGCCAAGAGCTCTTCCAGGGCGGCGTCCGAGGCCTCTGGCTCGACGAACTTGAACAGCTCCACCTTCTCGAACTGGTGTAAGCGCTTGATGCCGCGCGTCTCCCTGCCCGCCGCCGCCTTCTCGCGCCGGAAGCATGGCGTGTGGGCAACGAAGCTCATCGGCACCTCGCCGGGGTCGAGGATCTCGTCCCGGAACAGGTTGGCGATAGGCACCTCCGCCGTCGGGACCATCCACAGGTCGTCCTCGTCGTCGTGGTACATCGTGTCGGCAAACTTGGGAAGCTGACCGCTGGCGGTGGCCGTGTCGCGGCTGACCAGGTTGGGCAGGTACAGCTCCACGTAGCCGCGCTCCTCGGTGTGCAGGTCCAGCATCCAGTCGATCAGCGCGCGTTGCAGCCTGGCCCCCTTGCCCTTGAGGACGAAGAAGCGGGACCCGGAGAGCTTCACCCCCCTGGCGAAGTCGATTATGCCCAGGCGCTCCCCAAGCTCCCAGTGCGGCAGCGGCTCGAAGTCGAGCTCCGCCGGCTCCCCGACCGTCCTCAGCAGCACGTTCGCGTCGTCGTCCGGCCCCACCGGCGCGCTCTCGTCCGGGATGTTGGGTAATGCAAGCAGCAGCTCGTGCAGCTCGCCCTCCAACTCCTTGATGGAGGTCCCAAGCTCCTTGACCCTAGAGCCCACGGCGCGCATCTCGTCGATCAGCTCAGGAGGCCGCTCCTTCGTACGCCCAAGCTCCCTGCTCACCTCGTTGCGCCGTGCCCGCAGCCCGTCCGACTCGGCAATGGAGGAACGGCGCCGGGAGTCAATCTGCAAGAGCGCGTCTATGGGGGCCTCTTCACCCCTCTTGCGCAGCGCTTCCCGCACCACGTCCGGCTGGCTTCTGATGAGCTCGATGCTGATCACCGCACACCTCGCCCGGCGTCCATGCGTAGATGATAACAGGCGTGCACGGGCGCTATCTCTCGTAAGAAACCGTGTCGAGCTCTTCGATACGCCCGTCGGACGTGAAGCGCCATATCCCTATGTGACCTCGACGGAGGTCGCCATTCTCGTCCCAGTCTAGCGTACTGGCAGCGCCATCGAAGTCGATCTCACGGCCTTCTCCAAGCAGCGATAGACCATCCGCGACCCCTGCGGGAGTACCCAGGACGGTCCGGCCGGGCGGCCCTGCGATCTCCCGCAGGTGGTCGCGGATGGCGGCACCGTCGACGCTGCCCGCGGCCTGGGCTGCCAGCGCGAGGGCCACGGTCGCATCGTAGGTCTCCTTCACGTAGGCGAGGACGGGCAGCCCGCCGTACTCGGCTATGTAGGCCGCCTCCCATTCAGCGGTCGCGGCGTTGCCGGGAGCCGACGCGCTCGCGGTCCCGTACATGCCTCCCAGCTTCTCGCCGCCTATCTCCCGGACGAGACTTCCCCGCTTCGCCGCGTCGCCAAAGACGAACAGGCTGTAGAGGTCTTCGTCGAGAGCCTCCCTCACGATTGATATGGCTTGGTCCTCGAAAGCAATGACAACCAGCGCCTGTGCCCCTGCGTCCGCGCTGCGTGCCAGCTCCGAGTGGTAGCTCGTCTGGCTCATGTCGACCGAGACGACCCGCAGCATCCCATCCCATGACTCTTCGAAGGCCTTAGCCAGCCCCTGACCGTACGCGTCGTCCTGGTAGACCAGGCCAACGTTGTTGAAGCCGCGTTCGTGGGTCACCTGCGCCAGGACTGGACCCTGGGCGGCGTCCGAGAGCGCCGTACGGAAGAAGTAGCCGCCGTCATCGGCGCCGGTCAGTTGCGGAGAGGTGGCCGAAGGGCTGATCGTGGGGATATGGAACGTCCCAGACACGTTCTGCGAGACCTGCAATGAGGCCGCGCTGGCGTTGGGGCCCACTATCGCATGGACGCCCTCCACCTCCACAAGATGCTTAGCCGCCTCCACGGCAACCGCCGGGTCTCGGGTAGCGTCTGCGGCGACGCCTTCCACCGGTATCCCCAGCACGCCGCCGCCCTCATTGACGTGACGTATCGTCAAGTCGAAGGCCCGTTTCCTATCTGCTGAAGCCTCCGGCGATCCGGTGAAGTCGAGCAACAGGCCGATCTTCAGTGGGGCAACGGTCTGCTCCTCCGAAGCACTACCGCAACCCAGGGCAATGACGAGCAGGCCGGCCACAGCCACCAGCAAGGCCACACACAGTCCCATCGGCCCACTCCTGGCTCTGAGACCCCGTTTGACCGTTGGCAACATGACACCGGACTCCCTCGCCGGGGATCGACTAGGTCTGCACCCCAGGGACCTGCAAATATACGGCAGCAGCGCAATTCTACTCCCTTCCCGTAGCCTCAGTGCCCTGACCCTGATAATCTCTACGGCGTATCTGTGGTTGCTGCACATCGCGGTTGGCGGGAAGACACAGTGCGGCTATTCGAAACGCAGCTTGCCAGAAGCCTGTTCGCGCTTGCGGCCCTGGTGGTGCTGGGTATCGCGGGCTATGTGCTGATCGAAGGGTGGTCGCTCTTCGACGCCGCCTACATGGTCGTCGTCACCTTCACGACCGTGGGCTACGAAGAGGTACACCCCCTCTCCCCGAACGGACGCCTCTTTACGATGTTCATGATGGTGGCCGGCGTAGGGGTGATGCTCTACATCCTGACGAGCGTGGTCCATATGGTAGTGGCGCAGGAGGTGCTTCGAAGCTTGGTCCGGAGGCAGATAATGAGGACGCGGATGGCAAAACTAAGCGGCCACTTCATCGTATGCGGCTTTGGACGCGTCGGCAGGGCCGTCTCTTTCACCCTACAGGAGGAGTCGGTTCCTTTGATCGTGATCGACAAGGACGCGGAGGTCCTCGCCGAGGCCGAAGAGCAGGGGCTGTTGTGCGTCCACGGCGACCCGACCAGGGACGCCGACCTGATCTCGGCCCATGTCGAGCAGGCGCGCGGACTCGTTGCCGCTACCGGCGATGACACCGAGAACGTCTACATATCGCTCACGGCCCGCGGCCTGAACCCTAACCTGCATATCGTGGCGCGGGCTTCCCGCCCCGACGCCGAGGACAAGCTGCGGAGGGCGGGAGCGGACCAGGTAATCTCGCCCTACACCATAGGCGGCAGACAAATGGCGCTCTCTGCGATCGAAGGCCGCCCACGCCCGGAGCCGGACCGGGGAGAGGGTTAGTCCCGGTAGCGTCCCGACACGTAAGGGCCTTTGCCCCCCATGCCGGGCCTCCCGAAGGCCTGCTGGCCGTAGCGTATAATTGGCGGGTGGCCGGTTCCCGGGCAGTCCGCGTCACTTGGGGGGCGTGTTGAGTCTCTACAGAATCACCAGCAGGATGCAGGAGATCATCGCCTCGACCGTCATGGGCCGGCCGAAGCAAGTCGCCGGACTGATGGAGCGCCTGGCCGCGGCTGCCGCCGCACCTGACCCCACAGCGGGTATTCTGGAAGCGGTCTTCGACGAGATCGGGTCCCGGATGCCCACCGACCGCCTCTCCATCGCCGCGGCGCGCCACGACGAGGGACAGTACACGGACATCGCCGCCAGGGGCATTGACATCCCAGGCTGGGACCAGCAGACACGCCACCCACTCAAGGGTTCCTTGGTCCAGGCGGCGCTGAGCGGAGGCGCCCCTTTACGGGTCGATGGCGATTCTGCTGAGGCGCTGGAGACCCAGTACCCGGCCCTGAAGCCTGAGATGGACGCTGGTCTCAGGGCATGGCTCTCCGTTCCGATGGCGTACCAAGGACGCCATGTCGGGGCCTTGGTCATAGCGTCGAAGACCCCTCGGGCCTACACCGACGACCACGCCGCCTTCGGCGAGCTTGTCGCTGCCGCGGCGTCCGAGGTAGCCGGCGGATGGCTCTCTGAGATGGCGCAGGCTGGCGCCCTGGAGGAAAACGTCCTGGCAGGCCTTGGCCAGCTCCTCCTCTCTTCCAGTCCGGACGACGCCTACACCGCCCTGGCTACCCGGCTTTGGAAGGTGGCCCCATTCGACCTGCTCGCCGTGGTCCTGGTCGGTCCGGGACAGGGCTCGGCAAGGACCGCGTTTGCCGCCGGCGTCGAAGAAGCGGCATGGGACGCCGCACAGACATACCCCGTCGAGCCCATGGCCCTACAGAATCTCGTGGGCGGCGAGGGCAAGCTCATCACGGATGAGTCCCCAGAACTGCTCGCCTCGGTCGCCGCGCAGTGGCCGCCCATGGCCGTTGAAGGCATACGCACCGTAGCCGCGGCGCCGCTGCCCTCCATAAGCGGCCACGCTGGAGCGCTCGTGCTCGCATCCACCACCCCTGGCTCCCTGGCCCGGCCGCATCTGCAGTACGTCAGGCAGGCCGCCGCCATGCTGTCGGGATGCCTCGTGAGGGACGACCTCCTGCGCCAGGGGGCCGCCCGGAGCCGCGAAGAGGACGGCCTGGCTGCGATGGGCCGGGCCGTGTCGTCCGCAGCCAACCTGGAAGCTGCCTTGGCAGACGCCGCCGCCATTCTGAAGGGGCTCGTGCCGGCGGACCGGATCGAGGTCGCGTCCGCGGACGACGGAAGGCTTCTCTACGCCTTCGGCCATGGGCCGGACGGCCACGCCCTCGCCTCGTTGGCGCCCGATCCGCCCGGCCCGGTCGTGGTCGGCGACGCCTCCACACCCACTGCCCAAGCCAGCTTCCCCTCACTGCGGCCCTACGTGCAGGCGGGACTGCGTTCCTTCATGAGCGTCCCGCTGGCATATGGCGGGAAGACCGTTGGATCGTTGGCCATTGGCTCGAATACCCCCGACGCATTCGACGGGCCCAGGCACGAGGTCGTACTCCGGGCAGCCACGCACGTAGCGGGGGCCATATCTGCCCTCACGGCCTTGGATAGGCTGCGCGATGTGCGAGGGCGGGCGCGAGCGCTCGCAGATCTGAGCAGCGCCATCGGGGCCCCCGGCGACCCTGCCTCCCTGCTGGAAGCCGCCGCCCCGCCGCTCCGAAGGCTGGTCCCATACGACAGGCTGGACGCCTTCGCAATCGCTGGAGGGGAAGCTCAAGGCGCCGTGCTCTACTCGACCGGGATACCCTTGGACGTCGACGCTATTGCGGGTGCCGTAGCCGGGGTGCTCGCCGGGGTCGATTCCCCTCTTCTGATGGCCGCCGGCGCGGCCACCGCCTACGGAGACGCGGGCATAAACTCCGTGATGGCTCTGCCGATCACAGGCAGCGGCGCGCTGATCGCCGGGATAGCGCTGGGCTCAACCGCGTCGGGCGCCTACGGCGACGCCGACCTGGAGGCCGCTAGGGTGGCGGCCAACGTGCTGGCCGGCCCGCTCTACGGCATGGCCGTGCGGGCCGAGCACTCCGCCGCCCGCAAGGAGATGGAGACCATCGCGGAGATCGGGCGCGTGGCTTCGTCCACCATCGACACCAGGGAGGTCTATGGCAAGCTCGCCGAGCTCATAGGCATGCTGCTGCTGTACGATCGCCTGTCGGTCTGGACGACGGACATGCGGCGGGAGAGCCTTTCCATGGCATTAACCGCCGGAATTGACGCTTCGGCTGAGGAAGGGTCAGGGCAGGCCCCTGTGTCCAGCCGCGAGATGTTGGGAGCACTGACCTCCGGCGTGGCCGCCACCGGGGACCGCGCCGAGGAGCTTTCCCGGAAGATATTCGGCCCCCTCAGCCATGCCGCAGCGAACCTGCCTGCTGTTCTCCTCGCGCCGCTTGTCACGGACGAGGGCACGGTGGGGCTGCTGAGCCTGCGCACCTCCAGGCCCAACGCCTACACCCCCCACGACGCCGCTGTCGCAGAGATGGTCGCCTCGCAGCTGGCCGGGCCCATGGCAAACTCCCAGATGCACGCCGAGTACAAGAGGGTGGAGGAGTCTGTCAGGGAGGTCGTGCAGCGGCTGGAGCGGGCCGTGACCGGCTCCGGTGAGGGCCTCTGGGACTGGAACATCTCGGAGGGCCAGGTATGGTGGTCGCCCCGCCTGAAGCAGATGATCGGAATGGACGAGCCGGAAGGGGCGGGGGGCCTCAGAGGTCTCGAAGCCAGGGTCCACCCGGGCGACCGGGAGCGTGTGGTCCAATGCCTCAGCGAGCACCTCGAGCGCCGTACCCCGTTCGACGTCACATACCGGATCGAGACGGGACCGGGGGAGATACGCTGGTTCTGGGACCGGGGACGCGCGATCTGGAACGAGTCGGGCAGCCCTGTAAGAATGTCCGGCTCCATACGGGACGTGACCGAATCGAAGGACGGCGCCGATCACGGCTACCCCAGCTCCGTGGACCTCCACCTCCCACTGCGCACCATAGAGAGCTTCAGGCAGACCCTGCTCGAAGGCAGCCTGAGCGAGTCAGGCCAGGACGGCACGGCCATCGCCGCCATGGCCGCCCCCTATGCGCGCAGGATGGAGGCGCTCGTGAACGATCTGGGCACCCTCTCCCAGGCCATGGACGCCCCCCTTCAGCGCACGGAGGTAGACTTCTCCGCGTTGGCTAGGTCCATAGCGAGGAGGCTGCGCCGGGACGAGCCCGACCGCACGGCCACAATCTCCGTTGCCAGTGGGCTGACGGCCAACGGCGACCCGGACCTGATCGAGATTGCCCTGGAGGAGCTCATCGGCAACGCCTGGAAGTTCACCTCCAACACGGAAGACTCCCGGATCGAAGTAGGCTCTTCGGACGAGACCGGCGATATGGCCTATTACGTGCGCGACAACGGCGTAGGCTTCGACTCCGATAGCGCCGGCTCCGTCTTCGATCTCTTCCAGCGGCTGCACTCGGACGAAGAATTCGAGGGCACCGGGGTAGGCTTGGCCATCGTCAGGCACGTCGTGCGCCGTCACGGCGGCAGGGTGTGGGCCGAAGGCGCCGTCGGCGAGGCCGCTACGGTCCACTTCACGCTCTAGCAACACCCACGCCGGCAGCAAAGCTCCTCCCCCCTCCGAAGACCCTTGCACAACTCGAGACCATTGCCTTACGTACCTGTCATTCCGAGCGCAGCGAGGAATCTAAGGTGGTTCCTCAGAGGCCCGGCAGCCTTGCGGGAAAGGACTCTGGATTCGGCCCGGGGGCTACGAAGGGTCTCCGAGCACGGGAATTCATCCAGGGAAGCTGCTCAATCTTCACCTCGGAAGCAGTCCGCCACACCAGCCGCTCCAATCAGACAGTGGGTCTCCGTAGGGGCTGCCCTTGTGGCTGCCCTCCCCGGCGGTTACTGTAATGGGACGCCGACAAGCCGCCTCTGCGGCCGAAACACGGCAACTTGGTACTAGCCATGCGCACCCTACAGAAGAGATTCGCCGACGAGATCATCGCCCACGCCCGCGAAGACACCCCTAACGAGTGCTGCGGCATCCTGGCAGGCGCGAATGGAGTGGTCACCAGGCTCTACAGGATAACCAACACCGCCCACAGCCCCTTCCGCTACGTCATGGACCCTCAGGAGCAGCTCGGCGCCATGCTGGAGTGCGACCGCAACGGCTGGGACATCATGGCCTTCTACCACTCCCACACCCATTCGCCCGCCCACCCCTCCCAGACCGACGTCCGCATGGCCCTACAGAGCGGCTACCTCGACGAGCACTACGTCCTGGTCTCCCTCGAAAATGGTGATACCCCCGTAATCCGCGCCTTCAGGATCGACGAGTCCGGCAACATCACCGAGCACCCCCTGCAAATCACCTAGTCCCTGTTGGAGGTTCCCATGAGACATCGCAGTGGCCCGTAGGGGAGCAAGGTATAAGTGAGGAGTCTGACAAACAACTTGGTCAAGGTCACGGCTGGTTTAACCTTATTCCTGACGCTCATTCTCACCGGCTGCAACACGGATGCGCAGCGTATCCGAGAAATCAACGAGATCTTGGCCACGCCGGCAGCAGAGAGAGCGTCATTAAGCGCAGAAATAGACTACATAGACATTCAACATGGTGACTGCATCAACTCCACACTCCCCGAGGGCATTAGCATAGAGACAGTGGTGATAGTGCCATGTGCCGGCCCTTGGCAATACCGAGTGCTTAGCTCATTTGAAGTAGCCGCCCCAGACCATTATCCAGGAGTTTCCTACTTTGAACAACAGACCTACGAAAGATGCAATCGTCGATACAGCGTATTCCTCTATCCCCTTGCAGAGTCCTGGAGATTCGGTGATCGAACCGTCAGTTGTCTTCAGGCCAGCTTTGGATTGTCTGTCAGTGATCCCGCGAAGCTGGAACAGTTAGTACGTGCCGGTTCTCTAGGTTCGGGAGAGTGTTTCAACGAAGCACCCGAAACCGAGTTTCCGTTGGTTGAACTGGTAAGCTGCTCAGACGACTGGGAGCTTCGTGTACTCAACTCGTTCGAAGTTGCAGACTATGTCCGCTATCCGGGTGAAGACTTATTTGGTCAACAAGCCTACCAAAATTGTGATCGCCGGTATAGTATTGCCTTCTTCCCTGAGGCTGAATCTTGGAGCCTTGGCGACAGGACCATCAGTTGCCTTCAGGCCAGCTTCGGGTTGTCCGTCATTGACCCGGCGAAGCTGGATCGGTTAGTACGCGCCCAATCCCTACGTTCGGGAGACTGTTTCAATCAAGCACCCGAAACCGACCACTCGTTGGTTGAGTTGGTTAGCTGCTCAGACAATTGGGAGCTTCGTGTGCTCAACTTGTTGGAGGTTGCCGACTCGGATCGCTATCCGGGTGAAGAAGTCTTTAGTCAACAGGCTTACGAGAGTTGTGATCCCCGGTATAGCACTGCTTTCTTCCCTGAGGCTGAATCTTGGAGCCTTGGCGACAAAACCATCAGTTGCCTTCAGGCGAGCTTTGGGTTGTCCGTCAGTGATCCCGCGAAGCTGGATCGGTTAGTACGTGCCCAATCCCTACGTTCGGGAGACTGTTTCAATCAAGCACCCGAAACCGACTATTCGTTGGTTGAAATGGTCAGTTGTTTAGACAACTGGGAGCTTCGAGTGCTTAACTCTTTCGAAGTTGCCGACTCGGACCGTTATCCCGGAAATACCTTCTTTGACCAGCAGGCCTACGAGAGATGTGATGAACGGCACACTACATTCTTCTTTCCTCTTTCAGAGTCTTGGAGGCTTGGTGATCGGATGGTCATTTGCCTCCAAGACAGCTTTGGGTTGTCTGCTAGCGATTCTGCGAAGCTGAATCGTCTAATGCGTGTCCAAGCCCTAAGCTCGGGGGATTGTTTCAATGAAGCCCCTGAAACCAACTATTTGTTCGTTGAAGTGACTAGTTGTGCAGGTAATTGGCAATTACAGGTAACCAACACATTTGTGCTCCAGGGAGATGGTCCGTATCCTGGCGGCGACTATGTACAATCGCAAGCAGATCAAGGGTGTGGAACTCCTTCGGACGTTTACTTCGGGCCCACCAAGGAAACGTGGGATTTGGGCGACCGAAAAGTAATCTGTGTTGCAGCATCCGCATCGACCAGTTCACAGTGACCGGCAAGGCAGCAAGACGGGTTGCCGGACTGTGATATGCTGACCAGCTTTCGGATCGTGAGGGTAAGACGGCCCGGCTCGCCGATCTATCTGCGTTATAATCCCCCTTGCCCCAAGCCCTCAGGGCTTGGCCAACCATACCCAAGGACTCCAACCACAAGATGCGATGCGTCGAAACAGTGCCAGACGATAGAGCACGCAGGCCGATACTGCCCGTGCCCTGGGCCTTCATGGACGCCGCACAGGCCTTCGGCTTGGCCGTCGTCGGCACCCTTGTGCTTGTACTAGGGGCCGCCGTCATCCGTGGCGACACGCCCGCCGCGGAGGCACAGCCCATCAACGCGCTGGTGCTGCTGCTGGGACCGGCCCTTCTTGTGCTGGCCGCCTGGCTATTCGGCGTAAGGCGGTACGGCGCTCTCTGGAGCTCCCTCGGCTTCACGCTCCCCGGAAACCGCCGCAGCTATGTCTTCGCCGGCATCGGGCTGCTGCTCAGCCTTGGCTTCGCGGCCGCCTACGCGGCGACCGTCGAAACCCTCGGCTTCGACGTGCTGGTCCCACCCGCCATCCCTCCGGGAATCTTGGGCGATGGCGTCTACCGCGTCATCAACACGGCGTCCATCGGCATCAGCGGCCCCATAGCGGAGGAGACCTTCTTCAGAGGCTTCCTGCTGCCCGCAGTCACTCCGTACATGGGGGCCGTCAAGGCAGTGGTGGCCATATCTGCCCTGTTCGCCCTCAGCCACCTGATGGTCGGAGTGCTCGTCCCAGCCTTCGTGAGCGGCCTCATCCTCTCATGGCTGTATCTCAAGACGGGCTCCATCGTCCCTCCCGTCATCGCCCACGCGGCACAGAACCTCCTCGTTCTGGCCGTCACACCATAGCTTCCGGGGGAGAAATGCCGAACCGCATCGACACATGGTTGGGAAAGGCCCGGTCAGCCGGAAAGACAGCGCTGGCGCCCTTCGTAACCGTAGGCTACCCTGATGTCGAGACGTCCGTCGATGTGGCAGCCTCGGTGCTCCGCGAGGGAGTGGACCTAATCGAGCTGGGCGTCCCTTTCAGCGACCCGCTGGCCGAGGGGCCCACCATCCAGAAGACGAGCTACCGGGCCCTCGAGAACGGCGTCGATCTCCCTATCTGCCTGGAGGCGGTGCGCCGCCTCCGGGGGCAGGGCTTGGAGGCGCCGATCGTGCTGATGGGGTACTACAACCCGTACCTGCGCTACGGACTCTCCCGATTCGCCTCCGACGCCGCTGAAGCCGGAGCCGACGGCGTCATCGTGCCCGATCTCCCGACCGAGGAGTCGCTGGACTTGCGGGAGCGGTGCGCGGAGCGTGGCCTGCACCTCGTACCCCTGCTGGCGCCGACCAGCACTGGCCGGCGCATCGAGCTCGTCTGCGCCAACGCGGGAGGCTTCATCTACTGCGTCAGCGTAACGGGCGTAACGGGCGCGCGCACAGAGCTGAGGATGGGAGTCAGCCAGCTCGTCGAGCGCATACGCCAACACACCGACCTGCCCGTGCTCGTAGGCTTCGGCGTATCGCGCCCCGAGCATCTCACGGAGATCGGTGGCTTCGCCGACGGCGCCGTCGTGGGAAGCGCCCTCATGGACGCCGTGGGCAGCGTCCCGCCCGACCGGGCGCCGGACGCTGCTGCCGCTTTCATACGCGGCCTGCGCGGCCCAGCTAGTTCATCCTGACTAACCTGGAGCATTACATGCGCGTACGCGGCATCAGAGGAGCCACCACGGCCCACGAAAACACCAAAGAGTCCATCCTCGAGGCGACCCGGGACCTGCTGCAGAAGCTGGTGGAGGCCAATGGCATCTACGCCGACGACATCGCCTCCGCGCTCTTCACGTCGACGGAAGACCTCGACGCCGGATTTCCGGCGGAGGCTGCCCGCAGGATGGGCTGGCAATACGTGGCGCTCCTAGGCTCCAGCGAAGTCCCCGTACCGGGCGCGCCAGGCAAGTGCATCCGCGTCCTCCTCATGGTCAACACCGAGAAGCCACCACAGGACCTCCAGTTTGTGTACATCAGAGGCGCCGCCGGCCTCCGCGGAGGAAGTCCCAACAGCGGCTGAGGTCAGCAGTCCCGCCACGGCCCGTCCCCTTCACAGTCCTGAGAATCCTCCCAAACCATGTCGATGTCCTGGTTCAGATATTGGGCCTGCAAAGAACACGCGTGCTATAATCACCCCTATGATATAGACCCTTGGGCCTTATGCTCAACCCCGCAGCGCAGTACCCGTCAGTGCCAAAAACCCTGTTCCAAAACCGTGCAGACGCTCTCAGGCGCGTCCCATTCGTGACCCAAAAACGCTCCAAATCGCCACCAACAGTCCCGACTCCCAGATACGAAAGGGGGCAAAATGGAACAGAATGAAACACTTTTTTTGGCGGACAGGCTCCCCAGCACCCGTGACACCTCGCTCGCCTTGACGCTCATTTTAAGCCCGTGCTAGCCTCTACCCTGCGAGGCGTCCCAATGGGCAGCCAGGAACAACCGGCAGAGGTGAAATGAGGATCCAGGCAGAGTTGGGCCAGGCCCTGCCCGCAAGGGGCTCGGCGCTGACGCTGGGCGTATTCGACGGCGTGCACCGGGGCCACCGCCACCTCCTCTCCGAGTTGGTCGCGGAGGCACGCAGGATGGGCCTGGCGTCCGGCGTGCTCACCTTCCGCAACCACCCTTTCTCAGTCCTGAGGCCGGACTTCGAGCCCAGGTACCTGACGACCCTGGAGTCCCGCATCGGCCTGCTCGAGGCCACCGGCGTCGACTACGTCATCCCGGTCACCTTCGACGCCGCGCTCTCCAAGATGGACGCGCAGGCGTTCATCTCCCTGCTCCAGCAGCGCCTGCGCATGAAGGCGCTAGTCGTCGGGCCCGACTTCGCGATGGGCCACAGGAGAAGCGGCACCACTGCGGCGCTCTCCGCCCTGGCCCCGGAGGCCGGCTTTGAGCTGAAGGTCGTGGAGCGGCTCCACGACGCCTCCGGCCTGCCCGTCAAGAGCTCCGCGGTCCGTGACGCCCTGGCTGAAGGAGACGTCTGCCGCGTCGCCGACCTTCTCGGACGCAGGCTTACGTTGAAGGGCAGGGTGGTCGCCGGCTACGGCCGCGGCGCCTCCCTCGGCTACCCCACCGCCAACTTGGAAACGCCCCCGCATCTCGCCCTCCCGGGCGACGGCGTATACGCGGCTTGGGCAACCGTAGCCGGTCGGCGCTACATGTCGGCGACCAGCATCGGCGCGCGCCCCACCTTCGAGGAAGGTGGCAGGGCCGTGGAGGCCTTCATCCTCGACTACGCAGGCGACCTCTACGGGAGCGAGGTGGAGTTGGCGTTCGCCCGCAGGCTCCGGGAACAGATCGCCTTCGACTCGGTCGAGGCCCTCCAGCACCAGATGCGTCAGGATGTGGATCGGGTCAGGATCGCGCTCGCCGCGGCCAGCGCCCAACCTGTCTAAGAAATGTACGAAACAAGACCCAGAATGGGGGCTGCAAGGTGACTGCAATAGACGAGGCTGCGCTACAAAAAGTAATCGGGCGCGGTGTGTCCGAAATCATCGTCAAGCCGGAGTTCGTCGAACGCCTTAAGGAGGGCAAGCCCCTCCGGCTCAAGATGGGCTTCGACCCCAGCGCCCCCGACCTCCACGTGGGGCACGCGGTCGGCCTCCGGAAGCTGCGGCAGCTACAGGAGATGGGCCACAAGGTCGTCGTCATCGTGGGGGATTGGACCGCCCAGATAGGCGATCCCAGCGGTCAGTCCGTCATGCGCCCCATGCTCACCGCCGAGCAGGTCCTCAGCAACGCTGAGACCTACCTCGCCCAGTTCTCGAAGGTCGTCGACCGCGACCGCACCGAGATACGCATGCAGAGCGACTGGTTCGGGCCGTTCACCCTCGCCGACGTGGTGCGCCTGACCAGCCGCTTCACGGTGGCCCAGTTCCTGGCGCGCGACGACTTCGCGCAGCGCTTCAAGGCCAACCGCCCCATAGCCATAACAGAGCTGCTATACCCGCTGCTCCAAGCCTACGATTCGGTCGCCATCGAGTCCGACGTCGAGTTCGGGGGTACCGACCAGAAGTTCAATCTGCTCGTCGGGCGCGATCTCCAGGAGAAGATGGGGCAGCGCCCACAGCAGTGCTTCCTCGTCCCGCTGATTCCCGGCACCGACGGCGTCCAGAAGATGAGCAAAAGCCTCGGCAACTACATAGGGGTGGACGAGCCGCCCGGCGACATGTACGGCAAGGCCATGTCGCTTCCCGACACCATGACGCTCACCTACATGGAGAACCTGACCGACGTGCCGGACAACGATCTGGAAGAGATGCGCCGCGGCGTGGACGAAGGCTCGGTGAACCCCATGGAGCTCAAGAAGCGCCTCGCCCGCGAGCTAGTGGCCCAGTTCCACGACGACAAAGCCGCGCTGGACGCCGAGCGCAGCTTTGAGCGGACCGTGCAGCGGCGTGAGGCCCCGGACGACATGGACGTCTTCCAGGTGTCGGATCTGCGGGGCCGCGTTGCCGACTTCTTGGTAGACGCCAAGCTGGCCGGCAGCGCGGGCGAGGCGAAGAGGCTGATCAACCAGGGCGCGGTCCACCGGAACGACGAGCCGGTCGCGTCCAACGTGGACGCCGTGGCCGCGCTTGCTGCGGGCGACA
The DNA here is from genome assembly GCA_965262055.1 of Dehalococcoidia bacterium. Taxonomy (GTDB): domain Bacteria; phylum Chloroflexota; class Dehalococcoidia; order Lucifugimonadales. Next base: position 1,318,621 of record CBDHEI010000002.1, read on the forward strand.
TCGTCAGGGTCGGGAGGCGCCGCTACGTACGCGTTGTATAGCCGCCTAGCCCCGGCACGAACTACGAAGTTGCCGTCAGGGGGACGGCCTCATCCTCCAGCAGGTAGAAGGTCATCGACTGGAGCGACAGCACGGGGTCGATGTTCCTGATTACGGTGCCAATAGGCACCTGGGGAGCGATGGGAGCGTAGTTCAGAATCCCCTGGACGCCGGCCGAGACGAGGCAGTCTATGACCGGCTGGGCTTGGGTGGATGGCACGGCCACGATGCCGATGGAGATGCCCTTGGCGGCTACCGTCTCGTCTAGCAAGGCCATCGGCTCCACCGCCAACCCGCCCACCGTGGTGGCCACCTGCTCCGGGTCGCTGTCGAACGCGGCCAGTATGTCGAACCCCTCGGGAACGAAGCCGGGATAGTTGATGATGGCCTGTCCCAATCTGCCGACGCCCACCAGGCAGGTGGGCCACCGCAGGTCGAGCCCGAGAATCTCCCGCAGCTTCTCGCGCAGGAATTTGACATCGTAGCCGCGTCCCTGCTTGCCGAATCTGCCGAAGTAGCTCAGATCCTTCCTGATCTGGGCCGGCGTCATCTGGAGGAAGCTGCCGAGTTGCTCGGAGCTGACCACGTGATCACCCTGATCGAGAAGCTGGGAAAGCACCCTGACATAGAGGGGGAGCCTGAGAACGACTACGTCAGGTACGTCACCGGAGCTCACAGCAACTCCTTGGGCCCCGAGCGCCGCGTCAATGTCGCAGGCGCGCCTTAGGGTGCGGCCATTCTAACGTTCGCAAGCGGGGCCAGTCAACGACTTGTGAAAACAATAACGCAGTGACTACTCGTCTACCATCCCTTTTCGGACGGGCTCGAAAGCGTTGTCGAAAAAGGGATTTCAGGGCCTGTCCTTCCAGTCGTTTCCGGCTTGCCGATGGGGTTGCTGGCTTCCCGGCATTCTTGACACCCGCCCGTTCAGAATGCTAGGATAAGGCTCTTCGCCGGATAGCAGCGCGGTACTCGCAAGCACTAGGGATGATGCTGCTACAGCCTTACCGCCAACTCAGAGCCGTCCCCTTCTGAGGCGGCGCCGGAAGGACATGACCATGGTGGTCGAAGAGAGGGTAGAACTCAAAAAGGGGCTGAAGGACGTATACTTCGACCGCTCTACCATCTCGAAGGTAGACCCCGCCGGAAAGCTACACTACCGCGGCTACGACATACACGATCTGGCCGACCACTCCACGTTTGAGGAGACCTGTTACCTCCTCCTCTACGGTTCGTTGCCCACCCGGGAGGCTCTGGAACAATTCGAGGCCAGGTTCAGGGCCGCCCGCGCCGTCCATCCGTCCCTGCTCGGTGTGATCGAAAGCGTCAAGACGGCGCACCCTATGGATGTGCTGCGTACCGCCGTCTCGGCCGATAGCGCGTCCGCAGTGGGACTGAATGACCATTCAGCCGAGAGTACCATCGATAAGGGCATTGCCCTGACCGCGCAGGTCGCTACGATGGTCGCCGCTCATGCCCGGATCAGGGAAGGCAAGGAGCCGGTGGCTCCTAGGGACGACCTGAACCACGCGGCCAACTTCCTGTACATGATGTTCGGCCGGGAGCCCGAGCCGGAGGACGTTGAGATCATAGACAAGGACTTCGTGCTTCACGCCGAGCACGGGGTGAACGCCTCAACGTTCGGCGCCCGGGTCACCGCGGCCACCGGCGCGGACTACTACGCGACCATCACGTCCGCCATCGCCGTCCTCAAGGGACCCAAGCATGGCGGGGCAGCGGAGAACGTCATGAACATGGCCCTCGAGGTCGGCTCGGAGGAGAACGCGGAGGCCTACGTCCGCGACCGCCTGCAGAGGGGCGAGCGCATCATGGGCTTCGGCCACCCGGTCTACCGGGCCTTGGATCCCAGGTCCATCCACCTCAGGGAAGGAGCCCGGCTTCTGGGCGAGAGACGCGGCCAGCCAAAGTGGTTCTCGATAATCCAGGCGATTACCGAGACGGAAGCGATGAGGGACCGCGCTCGCTTTGGCATACTCCCGAACGTTGACCTCTGGTCCGGCGCGGTCTACTACTTGCTTGGCATACCGGAAGACATGTTCGTGCCGATGTTCGCCCTAGGCCGTATGCCTGGGTGGACGGCGCACGTCATCGAGCAGTTCGGCAAGAAGGATATCCTGAGGCCCAGGCTGCTGTATATCGGGCCTTTGGATGTCCCATACGTACCGATAGAAGAGCGTTGATCAGGCCGGTTGATGCTGTCGTTCGCGAACGACAGTAGGAAGGGGCCGACCATTGGCAGATACTCAGGAAGCCGAGTCGCAATGCCGTCATACATGGATGATCGATAGCCCAAACGGGCCGGTGAGCCAGGGTGTCTGTACCCGGTGCGGCGAGCGGGGGGAGTTCAAGAACTCCATACCCATTTCAGGCTGGGACCGCAGCGGCTCAAAGGCGCGGCAAGCCAAACAGGCCCGCCGCTAGCATAAGGCACAGCTATAGCGAAGGGCGCGCGCAGGCCGTGCCTCCTTCTTTCTTTGTCCGGAAGCTACGGCGTGGAGACTGGGGCAGAGCAAGAGGTCAGGGCGCGCATACTCGACAAAGGCCGCATACCTTTTGCCGAGTTCATGAGCATCGCGCTGTACCACCATCGGGGCGGCTACTACTCGGACGCCGCCGTCCTATCGGGCCACCGAGACTTCTACACCAGCCCGGCGGCGCATCCCGCCTTCGGAGCCTTGGTCGCCGTGCAGCTGTCCCGGATGTGGGAGCTACTCGGCTCACCGAATAGGTTCTACGCTGTAGAATTCGGCGCGGGCAGCGGCCTCTTGGCCCGAGACGTGCTCAACTACGCGAAGGAGGCTCAGGGGCCGTTCTCCGAGGCTTTGCGCTACGTGGAAGTGGACCGGTCTCCGCCAGGTGACGCATCCACATCGCTCGGGAGTGTGGTCTCGGACGCCGTACCATTCAAGGGGGTCGTGGGGTGCCTGCTTTCCAACGAGCTGCTCGACTCCTTCCCGGTCCACCTATTCGAAGTGCACGAGGGCGATGTGCTGGAGGTCTACGTAGAGATGCGGGACGGCGAGCTACGGGAGACGCTCTCGGAGCCATCCACGCCAATGCTGAAGGAGCATTTCCGCAGGTGGGGCCTGCCGCTGAACGAGGACTATCGCGGCGAGGTCAACCTCCGTATAGGGCCGTGGATGGAGCATGTCACGCGCGCCCTGGAAAGAGGCTTCGTGCTCACCATAGACTACGGGTACGCCGCCAGTGAACCATGCTCGGGCGACCGGACGCGGGCGACCCTGGAATCCTTCTACCGGCACACCAGTGGAGGGAGTCCCTACCGGCGCATCGGCGCGCAGGATATGACGGCCCACGTGGACTTCACGGCGCTGGTATCCGAAGGAGAGCATGCCGGGCTGCGTCCGGTCCTGCTCTCCACACAGGCGGCGTGGCTGAGCGCTATGGGCATGCCAGCACTAGTCGCCGACATACGGGAGCGGCCGTTGAGCCAGCCGGTCCGGGACGCCAACCTGATGGCGATGCGAGAGATCGTCGAGCCGGACGGCCTGGGGGCGTTCAAGGTCCTCGTCCAGGAGAAGGCCACCGGGGTGACAGAGCCTGGGCAGCTTCTGCCGGCGTCGGCTAAGCTTACGGCGCCGCTGCTCCGACCGGAGCACGCCGGCCTCATGGCGGCCAAGTACCCCCACCTCGCATTCGAGCCACCGTCCTTCCCCGCTGGCGGAGGGTTGTGACTACGAGACGGACTTACTGCGTTGCCGCTGTATCGTCCGGGGCGTCCGCCTGATCGAGGCGTGGTGAGCACCGACGCGCCGTGGTAATGAACCCCGTGTGGCCGACCATTCGGTGGTCAGGCCTCACGCTTCGCCTGCCTACGGACCACGTGCGCATCATGACCTCTGCCGTTTCTATAATATCGAAGGAGCCGTCCGCCTCCAACGCCAGCGTCAGGTCGTGCACCTGCAGCACCGTCGGGAGAAAGCTTAGGAATATGCCGCCCGGCGCAAGGGCGGCGGCGGCGTGGGGCACCACGCGCCACGGCTCGGGCAGGTCAAGAACAATGCGGTCGAGTTCGCGCTCCTCGAAGCCCTCGTAGACGTCACCCTGCTTCAGCACGAGATTTGCGGGGTCGGGAATCATCGCATTGACGTTGCTCCGGGCGCGCTCGATCATGTCGGCGCGGAGATCGTAGGAGACCAACGACCCGCGATCGCCGACGGCCCTCAGCAGAGCGATGGTGACGGCCCCAGACCCGGCGCCCGCCTCTAGGACTCTGGCCCCGGGGAATATGTCCCCGTACACGAGGATGGGCCCCAGGTCCTTCGGGTAGACGACGGTCGCGATACGCGGCATCGCCTTCGTAAAGTCCGCCATGGTGGGCTTCACCGCCAAGAGCGCGTGGCCCCGGGAGCTGACGACCCTGACTCCCTCGGTCTCTCCGATCAGCTCGTCGTGGGATATGTTGCCTAGGTGGGTATGGAAGTCGGCCGAGCGCTCCAACTCGACGAGGTACCGCCGCCCCTTCCTGTCCAGCACCAGGGCGTGGTCGCCTTCCCGGAACACATGCCGCTTCCCATCTGAGTCATCCATCCTTCTATTCTACCGGCATATGTCCCGTAGAAGGGCGCACAAACCGGCGGAAGGACGAATCGAGGCCCCACTATAGGCTCGACACCTCGGCGAGGATATCGCTCACGTCGAGATCGGCGGCGCTGGCGTACACGCGGCTGAACCTGACCGTGCCCTGCTTGTCAACTACGACAACGGCGCGGCGGGAAGCGCCGGTTTCCTCGTTGAAGATGCCGTAGGCCTTAGCGACCTCGCCGTGGGGGTAGAAGTCGCTGAGCAGCGGGTAGGGGATCTTGCCAAGCGAGACCGAGTAGGCGTTCTGCGAAGGCTGCGGGTCGGTGCTTATACCCAGTACCTGGGTATCTTTCTCCTCGAACTTCGAGCTTGCGGCTCGAAAAGAGGAGACCTGGTCCGTTCACCCGCCGGTGAAGGAGTAGATGTGGAACGAGAGGACGACGTTCTTGCTACCCCTGAAATCGCTCAAAGCAACGTCGTTCTTGTCCTGGTCTGGAAGCCTAAAGTCAGGGGCCTGCTGGCCAACGTTCGTCATGTTATTCTCCTTCGGGCCTGTTTCTCGTGACGGTGTTCGCGGGCAGGCTTGTACCCCCACCCTCTATGGTCGGCTGCTACCACTCCCGTATGTCCACAAAGTGTCCCGCCACGGCGGCGGCGGCGGCCATCTGAGGGCTGACCAGATGGGTGCGCCCACCCTTGCCCTGCCTGCCCTCGAAGTTCCGGTTCGACGTGGCGGCGCAGCGCTCTCCGGGCTTCAGTATGTCGGGGTTCATGCCCAGACACATCGAGCAGCCCGCCTCTCTCCACTCGAAGCCCGCGTCCATGAATATGGTATCCAGCCCCTCCTCCTCGGCCTGGACCTTGACCGGCGTCGAACCCGGCACCACCATGGCGCTTACGCTGTCGCTCACGCGGCGTCCCGCGACAACCTCGGCAGCGGCCCTCAGGTCCTCTATGCGGCCGTTGGTGCAGGAGCCGATGAAAGCGCGGTCTATCTCGATCTGCTGGATAGGCGTGCCCGGCTCCAGGGCCATGTACTCCAGGGCCCTCTCAGCCGCCCTGCGGTCTGCCTCGTCCGGGAACGAGCTCGGATCGGGCACGTCGGCCGTCACCGGGGCGACCATGCTGGGATTCGTGCCCCACGACACGATGGGGCTCAGGTCCGCAGCGTCTATCTCCACCAGCTTGTCGAACGCCGCTCCGGCGTCGGACGGAAGGCCCTGCCACTGTGATACAGCGTCGTCGTACTCGCTCCCCTGCGGGACGTTGGCGCGGCCCCGTAGGTAGTCGAAGGTAACGTCGTCGGGGGCTATCATGCCTGCGCGAGCCCCGGCCTCGATCGACATGTTGCAGACGGTCATGCGGCCTTCCATCGAGAGCGACCGCACCGCCTCGCCCGTGTACTCGACCACATGGCCTTGGCCGCCGGCAACACCTATTTGGCCGATTATCCCCAGGATCAGGTCTTTCGCCGTGACGCCGAACGGCAAGGGGCCGGTTACGCGTATCTCCATAGTTTTGGGCTTGGACTGGACCATGCACTGTGTGGCAAGCACCTGCTCGACCTGAGTCGTGCCGATGCCGAGGGCGAACGCCCCGAACGCTCCGTGCGTAGACGTGTGGCTGTCCCCACAGACTATGGTCAAGCCCGGCTGGGTGAGCCCTTGCTCCGGCGCTATCATGTGCACGATACCCTGCAATGGGCTGTGCATGTCGTAGAGCGTAACGCCGAAATCCTCGCAGTTCTGTGTCAGCGTCTCGAGCTGCTTGCGGGCGATGTCGTCGGTGATCGGCAGCCTGCCCTTCCATGTGGGGATGTTGTGGTCGGCAGTCGCTATCGTCAGGTCCGGGCGGCGCACGACGCGCCCGTTCTGGCGGAGGCCGTCGAACGCCTGCGGCGAAGTCACCTCGTGCACCAGATGCAGGTCGACATAGAGCAACGCCGGCTGGCCCGGCTCCTCGTGGACAACGTGCGCGTCCCATATCTTCTCGAACATCGTTCTTGGCGCCATTGGTCTATCCTGTGAACAGAGCCTTGTTACATGCGTCCAAATACGCTTTGCCGCTGGCCTCCATTACGTCCGCGGAGGCCCCCCGTCCCGTGAACTCGCGTCCAAGGTACGTGACACGGACGGAGACATTGGCTAGTGCGTAGACGCTCTCCGTGATTGCTCCCACCTCGTAGTGGACGAACTTCACCTGATCACCCACTTCGCGTCCGGTCGCGTGGCGCAGCGCGTCGTTGATGGCGCCCACCGTGACCGAGACCGGGCCGTTGCCAGCTTCTCCCACGCCGTCGTACTTGTCCTCCTCCGCGTCCGTTGCGGTGAGAGTGACATCGGCACGCCTCTCCACGCCGTCGCTTCCGCACACGATCTGCAGGGACGAGAGCACGTACGCGTGCCTGCCCTCTCTGGACTGCTGCCCCATCAGGGCCTCCAGGTCCGCGTCGGTCACCTCCCGTTTGCGGTCCGCCAACTCCTTGAAGGCGGCGAACGCCTTGTCCAGCTGCTCGGCGTCCAGCGTGTAGCCGAGCTGTTCGAGCCGGGCGCGTAGGCCTGCCCGCCCGCTCAGCTTGCCGAGCACCAGCGAGCTGCTGGGCCAGCCCACCGACTCCGGCCTCATGATCTCGAAGGTTGAGCGCTCCTTGATCACTCCGTCCTGGTGGATGCCCGACGCGTGACGGAAGGCGTTGGCCCCGACGATGGCTTTGTTGGGCTGGACGGGGAAGCCGGTGATGTCGCTGACCAGCCTGCTGGTCTTGTATATCTGGGTGGTGTCGATGTTCGTGGCAACGCCGATGAGCTCCTTGCGGGTCTCTATGGTCATTATGACCTCTTCCAGCGACGCGTTGCCTGCCCGCTCTCCGAGCCCGTTGATGCACCCCTCGACCTGCCTGGCGCCGTTGACGACCGCCGCAATGCTGTTCGGCGCGGCGTTGCCCAGGTCGTTGTGGCAGTGGACGCTGATCACGGCCTTGTCGATGTTGGGCACGTTCTCACGCACCGACCTGATCAGGTCGCCGAACTCCGACGGTATGGAGTACCCCACTGTGTCCGGTATGTTGACCGTGGAGGCGCCAGCGGTGATGGCTGCCTCGAGGATCTTGTACAGGTAGTCCCGGTCGGTGCGGGTGGCGTCCATCGGGGAGAACTCGACGTTGTCGCAGTACCGCCGCGCCCGCTCCACGGACGAAACGGCCATGTCCAGCACCTCCTCCGGGTTGCGCCGGAGCTGGTGCCATATCTGTACGTCGGAGCTGGATATGAAGACGTGGATGCGCGGGCTCTCGGCGTGGCGGACGGCGTCCCTGGCCGCGTCGATGTCGTCGGGGTGACAGCGCGCCAGGGAAGCGATAACCGGCCTCCTGACCTCCTTCGCTATCTTGGTAACCGCCTCGAAGTCGCCCGGCGAACTCGCGGCAAAGCCCGCCTCGATGATGTCGACGCCGAGCGCGTCCAGCTGTCGCGCGATCTCCAGTTTCTCCGCCGTCGTCAGCCCGATACCGGCGGACTGCTCGCCGTCTCTCAGTGTCGTATCGAATATCGCTACCTTGTCGTTGAACATCTTTGTGGCCTCCTCCAGCCTCAGCTACTGCTTCATGCCCCCGAGGGCCGAATACGCGCCGGGCTATCGAAGGGCAACGTAGTCCGCCGAACAGAGCCCTGCCAGGACCCCGCCCTTACGGCGAACTACGTAAGGTACCTCTCTGCCTTCCATTCAATATTTCCTCTATCTAACAGCTTCGAACTTAGGCCGTTGACTACGTACTCTCTACTATCTCCCGGACCGCCTCGCGGAGCTCGTGCTCTAGCTCCGTTGCGTGGGTTAGCCAGACAACGTGGGCGGCGTCGGGTATCTCGACGTACCGTCCTCTGGGCATCAGCGACGCGAGCTGTAGGGTGGGCCAGCTGGGCCGTATGTCCTTCTCGCCGTTGATGAAGATTGCGGGTATATTGAGGTCCGCGATCTCTCGGAACAGCGTCGGGCGCTTGATGTACTCGCGCCAACTACGGTTACCGTCAGGATTGACTGCTGGGTCCGCCTTGTCTTCGTGGCCCCCTAGGTCTTCTCCAACTTTTTCCAGTCCCTTATGGTAGGCCTCGCTCCAAGTCCGGTCGTTCAGCATATAGCCGCCGGCGATCCCTATCAGGCCCATCACGCGAGACGGGTGCCGCAGCGCATACGCGAGCGCCGCGTTCGGACCAAAGCTGTGGCCCGCGATAATACACTTCTCCAAGCCGTACTCTTGGCGGACCGCCTCGGCGTCAGTCAGCAAGGTGTCTACGTCGTAGTTGCCGTCCCAGTCTGAGCGTCCACAGCCCCGGGGATCAAAGCGGACCACGCGGCACAGGTCGTCGATCATGTCGGCGACGGGGCCCAGGTAGTCGTCGCAGCCCGGCCCGCCGTTGAACATCAGCAGCGGCGTACCTCGGCCGCTGACGATCGACCATAGCCGCGCGGCGCCTGAGGTCACATAGCGCTCGGTTTTTTCCAGCGTTGCCTGAATCGTCAATTCAGTATCCTAGTACAGCCGCTTGCCCATGCTCACTCGGTCCTCGACTGAGAACCCGAGCCTACGGTAGAACTCTACCACGCTGTGGTTGTCCGGCATCACCTGTAGGTTTACCTTCAGGCAGCCCAGATCCCTCAGCTTCTGCTCCACTTCACCAATCATCGCGCTCCCGATGCCCCTATGACGTTTGCTCTCGTCCACCGCCAGAGAATATATCCACCCGCGGTGCCCGTCGTACCCGCCCATCACCGTACCGAGTACGCGGCTGCCTGCGGCAGCGACCAGGAACAGGTCGGGGTCGCGGGCTATCTTGCGCTCGATGGACACGAGCGGGTCGTTATGCGGCGCATCGTACCCAAAGACCCTGGCCCACTGCGCGGCCACGCCCTCCTTGTCAGCGTCGCGGTACCTCCGTATTTCGAAAACCCTCTCCCATGGCTAGTCCGCGTCCTTCAGGAACGACATCATCCCACGGAGCTCCTTGCCGACGCTCTCGATGGGGTGTTCGGCGTTCTCTTTGCGCATTTGCATGAAGCGGTGCCGGCCCTCGTCGTTCTCGGCTATCCACTCCCGGGCGAAGTCGCCGTTTTGGACGGCCTCCAGCACCTTCTTCATGTTCTCTTTCACGTGTTCGTCGATCACAACCGGCCCGCGCGAATAGTCGCCGTACTCTGCCGTGTCGCTGATCGAGTAGCGCATGTACTCCATGCCGCCCTCGTAGAGCAGGTCGACGATCAGCTTCAGCTCGTGCATGCACTCGAAGTAGGCCGACTCCGGCTGGTAGCCCGCCTCGACCAGAGTCTCGAACCCAGCCTTGATCAGCGCCGTGACCCCGCCGCAGAGGATGGTCTGCTCGCCGAACAGGTCGGTCTCCGTCTCTTCCTTGAAGGTTGTGTCCAGCACGCCGGCGCGCGCGCAGCCGACGCCTCTCGCGTAGGCTAGCCCCACGTCGTGCGCCATGCCGGAGGCGTCCTGGTGAACCGCGAGGAGCCCCGGCACCCCGGAGCCTCGCGTGAACACCTCGCGCATGCGGTGGCCGGGCGCTTTCGGCGCGACCATCGACACGTCCACCGCATTGGGCGGCATGATCGTCTCATAGTGGATGTTGAAGCCGTGGGCGAACATCAGAGTCTTGCCGGCTTCCATGTGCGGCGAGATCGACTCACCGTACACCTCGGCCATCATGTGGTCGGGGATTAGCATCATGACGATGTCCGAGTCCCGAGCAGCGTCGGCGACCAACTCAACCCGGAGGCCGGCGCCCTCCGCCTTCTCCTTGCTGCTGCTACCCTCGTACAGGCCGACCACCACGTCGACCCCGCTGTCCTTCAGGTTGAGGGCGTGGGCGTGGCCCTGGCTGCCGTAGCCGATCACCCCAATGGTCTTGCCCTCGAGCAGGGACATGTCGGCGTCGTTCTCGTAGTACATCTTTGCCATTGTTTGCGTCCTCTCCGATTCTATAGGGACTGCGTAAGAGCCCTTGCAGCCTTGTACTTGAAGCCTTATACCGACGACGCTTCGCCCCAGTCCACCCGGCCTGGGGTCCGCCGCACTCTGCTGTCCGCACCCCGGTTCATCGCTATCGTTCCTGTCCTCATCACCTCTACGACCCCAAAGCTCCTGAGCAGGGCCTGGAGCGAGTCGATCTTGTCCTCGTCTCCGCTTACCTCCACGACCAGCGAGTCGGACGCCACGTCCACGATGTTCGCCCGGAAGATGTGGACGATCTGCATGATCTCGCTGCGGGTCTGGACGTTGGCCTTGACCTTGATCAGGGCGAGCTCGCGCGAGACGATGTTCTGGTCCGAGATGTCCGAGACCCTGATCACGTCGATTAGCTTGTGCAGGTGCTTGGTCATCTGCTCGACGACCCGTTCGTCGCCCTCGACGACGAAGGTCATGCGCGACAGGTTGGGCTCTTCGCTATGGCCTACCGCTAGGCTGGCTATGTTGAAGCCGCGCCGCCTGAACATGCTAGATATGCGGTTCAGGACGCCGGGCCGGTCCTGCACTAGCGCGGTTATCGTGTGCTTGGGAACGCCGCCGTTGGTCGTCATTGGCGCACCCCCTCCGGCAGCGGCTCCTCGATCAGGTCGTTGATGGTCTGGCCCGCCGGGATCATCGGGTAGACGTTCTCCTCCTCCTCGACCACGAAGTCGACGAGGGCAGGGCCGTCGTACTCCATCGCCTGCATGATCGCCGACCTGACCTGCGTCTTGTCGGTGACGCGGATGCCCAACATTCCGAAGGCCTCGGCGAGCTTCACGAAGTCCGGGTTGTGGGAGTAGCCCGTCGCGACGTAGCTCTTGTGGTAGAAGAACTCCTGCCACTGCCGAACCATCCCAAGGAACGAGTTGTTGATGATGGCAAACTTCACCGGGATCTTGTTCTCCACCAGTGTCGCGAGCTCGGCCATGGTCATCTGGAAGCCGCCGTCGCCGGCGACGGACCATACCACCTTGTCTGGCCTTCCGACCTGCGCTCCCATCGCGCCGGGCACCTCGTAGCCCATCGCGCCGGAGCCCCCGGAGGTTATCAGGCTGCGCGGATGCCTGTACGTGTAGTGCTGGGCCGCCCACATCTGGTGCTGACCAACCCCGGTCACCACGATGGCGTTCCCGTCGGTGGCCTCCGACAGCTCCTTGACGACGTACTGCGGGATCAGCTTGTCCGTATCGCGCACCAGCATCGACGGATGGTCCCGCTTCAGGTCCTCTATCCGCTGGATCCACTCGACGTGAGTAGCGGGCTTGACGCGCTTGTTCAGCTCGCGGAGGACCAGCTTGAGGTCCCCGACGATCGGCACGTCCACGTTGACGTTCTTGCCTATCTCCGACGGGTCGATCTCGATGTGTATCTTCTTCGAGTTGATGGCGAAGGCGGCCTTCTTGCCCGTGATCCTGTCGTCGAAGCGCATTCCGAGCGCGATCAGCAGGTCGGCCTCCTCGATCGCGAGGCTGGCGTAGGCCATGCCGTGCATGCCGGGCATGCCGACGCACAGCAGGTGGTCGTCGGGGAAGGAGCCAATGCCCAGCAGCGTGGTTATCACCGGGACCTGGGCTTTTTCCGCCAGCTCCCGCACCTCCTCGTAGGCTTGGGAGATGATGATGCCGTGGCCTGCTAGGATTACTGGCCTCTGTGCCTCCGCGATCAGCTTTGCGGCCCTCCTTATCTGGGCGGGGTGTCCCTCGAGCGTAGGCTTATAGCCCGGCAGGTCCACCTCGTCGGGGTAGACGAACTCGGCCTCCTCCATCAACACGTCCTTGGGGATGTCCACGAGTACGGGGCCGGGCCTTCCGGTGCTGGCTATGTGGAACGCCTCCTTGATGGCGCGCGGGATGTCGGCAGCGTTCATCACCAGGTAGTTGTGCTTGGTGATCGGCAGCGTGATGCCGGTCGTGTCGGTCTCCTGGAAGGCGTCGCTGCCGATGGAGGCGCGCGACACTTGCCCGGTGACGATGACCATCGGCACCGAGTCCATCTGGGCGGTGGCAATGCCGGTTACGAGGTTGGTGGCGCCTGGCCCCGACGTTGCCCAGGCTACGCCCGGCTTGCCGGTGACGCGGGCGTAGCCGTCGGCGGCGTGGGCGGCGCCCTGCTCGTGGCGCACGAGGATGTGCCGGAGCTGCGGGTACTCGGGCAGGGTCTGGTAGAGCGGCAGAATGGCGCCTCCGGGGAGCCCGAAGATTACCTCGACGCCCTCCCGCAGCAGGCTCTCACACACCATTTGTGATCCGTTCAGCCTCATCGTTCGCTTCTCCTGTTCGGGCCGCCTTTTGGCGGCAACAAAAAATCCCGCCACACAATGGGACGGGACGTCAGTCTCGTGGTACCACCCAGATTACCCCGACTTACGCCGGGGTCACTCAAAGGCTGTAACGGCGCCGACCGCCCGACCCTACAGCGCTGGAATCGGGAGTACCAAATGCGCAGAACACGTAGTAGCTACTGTGTCCTGCAACGCTTGCCTCCTGAATACGCCTTTCGGGCGGGGTGCTCCGGGACGAGTTCGCGAACGGCGCCGGTTCCCACTCCACCGACTCTCTGCGGCCTGCCCGCTACTACTTCCCTTCACAGCATCAGTGCGATTAGTGCTTACAAAGAGTGTTTAAGTTACCACAGGAAGCGGTCTGCGGTCAAATTCGACTCAGCCTGGTAGTGTCTCAGCTAGAGTTGTCCTTGAAGTCGTCGAACACACTGTCCCTGAGCTTGTCGTAATCATCCTCTATTTTCTGAGCCCTCTCATTATAGACAGCCCAAATCTGAGCACTGGGCACCATGCCCTGCCTTTCTTGTTCGAATCTATCATGCAGGTCTTTTAGGTCTTCCAGCTTGGCTCTATCCATGACCTCACCCAACTTATTCGCATCCCCACCGGCCTGCTCCCATACCTCGTCAACACTCATGGGCAATTTTTGCTGGCAAGCCAAGCTGAACAGGACCGTAGAGACAAACAGGGCTAGGGCCAGCGCGGACAACTTGCGCTTCATGGTGTTCACCCCCTCGGCACTGTGGCTTCCGGGGCAACGCCGGCCTCTATCTGGCGGCAGTAGAATTCTTCCCCCTCGAGGACGTGGTCGATCACCTGGCGGACGGACCATTCGCCCTCGGCGGGCTTGCGGTCGAGGTCTTCGTCGGAGAGGCCTACCAGCATACCCTCCAGCTCGCCGGTGGCGGCCTGAAGGCGGGCCAGGATGCGCTGGGCCTCTCCTTGGGCAACGCCGATCGAGTCGAGGGTCTTGGCGATATGGATAGTGTGCTCGACTTCGTGGGCGATGAGCCTGTAGAACATGTAGCGCACGGTGACGTCGCGCTTTCCGTAGGTCGTAGCCGCGAGCATATTCTCCTCGGCTACGTCCTTGAGGCGCTCCTGAGTCCGCCTGCGCTGCTCCCGCATTCGCTCGATGGTCTCCTGGACGGCAGTCAATTTATCCTCCTCCATTGTTCATGCCGACGGGCCTAGAACGCCCGACGGACAGCTTGGATGCCGGTGGGACGGACCCCCTCCCCCCAAAAAAGTGTTCCATTCCGTTCCATTTTGTTCCATTTCCTATCTGGAGTCTCCGGTCTTTGGGAGCAACTCGGAGCGCTTTCGGAACACGGATGGCATCGATTTGGGACGCTTTTGGACGGAATTGGTACGGGCCTACTGACGCTGCCGGCTGCGTCCCAGCCAGCCATCGAGGCAGGCTGAACCGCCAATAAGTAGATGATAGCACGTGCGTTCGTGTGGCGTCAATGCGACGTTGGAGAGGTGGAAGTGACTTGAATACCCCACCCACCCCCAAAGGGAATCGTGGGGGACACCCCCACACCCCCGGCGAGGGGCTTCGCCCCTCTGCACTCCCCCGATAGTTGTTTACTTACCACGATGGTGTCTTGTCACTCCCGAGAGTCAGTTTGGCGAGGCCACTCTTACGTGCCAGGTGAAGAATCCAAGTTGACAGGAGGGCGCCGCTTGGGAGAACGTACGTTCCTTGACTGCAGGAGGAGGCTCATGCTCATCAAGCGGGCGGCGGACACTTACGAAAAGATCCAGGCCCTGGGCGGGATGGCTTCGGACGACATTCTATCTCGTCCGGGGCAGGCCGGGGTGGCTGGAGAGACAGGACCCTTCGACAAGCTCAGGGCGAGCGTAGGGGACAGGGGGCCCGAGGATGCTCACGCAGAAGCCACGACGCGCTCGACTTCAATGCTGTCTGCCCTGCTGACGGCCCGCGCTAAGTCGTATGCCGCTTGCATCTGATGCTAGGTTTTCGCACCGCCACCGAACGCCCTGTCGAGGCGGATGGCCATCTCCGCCGAGATTCCCGAACGGACGTTCACGATATTCGATAGCTGTTTGCGGCTCACGCCTAGCTTTCGCGCCGCCTCCGTGACGCTCAGGCCAAGCGGCTCCAGGCAGTCGTGACGAACTGACAGCCCTGGGTGGGGCGGGTTCTTCATTGGCATGTTCTTTCCCCTAGTGATAGTCGATCAGGCTTAAGTGGCAGGGTTGTAACCTGTTACTGCTCAGGGTACAACGTCACGTCTTCAACCCGGGTACACGATCTCCATCCGCAGTCCCTTGGCGTCTGTCGGAGGGCATTCAGGGAGTGTCCTGAGCTGGTCGTGATGGTAATAAGCGACTACCGCCGCTGCAAGCGCGTCGACTATGTCGTCATTGGCAACGACGTTCCTACGGAACTTGGCACGAGTCTTGTCATATATAATTTGGGTACGCGACTCGTCTCCTAGCAGAACGCAGAGGCGCTGATCTCTGCCTTTCGTTCGCTTCTTCGGGGATTTCATGGGCTTCCCACGGTTCAGTGCACAGAAAAGGAGCTCGGGATGGACTTCCCACACCACCGGCTCTGCGCCCGGGCCACGAGCCCTCATCACCTCATCAACCTCGGCTATCTTGCGGGCTATGTTGAAAGTCTGCACACTAATTCTCTTCCCCACGACTTCATACTCCCTGGCTGCGGCCTCCTCGTAGGCGCACGGCTCTAGCAACGCCTGTTGTACCGTCTGCCGAGTCGGCGTTGGGAAGACGCTCGATGCGCGTGGCCTGCCTAGCTTCTCACGGGCCTCGCGGTCGCAATCACGCCCTCCTTCGCTCTCCGGAAGCCCAATTGGGATGTCCACGAGAATGAGCTTGGCGCCGAAGTAGTGGGCCAGCAGCTCGCAGAAAGTAGGGAACACCTCGGTTTCACAACAACCGTCCTGGTCGAATCCCACACTGAACCAGCCGCCCTTGCAGCCGTCCACTCCGACGAATTCGCTGCGTGCCAAGCTCAACCCGCCTCACTGACGGGTTCTGATCGCCTTTCGGCGGGTTGACAGGTCTGGGAAGGAGTTGATAACCTCTTATTGTAAGTGCGGAGTGCCCGGAGCACGTCGTCCCGCTCAAGGGATGGACGCCGGTCATAGCCGCACTTCCCCTTGCTCCACTTCACCATTCGCCTTCGGTTACTGTGAAAGTCGAATGGGTCTTCCATTCGAAGGACTGACCACCTGTCAGGAACCTGTCTTCGCGACGAATTCCCAGCTTTGTCTTCAGAAAGCTGGCTAGTTGGCCTTTCGCCTTCGCTCTCTTGGACGAAGGGTCATAGTATCCTATGCTCTCCTTGATGTCGTATTGAACGCACCCCAACAGCAGATCGACAAGTTGAAGATAGATTGACATGTCCGAAGTGGCTCGCAGGCATCCCGTGACTGTGCTTACGGAACATAAGACGTCCTCCAGGTGTACCGCCGACTGATCCGGCTTGCTCTGTAGGTCCACGATCGCGAACACGTCTCGTGTTACTCTCTTCTCTAGCAAGTCTTTGGTGACGCTGGTGTATGTCAGCCAAGTGTCGTTATCCCATCGAGCCAAGCTCGCTTTTGGGTCGAGTCTGTTAAAGATTGTCGAGTGAAACTCAAGGTCCGGAAACGAGAAGTACAGGTTGATAAGATCGACGTAGTCCTGAATGTTGAAGTGCGTAACTTCGGCGAATTTGTACTCGTGATGACGGCTAGACCACATCAGGCGTTCGATTTCTGCTAATGATAGCGTTGCATCTCTATCTTGAAGCTGCTTTCTGAACTCGTTTCGCTTGCGCGCCCTCTCCTGAACGAAGTTGAAGTGTAGACGGTAGAAACTCTCCGTGATTACCTTGGTCTCCGGCACCACAAGAACGCCAATTCCAAAGATAGGCTGTCTGTTGGCTGATTCCGACAGAACGCCAGTCTCATCTATGAACGCTGGGCATACTTCCACGGCTGTGCCCTTTTTCAGGGAGTAATTGTGTTGCGGATATCAGCCCACGCCGTGTTGTGTCTGCCCTTACGGGCGCCAGCGTAGGTTGGGGCGGCGGGCGGCGTTGGCCTCGTCGAGGCGAGTGTTGGGGGTGTCGTGGGGGGCTTCGTGGAGCAGGTCGGGGGACTCGGCGGCCTCGCGGGCAATGGTCTTCATCACGTCGATGAAATAGTCGAGGGTCTCCTTGCTCTCCGTCTCGGTGGGCTCGATCATGAGCGCCTCCTCGACGATCAGCGGGAAGTACATCGTAGGCGGGTGTATTCCGTAGTCGATCAGGCGCTTGGCGACGTCGAGCGCGGATACGCCGTGGGCGCGCTTCAGGTTCCGCGCCGAGAAGACGACCTCGTGCATGCAGTGGCGGTCGTAGGGCAGGTCGTAGTAGCCCCTAAGCTGGCTAAGGATGTAGTTGGCGTTGATGATGGCGTCTCGGCTTACGCTCCGGATGCCCTCGTTGCCCAGGGTCCTGATGTAGGAGTAGGCGCGCACTAGGGCGCCGAAGTTGCCGTGGAAGGCGCCCATCTTGCCGATGGACTGCGGAGGCGTGACGAGGGTATAGCGGGTCGTGCCGTCCGGGGCCTTGCATAGCTCCACTACGGGCGAGGGAAGGAATGGCTTCAGGCGCTCGCCGGCGATGACGGGGCCGGCGCCGGGGCCGCCTCCGCCGTGAGGCTGCGTGAAGGTCTTGTGCAGGTTCGAGTGGACGACGTCGAAGCCCAGGTCGCCTAGCTTTACCAGCCCGATCAGCGCGTTGAGGTTGGCGCCGTCGCCGTAGACGATGCCTCCCGCGCCGCGGACGACGCGCATCACTTCCAGGATGTTGGTGTCGAACAGCCCGAGGGTGCTGGGCTGGGTTAGCATGAATCCGGCAAGGTCGTCTCCGACGGCGGCCTGGAGCGCCGCAATGTCCGTGTTGCCGTTGTCGTCGGACGAGATGGGCACGACCTCGAAGCCGGCCATGGCCGCCGAGGCGGGGTTGGTGCCGTGGGCGCTGTCGGGGATGAGCACCTTCGTGCGTCCGGTGTCGCCGTTGGCGAGGTGGTAGGCTCTCGTCATGAGCATCCCGGCGAGCTCGCCCTCGGCTCCTGCCATGGGCGCCAGGGAGGCGCCGGCCATGCCGGTCATCTCGGTGAGGAGGCCTTGAAGCTCGTACATTAGCTTCAGGGCGCCCTGCACGCTGGCCTCCGGCTGACTCGGGTGCACCTCGGACATGCCCGGCATCCCAGCCATCTCGTCGTCCAGCTTGGGGTTGTACTTCATCGTACAGCTTCCAAGGGGATAGAAGTTGTGGTCGATGGAGAAGTTGGACTGGCTCATCTGCGAGAAGTAGCGGACGATCTCTCCCTCGCTGACCTCAGGCATGGGCAGATCGTCCCTGATCATCTCCGCGGGCGGGGCTTCCTGCTCGGGAACGTCGAGCGGCGGCAGGGTATGACCCACCCTGCCCGGAACGCTCCGCTCCATGAGTAGGCGGCGGTTCAGTGTCTCCAAGTCCTGCTTCGGTGTGTGGGTCACGGCTTGGCCACCTCAGCCAGAGCCTCGGCGAACCGGTCTAGCTCTTCCTTCGTGTTCATCTCGGTGCAGCAGACGAGCATACCGTTGGGCACGTACTCGCTAACGTCGAGCCCGCCGATGATCTTGCGCTCAAGCAGGGCGTTGTTGATCTCGGCGACGGGCCTTGGGCACTCGACCACGAACTCCCGGAAGTAGGCGCCCGTCAGTGGCAGCGAGTAGCCCGGTATCTTCTCCATCAGGGACGCGGCGTAGTGGGCTTTGTGGTAGCAGAGTTCGGCAACGCGGCGGAGCCCCTGCTTGCCCAGGGAGGACATGTACAGGGTGGTCATCAACGCGATCAGCCCGACCGCAGTGCAGATATTCGAAGTGGCCCTCTCGCGCCTGATGTGCTGCTCCCTGGTCTGGAGCGTGAGCACGTAGCCGTCGCGGCCGCGCGTATCGACCGTCTTGCCGACCACCCTTCCCGGCATCTGCCTGACATACTTCTGCTTGCATGCGAATATGCCCACGTAGGGGCCTCCGAAGGTCGGGGGGACGCCTATTGCCTGCCCCTCGGCAACCACGATGTCGGCGTCGTACTCGCTCGGCGGCCTGAACATCCCCAGCGACGTGAGGTCGGTGGCTACGACCAGTAGGGCGCCTGCGGAGTGTGCCGCCTCCGCCATCTCCTCCAGGTCCTCGAAGTAGCCGAAGAAGCTGGGCTGCTGGACCAGCAGGCAGGCCGTTTCTGCGCCGACCTGTACTGAACCGGGGGAGCAGGTGTCTATCGCGATTCCCTGGGAGTCTAAGAACGTCTCCAGGACTTGGCGGTAGGCGGGCGAGACGGTATCGAGCACGGCGACCCTGTCCCGTTTTGTCACTCTCGCCGCCATGAGCGCGGCCTCGGCCATGGAGGTGGCGCCGTCGTACATGCCGGCGTTGGCGACCTCCATGCCCGTGAGCTGGCATACAAGCGACTGGAACTCGTAGTGGGCCTGCAGGGTGCCCTGCGAGACCTCGGGCTGGTACGGCGTATAGGCTGTCATGAACTCGCTGCGGGTGGCGACGGAGCGGACTATTGCCGGTATGAAGTGCCTGTACGAGCCGGCGCCCAGGAAGCAGGCGTAGTCGCCCGGCACCGCGTTCTGCTCGGCCATCGCGCCGATTTCGCGCCTCAGCTCCAGCTCGGAGGTGGGCGGGGGCAGGTCTATGGGCGGGTTACGGTGCTCGGCGGGGATGTCCGCGACCAAGTCGTCGAACGAGCGCACGCCGATGGCGTCAAGCATCCGCTGCCGATCGTCGTCAGTG
This sequence comes from Dehalococcoidia bacterium, assembly GCA_965262055.1. Classification (GTDB taxonomy): domain Bacteria; phylum Chloroflexota; class Dehalococcoidia; order Lucifugimonadales. Next base: position 1,338,324 of record CBDHEI010000002.1, read on the forward strand.
TTGGGGGTATAGGGGGATGTGAAGCGGCCGTTTTCCATCATGAAGCCGTAGCGCCGGCGCACTCAGGCGAGGGCGCGGCCCTCACGGCGTGTCGGAGGCCAGGAGCCGGTCGTACTCGTCCGCGGTCATTAGGTTGTCCACCTCCGACTTGTCGTCCACCTCGACCTTCAGAAGCCAGCCGTCGCCGTATGGCGACTCGTTGACGACCTCGGGCGCGTCGACAACCCCCTGGTTGACCTCGGCGACCTTGCCGCCGACGGGCGAATAGAGCTCGGAGACCGCCTTCACGGACTCGACCTCGCCGAAGTGGCCGTTCTGGGTGAGCTGATCGCCCACGTCCGGCAGTTCCAGGTAGACGATGTCGCCGAGGCTCTCCACTGCGAAGGCGGTAATCCCCACGGTGCAGAGTCCGCCAGACTCGACGCGCACCCACTCGTGCTCTTTGGTGTATCTGAGGTCGGATGGATTCACAGGTCTCTCCGGTAGGTCAAAAGGGGACGGTACCGTCCTGGCCCCTTCAGCCGATGGGCGCCAGTATGGGCACCTGCCGTTCGGCGTAGAATGGGAGCAGCGTAACCTCGGCTTCCACCTGACGGCCTCGGATATCTATGTTCAGGCGGGTGCCGGGCTCCCAGAAGCCTTCTCGAACATAGCCCATGCCTATGGCCCTGTCAAGCGTGGCGGAGAAGGTCCCGCTGGTGACGACGCCTATGCGCTCGCCGCCCGATGTGATGTCGTAGCCGTGGCGGGCGATCCCCCGGCCTACCATCTCGAAGCCGGCCAGCATGCGCTTCGGGCCCTCATCGCGGACGCGGGACAGGGCTTCCCGTGCAACGTACTCCTCGCGGTCTATGTCGACGAACCGGTTGAGCCCGGCCTCGAAGGGATTGACGCCGGCGTCGATGTCGCTGCCGTGAAGGGGCAGTCCAGCCTCGAGACGCAGCACGTCCCTCGCCCCAAGCCCGCACGGCGCGGCACCGGCGTCGACGAGCGCCTTCCATATCCTGGGGGCGTTGCCCACCGGGACCATCAGCTCGAAGCCGTCCTCTCCCGTGTAGCCGGTACGCGCGACGGTGCAGGGGGCACCCGCGACCTCCGTCTCCACGGCCCTGAACAGCCGGAGGGAATGCAGGTCGTGGTCCGTAAGGCGCGACAGTGTCATCTGCGCCTCGGGTCCCTGGTGCGCGATCATCGCGAGCTCTTCGGTGACGACCTGGATGTCCACCTCGTCGGAGCTCCTGCGCCAACGGCGCACCCAGGCCTCGACCGTGGCCGCGTTGGAGGCGTTCGGGATGAGCATGTACCGCTGTCTGCCGAGGCGGTAGACGATTGCGTCGTCGATTATGCCGCCCTCCTCGTTGCATATGAGGACGTAACGCGCCCTCCGTATCCTGAGCTTCGGTACGGAGGTGCTGAGCACGCGGTCCAGCAAGGAGGCCGCGTCTGGGCCGCTAACCGACAGGCGGCCCATGTGGGAGACGTCGAACAGCCCGGAGGCAGTGCGCACGGCCTTGGCCTCCGCCAGGATGCTGTTGTACTGCACGGGCATCTCCCAGCCGGCGAAGGGGACCATCCGCCCGCCGGCAGCGACATGCGTCTCGTACAGAGGCGTTCGCCTGAGGTCTTCGACCGCAGCCATGACTCCCGCTATTCCGCCTGACGGGCCCACCCGTCCGCAGCGTCCTTGAAGCGGCGAAGGGCGTCTATGTGGCCGGAGGGCGAGGAGAGCCCAGCGCCCATGGTATTAACGGAGACGTGGGTTGCTCCCACGGCTTTCCACTGCGCCAGCCCTTCGGCCCACGACTCGGGCCCGCCTTGCGTAGCGCTCAACCGCCCGTCCAAGCCGATTTCGGCGGGGTCCCGGCCTGCCTCTCTGGCATAACGGTGGAGAGCGGCGAGCATCTCGTCCAGCTCATTGCCCGGCCCGTGCTGCGGGAACCAGCCGTCGCCTATCCTGGCTATCCGCCTCAGTACCCGGTCATGAGTACCGCCAAACCAGATCGGAATAGGTCGCTGCACCGGCAGCGGGTTCAGCCCGGCGTCGGTGATCTTGTGCCACTGGCCCTCGTACGTGACCAGTTCCCGCGTCCAGAGCGCGCGCATGATCTCGATCTGCTCCTCGGACCGGAGCCCGCGGTTCGTGAAGTCCTCGCGGAGTGCCTCGTACTCGACATGGTTCCACCCTGTGCCGATTCCCAGCCTAAGACGGCCCCGGGTCAGGACGTCGACCTCGGCCGCCTGCTTGGCGATCAGCGCGGTCTGGCGCTGGGGGGATATCAGGATGCCCGTTACGAGCTCGATCCGCTGTGTGAGGCCGGCCAGGTACCCGAAGAGCACCATGGGCTCGTGGAACATGTCTGTGTGACGGTACGAGCCGCTCCAATCCGGACGGCTGTCGGCGTTGGCCCCGAGCACGTGGTCGTACACGAGCAGGTGCTCGTAGCCCATCTCTTCGACGGCCTGGGCGTAGTCCTTCACGGCCGTCGGGTCGGCGCCGATCTCGGTCTGAGGGAAGACGACTCCAATACGCATGGGCTCTATTATACGCGACGCTGCGGCGGCCTTGCGGCGCATTGCATTGGTGCGCCCTACAGGGCGCCGCTCCAGGCGAGGCCGCGCCATACGAGCAGCACGCCGATGGCCAGCAGCACCACCCCCATGGCGCCCACTAGCCTGGACAGGTCGACGCGGCCCGTGAGCTGGGCGCCGAGGTAGCTGCCGATCATGGCGGTGGCGCTCATGAGCGCTGCCATCGGGTAGTCCACGTTGCCCTGTGACACGTGGCCTATCCAGCCCATCGACCCCATTGCGAAGCCGATGAGCAGGTTCGTTCCAGCCGCCGTCCTGGGGTCTATTCCCATTACGCGGATCATCGCGGGCAGTCGCATCGAGCCGAGTATCAGGCCGACGGCCCCTCCCACCAGCCCGACTCCCAGACCTATCCCGGACCCGGCTAGTCCCTTTGCCGTCCTGAAGGACAACGACGGGTCGGCCGCCGCTCCGCCGGCTCCGCTCCCGCCCGGGGCGCCATCGCTTCGGAACTTCTGCAGCAGCTCCACCCCCTGCCAGAAGACGAGGACGCCCACTGCTACAACAAGCACAGCGTCGGGCGCCCAACGGCTCGCGAAGCCGCCTATGAACGCGCCGATCATGCTCGGTATGCCCATGACCGCAGCGAGACGCCACGCGACCCGTCCCTCCTGCAGGTGCCGTATGGAGCCGAGGAGCGCGCTGGAGGTGCTGACGATGATGTTCGTCCCCCCGGCCAGGGAAGGGGCGGCGCCCAGCAGCAGCAGCGCCGGGAGACGCATCGTGCCCAGAGCGAGCCCCACGAAGCCCCCAAGGATGCCCACCGCGAACGAGATCACCGTGAGCAGGGCGGCCTTCCACAGCAGGACGTCCGATGGGAGGCCGTATGCGTCGAGCGGCATATTCACGGGATGTCCACCCTAGGAGGCAGCGCCGCCGGCTATTGCGCTGCGCAGGTCTGCCAGGTCGGTCTCCGATGGCGGCAGGTTGCCGTAGCAAGCGCGATTGAAAGCCGCAGTGGCCTTCTCCACCAGCCCTGGCGCAAACAGCGGCCCCAGCCTCACCTCGAACTCCAACGGAGACTCGTACTCCTCACGGAGCACGCCTCTGCGCTCCGCCACGCCCAAGAGGCTGTAGTATATCTCGAAGGCCTCCACGACACCCGGCTCGCCGTCCGGCGGGCGGAGGTCCCTCCGCACCCTGCGCCGCCGCAGGCGCTCCGGCAGCAGATCGAAGAGCAGCCTGGCGGCGTCCAGGAGGGGGTCGTTCCCCGCTATGACCGACTCCCGCGCTCCCTCAGGGTACTCGTATCGCCCCCTCCGCCTGCGTCGGAAGGCCCGCGCCAGAAAGAACAGCGCCACAACGACGACGACTGTGAGAACGGCTATCCCCGCAATCTGGATGACCTGGAGGGCGACCGGGTTCCCGTCCTTTTCTTCTATCTGCTCCACCTCTGGGATCGCAAGGTTGAAGCCCTCGGCAACCTGCTGCTCCAGGTCCGTCCGGAAGAGGTTGAGCAGCGCTCTGAAGAGCCAGTCCATCGCGGCGACGAAGGGGTAGAGCAACGTCGAGAGCACCGGCGCGACGATCCTCTCGATGGTGAATCCCACCACGGCCCGTACCGCGCCGGTCACGAGCGGCAGCACGGTATTCTCGACGAGGCCGGCGATAAGGCCGACGAGGAGCACACCCACAACGAGAGCGCCGATGACCTTGGGCCACATAGCCCGCTTGGCCGCCTGCTCCGACGGCGACGACAGGTGGCTCACCGCCAAGCCGGCCAGGGACGCCGCGGTGAAGATGAACAGCACCGGGTAGACGTTCAGGTCAGCCGGGAGCGCGGCGTCGGCTATCGCCGCGGCGGCCAGCGCCGCGACGCCGATCCTGAAGCTGGTCTCCAGCGTCTCTTCGGGGCTATCGCTCGCGGCGATGCGGCCGCCGCGCCACCAGAGACCGACCGCCATTGCTGCCGCGATGGCGGCCCTGAGCCAGTACGTATCCGAGCCGAGCTCCCCGCTCAGGCGGCCCGCCCAGGCCAGGTCCAGGCCCGCAGAGAACTGGCTGCCCAGCACCAGGTAGATCACAACGAGGCCCGTGAACATCTGCGCCAGGTATGCCGTGGTCGTGGAGATGATGAGCGCCTGCAACGCGCGGGACACGACCAGCGAGCTCGCCAGCACGGCCAGGACCGCGAACCAGTCGAGCGGGTTGGATCCGAGTTGGAGCGGCAGCGCCGCGACGCCCAGTATGGCGTAGAGCCAGGCGCTTTCGGAGACGGCGATCGCCGCCAGCACCCACTTATCCTGGGCCGAACTCACTCGCCTCCTCCGCTCGCTGCAGGTGCTGCCCTAGCTCGTGCACCACTACCCCCTCCGGCATCTCCGGGCAGGAGCCTTCGGCCACGTACAGGAGTACGGTGGGGTGCCCCGCCCTCTTCAGGTTCGAGATGACCGCCACCAGCTCGGGGTCGACCATGGCCGTTACTATGACCAGGGTGGAGCCCATCGGGAACCTGCGCGTGTGATCCCCCAGCCTCTTGTGCATGGGCGACATCACCACCGGCGTGATGGTGGCCAGGGCCTCGAGTATCACCGAGAGCTGGTCCGGCTCGGCGCTCGGAGGGATGACCATGGGTCTATCCGCGCGGATGGCCGAGCCGTTGGAGAACAGGCCCAGCTCGTGTTTCTCCTCGGCCGCGTGGTTGGCCACCGACGCGGCAACCCTGATAACCCGCTCAAGCAGCGTCGCCGAGTAGCCCCCCCAGTTGATCGGGTTCGTCTCTATCGCCACCACCAGCACAATTGTGGTCGACGAGCTGGGGTCGAAGACGCGCACCTGGAACCGCCCAGCCTTGGCGCTGAGCTTCCAGTCCACCCACTTCAGGGGATCGCCCCTCTGGTAGTCGCGCACCGTTGCCGGGCGCGACATGTCCCGATGTATAGGTAGGCCGGTGCGGGCGTCGCCCATGGGCCTGAGCGACGGGATGCCCAGCTCCGGCAGCGGCGCAACCTCGGGGTACACGAGCAGTTCGTCCCTCTGCGAGACAATCTTCTCGCTGGTGAAGAAGCCGAAGAGATCTCCGCTCTCCAGGCGAGCCGGTCCGAGCCGGAAATAGCCCCTCGCCGTGCACTTGAGCCGGTACTCCCACGCCACCTTCTCGTACCAGCCCATGGAGGCCGAGAGCATTAGGGACATGGCGGCGCCGCCGACTTGCTCGCCCATCTGCCCGCCTCGCACCTCTACGTCGGGCGGGAACCGGTCGTAGAGGCGCAGCCAACTCAGGGGCACCGGCTTCTTGTTGGTGATGCTGACGGTGATCGGCACCTCGTCGCCGACGAAGGCGCGGTTGCGGGCCAGGCTGCGCTCGTAGGTGACCTCCTCCAGCGACAGCCTGCTCCACAGCCATGCGATGGAGCCAATGATCAGGCCGAGGATGCCGAAGCCACCGATCAACACCTGCCCGGCGAATATGCCGGCAACTATGAGGCCGGCAAAGAGGATGAGCCAGAGCTCGTAACGTAGGCGCCCTGCCAACTGCTACCTTTCGACAGGGACCGGCACCGTGGCGAGCACGTCGGCCACGACATCCTCGCTGGAGCGGCCGGTCAGACGGCTGGTGGAGGTCAGTATTAGCCGGTGGGCCAGCACGGGCACGCCCATCGCCTTCACGTCGTCGGGGGTCACGTATTCGCGGTCCTGGATGGCCGCGCGGGCCTGCGACACCTTGTAGAGGGCCATCACCGCCCTTGGGCTGGCGCCCAAGGCCAGCGCCGCGTGCGAGCGCGTCTCCCGCGCCAGCGACACCATGTACTGCCTGACTACATCGTCGACGCGCACCGCCGCCACCGAGGCTTGGGCCCGAGCCAGCTCTTCGCTGTCCGTAACCGCCTTGACGCTCGGCGGTCCGACGTTCCGCTCGAAGCGCAGCAGGATGTCGGACTCCTCCTCCTCTGACGGGTATCCAAGCCTGATGCGGACCATGAACCTGTCGAGCTGGGCCTCCGGGAGCGGGAAGGTGCCTTCCATCTCTATGGGGTTCTGGGTGGCCAGCACGATGAACGGGCTCGGCAGTTGCCGGGTCTCCCCGTCGATTGTTGACTGCCCCTCCTGCATCGACTCCAGCAGGGCGGACTGAGTCCTCGGGGTAGCGCGGTTGATCTCGTCCGCAAGCAGCACCTGGCTGAACACCGGCCCCGGCTGGAACTCGAACTCGCCGGTCTTCTGGTTGTAGAAGTTGACCCCCAGCACGTCGGCCGGCATCAGGTCGGGCGTGAACTGGATACGCTTGAAGGTGCAGCCGAGCGCCTGCGCCAGTGTCTTGGCGAGGGTCGTCTTGCCTATGCCGGGAACGTCCTCCACCAGGACGTGTCCGCGGCAGAGCAGTGCGATGAGTGCTAGGTCGATAACGTCGTCTTTGCCGACGATCACCTGCTGGACGCCGCCGCGCATGCGCGCCGCAAGCTCGTGCACTCTGGTTACGTTCAGGGTTTCAATCATGGGGTGACGTGGGTCCTGAATAGATATCGTGCGCCATGGCGAAACGCCCAGACGCCAACCTACAGATGATAGCATACTGCGCCCATCGCCAATCCGGATAGGGTATCCTGTTCCACGCTGGGCGGTGCCAGCAGCGAGGCAATCAAGGAGGGTGCGATGGACGAGGTGAAGATATGGGCGATTGGCGATTCGCACGCAGCGGAACCGTTGGAGTCGAAGTCGCAGGTGGAGACCGAGGCGCTCCTGGAGGAGACACTCGTCAGGAACCCCGACCTGCTGATTCGGGGCCTGAAGCTGGTCGGCAGGCAGACGCCAACGGAGGGAGGCCCGCTGGACCTTCTCGGCGTGGACACGGACGGCAGGCTGGTCGTGTTCGAGCTGAAGCGGGGCACGCTCTCCAGGGACGCCGTAGCGCAGGTAGTCGACTACGCATCCTACCTAGACACTATGGAATTGACTGCTCTCGCCGAGTACATACCCGACAGGTCTGGGGAGCATGGCATCGAGAATATTGAGGACTTCCAGAAGTGGTACAGCCGAGACTTTGGGGAGTTGGAGTCGCTAAAGCCGCTGCGCATGTTCCTTGTCGGTCTGGGTGCCGACGACCGAACTGAGCGGATGGTGCGGTTCCTTGCCGACAACAGCAACATGGACATCTCGCTCCTGACCTTCCACGGCTTTGAGCACGACGGCAAGACACTGCTTGCCAAGCAAGTGGAGGTGGAAGGGAGCGCTGACGTCGGTCCTAGCACGGCAGGACGCCGTCCGGGCGCGGCGGAGAGGCGAGCGCGGCTCGACGGTCGCTTGGAAGCATTTGGCGTATCTGAGCTATTCGCTGCTGTGAGAGACATGTTTAGGGAGAAGTGGCACGGACCTAGCGAGAATATAGGCCCGACCGCTATTGGCTTCCGCCTCCGGGAACGGACTGAAACAGGAATGCGCAATACATCGTACGCGCGCATTGCCCCTTGGCAGGGGAAGGTACGCATGATTTTCTACGGGTGGGCGGTCAGACTGTGCCCGGGCGAGTTTGACCAAGTCAAGGATTCAATTCCCTCCGAAACGGAGGGATGGGGTGGTGAGTCAGCGGTGGTATTCCAACTTGACACGGCTGAATGGGAGACTCACAAGGAGCGCCTCTACGCGCTAACGCAGGCGGTGTACAAGGCCTTGGAGGACAGAAACCAAGAAGAGGCCCCTGTCTGATTCCGAGTCCTAGGCCCCCGCGGCGAAGACCCTCTCCGGCTGCCAGTGCCCCACCGAGGCGTTGTGGGCGAGGATGCCCATGAACCTGCCGTCGGCGCCATAGGCGCGGCGGCGCTCTTCCGGCTCCGGCGCTGGCACGCCGGCACCTGTGGGCACGGGCCTGCCCTGCCTGATCATGGCTTCTACCGGCTTATCCACCGTGATCGCCTTCAGGTGCTGCACGACCGCGTCGGGAGCGTGCACTAGGCCGCTCCAGTCGCCGCTCAGGAAGCGCTCCTCGGCCTCCTCCAAGCTCGCCGCCTCCGAGACCGAGAAAGGCCCGCTCCTGAGCCGGACCAGCTCCTTAAGGTGGCCGCCACAGCCTAGTGCCTGCCCCAGATCGTGCGCCAGCGAGCGCATGTAGAAGCCGCGCCCGCAAGACACCTCGACCACGGCGTGCGGCGGCGTGTAGTCCAGCAGCTTGACATCGTGGACTTTGACTGGGCGGGCCTCGCGCTCCACCTCTATGCCGGCCCTGGCGAGGTCGTACAGCCGCTTACCCTTTATCTTAAGGGCGCTGTACATGGGCGGTACCTGCATCACCTCGCCTTCAAACGAGTCGAGCGCGCCCTCGATCCGGTACGCCGTCACCCCGGAGGTGTCCGCTCGCCGGACGGCCTCCCCCATTGCGTCGTAGGTGTCCGTTTCCACGCCCATCTCGACGGTCCCACGGTACTCCTTGGAGCCGTCTACCACGTACTCCATCATGCGCGTGGCCTGTCCCATGCAGATGGGTATGACGCCGGTAGCTATCGGGTCGAGTGTGCCGCCGTGCCCGACGCGCTTTTGTTTGCTGGCGCGCTTGATGCGGCGCACAACGTCCATGCTCGTTAGGTCCTTGGGCTTGTCGATGTTGAGTATCCCGTTGATGGCCGGGGCTTTCTCCGTATTGCGCGTCATGACGGAGTGCCCACGTCGTCTTCAGGCTCCGGGGCGACCTCCTCGATCAGCTTCAACACCTCCGCCCCACGCTCTATCGAATCGTCGACGATGAACTCGACCGCCGGCACCTTCCTGAGCGAGGTGCGGCCAATCAGGCTCCTGCGGACGTAGCCCGACGCCGACCTGAGGCCGGCCAGTGTAGCCCTCTTCTCCTCCGGGGTCCCCAGCACGCTGACCATCACCTTCGCCGTACTCAAGTCTCGCGCACACGAGACACGGATGACGCTGACCATCGAGGAGAGCCGCGGGTCGCTGAGCTCGCCGGAGAGTACCTGGCTGATCTGCTCACGCAGCATCGAGTTGACGCGATCGACACGCCGATTCATCGAGGAACCTCAGGGTAGGGACTCGGCCGTGGAGTTGCGCCTCCAAGGCCTACTGTGCGGCGCTAACGCCGCTTACGGGAAGTGTTGTCGATTGGTAGGGGTCGGTGGCGCTATTCGACGACGGTTTGGTGGGACTCCAAGATGTCGCCCTCCTGGAAGTCCTGGAACCCTTCCAGGGCGACGCCGCCTTCGAAGCCGTTGTTGATCTCCCTCACGTCGTCCTTGAAGCGCCGCAGGCTCACAATGGCCCCGGCGTGGACCTGCCTGCTCCCGCGCAGCACGTGCACATATCCGCTCCTGGAGATCGTACCCTCGTTCACCATGACGCCGGCGGCCCGCGCGCGCCGCCCTACGGGGAAGATGGCCCTCACTGTGGCGCGCCCCTCGACGACGTCCCGCTCCACCGGGGCGAGCATGCCCTTGAGCGCCTTGTCGATGTCCTCCACGAGCTCGTAGATGATGTCGTACCGGCGAATCTCCACCGACTCCTGTGCGGCTAGGCTCTGCGCGCCTGGGCTGGGCCGGCTGTTGAACCCGACGATGATCGCGTCCGAAGCCATAGCTAGCAGCACGTCGCTCTCGGTGATCGCCCCGCTGGCGTGGTGGATTATGTTGACCCGCGCCTGCCCTGAGCTGAGCTGTTCCAAGGCGCCTCGTACAGGCTCCATGGTGCCCTGCACGTCGGTCTTGACTATCAGGTCCAGGGTCTCTGCCTCCCCCGACTCCAGCCGCGAGTGGAAGTCTTGGAGGGATATGCCCGTCTTCTCCAAAGCCTGCGCGCGCTCGTGCTTGTCGACCAGGGCGCGAGCCGCACGCTCGCTCCCGACGACGACGAAAGTCTCCCCCGCCTCCGGAAGGCCGTTCAGCCCCAGGATCTCGACCGGCTGCGAGGGCTCGGCCTGCTCGATCCTCGCCCCGGAGTAGTCCATCATTGCCTTTACTCGGCCGCTGATACCGCCCGCGACGACGATCTGTCCCACGGACAGCGTGCCGGTCTGCACCAGCAACGTGGCCACCGCTCCCTTGCTCCTGTCGAGGCGCGCTTCGACCACCACACCCTTGGCCTCCCTGTCGGGGTCGGCCTTCAACTCCCCTATCTCGGAGAGAAGCATGATGTTGTCCAGCAGGTCGTCGATTCCCTCGCCCTTCAGCGCCGACACGGGGACGGATATGACGTCTCCTCCCCATTCCTCAATGAGAATGTCATGCTCGGATAGCTGGCGCTTCACCCTCTCCGGGTCGGCGTCCGGCCGGTCTATCTTGTTGATGGCGACGATCTGCGGCACTCCGGCCGCCTTGATGTGGTCCATGGCCTCGACGGTCTGTGGCATGATGCCGTCATCGGCCGCTACTACGAGCACGGCCACGTCTGTCACTTGCGCGCCCCTGGCCCGCATGGCCGTGAACGCCTCGTGCCCAGGCGTGTCCAGGAAAGTCACCTTGCTTCCGCCGCGATCGACTTGGTAGGCGCCGATGTGCTGGGTTATCCCTCCGGCCTCGCCCGCCACCACGTTGCTCTTTCTGATGGCGTCTAGCAGAGTAGTCTTGCCGTGATCGACGTGACCCAGGATAGTAACGACCGGCGGTCTCCCCTTGAGCCTGTCAGGATTCTCCTCGTCCAGGGATATGACCCGCGAGCCCCTTCCGCCCTCGGGTTCGTCCGGGGCCCTTACGGCCATCCCGAACGAGCGCACGAGCGAGACCGCCACGTCATAGTCGACCACCTCGTTGATGGAGAGCATGAAGCCGGACCGCATGAGCTGTTTTATGACGTCGATGGGATCGACGCTTGTGAGGGATGCGATATCGCCTACGGTTGGCGAGAGCGGCACCACAACGCCCGCCGGAGGCGCGGAACTCTCCTGGGGGGCTGTCCTGGTTCTGCCCATCTGTCTCGTCTGGTTGGTCATAGTCACCTGTTCACTGCGGTCATCTGTTGCGTGAGTGCCGTCCACTCTTCATCGGTGAGCCCTCTCCGCAACGCATAGGAGAGGCGCCCCTTGCCTGCCGTCCTGCCGCTTGCCAGGCACCCCCTGCATGTATAGGCGCCTCTGCCCGGGCTCTTGCCGGTGGGGTCTAGATGCGCTGGGCCGTTCTTCGGGGCGACAATCCGCAACAACTCCCGTTTGTCTGCCTTCGTGCCACACGCGACGCATGTGCGCTGTTGCGGAGGCCGGTCCGGTCTAACCATCAGACACCCTCGGCTCTAACGCCGTCTTGCCTTGGTCCTCCTGCCACCCCTCCCCTTCCGACCGCCGCCGCGTCCACGCCGAGGCCCAAAGCGACTCAACTCGTCTATATCCTCGGCGAACCGGATTACCCCCGGCTCCGCCGGCGTGTTCCTCCTGAGCGACCACACGTCTTCTGGAAGGTCCTGAATGGAAGTGGACTCGACGGCCGGCGCCTCTTCCGGCACAAGCTCGTCCAACTCCGGTATCAGTATCGCGGGCAGGTCGATGGGCGCCGGCTCTTCGACCAGGACTCCTTCGGCCGGCTCCTCCTCGGTTGCCTCTTCCACCTGCACCGCATCCTCGAGTACTCCCTCAGGGACGGGGGCCTCTAGCTCGGCCTCAATCTCTGTGGCGGCTTCCTCGACCGGAGCCACTGCCTGCTCGGCGGCAATAGGCTCGATGGCGGCCTCTTCGGCCTCCGCCACCGCCTGCTCGGCGGCAATGGGCTCCGCGACGGCCTCCGCCACCGCCTGCTCGGCGGCAATGGGCTCCGCGACGGCCTCCGCCACCGCCTCTGCTGGCTCCTCGGCGGCGACATCCTTCTGAGCCGCCTGCTCTACCTCAGCAGCCGTCCGTGGCGCGGCCTCTTCAGCCGCCCTCGCGACAGCCTCGGCTTCCACCTCCACGTTGCTCCTAATGTCGACGTTCCAGCCCGTGAGCCGCGCCGCCAGCCTGGCGTTCTGCCCCTCCTTGCCGATGGCCAGAGAGAGCTGCCTGTCGGGCACGACGGCCACGGCGCCCCCCGTGGTCGGGTCCAGTTCGACCCTCATGACGCTGGAGGGGCTGAGGGAGTTGGAGATGTAAGTCCCCGGGTCCTTGCTCCACTGCACGACGTCTATCTTCTCGCCGTGCAGTTCATTAACTATGTTCTGGATGCGGATGCCCCGCAGTCCCACGCACGAGCCGACCGCGTCGACCCCGTCCTGCTTGGCGTGGACGGCGACCTTGCTGCGCGACCCCGGCTCTCTGGCGATGCCGACGATCTCGACGGCGCCGTTGTATATCTCCGGCACTTCCATCTCGAAGAGCCGTTTGACCAGGTCCTTGTCGGCGCGCGAGACGATCATCTCCGGCCCCTTGGCCGACTCCCGGACCGTCTTGAGGAGCACTTTGATCTTGGAGCCGACCCTGCAACGCTCGTACGGCGCCTGCTCGGACGAGGGCAGAATAGCCTCCGCCCTGCCAAGCTCGACGATGATCTGCTTGGGCTCCATACGCTGCACCGTGACTGTGAAGACCTCGCCTTCCTTGTCCGCGAACTCGCGGAACACGAGGTCCCGCTCGGCCTCGCGCAACCGTTGGATGACGACCTGCTTGGCCGTCTGCGCGGCTATGCGGCCCGCGCTGTGGGGCAACTCCCCCGTAGGGACCAAGTCCCCAATCTCGGCTTCCGCCCGTATCTTCTTGGCGTCGGCGAGGCTGATCTGGATGTCCGGGTCCTCGATCTCTTCCGCCACGGTCCTTACGGTGAACACGCTGACATCGCCCGTGTTGGGGTCGAGCTTGACCGAGATGTCCTGCCCGGCTGCCACGCTGTCACGCTTGTAGGCGGAGATGAGCGCAGCCTCAATCGCCGAGAGCACGATTTCCCTCGGCAGGTTGCGCTCGGCAGCCAATTGCGTCAAAGCGATTATGAAATCGCTTTTCATCTGGACAACCACCCCCCTCTTCAACAAAGAAAAGTGGGGGTTCCCCACTTTCTCAAAGAATCGACCGATGGTCCCGAAGACCCCGTCAGTATAGCAGCGCCAAGCCGAAGGTACAAGGCGGTGGACATCTGGAGCACCTGCTAGGGCACCCCTTCCCGGGTATCCTTAGTTGACACCGTCTCTTCGCCGCTGCTACGATTAGGTTCGTCAAGTGGACTATCCCGCGCGTACATAGGTGGTTCTCAGAGTAGGCGTCTACCCGGGGCTTCGGCCCCTTCCTGTGGTAGGCGTTAATTTTTTTGTCCAATGCCTGACAATGTGGCCGTCGTCTTAGCGGCGGGCCAAGGCGCCCGAATGATGTCCCGGCTCCCAAAGGTCCTGCATAGGGTCTGCGGACGGGAGATGATCGGGCTCGTGGTCGACACCGTGCGCGCTGCCGGCTTCCGTCCCACCGTAGTAGTGTCCAAGGAGTCGGACGGGGTCCGGAGTGTCCTTGGCGACACCGTAAGCTACGCCGTGCAGGACGACCAGCTTGGCACTGGACATGCCCTGCTTCAGGCTGACGGCCTGCTTCCGTTTGCGGACAACGTCCTCGTCATCAACGGCGACGTCCCACTACTGGAGCCATCGATCCTCACTGCGCTGGCCGAGGAGCACTCTTCACAGGGTGCTGCCGCCACCATCGCCACAGCCACCCTAGGCGATCCAGGCGACCTCGGACGCGTGGTCAGGGACGCCTCGGGCCGCGTGACGGCGGTCGTGGAGAAGGCGGACGCCGATGACGTTGCCCTCGGCATCCGCGAAGTGAACGGGGGGCTGTACTGCTTCGACGCCTCGTGGCTGTGGCCGAGCCTGAGGTCCATCTCCCCCTCGGCAAGCGGGGAAATATACCTCACGGACCTTGTCGAGGCCGCCACGTCTCAGGGGCGGCGGGTCGCCACAGTTAGGGTGGACGATCCGGACGAGATAGCCGGTGTGAACACACGCCTTGAGCTCTCCAGGGCCGAGGCCGTGATGCGCCGGCGCATCAACGAACGGCTAATGCTGACCGGTACGACCATAGAGGACCCAGCTACGACCTACATCGACCACGGAGTCAGTATTGGGATGGACACTACTATCCATCCAAACACCCACATCACAGGAGACACCACGGTGGGCGAGGGCTGCGAGATCGGCCCCAACGCCGTAGTCGACGCCTCCGTGATAGGAGACAGATGCAGCGTGGCGGCCTCGGTGGTGCGCGGCGCCAACCTGGAAGACGGCGTCAGTGTGGGGTCGTTCACACACCTACGCCAGGGGACGCACCTCCAGTCCGGCGTCTCCGTGGGCAGCCACGCCGAGATCAAGGCCAGCCGGCTGGGTCGCAGGACACGCTCCGGCCACTTCTGCTACATTGGCGACGCTCAGATAGGCGACGATGTCAATATCGGTGCCGGGACCGTTACGTGCAACTACGATGGACGCGAGAAGCACCCCACCCACATCGGGGACGGTGCGCTGATAGGGTCCGGCTCCATGCTTGTTGCCCCGGTCAGTATAGGCGCCCGCGCGTCGACAGGCGCGGGGGCTGTCGTGACCCGGGACGTACCGCCGGATGCGCTGGCCGTTGGTGTGCCGGCACGGCTACGGTCTTGCAGACTACGAAGCGAAGGGAGTGAAGGAGGCGCGCAGGCAGGCTAGAGGGCGCCCCAACCGGGCCGCCTTATGCTCCGGCGCGGCAACGAGAATTGGAAACCGACAGCTCATTATCGTGGCTCGCACTTGGCCTCTCGATTCTGCTGTTCTGCGCCGCCGCTACAGTCGAGGCCAGCTTGGCGAGCGTCCGAGTCGACGGGCTCCGTAGGCTTCTCGCAAGAGGCGCTCCGGGCTCACGGCATCTCGAGGCGCTTTTCGCAGGCAGGCGAGGTCCTGCCTCTGTCCTTCCGGTCCTCCGCTACGTGCTCCTTGCGTCGGGAGTAGTGAGCGCGGTCGCCGTCGTCGTCTCGTACGGGGGCGCGAACTGGGTGCTCATCGCCGTGGCGCCCTTCGTGACACTGGTGGCCATAGGAGCGCTGCGCTTGGCGGGGCTCTGGCTGGGAACGAGGGCCGGCGTGGGGCTGGCGCTGAAGGCGGCGCCCGTCGTACGAGCACTGGCGTGGCCCCTTACCCCTGTCCTGGCGGCCGTCAGGCTGGCCGAAGGCACCGGATCCAAGAGTGACGGGTCGGGCGATGGGCAAGAGACCTTGTCAAGCGGACTGCGGCTGGACACCGATGAACAACCGCTCGACGAGCATGAGATGCGCATGATCCGCGGAGTCGTCCGGCTGGACAGGACAACCGCCCGCGAGATCATGGTCCCAAGGGTGGATATCACGGCATTCGAGGCGGGCACCCCGATCCGCGACCTTGTCGACGGCATGGTGAAGTCCGGCCATAGCCGGGTGCCCGTCTACAGGGAAAGCTTGGACAACATCAGCGGCATCGCACATGCCAGAGACCTCCTTGCCGCGCCCAGCGACGACACGGGGCAGGGCGTTACCGACGCCACGACTAGGCCCGCGCTCTTTATCCCCGAGTCGAAGACACTCGAAGACCTCCTCAGCCAGTTCCAGGAAGAGCGCGTAAGCGTGGCGATCGTAGTGGACGAGTACGGCGGAGTGTCGGGACTGGTCACCATCGAGGACCTGCTGGAGGAGATCGTCGGAGAGATAAGCGACGAGTTCGACGTCGGGACTCCCGAGATAGAGCGCGTCAGCGCCGACGTGATTCTGATGGACGCGCGCGTCAGCATCGAGTACCTGCACGACCTGCTGGACGTGGAGATCGAGGGCGACGGGTTCGATACCGTTGGCGGCTTCGTGTACCAGCGCCTGGGGAAGATACCGAGCACCGGCGACACCGTCGACTACGACGGCATCAGGATCGAGGTAGTCTCCACCATCGGCCGCCGCCCGAAGAGACTCAGGGTCACGAAGTTGGGGCAGCCTGCAGGCGCCACGGACGGCTAGGCAGGTCATTCACGTCGATGAAGAGCCCATTCCGAAGATACTGAGCGAACTTCCCCTTATCCGGCGGCCACGCTAGCTCCCAAATGGGAGCAGCCGCGCTACCCGCCGGTGTCCCTTACTATGACCGGAGTGCTCGCCTTGCTGCCCTCCGAGCCAGCTGCCATCAGGGTGAGTGGGTTGCCATGGGCCACCTTGGACTCGTTGTCGGCAAGGCCCCGGATACCGCGCATACGCTCGATCTCAAGAGCCCATGCCCCGCCGGGTCCGGCTTCCACAAATCCAACGATGATCTGCAGACCGGTTTCTACGTCGAAGTATACTTCAATGGACTCCGACGGCTGGAAGCCGGAGCCCCACACCTTGAGGCCGCCGTCCAGGTAGAGGACGGGCTCGCTCGCCACGATGGACGCGTAGGCCATGCTCGCCTCACCTGCTGGGCCAGGATCCCCCGGCACGCCAGGGGGCCCCTGTAGACCCTGCGGCCCGCGGATACCCGGCTCGCCGCCGGGCCCGCGTAGCCCGGCGGGCCCGGCAGGACCCGCCTCGCCTGCTGGCCCTGCCGCTCCCTGGGGCCCCGGAGCTCCTTGTTCCCCCTGCGGACCCGTGCATGCTGCCAGGAGGAGCAGCGACAACGCCGAAGCCAATATCACCGTGACGACATGCTGCCCGGGGCGTGTTTTCATCGCCTAACTTCCTCCAAAGAGAATCTTCGGAGGAAGTTTATGGATCGTCACGGAACAAGTTCAAGGAGATTCGGAGGTCTCTTTCGGTGGTTAGTCGCCTCTGCGGGGAAATAAAAAGAGCCCCGCGCAATATCGCGCGGGGCTCTTTTATCTTCAGCCTGTGGGTTGTGCTACTTGACTATCAGTGCCGCCTGCGCGACCTGGCCACCGGTCGCGGCTGCCTTTACCCCATACAGTCCGGGGGACAAGTCAACATCGACGGCGTCGGCGAGGAAGCCATTGGCATCAGCCGTAAGCTCGCCGAGCATCTGCTGCACGGGCACCGTGAGCGATGAACCTCCCTCGTCAGAGGCCGAGAGCGACTGACTGCCGAACACGGTTATGGTCACCGTGTCGCCGGCATCGAAGCCTACGCCGATGATCACGAGCTCGGCGCCGCCACTGGGCAGCACGTGGGCTGCGAATCCGGTCGCCGCGTTGAACCCGGGCGTGATGTCCGTGATTCCACCGGGAGCCCCTGGAGGCCCGGGTGGTCCTTCAGGGCCGGCCGCGCCAGCCGCGCCAGCCGCGCCATTAGCGCCTGCTGCCCCTTGCGGTCCGGGTGGTCCTTCAGATCCGGCCGCGCCAGCCGCGCCAGCCGGTCCGGCCGGCCCTTCCGGTCCGCGTAGACCGACGGCGCCTGTGTCACCCTGCGCACCCGTCGCTCCGCGAACACCCTGAGGCCCCTGAGGCCCCGAA
The DNA here is from genome assembly GCA_965262055.1 of Dehalococcoidia bacterium. Classification (GTDB taxonomy): domain Bacteria; phylum Chloroflexota; class Dehalococcoidia; order Lucifugimonadales. The sequence goes on from CBDHEI010000002.1 coordinate 1,356,154, forward strand.
GCACCTGTGGCGCCCGGTGTTCCCTGAATGCCCTGAGGTCCTTGAATACCCTGAAGGCCCTGCGACCCCTGCGGCCCCTGCGATCCTGATGGGCCTTCTACACCCTGCGACCCCCGAACACCCTGAGGCCCCTGTTCGCCCTGAGGACCCTGAGGCCCTGGCAGGCCCCTGACACCCTGGTCCCCCTGCTTGCCCTGAGCACCCTGAGGACCATTTAGCCCCTGGTCACCCTGAGAGCCTTTGCAGGCTACCAAGACCAGCGCCGAGAAAACCGACACGAGCACCACGAGTATGAAGGCACGTGGAGGAAGATACTTTCTCAATTTAACCCCCCGTATGAACGTTCCCGTTCTGTAACTCTAGCCGCACGCGGCAGGGCCCGAAATTGCATTCGACATACAAAGATTCGCCGGGAACCCCAGCGACCCTGACCTATACGGCGGCCTTATCATATGCACGCCTGACAGGGTTGTCAACCCCCATAGACGCGCTCTAAGGCGGAGAATCTCAACCCCGGAAACCAAGCCTGGCCGCCTGCCAGTGACGCGTCGCCGTCGTGCAGGACAGGGTAATGCGGCAACTGTGTTAACCTAGATTGCGATGCCCCCGTAGCTCAGCGGATAGAGCACCGGCCTCCGGAGCCGGGTGCGTGGGTTCGAGTCCCGCCGGGGGCGCTCCACTAGCAGGCTGCTGAAAAACGGGGTGTGCCGAGGGGCGAAGCCCCTTTGCCGGGAGTCTGAGGGTGTCCCTCAGACTTAATTCCGCTCTTCCCTGGGCCCAGGGAAGAGCCCAGAAGAAGATTTGGAAGAGTTCTTCCGCAGCCTGCTAGAACCACATCGCCTTATCCACGACGTTCTCCAGCGGCCGGCCTTCGTTGAAACGCCGGCAGTTCTCCACCAGCAGGCCGATCCGCCGCTCGTCCAGGTATGGCCCGTCCGCAGCCACGTGAGGCGTCATCAGGAAGTTGGGTGCCGTCCAGAGCGGATGGCCCTCCGGCAGAGGCTCTACCTCGAACACGTCCAGCGCCGCCCCGGCGATCTCCCCGCTCCGCAGGGCCGAGTCTAGGTCGTCCAACACCACCGTCGCCCCCCTTCCTATATTGATGAAGAAGGCGGTGGGCTTCATCAGCTTGAATCTCGCCGCCGTGAACAGCCCCTGCGTCTCCGGTGTCTCGGGCACCGTTACGATGACGAAGTCCCCCCTCAGCAGTACGCCGTCCAGCTCCTCCGGCCTGTGGAGCTCCGCCACCCCTTCCGGCGCTTCCTCTCGGCGCGGGTCGACGCCGAGCACGGTCATGCCGAGCGCGGAGCAGACCCTGGCCGTCTCGCCGCCGATTCCGCCTACCCCAACGATGACCGCCGTGGCCTCGGGGAGGTATGTGCTGCTGTGGCCGTGCTTCCACTCGCCGCGAAGCTGCTGCGGAATATAGACGTGCAGACCCCTGGCAAACGCCAGCACGAAGGACATGATGTGCGCGCTGATATGGTCGTTGTATATCTCCCGCGTGTTGGTGACCACCACGTCGCTGTCGATCATCGCCTGGTGGTAGTACCCGGCGGGCGGGCCGGCCTGGGGGCAGGCCACCCACCGGAGATTCGTCCCTCGCTCGAACACCCGCGGCGTCACGAAGCCGTAGGCGGCGTCGGCCTTGGGTATCAGGGACTCTGCCTCCTCCACGGTGTCGGCGACGTTGATCTCGATGCCGGGCACGGAGTCCTCCAGCCGGCGTACCCAATCGTCGCTGAGGTAGAGTTCCCCCTGCCCGCCTCGGAGCCCGGTCGTCATGATAAGTAGCCTGAAAGCCATGATTCGCACCTCCCCTGACCCTCCGGGCAGTCTATGGAGGGCGCCCCCCAGTGTCAAACCTGAGCGCCTGTGCGCACCGCCTTCGCAAGCGATTTGGCCGCGGCTGGGCAGATGGTCTAATATAGGTCGTATCCGTGCAGTCCTACAGACGCGTACCCCTGTAGCTCAGAGGATAGAGCAACGGTTTCCTAAACCGTGTGTCGTGGGTTCGAGTCCCGCCAGGGGTACCAGACTGGACAAAATCAAGAACCTTCACGTTGAGGTTTGGGTTGGTGCTGTAGGCGCGAAGGGTACCTGAAGGGTCTCACACCATTGCCCACCTTTCGGACAAGGCTTCGGCCTGTCCGGCCACTGTAGGTGTCGTCTTCCTCACGGTTCGCGGGCAACGGGCGGATCGCACCCGAAACCTCCGTGCCTGCCGACCCACTGCTGTGCTATCCAGGCTAAGCATCTCCCAGCCGACCTGCGCTGCAGATGGGCTGGGGGTAGCTTATCGGCTGTAGCCGGAAGGCTGGGAACCATCGCCGAAATCGCGCGTGATGTGCTCCATCAGGAACTTGAAGTCACGGTAGGCCTCCAGCCCGCCCAGCCGGTCCTCCAGGAGCCACAGCTCGTCCTGCAGCAGGGTCAGCCCTCGATGCACCTGGGCATCGGCATAGTCGGCGCGCGGTAGGCTGCTGTAGAGATCGGACGCCAGCGCAACGATGGCGCCCATCTTGAGAAGAGGGTCGTCCAACGTGCCAAATCCAGCATCCCTCTGGCTGAGGATGGTGGCGTGCTGCCTGTTCGACTCGCCAGTCGAGGGAGTCACCCATCTCAACTCCACGTCGCCCAAAGAGCCCACGTCGCTCCCCGAGCCCTCCCTCAAGTCCAACTCGTAGAAGACCGTGGTGGCCGCTCCCGACGGTATTTCTGCGAACTCCTTCCGCGCCTGGGTGAACGACTCGTCCGACGTGACGCGGTTCTCGTACCCGACGATCCTCCACGAGGCCACGACGTCGCCATTCCAGGTCACCTGCGCCCGGGTCTGGTCCGCGAACGGTGACGAAAGCGCGGTCCAGTTGTCCAGGCTGAACGTCTCCCGCGCCTGTTCCACTGTGCTCAGGTATCGGTACCAGCCGTTACCGTGTTGTGCCAGTTGCTCCAATAGGTAATCGTTGTAGTTCTCTATGCCAACTCCGATGGTGATGAGCCGCAGCGGGTTGCGGCTGTCGCGGTCACCCGCGGACTCGAGTATGGCGAACGGGTCGGTCGCGTCCACGTTCGCCACTCCATCCGACATCAGGATGATGTAGTTATACGCATGCGGGCGCTCCCGCCGGGCCTGGTCGGCGAGCCGGACGCCGAGATTGAGGCCGGCCTGTACATTGGTGGATCCGTGAGGGGCCAGCCAGTCGATCGACCGTCTCACGTCAGGATCGTCCGGGTCGCTGTGCTCGACAGTAAGGTCATGAATGACGCCGTATGTGAAGTGTACGATCGCTATTCGGTCGCCGCGGTCCAGGTTTCGCCTTATGCTCTCTGCGGCCTCTCTCGCGATGTCTACCCGGTTGCCCGTACCCATCGAGCCCGAGGCATCGAGCACGACTGTAACGTTGAGCTGCCTGTCTTGGTAGCTTGGCTCCGGCGCCTGGAAAGCTATGCGGACCAGGCGCTTGCGGCTGTCCAACGGATGCGTGAACGTGTCGGTGGTTATGGCGAAGCTGTCGTGGTTCAGGGGCGGGTCGTAGTCGTAGTCGAACGAGTTAACCCACTCTTCCGCCCTCACCGAGTCCGGCTCCACCTCGTAGCCTGATCTGGCCCAGTTCAACGCGAGGTGATAGGAAGTACGGTCGACATCTAGGCTGAAGGTCGAAACGTTGTCCTCAGAGGCGGGGATGTGGGGCTGCCGCTCAGAGTCCCGAAACGTCGTACTCGGAGGCGGGCCTTGGAAGGCTGGAGCACCTGCCGGGCCTTGTGGGCCTTGGGGACCTTGGAGGCCACGGAGGCCTTGATCACCTTGGGTGCCTCGAAGGTCTTGATCACCTGCGGGGCTTTGGGGACCTATGAACACTGACCACATCCCCACGGCCGCCACAATAGCTACGACGGACATGACCACAGCCGCCAATGCCCAAGAGACCGGGTAGAAGGTGCCCCGCAGCGTACCCATCAATCTTCCGAGTAGCCGGGGTCTGGGCGTCGGCTCCAACCGGCTTTCCACCCATGCCCAGGGGTCGCGCGGGGCGCGCAGCTCGGACGCCTCCGCCTTGAAGTGCTCACGCAGGACGCGCTCTATGTCCATGTCGCGCATATCTCCTCTACCCATGTCCATCAACCTCTATCCCGGACTCTTCCAGTTTCTCCCGTAGCCGCTTCAGGGCCCTGTGCAGACGCGACTTGACCGTTCCTTCTTTCACTCCAATTGACCTGGCCACCTCGGGCACGGTCAGTTCGGCGAAGTACCTGAGCACGACCACCTGTTGCTGCTCTGGAACGAGATGGGCCAGCGCCTGCCGGACGATCGTGCGGTCCTGGAAGGCCTCTGCCTGGTCCGTCGTGGATGGAGCGGCTGCATAGTCCAGGTCCGACAGAGGAATCGTGGGGATTGACTTCTTCCTCTGCCGAGTAAGCACCTCGTTCACCAGGATGCGCACCAGCCAGGGCTTTGGGGGGTGACCTCGTTTGAAGCCTCCGATCCCGCGCCAGGCGGATAGAAGCGCCTCTTGGACTATCTCCTCGCCGACGGCGCGATTGCCAGTCATAAGGACAGCCGTGCCGTAAAGCACGTCCTTGTACCTCTCCACCAGGTGGCGGAAGGCGTCGCGGTCGCCTTCCTGGCAGCGCACGATGGCTTCGTCGTCTCTCACGGGTCGTGCCTCATGGTCGCCCCTTTGTCTGGACCTCAATAGATAATATGCGCCGCCGGCCCAAATCGTTCCGCAGGAATGGGCAAGGGTCACGCCGCCGGAGTCGCCCTTTCGCGCCAAAGGCCGAGGGATCCGGTATGGCGATGGACTAGGGTGCGGAGTACCGCTTCAACCTAAGAGCAACCTTTGGCATGGTTGGCGAAGTCGAAGAAGGGATTGGGTAGTGCTGGATAGTTGCAGGTCTCGCCCCCTGGGACTTCCCACGGGTCGAAGTTGGGACACCCTAATTCAATGCGGGGCGCAGTCAAGAGGCGCGAGAACCGGTTTGGGGAGAACCACCTCCCCAATGTCCTTCGCGGCGAGGCTATATTCCTCGGGCATTGGGATGTTGAGCGAACGGCGGCTTTGCCTGGGCAGACGGACAATCTCTTTGACGAACGGCTCGGTGAGCGACCGACTCGCGTTCCGCTATGATCGTGACCGGCGATGGTCGGAGACGATCTTGCCCTGCTTCAATACCATCAGAAGGCTGCCCAAGTTCTCTATGTCCTCTAGGGGATTGCCGCCCACGACTATCAGGTCGGCGATCTTTCCTGCTTCCACCGTTCCAAGGTCCGCCTCCATGCCGCACAGGGCGGCTCCGTCCCTGGTGGCGGCCAACAGCGTTTGCCACGTCGTGGCGCCGTCCTTGACCCAGAGTCCCATCTCCAAGAGGGCGGACTCGCGCAGCGGGTAGAGGTCCGAGCCCAGGGCCATCTTGACGCCAGAGTGCAGCGCCTTCTGGAACCAGCTTCTGTGGGTATCGACGGCAGCTTCGGCACGCGCCACGAGGTCAGGCGCCCGCCCCTTCTGCTCTACCCAGCGCTTCTCCCGTTCGGAACTGGCTTGGGAAGGGGTCAGGTGGCTGATGCCGAGGGTGGGGACGTACCAACAGTTATGCTCCAGGAACAGCTGGATGCACTCTTCGTCCATGATGTACCCGTGCTCCACGCTGTGGGCGCCCAGCTCGATGGCTGTCTTGACAGTGTCCGGATTGGTTGCGTGGGCCATCACGTTGAAGCCGCGCTGCCGGCATACGGCAAAAGCGGCGGCCAGCTCGTCTTCCAGCAGGAAGGGATGGGTGTGTAGGTCCCAGGAGGGCCCCATGATGCCGCCGGAAAGGTTCAGCTTGATGTGGTTCACACCGTTCTTGATCTGCTCCCGCACCGCGTTGACGAACCCGTAGGGGCCGTCACACTCGCGGGCATGGCCCGATGTAAGGAAGTGTCCGCCGGTGGTGGTGAGGAAGTTTCCGCAGGCGAACACCCGGGGGCCGTCCAATTCGCCGGAGGCAAAGGTGTCTCGCCACGCAACGTCCATGAAGTGACCCGCCCCTCCGCTGCGCGCTCCAACTACTCCGCCTTCCGTCAGCCCTCGCATCAGGTTCTGCCCGAACTGGGCCGTTTGCTGGGCTATGGTGATGTTGGGATCGGTGGCATAGGCAGGGTGGACGTGGACGTCCCACAGGCCCGGAAGCAGGTAGGCTCCGCCAAGGTCTATCACACGGGCGTTCCTGCCGGTGGGGGAATGGCTTCCATCCGTGATTTCGGCAATACGGCCATCTTCTATCACCACACTTGCTTCAGAGACGGGGTTGGGATCGACGCAGTCGATCAAAGTGGCGTTGGTCAGCACCAATGACATAGCTGCCTCCGAAAGAATCGCTTCATGTGAAGTGCGAACGGTGCCAGGGTACCACTCAGGGGTGGTCGGGCACCTGGCTCTCTTCTGACCCTCTCCGGCGCACCTTATTCCGCGCTAGGACCGTTGTGGAAGCGATTGTCGGCCATAGGGCAGAGAGGAGCAGGCCAACCAGTCCCGCAACCGCATCGTGTCGCTGATGCCAATTCGTTCTGAGCACGACGCCGGTTGCCGGAACGTAGCGGCGGGTCTCAGCGCCGCGCCCGCGCAGCGTGCGCAAGCTACTGCCCGCCCTCGCCCATGCTATAGTGCATACCGTGTCCACATGTATTCCGATGGCCTCAGCGAACGTGGCGGCAGACCACAACCCGCATAGTTCCGAGCCGGAGTACGCCGACCTCACCTTGGAGGGTATGGGCGCCCTCGGAGACTGCATCGCCCACCTGGACGGCCAGCAGGTGAACGTCTTCGGCGGCATCCCCGGCGAGGTCGTCAGGTGCCGCATAGTGCGCTACCGCAGGAGACGCCAGCGCCGCGTATCGGCCATCGTCGAGCAAGTACTGAAGCCCTCTCCCAGCAGGATAACGCCGTCCTGCCCCTACTTTGGCCCGTGCAGCGGCTGCCAGTGGCAACACGTCGACTACGCCCACCAGCTCGAGCTCAAGCGCAGTGCCGTCCAGAGCGAGCTGGACGCCTACGACGCGCTCAGTAACCTGCGCGCATCCCCCACGCTTCCTGCGGACCAGCGCTACTGGTACAGGAACCACGCCCGCTTTACTGTGAGGCGCCCTGGGACCTTGGGCTTCGTCAACCGCCTCACCCGCCGATTCGTCCGCATCGACAGGTGCATGCTGATGGCCCCCTGGATCAACGAGGCCTTGGAGACCCTTCAGGACCGGAGCGGAGAGACGACCCAGCTCTCAGTCAGGTACGGCATCAACACCGGCGACTGGCTCATCCAACCGAGCTTGAAGAGCCCTGACATCCCCCTGGAATCGGGCCAGTCGCACTACCGGGAGAGCGTCGCCGGCAGGGAGTTCCGTGTCGCATCCCCCTCCTTCTTCCAGGTCAACACCGCGCAGGCCGAGCGCCTCGTCGCCCTTGTGCGCGACCGGGCCGCGCTGACCGGAGAAGAGACCCTCGTCGACGCCTACACCGGCGTGGGCACCTTTGGTGTGCTGCTCGCTCCCTACGCCCGCCGCGTCATCGCCATAGAGGAGTCCGAGGCCGCGGTGCGGGATGCCGCTGGCAACGCGGAGGGCATCCCCAACTTCGAGGTACGCCAGGGCCGCACCGAGGACGTGCTCGCCGCCATGAGCGAGCGCCCGGACGTGCTTATACTCGACCCCCCGCGCGTCGGCTGCCGCCCGGAGGCGCTGGAGGCCCTGCTTCGGATGCGCCCCTCCCGCACCGTCTACGTCTCCTGCGACCCCGCCGCGCTCGCCCGAGACCTGAGCGTACTGGTCGAGGGTGGCCTTGCCGTCGAGAGCGTCGAGCCCGTCGACATGTTCCCGCAGACACACCACGTCGAGTGCGTGGTCACGCTCTCCAACGGAGGCGGCGCTTGAACCTCTGGCCGACGGTGGAGGTGGCGCGCGGCATACACCAGATATGGCAGCCATGGGCCAGGGTCACGGTCATCACCGGGGGACCGGAGGTCGTGCTCGTCGACACCGGCTGGAAGGGCGGTATGGGTACCCTGAAGTCCGGCCTGAAGGCGCTCGGCATCGCCCCAACCGACATCGGCCTGATAGTGCTGACCCACTACCACCCAGACCACACCGGCTCGCTGGACAGGGTGGTCGAAGCCACGGGCGCCAGCGTCGCCGTCCACGGCGAGGAGGCCGCCATCGTCACGGGAGAGGAAGCGCGCCCCAGTCCCTTCAGAAGCCGGCTGCTGGCGGCGGCGTCCAGCCCCGTCGTGGACCGGCTCTACGGACTGCCGGCCCGCGTCGACGTGCACATGGCCGACGGCGACCTGCTGCCAGTCCGGCCTCGCATACGCGCCATCCACACTCCCGGCCACACCAGCGGAAGCACCTGCCTGCTTGTGGAGGACAGTAAGACCCTGATCGTGGGGGACGCCCTGCAGTACCACTTCGGCAGGCTCCTCCCTCCGGCGAGGATGGTCACACAGGACATGCGCCAAGCCGAGGAGTCGGTACGCAAGCTGTCCGGCTTCGACTTCGACACGATATGCTTCGGACACTTCCGGCCGCTGAGGGGACAGGCTAGGGAGGCAGTAACCCGCCTGACCCGCCGGCTCGACGCGAAGAGGCCGGTCCCGGCTTGAGAGAGCAGAGGGTGAAGCCATGAGCAAGAAGAAGCCGCAGATGGGACCGTTCGGGGACACGCTGGTTGACTTCCTCCAAGTTGCGGCGCAGAGCTACGGGTCGCGGGACGTCCTGCTGTTCAAGCCGGGTTTCAGGTACCACCGATGGTCCTACCGGGACGTCTGGGAAAGCGCCGGGCGCGTCGCGACGCTGCTACAGCAGCGCGGCGTCGGAAAGGGCGACAGGGTGCTCATCTGGGCCCCCAACAGCCCCCACTGGGTGCTCGCCCTCTTCGGTACCCTCCGCGCCGGCGCCGTGGCCGTGCCCCTCGACCTGAGCTGCACCGACGACTTCGCCGAGAATGTCGCCGCCCGCACCCGGCCCGCGGCGGCCTTCGTCTCCAGGCTCACGCCCGACTCGCACGAGGCCCTCGGTGTCCCGGAGGTCTACTTCGAGGATATGGAGCGCCAGACCCACGACCTGCCGCAGCCGCGTCCGGTGGAGCTTGCGGCAGGCGACCTCGCAGAGGTGATGTTCACCTCCGGCACCACCGGCAACCCCAAGGGGGTCATGCTGACCCATGGAAACCTGACCGCGAATATCCGGTCCGTCGGTCAGTACTTCCCGGGAGACCCGTCCGACCGCCTCCTCTCCGTGCTCCCGCTCAGCCACATGTTCGAGCAGATGGGAGGGCTATTCGTGGCGATGCGGTCGGGCGCCAGCATCACATACCCCACCAGCAGGCAGCCCACCGTGCTCTCCAGGACGATGCGCGAGCGAAAGGTGACCCTCCTGCTGCTCGTCCCCCAGGGGCTGGAGCTCCTCATGGGAGGCATAGAGAGGGAGGTGCGCAGGCGGGGCAAGGAGGGCCTCTGGAACAGGATGCTCGCGCTGGCGGGACGCCTGCCGTTCGGGGCGAGGCGCAGGCTCTTCAGGTCGGTGCACAGGCAGTTCGGCGGCCACCTGGACATGATCGTCTGCGGCGGCGCCGCCCTCGACCAGGAGCTGGCCGCCAAGTGGGAGCTGCTCGGGGTCCGCATTGCCCAGGGCTACGGCGCCACCGAGGCGTCGCCTGTGATCAGCTTCCACCGCCAGGAGGACCCGCGTTACGACTCCGTGGGCCCGCCGGTGCCTGGCGTCGAGGTGAGGATCGCGGACGACGGCGAGGTCCTCGTAAAGGGCTCCAACGTGACCGGCGGCTACTGGGAGGCCCCCGAAGCCACGGCGGACGCCTTCGAGGACGGATGGTACAAGACCGGCGACCAGGGCTTCCTGGACGCTGAGGGCTTCCTGAACCTGAGGGGCCGTAAGAAGGACATGATCGTGCTGCCCGACGGCCAGAACGTCTTCCCCGAAGACATCGAAGCCGTTCTCCGGAAGCACGAAAGCGTCACGGACGCCGTAGTCGTCGGCCTGCCGGCGGGCTCTGGGGTCGAGGTCCACGCCGCCCTCATCCTCGCGGACGGCGCCGACCCCGACGAGACCGTCTCGTGGGCCAACACGCGCCTCGCGCCCCACCAGCGCATACGCGGCCACACCGTATGGCCCGGCGAGGACTTCCCCCGTACACACACCCTCAAGGTCAAGAAGGGGCTCGTGGTCGACGTGCTGAGCGGTTCGGCCTCTGAGCGTCCCGCTGCCCCCAGGCCCGTCGGCGCCGCCCGCGCCAGGGGGCCGCTGGACATCGTGGCCGAGATCACCGGCTACCCGGTCGAGCGGCTCCGCCCCGATATGAGCCTCGGCGAAGACTTGAACCTCGACTCGCTGGGCAGGGTGAGCCTGCTATCCGCCATCGACGAGGAGCTCGGCGTATACCTGGACGAGTCCCAGGCGAGCGACGAGACAACCGTGGGCGAGATCGAGGAGATGGTCAAGCGCGGCGCCGGTGACCGGGCGCATATCCGCTTCCCCAAATGGGGCATGAGCTGGTGGTGCAGGGGCCTCCGGGGAGCCATTCAGCGCACCCTGCTGTTCCCGGTGATGCGCCTCGGCTACCGCCTCAGTGTGACGGGACAGGAGCACCTGCTCGCCTCCGACCGGCCGATGGTCTTCGCGGCCAACCACAACCTCCCCTGGGACAATGGCCTCATCATCAAGGCGATCCCCAACAGGCGCAGGCGCTGGCTCTCCATCGCCGGGGCGGCGACGCTCTGGCGCAACCCCCTCTGGGCCGTCGTAAACCCCCTGCTCGGCAACGGCTTCCCCTTCTCCCAGGAGGGCTCCGTCAGGGCCAGCCTCGAGAACGTCGGCGACATCCTCGACCAGGGCTGGACGGTGCTCATATACCCCGAGGGCAAGCTGACCACCGGCGGCCCCATACAGCCCTTCCTCGCCGGCACGGGCCTGCTGACCGTGGAGGGCAGGCTGCCCGTCATTCCCATCAGGCTCGTCATCCACCACCCGGGCAGCCCTGTGAAGTTCCCCTTCCTGCGCCGCGGCGACGTGGAAGTCCGCTTCGGCCCGCCTATCACCTTCCCGCCCGGCACCGCCTACGACGAAGCCACCGCCGCCATCGAGCGCACGGTGAAGTCCCTGTAAACCCCGGCAGTACCTGTAATTAGGATATCAGCCCGCCATGAGCGGAGACGTCAGGCGTGACGCTCACGGCTACATGTGCCCTGGTTCCTGTCCCTTCGCCATACGGGTAACCGACGCGGGCTCGGTAAAGATGTACCTCGGATCGTTGGCGTCGTCACCCAGCTTGCGGCGAAGGTTCTTTACATGGCCTACGCGACCATGACCGTCGACGGTATCACCTATGCTTCGAGACTTGACGGTCGGCGAGCGGATGTGAATTGCACAGGATCATAGAAAGGAACCGGGTCTGATGGTCGATACTGACACAAAAGTTGACAATCTTCTGAACTCCATCGTCGGTTGTGCATTCGTGGTCGCGCTCGACGAAACGGGCCTCACGCCAGAAGACGTAGCAGACCCGAAGACTGGCCTACGCATGGCCGCAACGTGCGTCGACTTCGTGTTTAGGCACCGCTCAGACTATGATCTGGTCGCGCCTGGGGTGCAGACTCTCGCAAGGGGGAAAGTGGCCCAGGCGCGCGCGTTGATCGAGCACACCGATACCGCATGGTGGTTCGATGGCGTAGACCTGCGCGCGCAGGCCTGGCTCTCCATACATGGGACCCTGGACAAGTTCATCTATGGCACACCGCCGGACACGATGGCGTGGCGTCGACCGGAAAACCCATCGAGGCCTTGGGAGCGTTACGCACAGAAGCCGCTTGGCAACCAGATCACATCGACCCTGTACGGCCCTTACCTAACATCCGAGCTTGTAGCCTATGATAAACGGGCGGGGGACTACTATTGCCAGTTCCCGCTGGCGTGGTGGTCCATGTGCTTCCTTGAGGACGTGCGGGTGTTCGAGATTCATGGCCCATCGGACTGGCATGACCTATGCGTCAGGTATCCCGCAAGAGGTACTGAGGACGACCGTCTGGTGCCGAATTGGGGAGCTGTGTCGGAAGAGTGGGACGGCGTTCACCTGAGCTTTGGCGGGTTGCTTACTGCGGAGCAGAACCGCTACGAGTCACCCGCTGGATGGACGATGCTGGATGCATGGCACGCTGAGCAGACCTTCTGGCTGCGCGCGCTGAAGACTGAAACGAAGCGTCAACCAGACTTCGACAGAGGGCTGGGGCCTCCCACAATCCAGGGATTGCGTTTTCCTGGCTTTGGCGAGGAACGTGAGACACTACTACGCAGTTGACATGGGCGGCCACATGGATCCTGGTCAAACCGGCCACTGCGGGTGAGGACTTGTCGGAGCCCGGGGACAGTGAGGAACCGTGGTTCCGAGGTAATAGGGCTTACGGTATAGTGAGGAGCCAAGCCCCCGGCGATGGTAAAGACGCGGTATACATGGCCATCAACTACATTTCAGACCTTGACCTGTCTGTGCTCACAGAATAGTCGGAGGACGTTACATGAGAGGCTCTGCTTCAATCTCCTCAGGCTCCCTTGGGATCGTAACCGAGAGCCGGATGGCCGGTGTGCAGACCCTTCTTGTCAGCGTATTATTCGCCTTGGCTGCCGCCGGTTGCGGCGGCGGCCAAGGCCGTGAGGCGCCCGTCGTCGTTGCCTTCCCTCAGCACGACGAACAGATACTACCGGACCGTGGGAGGGAATTCTTCGCCGGAAAACTCGTCCTCAAGGAAGGATGTCTACGCGCGGAGGCACCCCCTAGAAGCGGCCAAGATAACAGATCGCCACTGATCGTCTGGCCGCGTTCGTTCACGCTCAACACCGAAGACGGCTCCGTTCGGGTCGTCGACGCAACCGGCCAGATTGCCGCTCGTGTCGGAGACCATGTTCGATTCGGCGGCTACCCCAGCGGTCCTCAGAGCGTCCGGCTCCGTGAGCTGGAGCAGGAGTTGCCCACGGATTGCCCAGGCCCCTACCTGTGGGCCGGTGAGGTTACGGCCATCAGTCTCGGCGGCCCCACCACGCTCACTTTGGAGCTCCCAGACTCAGAGCTCCACTTTCTGCGGCAAGAGACTATCCTTGGCGGACAAGCGTCCCTAACCGCACTAGCTATTGGGGAACTGGTCCTGGACGGCCAGTGCCTTCGGCTGAAAGGCGACACCGGCCACGGCACCTCCATCATATGGCCCCCCGGGTTCACGCCCCACTACCACCGTGGGCTGGTCCATGTCCGCAATGGAGCGGGCCGAATAATCGCTCAGGTCGGGGATGAACTGGCCGGTGGCGGCGGCCACTCCGCCAGGGGCGACGAAAAGTGTCCAGGGCCCTCCATTGGTATCAATGACATCAAGGTCTTGCCTGACGTTGAGGTCTACTTCCCTAAGCAAGACGGATCGCTGCCGATAGATCAGGAGATGGAGAGCTTCGTTGGAAGGCTGGTCCTGGACAGGAAGTGTCTGAATGTCGATTCCGTTCGCGATCGCAACCGCGTTGTATTCCCGGTACCGCCGTTGCTCATCTGGCCGGATACGTTCACGCTCAGTACGGAAGATGAAGTCGTCGGGATAGTCGACGCAGCTGGCCGCACTGTTGCACGCGTCGGAGATGACGTTCAATTCAGCGCCGCTGCCGTATCTTATGGACAGGCCATGGAGCGGAGTGGGCTACGGGAGATATCACCGGCTTGCTCCGGTCCCTTATGCGTGGTCGCAGACGACTTTACCGCTGTGCCGGATTCCGAGTCGCCTTGAGCAGCGATTTCACAACCTGTCTGGGCTCATAGCACTGGAGCAGCTACTTCGGGGGTTGTCTCATGGCCATAGTGATCATCCCTCTCATCGGTCTGGCACTTGTCTTGGCCGCCGCAGCTTGCGGCGGCCAAGGCCGTGTGGACTTCTTCCCTCAGCATGACGCTTCGTTTATACCGGACCGAGGGAGGGAGTCATTTGTTGGGAAACTGGTTCTTAAGAACGGGTGTCTACGCGCGGAGGCGCCCCCTAGAAGCGGCCACGATAACAGATCGAGACTGATCATCTGGCCGCGTTCGTTCACGCTCAACACCGAAGACGGGTACGTCCGTGTGGTCGATGCAACTGGCCGTATTGCCGCGCGTGTTGGAGACCATGTCCGATTCGGCGGGAGCTTTTCCAGTCCTCAGAGCGCCCGCCTCCGGGAGCTGGAGAGGGAGCTGCCCAGGGGTTGCACGGGTCCTTTCATGTCTGTGGGAGAGGTTACCGCCATAATTCCCAATGAGCCAACCACCCTCACCCTACAGCTCCCGGACCGGGAGCTCGTCTTCCCCCGGCAGATGACCTATCTTGGATCACCCACAGGCATGACCGCGCTAGCTGTAGGCGAGCTAATTTTGGACGGTGAGTGCCTTCGCCTGAAGACCGAATACAGCGACAGGACCCACTACGTCGGATGGCCGCCCGGGTTCACTCCTCACGTCCACCGTGGAGTGGTCCACGTCCGCAATGGGGCAGGCCGGATAATCGCTCAGGTTGGGGATGAGCTGGCCGGTGGCGGAGGGTTCGGCAGTCGTGGTGGCGGGGACTGTCCAGGGCCCGTGTGGGGGGCCAACAGCATTAAAGTCTTGCCTGACGTTGAGGTCTACTTCCCCAAGCAAGACGGATCGCTGGCGATAGATCAGGAGATGGAGAGCTTCGTTGGAAGGCTGGTCCTGGACAGGAAGTGTCTGAATGTCGATTCCGTTCGCGTTCGCGACCGCGTTGTATTCCCAGTACCGCCGTTGCTCATCTGGCCGGATACGTTCACGCTCAGTACAGAAGATGAGGTCGTCGGGATAGTCGACGCAGCTGGCCGCACTGTTGCACGCGTCGGAGATGACGTTCAATTCAGCGCCGCTGACGTCTCTTACGCACAGGCCATGGAGCGGAGTGGGCTACGGGAGATATCACCGGCTTGCTCCGGTCCCTATTGGGTGGTCGCAGACGACTTCACCGCTGTGCCGGATTCCGAGTCGCCTTGAGCATGGCCTAGTCGCCGCTGCAGCCACCTCCGTCGGTCAGCACCAGCCCCGCTCCTCGATCACCTGCGGCTCGCGTGCGCTCTCGTAGTCGGTCAGCACCTCCGCCCCGTCGTCGGTTACCACGACGAGGTCCTCTATGTGGTAGCCCGCAACATCCTCGTCGTAGTGGGCCGGCTCAATGCACAGCACCATCCCGGGCGCCAGCAGCTCGTCCGCGGCCGGATTGAGCATGGGGTGCTCGTGGAGGCCCAAGCCAATCCCGTGGCCGATATGCGCCATCCAGAAGGGGAGCCCGGCTTTTTCGAACGCCGACCTGCAGATCGAATGCAGGTCGGCCGCTCGCAGCCCCGGCCGGATTGCCTCGATCGTCTCGACGTGGACCTGGTACAGTCTGTCGTACAGGTCGCGCTCGCGCGGCTCCGGCCTTCCGACGAAGGCCGTCCTGGCCACGTCCGACCAGTAGCCCGTGAAGCTGCCCCCCACGTCCGTGTGCAGCGTGTGCCCCGCTTCCAGGCGCGTCCCGCCGGGGCGGGCGTGCCACTCGAACGACCGCGTCCCCGTGCCCAGGAACATGAAGTTCAGCACGTCGGCCCCAGCCTCGGTCACCCCGGCGGCTATGTCGTCCGCGACACTCTTCTCCAGGTCGCCGACCGTCGCCCTCTCGAAGGCGCCGCGAATCGCCCGGTCGGTCGTCCGCCCGGCCTCGGCAAGCGCCTCGATCTCCCCCGGCGTCTTGATCATCCTCGCTTGGTCCATCAGACCCCCGCAGTCGACCAGCGTGGCGCCCGGCAGCCGTTCCTGCAGCCGGTCCATGAACGCTGCCGCGAGCGAGTGTCTCTCCACGCCGAGCCGGCCCTTGGCAAGGCCCTTTTCGACCACCGCGTCGGCCAGCATGTCGACCGGCGAGGTGACGAACTCCTTGTAGGTGCGCATGTCCTTGATCCGGCAGTCGTCCCTGTTGGCGGCGTCCTCGCCCTTGCACAGCACGATTGCAGGGTCTCCCTGCCCCGGCCACAGCAGCAGCACCAGCCGGTCGGGGATCAGGCGCTGTGTGACTATCCGGGCGCCCGAAAGGTACGATACGTTCTCCAGCGAGCTGGCGACCACGCCGTCTAACCCAGACTCCGCGAGAATGTCCTCGAAGCGTTCGGTGTCCATGCGGCGTCGCTCCCCGGAAGATACAGCGCAGCCTACCAGAAACAGCCAAGAGGGTGCCGCCGGCCAGGTAATGGAAACTGTTCAGACTCCATGAGGTCCGAAGGGGGGCCAGAGGGCGGGCGGGTGGGGATCAAGAATATGCTAATGAAGAAGGCATCACCAAGTCTGAACGGTTACCGGTAATGCGCATAGTATGACCATGGTTGTGACCACTGCTATAATAGTGGTCACATCATCGGAAAGGAGTGTGCGATGTCTACCCAGGGCCGCGCTGCGGCAACGCCAAAGACTATCAAGGCATCTGAGTTCAAGGCGAAGTGCCTGCAGCTCATGGACGAGGTGGCCGAGACCGGCGAGGAGATTGTCATCACCAAGCACGGCCGCCCCGTCTCCAGGCTGGCTCCCTACAGGGAGAGGCCGAAAGCCCTCTTTGGCAGGGGCGGGCCAATCGTGGTCCACGGCGACATCAGCAGCCCTATCGACGTGGTCTGGGAAGCTGAGCAAGGCCTGTTGGACGGCAAGTAGTGCTCCTGCTGGACACAAACGCCTTGGTGTGGTTCTGGCACGGTGACGCCCAGCTGGGCCCCGTTGCCCGGCGGGCCATCGAGCGCGCGTGGCAGGATGGGGAAGCGGCCGCATCCGCGATCTCGTTCTGGGAGGTCTCCATGCTGCACCAGAAACGCAGGCTCGAGCTGCCCAGTAGTCCGTCCGCGTGGCGGCGTTCCATTCTCGAACACGGCCTGAACGAGATACCCGTCGACGGCGAGATTGGAATCCGGGCCAACGCTCTGGTAGGTCTCCACGCCGACCCTGCCGACCGCATCGTAGTGGCTACGGCGCTCGAAGGCCACCGCCTCGTAGCGTCGGACCAGCGGATACTCGACTGGGGCGGAAGTCTGGGAAGACTGGATGCGAGAGGGTAGATGCAGGACAGGCCTCTGGCCGGCAAAGTCGCGATCGTAACCGGCGCCGGCAGCCCCATCGGCCTCGGCCGCGCCATGACCTTGGCCCTGGTGCGGGCCGGGGCCCGTGTCGCAATGCTGGACGTTGACGAAGAGTGGCTCCAGCAGAGCGCCACCGCCGTACGGGCGGTTGGTGGCGATGACTGCGTTCTGGCCCTCGTCTGCGACATCTCAGACCCCGACAGCGCCGAGGATGCGGTCCGCCGGACAATAGACGGGCTCGGCGGCCTCCACGTCCTGGTAAACAACGCGGGGACAATGAATCCTTCGGTCAGCGGCGCCCCCAGCCGGACCCGCTTCTGGGACATCCCACCCGACACGTGGAGCAAGATCGTGGCCGTCAACTCCAGCGGCCCGTTCTACATGGCCCGCGCAGCCGTGGGCCACATGCTCGCCCAGGGGTGGGGCCGGATCATAGGCGTCACGACCAGCGTCGACACCATGTATAGGGCGGGGATGTGTCCCTACGGACCGTCCAAGGCTGCCCACGAGGCCCTCGTCGCCCTCATGGCCCGCGAGCTGGAGGGTACCGGCGTTACCGCCAACGTCCTCATTCCCGGCGGGACGACCATCACCAACCTCGTTCCCCGGGACATCGGGTACGACCGGACAGCCCTCATGCGGCCGGAGGTGATGCAGGCGCCGGCAGTCTGGCTCGCGTCCGACGAGTCGGCATGCGCCAACGGCATGCGCTTCATCGCCTACCATTGGGACGAGAGCCTGCCCATCGAACAGCGCCTCGAAAAGGCCGGCGCGCCCGCCGCCTGGCCCCAGCTCGGCAAGCAGGCCATCGACCCATGGCCGTGATCGGAAACCGGTCCGGCTGTCGAGATCGAGGACCATCAGTCGCCAACGGACACCGCCCTCGTCATCCTCAATGATGCCGAGAGACGGATCGACAAGACACCCGCGAAAGTGTTACCCATGTCCCCGGTTTGCACAGTGAGGGCGAATACCGTCCTTGACACAGCCCAGAACGGCTGTGCTATACTCCCCTCGGAGCGCGATATTCAGCCTTCTCCCAACAGGCCAATCCGATACAGGCCAATGGGACATGGCGCCGAACCCGCGGGCACAATGTCCAGGATTGACACCCCCGCGCTGGACGCGCGCCAGGGATGTGGCGCTGATGTGACGCTGCCTCGGGACGTGCGGCCCCGCGAAGACGTACGCACACCTTGACAACCGAATAAGTGGCGCCGCCCAACACCGCGCGGCGGGATGCCCCTGGCATTCCCGATGCCATTACCCTCGCTCCCATTCGGCCTCGCGCACGGTAGCAGCGTAGCGGCGGGCACGAGCCCGCCGTGGCCCTGGGAGGGTGTCTCCATAGGGCTGTGGAGTGGACAACCCGTTCACCCTCGGCCTGTCCAAGGGCCTTTAGTTGGCTTGGAGACACCCTCTTGGAGGCCGTCGCTCCCTCCGAGGATCGGACAGCGTTGCAGCATACAGGGGACAGGTAAGCTCCGCTGAGCGCATCCCGCTCTATGTCGTAGTAGCTCTCGTCGTGCGGACGGTCTGCTGAAATGCGGGCCTACACGAAAGGCGCATCCACCCCCGGCAGCTCGACGGGTCCCGGGGGGCGATGGATCCGGGCGGCGCTCAGCCTTGCCACCAGGCGCCTGGGAGGGCGGGTTCCCACCCGTCTGTCCCATTTGCAGTTGGAGGCAAGCCCCCAGCCCGATCTGGACTCCGAGGAGAGCGTCCAGAGGGCTTTCCCCCTGCCTGGCAGCCTGTCTGCCGCCAGGCAGGATGGGCTGGGGGCGCAGCCCCCAGTTTCCAAAGGGCGGGCGGGTGGGAAACAAGACATCTGCCTTATTGGGACTATGCCGGTGGAGAAGACATCAGCAGGTCTGAACACTTACGCCTAACGCCCGTCTGTGGACTTATCGTCATCGGCAGCTTATGCTTCTCCCTCAGCGGCCAGCCCTTCCGGACGTGGCCCGGCGCATAGTGAGGAGGCCGAACTATGGCAACGAAGACGGAGCTCAAAGTTCCCATGGTGGTCCATGGCACCAGGCCCGCAAGCGACACGGCCCAGACCCCTGGGATGGAGCGACGCCCCGCCATCGACGCGGCAGCGGTAGGCGCCAGCAAGATATGGTTCGGTACCGTCACCTCGTCCCCTAACCACACGGGCCCGCCACACCAGCACGGCGAGGCCGAGACCGCCGCGTACGTCATATCCGGCCACGTCCGCGTCTACTACGGCGAGGACTTCAAGGAATGGGTGGAGGCCGGACCGGGTGACTACCTCTTCGTGCCTGCCCACCTCTGGCACATCGAGGAAAACCCCTACGACGAGCCCTCGGAACAGTTCCTCGCCCGCGGCCCCGACAACATCGTCATCAACATGGAGCAGTAGAGCCTCCGCCTCGTCCATACCCCCCCCCCCCCCGCGCTTCGGAGATGTACGCTCCGCCCTGGGCGTACTTGTCTTGACAACCCTGCTTGGCGATGTCGATTCTGTGGTCCGGAGTGCCGTTCTGGTGTTTGTGTTCGCGGTGTGGGCCCTGCAGCTGTGGTGGTCGCAGGCATGGTTGAGTCGCTTCCTGTTCGGACCTTTGGAGTGGCTCTGGCGGGTCGCCACATACCGAAGCGGACAGCCGATTCGCCGCCCCAAGGTTGAGCAAACCTCTGACTCAGGACACTAGGCGAACTCGTCGGGCCAGTAGTCCGGCCAGATGGACTTGCCGACGTAGTTGCCTTGGGCGTTCCAGAACTCGCTGGTCTGCCGCGTGATGAGGCGGCTGTTCGGCATATCGAGGTGGTCCGGGAGCGGGGATATTCGGCCAGGCACCCCAACGACGAAGCTGCGGGGCGGCACGTCCTTGTTCACCACCGCGCCCGCCGCGATGAAGCTCCTCTCGCCGATGGTCACTCCGGGCAGGATGGTGCAGGCGCCGCCGATCATCACGTCGTTGTGAATGGTCGCCCCCCGAGGCGGGGGCAGAGGCTCGCGCCGGCACGGATACCGGTCGTTCAGGAACGTCACGCCCGGGCCGACGAACACGTTGTCGCCAAACCACGTCCGCGACGGGATGTAGACGTGGGACATGATGCGGACGCCGTCCCCCATCCTGACCACGCCCTCGATTGTCGAGTGGTTGAGGATGGTGCAGAAGTTGCCGATCTTCACCATCGCCCGTATCACGGCGTAGTGGACAGTGTGGAAGTGGTCCCCGATCGTCACGTCGCCGTATATGACCGTCCCCTTGTGCAGGATGCAGTTGTCGCCGATCCTGGCGGGGCCGCACTCTGGGTGGTACCGGTAGCCGACTATCACATCCGGGTCTATCTGGGGGTTGCTCCCAATGATCGCGTTGTCGAAGGATTCGTCGGATTGAGGCGACGGCATGGCAGTCCTCCTGGTGCGTGATTGCGTGGGCCGGACTCTAGCCGAGGGCCGCGCCCCGGTCAACAACGGCCGTGTCGGAGTTGCTCAGCCTGGCGAGTTGTGCCAAGGTCTTCGGCATGGATGTACTCGGTAGGAGACTGGCTGACCCCTACGACGCCTTCTGGGAGCAGTACGGGCCGGAGATTTCGGTTTCCGTCGAGCATATCGAGGAAGGCCACAGCTCCGTCTTCGGCGACCTGGGTGCCGACAGGAGCGCCCCGGACGAGCCGGCTTGGGCCGGGCTGCCCGGCGACGACCTTGCCTATCACGTGGCTCACGAGTTGGCTCACCTGCTGCTGCGCGCCCGCAGCTATCCCATCGTGGCTCCCGGCAGCGACATACCGCCGGGGTCCGAGGCGGCGAGGGTGGGCGGCGACCTGCAGGAGATGATCGACCACGCCGCGCTGTCGGAGATACTGGGGCCGTTCGGGTTCAGGAACGACTTCATTCTGGACCGCACGGCCGGGGGGGGCTTCGCGGGGCCTGTCGTCCAGCCCCGTCCCGGAGCCCGGCACGGCCTGGTTCGCGACGTGGGCGATACGCTACTGCGATCTTTCGAGGGATATGGGACCGGAGCGGTGGGCGCCCATCGAAGCCCTGTACAGGGAGCGGGCGCCAGACGCGGCGGAGATGGGCCAGCGGCTCATCGCCATAGTGGAAGACCGGGGCTGCGGCTCGCCCGGCAAGGCGCTGTGGGCCACGCTGCAGGCGCGGGAAGCCCTGGACATTGACCGGCGCTACGTTAGGATCATCGACCCGGCGGGCGGCGTCTACTGAGCGCGGGCCGCGTCTACTAGGCCGTCTTGGTGACGGTCTGACCATGTACCCAGATTCCCCACCTAACCCCGAATCCACCGAAGGACACCTATGGACGGCGTGAGGACAGCGGCAGGGTGGGTGAGGGAGCTACAGGGGAGATGGCTGGGCTCATTGGGGTAGATTGGAGGTCGGCGAACGGTCTTCAGTCGCCGCATAGGGCCCCTATGGCCCTCTGCGGGAGCTGCGATGCGCGGGATGGCGAGAGAATACGCAGCAGGGAACTCTCGCGGACCGGGGTGGCACGAGTTTGCAGGGAAGTTGGGTCAGTTGCAGGCTGGCAGTCAGGCGGGGAGTGGAATGGCTCGCAGCCGGGCCATGGCGCGAGTGAACTGGGTTTCCCAAGGCCAATGCTGGGGAAGATGCAGGGTAAGGCGGCGCGCCGAGCGGGTGATCCGTCCCACCAGAGCGAAGACCCGCCGCCTGAGGGTCTTGGTGGTCACGGTCCGTTCGGCCAGACCGATGCGCGCTGTCCAGCGGGCGAGGTTGTGTGCCATCACCTGCACCGCCAGCCAGGCGCCGTTGGCGGCGAAGCGCCCCGAGGGGAGATGGTTGAGTCCGACGCCGTGTTTCAGGTCTCGAATGGCGTTCTCGATCTCGGCGTGGCGGCGATGATCGGCCTCCAGTTCCAGGGTTTCCCCGTCCCGGTCGGTGATGAAGCCGTGATAGCTGTAGGTGGCGAAGAGGGCCAACTGGGAACCGGGCGTGGGCTTCACCCGCCGGACGATGAGCCGCACCGGCGCGGCGTCGGGTTCACTCTGGAAGGGGGTATAGGTGGTCTCGGCCACATCGGCGGCGCCGTCCATCCAGTAGGGAATCGGCGTCCAGTCCTGCTCGGGGATCGCCTCAATCAACTCCCGCAGGCCTTTGTGCTGGCGGATGGTGATGGAGAAGCGGACACCCATCTCGCGGCAGACGGCGACGAGAGCGTGGGCGTAGAAGCCGCTGTCGGCGCGCACCGTGAGTTGGCCGCTGGCCCCACCGTAGCGCACCCGCCCCACCGTTTCACGCAGGAAGTGGGCAGCGCCGCGAGCGGTGTTGGCACGGCCCTCGCGCAGCCGGGACATCAGCACATCGCCGGTTCCGGCGGCGATGGCCAGCAGTGGGTGATAGCCCCGCGCGCCGGTGTAGTTGTGGTGTCGCGCCCCTTCTTTGTCCAGTCCATAGGTCTCGCAGATGGTGGAGTCCAGGTCGATGGTCAGGGGCAAGTCGCCGGGTCCGGCCCCAGCGGCCCATGCGCGTGCCAGCAACTGGCGGCTCACCCGGTCGAGTTGACGGACATGCCCCCACCGGAAGCTGCGCAGGAAGGTGCCCAGGGTGGATGGCGCCTTGACCACGCAGCCGAGAACACCGACCGTCCCACCAGCACGCAGCGCATCGGCGTCGTCGATGAAGTCGCCGCCCGCCAGCGCGGAAGCGACCAGCGTCAGCAGTTTGTCCCCCGTGTTCGCCCGCCCCGGTGCGCAGCCGAGGTCGAGGTGATGGTCGACGAGTTCCCGCAGGCCCAGGTGCTGTGCAAGGGTGGCCGGCAGGAGCAGGCCGGCATTGGCCACCAGGCGGTGGTCGTCAAAGACGACGCCGATACGGTCGGGATTGTTCTGTGGCAGCATCTACTGGGTGCTCCTTGTTTCCGGGCGGTTTTCTGTTTCAAAACCATTCTCCCAGATTCAGAGGAGCACCCTCTGGCTTCTTCAAGGACTGTCCCCAAAGTCGTCTTTCGGTGGATTCGGGCTAACATAGTTTGGTGTGGCCTTCGTGGATTTACGCCCGTGTTGAGTATCGATTCGGTGGTTCCATATGGTCGGATCGGGCCGTAGGTAGGACCTTGGCCGAAGACTTTGAGGGTATGGGCATCGGAGCCGCACCGATTATGGCTGTCCTCAGGCCGAAGAAGGCATGGCGCAGCCTGGGCGACCTTGCTGAGTCGCCTTCAACCGATGCACAGACAGGAGCGCTTATGGTTGGTACGGCTCGGCGGACAGCGCCAATATCCTCTGACGTGCCCTGATCAACAACTCGTATGAGGGATGGCCCCGCGCCAGACGGATGATCAGCTTCCTGGCGTGTCGCATCACCCGGCCCGGAAGGGCGATCAGGGCGAAGCGCACTGCCTTGAGACGCTTGCTCACCCACTGTCCTCCCAACGCCAGCCGCTTCATCGCAGAGCTCAGGTTGAAGGCCAGCACCGCTATGGCCCACCATGCGGCGTTGGCTCCGAACAGCCCCGACGGGAGCCTGCCCGCAGCCAGGTCACTCTTCAGGACGCTGTGGACCTGCTCGCCTTTACCGCATCTCTGCCTGTACCACCGGATCATCTCATCTCCCGGAAGGTCTCGGTTGGTCACCAACCCGGAGACCTTGTGCCAGGCTCCGCCGGCCAGCCTCATCACGGGGAAGGGCAGTTCCAGCTGCAGTTCCATTCCCGGCAGAGGCTGTTCGCTCAGCGGCTCCCTGATAGCGATGAACCGGTATTCAGGGTTCTTCTTGCTGTAGGCTATCCAGTCTTGGTTCGAAGTTCACCTCCGCCCACTGTTGACCTGTCTCGACCCAGGTGGCGCCCAGTCTGCGGTGCGGGGCATGCCAGTCTTGTTCGGCAACCTCGGACACCGCGCGCCTGAACTCCGGCGTCACGTTGAGTCCTACCGCAAACTCGATCACTCCGAAGCGCTCGTCTCTGCCCTCGGCGCAGTACCGCAGCAACTCGTGCTGATACCCAGCCGCGTCCGACCGCAGCATCACCTTGTCCACCGCACAAGGCAGATGCTCCAACGCTTCGGTCAACACTCGCAGTTGCTGATAGCCAGCAGGTACGTTGCCGTCCCGAAACTCCGAATGCACTATCAACTCAGCCTCGGCCCAGTAGGTCGTCAGAGGCTGATACGCCTTGTACTTCTTGTAGCTGTAGAGCGCCTGCTGCTTGTGCGTCTCCACCAGCGTGGCGTCCATGTCCAACGTGGCTTGAGCGCAGGGCGAACGGCTCTGTACGAAGCTCACCATATCGGCGTTCACCTTATGCAGCCCCCCCAGCGCTTCGTTGGGTGAAGGTATGAACGCTCTGTGAGCTTCCCGACTAGACTCCTCGCCCGCCTCGTGGAATCTCTCCAGGTACCGGAACACCGCCGACTCCGATGGCATGCTCCGCCGACGCTCTACACGCCATCGCTCTTCCAACGCTCTACGCTCTCGACGACCCATCCCATAGCTCTCGACTTCCCGAAGCACCCTGCACAACCCCGCGTCCTTCTCCAAAACATCCAGATCGACCACTGACTCACCGCCTGCCAGGTTCAGCAGTATCAGCGAGCTGACCACTTGACCCGAATCCACCGAAAGACGACTTTGGGGACAGTCCTTGAAGAAGCCAGAGGGTGCTCCTCTGAATCTGGGAGAATGGTTTTGAAACAGAAAACCGCCCGGAAACAAGGAGCACCCAGTAGATGCTGCCACAGAATAATCCCGACCGTATCCGCGTCGTCTTTGACGACCACCGCCTGGTGGCCAATGCCGGCCTGCTCCTGCCGGCCACCCTTGCACAGCACCTGGGCCTGCGGGAACTCGTCGACCATCACCTCGACCTAGGCTGCGCATCGGGGCGGGCGAACACGGGGGACAAACTGCTGACGCTGGTCGCTTCCGCGCTGGCGGGCGGCGACTTCATCGACGACGCCGATGCGCTGCGTGCTGGTGGGACGGTCGGTGTTCTCGGCTGCGTGGTCAAGGCGCCATCCACCCTGGGCACCTTCCTGCGCAGCTTCCGGTGGGGGCATGTCCGTCAACTCGACCGGGTGAGCCGCCAGTTGCTGGCACGCGCATGGGCCGCTGGGGCCGGACCCGGCGACTCGCCCCTTACCATCGACCTGGACTCCACCATCTGCGAGACCTATGGACTGGACAAAGAAGGGGCGCGACACCACAACTACACCGGCGTGCGGGGCTATCACCCACTGCTGGCCATCGCCGCCGGAACCGGCGATGTGCTGATGTCCCGGCTGCGCGAGGGCCGTGCCAACACCGCTCGCGGCGCTGCCCACTTCCTGCGTGAAACGGTGGGGCGGGTGCGCTACGGTAGGGCCAGCGGCCAACTCACGGTGCGCGCCGACAGCGGCTTCTACGCCCACGCTCTCGTCGCCGTCTGCCGCGAGATGAGTGTCCGCTTCTCCATCACCATCCGCCAGCACAAAGGCCTGCGGGAGTTGATTGAGGCGATCCCCGAGCAGGACTGGACGCCGATTCCCTACTGGATGGACGGCGCCGCCGATGTGGCCGAGACCACCTATACCCCCTTCCAGAGTGAACCCGACGCCGCGCCGGTGCGGCTCATCGTCCGGCGGGTGAAGCCCACGCCCGGTTCCCAGTTGGCCCTCTTCGCCACCTACAGCTATCACGGCTTCATCACCGACCGGGACGGGGAAACCCTGGAACTGGAGGCCGATCATCGCCGCCACGCCGAGATCGAGAACGCCATTCGAGACCTGAAACACGGCGTCGGACTCAACCATCTCCCCTCGGGGCGCTTCGCCGCCAACGGCGCCTGGCTGGCGGTGCAGGTGATGGCACACAACCTCGCCCGCTGGACAGCGCGCATCGGTCTGGCCGAACGGACCGTGACCACCAAGACCCTCAGGCGGCGGGTCTTCGCTCTGGTGGGACGGATCACCCGCTCGGCGCGCCGCCTTACCCTGCATCTTCCCCAGCATTGGACTTGGGAAACCCAGTTCACTCGCGCCATGGCCCGGCTGCGAGCCATTCCACTCCCCGCCTGAACTGCCAGCCTGCAACTGACCCAACTTCCCTGAAAACTCGTGCCACCCCGGTCCCGCGAGAGTTCCCTGCTGCGTATTCTCTCGCCATCCCGCGCATCGCAGCTCCCGCAGAGGGCCATAGGGGCGCAAGGCGGCGACGGAAGACCGTTCGCCGACCTTCCAATCTACCCCAATGAGCCCAGCCATCTCCCCTGTAGCTCCCTCACCCACCCTGCCGCTGTCCTCACGCCGTCCATCGGTGTCCTTCGGTGGATTCGGGCTTGGCTGTCCGTCCAGCCCTGACCACACTCCCGCAGTCCCACGTGGCGCTCTACCGACGACCTCAAACCTGCTGCGTGCATCAACTCCAAGTACGTTATCATGCCCGCCATCGCCGTCATGCCCGGCGAGCTCTTCTCCTGCTCGTACTGGAACGGCAGAACCCCTTGCTTCATAATAGGTGCACCTCGTTGGTGATCGTTTCTCTCTTCCAAGAAACATCTTAGCCCCCTTCACGGCGGGCTCCAACGAGGTCTTCCTCTTCTCTAGGTGGGGAATCTGGGTGTACTGCCTCGCCCCGTGACCCGCTTTTCCTTTACACCTCTTCGGGCGCTGGCTATAATCTCACGCGGAACGCGCAGCCATGCGGACGCAGCCGTAGACAGGCGCCGAAAGGTCAAATTTGGCTGTACTGCCCATTATCGAGTATCCTCACCCCGTCCTGCGCCGAAGGGCTAAGAAGGTACTCAGGATCGACAGGCGCATCCAGCGGCTCGCTGACGACATGACCGAAACGCTGAGGAGCGCCAGCGGCGTGGGACTGGCCGCCAACCAGGTGGGCGTCCTCCAGCGGGTAATCGTAATACAGTTGCCGGACGAGGACGACGCCAGGGTATATATCAACCCAACGATAGTGCATCGGGAGGGACATAGGGACGTGGATGAAGGCTGCCTGAGCATACCCGGATACGGGGCAAAGATAACTAGGTCGCTCTGGGTAAGGGCGAAGGGCTTGGACATGCGCTCCCGGACCTTCCGTCTCCATGCGGACGGGCTGCTCGCCCAAGCGTTGGAGCACGAGATCGACCACCTCAATGGAATACTCTACATCGACCACCTCAAGAGCCACCAGCAGCTCGTCAGGCTCGAACCCGAGCCGGAGCTGCACTACGCCGAAGCGGTGGCCGGGTGATGCCGGCGCACGCTTGCCCATGAGCCTCGTGACCGAAGCCGCGCCGGCGCAGACGCTTACCCTCAGCCAGCTTCCCCGGACAGTGGACCTCCTGCGGGAGTGCCTCGCGTCCGGGGGCCAGCGCGCCTACCTCGTCGGTGGCGCCGTCAGGGACGCCGTTCTCCGCATGGAGACCGGTGACCTCGACGTAGCCGTGCAGGGCGACAGCATGGCGGCCGGCTCGGCCCTCGCACTGAGGACCGGCGGCACCGTCGTCGTCCTCGACGAGCTAAGGGGCGTTGTCCGGGTCGCCCTGCCTCCCGGCGCCGGTCAGACCTTGGTAGACGTCACACCCATCGACGGAACCATCGACGACGACCTTAGGCGCCGCGACTTCACCCTGGACGCCATGGCCGTCGCGCTCCACCACGACGGCAGCGTCTTCCCGGTGATTGACCCGCTGAACGGCATGGCCGACGCGGAGGCTAAACTCGTCCGCGTAACCTCTCCCGATGTCTTCGACGCCGACCCGGGACGGCTCATGCGAGCCCCAAGGCTGGCCGCGCAGCTTCGGTTCGAAATCGAAGAGTCGACCCGCCGCGCTATCCGGGCCAAGGCCCACCTGGTCGAGACCGTCGCCGCGGAGCGGGTACGTGATGAGCTCCTGAAGCTCCTGGCCGAGTTCAACGCCGCCGATTCCCTCCGCCTGCTCGACGACCTCGGACTCCTGTGCCGGGTCCTGCCGGAGCTCTCCGCCGCAAGGGGAGTGACCCAACCCAAAGAGCACCACTGGGACGTCTTCGACCACAGCATAGAGACGGTCGCCCAGTTGGAGCGCGTCCTCCAGCGCGGTCCCGCACCGGAGGAGTCCGACCTGCGCGCCATACCGAGGTTCGATGGTATGGACGTCTACTTCGCCGAGGAGATAGGCGACGGCACGGGTCGGCTCGCTATTCTGAAGCTGGCCTGCCTCCTGCACGATATAGCCAAGCCCGAAACGAGGACCGTGGAGGCCTCCGGCCGCGTCAGGTTCCTGGGCCACCACACGGTCGGAGCGGAGACCGCAGGCCTCATAGCCGAGAGGCTCCGCCTGAGCCGGCGAGCGGCCGCGTACCTCACCGCCTTGGTGGAGCACCACCTGAGGCCGAGCCAGATGGCCGCGCCCGGCGCGCTCCCCTCGAGGCGCGCTCTTTACAGGTACTATAGAGACGTGGACGAGGCGGCGATGGACACGTTGTACTTGAACTTGGCGGACTACCTGGGCGCAAGGGGGCCGGACCTCGACCCGGTAGAATGGCAGGAGCATTGCCGTGTGGTAGGCTACATCCTATCCGGTGGTACCGGAGCCGGGGACGTGGTCGAGCTGCCGAAGCTGTTCGACGGGAACGACCTTATGCAGACCTTCGACCTTGAGCCGGGACCACTGATCGGCGAGCTGCTGGAGACCGTCTGGGAAGCCCAGGCGGAAGGGCTCGTATCGTCGCGGGAAGAGGCCTCGGAGCTCGTACGCTCCCGCCTGAGTGAGGGGGTCGTCATTGCGTAGGTATGCCAGGACCCTCATCGTCATCGTGGTGCTACTCGCCGTGTCCGCCGCCATTCTGGCGGTCAATCCCATCTCCGTGGGCGGCTTCCAGCGTGGGGGCGACACCCTGCTGGGGCTGAGCCTCGGCTTGGACCTGCAGGGGGGCAGCCACCTCGAGTACGAGGCCGCACTGATAGACCCGGACACCGGCGAGAAGGTGCCGCCGACCGCTGACCAGATGGACGCGCTCCTAAGGACCATCCAGCGGCGCGTGAACACCTCCGGGCTGGGTGAGCCCATCATCCAACAGATCGGTGAAGACAGGATCCTCGTCCAGCTGCCGGGCGTGGAGGACCTGGAGAGGGCCAAGGGCATAATCGGCGAGACGGCCAGGTTGGAGTTCAGGCACCGCGTGCTGGACGTCGAGCGAGGCATCGACGGCGTCTCGGACGGTGGCGCGGTCGGCATAAGGCTGGAGCTAGAGCCGCTCCCCACCGCGGCTCCCACCGCCACCACCACGCCGGAGTCCACCGCTACCACCACGGCAGAGTCCACCGCAACGTCCACGCCCGACGCGCTGCCCGAAGACGAGGAAGTCCTTGTCCCCGTACTCATCATAGAGCTCACGGAGGAGGCCTCGGGGGTCTTCGAAGACGTGATCGACCAGATGAGGGTGAGTATGGTTCCGCCTCCGGGCTCTGACGTCACCTACCTCAACTACCTCAAGGTTGCGGTCCAGGGGAGCACCTCGACGATGGCCGTTCCCTACGCCCCTGTGGCAATGCTCCCGACCGGGCAGGTCGTCCAGATAGACCAGGAGCCTTACATCGAGCGGATGGGGGCGAGTACGGCGTACAAGATCGCCGTGTGGAAAGCCGGGCTCACCACCGAGGACGCCCAGGCCAGGTTCCCCGAGGGGTCGCAGATCGATGTGGTGGAGGTGCTTGGCAAGGTCGACGAGGAGATTGGGCTGACCGGTGAGGACCTTGCGAGGGCCTACCCCGGGCAGCGGTACGGCACGGGGCTTCCCATAGTCAACATCGAGTTCGACTCAGAAGGCATCCGGAAGTTCGGCGAGCTTACGACCGAGATCGCCGGCACGCCGGACCTGCTCGCCATCTTGCTCGACGATCAGGAGCTGATAGCCCCGACCGTCAGGGAGCCCATCTTGGGCGGCACCGCCTTCATAGAGGGTCAGGACTTCACCTTCGAGCGTGTGCGCGACATATCCCTGCTGCTCGAATCGGGCCGCCTGCCCATACCGATCACCCTGATAAAGGAAGAGAGCGTCGACGCCATCCTCGGAGCCGACTCGCTCTCGAAGAGCGTCGTTGCGGGCCTCGTCGGGCTCGCCCTTGTGCTCCTCTTCATGGTGCTCTACTATCGCGCCGCCGGCGCCGTGGCCGCCACGGCCCTGATCATCTACGCAGTGCTGCTGCTGGCCATCTTCAAGGGCCTTCCCGTTACGCTGCGGCTCGCTGGCATCTCGGCGGCCATCCTCTCTATCGGCATGGCGGTGGACGCCAACATTCTGATCTTCGAGCGCATGAAGGAAGAGTTGCGCGCGGGCCGCACGCTGCTGGCGGCGGTCAACATCGGCTTCAACCGCGCTTGGCCCGCCATCCGCGACAGCAACGTGTCGACCCTGATCACGTGCGCCATACTTTTCTGGTTCGCAGACACCCTCGGAGCACCGGTGGTACAGAGCTTCGCCATAACCCTGTCCATCGGCGTGGCGGCCAGCCTCTTCTCCGCCATCACGGTGAGCCGCACCCTGCTGCGCTTGGTGGCGGCCACCCGCCTCGCGCGCAGGCTATCTATATTCGTCCCCGGAGGCCGGGCGGACCTGCCCAAGCAGACGTCCGAGGCCGGCGCTTCCTGAGGAGCTGAATCGTGGACTACGTTGGACATAGGCTCTGGTTCTTCGCCTTGTCTCTGCTGGTGATACTACCCGGCGGGGGCTTCCTGCTGGCCGCGCCTGGCCTGAAGCCGGGCATAGACTTCACCGGCGGCTCCACCCTGACGCTGAGCTTCAGCGCCCCGGTGGAACAGGAGGACCTGAGGCTCAGCCTCGCGGACCGCGGCCAGCCCGATTCGATCGTCCAGAGGATGGACGACAGCGTCTACTTCGTGCGCACGAAGGAGCTCCAGGAAGAGGCCAAGAACCGGCTGGTAGACGGCCTCGTCGACGACCTCTCCCTGCCTCCCGGCGCGGAGTCGGTGTCCCCGGAGGTGGAGCCCGAAGGCAGGAGCGCAATCTCGCTCCGCTTCACCCAGGAGGTGTCCCCGGAGGAGATATTCGGACACCTTGACCGCCTCGGACACCCGGACGCCACGACCGCGTCCACCGCGGACGGCAGCTACATGGTGTTCACCAGGGTGCTGCAGGACGACGAACGGGACGCCCTCGCCGCCGATCTGGTCGAGGCCCTCGGAGACCCGATCAAGGTGCTTTCCTTCGACCTCGTCTCGCCCGCGGTGGCCAGGGAGACAGTGATCGCGGCTTTCTGGGCCGTGCTAATGGCGGCCGTGGGCGTGTTCCTCTATCTCTGGTGGGCCTTCAGGAACGTCCCCAGCCCGTTCCGGTACGGCGCCGCTGCCGTCCTGGCCCTGGCGCACGACTCCATGGTCGTAATAGGCGTATTCGCCGCTCTCGGCGTGCTCTTCGACGTCGAGGTCAACACGATGTTCCTGATCGCACTGCTCACCGTTATCGGGTACAGCGTCAACGACACCATCGTGATATTCGACCGGATACGGGAGAACATCATGCTGCATCCCAACCGTGCGCTGGCCTCGAACGCCAACATCAGTATCTCCGAGAGCCTCGGGAGGTCGATCAACACCAGCCTCACGCTGCTGTTCACGTTGCTGGCGCTGCTGCTGTTCGGCGGAGCGACGATCCGGGTCTTCCTCTGGGTGCTGGTCATCGGCGTGATGGTAGGCACATACAGCTCCATAGGCATAGCCACCAACACCCTGGTCGCCTGGGAGGCAGGGGACTTCCGCCGGCTCTTCGGCCTGGTGCGTCGCCGCGCCCCGACTCAGGCAGCTTGACAGGCTGGCAAGCACAGGGGTGCAGAGGGCGGGTCCCCTTGTCTGGAACTACGGATTACTTGCCGGGCGCCTGCCCGACATCAAGACTCCGTGTGTCGGGCGATGTCGGCTCCCCCGACTGTGGACTTGATCTCGTCCAGGGTTACGGACGCGCTCCGCAACAGCTCGAACACCTCGGCCTCCTTCTGCCTGACAACGTGGGCCTGCTCTACGACGGCTCCCGCGATGTCGCGGGGCACCTTCAGTAGGCCGTTCTCGTCGCCGTGAAGCAGGTCCCCGGGCTGGATAACGAGTCCGCAGATCGACACCGGTACGTTGACGTCCACAATGGTCGCGCTACCGTGGGACACCACAACGCCTGGGGCGAATACCTGGAGACCGGACGCGTTCAGCAGGATGCCCTTGAGGTCCCTTACGCCGCCGTCCGTGACCATTCCGATGACTCCGAGCTTCCGGCAGGCCGCGCTGATCACGTCGCCGACGAAGCAGCTCCTGAGAGGGTCTGGGCCTACGTTCTGTATGACCGCGACAGCAGGTTGAGGCGCGGCCGCGACCAGGTCGAGGAAATCGGGTAGCTTGGACCGCCTCAGTGGGCCGGGAGTCGTGCTATCCGCGGTGCAGGTGACGGCGTAGCCTACCATCGGCGCCAGGTCGGGGAGTTGGCAGCGCAGTTCCATGGACGCATAGCCCTCAGTGCGGTCGCGGGTATTGAACGCCTCGATCGCATTTGAGACCGTGGCGCTGTCGAATTGACTCAGTGCCTCGATGACTTCTGGAAGGTCCATTCTACTCACAGCCAGTTACCTCATTCTTTCGGTGAATTCGGACCGGGGTCCTATCTGGTCGACGTCTATTCGATGAAACCCCAGTCTCAGGGCTGGTGAATCGGACTGCAACCGGTAGTTGTCGTGGCCGGCGTCCACGAATAGGGGATCGGCTATGACCGAATGAACGTCGAACCCCATCGCCCGCCAATCGTCGAGAGAGAGGTTCTTGCTCTGAGGCCAAATCGGGAACGTCCTCTTGGATTCCTCCATGTCCGACATGGGCGATGAGCTTCGTTCACCGCGAATTCATCGGCGCTCGCACTGAAGAAGAGATTGTGGTCGGCCTGTCCGATCGCGTCGGAGAGGGGTTCATTCATGAAACCGATGTGCCGGTATAGCACCGGGACGCCGCTGGCGCGATAGAAGATGTTCCGGCAGAAGTGGTTGCCGGTCATGAAGCCCTCCATCTGCGGCTGCCACCAACCCCCGAAGTGCGCGGCGCACTGCGCGTCCACGATGATGTTGTTCTCGATCACATTGTTGCTGCCGCCCTGAACGTAGACCCCTACCGCGCCCGCGCGCACCACGACGTTCCCGTATACGAAGCAATTGCTGCTGTAGTTGTCCAGGTAGATGCCGAACGTGGGGGTTCCCTCCTCGCCCGTACGCGGATCGGTCAGAGTCGGGTCTCCGACATCGGCGACTAAGTTGAACCGGATCACGTGTCCGGACCTGGGCGCATGCCGTTCGACGTGCCCGTAGGGGTCCTCCATCCAGCTATTGATGGCGCCATTGTCGTGCGTCTCCTGACACACTTGCCGGACCTCGTTGTACTCGACGATGTTGCGGCCGAATCCACTGTTGCCCAGGTTGATCCCGTGGTGAGGCATGTACTCGATCCGATTGTGACCGATGACGTTGCTCTGGCTTAGTCCGAGGAACACGCCGGCAACGTATTTGTCGAAGACGCCGCAGTGATGGACGTGGTTGTCCGTGACCTCGTTGTAGATCGGGTACCGTCTGGACACCCTTGGATTGGAATACTGGCTGCCGATCAGGCAGATGCCCATGGCGCCCGCGTAGCCGATCTCGTTCCCCCGGATCACGTTGCGCTCGTTGTAGCCCTCGACGTAGATCGCGTTGCCGCCCACAGCGTTGAAGTGATTATTCTCGATGCGGCAGTACTCGGCCCCGGTCATGTGCAGAGCTTCCCCGCAGTACCTCTGCCCGGCCATCGGCAGCATGGCGCCGTAGCCCTCATGGCCGCCGCGATGCATGCTGTCTCCAGCGGTCGTCTCGGTCAAGGTGAACCCGGACACACTGACGTGCGAGGCCCCGCGCAGGTCGATCAGAGAGTCCAGCACCGGAGCGACCACCGAGCCGTCCTCGATCGGCTCCGGGGGGCAGAAATACAGCCTTACGTCCTCGCCATCGAGGCACCACTCTCCGGGCTGGTCCAGCTCCTCGAGGACGTTCTCGACATAGAAGCGATACCCTGAGTCGATGGATATCCGGAGATTCGGATAGGAGACATAGGGCATGGCGGCGTGGTCTTTGACAGGCCCCGTCAGAGTGATCACATATCGCTCTTCGTCTATCGTCTTGATTGGGAGGGTGTCGGTCAGGCCCATCCCGCTTAGAAGAAACACCTCCGCTTCGGTCGGTTTGGCCCAGCGGCGTGGAAACGTGCCTGGCTTGTACCTGAAGGCAACCGGGTTTCCCTCCCCGGCCGGGTCTTCCGCGTTTGCCCAACCGCCGTGTACCGGGTTCTCGGGGTCGAGCTTGGGATACCGGGCCCTGGTCTGGCGCCTGCCGTTGAAGAAGAGTTGCCTGAACCTCCACTTACCGCCCATGGCTTCCGGAAGGTCGCACTGGAGGGTGTCTCCCTTGTAAGGCTTCCAACCGCTGACTACCCGGCCGCCACTGAGGACCGGGGTCTCGCCTGGGTAAGCACGCCAGGTGATTGGGCATTCGCGCGTTCCGCTGTCGCTCTCCGTCAACTCCAGGGTCTCGCTAAGGTGGTACTTGCCGCCGCGTACCATAACCGTGATCGGTGCCTTCAACCCTTTCTCCCGCGCCTTCAATTCACGCACGGCGTTTCGAGCCTGGATCAACGTGGCGAACGGGCCGTCGTCCTGCTGTGCATTCGCAGCGGCCAGCCTTCCGGACCAGGTGCCAGACCCTGACGGCGCCGCGAAGAACGTAGTTTCTTCCCCTTGGCCGGTTGGGATGCCGCCCTGCCGTGCTCTCGATGTCGTCACTCGGCGACCCGTACTGGAGTATTCGTCTGGATCGACTTCACCGCGGCTTCCACCAGTAGCTGCGACCTTAGACCGTCTTCCACGGTGATGGCTGGTCGTGCGCCTCCCTCAACCGAGTCGATGAAGTGGTCCAGCTCGCGGCGGTAGGCTTCCTAGTACTTGTACAAGAAGAACCGATCGGAGTTGGTCGGACCGGAGAGAAGCCTGTCGTGCAGCGCACCCTCCCCCGTGTACCGCACCAGGCCTGTGGTTGGCCTGTTCTCCGCTCTCACCATACCCTGGGACCCAAAGACCTCGACGCGCTGGTCGTAACCATAAGCCGTCCGCCAGATGTTGTTGATGTGGCACAGCCTCCCGCTCGCTGTCTTGAGGGTGGTCATCGCCGCGTCGATCTCGCCCATGTTGGCGATCTCGTCATCCACAAGGCTGCTCCCCATGACGAAGACCTCCACCGGTTCCTCACCTAGTAGCGCCCGCGCCAAGTCGAAGTCGTGCACCGTCGATTCGCGCAGGAGTGTGTACGGGGCGGTCTCGTGTGTCTCTTTCATCAGGTCGACGATAGTCACCTTGGGGTCGCGGTTCGTCAGGACCACCATCTCAACTTCCCCAACCTCGCCGGACCGGACAGCCTCTATGAGGGCGTGGTGACTCGGCTCGAAGCGCTTCATGAATCCCATGAAGGACGGTACCCCCGCCAGCTCCACCTCACGCACGGCTTCTCGTGCGCTGGGTATCTCCTCAGAGAGGGGCTTTTCACAGAAGACCGCCTTGCCGGCCCGCGCGGCTGCCACTACCAGCTCGCAATGAGAGCTGGCCGGGGTCGTAATGATCACCGCATCGACATCGGGGTCGGCCAACGCGTCCGCCGCGTCGGCCGCGACCTTCGCGTCATGGGCCGAGGCAAGTCGCTCCGCCGAGCTGCGGTCGATATCCATGACGCTATGGAGCGTGGCGTTCGGATGGTCGGCCATGTTCCGGGCGTGACGTCCGCCCATTTGACCGGCGCCGAGAATGCAGAATCGCAACATGCTAGCGCTATTACGCGAGAGACGATGCCGGCGCAGGCCGCCCCGCGTCAGTAGGTGGCGCGCCCGCCGCTGATGTCGAAGACGGCGCCCGTGCTGAACGAGCACTCCGGCGATGCGAGCCAAGCCACAAGCGCCGCGACCTCGCTGATTTCGCCGGTGCGGCCCATGGGGATCTTCTGCAGCATGTACTCCACCTGCTCCGGCGTGAGCTGCTCCAGGATGGGGGTCATGATGACCGCCGGTGTGACGGCGTTGACTCTAATACCGGTGGTGGCGAGCTCCTTGCCGACCGACTTGGTCAGCCCGATCACCGCGGCCTTGGTGGCCGAGTAGGGCACCATGTTCGGGTTCCCCTCCTTGCCGGCGATCGACGCGATGTTGACGATCCGACCGTAGTCGCGCTCCAGCATTTGCGGTATCACGGCGCGCGTGAACAGGTACACCCCCCTGAGGTTGGTCCTGTAGACCCGGTCCATCTCCTCGGCGGACTGCTCCCAGATCGGCGCCGCAACCCCTGCTATGCCCGCGTTGTTTACCAGGATGTCCACCCGCCCCCACGCGTCCATGGCCCGATCCACGCTTCGAGGAGCCACATCTTCGTCGCCAACGTCCCCGACCTCGAGCCGCACGTCGACCCCTTGGGCGGCCAGCTCAGCCGCCGCGTCCTCACCCGTCGCGCCATCCTGGTCGACGATCAGTACCCTGGCGCCCTCGGCGCCCAGGAGCTCGGCCACACCGCGGCCTATGCCCCTCGCCGCGCCCGTGACTATGGCGACCCTATCTTCGAACCTCTGCATGTCAGTCATGGCACCCCTGCCCTGCGGAGCGTCTTGTGTATCCCGGGGCGCGTCAGCCCGTCGAGTGGTGACGCACCGCCTCTATCGCTTCCTCCATGTTCGCCTGCAGCTCGGCGATCGTCTCGCCCTGTGAGACGCATCCGGGCATCTCGACTACCTCACCCCAGAAGCCGGTTTCTCCCTGCTCACACTCGTGAATCAGGATGGTGAATCCTGACAGGCGGACCCTTGTCTCTTCCTCGCCCCGTCTGATAGTGGTCATCGCCCTCCCCCTGAACTGACCACGCCTAAACATTCTCTAAGAACTCGATTTCGGTTCTGCCTGATAGCTTGATGAGCCTCTTGAGTAGTCCAATCTTGAGAATACCAGCAGGTACGGAGAGATTGTACCCGTTCATATTTACTACGCGATGGCTGCCTTTCCCTGCGCTCTTCGCCGCCCAACCGGACCAGGGCCTTCACCGCGTCTTCCTGCCGGATGGTTCTCAGTGACGGTGCCAAGGGCCTTTCCTCATTCTATGTCAACGAGGGCCAAGTGCAAAGAGGTTGCCATGTGGCTCGCATCCGCACCCGCGCGCGGGTGCGTTTTCCCCTTGACACTCATATGGGACAGTGATAACTTTCACGAAGTTTTTCGGGGGCGCACCCCTGTGTGCCATGACGTGGAATCGAGGACGCATAGTCAATGGACCCAGCGGCGCTGTCCGGACCTGAGTGGAGTAGCCTCGGCTCTCTGCTCTCCAACCTTTGGATCGTGGTCGCCTTCGTCGTCTTCTTCGGCACCAACATGATGGTCGGCCACATCATGATCCCCTCCCTCGTTGCCTCGGCGCACCTACCGGACGGGGCCCAGAAGGTCAGGCTGGTCTTCTACGCTGCGGCGATCGCCTCGATCGCTATCGCCGTCGTGGTGTTCATTCAGGTGGTCCAGGACGCCGAGGTTCTGGAGAGGTTCTGGAGCAACTATTGGATATAGCTAGTGCGGGCGCAATTGCTGCAACGCCTGCCCAGTGGCAAGCCGCCGCAGCGCCCACGCGAGGATAGCCGGACCGCAATTGCTAAAGGGTGACGCTGAGCTATATAGGCCGAAGAGGCCTAAGAAAAAGCACGTAGCGCTTTTCGGCCTTCTCGGACTGATAGGCTTGGCCGGAGTGGCGGTCGTGGTCGCTATCGGCGTTTTCGTCATATCCGCTTGGTTCGGACTCCCCGTCTTCGGCTTCAGCGAGGGACCGGACCAGCCGATACCCTTCCCGCATACCGTGCACGTAAACGAGATCGGGCTCGACTGCACCTTCTGCCACAGGACGGTGACCGAGGAGCCGGCCGCGTCGATCCCCGCCGTAGAGCTCTGCATGAGCTGCCACAAGGCAGTGGGCAGCGGGCTCGAAGGCGTGGAGACGCTTCGGGACTTCGCGGAGACGGGCAGAAAGATCGACTGGGTGCGCGTCCACAGGGTGCCCGATCACGTCCACTTCGTACACGAGGCTCACGTCAGGGCCTTCTCCGGCTCCAAGGAGATCGTCGAAGTGCTGAGCGACCGCCAGGCGGAGATCAGGATCGACGAGGCTAGGAGGATCGACGCCGACGCTTCCGTCGGTCAGACGATAGAGGTCGCAGAGTCTCAGGTCTGCGCGATATGCCACGGCGACGTGGCAAGCATGCCGAAGGTCGAGCAGGTCCGGCCCCTCAAGATGGCCGACTGCGTCAACTGCCACCGCGACAACAGCGCCCCAACCGACTGCACCACCTGCCACTACTAGGACGGTGTACAAGAACTGAGCATGGATCTCAAGAGGCTTAACAGAAGGCAGTTCCTGGGTCTGCTCGGCGGCTCTGCCGCCGGGGCGGTGATCTTCCAGGCGTGCGGCGTCCCGGAGGACGAGCTTCTCGTCGAGGCCCCCCTCCAGATGCCGGAGGACCTGGTCACCGGCGTCGACAACTGGTACGCGACCGTCTGCCGCCAGTGCCCCACCAGCGAGGGCATCGTCGTAAGGGTCATCGAGGGGCGCGCCAAGAAGGTCGAGGGCAACGTCGACTACCCCATTAACATGGGCAAGCACAGTGCCCGCTGCGAGGCCGGCCTCCAGTCCCTGTACGACCCCGACCGCATCAGCGGCCCTCTGCTCAGGACAGGCGAGCGGGGCGAGGGCCAGTGGGAAGAGATAAGCTGGACCGACGCCATTACCCGGCTGGCACACCAGCTAAACGAAGCCTCCGACCCTGGACAGGTCGTCATGGTCACAGAGCCGGTGGGC
Organism: Dehalococcoidia bacterium; assembly: GCA_965262055.1. Taxonomy (GTDB): domain Bacteria; phylum Chloroflexota; class Dehalococcoidia; order Lucifugimonadales. The sequence continues at coordinate 1,395,128 of CBDHEI010000002.1, forward strand.
GCCCACCTGGGCATGGTCGTCGAGCGCTTCGCCGAAAGGTACGGCGCCCGGCATATCCCCTACGAGACGCTGGAGCGCACCACGCTCAGGGCAGCAATGCAGCAGGTATTCGGCCTGGAGCGGATGCCCGACTTCGACATAGAGAACGCCAGCTACCTGCTCTCGTTCGGCGCGGACTTTCTGAATACCTGGGTCTCGCCCGTGCGGTACGCGAGGGGCTACGGCCAGTTCCGGCAGGGAGAACGGGAGAGAGGCACCTTCGTCCAGGTCGATTCCCGCCTCTCGATGTCCGCAGCCAACGCCGACGAGTGGATATATGTGAACCCCGGCCGCGAGGGGCTGCTCGCGCTCAGCATCGCCCAGGTCATCGTGTCCGACCCCAGCCTGCGGAAGCTGGCAGACGAGGACGGCATACGGGCGCTGACCGACGGCGACGACGGGCGCCTGGACGCCTTCGCCCCGGACCGCGTGGCTGCCTCCATCTCCAGCGCCGTCTCGCAGGAGAGGATGGCCGAGACGATACGGCGGACGGCCAGCGACTTTGTCCACCACCAGCCCAGCCTGGCCATCGGCGGGGGCCCGGCGGCCGCGCACACCAACGGCCTCTTCAACATGAACGCCGTCTACTCCCTGAACAGGTTGGTGGGCAACGTCGGAAAGCCGGGAGGCGTGACGCCGAACCCGCCGTCCCCCCTGGCAGACGTACCCTCCGCCCCGGCAAGCGCCTCCTACGAACAGTGGCGCTCGCTCGCCGGCGATATGAACGCCGGGCGCGTCCGTGCCCTCTTGGTGCACGGCGCCGACCCTATGTATGGCCTGCCTGAGGCTGCCGGCCTCCGCGAGGCATCCTACAAGGTGCCCTTCATCTTCAGCTTCTCGAGCTGGATGGACGACACGACGGCGATGGCCGACCTCGTGCTGCCCAGCCACAGCCACCTCGAGGATTGGGGGAGCGACATCCCTGACCCCGGACCCGGACACCAGGTCGTGGGCTACCAGCAGCCGGTCGTGAGGCCGCTGTTCGAGCCGAGGGGCGTCCACCTGGGCACCAAGGGCTTCGGGGACGTGCTGTTGAGCCTAGCCCAGCTCCTGGAGTTGGACCTGGAGCTCTCAGGGAGCACCTTCATGGACGTCGTAAAGGAGAGCTCACGGCAGCTCATGGGCCGTGGCTCCGAGCCCTTCTCAGGCTACTCCAGCTTCCCGGCGTTCTGGAACGGCATCCTCCGCCACGGCGGCTGGTGGGACACCGGCGCGAAGCACGACGGCGCGGTCCCAGCACCGGCGCCGCTGCCCACGGAGACCGAGAGTCCGCGCTTCAGCGGGCCGGAAGGGTCCAACACCTTCTACCTGGCCCCCTTCGCCTCCACGTCGCTCACCGACGGCCGCGGCGCTCACCTGCCCTGGCTGCAGGCCACGCCCGACCCCGTATCCACCGCAACGTGGCGCACGTGGGCTGAGATAAACTTGAACAAGGCTCGAGAGATGGACATAGAAGAAGGGGACGTCGTCGTCCTGGAGACCGCACACGGCTCCATAGAGGCCCTGGCGTACCCTCATCCCGGCATCTCCCCCGAAGTGGTGGCCGTGCCCATAGGCCAGGGCCACCGCGCCGGAGGCAGGTACGCCGAGGGCAGGGGTGCCAACGTGCTCTCGATCCTCTCGCCAGACCTAACGGACGGGGCGGGCTCGCTCGCTTGGGCCGCGAACCGCGTGAAGGTCACCAATACCGACCGGTGGGAGAGGCTCCCCAAGATGGAGAACTCGAAGCCGGACCTTGCCACCGATGAGCACCGCCTCATAATCCCGTTGGCGACGCGCGACACGTAACGGCACGGAGGAGTTATGGAAGGCCAGACAAAAAAATGGGCAATGACGGTTGACGTGGACCGGTGCATCGGGTGCCAGGCCTGCGTCATCGCCTGCCAGTCGGAGAACAACATCCCCATAAGCGACGAGCCGCTCTTCAACCAGCGGCGTGCGATTGAGTGGATACGCATAGAGCGCTACTGGGAGGGCGAGTTTCCGGACGTGAAGGCGCGGTTCATCCCGGTCTTCTGCCAGCACTGCGACGACGCCCCATGCGAGCCGGTCTGCCCGGTCTACGCCACCTACCACAACAGCGAAGGCCTCAACGTCCAGGTCTACAATCGTTGCATCGGCTCGAGGCTCTGTGTGAACAACTGCCCCTACCAGGTCAGGTACTTCAACTTCTGGGAGCCGGAGTGGCCGGACACCCTTAAGAACCAGCTCAACCCCGATGTCACCGTCCGCAGCCGCGGCATCATGGAGAAGTGCACCTTCTGCATACAGCGCATCCGGCGCTCTGGGCGCGAGGCCAAGCGCGACGGACGCGAGCTCGAGGACGGCGACCGCCAGCTCAGCCCGGCGTGTGTCAACGCCTGTCCGACCGACACCCTGGTGTTCGGCAACATTGCGGACCCCGACAGCAAGGTCAGCAAGCTCAAGGAGAAGGAGATGTCCGAGGAGGGCAGGGGTTACCACCTCCTGGACAGCCTTGGCACCGGTCCAAACGTTATCTACCTGAAGAAGGTCGACGAAAAGGCCTCGGAACCCGCACATGCCTAACGGCTCCCACGACAGCGGCCACGCCGCTTTGAGCACACCCGGGGCGGTGTCGCGCGACCTGCTGGAGCGGACCGGCGGGACCACCCGCCTGATCCGGCTGGCCGTCGCCGGCTCGGCGGTCCTGCTCGTGCTCGGCCTTGTCGGCTTCATAATGCGCCTCGGCGACGGTACGGGGAAGACCGAGCTGTGGGGTTACCACATTACCCTGGTAGCCTTCCTGCTCACCACCGCGCAGGCGGCCCCCATGGTCGCCATCGCGCCGAGGATGGCCAAGGCCCACTGGCGCCGGCCCATCTCCCGCATAGCCGAGCTGTTCGGCGTGGTCGGCGTACTGAACGTGATCATATTTATCCCCCTCCTCTGGGTCCTGCCGGACCTGGGAGACGGACGGCGCAGCCTCTGGTTCTTCGGCGAAGTCAGGTCGATGCCGGCCTATATGCCCCACATCGTCACCACCATCTCCATGGTCGCCCTTGCGGCGGTCGGCGTGGCCCTGCTCTGGGTCTCCGCGCTGCCGGACTTTGCGGCCATTCGCGACAACTCCACCGGCAGGCGCCAGCGGTTCTTCGCCAAGCTCGCCAACGGCTGGCACGGCACCTCGAAGCAGTGGTTCACGCAGTACCACCGCCTCGGCATCCTGGGCGCCTTCTACTTCATGATGCTCGTCTTCACCCACTTCTCCTTCTCCGTTGAGTTCGGTATGGCGCTCGTCCCAGGGTGGATAGACGCCCTCTTCCCGGCAACCCACGCCGCCAACGCCCTCCAGGCCGGCGTGGCCACCGTGCTGGTCGTCATGTTCCTGCTCCGGCGCTTCTGCGGGTTCGGCGACCACATCGGACTGGACCAGTTCTGGGGCCTGGGCAAGCTGCTGTTCGCCCTGTCTCTCCTCTGGTTCTGGTTCTGGTTCTCCAGCTTCATCATCCTCTGGTACGGCAAGAAGCCCAACGAGGAGGCCGTGCTGGAGCTCATCATGGTGGGCCCATACCTGCTCGCCTTCATGATCGCCTTCATTCTGAACTTCGTAGCGCCCCTCTTCATGATGATCTGGAACCCCGTACGGAAGAGCATCTGGGGCCCCACCCTGGTGGCGGTCGGGGTGCTCATAGGGACATTCTTCGACCGGATCAGGATATACGTCTCGTCCTACACCGTTGCCCACGCCGAAGACAAGCACGAGCTGCATCTGCCATTGCCGTCCGCGAATATGCCGGACCTTGCCGATGTGCTGCTCTGGGTGGGTGCCCTCGGAGGCGTGGTATTGTTCTATCTGCTTGCCTCTAGGCTCATCCCGGTCATTAACATCTGGGAGCAGAAAGAAATGCTGCTGTACCGCATACACAAGCCGTTCCACAGGACCGAGGTACTGGTGCTGGGGAAGAAGGACTGACATAGAACTCTCAGACCGTAAGGGCGTCCCCTTGTGGGTGCCCGCAAGGACACGGTAACAGGCTCATGCAAGAACACATCCAGCTAACTCAGAAGGAGATCAACCGCGATCTTCTTAAGGGAGTACTGAAGACCCCGAAGTGGTGGGTCATATCCGTGCTCGTCCTCCTCGCCGTCTTCCTCACCGGCGCGAGCGCCTTCGGCTACCTGCTGAACCAGGGCTTGGGCGTGACCGGACTGAACCGCCCGGTAATGTGGGGCGTATACCTCGTCAGCTTCGTCTTCTGGATCGGCATCAGCCACGCCGGGATCATGATCTCCGCGATACTCCGCCTCACCCAGGCCGAGTGGCGGCGTCCCGTAACGCGCGCGGCAGAGGTGCTCACGGTCTTCTCCCTGATAGCTGCGCTTCTCTCCGCACCCTTGGTGCACGAGGGCCGGCCTTGGAGGGCGGCCTTCCCGATCCCGTGGATCATGCCGTGGGACTTCGCCCGGGGAGTCTGGCCCAACATCCGATCGCCGTTCGTCTGGGACCCCAGCGCGATTCTCACATACCTGACGGCCAGCTCGCTCTTCATATACGTCGCACTCATCCCCGACCTCGCCATCCTCAGGGACAGGCTGTCGGGCTGGAAGAGCACTTTCTACAGCGTGCTCAGCCTCGGGTGGCGCGGCAACTCCAGGCAGTGGAAGCTACAGGGGATAGCGGGCATCCTGCTATCGGCGCTGGTCCTGCCGGTGTTCGTGTCGGTTCACAGCATCGTGTCCTGGGACTTCGCCGTGAACATCGGGGTGGAGGGCTGGCACTCGACGATCTTCGCGCCCTATTTCATCATTGGCGCCATCCACTCCGGCGTCGCCGCCGTGGCCATGGTGATGGTCGCGATGGTCTGGCTCTGGGGCTGGGACAAGTACCTGCGCCCCGACCACTTCGATTCCATCGGTCGGCTGCTGATCATCGTCGGCACAACCTGGTTCTTCTTTTTCTTCCTGGAGTTCATATTCGCCATCTACACGCTGGAGGGCCCCGAGTTGGCGATGAGGGACCTGCAGGTCTTCCAGTACCCCTGGAGCATAATGTTCGTGGTGTTCCTCATCACGGCATTCTTCTTCCCCGTACCCATGTGGCTCTTCAGGAACGTCCGCCGCAGCATGTTCTGGATGTTCGTCACCACCTTGTCGGTCAACGTCGGCATGTGGCTGGAGAGGTTCATCATCATCATCCCCGGGCTGCTCCGCCGCCAGCCGCTGATCTTCGACTGGGGCACCTACCACCCCAGCATCATCGAAATACTCATGGTCGCGGCCACCTTCGCCTGGGTACTGCTCGGCCTGCTGATATTCGCCAAGATTTTCCCCTTGGTGCCGCTCTTCGACATCAAGGAGGGCATGGTCGGACGAGACGAGATCAAGATAGGCAGGCGCAAGGTTCCTGCCTCTATTCGAGAGTAGTAAAAGGAGGGTGCTGTCATGACAGACAACGCCGGCGGCATTCTTGCGCAAAGAAGCGTCATAGGGCTCTTTACCGATGAGGACGCCGCCGCCAACGCAATGGACGGCCTGAAGGAGGCGGGCTTCTCGGAGAGCGAGTACGAGGTGCTGACGGGCACCCCGTACCCGGAGGGTACCTTCGGGGAGGCGGAGCCCGTGCACAAGCTCTACAGGTTCCCGCTCATCGGGGCCGCCTCGGGCTTCATCGTCGGCCTGGCGCTCACCGCGGGCACCCAGCTGGCCTTCCCGCTCGTGACCGGCGGCAAGCCCATACTCTCCATCCCACCCATGGCCATCGTGATGTACGAGGGCACGCTCTTGGGCGCAATCCTGTTCACCATCTTCGGCATCATCTTCGAGTCAAGGCTGCCCCGCGCATTCATGGGCGCCTACGACACGCGGATCACGGAGGGGTACATCGGCGTCGCCGTCACCGGGACGTCGGAGAAAATGGGCCCCGCGGAGGAAGCGCTGAAGGCGGCCGGTGCCGAAGAGGTCAAGAGGGGATGGGAGAAGGAATAGCCCGATGGCGTTGCCTCCACTCATGACTGACCGTACGAAGCGCCGCATCTGGCGCGCGCTGCTGCTCGCCCTCCTGGTCGCGGCGACTATCTCGTGCGGCAACCTTAGGACCGGGGACGCGGAGGTCCACGGCATCGTCAAGTTCAAGATGCCCGCTTTCCCCGAGACGGGGTCCAACAAGGTCCAAATCTTTACCGAGATGCACTACCAGCCGTCATTCAGGTCCCAGGAGGGCCCCAGGCTCCTCCCGCACCCGGTCTCGGTGCCGCTCACGGGCAGGGAGCTGGTCTACGTGGGAGAGGAGTACAAGGAGCTACAGCCTCCCGCCGAATACCAGGCGTCTTACGAACCCTCCCAGACGGCTCATCTATTCGAGGTGAACTGCTCGGTCTGCCACGGCATCGCCATGCGTGGAGACGGCATGATGGCCACCAAGATGGACGAGCAGAATGTCGGCCCCGTGCCCGCAGACCTCATGGCGGAGTTGACACAGGACGCCAGCGGCGGAGAGATGTTCGGCTTCATCTCCAACGGCGGACGCCAGGGGCAGGCCCAGAGGGAATCGACGGAACGCTCGGCCCAGAACGCCTGTGAGGCGTTCGTAGGCTTCCTGAGATCGGACTGCTTGGCGGTGGAGAGGGCTTCGGCCAGGCCGGTGTCGTCGCCGATGCCGGAGTTCTCGCGTCTCCTGACGCCGGAGGAGCGTTGGTGGCTGGTTATCTACATCCAGTCCCACCAGTCCCAGTAGTGAGCCCAGCCGCCTAGGCGGAGTCCCTCAGGACCCAGATCCTCTCGGCCACTTCGTACCCCACCACCACCTCGTTGCCGTTGCACAGCAACTTGATCACGCCGCGGTATGGAGCAGCCTCCACCAGGTCCAACGCTGACCCCGGGACGAGCTCGTTGGTGACTAGGTACTTCAGCAGCGCCTGGTCGTCCTCCGGCACGCGGTCCACGTAGACGCGCCCTCCCTCCTGCGCCGTGCTCAACGGGATTGCGTCCTTGGCGACAGAGTAGCCGCTTCCGGGTATCGGGTGGCCGAACGGGCAGGTGCCGGGGTTCTTCAGGCGCTCCCTGATCTTCTCCTCCAGGTCGGGCGAGATGGCGTGCTCTAGGCGGTGGGCCTCCACGTGGGACTTGTACAGTTCGAGCCCCAGCAGGTCCACCACCATCCGCTCCGCCAGCCGGTGACGCCGCACGATGCTCTCTGCGGATGTCCTCCCCGTTCGTGTGAGCACGACCTCCTTGTCCGGCGTCGTCTCGACGAGGTCCTCCCGTACCATCCTGCGCAGCATCCCGCTGACGGACGCCATAGAGGTGCCAAGACCCTCGCCCGCGGGCAGCCGCCGTAGCTGCTCTGCAAGCTGAGTCGGAGTGACCCGCCGCCCCTGTTCCTCCAGCTGGAATATCGACAGCAGGTAGTTCTCGGCGCCCATCGAAAGCCGCCGCTCTGGGTTGTCTGACTTGCGAGACTTGGCAGAAGGCAAAGGGAGAACTCGCGAAAGTGGATGACCGACAGACCGAGTCTATTACACACCTTGAGCAAGGGTCAAACCTGCAACTACCCGAGTGTCCTGGGCGCCCCGACGCCGCTTGCTATAATCGAGCCAGTGCGAAGCAAAGCCTGTCTCTCCTTCGTGAGGCAACCATGGTAACCGTCAGGCCGGCGACACAGGGCGACCTCCTAGATATGGAGGCGCTCATCTCGCAGTCGGTCGAGATGGGCGACGTGCTGCCCCGGACCCTTCAGGAGCTGTCCGACCTGCTCCCGAGCTTCTTCGTCGCCGAGACGGCGGATGGCCAGATAGTCGGCACAGCCGCCCTGGAGGTTTACAACCAAAAGCTCGCCGAGATCCGTAGCCTGTGCACCTCTCCAGAGGCCCGCGGCGAGGGGATAGGCAGAGCGTTGGTTAGCGCCTGCCTCGACCTGGCGCGCGAGAAGGGGATCCTGGAGGTCATGGCCATAACTGACAAGGAGGCCTTCTTCCGCGCCTGCGGCTTCGACTACGCCCTCCCCAACCAGCGCAGGGCCCTCTTCTTCCTAACGGGCGAATAGCGCTGTCCTCAGCGCGGGCTCTACGCCTCGGCGACGACCTGGTTGCGGAGCACCCCTACGCCCTCGACCTCCACCTCCACCGTATCCCCCGGCATCATCGGCCCCACGCCCGACGGCGTGCCCGTCATTATCACGTCCCCCGGCAGCAGCGTAATCGCCTCGGTGATGTAGGCGATCAGCGCGGGCACAGAGAAGAGCAGGTCGGAAGTGTTGGCATCCTGCTTCTGGACGCCGTTAAGCCGGGTCCCTAGGGCGAGGTCTGACGGGTCCAGCCCCGTCGCGATCACCGGCCCCAGCGGGCAGAACGTGTCGAACCCCTTGCTCACCAGCAGCACGCCGGTCGCCATCTCCGCGGCCTGGATGACGCGCTCGCTCACGTCGTTGCCGCACGTGTAGCCGAGCACATAGTCGAGAGCCTTCTCTTCGGGCACGTGTCTTGCTGTCTTGCCCATGACGACCGCCAGCTCCGTCTCGTAGTGGACCACTTGCCCCTTCTTGGGATAGACGATGTCGTCTCCCTGGCCCACGACGGCCGTCGGAGGCTTCGTGAAGAGCATGGGAAACTTGGGCGGCTCCATGCCGCTCTCCTCGATGTGCAACATATAGTTTGCGCCCACCCCGACGATCTTCGACGGCTCCACCGGCGGCAGTACCCTCACCGACTCCAGGTCGGCGGCCTTACCGCCTACACTGAACTCCTCGAAGGGCGATCCCGCCATCTCCATGATAGAGTCGTCCTCCTTCAGCACCCCGTACATCGCCTCGCCGTTGCAGCTATAACGGATGATCTTCATGGTTCCCTCCCATGACGCGACCATATTCTCGGCTAGGCCCCCTTGTCAAATCCAGCCTCGTCCCTGACTGCGGCCCCTAAGCGGCAATCGTAAGAGATGGCATATCTCATCGAAGGTGGGGCGCCTCGTCAGGCTTTTGACGCTGTTGCCACGGGTAGAAGAGCTTCCCGCGCTCGCCGTCGATCAGGATTGCGGTGGAGCTGAGAAACGATCAGGCCCCCATCCTGGACGGGAAGGGGCCTGGAAGGAAGGTCAGTTAGAGCCCTTCCGCAGCCTGTAAGACGCTTAGGGCTCAGGCAAAGAGAGAGGGCCTATCCCGACACGAGAGGCCCTCTCTCTATTCGCTATTCGCGGCCTGTTACCAGGAGCGGGGAGCGTTCGTGCGCGGCCGGTCTGTACGGGGCTTCGCCTCGTTCACCGTCACATTGCGACCGTCGATGGCGGTGCCGTTGAGTGCTTGGATGGCTGCCTGAGCAGCAGCGTCATCCGCGATCTCGACGAAACCGAAGCCTCGGGACCGACCGGTCTCTCGGTCGGTGATAACCGTGGTGTCGCCGACTGCGCCGTAGGGCGAAAAGGCGTCTCGCAGCCCCTCTTCCCTTGTGTCGTAGCTGAGGTTGCCAACGTAAATCTTCATAGCGGTTCTCCTTAGTTAATGTATCCGTAGACTGACGGAGGAACCGCTGACGCTCAGCGTGTCGGCCCGAGGGGGCAGGGTAACTCACGAGATCTCTGGACCCGCCCATTATACACCAATTTGTACCACGTAGGGAAGCCGCTGGTAGTGGGATCTGGACCGGCCCGGCCTGTGGGGTCCTTACAGGCCTCCGCCAGGCTGTGTTGGCTGCTAGCCGCGCCGCTCTATAGGCGTATACGGTAGGTCTACAGGGCCGTCGTAAAGCAGTCTCGGACGCAGCAGCACACCCGCTGCCTCCTGTTCCGCCACGTGGGCAACCCACCCGGGGAGCCGTCCCATCGCGAACACGGAGCTGAACATATCCTCCGGGATCCCCAGCAGGCGGTAGATGGCGGCAGACCATAGGTCTACGTTTGGACCGATGCCCTTCTTCGCGTACGGCTCCATCGCCTTCACGACTGCCTCCAGGGTGGAGAACCATGCCGGTCGGCCCTTCCGGTCTGAGAGGGCTTTCGCCTCGGGGGCGAGACACGCGGCCCTAGGGTCGGTCGTCCTGTAGACGGGATGCCCGAATCCCATGACCCACCCCCCGTCGTCGAGGACCGATTGTACGAACTCCGGCGCCCGCTCCGCGGGGCCGATTTCCAACACCATCCTGATGACCTGTTCGGCCGCTCCCCCGTGCATTGGCCCTTTGAGGGCCGCTATCCCCGCGGTGATGGCGGAATAAAGGTCGGAGCCGGCGGAGGCAACGGCTCTCGCCGCAAGTGACGAAACATTGGCGCCGTGCTCGGCGTGAAGGATCAGGACCCTGTCCAGTGCCTTGGAGTCAGCGGGGTCGGGCACCCTTCCGGAGAGCATGTAGAGAAAACTGGCTGCGTGTCCCAGGCCGCCGTCCGGGGCTACCGGCTCCTCGCCCCTCCTCATGCGGTAGTGCGCGGCCAGAATGGTCGGAACGGCTGCCGTTATGCTAGCGCCTCTTCCGATGGTAGCCTGCCGGGAGTTGTCCACCCCTCCGGGCTCCCAGCCGCCTATGGCTGAGACGACCGTACGCAACGCGTCGATCGGCTGCATCCGCGACGTCTCCCGGAGCAGGCTCAGGGCCTTGTCGGGAATAACCCTCAGGGACTTCAGCTTTGCGTCGAATGCTTCAAGCTCGGCGCGGGTCGGCAGGGTGCCGTAGAATATGAGGTAGCAGACCTCTTCGAAGGTGGAGTGACTCGCCAGGCTGTCGACGCTGTATCCGCGGTAAGAGAGCCTCCCCCGTTCGCCGTCGATCAAGCTCGTCTCCGTCCGGTCCACGTACACGTCCCTAAGGCCCCTCTGGACCCCAACAGCGAAGCTCTTGTCCTTCGAAGGCCGGTTCTGTTGCAAGCTCTCCTCTACCATGCCAATCATCCTTTCCCGCAGGTGTCTGCGTCCTCGATGCAGTCGGCTCTTCAAGGTCGTGACCGGAATCCCCAGGAACTCGCATATCTCGCGCTGGGAATAGTCCGAAATGTAGAACAGGGTGATGGCGAGACGCATGGACGGTGGCAGCGAGCTGACGGCGCTGCGGACCTCAGCTTCGAGTTCACTCGCTTCGGCAAGCTGCGTAGTGCTCAACGTCTTCCGCCGCCGGATGCGGTCGCAGTGCTTGAACACGACCCTCCGTAGCCAGCTTGGAAACGCCTCAGGCCCGTAGACCTTGTGCAGGTTGGGATAGGCTTCCATGAAGGCCTCTTGCGCCGCGTCTTCGGCCAGGTGGAAGTCGCCCAGGACCGCGTAGGAGTAACCCACGGCCATGTCCTGGACCGCTCTACCAAAAAGGCGAAGCCATCTATGTCCCCTGCCTTGGCCCGCTCCAGTGCGTCTCTTAGCTGTTCCATGTCGCCTCCGGCCGATGCCGACCCCCTTACTCTAATATCCCAGGTTCCCGGCCTCTGGTTGCATCACCCTCACGCCACCCGCTACCCGCGTCGCGCTGATATATAATGGTGTAGCTCCGGCGCCTCATGCGTGAGATTCCGCCAATGTCACCAACAGAAAACGTAAAGAACAGCGCCTCGCCAGCCAGGGCCAAACACTGCCGTCGCATCGTCGTGAAGGTCGGCACCACGCTGCTGACACACGAGACGCACCGGCTAAACATCCAGGTGATGGCCGCCCTGGCGGAGCAGATGGCGAGGCTGCGCGATGGCGGCGCCGAGGTTGTCCTCGTCTCCTCTGGGGCCGTCGCCGCCGGGCGTCACGTCCTGGGGCTCTCCCCCGGGGAGCGTACCCTACCAGTCAGGCAGGTTATGGCGGCCGCGGGGCAGGGCCGGCTGATGCACGCCTACGAGCAGCTCTTCGACTGGCACCAGATACCGGTCGCCCAGGCCCTGCTCACCCGCAAGGACCTCGACGACCGTCTGGGCTACCTCAACGTCCGCAACACCCTCCTCTCGCTTCTGGAGTACGGAGTCATACCCATAGTCAACGAGAACGACGTGGTCGCCGTGGACGAGCTGGAGGGTGAGGTCTTCGGGGACAACGACACGCTATCGGCATTGGTGGCCAACTTGGTCGACGCCGATCTGCTGGTGATGCTGGGCCGCGTGGAGGGGCTATTCACCGCCGATCCCCACGTCGACCCCGAAGCGCACCTGGTTTCCCGGTGGGACCTGCGGAACGGCGATGTGCCGGCAGAGGCTGGCGAGTCGCGGGGCGGAAAGGGCAGGGGCGGCATGATTACGAAGATCGAGGCCGCCCGAGTGGCGACGGCCTCGGGCGTAGAGGTGGTCATAGCAAGCGGCCTTGAGCCGGATGTCCTGGGTAAGCTGGTCAGCGGCGACCCTGTCGGCACCTACTTCCCCGCCTCCGTTACAAAGATGGAGAGCCGGAAGCGCTGGATGCGTAGCGGCCTTTCCACGCGTGGGGAGATAGTCGTGGACGACGGCGCGGCCGACGTGCTGCGGCGGAGCAACCGGAGCCTGCTCCCTGCTGGCGTGAGCGAGGTGACAGGCACCTTTGCCCGAGGCGACATAGTCTCCATCGTGGACCGTAACGGGAACACGGTAGCCGCCGGTATCACCAACTACGGCGCCGTCGACCTGGCCAGGATAAAGGGCCTCCACTCCAGCGAGATTGGCAAGAGAGTGAGCCACCGGGGTGACGAGGTGGTCCACCGCAGCAACATGGTGCTGATGTGACAGTCCAAGCGGCGACGGACCTGAGAGCGATGGGAGTAGCCGCTCGCGGCGCGTCGAGGAGACTTGCGCGCGCGTCCGGCGCGCAGAGGGACGATGCCCTGCTCCGCATGGTCGAAGCGTTGTTGGACCGCCAGGACGAGGTCCTGAGCGCCAACGAGAAGGACTGCGAGACCGCCAGGGCGAACGGCGTAACCGGCTCCTTCCTCGACCGGCTCTTCCTCGACGAAGGCCGCCTCGAGGGCGTGGCCGCCGGCGTGCGCGGCGTGCTGTCCCAGCCGGACCCGCTCGCGGAGGTCTTCGACGAGCGCACATTGCCCAACGGCCTGCAGACGTCCAAGCGCCGGGTGCCGCTGGGCGTAATAGGCCTCATATACGAGAGCAGGCCCAACATAACCATCGACATCGCGGCGCTGTGCGTCAAGTCCGGCAACGCCGCCATCCTTCGCGGCGGCAGAGAGGCGTTCCACACCAACACGGCGCTCGCCAGCCTTGCCGGTGAGGCCGCCGCGTCGGCTGGCCTGCCCCGCGAGTCGGTCCAGATCGTTGGCTCCACAGACCGTGCCCTCGTGGGCGAGATGCTCCGCATGAAGGAGTACATCGACCTGATGGTGCCCAGGGGCGGCTCGGACCTCGTGCACCGTGTCGCCGACGAGGCTGAGATGCCGGCCGTCACCGGCGGAGTGGGCGTCTGCCACGCTTACGTGGACAGCAAGGCCGACGTCGACATGGCGGTCTCCATCGCGTACAACGCCAAAGTCTCGCGCCCCTCCGTATGCAATGCGCTGGACACGGTCCTGGTGCACTCGGCCATAGCGCCCGCCTTCCTGCCCAGGCTGGCCGCCGAGTGGAGGAGCGCGGGTGTGGAGATGCGCGCGGACCGCAGGGCGCTGACCATCCTGGGCCAGTCGGCGGGAGACGGCGTTAGGCCGGCCTCGCCCGAGGACTGGGGCCAGGAGTACCTGTCCCTCACCGCTTCCGTGAAGGTCGTCGACACCCTGGACGAGGCACTGGAGCACATTGAGGTATATGGCTCGGGACACACCGACACCGTGGTGACGCAGGACGACGCGGTCGCCGAGCGGTTCCTGCGGGAGGTAGACTCCGGCGTGGTGATGGTGAACGCCAGCACCAGGTTCAACGACGGAGGTGAGCTCGGCTTGGGCGCCGAGGTCGCCGTCAGCACCAACAAGATGCACGCGCGCGGCCCCATGGGCCTCAAGGAGCTGACCTCCTACAAGTGGATCGTCTCCGGCTCGGGCCAAGTTCGGATCTGAGCAGCCATCTCAACAAGGCTGTTGAAATAAAGGGGTGTGCAGAGGGGCGGAGCCCCTTTGCCGGGAGTCTGAGGGTGTTCCTCAGATATAAATCTCCTCCCCTTCCGGTACAGGAAGGGACCCTAAAATATGGCCGGGATGATTCTTTCGCAGCCTGTTATGCGCGGGCGACGCGCCGGGGCGGACGCCGGGGAGAGAGGATGACAATGAGCAATAACTTTTACTTTGAGCGCGAATGCCGCACCCCAAGCTCGGAGTGCTACACGATCCTTAGCGGCGAGGACGCCATCGGCAGAGTCGACATCCACTTCGCCGAGACGGTCGTCCACGCTACCATGAGCGTCGCAGAGAGCCTCACAGCCGAGGAGATACAGGACCTCGTCGACACCGTGGACGAGGAGCTCGTCAGCTCGGTGGGCATCAACCGCCAGGAGGTCATCGTCCATGTCCACCAGGGCCGCGACCTCGGCGTCTACAGCACCCGCAGCTTCCAAGGCAACGGCGGCCACGCCCACGGCTAGGCGCTCTAATCCCGCAATCCAGCCAAGGCAATCTCAAAAAAACGTGAATCGCAGTCAATGATCTACCGCACGCTGGGCAGGACCGGCATCCACGTATCGCTCGCCAGCTTTGGCAGTGGAGGCCCCAGTAACCTCGGCCAGCACAGGGGCACGACGGCCTCCGAGCAGGATGCCCTCGTCATGCGCTGCCTTGATCTCGGCATCAACCTCTTCGACACCTCCAAAAACTACGGCGACAGCGAGCAGATACTCGGCAGGGCGCTGACGGGAGTTCCCCGCGACTCGTATCATCTTGTGACGAAGTGGTGGGGCGACCATGACGTCGATCTCCTGCCCGACGGGCCGGAGGTGATGCGGGCGTCCGTCGAGCGCAGCCTAACGCGCCTGCGTACCGACTACGTCGACGTGATGATGCTCCACGGTCCACTCCCGGGCCAGTACGGGCAGATGGTCGACCGCTACTACCCGGAGCTGGACCGGCTCCGGCAGGAGGGCAAGGTCCGCTTCACCGGCTTCAGCGAGAGGTTCTACGCCGACCCGGAGCACCTGCTCGCCGAGACCGCCCTCGGGTCCGGACCGGAACTCTGGGACGTGGTGATGCTCAAGTACGGCATACTCAACCAGTACGCCGCGAAAGTGGTGCTCCCTCTCGCCCAGCAGCACGCCGTGGGCATAATCAACATGGCCGCGGTCAGGGTCAAGCTGCCGGATCCAGTGCTGCTCGAAGAGCTTGTCGCAGACTGGAAGGCGCGGGGCCTCGTACCCGCGGACGCGGTTCCCGACAAGGACCCACTGGGTTGGCTCGTGCACGGCGACGTAACCTCCGTCGTAGGCGCGGCGTACAGTTTCGCCGCCGACCACCCCGCGGTCTCCACCGTGCTCACCGGCACCTCGCGAATCGAGCACCTGGAGCAAAACCTCGCCGCCCTTGAGCGCCCGTGCCTCCCCGAGGCGAACACCCGCCGCATCGTAGAGCTCTTCAGCCACATCGCAGAGTACGCATAGCCTCCCAACCTGCTGGGGCTGTTCTCACGCGAGTTACAGTTTTGGGGAGGCCCCGCGGTCCGACTCATGGAGGCCGATCGGCCGGAAGTCGATGCCCCCTTACATGGACCCTGCTCATCGGCTAGACTTAGCTTGGCGAGGGGTATTAGGTGATGCAGGTCAACAAGCACGTCTCCAAGGCCGGCAAGCAATGTCTGGACAGTGTCCGCCACAGGGTACCCGAGCGCAAGCTGGGCGCCATGAAGGGCAAGATCCAGATGGATTCCGACTTCAACGAAACGTCCCCGGACTTGATAGAAGCGTTCGAGGGCAGGTCATGCCGCGCCTCCTGCTAGGTAGCACAATGCGAGCGGGGGCTTTCACCCGGCCATGCCCTTTTGCCTAGAGGAGACGTCATGGGCACTTTCAGCGTACCCATAGCGATAGGCGACGTAGGCGGAGAGAGGTTCGAGGAGGTGGAGGCCTTGGTCGACACGGGCGCAACCACCACCGTCGTCCCCGGCTCCGCACTAAGGCGGCTTGGCATCTCTCCTACCAAGCGCGAGACGTTCGAGTATGCCGGAGGCGAACGTGTAGCGCTCGACATGGCTGAGGCAAGGGCGCGGGTTGGGGGTCGGGAGACCACTACGTGGGTCATCTTCGGCGAAGAGGGGACGCCGGCGCTGCTGGGAGCGTACGCGTTGGAAGGCGTTTTCCTCGGCGTCGACCCTTACGGCCAGAGGCTCATTCCCGTGCGGGGACTGCTGAAGTAGCCGCCCGTAATGCCTGTCCCATCTCCTAGGCCAATAGAGCAATGAGAATCACCGACGTAAAGGCCGTCTACCCCAACTGGACCCCGAGACCCGGGGGCGCCTGGCAGTCCTACTTTTGGCAGATAGTAGTCCGCGTCGAGACTGACACCGGCGCCTGGGGCCTCGGCTACGGCGGTGGCGGCCCACCCGCCTGCATGGTCGTCAACGCCCACTTGCGCGAGCTGCTCGTCGGCCGCGTCCTCGAGTCCACCGGCGACATCCGTGACCTCTGGGACCTCATGTACGCCAAGTCTCTCCCCTACGGCCGCAAGGGCATCCCTGTCATGGCCCTGAGCGGCGTCGACCTGGCTCTCTGGGACCTCCTCGGCAGGGCGCTCGACGAGCCCGTCTATGAGCTGCTGGGCGGCCTCCGAAAGCCCAAGGTCCGGGCCTACGCCACCGGCATGGACATGGAGCGCTACAGGGACATGGGATACACGGCCAACAAGTTCGCCCCAGGACTCGGAGGTGCCGAGGAGGACGTGAAGCAGACCGCCGCCGCCGCGGAGCGCTCTCGCAGAGTGTTCGGTGACGACGCCCTCATCATGACCGACTGCTACATGGCTTGGGACGCGCAGACGACCGTCCGCATGGCCGAAGCCGTCGCCGGGCTGGATGTCTACTGGTTCGAGGATATCCTCACCCCCGACCTGCTGCGCGAGCAGGCGGAGGTGCGCCCCCTGATTGCGCCCATCAACGTCGCTGGCGGCGAGCACGAGTTCACCCGCTTCGGCTTCCAGCCGGCCGCCGACGCCGGCGCCATGGATATCTGGCAGCCGGACATCACATGGTGCGGCGGCATCACCGAGGGGCTACGCATCCTCGACTTGGCCAGGTCGCATGGTGTGCCCGTCGTGCCGCACAGGGGCGGCGAGGTCTGGGGGCTCCACTTCATCGCTGCCACCGGCTGCGACGACCTCGCGGAGACGCACCCCGACCGGTGGCTGCCCCACACCGACGAGCTGTGGCTGAACGAGCCCCGAGCCGTGGACGGCTACCTCACACCCTCCGACCGGCCCGGCTTCGGCGTCGACCTCAACGAGGCCATGCTGTAGCCTCCGATGACCTCTACTCGGCGCGGCCGGCGGCCCCGCCTCTGGAAGGCAGCTTTACGAACCCAAGCCAGAACCCCTCCACGGCCCTCATGACCTCCATGAACTTGTCGAGGTCCAGTGGCTTGACGACGTATGCGTTGGCGTGAAGGTCGTAGGTTTGGAGGATGTCGTTCTCGTCCTGAGAGCTCGTCAGTATGATGACCGGTATGCGGCGGAGGTCGGGGTCGGACTTGATCTCGGCCAGCACCTCGCGGCCATCGATGGTCGGCAGGTTCAGGTCGAGCAGGATGAGGTCGGGCTGTGGGGCGTTTTGGTACCGTCCTTTCCGGCGAAGAAGTAAGAGGCCTTCCTCACCGTCCTCGGCGACTGTGAGGTTCTTACGGGCGCTGGCGCCGGCGAGGGCCTCGCGGGCGAGCTCGACATCGCCGAGATTGTCCTCTACCAGGAGGATTTCGATGGGTGTGCCGACTTTGGCGGTGGTCATGGGGTCATCGTTCTCCTTGGTCGAGGACTGCGGGGAGCGTGAAGTAGAAGCACGCGCCTTCGCCGGGTTTCGACTCGGCCCAGATGAGGCCGCCGTGCCGGTCGATGATGCGTTGGCAGATCGCCAAGCCTATGCCCGTACCGGGGATATCGGCCTTCCGGTGCAACCTCTTGAATACTCCGAACACCCGCTCGGCATACCTTTGGTCGAACCCGATGCCGTTGTCGCGAATGGAGAAAGTCCAAAAGTCATTGTTCCGCTCGGCGCCGACCTCGATTCGTGGACGGTTTTCGGCCTTGAACTTCAGCGCGTTGCCGATGATGTTCTGGAATAGCTGCCCCAGTTTTGAGGCGTCTCCGTTGACCCGCGGGAGCTCCGAGTAGACGACCTCGGCTTTGCTCTCTTGGATGGCCATTTCCAGATTGGCCAAGGCTTCCTGAACGACGGGCACGGTATCGGTTGGTACCATCTCCGCATCTTGACCTACTCTTGAATAGGCCAGGAGATCGGTGATGAGACGCTGCATCCGGTTGGCGCCGTCCACGGCGAAGTGGATGTACTTGTCGGCGCGCTCGTCGAGCTGCCCGGCGTACCGGCGTCCGAGAAGGGATACATAGCTGGATACCATGCGAAGCGGCTCCTGGAGGTCGTGGGAGGCGACGTATGCGAACTGCACCAGCTCTCGATTCGACCGTGCCAGTTCTTCCGACTGTCGTGTGACCTGGGCATGTAGCTGTGCGTGGGCGATTGCGCCGGCGATATAGACCGCGATGCGCTCGGCCAATAGCCGGTGGCGCTCGGAGTAGGCGCGCTCGGTGAGCGAGTGGAGGCTGAGGCACCCGATCGGGTCTCCTCGATACAGGAGCGGGGCCGACAGAAACGACCTCAGCCCCATACCGTATGCACCGACCAGTCCGGCGTACCCAGTGGCGGCCTCAGCCTCGTCTGCCGGGTGAAAGACTATGCACCTCTGGGACTTGATCGCCGTTAGGGAGAGGGTGCCTTCGGTGGCGTACGCTTGGCCTCGAGCCCTGTCAGGCACTTCGACTACGCTCGATTGGTACGTGTCGACCATCCGGTCCGGCCGGTCGGCGATGAGATTGATGACGATGCGATCGAATGGAATGAGCTGCGAGACCTCTTCCCCGAAGCGTTGGTAGACATCGTCGATTGCCAGTGACGAGCCGATAATACGGGCGATGTTGGAGAGGGCCTCTTGGTCGCGGGTCCGGCGTCGCTGCTCGGCGATGCTGGCCCTCAGGGCATCCTGGGCGTGGCGCCGGTCCGTAATGTCGAAACCGTAGATGTGTCCGACTCCGAACTCGCTGACGCCGACGACGATGAAATGGAACCATCTGCCGCCTATCTCGGTCTCGAAGTCGACGTGGCCGTCGCTAACGATAGTTTGCCCAAGAATCAAACTAGCCATGGCCGGCAGGATGCCGACGAGGGAAGACCCCTCCATCGCCTCGGGACCGATCAGTTCGGCGGCGGCCGGATTGATGCTGAGCACGGTTCCGTCCGAATCGAACCGCAGAACCGGCGACGGATTGAAGTACGCGAAGGACGGCGCTTCCGGTACGGCTCCGCCTGAGGTGCTCGCCCCTGTTGACATTTTGGAACTTCACCTTGGCCTTGTCAGGCCGCATAGGGGGTTAGACAGCGGTGGCCCTCGCACTGCTACAGGTTAGCCCGCGGCGGCCCGGTGTCATCGACGGAACGGCGTTAGAATGGCCACCACCACTTCTTCTTGGATTCAGATTCGGAGGCCGTGGGTGGCGGGGCCGGGGGCGGCATGATGGGGAATTTGGCGGCTGGCTCGCCGAGTCGACGGACCACGTCGTTGAACCGGCTGAGCTGGATGGGCTTTCTGCTGAACCGGCTAGCCGGTATGTTGTAAGAGTTCAGGAGACTCTCCTCGGCCGAGGTCCCGGTAAGGATCATCACCGGGATGGCCCTTAGCTCGCCGTCGGCGGCCATCTCCCGGAGGACGTTGAGTCCGTCTTTGGTTGGCAGGTTCAGATCGAGGAGGATGAGGTCGGGGCGTGGGGCGTGAGCGTATTCGTCACGTTGGCGAAGGTACGCCATCGCGGGCTCACCGTCGTCGACGACGGCAACGTTGGCTTCGTGCCCAGACTCTTCGATGAGCTCTTTGGTGAGCTCGACATCCCCGGGATTATCCTCCACAAGCAGTATCTGGAGAGGACCTCTTTGTGCGGTGTCCGTTGCCATGTCTGCCTCCCTGTTCCCCTGAACGTCATCGGAATTCGTCGCCGAGGGGACTTTTTGTATCACACCCTATAGTCCTACGAATTACCTTGTCAACATCGCGAATCGATTCACAATCGTCATCCCGCCCTGCCCCCGTACTCCGATACGAGCCAGCTGTCCCAATCCTGAATCCCCGTAAGTCCTGATGCTGACAACAACCCGGCGGTGCTAATCACCCCTCCCGGAGTCCAGAGGGGCGAGGCCCCTAGCTGGGTGTGGGGGTGTCCCCAACGATCCCCTTCGGGGGTCCGTGGCCGGGGTATGCAAGAAGCTCGCTACCCTCCGTCAGGTGGTGGAATGAGCGGCCTCCTCACATTGATCGGTACGAACACACGTGCTACGATATGCTCATGGACAACCCCCGAGCACATACCCGCCAAACCCCAGCCGGCAGCGCCGAAACCCCTGTACCAATCTCGCCCAAAGCGTCCCAAAACATGGATTTTGCCGCCCCAAAACTGTTCCGAAGCCCTCCCAGATGTCCCACATGCCAGATATGAAATGGAACAAATGGAGCATTTTGAAACACTTTTCGGGGGATGGGGTCTCCCAACCCCGGCCAAGTTGCGGCCCCATACCCCCGATGCTATAGTTCAACTTGGATCGTATGCCCATGGGATAGCCGCAGGAGACCCAGATGGCTACTTTGGAACAAGTTCAACAGCGCATCGAGGATGACCGGATCGAGTACCTGCTCGTCCAGTTCGTAGACATAAACGGATCCCCCAAGGTCAAGATGGTGCCCGCCAACCACCTCGAGGACGTCGTGGTCGAGGGCGCCGGGTTCGCTGGAGCCGCCGTCCGGGGACTGGGCCAGGGCCCGCACTCCCACGACATGATGGCCCGCGTCGACCTCGACACCTACAGCGTCGCCCCATGGACGGAGGGCGTCGCCCGCCTGGCCTCCGACCTCTACGTCGACGATGAGCCATACATGTATTGCGCCCGGCAGAACCTCAAGCGGGTGCTCTCATCGGCCAAGGACGACGGTTACGTCTTCAACGTCGGCATCGAGCCCGAGCACTTCCTGGTCACGAGGAACGACGACGGCTCCATCTCGGTCTGGGACCCCAATAAGATCGACACCCTCGACAAGCCCTGCTACGATTTCAAGGGCATCGCAAACGTGATCGGCTACCTCAGGGAGCTGATGGACGGTATGGCCCGCGTCGGCTGGGACGTCTACCAGTCCGACCACGAGGACGCGAACGGCCAGTACGAGGTCAACTTCGTCTACAGCGACGTGCTGACCACCGCCGACCGGTATACCTTCTTCAAGATGATGACCAGCCAGTATGCTCAGCAGTACGGCGCCATCGCCACTCACATGCCCAAGCCCTTCACGGACAGGGCCGGAAGCGGCGGCCACGTCCACTTCCACGTCGCCGACGCCGACTCCGGCGACAACCTCTTCCTGGACGAAGGCGACAGCAGGGGCCTCGGCCTATCCGAGTTCGCATACCACTTCATCGGCGGCATCTTCGCGCACGCCCCCGCCCTCTGCGCCGTCAATTCGCCCACCGTCAACTGTTACAAGCGGCTGCAGGTCGGCGAAGGACTGACCGGCGCCCGGTCGGGCTTCACCTGGACACCCGCCTTCATCTCCTACGGGGATAACAACAGGACCCAGATGATCCGCACCGCGGGCCCCGGCCACCTTGAAGACCGGACCGTCTCCGCCGCCTGCAACCCCTATCTCTCTATGGCGGCCTACCTCACCGCGGGCCTCGACGGTGTGCGGCGCGGCCTCGATCCCGGAGAGCCGCATCTCGGCAATCTCTACGACCTGGGACTGGAGGAGATACGGCGCAGGGGCATCCGGCAGTTCCCCCAGACCTTGGCTGAGGCGGTGGCCGAGTTGCGCAACGACGAGGTAGTCCAGGGAGCCCTGGGCCCTATCTACGATGAGTTCGTGACCCTGAAAGAGGCTGAGTGGCGTGAGTACCACAGCCAGGTCTCCCAGTGGGAGATAGACCGCTATCTGACCTTGTTCTAGCACCCCATTCACTTGGAGCCAATACACCCTGGCCATATGCCCGTCATTCCCGCAGTCTATTCGTCTTTCCCGCGAAAGCGGGAATGCAGACCGACGGTCCTGAAGACGACCGACACTAAGGAGGAGCCTCGATGAGCACGAGCGTAGAAAACCAGATGACCGTGGAGATACTGGCAGAGTTCGCCGACGCGTGGACTAGGCACGACCTCGATGCCCTCATGTCCTTCATGTCTGACGACTGCATGTTCCAGCTATCCATGGGCCCCAACATCGACGGCGCCAGTTTCGTGGGGCGCGACAAGGTAAGGGAAGGGTACAAGAAGGTCCTCGACCTCTTCCCGGACGCCCAGTGGGTGGACGACAGCCACTTCGTGGCCGGCGACCGCGGTGCCTCCGAGTGGACTTTCAAGGCCACTGGGCCAGATGGCAACGAGATTGAGGTCCGCGGATGCGACATCTTTACCTTCCAGGGCGATAAGATATCGGTCAAGAACTCCTTCCGTAAGACGAGGATCTCCTGAGTACTTCCCGGAAGGCTGTTCACGAGGGGCCCGGCGCGGGCCCACGACCTAAGAGAGGGAATATGGAATCAACTCCCAGCGGGCCGGTTTCGCTCGTAGACGCGGTCGGCCTCTACCTGAACAGCCTTAAGAAAACGGACGGTTCCAAGCAACAGCACGTAATGAGGTTTGCCCAGTGGGCGGGCGGCGACAGGCTCATGAATGAGTTCAAGCCCTCTGAGATAGACCAGTTCGGCCAGGACACGATGGGCTCGGGGGGCGGCGACCAGGCCGTGGAGCGCCTCCAGGAAGTAAAACGCTTCCTCTCGTTTGCCCAGAAGAAGGGACTCACCGAGGTCAAGCTCGCCCAGCACCTGCGCGTTCCGAGGGCCGGTACCAAGAGCAGGCGCGCGGCGCGCCTGGATGAGCCGGAACGTGAGGTGATCAGTCCCGAGGCCTACCGTCAGCTCCTTGAAGAGGTGGAGGGAAAGCGGGCCCAGAGGGGCCCCATCGCTCTGGAGATCCGCCGCGCGGCAGCAGACAAGGATGTGAGAGAGAACGCCCCTTTGGAAGCCGCTCGCGAGCAGCTCGGCCTCGTCGAGTCCAGGATCCGGGAGATAGAGCGCACACTCGAGACAGCCGTCGTGGTGGACGCCGCGTCGCTTGGCAAGGGCTCGGCCGTCAGATTCGGCTCTCAGGTCAAGCTGGAAGACCTCGCCTCCGGCAGACAGGTCAGCTACACTGTTGTCAGCGCCATGGAGGCCAACCCTCGCGAGAGCAAGATCTCAGCCGCCTCCCCCGTCGGCAAGGCGCTGATGAACAAAGTCCCCGGACAGCAGGTCGAAGTCACGACGCCCAGGGGCAAGCAGCGCTTCAAGCTCCTCCAAGTCACCTGACCTCGTCCGCGTTAGATCCTTCATTAAGGTCGCCATTCACGCCGTACACCCGGCTCCAGCCGAACGTTGATCCCGTTCGCGCCAGTTGTGGCTGACAGTCGGAAGCGTGGGGGATGTGTGGTATCTTATGCAAGGTCGCCTCGGCTCAGCGGGTCCATAGAACGGCGCGGAGGCGGCCCTCGGAGTAGAGGCCCTATTCTCCTCTCCGCAAGGAGAGGATTGAGGTGAGGGAAGAGATATGGTCCAGACACAGGAGGCCGTCAGGCAGCTTACGTACGTAGGGGCCGTCAACGAGGCCCTCAGGCAGGAGATGGAGCGTGATCCCGCCATCTTCATGATGGGTGAGGACATCGCTGGCGCCCCCGGGCGTCCGGGCATGGAAGATGCTTGGGGAGGCGTCTTCAAGCTCAGCAGGGGCCTCTACGGTCAGTTCGGCCCCGAGCGTGTGCGTGACACACCCATATCCGAGGCCGGTTTCATAGGCGCCGCTGTCGGCGCCGCGGCCTCCGGCATGAGGCCGGTCGTCGAGCTGATGTTCGTCGGCTTCCTGGGCGTCTGCGCCGACCAGATACTCAACAACGCCGCCAAGATGCACTACATGTTCGGCGGTAAGGTGAAGATCCCGCTCACCATCATGACCGCCATCGGCGCTGGGACGAACTCCGCCGCCCAGCACTCCGAGACCATCTACTCCGTCTTCGCCCACTACCCCGGGCTCAAGTGCGTGGTCCCGTCCGACCCCTACTCGGCCAAGGGCCTCTTCATATCCGCCATACGAGACGACGACCCCGTCATCATCTTCAACAACATGCTCCTCATGGGCAGGGGCGTAACCGAGGGGCGGCTGCCCGGCGAGGGGCACGTGCCCGAAGAGCCCTACGAGTTCCCGATCGGCAAGGCCCGAGTCACCATGGAGGGTTCCGACGTGACCCTGCTCGGCATCGGCCACACGACCGGCGTCTGCCACGAGGCCGCGGCGGAGCTGGAGGAGCAGGGCTATTCGGCGGAGGTCGTGGACCTGCTTTCGGTCTCGCCCATGGACGAAGAGACGATCCTGAATTCGGTGCAGAAGACGCGGAAGATCGTCATTGCCGACGAGGACTACCCCCGGTGCAGCGTCGCCAGCGACATCTCCGCCCTCGTGGCGGAGCAAGCCTTCGACTACCTGGACGCGCCCCCGCGCCGGGTCACCGCGCCACACACGCCGGTGCCGTACAGTCGGCCTCTGGAGGCCGCGTACATGGTCTCCAAGGAGAAGGTCGTAGAGGCAGCCTTTTCCGTTCTCGAATAGGAGGCAGCAGTTGGCCGTCGAGATCGTGATGCCCAAGCTGGGCATGGTTATGTCCGAGGGTACCGTCGCCCGCTGGGCCAAGTCGGCGGGGGAGGCCGTGTCCCAGGGCGAGCTCATAGCCGAGATCGAGACCGAGAAGATCAACTACGAGCTCGAGGCCACAGCCGGCGGCCTGTTCCACCCGCTGGTGGCCGAGGGAGCCGTCGTCCCCGTGGACGCGCTGCTTGGCTACCTGCTTGCCGACGGCGAGGCCGTACCCGAGGCAAAGCCAAAGCCATCGGCCGCGGCGTCCCCACAGCGCGCCCGTCGAAGGCGGGCCGCCGTCGGCAGCCCTGCCGGCGGTGACGTGCGCTCCACGCCAGGGGCCCGCAGGCTGGCCGCCAAGCTAGGCGTCGACCTTTCAGGGGTCACACCGACCGGTCCGGGCGGCAGGGTCGTAGAGGCCGACGTGCGCGCCCTCGAGGCACAGCAGAAGGAACCCGCCGCTCCCGCGTTGCCCCCGGGGCTGCCGGAGCTGTCCGAGACGACCGCCCTCGCTGGCATGCGCAAGTCGATAGCCAGCCACATGAAGGGTAGCCTTGCCGGTACCGCCCAGCTGTCCTTCTTCCTTGACTTGGACGTGACCGACGCCCAAGCCCTCCGCAAGGAGGCCTCCTCCTCCGGCGGCGCGACCATTGGCATCGCCCACGTGATAATGAAGGCCTGCGCCGGGGCGCTAGGGAGCAATCCCCAGCTCAACACGGTGCTCTCCGGCGACACGATACTGCGCTTCGACCAGGTAGACATGGGCGTGGCGGTGTCCCTCAGGGAGGGGCTCATAGTACCCGTGGTGCGCGGCGTGGAGGGCAAGAGCATTCAGGCCCTCGCCGACGAGACCGCGGACCTTGCCGAGAAGGCCAGGCGAGGAGCTCTGTCCCCCGACGAAGTGGCCGGAGGCACCTTTACCATCAGCGTGCTCGGCAGCGTTGACGGCTTCACACCCATCCTCAACGCCGGCCAGAGTGCCATCCTAGGCGTCGGCCGTTCGGTGGAGAAGCCCGTGGTCAGAAAGGGCGAAGTAGTCGTGCGCGAGATGATGACCGTCAGCCTCACCGTAGACCACCAGGTCATCGACGGCGCTGTAGCTGCCAGCTTCCTGCGAAGGCTACAGCAGCTAATTGAGCGCCCCGCCCCCCTCTTCAAGTAGCCTCAGGCTGCCGCGTCGGCGCTCCTCCCAGCTTCGTGTTCCTTCGCGTCCTTCGTGGATGCATGCTGCGAGTCCCGCTACCTGCTCTTACCGTCTTCCCGCGAAGGCAGCCACCCATGACATAATTCGCACTATCTTGCAATGCTGATGGGTGGGTTCAGGCCAGAGATGCATGTTGTGAACGAAATCACTATGTTGACATTCGTCCTGAATGATGCATATATGGCTACGCCTCACTCTGGGGCGTATCATGTGGACTAAAGGCTTGGAACCCGGGACTGGAGGAGCCAAATGGTTAAGGTCTGGAAAGCGTCACGGATGTTACCCGGGATTTCCCATATTGGGAGTCTTCAGGCTCAAGGGGCAGCCCAAACGAGATGGTAGCATCATAGTCAGGTCCTGCAAGGCCAGTCAATCGCCGGTCTATCCGATAAGAGATGCGTTTGCAGTCGTAGAGCACCCTTCTTGTCCGTCTTCATCGTCCTCGTGTCCCCTGCCAGTGGGGTGAAAGCGCATTGAAGACAAGGCGACTCCCTGGAGCGCTCTCCCCCTCTTGGCAAGATCGTGGTTGTACCCTCCCTCAGCTTGGCGCCGGCGATAACCGGCCGATACGATCCAACACTCCCTGGAACAACCGTCGAGGAACCGACACCTCGGACAACTGAAAGATCAACCACCGGGAGTGCCGCACCAGACGGCCTCCCATCTTGATCAGCTTGACCTGCACGCTCCGCAGCGACCAGTGCTTGACCGCCTTGGGCAGACACAGCCGGCGAAGGAAGTTCCCAAGGTTGTACGCCAGGACGAACAGAGACAGACGCACCCGGTTGGCCACGAACCGATGGCACGACAGCCGAGTCCAGTTCAGGGCGTACTTACCCTCCTTGATCCACTGCTCGGCTGTCCCGCGACCATTGTAGAATCGCACCACTCCTTCGGGGCCAGCCGTCATGCTCGTGACGATGAAGCCCACCCGGGGGAACAACTCTCCCCTGTGCCACTCCACCTTGGCCACCACCCGCCGGGCCCGGTCCCAACTCCCGGCACGATACCAGAAGTCGTCGTATAGGATCACTGGACGCTTCGGCGGCCTCCCCACCGGCCTCCTGAGCAGAGGGGCGATCTCCCGTTGCAGCACCTCGTTGCCGGGGAGTCTTATAGCGTAAAGGACGTGCCGCTCCTCGAGGTACTCATAGATGTCCGGCTTAGCGAATGCGGCGTCGGCGCGAAAGTACCGTAGCACTCCTGTCGCCCCGTAACGCGACAGGATCGGATCCAATACATCACGCCACCTGTGCGCGCTATGTACGTTCCCCGCACGCAGCTTGGCGCCCTCACAGTCACCGAACTGGTTGAACACGAACAAAGGGTGATAGCACGTGCTCCCAAAGTGACCGTTGTACGATGCTCCCTCCTGTTCTCCATGTACCGGACTCTCCGAACTGTCCATGTCCAAGATCACCCGCCGGTGCGGCGTGCGGGACATAGCTCCATCCACCCACTTAGCGTTCAGTCGGCCCAACCCTTACACGTTGCCGTATTGGGTGAGCACCTCGGTCTCGAACCGGCTCATGGTGTTGGTGCTGACGGCCGGTCTCTCAGGACCACCTCGCCGTCCAACGATGATCCGCATCGTCGGGTCCTGGGCCAGCCGTTCAGCGTCGTTGGTATCCTCGTAGCCCGCCAGACGACTGTACACCGACTGCCTGAGAAGGCCCACCAATCGGTGCTGCACGTTGCGACCGCCCCGACTCTCCTGCAGACACTCATTCGTCGTCTCCGTCAGTCCCAGCGCATCATCCAGCTCGCGACAGGCCAACAGTCCGGCGTCCGAGGTGATGGTAGCGCCGCGAAACTCCAACCGTACACGTCGGTCGAAACGGAGCTTGGCGCGGAGGTTTGTGCTTTCACCCATTGGGTGCCTCCAGAGTGGGTACGTTATCAAGATCTAAAGCAGTCTATCACGACCAGTCTAGTACTCATGATCACCACTGTGCTCTGCTATGCGGCTACATCGGGTAGTTCCGTTGCTGATTACGGCAAGCCCTGCAGGGTTGATATGGGAAATGTGGGGTTACTGGTCTTCGTCGGGGCTGCGATCGCCGCCTTGTCATTCTTGGCGGCCTGCGGCACTAGGGAAGTGGTGAAGGAAGTACCCGTCGAGGTGGTGGTGGAGAAAGAGGTCATCAAGGAGGTGGAGGTGCCGGTGGTGGTGAGGGAGCAGGTGATCAAGGAGGTGCCTGTCGAGGTGGTCGTGGAGAGGGAGGTCATCAGGGAGGTGGAGGTGCCTATCGAGGTGGTCGTGGAGAGGGAGGTCATCAGGGAGGTGGAGGTGCCGGTGGTGGTGAAGGAGGTGGAGATCAGAGAGGTCGAGAAGATCGTGGAGGTCGAGAGGCCGGCCGAGGAGAAGGTGCTCCGCGTTCGCATGGCCAACATGCCGCCGACGTTCCAGTTCCAGACCGTCGGCAGCGGCGCCCTGACCATCATCGAGGGCTGGATGTTCTCCAGCCTGGTCCAGGTCGGACCGCAAAACGGCGTCTGGGCTCCGAACCTGGCGGCTGCC
Organism: Dehalococcoidia bacterium; assembly: GCA_965262055.1. Taxonomy (GTDB): domain Bacteria; phylum Chloroflexota; class Dehalococcoidia; order Lucifugimonadales. The sequence goes on from CBDHEI010000002.1 coordinate 1,423,603, forward strand.
TGGGAGATAAGCGAGGACGCCACCGAGTGGACATTCTTCCTTCAGAAGCATGCCACGTGGCATGATGGCGCGCCTGTAACGGCGCAGGACGTTGCTTTCAGTGTGAAGAAGTACCTGCACCCGCAGCAGTCCGGCTGGATGCTGAGGAACTGGATAGCGGTGAAGGGCGGCCAGGACTTCCAGGACGGCAAGACGGACGAGGTCGCGGGAATTGAGGTGATAGACGACTACACCATCAAGTTCACACTGGAAGCTCCCAACGTCACCTTCCTGGACGAGATTGGCGGTTGGAACGGTGGGGCCACGCCGGTGATGCCCGCACACATCCTCAAGGACATCCCGGACGACCAGTTCTTCGAGCATGAATACTGGTCCAAGTCACTCATTGGCTCCGGCGCCTTCAAGTTTGTTGAGTACGTGCCCCAGCAGTACATGGAGGTGGAGGCCAACGACGACTTCTTCTTCGGCAGGCCCAAAATCGACAGGATAATCTTCGTGATCATCGGCTCCGCTGACGCGACTCAGATCGCCATGCAGCGGGGCGAGATCGATGTGACCCTCCGAGGCGGCCTATCGCTGGCGGCAAACAAGGAGTTTCTGGCCGACCCGCGCTTCGACGTTTTCGCCACTCAAGCCGGCCTTATCGTTGGCTACGCTTGGAATGGGCGTATCGAGCACCTCCAGGACCCCCGTGTTAGGGAGGCTTTCTGGATAGGGCAAGACGAGAAGAGGCTCTGCGAGAGCTTCCACGGAGGCCTGTGTACCACCTACGGCTCGTTCCTAGTACAGGATTGGGTGTATAAGCCAGAGTGGGACACTAGGTTCCCGTTCAACCCTGACAGAGCAAGGCAGCTCCTCAGTGAGGCCGGCTGGGACCCCAACAGGACGATTACCACGGAGACGAGGCCCATAACCGACGCCAACCAAAGGGCTGAGCTTGCGGTTCGGCAGCAGATGCTCAGCGAAGCGGGAATCAAGTACGAGATCAAGGAGGTAGACGCCGCTGCGGGGCAGAGCAAGTGGTACGACACCCTCGACGCCGAGGTCGTTCGCCATGGCTCATCCACCAGGACCGATCCGGCGCTGAAGATGACCGAGTGGTTCAGCGACGGCGAGAATGACCCCTTCGGCATGTATGTCCTTAAACCCGACTTCTTCGACGGAGTCCTAAACCCGAATCCACCGAAGGACACCGATGGACGGCGTGAGGACAGCGGCAGGGTGGGTGAGGGAGCTACAGGGGAGATGGCTGGGCTCATTGGGGTAGATTGGATCGGCGAACGGTCTTCAGTCGCCGCATAGGGCCCCTATGGCCCTCTGCGGGAGCTGCGATGCGCGGGATGGCGAGAGAATACGCAGCAGGGAACTCTCGCGGGACCGGGGTGGCACGAGTTTGCAGGGAAGTTGGGTCAGTTGCAGGCTGGCAGTTCAGGCGGGGAGTGGAATGGCTCGCAGCCGGGCCATGGCGCGAGTGAACTGGGTTTCCCAAGTCCAATGCTGGGGAAGATGCAGGGTAAGGCGGCGCGCCGAGCGGGTGATCCGTCCCACCAGAGCGAAGACCCGCCGCCTGAGGGTCTTGGTGGTCACGGTCCGTTCGGCCAGACCGATGCGCGCTGTCCAGCGGGCGAGGTTGTGTGCCATCACCTGCACCGCCAGCCAGGCGCCGTTGGCGGCGAAGCGCCCCGAGGGGAGATGGTTGAGTCCGACGCCGTGTTTCAGGTCTCGAATGGCGTTCTCGATCTCGGCGTGGCGGCGATGATCGGCCTCCAGTTCCAGGGTTTCCCCGTCCCGGTCGGTGATGAAGCCGTGATAGCTGTAGGTGGCGAAGAGGGCCAACTGGGAACCGGGCGTGGGCTTCACCCGCCGGACGATGAGCCGCACCGGCGCGGCGTCGGGTTCACTCTGGAAGGGGGTATAGGTGGTCTCGGCCACATCGGCGGCGCCGTCCATCCAGTAGGGAATCGGCGTCCAGTCCTGCTCGGGGATCGCCTCAATCAACTCCCGCAGGCCTTTGTGCTGGCGGATGGTGATGGAGAAGCGGACACCCATCTCACGGCAGACGGCGACGAGAGCGTGGGCGTAGAAGCCGCTGTCGGCGCGCACCGTGAGTTGGCCGCTGGCCCCACCGTAGCGCACCCGCCCCACCGTTTCACGCAGGAAGTGGGCAGCGCCGCGAGCGGTGTTGGCACGGCCCTCGCGCAGCCGGGACATCAGCACGTCGCCGGTTCCGGCGGCGATGGCCAGCAGTGGGTGATAGCCCCGCGCGCCGGTGTAGTTGTGGTGTCGCGCCCCTTCTTTGTCCAGTCCATAGGTCTCGCAGATGGTGGAGTCCAGGTCGATGGTCAGGGGCAAGTCGCCGGGTCCGGCCCCAGCGGCCCATGCGCGTGCCAGCAACTGGCGGCTCACCCGGTCGAGTTGACGGACATGCCCCCACCGGAAGCTGCGCAGGAAGGTGCCCAGGGTGGATGGCGCCTTGACCACGCAGCCGAGAACACCGACCGTCCCACCAGCACGCAGCGCATCGGCGTCGTCGATGAAGTCGCCGCCCGCCAGCGCGGAAGCGACCAGCGTCAGCAGTTTGTCCCCCGTGTTCGCCCGCCCCGATGCGCAGCCGAGGTCGAGGTGATGGTCGACGAGTTCCCGCAGGCCCAGGTGCTGTGCAAGGGTGGCCGGCAGGAGCAGGCCGGCATTGGCCACCAGGCGGTGGTCGTCAAAGACGACGCCGATACGGTCGGGATTGTTCTGTGGCAGCATCTACTGGGTGCTCCTTGTTTCCGGGCGGTTTTCTGTTTCAAAACCATTCTCCCAGATTCAGAGGAGCACCCTCTGGCTTCTTCAAGGACTGTCCCCAAAGTCGTCTTTCGGTGGATTCGGGCTAAAGGGCGCTGCGCTCGTGAACCTTGACGAGCGCGCGGCCTACTTCCGGCAGTTCAACGAGGAGGTCCTCTGGAAGCTTCTGCCGATGACCAACATCAATCATACGCCCAGGTCAAGGTCAAGAGCAAGCGCTTCTACATGCCCATCCTCGGAGAGATTCCGAAGGTGAACCAGTTCCGCAACTTGCCAATCTTCCCCATCCACGCCAACCGGGACGACAACTGGGTCTACCACGCGGAGCAGTGGGACATCAGACAGTAGGGAAGGCCTGAGACAGTTCTCGAGCCGCAGAGGGCTCGAGGCAGAACCTAATCGGAGCCCGTTGGGGGGAGGCCCGGATTCACGGGCGCCCCCCAACGTTCTAAGAGCCCATGCAGCAATACATCCTGCGGCGCCTGCTCATCTCGATCCCCGTCCTGCTGGTCATCTCCATCATGACCTACGGGTTCGCCAACCTTGTGCCGGGAGACCCCGTCTCCGCAATGGCGGACCCCGAGCTGATGGCCGGTGCGAGTGGCGACGCCCTCCGCGAGAGGATGGGGCTCCACAAACCGGTCCACGTACGCTACCTGATCTGGCTACGCGAAGTCCTGAAGGGCAATTTCGGCTACTCCTACCACTCCCACGAAGCGGTCTTGAAGACCATAAGCCGGCATGTGCTGCCCACCTTGGAGCTCACCTCGGTGTCCCTCGTCCTGTCGGTGGTCTTTGGCACCCTGTTCGGAGTGATAGCGGCTCTCAGACAGTACAGCGTCTACGACTACGCCTTAAGTCTCGCGGCGCTTCTTGGGGTCTCGATCCCGACGTTCTTCTTCGCGTTGATGGCGCTCTACGTGTTCGTTGCCGTGTGGGAGATATTTCCATCTCACGGCATGGTCGACGTCGGACAGGACTTCACGATAACGAGTAATCTCTATCACCTGGTGCTGCCGGCGCTGGTCCTGTCCATCGATTCGATGGCCGGCAACACGCGCTATGCCCGCACCGCGATGCTGGAGGTGATGGATTCGGACTACGTGCGAACCGCCCGGGCCAAGGGCCTGACCGAAATGGCTGTGATGGGGAGGCACGCCTTCCGCAACGCGCTGCTGCCGCTTATAACGATCACGACGCTGAGGTTGCCCTTCCTGTTTAGCGGGGCCCTGATCATCGAGTTCATGTTCGCCTGGCCCGGAATGGGTCGGCTCTCAATTGAGGCTATCTATCTTAGAGATTACACGCTGCTGATGGGACTTACGATGATAATCACTACCTTGGTCTTGGGAGCGAATCTCTTGGCCGACGTACTGTACGCTTATGCCGATCCGCGCATCCGCGTAAGGGACTAGCAGGTTGCTGAAATACGGGGAGTGCAGAGGGGCGGAGCCCCCCTGGTAGAGAGTCTTGAGGGTGTCCCTCAGACATAATTTTCCCTCCTTCCTGCCTGGAAGAGGAAGGAGTCTGAAGAAGGTCAGGAAGAGTTTTTCGGCAGCCTGCTAAAGAATGGAGCTCAGGAGGAAACCATGGCAACTCCCGGCGCTGCCGGTGAGATAGCCGCCCGGGTAGAGCCGGCGCCTCAGAGAAGGCGGAGCAGGGTATGGCGGCGGTTCCGCCGCCACCGGCTGGCCCTTGCGGGAGCCGCCGTCTTGGCGCTCTTCGCGTTCATGGCCGCCTTCGCGCCGCTGGTCACTTGGCACGACCCGAACTACGCCGACCTGGACAAGCTAAAGATGGCGCCCACCTGGAGCAATATCCTCGGCACCGAGGAAGCCGGACGTGACATGTACGCCAGGATCGTATACGCCGGGCGCGTCTCCATAGCCGTCGGTCTCGTCGCTGCCGCCATCTCCACCGTGATCGGTACGTTCCTGGGCATCGTCTCGGCCTATACCGGCGGCTGGCTGGACACCCTCGTCCAGCGCGCGGTAGAGATCGTGATGATGTTCCCGACTCTGTTTGCCCTGATCCTGCTGGTCGCGATCATAGGGGCGAGTGTCTTCAATGTAATGTTCATCATTGGCATCCTGGGTTGGACGGGCAAGTGCAGGCTCGTCCGGGGACAGGTCCTCTCTCTGAAAGAGATGGACTATGTCGTCGGGGCGCGGGCCGTGGGTGCCGCGAACTGGCGCATAATGTTCGTGCATATCCTGCCCGGCGTAGTGCCGTACGTGGTGGTCGCGGCGACGCTCACCATCGCAGGCGCCATCCTCAGCGAGGCGACCCTGAGCTTCCTGGGGCTGGGAGTGCGCATCCCCACCGCTACGTGGGGCAACATGATGAACTCCGCTCAGTCGTTGAACGTACTCAAGGATCAGCTCTGGATGTGGCTCCCACCCGGCCTGGCCATCTCCATTACCGTCATCGCCGTGAACTTTCTCGGCGACGGCCTCCGCGACGCCCTTGACCCCCGCAGCAAAATAGACTAGCGCCCGGTCCTCCCTTAGCCCGAATCCACCGAAGGACACCGATGGACGGCGTGAGGACAGCGGCAGGGTGGGTGAGGGAGCTACAGGGGAGATGGCTGGGCTCATTGGGGTAGATTGGAGGTCGGCGAACGGTCTTTCAGTCGCCGCATAGGGCCCCTATGGCCCTCTGCGGGAGCTGCGATGCGCGGGATGGCGAGAGAATACGCAGCAGGGAACTCTCGCGGACCGGGGTGGCACGAGTTTGCAGGGAAGTTGGGTCAGTTGCAGGCTGGCAGTTCAGGCGGGGAGTGGAATGGCTCGCAGCCGGGCCATGGCGCGAGTGAACTGGGTTTCCCAAGTCCAATGCTGGGGAAGATGCAGGGTAAGGCGGCGCGCCGAGCGGGTGATCCGTCCCACCAGAGCGAAGACCCGCCGCCTGAGGGTCTTGGTGGTCACGGTCCGTTCGGCCAGACCGATGCGCGCTGTCCAGCGGGCGAGGTTGTGTGCCATCACCTGCACCGCCAGCCAGGCGCCGTTGGCGGCGAAGCGCCCCGAGGGGAGATGGTTGAGTCCGACGCCGTGTTTCAGGTCTCGAATGGCGTTCTCGATCTCGGCGTGGCGGCGATGATCGGCCTCCAGTTCCAGGGTTTCCCCGTCCCGGTCGGTGATGAAGCCGTGATAGCTGTAGGTGGCGAAGAGGGCCAACTGGGAACCGGGCGTGGGCTTCACCCGCCGGACGATGAGCCGCACCGGCGCGGCGTCGGGTTCACTCTGGAAGGGGGTATAGGTGGTCTCGGCCACATCGGCGGCGCCGTCCATCCAGTAGGGAATCGGCGTCCAGTCCTGCTCGGGGATCGCCTCAATCAACTCCCGCAGGCCTTTGTGCTGGCGGATGGTGATGGAGAAGCGGACACCCATCTCACGGCAGACGGCGACGAGAGCGTGGGCGTAGAAGCCGCTGTCGGCGCGCACCGTGAGTTGGCCGCTGGCCCCACCGTAGCGCACCCGCCCCACCGTTTCACGCAGGAAGTGGGCAGCGCCGCGAGCGGTGTTGGCACGGCCCTCGCGCAGCCGGGACATCAGCACGTCGCCGGTTCCGGCGGCGATGGCCAGCAGTGGGTGATAGCCCCGCGCGCCGGTGTAGTTGTGGTGTCGCGCCCCTTCTTTGTCCAGTCCATAGGTCTCGCAGATGGTGGAGTCCAGGTCGATGGTCAGGGGCAAGTCGCCGGGTCCGGCCCCAGCGGCCCATGCGCGTGCCAGCAACTGGCGGCTCACCCGGTCGAGTTGACGGACATGCCCCCACCGGAAGCTGCGCAGGAAGGTGCCCAGGGTGGATGGCGCCTTGACCACGCAGCCGAGAACACCGACCGTCCCACCAGCACGCAGCGCATCGGCGTCGTCGATGAAGTCGCCGCCCGCCAGCGCGGAAGCGACCAGCGTCAGCATTTTGTCCCCCGTGTTCGCCCGCCCCGATGCGCAGCCTAGGTCGAGGTGATGGTCGACGAGTTCCCGCAGGCCCAGGTGCTGTGCAAGGGTGGCCGGCAGGAGCAGGCCGGCATTGGCCACCAGGCGGTGGTCGTCAAAGACGACGCCGATACGGTCGGGATTGTTCTGTGGCAGCATCTACTGGGTGCTCCTTGTTTCCGGGCGGTTTTCTGTTTCAAAACCATTCTCCCAGATTCAGAGGAGCACCCTCTGGCTTCTTCAAGGACTGTCCCCAAAGTCGTCTTTCGGTGGATTCGGGCTTAAGTAGCCTCCACTTCGCGTCCTTCGTGGACCATGCCATGTCGTAGAATGTCCGTGAACACCGTGCCATTTCCGTTGTCACCCAGACTCGTAGGGTATTTCCGCCGCACGCGGGCCGAGGTTTCTGCCGCGGCCTTCAAGCTCGCCTTCGCGATGCTGGTGATCGCGTCAGCGTTCGGCACGACTTACGTCGACGCTGAGTCGCTGTTCACCGCGACCGAGCTGAGAGAAACGCTGGCGCTCGGCGCGTTTGTCAGCGGCGTGCAACTGCTTGGCGTGTTGATAGCGTTGCGCCCCAGGACGGCCGCAAACGCCGCACTTGCGCTGGTCACACTCGTGGGCGTCTTCACGGCGTACGTGGTCCACACGGACCTGTTCCAGTCGGGGAGTTGGACTGCTCTGATCGGGATATGCAGTGCTGGGGCCTTCGCGTTGTTCGTGGCGTTCAGGATTGTGGACGAACGGCGCTGGGGCGGTATCGCGCTCTCGGCAGCCGCGTTGGCCGTGGTCGGTGTTATCGTCGGCCCGGCACTCGCGTCGTCGCTTCTGGTAAGCGACGAGCTACCGTCGGGCGCACGCAAGGCGATGGAGGTGGAAGCACGCAACATTCGGCCCCTGGAGCTCCGGGAACGCCCAAACGTCTATTTCGTAGGCTTTGACTCATTGGTCCCCAAGAGCATCATGCAGAATTATATGGGGATCGAGACCACCGACTTGCACGAGTTGTTCGATTCGGAAATGCGCCGCTTTCGAAACTTCTTTGCCAACGGCGATTCCACCAAAGCGTCGTTTAACACCCTTATGTCCTTGGATGGGGCCATAATGGAGGAGGGCTATAAAGAAAGACTGGGAGGTTACAACCCGGGATTCTTCTCCGGCCAATCGCCAAGTCCGCTTGTTGAGATCATGAAGCGCAATGGCTATGAGACGACGTCCATCTTCAATGATGCGTACTTCGGGTACCCTTAACCCGAATCCACCGAAGGACACCTATGGACGGCGTGAGGACAGCGGCAGGGTGGGTGAGGGAGCTACAGGGGAGATGGCTGGGCTCATTGGGGTAGATTGGAGGTCGGCGAACGGTCTTCAGTCGCCGCATAGGGCCCCTATGGCCCTCTGCGGGAGCTGCGATGCGCGGGATGGCGAGAGAATACGCAGCAGGGAACTCTCGCGGACCGGGGTGGCACGAGTTTGCAGGGAAGTTGGGTCAGTTGCAGGCTGGCAGTCAGGCGGGGAGTGGAATGGCTCGCAGCCGGGCCATGGCGCGAGTGAACTGGGTTTCCCAAGTCCAATGCTGGGGAAGATGCAGGGTAAGGCGGCGCGCCGAGTGGGTGATCCGTCCCACCAGAGCGAAGACCCGCCGCCTGAGGGTCTTGGTGGTCACGGTCCGTTCGGCCAGACCGATGCGCGCTGTCCAGCGGGCGAGGTTGTGTGCCATCACCTGCACCGCCAGCCAGGCGCCGTTGGCGGCGAAGCGCCCCGAGGGGAGATGGTTGAGTCCGACGCCGTGTTTCAGGTCTCGAATGGCGTTCTCGATCTCGGCGTGGCGGCGATGATCGGCCTCCAGTTCCAGGGTTTCCCCGTCCCGGTCGGTGATGAAGCCGTGATAGCTGTAGGTGGCGAAGAGGGCCAACTGGGAACCGGGCGTGGGCTTCACCCGCCGGACGATGAGCCGCACCGGCGCGGCGTCGGGTTCACTCTGGAAGGGGGTATAGGTAGTCTCGGCCACATCGGCGGCGCCGTCCATCCAGTAGGGAATCGGCGTCCAGTCCTGCTCGGGGATCGCCTCAATCAACTCCCGCAGGCCTTTGTGCTGGCGGATGGTGATGGAGAAGCGGACACCCATCTCGCGGCAGACGGCGACGAGAGCGTGGGCGTAGAAACCGCTGTCGGCGCGCACCGTGAGTTGGCCGCTGGCCCCACCGTAGCGCACCCGCCCCACCGTTTCACGCAGGAAGTGGGCAGCGCCGCGAGCGGTGTTGGCACGGCCCTCGCGCAGCCGGGACATCAGCACATCGCCGGTTCCGGCGGCGATGGCCAGCAGTGGGTGATAGCCCCGCGCGCCGGTGTAGTTGTGGTGTCGCGCCCCTTCTTTGTCCAGTCCATAGGTCTCGCAGATGGTGGAGTCCAGGTCGATGGTAAGGGGCGAGTCGCCGGGTCCGGCCCCAGCGGCCCATGCGCGTGCCAGCAACTGGCGGCTCACCCGGTCGAGTTGACGGACATGCCCCCACCGGAAGCTGCGCAGGAAGGTGCCCAGGGTGGATGGCGCCTTGACCACGCAGCCGAGAACACCGACCGTCCCACCAGCACGCAGCGCATCGGCGTCGTCGATGAAGTCGCCGCCCGCCAGCGCGGAAGCGACCAGCGTCAGCATTTTGTCCCCCGTGTTCGCCCGCCCCGGTGCGCAGCCGAGGTCGAGGTGATGGTCGGCGAGTTCCCGCAGGCCCAGGTGCTGTGCAAGGGTGGCCGGCAGGAGCAGGCCGGCATTGGCCACCAGGCGGTGGTCGTCAAAGACGACGCCGATACGGTCGGGATTATTCTGTGGCAGCATCTACTGGGTGCTCCTTGTTTCCGGGCGGTTTTCTGTTTCAAAACCATTCTCCCAGATTCAGAGGAGCACCCTCTGGCTTCTTCAAGGACTGTCCCCAAAGTCGTCTTTCGGTGGATTCGGGCTAAAGGGCAATATGTAGACAGCTACATGGTCCAGTCGGTGGAGAGAGGAGTATGTGCCCGGCTGGACGACAACGTTCAGCGGTTGGCCTTCTGGAGATACTGCCGCCTCAGCCAGCCTCACATCGAGCAGTGTCCCCGTGTGGACGATGCGCCGTGGCGCTGGGGCCCATGGGCTTACTGCAGGGTCTTTGGCTTCCTGGCGCGTGGGGTCGCCATCCCCCGAGGCGACTATCTGGTGTGGCAGTTGACAGGCATTGATGGCGACAAGCCCCAGTTTGTTATTGCCCACCTCTTCATGCCGGGCCACGCATCCAAGGACAAGGCCATGGACAGGAGACAGGAGGAGGCATTCGTAGAACAGTACCGGCGTCAGTCCAACAAGGCGGCGGTCTATCTGCGGCAGATCATCGACCACGTCAGGAGCAACGACCCGGAAGCCATCATGCTCATATTCGGAGACCACGGGGCCTACTTCGTAGGAGGAATCAGTTTCGAGGAGGCCCCAAAACTCTTCGTGCAGCACCGGTTCGCCATTCTGGGAGGCGTCTACCCGCCCGACCGATGCGAGAAGTATATAGACGAGGCAGAAGGCAAGGGTTACATGACTACCTTGGACGCGGTGCACGCTATACTAAATTGCCTGTCGGGCGGCCAGAGCGCTTTCGTGGTGCCGAGGGAACACAAGCTCCGTGTATTGACGGCCCACGACACCTACCTGTTGGATCCAAAGGAGTTCCTGTATGAATAGACGGTCGCGAAGGGTCATCTCAAGAGGAGAGTAGCGATGCTCGCTCGCTCGTTGTCGCTGTCGTCCTCGCTCGTTGGATATTTCCGCCGCAGCCGAGCGGAAGTGTCGGCCGCGGCCTTCAAGTTCGCATTCGCGATGCTGGTGATCGCGGCTGCGTTCGGCGCCACCTACGCCGACACGGAGGCTCTGTTCTCGAAATCCGACCTAGTGGGCATTCTTGTGCATGGCGCGGTCGTCAGCAGCGTGCCGTTACTAGGAGTGCTAATCGCATTGCGATCCCGGATCGCCGCCAACGCGGCCCTGGCGCTGGTCACGATCGGATGCGTGTTCACGGCGTACGCAGCGCACACGGAGTTGTTCTACCCAGAGAATCGGGCCGCCCTGATCGGGATATGCGGCGTCGGAGCCTTCGCCTTGTTCGTAGCCTTCAGTATTGTGGACGAACGGCGTTGGGGCGGCGCCCTGCTCTCTGCGGCCGCACTGGCCGCGATAGGTGTGATCGTCGCACCGGCGTTGATGGGGGACGACAACGTGGTCGTCGGGCAGCCGGCATGGCTGGGTGCGGGGTCCAATATTCGGTCCATCGAGTTTCAGGAAACTCCCAACGTGTACTTCGTAGGCTTCGAGTCGTTGGTTCCCAGGAGCGTTATGCAGAAGTACATGGGGATAGAGAGCACCGACGTCCATGACCTCTTCGATGCGGAGGCTCGCCGGTTCCGGAATCTATTCACCAATGCCTTTCCTACCAAGAACTCATTCAACACGCTCCTGTCGCTGGACGCCAACGTATTCATGGAGTACAAGCGGGAGTCGGAAGGCGGAGATCCGGGACTCTTCTCTGGCCAACGGCCCAGCCCGCTAATCGAGATCATGAAGCAGAATGGCTACGAGACGACGTCCATCTACTATAACCTGTACTTCGGATACCCAAAGGGGCCGTATATCGACAACTACTTCATCAGTGGATCAAAGAGAGGGATATGCTCCCTGCTGGACGAGGACGTGCGGTCGTTTGGCTTCTGGGGATACTGCACCATAGACTTCAAGAAGGGGAGGTGTTCCCTGAATAGGACCGAGTATCGATGGGCAGTATGGGCGTACTGTAGGGTATTCGGGCCTCTGGTGGGTGTCGCTACGGAAGACTCGCTGATGCGGCACCTGACTGGTCTCGGTGGTGAGAGACCTCAGTTCGTGTTCGCGCACATTCCCATTCCGGGCCACACTCAGTTGAGTTTCAACTACGAAGATGGGGATCAGGCGGAGGCGTTCAAGAAACTCTACCGCCGCAGGTCAAACGAGGCGGCAATCTACATGCGCCAGATCATCGACCACGTCAGGGACAACGACGCGGAGGCCATCCTGTTCATGTTCGGTGATCATGGGGTGAAGCAGACGAATCGGATTACGTTCGAGGATGACCCCGAATTCGTGGTGCTGGACCGGTACGCCATTCTGGGAGGTGTGTACCCGCGCGACCGGTGCGCGAAGTATCTCGATGAGGGGGAAGGCCAGGGTTACATGACGACTCTGGACGCGGTGCATGCGATACTGAAGTGCCTGTCGGGCGGGCAGAGCGCCCTCGCGGAGCCAAGGAACCATCAGCTACGGATCGGGGACGCCCAGGTGGACCCCAAGGAGTTTCTGTATGAATAAAGTACTGCGCACCGTAACCATTGCGATGATCGCCTTGGGCTTCGTCTTACCGGGAGCCGCCCAGGCCTATTCGGGCACGGGGCCCATACTAGGCGTGTTGAGCCCACCGGGTCCGGTTGAGCTCACCCTGGCTTACGTGGACCCCGGAGCCGCGGGCTTCGTCATCGTCACCGTGCTGGGGTTCTTCGCCGCGATCGGTTACACGGCTCGCGCATACCTCAGCCGGATGAAGGAGATGCTCTTCCGAAGAGGGTCAGCTGCGCAGGACGGTGAAACGCCGGATCCGTAGGACGTGTGACACGGCGCCGAGGGCGGTGAATCGGATGCTGATTGCCGACGGAGGCTCATTCAAGGACCCCGCGGGGCGCGTCTACCGGGTCTCGGAGGGCGCGGATGGAGGCCGCGTCCTGCGTGGACTGAACGACGCCCATGCGGCGACCATGGAGAGACTGTTGTGCGAGCCATTCTTCCAGCGTCTGGCCGAGGAAGGCCACGTGGTCAAGACAAGGCTACTGGAGCCAGAGGCCCACGCAGCGCGCCTTGTGCTCGAAGAAGGCTGGAGTGCGGCGGTGGAGCACGAGGCGGTGGACTTCGTCACCTATCCCTACGAGTGGCCCTTCTCGATGCTCAAAGACGCGGCGCTACTCCAGCTCCGCCTGCTGGAGACCAGCGTCCGCAATGATTGGATTCTCAAGGACGCGACGCCGTTCAACATCCAGTGGCTGGAAGGACGTCCGGTCTTCATAGACGTGCCGTCCTTCGTCCCGTGGGAGGATGGTGAATACTGGCAGGGCTATAGGCAGTTCTGCTCGACTTTCCTGACGCCGCTGATGTTGACGGCACACCTTGGCATCCCGTTTCAACCGCTGCTGCGCTCGCAGCTTGAGGGCATCCCGCCGGAGGAGGCATCGAGGTACTTCTACGGGCTGCGCCGGTTCAAGCGGGGCGTACTGTCGCACATCTGGTTTCCGGCTAAGGCGGAGAGGCGGGCGCGGAGCAAAGCGCGCTCCTCCCAGCCCGCCAGTGTCCACGTCGGCGGCAGCCGGAGACGATGCTCCTGGCCCTGCTGGACAGCCTCAAGCGGCTTGTAGACGGACTGTCATATGGAGCGTCGAGCTCGGATTGGGCGCTGTACTCGGAGACGCACTCCTACGACTCTGAGGAGTTCGAGCGGAAGAAGCAGTTCGTAGAGAGGCACACGTCGGAGCGGCGGCCGGGGTTGACATGGGATTTGGGCGCCAACACGGGAGAGTTCTCCCGTATCGCCGCGCGGCACTCGGGGGTGGTCGTCGCCGTGGACAGCGACCAAGACGCGGTAGAGGCGCTCTACAGGGAGGTATGCGGCGGCAGCTTACGCAACATCATCCCGCTTGTAATGGACATGTCGAACCTGTCACCCGGGCAGGGCTGGGCTGGCCGCGAGCGCGCGGCCTTCGACCGGAGGCGGAGTCCCGACATGGTCCTCTGTCTGGCGCTGGCGCATCATATGCGGGTCTCTGCCAACATACCCCTAGCGCTGTTCCTGGAGTGGTTGCGAAGCTTGGACGCAGCGGTCATCATCGAGTTCGTCAGCCGCGACGACGAGATGTTTCATAAACTGATTGAGAACAAGCGGGAGGAGTATGCTGACTACACCCAGGATAACTTCGAAGCGGAGGTCACCAAACGCTTCTCCATTGGCGACCGGTTGGTGTTGAAGGGCGGGACGCGGGAGATGTTTCTGATCAAGCCGGCGTGACGACGGCGGGCAGGCGTACAATCGGGATATGGATAATGTTGTATGGACGATGAACCCGCCACTCGCAGGTGGGCTGGGGCTTGAGAATTGGTGGCCACACAGGTAAGCGAAAGAAAAGGCTTTACAGACCGGCTGGCCGCGACGCCCGCCGGCCCAGGCGTCTACCTCATGCGCGACGAGCAGGGCAACGTCCTCTACGTCGGCAAGGCCGCCAGCCTGCGCAACCGTCTGCGCTCATACTTCGCCTCGCAGGCGGGCCTCGAGCTCAAGATCCGCAACATGGTCGCCCGCGTCGCCGACTTCGACTTCATCGTGACCGAGACGGACACGGAGGCCGTCATCCTCGAGTGCAACCTCATCAAGCAGCACAAGCCGCCGTATAACGCCCGGCTGAAGGACGACAAGAGCTACCCGTTCATCAAGATCGACTACTCTGAAGACTTCCCGCAGATATACATCACGCGGCACGTCACCAAGGACGGCTCGCGCTACTTCGGCCCCTTCGCCAGCGCCTACAGCGTCCGCCGCACCCTGGCGCTCCTGAAGAAGCTCTTCCCCTACAGGTCCTGCACCAAGACGATAACCGGCAACGACCCACGCCCCTGCCTCGACTACTTCATACACCGCTGCGTCGGGCCGTGCATAGGCGCGGTGGACAGCCGCCAGTACGCCGACGTGATCGACCAGGTGATCATGTTCCTGGAGGGCAAGGCCGACAAGGTCGCAAAGTCCATCGGCGCCCGCATGTACGAGGCCGCCGAGGCCCAGGAGTTCGAGCGCGCCGCGGCGCTCCGCGACCAGCTCAGGGCAATAGAGAGCGTCCACGAGGGCCAGAAGGTGCTCCACCTCACCAATGAGAACATGGACGTGCTCGCCGTCGCGCCGGGCCTGGCGGAGGCGATGGTGCAGGTCTTCTTCGTGCGCCAGGGCAAGCTGGTCGGGCGCGACCAGTTCGTCATGGCGGGTACCGCCCAGGACGGGCCCGCCAAGATTCTCGGCGCCTTCGTAGAGCAGTTCTACGACGCCAACCCGTACGTGCCGTCCCGCATATTGCTCCAGCACTCGCTGGAGGACGCGGACGCCATCCAGGAGTGGCTGGAGCACAAGAGGGGCGGACGGGTAGTGCTGCACGTCCCGCAGCGCGGGGAGAAGCGAAGGCTGGTCCAGATGGTCTCGGAAAACGCCGTGCAGGGGCTGGAGCAGCTCAAGGTGAAGCAGGCCAACGACGGCGACCTCCCCAGCGCCATGGAGGAGCTCCAGGAGGCCCTGAGCCTGCCTAGATCGCCGCGGCGTATCGAGTGCTACGATATCTCCAACATCCAGGGCTCGAATCCCGTGGGCAGTATGGTGACCTTCGAGGACGGCAAGCCCAGGAAATCCGACTACCGCCGCTTCAAGATCAAGTCCGTCGACGGCGTCGACGACTACTCCATGATGCGGGAGGTGCTGACCCGCAGGTTCAAGAGGCTTGCCAAGTCCCAGAACGGCGCCGGTGACTCAGCAGACAAGCCCGACGAGGCCAGGTCGGCCTGGAGCTCGCCGCCCGACCTGGTGCTGATCGACGGAGGCAAGGGACACCTGGGAGCCGCGCTCCAGGTCTTCCTCGAGCTCGGTATAGACGGTATACCGCTCTCCAGCCTCGCCAAGGAGAACGAGGAGCTCTTCGTACCCCACACGCCCGAGCCCATAGTCCTCCCTCGCACCTCGCAGGCCCTCTTCCTGGTGCAGCGCCTCCGCGACGAGGCCCACCGCTTCGCGATAACCTTCCACCGGCAACGCAGGTCGAAGCGGGCCACCGCCTCCGTCCTCGACGACGTTTCTGGAATCGGCCCCAAGAGGCGCCGCATGCTCCTGAGGAAATTCGGCTCCGTGACCGGCATCCGCGAAGCCACCCTGGACGACATAGCCGCCGTGCCGGGCATGACCGTGAAGCTCGCCCGCCGCCTGAAGGAGTATCTGTAGACCAATCACTCCCAATCACGCGAATCACAGTTCAGACTGAAAGGAGATCACATGGCAGTAGACGACCCCAGACGGATAGACATAGAGGGCGCATGGAACGTGCGGGACATAGGCGGCTACCCGACTGCAGACGGCAAGCGTGTCCGGATGCGCACCTTCTTCCGCGCCGACAGCCTCCACCAGCTCACCGGGAAGGACCAGCAGCTCCTCCTCGGATACGGTCTCCGGTCGGTCATCGACCTGCGCCAGTCCCACGAGCTCGCGGACTTCCCCGACGTCTTCGCCGCCTCCACCGAGGTCAGCTACCACCACATCGATGTCATCGGCGGCAAGCCCATACACTACTCTCCGGTAGTGGGGACGCCTGCGGACGACATCCAGATGTCGTACTGCGCATGGCTGGAGCAGCGGCAGGCACAGGTAGGCAGGGTGTTGGCGACCATGGCCGAGCCGGGCGCTCTCCCAGCCCTCTACCACTGCGCCGGAGGCAAGGACCGGACCGGGGTGACGACGGCGCTGCTCCTGGAGATCGCCGGTGTGCCGGAGGAGACCATCGCCGAGGACTACGGCCTCACGGCCAGGTACCTGTGGGAGCGCTGGAAGGTCGAGATGCCGGGATTGGAGGCCGACTACAACCTCCAGGACTGGCGCGACTACCAGCGTGAGTTCTGCCCGCCCGACGGAATGCGCAGAGTGCTGGCCTTCCTGAAGGACCGTTACGGCGGGGCAGAGGGATACGCCCGCAACGCCGGGCTTACCGACCGGCAGATCGAGACCCTTCGCCAGGCCCTCGTCGAGTAGCTTGCCCCTGCTTCCGGGTACAGGGACCTGGACTACTTCTTCGAGAATGTCCGGCCTGCCAAAACGCCTACGCTGAAGTCAGCGCGCTGGCCGGGCAGGGAGGAGAGTGAGGAGCAGGAAGAGTTGGGAAGGGTGTGAAGCTCAGCTACTCTTTGGCTTGGATGACGACGCGGCCACCGTCCTCAACGGCAATGTTCAGGTTGTGGCGGTCCAGCAGCCGCATACCTACGAGAGGCGTGGCGTCGGCGACGCCAACTCTAATGTATCTCGGCTCGCCGGCCCAGAGCACGGCGACATCGTAGATGTCAAAGAAGACTTGGCTTCCATTGGCCAGAATCGCCCGGCCGCGGTGCCGATAGAGCAGCCCCAACTCCGTCACCAGCGGCGACGGCAAGGTCAGGAATCCGGTGAAGCCCGTGTCTACGACGGGCTTGGATGTCCCGCGTCCGCCCCGACGGACCTTGCACTGTAAGGGGAATGACGGCTTCGTAGGCGGAATTCACCACCCCCTGGATCGCTGGGAGCTCCGCAGGGACCCGCCCCCAAGCTGTATAGCGCCCGGTAACCCACCCGTACGCACCAGATGTCATAGGCATCCGGGC
The DNA here is from genome assembly GCA_965262055.1 of Dehalococcoidia bacterium. Classification (GTDB taxonomy): domain Bacteria; phylum Chloroflexota; class Dehalococcoidia; order Lucifugimonadales. Next base: position 1,440,787 of record CBDHEI010000002.1, read on the forward strand.
GTTGCGCCCACAAATTATCCGTCGCGGTAACGTCGCTGTCGCCAATGGCCCAGCTTGCGCTGTCCACGTCGATGGCGACGACCTCTCCGTGGTGGTCGGCTTCAACCTGCCGCCGGATGTCCCGCTCGTATATCTCGTCGCCCAAGCGGGCCGTTTCCTCAGCGGGACGGCTCGGCGGCGCAGTGGCCCTCCTTCGTTGGGTGGGTGCCGGTATCTCCGCGTCCCTCATGAGTCCCCCTTACAAATGCGTGCTTCTACACCAGCCATTCTACATTTCCGGGAGTTTCCGGACAACGAAAAGCCCGTTCGCGCCCTTGATGTGCACGAACAGACGTGCTATCCTCTCCATATGGACATACGCCCGCATGTCACACCGTGCGCCGGGGCCTTTCCCATGACAGGGACCAGCCCCACGCCCGGGCTGCCCTCTTCTAGGTGACCCCCTGCTGGGGAGGCCCTCAACGGCGTGTCTCATTCTGTCTCGCTCGCGCCTTATCCTGTCTAGCCCGTATCTCATTCTGTCTCACTCGCGTCACGCACTGTCTCGCAAGCCAAAGCTGAATGAGACAAGATGTGACAGAATGAGACAGATAATGGGGGATTCACCCCTCTCGAAGAACAGGCCCTGCGCCGGCGATTCCCGCTCCGTCGTCGGCCTCTCCATCGCCAGCGTGTGTCGAGAATGCTGGCTGGCCTCGGTCGCCACGCCGCCCGTGAGGGCCAAGGTGGTACACTGTGATTGAGTGCCCCATGAGACGCATCCTAGTTCTGGCTCTTGTCGTTCTGGGCTTCGGCGGCGCCATCGCATCCCAGGCCATAGACACGGCGCGCGCCCAGGGTGACCACGCCGCTCTTGTCGAGATCGACGGCGCCATACAGCCCCTCTCCGCCCGCTTCTTGGCGCGCGCGATCGACACGGCGACCGAGGACAACGCCGAGGTCCTGATCGTCCTCCTCGACACCCCCGGCGGGCTCTTGGACTCTACGCGGGAGATGGTCGAGGCGATCCTCGCATCCCCGGTTCCGGTGGTCGTCTACGTCTCCCCCGCCGGCGCTGAGGCAACATCCGCTGGCACGTTCATCACGGCCGCCGCCCACGTGGCCGTAATGGCGCCCAGCACCAATATCGGGGCCGCCACGCCAGTCAGCAGCACAGGCGAAGACCTGCCGGAGACGCTGAAGAGCAAGGCCTCCGAGGCGGCGGCGGCGTTCATCCGCTCCATTGCCGAGGAGCGGGGCCGCAACGCCGAGGCTCTCGAGGGCACTGTGCTCGAGGCGAAGGCATACACGGCCTCCGAAGCCCTCGATAGCGACATCATCGACCTCGTCGCCAGGGATGTCCCTGCGCTCCTCGAGGCGATACACGGCAGGCAGGTCGAGATGGAGCGCGGCGCCCGCACCTTGGAAACCGCGAACATTCCGGTCAGGCGGATAGACCCCACGGCGCTTGACAGGTTCCTGGGCTTTATCGCCGACCCGAACATCGCTTTCATCCTGTTGGCCCTTGGCTCGCTCGGCATCCTGATCGAGGTGATGTCGCCCGGACTGATCGGCCCCGGCGCCCTGGGAGTAATCGCCCTGGCGCTCGCCTTTGTAGCCCTCGGCAACCTGCCGGTAAACTGGGTCGGCGTCGGGCTCCTCGTATTTGGCGTAGTGCTGTTCTTGGTGGAGGTGCAGGTGCCCGGGATCGGCGTCTTCGGGGTCGCCGGGGCCGTCAGCTTCGTCTTGGGCGCCTTCTTCCTGTTCGGAGGAATCGCCCCGCCGCCCATCACCACCCCCAGCTTCCGCATCGACCTCTGGCTGCTGGCCGCGGTCAGCGTGGTGTTGTTCGCCCTCTTGGGCCTCTCCTTGCGGACGCTGGCCGTCGCAAGGAAGGCGGACTACGTATCGCCCTCCGCCAACCTCGTGGGGCAGGTCGGCAAAGTGGTATCGTCTCTGGAACCCCGGGGCACTGTCCGCGTCAACGGCGAGTCGTGGAGTGCCGAGTCCTTCTCGGGCCAGCCCATCGCGGAGGGTGTGGAGATTGTTGTGATGGAAGTCGACGGGCTCACCCTCAAGGTGTCCGAAGCCGGAGGGCTGGCATGAGAGACCTTTGCGGAGGGGGAGGATGACCCCGCTTCAGTGGGTCGGGGCTGGCCTATTGGTGCTCGGTCTTGTACTCTACTTCGTGGATCTGGACCTCGACTTCGACATCCCCGGTGTGGACTTTCCGGGCATCGCGGGCGGCATATGCGTCGTCGCCGGGACTTTCCTGCTATTTGACGACGTCCGGATCGGAGCGGGCGTCCTCGTCGCCGCGTCGCTCTTCGTGGCGGCCAGGCTCGCGGTGCGCTATAGGATCACCCGCTTTGCCAGGTACCGCACGCAGACCGAGAGGGTGCTGGGCGAGACGGGGTACTCCACGACGGCCCTTGAACCGCGCGGCAGCGTTCAGGTGGCAAGCGAGCTGTGGAGTGCGGTCTCCGATTCGGGCGAGCCTATTGAGAAGGGCGCGGAGGTTACTGTGGTGGACGTGGAGGGCCTAACGTTGAAGGTATTCAAGACCGGCGACGCCGGCGGGTGAGAAGGAGTAGCGATGATACCGTATGTAGCCATAGTCAAGCAGTACGAGCGCCTTGCCCTCTTCACATTGGGGAAGTACTCGGGGCTGAAGCAGCCGGGTCTCCGAATACTCTTCTGGCCCTTCCATAAGGCCAGGAAGATCGACCTGCGCGAGGACGTATTCGACATCCCCAGCCAGACAGTCATCACCCTGGACAACGCCCCCATCGGCATCGACTTCCTCGTATACCTCAGGGTCATGGAGCACGAGGCCGCCAAGTCGGTTCTGGAGGTCGTCGGCTACCAGGCCGCGGTCGTCGGCATAGCCACGACGACCCTCAGGGCGGTGATCGGCAAGATATCGTTGGACGAAGTGCTCTCGCAGAGGGACCGGATCAACGAGGAGCTTCGCTCCGAGCTTGACCAGGTGACCGAGCGGTGGGGCATCAAGGTCACCCAGGTGGAGATCAGGGAGGTTGAGCCCGCACGCGACATCCAGGAGGCCATGAACCGTCAGATGTCTGCCGAGCGCATCCGGCGGGCCGCGGTCACCGAGGCCGAGGGCACCCGCCAGGCCGCCATCACCGTGGCCGAAGGCGAGAAGCAGTCGGCCATACTGAAGGCCGAGGGCGGCAGGCAGGCCGAGATCCTGCAGGCCGAGGGCGACCAGCAGGCCGCGATTCTCCGCGCCCAAGGCTTCGCGGACGCCCTTGACCGCATCCACGGCGTCGCCCGGAACATCGACTCCAACACCCTGAGCCTCCAGTACTTCGACACCCTAAAGGAGCTCGGCGCCAGCGAGTCCACCAAGTTCATATTCCCCATGGAGTTCACCAACCTGCTCAGCCCATTCATAGACAAGAGCAAGGGCGGTGGCAACGGCGAGGGCACATAGCCGTGCCGTCGCAATCCCGTTAAAGGATCTCACTGCCGGGCGAGAATAACTGGATAGGTCGCCCCGGAGGTCATTGTCATGTGGATCGTAGTTGCGGAAGAAGAGATGACTTGCGTGGAATGTCTCCACGACATCCCGGCAGGCACAAAGTGTTTGTCACAGATGCCGGTGGTCATGCCGGAGAACTTCCGGCGCCGCAAGTACGAGAACCTCTGTATCGACTGTGACAAGTGCAGTCGAAAGAAGGCTCAAGCTTCGTGCTATGTACGGCAGTTAAGCCACTGGTATACCAGCAAGAAGGTAACCGAGCAGCATTCAACATGCGGCGAGTGTGCTGCGCCCATCCCTAAGGACACGAGGGCAGTAGCGCAGAAGATATACGCATGGCCAGAGTCCGAGGCAGAATCGAAGTCAACCACAGAGTCAAACTATGGCAAGAGTGCTCTTGCGGGAGTGGGGGCGGCAGTTACAGGGGTAGCGGCGAAAGTTCGATTGTCCAAGTCTGACACCGGCGATTGGCAGAATTTGAGCCCAGAGACTCGACGCAAGTTCCAGACATTGGGTCGAGGTCTGAAGCCCCTCAGTCCCAAGATGGGTGAACGTGTCTATGCGAAGGAAGTGCCGAGTTCGATTCGCAAGCAGGGAGATGCAGCAGTCAGGAGATACAGGAAGGGCAAGGACCTCAGCCACATTAAGTCTGTGAGTAATGCACCCGGTCAAGCCAGGTGGCCCAGCAACATGCTCCTGGAGGATCGTAAGAAGAACCGTAAACGGGGCAAACGGAACATGAGCCCTTCGGACATCGCTGATGCAAGGAGGAAAGAACGCGCAGAGGGGACTCACGCGACGGTCCGCAAGGGTTTGGGCATAGCTGCAATCGCTGTTGGAGCCGTCATTGTGGGTGCTACTGCATACCATATCGTCAAGGCATCCAGGCATGACCTACCACTTGATGAGTACTATGTGTACTTCTGCAAAGACGGACCGTGCAAGACCAAGTTTGCTCAGGCAGTCACCAACGCTGCCCGTGCTTGAAGTGCCGAGGCCGCGTTATGAGAAGGCGCGTCCTGCAGTTCGTCGAGTCGTTGAGCGCGTTTCGTGTTCGCTGGCTCGCCCGCTGACGATAGGATGCAGTTCATGGCCATGCTGACACTGCGCGAGTAGCCGAAGCGCGGAAACGTACTTCACGGAGGCCGCCATGTACGACGCCACATCGACCCACCTTGACCTCGAATGCAGCGGCGTGGACACTGCGGTGCTGCCGGTGGGGGCCATCGAGCAGCACGGCCCGCACCTCCCGCTGTCCGTCGACTGGTTCCAGGGCGATGTCGTGGCGAAAGTGGTCGCAGAGCGCCTCGGCGCATACCTCCTCCCTGGGATGCCCTTCGGCTGCTCGCAGGCCCACGCCGGCTTCCGGGGCTCCATCTTCCTCGCACCGGAGACCCTCGGTGCCGTCGTGAAGGACGTGGCAACAAGCCTGCTTGAGCAGGGATTCCGCCGCATTGCGGTGCTCAACTTCCACGGCGGCAACCTCATACTCAAGCTAGCCGTGCGGGACCTTAACCTCAGCCAGTCTCTTGGAAAAATCGTGCTGGTCAACCCCGCCCAGGACGCGGGCGCAATGCTCAACGAGATCCTGGACGGCTACGGCGACGAGCAGCACGCCGGCGAGCTGGAGACCTCCATCATGATGTACGCGGCGCCCGACCAGGTGGGGCCGTCGCGAGTAGACCACGTCCCCGACGTTGGGCCCGTCTATTTCGACTACCAGCCCATGAAGGAGTACTGCCCCGACGGCGTCTGGGGACGCTCCAGCCTGGCCACTGCGGAGAAGGGCCGGATGGCCGTCGAGGCCATGGCCAGCTACACTGTGGACTACTTGGAGAAGACATTCGCCCGCCTGGGCGTACTATCCAGGCAGACCCGACAGGCGATCACATGAATCACCCAAATCACAAGAATCACAGTTCAGACTAACCCCATGAAAGTAATCGACAGAGTGCTAATCGCCGGAGGCCCGGAGCCCCGCTCCAGAGCCTTGGCCGGCGTCCAGCTCCTCCCCAACGGCGACCTACTGGTCGGCTACCGCCTCGCCAGTCGCCATCCCGTGGGCGACCACGACATGATCGACGACGGCGCCGTGGTGGCCACGCGGTCGTCAGACGGTGGGAGCACCTGGTCAGAGCCGCGCCCCGTCGCCGCCCTGCCCGGATGGGACTGCAGCGGCGGCAACCGCATGGTACAGACGCCCGATGCCGCCCTCGTCATGTTCGTGATGAAGGCCCGCCGCGTAGGAAGCCCCGAGTCGCACGTCCACCCGATACGCTCCACCGACGGCGGCATGACCTGGGGCCCGATGGGCCCCGAGATGTCCCTGTTCGGAGGCTCCACCGAGCCTCACGCCATGGACCGCGCACTGATCACCAGCGGAGGCGACTGGATGCTCCCCGTCTACGGCGCCGACGAGCCCGGAGGCGCCACCTACGCTGCCGTCGCATTCTCCCCCGACATGGGCCGCACTTGGGGCGGCAAGGTCGTGGTGGCGCGCTCTTCCGACATCACCTTCTACGAGGCCGCCGTGATCAGGATGCCGAACGGCCGCTTCATGGCCGTGATACGCACACAGGACCCGCCCTTCGACAGCTACATGTCCCACTCGGCAGACGAGGGCCGCACTTGGACCGAGCCGCGCCCGCTCCCCTTTCAGGGGCAGACCCCCTTCCTCTTCCTGCTCCGCTCCGGCGCCATCGCCTGCTTCTACCGCTACCGCGACCCGCAGCGCCCCGGCGTCAGCGTGAGCGTGACCGCCGACGGCGGTGAGACTTGGACCTACGCGGCCCAAGTCTACAGGGGCACGGACTGGAATTGCGGCTACCCATCGGCTGTGAGACTACCCGACGGCCGCCTCTTCTGCGTCTACTACTCGTGCTACGAGGGCTTCAACTCCGAGGTCCACGGCGCCTACCTCACCGAGGACGTGTAGCCTCTAGCCCACTATACGGTTCACTCCCTTGGTGGGTACTGAGCCAAGCTCAGGAATACGTCGCCCGCTTGCGAGCTCATCCGTCAGGGCCACTGGCCTTCTTATCTAAGTGGTATGATGTGCAATCGCCTGAGTGAAAGGGGCGGACATGGTTGAGAAGATACGGGCTAGGTTTTCGCGCGGGGTGTTGTTGCCGTTGGAGCCGCTGGATCTCGAAGACGGTGAGGAGGTGACGGTGTCCATCGGTACCGAGCCGCAGCTTTCGGACGATGAGCGCCTCAGGATAACCCAGTCTGCGGCTGGGGGTTGGAAGGGCAGTCACGATGCGGAGGAGCTGAAGCGAATGCTCTACGAGGCTCGACTAGCCGGCTCCCAGGAGCCGGTGGACCTGTAGTGAGTCGTGCTGTACCTAGTCGACACGGATTGGGTCATCGACTACATGCACGGGGTTCCTCGGCTGGTCGAACGATTCGACAGGTTGCTTCCGGATGGCGTTGGTCTGAGTATAGTATCACTGGCCGAGCTATATGATGGGGTGCTTGGTTCTTCTGCTCCACGGAGGAACGAGCAGAAGTTGCGGAGCTTCCTGGCTTTCGTTGGCGTCGTCCCTCTGGATGATGCCGTTTGCCGGATTTTCGCTGGGGAGCGGAGCCGGTTGAGGGCAGAGGGGACCCTTATTGGTGACTTTGACCTTCTAATCGGTGCCACGTCGGTGCGCCACGGCCTCACGCTGCTCACCAACAATCGCAGGCACTTCGAGCGTGTGAGGGGTGTGAACATTCTTTCGGCGTGAGGGGCCTTTGGTTCTCGCCCCTTCGACAGGCCTTCGAAGCAATGCTGGTGCCAGGCCAGCTTCTGGATAGGCGCCGTACTTATTTCACCCTTGAACGACCCCGCGCACGGCTTGCATGACGATGCTCAGGGCAACTGGTTGGAGTACGTCATCGCGCGCCTCACGGCCACTTCAGCATGTTGCCGTCGTAGATGCCCTCCAGGAACCCCGTGTAGTAGGCATCCCGGAAGTCGAAGGTCTTTTCGATCGCCTCGTACTCCACCAGGTGATCGTACAACTCCTTCCACTGCCCCTCGGTCATCCATCCCACTCCGAAAGAGTCGGTGAGGTCGCTCACCGCGTCCGCAAGCTCCGCCTCCAACATGAACCGCATGTGGTCGCGGTCCTCGTCGGGCGCGTACTCCATTACCGTGTCCAGCGCCCCATCCGGGTTGTCGATTATGTACTCGATGCCCTTCAGTGTGGCCTTCAGAAACCGCTCGGTAACGTCCGGGTTGCGGTCTACCGTCTCCTGCCGGGCGATGTAGGTCAGCCCCATTGTCGGCACGCCGAAGTCCGCCGGGTCCCACATGTTCAGCTCGAAGCTGGAGTCCGGCAGGTTGCGGACGATGTACGGCTCGTTAGACTTGAAGACCGCCAGCACGTCCACTTTGCTCTCCGTCAACACCCTGGGGTCGAAGCCGGCGTTGACCTCCCTGATGGTCGAGCGGTCCACCCCCGCCGCTCCGAGCATCGCCAGGTAGTCGGGCGGCACCGAGATCTTGTACCCGAAGGTCCTACCCTCCCAGTCGTCCAGCGACTCGATGCCGGAGCGCCGCAGCGCCATGTAAGCCTGCTGCCCCCTCTGCCCGAACAGCGCAATCGCGACGATAGGCACCTCCGGGTCGGAGCGCCGCTTCAGCACCGCCGCGGCCGCCGCCGTCGTGAAGTCCACGTCGCCGGCCAGAAGTAGCTGCAGGTGCTGCCCCCTCGTCGAGTGCAGGATCTCCACCTCCAGCCCCTGCTCCTCGAAGAACCCCTCTTCCTGCGCCACGTACGCCGCCACGAACGGCAGGTTCGCCTGCGGCTTGAACCCCGCCATGAACACCACCTTGTTCGGCTCGCTCTCGCTGCAGGCGGCCGCCGCCAGCACCGTAATCGACAGTAGGGCTATGAGCTTTCTCAAATCGCGCAACCTCTCCCGTGGTTACTGTAGCGCCACTCGCTCACCTGAACGGGTCGTGCCAGAACAGCACGCGCCGCTCCAGCTCTGACGTGACCGCCGTAAGAGCGACCCCCATTGCCGCAAGCACGATCACCGCCGAGTACAGTGTCGGCATGTCCAGGTTCGAGTGCGCCACGCTGATAATGCTGCCGATGCCGCGGTCTCCTGTAAAGTACTCGGCCACGAACGCCCCGATCACCGCCAGCGGTATCGCTATCCTGAACGCCGCGAACAGGTAGGGCAGGGAGCCGGGCGCCCGCAGCTTCCAGAAGACCTGCGCCCTCGACGCGTTCAGCGAGCGGAACAGGTCCAGGTACTCGGTGTTCGCCGCCCGCAGACCGGCCAGCGCGTTCACCAGCACGGGGAAGAACGTTATCAGCGCCGCTATCAGCACCTTGGGAGTCGGCCCGAAGCCGAACCAGACCACGAAGAGCACCCCCCACACCAGCACGGGCACCACCTTCACCAGCAGCGCCAGCGGGTATAGCGCCCTTTCCAGTAACTGGGACTGGGACATGAGAGCGGCGTACAGGACGGCCACGGCGGTGCCAAGCGCGAACCCTCCCATAGCAACGACCAAGGTGCTCGCCGCGTGACCCGCGAAGTAGCCCGGCTCGCTCAGAAGCTTGCTCCCCACGACGGACGGCGCGGGCACGATGTAGACCGGCACGTCCGCCAGCCGCGCCCACAGCTCCCAGACCGCCACGACGGCCGCCAGCGCCAGCGTCGGGGGCAGCAGCCGCCCAACGACGGGCCCTACGACCGGACCGCGCCGCGTCTCGGTACGCTCCCTGATGGCCTCCGCCTCAAGCGGGAGGCCCGGCTCCCGCAGCGGCTGGTCCATGCCACGCTCCAAGGGCAAGACTCTCCCGCACCCGTAGTAGGTGCTCGGCGAATACGCTCGACCCCTCCATCGAGTCGTCCCGCGGGCGCTCTATCTCGATCGGGATCCTCTCCACTATCCGGCCGGGGCCCGACGACATCACGGCCACCACGTCCGACATCATCACCGCCTCGGGGACGCTGTGGGTCACCAGCACCACCGTCTTCCCCGATCCCTCCCACAGCCGCAGCAGCTCGAACCGCATCTGCGTGCGCGTGATCTCGTCCAGCGACCCCAGCGGCTCGTCTAGCAGCAACAGCTCCGGGGCCGACGCCAGCGCCCTCGCGAAGGCGGCCCGCTGCCTCATCCCGCCCGAAAGCTGGTGCGGGTAGTAGTCCGAAAAGTCCGCAAGCCCCACCGCCCGCAGGTGCTCCCCAACGTCGGTGCGCCCGCCTCCATGTCCGTTCGCGACCTCCAACGGCAGCGCAACGTTGCCGGCGACCGTCCTCCACGGCAGCAGGGTAGGGTCCTGGAATACGAACCCTATCCGGTTGCCGCGCCGCGCTTCCTCCGGCGCCGCCCCGTCTATCTCCACTACCCCCGACGTCTGGTCGATGAGCCCGCCCAGCACCTTCAGCAGTGTAGTCTTGCCCGCCCCGCTGGGACCTATCACCGACACGAAGCTGCCGCGCTCCACGTCCAGGTCCACCCTGTCCAGGGCCGTCAAGGACACACGGCTGCCCTCATATACGTGCGTAAGCCCCCGCACGACCACGTGAGTAGCATTCCCCACAGATAGCGCCTCCAGGAGATTCCCCTACGATAACACAGCCCCATCCCCTGGACACGAACGCAGCCCATACGCGGCCCCGCAGGCTGCGGCGAGGCAGTTCATACCTCTTCACCCGTCCGACGGGGGAAGATTGAGAGGGGGTCCCTTAACTGTCGGACCCACAGATGGATGCTGATCTACCTCCCTCCAGCCAGCGGGAGCACTCCTCCGACAGCTCCCGGGCTACTGCCGCTTCGTAGAGCTCTAGGTCCCTCTCGGTTAGGACGTCCTCCCATCGGCCGTTCGTGCCTCTGTGGAAGAACGTCTGCGCGCCACCACTCATGACGTTGTCCATACGAGGCCACGTCCGCTCGGCATCCTGCTTCATCGCTCGGAACGTGACCGCGTCGACGGTTGACTTCAGGGACTCGTCGTCGAGCTCGATATCAAGGAATCGGGCGATCCTCAACACCTCGCCCCGGAGGTCTTTCAGCAGGTCGTTGAAGTGGACGAACAGAATGTTTGGTAGATGGCGATAGCTCCACCAGGTCTGCACGTGCCTCATGTTGGACCAGAATGGAAAACCTTCGCTGTCCCACTCGAACCAGCCCGTCGTGATCCACATGTGCCACAACTGGCGGGCCTCATTCGGGCAGCGTGGCAACGGGTTACCGACCCTGCCTGGAGTCTCGTTCAGCATCTGGTAAAAGAGGTCGGTGTAGTTGCTATAGTGGTTCCACAGCGACATAAAGACGTCGCGTGCGTCCCGGCTGACCACCACGTACTTGACCTGTGGGAAGTACGGTAGGCCATCGAGCGGAATGTGCGTTTTGACTGATCGCCGGTGCTTCTGCGCCTCCAAGTCCCTGATGACAGCGTCCAAGGGGGACAGCCGCCGGTCCATCCAGGGGGATAGCTCTCCCAGCGACGGCATCTCCACATCCCGCTCACCGAACAGGAGCCTCCGAACGATGGTCTGCATCCACGTCGTGCCCGACTTGTATGGCGTCGCCACGACTATGTCGCCCTCGCGCGGCTGGAACCGCTCCCAGCGCGTGCTGTCCAGGTGATGGTTCTGATAGAGTCGGGTAACTGTCGGCAGCCCTGTCTTCACGCCTGTAGCACCCCCTAGTAAGACTGCAAACATCATACCCCATACCGTAGCCAGCACTCGCTAGGCCTCCTCGCGGCTAGTAGATGAGGCTTCAACGAGTGCTATGTCTCCTACCGCTATGCCGTACGGCCTGCCGGGTGTCCCACGTACTCTCGATTCACGGTCACCTCCACATCTTCGGTAACCGCAATTATGAGGCACATTCTCTACTTCGGTAACCGCATTTTGAGGTCATGCGGGCGCTTGACTTTGAACAGTATGGCTGCAGTGGTATATATTTTCATACATGAAAGCTATACAGGTCACATTTGACGAGGGGCTTCTAGACCCACATTTCCCATATCAACCCTGCAGGGCTTGCCGCAATCAGCAACAGCGATACCCGATGTAGTCGAATAGCAGAGCACAGTGCTTATCATGAGTGCTAGACTGGTCGTGATAGACTGCTCTAGTTCTTGATAACGTACTGTCCTCGGAGGCACCTAATGGGTGAAAGCACCAACCCCCGCGGCAAGCTCCGTTTCGACCGACGTATACGATTGGAATTCCACGGCGCTACCATCACCTCAGATGCCGGGCTGCTGGCCTGTCGCGAGCTGGATGATGCACTGGGACTGACGGAGACGGCGAGTGAGTGTTTGCAGGAGAGTCGGGGCGGTCGCAACGTGCAGCACCGATTGGTGGGCCTTCTCAGGCAGTCGGTGTACAGTCGTCTGGCGGGCTACGAGGATACCAACGACGCTGAACGGCTGGCCCAGGACCCGACGATGCGGATCATCGTTGGACGGCGAGGTGGTCCTGAGAGACCGGCCGCCAGCACCAACACCATGAGCCGGTTCGAGACCGAGGTGCTCACCCAAGACGGCAACGTGGAAGGGTTGGGCCGACTGAACGCTAAGTGGGTGGATGGAGCTATGTCCCGCACGCCGCACCGGCGGGTGCTCTTGGACATGGACAGTTCGGAGAGTCCGGTACATGGAGAACAGGAGGGAGCATCGTACAACGGTCACTTTGGGAGCACGTGCTATCACCCATTGTTCGTGTTCAACCAGTTCGGGGACTGCGAGGGGGCCATGCTCCGTGCGGGCAACGTACATAGCGCGCACAGGTGGCGTGATGTATTGGATCCGATCCTGTCGCGTTACGGGGCGACAGGAGTGCGACGGTACTTTCGCGCCGATGCCGCATTCGCCAAGCCGGACATCTATGAGTACCTCGAGGAGCGGCAGGTACTTTACGCTATAAGACTCCCCGGCAACGAGGTGCTGCAACGGGAGATCGCCCCTCTGCTCAGGAGGCCGGTGGGGAGGCCGCCGAAGCGTCCAGTGATCCTATACGACGACTTTTGGTATCGTGCCGGGAGCTGGAACCGTGCTCGGCGAGTGGTGGCCAAGGTGGAATGGCACAGGGGAGAGCTGTTCCCTCGGGTGGGCTTCATCGTCACGAACATGTCGGCTGGCCCGGAAGGGGTAGTGCATTTCTACAATGGTCGTGGGACAGCCGAGCAGTGGATCAAAGAGGGCAAGTACGCCCTGAACTGGACTCGGCTGTCGTGCCATCGGTTCGTGGCCAACCGGGTGCGTCTGTCTCTGTTCGTCCTGGCGTACAACCTTGGGAACTTCCTGCGCCGGTTATGTCTGCCCAAGGCGGTCAAGCACTGGTCGCTGAGGAGCGTGCAGGTCAAGCTGATCAAGATGGGAGGCCGTCTGGTGCGGCACTCCCGGCGATTGATCTTTCAGTTATCCGAGGTGTCGGTTCCTCGACGGTTGTTCCAGGGAGTGTTGGATCGTATCGGCCGGTTATCGCCGGCGCCAAGCTGAGGGAGGGTACAACCACGATCTTGCCAAGAGGGAGAACGCTCCAGGGAGTCGGCTTGTCTTCAATGCGCTTTCACCCCACTGGCAGGGGCCACGAGGACGATGAAGACGGACAAGAAGGGTGCTCTACGACTGCAAACGCATCTCTTATTGGATAGACCGGCGATTGACTGGCCTTGCAGGACCTGACTATGATGCCACTATCTCGTTTGGGCTGCCCCTTGAGCCTGAAGACTCCCAATATGGGGAATGTCGGCTAGACCGGCTGGATCGGCATCCGATGGTACGGGAGCGAGGCCGCTCGGGCCGTGCTGCGCGAGGCCGCCGCCGCATACCTCGCCCGCAAGGACGCCGATGACGTAGCCGAACGCTACCGTACCGGTTACGGTGGTGCTGCGCCCGACGACGAGCTCCAGGGATGGGTAGGCGAGGGCGTGTGGCCGGACCGGTGAGCTACGAGCCCCGGCGCGGGGAGATATGGCAATACCGCCTCGCGCCGCCCGACAAGCGCCGCCCCGTTCTCATACTCACCCGGCAGGAGGTGCTCCCCCTGCTGCGCACCGCCATGGTGGCGCCCATAACCTCGACCATCCGGGGTATCCCCAGCGAGGTGGTCGTAGGTCCCGACGAAGGCCTGAAGCACGACTCCGCCATCAACCTGGACCACGTCCAGACCGTGGAGCAACGGCTCCTCCACCGCTACGTCGGCTCCCTCACCGAACCCAAGATGCGCCAGGTCTGCCGCGCCTTAGCCATAGCCACCGACTGCGCCTAGCCCGAAACCCAGGTCACCTTGTGTCTGGACAATATCGTTCGTCTTTTCTGCGCCGCGAATTATCCATCCCGTAGGGGCGGGTTTCAAACCATCTGCTCCAACTAATTCACTTTTGAGACGTTTGGATGGGTCTGTGACATTTGCGGTTGGCGTATCTAGGGGTGCGAGTGAGCGCCAGTGCGGGCGGAGCGGGCAGGATCGCCTCATCAGGTATGCTTGGTGCGTGGATTCGGGTTCTGCGCGAGGGTCGAATGAAGCCCAGCTCACGCCCTCGCTCCACGAAGACCTTCACAGGGTCCCTGCCTTCATAGGCATACTGCGGGGCATACTCCACCAGCAGGCCAATGGACACCTCGAACGGGTCAACCCCGGCCTTTTGGGCTATCTCAAGCCTCAACGACTGAAGGACCTGCGAGATTATGAGCGTCGCCCATATCTGCTGGAGAATCACCACCCGCTTGGCAGACCACAGAAGGCGCAGCTTGAGGTGCTGCTTGACCAACTTGAGTGCCATCTCGATATCCCACCTGCGAGCGTAGATCTCGGCCATGGATGCAATCGGGAAGGTATCAGGCTCCCGAACGTTGGTGATGTAGCGGCGCAGCGTATTGCCCTGTCTGAAAGTCACCAGCCGAACGGCGTGCTTGGCCCTGTCAGCGCGGTGGACTCCCAGCCACACGATGCCATCGAAGACATCGCCCCGACGATAGAAGGTATGTATCACCTTGTAGCTGGTCTTTGCTCTAAGCCTGCTCAGCCAGTGGCAACCCCGCTCCGTGAGCCAGTCAAACCAGGCGAAGCCGAAGTATCCCAAGTCTGCCAACACCAGTGTTCCCGCTGGCAGGCCCGACACCAGGTCTCGCGCCAACACCTTCTCGTTCTGATGCGGGTCCGGCTGAAACATGACGGTCCGCCACTGCTGGCGTCTCACGTCGAACACGCCGGCCAGCTTGCCAGCGAGCAGACGGCGGTCGCCTTGGGGAATCTCTCTCAGAGGGGGAAGCCTTCTCGACATGGCGTCCATTGTACTCTCGTCTATACACACCACCTCCTCGGCGAATGGCGCCAGCTTCTCCGAGACCATTCCCTGAAATCGTTGAGCCAACACGCTGCTGATCTGCTCGAAGAGCCTCTCCAATGGCTTGGTTCCCGCGCCATGGAGCCGCTTGTAGACCGCCTGGTCTGTAACCGGGAATCGGGGGAAGAACCAGGGCTGGCGTTCCGAGATAAGACGCCAGACCGCCAGTTGGCTGCCGAAGCCTCTCAGGACGCAGACCAGCAGTCCCGCCCACAGAGCCATTGCGGGCAGAACGCGCGGCCTGCCAGGGCCCTTGATCCTGTGGTCTGGCTCCATGTCCTCCAAACACTGCCGGAGAAACTCCTCTATGTTCCCGACCGTGTCTGTGTCGTCGCCGGTCTTGGTGGACATTACAAAGTTCCTCCTGGCGAGTAGTCATGTCCTTTTTACTACTCAGAGGAGTACTATCCAAAGGAAAAAACGGTTCTCATACCAATTAGTTGGAGCAGATGGTTTCAAACCCGCCCTGCCCCCGCCGTAGGACGCTAACCTGTCGCGGCGCGTCAGTGCGGAATGGGTTTCAGTTGCCTGAGTTCTGCCGTCAGTGCCTCCAAGCGGTCGCCGAGAGCAACTCGGCCGGATATTCTGCTCTCAGCAACTCTGACCGCTATCATCCCTGGGCCTATGCCGGAAACCGTCCCAATAGCATCGTATACAGTAGCTTTTCCTATCCGACGTGCTCCTCGCGACAGTGACTCTTGGAGAGTGGAGCGTCCCGCAAGGAGGTTGCGTCCCTCGATGACGCCGGTCGTGATCATCGACACGAAGGGGATGGAATCAGCGGCCAACTCCGCGCCCTTGTCCAAGAGGTCTTCAGCCATACCTTCACCGAGTTCTTCTAGCTGAGCCTTCGTCACCTGTTCCAGCTGTTCATTTGAGATGTCAGTGCCGAGTATCTCCTCGGCCGAGTCGTCGATCTCCGAGGGCACGGCGACGGGGATGTCGGGATACTTGTCCAAGCCTGTCTTGATGTAGGCGAAGGATTCGGAGGCCTTAGCCTGGATAAGCTCGGCTACCGACCCGTCTTCGTTTTCAATCCGCAAGTCCCACCCCGGCTGCGTCGGCGACTCGGCAAGCCTGGCGACCTGTCCAGGTTGTAACTCGATCTCGCCGACACGTTCTCCCGCATTGAGGCGGTCTCGCAAGAGCACCTCGAAATACTTGCCCTTGGCCCCATTGACCAGATTCTTGAGGTACTCTTCGGATTCGCCTCTCAGGGACTCCAAGCTGATGCCCGGGTAATGGAGCCGAAATGCCTCTAGAAATTGGGGGTCTGCGTCAGGCTCAAGCCCGAGATTGGTGACCCTGTCGAGCGATACGTCCGTGGCTAGTGCGGCTAACTCCAGGATCTCCCGCTCACTGCGGCTTCTGTATTGCTGCGCAACCTCCAGAAGTGAATCCCGTTCCTGGGGCGGGTAAGACTCTGCAAGCGCCATGAGCTGCTCGTAGCCCATCACAGCGTCCCAACTACGATAAAGACGATGCTCAACAGCAGCGCCGCTACGGCCACGGCTCCGAACGTGATGACCCACCGAAACAAGCTAGCGCGGGACGCAATTTCGGTCTGCACGGACTCGTCCACACGGGTAAGATTTTCCCTAAGAGGGTGTTTGCAAAGTCTTGAACTTGTACTAAACTTGATGAATGAGCCGCAAATCGTACCCCAGCGACCTGACGGACGAACAGTGGGAGATCCTCGGCCCCCTACTCCCACCAGCCAAACCCGGAGGCCGGCCCCGTACAGTGGATCTGCGGGAGGTAGTGAACGGCATCCTGTATTTGCTTCGGAGCGGATGCCCCTGGCGGATGGTCCCGCACGATCTGCCTCCCTGGCAGACCCTGTACAAGTACTTCCGCAGTTGGACCATGGATGGAACGTGGGAACGAGTCAATGAGACGCTACGCCCCTGCGTCCGAGAGGCCGAAGGTAGAAATCCTACTCCCAGCGCAGCGATCATAGATAGCCAGAGCGTGAAGACGACTGAAAAAGGGGGCCTCGTGGCTATGATGCTGGTAAGAAGATCAACGGTCGAAAGCGACACGTCATCGTAGATACCATGGGCTTGCTGTTGGCGGTGGTGGTGCATCCTGCCAATATCCAAGACCGAGATGGGGCGAGGCTGGTCATCGATAAATTGATAGGACGATTCCCACGCCTGCGACTCATCTGGGCTGACGCTGGCTACAGCGGCCAGTTGGTGGACTGGGTGATGTCCATGTCGGGCTGGGTCTTGGAGATCGTCAAGCGTCCCAGGGCCAGCCATCAGTTTGAGGTGCTGCCACGCAGGTGGGTGGTTGAGCGAACACTGGCGTGGCTGGGACGTTGTCGCCGGTTGAGCAAGGACTATGAAGCCTTGACCGGTACAACGGAAGCGTGGCTGCACATAGCTGCGATTCATCTCATGCTCCGACGCTTAGCTCCGTCATGATGTACTTTGAAAACACCCTCTAAGAGGGTGTTTGCAAAGTCTTGCACTTGTACTATACTTGATGAATGAGCCGCAAATCGTACCCCAGCGACCTGACGGACGAACAGTGGGAGATCCTCGGCCCCCTACTCCCACCAGCCAAACCCGGAGGCCGACCCCGTACAGTGGACCTGCGGGAGGTAGTGAACGGCATCCTGTATTTGCTTCGGAGCGGATGCCCCTGGCGGATGGTCCCGCACGATCTGCCTCCCTGGCAGACCCTGTACAAGTACTTCCGCAGTTGGACCATGGATGGAACGTGGGAACGAGTCAATGAGACGCTACGCCCCTGCGTCCGAGAGGCCGAAGGTAGAAATCCTACTCCCAGCGCAGCGATCATAGATAGCCAGAGCGTGAAGACGACTGAAAAAGGGGGCCTCGTGGCTATGATGCTGGTAAGAAGATCAACGGTCGAAAGCGACACGTCATCGTAGATACCATGGGCTTGCTGTTGGCGGTGGTGGTGCATCCTGCCAATATCCAAGACCGAGATGGGGCGAGGCTGGTCATCGATAAATTGATAGGACGATTCCCACGCCTGCGACTCATCTGGGCTGACGCTGGCTACAGCGGCCAGTTGGTGGACTGGGTGATGTCCATGTCGGGCTGGGTCTTGGAGATCGTCAAGCGTCCCAGGGCCAGCCATCAGTTTGAGGTGCTGCCACGCAGGTGGGTGGTTGAGCGAACACTGGCGTGGCTGGGACGTTGTCGCCGGTTGAGCAAGGACTATGAAGCCTTGACCGGTACAACGGAAGCGTGGCTGCACATAGCTGCGATTCATCTCATGCTCCGACGCTTAGCTCCGTCATGATGTACTTTGAAAACACCCTCTAAGACTTGCTTGGACTTGCTGTACGTCATTGACCGATTGCTCGATGTGGTTGAGCCGCTCTCGCAGGTCGGCCTCGACATCGTTAACAGACTGCTTGATCTGGCTAATCTGCTCCCTCAGTTCGGCTTGGTCTCGATGTACACCGACGACGGCTGTGGTTGCTGCCTCCGTGAAGTCCTCGAACCGGCGGATGTCGGTTCCTGACATCACCTCTGCAGAACGGCTCACCTGTCGTTTGGCTGAACTGGCTACGGCTCCCACTCTGTTCAGTATCCCCGGCTTACTCTGGTCTCCGACCTGTTCTTCGCTATCGTTGCTCTTCTTCAACTAGCTAACCTCCTTTGGCAGGCTGCGAACACCATTCCGAATTGGATGATACTACTTACGGTTGAAGGGGGGTGCAATCTCACAGCAGGAGCCTGGAACCAACATCCCCACATCCTGCATCCTATGGACAGCTAATCGCGACTCCCAAGCTCACCCAGCTAACGGAGGAAGCCATGACCACACAACCCGCCGAACACCACCAGCAGACTGGCGCCACTGCCGAGGTACGCAAGGGACTCCTCTTCGGCCTGCTCTCCGGCGTGACTGCCATAACCTGCTGCGTCTCCCCCGTGGTCCTCGTCCTCATCGGCGTCGTCACCGCGGCGGAGGCCGTCACGCTCGGGGATACCCTCTACTACACCTACGGCTGGTTCTTCCGCGCCGCCGGCTTCATCGTGGCGGCGGTGGCCGTCTACCTCTTCCTGCGAGGGCGGCGGTCGTGCAGCATCGCCGGCGCTCGGAGTTACTGGAGGATGCTCGCCGTGCTCGTCCTCTCCGGCGCCGCAGCCTACGCCGGCCTGTTCTGGTTCACCAAGTACCTCGGTATCTGGTTCGCCTGACCCCTGCGCCACTCCCACGCGAGCTTGACAAAGCACGAACACACGTGCTACAGTCTCCGACGCAGCAACAATGCCCCGCTCGCCCTGAGCCTGTCTAAGGGCCTGTCGGGGACCGCCGTTTCAGGTCGTAGGGGCGGGTTTCAAACCCGCCTTGGGCCTCGCCAATTGGAGGGTCGAAGGGGAGTGTCACATACTGTCACATCGGCGTCACATTCTGTTACAAACGTGTCGCCTTCGTGTAACTCCCTGTAACCCAAGCCATAGCTGAAAAGTGACAAAATGTTACAGAACGTTACAGCCTCAAAGGAAATCTGGCCCTCTCGATGAACAAGACCAGACCCGCAGCGGCCCTGCTAGACTCCGCTTCGCCGCATCGACGCTCGCTGGACCAACCCCTGGAACAGCCTCTCGAACTGTCGCGGAAGCTCCCCGCTACGCTCCGGCTGGAACTGCACCCCGATAGCCCAGTCGTGCGCCGGGCTCTCTATCGCCTCGATCACCGCGTCCTCCACCGAGTAGGCCGAGGCCAGCATCGCCGGCGACTTCTGAGGCTCCCTGATCGCCTCGCCGTGGAGGCTGTTCACCCGCACGAAGCCGCCGGCCCCGACGATGGCCGCCAGCTTGCTCCCCGGCGCGATGAATATCCTGTGGAGGGCCGCAGTCTCTTCCTCGTCCCCCTTTGCGGCACTGTGACCCGGCGCGGCTACCCCCGGCAGCCCGCCCGTGACCGCGTTCAGGGCGTGCATGCCCCGCCCGATACCCAGCACCGGCATGTTCGCCTCCAGCGCGGCGATCAGCAGCCCCGCCTCGAAGGCGTCGCGGTCCGGGTCGGTCCCCTGGCCGGGCGTCGTGCCGCCCCCGATTACCACCCCCCACGCCCGCGCAGCCACCTCCGACGCGCCCAGCCCGTGCCCGGGCAGCAACACCCACGGCTCGCCCCCAGCGCCCTCCACGGCCGCCCCACACCTTTCGACGCTCGCCTCCGGCGACGCGGAGACCGCGATCAGCGGCCTGTCATCCATTCCCACGCTCATCTCCTCCCGGCCCACGAGGCCGAAAAGTGCAAGAACATTAGTACCGTTTCTGTCTTGTGGGGCACTATCCCCCATGCTATCATGGGCCTTCCGGCAGCGTGACAACTCCCACTACACGACTACAGTTTTGTAGGGGCGCCTCTCGTGGGCGCCCAAGACAACAGACCCAAAGAGGTTCACATGACTACTATGACTTCGGAAAGAGCTAAGGCCCTCGAGGCCGCGCTGGGCCAGATTGACCGTCAGTTCGGGCACGGTGCCATCATGCGCCTCGGTGACATGAACATCGTAGAGGCCCCGTCCATCTCGACCGGCTCGCTCGCCCTCGACATCGCCCTGGGTGTCGGCGGCCTCCCTAGGGGCCGCGTCACCGAGGTCTTCGGCACCGAGTCGTCCGGCAAGTCGACCCTCGCTTACCACATCATGGCTGAGGCCCAGAAGGCCGGTGGCACGGCCGCCTATATAGACGCCGAGCACGCCCTGGACCCCGGCTATGCCGGAAAGTGCGGCGTGGACACCGAGGACCTCCTGGTCTCCCAGCCCGACTCCGCCGAGCAGGCCCTCGAGATATGCGAGTACCTCGTACGCAGCGGCGCCGTCGACATCGTCGTCGTCGACAGCGTGGCCGCGCTCGTGCCCCGCGCCGAGATCGAAGGCGACATGGGCGACACCCACGTGGGTCTCCAGGCCCGCCTCATGTCCCAGGCCCTTAGAAAGCTGACGGCCGCCATTAGCCGGTCCAAGACAGGGGTCATGTTCATTAACCAGATCCGAGAGAAGGTCGGCGTACTCTGGGGTAGCCCGGAGACGACCCCCGGAGGCCGCGCACTCAAGTTCTACAGCTCCGTCAGGGTCGACCTCCGCCGCACCGAGTCGATCAAGATAGGGCAGGAGGTCGTGGGGGCCCGGATCCGCGCCAGGGTCGTCAAGAACAAGGTCGCCCCGCCATTCCGGGTCGCCGAGTTCGACATCATGTTCAACGAAGGCATCAGCAAGTCCGGCGACCTCATAGAGCTCGGCTCTTCGATGGGCCTGATCAAGAAGAGCGGCTCCTTCTACTCCTACGAGGACGTCCGGCTCGGCCAGGGCCGCGAGAACGTAAAGATCTTCCTCAAGGACCACCCGGACATCGCCGCCCAGATCGAAGGCCTTATTAGGGCAAGCGCCGAACCAGCGGCCCGCCCCCCCCCCGCCAACGCATCCGATGGGGCATCCGACGGAGCCTAGCAGACTGCTGAAAAACGGGGTGTGCAGAGGGGCGGAGCCCCTCTGCCGGGATTCTGAGGGTGTCCCTTAGATATAGAATCTCTCCCCTTCCTGGATAGGAAGGCTTGAAAGAAGGTCCGGAAGAGTTCTTCCGCAGCCTGCTGGTAATATCATTTCGTTTTGGCTACGCTGCGAATTACCATCCCGTAGGGGCGTGTTTCAACCCCGCCCTGTCCCGTCGCAGCACACCAACCGGAGGATTAGGGCCTTCCCTTAGCTTGTCGAAGGGCGGAGCGAACCCCAAGAAGGGAGACGGATGGCCCCGTGGGTAAGCAGGTCGGCGTGCTGGACCGTGTCGACGCGCCCGTCCGCGACGCCCTTCGTCGTAGCCACCTGACACCCGGCGCGCGCCTCGTCGTAGCCGTCTCCGGCGGCCCCGACTCCCTCGCCCTCCTCCACTCCCTGCACCGCCTCCAGGACGAGACCGCCTTCGAGCTCCACGGCGCCCACCTCGACCACGGCCTCAGGGGCGAAACCTCCGCGGCCGACGCCCGCTTCGTGGCCCAGACCTTCCGCAACATGGGCCTCCCCCTCACCTCCGGCAGCGCCGACGTCGAGGCGCACCGCGCCCGCCACAGGACATCCCTGGAAGAGGCCGCCCGCGAGGTGCGCTACGACTTCCTCGCCCGCGTCACCAAGGAGCGCAATGCAGACGCCGTGGCCCTCGGACATACCGCCGACGACCAGGCCGAAACGGTGCTCATGCACGTCGTCCGCGGCAGCGGCCTCGCCGGCCTCGCCGGTATGCAGCCCTTCGGACGCAGGTCGATCAGCGGCTCGGAAGTCCTCCTCCTGCGTCCGCTTCTGGCGGTTACTAGGGAGGACACGCTAGCTTACTGCCGAGCCCTCGGCCTCGAGCCTCGCCTCGACGAGTCCAACCGCTCCCCCGACATGACCCGCAACAGGGTTCGTGTGGAGCTCATGCCCCTCCTCCAGGAGCTGAACCCCCAGGCGCGCAACGCCATCCTCCGCCTCTCCGCCGCCGCCCGCCAGCAGATCTCCCACCTCGACGAGCAGGTCGCCTCCCTCCCCCCCGGCGCCATGCGCGTGGAAGGCGGTACCGTGACCCTCGACCGGAGCCTCGTAGCCACGCTGCCCGCCGCCGTCAGGCTCCACCTGCTGAGGCTGGCCGTCGCAACGGCCAAGGGCGACCTCGACGGCATATACCAGGCCCACCTCGACCGGATGGACGGCATGCTCGCCGGTCCCGCATCCCGGACGGCGGATCTGCCCGGCGGCCTGGCCTTCTCCGTAGGCTACGACGAGGCCACCCTGACCTTCGGCCCGCCGCCTCAGCCAGACATGCCGCCCCCGCTGACCAGGGCCCACCCCCTGAACGTCCCCGGCGAGACCGCCGCCGAGGGCTGGCTCGTCACCGCACACATCGCCCCCGCCCACGACGAAACGCCCCCGGACGGCGCATTGACGGCGCGGCTGGACCCCGGGCTCGCCGGAGAGCCCCTATCCCTGCGCCCCCGCCAGCCCGGAGACCGCTTCCAACCCCTCGGCATGACCGGCCGCAAGAAGCTCAAGGACTTCCTCATAGACGACAAGGTCCCCCGCGCCCACAGGGACCGCATCCCCCTCCTCGTCAACCCCCGAGGTATCGCCTGGGTCCCCGGCCACCGCATCGCCGAGTGGGCCAAACTCCCCGCTTCCGCCCATCAAGCACTCCACCTCCACCTCTCCCGCCGCCAGCCCTGAGCGCCCGACACACCTAACGATGCTATACTCCCAGCGGCGCCTGAGCCGTCGGTCGCGGCGCCTGACACAACCGATGGAGGAGTCACACAGTGCCCTGGTTCAAAGGCAACATCCACACCCACACGAACAAGTCCGACGGAGACGCCGACCCTGAGGTCGTGGTCCGCTGGTACCGCGACCACGGCTACGACTTCCTCGTCCTGACCGACCACAACCACAGGATCATACTTGACTACAACAAGGACGAGCAGCGCCCGCTGATGGTCCCCGGCGAGGAGGTGACCGCCAACACCCTGGGCGGCACCACCCCCATACACGTCAACGGCCTGGGCGTCACCAGGGTCGTCGAGCCCATCGACGCCGATGGCGTCGTGCCGACCATCCAGGCCAACGTCGACGCCATCATCGAGGCCGGCGGGATAGCCTCCATCAACCACCCCAACTACAAGTGGGCCATCCCCCTCAACGCCCTCAAACAGGTCGTGGGCGCCAGCCTCGTCGAAATATACAGCGGAGTCCCGGGTGTAAACGACGAGGGTGCGCCCGGCCGCCTGAGCAGCGAGGAGCTCTGGGACGGCGTCCTCACCGCCGGCCGCGTCATCTTCGGCGTCGCCGTCGACGACTCCCACCACTACCACGACTTCACGCCCCAACTGGCCAACCCCGGCAGGGGCTGGGTCGTCGTCAGGGCGGCGGAGCTCGAAGGCCGGGCGATCATAGACGCCCTAGCCTCCGGCGACTTCTACGCCTCTACCGGCGTCACCATTCTCGAGTTGGACGCCACGCCCGAGGCCGTCAGCCTGAAGATCGAGCACGAGGACGTGTACAAATACATCTACTCAACGACCTTCACGGGCGCCGGCGGCGTCACGTTGGACCAGCAGACCGGCCCTGAAGCCTCCTACCGCGTCCAAGGCTACGAGGGATACGTCCGCGCCACGGTCGCCTGCTCCTCAGGGGAGCGGGCCTGGGTGCAGCCGGTCTTCCTCCCGTAGCCTCCTCCTCCGTGACGGCGCGAAGATGGGTAGCAGGCATCACTTCGTAGGGGCGGGTTAAGACCCGCCCGCCCTCCCGCCGTAGGGCGACATGGCCATCGGTGTGCATGTATCCTGTCCCGTACCCGGCACCAGTTAGGAAATCCCAATTCCCGTATCAGGCTGCTGAAATACGGGATGTGTAGAGGGGCGGAGCCCCTTTGCCGGGAGTCTGAGGGTGTCCCTCAGATATAATTTCTCCTCTTTCCTGTACAGGAAGGAGTCTGAAGAAGGTTAGGAAGAGTTTCTTCGGTAGCCCGATAGAAAGGAGTACCCACATGACCTCCCAACCCTACAGCATGCCCTACGGCAGAGCCGGGGCCGGCGCCATCTACACCGACGCGATGTCCCGTATGTACGGCCTTGTCGCGCTCGGGGTCGTCACCACCGCCACCGCCATCTGGATCGGCGACGCGATCGGCGTCGGGGAGGTCATCTTCGGCCTTGGCTGGATCAGCATGCTCCTCGCCTTCGGGGTCATGTTCGGTACCCTCTACGCCGCGGGCGCGGTCGTCCAGAAGGGCAACACCGGCCTCGGCACCGTCCTCTACCTCGCCTTCACCGGTATGGCGGGCCTGTTCCTCTCCCCCATTCTGATCGCCTACACGAACGAGACGATCGGGGTCGCCTTCCTACTGACCGCCGGCCTCTTCGTCGCCATGAGCGCCGTCGGGATGACCACCAAGAGGGACATCTCCAAGCTCGGCCCCATGTTGATGACCGCCCTCGTGGGCATCATCATCGTCAGCTTCGTCAACATCTTCCTCATCGGGTCGAGCGGCCTCTTCCTCCTCATAAACATACTCCTCCTGCCCCTCTTCCTCGCGCTCACCGTCTGGGAGACCAAGCAGATGAAGGAACTAGCACAGCAGGCAGCAATGGAAGGCAACGAAAGCGCCGCTACCCAGGTCGCCGTCATAGGCAGCATCGGCCTCTACCTCAACGTCCTGAACATCTTCCTGATCATCCTGAACCTCCTCGGCTTCCTCTCGGATGATTAGGCCGTGATGAAATCAGAGGCATAGCGCCAACACAGTCCCAATCCTGAAAATCCTGATTCTGACAGATTCCATCGAAAGCGCGACGGAGCGCCCCGCCTCACTGTCATACCGAACGGAGCGTCCCCCGTTACTGTCGTTCCGAGCGGAGCGAGGAACCTAGAGCCGCTGCCCGCTCAGAATCCGAGTTGGCCATGAGCCTGCCGAAGGCGAGTCACTCAGATATGACTATTAGGTGTAACGCGGTATGGAGCTATACATCATCCATGGTCTCCCCGGCGTGGGAAAGCTGGCAGTGGCCCGAGAGTTGACGCGCCTACTGCCAGGCTGCAAGCTCTTCCATATTCATCTGCTTGCGGACATGCTTGAGTCGGTCTTCGGATTCGATGGCGGCGGCTTTATCGAGCTGCGCAATCGGATGTGGCCCATGGTGATTGAGCGGGCCGTAGCTGACAGAATCCCTGGACTCATCGCCACTTTCGTTTTCGAGCGGTCCTTGCCCGAAGAGATGGTCCCGAACGTACGCGATCACGTCTTTGAGGCCGGTGGCGTCGTCCGGTTCGTTCATTTGACCTGTGAGAAAGAAGAAAACGACCGCCGCCTGACTAGCCCAGAACGGACTCGCTTCCGAAAAATGACCTCAGTCGATGAGTTCAACCGGATCCTGCAGTCCGGCCACTTCACAACTCCAGAGGATCTAGGGGATACACTGATACTCGATACCACACACCTGACTGCCGCCCAGGCCGCGGATAGAATCGTAACCCATTGGAAGTAATATAATCTGATCCCTGTCCCTTTTGAGGGCTTGGATACAGCCCACTTTGGAGGAATCGACATGAATTCGGTTACCCTGCACCAGCCGGTGCTCCCCGCCGCCCTAAAGGTGGTCACATGACACAGCCCCACGACCTGACTGTCTCCGCCGCCGCCGAGGCCATCCGCCATGGCCGCCTCTCTCCCGTCGACCTCATGGCCGCGCTCCTGTCACGCTCCAAGGCCATGGACCCAGACCTCCACGTCTGGGTGACTCTCGACGAGGCCGCCGCCATGGACGCCGCCAGCGCCAGCGCCGACGAGCTTGCCCGCGTCGGCCCTAGGGGACCCCTCCACGGCGTGCCCATAGGCGTCAAGGACATCTTCTACACCGCCAACCTCAGGACCACCGGCTGCTCGCCCATATACGCCGACTTCGTCCCCTCCTACGACGCCACCTCCGTCGCCATGCTGAGGAGCGCCGGCGCCATAGTGATGGGCAAAACGGTCACCACCGAGTTCGCCTGCATGGACCCGTCCCCGACCAGGAACCCCTACGACCACGCCCACACGCCCGGAGGCTCCTCCAGCGGATCGGCGGTCGGAGTGGCCGCCAGGATGTTCCCCGCCGCCCTCGGTAGTCAGACCGCGGGCTCCGTGCTCAGGCCCGCCTCGTACAACGGGGTGGTCGGCATGAAACCCACCTTCGGGCGCATCAGCAGGTACGGCGTCATGCCTGTAGCTGAGTCACTCGACACGATGGGCTTCTTCACGCGCTCCGTCACCGACGCCGCCATCATGCTCGGCGTCATGTCGGGCCACGACCCCAGCGACGACACGTCGTCGAAAAAGCCGGTGCCCGACTACGCCGGCGCGCTGGCCGCAGCTCCGCGTCCACCATCTATAGGTGTGGTGAGCGACTTTTTGGACAACGCCGGCCCTGAAGCGCGCCGCCACACCGAGTCCGTCATCGAGGCCTTCGGCCGCGAGGGAGCGAGCATCGAAGAAGTGCCCTTGGAAACCTCCCTTGACGATCTCATCCCCGCCCACGTGGTCGTGATGGCCGTCGAGGCCGCCGTGGCCCACCGCAAAGACTTCGCGGCGCGTGCCGACGACTACGGGCCCAAGGTGCGCGGCCTCATTGAGACCGGCATGGCCGCGTCCGCGACGAAGTACGTCCAGGCCCAGCAGCTGCGAAAGCGCTTCCGCGACGAGGTCCTCCAACCGGCAACGCGCTACGACGCCCTCCTGACTCCCTCTACGACAATGCCCGCCCCGCGAGACCTCACGACCACCGGCGACCCCGTCTTCCAGTCCCCCTGGACCACCACCGGCCTTCCCGCCATCACCATCCCCTCCGGCCTGAGCGAGTCCGGACTGCCCCTCGGCATTCAGCTCGCCTCCGCCCCGTTCGCCGAGCAGGGCCTCCTCGATGCTGCCCTCTGGTGCGAGACTGTACTCGAGGTCGACCTGATGCCCCCGCTCGCCTAGCGTGAACAGTCCGCATACCCAGGACTTCGCCGGTCATCATCCATGCTCTCTCCCCTGGCCTCCGCTTGCCGGCGGCGAACGCCCGTGCTAATATATCCCCATGCCTGCACAGACCGCATACGCCGAAGCGCCCCGGACGCCGCCCGGAGCCATGTCCCAAAACCGCTCAAACCACGTCGTCTGCCGTCCATTTCCGCCCCAAAGGCGCTCCATTTCCCTCCCAAATGTCCCACGCCCCACATACGAAAGAGAGCAGAATGGGACACTTTGAAACGGTTTTCGGGGGTTGCACTCCCTTCAGCGCCCCCGTGAGTGCCTCTTCCGGCCTTCGACAAAGAGCGCATGGCTACCCAGATTCCCCGCACTCTGGGGATGATCGTCTTCCCCGTTACTCGATATGCCGTGCCTAAGCGCGCCAACCTCGCTCGCCTGCGCACGTTCAGAGTGCCAGGACCGCCTCGATGCTGGCGCGTTCAAGCCCAACGTGAGAAGATGCGGGGCACCATCGGCAGGAGGCCGCTATGAAGACCCAGCAACCGCTATCCGAAGACCAGATGGAGCAGTTCAGGACCTTCGGCTACCTGGCGTTCCCCGGCCTGCTGGCCGACTGCGTAGACAGGATCCTCGAGGAGTTCGAGGTGATCTGGGAGGCCCACGGCGGAGGCCATGACGGCCGCGAGCACGACGGCACCGCCCGGTCTGCCATACTCCCTTTCCCCGACAAGAGCGAGTACCTCAGCTCCCTCCTCGACGACCCGCGTATACACGACATAGCCTCCAGCATATGCGGCGAGGATTTCAACTACACCAGCGGCGACGGCAACCTATACGTCGGAGACACCCGCTGGCACTCCGACGGCTACGGCATAAGGCCGGTGCTGAGCATCAAGATGGCCTTCTACCTGGACCCCACCACCAGGGACACCGGCGCCCTGCGCGTCATCCCCGGCAGCCATCGCGTGGGCGAGCCCTTCGCCGACGCCCTGGAGCGCCACCTGCGCAACGGCGGCTTCGGCATCGACCCCTCCACGGTCCCCGCAGTTGCCCTCGAAACGACGCCCGGAGACCTCGTCGTCTTCAACCACAGCATCAAGCACTCCTCCTTCGGCGGCTCCGGCAGAAGGCGCATGTACACGATGAACTTCGCCGAGCGCTACCCCGAGGACAAACTCCCCGAGCTCCGAGAGGCCCTCGGTAAGGAGGCCCGCTTCTGGATCGACCGGATCCACGGCGAGGCGATGGTCAGGACGGCCGGCCCGGAGCGCATGCTCCACCTCCAGCAGATCAGGGAGAACGACACCCATCTCGCAGAGCTGACCCGCGAGCTAAAGAAGACCATGAAGGAGCCCTCCCGGGGCTAGGCCGCAACGATGGACTTGGGACTCCAGGAGAGCGTCGCGCTGGCCAGGGACATCCTGTTCCTCGTGGCCGTGCTCGTCTTCCTGCTGGTCGCCTTCTCCCTCTTCCGCAAGCTGTCCAAGACGGTTAAGAACGCCGGCAAGCTCGTGAAGTCCCTGAAGCGTTTGGCCGAGCTGATGAAGAAGTAAGCCGCTGCTAGCGGACCCCAACAGAGACATGCCACCATGCTGATAGACGCCCACAACCACCCGGACTACCACGGCTTCACAGCAGAGAAGATCGTCCGGAACATGGACGAGAACGGCATCGACAAGATATGGCTGCTGTCCTGGGAAGTCCCCCAGTCGGAGTATGACGTAAGGTCGAACCAGCTCTTCATGCCGCCCGGCGCTGAGAGTGGCATCCCCTTGGAGAGCGTCCTGCAGGCGGGCGCATACGCTCCCGAGCGCTTCGTGTTGGGCTACGCTCCTCACCCAAAGCGCCCCGACGCGATAGAGAGGATCAGGTCCGCCGTCGACCTCTACGACATCCGGCTGGCCGGCGAGTACAAGAGCCGCGTCGTGTTCGACGACCCCGACTCCCTGAGACTGCTGCGCGTCTTCGGCGAGCTGGGGCTGCCCGTCACCATCCACCTGGAATACGGGACCAAGTTCGGCAGCGACTACCCTTGGCGCGACTGGTGGTACGGTGGCACCATGGGCGCGCTGGACAGGGCGCTCACCGCCTGCCCGGACACAGTTCTCGTCGCCCACGGCCCCGGCTGGTGGTCCCACATATCGGGCGACGACCTCTACGACAAGGAGATGTACCCCGAGGGCCCCGTGCTCCCGGGCGGCGCCAACCCCGCCATGCTGGAGAAGCACCCGAACCTCTACGCCGACCTGTCAGCAACCTCCGGTCTCACCGCTCTCATCAGGGACGAAGAGTTCGGCCGCCGGTACCTGATCGACTACGCCGACAAGCTGTTGTTCGCCCGGGACATCTACGACACCAAGCTGATGGACCACCTCAAGAAGCTGGAGCTGCCCCCAGAGGTCTTCGAAAAGCTAACCCACCTCAACGCCGAGAAGCTCGCCGGAGGATGAAGTCACCCATCAGGCCGCCTGCGCGGCCTGATGGGCTGCACAATAGCCAGCCTCTCCGGCGTTAGCCGCGCCACCAGCTCCGCTGAAGGTTCGTACCCGAAGCGGTGGGCTCTATGGGCTGGCACGTAGCGGATGGTGATCATTCGCCGCTGGCCTGGATTGATGCGCTGCGCGGAGCCATGGCAGACTGCGTCGTTGAAGAGCAGGGCATCGCCCGCTTTGAGGTGGACCTCTGCCGCGCCTTCGAGCTGTTCGCCGGGACCGGAGCTGATCCCGCCTTCCACACTCTGCATCGGGTGCGCAAGTCGGACTTGTGGCTGCCCGGAATCACCACGGTTGCGCCATCTCCCGGTCCCACGTCGGTTAACGGCGCCAGCAGCGAGAGCATAAAGCAGGCCCACTGGCCCTTTCGGCGTCCGCTGCGCTGATGGTGATCGACAAGATGCCCGCCCGAGTGCACCCCGATATAGCCGCGTGATTCGCGCACGTTGACAAAGATTTCGTAGATATACGGTTTCGTGCTTGGCCCAAGATAGTAGCGCACACTATCGGTCCAGGCGGGATGGTCTATGAGACGCTCGAA
Source organism: Dehalococcoidia bacterium (assembly GCA_965262055.1). Lineage (GTDB taxonomy): Bacteria > Chloroflexota > Dehalococcoidia > Lucifugimonadales. The sequence continues at coordinate 1,471,079 of CBDHEI010000002.1, forward strand.
GAGCTCACCGCCCTCGATAATATCTTGCAGGTTGACGCCGTCGATGCCGCCATACGAGTGGGTGTATACATTGCCGAACCACTGCCCGGTCTCCAATGGCGGAAGGGCGTCGATCCAGTCATTGAGCGCCCCCAAGTGGTCCCGGTCCAGCGCCTCTCGGATGATCGTGTAGCCCCGCAGGTCGAAGAGGTACTCTTCCGTTGGTGTAATCATGTCACTCTCACCCTCCCCAAGCTCGGCCCGAACCGGTTCCGCCCCCTATTCGCCGTGAGGGTTCCCGGCTGACGCTGCCAGGGCCTTCGACGCCTTGGCTAGCCCTCCGAGCTTGAGTCGTAATAGGCCCTTCAGGTCGCCCATGATGGTTGGGATGATCCTCACCCGCGTGTCCGGGTCGTCCGTCCACGTAACCGGCACCTCCTTGATCCGGTATCCGTTCTTCTCTGCGACTATGAGCAGCTCGGTGTCGAAGAACCAGCCCATGTCCTCCACGACCGGCAGGAGCGCTGACGCAGTCTCGCGGTTGATCGCCTTGAACCCGCATTGAGCGTCGCGGAACCGGGTCAGGTACAGCAAGCGGAAAGTCATGCTATACGCCTTGGACATGACCTCCCTGTGAAATGGCCGTCCGATTACGCGGGACCCCTTCAGCAGCCGCGAGCCGACCGCGATGTCGTACCCGTGAAGCTCGATCGCCTCCACGGCGTCGATTAGGCTGGCAAGGTCGGTTGACAGATCGATGTCCATGTAAGCGAGGATGTCGGCGCGGCTCTCGAGCCAGCCCTTGCGTATGGCCCGCCCACGGCCCCTCACGCCGAGGTTTACCACCCCGACGTTAGCCATCGTTTCGGACAGGCGTGTGGCAATCTGCGGGGTCGAGTCGGTGGAGCCGTTCTCGGCGATCAGGATGCGCCACTCGTACGACGCAAAGCCGTCGCTCAGGAATGAGTGCAGCTTGCGGGTGCTCGCCTCCAGGCTCTTCTCCTCGTTGAGCACCGGCAGGACGACTTCCAGCGAGGTGGTCACGGGTGCTGACGCCGTCTCAGTGGAGGAAATGCCGGGTTCCGGTGAAGACCATGGCCATCCCCAGTCTGTTGGCCGCCTCGATCACCTCGTCGTCGCGGAGCGAGCCGCCCGGCTGGACGACGGCCGTTACGCCGCCCTCGGCCGCCATCTCGACGTTGTCTGCGAACGGCATGAAGGCGTCTGATGCGAGCGAGCTGCCCCGCGCCTTCTCCCCCGCCAGACGCAGGGCGAGATGGACGCTGGTGACCCGGTTGGGCTGTCCCGCGCCCATCCCGACCATGGCGTCGTCTTTGGCAAGTACGATGGTGTTCGACTTGATGTGCCGCGACACCTTCCAGGCGAGGGCAAGGTCTCGGCATTCAGCCTCGGTCGGCTCCCGGTCCGTCACCGTCTTCCACGAGCCGCCGTCCTCGTTGGATGTGTCCACCGACTGCAACAGCGCCCCACCGCCGACCCTCCGGGCGTCTAAGCCTGCCCCCGGCCCGCGCTCCGGCGCAGCCTTCAGCACCCTGAGCTGTTTGCGTCTCTTCAGCATCCGCAGTGCTTCTGGCTCATAGTCGGGGGCTACGATGATGTGGTATAGCACTCCCCGCATGGCCTCCGCTGTCGATGCCGTCACGGTGCGGTTGAATCCTAGGATGCCGCCGTAGGCTGACGTGGAGTCTCCCTCGAACGCGCGCCTGTAGGCGGTCGACTGGTCCTCGTGGATGGCGATGCCGCACGGGTTTGTGTGCTTTATGACTGTCGCCATCGGCGCCTCGAAGTCGCACGCGATACGCCATGCCGCGTCTGCATCGAGGATGTTCGTGAACGACAGCTCCATGCCGTGCAGGCGCTCTGCGCGCGCGACCCCGCCCGTCGAAAGGGGGTCGGCGTAGAGTGCGCCCGCCTGGTGGGGGTTCTCCCCGTAGCGAAGGTCGGCCAGCTTCTCGTACCCCAGCGTGACCTGGTCACCGAACGGGCTGCCGCCGCCAGCCAAGTACCGCGCTATTGCGGTGTCGTACGACGCGACATGCTGAAAGGCCTTCCGCGCCAGCTGCTGCCTCTCTTCCAGCGAGACCGACGACGGCGCCCCCGGCAGCCTCTCGGCGACCCACCCGTAGTCCGCTGGATCCACGACAACGAGCACCCCGGGAAAGTTCTTCGCGGCGGCGCGGATCATGGCGGGGCCGCCGATGTCGATATTCTCCAGGGCATCGTCGAGGGTCGCGCCGTCCTTGGAGACGGTCTCCACGAACGGGTACAGGTTCACCACGACGACGTCGATGGTGTCGATCATGTGCTGCGCGAGCTGGGCCGCGTCCCCCTCGTTACCTCGGCGCGCTAGGATGCCCGCATGTACGCCGGGGTGCAGCGTCTTGACCCGGCCGTCCATGATCTCCGGGAAGCCGGTAATCTCGGAGACCTGGGTCACAGGCAGCCCCGCTTCCGCCAGGGCGCCGCCGGTGCCCCCGGTGCTCACCAACTCGAAGCCGGCGTCTACCAGGGCGCGCGCCAACGTATGGAGTTCGGTCCTGTCGGATGTGCTAAGCAGCGCTTTCATCGCGTAGCCCTATAGCCACGGAGGTCTCGACCGCGACGGCGTCGTGGGCACCAGCCCCATCAACAGCGGACCCCGCGTCAGACCTCCAAGGCGAGCTTGTCCATCTCGAGCTGCACAGGGATCGGCGAGTGGCCGGTGAAGCAGGCCATGCACGATCTCGCTTCCGACGTTTCGACCGCGCTGGACATACCCTCGACGCTGAGGTAGCCGAGAGAGTCTGCGCTCACAAACTCCTTCATATCTTCCACCGACCTGCCGTGAGCTGCTAGCTGCTTGCGCGTAGGCATATCGACACCGAGGTGACAGGGGTACCGGATCGGAGGTGAGAATATGCGAAAGTGCACCTCGCTCGCTCCACCCTTGCGGAGCATCTGTACCACCTGGGCCTGTGTTGTCCCGCGGACTATACTGTCATCGACGACAACCAGCCGTTTGCCTCTGATCAACTCGGGCAGCGGGTTGTACTTCATCCGGACGCCTAGGTCTCTCAGCCGTTGGTCGGGCATGATGAAAGTACGACCAACGTACCGGTTCTTGACCAGACCCTCGCCGTACGGAATACCTGACTCCTGAGCGAAACCAACGGCGCCGGGTGTTGCCGAATCCGGCACGCCGATGACTAGGTCCGCATCGACCGGATGCTCACGGGCAAGTTGGGCCCCCATCGCCATGCGGCTGTTGTAGACGAGCTTATGGTCGATGACGCTATCGGGCCGGGCCATGTAGACGTGCTCAAAGATGCAGGGGGCGTGGCCATTCTCCGAGAAGCGCCGATAGACTGTCCGCACACCACTTCCGTCGACTACGACAGCCTCGCCAGGATCAACGTCCCGAATGTATTTCGCGCCGATCTGGTCTAGGGCGCAAGTCTCGGATGCGATGACCCAGCCGCCATTGTACTTCCCAATGCAGAGTGGCCTGATGCCCAGCGGGTCACGGATACCAAAGACTGCGTCTTTGGTCATCACCGTGAGCGAATACGCACCTACGGCACGGCGCATCAGATACGCCATCCGATCTTTCCACGAATTGGCGGGAGCATGCGTGATCAGATGCGCGATTATCTCCGAGTCGCTGCTCGAAGAGAACCGGCAGCCCCACCCCTCTAGCTCCTTCCTGAGCTCGACGGCGTTGATCAAGTTGCCGTTGTGGGCCAACGCGACCTCGACATCAGGTCCCTGCGAGATGATCGGCTGCGCGTTGGCGATATTGCTGCTGCCGGTGGTCGAGTAACGGGTATGGGCGATGGCGAGGTGGCCTGGAAGCTGCGAAAGATGCTGCTCACTAAAGGCTTGGGTGATCAGGCCCATCGCAGTGCGCACGTGTATGCGCTGGCCGTCGCCGGTTGCGATACCGGCGCTCTCCTGTCCCCTATGCTGGAGAGCGTGTAGCCCGAAGAACGCGATGCGGGCTACGTCATCATCGGGTGAATAGACTCCGACAACACCGCAGGCTTCCCTTGCGTGGTCACCGGCATCCGGCATCGCCGCCTCCGAGCTTCAGAGTCCGCCGCATAGTGGAACATTCATTATAGGGCTGCTGAGAAAAGAGGGTCAATCTGAGTCCGCCGGAATCGCGGCGGATTTCCGGGGCCGCCCCGCCTGCCGCGCGGCCTGGGCGAGGCGCGGCCCCACGGTCTCCTCGTCCGGCAGCACCCGGCGCAGCAGGGCCGGCAGTAGCGCCGCAATTACCCCGAGGCAGACGATCCCCGCGACCGCGTCGATGCGGAGGGCCAGCGCAGCGCCCCACGAGCTCGCCATTCCTCCTACTAGCAGGGCTCCCAACGGCCCTGTGCCTATGGCCAGGCTGATTATCCCCAGCGTCTTCCCTCGCATGTCCTCCCTAGCCAGAAGCATCACGAGGGTGGCCTGCATGCTACTGAATCCGGCCGTGCCGAGGCCCAGGACGAGCAGCGCCGCGGCGGACGCCCCGTACCACTGGGAGAACGAGAACGCGAGCAGCCCCGATAGGGCCAACAGCGCTCCGCCTATGTAGAACCGGCCGTGGTACCTTATGTACGCCAGCGACGCTACGAAGAAAGCTCCCACCACGGCCGAAAGACCCGGCAGCGCCTGCAGCACCCCCATCGGTCCGGGCCCAACGCCCAGCACGTCCCGCGCGATAACCGGCACCATGTTCATGTACGGGTAGAGAAGCAGGTTCATCACGATCGTGACCATGACCGCCGCCAGCAGCGCCTGGTGTCCCGCCACGTACCGCACCCCCTCTACGACGTCGCGGCCGACGCTGGCCTTGCCGCTCAGGACCGCGCTCGGGAGACGGATCCGCAATAGCAGCGCGAGAGTCACCAAGTATAAGGCGGCCACGACGACGAACCCTCCCCGGACCCCTACCAGCGCGATAAGCCCCCCGCCGAGCGCGGGTCCGATCATCTGGCTGAGGCTCATGCCTACGGAGTCCAGGGCGAAGCCGTTGGTCACCCCGGAGCGTCCCAGCAGGTCGTGGATGGCCGAGCGGCGAGAGGGCGTGTCTATCGCCCAGCCCGCGCCCGCCACGGCGATCACGAGGTAGGCGTGCCAGAACTGGGCGGCCCCAGCGAAGAGGACCGCAGCCATCGCCGCCGTAGCGAGAAGATTGGCGGCCTGGGTCGCCCGGATCACCAGCAGGCGGTCCGTCCTGTCCGTTAGCACGCCGCCGAGCGTGCCCAGGGCCAGCAGTGGCGCCGCACCGAAGAAGCCCACGAGTGCGACGCGCCACGGCGAGTCGGTCGCCTCCAGGACGAACCACGCCAGGAGGATCATCTGCATCCACCGGGAGGAGTAGCCGAGTAGGTTCGAGGTCCAGAGAAGCCGGTAGTTGACGTTCCTGAAAGCCTGGAAAGTCCGGGGCAGCCGTCTACCTACAGATCCCGAGCTGGGTGAGGGGGTCATCTGGCTGCTATGTCCCGGCTGGTCCTGACGAAATGTTCTCTATATGAGCCTGTCCCAAAAATCCCTCCGCATGATTTTACGCCGAGTCATCGTGACGGTTTCATGTGTGACAGCGGGACTTAATACCTTGCATGCGGCGTATGAGTCCATTACCCCAGCGGATATCGGAACATGAAAATTGCCAGCCCCAGGAAGATTGGGCTTTTGAGACAGGCTCTATATGCGAACATTGGCAAGCAACACGACATTGAACAGTATCCGGGTGGCCCTCAGTGGCGAGAACCTCGTGAACGCCGCTGCTGGGTTCAGATGGTAGTCCGCCGTCTGGATGGTTAGGATACCCGCAAACCGCCCGTCGATAACCGCCGAGAGACAGCTAGTCGTGTCTGCAGAGTCACGAAAGAGCCTGGTGAAGTCGTCGGCGTTCCTGAAGACGATGCGGAACTTCTCGGCGAAGGCGTCGTACGCAACTCGGAGACCCTCATCCACGTACTTCTCATCAAGGCCTTCGACAACCTCACCCCCCACAGCGGTCAAAAGGGCCAGCCTCCTTAACGTCCCGCGAACGTTTCGCATCAAGCCTGTGACTGCCTCGGATCAACGTCCGCCGACGTAACCGCCCGAAAGACGGCCAGCTTGACACTCCAGCGAGCTGCCAATTAACATGATAGCTAGGAACCTAAGCTTAACAGACAAGGAGGGTGAGAGCGTGGATATCGCAATCGCCGTCCTTACCGGCCTAGGTGGTTTCCTAATAGGTGGGCTAGGTGGTTATTTCGGTCGGAAGATAGTCCTGAACAGGCGGTACGAAGCAGCTAGAGACATTGCAGCTGAGGTCTTGGAGGAGGCCGAGGAGCAACAGAGAAAGCTGCTGCTGGAGGCGAAGGAAGAGGCGCTAAGGGTCCGGTCGGCAGCTCAGTCCGACTTAAAGGATCAGCGCGCCGAGTTCAAGCGCCAGGAGGGCCGGCTCGCAAACCGTGAGGAAAGCGTAGACCGCCGCGAGGACAATCTTGACCGCCGCTCGGACAACTTGGACCGCCGCGAGCAGAGTCTCGGGGAGAAACAGAGGAGTATCGACTCACTTCACGCGGAGCTCGAGCAGGAGCAACGCAGAGTTGAAGAGCACCTCGAACGCATAGCCGGTCTGTCCATGGGTGACGCCAAAGCAGAGCTCATGGTCAAGGCAGAGCAGGAAATCGAGCACGAGCTTGCGGTACGCTACCGCGACGCGGAGGAACAGGTCAAGGCGGAAGCCAACGACAGGGCGGTCAACGTCATTGCGCAGGCCACCCAGCGTCTCGCCTCCGATGTTGTGTCCGACGTTACGTTAACCACCGTGCCCCTACCTAATGACGACATGAAGGGTCGTCTCATAGGCCGGGAAGGGCGAAACATAAGGGCAATAGAGAAGGCCACCGGAGTCGATCTGATAATCGACGACACGCCGGAGGCCGTTACGCTGTCTTGCTTCGATCCCATTCGCCGGGAAGTGGCCCGCTTGGCGATTGGGAAGCTGATCAAGGACGGCAGAATCCAGCCGTCTAGGGTCGAGGAGATAGTCACCAAGACCCAGCGCGAGCTGGAGGATGAGATACGGAAGGTCGGGGAGAATACCATCCTCGACGTAGGCGTCCGCGGCGTGAACACCGAGCTTGCCAAGCTGCTGGGACGGCTCAAGTACCGGTTCAGCTACGGCGAAAATGTGCTCATGCACAGCGTCGAGGTGGCGCACATAGCTGCGGCAATAGCTGCCGAAATCGGAGCCGACGTCAAGGTCGCCAAGCATGGCGGGCTGTTCCACGACATCGGCAAGGCCCTTACCCACGAGGTCGAGGGTCCCCATGCCGAGATCGGCGCCGACGTGGCCGCCAAGAACAACATCAGGCCGCATGTGGTCGCCGCTATCAGGGAACACCATGACGACGACCACAGCAGCCCGGAGTCGTTCATCGTTGCGGCGGCCGACGCCATCAGCGCGGCCAGGCCGGGAGCCAGACGGGATACCGTAGAGCACTACATGAAGCGCCTCGAGGCCTTGGAGGACGTGGCGCGCTCGTTCGACGGGGTGGAGAAGTGCTTCGCGCTTCAGGCCGGCCGCGAGGTCAGGATCATGGTCAAGCCCCAGGACGTGGACGATCTTGCCGCCAACAAGATGGCCAGGGACATCGTCCGGAAGATTGAAGAGACGCTGGCCTATCCGGGCCAGATCCAGGTGACGGTGATCAGGGAGAGCCGGGCCGTAGAGTATGCCCGGTGATACCTACGGAGGGCCGGGCGCTTACAGCGCGCCGGCCCTCCTCGGCATCTCCCCAATGCCAGTCTGTCCCGGCGCTCCGAACACGTCCGCTTCGTCGTTGACCCGCCTCCACGTCTCTCTCGGAGCGCCGTAGCATGCGTATACTCGCAGTCGGCGACATCTTCGGGAGGCCTGGCAGAGAGGCTGTACGTACGTTGCTGCCGGGGCTCAGACGCGATCTGGAGATCGACTTTGTCATAGCCAACGGCGAGAACGCCGCCGGCGGCCGTGGCATCACGTCGACGATTGTCGATGAGCTGCTGGGAGCCGGAGTGGATGTCATCACCTCCGGCAATCACATCTGGGACCAGCAGGAGATCGTCCCGCACCTGAGTGGCGGACTGCCGTTGCTCAGACCGCTAAACTACCCGCCCTCGACACCCGGCCGCGGATACCTGATAGCGGACCGCATCATGGTCGTGAACCTTATAGGCAGGGTCTTCCTCGGGACCTTCGACTGCCCGTTCAGGGCCGCGGACCACCTCCTTCGCTCGGTGGACGGTCTTCCGCCTGCCATCATAGTAGACTTTCACGCCGAGGCCACCTCGGAAAAGGCGGCCCTCGGCTGGTACCTCGACGGTCGCGTCTCCGCGGTCGTTGGCACACATACGCACGTTCCGACCGCCGACACCCGCCTGCTCCCGAAAGGTACCGCGTACGTGAGCGACCTTGGGATGGTCGGGCCCTTGAATTCCGTGATCGGGGTTAGGCCCGAGGACGCGCTGACGCGGTTCCTCGACCAGACGCCCCACCGTTTGAACGTCGCGGTGGGCGGTCCGGTGCGTTTCAACAGCGTGATGATCGATACAGACGACGCCTCCGGCAGGGCAATCGCCATAGAGCGAGTCGACAGAGAGGTTCCCTGAAGCTATGGCGCGGGTCGACCTTCACCTCCACACCACCTTCTCCGACGGCAAGTTGACCCCAACCGAGCTGGTGGAGCTCTGCTATCGGCGGGGGCTGAGGGTGATCTCGATAAGCGACCACGACTCCACGGAGGGTCTGCCGGAGGCCTTCGAGGCCGCCGAAGCTCTCGGGGATATGAGAGTCATCCCAGGCATCGAGTTCAGCACGGACATACCTGGAGCCGAAGTCCATCTGCTGGGTTACTTCCTGGACTGGTCCTCGCCGGAGCTGTTGGCCACGCTCCGGGGGTTCCGTGAAGGACGCGAAGGTCGGGCCGAGAGGATGGTCGAGCGCCTGGACGCTCTCGGAGTGCACCTCGACTTCGAGCGCGTAAGGCAGCTTTCAGGGGGCGGCGCCATAGGAAGGCCGCACATAGCGCAGGCAATGGTAGAGAAGGGCTACGTCCAGTACTCGCGCGATGCGTTCGACAGGTACCTTGGCCGAGGCGGTCCGGCCTACGTCGAGCGCTCAAAGCTGACGCCGGACGAGGCGATCGGTCTGGTGCTGGCCCACGGAGGCGTCCCGGTGATGGCGCATCCCACATACTCCTCGGCAAAGTCCGGGCGCGAGGGACTGGAGGACGTAGCCGGCATCCTGCGCGACCTGAAGTCATCCGGCCTCGCCGGTGTGGAGGTCTACTACGGTGACTACACCCCGGAGCAGGTCGCCAGACTGAGGGAGACAGCCGACGATCTGGGTCTGGTTCCCTGCGGGGGAAGCGACTACCATGCCTCCGGCGATCCCGGCGAGCCGGAGCCCGGCTCCGTGGGGCCGCCGTCGTGGGTCGTGGAGAAGCTTGAAGAGATGAGACCGCAAGGCAGTGCTTGAAGCGGCGGCACTCATAGCCTGCACCTATCTGTGGGGCGGCATCCCGTCTACATATCTCTTCGCACGCTATCGCAAGAGCGTGGACCTGCGCGACTTCGGCTCCGGCAACGTGGGAGCGTCCAACCTGGCCGTTCTGGCCGGGTACCCGGTCGCCCTGACCTTGGGCGCCTTCGATACGTTCGGCAAGGGCACCCTTCCGGTGCTCATCGCTGGGCATGTGCTCGGCCAGGACCCCTACGTACAGGGGGCGATGGGAATCGCCGTCGTAGTAGGCCACAACTGGTCGCCTTACATCCGGTTCACGGGAGGTAGGGGAGTATCCACCGCCATAGGGGCCGCGGTAGGGCTCCTGATGTGGAGAGAGGCCCTGGTACAGGTATTCCTGATAGCGTTCGTCGGACGCCTCATCTTCAAGGACGCGGGGCTGTGGACCTTGATCGCGGTGCTGGCAGCGCCCATCCTGGCCTACTTCTTGCAGCCGCCCGATCGGGTACCGGAGCTAGTGGTTGTGGCCTCGTGCATGGCCGCGGTCCTCGTACTCAAGCGGCTGACGGCGAACTGGACACTGCCTAGGCAAGACGGCCTGCTCGGAGTTATGATGAGAAGGTTGCTGTGGGACAGGGACGTGGGACGCAAAGAGGAGTGGACGACCCGGCGGCAGCCGCAGGACGGAAACGCCGAAGGTGAGAGAGCGGGTACTTGACCGGGAGACCGCGTGGCCAACCAGACATACTGCTCCAGGCATTCGGATACCGTCACGAGCCTGAGATGCGTCAGGTGCGAGGATCCCATATGCACACAGTGCATGGTCTCGACCCCGGTGGGGTTCCGCTGCCGGGAGTGCGCGCAGGTACGGCCATCCCCCGTATACGACGTTTCGACTGCGTACCTCGCCCGGGCATTGGGAGCCAGTCTGGGCATCGGGGCCGTCGCGGGCGTCCTGCTGGCTTTGTTGCGGTTAGTCCTATACGGATACCTGTCAGGCATTGCGCTGGCCGGGCTTGGGCTGGTGCTTGCAGAGGGCGTGAGCTGGGCCGCCAACCGCAAGAGGGGCCGTACGCTGCAGTACGTGGCCGCGGGAGGAATGGCGGCGGCTCTATTGGTAATGGTACTTTTCAACGGGTATTGGTACGGAGGCTTCCTCAACCTCTTCGACATCATCGGCGCTGGCGTGGGAATATATCTCGCGGTCACGCGGCTGAGGTAGGCTGCGTGAAGTGCAGCGACACAGCTAATGACAGTGTCCATATTGACAGAATTCGTTGTGTTCGGTAGCATGAGATACGATAACCTTAAGGTGGGATCAAGGTAATGGACTTGCTAGACAGGAAGATAATCGACGTACTCCGGCAGGACGGACGCACTTCCAACGCGGGGATCGCCAGAGATGTGGGCGTTAGCGAGGGGACGGTTCGGCGTAGGTTGAAACGCCTTGTAGACGAAGAGCTCATCCGGGTGATAGCCCTACCGGACCCCGGTAAGATGGGATACGAGTCTCAGGCCCTGATAGGCGTTCACGTCGACCCGGACAAGATAGATCTCGTGGCCAACGGCTTGGAGGAGATGGAAGAAGTTAGCTGGGTGGCAGTAACAACCGGCTCCTTCGACCTATTCGTCTGGGTGACGTTGCCCTCTTCCGAGGCGCTCGGTGTATTCCTGAGGACCAAGCTGGGCGTCGTGCCGGGTGTCAGGCGCACCGAGACGTTCGTCAACCTCGCCCTGAGGAAGCGCGGTCATACCGTCCTTGCCTAATCCCGCTTCCCGAATTATTCTCCTGTGTCTAGGACGCAGGCAACGGCCGTCAGCCGTGCGCGGCGTGGGAGCCTGAAGGGCTCTGCCCTTGGCTGCGGAGATCGCACCTGCTCGCATATGGGCCTGGGTGGCCGCCCCCATGGCCGTGGGTGCGGTTGCCGTTGCCGTTGCCGTCTCCGGCGTTCATCCGCACCCCCTCGTCACTGCCGCAGTGCTCGGCGCGGGCATAGTGGGCGGTGCCTTCCTTCTGTCGTGGGCGGCGGAGGTTGCACAGATCGACGTCTCGGCCTCGCTGGCCATCGCCCTGCTGGCCCTCGTTGCAATACTCCCGGAGTACTCCATAGAGGCGGTGCTCGCCTGGAAGGCCGGTGCGTCCTTCGACCCGTCCGCCGGCGCGAACATACTGGTGTTGAAGTACACCGGCGCCGTCACCGAGGAGATGAGCAGAGTGGCTGCGAACGTTACTGGCGCCAACCGCCTGCTCATCGGCGTCGGCTGGTCGGTGGTCATTCTGATCTACTACCTGCGGCGACGGCAGCCTCTGGACATGCGTGGCGGGATGTCCCTGGAAATCAAGGCCCTGACTGTGGCGACGCTCCTTTCGTTCCTGGTGTTTGCGATGAGCCAGGTGCACATCATACTGGCCGCCGTCATGATAGCCGTCTACCTGTTCTATCTGTGGGCAAGCTCCACACAGGAGTCGGAGGAGCCAGACCTCGTCGGGGTATCGCTGCTCATAGGGTCGCTACCCAACAAGCGCCGCCGGACGGTGCTTGCCGTGCTCTTCTTCTACGCCGCCGCGGTGATAATTGCGGTGGCCGAGCCATTCGTGGAATCGCTCATTGAGACCGGCCTTGAGATGGGTGTCGACGAGTTTATACTTATCCAGTGGGTAGCTCCCCTGGCGTCGGAGGCGCCGGAGGTCGTAGTAGCTAGCCTCTTCAGCTTGAGGGCCAACCCGCTGGCAGGCATGACTACGCTGATCTCGGCGGAGGTCAACCAGCTAACACTGCTGATCGGGAGCATGGTCGTAGTCTTCAGCCTGTCGTCGGGCGAGCCGCTGAGCTTCGGGCTGGAGAGTCGGCAGGCGGTGGAGTTCCTGCTCACCTCGGCCATGTCCCTCTTCGCCATACTCCTCATCGCCCCTAGGGTGATCGGCTGGAAGGGTGGAGCGGCGCTGCTGGCGCTGTTTGTCGTGCACCTGTTCTTCACGGGCGAGTCTGAACGTATGCTGTTCGCCTACGCCTTCCTTGCGCTGTCGCTTCTACTGGTGGTGGTGGACAGAAAGCGCCTGCGCGCCCTCGTCACTACTCCCACCCGGCCGGCCTGATCATCCCCGCTTCCCTCTCGACCTGCACCCACGTGTTCCCATGGATGAACGGCCACACGCCCACTACGTCCCGGGCGCTCAACATGGCGGGGACTGGCCCGCGACGGGACGTCCCTCTTCCCTTGAAGATCCGGCGGAGCCTCGTCGACGTGTCAGATTCAGCCACATCCGCGCCCCTATACCTCATATCTCGCCTCTCAACTCCGCAGCCTGTAGTGCGTGTTGAGAAGTTGGCCGTTCGGCCACGGCCAGCGGAGACGGGGCGGCGCGCTGTATAATGGGAACTTGCAGACAGTCCCTACGCCTACAAGGAGCGCTCTGATGTCCACGCGTATCGGAATTAACGGATTCGGCCGCATAGGCAGGCTGGTAATCAGGGCCATGATCGAGCGCTACCCGGACAAGCTGAGCGTGGTAGCCATCAACGACCTGACCGACGCGGAGACGAACGCGCACCTCTTCAAATACGACTCAACCTACGGCGCCTATCCCGGCACCGTCGAGGCGGGCGACGACTCGATCATGATCGACGGCTCGCCGGTCACGGTGCTCTCCGAGAGGGACCCGTCTAAGCTGCCCTGGGGCGACCTGGGCGTCGATATAGTCGTCGAGTCCACAGGCTTCTTTACCGACGCCGCCAAGGCCTCCGGCCACCGCGTCGGCGGCGCCAAGAAGGTCATCATCTCCGCGCCGGCAACCAACGAGGACGCGACCCTCGTGCTCGGCGTCAACGAGGACACCTACGATCCCGAGCGCCACAACGTCATCTCCAACGCCTCGTGCACCACCAACTGCATCGCGACTATGACCAAGGTGCTGCACGACACCTTCGGCGTCCAGAGCGGCCTCATGACGACGATCCATTCCTACACCAACGACCAGAAGACCCTGGACCAGGTGGGCGACGACCTGCGCCGCGCCAGGGCGGCCGCTCTGAACATCATCCCCACCACCACCGGCGCCGCCAAGGCCGTGGGGCTCGTGCTCCCGGAGCTGAACGGCAAGATCCACGGGATGGCCTTCCGGGTGCCCACTCCCACCGGCTCCGTCACCGACTTTGTAGCTAATTTGGACGAAGACGCCTCTGTGGACGACATCAACGCCGCGTATAAGAAGGCCGCCTCCGGAGCGATGAACGGCATCCTGGCCTACTCCGACGAGCCGCTCGTCAGTAGGGACTATGTACGCGACCCCCACAGTGCGATCATCGACGGCCTCTCTACCATGTCGATGGGTGGCAACCTCGTCAAGGTGGTCGGTTGGTACGACAACGAGTGGGGCTACAGCTGCCGCACCGCCGACCTGGCCGCCTTCCTGGCCGCCAAGGGCCTGTAAGCAGCCTCGGCATCCCAGCTATGGACATACTCGGCGACATATGGAACACCGTCATCATGGGGCCGATGATCAACGGCCTCGTCCTGCTCTACTACGTCTTCTTCAACAACTTCGGGCTGGCGGTCATCGCCTTCACCATCATCGTCCGCGTGGCCATGGTTCCGCTTACCCTCAAGCAGAGCAAGCAGATGAAGGCAATGGGCCAGCTACAGCCCAAGGTCAAGCAGGTGCAGGAGCGGCACAAGAACGACCGGGCAAAGGCCTCGCAGGAGACGATGCGCCTCTACCGCGAGCAAGGGGTCAATCCCCTCGGCTGCCTGGGCCCCATGGTAATCCAGATGCCGATCTTCTTCGGCCTCTTCTGGGCGCTCAGGGCCACCCTGCCGTCGACCCCGGAGAGGCTTGCCGACCTGTCCCGGCACCTGTACCCGTGGCTCACGCCGGTCCACGAGGTCATTCCGCTGAACGGCATCGCCTTTGGGCTCAATCTTGCCGATGTATCGGCCGCGAACCCGATCCCCTTCCTCCTGCCGGTCCTGGTTGGCGGGTCGATGTGGCTGATGCAGAAGATGACGACCATGCCCGCGGCCACCGAGCAGCAGGCATCCACCAACCGGATGATGCTGTGGATGATGCCGGTGATGTTCGGGTTCTTCACACTCCAGTTCGAGGCGGGGTTGGCCGTCTACTGGATCGTGTCAAATCTGGTCGGAATAATTATCCAAGGATTCGTGACAGGCTGGGAGCCCGTCGTGGCTCTGGCGACGTGGCGCCCCGGGAGGCTTGCGCCGGCGCAGGGCAGGCCGTCGGAGCCCGTGGCCACGGAGCCCACGGCCGAGGAGGCGGTAGATGTTGAGGACGATAGAGACGACAGGAAAGAGCCCAGAGGAGGCAATAGAGTTCGCCCTAAAGGAGCTCGACGCAGAGCGCGGCCAGGTCGAAATAGACGTAGTTAGCGAGGGCAAGGCCGGCCTGCTCGGAATAGTGGGCGGCGAGCCCGCCCGCGTGCGCGTAACTCTGCTGGAGCAGGCCACCGACGTCGTCAGGGTGACTTCGGACATCATCGAAAGGCTCGTCGACCTCATGGACGTCGACGTCGTGGTCAACCTGCGCAGCGCGGAGCGCGAGGACGTGGGTGGCCCCGCCTTCGACATCACCGGCGACGACTCGGGCCTGCTGATCGGCCGGCGTGGCGAGACCCTCAAGTCGATGCAATTCGTGGTGGGCTTTCTAGCCTCCCGGAAGATGGAGCAGCGCGTCAACTTGTTCCTGGATGTCTCCGGCTACCAGGAGCGACGCTACAAGTCCCTGAACAACCTTGCCCGCCGCGTAGCCGACCGCGTGGCCTCGTCCGGGCGGCCTGTCACCTTGGAGCCGATGCCACCAGACGAGCGCAGGATCGTGCATCTGGCGCTGGCCGAGAATCCCGATGTGACGACCACCAGCTCCGGCGAGGGCGACGGCCGCCAGATCACGGTCACGCCGGCCGACGACTACCTGTAGGAACGGCGCTGAGGCGTGTCCCAGGGTGCGTTAGGGTTAGAAGGGTATGCTCCAGGTTTTGCTCAACCGGCACCTTCTCCTCTTCTAACAGGGTGCTCTGCCGCGTTGTCCCTCTGCTTCTCCCCAGCCAGTACGAGCGGATAGTAGTTACCGCGCTTGATGTTGTATATCCAGTAGCCTTCCTTGCCCTCGTAGTCGAACGAGAAGACCGCGGCCAGCAGTCGCTCGTCGAAGCCGTGCTCGGTTATGGTCTCTCCCACGGCGTGGATCGTGGTAACCAGGTCTTCGAAGTCGCGGTCGTCCAACACCACCCAGTGTGTCCCGAATGCGTCCTCGTGCAGCAGGTGCTTCGTCCCCGTCGTCCTGCCGCTCACCTGCAGCAGCTCCCGTATCTCCGAGTCGAGGTTGTCGAAGAACCTCGACTCGACCGGGTTGTAGACGAGCCCGGCCCGGTCCTTCAGACGCAGCCCGGCCCGGCCCGAGAGAGACTCCGTCGCGGTGGTTATTGCGAAGTACGCATCGCGTTTAGACGTGCGCCGCCCCGACCACCCGAACAGTACGTCCAGGAGGCCCATGTCCTAGCGGCCCTCGAACCGCCGAGGGCGCTCCATGAAGGAGACCCAGACTAGGGCGAGCAGGACAATCGTCAGTCCCATCCGCATCGTTAGCCCGGTGTCTTTGGAATAGCTGTGCTGTCTCATCTGGTCCTTCCGCTTGGCCCGGAGCCGCTCCAGCCGCCCCCCAAGCCTTGACACGGACACGCCGATGGTACATAAAGTATACCCAATCCAAACACCCCGCACTGTCCCTTCATTGGATACAACGTCAGCGGGCGAGGAGTAGCTATGAAGCGTTACCGGGTGGCGATAGTCGGTCTAGGCAGGATGGGCAGCACGCTGAACATATCCGTTGCGGAGGCGTGCGGTGCAAGCGACCGCCTCGAAGTGGTGGCCGGCGCCGACATCCTGGCGCACCGGCGCGACGAGTTTAGGCAGAGGTGGGGTGTGGAGGCCATCTACGAAGATTACCAGCAGATGATCGAAGAGCAGAAGCCAGACCTAGTGGCCGTATGCACCACCGCGACGGGGGTCCAGAAGCCCGGCAGCCTCGCGCCCTCCACCAGCTTCCGGGGGGACCTCCACGCCGAGATGACCGTCAGGGCCGCGAACGCGGGCGTCCCGATGGTCTTCTGCGAGAAGGCCGTGGCCTGCTCGCCGAGGGCGGCCGACGAGATCCTGGAGGCGTGCCACCGTACCGGCGCCCTGCTCAACACGGGAGTGCTGATGCGCTTCGACGACCGATTCACCGCGGCCCGCGATATCATCGCTCGCGGTGACATCGGAGAGCCGCAGTACGCCGTGGCCTACACCGAGTCGAACACCCTCATGCATATGCACATTCACTCGCTGGACATGGTGTCCTACCTGATTGGCGACCCCGGCGTGGCCTCCGTGAGGGGCGAGCTGGTCCCCAGGAGCACAAAGGTCGAGGGGAACAGGCTTGAGGGGGACCCCCATGCGACGTACCACGTCCGGTTTGCCAACGGCGTCGAGGCTTGGGCCCTGCCCGCCGGGCCCAGGGACTTCGAGGTGATCGGCTCCGAGGGCATGGTGCGGGCCATGAAGTCCGCCGCCACCTACTCCCGTTGGGAGATACGCTCCGGCGAGGAGTCAAGGGCCGAGTGGTTCGAGATAGACGCCCCGGCGGCGGTGAAACAGAACTTCACCACGCAGACCTGCCTGGAGGATCTGGTCGAGGCGTACGAGACGGGCCGCCCAACGCGCGGCAACGTCGACGTCACACACAACATCACGGAGGCGTGCCTCGCGGTCGCCGAGAGCCACCGCAGGGGCGGCGAATGGGTGGACCTGCCCATGAGCAACCGTGACCTGTACGTCTTCCACGTCTGACCCCCCGGAGGCGGAGTGGAAGCCACGGAGCCCTCGGGCTGCATCACGGAGGAGCAACATGACGATCGAGCGTGAGCTACTTGGTAGGATAATGTCTCGTCCGGGCACCTTCGGAGGGAAGCCAGTCATACGTGACACGCGAGTTTCGGTGGAGCTCCTATTGAGCCTATTAACACAAGGGGTTACTCCACAGGTCATCTTGGACGACTACCCCGAACTGGATCCGAACGACATTCGGGCCGCCACGGCATACGCCCACGCGGTCATTGCCGGGGACAGCCTGGCCTCCGTCTCGGTCTCGGAGTCGTGAGGTTTCTTGTGGACCAATGCGCAGGCCGTCGTTTGGCAGAGTGGCTCCACAGAGCTGGACATGAAGTGCTGGAGGCCCGGGAACTTGGCCCAGACCCGGGGGACCGTGCATTGTTGGAACGCGCGGAGTCTGAAGACCGAATCTTGGTGACCATCGATACGGATTTCGGGGCGTTGATTCACCTACATGATGTGCCGCATGCCGGTTTGGTCCGTCTGCCCGACGTGCCGGCGGAACAACGCATTGCGCTGGTGGCGGACCTGATAGACCGATATCAGCAGGAACTGGAAGCTCACTCGATCGTCACGGTACGCAGCGGACGGATCCGAATATCCCGTTCTCCGACTGTGTGAGACGATGGGCCGTAACTGTTCAGACTCCGTGAGATCCGAAGGAGGAGTTCAGAGGAGGGGTTCTCCCCTCTGGCAGGAGGGTCTGGGGGCTTTGCCCCAGTTTCGAAAGGGCGGGCGGGTGGGGATCAAAGACATCTACCCTATCGAGGCTATGCTAGTGGAGAAGACATCAGCAAGTCTGAACAGTTACGATGGGCCACTTGAGTGGACGCACCCGTTGCGGCTATGAGTTCTATTCAGAAGCGATTGCCTTGCAGTGGTCCCCCTTAGGCTAACCCTCAGGAACTTCATCTGCTACGGGGAAGACGTGCCCATCCTGGACCTCGAGCCGGTGCACGTCGCCTGCCTGTCCGGGCAGAACGGCCACGGCAAGTCAGCGCTCCTTGACGCCATAACGTGGGCAGTCTGGGGCAGGGCGCGAGCGCGCACCCACGACGAGCTAATACACCAGGGCAAGAGCTCCATGAGCGTCGAGTTGGAGCTCTACGCCCGGGGCCAGCGCTACCGCATCCTGCGACGCTATTCTAGGCCCTCCGCCGGGCGCCAGGGCACGACTCTGCTCGACCTGCAAGCCTCCTCCGGCAACGGCTACCGTGCCATAACCGGAAACACCGTACGCGATACCGAGGCCCTCATCCGAGACGTAGTTCATATGGACTACGACACCTTCGTGAACACCGCATTCTTGCTGCAGGGCCGTGCGGACATGTTCACCAGGAGCAAGCCCTCTCAGCGGAAGGAGTGTCTCGCTGAGGTGCTCGACCTCTCGTACTACGACGACCTTGAGCAGCGCGCGAAGGCCCAGAGTACCCTGATACAGGACTACATCAAGGAGGCCGACATAGCGATCGCCCAACTCAAGAGCGGCTTGGAGGCCAGGGAAGAGCATCAGGCTATTCTGGAGGAGGCCAGGGCGTCCATAGAGCGGCTTGCCCCCGCGGTCGAGGCCGCCCGGGCCCGCGTCGACTCTCAGAGGGGTAGGGTCGAGCTCCTGCGGAATATGGGCAAGGAGCGCGATGTCCTGAAGGCAAGGGCGGCCGCGGGCCGGTCCGAGATAGACGCGCTGGACAGGCAGAGGCGAGGCCACGAGGGGCGCGCCGCCGAGTACCACGCCCTGACGGAGCGCCGCGAGGAGATACTGCAAGGTTTCGGCGGCCTGGATACGGCACGGCGCGAGTCCGAACGTCTCGACGACGTCCACCGGCGACTTCTGACCCTCCAGTCCGGGAAGGCGCGGCTGGAACAGGAGGTGGCCGTACAGCGCGAGCGGCTGTCCGCCTACCTGGCCCAGCTTAGCAGCAACATCGAGAACGGGCTGGAGCCCACGGCTTCTCGGCTGCCCGCGATAGGCCAGGCCATCGCGGACATGGAGAGCGAGGAGAACGCGCTCGAAGCCGGCAAGGCGGACTACGCCCGCATGGTGGGCGAGGCCCATGACCTTTCGCTAACCATCGAGTCCCTGGAGGCCGCCAACACGGTCCTGAGGGAGGAGATGAGCGAGACGCGGCAGAAGTTCGACATCCTCCAGCGTGAGGACGCGGAGTGCCCGGTCTGTAGGCAACTGTTGAGGCCGGAGGACAGGGACCACGTGCGGGCCGAGTACGAGAGGCAGGGGAAGAAGGCCCTCAACCGGTTCAGGGACAACGCCGCCGAACAAGACCGTCTGAGGGAGACACACTCCAGGTTGGCGACCAAGGTTTCAAGGCTGGAGGTTGAGCTGAGCAGGGACGCCCGCGAACTGACGCGGAAGAGGACCGAGCTCGAGCGTGACCGCCGGGACTCGATCACCGCTCGCCAGCAGCTCGATCTTGCGTTGGCCGAGAGCGAGAAGGAGCGTGCCCGCCTCGAGAAAGAGGCGTTCGCCGAGGCGGAGCGGGCCGAGCTGGCGCGGATCGACGCCCGGATCGCCGAGATGGACTACGACCCAGACGCTCATAACGCCGCGAGGCGCCAGGCTAGGGAGCTCGGGCCGTACGAGGAGCTCATACGCAAGCTCAGGGAGGCGGAGAAGCGGCTGCCTGAGGAGCGCCGCGACCTAGGCGAGGTCGCCGCCATGCTCGAGCGCCGCCGGGCCGAGACTGCCGAAGACGAGGAACGCGCCGCCAGGCTGGGACGCGATATCGTGGCTCTCCCCTCGATGGAGGCTGAGCTCCGCGGAATGGAGGACTCGCTCACGGCCAAGGAGAGGGAGCTGGAAGCAGCCCGCGTTCAGCAAGGGATCTCGACCGAGGAGCTGGCGAGGCTGGACCGCCTTGAGGCCGAAGCGAAGGAGCGCGAGAAGAAGCGCGACACGCTCGTGGACCAGAAGGGCGTCTACGACGAGCTGGCGGTGGCGTTCGGCAAGAACGGCGTGCAGGCCCTGATCATCGAGGCGGCTATCCCGCAGCTAGAAGACGACGCGAACCAGCTCCTGTCGCGCCTGACGGACAACCGGATGTCGATCAGGCTGCAGCTCCGGCAGGGCAGGCGCGAGCGCCGGATGGGGCTACCGTCCGAGGAGCTGGACATCCGCGTCGGCGACGAGATGGGCACTCGAAGCTACGAGACCTTCAGCGGCGGCGAGGCCTTCCGCATCGATTTCTCCCTGCGTATCGCCCTCTCCAAGCTGCTTGCGCGCCGCTCAGGAGCGCCGCTGCCGATCCTTTTCATCGACGAGGGGTTCGGCTCACAGGACGCTGCGGGACAGGAGCGCCTCAAGGAGGCCATTCAGTCCATCCAGGACGACTTTCGCAAGATCATCGTCATCACCCACATCGACGAGATCAAGGAGTCGTTCCCCACCCGCATTGAGGTCACCAAGACCCCCACGGGCTCGACGTTTGCCGTAGCCTAGCCAGAGCCAAGGAACACAGGATCATGTCCAATATCGACTCAGCCGTCGTTACCGGCGCCTTTAGCTACACCGGCAGGTACATCGCACAGCGCCTGCTTTACCAGGGGGTCACGGTAAAGACTCTGACGACCCGCCCGAGCACACAGGACCCATTCGGCGGCCGGGTGGAGGCGGCGCCGCTGGACTTCTCCGACCGGGACGGGCTGTCCAGATCGATGCGGGGCGCCGACATGCTGTTCAACACCTACTGGGTGCGGTTCGGGCGCGGCCAGACCACATTCGACAGCGCAGTGGCCAACTCCAAGGCCCTGTTCGAGGCTGCCGCAGAGGCGGGCGTCGGCAGGATCGTCCACGTCTCCATAACGAACGCCTCGGCGGAGTCCGAGCTGGGCTACTTCAGAGGGAAGGGGCGCGTGGAGGAGGCGCTGAAGGGTGTCGGTGTCCCCTACGCCATCCTAAGGCCCACTATGGTCTTCAGCTCCGACGACGTGCTCCTAAACAACATGGCCTGGGCGCTGCGGCGCTTCCGTGTCTTCCCCGTCTTCGGGAGCGGGAGCTATCCTATCCAACCCGTCTTCGTCGAAGACCTCGCCGCGCTTGCGGTAGACGCCGCCTCGCAGACCGGGAGCACCGTCACGGACGCGGTGGGGCCGGAGACCTTCGGGTTCGAGTCCCTGTTGCGCCTGCTGGCCGCGTCGATGGGGGTGCGCTGCCGGTTTGTCCACATGCCCCCGTCCCTTGGCCTCGGCCTGACCAAGCTGGTCGGCATGCTGGTGCGCGACGTAGTCCTCATACGCGACGAGGTCGACGGTCTGATGGACGGTCTGATGAGGTCGGACGCCCCGCCGACCTGCGAGACGAAGCTGAGCGACTGGCTTCAGGACAACGCGGCCGGCCTAGGATGCCGCTACGTGTCCGAGCTCACGCGCAACTACAACCGCCCAAGTTGAGCCACTGCCGCGCGAAGCCGCGGCGCAATCTTCCCCAGTCCGACAGAGGGATTGGGGGGTTTCTCTCTCTCGCCCCACCGACTGCCGTATGACCCAGAGCCGCATCGAGCCGAAAAACCTTTGGATCCGTCACATTCTGTAACATTTGTCACTTTTCAGCTATGGCCCACGTTACAGGGGGTGACGCGAGAGTGACACGAAGTGACGCGGATGTAGCTGATTGTGGCACCGGTGTGACGGAGTGTTACACGCCCTTCGACGGAGCCTGTGCTGAGCCAACCGAAGGGCTCAGGGCGAGCCATTCGAGGCTCTCACCCGGCGGGGGCCGCCGAAGAACGTGCCCGCGCCTGGGGCAACCCCCCTGCCACGGGAAGACCATAGCACGCACGTTCGCGTATGTCAAATCCGCGATGAACGGCAACTGGTGAGTTGACCGGGGCTAGGCATCGTAACTATCATGGCCGGTGGCCCACCGCCATGCGAGCAGCGGACATTGATGCGCAACGAACCTGAACCCGCATATCTGGTCCTAGAGGACGGCTCCGTGTACGAAGGAGAATCCTTTGGCGCGGCGGCGTCCTCCTTTGGCGAGGTCGTCTTCAATACGTCGATGACCGGGTACCAGGAGATGCTGACGGACCCGTCGTACGCCGGACAGATCGTCGTGCCCACCTACCCCCTGATCGGCAACTACGGGGTCAACGAGAGGGACTTCGAGTCGAGCCGGATACAGGTCTCGGGGTTCGTGGTGCGCGAGCACTGCCGCCACCCCAGCCATGCTATGAGCACTTCGACGCTGGAAGAGTTCATGCATTCCCAGGGGGTGACCGGTCTGAGCGGCGTCGACACCCGCGCCGTCACGCGGCGGCTGCGGAGCCGGGGCGTCATGATGGGAGCGATCGCCGTGGGCGAGCCGCCCGGCGAGGCGCTGGAGAGGCTCAGGGGGCTGCCGGCCTACGAGACCATCGACTACGTGTCCAGGGTCACGACCCCCAGCCCGTACGAGTGGGATGGGGGAGACGGCGGCGGTGAGGATTCAAGCCGGCTGTACCGCGTCGTCGTGGACGACTTCGGCCTCAAGTACAATATCCTGCGCGAGCTGCGGGCCAGGGGGTGCGAGGTGACTGCCGTCCCGGCCGGCACGTCCGCCGATGAGGTCCTGGCCATGCGCCCCGACGGCGTGGTGCTGTCCCCGGGCCCTGGGGACCCGGACCTGCTCGACTACGCCGTAGAGACCGCCCGGGGCCTGATCGGCAGGGTGCCCATCCTGGGCATCTGCCTGGGCAACCAGGTGCTGGGCAGGGCGTTCGGCGCGGGCACCTACAAGCTAAAGTTCGGCCACCGCGGCGGCAACCACCCCGTCCGCGACCTAGCAACCGGCCTCGTGCACATCACGTCGCAGAACCACGGCTACGCGGTCGACCCCGACACGCTGCAGGCGGACGTGGAGGTCAGCCACATAAACCTGAACGACTACACCGTGGAGGGGCTGCGCCACAAGTCCCTGCCGGTGATGAGCATCCAGTACCACTCGGAGGCGTCTCCCGGCCCCTTGGACAACGAGTACATCTTCGACCGCTTCATCGAGTTGGTGGAGGGGTCCAAGGCATGACGAGACTGGGATGTGCTATTCTGATGCAATATAGTGATGCCTCAGAGTGATGCTCTAAAGAGGTGCAAGAATGCGTACGACTCTCGATATCGACAGCGCGTTGCTCGACTCGGTGGTGGAGGCCACGGGAGAGAAGACGAAGAGCAGGGCGGTGAACGCGGTCCTACAAGAATATGTCCGTCGGACCAAGATCGATGAACTTCGCGCGATGGCGGGGAAGATTCCCCTAGACGATACGCGAGCGGAGCAGAGAGAGGCGGACCGGCGCAGGCAGGCGTTTCTGGACGACCTGAGGGCTGGTTGATTGGTTATCGCCGACTCGTCGGTATGGATAGACTTCCAGAGAAACCCCGGCTCCAGGGCGGGCAGGGAGCTTGACCGGCTTCTGGCCAACGGTGAGGTGGTGATGGTGGGTCCCGTGCTGGCAGAGGTACTTCAGGGAGCGCGTTCGGAAAGCGAGTTCGTGTTCTTCGCGAGCCACCTTACAGCCCTGTCATATCTGGAGATGGACCAAAACACATGGGTGAAGGCCGGAGACTTGAACCGCCGGCTCAAGCAGAAAGGGGATATGCTTGCGCTGGGCGACCTAATAATCTCTGCGCTGGCGCTGGGCCACGATATACCGGTCTACACACTTAACGGCGACTTAGACCGCGTTCCGGGCCTCCGGCGCCACCAACCGGGTGCGCGATGAGTCTGGCCCAGAACGAAGGACATAGGACGATGATTACAGCGACGTACGAATTCGAGCACGGCTACGCGAGGCCGATGAACAGGGGAATTACCCTTTGGAATGGTTCTCTGGATGACATAAGCGCGGACAATCCGATGAAGTCGGTCGACGGCTTGGTCTATGAGGTCATCGGCGCCGAAGATGTGTGGTCGGACGGTTACAACCTGAAGGGCATCAAGGTCACTATCGAGATTGAGGAATCGGCAAAGCAGTGACCGCGCTCTCCGGCGTCACGGCCATAACCTTCGACGTGGACAACACCCTGTGGAACTTCGACGAGGTGATGCGCGGGGCGTTAGGGGCGGTCCTGGAGAAGCTTTCGCAGATCGACCCGGAGGCGGCGCGCAGCCTGGACATCGACAGGATGGTCGCCATCCGGAACGAGACCCAAGACCGGCTGAGGGGCAGGGTGAACGACCTCAACGCGATCCGCGAGGAGTCGATGAAGCAGACGCTCCGCGAGGCGGGCAGACCGGACGACGAGCTCGGCTCCCACCTTACGCAAGTTTACTTCCATCGCCGCGACGCGGCGCGCGCCCTCTTCCCCGACGTACGCCCGGCGCTGGAACGTCTTGCGCCGAGCTACCGGCTGGGCCTGTTGTCCAACGGCAACACCGGCGCGGACGCCTTGGGCATAGGCGGCATGGTCTCGTTCGAGGTCTTCTCGCAGGACCACGGCGGGATAGAGAAGCCCGATCCGCGCATCTTCGAGATCGCGGTGGAGCAGGCGGGATGCCCGGCGGGGGAGATAGCTCACGTGGGCGACTCGCTGGAGAACGACGTCGGTGGGGCGTCCAACGCTGGGTTTCGGCCCGTGTGGCTCAACCGCACCGGCGCGTCCAGCGATACCTCCGCAGAGATAGAGATAAAGTCGTTGGGGGAATTGGTTGCGCTCCTGGTGCAGGAGGATACCCTTCAATGCAGCTTGACGTAGGGTCGGGTGCGGCTATGACGGACAAGCCCTCCAAGGTACTCGTAATAGGCTCCGGGCCCATCGTGATCGGGCAGGCGGCCGAGTTCGATTACGCCGGGACGCAGGCCTGCAAGGCGCTGCGTGAGGAGGGCGTCACCACGGTGTTGGTCAACTCGAACCCGGCGACCATCATGACGGACGCGGACATAGCGGACATCGTGTACATCGAGCCCCTCACCGTGGAGGTACTGACTAGGATAATCGAGTCCGAGCGTCCGGACGGCGTGCTGCCCACGCTGGGAGGCCAGACGGGGCTCAACCTCGCCGTCGACCTTGCGGATGCCGGCGTCCTCGACCGGTATGGCGTGCGCCTGCTGGGCACTCCGCTGGAGGCCATACGGAACGCGGAGGACAGGGACCGCTTCCGCCAGCTACTGCTGGACATCGGCGAGCCCGCTCCGCCCAGCGCCACCGTGAGCTCCATGGAAGAAGCGGCGCTGGCAGAGAAAGATCTGGGGCTGCCGCTCGTAATCAGGCCCGCCTACACCCTCGGCGGCACCGGCGGGGGCATCGCAAACACCCGGGAGGAGTTCGAAACGATAGTCGCCGGCGGGCTCGCGGCCAGCCCCATTGACCAGGTGCTCCTCGAGAGGTCGCTGGTGGGCTGGAAGGAGGTTGAGTACGAGGTGATGCGCGACGCCTCCGACAACTGCATCACCGTTTGCAACATGGAGAACATCGACCCGATGGGGGTGCACACGGGGGATAGCATAGTCGTGGCGCCCAGCCAGACGCTGTCCGACAAGGAGTATCAGATGCTCCGGTCGGCGAGCCTGCGGATCATCCGCGCCTTGGGCATCGAGGGCGGCTGCAACGTCCAGCTTGCGTTGGAGCCGGGAGACGTGGTGGCCGAGTCCCTTCCCGATGGTGGCCGCGCCGAAAGCCCCTACTACGTGATCGAGGTCAACCCCCGCGTCAGCCGCAGCTCCGCCCTGGCGTCCAAGGCGACGGGCTACCCCATCGCCCGCGTGGCGGCGAAGATCGCCGTCGGAAAGCGGCTGGACGAGATACCCAACGCGGTCACGCAGAAGACGCTGGCGGCCTTCGAGCCGGCGCTCGACTACTGCGTGGTCAAGATACCGCGCTGGCCATTTGACAAGTTCCCCAGCGGCGACCGCATCATCGGCACGCAAATGAAGGCCACCGGCGAGGTTATGGCCATCGACCGCTCTTTCGAGGCGGCCTTTCAGAAGGCGGTGCGCTCCCTGGAGATCACCAACCGCTCCCTGCTCTGGGAAGACCCGGACTGGCTCGCGGTCGATGGCGAGGGAGAGCCGGACTCGCCAGCTTGGTCCAGGGCGCCGCTCCACCCCAACGACGAGCGGTTGTGGGCGCTGCTGATGGCCCTCAGGCGAGGCGCCTCCCCGGAGCACCTCTCTAGGCTGACCGGCATCGACCCGTGGTTCACCAGGGCGTTCGGCACGATCGTCTCGATGGAGGCGGCACTGCTCTCCCGGACCCTCACGCCCGCGTTGCTGCGCAGGGCGAAGCGGCTCGGCTTCTCTGACGACAAGATAGGCAGGCTCACGGACAGGACGTCCGAGGAGGTGAGGTCGCTGCGCAGGGACCTGGGCATGAGGCCCGTGTACAAGATGGTCGACACGTGCGCCGCCGAGTTCGAGGCCGTGACCCCGTACTTCTACAGTACCTACGAACAGGAGAACGAGGCGGAGCCGCTGACGGAGCGCAAGGCCGTCGTGGTGGGCAGCGGCCCCATCCGCATAGGGCAGGGCATCGAGTTCGACTACTGCTCGGTGCACGCCGCCTGGGCGCTCCGGGATGCGGGAATCAAGAGCGTCATGATCAACTCCAACCCGGAGACGGTCTCCACCGACTTCGACACGAGCGACCGCCTCTACTTCGAGCCGCTCGACGAAGAGAGCGTGCGCGACATCATCGAGAACGAGACGCTCCCGGACCGCGGAGACGGGGAGGAATGTCCTCCTACGATGGTCCAGTTCGGCGGGCAGACCGCGATAAACCTGTCCCAATCTATGGACAGGGCAGGTCTCCCCATCCTGGGGTCCACCGCGCACTCCATCGACACCGCGTCCGACCGGCAGCTATTCGAGGACTTCCTGGCCCGCGTCGGGATCCCGAACCCGCCCGGCGCGGCCGTGGCGAGCATAGAGCAGGGCCTCTCGGTGGCGGACGACATAGGCTATCCGGTGCTGGTAAGGCCCAGCTACGTGCTGGGCGGCAGGGCGATGGAGATCGTCCGTAACCCCACCGAGTTGATAAGGTTCATTGTGAGCGCGTTTGCCGCGGGCGAGGGACGCCGGGTGCTGATCGACAAGTATTTCGAGGGCAGGGAGGTTGAGGTCGACGCCGTATGCGACGGTGAGTCGGTGCTCATACCGGGGATGATGGAGCACGTGGAGCGGGCCGGTGTCCACAGCGGCGACTCGATGGCCATATACCCCGGCCTCACCATGACGAAGGAGGAGGTCGACACGGTCGTCGACTACACGACCCGCATAGGACTTGCGCTCCAGGTCCGCGGGCTGATGAACATACAGTACGTGCTGCTGGGAGGGCCGGCCTACCGGACCCCGCTGAACGCCGGCGCGGTCGTCAAGACCGAGGTCTACGTGATCGAGGTAAACCCGCGTTCCAGCCGCACGATACCATTCATATCGAAGGTGACCGGGGTACCGATGGTCCGCCTCGCGGTGAACGCCATGCTGGGCCGGAGCCTCGCGGAGCAGGGCTACGCCGGCGGCCTGTGGGAGAAGCAGAAGATTGTGGGCGTCAAGGCGCCCGTCTTCTCCATGTCGAAGCTGGCCGGCGTCGACACCTATCTGGGGCCGGAGATGAAGTCCACGGGCGAGGTGATGGGCATCGACTACGAGTTCAGGCCCGCCGTGGCCAAGGCGCTCGCGGCCGCCGGGCTCGTGCTGCCCCCGCGCGGGTCGATTCTCCTGAGCATCGCCGACCGGAACAAGGCCGAGTCGATAGAGATGGTGCGCCTACTCGCCGAGGCTGGCTATAGCCTGTATGCCACTGGCGGCACCGCGGAAATGATACGCGCCCTGGGCATGGAAGTCGTGTCCGTCCCCAAGCGGCTTTCGGAGGGGCACCCCAACGTCGTCGACATCATCACTGACGGCACGGTGGACGCCGTCGTCAACACCGTCACGTTCGACAGGGATGCGCTCCAGGACGGCTTCAGGATAAGGCGAGCCGCCGCCGAGCGGCGAGTCCCCTGCTTCACGTCCCTGGACACCGCCCGCGCGGCGGTTGAGAGCCTCTCCAGCGGCTCCGGGGACTACAGCGTGGAGCCCATGTCGTCATATCTCGCCGGCGGCCGGCCCCTCAAGTAGCCGTAGACGACGCCCCGGCACATGTTGGGCTCTACACCGGATTGGATGCCGCGAAGCGCTCAACCTCGATGTGCTCGGCTCTCTCCCTAGCGTGCCATAGGTCGTAGGCCGTCTGCATTCCGAGCCAGGTCCTCGGCGTGGAGCCGAACGCCTTGGACAGCCGGATGGCCATCTCGACCGATACGCCGGCCTTCCCGTTCACGAGGTCGGAAAGCGCCTGACGGGTTACCCCCAGCCCATTGGCCGCCCGCGTGACTGTCAGGCCCAGCGGCTCTAGGCACTCGTGCCTGACTATCTCGCCTGGATGGGGTGGGTTGTGCATTGGCATGGGTTCACCTCGTCAGTGGCCGTTCTTGAAACCTGATCGTAGAAGCAGCTTTCAACCCGGCTGTCTGCGCGGGCCGCGGAGTACCAGGAAGACGGCCGCCGCCATGATGTAGATGACAGCGCCGGACGCGAGGACCCAGAAGTAGCTCGCCGTGATGTCGAAGACGCGGCCAGCGGCGACCGGGGCCGCCAGCGCTCCGAGGCTCACCATAGTGTTGACGCTTCCTCTGATCGTGGCATAGGAGGAGCGGCCGAAGTAGTCGCCTATCATGGCCCAGGTCAGCCCCGCGGCGCCTTCCGTTATCGACAGGATCACGCCGAACGCGATCATTAGCGGCAGCTTGCCGGGAGCGTAGAGAAGGAAAACCAGGCTGCCGGCGCCTACCAGCATGGCGGAGATTACGATCTTGCGTTTGGACCAGCGGTCTCCAAGCCAGCCCATGAAGAAGCGCGTAGCTATCGCGGCCAGCGAGCCGGTGGCGATCACCACTCCGCCCGCCTCCTCGCCCAAGCCCTTCCAGACCATCAACGGCACTATGTGTACGATGACGCCGCTGCCCGCCGATATCCTCAACGTCACGCCGATGGAAAGCAGCCAGTACGCCCACGTCCGCGTCGCTTCACGCACCCCATATTCGACAGGGACCTGCCGTAGCCTCCGGGAGCCGGGTCCGCCGTCGCCGTCGGGCGTCTGGCCGAGCTCCTCGGGTGAGTTCCGTACCAGGGCGGCCAGGGGAACTCCAAGAAGCAGGATTGCGATGCCGGATACGACGGCAGCCGTCCGCCACCCGTGGTTGATGACGATGTACGCGACGGCCGGGGTGAAGACGGCGCCTCCCGCGGCGATGCCTACCGAGATGACGCCGAAGGCCGTCCCTCGGTTGCGTATGAACCATCGGGTGACTATCACTGCCGAGCCGTTGTGGAACCCCATGTTGACGCCCAGAGAGAGGACGCCTATGAAGATTATCAGGAAGACGGTGTAGCTGTTGGCCAGCGGGAGCAGCAGGAAGCCGACGCCTGCCACCACCGCCCCAATCATCATCATGATCCTTGGCCCCCACCGGTCTATGAAGTATCCGGTGATCGGGCTCTGCAGGCCGCTCTCCAGCGCCGACAGGCCAAAGACAAGGGACGTGGAGGCGTGGCTGAGCTTGAGGTCGTTGGCAAGGGCGAGGAAGTAGACGCTGAACCCCCTGCCGTAGAGGCCGGCGATAAGGCCGTTCATGCAGGCGCCTATAGCAGCGAATCGCCAGCCATGGAAAGGGGTGCGCTCACGGCGGGCCTGGGGGTCTTGCTGGCCGGGGTACATGCGGGGGCGATTATATCAGCCCTCGCCTTGGGTCTTGCTGCCCTACGACCACCCGGCGAGCTGCGGCAAGTCCAGGCGCAGAGGCACGGGATGCCGTTCGGTAAGATCGCTTGACGCGCCGAGCAGACTGCTGAAATACGGGGTGTGCAGAGGGGCGGAGCCCCTTTGCCGGGAGTCTGAAGAAGGTCAGGAAGAGGTTTTTCCGAAGCCTGCTAGTCTGGGTCGACCTCATCAACGCGCACACGATCTCCCGGAGGAGTGTGTCCCGTTGGTAGAGTCATCATTGAGGATGCTTTCTCTCGCCACTCCATACTAGATCACGCCGCCGGCTTCCGGTGCCGTGGCCGAGTTCGCGTTCCATCATTCCACCGTCTTGAGGCGGTAGATCGTCACGCCGGCGTTGTCGTACACGCGGTCCAAGGCGCCGTCCAAGCCGGCTTCGAACTTGGCGAGGCCGCTCTTGGGGTAGTAGAGCCGTTCCACCTCACCGACGTAGACGTACTCGACGTTGTAGCGCCTCAGTATCTCCAGGGCCTCCGAGCTGCTTGGGGTCCGGTATATGGTGTCCACGTCTTTGAGCCGCTGCTCCACCTCCGAGGAGTACCCGAGCCTCTGCTGCGTTTGATGCCATTCCCAACCGACTATGCCGGGAAGCCCGGTGTGGACGGAGACTCGCCCTCCCCATCTGTAGGATGGCGTCTGCGCTTCGAGCAAGACGGGCGAGCCCTCGACGTTCGGCCGTCCGGCGGTGGCGCCCTTGAGCCACCTGATGGCCTGCAGATCGTCGGAGAGCGCGATCAATCCGCCCTGGTCCCAGTACACGGCGTCTTCCATGAATGCGGCGCCGTCCAGGGTCAGTGGGGTCACGGCGCCGTCGAACCTGTCGCGCAGGCGGTCCCTCGTCCCGAGCACGGGATACACGGCGGCGGCGGCCAGCAGGATTAGTAGGCTGCCCGTCCATATGCGCTTGGTCCAGCTGCTCGGAAACCTGAGCCCCCGGCCGTACCTCATGCGCCAAAGCAGGTACGCTGCCGCCAGCGCCAGCAGAACCCAGACGTGCAGGTAGAACTTGAACACGCTGTTCATGCGGTCGATGTCCCCCTCCACGCGGAAGACGTCCAGGCCCATGGCCAGAAACAGGGCCGTCAGCACGACCATGGCCGTAAAGGCCAGGGCGGCGCCGTCCGGCGATCCGCGCCTCATCGCGCCCGCGCCGATCACGGCTACGGGAATGGCCAGCGCGGCCAGGAAGGGTATGGTGCTGCCGGTCCAGCCCGTCACCACCACCGCTGCGGCTACGACGGCGATCGCGACGCCCAGACCTGCCGCCCACGCGCGCCTTACGGCAGGCGCGTCGCCGCTCAGCCGCTGGCCGGCCCATAAAAGAGCCGGGAGCCACCAGCCCCGGAGTTCGTAGGCCAGGAACGACAGGATGACGAAGACGAACAGCCCGTGGATTCCAAGGAATTGCCACAGCACAGTCGTGTTTGTGGTCCTCTCGATGCCGGTGAAGAAGGCCTCGTACCTTAGGTGGTACGGCAGGAACGCCACGAACCCCACAACCATGGCGAATGCGGTCCCCGCTGCCGCGCGCGCCAGTACGGCGAAACCCCATCCGCCATGTGAGAAGTACTCGGCGAGTAGTACGGCGCCAGTCGCCAGCGCCGTGTAGGTCGGAAAGTCCCACGTGTTCAGTACCCTCAACGCCCCCACGGTGAGGCCTAGGAGCAGGAGCCTCGCGGCGTGGCCAGCGGTCCATCGTGTCCGTGAACCTCCCCGGAAAGCGCCGAGCACGACCGCTAGGGCGATGCCCACCGCCAGGAGGGTGAACGGCATCGCCATCAGGTGCGCGTGCAGGTCCGCGAACAGGAAGGTGAAAAATGGGAACTCGGTCACCTCGAGGCCCGGTGGGTCCGGCGGCATCATCCGGCTGCTGCGCCAGAAGTCGAATTCCCCGAAGGGCATGTGTTGTACCAGGGCCCTCCATGCACCCTGACCGACCTGTACCGCGCCGTCGAGATTTCCGAGCACGGCGACGAAGACGGCGCCGGTTATCCCGGCGGCTGCCGCCGGCAATTGAGCCGTCGTGGAGCGGCCGCCGCCGCGCGTGGCTTCGGCCAGGTTGTAAACGACCGAGTATGCACAGGCCGCTGTCATGGCGAAGAACGTCGGGACGGCGAGGTTGTAGGCTATGGCTGTGTCTATGCCCGTGGCCTTGACCAGGGTAGCGACCAGGAACTGCCCCCAGTAGTAGTAGTTGATGAAGCCGCCGGCGAACCATGGATCGTAGGGTGGCATGTACGACGACAGGACCACGGCGTTGAGGTAGGCGAAGTCCATGGGCTTCTCCCCGCCCCGGAACGGGTGCCACAGGTCCGGGTTCGCCATGCGCAGCACCACGAACGCCAGGAACGCCGCCAGGAAGACGGCCTCTGCCACGAGCAGCGGCTTCCAATGCGTGCGGAGCATCTCCCCGATCTCCGTACGCCGCTTCACCAGCACCCCCGTGGAGACGGCGCACAGCGCCGCCAGGCAGAGCGCGATGCTGCCCGCGGAGAACGGCATCCACCGCAGGCTTGCCAGCAGCCAGACTGCCAGCCCAAGCAGCAACAGTCCGAGCGGCTTGGCGAGCAGATAGCCCCTGTCCGCCAGAGGACAGAGCACCACGAACGCTATCGGCAGCGTCAGCAACGCCACGCCCTGGACCAGCACCAGCCAGGCCACAACCGGCCACGCGGCGGTCAGGCTGCCGGGGCGGAAGATCTCGGACCACGTACCGCCTGCTCTCTGCGCCTCGGACTCGTTTGCGGTGAGCAACGGGCCTGGAGGCGCGCGAGACGCCTCCACCCTGGCTGCGGAAGCGCGCTCGATGCGGCTGATGATGGCACTCGCGTCGTAACGCGCCATGTTCTCGAGCACGAGCACCACGGGGTGGTCGTAGACTGAGAAGCTCTCGTCAGCAAAGCCCAGGCGTATGGGCAGGTCCGGCGGCGCGGGCAGGTCGGGGTCTGGGAGGCCCGGCCTGCTCAGGGTGTCGTGCACGAAGGAGACACCGGCCAGCCGGGGGTATCGGGTCTCCACGTGCGCCAGCTCGTACCCCAACTCGCCGGAGAAGAGCAGCCTGTAGTATTCGCTGCTAAGCGGGTAGCGTTCGGGCAGGCGCGGAATCGTGCCGTACAGGCGATTGCTGTAGAAGACCACGTAGTCCGCGCCCGCCAGTTCGTTGGAGACGCGTTCGAGCTTCCTCCGGTCGTCGCGCTCGTACATCGGAAGCTCGCGCACCTCGTACCGGCCAAGGTCGGGAAGGCCCTCCTCCCAGTGCTCCTTCAGGATCACCGCCCCCGCCGGCGCGTGGCTGTTGATCCACTCGGACGCACGCACGGCGGTATGGGGTTGCCGGTACGACGACGTGTAGGAAACGCCGTAGAACGCGGTTGCGCCGACCAGCACGACCAGCCCCAGCGCCAGCAGCGGCCTCAGCGAGCGCCTGCGCGAGGCAAGCAGGTCCCATAGAGCCATGCACATCCTGGAGCCGAACAGCACCAGGAACGGTACGACAGGGATCAGGTAGCGCAGGTACTTGACCTCGAACGCGCCGGTAATGAGCAGGTAGGGGACAACCCAGGAGAGCAGCAGTACGCCCGTCCGGGACTGCTGCGACCGGAGGGGCAGCGTCGCCAGCAGGGCCGCGAACGCCACGAGGGACGCCAGCACGATGGCCGCCAGGCTCGATGAGTAGAGAAGAATGGCGATGGGCAGGCCCCACCCCGCGGCAATGTAGGCTAGGCCGGCGCCTCGCCTCATGCCTCTCAGGGCCGCGTAGAGAAGCCCTCCCCACGCGACAACCCCCAGCGGCCAGCCGAGGCCCCACGTCGCAAGCTGCTGGACCTGGTACCAGTAGGCCGGCGTATCGACGTACTGGAGGGTATATACGTAGTCTCGGATGCGGCGCACCATCTCCGACTGCTCTACGACGTTGGAGGTGAAGCGCTGCCAGTCCAGGAACGCGTACGGCTCGGCGACCACGAACGTGACGAACGATACGCCGAGGCCCGTTGCTAGCCCGGTCGCGGCTATCCGCAACCGGTCCCGGGACCCGCTCCCGTCCGGTGCCCCCACGCTCCCTTCCCGCGCTTGGGCCGCGCCAAACACGTACATCACGTGCGCTGCTACGAATGCCAGGTATATAGGTGCTTGGCTGACCTTGGTGGCCATACCAAGGCCAACGAGCAGGCCGGCGAGCGCCGAGAGTCTTAGGCTGCCCGTCCTGGACACGCCGAGCATCGCGAAGAGCGCCGCTACGGAGAACAGCGCGAGCAGTACGTCGGAGGCGTAGAAGTGGCTTAGCTGGATGTGGATAACCGCCGTGGCAACCAGCACGGCGGCCAGCAGCCCCTCTCTCCGGCCGTACATCCGGCTCCCCAGAAGGTACACGAGCGCCACCGTGCCCACATCCGCAAGCCCAGACAAGGCCCGACCGGTGAACCGTAGGTCGCGGAGGTCGTCGAGTGGCAGCGCCGAGTAGAGCAGCTGCGTGGTCTTGAGCAGGTAGAACGGGACGCTGCCGTAGTCGAAACGGCGCGGGTTCCACGGGCTGGCGTCCGCGTCGAAGAAGGTGGCGATCGACGGCGCGCCCATCTCGCCCACCCTCATCAGGATGGAGCGCTCGTCAGGATGAGGAGTGAACGAGTAGCCTCGGTCCCAGTCCAGCCCGTAGAGCCGGAGCGCCAGGGCCAGCCCGATGGTGGCGGCCAGGGCCAACGCTACCAAGCGGTCCCTGGTGACCAGGCCCGCCGCCCACGCCGGATGTCTGACCTTCATCATACCCCGGCTATTCTAGCCCACGGAGCCCGAAGGCCGGCTGGTATAATGCGTGACCATAGCCGCCCAGGGTCGAGGTAGCGAGCTTGGACGAGATCGGCGAGATACTGGCTAGGACGCGCACCATCGCGGTCGTGGGTCTCTCCCCGGATCCGGCCCGCCCCAGCCATTTCGTGTCCAGGTACCTCCAGCAGAGCGGCTACCGCATACTCCCGGTGAACCCGAGTACCGACGAGGCACTGGGAGAGAAGAGCTACCCTGCCTTGGAGGACATCCCGGACGGGGTGGATCTTGTACAGATATTCAGGCGCTCGGAGTTCGTCGGCCCGATCGTGGACGGAGCCATTGATTTGGGCGCAAAGTACGTTTGGATGCAGGACGGGGTTGTCGATGAGGAAGCAGCCGCCAGGGCGCGCGCGGCTGGCCTTCTCGTCGTTATGGACGACTGCGTAATGCGCCAGCACCGCATGAGGCGCGCCGGAGGAGGAGGTTTCTAATGGAGACTCGAATTCTGGGCAAGGACGGACCGCAGGTGACGGCCATCTGTCTCGGTACGTGGCCGATAGGAGGCGCCTTCAGCGCCGTGCCGGAGGAGCAGGCCGTAGACACGGTGCGCGCCTGCATCGACCAAGGCATCACCTTCCTCGACACCGCGGAAGGGTACGGCGTGAGCGAGGCACGCGTGGGCAAGGCCATAGAGGGACGGCGGGACGAGGTCTTCCTGGCCACGAAGGTATCGGGTGGCAACAACTCCCCCGAGCACATTCGCGAGGCGATCGACAACAGCCTGAAAAGCCTGCGCACGGACCATGTGGACCTCTACCAGATACACGCGCCCTCGTCCGAGACGCCCATCGAGGACACCATGGCGGAGATGTTGCGACAGCGGGACGCCGGCAAGCTCCGCTACATCGGCGTCTCGAACTTCGACGAGGACCAGATGATCGAGGCCCAGGAGTGCGGCCCCGTACATAGCTCCCAACCGCGTTACAGCATGCTCTTCAGGGAGTCTGAGGAGTCGATCCTGCCCTTCTGCCTGGAGAACGGCATCGGCACGATGGCGTACTCCGTTATGGCCAAGGGGATGCTTGGAGGGCGGTACAAGCCCGGGCACGAGTTCGCTAAGGACGACGAGCGTTCCGGCTGGAGCCATTTCCAGGACCAGAAGGTCTTCGATGTCATCGAGAGGCTGTCGTGTTGGGCCGCCGACCACGGCAGGACGCTGCCCCAGCTTGCCATCGCCTGGGTGCTGGGCAACCCGGCCGTCACAACGGCGATCGTCGGCTGCAGGAAGCCGGAGCAGGTGCCGGACAACGCCATGGCAGGCAACTGGAGCCTCAGCGAAGACGACCTCAAGGAGGTCGAGGCCATCCAGGGCGACCTGCGGGAGGGCGTCGAAAAGCAGCCCACCTGGCGTTTATGAAGGATCGGATAGCCGAGATACTCCGAGGGTCGTTCGACCTCCATGTCCACGCTGGGCCCGACCCCAGTCAGGAGAGACGCGTCGACGCCCTGGACGCGGGGCGCTACGCCCACGAGGCCGAGATGAGGGGCTTCGTGCTCAAGTCCCACCACTACCCCACGGCCCCGCTGGCCCATGCTCTGAACCGAGTCTACCCCGGCCTGAACGTCGTCGGCGCCGTCGCCCTGAACGCGCAGGTCGGGGGCCTCAACCCCAAAGCCGTCGAGGCCTCCGCCGCGATGGGCGCCAAGGTCGTGTGGATGCCCACCTACGACGCCGACTTCTTCATGAGGAGGCAGGGCAGCGGCCCAGGCATCCGTGTCCTGGACGATACGGGCCGGCTGAAGCCCGAGGTTCGCGACATCATCGAGGTCGTCAGGCGCAACGACATGGTGCTGGCGTCGGGACACCTCGCGCCGGACGAGACTATCGCGCTGTTCGCCGCCGCCGCCGCGGCCGGTGTGGATCGCCTGCTGGCTACGCACCCCGCGCTGACCGCCAGCCTGGATGAGATGGCCCTGATGACCGCCGCGGGCGCCCTCGTCGAGTTCACGCTTCTGGCCTGCATGCCCTCGTTTAGGCTAATGACCTTGGAGTCGGTCATCGAGACGGTCAGGGCCCTTGGGGCGCAGCGCTGCGTCGTGACCACCGACTTCGGCCAGCTGGTCAACCCGCCGCCGGCGGAAGGCATGCGCATGGCCATCGCCGCCCTTCTCGACGCCGGTCTGACCCCCGCTGAGGTCGAGGCGCTGGTAAAGACCAACCCGCACCAGCTCGTCGGCCTCAACGCCTGAAACGCCGCAACCCGGACGACAGATGCCCGGGCTGTAGCATCGGAGGTCCTGAAGAGCGGCCTTTTGCGCGCGCTATTCCACAGCTATGCGCAGCCGCTTGTTGATGCGCCCCTTGCTCTCGTGGCCCAGCACCCTTATCGTGCCCACCTCCTGCGTGTTGGCGACGTGGGTCCCGCCGTCCGCTTGTATGTCGAGGCCGTCTATGTCGATGGTCCGCACCTCCGTAATTGACTCCGGGAGCAGGTTGATCTTCGTGCGGATCAGGTCGGGAATCTCGAACGCTTCCCGGCGCGGCAGGGTGCGTATGTGCACCGGCCTCGCCGCCCGCACCTCGGCGTTGATGAGCTCCTCGACCTCCCTCGCAAAGCTCGCCGACATGCTCTCCAGCTCGAAGTCCATGCGCGCAGATAGCGGCTTCATGTTCCCGCCCGTGACCTGGGCGCCGTAGTCGCGCCACACCACCCCGCACAGGATGTGCAGCGCGGTGTGCGTACGCATCAACTCATAGCGCCGGTCCCAGTCGATTGCCCCGCGCACCGTCTCGCCCGCCGCGGGCGGTTCGGAGTCGAGTTCGTGCACCAGCTCACCACCCGACCTCGACAGCTTCTTCACCCTCCACTCGCGCTCGCCCGATGTGAGCGTCCCCGTATCGGGAGGCTGCCCGCCGCCTCCGGGGTAGAAGGCCGTCCTGTCGAGCGCCACGCCCCCGCCGACTACCTCCAGGACGGTCGCCTCGAACTCCTTCAAGTAGGCGTCATCGTGACACAGCAACACAGTCATGTAGAACTCCTCAGGCAGGTCCCGGTCGGCACGCTTTGGCAGAGCTCAGGCGCGCTCCACGGCTGCGGGGTAAGCGCCCTCCTCCTCCACAGTCGTGGGCTCGGTGGGATAGAGCTTGCGCCATGTTTCGATTCCGCCCTTCAGGGCCACCGCGTCGAAGCCGCGGTACTGTAGCTGCTGCGCCGCGCGGGCGCTGGTCGCCTCGTTGTGGCAGGTGCAGTAGACGACGGCCAGCCGGTGCCTGGGAAGGTCCCTCACCCACTCGGCGATCTGGTCGGGAAGCACCCGCACGCTTCTGGGGATCTGCTGCCCGTCCCCCTCGTAGCTGGAACGCGACCGCACGTCCAGCACCAGGGGCGGATTGGGGCCCGACAGGAGCTGGTACAGCATCTCCGGCGCGATCATGTTGACGTCCACCTCTTCGTGGACGAACAGGCCCGCCGCCGTGCTCTCACGCTCCTCCACCAAGGTCTCCTTCGAGGCCCTCCGCCCGTACCAGGCGCTTGCGGGGGACGCCGACGCGCCGTGGAGCGTGACGGACACTAGCACCACGACCCCCACTACCCCCAGCAGCATCTCGGCCCCCGGAACCTCGGCCTGAGCCACGACCAGCACCAGCAGCAGGGAGTTGAGCCCTCTGGGACCGAACCACGCGATGAAGGCGTGAGCCTCCCGGCTCATTCGCGCCCGCGATAGCACAAGCCCCAGCACGCCTGGCCGGATGGCCAATATCACCAGAGCCGACATCAGCAGCGCGCGCACTAGCGGCACAGTGTCCCATATCCCAGACAACAGGGCGCCGAACAGCACGAACGCCGCCATCATCGCCATCTCGGACGTGACCTCGCCGTACTCCAGGAAGTAGTCGCACAGCTTCTGGTTGAGCAGGACCACCGAAACGCCGGCGGCGAACGCGCTCAGGAATCCGTCGCCTCCCGCGGCGGTGGCAGCCGTGTACGAGGCCAGCACCAGCCCCACTACATAGAGCGCCTGGTACTCCCGGCGAATGCTTCCCATCCGGTCGACCTGCTTCATTAGCCAGGCCCCCGCCCCGCCAATAGCCAGCCCGAGCAGCGGCCCCACGAGCAGCAGCCGCGCCAGGAACTCCGCCCACCCCGCGACCGATTGCATGCCGCCTACCGCGACCGCGATCAGGATGAGCACGATCGGCAGCACGACGATGTCGTTCATGCCGGCCTCGATTCTCAATACCTGCCGCACGGAGCGTGGGATCCGCTCGTCCCTGACGATCTCCCGAAGCACCACCGGGTCCGTGGAGGCCAGCACCGCCCCCCCGATGAGGGCAAGTACCCAGCCGAAGCCGAACAGTAGCACCAGCGGTCCTGTGCTCAAGGCGATGATCAGCCCCGTCCCGGGGACGAGCACCAGGAACGGCACCACCCACCTCCGCCCCAGCTCGCTGAGCTGCAGCTTGGTGGCGTCGAGGAACAGCACCAGCGACAGAGTCAGCGTCGCCACCACCCCCAGTGCCTCGTCCTGCGTGGTTATGTCGATCAGCCCAAGACCGCTCTTGCCGAGGACGAACCCGATGGCCAGGAACATGAGGGGGAACGAGAGCGGCGAGCGCTCCACCAGTCCCGCCGCCAAGGCGGCCACCGTCAGTATGAGGGCGACCAGCGCAAAGACCTGTACGAAGTCGGACACTTAGGCTCCCCGTCAGGCTCTCTCGAGCACGATCTGTCTCATGCACCACTCGATGCCGGACTCATCCCCGGGCACACACCCTTGGGCCTCCAGCTCGTCAGCGAGCAGGCGGAGGGCACCGTCGCCGTACGTCCCGGCTGCGAAGGGATGGCTCCGCCACGTCTCCAGGTTCAGCCGGAACATAGTCGCGGCCTGCCGGTCTTGCACCCGCAGCCGCCGGACGCCGTCCGCCCGGGTCTTCAGCCCAGTCAGCCGCATCTCGCTCAGAGCTGGGCCGACGCACAGGGTCTTGCCATCGTGAGCGAGCACCGAGCTCACCATGTCCAGGTAGTGCGATAGCACATCGTTGGATGTGGTGATCGAGTCCACTTCGTCCAGCAGCAGGAGCCCGCCCTGCACGAGCTGCGACGCCCATCGGTCGATCACGGCCTCCGGGTCGATCAGGTGGGTTGCTACGAACCGCGCGTATATCAGGTCCGCTGGCCCCACGGGAAAGGGGATAGTGGCCGCGTCATGCACCATGTACGACACACGGACGCCGCCGGATCGCCGCGCTTCCTCTATGAACGCCTCCGAGCTGTCGATGCCTACCGTGCGCAGGGGCCCCAGCACCTCGGCGGCGAGGCGGGTCGTGTATCCCGGCCCGCAGCCGATGTCCACGGCGAAACAGGGCCTCTCCCGCGTCGCCTCGCTCAGGAAGGGCCGCGACGACTCGGCGAAAACGTCGGCCAGCACCTTCAGCCGGCGGGATGCCGTACCGCTGTCGCCAAACAGGTACGCGGGCGGCAGTGAGTCATCTCCTCGTCTTGCACCCACACCCTGCTTCCTTTAGCCCGAATCCACCGAAAGACGACTTTGGGGACAGTCCTTGAAGAAGCCAGAGGGTGCTCCTCTGAATCTGGGAGAATGGTTTTGAAACAGAAAACCGCCCGGAAACAAGGAGCACCCAGTAGATGCTGCCACAGAATAATCCCGACCGTATCGGCGTCGTCTTTGACGACCACCGCCTGGTGGCCAATGCCGGCCTGCTCCTGCCGGCCACCCTTGCACAGCACCTGGGCCTGCGGGAACTCGCCGACCATCACCTCGACCTCGGCTGCGCACCGGGGCGGGCGAACACGGGGGACAAACTGCTGACGCTGGTCGCTTCCGCGCTGGCGGGCGGCGACTTCATCGACGACGCCGATGCGCTGCGTGCTGGTGGGACGGTCGGTGTTCTCGGCTGCGTGGTCAAGGCGCCATCCACCCTGGGCACCTTCCTGCGCAGTTTCCGGTGGGGGCATGTCCGTCAACTCGACCGGGTGAGCCGCCAGTTGCTGGCACGCGCATGGGCCGCTGGGGCCGGACCCGGCGACTCGCCCCTGACCATCGACCTGGACTCCACCATCTGCGAGACCTATGGACTGGACAAAGAAGGGGCGCGACACCACAACTACACCGGCGCGCGGGGCTATCACCCACTGCTGGCCATCGCCGCCGGAACCGGCGATGTGCTGATGTCCCGGCTGCGCGAGGGCCGTGCCAACACCGCTCGCGGCGCTGCCCACTTCCTGCGTGAAACGGTGGGGCGGGTGCGCTACGGTGGGGCCAGCGGCCAACTCACGGTGCGCGCCGACAGCGGTTTCTACGCCCACGCTCTCGTCGCCGTCTGCCGCGAGATGGGTGTCCGCTTCTCCATCACCATCCGCCAGCACAAAGGCCTGCGGGAGTTGATTGAGGCGATCCCCGAGCAGGACTGGACGCCGATTCCCTACTGGATGGACGGCGCCGCCGATGTGGCCGAGACTACCTATACCCCCTTCCAGAGTGAACCCGACGCCGCGCCGGTGCGGCTCATCGTCCGGCGGGTGAAGCCCACGCCCGGTTCCCAGTTGGCCCTCTTCGCCACCTACAGCTATCACGGCTTCATCACCGACCGGGACGGGGAAACCCTGGAACTGGAGGCCGATCATCGCCGCCACGCCGAGATCGAGAACGCCATTCGAGACCTGAAACACGGCGTCGGACTCAACCATCTCCCCTCGGGGCGCTTCGCCGCCAACGGCGCCTGGCTGGCGGTGCAGGTGATGGCACACAACCTCGCCCGCTGGACAGCGCGCATCGGTCTGGCCGAACGGACCGTGACCACCAAGACCCTCAGGCGGCGGGTCTTCGCTCTGGTGGGACGGATCACCCACTCGGCGCGCCGCCTTACCCTGCATCTTCCCCAGCATTGGACTTGGGAAACCCAGTTCACTCGCGCCATGGCCCGGCTGCGAGCCATTCCACTCCCCGCCTGACTGCCAGCCTGCAACTGACCCAACTTCCCTGCAAACTCGTGCCACCCCGGTCCGCGAGAGTTCCCTGCTGCGTATTCTCTCGCCATCCCGCGCATCGCAGCTCCCGCAGAGGGCCATAGGGGCCCTATGCGGCGACTGAAGACCGTTCGCCGACCTCCAATCTACCCCAATGAGCCCAGCCATCTCCCCTGTAGCTCCCTCACCCACCCTGCCGCTGTCCTCACGCCGTCCATCGGTGTCCTTCGGTGGATTCGGGTTTAGGGAAGGATCTCATCTTCGGAGTAGATGCTGCCGCCGATGTGTCGCATGCCCTCTTCATCGTGGAAGTAGTAGACCGTCAGCACTCGGCCGTCCTCGAGCAGCACAGACGCCGGATACCCCAGGTCGCGGTGGAGGCCGTCGCCGCGAATGACGAATTCGTTGCCCACGTCCCAGGTCTCCCCCTCGTCGTCGCTGAGGCAAGCCCGG
This sequence comes from Dehalococcoidia bacterium, assembly GCA_965262055.1. Lineage (GTDB taxonomy): Bacteria > Chloroflexota > Dehalococcoidia > Lucifugimonadales. The sequence goes on from CBDHEI010000002.1 coordinate 1,513,391, forward strand.
ATCCCGTATGGCTCCCGGCGGTACCCGTAGGCGCACAGCACCCGGCCGCTCCGAAGCTGAATGCAGTGGGCTGGATGCCCCCATATCGGGGACCGCTTGACCCCCTGCCACGTCCAGCCGTCGTCGTCCGAGTACGCCTGGTACAGGTAGTCCCCCGTGCGCATCATCGTGAGCAGCCGACCGCTGGCGAGGCGCACCAGGGGAGGCTCGCCGAAGCCGACCTTCCCTTCGGGATCGAGCGCCACCAGCGACGGCTGCTTCCACGTGCGTCCACCGTCCCCGGACCGGACGACGTAGACCCCGCTGGACGAGTCCGCCGAGTAGGTCGAGTTGAATATGAGCATTAGCTGACCGTCGGGCATCTGCAGCACACCGTCCTTGCCGGTATGCGCCTGGTAGGTCAGTCCCCCGATCCCGAAGGGCTCCGCGTCGCTCCAGGTGCGCCCGCCGTCCCCTGATCGGTACATGTACAGGCTGTCGGAGACCATTCCCCCGAACCGCTGGTTGTAATGGTCGACGACCAGCACATTGCGGTCCGGGCTCATCGCTTCGGCCTGATCCTTGCTCATGTGCAGGAACCAGCGGTGGTTGTTCAGAACCAGCTCCCCGGATGGGAGCTGGCCCACCATGGCCATGTTGAAGTCCTGCGTGCCGTCCGATTCGTCGACGACAACGTGGGTGTCCGGGTCCCACGTCCGTCCGTCGTCGCTCGAGCGCACCAGCGCGATACGCGAGCTGTCGTCCAGGTGGTAGTGGGAGATCTTGTTGTTGCCCGACCACATGGCCGCGACGCCCGGTCTCGCCGGGGCCTCCCGGAAGACGCACAGCAGGTCCCCGTCCTGCAGCCGGATGATGTGGGGGAACGCGGCGTGATGTCCCGTGCCCTTGGATACCGTTATGTGTTCCATAGTAGGCAAAGTCTAAGCAACGTCCAAGTCTCTTGTAAACCAAAGGCTAGGTCACAAATCCCCCATCTCTCCGGCCTTGCCGCCCGGACCTCCGCCCCGACCTCATTCGCGGTTGGGGCCATTCGGTGCGGTATACTGAGATAGTGCTCTAGCTAATGCCATTGACAGCTACGGCCTGCCCCGTACAATGATGCCCGTTCTTGAATCGATCGTCTACCCACGGTAGCTATGGAGGCGGCCAATGCAACAGCACCCCGACCCTGTGCCTGATTTCTACGCTGACGCGTTTCAAGTCACGGTCACACCCTTTGGCGTCAACATGACATTCTCCCTCAGAGACCCCCATCCGAGTCCAGCTAAACAGGTCCCAGGCACGGACGTGGCGAGGGTTCGTATGAGTCCGGAGCACGCGAAGATCGTGGGTATGATGTTGACTCGACAGATACGAGATTATGAGCGGCAGTCAGGGATCAAGATTGCAATTCCCTCGCAAGTCTACGCACAGTTAGGTATCGCCGAGGAAGACTGGGAGGTATGACATGGTGCTAGCCATGCCGTCAGCGACGACGAGGAAGCCTTGGAGACGCTTGGTCCAACATGGAGAATCACCTGCACCGGAATCTCCGATCACGTCCAGCACTGATGTATCCATCTTGGGGGTGACCTCGCGCGACCCCGACCAAGCATACTACTGGACGCCGGAATGGCAGAACGATGAGGAAGAAGCAAGGGGCGACATTCTGGCTGGCCGCGTCTCGGTTCTCAACAACCCAGACGAAGTGGAAGCGCACTTTAGCTCACTAACTAAGCGGTCCCGCCAAAGCCGCCGACGGAGGACATGAGTCAAGAGGGGAGGCAGGTCGCAACCAACAACACCTTCGACTCTGCCTTCGTAAAGAAGCCCATCCAGGTACAAAAACGAATCACCAGGGTAATACAGCTCATCGCGGCCAATCCTCGGCATCCCTCTCTCCAATGCCACCGCGTTACTGGTGCGCAAGGTGTCTGGGAAGCATATGTCACACGTGGACGCTATCGGATGACGTTCGAGTACACTGAGCAAGGCCACATCCAGCTCCTCAACAATTGCACTCACGACATTCTGCCGCGGCGATAGTTCTGGGCTGACTGCGCTCTGGCCATCCCTACGATCCATGGTGGATTGTACCGCCGGCAGGGTACGAATCCCGGACCGAGACACTAGCACCTTGTGGTGCTGGTTGACACTCCCCATGAGCGTCCATATCATCGGGGCCACGATGGTGCGCTGAATGGAATTCAAGAAGCTCGAAGTGCCGTTGCCCGAGGACCTCGCCCGTGAGCTCTACGCCTTCTGGGAGCGCATCTTCGGGCCGGGTGACATGCCCTTGGAGCTCTTCCTCGGCAGCGAGCGTCGCCACAACGACAACACCGTCTACATGATGCGCGAGGGAGAACGGCTGGCCGGCACATGCATGCTGACCGTCTCGCGGGCCGCACCCACATTGGGCGGCTTCGGCGAGGTGGCCACTGACCCCGACCTCCGGCGCGGAGGGATTGCCTCCCGGCTCTGCCGGGCAGCCGTGGAGGACTTCCGCGTCCGGGGCGGCGAGGCTCTGTTCTTGGGAACGGGCAACCCCGAAGCGGCGCGCATCTACCACCGCCTGGGCTGGCGCCGGCTGGCCGGCTCCAACATATGGGCCAACATCACCTCCGACCGCTCGCCGGAGGAGTTTCTCGTAGACCACTTCCGCTCCATAAGGCCGCCCATAACCGTCGCCCCCGCCACGCCCCACGTGCGCGTCCCGATGATCCCATTGATCGCGTCGCCCCACGACTGGCAGGTCCTGGACGCCAACCCCGACGGCATGTTCTCCACGCGCTACCGCCTCCAGCGCTCCACCATGGGCCAGTATCCCAAGTACCAGGCGGTCGCAGACGACGGGCGCGGCGCCTGGTTCGCCGGTAGGGCGCCAAACGGAGGTGTCGTCGGGCTCTCCTCGGCGCGCCTCGACGAGGACGGACGCTGCCAGGTGGACGCCTTCACCCACCGCAGCTTCGACGCCCACTGGGAGGCGCTGGCGAGGGCGGCCATGCAGTGGGGCGAGTCGCACGGCTCGTCCGCTTTGCGCGCACGCGTCTCCGTGGAGGACGAGCAGAAGAGGGCACTGTTCGAGTCCCTGGGCTTTTGCGAGGCGGGCCCGGCCGCAGACTTAGAGTTCGATACCTGGACCGTACCATCGGTCTGGATGGAGGTGTCATGAGAAGACAACGCACAATCTACTTCGACGACGCGCGCCACTACTACCTGTTCGTGTTCGAGCCGCCCATGGCGATGGAGGACGCATGGTCGCCGATCGACCAGGTCGTCGGGACCGCCGTGGACACATTCGCCTACGGTGTCGCCCGGGGCGACGGCGTCTTCTATCCGTCGCGCGTGGCCACGCGTTTCGGCACCGACATACAACCATTCGAGCAGGCCGCCTACTGGCGCGTCTGGCACAACATGCAGAGCCTCATGGACCGCGGCCTCGACCCCCTCCGGGTGCTCGTCGACCGGGCGCATGAGAAGGACATGGACTTCATCGCCAGCCTGCGCATCGGCAACTACACTCACAAGTACCCGGAGCACAGCGTCATGACAGGGGGCCGCGGCTTCGTCCACGAGGAGGTGCGCGCCCACCAGCTAGACCTGCTGCGAGAGCTGGCGGTCGACTACCCGGTCGACGGCATCGAGCTCGACATCGCCTCGGCGCCCGGCGGAGGCGCCTTCTTGGTCAGCGATGAGGACGCCGCCGAGTACACGCCCACGATCACAAGCTGGGTGCGTGATGTCGCGGCCATGGCAAGGAGCCGAGAAGGCGACCCCGCGGTCGTCGGGGCTAGGGTCTTCCCGACCGAGGAGATGTGCCTGCGGCACGGCCTCGACGTGCGCGCATGGCTGAAGGAGGGCATCGTCGACTACATCGTCCCCCTGCTCTACGTCGACTTCACACTGGACTCTGACATGCCCATAGACTGGCTCGTCGAGGCCGCCCACGAGGCGGATGTCTCCGTCTACGCAATGCTCCAACCCTACGTGGCGAATGAGAAGAGCGGGGCACCCGAGCGCGTCTACGCCTCCCCGGACAACATGCACGCCGCCGCCTCCAACTTCTGGGACCGCGGCGTGGACGGCATGTACACTTGGTTCATGCGCTGGCCCCTCGGCGACGCCCAGCGTAGGACGCTCTCCGACCTGGGCGACCCGGAGACCCTAAGGGAGGCCCGCAAGCACTACGTCCTGCGCCGGAGGACGGACCAGGCCGTCAACCTCGGGTACGACGCCGCGCTGCCCGTGTCCATCGCCCCCGGGGACACCGGACAGCGCCGCCCGGTGAGCTTCTACGTAAGCGACGATTTCGACGGCTCGAACGACCGTATCGTGTCGGCCCGGCTCAGTGTACGCATACGCGATCTCGTGTCTGCGGATGTCCTGAGGATCGAGCTGAACGGTAACTCGCTCGAAGGGGAGCGCTGGCGCCGCAGCTACGGCGATGTCATCGGCCCCTTCGGCTCGCAGTGGCTGGAGATCGACCTGGAGGCCGTCCGCCCCAGGAAGGGTTGGAACACCCTGGACTTCGTGCTCGTCAGCCGTCCCCCGGACCTGGCCGGCACCATCGTTGTCGAGGACGTGGAGCTTCTGGTCGAGTACGGCCCGTACCCGTCCAAGCCCACCAGCCGGGGCCAGCCCCAATCATCCCAATCAAAGCAATCACACTAATCACAGTTCACAGTCCGAAGGAGGCTATCTGATGGAGCCCGCAGCAAGCCCCATACCCCAGGGGATGAACGTGGTAACCGTCCAGCTCTGGTTCAACGGACAGGGCAGGAAGGCTATGCAGTTCTACAGGAGGGCCTTCGGCGCCGAGCAGGTCGGCTACGTCGCCGCCACTCCCGACGGCAGTGGAATAATGCACGCGATGATGAGGATCGGCGACACTAACCTGATGATCGCGGACGCCTGGCCCGGCCAGTGGGAGCGAGGCCCCACCGATACGGCGACCGCCAGCCTACAGATATACACCGAAGACTGCGACCGCCTCTTCAACCGCGCCAGGAAGGAGGGTTGCGAGGTCATCTTCCCCGTCACCGACATGTTCTGGGGAGACCGAGTGGGCAAGCTCAAGGACCCCTACGGCCACTGCTGGGTCATAGCCACCCACAAGCAGGACCTCACCGACGAAGATCTGGAGGCCGCCCAGAAGGAGTGGCTCTCCACCCTGCCCGCTCCGGCCGACCAGCCCCTGACGTAGCGCAACAGGGCGGGCGCACAGGGAGTTGCACTACATTCAGTGCAGGGACACGCCCAGCTCCGCTAGGAAGTATCCTTGGCCTGCAGCGAGCTCGGGTACTTGGTCAGGTAGCATAACCCAATACAACTCGAACTCGATCCGTTTTGAGGGGCATCCGCTTGGATGCAACTCGAAGTGGCGCCAGGTTGAGGGTGTGTCGCCTCTGCATTCAAGGTGATAGTAGTAACGCCGATGTAGCTCGGCAATTCCGTAGGACGACATGTCGTAGTCACGGGTGCCCAAGAAACGGCGGACCACCAGGCTGTCGAGGCCGGTTTCCTCCTGGGCCTCTCTGAGAACCCCATCATCAGGAGACTCCCCTGGCTCCAAGGTACCAGCAGGTACCTGTATCCCGGCATCCGAATTGACATGCCGTAATACGAGCAGATGCTCATCTTTCGTGACATAGGCCACGACCTTCTCAACGACTCTCAAGGCCGCACCCTCCTGTTCTGTCCGGCTATTCCGGCACACTCACGGGTTGTCGGTTACTATCGTGACGAGACTATACATTTCTTCAAGCCCGCTCAAGTCCAATTGCCCCACCTGATTCAGCAGGCCTTCGGCCGACGCTTCGATGTTCCGCTTCACTTCATCATCAATATCAAGTAAGGAGACAGCCGAGAGGCAAGAATAGGTCAGAGGACGTATCAACTCATTCAGGCAAACAAGAAGCCCGATCTGCTGAAATATCATACCTGTTGAGGGTCGACCCAAGAAATTGAAAGATTGCGGTTTCAGATCCGGACGAGCGTGAGCTGATCGTGCAGATAAGGAGTAGTATCTTTGGGTGTCAATCGGGGGATTCTTCAGCCTACGTCGTACTTCAGCTGGAGTGAATCTTCTCCACGCCTTTTCCCACCCTTCACGTGACTTCCTATATTCAGCCAGCACTGTATGATTCCTACAAAACAGAACCAATAGGTTGGCTATCTCCCCTATACCCCGGCTCAGAAGAAGCGATTCGTCATAGTACCCTATACGCAGCAGACGTACTGCGGCGTGCCCGTTGGATGCCGCTCTTGCGCACAGATACACAACGGCATGGTCCTTGTTGCTACATCCCCAGAAGCAGGAACCCATCCCACTAAGGTATGCCAGAACTGTGCCAATCCCATCGAGGCGGGATCGTCCTCCATTCCCAATGTCCGCAGTGTGGGAGTCAGTTTCTACTTGACATCGATCCTCCAAGCTCCAAGCGTGCTCAAGGAATTCAAACCCTTTCAGGAGTTCGTTAGGGCCCCCCTCAGTCATCTACTAATCTCCAGATGCATTCCAGGCTAGCCCCGGCCTTCGGGTTAAGTTGGATGGTATCATTGATCTCCACAAACAAGAACCAGCAGGTGACTATCCCATGGCAACACCAAAGATCATGTTCTACCACGACGGCAGGCACCCCCTCATCTACATGTACGAACCGCCCATGCGCAAAGAGGAGTACGAGGCCGCCGTGGACGAGCTGGCCGGCACGCCGGTAGAGGCCCTGATGTTCTGCCTCGGCGACGGCCGCACCTTCCTGCACGACACCAAGGTGGGGGAGCTCTGGGGCCACAACGTCGAGCGTTGGCGCCACCTCGTCTTCCAGCGTGCGCACCGCAACGCCAGGGCCCTCATAGACGAGGGCAACGATCCTCTGCGGATCGTGTGCGACAGGGCCCACGCCAAGGGCATGCTCATCTACCCCACGCTGCTGGTGCAGCAGGGGAGCGGCGAGCGCGGCGTAGATAGCCGGAGCTCCGACTACCGCTACGACAACAAGCACCTCGAGATAGGCGCGCAGGGTGGCGTGGACCGTAGCTGGCGCGGCTTCGAGTGCCTCGACTTTGCCCGCGAGGAGGTCCGCGAAGAGCGCTTCGCTATCATCGAGGAGACCCTGCGCAAGTACCCCGTCGACGGCTTCGAGCTCCAGCTCAACTACACGCCATACTACTTCCACCCAAACCGAGTCGACCAGGGCCGCGAAATCATGACGGCGTGGATAGCGCGCGTCCACGATGAGGTCAAGCGCAGCGGGGCCGGGCGCGAGCTCGCCATACGCGTGCCGGCCAGCGTGGAGGGATGCCTGTCTGTGGGTCTAGACCTCGAGGATTGGATACGGAAGGGCATCGTGGACGTCCTCATCGGCCAGACCATGGCGGTGCCGGAGCTCGTCAACCCGATGGCCGACTTCACCCCCCTGGTCGATGCGGCCAAGGGCTCCGCTACACGGGTCCACGCGGCCATTCATAGCAACGTCGACTCCGACCGCATCTCGGAAGCGACTACAGAGATGACCAGGGCGGCCGCTTGCAACTACTGGGCGCAGGGCATCGACGGCCTCTACCTCGCTCACTGGTTCTCGTACTGGCCCTACGAGGCGCCGTTCTACGAGAAGCTGCGGGAGCTGCCACACCCGGACGTGATGGCGCCGAAGGACAAGATCTACCATATCCCCACGGAGTCGGGGCGTTATCCGCGTCCCGTCACCGAGCCCGGCGTCACGACCCATCTGCCGACAGCGCTTGCCCCCGACCGGCCCGCGGTGCTCGAGATGCGCGTCAGCGACGACCTCCACCGCTGGGACCGGGATGGCAGGGTGCACGAGGTGCTGCTCCGCGTCCGCGTCATGAACGTCAACGAGCGCAATAGGATACGCCTCACCCTCAACGGCAAGGAGGTGCCCCAGTCCCTGCTCAGGTCTATCAACCAGATATACCGCATGATCGCGCCGCGCTACCGCACCGGCTACGGCTACTGGTACGTCTACCGGCTGGACCGGGACCACTGGCCCGTCCAGGGTCTCAACACGCTGGAGGTCGCGCTAACGGAGTACGACGATGAGGTAACAGTCGAGCCCTACGTGCGCGACGTCGAGCTGGAAACCCGCTACCTGCAGGGCAAGAACTTCCACCGGGGCAACGACCCTGACCTCGGCCCCATCGAGTACGCCTCCGACCGCCAAGGCTGAACGCTCCCTCCACTCTGTGCCCTGAGGTCATGCGCGCCCTTGACTGCGTACGAACACCCGTGCTATTCTCTCCCCATGAACAGGCTACGCCCCTTCGCCGAACGTCGATGCACCCGCCCGGAAGCCCCCTGTTCCCAAATCGTTTCAAAAGTGGTCGAATATGCCCCATTTGTGTCTCAGAAGGCTCCCAAATCGGTCCCAAAGAGCAGAAGCCCCAGATAGGGAATGGAACAAGATGGAACAGAATGGAACACTTTTCGGCGGGGGCGCCCCGAAAACCGCCTACAGCCCCCGGCTCTCCGTATCTCCCGCGACGCACGAAACCCATCTCCGGCGAGTTGTATTTGGCCCCATTGCGCCGGTTGACATCACCCATACCCGTAGATACCATCCCACTAGCCCCCGGTGGAGGCGCACTCGATGGGACTGACAGAACAGCAGGTCACCTTCTTCGATACCTTCGGCTACCTCGCCTTCCCCGGCCTGTTCGCCGACGAGGCCGCCACGATAATCGACAGGTTCGAGGCCGTGTGGCGGGCCCACGGCGGAGGCCATGACGGCAGCCCCCACGACTACGAGCGCCGATCGGTGTTATTGCAGTTCGTCGATCAGGACGAGTACCTGAGCGCGCTCCTCGACGATCCCCGGATCGAGGGTGCCATGGCCTCCCTGCTCGGCGACGACTTCAACTACATGGGGGGATCGGGCAACTACTACGTGGGCGACACGCACTGGCACTCCGACTTCTACACCGAGACCAAATACACATCGATAAAGCTGGCCTTTTACCTCGACCCCCTGACCAGGGATACGGGCTGCCTCAGGTTCATCCCCGGCAGCCACCGTTACGGCGACGCCTTCGCTAACGCCCTCCAACCCGTCGCCCAGCAGCCGCGACAAAGCCAGGGACCCGATCTCTGGGGCGTCGCGGCGCCGGACATACCCTGCGTGGCCATGGAGACCCAGCCCGGCGACATGCTCATATTTAACCAGCGCGCCAAGCACGCCTCCTTCGGCGGAGGCGGTAGCCGCCGGATGATGACCATGAACTTCGAGGAGCGTTACGCCGAGGAGGACCTGCCCGAGCTGCGCGAGAAGATCGCCGGAATGGCCCGCCACTGGATCGACGCCAGCTATGGCGAGGCCATGGTCCGCACCGCCGGGCCGGGGCGCATGAAGCACCTGGAGCAGCGCATGGCCAACGATGGCCACCTAGCCGCCCTCGTCGCAAAGGCCCGCGAGGAGATGCCCGAGCCCGCCAGGGGGTGAGCCATGTCCGCTGACCCTCCGCTCTTCCCCACCTACGTAGTCGGCAGCCTGCCCCGCGACGAGTGGGTGGTCGACGCCGTTAGGGCCCGCGAGGAAGGCCTTATCGCACACGACGACGCCGACCGGATGCTGGACGGCGCTGTGCTCTCCGCCATACGCATGCAGGAGCAGGCCGGCCTCGACTACGTGTCCGACGGCGAGCTGCGGCGCAACAGCTACCTCCGTGTCTTCATAGACGCCGTCGAAGGCTACGAGGCGGATGCCATCCCGCCCGGTGCATTCAGCACGTCGTCCATACACGCCATCGTTTCCCCCATCGTGCAGCGGCGCTCCATCAGCGGAAGCGCCCCGGACTACCTTGTCGACAACGCGACCGCCCGCACCATAGCGGCGCTGCCCTCCCCCTACACCATGGGGGTCACGATGTGGACGCCGGAGAGATCGTCCGCCGCCTACGCCTGCCCCGAGGAGGCCATGCGCGTCTGCGCCAAGATCATAAACGCCGAGGTGAAGCGCCTCGCCGCCGTCGGCGTGGACGTGGTCCAGCTCGACGAGCCCTGGCTCGGCGACCTCGCCAACCCGGACTACCGCCTTGACCAGGGGATCGACGACCTTGACCGCGAGCTGGAGCTGTACGTGGAGGCCATCAACAGCTCCCTCGATGGCGTCGAGGGCGTCTCCACGACCGTGCACGTCTGCGGCCACACCTCGCCCTCGAGCCCCGGCAGCGAGGCGTGGCCATACGACGTCGTCTTCGAGGCGCTGGGCCGCATGAACGTGGACCGCTTCACCATCGCAATGACCGGTCCCAACGCGGCCGGCTTCCAGGCACTGAGCAACTACCCCGCCGGAAAGGTGCTGGGCCTCGGCGTGCTGAATACCATAGAACAGGCCGTCGAGACCCCGGAAGATGTGGTCGAACGCGTGGAGAGGGCCATGGAGTACGTGCCCGCCGAGCGGATCGCCCTGAACCCCGACTGCGGCTTCTCCCCGTCCCGGCGCAACCGCCGCAACGCCGGCGAAGTCTACCTGAAGCTGAGGGCCATGTGCGCCGCGGCCGAGACGCTGCGCGCTAAGTACGCCTGACGCCAAAACCGGGAGGAGCTGTTCAAATACGGGTTAGTCTTGTTGGCTTGGGGGCCGCATCATCTTGGCCTTCTGGAGTCGCTCAGCCCTGCGGGTGGCCGTACCGTAAACGAAAACGCCTACCAGAACGGCGAGGTTACCACCTGCAACCCATACGGCCTGGGTAGGGAAGCCTTGAGCGACGATATACCCAGCAAGACCAAATCCGGCCAAGGAAACTATGAAGCCTGCCCCTAGGCCAAGGTACGAACGCCTAGAATCGCCACCAACGGCAAGTTGCTCAAGTTGCTGACGGTGTTCGCCCTGCTTTTCTGCCATAGTGAGGATACGGTCAGCAGCTCCTGGCAGAATAGCTTCGTAGTCACGCAGATCGGCCGGTGGGGGTACTGGCCCCCTGAATGACAACGACGTGATGGTTTGCGTCGCTAAGGTGTCGCCCTGATCGTGGTCAGCTCTCCGGGTGGAAGGCTGGTGCTGACGTCGTGGCTTGTCCCTGCGGGGCAAAGCTACACTACTATGGGGTTTGCTTCGCCCGTTGGTGCATCAGCATACAACTTCATCGCCGTACGGATATCATCACCGACATCGTACCAGTCCATCCACAGAGCCACCGCATCTGCCCATTCAGGTGACGGTGAAACATTGTATTCGCTTAGGGTGTCCCCGATGTCCACGATGCGAGCCCACCCTTCTAAGAGCGAAGGTGTTGCGAACAGAATGGTGCTGCGATGCATAATGGCGCCCTCCCCCAAAGACATATACTACCAATCTAATGCCAGATACACTCAGTCGTTACCGGCTGGCGTCCAGTGTATCATTCCATCACCACTAGGGCATTGGCAAAACCGGAGGTCTTGCGTCATCCCCACCCCGACATCTCGGCGCGGACAGCGGGGTCCAAGCCCATCTCGTAGGCTGCGATCGCTTCGTCCAGCTGCTCGACGTTGTCGGCCCCCACCAGCATGGACGTAACGTCTGGGCTCGAAAGCACCCAGGCCATCGCCAGCCGCGTCATCGGCAGCCCCATCTCCCCGGCCTTGGCCCGCAGAAGCTCCACAATCCTGAAGCTGCTCTCCGAGTAGTACAGGTTCTGGTAGTCGGGCGCGACGTAGAACCGTGTGCCCTCGGGCGCCTGCGAGCGGTCGGGAGGTACGATACCTGTCAGCAGCCCCGCCCCGAGAGGGCTGTAGGTGGATATGGACACCCCTTCTCGTCTGCAAAGCGGGAAGGTCGCATTCTCCGCGTTCCGGGAGATTAGGCTGTAGCCCGGCTGGATCATATCGAAGCGGCGGTACCCGCCTCGATCGCTCGCCTCCAGCGCCTCCTGCAGATGCTCTGCCGAGTAGTTGCTGCACCCGATGGCTCGTACACGCCCGGTGCTGGCCTCCTTGTTGAGTGCATCCAGCGTCTCCGAGATGGGCGTGTCCGGGTCGTTGGGCACGTGCATGTAGTATATGTCCACGTAGTCCGTGCCGAGCCGCTCGAGGCTCCTGCCCAGCTCTGCCGCCACGTTCTCGGCGCTGCCGCCGGTGCTCACCTTCGTACCCAGGGTCACCTCGTCCCGGCAGCCGCGCGACCGCAGCCAACGACCCAGGATCGCCTCTGAGGAGTACCACTCCAGCGATACCTCGCGGCTGTCCTCGAACCCCAACACCCGCTTGCGCCGCGCCTGCGCCTGGCCGCCGCCGTACTGCTCCGCCGTGTCGAAGGTGGTCACCCCGCGCTCCATGGCGTGGTCCATGACCCGGTACGACTGCTCCTCGTCGATCTCCCTGCCGAAGGTCAAGGTGCCCAGCACCAGCCGGGTAAAGCTTACGTCGCTGCGCCCAACCTGTCTGCGTTCCAAGTGTCCTCCTTGGCGGACCGCCGCCCGGCGATGTGCGGGTAGGGGAATCGGGGTAATGATGGAGCGGGTGATGGGATTCGAACCCACGACATTCTGCTTGGGAAGCAGATACTCTACCCCTGAGTTACACCCGCCCTGCCGCGTATTCTAACAACGAACCGCCCGCAGTCTCAACATGCGGCTGCCCGTCTCAGCCCAGGATCAGGACGCAGCACCACCAAAGGCCGGCCTGAGACGCCGCACCGACTCGATGCGCCGCTCCGCGAGCCGGTTTGCCGCCACGTGGGGAGGCACGTCCTCAGCCCGCGATTCCGCGATGACCTGCGCGGTCGTATCGTATATCCGCTCTGTCATCTCGCGGGCGTGCTCGGCCCTGTACGCGCCGCCTATCTCGGCGGCGACGTTGATGATGCCGCCGGCGTTGATCACGAAGTCGGGAGCGTAGAGGATCCCGCGCCGGTGCAGCTCGGCGCCCTGCTCGTCGGACAGAAGCTGGTTGTTCGCGCCGCCCGCGACGACCGCACACCGCAGGCGCGGGATAGTGTCGTCGTTCAGCACGCCGCCCAGGGCGCATGGCGAGAAGACATCGCACTCGACGTCGTATATCTCGTCCGGCCCCACGACCTCGGCCCCTAGCTCCGAGGCCTGCTTGCGCACGTCTTCGTAGACGTCCGTGACGACGAGCCTCACCCCCTCTTCGATCAGGTGGGACGCCAGCTTCTGCCCGACGCGCCCGAATCCCTGCAAGGCAACGACGCGGTCTCCCAGGTCTCCGGAGCCCCACACCGCCTCTGCGGCAGCCTTCATGCCCAGGTAGATCCCCAGGCCCGTGAGAATGGACGTGTCGCCGCTGCCGCCCATCGAGAGGGGCAGCCCGACCACGTGCCGCGTCTCCTGGGCCATGGGCTCGATGTCAGCCGGCGTCATCCCGACGTCCGCGGTCGTCACGTAGCGGCCCCCGAGGCTTTCCAGGCAGCGCCCGAATGCGCGGAGCAGCGCCTCCGACTTGTCGGTGCGCGGGTCGCCCCAGATGAGAGCCTTTCCGCCGCCGAGGGACAGGCCGGCCACGGCGGACTTGTAGGTCATGGCGCGCGAGAGTCGCAGCACGTCGGTAACGGCGGCTTCCTCCGAGGCGTGGGGCCACATCCTGACGCCGCCGCACGCCGGGCCCAGCGTCGTGTCGTGTACGGCAATGAACGCCTTCAGGCCTGCTGACGGCTCGCTGAACGCGACGAGCATCTCGTGTCCGTACTCCGCCATATGCGCCATCGTGTCCATATGCGCCTCCGCATAGAGTCGAGTTTCTATCCATCATAGCAGGCCGGTAGACCCGGTCCGCTTCCTGGCCGCAAGATCCTGGGTGTGCAGATTCGCCGCAGGTTAATATGACACCCGAGGGGTATACTCTGACCGACCCATTTGCGTATTCGTCCCTGTCTCGGAGACGGATTCCTCGCTGCCGATAAATGATCAGCGGGATGGAGGCTGAGATGAGCAGCGTACCGGCGGTGGGGCCTGTCCTTACGTGTCGGGGACTGACCCAGAGCTTCGGCGAGCGGCGCGTCCTGGATGGGGCCGATCTGGATCTCCACCAGGGGGAGATGCTCGCCGTCGTGGGCGTGAGCGGCTCCGGGAAATCGACCCTGCTCTATGCCCTCGCCGGACTGTGCCAACCCGAGGCGGGCATGGTCGCCTGGGGCGGCCACGCCGACGTCTGGAGCCTGCGCGAGCCGCATATCACCCTGGTCCGCCGGGCGGCGTGCGGGTTCGTCTTCCAGTTCCCCGCCTTCCTGGACGACCTCACGGTTGCCGCCAACGTCGCCGTTCCGCTGGTCGTGTCGGGAGTCAAGCCCCGCAAAGCCCGCGATCAGGCCGCTGAGCTGCTGGAGCGGTTCGGCCTCGGCCCCCTGACGGAGGAGTACCCGTCGACGCTATCGGGCGGGGAGCTCCAGCGCGCGTCGATAGCCAGGGCCTTGACCATGAATCCGAGCATCGTCTTCTGCGACGAGCCGACGGGCGCGCTGGACGAGAAGAACTCCGAGCTGGCGGTAGGCGAGCTGCGGCGGGTCGCCGAGGAATTCGGAGTCGGTGTGCTGATCGTCACGCACGACCCCTTGATCTCTGCCGCGTGCGACCGCGTGCTCCGTTTGGACGAGGGAAAGTTGGTGGAGGAGCGTGCGGCGGCATGATGCTCTTCCTGCGGTTCATCTGGCCCCGCTCATGGCGGTCGCTCTTCGTCTGGGTCCCGCTGGTAGCGGTCGGTATCATCTCGTGCGTCGGGCTTTCGCTGGCGATGGGATTCCGTTCCGGACTGCTTGCCCAGCAGGCATCCGCCGTGGTGCGCGACGGCCCTCCCGGTTTGCAGCCCAGGACTCAGCCGGTCGATGGCCCCCTGCGGTCATCCAGCACAGTTACCACAGGGTACGGGCCTCTGGTGGCCACGGTCTTCTGGGGAGAGGCGGGACAGCGCCTCGATCTTCCCGGAATTCCCCGGGTCGAGGCGAGCGGGACCGCTCTGGCCTCCCCGGCGGTGCTCGCTCAGCTCGAGGACGATTGGACGGGTGAGATCGGAGGCTGGCTGGGCGACCGGCCGGCCGAAGCGCTTCCCGACGCGGCGTTGGCCCACCCGCGCGAGATGGTGATCGTGGAGTTCACCGATACGGTCCCGTCCGATATCGCATCGAGGTTCCACCCTGTCCGCGCGGGCCGGGTCAGGCGGCCCGTTGAGACCGGCTTCGTCGTGCTTGGGCTTCTCATACTCGTGCTCCCGTCGGTGGCGCTGGCGAGAGCCGGGGCCGCCGTGCACCTCGACACCAGGTCCCGGCGGTACGGGCTGTTGAGGGCCCTGGGTACGCCGCCGCGGCGGCTGGCCGCGGCAATCGCGGCCGACATGGCGATCCCCATGCTGGCGGGCGCGCTGGTAGGCTCGATCGTCTACGCCGCCGTCATGTCGTCCCTGGGATCATTTACTCTCGCGGGAAGCTCGTACTGGGCGAGCGACCTGCGCCTTCCCGTCACGCTGGCGGTTGCGCTGCCGCTGGTCGTCGTCATAGTCGGACTGTCGAGCACGGCTTGGACGGTCCACCGCGCCAGCCGTGATCCTGTTGGGACGCTGCGGAGGGACCGCCGCCGGCGTGTCCCGTACCTCTCATACCTGTCGGCGGCCGGCGCGGTGGCCGGTCCCATTGCCATGTTTGCGGGCCACAAAGCGGACCCTATTAACCCGTCGGGCTGGCTGATTACCGGCGGACTGCTCCTGAGCATTGTGGGCCTAGAGGGGTTGTCCCGGATCGCGGTGGCCGTTGCGGGCAGGGCGCTTGTTAGCCGGACGCGGGCGCAGATAGCGGGATCGAGATTGTCACGGTCGGGAGCCGACGCCCTGCTGGGCGTATCCGCCACGGCGGTCGTGGTCCTCATGCTCGTGTTTGTCGTGTACTCGAACTTCCAGCAGCTCCTCGCACCGATTGGGGACTTCGACGTGGCAGTCAACCTTCCCAACACCACCCAGCCCGGGCAGATCGTCGATGCGGTGGCGGGATTCGATGGCGTCACCCGGGTCGTGCCGGTGGGAGAATTCTTCATCGCCATAGACGAATACGGAACAGGAGCAAGGGTGTACACGGCCCAGATTCCCCACCTAACATAGTTTGGTGTGGCCTTCGTGGATTTACGCCCGTGTTGAGTATCGATTCGGTGGTTCCATATGGTCGGATCGGGCCGTAGGTAGGACCTTGGCCGAAGACTTTGAGGGTATGGGCATCGGAGCCGCACCGATTATGGCTGTCCTCAGGCCGAAGAAGGCATGGCGCAGCCTGGGCGACCTTGCTGAGTCGCCTTCAACCGATGCACAGACAGGAGCGCTTATGGTTGGTACGGCTCGGCGGACAGCGCCAATATCCTCTGACGTGCCCTGATCAACAACTCGTATGAGGGATGGCCCCGCGCCAGACGGATGATCAGCTTCCTGGCGTGTCGCATCACCCGGCCCGGAAGGGCGATCAGGGCGAAGCGCACTGCCTTGAGACGCTTGCTCACCCACTGTCCTCCCAACGCCAGCCGCTTCATCGCAGAGCTCAGGTTGAAGGCCAGCACCGCTATGGCCCACCATGCGGCGTTGGCTCCGAACAGCCCCGACGGGAGCCTGCCCGCAGCCAGGTCACTCTTCAGGACGCTGTGGACCTGCTCGCCTTTACCGCATCTCTGCCTGTACCACCGGATCATCTCATCTCCCGGAAGGTCTCGGTTGGTCACCAACCCGGAGACCTTGTGCCAGGCTCCGCCGGCCAGCCTCATCACGGGGAAGGGCAGTTCCAGCTGCAGTTCCATTCCCGGCAGAGGCTGTTCGCTCAGCGGCTCCCTGATAGCGATGAACCGGTATTCAGGGTTCTTCTTGCTGTAGGCTATCCAGTCTGGTACGAAGTTCACCTCCGCCCACTGTTGACCTGTCTCGACCCAGGTGGCGCCCAGTCTGCGGTGCGGGGCATGCCAGTCTTGTTCGGCAACCTCGGACACCGCGCGCCTGAACTCCGGCGTCACGTTGAGCCCTACCGCAAACTCGATCACTCCGAAGCGCTCGTCTCTGCCCTCGGCGCAGTACCGCAGCAACTCGTGCTGATACCCAGCCGCGTCCGACCGCAGCATCACCTTGTCCACCGCACAAGGCAGATGCTCCAACGCTTCGGTCAACACTCGCAGTTGCTGATAGCCAGCAGGTACGTTGCCGTCCCGAAACTCCGAATGCACTATCAACTCAGCCTCGGCCCAGTAGGTCGTCAGAGGCTGATACGCCTTGTACTTCTTGTAGCTGTAGAGCGCCTGCTGCTTGTGCGTCTCCACCAGCGTGGCGTCCATGTCCAACGTGGCTTGAGCGCAGGGCGAACGGCTCTGTACGAAGCTCACCATATCGGCGTTCACCTTATGCAGACCCCCCAGCGCTTCGTTGGGTGAAGGTATGAACGCTCTGTGAGCTTCCCGACTGGACTCCTCGCCCGCCTCGTGGAATCTCTCCAGGTACCGGAACACCGCCGACTCCGATGGCATGCTCCGCCGACGCTCTACACGCCATCGCTCTTCCAACGCTCTACGCTCTCGACGACCCATCCCATAGCTCTCGACTTCCCGAAGCACCCTGCACAACCCCGCGTCCTTCTCCAGAACATCCAGATCGACCACTGACTCACCGCCTGCCAGGTTCAGCAGTATCAGCGAGCTGACCACTTGGCTGTCCGTCCAGCCCTGACCACACTCCCGCAGTCCCACGTGGCGCTCTACCGACGACCTCAAACCTGCTGCGTGCATCAACTCCAAGTACGTCATCATGCCCGCCATCGCCGTCATGCCCGGCGAGCTCTTCTCCTGCTCGTACTGGAACGGCAGAACCCCTTGCTTCATAATAGGTGCACCTCGTTGGTGATCGTTTCTCTCTTCCAAGAAACATCTTAGCCCCCTTCACGGCGGGCTCCAACGAGGTCTTCCTCTTCTCTAGGTGGGGAATCTGGGACGATGACCTGCGACGACGCGCGGGATTTGGTAAAGCTCGACGCGCCATGCGCGGTTGGGAGCATCTACCCGACACGCCGCCTCACCGACGCGGATACCGTGGCTCTGGAGTTCCAGAAGCCCGATGCTTCGAGGACTCCGAGGGTGCGGTTTCCCCTCCCCGACGCTGTCTACCCGGTGGGGGGACAGGCCGCCGCGTCATGGATTCCCACCTTTTCGAGTCTTGAAGCCGTGCTGATCGTCGACCAGTGGCGTACTGACAACAACAGCCTCATTCTTGTCACCACCGACGGCAATCCAAGGTCACTGCGCCGAGTCATAGAAGGTCTGCGGAACAGGCCCGAAGAGTCGTATGCAACCACCCAGGCCGCACTCACAACCGGGATCTATGAAATCTCCTTGATCTACTTCCCCTACCTGTTCGTGATGGCTACCACGGCCGCCGGGATGGCGGCGGTCACGCTGCTCTACGCCGTCCTGCTGCTCTTCCGCCAACGCCACGCGGAGTTCAGAATGCTCCGCTGCCAGGGCGCCACCCGGATGCTGCTGGCCGTGGATCTGGGGTTGCTGTTCGCCGTCCCGCTGATACTCGCCTTCGGGCTGGCCATCGCCTCCGGCGCTGCGCTGGCCGTCTCCTACAACACGGCGTTCGGCGTCCCCGCGCCCCCCGGAAACCCACAAGCCGTATCCATCCTGGCCATCATGCTGGCGGTTGGCATGACCGCAACAGCCCTGATCGCATGGAGGGCAACTAGGGTAACGCCGCTGGTGACCGACCCCGACGCCGCGGCCGCCTAGCGCCAATCGGTCTGCCCGCTGCGTCCCCACTCGACGGTGCGGCATGGCAGGCAGTATCATGACGCGAGAAAATCGCTCCATACCCTCCCTTCGAGCCTTCATGGGGACCACCCAGGGCCGGGACTATGATCGACGTATACACTGACGGCGCGTGCTCGGGCAACCCTGGACGCGGGGGCTGGGCCGCCGTCATCGTGGACGGCGCCGGTAAGCGCTCCCTTCACGGGTCTGAGGAGGACACCACCAACAACAGGATGGAGGTGCTGGCCGTCATCAAGGGCCTAGAAGCCCTGCCGAGGTCGGCCAGCGTTACCATCCACAGCGACAGCGCGTACGTGATCAACACGATGACCCGCAACTGGCGCCGCAACGCGAACAAGGACCTCTGGTCGCGGCTGGACGCTGCGGCCGCAGCCCGCTCCGTACGGTGGAGGAAGGTCCTGGGTCACTCGGGCGTCGCCCTAAACGAGGAGGCCGACGAACTGGCGGCCCGGGAGGCCGGAAGCCGCGCTAACGCGGCGCAGGCGGCCCCTCCCGCCCCGGCGGCCGCGAACGAGCCGCGAGCGTCCGCAAAAGCACTCTCGCACGTCGCCGACTCAGGGGAGGCCCGCATGGTGGATGTAGGCTCCAAGGATACGACCCGCCGCGTGGCCGTGGCTAAGGGCTCCGTGGTCATGAGCGTCGATACGCTCGCCCTCATCAGGAGCAACAGCGCCGAGAAGGGCGACGTGCTGGGGGTGGCCCGAGTCGCGGGCGTAATGGCCGCCAAGAACACCGCGCAGCTCATCCCTCTCTGTCACCCCCTGCCCCTGGACCAGGTCACCGTGGGCTTCGACCTCGTAGACGAGCCCGCCTCGGTGGCGATCACCGCCGAGGCCAGGACGACCGCCAAGACCGGGGTCGAGATGGAGGCGCTCACCGCCGTCAGCGTGGCCGCGCTGACCGTCTACGACATGTGCAAGAGCTCCGACCGCCGGATGCACATCGAGGGCGTGCGCCTCGTGAGGAAGTCGGGCGGCAGAAGCGGCGACATCAAGCTGGAGTAGGCTATCGCGATGGCGCAGCCCCCGGACGAAGAGCGACGCCCGGCGGTCCTCGTTGGACTCGGCAACCCGGGACAGACCTACTCCAGTACCCGCCATAACGTCGGCTTCTGGTGCATCCGGCGCTTGGCCAAAGAGGCATCCATGAGCCTGTCTCGGCGCTCTCCCAAGGCGGTCGTCGGCGAGGGCGCCCTGGCGGGCAGGCCCGTCGTGCTGGCCATGCCGCGCACCTACGTCAACGCCAGCGGCGAGGCGATAAAGTATCTCATAGACCGCTTCCATCCCCTGCCTGAGGACTTTCTGGTCATTTACGACGACATGGACCTGCCTCCGGGGCGCATACGCCTTAGGAAGAGGGGCAGTGCCGGCGGACACAACGGCATGAAGTCCATCGTCCAGGCTCTTGGCACGCTGGACTTCGGACGGCTGAGGATCGGCGTCGGGCGGCCCGAGGAGGGCGAGAGCGACGTCGACCACGTCCTCGGAGAGATGACCCCTGAGGAGTCAGAGGCCGTGGACAGCGCCGTCGACACGGCCGTTGAGGCCGTCAAGTGCCTCCTGGAAGACGGCTACGACACAGCCATGAACCGCTATAACACGAGCCCGTCGCCCGCCGGGGACGACGCCCGGAGCCCCCTGTGACATCGCAACAGGAGGCCGCTCGCTACCTCGACGTCGCCCGAAAGATGGCAGGGCGGGCTGCCGAGGCTGCGGACCGCATAGACGCGGAACGGAGGCTGCCGCCGGATCTCGCGGCTGATATGGCCGACGCGGGCCTGTTCAGGCTGCTCGTGCCCCGGTCGCTCGGAGGGGCGGAGATGGACTTCATGGCCTACCTCGGCGTTGTCGAGGTGTTCGCCAGGGCAGACGGCAGCACCGCCTGGTGCGTCAACCAGAACAACGTCTTCGCGACCGACGCCGTGCGGATGCCGCCGGAGACGGCGAAGGAGATATGGTCCGACCCCAGGGCTGTGGTGAGCAACGGCCCGCCGACGCCCGATACCGCGGCGGTCCCAACGGACGGAGGCTACCGTGTCACCGGCCGCTGGAGTTTCAGCAGCGGCATACGCCACGCCAACTGGGTCGCGGCGCTGACCCCCCTGCGCCCTCCGGGTGAGGACGGGCGGCGGGCTGGGGACAACCATAAGGATATCGTCCTGCTGGTTCCCAAGGACCAGGTCGAGGTTATGGACGTCTGGCAGGTGAACGGGCTGAGGGGCACGGGCAGCTTCAGCTTCCGGGCGGACGACCTGTTCGTTCCGGCCGCCCGCTCGTACCGGGTCGATGACGCCCCGCGCGCGAGTGGACCACTGTACCTCGTCCCGAAGGTCCTGATGTTCTCCACCGGGTTCGCGACGGTCGCGTTAGGGGTAGCACGCTCCGCTCTGGACGCGGCCATCGATATAGCCGGCAGGAAGGTCCCGGGGAAGTGGACTTCGAAACTCGCACACGCCGCCGCGACGCAGAGGCAGATCGGGCAGGCCGAGGCGACCTGGAGCTCGGCCCGGGCCTTCTTGGAGAAGGCGGCTTCGACGCTGTGGGATAGCGCGTGCAACAAGGGCGCTCTAACGGAAGAGGAGCGCATCCGCCTCAGGCTCGCCAGCACCCACGCCATCCGTGAGGCTGCCCGCGTGGCCGCCGTAGCCTACGACGTGTCTGGCTCGGATGGCATCTTCGAGAGCAACCCGGTCCAACGCAGGCTCCAAGACGCGCAGGTGATCACTCAGCAGGTTCAGGGCCGCATGACCCACTACGATACCGCCGGCGCCTTCTACCTCGGTCTGGACCCCAAGTCCACCTACTTCTGAGGCTGACCGCCTTCGATCAGGTGGGCCGAGGATCTGGACTCCGGGATTGGGAGGCCGTCTTCAACCAGCATATCCAAGTGGGCTGCCACGGCCTCTCGTATGAGACCAGATACTTCCTCGATGGTCTCTCCCACTGCAACGCAACCGGGTAAATCGGGGACGTAGGCGCCGAAGCTGGTGGGACCCTCTTCAATTATGACGGTGTACTTCATGAGCCTCTTCCCCTACTGATCCCTGCTTGCTTCATTATGCTAGCCCAGGTCTTGGGTGGGACGTCCACGCCCGGTCTACCTGCATTCGTCACGAGTCCCAGCTTTTCGGGATGCTTAAATTGACGGTGGCTTCCTTTCGTCCGCTCGAGTCTCCAGCCGTCCCGTTCGACAATTCGGATTGCATCCCGCACCTTTGGCATACCCTGGCCACAACAGGATTGACTTCAACTTGCGCCAGTATTGGCTCAGCTCCTGTAGCGGAGCCCCACGTGGGCCTTCTCCGCGATGACGCCGTCGCGCAGCTCTAGCACCTCGTTCGCCATCTCCAGCAGGGTCGAGTCGTGAGTGGCCGCAACCACGCTTATGCTCTGAGTGTGGACCATCTCCTGAAATAGGCCGAAAATGGCCTTGGCGTTCACCGAGTCCAGCTCCCCGGTCGGCTCGTCCGCCAGCAGCAGCGCCGGCCGCGTCACTATCGCGCGCGAGATGGCGACCCTCTGCTGCTCGCCCCCGGACAGCTCGTAGGGTCTGTGGTTGGCCCTGTGGCTCAGCCCCACCATGGCGAGCGCTTCCCTAGTGCGTTCGTCCCTCTCTCTTGCGCCCACCCCCGATATCCTGAGAGGCAGCTCCACGTTCTCGTATGCCGACAGCAGGGGCAGCAGGCCGAAGGACTGGAACACGAAGCCTATCTTGTGTCGGCGCAGCTCGGTCAGCTCGGCCTCGCTCATTTCGGTCAGGTCGCGCTCCTCGAACAGGATCTGCCCCGACGTGGGCTTGTCCAGCCCTGCCATCAGGTTCAGCAGGGTCGTCTTGCCGGAGCCGGACCTGCCCACCACTGCGATGAACCGGCCGGGGTGGACCGTCAGGTTGACACCGCGAAGTGCCGACACCTCCTCACCCTCCAGCTGGTAGGTGCGTCCTAGGTCAACGGTGGCTACGATTCTGCGAGGGCCTTTCAATCTATATGTCTCCCGGCGAGATGGTCACTTGGCCGTCGTCCAATGCCACCCTCGCCCTCTCTCTGATCTTCAGCTTGTCCAGGTACTGCCCCGGGATTTGCACCCTGCCCGCGCCGTCCACGAGCGTGAACTCCTCCAGCGGCTCGTCGCGCTCGGCCCGGCCTGCCACCCGGCGCAAGGAGACCTTCCGCCGTATCTCCGCCGATGTCTTGCCGTCCCTGATGAGCACGACCCTACCGACCTTGTAGGCGATGTCGGCATCGTGGGTGACGATCAGGATCGTCGTGTCGAGTTCGCGGTTCACCTCTCCGAAGAGGTCCAGTATCTCCGACGCCGTTGCGTCGTCCAACTCTCCGGTTGGCTCGTCTGCCAGTAGCAGGGGAGGATGGTTGGCGAGCGCGACTGCTATCGCCACCCGCTGCTGCTCTCCGCCCGACAGCTTGTCTGGGGCGTGGTCGGCGCGGTGCGACAGCCCGACCAGCTCGATCAGCTCCTCCGATCTCTTCCGTCTCTCTTTGGCCGGGAGGTTTGTGAGCATCATTGGGAGGGCGACGTTCTCCAGCGCCGTCAGGTAAGGGAAAAGGTTCCTGCTCGTCTGTTGCCAGATGAACCCGACCTCCTTCCTCCGGTAGTCCTCCACATCCTTGGAGGACATCCTCAAAAGGTCGTGTCTGCCGACGCCGACCTTACCAGCCGACGGCGAGTCGTAGCCGGCCAGTATGTTCAGCAGGGATGTCTTGCCGCTGCCGCTGGCCCCGACTATGGCGATAACCTCGCCCCGGTCCACGACCAGGTCTAGGCCGCGGAGCGCAACAACCTCCAGGTCCGCAATCTTGTATATCTTGAAGACGTCCTGACAGACGACGTACGGCTCTCTTGGGCTAGTTGCCATATCTCTCCTACCCCTTACATCTCACCCAGCCGGAGTACCCTGTGCAGCGAGATCCTCTGCACCAACCAGATGATACCAAGCGAGATCACCGCGAAGACGAACGCCATGGCGGCGTAAGTCAGCAGGAGTGCGCCCCAGTTCGTCGCCATTACGAACGGGGGCACCACACGGCCCCCCCAATCGTCGTGGCCCAGGAACGGCATTATGATCGCCCCTAGTCTGCCGCCCATCCACGTGCCGAGCGCCATTCCCGCAAAGATGACCAGCGCCTGCTCCAACCATACCATCGTGGTCAGCTGTCTCATAGAGAACCCAACCGTCCTGAGCAGCGCGAACTGCGTACGGCGGTTCCTGAAAGAGACGTATGAGTGTACCAGGAAGCCCACGCAACTCAGGATAAGCACCGCTCCGAACGCGACGAACAGCAGCGCCCTCCAGCCCGCTTCCACCAGCGGGTCGGCCTCGGACTGAGAGAGCTGCTGCTCCCTATCGTGCACGAACCCGACCCGGTACGCGATCGAGTTCTCGAGCGCGAAGAGCAGCCGCTCGCGCTGGGCGCCCGACGTTTCCGTGGATATCCACACCTCGTTGGGTATCGACTCGGTGTAGAGGGCCTCGAGGTTGGAGAATCGGGTCAGGGACTCGAGGTCGGCGATCATGTACTTGTCGTCGAGCCGCGTCATGGTCGGGAACAGGTCCACCACCTCGACGATCTCGACGGGGACGCGGTACTGCCCTGAAAGCACCTCGAAGGCGTCGCCTATCGCGTGGCCAGTGTCTGCCATGAAGCCCTTGCTGGCAAGCACCGGAATAGGGCCCCAATGCGGTCCGGCGAAAATTCCGCGCGCCGTCCGGCTCGCACCCTGCGTCCATGTGAAGACCACCGACCCCGACCTGCCGCCGTCGAAGCTGACGTCCGCGGCGCGGAGAACGTCCGATGCTGCGGGAGGCGTAGCCTTCAGCAGGCTCCACCCTTCGGCGTCGTCGAACGCCTCGACCGTCACCCGGCCCCGCGGCGTCTCGATCCAGATGTCGTCGATGACGATAGACCCGCCCTGGAGCTGCGGAGAGCTGTGCTCGTGGATGCGCACAGAGACAATCTGCAGGGGCAGGGTGGGGTTCAACGAGACTGCGCTCTGGGAGATGGGAGCCCTCAAGTCCACCCACTCGGCCGACTCCAGGGACCCCAGCGTGTAGGTAGTGTGCCGGTTTTGAGCGTTCCTGATCCTCACGGTCACCCGTACGCTGGGGTGCGGCCTGTCCGCTTTCAGCGTCATACCGATCGCGACGGCTTCCTCGGGGAGCACGATGCCGTCTGGGGGATCGGGTACCCGCAGGTCGTCGAGCAGGGACCTTATCGGCTTCCTGGCGAAGTCGTCCCTGAACCAGGCCACGTTGCTGAACGTGGAAGCGTCCATCGCGATCATGTGGAAGCGGTCGCCAATCAACCCCCTGCTCAGGTCGTTACCGGGGTCCCTCAGGATCGGGCTTGCCGTGTCCACTCCAGGCATGCGCTGGAAGTCTTCCTCCAGCGGAGGCCGGGGAGGCCCCTGTTCTGGCCTAATGAACGTCCCTCTTCGGCTTATCAGGGCCCGCACCCCCTCTACCCTGACGTCGCTCCCGGTGGAGTAGAGCACCCTCTCCGTGAAGCTCCGGTCCAGGGTGGCGCCGAAGCTCGCGGCGAAGATGCCCAACCCGGCGGTGAGGACGAGCAGCAGCGACAGACGTGCGTAGTGCGTTGGGTTCCTGGCCATCTGCCATGTGCCCATCATCAAGCCCACGGGCAGCAGCCCCGACAGCAACCGGCTCAACACGCTCATCACTAACGGGAAGAGCCGCAGGAGCACCATGGCCGAGGCTACTAGTAGCAGCCCCGGGACCGCCAGCAGAAGCTGGTCTACTGCGACATCCCCGAGCAGCCGTGTGGCAACTACCGAGCCCTGCTCGCTAAGCTGCCTGAACAGGAAGATGCCGACCAGTAGAAGCCCCACGTCGAAGTAGTACCGCTGGAAAGCCGGAATGCGGTTCGGGCGTGCCGCCTCCTGCCGGTGCTGGGTCACGCCTATGCGCGACGCCTGGAAAGCCGGCACGATAAGGGCCGCGAAGCTCAGCACGCCCCCCAAGGCGCTCATCATGTATGCGCCCCTGGACAGATCGACGCTCAGCCGCCCTCCTCCGGTCAGGTCCGAGAACGCCGGGGTGTACCCAAGCATGCTGGTGGCTGCGGCGGCTATCAGCGGGCCAAGAACCGTGGCGAGGCCGGCGATGGTCAGCCCCTCCAGCACGAAAACGGCCAATATCTGCGCGGGCGTTGCCCCCCGGCTTCGGAGCAGGGAGATCTCGGTCCGCCGCTCCTCCACGATAAGCGACGAGAGCGTCGTCACGTAGTATAAGATGACGATCGCGATCAGCACCAGCACCACGAACATCGGCAGCTTGGTAAAGAAGAGTCGCCTCTCGTATGCCCGCAGCACCTCGTCCAGCCGGGTGACCTGAGAGTAGCCGGACAGCACGGAGCCGAGCGAGCGGTTCATCCCCACCAGGGTGACCAGCGTCGAAACCGAGTTGCGGGCGTGTACCCTGCCCGTGTCCACGACGAGCAGCCACGCGTAAGTGCTGTCGAGCTTCCTGAGCGACGGCCCCAGGATTTGCAGATACGTCTGCTGCTGGATGTGGAACGGCAGCGTCCTGAAGCTGGGCCCCGTCGCCGCCTGGAGCACACGCGTCTCCAGTTGCCAGATGTCCGCATCAGGGTCGTCCCGTACGAAGATCCCGCTGATCGTCACCGTCACGTGCGGGGTCGTGTCGTCCCAGAACGGCACGGCGCTCATTTTGTCGCCTACCGACAGCCCGAACAGCCTGGCCGCCTCGTAAGGCACCGTCGCCTCGATCTCCAGCGGCCCGCCCGGCGCGTTCCTGGCGCTGGTGCTCGGAGCCCCTCCCGACAGGTACGAGACGCTCTCATCGAATCTTGGCATGAACGCGAAGTAGGTCCGAGCGTTGTCCTGCCCCGCCGTCGCTTCGCCCCCTGGGAAGGACAGGAAAAACGTCTGGGACTTTCCGGCGTGCAGCCGGTCGCTCAGGAGCCAGTCGACTCGCTCCTCGACCTGGGTAGTGGCCACGCTGCGGACCCTCTCGTACTCGTCGGCCGTAGTGGGGCCACGAGTGCCCTGTATCAGGATGTCGAGGTCCTGCTGGGAGTGCTGTGACAGGGCCCGCTTTAGCGCGACTTCCCTCAGCGCGTCGAAGTAGATGACCGTGCCTGCCATGATGGCCGAGGCCAGAAGCACCCCTAGCACGACCGACGACAGCAGCCTCCAGTGAGAGAGGCCCCGCTTTACGATCTGCCTCCACGCAGTGGACAGGCGCCCAAAGAAACCGGTCATCCCAAACAGCCCGTCACGGCCCAAGCGAGCATATTCCGCGCTTCCTTCCTGCTGGTTTCCGTGTTCCTCTGCCGTATTCTACCAATTCGCCCATACCTGCCGCTCCGGGAGGGACCGTGTCACGGAATGGGGCGCCTGTACCGCCGCCTACACACGGTCATCGTCGTCCAGGCGCTTCTCCAGCCCTTGGAGTGCGTCCTGGGTGGCGCGAATTTCGCGAAGCAGGTCCTCTCTCGACACGGGGCGCTCTATCTCGCGCAACCGCTCGAACTTCGCCTCGTCCAGGTTGTTGATGATTATTGCGATGAACATGTTCATTACCACGAAGGTGCCAATTATCACGAAACTGACAAAGTACAACCACGCCAGCGGATGCGTCTCCATCGCGGTGAACATCACGACCGTCCAGCCCTCCAACGTGATTACGTTGAATAGGGTCAGCACGGATACGCCCAGGTTCCGCCAGTTCTCCGGGTCGTCCTCGTGGAAGAGGTAGTAGCCCATAATAGCGTACACGTAGACGATGATGCTAATGAGCATCATCACGTGCCCCACGCTGGGGATCGAGCGAACGAGCGCCGTTACGATCAGCCGCAGGTCCTTGATCGTGGAGATGAGACGTAGCGCTCGCATGAGCCGGGCCAGCCGGGCGACTATCGCGAACTGACCGGTCGCCGATATCAGCGCAATCACGATCACCAGGAAGTCGAAGACGTTCCAGCCGTCCTTGAAGTACCCCGCAACGCGCGGAGACGCCACCGACATCTTGAGAAGCGCCTCGATGACGAAAATCGCCAGGGCCACCTGGTTGCCTAGGCTGAGCCAATGCCCGTACCGCTCGCTCATTGCCGGGGAGGTCCCAAGGCCGAGCAGCGCGGCGTTGACTATGATGATGGCGATTATGGTGAACTCGAAGGCGGGTGCATCGACGAGTCGGCGGGCCGTATCCGTTAGACGCTTCATAGACGCTTGAGCAGCTTCCTCAGAATTCTTGCCGTTACCGGCAGGCACTGCCTCGGCTTCCTTCTGGAGGACGCTCGGCGCAGTGCCATTCTCATTCATCCCGCGCCGCCTTCGCAAGACCACCAGGAAGGCCTCTTGGACGCGCAGTCAGTCCTCCCCCAGCCTCGTCACCCGGCTCAATTCGAGCCTGGAAATGCCGCGGTGCAGCACCAACAGGGACACCACGAAGATGCCGAGCAGCACCGCGTAGGTCGGGACCATCAATCCCCAATCGGTGGTCAGGATGAAGGGCGGGAGCACCGGCCTACCTTGCTCCGTGACGGCCAGTGGGGCCACCATCAGCCGGCTCATCTGGAACCCGGCCCACGTCCCCAGCGCGAGCCCTATCGCGGCTATGGTCACGTGCTCGAACGTTAGCAGCCCGGCCATCTGGCGCCGCGACAGACCCAGCGCCCGCAGAAACGCCATCTCACCCAGGCTCCGGTCCCTGAACAGCAGCAGGTACGAGACGTAACCGAACCCGACCGCGACGACCGCTATCAGCAACGACAACAACTCCAGGGCCCGCCATCCCGCCGTCGCGAGCGGGTCCCGGTCGAACCGATCGAGCTGCGCTGACCTCTCGTGCACCTGTGCGGTCGGGTTGAGCACCATCCCCCTCACCGCATCTCTTACCACGTCGCCCGCCGCGGGCGCCTCCGCAAGGAAGAGCTCGTTGGGCCTGATTCCACCGCCGGGCGTCAGCACGTTCAGGTGGTCCAGCAGGTTCTTCAGGTCCACGAGCAGGAACTGCTCCCCTCTGCCCATCGTCGGGAAGTGCTTCACCGTCTCCCTGACCTCCACCGGGACTCGCATCCCGGCAAGCTCCACCGAGAACACCTCCCCAACGCCGGCGCCGGCCGCCTGGGCCAGCGCGTCGCTCATCACCACGGGAACGGGCCCGCCCGTGGGGCTCTGGTAGAAGCCACGGGCGCCCCGCGACGACTCGCCCCTGAACACGTAGAGCCCGGAGCGGTTGCCGTTCAGGACGTCTCTCCGCGTCGACGCGATCCTGTCCGACGACAGCGCCGAAGTCAGGATCGGCGTCCACCTCATCGGGCCTTCGAAGTCCTCCAGCGTGTACTCGACACCAGCTGGACCGACGGTCACGTGGATGTCATCGAGCAGCACCGCGCCGGCGGTCAGCTCTTGCCCCTCCCCGAAGTAGGGCTCCAGTATCTGCACCGCAGACAGATACACAGGGTAGGACATCGTTCGCGGCAGGCGGCCCCTGACCAAGTGCCACTCCGCCGGCCCTACCATCCCCAGCCGCATCGTGCCCTGGTTTCCGTAGTCGTCCGACAGCACCACGTAGATGGCCATGTTCGGGTATTCGCGGATCGGCTTCGCCCATACCCCGATGCTGGTAGACCCCTCGGGCAGCGCGATACGCTCCACCACGCTAGTGGGCTGCAGGGCGCGCATGACGGACCCCAGCGGCCCCTCCGAGAAGTCGTCCCGGTACCATGAGATGTAAGGGAACTCCGTCGAGTCTACGGCCAGGAGCTCCGCCGGTTCGGGGCCGATCGCGCCGATGTGCCGCAGGGCCGGAGAGACCGACGTGACGCCAGGGATCCGCATGAACCGCTCCTTGATCGTTCTCAGGTCGCCCTCCATCCACGCGCCCATCCCCGTCACACGGTAGTCGGCGGCCACGTCATATAGCACACGCTCGTTCTTGCTGCGCTCCAAGGTGCCCCCTACCGTGGTCGAGACTATCCCGGCCCCGGTCGCCAGCACCATCAGCACCACCAGCCAGGTGTACTGCATCGGGTTCCGCGCCATGTTCCGTAGGCCCATCAGCAACCACACCGGTGTCACTCGGCGCAGCGCCTGGAATGCCATGAACACTGCCTGCGCCGGTACTGCCGCCATCAGTCCCACCGTCGGCATGAACAGCAGCCGGTTGGGGTCCGGCCGCTCCAGCAACACGAATGCGCAGACCATCAGGGCCTGGCATACCAGCCCGGCCACGCGGAAGCGCATCATCGTCGCCCATGCCGTGCCCACGTACACCCCCGCGAATGCGGCGAGCGCGAGCGTTCCGGCCACCCACCCCGCCGGCTCCCCACTCCTCACCTCCGAGATGATCAGCCCTGGTCCCAGCGTGACCAGGCTGGCGGCAACGAGAGCGTGTACCAAGGTGGGCGACTCGCCGCCGATGTACCGCACTACCAGTGGAAGGATTCGCATGAAGGCGAGGGCTACCATGATCATGAAGAGCGCCGGCCCCAGCAGGAGCGGCTCGTTCACCTCGATGTTTTCGAAGAGCCCTCCGGAGACGAAGTGGCCCCTCGATTGCAGCTCCCAGAAGACCAGCCCGCCGAGGATCAACAGCGCGGTGTCGAGATAGTACCTGTGTAGAAGCAGTACCTTCGGTGGCCGCGCCGTCTGCAGCTTGCGCATCAACAGCCCGCCCTGACCTCCCAGCACAGCTGGCAGCACCACTATGGCGAGGCATAGCACACCCGCCCCCGCGGCGGCCGCGAACGGCAACCACGAGAGCTTGACCGGAAGCAGCGCGCCCCCGGTGCTCTCGTTGAACACAGGCAGCTTGCCTGCCAGCGCTGTCGCCCCCATCGCCACTAGCGGCGATAGCAGCACAGCGCCTACCGCCATCACCGCACCTTCCGCCAGGTGGATCCTGAGCAGGTGCGCCCTCCCGACGCCGCGCGACCCCAGGAGCGCCAGGTCCCGCTGGCGGCTCTGGGCCAGGTAGCCGGCCATCATGGAGAGGTAGAAGACTACTGTCACCACCATCATCGTAAGCAGCAGCAACAGCGGCACCCTTGAGAAGAAGCTGGTCCGCTCGAAGGCGTCCAGCGTCTCCGTTATCTCCGTCGTCACCTCCGACCCGGGGAGAGTCTTCAGCACGTCGTCCCGGAACCCGGCCAGACCGTCCCGGACCTCCGGTATCTCCAGCCCCTTGAGTCCCTCCTTGTCGATGAAAATGAACCACATCGAGTCGATCAAGACGCCCGGGAAAGCCTGCCCAAGCCCGTCGACCATCGAGCTCTCCGATATGAACAGCGGCATCTGCGGCTCTGCCGGGTCGTATGGAGTGGTGATCTCTTCGGGCACCTCCTCCTCGTCGACATGCGGGTCGATGAACGTGCTGGCGTGGAAGAGCCAGTAGTCCTCGGTGGGGTCCGTAGCCGTGAAGACGCCCGCTATGACGGCGTATATCCGGTTAGGTGACCCGATGTCCTGCGCGACGGTGACGAGGTCGCCCACCTCGATGCCGAACATGCGCGCAGTGGCGATGCTCACGATCGCCTCCACCACCGGCCACTCTCCCCAGGCGTCCACGATGGTATCCGGCGGCCCGGTACGCTCCGTGCGTCCGTGGAAGTCGTCGAGCTCGAAGCCCTGCCCCGGTCCACCGTGGACGAAGCTCACGTGGTCCAGCAGGCTGCTGTAGGACCGGAAGTAGGCGCGGGACGAGAGGCGGTTCTCCCCCGGGACCGGCAGCGGGTTCTTCGGGTAGCCAGCCAGGTAGGTGTTGACTATCAGGTACCGTTCGTGCCAGTCGTAAAACTCGCTCAGGTGGCTCTGGACGGCGTCCGATACCGACTCTTCAGAGACCTCTATGTCGGGCTGGGTGAGGGGGATGTACCTGGAGTAGACGTGTACGTTGGAGAACGGCCTCCTCAGCCCATCTATGGCGAGGTTGAGGGAGAGGCGCTCCATAGCGCTCAGGTAGACAGGAGCTGCTGCTACCAGCGCCGCAGCCACGACCATGCTGACGAAGACGCCGACCATCAGGAGCCGGTTGTCAGCCCAGCGTCGAAACAGCAATCTTGGCGTAGATAATGGGGCCACTGGACTACCGCCTGGGACGTAGGAAAATACGACGGCTCGATTCTACAGGCGTGCCGCGCTCTTAGCTACGACGGTATTGGCGCCGCGGATCTCGGTTCCCTTAGTCCGGGCTAGCGACAGGGTCGTTCAGTCGAAGAGCAGCACGCTCCTGGCTACCTCGCCCCGGCTCAGAACGTCGAAGGCGTCGTTGACGTCGGCCAGCGGGAAGCGCCTGGTGACCAGCTCGTCCAGCTTCAGCTTACCCGCCTTGTACATTTCCAACAGCCTCGGGAACTCGATCTGCGGGCGCGCCGAGCCGTACATTGAGCCTATGACCATCTTCTCCTGCATCAGGTCCCGCGCGTCGATGGTGACCGGCGTCCGGTCCGGGGCGTGTCCCACCCACACGGTCACCCCGCGCCGCCGTGTGCACAGGATGCTCTGTAGGAACGGCTCCGGCACCAGGCCGATCGCCTCGAACGCGTAGTGGACCCCCTTGCCGCGGGTCAGCTCGACTATCCGCGCCACCGGGTCTTCCCTCGAGGCGTTCACCTTGTGGGTTGCGCCGAACTCCTCTGCCATGTCCAGCTTGTTGTCGAGCATGTCCACCGCGATTATCGTCGTCGCACCGGAGATCGCCGCTCCCTGTATGCAGTTCAGCCCCACGCCTCCGCACCCGAACACCGCCACCGATGTCCCCGGCTCTACGCCGGCGGTGTTGATCGCCGCACCCACCCCCGTCGTCACCCCGCAGCCCACCAGCGCCGCCACGTCCATCGGAATATCCTTGTCTATCGGCACAGCCGCCACCTGGGGCACGACGGCGTAGCTTCCGAAGGTACCCAGGCCCGCAAACTGGTGGATCCTGGTACCCTTCTCGCGAGAGTGCGCCTCGGAGCTCGACTCGACCGGCGTATAGCAGACGTTGGGCCGTCCCTTCTGGCACGCCTCGCACAGCCCGCAGCTCGGCCTCCACGAGAGTATGACGTGGTCCCCCACCTTCACGTTGGTCACGCCGGGACCGACCGCCTCGACGACGCCCGCCCCCTCGTGGCCGAGCACCGTGGGCAGCGGGTGGCGGCTCCACTCGCCCTTTATTACGTGCCAGTCGGAATGGCAGACCCCGCTCGCCTCCATGCGCACCATCACCTCGCCGTTTCCGGGCTCGGTGATGTCTAGCTCCTCTACGACCAGGTCCGTGTTCGCCTCGTAGAGCACTGCTGCCTTCATCGTCGCCTCCGGTCTGCCTTCACGTCGGTCTACAGGATGTCCAAGACTCCAGCGAGCGGATGTTCGGAAATTCCTCGAAAACGAATGTTCGCGCCCATTGACACATGCACAGGCGTTCTGTTAGTCTCCATATCGACACGGCTTGGAGCATCCAATGAGTGCCCCGCCCGTGGCCACCCCCGAAACTACTCCCGAAGCTGTTACCGGGGCGCCCTGACCGAGCGGGGCGCCCCGGGACGGGGAAGCGACTTAGCGGTCCCGCTCCCCGTCAGGCCGAAGGGCGGGGCCGTGTCATCCCCGCCCCAAAGCGGCGTCTCGACTATTCGGTGCCTGCCCGGCTACTAGCTTAGGGAGAAGGGCGGATACCGGTCCGTCAGCCCGAGCAGCCACGAGGTCGTCCTGTACTCCCACCTCTGGACTCCGGTAATCAGGTTGAACAGCCCTCTGGGATAACTGCCGGTTATCAGCACCGCCCAGAAGCCGATGTAGGCGACGACTATGGCTACGATGCCCAAAACGCCCAGAATGACTATGTGAGGGATCAGCAGTATGAACTTGATGATCATGAAGAGGACGCCGAACAGGGCCAACAGCCTCGAAGGGGCTTCCGGAGCCTCGATCGCTAGCCTTACGGGATAGTCCCCCTCATCCAGGCTAAAGGAAGGGTAGCGGTCCGACCAGCCGTAGAGCCACGAGTCCGTCCTCGATGTCCACCTTGATATGCCGTACAAGAAGTTGAACATTCCCTCCGGGTATTTGCCGGTGATGAGCACTGCCCAGTACCCTATGTAGGCGACAACTAGGCCTACTAGGCCCAGAATTGACAGCACCACAATGTGGGGTATCAGCAGGACCATCTTCAGCGAGTACACGAGGGTGAAGGGGATGGCGAGTACGCCAAGAAGGGAATGCACCCTCGACGGGGACTCCGGGTAGTCTGCCTCGAACCTAACGGGATAGTCGCTGCTGGACGTAGTCATTCCTACTCCTTCATATGCTCAGGTCCTATCTGAAGCGTTGCTCCTGCCACGGGTCTCCTTCCATGTGGTAGCCGTTCCGTTCCCAAAAGCCGGGGGCGTCGTCAGCCATCAGCTCGACGCCGCTCACCCACTTGGCGCTCTTCCAGCCGTAGCGCTTTGGCACGACGAGCCTCACCGGGCCGCCGTGATCCCGCGGTATAGGCGCCCCGTCGTGGCGGTAAGCAAGCAGCACGTCGTCATCCATCAGGGCGTCCAGGGAAATGTTGGTCGTGTAGCCGCCGTAGCAGTGCACCATGGCGAACTTCGCCTCAGGCAGAGGCAGGGCGAGCTTCATCACCTCGGAGAACCGCGCCCCTTCCCAGGCGTTTTGCATCCTGCTCCACTGCGTC
Source organism: Dehalococcoidia bacterium (assembly GCA_965262055.1). Lineage (GTDB taxonomy): Bacteria > Chloroflexota > Dehalococcoidia > Lucifugimonadales. The sequence continues at coordinate 1,547,759 of CBDHEI010000002.1, forward strand.
ACGCAGTGGAACTCCGCCTCCACCGGCACCTTCTCCAGGGTGGTGAGCTGCTCCCACGTCAGCATCACGTCATGCTCTACGAGCCCCAAGGTCCTGAATCGCCACTCGGACGTGGCCACTTCGGGCGTCGACCCGTAGGTCATCACGGGGAACTTCTCGGTGGCGAACTGGCCCGGCGGGACGCCTGTGTCCTGCTCCCGCTTGATCCGAGTCACCTTGCCCAGTTTCCTAAGCATTGTCGCACTCCCGATCGGCGCGGCCATTGTACACCGTGCCCGCGCGCTCTGCACGCGATGGTTCCCGTTGTGTTTCCTAGTGCTCTTCCTGGATAGAACTGGGATGGGTGTCCCTTAGTCCGGAAGCTCGTAGATCGTGACGCTCCCTTCCTGGAACACCTTGTCCATGAACGAGGCGAACTTTCCCAGACCGCCGTTTCCGTACTTGCGCTCCTCGCGCGGCCCCACGACCACGTAGCTGGCGCCGTACTTTTCTAATAGCGCCCGGGCCTCGTCGATGTCGGCGGTTGTGTATATCGCCGCCACGTCCTCCTCGCGCCCCGCGAACGGCTCCCGAGAGCCCCGCCACTGCGACTCGTGGTCGGGCCATCCGAGCACGGTCGGAATGCCCGTGCTGGCGGACACGCGCCCGTGCTCCGTGTAGTCGCCGCCGACCGCCTCCACGAGCCCGCCCCCACGTGGCGCGGACTCGCGCAGGAACTCTATCGCCCGGCGCTCGTCGTCAGCCACGTACGCCAGCCCGTCCAGCGTCGCCGCTCGGCCGCCCTGGTCCGCCTTCGTTGCAGCGGCTGCCACCGTGTAGTAGAGCGACCAGCACGCCAGCAGCAGCACCGCACCAGCCCACACGCCCGTCCATAGCCGCTTTCGCTCCCGCACGCGTCCCCACAGACCGGTCCAGTAGTAGACAGCGAACCCGCCGGCCACCGCCAGCAGAGCCCACGCCTGGTAGTAGAGCTTGAAGACCGTGTTCATCCGCTCGTTGGCGCCCCCGAAACCGTCGTCCACGTACAGCAGCTCCGGCCCCATGATCAGCAACAGCCCGGCGGCTGCCAGCGCCAGCGCAAACGACCTGCCCGACCGCGCCGGCTCCTCCTTCGCAACCCACATCGCCCCGTACGCCGCGGCGCCTACCAGCAGCCCCAGGGGCAGCACGTGCATGAATCGGCCGGGCAGCGCCGACATTTCACCCCCTCTACCTAGGTGCAGCAGCGCCCACACCGCGAGCGGCAGGAAGGCTACCCCCAGCGACAGCAGCGTCAGTCTTGCCCAGCCCGGCTTGACTCTAGTCTGCCAGAACGCCGCCAGCGCGAAGGGCGCGACCGCCGCCAGGGGCAGCGACCACACGATGAGCAGGTGGGCGGGACGCGAGACGGTGACGAGCACCGAGCGCTGGGCATACTCACCGACCGGCGATATCCCCGACACCTGCCCGGTGAAAAAGCCCGCGATGTAGGGGATGTAGAGCAGCAGAGCCGCCGCCAGCACGCCGAACGCCAGAGGCAGCGAGCCGAGCGCAAGCTGCTTCGGATAGCCGCCGTGAACCGCGAAGGCCCTGAGCGCCAGCACCCCCGTCAGCAGCCCCCAGAAGACGGGAAGGTCCCACATGTTCGTGAAGGCGAGCCCGCCCAGCAGGAAGGCGAGAAACAGCGGAGCGACGAGGCCGTTCGCGTCCGTGGGCCTCCATCCGGCCCATGGGGTCCTGAACAGGTTCCACAGCGCGGCCACGAAGAGTAACGCGAACGGCAGCGACGTCACGTGTGGGTGCAGGTCGCCCAGCACGTAGCTGAACGCCGGGAACTCATGGATCGTGTAGTCTGTCTGTATGCTGCCGTCGAACGATCCGATCACTCTGCTCGCCCGCCACCACCACATGAACTCCTGGGGACGCCACGACTCCGTTATCGTCGCGGCCGGGCCGGATATGCCCCCGATGCCCAGCCAGCCCCAGAACCCCTCCGACCCTATGCCGTTTGCCCTGATGAACTCGATCAGTCCCTCCAGGTTGGCCGCCGCTGTCAGCAGCAGCGCCCCCGCCAGCCCGGCGCCGATAGCGTACGGCGTCCTGCGCGGCCCTGGCCCGGCCATCGAGTAGACGAGCCCGAAGATGGCCGAGGCGCTCATGGCGGGGATCAGGGCCAGCGACAGGTTGTAGGAGACGCTCGACACGACGCCCGTCAGCTCGCTTACGGCCCCCATCATCCAGTAGCCGAAGTAGTAGTAGCTGACCGTCTCGCCCAGTAGCCACGGGTCCTCCGGCTGCCCGAAGAAGGACCTGATCGATGCGTTCAGGAACGCGAAGTCCATCGGCTGCTCGGTGTGGTTTATGGCCGGGTCGTGGGACTTGTACACCACCCAGCCGATGAACACGACGAGAAATAGGATCTCCGAAGTGATCAGCGTGGCCCGCTCGCGCCTGACCAGTTCCCGGAGGTCGTCCCTGTGGCGCCAGGCGTACCAGCCCGATAGTCCGCCTAGGGCCGCCAGCAGCAAGATAGCCGTGGCCTGGGCGCTGGGCGCGGCCCTGAGCACGCTGAGCACCCAGAGCAGGTAGCCGAAGACCATGATCCCCAGCGGCTTGCTGAGGCTGAAACCCCCGTCCCGCATGTGCGGCAGCAGCCGGTGTGCGAGCGGAAAGGCGATGAGGCCCAGCGCCTCAACGGCAGCCAGCCAGAGGAGGACGTTCACCATTGCGCGTTCATCCCGGTGCCGGGAAAGGCGTCACTCTGTGCCGTCGCCCGAGAACAGCGCCCTCACGAACCCCTCGGGGTCGAATGCCGCTATATCCTCGGGCTGCTCTCCCGTCCCCATGTACAGCACGGGCAGCTTGAGCTCGTCCGACACGGAGAAGGCGACGCCGCCCTTGGCCGTGCCGTCCAGCTTTGCCAGCAGCACCCCGTCGCAGCTCAACGCCTCGGTGAAGGCGCGCGCCTGGAACAGCCCGTTCTGGCCTGTTGTGGCATCGATGGTGAGCAGCACCCGCACCCCGCCGCCGTCTCGGTTGCGGGAGAGCACGCGCCGTACCTTCTTGATCTCCTCCATCAGGTTGTGCTTCGTGTGCAGACGGCCCGCCGTATCTATTATCGCCACGTCTGCTTTGCGACTGCGCGCGGCCTGTAGCGTGTCGTAGGCGACTGCGCCCGGGTCTGCCCCGGCGCGGTGCGCGATCACGTCCACATCGAGGCGCTCGCCCCAAGCCTGTAGCTGCTCTATGGCCGCCGCCCTGAACGTGTCCGCAGCCCCCAGCAGCACCTGCTTGCCCTCGCTCCTGTACATGCTCGCCATCTTCGCGATGCTTGTCGTCTTGCCCGCTCCGTTGACCCCGACCATCAGCACAACCAGCGGGGTCTCCTGCGGCTCCCGGTCCCAGCCTGTGGAGTCCACGCTCAGCACCGAGACCATCTCTTCCTTGAGCATCTCCAACGCCCGGTCGGAGTCCCCGGCCTGGCCGTCGCGAACCCGCTCCCTGAGGCTTTCCAGCAGCCGCATGGTGGGCCCGGCCCCCACGTCGGCCAGGATGAGAAGCTCCTCCAGCTCATCCCAGAAGGCGTCGTCAAGCTCCGCTTCGCGGAAGATGGACGCGACCTGCCGGAACCACGTCCGCCGCGTCTTCTCGGTGGCGCGCTCGGTCCGCTGTTTCCGTTGTCTGCCTAGGAATCGAGGCATTTCAGGCTGCGCCTGGGCAGGCTGCGGCTAGGCCGCCAACCGGTATCTCCCATGTGGATCGTAGAGGTGGGTTTACAACCCGTCCCTCTTGTGGGCGGAGCCGCAGGCCGTGCCGAAGCTGACTCGCAATCATATGCGGCTGCCCTGCCCATGGGGAGCGCGTGACCTCCGCGTCCCGGGACGGCTGGGAAGGATGGAGTACTGGGGTGAGGGCCGTTGAGGGTGCTACCTGGCCCTGGGCGAGTGCATGGAGCCGCTGCCGATGGGCTCGTCAAGGTAAACGTCGCCGTTGCGTATCTTGATGTTGAACCCGCATGTAGGGTTGCTGCACACCCACGCCTTGTAGTGGATGGGCGCCCCCTGGCTGCCGAAGTCCGACAGAGGCAGCAGATTTCCGCCCTTGCATCGCTGGCATTCGGGCCAAGTATCGTTCCCCACGTGACTCTCCTCTCGTTCCCGCCCTACTTGGATTTTCGATCGCCAAGTATACCACCACCCCCAACACACCCACAAGACGGCCCGCCCTCATCCACCCTCATCCACCCTCATCCACCCTCATCTGCGTTCATCTTTCCCAGCCATGCTGACAACCGGGCCGACGCAGAGTGTCTCAGCTTGCCCTAGCCCCCGCGGGTAGGCTCGACCTCTTCAGGTACATGAGCGCCGCCAGGGCAGACTAGTCCGGGTGTTCGAGTGTCTGCTCGTCGATGTCGTCCGCCCTGGCGGTCATCCTCTCCAGAGTGGGCAGGTAAGCCCTCAGCAGACCGTCGATGTGGGCGTACGCAAGCATTACGGAACCTTCGACAGCGGCTTCCCATCGACCTCCGCGCGGAGCGGCAGCCTGGCAAGCTGGCGGTACGACGCGCCCGCAGGACCCAGCGTGCTGGACATCAGCGCCACGGCATCGGCCTCGAATGGGAGTCCCGGCTCGTAGCTCAGCGAGCCCAAGGCTGCACGAATGCGCCGCCGCTCGGAGGACGACGCGCCACTCCTGACACGGGCGAGGGTCAGGTGCGGCGTGAATCCCCGTCCCTCTGGAGGGAATCCTAGCTTTTCGGTGACAGCCTCGATGCGGAGCCATACCTCTTCCAGGGTGGATGTGTCGCCGCCCACGCCTACCCACAGAACCCTTGCCGGACCGGCCGTCGGGAATACGCCCAGATCCGCGAGTCGCAGCGACATCACCGGGGCCTCGGTAGCTATCAGCCCAACCTCGGAAGCCACCGCGTCGGCAACGTCCGCACTCACGTCACCCAGGAACTCTAGCGTGAGGTGGACGCCCTCCGGGCGCATGTGGCGGAGCCCTCCAAGGCCCATCTCCTCAAGCTGCCGGCAAAGACCGGCGAGCACCGCTTTCACATCCTCTGAGACCTCAATGGCCAGGAAGGCTCGAAGCGTCTCGTGCAAAGGCCCGAATTCCCCACACGCGAGACTCCATCCCCGCCGGGGTGACCCTTCACGACCCCGAAACCAGCCCAGCATGCCCCTCGAAGACGCCGCGTTTCACGGTATGATACCAGTCAGTCGCCGCCGCCCGGCGGTGCGCCCGGAGGAGCAGAGCATGGAGCCGGAGATCATCGGCATGGACGACATGCTCGCGGTCTACGAAGTCACCGATCTATTCGGCATAGACCGCGAGAGCATTAGCGTGCCACTCGAAAAAGAGGCGCACGGCGCCGTCCGTCTGGACGGGGCGGAAGTCGAAATAGTCATCCCCGCCGGCATACCGGTCCGGAGCTGGCTGCCGGATCTGCGGGCCCGGCTGGAAGCGTGCGGGTTCGAGCCGCAGGAAGCCGACGGCAACGAATGGGATTGAACGGCTTGCGGGAGGCCCGTGATGCCGTATATGCGGAGGAGCCATCCTGCGTGGACTAAGCCTTGGTCAGGATGCAACAGGCATCCCTGCCTAGGGAAGACTGGTAAGACCGCCGCCCTACAGACCGAGCAGCTTTGCCGCGTTGCCGCCCAGGATCGCGTCTCGGTCGCCCGCGGGCAGCGCCGACTCCCTGACCTGCGCCAACAGCCTGCGCGGACGCAGCAGGGCGTAGTCGCTGCCCAGCAGTATCCGCTTGGCCCCGATCAGCGCCGCCGCCGCCTCGAAGATCCGCGCCTCGTACAGCAGCGGAGACGCCGCCGTGTCGAAGTAGACGTTTTCCAGGGAGGCGCCCACCTCCGGCATCAGGGAGTAGAAGGGCAGGCCGCCGCCCCAGTGCGCGCACACCAGCGTCGCGTCCGGGTAGCTCTGTATGAAGCGCCACAGCGCCTCCGGCCGGTTGCTTCCCTTGCCCGGGTACAGGTGCCCCACAGGCTCGGAGGAGTGCGCCGTCACTATCAGCCCATGGTGCCGTACAGCCTCCATCAAAGGCCCCGTCACGGCCGCGTCCCCCATGTCGAACCGCTGCGTGTCGGGGTGCAGCTCGCCCACCCCCTTCAGCCCGGCCTTTGCGCACCGGTCTGCTTCGCGGGCGGCCGCGTCTCGCCACGCAGGGCTGACGCCCCCGAACCCTACCAGTCTGCCGGGATGTCGTCTCACCGCGTCGATGATGTAGTCGTTCACGTCGCGGGCCAGCCCCTCGTCGCTCCAGCCCAGACCCATGACCACGGCAACGTCCACCCCGTCCGAGTCCATCGCCGCCACCAGATCCTCCGCGGTGGCCATTCGCGCACGAGGGTCTGAGTACAGCTCCCCGAATGTCGCGTCGCGAGAAACATACCTTTCGCGCCCGTCGCGCAGCCATTCGGGGAAGACGTGTGTATGGAAGTCGACGATCATCGGGGCCCCAACGTCTAGTTGTGAGCTTGTCGGACCGCCGGCAGCCTACGTCCGTGTGCCTTGCGGCTGGTCCTTCGGAACGCTGCGCAGCGGCGTCTGCTGGAGGTAGGCTAGGGCGGCGCCGAAGAGCAGCACGCCCGCCACGGCGAGTGTCGCCAGCTGGAACCCGTCCAGGAAGTAGACCCGGGCCACCGCCTGAGGCACCAGCGTGGCACCCGCCGGCAGCGCCACCGACAGCACGGCCGCCGCCGCTGTGGCCCCCAGTGCGTGGCCCAGCTCCCGCGTCGTCTCCAGCATCCCGGACGCCGTGCCCCGGTGCTCCAGCGGCAGCGAGCTCATGATGCTGGCGTTGTTGACAGGGTTGAACATGTTGGACCCCACTGCGATAGGCAGCATGAGCAGCGGCAGTGTCCAGAAGGACAGGTTCGCCCCCGCAAGGCTCAGCACGAGGAAGCCCCCCGCAATCAGCAGGAGCAGCCACAGGCGCATGAATCTGGGGTGGGATCGGTCGTGTATCCAGCCTGCCCATAAGGGCAGGAACAGGCCCAGCAGCTGGCTGGGCAGCAGAGCCACGATCACCCAGATAGGCGACATGCCGAACCCCTCCTCGATCAGGATGGGCACAAGGGTCATGGTGCCCAGCATCGAGGAGTGAAACGTCACGTTGGCGCCCAGCGAGAAGGAGAACGACCTCCTCTTGAAGTGTCGCAGCTCTATGATCGGGCTGGCCGCGCGGCGCTCCACCAGCAGGAATATGCCGAGCATGAACAGCGTGACCACGTGCATGGGAAGGTGGTATCTAAGTCCGTCCGATGAGACGAACGACTTCTCTCCCCCGTGGAGGTGTGCTCCCGACAGCATGAAAGCCGCCACGGCGGCCACCAGCACCGTCGCCCCTACCCAGTCCACCCCTCGAAGGCCCATGGACTTCTCCGTCACGACCCGGTGCTTGAACATAGGCACCGAGACCGCCATCGCCACCACCCCCAGGGGCACGAGCACCGCGAACACGGGACGCCAGCCAACAAAGTGGAGGAACGCGCCGAACATGATCAGTCCGGTCAGTGTGCCCACCCTCGCACCGATGGTGGGAATGGCGAAGGCGCGCCCGCGCTCGCCGGGGGGAAACGTGATCGCTAGGATCGCGTTGGCATTGCCCATGATCATCGCCGACCCAACTCCGGCCACGCCCCGGATCGCGATCAGGTGCCAAAGCTCCCCGGCTACCGTCAGCAGGCACGCGCTCAGCGTGGCTACCGCAATGCCGATGAAGAACACCCTGACGTGGCCGTACATGTCGCCCAGACGGGCCGCCAGCAATACCAGGGACCCCAGCACCATCAGGTAGACGACTACTATCCACGCCGCGTCGTCTATCTCGGTCCCGAAATACTCCGCGATGCTCGGCAGAGACAGCGCCACCGGCAGGCTGGAAAGCTGCACGAGCATGTAGGCTGCCGTCAGCGCCGTCAAGACCTCGCGCCGCTGGCGCGTCGCCACGAGGGGCCCTAGAATCTCCGAGAAGCTCACAATTGCCCTCCGGGGGCTTCGCACGGGCGCGGACAGCCGGAACGCCGACAGTGGACGCGATTATACCCACATCCATCACCGCCGTCATTCCCGGCCCGCAGGGTGTCCGTGTCCATCCTTTCTATCCATGTACCTGATTCTCGGTTGACCTGCTGTCCCTGCGCTCCGTACAATCCCGCCGACCCACAGCCTCCGCCCGGGAGCATCAACATGACCGACGACGCGGTAACGGTAAAAGTGGCAGCCGTAGCTATGCACAGCAAGATGGCCGACCCGGAGGCCAACCTCGCCCGAGTCGGGGAGTGGGCACGGAAGGCGCATGCCGAAGGTGCCGTCTTCGCGCTCTTCACCGAGGAGTGCATCACCGGTTCGATGAACAAGTCGGACCTCACTCCGGAGCAGGTGCGCAGGGTCGCGGAAGAGGCGCAGGAGATATCACTGCCCTTCCTTGAGAGCCTCGCCTCCGAGCTCGAAATGACCCTGATCGTCGGAACAATAGAGCCGGTGGAGGGAGGCCTCAGGAACAGCGCCTACATAGTGGGCCCTGAGGGGCACCTCGCCACCTTCTCGAAGCTCCACCTGCCGGGCAACGAGAACGACTGGTTCCTCGAGGGCCAATCCCTGCCCGTCGTCACCTCACAGGGCTGGACCTTCTCCGTCGGAATCTGCTTCGACGTCAGATTCCCCGAGATGTTCCGAACCGCGTCCGCCCACGGGGCCGATTTCTTCCTGCTCGCCGTGGGCGCCAGCGGCATGGATGACCTTGTAGGCCCCGGCGGAGACCAGACTGACCAGGCCAAGGGCCACAAGGACCTCAACATGAAGATCCTCCCCTCGCGCGCCGTGGACAACGGCATGTACGTCATCAAGGCCAACCAGTCCGGCAAGAGCGGCAACGCTTGGTTCCCGGGCCTCGCCCTCGCGCTAGACCCCGACGGCGAGTTGATCGCCGAGCACATGCCCGACGAAGGCATGATAGTCGTAGAGGTGTCCAGGGAAGCCATCCGCAAGGCCCGCACCTCGCTGAGTTGCACCGTCGACGCCGCCCGCCCATCCATCTACCAGTCTCCAGTCCTCATCGGGTAGAGCGTACGGAATAGCCTGGGCGCGGTTCCTTACTCGCGTTGACTATCGTCGCGGCCCGCTGCTACACTCGCCTTCTACCTTGACGCCGCTTGGCTCTCGGCCTCCCCGGCCAGAGGAGGGCACTTGAACTCACGAGTGGTCGCATCGGCCCGATATTTGGCCGCCGTCCTGATTGCCGCGATGGTGTTCGCCGCCGTCGCCTGCTCCGGCTCCGAGGAGGAGCCCGGGGCCTCTCCAGTCCCGTCTGGTGAGGAGACCACCGCGACGGCCGAGGAGACGCCCGCCGCCGAGGCCGGGGAGACCCCCGACGGCCTCGAGATACTCAAGAGCTCGCACGAGCGCATGTCGCAGGTCTCATCCTTCGCGACCGTCGTGGCTACTGAGATAAGCACCATCGGACAGTCCCTGAACATCAGCACCAGCGTGAGCCGCAACGTCGAGGGGGCGATGCGGATACTCACCACGGTCGAGTTCCCCCAGGGTGCGCAGAGCACCGAGTTGATCTATGACCGGACGAACGCCCACGCATATGTGAATGTCCCAGGCGACGATTGGCGGCGAACAACGCCGGAGGCCCTTGCGGAGATAGCCGGCTTGGATATCAGGGAATACCAGGTCAACTTCTTCGCGGAGCTCATACCCGCGGAGGACCCGCCCTGGGATGTATACACGGTGCGGTACCTCGGACGAGAGGAGGTGGAAGGAGCGGAGACCCACCACCTGGGTATGACCGTCGACCTGCAGGACCTGCTAAGCCGACTGAGCCAGAGCCAAGGCGACCTGATTCTCGGCACGGCCGGCCTCTCGGGCGCCCCGCTCGACGTGTTGGAGGAGTCCACGATCGGCGGCGTTGAGGTCTGGGTCGACGATGAGGGAGTACCTAGGAAGTTTGAGGCCCAGTTCCTTGGAGGAGGGCAGTTCACTACAGTCCGGATCAAGACATCCAACGTCGATGGCGAGGTCGCCATCGTGTTGCCCGCCCAGTTCGAAGAGGGCCTGCCCCAGCCTGAGCAACAGGTGCAGGCTGGGCCGCCTCCGCCCGAGCACGGCATCGACCTGGGGGCCATGCTCCTCACACAGCCGGATGTCGAGGCCGAGCTCCCCGACATGATACTCGACCCCGCCGGGACGGGGAGGCAGCCGGCAGGCCGAGCCGCCTCCAACACCATTAGCCCAGATGACACGGCAGAAGACCTGGAGACGTGGGGGCGCGTAGACGGCCACATATGCTTCTTCGTGGACCCGCCGGCCTTCTCCCGGCAGGTCACCGGGAGGCCCGCCGCTGTCTCCTGCTCAGTCGAGCTCTACGAGACTGAGGACCAAGCGGCCGAGGCCGTCAGGCGAGAGGTCGCCGACTACCAGAGGATGGCGGGCCGATCGCTCGACGGCAGCGTCACTCTGGAGTCGTTCGAAGAGGCCCCACTCCCCAACGTGGGCACGGGCGCGGCTGCGGGCCGAGCTGTCGCTGTGGACCCTAACTCGGAAAAGGTGTTCCTAGACCTCGTCCTCTGGGCCCGCGGCCGCGTAGCGGCAATGGTAACCTTGGTCTCCCTCGACGACACCGGCCACAAAGCGGCCCTAGACCGCCTCGCAATAGCGATGGACAACCGAATGAAGGCGGCCCTGGAACAGTAGTCAGTAGGAGCGGTGCGCCGCACTTCGAGCAGGGTGGAGAGCTACGCATCATGAAGGTGAGAATCGCATCGTCTCCCGACTCCTGGGGCGTATTCAGCGCCGACGACCCCGGGCAGCCCCCTTGGAGCCGGTTCCTGGACGAGTCGGCTGCGGCCGGCTACGAGGGGATCGAGCTTGGTCCGGACGGATACCTGCCCACCGAGGCGGACGTCCTCCGCCGTGAGCTCGGCAGCCGGGCGCTGAAGGTCATAGGCGCGAACGCCGTTGGAACGCTCCACGACCCGGCGGGCTGGCCGGAGATCGAGGAGACCGTCGAGAGGCGCTCCGCCCTCCTTGGAGAGCTGGGCGCGGAGTACATCGTGCTCATCGGCGATGCACACACCGACCCCTTCAGCGGGGAACAGCTCCTGCAGAAGACCCTCGACCACGACGGCTGGGCCCGCACCGTGGAGATCTCACACCGCACAGCCGAGCTCTCCCGGAAGAACGGCATCCAGCTCACCTTCCACCCCCACGCCTCGGGCCACATCGAGTACGAGGACCAGATCGAGGAGTACCTGGAGAAGACCGACCCAACCCTCGTCTCCCTATGCCTGGATACGGGCCATCACGCCTACATGGGCGGCGAGCCGGTCTCCTTCATGCGAAAGCACCACGAACGCATCCCGTACTTCCACCTCAAGACCGTCCACGCCGAAACGCTCCGCAGGGTGAACGCCGAGTCCATTCCAATAGGTGAGGCCACGGCCATGGGTGCCTTCTGCGAACCCGCCGAGGGTGTCGTCGACTTCCCCGCGCTGCGCCGCCTGCTGGAGGAGATTGACTACGATGGTTGGGCTGTCGTGGAGCAGGACATGCGCGTCCAATCGTGGGATGTCCCCCTGCCAATCGCGAAACGCACCCGGCAGTACTTCAAGGACATCGGTCTGGGCTGATGAGGCCGCTATCCGGCTTGACGGTCATCGACCTCTGCGTCAACGTGCCCGGGCCCTTCTGCTCGTCGATACTGGGAGACCTGGGCGCGAGGGTGGTCGGCGTGGAGCCCCCGGGGGGCGATCCCCTGCGCCACAGCCCCGGCATGTGGGCGAGCCTCAACAGGGGCAAGCAGAGCCTGGTGCTGGACCTGAAGTCCACCGAAGGCCGCGACGTGCTGGCCGCCCTGGCGCGCCGGGCCGATATCGTACTGGAGGGGTGGCGGCCGGGTGTGGCAAGCCGCCTGGGTGCAGATTGCGAGACGCTGTGGGCGGTCAACCCGGCCCTGGTCTACTGCTCCATCTCCGGGTTCGGGCAGGACGGCCCTTGGCGCGACCGGCCCGCCCACGACCTGAACTACCTTGCCCTGAGCGGCTACCTGGGAGTGCAGGCGGCAATGGACGGCGCGCCCACGCCCCCGCCTGTCCTCGTTTCGGACCTCGTCTCCGGGCTTTACGCCGCCATCGCGGTGTTGGCTGCGCTGGCAGGCAGGGCCGCCTCCGGCAAGGGCGCCTACATCGACCTGTCGATGACCGAGGCCGCGCTGGCGCTGTTGGGACCGGAGCTGGGGCGGCTCCAGGACGGTGGCGACTCTGCACACCCTAACGTAACCTCGATCCCCCATTACGGCCTCTTCCCGACCGCCGACGGACGATGGGTCAGCCTTGGCATAGTGCACGAAGACCACTTCTGGCGGCGTCTATGCGAGGCCGCAGGGCTCGCCGAGATGGCGGACATGGTGTTTGAGCAGCGGACCCGCTGCGCCGATCAGGTACAGGACGCGCTGCACCGCACCTTCAGCGCCCGCAGTGCCGCCGAGTGGGAGGACGCGCTGAGCGATGCCGATATCCCCTTCGCCGTGGTCGCCGGCCTGGAAGAGGCCCTGAGCTCGCCCCAGATGCGTTGGAGACAGGTGGCCGCCGGTTCCGGGGCCGCGCAGCTTCTGAGACTCCCGGCCCTCTTCTCGACAGGGGACGTGTCGCCCCGTACGGACGCCCCGGCGCTCGGTGAGCACTCGTCGGCGCTGCTGGCCGAGTTGGGATACGACAGCGCCGAAGTGGGCCGGATGAGAGAGCAGGGCGCCCTCGGCCGGCCGGTAGGAGCTCCCCACTCATGAGCCAGCAGTACCAGATAGGCAGCTACCGCGAGACGTACCGGAGCTTCAAGCTCGAGGTCCCGGAGCGCTACAATTGGGCCTACGAGGTTTTCGACCATTGGGCCCGCGACCCTCGGAAGGTGGCAATGGTCTGGGCCGGCGACGACGGCAGCACTCGCGAGGTCACCTTCAGAGAGATGTCCGAGGGCTCGACCCGAATAGCCAACGCTCTGGCCGGCATAGGTGCGAGGCCAGGGGACAGGGTCCTGACGATGTTGCCCCGCGTCGTCGAGTGGTGGGAGCTGGTGCTCGGCTGCATGCGCCGGCAGCTCGTCCCAGTGCCCGTGACGACCCTCCTAACCGAGAGCGACCTGACCTACCGGATCAACGCCTCGGAGTCGTCCATCGTAGTCACAGATCCCGAGAACGTCGACAAGATTGAGGCCGTTCGCCCTCAGTGTCCCAGCATCGAGCACGTGGTGGTTGTGGGCGGCGCCACGCCCCCCCAACTGGGCTATGAGGATCTCGTCAAGCGGTCCTCCCCCCATCTGCCCAACCCCAACAACCTGTCGTCCGACCCGCTCAACATATACTTTACGTCTGGGACCACCGGTTACCCTAAGATGGTCGTCAACACCCACGCCTCCTATCCCATTGCGCATACCGCGACCGGCAAGTACTGGTTGGACAACCGCCCAACCGACCTGCACTGGACGCCCGTGGATACCGGCTGGGCGCAGGCGTCGTGGACCTGCTTCTACGCGCCGTGGAACATGGGGGCGGCGCTGTTCGTCTGGGAGGGCCGGGGCCGGTTCGACGCCGAAGGCACCCTGCGCATGTTCGAGAAGTACCCGATCACGACCTTCTTCGGCCCTACGACTGCCTACAGGCTCATGGTGCAGGAGGATCTGAGCAGGTACAAGCCGGCGGCGCTGCGCCACTGCGTGGGCGCCGGCGAGGCCGTCAACCCCGAGGTTATAGACGCGTGGCGCGAGAATATGGGACTCCACATCTGGGAGGGGTACGGCCAGACGGAGACCACGCTGCTGGCGGCCACCTTCCCCGGTATGGAATACAGGCCCGGCTCCATGGGGGTGGTCGGGCCCGGATTCGAGATGGCCGTAGTCGACGACGACGGCAACGAGCTCCCGGCCGGGCAAGAGGGAGAGATAGCCGTCAAGACCCATCCTGAGCGCCCGGTCGGCCTCTTCAAGGAGTACTGGAAGAACGAGGAAGCCAACGCCAAGTGCTTCCGCAACGGCTGGTACTACACCGGGGACGTTGCTACCCGGGACGAGGACGGCTACTACTGGTTCGTGGGGCGCGCCGACGACGTGATAATCAGCGCCGCGTACCGCATCGGACCCTTCGAGGTGGAATCGGCGCTGCTGGAGCATGACGCGGTGGCCGAAGCGGCCGTGGTCGGGAAAGACGACACAATGCGCGGCCAGATCGTAAAGGCGTTCGTCGTCCTGGCGCCGGGGAGCAACGCCTCTCCGGAAATGGCCGCGGAGCTCCAGGACCACGTCAAGCGTGTGACCGCCCCCTACAAGTACCCCCGCGAGATCGAGTTCCTGGACGATCTGCCCAAGACCATAAGCGGCAAGATACGCCGCAACGAGCTGCGGGACCTCGAAAAGCGCCGCGCCGGGTCAGGTTAGGAACCGTTGAGAATGCAGCCATCTGACCTTGGCAGGGAATTTCCCGAACGACCGTGAATCATGCAGTGCTGGCAAAGGCCGCTGAGGAGTTCGCAAGTGCCACACCGCGGGATCGCCGTGACGCGCGTCGACGAGATGGCCGAGCGCACGCACGACGATTCGTCGTTCGTCGACTGCACCTTCGACGGCGGCTCCTTCGTCGGATTGTCCGTAGATGCACTCGATATCACGGACTGCTCACTCCAAGACTCTGACTTCTCGCACTTGGTCTGCGGAGAGCTTCGGATTTCGAACAGCGACCTTCAGCGCGCCGAGTTCTACAGGGCAGACATCATGGAGTCGTTCTTCACCGGCTCAAACTGCGAGTCGGCGAGGTTCCAGAACGCGAAGATGAATCTTTCCCGCCTCGCGGACTGCGACTTCTCACTGTGCAGATTCGAGGGCGCCAGCCTGTTTGGGGCCGATCTGTCCGGGTCGCGCTTCCGGGGCGTCAGCTTCGGAACGACGAACATCGACGGCGTCACCATCGACCGCGTGAGCTTCGTCATGGCCTCCATCGCTCACAAGAGCTTCCGCAAGCACCGGCTCCTCGGTGTGGACCTCACAGAGGCCGACCTTTCGGGCTGCGACTCTCCGACGCGGTGTTCGAGGACTGCCGGATAGAAAACTCCATCGTCAGCGCCGAAACGACCTTTGCCGGCGCGGATCTCCGCGGCGCGCGGCTCTCGAACCTCAGGCTGGACGTGGCCCGCGCGACCGGCACCGTCATCTCCCAATCGCAGGCGTCGGGATTCCTCTACGACAGGTTCGGCATTCTCGTTCTAGAGGCGTAGCAACACCTGAAGCGGCAAGCGCTGTCCGGTCTCCCGATGGAAGGGCAAACGGGAAAGCCCATACTGGCATGTCCTACCATTGGTGAGAATCCCGCAAGGCACTGGTCGTCGTTCAGTTGGGCCAGGCGCCATCAGTGCTTACCAAGTCAGGAATCACGCTGAGGGATGAGGAGACGTCCGCTTGATGGACGCGAACGCACGTGCTATCCTCTCTACATGGATTACCAGCCAAATTTAACCTACCTGTCACGAGGCATGCCCCGTGACAATGTCTTCCCCATGGCAGGGATCGGCCCCGCGGCCGGCCTATTCCCGTTGGTGAGGCGCTCGCTTGCCGAAGTCTGCCCTGAGCTTGCCGAAGGGAGCTTGTCTCATTCTGCCTCGTTCGTGTCTACATTCTGTCTTGTTCGTATCCCGTTTTGACTTGCTTGTGTCACCCCACTGTCTCGCAAGCCAAAGCTGAATGAGACAAGATGAGACACTATGAGACAGATATCGGGGATTTTCCCTCGTGATGAGCAAGATCAGCGCCGGAAGCCCTAACAACGATTGCCCTGGTCCCCGCCCCGAAACTGTTCAGACTCCGTGAGATCCGAAGGAAGTCCAGAGGGGTTCTCCCCTCTGGCAGGAGGGCAGGGGCTTAGCCCACAGTTTCCAAAGGGTGGGCGGGTGGGGATCAAAGACATCTGCCCTATTGGGACTATGCTAGTGGAGATGACACCAGCAAGTCTGAACAGTTACCCTGCCCAGACAGTGGGTGACAGATTTCACAAGATTCGTTAGAATCGACACTACTTCAACGGAGGCTCGCCGATGGTTTCGCCTGAAAAAAAGCTAGCAGAGTTGGGCATCACGCTGCCGGGCGCCAGTTCGCCCGTTGCAAACTACGTGGGAGCGGTCCGGACCGGCAACCTGCTCTTCCTTGCAGGGTGCGGCCCGGCCAGGGGCCCGGACGGCAAGTCGCCCAAGGGCCAGGTGGGCACCGACCTCACCGTCGAGGAGGGCTACGAGGCCGCGAGGCTGGTCGGCATCAACCTCTTGGCGCGCCTCAAGGAAGAGCTGGGAGAGTTGAGCAGGGTCAAGCGCGTGGTCAAGCTGCTTTCTATGGTCAACGCCGCATCGGGCTTCACCGAGACGCCGGCCGTAGCCAACGGGTGCTCCGACCTGCTCGTCGAGGTCTTCGGCGAGAAGGGCCGCCATGCCAGGTCCGCCGTCGGCATGAGCGCGCTTCCCATGAACATCCCGGTCGAGATCGAGATGATCGCCGAAATCGCCGACTAGGGGGCTGCAGATCATGGGCAGAGTCGAAGAAAAACTAGAAAGTTTGGGGTACGAACTGTCCGGCCAGGCGGCGCCCGTCGCCAACTACGTGCCGGCCGTCTTCGTCGAGGACGCCGGCCTGCTCTTCACCTCCGGCCACGTTCCCCGCAACCCGGATGGCAGCTTCATGACGGGCCGCCTTGGAAACGACGTGAGCGTTGAGTACGGCTACGAGGCGGCCAAGGCAACCGCCTTGGCCCTGCTGGGGACTGTTAAGGCGGAGGTCGGTGACTTGGACCGCGTCAAGCGGATCGTGAAGGTATTGTGCATGGTCAACAGCGCTCCTGGTTTCGCGGACCAGCCGTCTGTTGCCAACGGGGCGTCCGACCTGCTGGTCGAAGTCTTCGGAGAGGCGGGTCTGCATGCCCGGTCCGCCGTCGGCGTAGCGGCGCTCCCCGGCAACGTGTGCGTCGAAGTCGAGATGTCCGTGGAGGTCTCCTAGACGGGGAAACTCTCTAGGGAGAGCCTGGGAAGAGGAGCGGGAGTGGCTTCGAGCAGTCAGCCAACGGCAAGTGGGGAGGGCGTCCCCGAAGAGGCGCTACAATTCGAACTAGAGATACGCCGTTCCCGAGAGACGTGGTTGCGGAAGTTCGCGCGCCACCGGATGGCACTCTTGGGGCTGGCGTTGCTGATACTGTTCGCGTTCATGGCCGTATTCGCCCCGCTCGTCGCCTGGCAAGACCACCTCCGCATCGACCTTCATCGCGTCCACGAGCGTCCCAGCCTGGAACACATCCTCGGCACGGACGCGGGAGGCCGCGACGTATTCGCCCGGATAATTTTCGCGGCCAGAATCTCGCTGACCGTCGGGACCATAGCGGCCCTTATTTCCTCCGTAGTCGGTCTCTTGATCGGCATGACATCTGGATACCTCGGCGGGCGCTGGGACGACATCCTCATGCGCTTTACCGAGATGGTGATGACCTTCCCGACGCTCTTCGCGGTCATACTCTTGGTCTCCGTGCTAGGCCCCAACCTCTTGAATGTGATACTTGTCATAGGCCTCCTGGGCTGGGAGGGCAAGGCGCGCCTCGTCAGGGGAATCGTGCTGTCGGTCAGGGAGATGGACTTCGTCACCGCGGCCCGCGCCGTCGGAGCGTCGGACGGCAGGCTCATCTTCGTCCACATCATGCCCAGCATCCTCGGCTACACGATGGTCGCTGCGACTATCACCGTGGCCGGTGCGATCCTCACCGAGGCCACCCTGAGCTTCCTCGGCCTAGGCGTCCAGATCCCCACTCCTACGTGGGGCAACATGATGAACGCGGCCCAGAGTCTCCACACCCTGCAGCACCGGTGGTGGATATGGGTCCCACCCGGAGTCGCAATCTCGGCCACCGTGCTTGCCGTCAACTTCGTGGGCGACGGCCTCCGCGACGCCCTCGACCCCCGCACCGTGGTCGACTAGCAGCCGTATCCGTACCGGAGAGGCGGCTTCGCGTAATCGCGAACCCCAACGCATACGGAAACCTGGACGCGACTAGACATGACCATGGAAATACGCGCGGCCAGAGATGCCGAGATAGAAGAGGTCATCGACCTCGCGGCCGCTGTCTTCGTCGAAAGGTGCAGGCCGAGGTACGCCAGCCAGCATCTCGAAGATTCCACCTACGTATTGCATCAGTCACGGGTCTGCGTCGTGGATGGCCGTGTAGTCAGCCAGGTACGCGTCTCGGAGCGAGAGATGCGCATCGGCAGCGCCGTCGTCAAGCTCGGTGGCATCGGCCTCGTGGGCACCCTGGAGAAATACAGGCGCAACGGCTACTCCTCGGCGGTGCTGCGCGACGCAGTCGGATACATGGCGGACGAAGGGTACGACCTCGGCCTCCTGTTCACCTCCATTCAGCCCTTCTACGCGCGGCTGGGTTGGGCGCCGTTCCCGCAGACGAACTTCGAGATAGAAGTTGGGCGGCGCAGGGAGTTCGAGTCCTCACACTGGACGGTACGGGAGTTTGAACTGAAGGACCTGCCGAGGGTCATCGAGATATACGGTGAGCACAACAGGGCCAGGACAGGGACCATCGTACGCAAGCCTCGTCAATGGAGCGACGGCTACGGGCGTCAGACCGGGATGCCGCCCACGCTGGTAGCAGAGCGTAGCGGTGTCATCGGCGCGTACGCCAACGTGGGGTTGGGAGAGGGTGACGCTAACAACGTTGGCGACGCCTTCCTCTCCACTTACTACCCGAACATCAGGGAGCTGGGCTGCGCGGCTGGCTCGGAGGACGCACTCGTGGCCCTATGCCGAGGTGTTCTGGTGCGCGCGTACGATGCGGGACTGGAGGCCATCACAGGCCGCCTGCCGAGGCACGACACTATGACGCTGCTGCTGAGCCGGGAGAGTGGGATGTCCCTCTCCTTCTCCATCCACGAGCGGTCGATGTACCGCGTCATCTCCCTATCGTCCTTGCTCACGAAGATCGCGCCGGAGCTACAACGCAGACTGGAAAGCGCGGGGGATACGTCCGCCTCAGGCTCCTATCTGTTCGCTGTCGACGGCCAGTCCTGCGCGCTCACCGTGGACCGCGGCAACGTCCACATCGAGGCAGACGGCCGCGGAAGCACCCGGCTGGAGCTCGACTCATACCGCTTCTTCAAGCTGCTCTTCGGAGACTCGACCTTCAGCGAGCTCGCCGACTACAATCGCGTCCTGGGTCTAAACCTCAGCCCCAGCGACGCTGCGCTCCTCGACGTCCTCTTCCCAAAGGGAGAGCATACCCACTGGATATGCGACTACTTCTAGCCGGACTGCCGACTCACATCCCGCTTCAGGCCAGGACGCTCATTCCGTAGCGAGACCTAAGCGGGCGGCCGCTGGCGAAGCGGTACATGCCAAGCTGCGATATGTCGATCGAGTCGGCCCTGCCGTTCACGATCAGCTCGGCCATGGTCACGCCGATCATGGGGGCCAGCTTGAAGCCGTGCCCGCTGAAGCCCACGGCCACGTAGAGGCCGTCGATCTGCCCGGCCTTGTCCAGGATGGGGTGCCAGTCCGGGGTGATCGTGAACAGCCCTGACCACCCGCGAAGGAAGCTGGCCTGCGACATGCCCGGCATCCTCTGCTCGAGCCGCTCCGCGACGCCGCGGAACATCTGCATGTCCACGCCCTGATCGTAGCCATCCGGGTCGCCGTGCTCATCTTCGCCCACACCCACGAGGGTAAGGCCTCCGATGTCGGGGCGCGCGGACAGGTCGTTGACCACGTCCCCGATGATCGGGTGCATCTGTTCCAGCGACTCTGGCCTCCGCAGTACGAAAACCTGATGCCTGACCGTCTCTAGGGGCGCCTCTATCCCAACCTTCGACAGCACCTGCCTCGACCACGGGCCCGCGGCCACGACGACTAGGGGCGTGCTCACGCTGCCCAGGGGCGTCTTGACGGCTACCGCTCGTCCCGCCGATATCTCGATGGACAGTGCGGGGGCTTGTGTGGCTATGGATGCCCCGAGCCTTCTGGCGGCTGCGGCGTAGGACTGCGTGACCGAGTGAGTATCCGCGTACCCCGACTCCGGCTCGAACGCGCAGGCCTCGTCGCCGGAGACCCGGAGGGCAGGGGCGGCCTCCATGAGCTCGTCGGGAGACGTCTCAGCCGTGTTGACCCCGACGGCCTGCTGCATCGCGACGTTGTCCTGTAGGGCGCGGCGGTCCGAGCCGTCCACGATGAGAGCGTAGCCGGTCTTGGTGTAGCCGGAGGGCCCGCCGATCACCTCTTCGAAGCTTTGGTACACCCGAAGACTCTCCCACGCCATCCGTGTCGTGACCTCGTTGGAGTAGTGCATGCGCAGGATCGCCTGGGACCGGCTCGTGGAGCCCGACCCGAGGGCGTCCATCTCCAGCAGCAGCGTGTTGGAGATGCCCTTGAGCGCCAGGTTGTAAAGGATGCTGCATCCCATCACCCCGCCGCCGATCACCACGGCGTCCGCTGTGCGCTTCATCGAGACCTTCCCTGCCGGATTCTGGTCAGCAAGTCTCTAGCCCGATGGTACACTACCACCTATGAGAGGGTTGACCGGGAGAATCGCGCTGGTTGGGGGCGACGAGTTCAGGCCGGGGTGTGAGCCCATGGACCGGGAGCTGCTGGGGGCGACCGGCGTGGACCGTTCCCGCGTGGTCATCCTTCCCACCGCGGCGGCGCACGAGAGCCCGCGTCAGGCGGCCTCGAACGGCGTCAGCTACTTCTCCGGCCTTGGCTGCGACGCTTCCGCGCTGATGGTGGTCGACTCGGCCGGTGCTAACGACGAAGTCCTGGTGAGCCGGATCGACGGCGCGGACCTGGTGTACCTGACGGGTGGCAGCCCGCATCACCTGCTGGAAGTGTTGTCAGGCTCGCTGCTGTTGCGGCGCATTCTCGCGGCTCTGAACCGCGGGGTGGTGGTGGTGGGCTCCAGCGCGGGCGCCATGGTGCTGGGATCGTACATGCGTATGGGTGGGTGGACGCCTGCTTTGGGTGTCGTGGATGGTGTGGCCGTGCTGCCACACCATGAGCGCAACGATCCGGCGACCGTGTCGGAGGGCCTTGGCGAAAGCGCGCCGGCGGGGCTTGTCGTGCTGGGCATCGACGCCATGGCGGGGGCTATGAGTGGGGCTGAAGGCTGGCGGGTGGTCGGGGCCGGGAAGGTCACAGCCTATCGGGACGGTTGGTACGAGAGATACGGCGCCGGCGAGGTTCTGCCTGCAGGAGGGGGCGCTGGGGGTGGGGTTGGAGGCGACGGGCGGATTCGAACCGCCGAATAGAGGTTTTGCAGACCTCCGCCTTAGGCCACTTGGCTACGTCGCCTCGTTGGGTGCGTATCTATTCTAAACCGTCGGTCTGCCTTCCGACAACCTGCGGCAAGCCAAGGCGGCTCACGTACCCAGCCTGGTTTCCAGGGCGAGGATCTTGGCCTCGATCTGGGGAAGTCTGGCGTAGTCTTCCTGGACAAGGTGGAAGCAGCGTTGGACGTACAGGGCTGCCAGCTCGGCGGAGCCTTCGTCCGATGACTTGACCGCTTGGACGAGCTGGTCGACGCCGTGGTTGGCGGGCAGGTGCCGGGACAGTACGGTGATGTCCTGCTCGGCCTCGCTTACGGTCCTCGAATCGTCGCCCTCGATCCCGAAGCGCAGTCTGCTGACCAGCTTGGTCAGCTCGTTGAGCTTGTCCCCGTCGCTCATCAGACCGTACATGACCTCGCTGACCCCGGGGGCGCCGTCGTCCTCGTCCTCTTCCTGCTCTTCAGGCGGTTGCCCGATGCCTACGACGTTCGAGTAGATTTCCGTGTAGTGTTGCATGGCCTCGTTGACCGCCATCATCCCGGTCGGCACGTCCTCGGGGTTGATGGAGCCCCCGAAGAGCACGTCGTCGTTCCTGGCCTCGGCCAGCTTGTCGAGGGTGTCCCGCCCTCCCAGCCGCTCCGGGGCCGGAGGGAAGGCAAAGGCCGAGAGGTCCTGGGGGCCAAGCTCCTTGACCTGGCTCATGAGGAACGGCGGCACATACTTGGAAATGTCCACCGTGATCGGCAGCACTATGATGTAGCTGGCCCATAGCTCGTCCGGGTCCGACGAGCTGAGGAAGTAGAGCAGCGCGTGCCCCTTGGGCTCTTCGTGGCTGCCCCGCTCGAACGAGATGTCCATGACGTCCTCTGTTTCTGCCGATCCTCTTCCCAGACAGGGCCATTATACGGCAGACGGTGGGCCCGCGTGACGTTTCTCCTCGGTACTCTCAAGACACATGGCGGCGCGTGGTTAGTGCGCCTCAAGGCCTCTGGCGGCGGACCATGGGGCGCGCCGGAACAGCGATTTTGGATATCCGAGCGTAATCTCATAGGCACAAAAGGCAGCGCGTGAAGGGCCGTCGTAGGGCGGTGAGCAGGGAGGACCCTCGAAAAACGTTTCATTCCGTTCCATTCTGTTCCGTTTCGTATGTGGGTCCTGGGCTTCTTGGGACCTATTTGGAGCGTTTCTGAACCGCAAATGGACGTGTTTGGAGCGCTTTTGGGACGATTTGGAACAGTGGACCTTGAGCTGTCGGCGGGGAGGGGGGCTGATGTGTGGCCGCCTATTCATGGAGGCATAATAGCACATCCGTTCGCTAACATCAAGGCGATCATTGTCCCAGATTCCCCACCTAGAGAAGAGGAAGACCTCGTTGGAGCCCGCCGTGAAGGGGGCTAAGATGTTTCTTGGAAGAGAGAAACGATCACCAACGAGGTGCACCTATTATGAAGCAAGGGGTTCTGCCGTTCCAGTACGAGCAGGAGAAGAGCTCGCCGGGCATGACGGCGATGGCGGGCATGATGACGTACTTGGAGTTGATGCACGCAGCAGGTTTGAGGTCGTCGGTAGAGCGCCACGTGGGACTGCGGGAGTGTGGTCAGGGCTGGACGGACAGCCAAGTGGTCAGCTCGCTGATACTGCTGAACCTGGCAGGCGGTGAGTCAGTGGTTGATCTGGATGTTTTGGAGAAGGACGCGGGGTTGTGCAGGGTGCTTCGGGAAGTCGAGAGCTATGGGATGGGTCGTCGAGAGCGTAGAGCGTTGGAAGAGCGATGGCGTGTAGAGCGTCGGCGGAGCATGCCATCGGAGTCGGCGGTGTTCCGGTACCTGGAGAGATTCCACGAGGCGGGCGAGGAGTCTAGTCGGGAAGCTCACAGAGCGTTCATACCTTCACCCAACGAAGCGCTGGGGGGGTCTGCATAAGGTGAACGCCGATATGGTGAGCTTCGTACAGAGCCGTTCGCCCTGCGCTCAAGCCACGTTGGACATGGACGCCACGCTGGTGGAGACGCACAAGCAGCAGGCGCTCTACAGCTACAAG
This sequence comes from Dehalococcoidia bacterium, assembly GCA_965262055.1. Classification (GTDB taxonomy): domain Bacteria; phylum Chloroflexota; class Dehalococcoidia; order Lucifugimonadales. Next base: position 1,571,137 of record CBDHEI010000002.1, read on the forward strand.
AAGTACAAGGCGTATCAGCCTCTGACGACCTACTGGGCCGAGGCTGAGTTGATAGTGCATTCGGAGTTTCGGGACGGCAACGTACCTGCTGGCTATCAGCAACTGCGAGTGTTGACCGAAGCGTTGGAGCATCTGCCTTGTGCGGTGGACAAGGTGATGCTGCGGTCGGACGCGGCTGGGTATCAGCACGAGTTGCTGCGGTACTGCGCCGAGGGCAGAGACGAGCGCTTCGGAGTGATCGAGTTTGCGGTAGGACTCAACGTGACGCCGGAGTTCAGGCGCGCGGTGTCCGAGGTTGCCGAACAAGACTGGCATGCCCCGCACCGCAGACTGGGCGCCACCTGGGTCGAGACAGGTCAACAGTGGGCGGAGGTGAACTTCGTACCAGACTGGATAGCCTACAGCAAGAAGAACCCTGAATACCGGTTCATCGCTATCAGGGAGCCGCTGAGCGAACAGCCTCTGCCGGGAATGGAACTGCAGCTGGAACTGCCCTTCCCCGTGATGAGGCTGGCCGGCGGAGCCTGGCACAAGGTCTCCGGGTTGGTGACCAACCGAGACCTTCCGGGAGATGAGATGATCCGGTGGTACAGGCAGAGATGCGGTAAAGGCGAGCAGGTCCACAGCGTCCTGAAGAGTGACCTGGCTGCGGGCAGGCTCCCGTCGGGGCTGTTCGGAGCCAACGCCGCATGGTGGGCCATAGCGGTGCTGGCCTTCAACCTGAGCTCTGCGATGAAGCGGCTGGTGTTGGGAGGACAGTGGGTGAGCAAGCGTCTCAAGGCAGTGCGCTTCGCCCTGATCGCCCTTCCGGGCCGGGTGATGCGACACGCCAGGAAGCTGATCATCCGTCTGGCGCGGGGCCATCCCTCATACGAGTTGTCCCAGATTCCCCACCCAGAGAAGAGGAAGACCTCGTTGGAGCCCGCCGTGAAGGGGGCTAAGATGTTTCTTGGAAGAGAGAAACGATCACCAACGAGGTGCACCTATTATGAAGCAAGGGGTTCTGCCGTTCCAGTACGAGCAGGAGAAGAGCTCGCCGGGCATGACGGCGATGGCGGGCATGATGACGTACTTGGAGTTGATGCACGCAGCAGGTTTGAGGTCGTCGGTAGAGCGCCACGTGGGACTGCGGGAGTGTGGTCAGGGCTGGACGGACAGCCAAGTGGTCAGCTCGCTGATACTGCTGAACCTGGCAGGCGGTGAGTCAGTGGTTGATCTGGATGTTTTGGAGAAGGACGCGGGGTTGTGCAGGGTGCTTCGGGAAGTCGAGAGCTATGGGATGGGTCGTCGAGAGCGTAGAGCGTTGGAAGAGCGATGGCGTGTAGAGCGTCGGCGGAGCATGCCATCGGAGTCGGCGGTGTTCCGGTACCTGGAGAGATTCCACGAGGCGGGCGAGGAGTCTAGTCGGGAAGCTCACAGAGCGTTCATACTTTCACCCAACGAAGCGCTGGGGGGTCTGCATAAGGTGAACGCCGATATGGTGAGCTTCGTACAGAGCCGTTCGCCCTGCGCTCAAGCCACGTTGGACATGGACGCCACGCTGGTGGAGACGCACAAGCAGCAGGCGCTCTACAGCTACAAGAAGTACAAGGCGTATCAGCCTCTGACGACCTACTGGGCCGAGGCTGAGTTGATAGTGCATTCGGAGTTTCGGGACGGCAACGTACCTGCTGGCTATCAGCAACTGCGAGTGTTGACCGAAGCGTTGGAGCATCTGCCTTGTGCGGTGGACAAGGTGATGCTGCGGTCGGACGCGGCTGGGTATCAGCACGAGTTGCTGCGGTACTGCGCCGAGGGCAGAGACGAGCGCTTCGGAGTGATCGAGTTTGCGGTAGGACTCAACGTGACGCCGGAGTTCAGGCGCGCGGTGTCCGAGGTTGCCGAACAAGACTGGCATGCCCCGCACCGCAGACTGGGCGCCACTTGGGTCGAGACAGGTCAACAGTGGGCGGAGGTGAACTTCGAACCAGACTGGATAGCCTACAGCAAGAAGAACCCTGAATACCGGTTCATCGCTATCAGGGAGCCGCTGAGCGAACAGCCTCTGCCGGGAATGGAACTGCAGCTGGAACTGCCCTTCCCCGTGATGAGGTTGGCCGGCGGAGCCTGGCACAAGGTCTCCGGGTTGGTGACCAACCGAGACCTTCCGGGAGATGAGATGATCCGGTGGTACAGGCAGAGATGCGGTAAAGGCGAGCAGGTCCACAGCGTCCTGAAGAGTGACCTGGCTGCGGGCAGGCTCCCGTCGGGGCTGTTCGGAGCCAACGCCGCATGGTGGGCCATAGCGGTGCTGGCCTTCAACCTGAGCTCTGCGATGAAGCGGCTGGCGTTGGGAGGACAGTGGGTGAGCAAGCGTCTCAAGGCAGTGCGCTTCGCCCTGATCGCCCTTCCGGGCCGGGTGATGCGACACGCCAGGAAGCTGATCATCCGTCTGGCGCGGGGCCATCCCTCATACGAGTTGTTGATCAGGGCACGTCAGAGGATATTGGCGCTGTCCGCCGAGCCGTACCAACCATAAGCGGTCCTGTCTGTGCATCGGTTGAAGGCGACTCAGCAAGGTCGCCCAGGCTGGGCCATGCCTTCTTCGGCCTGAGGACAGCCATAATCGGTGCGGCTCCGCTGCCCATACCCTCAAAGTCTTCGGCCAAGGTCCTACCTACGGCCCGATCCGACCATATGGAACCACCGAATCGATACTCAACACGGGCGTAAATCCACGAAGGCCACACCAAACTATGTTAGGTGGGGAATCTGGGTTGTCAGAGTAAGTGTTCAGACTTGCTGGTGTCAGAACACTAGCAGGCTGCGGAAGAACTCTTCCAAATCTTCTTCTGGGCTCTTCCCTGGGAACAGGGAAGAGAGGAATTAAATCTGAGGGACACCCCATTCGGCAGGCTCAGGGCAGGCTCTCAGACTCCCGGCAAAGGGGCTTCGCCCCTCTGCACACCTCGTTTTTCAGCGCCTGCTAGGGGATTCCTCTGGATTGTGACGGAGACCCCCGCCCGGCATAGGAGTACGGAGGGGCAGGCCGGGATGACGGCGCGGATATCCCACGCACGCGAAGCAAGCTGCCTGTCAGAGGGGGTAATGTACCAGGGAGAAGAAGTCGTAGCCGTGGAGGCGGTGTCTGCCGCGCAGGTCTTCGAGCTCGACGAGGACGGCCAGTCCGGCCACCTGTCCCCCGGAGCTCTCTACCAGGCTGACGCAGGCGGCCAGGGTGCCCCCGGTAGCCAGGAGGTCGTCGACGATGAGCACCCGGCTGCCGGGCACAATGGCGTCCGTGTGGACTTCCACCGCGGCCTCGCCGTACTCGAGGGCGTAACTCGTCCTGTGGGTGTCGTACGGGAGCTTCCCCGCCTTACGCAGCGGGACCAGCGGCTTGGACAGCTTGACCGCTAGGGGGGCGGCGAAGAGGAACCCGCGCGCCTCGACGCCGGCGACCACGTCAACGGCCTTTCCGACGCAATGGTCTGCCATCCGGTCTACGGCGTAGCTGAAGGCCTCGGGCTCCTTCAGGAGGGGCGTGATGTCCTTGAACAGGATCCCCGGCTTGGGGAAGTCGGGAATCTCGCGTATCCAAGCCTTCAGGTCCATGGGCATCTCCGGAGGCCAATCATAGGGTTGGGTCTCAGGAGCGTCAACCGCGCCGACCTCGTCGTGGGGCTGGTCCACGAAGGGCACGAAGGGGCTCAGGCCGCTGAGGGCGAGAGTGCTATACTGCCCGGCGATGAACTGGACCGTAGGGCATCGCACGGTGCCGCGGTAACGTAGCTGCCCATAGAGCCGGCGTATCGCGAGGACTTCCATGGCCATTCCCACCATTCACGTTGGGTGCAAGGGGTTCGGCCGCTCCCGGCTGCAGGCGGTCATGGAGTGCGGCAGCCTGGACCCGGTGGCTTGCGTGGACCTCGACGTCGAGGGCGGGCGGGAGAGCGTCCGGTCGCTCGGGGGGAGCACCGCCGAGATGCTTGCCGGGCGCGTCTACTCGACGATCACCGAGGCGCTGGAGCGGCACCCCGCCGAGGTGTGCCTGATATACGCGTCCACACAGGCCCACGCCGCGCTGGTAGTCGAGAGCCTTGGGCTGGGGCTGCATACGCTGTGCGTCAAGCCGATAGTGGTCACCCAGGACGAGATGTGGAGCGTTGCGGCGGCCCACGCGGAGCGTCCCGACCTGCTGCTGGTGCAGGGCCAGAACAAGAGGTGGAACGCCGCCGCGGCAAAGATGCGGGAGTGGCTGTGCGAGCCGGACGGGATAGGAGAGATGCTGGGCGGGGAGTGCCGCTTCTCGGTGCGGCTCGACCTGCGGACGGAGGGCAGGTTCGACGCGCTCACGGAGGGGCTCTTCTTCCACGCGGCCGCTTCGCACCAGGTCGACCAGCTCGTTGCGGCCAAGGGGCTTCCCGACTACGTGACGGCCAGGGCTCACCTGGTCAGGGACGAGGAGATAGGCCAGATAGGCGTCATGGGGACGGCCGGCGGGCAGGCGCTCATGGAGTACGCGAACGGGGCGGTCTTCTGCTACACGGGCAGCCGCGCCGGCCACATCAACGAGCCCTACGCGGGCTGGAGCGGTCACTGGGAGATTCACGGGGAGAAGGGCGGCATCCGCCGCGACGGCGGGCGCCTTCGCCTCTACCGCAAGGGGCGGTGCGTCGAGAACCTGAGTCTCCAGGACATACACACAGACCTAGTGGCGGATGAGGTGATCCAGCTAGACGCCTTCGCACGGGCGATAGAGACGGGGGAGGGCCGCGACTGGCTTCACAACTCGACGCTGGCGACCTGGGTGCTGATGGAGGCGTGCAACGAGTCGGCGCGCACGGGGGGGCGCGTGGATGTAAGGGCGATGCACGCGGAGCTGCTGGGAGCGTAGTTGGCGGCCTACCAGACTGGACAGAATCAGGAACCTTTAGGCTGAGGTTCGTTCTGGACCTGTAGGTTCAGGGCACCAAAAAGGAAGTCCGGTTCCCATGTCGGGTGTTCTGTGATATCTGCTATCGTAAAGTTGATACGGCCCGACATGAGGAATATCGAAAAAAATGAAACTGACGGAACTCATCGCCCGCGCCCCTTGGCGGGAAGCGGTCACCTACCGGGACACGTGGCCCCATGAATACGTCCTCAGCGAGAAGGATGGGCAGCGGGAACTGTTGAACGCCATCTACGCCCGCTTCCAAAACGGCGAGGGTGTAGACTGTCGCTTCTTCCGCGTGAGCAACAAGTACCTCTTCATCGGTGACTTCAAGTACTGGTTCAATAGCCAATGGCATGGCTTCGACCCCAATGGTGAGAACGTGATTAACCGGGCCCGCCTGTATCGGGACCGGCGCGACTTCGTGATCCAACCCGGCGACACCGGCAAACCTGAGGACTACCCGGTTAACCCGCCCCACCAAACATAAGTCCGCCCAAGGGGGTGCTCCTTTGGTTCAAGAAACAACCCTGCTGGCGTACTTAGTTCCCAGGTTGACGAGTCGGGGGGAAGACACGGCGTCTTCAGAGTTCGGCTAAGTCAAGCCGTAGTGTGGTAACATCTTGTGTATCCTTTACGTAAGACGTTACAATGATACGAGGCTTCAGGGATCGGAGGACCGAGCGGTTCTTTGAAGGTGGGCTGGTGCGAGCCTTCCATGGCTTTGCGGATCAGGCGACGCGTCGGCTCACGGTATTGGACAACGCGGCAGCTTTGCGAGATCTGGCTGCGTTGCCCAGCAACAGTTTGGAGGCTCTCTCCGGCGACCGAACGGGCCAGTACAGCATCCGGATCAATCGCCGGTGGCGAATATGCTTCCGCTGGGAAGATGACGGGCCATACGACGTGGAAGTCGTGGACTACCACTGATGAGGAGTTTGGATATGAGTGTGAGCAACGGAATGAGGCCGGTGCACCCCGGAGAGATACTGGGTGAGGAGCTTGAGGAGCTTGGGCTGTCGGCGAACGCGCTGGCCAAGGCTCTCGATGTGCCCACGAATCGAGTCACGGCGATCCTGAAGGGGCAGCGCGGGGTAACGGCCGACACGGCCCTACGCCTTTCCCGCTACTTCGGCACCACGCCCCAGCTGTGGCAGAACCTCCAGAAGGCTTTCGAGCTGCGCGTGGCGGAGATCGAATCGGGGAAGAAGATTAGGGAACGAGTGCAACCACGAGAGACGGCGCAGGTTGTCGGCGGTTGAAAGTCAGGATCTCATCGCTCAAACATTGAAGGTGCTCCTATGAGTCAGGCTGCTTGAGTCAGGTGGAGATAGTGGACTACCACTGAGTACAGAACCAGGAAGACCAAGGAGAGAGGTGACCGTGACCAGCAAGATGGCACACCATCCCGAAAGGCTGGCTCCCGTCCACCCAGGAGAAATCCTCAACGAGGAGTTTCTCCTCCCGATGAACATTACGCAGTATCGACTGGCTAAGGCTATTGGGGTGGATGCTCGCCGGATTCATTCCATCGTCCACGGGGAGCGGTCCATCACGGCGGAGACAGCCCTGCTGCTCTCGCGGTTCTTCGGAAATTCCGCTGAGTTCTGGATGGGGCTGCAAAGCCAGTACGACCTAGAAGCTGCCGAGGACCGCCTATCTCATAGGCTAGATCTGGTGGCGTCCCACTTGCCGGGATAACCCCACTCTCTTGCTCGAAGAGGGTTGAGAACCTGAGCTTGCAGGACATACACACGGACATGGTGGCCGACGAGGTGCTACAGCTAGACGCTTTCGCACGCGCGATAACGACGGGCGAGGGCCGCGAGTGGATGCACAGGTCGACGCGTGCGACCTGGGTGCTGATTGAGGCGTGCAACGAGTCGGCGCGCACGGGGACGCGGGTGGATGTGGGGGCGATGCATGCGGAGTTGTTGGGGTGTAGGAGGTCGCTGGCGTCCTCTGCTGGGTAGTGGAAGGAAGGGCTGATCACATGAGTGGACGTAATCTGTTCAGCGAGCTGACCAAGGACTTCATGCCGGCCCGCCGCCGCCGCATCGACGACATGAACAGGAGCTGCTCGCCGAGATGCCATTGCACGAGTTGCACCGGGCACGGGCTTCGACCCAGCGGGACATGGCAAAGGTGCTGAAGGTGGAGCATAGAGGGTTGGGTATAAGGTAGGCATCATCGGTAATGTGCAAAATCGCAGTTAGTTGTAGAGGAGAGGAAATGGCTTATCTTCTAGACCTGTTCACACCGGAAACATGGTCCGCCTTCCTCGAGTCTGGTGCGACCGTCACCGGCTTTCGGGAGCGGCATCAGCGTTTGGCTGGTGAGCGAGTTCGCCCGGGCGACATCTTTCTTTGTTACCTGACCCGTCTGTCGCGATGGTGCGGCGTGCTGCAGGCTGAATCCGAAGCCTATTTCGACAACAGCCCTATGCATGACGAACTGGATGCCTTCCCTGTTCGGTGCAAAGTCAAGCCGATCGTCATCTTGGAGCCTGAATCGGCTATACTCATTCGAGACGAAAAGGTCTGGAAGGCGTTGACTATCACGAAACGGTACGAAAGCGGGCACCGTTACTGGACGGGATTCTTTCGAGCTTCCTTGAATCGGTTAGAAGAAGAAGACGGAAGCTACTTGGTCGAATTGCTGAAGAAGCAGCAATCGAACCCAGAGAGTTATCTGCTCACCGACAAGGACAAACGTGAGTTGGCGTTCAGAAGAAAGATTCGCACGCTGGATAGAGAGGTGGAGGTGGAGGTGCCAGACAATGAGGTTGAAGAGGCCATTTTCGGCTCAAATGCAGCGAAGCCTACGCTCACCTCAGACAGCCGTGAGTCGATTCAAGTGCAGGCGAAGATTGCACAGATCGGAGCTCAGATGGGGTTTCGCATCTGGGTACCACGAAGTGACAAGGCGCGAGTGCTAAAGCACATTCCACCCGGCGGTATGGCGGAGGAATTCTTGGATGAATTGCCTTTCAACTACGATGACACAACCATCAAGACCGTTGAGCAAATTGACGTTTTATGGCTCAAGGGCAGGTCTATGGCCCGAGCCTTTGAGATCGAGCACACAACCGCGATTTATTCAGGGCTGTTGCGGATGGCGGACTTGTTGGCCCTGCAACCGAATATGGACATTCGGTTGCATATAGTAGCTCATGAAGACAGGCGAGAAAGGGTTCTACGGGAAATCAAGAGACCTGTTTTCTCACTGCTTGACAGGGGGCCGCTGTATGAACAATGTTCCTTTCTTTCGTATGACTCGATAAGCTCGTTGGCTGAGATGAAACATCTCTTTCACATGAGGGACACAATTGTCGACGAATACGAGGAATTTGCAGAAGTGTAGTTTATGTCATGGAGCTGCCCCAACCTGTCTATGAGATGGGGAGCCGCCGTGAGCTGTTCTGTCAAGAGGACAGAATAAACGAAGACCTACAGTCGCTGACGCTGCCAGCCGTGTGCACCAGGGTCTCCATTGACGGATGGGACGTGGAGCTGTCCATGTCCACCCACTTGACTGGATTAGAACCACAAGTTTAAGCTCCAACGACGCTCAAATGCGATGTTCATTGGCAGTATTCTGGACTCGGAGTAGGAGTGCGGAATGGTGTCTGTGGGAACTAGGCTCACCCGCCCCTGGGCCACGGCACGTCAACGCCGAGCACCGACGCGATGTCCTTGAGGTCGCGCCTGTGCTCGGGGCCGACCGGAATCCCGCGCTCCCGGTACTCCAGCTCGCGCTCGCCCTCGATTCCGCCTGCGTAGCTCGCCTTCTCGAAGCCTTCGAGGGGCAAGGTCCCTGAGAGGGTGTTTTCAAAGTACATCATGACGGAGCTAAGCGTCGGAGCATGAGATGAATCGCAGCTATGTGCAGCCACGCTTCCGTTGTACCGGTCAAGGCTTCATAGTCCTTGCTCAACCGGCGACAACGTCCCAGCCACGCCAGTGTTCGCTCAACCACCCACCTGCGTGGCAGCACCTCAAACTGATGGCTGGCCCTGGGACGCTTGACGATCTCCAAGACCCAGCCCGACATGGACATCACCCAGTCCACCAACTGGCCGCTGTAGCCAGCGTCAGCCCAGATGAGTCGCAGGCGTGGGAATCGTCCTATCAATTTATCGATGACCAGCCTCGCCCCATCTCGGTCTTGGATATTGGCAGGATGCACCACCACCGCCAACAGCAAGCCCATGGTATCTACGATGACGTGTCGCTTTCGACCGTTGACCTTCTTACCAGCATCATAGCCACGAGGCCCCCTTTTTCAGTCGTCTTCACGCTCTGGCTATCTATGATCGCTGCGCTGGGAGTAGGATTTCTACCTTCGGCCTCTCGGACGCAGGGGCGTAGCGTCTCATTGACTCGTTCCCACGTTCCATCCATGGTCCAACTGCGGAAGTACTTGTACAGGGTCTGCCAGGGAGGCAGATCGTGCGGGACCATCCGCCAGGGGCATCCGCTCCGAAGCAAATACAGGATGCCGTTCACTACCTCCCGCAGGTCCACTGTACGGGGTCGGCCTCCGGGTTTGGCTGGTGGGAGTAGGGGGCCGAGGATCTCCCACTGTTCGTCCGTCAGGTCGCTGGGGTACGATTTGCGGCTCATTCATCAAGGTTAGTACAAGTGCAAGACTTTGCAAACACCCTCTTAGGCTCACGGCGCGGCTCCTGGTAAGCGTATCTGGACAAAATGAAGAACCTTCACGTCGAGGTCTGTTCTGGACTCTTAAGCAGCAATTCACCCCACCCCCGAAACTAGTGGACAGTCCCTCCGGCAAACGATGGAGTTGCGGGACCCCCGTTACCAACGGCAGGAGCCTCGCTTTGGGGCGAACCTCCGCAGGCGCGGAGCCTGCAGCCGTGTGGTAGCCTAGCGGCTGCCCGCCGCCGAGGGCTCTTCGCCAGGAGGGGGGCCGCACTTACGAGGTGCAGGAGGGCGACGTGCTGAACATCCTGTTCGGCATGTGAGTGCCAGGGGCTGATACCCAGCGAGGCTTGGCGGTGTCTTGCGAGTCTGCCTCATGGCGGCATACGCTAGGGAAGACAGGCACGCTTGGAAGAAGGATAGGATCCGACGGGAGCGAATCTCATAGGAGCGGACTTGAACGGTCAGAGTGAAGGTGTAGTCATTCGCGCTTCGGGCATAACGAAGCGATTCGGAGTGGTCGTAGCGGTGGACGACGTTTCTTTCGAAGTGCGCCGCGGGGAGACGTACGGCCTGTTGGGCCCAAACGGCGCGGGCAAGACCACAACGATGCGTTTGGTCAGCGGGCTGTCCCCTCTATCCGCGGGAGAGCTGATCGTGGCAGGCATCGACGTCTCCCGCCAGGGAAGAGAGGTGCGAAACGTGCTGGGCGTGGTAACCCAGGAGGACGGCCTAGACGGCGACCTCAGCGCCAGGGACAATCTCATTACGTACGGCTTCATCGCCGGGCTTTCGCGCGCCCAGGCGGCGCAGCGGGCGGACGCCGTGTTGATGTACTTCGACCTCACGGACAGGTCGGACGACGAGATCGACAACCTGTCCGGCGGCATGAAGAGGCGCCTCGCGATAGCCAGGGCATTCATGACCAGGCCCCAGGTGATAGTGCTCGACGAACCCACGACCGGCCTCGACCCGCAGGGCCGCAACCGCGTCTGGCAGGAACTGGAGACGATGAAACAGGCGGGCGTGACAATACTGATGTCCACTCACTACATGGATGAGGCCTCGGCCCTGTGCGACCGGCTCGCGATCATGCACCACGGCGAGATCCTCGCCGAAGGAACGCCCGACGAGCTGGTGAACCGGCACGCCGGACAGGAGGTGGCGCAGGTGCGGATGTCGAACGGGGCGCGCGCAGACGTCATGGACTGGATCGGGAGCTCCGGTCTCGACTACAGGGAAGCCGGAGCGGTGATCACGGTTACGTCCCCCAGCGGGGGCCGTCCGGACCTGTCCGGCCTCGAGGGCGTTCGGGTGTCCTATCGCCCTTCCAACCTCGAGGACGTATTCCTGTCCGTGGCGGGCAGGAAGCTGACGGAAGAGTGATGGCGACCGCGCGCAGCACGTACTTCGCCGGCATCAGGCCGCGGAGCATTGCCGGGATTTGGTTCCGCCATGCCCTGGTGCTGAGGCGCACCTGGCTTGTCTCGATAACGTGGTACTTCGTCGAGCCGTTCGTGGTCCTGATGGCCCTAGGAATAGGAATCGGGACACTCGTAGGTGACATCGACGGTCTGCCGTATGCGCGGTTCGTTACCCCGGGAATAATCTCAGGTTCAGCCATGTTCCACGCCATATTCGAGTGCTCGTGGGGGGCGTTCTTCCGCATACAGAAGGGGGTCTACGAAACGACCCTGACCGCCCCGGTAAGCACGCGTGAGCTCGCCCTGGGCGACATATCCTGGGCCATGAGCAGGTCGATGATCACGGCTTTCTGCATAGGAGCGGTGGCGGCCGTCCTGGGGTGGCTGGACCCTCTATCCGGTGCTGGCGTGCTGCTTGCAGCCGCACTGATCGGAATACAGTTCGGCGCCCTGGGTCTGATATTTGCCGCGCTGGCTCCCAACGTGCACATCCTGTCGCTGAACTTCACCGTGGTGGCGACGCCCCTCTACTTCTTCAGCGGGGCGTTCTTCCCCATTTCCGTTCTGCCGGACTGGGTGGAGCCGATTGCCTGGGCCGCGCCGCTCACGCCGTCGGTGCACCTGGCGCGAGGATTCGCGACCGGGAGCCTGGATATATCGCACCTGCTCTCGGCCCTTTACGTGCTCGGCCTGAGCGCCGTGCTGATTCCCATCGCCTCGGTGCTATTGCGCCGCCGGCTGGTGAAGTAAGGGCCGGCTGGTATACTTCGTTCGAACTCGCTCGCCTCTAGCCATGCCAGTCGCCCCCTAGCGGCGACTGGGGACAAATTCCTTACTCCACGGCATGCGCAGACTCTTCGTAACCGTTCAGGTTCACGGAGCGTTCTACCTCATAGAGGCAAAGAGCAGCGGTCACACATGAGAATGGGAAAGGGAGTAGATCATGCGGTCAGTGATTGCAAAGCGGCGGTGGATTGGGTCCACACCTGTATCAGTGGTCGCAGTGAGCCTCGCGCTCGTGGTGAGCGTCCTCTGGTTGCTCGGGAGCGCGGGGCAGGTTCACGCATGTAAGTGTGCGGAACCCGGTTCTCCTTCCGAAGAGCTGGAGAAGTTTTCTGCAGTCTTCGCGGGGAGAGTCGTCTCGGTCCAACACTCCTATGATCCTAATGGAGCGTCTGTCTCGCCCGAGGACCGCACCACGGTTGGCTTCGATGTCAGCACCGTGTGGAAGGGCACTGTCCATGAAGACATGTACATCACCACACCACCAACTGGCGGGAGTTGCGGATTTGCCTTCGTCGAAGGAGAGGAGTACATCGTCTACGGTCACGACAGCAATTATGCCGACGGCGGCTATACCGCTGGCATATGCAGTCGAACAGCCCTCCTCGGGCAAGCGCAAGCTGACCTCGACGCGCTGGGGGAGGGCCATGCTCCTCAAGCCGGGACGGGCGGAGCGTCGCCCGAACAACCACAGGACATGGTTGTGGGTAGGATGTGGGTAATCATACTGGCGGTTGCCGCGGCGGTTGTTGCGGTGGTTGGGGCCGTGGTGTACTCACGTTTGAGGCGTCGGTAGGGCGTTCCGGACTCGAAGCCGGAGTGCTGGCTGCGAGGGGTCGGGTCACCCGCCACTGGCCCACGGCACGTCAACGCCGAACTCCGCCGCTATGTCCTCAAGGTCGCGCCTGTGCTCGGGGCCGACCGGAATCCCGTGCTCCCGGAACTCCAGCTCGCGTTCGCCCTCGATTCCGCCTGCGTAGCTCGACTTCTCGAAGCCTTCGAGGGGGGCAAGGTCCCTGAGGCTCCCGGCGAGGGCGTCCATCTCGCGCCCGTACTCGGCCGGGTCGGTGAAGAGGCCCACCTGGAACATGAAGGCGAATCCGCATTGGCCGGTGGCGCGGTAGCGGCGGGGGTTCTCCCGGTCGGGGGAGTATGACGTACCCGCCATGATGCCGCCCCACGATTGAGCGATCATGCCCAGGCCGATGCACCGAAATATCGTGCCCGGTATCCATTCGGCGAGCTCGGGCCAGCGCGGCGATACTCGCAGGTCGTACACGGGGGAGAAGTCGACGACGATGGGAGGCTCGCGGCCCGCCGGGGCGCTGATCGAGACCGGCGAGCCGATGGCGGGCGTGTAGACGGGCTGTCCGGGCTTCAGATCGAGCTCCCCGCCCGCCGTCACGAAGGCGCCCATCATGTGCTCCAGGGGCATGCGCGCGTAGATGCCGGCGGCGCCGATGTGTCCGTGATTCCTCGTCTGAAGGACGGCCACGCCCAGTTCCTTCGCCTTCTCGATGGCCCGGAGGGTGCCGTCGTACATCGGGAAGTAGCCGAGGCCGCCGTCGCCGTCCATCACGACGCTCGCCGGACCCTCGCGGAGGACCTTGACTTCGGGGTCCGCGTTCAGGTCGCCGTCGCGCATCATCCGCGCATAGCGGCATACCTGGCGGGTGCCGTGGCTGAAGACGCCCCGGAGGTCGTTGCCCGTCAGCAGCTTCCCCAGAAGGCCGGCGCGGTCGGCGGCAAGCCCCGATGCCCGCGCCACGGCCGCAACGAAGTCCTGCATGTCGCCATGCGGGACGCGCACGAAGGTCTCCGGGGGGAGGTTCAGCTTGTAGACGGCATCTGTCATGTGCGGCTCCTGGTATTTCTATCTAGACTGTGCGGGACGGTGGGTAGGCGCGCGGGCTAACTTGGTATCGATCGGATTCAAGAGTGCCAAGCCCTTCGAATCTGGCCGCCTCGCAGAACCGACCCCACCAAGTTGCCCGGCTACTCCAAGTCCGTCTCGCCCGGCCTGGGCGCGCGCTCCAGTCGGAGGTCGGCCACGCCCCAACTCCGCGTAGACGGGTCGTAGACCTGCGGGATAGTCAATTCGAGGCCTTCCCGGCTGCCGCCGTAGGTGATCACCCTTCCGTCCGGCAGGAGCTCTGAAAGGAGGAGCATGGCGCCGAAGTACATCTCCCCGGTCCTGGTCCACTCGCCTGTGGAGGGGTCGTAGAGCTCGGCCTCCTTGGCAAAGTCCGACTCGCCGTATCCGCCCGAGACCAGCAGCGTCCCGTCGTTCAGGATTGTCGCCGTGTGGTAGGCGCGGGGGCTGTTCATGCCAGGCAGCGGCGAGGTCGTGTTCGTCGCGGCGTCGAACAGCTCTACGGTCTCCGTGATGGCCTCGGGCACGGGCGCGCCCCCCGCTATAAGAACGCGGCCGTCCGGGAGGAGGGTGGAGGTGTGCGCGGTCCGGGCCTCCAGCATCTCCGAGGCCTCGGACCACGAGCCGCTCTCCGGGTCGTATATCTGTAGGTAGGCGACCCTGGTCACCTTGTCGGTCTGGCCACCGCTGACAAGCACCCTGCCGTCGTCCATGAGCGTGGCGGCGTGGCTTCCCACGGCGTACGGCATTGTTCCGGCCCGCTTCCAGGAGCCCTGCTCGGGAACGAACACCTCGGCAGAGTCCGTCGGCCCGCGCAGGCTGATGCCGCCCGCGGCCAGCACCTTGCCGTCGGCGAGGACGGTTATCGTGTGGAGCACGCGGGGGTTGATCATGGGGGGCAGGGACCGCCACTTGCCTGTTGACGGAGTCAGGACGTACGCGGACGCGGACGGACCCAGGTCTTCGCCCGCGCCCCCCGCTACGAAGACGCGGCCGTCCGGGAGCGTGACGGAGACCTGCGCGATGTTGGTCTCGACGATAGAGCCTACCAAGCCCTCGAGCCCCTCTGCCCGATCGGGGATGTTGAACTGGAAGGCCTCGACTTCGGGGGTAGGTTCCGGGGCGGGCTCGGGTGTGGGCGCTTCGATTACGGGGGTGGGCTCGGCCGTAGGGGCGATGGTGGGTTCTGCGGGGGTGGAGCCGCCGCAGGCGGCGAGCAGCACGGCGGCCAGCAGGACGGACGCCCACCACCACTTGCGACCAGTTTTCAGGGTGCATTCAAGCAACAGCTACTCCTATTGTCGGTATCAGGGTATAGGTTTCTGGTCGTTGAAGATTCGCTCTTGGAGACCCACATCCAAGGACCAGACAAACGGTCACACAGGCACTTGGAAGGATCGTCCCAGGGGATCGAATTCTGCGACTTCCTGCCTGGCCAACTTAGCGCGGATCTGCTCGAAGCTGCTTACCGTCTCCTTCGAATACAGTCGCTCTCCACAGCGCAAGCAGACCTCGGCGCATACCTTCACAGTCGCCAGATTGACACCGCCGCGTAGAAGCTTCTCCACTTCCTTCTCGGTCAAATCGCCCCCACACACAGGACACTTACTCAAGGGCTTCATCAGATGGTCTCCTGGCACGCCAGTCGAGCCAACCCTCCGGTTGCGCGGTCGACCTTCAAGCAATCATACCACCGGGGTCTGCGGGTTGGCGGTTGACTTCCAGTTGGCCTGTGGTTAAATGCGGCGTACCCGGTTGAAGGCAGGAGGATTCGCCATGGAGAACAACGACGTATTCCAGGGGAAGGACTTCATCGGAGGCCGCGGGTACGAGAGCAAGCCGATATACATCGCCGACATGGGGCGGTGCACGCCGGCGGGCTCGCTTTCCGACGCTGCGCGCCCTGGGCGGTGGCGGACTATGTCGTACGAGACGGAGCACGGGGCGGGGGTCATGCTGCTGGCAGGGCCGGAGACGGCTGCCCCGGAGGTCACGTGCTCGCTGGGCCGCAACGGGTGGCACGCGATCTCCGTCGGGGTGCTCGGCGACGGGCGGCAGTCGACGCGGGTGCTGGCGCGGCTGAGCGGTGAGGACACCTCCTCGATCATCACGCTGCCGCCGGTCCCGAGAACCGGGCACGGCGAGCCGATCCGGGAGATGTACTGGAAGACGGCGGACATTTCCGGCCAGGACTTGGTCCTGGGGCAGTTCCAGTACAGGGTGTCCACCGGCGAAGGGCCGGGTTCGATGCACTGCGAGGCGGCGCGGATAGCCTACGTCAAGCTGACGCCGCTGACGAGCTCGGAGGCGGAAGCGCTCCAGCGCGACCGTGAAGACAGCTCGAATAAGCGGCTGTTCGCGCACAACGACGCCCACGGGCCCCACTTCGGGTTCCGCCCGACGAACGAGGAGGAGATACGCAGGCACGTCATCCCCTACGCGGACAACGACTTCTCGCGGCTTTACTGGGAGACGGGCGGCGGCGACATGGCCTTCTACCACAGCAGGATCGCTACCATCCCGTCCTACGACGGGCTGGACGACTTCGGCAGGCCGGGCGACCGGATGCAGGCGGAGAGTTGGCGCATCATGCGGGACAAGGGCATAGACCCGCTCGCGGTCGCCGTCGAGCGGGCCCACGAGATAGGGCTGGAGATACACGCCAGCTTCCGGTTGGCGGGCTTCCGCTACCCGCCGCCCCTGGACCATTTCAACATGGGCACTTCGTTCTTCATGCACCACCCGGAACTGCGGTCGATCGACAAGGACGGAAATGTCACGCCACGCATCTCTTACGCATACCCCAAGACACGGCAGTTCATCATCTCCCTGCTGACCGAGATGGTCGGCTACGGCGTGGACGGGGTGGGGCTCCTGTACAACCGGCGGCCGCCCCTGCTGGAGTACGAGCCGCCTATCGTGGATGGCTTCAAGGCGGAGTACGGAGAGGACCCGCGGGAGCTGCCGGACGACGACCCGCGGTGGCTCAGGTACCGCGCACGCACGTTGACTCAGTTCATGCACGAGGTGAGGCGGGCCATGGACGACGCGGCTGAGCGCATGGGGCGCACCGAGCGGTTGGGGATCACGGCGATCACGATGAAGGACGAACAGGAGAACCTGATCAACGGGATGGACGTGGAGGCGTGGGTCAACGAGGGGGTGGTGGATACGCTCATCCCGTACACGTCGGCGCCGAACCTGAGCGGCATGGCGGCGGGCTGGACCAACCCGGACGACGCGAAGTGGTTCATGGACATCACCAGGGGCAAGCCTGTGACGCTGGCGCTGAACCTGATGCCGCGCTACATCAGCCCCGAAGACTACCGGCGGAGGGCGGCGGCGCTGTACGACGCGGGCATCGAGAACCTGTTCTTCTGGGACTCGGACGCCTCCAACCGCGCGCACTATGCCGAGGACTGGGACGCGCTGCGTCGTCTCGGCCACCGCGAGGAGTTGAAGGCGTGGACGGAGGCGGGAGAGCCGCCCTTGGCGCTACCCACGGTCGGGCTGAAGGTGCTGGGGGGCTGGAACCTGTCGTACGCGACGC
Organism: Dehalococcoidia bacterium; assembly: GCA_965262055.1. GTDB lineage: Bacteria > Chloroflexota > Dehalococcoidia > Lucifugimonadales. The sequence goes on from CBDHEI010000002.1 coordinate 1,588,346, forward strand.
CGGGCTGATGCAGAGGAGGGCGCAGAGGGCATGACTAAGGACCGGATGGCAGACGGATGGTTGGAGGGCGAGGCGGTCTACCTGACCGACATGGACCGGTGCCTCCCCGGCGAGGCCGTATCACCGGAGCCGAAGAGGGGCCGGTGGCGGACGGTTGGGTACGAGTCGGACGAGCTCTCCGGGACCATGCTGGTGGCGTGGCAGGAGACGGCGGCGCCCGACGTCGTGTACCCGCTGGAGGTCTCCGGGTTGCACGCCATCACGATAGGGGCGTGGAAGCTCAAGGAGTGGTACAAGGGCGGCGCCGGCGGCGTGCAGGTCAAGGCGAAGCTAACCGGAGACGACTCGTTCTCGACGTTGACTATGCCCACTATCAGCGAGCCGGAAGACCCAATCGGCGGGTGGGACGACTGGACGGGCGGCGAGTGGCTGGGCGAGGTCTTCTGGAAGGTTGCAGACCTGACGGGCCAGCAGCTTACAGTGGGACAGATGAAGCGGCGTCACGCGCCAGGCGACTTCCCCGGGTCGTTCAAGTGCCAGGTGGCCTCCATCGCCTACATCAAGCTGACGCCGATCTCCGAGGACGAGGCGGCGGCCCTGCAGGCCGACCGGGAGAAGCGGGACGACAAGCGCCTGTTCGCGCACAGCGACTTCACCTTCAAGAGCCCTGAGCATGTCAGGGAAGATCTGACGGCGTTCCGCGACTCCGACTTCTCGCGAATCGTGCTGGAGGCCGGGGCCGGCGACCTGATGAACTACCCCACCAAGATCGGAAGGGTAGGCACCTACTATGGACTGGACGACTACGCCCAGCCGGTATACCGGGGTGAGGCGGAGACGTGGAGGTGGCTGCAGTCTGAGGGGATCGACCCGTACCGGATTGCGGTCGACTACATACACGGCATGGGGATGGAGTGCCACGCGGGCTTTCGCGTGGCCGGCTTCATGAGCCCACCAGCCCACGACCACTTCGACTACGGGGACTCCTACTACTCCGCCCACCCGGAGTACAGGGGCGTAGACCGGAATGGCGACCCGACGCCGCGCATCGCCTTCAGCTACCCGGAGGTGCGGGAGTACGTGGTATCGCTGTTCCGCGAGATGGCGGAGGAGTACCCGATCGACGGCGTGTCGCCGCTGTACTGCCGGAGGCCGCCGCTGGTCGAGTATGAGGCGCCGCTGGTGGAAGGCTTCGAGGCGGAGTACGGCCGCGACCCCAGGGAGTTGGACGAGCGCGACAGGGACTGGCTCCAGTACCGCTCCGGCGCGCTGACGGACTTCATGAGGCGGCTGAGGCGGGCCATGGACGAGGTGGGCGCGGAGTCGGGCAGGCGGCTGCAGGTCTCCGCAGTGGTGGCGAAGGACGAGGAGGAGAACCTCTACGACGGCATCGACCTGAAGACGTGGGTGGCGGAGGGACTGGTGGACGTACTGATGCCGTTCAGCTCGCACGCGGCGTACAACATGAACGCCGAGGCGTGGTCGGACACCGGGGCGACGCGGTACTTCCAGTCGCTGGTCGAGGGCACGCCGTGCGAGCTGTCGTTCAACATACAGCCGTCGGGAATGGAGCTGGGCAGGCTGCGCCGGCGGGCGTCGGAGCTGTACCGGGCCGGCGCCGAGAGTCTGTTCTTCTGGAATACGCCCTCCAGCTACTCGGAGCACTGGACGGCACTGCGCCGCCTGGGTCACGCTGGCGAGTTGGAGGCGTGGCGCGGCGCGTGCGAGCCTGATTCGGCGAGCCGCTCCGTAAAGCTGGACAAGCACGGGGAGTGGAACACGGCGTACATCACGCCGGGTTGATTCGGGCCTTACAGGCGGGCGCGCCGAGCAGATGCCAGGAGGTGTCCCATGGCTGACATGATCGACGCTAGGGGTTTCGCGGCTGAGCCGGTGTACCTTGCCGACATGGACCGGTGCGAGCCGGGATCGGCGCTGTCTGACAGGCTGGCGTGGAGGCAGTGGAGGAAGGTCGGCTACGCGACCCCCAGCTTCGAGGGCGTGATGCTGATCGCGGGCCCTGAGACGGCGGCCCCCGAGGTGACCTACCCGCTCGACGTAGCGGGCTGGCACGCGATAACCATCGGTGTGTACGGGGACCAGGAGGAAGACACCCAGGTGCTCGTCAGGCTGTCTGGCGAGAGCGTCTCGTCGATGCTCATGCTGAAGCCCCTGGGCTACGAGCAGGGCGAGGAAGAAGGCAAGATGAAGGAGGTCGCCGACCCGGGCATCCACGAGATGTTCTGGAAGGCCGCCGACCTCACGGGGCAGAGCATCAGCTTCGCGCAGCAGTACTGGCCGGTCTCCCAGGGAGACGGCCCCGGCTCGCTGAAGGCCCACGGCGCCCGAGTCGCGTACGTCAAGCTGACCCCGCTTTCGGCCGACGAGGTGGCCGCCCTGCAGGCCGACAGGGCCGATAGCGGCACCAGGACACTGTTCGCCCACAATGACGCACACGGACCGCTGTACTCCTACAGAATCACGACCGCCGACGGCATCCGCAGACAGGTGGAGCCGTACCGCGACACCGACTTCTGTCGGCTGTACTGGGAGGTGGGGGCCGGGGACTCCCTGATGTACCTGTCCCGTATAGGCCGCCTGCCGACGCACGACGGCGTGGAGGACTTCGACCGGCAGGGGGACCGCATGTTTTCGGAGGCCTGGCGCTCGCTCCGGGAACAGGGTCTGGACCTGCTGCGGGTTGCGGTGGAGCATGCCCACGATATCGGGATAGAGATCCACGCGAGCTACAGGGTGGCGGGGTTCCACTTCCCGCCTCCTTTGGACCGGGACAGCGAGCGCGGCAAGTTCTACCTGTACCACCCGGAGCTGCGCGGTACGGACCGCGATGGCAACGCAACGCCCCGCCTCTCGTACGCCTACCCGGAGGTGAGGCGGTTCGTCGTCTCGTTGCTCAGTGAGATAGCGGGCTACGGCGTGGACGGCGTATGCCTGCTCTACAACCGGAGGCCTCCGCTCGTGGAGTACGAGCCGCCCGTGGTGGAGGGCTTCATGGCCGAGTACGGCGAGGACCCCCGCGAACTGGACGAGGCCGACCCTCGTTGGCTGAGCTACAGAGCAGGGGTGCTGACGCAGTTCATGCGGGAGGTGCGCGAGGCCATGGACGACGCGGGCCGGCGGCGTGGCCGTCCGGTGGGGGTCACCGCCATCGTTATGAGCACCGAGCAGGAGAACCTGTCTGTCGCGATGGACCTGCGCGCTTGGGTCGCCGAGGGGCTGGTCGACACCATCATTCCCTACTCCTCGGGGCCGAACCTGGACAGCATGAACCCGTCGTGGATGGACCCCACGGCCCTGGACTTCTTCCTTTCCATCACGAAAGACACCCCGGTGAAGCTGGCGCCCAACATCATGCCCCGGCAGATGAGCCCGGAGGAGTACCGGCGAAGGGTGTCCCGGCTGTACGCCCACGGTGTGGAGAACCTATTCTTCTGGGACTCGGCGTCGCAGCAGCGCGCGCACTACACCGACTCGTGGAGCGCGATGAGGCGGCTGGGCCACGCGGACGAGATTGCTGCGTGGGAGGCGGCCGGCGGGCCGCCCTTGGAGGCGCCGCGCATGACCTTACACCGCCTGGGCGAGTGGGACTTGTCCTACGAGACGCCGGGTTAAGGCCTGGACACAGGACGGGATGATATGTGCTGGCGGCGCAGACCATCGCATTCATGCTATTCTCATCACATGGCCAACTTGCAAGTAAGGAACATGCCCGACGACCTTCACCAACGCCTGCGCCGACATGCGCGTGAGAGCAACCGCAGTATGAGCGGGGTAGTGTTCGCCGCCATCGAGAGGGAGCTGGCCAGGTGGGAGTGGCGGGAGCGTCTGGCCCAGCGCCCAGAGATCGACCTCGGCGTAGAGGCCGCGACGCTGCTCGCGGCAGAACGGGCGGTTTGCAGGGGGCGTCCGGATTGGGTGTCGTCGTACAGCACGTCCTCATCGGGTGATCCGAAAGAAGGACCCTCTTTGGAACGCACCCCGCGATAGAGGTTGGAGGCAGAGATGAAGCTACTGGTCGTAACCGGCGGACAGCACCCATATGAACAGAGCACGCCGGTATTGGAGGAGTTCCTGAAGAAGGCCGGCCACGACGTGGAGGTCACGGAGGACGCGGGCGTGCTGACGTCGGACAGCCTGTCGGGCTGCGACGCGCTCGTATTCAACACCTTGCGCCGGAACGAGACGAGGCTGACCCTCGACGAGCGCACCGCGATGACACAGTTCGTAGGCAGCGGCAAGGGCTTCGTCTGCATCCACATCTCCGGCGCCCTGGACGACTCATGGCCGGAGTACCACGACGTCACGGGCGGCGGGTGGATATTCGGACAGAGCACGCACCCGCCCTACGGTCAGTTCGGCGTGGTCGTCTCCGACGCAACCCATTCCTGCGCCGAAGGCATCACGGACTTTGTGACGAACGACGAGCTATATACGAAGATAGGTTGGCGCAGCGGCAATCACGTCTTCCTTACGGCCGAGCTCGACGGAGTGGTCCACCCGATGGCCTGGACCCGGCCTTACGGCAAGGGCAGGGTCTTCGCCACCGCGCTGGGCCATAACGGGCTGAGCTTCGAGACCCCGCAATTCCAGCGCCTGGTGCTGAACGGGGTGAGCTGGGCGGGAGGCTAGGGCCGTCGGCGGGCAGTCCGATGCTATAGGCTCGTCCCCGGAGGCAGGCCGACCCTGCCGGATGCGGCGTCCGCGCCAGCGCTCTCTTTGAACTCGGCGACGTCCTTGGCGAACTTGACCTCCGCGTCGTCCTCTGGCTCGTAGCCCAGTACGCTGCGGGCGTTGGCCAGTGACCAGAAGGCGCGCGTATTGTTGCTGATCCCGTAGACGACCTGCCACGGGATGCCGTGCTCGTTGTCGATGTTGGGGGTCTCGATCGACTTGACGAATAGCTGGGTGATGTCCCTGGGGCTGATGTACGCTCCCAGGTCTCTCTTGTAGTTCGCCACCGCTCCCTCGTAATTGCCGAGCCTCAGCTCTCTCGGTGCGCCTATCCTGACCATGACCGCGCCCATGCGCCGTCCGGGCGTCAGCCCCGAGGTGTGATACTCCCGGCCCGCGAGGTCCTGGAATCCGGGGAAGCCGCAGGCGAACACGAACCCCATGTGCTCGTAGGTGGCCTTGGCCCATCCGTAGAAGTTGTCCGACAGGGGCAACGCGTACGGGTCGAGCACCTCCATCTTGCGCCTGTGAATCAGGGTATGCTCGTACCAGTCGGCAGCGTGGTTGGAGCTTGCCATCGCCACGCGCCCGACGCCGGAGTCGTAGGAGGTCCGCAGCACGTTGTAGGCCATCTCGACGTTCTCCTTCTCGTGGAAGAAGTGGTCTATGGCCTCGCCTGAGCGTCGGCGGTAGCCGAGATGGACGACGGCGTCAACGTCCTGGAAGAGCGCCTCGTAGCCTGACCGGTCGGGGTCTATGAGGTTGGCTTTCACCACTCCCTCGACGCTGTTGCCGTCCCGGTCCGTGTCGGTAACGTCCACGAGCACGAGATCGTACCGCTCGCGGAACGTCGGGAGCATCTGGCTCGCGATGTACCCTGCGGCACCGGTGACCAGTACCTTCATCTTTGTCATGATTTTCTCCTCCCCTGGACCAGGTTCTCGGGGATTCTATTGCATGAAGGATGGACACGCACCTTCTGGCCGGCGTTCTGGCCGCTGCTCCGGCGGGCTGCTAGACTTGCCGGACGCTGCCCGCACTGGCGGGACTTCGCAGGAGGTAGACTATGGTCCGCATACACGTCCTAGGCGCAGGCACGCCGACGCCCACGCCGACGAGGTTCGGCTCTTCCTACGTCGTCGAGGTCTGCGGCGAGCAGATCATGGTGGACTGCGGCCCCGCGGCCACTCACAAGCTGGTTAAGCCCGAATCCACCGAAAGACGACTTTGGGGACAGTCCTTGAAGAAGCCAGAGGGTGCTCCTCTGAATCTGGGAGAATGGTTTTGAAACAGAAAACCGCCCGGAAACAAGGAGCACCCAGTAGATGCTGCCACAGAACAATCCCGACCGTATCGGCGTCGTCTTTGACGACCACCGCCTGGTGGCCAATGCCGGCCTGCTCCTGCCGGCCACCCTTGCACAGCACCTGGGCCTGCGGGAACTCGCCGACCATCACCTCGACCTCGGCTGCGCACCGGGGCGGGCGAACACGGGGGACAAACTGCTGACGCTGGTCGCTTCCGCGCTGGCGGGCGGCGACTTCATCGACGACGCCGATGCGCTGCGTGCTGGTGGGACGGTCGGTGTTCTCGGCTGCGTGGTCAAGGCGCCATCCACCCTGGGCACCTTCCTGCGCAGTTTCCGGTGGGGGCATGTCCGTCAACTCGACCGGGTGAGCCGCCAGTTGCTGGCACGCGCATGGGCCGCTGGGGCCGGACCCGGCGACTCGCCCCTGACCATCGACCTGGACTCCACCATCTGCGAGACCTATGGACTGGACAAAGAAGGGGCGCGACACCACAACTACACCGGCGCGCGGGGCTATCACCCACTGCTGGCCATCGCCGCCGGAACCGGCGATGTGCTGATGTCCCGGCTGCGCGAGGGCCGTGCCAACACCGCTCGCGGCGCTGCCCACTTCCTGCGTGAAACGGTGGGGCGGGTGCGCTACGGTGGGGCCAGCGGCCAACTCACGGTGCGCGCCGACAGCGGTTTCTACGCCCACGCTCTCGTCGCCGTCTGCCGCGAGATGGGTGTCCGCTTCTCCATCACCATCCGCCAGCACAAAGGCCTGCGGGAGTTGATTGAGGCGATCCCCGAGCAGGACTGGACGCCGATTCCCTACTGGATGGACGGCGCCGCCGATGTGGCCGAGACCACCTATACCCCCTTCCAGAGTGAACCCGACGCCGCGCCGGTGCGGCTCATCGTCCGGCGGGTGAAGCCCACGCCCGGTTCCCAGTTGGCCCTCTTCGCCACCTACAGCTATCACGGCTTCATCACCGACCGGGACGGGGAAACCCTGGAACTGGAGGCCGATCATCGCCGCCACGCCGAGATCGAGAACGCCATTCGAGACCTGAAACACGGCGTCGGACTCAACCATCTCCCCTCGGGGCGCTTCGCCGCCAACGGCGCCTGGCTGGCGGTGCAGGTGATGGCACACAACCTCGCCCGCTGGACAGCGCGCATCGGTCTGGCCGAACGGACCGTGACCACCAAGACCCTCAGGCGGCGGGTCTTCGCTCTGGTGGGACGGATCACCCACTCGGCGCGCCGCCTTACCCTGCATCTTCCCCAGCATTGGCCTTGGGAAACCCAGTTCACTCGCGCCATGGCCCGGCTGCGAGCCATTCCACTCCCCGCCTGACTGCCAGCCTGCAACTGACCCAACTTCCCTGCAAACTCGTGCCACCCCGGTCCGCGAGAGTTCCCTGCTGCGTATTCTCTCGCCATCCCGCGCATCGCAGCTCCCGCAGAGGGCCATAGGGGCCCTATGCGGCGACTGAAGACCGTTCGCCGACCTCCAATCTACCCCAATGAGCCCAGCCATCTCCCCTGTAGCTCCCTCACCCACCCTGCCGCTGTCCTCACGCCGTCCATAGGTGTCCTTCGGTGGATTCGGGTTAAGGCAGGGCTGTGGCCAACCAAAATCGACTACCTCTTCTTCACGCATCATCACTTCGATCACGATGTCGACTACCCGTGCTTCCTGCTGACCCGCTGGGACCAGAGCATCGGCAAGGAGAACCGTCTGCAGGTATTCGGTCCCAGCCCCACCGAGAGGTTCACCGAGGGGATCATGGGGGAAAATGGAGTCTTCGCCCACGACTGGAAAGCCAGGGTGAACCATCCGGTCAGCCAGCAGGTGTTCGTCAACCGCGGCGGGGTGCTGCCACGGAAGCCTCCCGACATCCTGGCGAAGGACATCGGCCCGGGCAGGGTCTACTCAGGGGCCGACTGGGAGATGACCGGGGCCAGGGCGGAGCATGTCCAGCCGTACCTCGACTCGCTGGCCTACAGGCTCGACAGCCCGGAGGGAAGCGTCGTATTCACCGGCGACACGGAGCCGTGCCAGTCGGTAATCGACCTCGCCGCGGGCGCCGACGCCATGCTGTGCATGTGCTGGGACGACCAGGAGGAGATGGAGCGCAACGGCGAGGCGCCCAGGCAGTGCGGCACCACCGGCGCCGCGCGGATGGCGCAGGAGGCGGGTGTGGGGAAACTCGTGCTGGTCCACATGGGGCCGCGCCTGTCCGGCTCCGGGCCCATGGAAAAGGGGGCCGCTGACATCCGCAGCATCTACGACGGCGAGGTAGTCTTCTCCGAAGAGGTGTGGGCGCTCGACCTCTGATTCGCCTGTTCCGTACAGCCAGAGATGACGAGGCTTAGGGAGATTCTTCTATCGGCCGCCACACGGTTATTTCTATCTCGTCGAAGACCGGCGGGTCGTGCGGCATGTTGTTCTCGTCGACGAAGAAGACCCAGATCGGCCTGGACCCCACCCTGATGTCCATCTCGGTCCGGGTCTCACCCGGCGGGAGATGGATATGGTACTCGTCCTCCGGGAACGGCTTGCCCAAGTCCAGGAGCGGGAAGATGTCGTAGATGACTACGAAGTGGCCCTCCTCATCCTCGAGGCCCTCCGACCCCATCGCCACCTCGAACGGGAACTCCCTGATGTCGGCCCCGTTCTCCGGAGCCTCGAAGAACACCCTCTTGGAGTCGATCACGTCGATCGTGATAGTTTCGGTGTAGAGAGGCTGATGCGGTTGGTCTACGTCGTTACCAAACAGCAGGGTCAGCGTGTGGCGGCCCCGGGAGAGGTCGATTATGGCCTCACTCTCCGAGCTGTGGTAGTGGACGTGTGTCGCATCCGATGGGATCTTCTCGCCGGGTGCGGTCAGCGTCTCGTCGCTAATGAAGAGGTGGTGGTGCCCGTAACCTTCCTTGACCGAGAAGCCGTTGCGGACGACCAACCCATTGGCGCCCATCCGCACCCAGAGAGGGCTGACAACCTGTGCGCCCTCCGTGGGCTCGATGAAGAATACGCCCTTGCCGCCCGAGTCCCCGTCTCCGTCGCCAGAGTCCGACTGGCCTCCGCAGGCGACCACGGCTACCAGGCCAACGGCCAAGGCCCACAAGGTGAGTATCCGTTTCAACCACACGTTACGCCTCCACCAAGGACTCTTGGGACGCCGAAACACCCCAACAACATGCCGATTCTACGAGAACGACGCGGCGGCGGCAACCGCGACTAGCCGGGAGTCGGACTATGGGCCGCCCCCTCGGTTCCCCGCGTATTCCGTGGGAGCCCGGCACTCCATGGCCAGAGGCGTGTTCATGCTAGACTTGAAACCAAAGTCGGCTGGCGTCTGTGTGTCCTTGTCTTCGTCGACGAATCGGTATGGCCGCGTCCGAAGGACCCTAGGGGGTTCATTGGAGTGAGGAGCTATCGCCATACATCCCTCTTGGTCTATAGGATTGAAGTGGCATGGGAAATAGGCAAGCGGCTGGTGCCTCTAAAGCGACGCCAGACCCATTCTGACCCATTCTGAGGAGGCAATCATGAATGAGACGCGATACACGTTGGACATGGAGAATGGGCAATACGTAGCGTTGGCCCACACTGAGTTGGATCTTATGAGGAAAGTCACTACATCCAGTGACCTGAAGACGTTGATGGAACGGTGTAGTGATGAAGGGTTGAAGTTGCATTCCTTAACTGACGCAGCGGCCAAGGAACTTCACTATTGGCTGACGGTAGTGCGTCCGGTCGAGGAGTATCTGCGGTCGGCCTTTCCTGAGCACACCAATCCAGACCTAAGCCGAGGGCCTAAGATTTTTCAGGACTGGCGAATAGACCCCTACGATAAGCGCGGCAGCACGGAGAGGTGACAAATCGGCGTTGGGCAATCTGCCACGATAAGGTCGCCGCGAGGCTAAGCTCAACCTCACCTAAGGAGTTCCCACGTAATCCCTGGGCATCTCCATTGACTCTACAAGGAAATCGGCGACCGCTGTAGCGAGCCCGGAACCTATCGGGATCACGGGACTTCACCCTTGACGACCCGCGGCGTTGCGACTTAGGCAACGCACCGATTCCCTATGGAATCTAGATTAGGGAAATCGTGAATACCTGTCAAGGGGTATTCGATAAAGAGACGCAACCGCGCCTATCCCGGGGTCGCGTAGGACAGGTCCCAGTCTGCCAGCTTGGTGAATGGCATGACCTGGGCGGCGATAGGGGGCTCTCCCGCGGAGCGCCACGCCTCGACCTCTTCGCGGTGGCCCAGGCGGCACAGCGTTTGCCAGGGCACCATGTCCTCGAGGCGCGCCTGGAGGATGTCGCAGTCCCAGAAGAACAGGTCCTCGATGCCCGCCTCGTACAGCGCCAGCGCCCTGCGGCGGTAGTCCTCCGCCGTCGTGTGGCGGGGCATTATGTTGGGCGCCAGCCTGCACGGCGTTCCCTTCGTGATGCCGATGAAGTAGTCGAGGTCCCGCACGTCGGTCCACGACCTCCCGTTGCCGCCTACGTTGGGCTCCGAGCTGTACGGTATCAGGGTGTCCACGAGGCCCTGATCGACCCACGCCTTAAGGTCCATGGCGTTGTACAGGTTCTCTTGCTCGGTGCTCACTACGATGGCCGACACCTCGATGCGCCTGTCGCGCCCCTGCTCCTCCGCCACGTGGTCCATGGCGTCGCGCACCTCCCTCATGAACAGGGTTAGCGTCCGCGCCCGGTAGCTGAGCCACCTGGGGTCGTCGTCCTCGAGCTGGCGCGGGTCCTCGCCGTACTCGGCCTGGAAGCCGTCCACGACCGGCGGGCTCGTACTCGACCAGCGGAGGGCGGCGGTTGTACAGCAGGCAGACGCCGTCCACTGGGAACCTCTGGGCCACCTCCGTCAGCATGGCTACAGCAAGCTGGCGCACCTCGGGGTATGCGTACGAGAGCCGGGGCGTGCCCCTGCCGTTGCGGTCCATCCCGCGCAGCTCCGGGTGGCGCTTGTAGAACGACGCGCCGTGGTCGAAGTGGTCGTGCATCGGGGGGAAGTGGAAGCCGGCGACGCGGTAGCTGGCGTGGAACTCAATGCCAAGCTCGTGCGCGTAGTCGCATGCGGCCCCGAACGGGTCGACGTTGCTGTCGCGGAACGCGCGCCAGCTCTCGGCGCCCAGCCGGTAGTTGTGCGTCTGCACCGGGCCGAAGGCGGTCAGGCCGTCGTAGGTGGGTATCCTGGCGATCTTGCTGAGGTAGTACGCCACGTCGCCCATGCCGCACTCCCAGTACAGTCGGGCGATGTCGCTGTTCCGGTAGGGTTCGAGGTGGCGTCTGATCTCTTCCGCCGTCGTAGGGCGGTGCAGCGTGTTGACGCCGTGCGCGTCGTTGTGGACGAAGAGGCGCTTGGTGTCGCGCCGGGCCTGGTCTGCCGTCCACGCTTGCGCCTCGTCCGCGGTGAGTTGTACCAGCTTGACGTACGCGATTTTTGCGGGGGAGGAGTTGAGGGCGCCCGGATGGTCGCCGGGGGCCACCCTCCAGGTGACCTGGCCGAGGGTCAACTCCTGGCCTGTCAGGTCGGCGACCTTCCAGAAGACCTCGACGATGCTCTCGCCCTGTTCTCTAGGCACCGGCGTCAGCGTGAGGATGGAGAAGGTGGAGTCGTCCGTCGTCTTGGCGAGGAGCTGGGTGTAGTTCCGCCCAGGTCCTGCGGCGTCTATGGGGCCTTCCGGGCAGCCGTACACGCCGATGGAGACGGCGTGGAGGCCCTCGGCGCGCAGTGGGTATGTGACCGGAGGGGCGTGTGTCTCCGGGTCCCCCACGAGCATCGTGCCGGTCAGGGCGTCGGTCTTGTAGTCGATCAGCCGCCAGCGGCCGTGCTGCGGCTCGTAGGACAACGCCTCGGCCGGGGCGCAGTCTCCCAGGTCCGTGACGTACCTGGGCTCGGCGCTGAACCCGCGGTCGAACAGGAGGTCGCGCCCCGCTGCATCGCCGTTCCGTGTGCTCTCGTCCAAGGTTACAGCCTCCTTGCGGTGAATTGGGACGCATTATACGGTCTGTGAACGCCAGAGGCTTGCCTCGTGCAGCTCGTGCCAGGGGACCAGGCTGCTGCCCGCCCGCTGTTGGGAGTCGTCGCCGCCCACCGTCGAACAGGCTCGATGAACGTTTTAGGGCTGCGGCATGTCGTGGAAATGGCGCGGCGGTGTGGCGACTCTAGGACGAATGACGGACAGGCTGACACGTGCTAATAGTTACACGCGATGGAGACAAGTAGGGGTAGGGTGAAGCGGAGGCTTGAGCAGGATGGTTGGTACCTGGACCGCCACGGTTCGAGCCCTGATATCTACAGGCACCCGCACCTCAGAGGCGTCGTAACCTTGCCTCGCCACAGGGTACTCTCAATAGGGATGGCCCGCACCATTGCATTGAAGGCGGGCTGGACAGAATAGGAGGATACCGTGATTCGATATCCGGCGCTGATTGACGGTGACGAGGGCGCCTATGGTGTAGTCTTTCCGGACATCCCCGGGGTTGGCGCGATGGGTAATACTGTAGATGAGGCCCTACTCAATGCCGAAGACGCGCTTCGGGACTATGCCATCGAGACTGAAAGAGACGGCGACGAGCTTGCGCGCCCCAGTCCGTTCCAGTCCATCGAAACGCCGATTGGGAACCAGTTGGTCTCCATACCGCTTATACGTCCTTCTGGCAAGAGTGTCCGTGCCGGCCTGACCCTGGAAGAAGATGTCGCAGAGTTCATCGACAGCGAAGCCAGTCGGCGCGGCATGACCCGCAAGACGTACATCACGTGGCTGGTCCGGCGCATTGCGGCGATGGGAGGATAAGCTCTAGCCCGCGCATCAGGTCCATTCCCTTCGGACGATCGCAGCGCAACATACGGCCAATTCAAAGTTGGGTTTTGAATCAGGCGTAACTTAACGATCTTCCTGGGTTCAAAGTGCCAAGCTGTGAACAGAGCCGACCTAGTTTCTCGACGTGCTACGATGGTCGCGTGCACAGCGTACCTAAACCCGAATCCACCGAAAGACGACTTTGGGGACAGTCCTTGAAGAAGCCAGAGGGTGCTCCTCTGAATCTGGGAGAATGGTTTTGAAACAGAAAACCGCCCGGAAACAAGGAGCACCCAGTAGATGCTGCCACAGAATAATCCCGACCGTATCGGCGTCGTCTTTGACGACCACCGCCTGGTGGCCAATGCCGGCCTGCTCCTGCCGGCCACCCTTGCACAGCACCTGGGCCTGCGGGAACTCGCCGACCATCACCTCGACCTCGGCTGCGCACCGGGGCGGGCGAACACGGGGGACAAACTGCTGACGCTGGTCGCTTCCGCGCTGGCGGGCGGCGACTTCATCGACGACGCCGATGCGCTGCGTGCTGGTGGGACGGTCGGTGTTCTCGGCTGCGTGGTCAAGGCGCCATCCACCCTGGGCACCTTCCTGCGCAGTTTCCGGTGGGGGCATGTCCGTCAACTCGACCGGGTGAGCCGCCAGTTGCTGGCACGCGCATGGGCCGCTGGGGCCGGACCCGGCGACTCGCCCCTGACCATCGACCTGGACTCCACCATCTGCGAGACCTATGGACTGGACAAAGAAGGGGCGCGACACCACAACTACACCGGCGTGCGGGGCTATCACCCACTGCTGGCCATCGCCGCCGGAACCGGCGATGTGCTGATGTCCCGGCTGCGCGAGGGCCGTGCCAACACCGCTCGCGGCGCTGCCCACTTCCTGCGTGAAACGGTGGGGCGGGTGCGCTACGGTAGGGCCAGCGGCCAACTCACGGTGCGCGCCGACAGCGGCTTCTACGCCCACGCTCTCGTCGCCGTCTGCCGCGAGATGAGTGTCCGCTTCTCCATCACCATCCGCCAGCACAAAGGCCTGCGGGAGTTGATTGAGGCGATCCCCGAGCAGGACTGGACGCCGATTCCCTACTGGATGGACGGCGCCGCCGATGTGGCCGAGACCACCTATACCCCCTTCCAGAGTGAACCCGACGCCGCGCCGGTGCGGCTCATCGTCCGGCGGGTGAAGCCCACGCCCGGTTCCCAGTTGGCCCTCTTCGCCACCTACAGCTATCACGGCTTCATCACCGACCGGGACGGGGAAACCCTGGAACTGGAGGCCGATCATCGCCGCCACGCCGAGATCGAGAACGCCATTCGAGACCTGAAACACGGCGTCGGACTCAACCATCTCCCCTCGGGGCGCTTCGCCGCCAACGGCGCCTGGCTGGCGGTGCAGGTGATGGCACACAACCTCGCCCGCTGGACAGCGCGCATCGGTCTGGCCGAACGGACCGTGACCACCAAGACCCTCAGGCGGCGGGTCTTCGCTCTGGTGGGACGGATCACCCACTCGGCGCGCCGCCTTACCCTGCATCTTCCCCAGCATTGGCCTTGGGAAACCCAGTTCACTCGCGCCATGGCCCGGCTGCGAGCCATTCCACTCCCCGCCTGACTGCCAGCCTGCAACTGACCCAACTTCCCTGCAAACTCGTGCCACCCCGGTCCGCGAGAGTTCCCTGCTGCGTATTCTCTCGCCATCCCGCGCATCGCAGCTCCCGCAGAGGGCCATAGGGGCCCTATGCGGCGACTGAAGACCGTTCGCCGACCTCCAATCTACCCCAATGAGCCCAGCCATCTCCCCTGTAGCTCCCTCACCCACCCTGCCGCTGTCCTCACGCCGTCCATAGGTGTCCTTCGGTGGATTCGGGCTAAAGGAGGCTGCGTGAGCGAGCTTATCGGGTACCGTAACGGCGCCTGGATTCCCATGAGCGAGATGCGCCCGGACCCCGCCGACCGGGGCACGGGTCTGGCCGACCAGGTCACCGAGGTGGAACGCACCTTCGACGGCAAGAGCTTCCGCATGAGGGAGCATATCGACCGGCTGTATAAGACGCTCCGTTACGTACGCATCGACCCCGACCTGAGCCCTGCGGAGATGATCGAGCTGACCGAGGAGGGCGTAGAGCGCAACCGGCGGATACGGCCCGACATGGAGGACGTCTACGTCATCCACGTCGTTGCCCGGGGCGGCGCGGCCAGGGCGTGGGCCGCAGGGCCGCCCAACGTCTACGTCAAGTACACGCCCCAGCAGTTCGCATGGTTCGCCTCCCTCTACGAGACGGGCGTACACGGCGTAGTCACCCGTGCGCGCAGCTACGAGCCGGCGACCTTGGACCCGAAGGCGAAGCACCTGAGCCGGCTCAATATGAGCCTCGCGGAGCTGGAGGCCAACGATCTCGACCCGGGAGCGTGGGCCATCATGACCGACGGCGCGGGCAACGTCACCGAGGGCACGAGCCACAACGTCTTCGTCCTCACGGACGGCGTCATACGCACCCCGACCGATCAGGCCGTGCTCGGCGGCATCTCGCGCGGGATGGTGCTGGACCTGGCGGCCCGGCTTGGAATGCCGGCGCGCGAGGAGGACCTACAGCCCTACGACCTGTACACGGCGGACGAGTGCTTCTTCAGCGGCACATCGTTCTCGGTGCTGCCCGTGACGGAGGTGGACCGCCGCCCCATCGGGGACGGCAAGCCCGGCCCCGTCGTGCAACGCCTCCTGGCCGCCTGGAGCGAGGCCGTAGGCATCGACATCGTGGCGCAGGCCGTCAACGCAGCGGCAAAGGGCGATTGACAACCGCGTCCGAGACACCGGGTGGTACGCCTCCTGGCCCCATTCTTCTCCGTGGTATGGTGACTGAGAAGGAGTTATGGGCTATGTCGGAGAAGCTAGAAGACAGGGATGAGCTGCGGCCCGCCCCACTCAACTTGTAGTGTTTCATGACGTCCTCCTGATTGAGCGGTGGCCGCGCCCCATCCGGTAGGTCGATTATAGCGCCGCGCACTAGCGCCAACGGGGTCACGGCGCCGGGGCGAAGAGGTGGCAGGCCGGGGCCGGGAGCGGTATCAGGCAGCCCGTAGGCTCCAGCTCGCCGCTCTCCTGGTCGATGCTGAACGTCACCACCGTGTCGGAGCGCTGGTTGCCTGCGATGAGGTAGCCGCCGGTGGGGTCTATGGTGAAATTGCGCGGTGTGTCGCCTTGTGTATGCTCGTTGCCGATGTGCTCCAGCCTCCCAGACCCTTGGTCTATGCGGTAGATGGCGATGCTGTCGTGGCCCCTGTTGGAGGCGTAGAGGAACCTCCCCGATGGGTGGACGTGCAGGTCGGCGGGGTGGTTCATCCCGTCGAAGCCCGCCGGGAGGGTGGAGAGCGTCTGCAGCTCCGTGAGCACGCCGGTCTCGCCGTTGTAGCCGAACGCGGTGACCGTCGAGTTTAGCTCGTTGGCCACGTAGGCGTGGCGTCCGCCTGGGAGGAAGTCAAAGTGGCGCGGCCCGGTGCCGGGCGCGGTCGTCACCCAGGGCGTGGGGCTCGGGGAGACGCTGCCGGCCGCAGCGTCGAAGTCGTACACCATCACCCTGTCCAGCCCAAGGTCCGGCACCAGGGCGTGTTTGTTGCCGGGGTCGACGAAGAAGGAGTGCGGGTGCGGCTCCTGCTGCCTGTCCTGGTTCGCGCTGGACCCTTCATGCTGGACGCCGGCCGCCCGCTCGCCCACGCTGCCGTCGTCGTTAAGGGAGAAGACGGACACGCTGCCTCCGCCGTAGTTGGCTACGAGCAGGAAACTCAGGGTCTTGTCGAGGCTGAGGTGGCACGGCAGCCCCCCTCCCGACGGGACGCGGTTCAGCAGGGTGAGCCTGCCCGTTTCGGGGTCGACGTCGAACGCGCTGACGGCCCCTCCCGGGTGCTCCGTCCTGTCCCAGACCTCGTGGATGCTGTACAGCCGCCTGCCGCCGGGGTGGAAGGCGAGGAAGCAGGGGTTGTCTGGCACGCGGTCCGAGCCCATTACCTCCAGGCCGCCCGTGGCGGGGTCGAAGCTCAGGGTGTAGATGCCCTCGCTCGCGCCGGTCGGCTCCTTGTCATCGTGCTCCTGCGTATATGTCCCGACGTAGATGGTCAGCGGGCCTGCGTGTGTGCTCATGCTTTCCCCCTTATTTGAGCAGTATCTACAACGCGGTTAGTGTCCCCCGCCCGGCTATGCGCGTCAATAGCGGAACGGAGGCTTCTTCCCCTGACCACTCTCTCCGCTGGCCACTAACCACCCTCATCTGTCTGATATAATTGATCGCAGCCCTAAACGCAGGAGCCCCGGTTGAAGATTACTCAAGAGGAGATGGTGGAGCGCCAGACTGTGCTCCATGTCGAGCTTGAGGACGAGGACCTGGAACCCTATCTGCAGCGTGTGTACCAGAGGGTCGCACAGCAGGCAGCGATACCTGGGTTCCGCAAGGGCAAAGCCCCCCGTACCGTCGTAGAGCGCTTCCTCGGACCCGGAGGTCTCGTCCAGGAGTCACTCAACGATGCGGTCCCCGCCCTTGCCGATCAGGCCGTATCCGCCCGTGAGTTGGACCCCGCCGTCCCGCCTAGCGTGGACGTGCTCGACATGGAGCCCGTCACCTTCAAGGTCACAGTGGCTTCCGAGCCCGGCATAGACCTTGGCGAGTACAGGAGCATCCGGCTGGAGGAGAGCAAGGTAGAGATCGAAGAGGAGGACGTCGAGAAGGCCCTGGTGGCCCTGCGGCGGGACTCCGCCTCCTGGGAGCCGGTCGAGCGCCCGGTCAAGTTGGGGGACATGGTCACGATCGATGTCACGGGCACCGTGGAGGAGCGCGTCGTCCTGGATGAGAAGGATACCGTCTACATGACCGAGGACGGCAGCAAAATCCCGTTCGCCGGATTCTCGGAGAACTTGGTGGAGGCTGCGGCGGGTGAAGCAAGGCAGTTCTCCATTCCCATCCCGGAGGACTATGCGGACACAAGCCTCGCCGGGAAGTCCTGCGACTTCCAGGTAACCGTCAACGAGATCAAGGAGCAGAAGCTTCCGGACTTGGATGACGAGTTTGCCAAGGGGACCGGGGACGGCTACGAGACCATGGCCCAGCTACGAGAGAGCACCGAAGGCGACATGAGGGAGAGGGCGGAGGCGGCGGAGAGAAACTCCTTCAGACAGCGGGCCGTGGATGCCCTGGTTGAATCTGCGACGGTGGAGGTGGCCCCCCTTCACGTGGACCACGAGGTCAACCATGCCATGTACGACCGCGCGCGCTTCGTGCAAAACCTCAACATGCCGTACCAGGACTATCTCCGATACAGGGGCGTGACGGAGGAGCAGGACCGGGAGGAGATGCGGGGGACAGCGGTGAGACGCTTGCTCCAGTCCTACGTGGTCCGCACGCTGGCGGAGAGAGAGAGCATAGGGGTAAGCGACGACGAGATAGATGACAAGCTCAAAGAGATACTGGATTCTGGAGGGGAGGCTGCGGCGCAGCTTCGAGAGGCGCAGGAGCAAGACCGCGCGCGAGACGCCGTACGCGCATCGCTCCGGGTGGACAAGGCTGTCGATCTTCTGGCGGCTATAGCACGAGGAGAGGAGCCGCCGCCCGGGGAGCCGAGCGAGACGGCGGACGGCGAAGACCGGATGACCGCAGAGCCGTCTGGGGATGATGAGAACTCCAAGGAGTAGGCAGTGAATTTGACGACCCGACCTGAGAACTTGATCCCGATGGTGGTTGAGAGCGGTGCGCGCGGAGAGAGGGCATACGACATATACTCGCTGCTGCTGAAGGAGCGTATCATCTTCCTCGGCACCCCTATCTCGGACCCCGTGTCCAACGCAATAGTCGCCCAGCTCCTTTTCCTCGACAGAGAAGACCCCGAAAGGGACATCCACTTCTACATCAACTCCCCCGGCGGCGTCATAACGTCGGGCCTCGCCATCTACGACACGATACAGCTAATCCGCCCAAACGTGTCCACCATCTGCATAGGCATGGCCGCCAGCATGGCGACAGTGCTGCTTTGCTCTGGCACGCCGGGCAAGCGCTTCGCCCTCCCCAACGCGACTTTGCACATGCACCAGCCGCTCTCCGGCGCGCAGGGCCAGGCATCGGACATCGAGATTCACGCGCGGGAGATACTGCGGATGCAGGACAAGATGAGGCAGATCCTCTCCGGCCACACCGGACAGTCGTACGAGAAGATCGCCAGGGACACAGACCGGGACTACTACCTGAGCGCCGAGGAGGCCAGGGAGTACGGGCTGGTCGACGACGTGCTGGGGGCTCCGAAAGAGGAAGGTCAGGCAGCCGCCTCCTGAAGCCTGCGGGCAGGCCACGTATCCCCACCCAAGGTTATGGAATAGCAATGACGCGCATCGTAGATAGCCGCATGCCAGGCCCGACGGCCGCAATGCGAAGAGGGCGGCGAGAGGGCTAACATGCCAGCACCGCGTAGTGATCAGAGCAACAACTACACCTGTTCGTTTTGCGGCAAGGCGCAAAACCAGGTCAAGCGCCTGATCGCCGGGCCCGACCGGGTCTTCATCTGCGACGAGTGCGTCGGCCTGTGCGGCCAGATCATCTCCGAGGAGAGCCCCACCCCACTCCGCGACGCCAGCGGCCTGATGGCCAAGGGCATCAACCCCAAGTGGCTCTACAACAAGCTCGAGGAGTACGTCATCGGCCAGGAGCGGGCCAAGAAGGTCCTCAGTGTCGCCGTATACAATCACTACAAGCGGGTCTGGTCCAAGCAGCGCTACTCCGACGTGGAGCTGCAGAAGGCCAACATCCTGCTCCTCGGCCCCGCCGGCTCCGGCAAGACGCTGCTGGCCCAGACGCTGGCCAAGATCCTGGACGTGCCGTTCGCAATAGCCGACGCCACGTCGCTGACAGAGGCGGGCTACGTCGGCGAGGACGTGGAGAACATCCTCCTGCAGTTGATACAGGCCGCCGACTTCGATATTCCCCGCGCCGAGCAGGGCATCATATACATTGACGAGATCGACAAGATCGCCCGCAAGAACCCCAACCCGTCCATCACGCGCGACGTGTCCGGGGAGGGTGTACAGCAAGCGCTGCTGAAGATCGTCGAGGGCTGCGTCGCCAACGTGCCGCCCCAGGGCGGGCGCAAGCACCCCCACCAGGACTTTCTCCAGATCCACACCGACAATATCCTCTTCATGTGCGGAGGCGCGTTCGAGGGCTTGAGCGAGATGGTTGAGTTGCGGCTCTCCAGGGACAAGGCGACCATCGGATTTCAGGCCAACGGCTCCAGGAGCGCCAGCTCCGAAGAGAACGGTGCCTTCCTTGACAGGGTCACCTCGGACGATCTGCTCAAGTACGGATTCATCCCCGAATTCGTGGGCCGTCTCCCGGTTGTGGTCAGCCTCGACGGTTTGGACAAGGAAGCCCTGGTCCGCGTGCTCACCGAGCCAAAGAACGCGGTGGTGCGGCAGTACCAGGAGCTCTTCAGGATGGACAGTGTCGAGTTGGTGCTCACTGAGGAGGCACTGGAGGCGACGGCGGACGAGGCGCTCGAGCAGGGTACCGGCGCCCGAGGGCTCCGTTCCGTTCTGGAGCGTGCGCTGCTGGACGTGATGTACGAGCTGCCCACGCTGAGTGACATCGTCCGCTGCGAGGTCGATGAGGGCGCCATACTAGGCTCCGAAGACGTTCAGCTCTCGACCTCGACCGGCAAGATGCTGGAGATGCCGTCTCGCGAGAAGAAGTCCGCCTGAACCTTTTTCGGCGGTCCCCTTGGCGCTCCTGTACTTGGGAGGCGTGCCCAGTCCCATGAAGGTCCATCTCGTGGACGCCACTTACGAGCTGTTCCGTGCGCACTTTGGCGCACCTCCGGCGACAGCGCCCGACGGCCGTCCCATCGGCGCCGTCCGCGGCTTCATCCAGACCATGCTGGCGCTCCTTGCCCAGCCCGGCGTTACCCACGTCGGCTGCGCCTTCGACCATGTTATCGAGTCGTTTCGCAACGACCTGTTTGACGGATACAAGGACGGCTCCGGGGTGCCCGAGGCGCTGGCCGAGCAGTTCGACATTGCCGAGGAGGCCGCCGCAGCCCTGGGGCTCGTCGTCTGGCCGATGGTCGAGTTCGAAGCCGACGACGCCATAGCCTCTGCCGTACATATGTGGAGTGACCATCCTGAGGTGGAGCAGATGGTCATCTGCTCCCCGGATAAGGATATGGCCCAGCTCGTTCAGGGTGACAGGGTGGTGTGTCTGGACCGTAGACGGCGCACCGTCATGGACGAGGCCGGCGTGTTGGGAAAATTCGGCGTCGCGCCTGAGTCAATCCCCGACTACCTCGCCCTCGTGGGCGACTCTGCCGACGGCATACCCGGAGTCCCGCGTTGGGGCGCCAAGTCGACGGCGCAGGTGCTGGCCAGGTATATGCACATCGAGGCCGTGCCGGAAGACCCGGCCGAGTGGACCGTATCGCCCAGAGGAGCCGTGTCTATGGCGAACCAGCTGGCCAGCCGCCGCGACGAAGCTTTCTTCTACCGGACCCTGACCACGCTGCGCGCGGAGGTGCCCCTCACAGAGACCCTAGACGACCTCCGCTGGAAGGGAGCGCCGCGCCGGCGTTACGCCCGATTTTGTAGCCGTTTGGGCCTGCTCGACCTGCTGGACGCGCCTTCCATCTGGTCGGAATGAAGGCCGGATAAAGACCGCTAGAAATATGGCATTGACAATGCCACGGCTTGTATAATCCGATAAACTCCACGCCTCAGCGATATCGGGAGGGCTATTAGTGGGAGAGTCGTTCCAGGGTGCGCCGTCGCTCCTCTTGGCGATAGTTGCCGGCTACTTGCTCGGATCGATCCCGCTCGCCGGCATCATCGCTCGCAGGCACGGCGTTGACATATTTTCAGCGGGCTCCGGTCTGCCCGGCGCATCCAACATCCTACGGACAGTTGGCAGAGTCGCGGCCATCGTAGTCTTCCTGGGTGACATCGGCAAGGGCGCCCTCGCAGTGGTGGTGGCCCGCTACCTCGAGGTCGATAGTTCTTTGCTGGTGCTCCCGGCCGGCGCGGCGGTGGTGGGTCACTGGCTCCCGGTGTTCAACGGCTTCCGCGGCGGCGATGGGCTGGCGACACTAGGAGGCATCATCATTGGGATGTTCCCTGGGTTCGGGTCGGTCAGTATAGCCGTCGCGCTGCTCGTAGCCCTCAGTGCCCAGCGTCTGCCCTTCAGCTCTCTGCTAAGCATCGTGTTCGGCTATAGTACCCTGGTCGCCCTTAGCCTGGCGTACGACGGCGACATCGTCCCGGTGCTCGGCCTGGGCGGGCTCGCGGGGCTGGTCCTAGCCCACGCTCTACTTGGTCACCACAGGAGGCGGCAGGACGATGCCCAGGGGGAAGGGATCGACGCCCCGGAATGGGACGAGGTCGGGGATACTGAAAGGGCCACGGGACGCCAGTAGCCGCCCTCTACTGCATGCCGATGCAGGTGGTGGTGCGCAGGACGCCCTGGGCCGGGTGTATAGAGCTGGCCACCGTGCTGCTGACAGCGCTCAGGTCCTTCGCAACGATCACCGCTATGATGTCGTAGGGCCCGGTGACGCGGGAAGCCTCGCGCACGCTCGGGTCGGCCTTGAGCTTCTCCAAGAGCCCTCTTGAATGTCCAGCGGACATCTCGATTAGAACGTAAGCTGTTACCACGCTACGCCTCCGTCCCGGTGGGCAATGGTGTGAACAGCATATCCTTTCGGGCGGCAATGGACAAGACGGCCCAGCGAACTGGAAAAGGTCAAGGACCTTCACGTTGAGTTCATCCTGGACTTACAGTTAGGCTCCGATCCTACCCCGCCGGGTGTTCTGGCTCTTCGGCAACTGGGTCCGCGAACAGGCTTTGGCCAATGGGCTCGCCGTAGTAAACGTCTATCCACGCGCTTCCTTGGCTGAGCGGGTTCTTGCGACCGCGCGGCGGTTAGCCCCAAGCTCCAAGGACTAGGGATACTCTGAGCAAGTCTGTTTGGGGTGTGTCATAGTACCATGTCACCCAGAAGAGGGAGGATGTTTTGAGGTGAACGATACTATGGACCAGCCAACATTTGCGGATCTGGAATACGACGGCAAGAAGCGCAAGACCCGCCGGGAGATATTCCTGGAGCGCATGGATAATCTGATCCCGTGGGATGAGTTAGAGGAGCGTATTCGCCCCTTCTATCCCAAGGCGGGCCGAGGCCGAAGACCGTATGAGTTGTCGGTGATGCTGCGGATACACTGCGTGCAGTTGTTCTACAACCTCAGTGATCCTGGTATGGAGGACATGCTCTACGAGGTCGAGTCGGTGAGACGGTTCGTAGGTCTGAGGCTGTCGGGTCCGCTGCCGGACGAGACGACGATCCTGAACTTCCGTCATCTGTTGGAAGAGCACGAGTTGGGGCAGGGTCTGTTCGAGGAGATCAACCGTCATCTGGAGTCCCAGGGACTGCGGCTTCGGGAGGGAACGATCGTGGACGCGAGCATCATCGAGGCGCCGTCATCGACGAAGAATCTTGCTGGTGATCGCGACCCTGAGATGCGTCAGACGAAGAAGGGGAACGAGTGGCACTTTGGGATGAAGGTACACATCGGTGCGGACGCTGGGACGGGAGTAGTTCATAGCGTAACTACGACACGGGCGAACGTGCATGACGTGACAGAGGCTCACCGATTGCTTCACGGCGGAGAGAAACGGGTGTGGGGCGATGCGGGGTATCAGGGAGTCGACAAGCGTGTGGAGAACCGCGAGTTGGGTGTGGATTGGCAGGTAGCGATGAGGCCCGGCCGGCGACGGCAACTGGGGCAAGGGAGCTGTGAGGCGCTTGCGGAGAAGCACAAATCATCGATCAGGGCGAAGGTGGAGCATCCGTTCCTGTACGTGAAGCGGCACTTTGGGTACGCCAAGGTCCGGTACCGGGGGCTGGCTAAGAACACGCAACGACTGATGTTACTGCTTGGGCTGACCAACCTGATAACGGCAGATCGATATATGGTGGCTTGACGTGGGCGAAGTGCGCCCAAATCAGAGATATGTGCGACGAGACGCCCCGGCAGAGCCGTTTAGGGCAACGGCAGCATCAATCGGCATGCAATAGAAGAGCGGACATCCCTGTCAATACCCCTTCTGTACACCCCATACAGCTTACACGAAGTTGTTCAGAGGTTCCCTAGCTTGCTTCCGCCCTTGGCGAGAAGGGGAGATGTCAAGGCCCACAGTCTCAATCTTGGAGTGTGTCCACGAGGCAACGGACGCAGTGAGGGTGGCCCCCACCCCACGGAACTGGGTTCCCCATGCTGTTCCGGGGACTCTTTGCTTGTGCAGGACACTTTGGTATAACCTCTAGCGCAGACACCTAGGAGCTGGGCCATGAAGAGACGTGTGGTGGTAACAGGGATCGGACTCGTTAGCCCGGTCGGACTCACCCGTGAGGAGACGTGGGGGAGCCTTCTTGCCGGGGAGTCGGGCATCGACCGCATATCGACGTTCGACGCGGAGGAGCTTGAGACCACCATCGCCGGCGAGGTGAAGGGGTTCGACCCCACCAGCTACGTCGGCCGCAAAGAAGCCCGGCGCATGGACCGTTTCGTCCAGTTTGCCGTGGCCGCTACCCTCGAGGCGATGGAGCAGGCGTCCCTGAAGGTGAACGACGGCAACAGCGAGCGTGTCGCAGTCATCATCTCCAGCGGCATCGGGGGCATAATCACGCTGTCGGAACAGATCGGCGTGATGGACAGCCGGGGCGCTTCCAGGGTGAGCCCTTTTCTCGTGCCCATGATGCTGCCGGACATGGCGTCCGGGCAGGTCTCGATGCTAGTTGGGGCCAAGGGCCCCAACTTCGCAACGGTCTCGGCGTGCTCCAGCGGCGCGGATGCCGTCGGCAACGCCTTCGAGCTGGTGCGCCGAGGGACCGCGGAGATTGCTCTGACCGGCGGCGCGGAGGCGGCCATATGCCCCATCGGGGTCGCCGGCTTCAACGCCTGCAAGGCCCTCTCGAAGCGTAACGACGAGCCGGGCAGGGCCTCCAGGCCCTTCGACGCCGGCCGCGACGGCTTCGTGCTCGGTGAGGGTGCCGGCGTCTTGGTGCTGGAGAGCGCCGAGAGCGCGGCCGACCGTGGGGTGGAGCCCATCGGGGAGATCGTCGGCTACGGCTCGACCGCCGACGCCCACCACATCACGCAGCCAGCCCCCGGCGGGGAGGGCGGGGCCCGCGCCATGAAGGCCGCGCTGGAACAGGCCGGCCTGCAGTCCGGCGATGTCGATTACGTCAATGCCCACGGCACCTCCACCCCCCTCAATGACAAGTACGAGACGATGGCAATGAAGGCCGTCTTCCACGAGCGCGCATACGAAGTGCCCATCAGCTCCACCAAGTCGATGACGGGACACTTGCTCGGCGCCGGAGGCTCCCTAGAGGCCGGGATCACGGTCCTTGCGATCCGGGACGGCGCCCTGCCGCCCACGATCAACCTGGAGGAGAGCGACCCGGACTGCGACCTGGACTACACCCCCAACAGCGCACGGGAGCGCGCCGTCAAAGTCGCTATGAGCAACTCGTTCGGCTTCGGCGGCCACAATGCCAGCCTCGTCTTCCGGGAGTTCCAGCAGTAGCAGCGACCACGGCCGTCCATACCGATTCTAATCCCAAGCCCTGGATACCCCTTCCGGTCCCGCCTCCGGGGTTTGCGGAGACCTTGGGCCGTTCACAGTTCCAAGCGCACATCCTCTACAACCGCGGCATCAGGTCGCCCGGAGAGCTCGAGTCCTACCTCGCCGCCGATTCTCGCCTTTCGAACGACCCGTTCATGCTCCCGGACATGGAGAGGGCGGTCGCGCGGCTCCGCCGGGCAGTGGAAACGCGTGAGCTGGTCGCGGTATTCGGCGACTTCGACGCCGACGGCCTCACGGGCACCGCGTTGCTGGTCGAGGCGCTGCGCGAGCTGGATTGCCCGGTCACCTCTTACTTGCCTGATCGTGTAAGGGAGGGCCACGGCCTGAATCCCGGCGCCATAGACGCCCTCGACGCTCGCGGTGTCAAGCTCGTGGTCACCGTAGATTGCGGCGTGGGCTCGCGCGAGGAGATCGCGCTGGCCGCCTCGCGGGGAATCGATACCGTCGTCACCGACCACCACATCCCGCCGCCCGCCCTTCCTGAGGCGGCCGCGATCGTGGACCCCAACCTTGGCGAGTCGATGTACCCCTTCGACGGCCTAACCGGCGTGGGGCTTGCGTTCAAGCTGGTCGAGGCGCTGTGGACCGAGTTGGGACGCCCCCGCCCGGAGCACCTGCTGGACCTGGTGGCCCTCGGCACGGTTGCGGACGTTGGCCGTCTTCACGGCGAGAACCGCTACTTCGTCAAGAGAGGCCTCGAGATCATCAACCGGTCGCCCAGGCCGGGGCTGGAAGCGCTAATCGCCAGATCTAGGCTTGAGCCCGGAAAGATCGATGTCGAGGGGCTCTCCTTTCAGCTGATACCGCGCCTGAACGCCGCAGGCAGACTCGGCGACTCCTCGGACAGCCTCCGGCTGCTGACGGCCGCCAGTCTCGACGAGGCCGGGCCGATGGTGGAAGGGATCGAGAAGCAAAACAATCAGCGCCGCCGGTTGGCCGCCGAGGCCGCCTCGGAGGCCCTGGAGCAGGTGGAGGCCCTGGACGCGGTCCCGCCCTTGATCATGGTGAAGAGGGAGGGCTGGCACCCAGGCATCCTGGGGCTCATCGCGGCCCGGATGGTGGATACCTATGGCCGCCCTTCGATAGCCGTGTCCGTCGGGCCTGATCTCTCACGCGCCAGCGCCCGCAGCGTCCCCCGCTTCGACATGGAGCACGCGCTTCGGCTGAGCGAGGGGCTACTGGAAAGGTTCGGAGGTCACCCGCAGGCGGCAGGCTTCACGGTGGCTACGCCAATGCTGGCCGAGCTGGAGGAGAGGCTGCTCGCCACGGCCAGCGAGCGGATGGACGGCGACCTGCCGTCTCCGAGCCTCGGGTTCGACTGCGAGATCTCCCCCGCGCTGCTCGGCGAACCCACCATGAGCTTCATCGACTCGCTGAGGCCCTTTGGCGCCGGCAACCCTGAGCCCGTGTTCCTGACCCGCAGAGCGAGGGTCGTGGAGGCGAGGCGGGTGGGGAAAACCGAGGCACACCTCAGGCTGCGCGTGGTCCACGGCGGAAAAGGCTGGACAGCGGTCGCCTTCAACCGGGGAGACGCGCCCGTCGGTACGGGAGACCGTGTAGACCTCGTCTACAACGCCCGGATCAACGAGTGGAACGGCTCCAGCAACGTCGAGCTGTACGTGCTGGACCTCAGGTAACCGCCCGCTGCTCCTAGCGTTGGCGGCGGCGCCTCTGCGCCCGCGTCCCATGCTTTACCGGGACGCCCTCTGCCTTGGCCATGGGCCTGGCTTTGGCTATCAACAGCGGTATTGTGACCATCAGAACGGCAAGCGCGATGAAGTGGGCCTCCTGCATGCCCAGAGCCCAGGTGCGGTCCTGCCTGAAGAAGGTGATGACGAACCGGCCCACGGAGTACAGCGCCAGGTACAGCGCGAACAGCATGCCGTCTGGCTTCAGACGCCCCCTGAGCTGCCAGACGATTGCTAGCGAGATCGTGTTCCACAGGATCTCGTATAGGATCACCGGGTGCGCGGCGGCGCCCACGCCATCGGGCGTAATGTAGCCGTTGGCGCAGTATCTCGGCCCCGCCAGCGTGTCCGGGTGGGTCCAGACGAAGCCCAGGAAGGAGTCCAAGGCCCTGGCGCAGTGCTCGCCGTTGACGATGTCGCCGAGCCGGCCGATAGTCTGGCCGATGAGTGCGGCGGGGGCGGCAAGGTCGGCTATTGCGCCGACCGGCTGCTTCATTATCGCGGCAGACGCCGCGCCCCCTACGAACCCGCCCAGCACCCCGCCCCAGAGGCCGATGCCTCCACTCCAGATTGCGAGCATCTGACCGGGGTCTCTGCTGTACACATCAGCCCAGTTGTCGACGACGTGGACCAGCCGCGCCCCTATGATGCCCCCGATGATGACCCAGATCGCTATCGTGTATATGGCGTCGGGGTCCAAGCCCCTGAGCGGCGCCCATCGCCCCACGAGCACCACGCCTATGGCCACGGCGATGAAGGACAGGAAGCCGTGCCAGCTCAGCACCAGCGTGGTGAAGAGCTCCTGGGAGAACATGTTCGGCCCGGCAGCTATCTCGATCATCCTGACTCCATGCGCCGGTCGCACACGCGCGGCGGAAGAGGTTGCTGGGACTAGGGGCGTCTTTAAGGCCCCGTGGGATTATAGGGCAAAGCCCAGCCGCCGGGCCAGCCGGCCCGGAGAGAGGCACCACGGCGTCTCGCTGCCGTTAAGCCTGCCTAGGTGGACATGCTCAGCTCATCTACGTGGACGAATATGTCTGCAACGTAGTCGCTCAGGCGATGCCGAGCGGGTAGGCCAAGCACTCCCTTGGCCACCGACACCGCGGCCTTCCATTCCCGGGCAGTCTGTGGCCCATCGACAGCCTTGTCTCCAATAAAGTAGACGAACAGCAGGTACGCCGGGACCTGGTTCAACTCTCGCAGTAGATATAGGTGGGAGATGCGATTCGCATATTGATATAGCTGGCCAGTCCAATCAATGCTGGTATCCACTCGCAGGAATTGTTGGACTTGCCTCAAACTGCCGTCAATTAGCGCCATCGACGAAGGGGAAGTCGCGCCACTGGCGGGGGATACGAGCTCAGGGATGTTGGCTTTGGCTTCAACAAGGAGCACGGTGCCTCGGTTGGTACGGCCTAATGCGTCCCATTGAGGCCCGGACCTGGGCCAAAACTCGCGTAGGGGCCGGTGGTTGAGGTCCAAGCCGAGACGCCCAAGAAACGCGGCATCTCTATACTCTGCGTATTGGTCGTTGGCTAAGGGAGAGACCCACTCGATAGCCTCATCCGGTCTCAGTCGGCAGCTTTCTTCCACCCGCCGGTCTAGGAGGCCAGCGTGTTGGTTGACCAACACCTGAATCCATTTCAGGCTTCCCCGTGTCCCTGGCGGCTGAACGGCTCTCATAGCTGGATGCAGTTCCAGTTGCCGTCAGCGGCCCGCCGCGGTCGATCGCCCCGCAGCCTGCTAGATCTCCACCGGCTGTAGTTGCGCCTTGCCGCCGCGCTGCTCTATGTAGCCCGCGCGCTGAGTGAGGGCGTGGCCGAAGACCAGCAGCCAGCCGCCTGAAACCGCCATCTCCAGCAGTTCCTGCTTCTCCTCCAGGGTCTCGTCCGGTGTCCGGTCGAAGGCCGCGATGTTTCGCAGCGGCAGGTGGAGCGGTGTGGGTATCAGGTCGCCAAGGTAGGCGATCCGCTCAGAGCCGGCTTCGAGCAGCACGACCTGGTGTCCGGCCGAGTGGCCGCCGGTCACCTTGACGCGCACCCCCGGCGCTATCTCCTGGTCCCCGTCAAGCAGATCGAGCATCCCGGCATCCTGCAGGGGGACGAAATCGTCCTCGTTGTAGGCGCCCCTGCTGCGCTCGTGCTGCCCGGTGGCCTCTTCCAGGGCCTTGGCCTGGACCATGTACTTGGCCTTGGGGAACACGGGCACGGCGCTGCCGGATCGGTCCAGCTTCGTGCAGCCGCCGGCGTGGTCGAAGTGGAGATGCGTCAGCAGCACGACGTCGATGTCCCGGGGCGAGAGACCGTGCGTCTTCAGCCCCTTGGTTAGCTTGTTGCCGTTGAGGCCGTACTGGTCGCGGTACCTGTCCGTCCTTTTCGAGCCGGCACCCGTGTCCACCAGGATGTTGGTTTCCTGGGTCTGTATGAGCAGGCAGTTGAGCCCCATGCGTATGCGGTTCTTGCGGTCCGGCTTGGTCAGCACTTCCCACTCGGCCCGTGGCACCTGCCCAAAGGACGCGCCCCCATCGAGGAGGATGGTGCCGTCGCTCACAACGTCTACGGAAGTTGAGCCGAGCTGCATAGATTAAACTCCCTCGACTCTGGACAGCCCTCTACGGGCAGACTGCAGCGCCCCAACGCGAGCAGCGAGCCGGAAACGTACTCTGGATGGGCGCCGGGTGCGATCTGCTGGGCGCCCTACTCCACCCGGCGTCGCCGTATGACTGAACATATGGCCACAGTTCCCCTTTGTCAAGCACTTTTTGGGTCATGAAATCGCGAGCGTACATGCCGCGAATTTGGCAGCTTGGCCGGACGGATGTTCTTTGATACACTTGGGACGCCCGCGCCGGAATGGATATCGTCTCTACCGGGGAGGCCAAGTGGAACAGCGCGTCGTTTCGGGCGTCCGCCAGCAGGACGACGACACACTCGACAGCAACCTGCGCCCTCGCAGGCTGCGAGACTATGTGGGCCAGGACCGGCTGAAGGCCAACCTGGAGATCGCAATCGAGGCGTCGAAGCAGCGCAGCGAGGCGCTCGACCACCTGCTGTTGTACGGGCCGCCCGGGCTGGGCAAGACGACGCTGGCCAACATCGTAGCCAACGAGATGGACGCCTCCATCAAGATCACCTCCGGCCCCGCGATAGAGCGCCCCGGCGACATGGTCTCCATCCTGACCCGGATGCAGCCCCAGGAAGTCCTGTTCATCGATGAGGTGCACAGGCTGAGCCGGGTGGTAGAAGAGGTGCTGTACGGGGCCATGGAGGACTTCGTCGTCTCGTGGGTGATAGACAAGGGGCTTAAGGCGCGCAGCATCAATCTGTCCATCCAGCCGTTCACACTGGTCGGGGCCACGACCCGGTACGGCATGGTCAGCTCGCCCCTACGCGACAGGTTCGGCATGACCCACCGACTGGACTTCTACGACGATAAGGCGATGGAGACGATCGTGGAGAGGTCGGCTCGAATTCTCGAGATCGACGCCGACCAGGAGGGCATGGCCGAGGTCGCCCGGAGGGCCAGGGGCACCCCGAGGGTCGCCAACCGCCTGCTCAAGCGGGTGCGCGACTACGCGCAAGTGATGGCTGACAACGTGGTGACGGGAGACATCGCCCGTGAGGCGCTGGCGAGGCTGGAGGTGGACGCCCTGGGCCTGGACGACGTAGACCACATGGTGCTCCGGTCGATCATCGACAAGTTCGACGGCGGGCCGGTGGGCGTCGAGACGCTGGCGGCCGCCACCAGCGAAGAGGCCGACACGATCATGGACGTGTACGAGCCATACCTGCTCCAGATCGGCTTCCTGGACCGCACCCGGCGCGGACGCGTGGCGACACGGCGGGCCTACGAGCACATGGGCACCCCCTATCCCGCCGCGGAGGCGGGACCTCCGCAGGGAAACCTCTTCTAGCGCCCCACCTCGATAGTTGGAGGTATACGTTGGGCAGGACCGGGGTCAGCGGCTTGGTGTTCGACTTGGATAACACCCTGCTCGATAGAGAGGCCGCCTTCTTCAGGGTTGCCGAGGACTACTATGACGAGCATCTCCTCACCGTGGCCTCCGTGACGCGGGACGAGGCGGTCGCAATGATGGTCTGCTGGGACGGCGACGGCTATGTGGACCGGGAAGAGATGCTAATGAGGTGGCTCGGCGAGTGGCCCGACGCGGGCCTGGAAATGAAATCGCTGACGGCGTGGTACCGTTCGGCGATGGAGAGGCAGGTGAAGCCGGATGTGGAGGTCAACGCATTTCTCACCCAGCTCAACGACAGGCGCGTGCCGTGGGGCATTGTCACCAATGGCAGGGCGAGCCAGCGCGCCAAGTGCAGGGCGGCAGGCTTGGACCGGCTCGCACCGTTCATCATCGTCTCCGAAGAGGCTGGATACAAGAAACCCGACCCGAGGATATTTCGGGACGCCCTAGTCGCAACCGGACTCACAGCACCAGGACAGATCGTGTTCGTGGGTGACAACCCGGAGGCCGACATCGACGGGGCCAAGCGCTTCGGAATGAAGGCCGCCTGGATCAGGAGGGGTAGGCAGTACCCGGCAGATCTCCAAGCCCCCGACCACGTCATAGACCACGTGACCGAGGTGCGGACCCTCGTGCCGGTGTAGCTAGGCTCTGCCGACTCGTGTGGGCCCTCTAGCACGCGCGGGCAAATTGGTTGCCTTCGATCCTGCAAAGCAACATTGCGGCAGAACTAACGGTAGACGTCGCGGCGATGGCCGATCTTGATGATCGTCAGGACCATCCGCTGATCGTCGACGGAGTAAATGATGCGATGTCGGCCTTGCCGGACCCTGTATTGTTCCAGGGTCGACAGCTTTTCGCATCCTCTAGGCCGCGGGTCGCCCGCAAGGCTCTCAATGCGGTCTACGATTCGGCGCCGGTCGCCTCTGTCCGCAAAAGCGTCGAGCTCTTTGGCTGCAGACCGCTTGATCCGTAGCCTATAACCTGCCACGGCGGCGCAGGTTCTGGACTACGTCGCTGAAGGGGATGTCGGACTCGTCCTCACGCTCTTTGAAAGACGCCACATCTTCGAAGTCCTCGGCGAGGCTGGACCTGACGGCCTCGTTCACTAGCTCGGAGACGGAACGGTCTGTCTCCG
This sequence comes from Dehalococcoidia bacterium, assembly GCA_965262055.1. Classification (GTDB taxonomy): domain Bacteria; phylum Chloroflexota; class Dehalococcoidia; order Lucifugimonadales. The sequence continues at coordinate 1,620,644 of CBDHEI010000002.1, forward strand.
CCGACTTGAGCCGCAGGACCTTGTGAAGCTCCGCATCGAAGTAGACGGTTGCCCGTCTGTTCTGAGTGCCCATGCCCACACTATAGAGCCAAAATGGCTATAGCGTCTACCGGCTACGGTTCAGCTGCGCTTCGGGGCATCTAGGTCCTGCCGAACTCGCGCTCTAGCTGCGACGTGCTCAGGTGCACCATCGTCGGCCTGCCGTGGGGGCAGGTGTTCGGCTGCCTGCAGGCTTCTAGCTGTCGTGTGAGCTCCATCATCTCCTGTAGCGAGAGGGTCTTGCCGGCCCTGATCGCGCCGTGGCAGGCGATGGAGTAGGCTGCGCGCTCCCCCCACGTTTCGTAGCCGCCCCCTTCCTCCATGGAGTCGAGCACGTCGGCAAGGCCCTCGGCCGGACTGCCCGCAGAGAGCGCCGCAGGTACGCCGCGCAGCAGGTACGTAGGGCCGCCGAAGGGCTCTATGGCGAATCCCAGCCACTCAATCACCTCACCCTGGGACTCCACCAGCGCCTTGTGCGCCGGGCTCAGATCGACCGGGACGGGCTCCATTAGCCCCTGTACCTCAGCGGCACTGTCCGACGCGCGGGCCGTGACCTCTTCGAAAAGCACACGCTCGTGGGCGGCGTGCTGGTCGATGAGGTATACGCCGTCGGGGCCCTCGGCGGCGATGTAGGTGTTCTGGGCCTGGCCCAGCACCCTGAGCGCCGGAAGCACGTTGCGCGGCGTCATGTCCTGCGTGAAGGCGTGCCGGTCCGTTTGCTCGGAGGTTTGCGGCAGGGCTTCGGCAGTCGCCTCCGGCGCCTCGCGCCGCGCCGTCCGGTTCGGTGCCGGGGTCAGCGCCACGATCGGGGCGTCCGCCAGCGGGGGGGAATGCGAAGGCGGCGGGGCCGGATGTGGCACAGACGTCAACGTGGGCACCGGGGAGTAGGCGGTCAGGGTCCTGCGCACGGCGCGTTGAAGCGCCGAGAACACTAGCCCCTCGCGGTGAAACCTGACGTCCGTCTTGGATGGGTGGACGTTGACGTCGACGTCCTCGTAGGGCAGGGTGATGTTCACGGCTGCGAGTGGGAAACGCCGCTCCATGAGGAAGCCTCGGTAGGCGTCTTCCACAGCGAAGGTCAGCGTCCGGCTCTGTATCCACCTGCCGTTCACGAACAGGGTTATCTGGCTCCGGTTGGGACGCGTGACAGACGGAGGACTGATCATGCCGCTCGCCTGGGCCCTGGCAGCCTCCTCGTCCGGCCCCTCGGGTTCGTACGCCTCGATCTCCAGCATCGCCTCGCCGATTTCCGTCCGGTAGACCGCCGCTATCGCCTCCCGCAAGCTCCCCGAGCCGGGGCTGGAGAATGCCAGGGAGCCGTCGATGGTGAGTTGGAACTTTACTCCGGGGTAGGCGAGCGAGTAGCGTGTTACCAGGGCCTGAATGCGCGAGCCCTCCGTCGTCGCCGTGCGGAGAAACTTGAGGCGTGCCGGAAAGCTCCTGAAGAGCTGGCGGACAGTGATGCTAGTGCCCTTCGGGGCCGCGTCGACGTGCTTGCCGAGGGTCTTGCCGTCCGCGACCTCGATCCGAGTCCCGGTCTCCTCGCCCGCAGTCCGCGTCACCATAGTGACCCTCGACACCGTGGCGATGCTGGGCAGAGCCTCCCCACGGAAGCCCAGGGTGGCTATCGACTCGAGGTCCCGTGTGGTCTCCAGCTTGCTTGTGGCGAATCGTCTGAAGGCCAGGACGACCTCGTCTGCCGGGATGCCGGAGCCGTTGTCGACGACACTCATGTAGTCGACGCCGCCGGCCCTGATCGTCACGGAGACCGAGGTCGAGCCAGCGTCGAGGGAGTTCTCCACGAGCTCCTTGACCACAGCGGCCGGTCGGTCGATCACCTCTCCGGCGGCTATCTTGGTCGAGACGTCGCGGGGCAGCAGTCTGATAGCCATCTCGGTGATATAGTACAGTGTGGCAAAGGGTGGGTGAAGCCGCTCCCGCCCGTTCCCCGTGGAGGACGACTTGACCATCCGCCCGGCCCTCGTGAATGTCCTGGAAGCGCGCCAGCGTATTTCTCCCCACCTGTCGCGTACGCCGCTGCACCGATACCGGAGCCTCGACGAGCTTCTTGGCGCGGAAGTGCACGTCAAGCACGAGAACCACCAGCTACTTGGCTCCTTCAAGATGAGGGGCGCGCTCAACGTGGTGTCGCTGCTGGACGACGAACAGCGAGCGCGGGGGGTTATAGCCGCGAGCAGCGGCAACTTCGGGCAGGGGGTCGCGTACGCCGCGTCCGTCTTCGGGGTCCAGGCCAACATCGCGCTGCCGGTGGACGCGAACCCAGGGAAGGTCGCGTCGATACGCCGGCTGGGTGCCAACGTGATCTGCCACGGCGAGGTCTTCGACGACGCCCGAGAGCACGCGGAGCGCCTCGCGCGGGAGGAGGGATACCACTATATCCACTCCGCCAACGAGCCGGCCCTGGTCCACGGCGTCGCGACCTGCGCGCTGGAGGTCGTGGAGGACCTGCCCGACGTTGACGTGTTCATAGTGCCGGTCGGCGGGGGCAGTGGGGCGTGCGGCGCCTGCGTGGTGGCCAAGTCGATCGACCCGGCGAAGCAGGTGATCGGAGTGCAGGCGGAAGCGGCCCCGGCGGCCTACCTGTCGTGGAAGGAGCGCCGCATCGTCGAGTCGAGGATGGAGACGGTAGCAGAGGGGCTGGCGACCCGTGTCGGATTCGAGATGACGCAGCAGATCCTATGGGAGATGCTGGACGACTTCCTGCTCGTATCCGAGCGGGAGATGGACGAGGCTGTGGTGCTGAACCTGGAGCATACTCACAACCTGACGGAGCACGCCGGCGCCGCTCCGCTCGCGGCCGCGTTGAAGATCAGGGACCGGCTGGCGGGCAAGAAGGTGGTCCTGATCATGAGCGGCGGCAACATAACGGTGGAACAGCTACGCTCCGCGTTGCATTGAGTTGAACAGCTCGTCGGTCTTGGCCGCCATGATGAAGTCGTTGCGGTGCAGGCCCCTGATCTTGTGGGTCCACCAAGCGACGTTGACACGGCCCCACTCCACCGTAAGCCGCGGGTGATGTCCCTCTTCCTCCGCCGCCTCGCCGACGCGGTCGGCGAGTTCCATGGCGGCGGCGAAGCCTTTGACCTGGAAGGTGCGGTCGAGTCTCTTGATGCCGTCGTCCTCGGTCAGCCGCCAGTCAGGCACCACCGGGTGGAGCTCTGCTATCTCCTCGTCTGTCACTTTCGGAGAGTCCCTGCGGCAGGCCACGCACTTCTCTCTATATAGCGTCGTCATACGGGGTTCCTCCTACATGCTTCGAATCTGGCGCGGTGCGCCCTCAGGTCATTATCGTATAATGCGCTCCGGCTCGCTACGGATGGAGTGCGGGTCCGACGCGGGCTTTCTCGTGGAGGTTGCCATGCCCGACAGCTTGCGGTCTCCGGCGGCCCCTGAATGAAGGTTGGGACGGCGGTCATACCGGCGGCTGGCTTGGGGACTCGCTTTCTACCTACGACCAGGTCCGTGCCCAAGGTGCTGCTCCCTGTCGTGGACACGCCGGTCATCCATCTGGCCGTGGCGGAGGCCGCGGCGGCTGGGATAGGCAGGGTTGTAGTGGTCGTATCTCCTGGCCAGGAGGCCGTAGCCAACTACTTCCGGGAGACGCCCGGCTTGGAGGAGGCCCTGCGAAGGCAGGGAAGGGAAGAGCTGCTCGATCTGATGGTCGAGACGGCGAGGCTGGCCGAAGTCGAAAGTGTGGTGCAGGAGGAGGCCCTAGGGCTGGGCAACGCCGTGCTCACGTCGCGCCCGCTCGTCGGGGACGAGCCCTTTGTGGTCATCCTACCAGACGATGTGATATGGGGCAGGCCGCCGACCATCGGCGTCATGGCGGAGATGGCCGATGGGATGGGCGGGAGCGTCATAGCAGTCAGAGAGGCGCCCCGTGAGCAGCTTTCCTCCCTCGGCGTGGTGGACGCAGCGCCTATCGGCGAGCAAGTATACGAGGTGCGCGGCATGGTGGAGAAGCCGAGGCCTGAGGACGCCCCCTCCAACTTGGCTATTGTGGGAAGGTACGTGCTGGCTCCGGAGGTATTCGACCTGCTGGAGAGTACCCCGCCCGGAGCCGGCGGGGAGATACAGCTTACGGACGCCGTGGCCGCCCTGCTGCCGTCGCAGAGGGTGTACGCCTACCGCTTTCCCGGGTCCCACGTGGACGTGGGGACGCCGTCCGGGCTGCTGAAGGCGTCCATCTACGAGTCCCTGCAGAGGCCTGGGCTTGCCGAGGAGATCAGGGCGTGGCTCTCCGGCCTCGCCTAGACCGGCGGATGCGGTATCCTATGTCCGCCCTCAGGCGGAGCCAAGGGGGTGGGGGTCTAACGAAATGCGCCTGATATCCGAGCCGTCGGTCTACCTGGTAACCCGTCCCAGCGTCGACTGGGAGATGGTGGCCGCCTTCCTGGAGGACGAGGGCCTTCCGCCCGTTCCCGACAGCATCCGCGCGGGTCGGGACGAGTCGTCTGCCGTCGTGGAGATCTCGGCCCGGCTCTGCTACATGAGCTTCGGCAGGGGGCGGCGGGACATCGGCGAGTTCATAAACAACCTGCTGTCGAAGGGCGACGGCAGCGTATTCGAGCACGTCAATTACGGCTTCGTCTTCACCGGCGTATCCCGGTCGCTGACCCATGAGTTGGTCCGCCACAGGGCCGGATTTGCCTACAGCCAGCGTTCGCAGCGCTTCGTCAGCGAATCGGACAGCCCCTTCGTGTTACCCCCGGTCCTATCCCAGGCGCCCTACGACGAGGAAGAGGGTGCCGGAGAGGCCAGGAGGCTGCTGGAGGATGCCCTGGAGCAGGCGTCCACGGCCTACGAGGACCTCGTCTCGGCGTTGAATAAGGTCATACCCGAAGACCGTTTCGAGCAGAAGACCGACAGGCGCAAGGCGGTGCGGCAGGCGGCGCGCGCGGTGCTGCCGAACGCCACGGAGACAAAGATATTCGTGACAGCCAACGTACGCGCGTGGCGCCACTTCATCGAGATGAGAGGAGCCGCCTACGCCGATTGGGAGATCAGGCGGCTGGCCCTCAGGGTGCTGAAGATACTGGGAGAGGAGTCCCCATTACTCTTCGGCGACTTCGAGGTCTCCGAACTCCCCGACGGCACCAGCATAGCGGAGTCGAAGTACCCCAAGGTCTGACGCCCGCGTATCTCCCAGGTCCGCCACAAAAGAACAGGGGAGGCGCCTTTCAAGGCGTCTCCCCTGTTCTACTTACGTAATCCTTTAGGTGCTAGGCGGTGGCTTTCGCGCGCCCCCGCACTACCAGCAGTCCGCCGCCAACCAGCAGGATGGCCGAGGCGATAAGGGCCAACTGGGCCAGGAACGGTACGGCCTCGTCGCCAACTGAGATGGTGTATAGAGGCGGACCCGGCTGCAGAACGAAGGTTGCCATTAGCTGGGCCTGCCGGGTGACGCCAGGGACACCCTCAAAGGTGGAGCCTACGGCGTCCGACCCGTTGAGCGAGGCCTCGAGGTTGGTGATTAGCGAGCCGGAATCTGTCAGCCCAGCCGAGGGTCCCAGTAAGACTTTGTCTATGAGGTCGACGTTATCGGTCTCAAGTAGCCGGTCCCCGGTGGTCTTGGCGTTGTTGACGCGGGTGGTGATGCCGTTCGCCTGCTCCATCAGGCTTGCCGAGTGGGCCACCATGGTCTCGACGTCGGGAGCCCTGTTGGCCGCCCTAGTTGCCTCGTCGGTGACGGCGGTGACCGCGTCTAGTATCGCCGGCAGATTGTCCAGGGAGTCCTGAACCGCCTGCTTGGTGGTCGCCAGATCGTCTTCGCCGAAGCCGTCGCGGGCCATGCTGGCGGGGGCAAGACCGGTCTCCAGCGCCATCGCCAAGTCGCTTACGAGCCCTTCGCCGCTGACCAGGGTCCTGATATGGCCCATGATCGATATGGGAATCACCGCGGAGTATGCCAGGACACCCGAAGGATCGGGGTCGTCGTCCGGTACGGGCTCTTCGGTAATCACGACGACGCTAAACGTGGCGATGAGGTCGTCGCCGGTAGCCGACGTGTAGGTGTGGCTGATGGAGCCGTCCTCGGAGACCTCCATGACGCCCGTGCTCATCTTGATCTTGCCGCCGTCCGAGACGAGCCATCCTTCGTAGACCAACCCGTCGGCGAGCGGCGCCACGTTGGTCAACTCATAGGTGATCGAGTCGTTGAGGGTATCATCGTCCGAGTTGGAGATGACTGCGGTGCCGGAGAACACGCCCTCCATCTCTTCATCCGCTTCCTGGGCTAGAACTGTACCCATGCTGACCGCGAGCATGACAGCGGCAGCAAATAGGACCAGTAGCCTCTTCGGGTTGGTCATGCTAAGTTCTCCTTCTTGACAAGGGTCTTCCACGTAGACGAGGTTACATTACCACAACGCGGGCAGTGTGCAAAGACTCTTGGGGCGTCTGTCGGGGAGAAATTTCCTACATGCCGCCCGAGAGAACTCTCCGTCCGGTGGGTCCGGGGCTGCCTCCGGACCTCTCGACGGTGATAATTATCGCTTCGAGGTCGGGTGGTGGAGCGATCAGCCGGAGGCGTGCCTGGCCGTATCCGGCATCGTCTACGGAGAAGGTGCCGGCGCTGTACATGGCGCCGTCCTTGGTGAGCCATACCTGGTAGACCTTGTCTGCAGGGAGCAGTGGCATCTGGCGTACCGCAAGGAAGGCGCCTCCGCCGCCTGGGGGCAATAGCAGCACGCCGCGCGCGTCCGTACCAATTCCCTCCAGCAGGCTTATAGAGACCCCTGGCTGCAGGCCAAGAGGGTCGAGGAACAGTTGCTGGTCTACCAGCTCGATCAACTCGGGACTGCCCGTGACCTCCCCGGCGAGAGTACTTGCAGGCCGGCCGACTTGGCCAAGGCGCCCGCTGTACCAGACGCCGCCCAGGACGACGCCCACCAGCAGGGTGACCGCCACCGCCGGCGCGGAGTGGGCCGCCAGGCCGCGGCCTAGGGCGCTCAGCCGGCCCAGCCAGCCCCGCCTTCCATGCCTCGCCATATCGGCTTCGACACGCGCAAGAAGTTTCTTTTTGACCCGGAGAGGTGCTGGCTCCATGGAAGATAGCCTCACTAACAGCTCGCTCTCGGCGTCTATCCTGGACATGCATTGGGGACAGGCGGCAGCGTGGCCGCTCATCTCCTCCGTCTCCGCTGGACCGAGCTCGCCGAGCAGGTACGGGACGGTAAGCTCTTCGGCCTCTCTACAGTCCATGCTCCATCGACTCTCGGCCCTTGGTGCCCAGTACGCCCCGCAGCTTCCTCATTGCCAGGCGCATCCTCGTCTTGACCGTTCCAAGGGGCTGATCCAGCTTGGAGGCTATCTCCGAGTGGGTCAGCCCGCCGTAATAGGCGAGCACTACCACCTCTCGCTGCTCCGGTCTGAGGGCTGACATAGCCTTCTTGATCTCGTCCCTCACCACCTGCAGGGCCGCATGCTTGATGGGGTCGTTGTGGCCGTTGTCGGGCTGGTTCAACATGTCCACTTCCCGGCCCACGAGCGGCTGCTCCCGCCTCTTACGCTTTCTGACCTCGTCGATGACCCTGTGATGCCCGATGCTGAAGAGCCAGGATGTCACCTTACCCTTTTCCGGGGAGTAGCTGGATGCCCGCCGCCACACGTTGAAGAATGTGTCCTGTGCCGCCTCCTCGGCCGCACCAGGGTCTCGCAGTATGTTGACGGCCAAGGCGTACACGGCCCCCGAATACCTGTCGTACAGCGCCTCCAGCGCCTGCCGACTCCCTCCCGCTATCGCGGCGATCAGTTCTTCGTCGCTCGGCGGCGAACTCTCTTCAGCCGTTTCGCCAGCCCGCACCGGTATGTACGAGTTTGAGGTGGCTGTCGGATTCTTGGATTTTGGGGCTGTCGTTCTTGCCATGACGACGCTCCTTTGGGTTGTCTTGTCCCCTGATGGGGCTCGACAAGTACAACGGCCGCGCCCGGCGGAGGTTAGGCGGGGCGGGTCAGTCGCTGCCCAGGACGGCCTCCTGCGTCCGCAGCAGGGATGATATACCAGACTCGGCCAAGGCGAGAATCTCGTCAAGGGCGCTCCGTGAGAAAGAGCCGTTTTCGGCAGTCCCCTGGACCTCGACCAGCTCGCCCCTGCCGGTCATCACGATGTTGAAGTCTACCTCGGCCCTGGAGTCCTCCTCGTAGGACAAGTCCAGGAGTGGCTTTCCTTCCACTATGCCTACGCTCGTGGAAGCCACGGCGTACCTGATCGGCGAATCGCCCAGCTTTCCGCCGCGGACCAGCCCATCCACTGCTCTGTGGAGGGCCACGTAGGCCCCGGTTATGGCCGCGGTCCTCGTGCCCCCGTCCGCCTGGAGCACGTCGCAGTCGACGGTGAGCGTGCGCTCGCCCAGGCGCTGCAGGTCCACAGCGGCCCTGAGCGACCTGCCGATGAGGCGCTGGATCTCCTGAGTGCGGCCCCGGTTGCCACGGACCTCCCTGGGCGTCCTCGTATGGGTGGACCTGGGGAGCATGCTGTACTCGGCCGTTACCCAGCCCTGACCCGTGCCTCTCAGGAATGGCGGTGTCCCGTCTTCGACGCTGACCGCGCAGAGAACGCGCGTGCGTCCGGCCTCGATCAGTGCCGAGCCCTCGGCGAACTCCTGCACGTCCGTGGTGATGCGGACGTCTCTGAGCTGTGCTGGCGTCCTGCCGTCCAAGCGCAACCGTCATCCCCTCTTCCTGAATGCGGCGAGTATAGCAGACCGGATCGAGCGGGCCGGCCCGCGAAGAGCCTCACCCGAAAAGTGTACCGGGGCCGCCGTCTTGCAAGACCATGCGCTTTTCGGCAATATAGAGTACGCGTCGGCTGCGAATCGTTGAGCCCCAGCCCGAATGACGAGGACGGCTTTGCGCGATCTTGAGACGCCGGCCCCTGCGCTGGCCGAAGGACTCGAAGCACAGACGTGGACTTCGACAGCTACGACCTAAGATCCATCCATCTACGACGAGATGTTCCTGCCGGACGGCGCCCCCCGGGAGCATTCCAGGCAGGTCTACGAGACGCTGACGCAGCTCTCTGCCGAGGAGCTCGTCAACATCCAGGACCGGGTCACTCGCTCGTTCTCGAACGAGGGCATCACCTTCGCGGTCTACGGGGACGAGGAGGCCGAGGAGCGGACCATACCCGTCGACTGTCTGCCCCGGGTGGTTTCAGGCGCCGACTGGAGTCATCTCGAATCGGGGCTGACCCAGCGCCTCAAGGCCCTAAACCTCTTTCTGGATGACATCTACGGGAAGGCCCGGATCGTTCACGACGGCGTGGTCCCGGTAGACATGGTGCGCGACTGTCCCCAGTACCGCATCGAGATGCGCGGTTTCTCCGCGCCCTACGGCACGTGGGTGGCTGTCTGCGGCACCGATCTGGTGCGCACCAACGACGGCTTCATGGTGCTGGAGGACAACCTGCGCGTGCCCTCGGGCGTCTCCTACATGCTGGCGAACCGTAAGCCCGAATCCACCGAAGGACACCGATGGACGGCGTGAGGACAGCGGCAGGGTGGGTGAGGGAGCTACAGGGGAGATGGCTGGGCTCATTGGGGTAGATTGGAGGTCGGCGAACGGTCTTCAGTCGCCGCCTTGCGCCCCTATGGCCCTCTGCGGGAGCTGCGATGCGCGGGATGGCGAGAGAATACGCAGCAGGGAACTCTCGCGGGACCGGGGTGGCACGAGTTTTCAGGGAAGTTGGGTCAGTTGCAGGCTGGCAGTTCAGGCGGGGAGTGGAATGGCTCGCAGCCGGGCCATGGCGCGAGTGAACTGGGTTTCCCAAGTCCAATGCTGGGGAAGATGCAGGGTAAGGCGGCGCGCCGAGCGGGTGATCCGTCCCACCAGAGCGAAGACCCGCCGCCTGAGGGTCTTGGTGGTCACGGTCCGTTCGGCCAGACCGATGCGCGCTGTCCAGCGGGCGAGGTTGTGTGCCATCACCTGCACCGCCAGCCAGGCGCCGTTGGCGGCGAAGCGCCCCGAGGGGAGATGGTTGAGTCCGACGCCGTGTTTCAGGTCTCGAATGGCGTTCTCGATCTCGGCGTGGCGGCGATGATCGGCCTCCAGTTCCAGGGTTTCCCCGTCCCGGTCGGTGATGAAGCCGTGATAGCTGTAGGTGGCGAAGAGGGCCAACTGGGAACCGGGCGTGGGCTTCACCCGCCGGACGATGAGCCGCACCGGCGCGGCGTCGGGTTCACTCTGGAAGGGGGTATAGGTGGTCTCGGCCACATCGGCGGCGCCGTCCATCCAGTAGGGAATCGGCGTCCAGTCCTGCTCGGGGATCGCCTCAATCAACTCCCGCAGGCCTTTGTGCTGGCGGATGGTGATGGAGAAGCGGACACTCATCTCGCGGCAGACGGCGACGAGAGCGTGGGCGTAGAAGCCGCTGTCGGCGCGCACCGTGAGTTGGCCGCTGGCCCTACCGTAGCGCACCCGCCCCACCGTTTCACGCAGGAAGTGGGCAGCGCCGCGAGCGGTGTTGGCACGGCCCTCGCGCAGCCGGGACATCAGCACATCGCCGGTTCCGGCGGCGATGGCCAGCAGTGGGTGATAGCCCCGCACGCCGGTGTAGTTGTGGTGTCGCGCCCCTTCTTTGTCCAGTCCATAGGTCTCGCAGATGGTGGAGTCCAGGTCGATGGTAAGGGGCGAGTCGCCGGGTCCGGCCCCAGCGGCCCATGCGCGTGCCAGCAACTGGCGGCTCACCCGGTCGAGTTGACGGACATGCCCCCACCGGAAGCTGCGCAGGAAGGTGCCCAGGGTGGATGGCGCCTTGACCACGCAGCCGAGAACACCGACCGTCCCACCAGCACGCAGCGCATCGGCGTCGTCGATGAAGTCGCCGCCCGCCAGCGCGGAAGCGACCAGCGTCAGCAGTTTGTCCCCCGTGTTCGCCCGCCCCGATGCGCAGCCTAGGTCGAGGTGATGGTCGACGAGTTCCCGCAGGCCCAGGTGCTGTGCAAGGGTGGCCGGCAGGAGCAGGCCGGCATTGGCCACCAGGCGGTGGTCGTCAAAGACGACGCGGATACGGTCGGGATTATTCTGTGGCAGCATCTACTGGGTGCTCCTTGTTTCCGGGCGGTTTTCTGTTTCAAAACCATTCTCCCAGATTCAGAGGAGCACCCTCTGGCTTCTTCAAGGACTGTCCCCAAAGTCGTCTTTCGGTGGATTCGGGGTAAGGTCGCCAAGTCGAGTCTGCGCCGCCTGTACCGCAGATCCCGCGTGCGGGAGGTGTCGCACTATGGGCGCCTGCTCCAAGAGACCCTGCGTGAGCTAGCGCCGAAAGGGCAGTCCGACCCGTGCATCGTGTTGCTCACCCCCGGCGTCTACAACTCCGCCTTCTACGAGCACATCTTCCTGGCGCGCGAGCTGGGCGCCGAGCTGGTGGAGGGCCGCGACCTTCTGATCAACGACGGCTTCGTCTACATGCGCACTACCAAGGGACTGAGGCGGGTGGACGTGGTGTACCGGCGGGTGGACGACGACTTCCTCGATCCGCTGGTCTTCCGTCCCGACTCCCTGCTCGGCGTACCCGGTCTAATGCACGCCTACAAGCTCGGCAACGTGACGCTAGCCAACGCGCCCGGGACCGGCGTCGCGGACGACAAGAGCGTCTATGCCTACGTTCCCGACATGGTCCGTTACTACCTGGGCGAGGAGCCGATCCTGGCAAACGTCGATACTCGGCTGTGCCGCCGGTCCGAAGACCTGGAGTACACCCTCGACAACCTGCAGGACCTGGTGGTCAAGCGCGTAGGCGAGTCCGGGGGGTACGGGATGCTGATCGGCCCGCATTCGACCCCGGAGGAGCGAGCCGAGTACACTGAGCAGGTGCGCGCCGACCCTGCGGGATTCATTTCGCAGCCGGTGCTCGACCTCTCACGCTCGCCATGCCTGATCGACGGCCGCTTCCAGCCGCGCCACGTGGACCTGCGCCCGTTCGTGCTGCACGGGCAGGAGACCCGCATAGTGCCGGGCGCGTTCTGCCGCGTCGCACTGCGTGAGGGCAGCCTGGTGGTAAACTCCAGCCAGGGCGGCGGCGGCAAGGACCTCTGGGTAGTGGAGGACTGAACGGGATGCTCGCACGCAGCGCGCAGGGCCTCTCGCCACTCCGCGTGGGTGGTACTGGGGAGTGACAGGGGCTGTTATCATAAGGTGGGTAGAAGGGGCCAGATATGACCACTACGCATACGGATACGAAGCGGCTGACCGCCGACGACCTGCTGCGATTGTACAGCGAGGGGGTCCGCGGCGAGCTGATTCGGGGGGTGCTTTGCGAGACCATGCCGACAGGACAAGAGCACGGCGAGATCGTGGTGAATCTGGCGGTTTTGTTGGGGGCGTTCGTAAAGCCCCGTAAGCTGGGGCGGTTGACGGCATCGGACTCCGGGGTCTGGCTGGAGCGCGACCCGGACACCGTGCGCGAGCCGGACATAGCGTACTTCTCGGCGGAGAAGATACCACTGGGCGTGCGGGTCACAGGCTACGCCGAGGCCGTTCCCGACCTTGTCGTGGAGGTCGCATCCCCCAGCGACAGCTTGCGAGAGGTCAACGACAAGGCGCTGATGTGGCTGGGTTACGGAGTGCGCATGGTCTGGGTGGTGAACCCACACACGCGGGCCGTGGACGTGTATCGGGAAGGCCGCGCAGCGTCAACGCTCACTGAGAATGACGCGCTCGACGGCCTGGACGCGCTGCCTGGCTTCACCTGCGCAGTGCGTGACGTGTTCGACACGTAGTCGGTTACGCACCGCCACTGTGAGCCGGGTAGTGTTCCATGCTTCAATTCAGACACCCCCGCAGTCGGCTAGGCTGGATACAACTTTAGCTAGAATAGCCGAGAGTAAGGACCTCTGGGTACTGGAGGACTGAGGGATGCTCTCGCGCAGGGCCTCTATTGGATGGGCCGCTATCTGGAGCGGGCCGAGCACCTTTGCCGGCTGCTGCGTCTCCAGACGGAGGCGCTCGTGGACCGGCCGCCTCGCGAGATCTACTTCGGCTGGAGCCGCATCTACGGCAGCTTGAGCCGGCAACCCCCCGGCGACACCCTCGAGGTAGGAGACGACTCCTTCACGTTGGCGGACTCCTACACCCTGGCCGACGACCTCACGTTCGAGAGTTCCAACACGGACTCGGTGTGGAGCTGCTTCGCGCTGGGGCGGGAGAATGCCCGGCAGATGCGCCACTGCATCAGCGCCGAGATGTGGACCCGGCTGAACCTAGCCTACCTGCGAATACAGAAGCTTAGCATCCAGGATATCTGGGGCTCCCCGGAGAGCTTCTACGAGGAGACGGTGGCGGAGATCGCCACCTTCGCTGGGGTAGCCGCCGCCACCATGTACAGGGACCAGGGCTGGAGCTTCCTCCAGCTTGGCCGCTTCAACGAGCGCGTGCAGCTCTCGACCTCGCTGCTGCTCACCCAGCTTGCCTCCGACTCTACCGACTCTACGAACGCGGAAGAGTCGGAGGCGGACTGGACGAGCCTGCTGCGCGCGTATCATGCCTTCGAGGCGTACGACCGCAGCTACAGCGTCGAGGTGCGGCCGCGGCATGTGCTGGACCTGCTGGCGACGGATCCGATGCTGCCCGACTCGCTGTGCCACTCCCTCGACATGGTGGTGGCGGAGCTCGACGCTCTCGGCCCCGGCCCGGACGCGGCCGCCAGCGCCGATGCCGCGCGCCGGACGCATGGCCGCCCAGGTGCGCTACGACTGGCCGGACCGGGAGGACCATGAAGAGCTCCTGCGTCAGGTGCGCGGACACGGGAGGGACCTACACGATCTCGTTTCTTCCGCCTATTTCGACTACCCGGTAGAGGACTTCCGCGCGCGCTGACCCATGGCAGCCACAACCCTATACGAGATCAGTCACGTCTCCCGCTACTCCTACGCATCGCCGATGCGGGGCTGCGTGATGTCGCTCTGCCTGACGCCCCGCGATGAGCCACGTCAGCGCCTGTGGAGTTTCGAGCTATCCACGGTCCCGCCCTCCTCCATGAACCCCGAGACGGACAGCTTCGGCAACACCAAGCACGTGCTGAACATTCACCGTGAGCACGAGGCGCTGGAGATTGCCGCCCTCTCGACGGTCGAGACCGAGGCATCCGCCCAGCCGTCAGGCCCCTTGGGCGCCGGCGCGTGGGAGGAGGTACGCTCGTGGAGGGACTCGTTCGCATACTGGGACTACACTCACTCAAGCGCGCTTACCCGGCCCTCCGCCGCCCTGGACGACTTCGTGGCCCGGATGAACCTCCGGGCGGAGGGCGACCCGCTGGAAGCCCTGACTGCACTCTCGGACGCGCTCCACAGCGGCTTCGAATACGTCCCGGGGAGCACGTCGGTGGTCTCGCCGATCGACCACATCCTGGAGACCGGCCGGGGCGTCTGCCAGGACTACGCGCACGTCATGATCGCCGTCGCGCGCTTTTGGGGTGTGCCCGCACGCTATGTTTCCGGCTATGTGCCTCTGGAGTCCGGCAGTACCGCGCTGACGTCGGCGTCCCATGCCTGGGTCGAGTGCCTGCTGCCGGGCCTCGGCTGGACCGGCTTCGACCCCACCAACGGCCGCCTGCCCGGCGAAAGCCACGTGCGCGTAGCTGTGGGACGCGACTACCAGGACGTGGCCCCGACCCAGGGCGTCCTGCTCGGCGGCGGGGACAGCACGCTGGAGGTCGATGTGCGGATGCGCCCAGTGGCGGCGGAGCCCGGTGGAGGCAACCCCTAGCCTAGAGCGGCCCGGATTCTGCGGGCGGTCGCGTCGCCGTCGGTCAGGGGCCCGCGAGGGGCGACGAACCGGCTCGATCCGATCCGTTCGCCCGGGTAACGCGGAAAGAGCTGTATGTGCAGGTGGTTGATCTCGCCGTCGCACATCGTGTTCATGTACACCTTCTCAGCCCCGAGCCCTCGCTTGATCGCGTTCGTTAGTCGTACGCAGAGCCCGAGTATCTCCGAGGCCTCCTCGCCGTTGATTTCGGAGATGTCCTCACGGTGGGGCTTGAAGATGACGATGGTGTGCCCCTTCATGCGGGGGAACAGGGTCAGCACCACACGCAGCCTCTCGTCATCGTATACTGTGGGCTGCTCGCCGAAGACCTCCCCGGTTTCCAGATCGCGGCAGATGTAGCAGATCCCCCGGCTACGGAGCCCGTCGATAACGCGGTCGAGGTCATCCTTGGTGGAGTAGCTGTTCACTGTACGAGTCTCCCGCTGGGTGCCTTCTCTCTTCCCTCAACCAGACGCCGACAACAATCGGAGGATACTATTCTACTTCTCCGTCTTGACCCTGAGCCGGGCGCCGTCGTAGGTGAACTCTACGGACCCATGCTCCGACGTGAGGAAGACCTGCCCTGCGGGTACGCGGCCCCGTATGGCCTGCATGACGTCGGGGTTGGGGTGGCCGTAACGGTTACCCTCGCCGACTGAGACCACCGCGGCCGCGGGGCTGACCCTTCGCAGGAACTCCTCGGACGAGGACGTCCTGCTGCCGTGGTGGGCGACCTTGAGCACGTCGGAGGCGACCCGTAGCCCGGAGCCCAGCAGCCGGGACTCAGCGTCCACGTACATGTCGCCCGTGAGCATGAAGCTAACCGACCCGTAGGCTAGCCGTACGGCTACCGACGAGTTATTCACGTCCGCCAGCGCGGCGCCGACCAGCCGCTCCGGGGGGTTGACGACCTCCAGCACCGTCCCGTCCGAGAACGAGATGGTCTGTCCCGCCGCGGCCTGCGTCACCGTGGCGCCCTCGGCGGCTACGGCTTCTCTCCAGTCGCGGTAAGCCGCGCCGTCGTACTCTAGCCGCCGCTCCAGCACGTGGAGCACCCGGTAGCGACGGAGCACCTCCGTGAGGCCGGCCACGTGATCGTGGTGGGGGTGTGTGAGTATCACGAGGTCGATGGTCCGGTCCCAGAAGGGCATCTTCGAGGACGCCACCCTCACGGCCTCGTCGGGGTCGGCGCCGCCGTCCATCATGATCTGCGCGCCGCCGGGTGTGACGATGAAGGCCGCGTCGCCCTGGCCGACGTCGGCGAAGGTCACGTGCAGCCTGCCGTCTGGCAGGGAAAGCACGGCCAGCCACGCGAGCGCGGCGGCCGCAACCACCGGCGCGAGCAGCCACAGCGGGGCCTGCCCCGCGGTGAGCCACCCCCAACCGGGTCGGGGAATCGCCGCAGCGGCAAGCCGCGTAAGGCTGCCGAGCCGC
Organism: Dehalococcoidia bacterium; assembly: GCA_965262055.1. Taxonomy (GTDB): domain Bacteria; phylum Chloroflexota; class Dehalococcoidia; order Lucifugimonadales. Next base: position 1,636,880 of record CBDHEI010000002.1, read on the forward strand.
CTCTGCCCCAACGCTGCGCTTGCCAGCAAGGCGTAGTAGCCCCAGAGGAGGACGGGGGCCATGCGCCCTACCTCTGCGTCCGCAATGGGAAGTCGGGCGGCGAGGCCCACCAGGCCCGTGACGTAGGAGCCTGAGGCCCACGCAGCCCAGCCGAAGGGCGCGGCCAGCCACGTGGCGACCAGTCCCAACGCGCCCGTCGCGGCGTGGGCGAGCAGCACGACGGGCAGCGCCGGAAGGGCCAGCATCGTCACCGGCAGCCCTATGAAGGAAACGCGCTCGAAGTAGAAGGCAACCAGCGGCCACGTCGCGAGGGTGGCCGCCGCGCCCATCGCCGCCGCTGTCGTGAGGGACCGGCGGAGACTCGACTCGTCCGCGCCATCGTCGGGTGCGCCCATCGCCCTGCTCAGCAGCCTCCCCATGGGCTCCGCAAGAACCGCGATCCCGGCCATTGCGGCGAAGCTGAGCTGGAACGAGACGCTCCAGAGCGCCTTGGGGTCGAATGCCACCATTACGGCGGCTGCTAGCCCCAGCGACGGCAGGATGGCGCGGGGCCGTCCCAACGCCATGGCGGCGACGTAGACGCTGGCCATTATCGCCGCCCGCGTCACCGATGGCGACATTCCGGCGACGGCGGCGTACAGCCAGAGCAGCAGCAACGGCGCCAACAGGTACAGGTTCCTGCGGCGTCCCAGCAGCCACTGGCTCACGGTCAGGCTCAGCCCGAGCAGGATGCCGACGTGCAGCCCAGATATGGCCAATAGATGGGAGGCTCCGGTAGCCCTGAAGTCGTCGACCAGCCTGGGAGGCAGGTGGTCCCGTATCCCAAGCAGGACTGCCTGGCCGAACGCCGCCTGCGGCTCCGGCACGACCCGCTCCGTGGATTCCGCGAGTCTGAGCCTCAGCCCTGTCAGCACCCTGGAGAGCGGGGACCCGCCCTTGCCGTCGAGCATCTGCCCTTCGGGGAACGACATCACCGAGCCGATTCCACGCCGTGCGAGGAACGCTGCGTAGTCGAAGTCCTCGAACGCCGCCGGCTCCTCTAGCACCCCGGAGAGGAGCAGCCTGTCTCCGTACCTGACATCGGCGGACGCCATGGTCACCAGCACGTCTCCGCCCTCGATGCTTCCCGACACCTCCTCCACGCGGAACCGGAAACGGATCGCCCGCCCCGCCGGATCCGGGTCGTCGGCAACCCAGCCCGCGACACTAATGTCCTCAATGGAGTGGTATTCGGACAACGGCGCTGCGCCGTCGGGATCGAAGGCGACGCCCCTGGCGGCGCCGACGAGGGCTGCCACAATGAGAACGGCAGGCAGATAGGGCCGGCCCCGCACCTTCAGCAAGACTGCCCCAGCGGAGGCTGAGCAGGCGAGCATCAACAGTCCGGCGCCGTGTAGCTGCGTCTCGGCCCCGAAGAAGACGCCGGCGACGAGGGCTACTGCGAGCAGCAGGAGCTTCACGGCCCGGCTACCGTGTGTCTACCAGGTCTCGAATCGACTCGACGGTCGCCGGGCCTATGCCCGACACGGCGAGGAGGTCATCCACGCTGGAGTAGGGGCCGTTGGCTTGGCGGTAGTCCAAGATCGACTGCGCCTTGACGGTCCCTATGCCCGGCAACGTCTCCAGCTCGCTGGCCGTTGCGCTGTTCAGGTCGATCTTCGCCGAGGCCGCCGCCACGCCGGGCGATGGTGGCCGCGCCGACTCGCCGGTGCGGGGCACGTGCCAGTGCTGCTCGTCCTCGACGCGCACGGCGAGGTTGACGGCCTCCGGGTCGGCGTCGCCGGTCAGCCCTCCCGCCGCCTCCACCACATGCTCGAGACGGCTTCCTGCTTCGACCGCGTAGACGCCGGGCGAGGCCACCGCGCCGGTCACGTACACCTTGATCTCCGCCGCTTGGCTGGATGCTGCCGGAAGCGGCTCGGGCGTGGGCAACACGATCTCCACGCCGCCAGAGTCCGAGCTGCGTACGATGAGCACCACGCCACCCGCCAGCAGCACGACCGTGGCTACGATAAGGAGGCCGTTGATGAGCAGCTTCATGCGCCGGGAGGCCCCCCGTCATACCGGCGGAAACCGGTATCCAGTCCCCGGACGCGTCGACGAGGCGCCAGACCAGGCTCGTGATGGTGGCCTGCCTCACCGGCAAGACTGCCGCCGCTGGACTGCACCTCCTAGGCCTTCTTCCTAAGCAGCTGCGCGCTCCCCGCTTCGTCCGCGATCCTGTCCCAGCTATAGAGCATCGGCGCCACCTCCACGTCGGACCAGGCGGCCACCTGGTCGGCGTAGTGCGGGCTTGCCGGGTGGCCCGAGCTGCCGAGGGGCGTTATCCAGGCCGACTTGTCCCAGTCGGACAGGTCGAACACGTACCGGGCGGCGGACATCCCCGTCATCGTGAACGGGTCGCCGGGGGAGTAGCTGCCGGACTGCGGGGTGTCCCCGTCGCCGCTCATCGGCACGGACGGAGGGTCCAGCTCGGCGGCCAGCTCCGGGAAGGCCGTCGACAGGGTGTGGCGCGGCTTGGTGAAGTGTACGCGGCCCCACGTCCACGCGCTCACGTCGGCGTCCAGGCGGTCCTTCAGGTATGCAATCGCGCGGGAGAAGGCGTCCGCCGCCAGCGACTGCCAGTCCGAGCCGTCTGGCAGGTACGACGTGTCGCCCTCAGCGGCCATGGTGGCGAGCTGGGCGCGTACTTGGCCGACGTGGAACGGCGCGCCCCGCCCCGCGGCGTTCAGCGCCTCGTCCGCAAGCGGCCCGAGCAGGTCCACCAGCACCGGCTTTTCGATCTCCAGCCTGAAGACGCTGTATATCGTCGGCGCTACGTCGTCCCGGCGCATCGAGCCGTCCCAGCCCTGGAGTAGCCGCTTCGCCTCGCGCTCCGTCTCGTCCCGGGCCTCGATCCCCGCTAGCAGACCCTTGTAGCGCATGGCAGGGATGGACACTATCTCGGCGTGGACGGCTGCCATGTCCCGCACGGTGGCGTCCCGGATGTCCTCCAGCCGGGCGGTAATGCGCCGCGCCCGGTGGTCCGCGCCGAACTGCAGGGAGATATAGTGGGGATAGTCGGCGCTGGCGATCTGGTTGTTCGCCGTCACGATGTACCCGGTCTCCGGGTCCCGCGCTCGCACCATCTCCTCGAACGGCACGAAGCCCTCCCACTCGTGGAGCCCGTCCCACCCCGGCACGGGAAGCCACGCGTTCGCCATCGGCCTCACCGGCAGTCGCCCGCGGTTCAGGTAGGCGATGCTGCCGTGGACGTCGGCGGTAACGAAATTGTTCGACGGGTCCACCCACTCCCGCATCGCCTCGTTAATCTCGTCTACCGACGACGCGCACAGCATGGCGAGCACGCACTGGAAAGTGGGGTTCGGGCCGTCGGTGCCGGTGTACTTCAACGTTAACGCCGTCCCTGAGGCCGGGTCGCCGGCTATGACCGGTCCGTGGCGCGTCGACGTCACGGTGAGGCGCACCGGCTCCGCGCCCCTAACCTCGATCATCTCCTCCTCGATCTCCGCGTCCAGCCACTCCCCCCGATACTCGTAGCGCGCCCCGGAGCCCGGCTCGAACCTCTCCACGTACAGGTCCTGGTAGTCCGCCTGGGCGTGCGTGACGCACCATGCGACGTGGGCGTTATGCCCGAAGTGGGGAAACCCGGGTGCCCCCGGGAAGGAGAGCCCGATGGCGTCGAACTCGGGGCAAGATATGTGGTTCTGGTAGTAGACGTTCGGCACGTCCAGCGGCCTGTGCGGGTCGCCGGCGAGCAGCGGCTTCCCTGATGCGGTGCGGCTCCCGGCCACGGCCCAGTTGTTGCTGCCGGCCTCGGCCATTCCCATCTGGCCGACGGCGGCGGCCCCCGCCCGGAGATGCTCCAGCGCGTCCTCCGTCGCCAGGCGCGCCGTGTCCTCCACGCCGGGCGGGACCATGAGCAACCGCCCCTGCTGTCCGGGCACTATGCTCGCGGCGTGCTCGGCCCCTAGGGCGTTGACCAGGCGAGCCCGCCACAGCTTGCTCTCGAACAGGCCCATCATGGCGTGGCGCACCTTGAAGACCGCCAGGCAGTCCCACGGCTTCCACCTCTCCGGGGACGACCCGACGATGGCGTATTCGACTGGCAGCGAGCGGGTGCTGCCTATGAAGGCGTTGACGCCCTCGGCGAAGGCGTCGACCATGGCCCTGGCCCCCGCGTCGAGCGCCTCGTAGTCCCGGAGCGCCGAGCTGAGCAGCCGGAACCTGCGCATCATCGCGTCCTGCTCCACCCCCTCAGGCCCAACGTACTCGGCCCAGCGCCCGTAGGCGCGCCGCCGGTCGTACTCCATCTGCCACAGCCTGTCCTGCGACGTGGCGAAGCCCTGCCCGAAGAAGGCATCGTGACTCGTGGACGCCTTCACGTGGGGGATCCCAAGGCCGTCACGGTATATGGTGACGGCATCGTCTAGGCCGTCGAGGCTCACCGCGGACGACATGTCCGGCAGCGCGGCCTTCATGTGCTGCGCGGTAATGGCTGTAGAATTCATGGCGCCTCCATGTCAGAGGTCTTAAGATAACCGTCGCCGGTACAAAAATGGACGCCGGCGCCCCGCTGCGTCTGCGGTACGCTGGGGCGGCCCCATTATGCACCAAGGGGGCGCGCCCTTCCATACCAGAGTCTGATCTGAACTGTGGCGGGGTTGACTTACCCCCTATGACATTTGGTACATATCCAAGGAAGAGAAGTGTCGTAACGTCGATGATGCGGGTATGGGTGCTCTTCACATTGGTCGACATCATGGCGATGTACGCGCTGTACCCAGGGGACGAGGTAACTCGATTGATGCTGCGCATGTGGGTGGTACTACGGATGTGGGTGGTACTAGGAGCGCTTGTCGTATCTGCTCTCGCAGGCGTGTCCGGCTGCGCGGCGAACTCTGGCAGCAGTGCGGAGCATACTGCAGGGCCTACCGTAGAGGAGACCGCACCGTCCACCGTAGAACCAACTGCGACACCCACCTCGGAGCGAACGGAGGCGCCTACACCGGAGTTGACTGCGGCCCCTACTGTAGAATCAATGGAGGCGCCCACACCGGAGCCGACTGCGGCCCCTACTGCAGAATCAACGGAGGCGCCTACACCGGAGCCGACTGCGGCCCCTACTGCAGAATCAACGGAGGCGCCCACACCGGAGCCGACTGCGGCCCCTACTGCAGAATCAACGGAGGTGCCTACACCGGAGCCGACTGCGGCCCCTGCTGCAGAATCAACGGAGGCGCCCACACCGGAGCCGACTGCGGCCCCTGCTGCAGAATCAACGGAGGCGCCCACACCGGAGCCGACTGCGGCCCCTACTGCAGAATCATCTGCACCGCTCGTCCCAGAACTGGCCACGGTCCCTACCCCAAGACCGACTACGTCCCCTACTCCAGCACCTCACAGTCGTATCGGAGACGAGGGAATCACCATATGGCCTGGCTCCCCTGAAGATTGCAACAGTTCTATCTGGGACATTTCGGACCAACCCGTTGTACTGGGAAGGCTCCAGTGGTCGCCGGACGGCTCCGAGATACTGTTCGTTGGCTTTAGGGACAGACACGGCCCACCGGTTGATTTCGTGAAGACCGACGGCTCTCGGCTGGGTAGCATCAAGAATGCGCCAATCCTGCATGCGGGCGACATACTCCTCTTGGCTAAGAGCACGACATCGGTCTGGGAGGATGCGGCGAATGTGGTGAGCGACTACGGGGCCATGAGGACTTTCGACGTTTCCGCCGACGGCTCCCGGATCGCATACTCGATATGCGCATACGCCGAGGTAGATGATGACTACGAGATAGTCGTATCGAACATCGACGGCACTGATACAAAGAGGTTGACGGACAACTCCGGTTCCGAGTTCTATCCGGTATGGTCGCCGGACGGGGCTCGCCTGGCGTTCGTCCAGCGTTCTGGACTCACCATAAACACGGTGGCGACGGGCGAGTCGATAGACCTGCCCATCCATGTGGCTCCAATACCGCCCGCCTGGTCTCCTGCCGGTCGAAGCGTAGCATTCCTGGGGTATGCCAAGTACCCGGGGCGCTACTACTGGGTGGCTTTGAGAGGCGGCGCCAGAGTGGATGTTTACACGGTTGGGTCTGACGGGTCGGGACTGAAGAGGATAGTGTCGAATGCCGTAAGTGCTCCTTCTTGGTCACCCGATGGCGACCGGGTAGCTGTGGCCGTCTCCGAGGGTGACGGAGTGGCGCTGTACACCTTCGCGGCGGACGGCTCGGACCCCGTGATGGTTACAGGGATCGGCGCTAAGGACATAGTCTACCGCATACCATGGGAGTCCGATCCTATCCCGTTCTGGGTACCCAACGTCTCATGGTCGCCTGACGGCTCGAAGATCATGTATGGGGCCCTGTCGGTCGTGAGCGTCGACGACGGAGCTATCGTTCTCGACACGCAGGCCATCAGGTTCGAATGGGTTGGCACCTATGGGACGAAGTTCGTTAACTTCGAGGATGCTAGTGCCTTCTCTCTGGCGGCATGGTCGCCGGACGGTTCAAGGATCGCGATGCTGGCTCCGGCCATGCCAGCGAAGCAACTTGGGCACGTGGAGTTAGAAGCTTATCCATTGCTGTACACCATGAGCAGTGACGGCACGGACCCGCGCATCCTTGTGGGCACGAAGGACGGCGTTATGACAACGTGGCCCCTTCCTGTACGCTCCACGGCCGACGCAGAGGCGTGCTCCAACGGTATAGTCGTTCCCGAACCCGAGGAGAACCCAGGCCTGGTCGAGGACTGCCGTACGCTTCTGGGGATGAGGGACAAGCTTTCCGGCTCTGGCGGACCGCTTCCCTGGAGATCGAACAGTCCGCTCAGAGAGTGGCCGGGGGTGGTAGTCGGTGGTGAGTTGCTCCGCGTGCGAGCGCTTCAAATTGCTGATGGCCATGGTGCAGGAGAGCTATACGGACAAATCCCACCGGAGATAGGCGACCTCGTGGGACTCAGGGAGTTGACTATTGCGTACACACACATTAGCGGGAGCATTCCGGCGGACATAGGCAGACTGGCGAACCTGGAGTCGTTGGAAGTGACATTCACTCACATTGGAGGGCGCATTCCGGCGGAGATAGGCAATCTGACCAGCCTGAAACGGTTGGTCCTGCATGGTTCGCAGTTCAACGGCAGCATTCCATCGGAGATAGGCCGCCTCACGAATCTGACACACTTGGATTTGGGCGACAATCAATTAACAGGGAGGATTCCTTCTGAGTTGAGCTCCCTCTTCAACCTAACGTACTTCAATTTGTACTCCAATAGACTTACGGGCTGCCTTCCTGATCCTGAACAACCTAGAACTAGGCGCTGCAACTAGATGAACAAGCTGACATTCAGATTGTTGGTGGGTACGGGCATCGCAGTGGTCGTGTTCGGGCTTCTGCTGTTCGTGGAACGCGGCGGCCCTGACGGCGGGCGTCGCCCTATGGATGCGTTGGATTCGTCATCGGTCGCCACGACTCCCCGGCCTCTCAGCGAGGGTTCCGGTACTGAGGTTTCTCCTCCGACCTTGGGGGAAGGCAGCTCCCCAGCAGCCAGCGACGATCGGGTCGCAACTGGCACGGGCTCCGCGATCGAGACCCGGCAGCTGATGCTGCCGCCTGTGGTGGACCCGACGTCAGTGCGGGACGTGAGCTGGATCGATCTGTTCCCCGTACATTTCGGCCGCAACGTGGCGCCGTCCATCATCGAGGGCCCGGAGCCTACCGTGGAGGAGATACTGGACCAAGGGCTTCGGCTGGCGGGGGCGTCCCTCAGACGCTTCGGGACCTTCAGAGCAACGACATGCACCGGCTTCGACCCAGGTATTGCAAGTAGGCGTCGGGCGATGTGGCGTACGGCTTCTAGTAGCCCCTAACTACTCATTCCGTTTTTCTATTCACTCCCCCGGGGATGGAACCCCGCGTCCGCGAGAATGAGGTAGGTGTGGTTCGAGCGCTTCGAGCCCCACCTGGAATGCCCACGGACTACTTACTTCGCATCGAGTCTGAACAGTTACGGCCCCCTATTAACGCCCGCCCCGCTCATCCATGTCCCTGGTAAGCTCCGCCAGCTTCTGGATCTGTACTATCTTGAAGTGGGTCTCCCCGTGGTGCTTGGTGCGCAGGATCAGGTGGCCGTCCTTGACCTCCCCCATCTTGAGCCCGTCGTGGTCGCAGCGTATCGCTATAGTCTTGTCGTCCAACACTCTCCCCTTCTTATCCATGTCCATCCTGCCCATCCATGTCACGCTCCCGCAGCGGTCCCATGCCCATCTCGGCGCGCACCTCGTCCACCGTCATGATGCCCGCGTTGACGTAGGTCTGCCGCCGCCGTGCCTTGTCGTTCTCGCTCTCGCGCAGCGCCTCCACGGCGCCGAGGTCGAACTCCATGTGGAGCGACGGATCGCCGAGGCTCGGGACCAGCCTCCGGTTCAGCGTGTCCTGGTACATCGTCAGCTGCGGCACGATCGTGTCCTCCCAGAAGACTCTTCTCGCCGTCGCGAAATTGGCGAATGTGCCGTGCTCCAGGTCGCCCAATATCGGCTTGGGCACGCCGTAGGCCCGCGACACGTCCTCCAGGCTCCAGCGCAGGCTCTGCACGTGCTCCATCTCCCGCGGGCTGAAGCCCAGGTTGACGGCCTTCATGCCGCTGCTCAGCAACGCCGGGCGGCGCACCTTGTCCGGCCCCCTGAACCGCGACTCCCACCGCTCGTAGAAATCCCGCGCCTCGTCGTCCGTCGGCGTGTCCGATGTCTCTATGAACAGGCCGGGAACGCTGTCGTTCGCCAGGCTGTTGCGCCCCGCCTTCAGAGCGTCCAGCGCCATGTCCACCGAGAGGCGCACCGGCGCTATGGGCGACAGCCCCGCGTACTCGTCCAACGGGTTGAAGTACCGCATCCAGACTATGTCCTCCGGCACGTACGATACGAACGGCCGCCCCCGCCCGGCGTGGTAGACGAAGCCCCGCACGTAGGCATTGGGGTCCGGCACCACCTTCATCCGGTCGGGTCTCAGCGGCCATATCTCGGAGACCCGCCCTGAGCCGTCGCGCTCCAGCCCCCAGAAGGCCGACCCCCACAGCCCAAGGTAGGTCTCCGTGGCCCGCCACAGGCCGCTGCTCGTCCAGAAGGGGTTGGGCGAGTCCACGAGCCTCTGCGCCGGGTGGTCCTCGCCGGCGGGCTCCATCCGGCCGCGCCCTCCGTGGGGCCGCCGGTACACCTTCAGCGGCACGCGGGCCACCGCGTCCTGCCTCGCCCTGATCGCGGCGTACACCAGCGCCGACCTCGGGTAGTACTCGCCGTAGCTCATCGGGGTCCACGACTGGCCGGCGCCTATCTCATGCTCCCACGGCCCGGCCAGCGTCTGCCCCGCGCGTCCGTCGCGCTCCCGGCCCCGGGGGGCGCCGGCCTCCCGCAGCGGAGAAGACAACAGCTTCGACAACGATTCCTTCACACCCATATCCTCACTCCTCCTCCCCGGGGCGCGGCGAACGTCATCGCCAGCGCGTCGGCCTCGTCCGGAGACCCACGCATGCCCCTCTTGCTCTCCAGCCGTATGCGGCGGTCGCTCTCGTATGCGTGCCTGCGGCTCGACACCTGCCCGATCAGGGCCGCGTCGTCGTCCGTGTCCAGCTCGCCGCTACGGTACGCCCGCGCCATCAGCCACCATACCTCCGCGGCGCGGTTGTAGAAGCGGTCCCTGTTCAGGGCCTTTGCGCCCGCGATGAACGGCAGGACTCGGGCGCGGCGCAGCCCCGTCTCCTCCAGCCGGTCCACCACGCCGCCCCCGACGCCCGAATCGTCGATCACCACGGTGTCCACGTCGTTGTTCTCGCAGTAGTCCTTCAGGAACCCCGCCGTCCTCATCGTGTCAGAGCCCTTGACCCTCCACACGATGCTGGCCACCGGCCCCTGCCTGCGCACCACGACCGTCAGGTCCTGCCCGTAGCGCGCCACGTCGCAGCCGAGCACCACCCGCCCCGAGGGCTCCAGCGTGCGCAGGGCAGCCTCGGTCGCGGCCTTCAGCGGCACGAAGACGTCTTCCAGCTCCTCCGGGAACTGCCCGAGCACTCCGCCTATGTACAGCGCGCTGTTCTCTCCCCACTCCTCCCTGCGGTCGGCTATGTCCTCGGCGGTGATCATACCGGGCGCCACCACGCGCCCCTCCTTCACGTTCGGCGTGTCGTGGGCGCCGATCTGCACCTCCGGTACAGGTGCCGCCGCGAGTGGTGCGAGTCGTAGAACGCCCCCGCCGTTACGAACGGGTTGCCTGTCAGAAGAAGCCTCGCGGGGTTCAGCCGCCGCAGCGCGTCCATGTCGTCGTCCCCGACGGCGTGCGCCTCTGTGACGACGACCAGCAGGTTCGGCGAGTGGAACCCCTGCAGGTTGTACGGCGAGTTCGTGGCGAACCCGATGGCGAAGGTCTGCTCGTCCACCTCGTACCGCGACGTCCTGAACATCCGCCCGCGAAGCCGTCGCTTGGCCCCAGCGTAGGCGCTCCGGATCTCGTTCCATACGATCCGGTCCACCTGGCGCGAGGTGGGACCCGTCACCACCGCCTTCGACGGCGACCGCGTGTGCAGCCACCACAGCACCGCCCGTGCCGCCGCCCAGTCCTTGCCCGACCCGTTGCACCCCACCACCGAGGTCCTCCGCGACTCTAACACCCCCATCAGCACCTCTTCCTGCTTCAAGTACGGCTCCCCCCCGAGCGTCTCCTTAACGAACTCCAAGGGCGACAGGGGAAGCAGCGCCGACCTCTCTTTGACGCGGCCCCGCCTGCCATTGCCACCCCTCTCCCTCGTTGCTCCGACCCTGTGACCTGTACGATGCCCATCCCCCATCGTCCACCTCCCCATCAACTCATCTTCCCATCATCCTCCCCAGCCTCACACCCCTACCCCGAAAGGACAGACCCCTCCATCGGGCATCGTCCTCACGTGGGTAAAGCCTAGAACATCAGTCCTATACTTTGTCAAGCAACCGTACCCTCCCTCCGGAACCTTCCCCCGCCATATCCATTCACCTCGTAGGGGCTGGTTTCAAACCAGCCCTCCCCTCCCCCCAAGCCCTTTTCCCCGCCTCCACGTCACTTCCTCGCACACATGTGCTACACTCTCTCCAATGGGAACTGCGAGCTTCAGCCTGTCCCCACTCCGCAGTCCGCAAACACGACGGACGGGACATGGCGCGGTCGCCGCACGCCGAGGCCACGGACTGACCACGGCAAATACACGGATACCGCGCCCTACGGATGAAGTGCTGACTTGTGACGCAGTCGCGAGCGTCCGGCAACGCGCATACACGCGCAAGATCCGGATCCCACCGGCCATGGCGCGAGCCCGCCGGACCGCACCTTGACAACCGAATAAGTGGTGCCGCCTACACCGCACATAACGGGACAACCAGTTGGCATTCCCGATGCCATTACCCCCGCTCCCTCCGTCTCGGGCCAGTGTTGTAGCGCGAAGGCTCTTTCGACGCCCCCGCTCCCTCCGAGAAATCGGGTCAGTGTCGTAGCGCCCGGCGGGCCCTGCCTGGCTTGGCAGGCCCGTCGTCGGCCTCGAAAGAGCTAGCGCTCCCTCCGAGAACGGGCCAGTGTTGCAGCGGATATGGTGAGGGTAGAATACGTAGGGCTATCGACATTCGCCGTAGCCCGCGCACCGGTCGTGCGGTCAACACAAGGTGCGTCCAACCCCCGGCAGCTCGACGGGTCCCGGGGGCGAAGACCCGGGCGGCATCCAGTCCATTTTGTGCCCCGCGCTCCGAAGGCAGCGGGCAGTGCGGAGGGCACTAACCCTACTCGAACCAGGTCTCGCCCGGCATCAGGTACCGGCGCGCCTCGTCCTCGTCGAGCTCGACGCCCAGGCCCGGGCCTTCGGGCACGTCGATGAACCCGCCGGAGATCGACGGTCGGTAGTCGCCCAGTATCCGGTCCCAGCCCGGCATCGCGTGGAACTCCAGGGCCAGCAGGTTCGGGATCGCAGCGCACGCGTGCAGCGCCCCCGCGATGCCGATGGGGCTCGACGCGTTGTGCGGGCACACCAGCATCTGCTGCATGTCCGCCATCTCGGCGATCTTCTTGCCCTCGTACAGCCCGCCGCAGATCTGAAAGTCCGGCGCCGAGACGCGCATCGCGCTCCGCCGGTAATACTCCAGGAACTCCTGCCGGAGGTGCAGACCCTCGCCCGTCAGCGTCGGCACCGGGGTCGACGCTGTGAGCGCCGCCCACGCGTCCACGTCCGTCGGAGGCAGCAGGTCCTCCGCCCAGGCGAGGTCGTAGGGCTCCATCGCCTTCACGAACCTCATCGCGTTGGCGAGAGTGCCGCACCGCCCCTCGACCGACACCTCGGCGTCCGCCGGCACTCTGGACCGTATCTCGTCCATCAGCCCAACGATGCGCGCCAGCCCCTTCCGGGTCAGGTGCTTGTCCATGAGGGCGCCGGGGATGTCCTTGACGGCGTTGGGCGTCACGTCGAACTTCAGGATCGAGACGCCCATCTCGTCGTACACGCCCTCCATCTCCAGGTACGAATCGAGATCGCCGACGCAGCAGTAGAGCCTCACCTTGTCTCGGTGCTTGCCTCCCAGCAGCTTGTACACCGGCACGCCCGCGGCCTTCCCCGCCAGGTCCCACAGCGCAGTCTCGATGGCGCTCACGGCGTGGACCGCACTGCCGGAGTTCACGTGCGAGCCCGCGAAGACCGCGTAGGCCGTTGGCACCATGCCCCGGTGCAGCGCCTCGACGTTCGTGGGGTCCTTGCCTATCAGCGTCTCCTTGAGCTCCATCACAGCCGCGTTGGTCTGCGGGCTGGCCCAGGTGTCGCCGTAGCCGTGGACGCCCTCGGCCGTCTCGATACGGACCAGCAGCCACCGCCTCGTCCAGGGCCCCCACGGCGCCTCGATGGACGTGGTCTTCACGTCGGTGATGGTAAGCGTATTGACAGTCATGGCTGGGTGAGGCCTCCCGAGGCTGCCGGATGCGGCCTACTATATCGTGCGGCCCTCCGCCGCGCGAGGCCGGCGCGTCGGCGTCCCCCAACTGTCATTCCGAACGCAGCGCCAGCGGAGTGACGAATCTAAGGGCCTGCCATTGGAGGATCTCCATTCCTCGAGTACCTGGAGGAGCGGCGAGTCTTCTACGCCATACGGCTGCCGAGCAACAAAGTGCTGCAATACGAGATCGCTCCTTTGCTGATACGACCTGTGGGGAGGCCGCCGAAGCGTCCAGTGATCCTATACGACGACTTTTGGTATCGTGCCGGGAGTTGGGACCGTGCTCGGCGGGTGGTGGCCAAGGTGGAGTGGCATAGGGGAGAGCTGTTCCCTCGGGTGGGCTTCATCGTCACGAGCATGACAGCTGGCCCCGAAGGAGTGGTGCGTTTCTACAATGGTCGTGGGACAGCCGAGCAGTGGATCAAGGAGGGTAAGTACGCCCTGAACTGGACTCGGCTGTCGTGCCATCGGTTCGTGGCCAACCGGGTGCGTCTGTCTCTGTTCGTCCTGGCGTACAACCTTGGGAACTTCCTTCGCCGGCTGTGTCTGCCCAAGGCGGTCAAGCACTGGTCGCTGCGGAGCGTGCAGGTCAAGCTGATCAAGATGGGAGGCCGTCTGGTGCGGCACTCCCGGCGATTGATCTGTCAGCTGGCTGAGGTGTCGGTTCCTCGACGGTTGTTCGAGGGAGTGTTGGATCGTATCGGCCGGTTATCGCCGGCGCCAAGCTGAGGGAGGGTACAACCACGATCTTGCCAAGAGGGGGAGAGCGCTCCTGGGAGTCGCCTTGTCTTCAATGCGGGTTCACCCCACTGGCAGGGGCCACGAGGACGACAAAGACGGACAAGAAGCATGGTTCACGGCAAGAATCGCATCCCTTATCGGATTGACCGGCGATTGACTGGCCTTGCAGGACCTGACTATGATGCTACCATCTCGTTTGGGCTGCCCTATGAGCCTGAAGACTCCCAATATGGGAAATCCCGGGTTAACTGCTTGGGAAGGAGGCGTCGTGGCTAGCAAAGACGTCCAGCTAATAGCCCACCTCATGCGCCGCGCGGGTTTCGGCGCGACCCGGGAGGAGCTCGAGGACCACGTCGCAAAAGGGTATGAGGTGGTGGTGGAGGAGCTGCTGGACTTCAGCAGTCCCCGGATGCTGGACGAGGACCTTATCAGGCGGCAGCATCCGAACATATCGGGCCTCCTTGCAACAGGCAGCGGCCCGTACTGGCTCTACCGCATGATCTCCACCAGCGTGCCGCTTCAGGAGAAAATGTCTCTTTTCTGGCACGGAATCTTTGCCACTGCCTATTTTAAGCTCACGACCGGCCGGGTTCTCTCCAACCAGCTCAGGATGTTCCGAAACCATGGCACTGGCAGCCTCGATACGTTGTTGGTCGAGCTGTCCAAAGACCCCGCGATGATCATTTGGCTAGACAACCAGGACAACCATAGAGGTGCAATTAACGAGAACTATGGCAGAGAGCTCCTCGAGCTCTTCTCGATGGGTGTTGGTAACTACACCGAGCAGGACATCAAGGAGTGTGCCAGGGCCTTCACCGGCTGGACGCTCGGTAATGTGGAGTACAGCGAGGTGTGCGCTCGGAGAAACTCGCTCTGGCCCTACGGACGCCTGTCGTGGTATTTCGAGTACCGTCCGGATGACCACGACGACGGAGAGAAGGCTTTCCTGGGCCACCGCGGGCGATTCAACGGCGAGGACATAGTCCACATAATCTGCCAGCAACCGGTCACCGCCAGGTTTATCGCAAGGCACATGTACACCTTCTTCGTGGCGGACGAGCCGCCCGTGCCGCAATGGCCATTCGTGCCACCGAGAGACCCCGAGGCGATAGAGTTGCTGACTTCAGCATATTTCGACAGCAACCACGACATTCACTCGATGTTGCGGGTATTATTCAACTCCGACTTCTTCAAGTCCGAGGAGGTCTGGAACGCGAGGGTAAAGGGCCCGGCAGAGCTGGTAGCCGGCGTCCTCAGGCTGACGGGGGAGTTTCGGGAGCCGCGATACGAGATCGCAGAGAGGGTTGGCAACATTGGATTAATGGGCCAGCTGTTGCTCAACCCCCCGACGGTGGAGGGGTGGACCCAGGGCAGGGGTTGGATCGACACAGGGACGATGATCGAGCGGATCAACTTTGCCGCCGAGCGTATGGGAGATTTCAGCCAGCCGGGCGTCAAGGAAGTGGTGCAGCGCATCGCCGCAGAAGGTGGAAGTGCCTCGCCACCCGCGCTCGTGGATGCGTGTTTGGACGAGATGGGGGCGCTACTGGTCTCCGACAAGACCCGCTCGAAGCTCATAGAGCACGCCTCCGCGGACGGCGACTTGCCGGTCGGCCACGGTGAGCCGGATGAGCAGACCCAACGCAGGGTCGCGGAGATGGTCCGGTTAGTCGCATCTACTACAGAGTTCCAGCGGGCCTGATATGGGTAGGGGCGGTTCGCGAACCGCCCTGCCTCACAAGGCCGCGAGCTTCTGAAATGAGTACGAACGCTACAAAAACACAGGTAGACTTCCTGAGATATAGCCACACCATTGGGCTGCAGGCCATGACCGGGCGCGGTTTCCAAGACCCGCATGACATGGCCATCGGCAATGACGGCCGTATTTACGTCACCAACCGCGCTGGCGAGGGACCGGAGGGCGAAGGCGTCCAGGTGACGATGTGCGACCTTGACAGCGAGTACTTCGGGACCTTCGGGTCGGGTGGCGTGGGCGATGGACAGTTCATTCTGATGTCGGCAATCGCCATGGACAATGAAGGCCGCCTCTACATCAGCGACGAGTACCTGCACCGTATCAGCGTTTTCGAGCCATCCGGAGGATTCCTTTCCAAGTGGGGCAAGCGCGGAGCTGCACCGGGCGAGCTAGACAGCCCCTCGGGCCTGGCTTTCGACCAGGATGACAACCTGTACGTTGTCGACCAGCGAAACAACCGGGTGCAGAAGTTCGCCCGGGATGGACAACTCCTAGCGAGCTTCGGCTCGCAGGGCTCCGGCGACGGGGAGTTCGACCTACCCTGGGGAATCAGCGTAGCTCCCGATGGCGATATATACGTGGCCGACTGGCGCAACGACCGCATCCAGAGGTTCACGCCCGAGGGCCGGTTCGTTGCTAGCCTCGACGGCGACGCCACTCGCGACGAGCGACTCCATCGACCGGCCGGCGTAGCCGTTGACCGCGAAGGTAACATGTACGTCGCCGACTGGGGTAACGACAGGTTCAAGGTATACGACCCCTCTGGCGGCTTGTTAGTGAGCACGCGCGGCGAGGCGACGTTGTCGGTATGGGCTGAGGAGTTCTTGGAGGCCAACGTCGAGGAGGCGGAGGCGCGGGCCAAGGCCGATCTGGAGCCTCGGCTAGACTACCAGGGCGATACGAACGAAGAGTCGTCGTACGTGGAGAAGTATTTCTGGGGTCCCATCTCCGTAAAGCTCGACGGCGACGGTAGAGTGTACGTCGTGGACTGTAACCGTCACAGGATCCAGATTTACGAGCGAACGAAGGAGTAAGCGCCGTGACCTCAACCGAATCGGGCCGCTCGCTCGTCGTGGTCCAGCTTAGCGGCGGGAACGACTACGTCAACACCATAGTCCCCTACACTAACGGTAGATACTACGACGCTCGTCCGAACGTCAATATCCCCGAAGACCAGGTGCTGCCGATAAACGGGGCGCTGGGGTTCAGCTCCAGCATGGAGCCCATCAAGGGCCTGTGGGACCAAGAGACGGTGGCCATCATACACGGCGTTGGATACCCCAATCCTAACCGTTCGCACTTCCGCTCCACTGATGTTTGGCACACCGCCGTGCCGGAGACTATCGGCAAGGATGGCTGGCTAGGCCGCACTATAAGGGAGATGGACCCCGGCGGCAAGAACGTGCTCACCGGGGTGAACTTCGGCCGAGGTCTTCCCAGAGTACTACAGTGCGAGGGTGTCCCAGTGGCCTCCGTGGGCAACCTGGAGACATATGGACTTTTCCCAGACATCCAGGACGAGGCAGCACGTAGCAGGACTCTAGATGCATTTGCGAAGCTGTATGCTGTACCGGAAGCCAGTGATGCATTGGCCGAGTTTCTCGCCCAGACCGGCAACGATGCGCTGACCGGCGCGGACGTCCTCAGCGGCGCCTCCCAGCAGTATTCATCCAACGTCGAGTACGCCGCCAGCCCCATTGCGCAGAGTCTGAGAGACGTGGCCCAAGTCATGTTCGCCGATTTGGGCACGCGAATCTACTACACCGTACACGGTGGCTACGACACTCACTTCAAGGAGCTGGAAACTCACGCCGGGCTGTGGACCGATCTGTCACGGGCCATCGCCGATTTTACCGACGACCTGCGCGAGCACGGACGCGCCGACGACACTCTGATCTTAGTATTCTCGGAGTTCGGCCGGCGGATGGACGACAATGGAACGGGCACCGACCACGGCTCCGGCGGCGTAGCCTTCCTCATCAGCGACGGGGTAAACGGGGGCCACTACGGAGAGTACCCCTCGCTGAAGGAGGATGCCCTGCTGGAGGGTGACTTGCACTTCAACAACGACTTCCGCAGCATCTACAGCACGATTCTAGACCAGTGGCTGGGAGTGGCCCCCGCGGGCATTATCGACGGCCACTTCGAGCAGTTCGACTTTGTTCACAAGTGAGTTACTGAGTCTCAATCGAGTCTGGATCATATATCTCGTTCTCGGGCCGCTGCGGTAGGAATCGGCCCGGCACACTATTCACAAAGAAGTCTATCAAGCAGTCTCTACACCGGTCGGGGTCCGCCGCGGAACCTTCACACCGTCCGAGAGGGATCAGGCAGAGGACCGGACATACCTATTAACCTCTCGAGTTGGGTCTTCAGGGAGGTCGACAAGATCCCGTTTTAGATTCTTCGTCGCTCCACTCCTCAGAAGGACAACTGCTAAAGGTGACCTCGTTTTGACCCCGTTCCGTAAAGTTTCTTAGATTGATGATATAATACGAACCGGCCCTATGGGCCGGCGCATCTCGCGCCCGTCGCCGAGGTCCAGCGTCTGATTACCACCATCTACAGGGGCGCCGCACATGGTTACAAAGACCGCATTCGGGTACGTGAGGCCGACGCAGATCGAGGAGGAGATGCGCACCTCCTACCTCGACTACGCCATGAGCGTCATCGTATCGAGGGCGCTCCCCGACGTGCGCGACGGCCTCAAGCCCGTCCAGAGGCGCATCCTCTACGCCATGCACGACATGGGCATGCGCTCCGGCTCCTCCTATAAGAAGAGCGCGCGCCTCGTCGGTGAGGTGCTCGGCAAGTACCACCCCCACGGCGACTCGCCGGTCTACGACGCCATGGTCCGCATGGCGCAGCCCTTCTCCATGAGGGTGCCTCTCGTCGACGGCCAGGGCAACTTCGGCAGCGTCGACAACGACCCCCCGGCGGCCATGCGCTACACCGAGGCGCGCCTATCCGCCGCCGCCGAAATGATGATGGCGAACCTCGATCAGGAGACCGTCGACTTCGTCGACAACTTCGACAGCAGCCTCAAGGAGCCTGTCGTCCTCCCGACCAGGCTGCCCAACCTGCTCATAAACGGCGCCGCCGGCATAGCAGTCGGCATGGCCACCAACATACCCCCACATAACGCCACCGAGGTCTGCAACGGCGTCATACAGCTTATCGACAACCCCGACGCCACCCTAGGCGACCTGATGCGCTATGTGAGGGGCCCAGACTTCCCGACCGGCGCCACCATCATGGGAAAGGACGGGATCAAGAGCGCCTACTCGACGGGCAGGGGCCAAATCGTCGTCCGCGCCACCGCCGAAGTCGAGGAGACGCAACGCTCCGGCAGGACCCGCGTACTCGTCACCGAGCTTCCTTACCAGGTCAACAAGGCCGCGCTCATCCAGAAGATCGCGGCGCTGATCAAGGCCAAGCGCGTCGACGGCATATCCGAGATCCGCGACGAGTCCGACCGGCGCGGCATGAGGATCGTCATGGAGCTGCGCTCCGGCACGCAGCCGGCGGTCGTCCTGAACAACCTGTACAAGCACACCGCCATGCAGTCCACCTTCTCGGCGAACATGATCGCCCTGGTGGACGGCGCCCCTGAGATGATGACCCTGAAGCTGGCGCTCCAGCACTACATCGACTTCCGCAGGGAGGTCGTGCGCAGGCGCACCCTGTTCGAGCTGCGCAAGGCCCAGGAGCGCGCCCACATACTGGAGGGGCTGAGGATCGCCCTCTCTAACCTCGACGCCATCATCGCCCTGATACGTAGCGCCATGGACGTGGAGGA
This sequence comes from Dehalococcoidia bacterium, assembly GCA_965262055.1. Classification (GTDB taxonomy): domain Bacteria; phylum Chloroflexota; class Dehalococcoidia; order Lucifugimonadales. The sequence goes on from CBDHEI010000002.1 coordinate 1,656,170, forward strand.
AGCCAGGAACGGCCTGATGGAGCGGTTCGACCTCGACCAGGTCCAGGCCCAGGCCATCCTCGACATGCAGCTCCGCCGTCTCGCGGCCCTGGAGCGCGAGCGCATCGAAAACGAGTACCAGCAGCTGCAGGCGAGGATAAGGGATCTGGAGAAGCTGCTGGCAGACCCCCAGAAGGTGATGGCGGAGGTCCGTTCCGAGACCGAGGAGCTCAAGAAAAAGGTGCGCGGCGCCCGGCTGACGAGCATCGGCGGCGAGGCCGAGGAGTTCGACCGCGCCGCGCTGGAGCCGCACCAGCAGGTTGTGGTGAACCTCAGCAAGGCAGGCTACATTAAGCGCATCCCGGCCGCCACCTACCGCAGCCAGCACCGCGGAGGCAAGGGCGTCGTCAGCATGACCCGCAAGGAGGACGACCCCGTCAACCACATCCTCATCGTCGATACTCACGACACGCTGCTCTTCTTCACCGACCGTGGGCGTGTCCTCCCGTTGGTCTCGTACGAGCTGAAGGCCGACACCTCGCGCACCGTGCGCGGCGTGCCGGTGGTCAACGTCATTCCCATCGCCGACGAGAGCGTATCCTCCGTCATCGGGGTCACCAACATGAACGAGGAGGGCCGCTCACTCGTCATGGCGACCCGGAAGGGCACGGTCAAGCGCATTGACCTCGAGCAGATATCGGCCGTCCGCAGGTCGGGCGTCATCGTCATGAACCTGCAGGACGACGACGAGCTCGTGGCCGCCCGCCTCGCCGGGGAAGGCGACGACGTGATCATGGTCTCCGAGAGGGGAATGTCCATCCGCTTCCCCGTGGCCGAGGTCCGCACCCGCCAGCGCATCGCCGGAGGCGTCCGGGGTATGGAGCTGGGGCCGGGTGACCGCATCGTCGCAATGGACGTGGTTGTGCCGGACAGCAAGCTGCTGGTCGTCAGCCGCAATGGCTTCGGCAAGCTGACGGACCTGAACAGGTACCGCAGTCAGGGCAGGGGAGGCTCCGGAATAACCACCCTCAGGATAACGAAGAAGACGGGCCCCGTCGCCGCCGCAGAGGTAATTGCCGACAGCGACGAGCTCTACATAGTCTCCGAGAAGGCGCAGGTGCTCCGCACCAACCTGTCAGAGATTCGGAACACCGGGAGGGCCGCCCAGGGCGTGACCATCTTCAAGCCCCAGCCCGGCGACGCCGTGGCCTCCATAGCCTGCATCCGCGACCTGAGTGAGCTGGAAGAGGCCGCGGCCTCCGCCTCCACGAACGGCAAGACCAACGACCGTGTCCCGAAGGACTCCATGTAGTATTGCCCCTGCCGCGAGGGGGGTCTGGGGGCGAACTGTTTAGACTCCGTGAGATCTGAATGGGGAGTCCAGGGGGGTTTCTCTCATCTGGCAGCCTGTCTGCCGCCAGGCAGAGGGTCTGGGGGCTTGCCCCCCGGTTGCCAAATGGCGGGCGGGTGGGGACCAAAGACCTTGCCCTATCGGGACTGCGCTGGTGGAGAAGATCTCAGCAAGCCTGAACAGCCATCTGGGAGCAATCCCCGCAATGCAGATCAATTAAGGTCCTCGTAACCGGTGCAAGCGGCCTGATCGGCGGACTGGTCCTGAAGAACCTCGGCCACAAGTACGAGTTCAGCGCCGTCAATCGGCGAAAGGTCGAGGGCATTCCCTGCACTCAGGCCAGCATCGCCGACTTCGACGCCATACTCCAGGCCTTCGAAGGCGTCGACGCCGTTCTCCATTTCGCCGCCCATACTGCCGGCAACGACTGGGAGCAGCTCAACGTCGACATAGGCGGCACCTATAACGTCTACGAGGCCGCCCGCAGGAACGGCGTGAAGCGGGTCGTATACGCCAGCAGCGGCGGTACCATGCTGAGCTACGAAACGGAATCGCCATACTACGAGATAGTCGCGGCCCAGTACGACAAGATACCCGATACGTGGCCGATGATCACGCATGAGTCGCCGGTCCGGCCCAACGACCTAGTCTACGTCGCCAAGGTATGCGGCGAGGTCATCGGCCGTTACTTCTCAGACCGGTTCGATATGTCGTCGATCAACATAAGAGTGGGAGCGGTCCTCCCGGACGACAAGCCGGCGCTGCGCCGGCACTATCCCGGGTACCTGAGCCATGCCGACTGTGTCCAGATGATTGACAAGTGCCTGAGCGCGCCGAGTACCGTCCGCTACGACATCTTCGACGCTATCTCGGACAACAAGTACCGCTGGAGAGCCACCAGCCACGCCACCGAGGTGCTCGGCTGGGCGCCCCAGGGCAGCGCCGAAAACTACGAGATCGAGGACAAGGGCGGCCCCCACCAGGTCGACAAGACCTTCGACCTCAGATAACGCGCCCCCGCCCCGCCGGCGGACTGCGTATCATGATGCGCTGCCCAGTAGTGTTCTTCGTGGATACCTGCGCCCTACCCCTGTAGTACCATCAGCCGGTCGCTCCGAACGCAGTGAAGAATCCAAGGCTCCTGCCCAGAGTCCGCGTTCAGAGCCAGGGGAGCAGAAGCGCACGTGGCGTCCCGCCCAAACTGGTACGAGGAACATCCGGCAGCGTGTACTTGTGCCAGTTGCCAACGTGGTAGGCCTTCGGGCAGGCGGCCTACACCCTCGCCCTGCCAGTCAGGCAGCGGACGTCAGGGTCCGAGTCGTCCCGCGGGCAGACCGCCTGCACAATCCCCCAACCGTTCCGGCGGTGGACGGGGGTGGCTGTGGGTCCTCGTCATACTCGCAGCGATGGGAGTGGGCGCATGGCTGGCGCGAGACAACATCGCCCTGATCATCTCCGACCTCCAGACCTCGACCACCTCACCCGCTCCAACGACTGCCCCGTCCCGCTCGCGCACCGTCGCAATTCCGCCCACAGCCACGCCAACCCCGTCCCCATCGCCAGCCGCGACTATCCTGCCTACTCCAACGGCCGCTTCTTCGTTGGCGGCGGGTCCGACCGTCCCGCCGACTGCAACAGAGGCGCCGACCGCGTCTCCCACTCCGATACCGACCAGCACTCCGACACCGCGCTATACGACGAAACACGGGAAAGTCCTACCCCTGATTGATACCGACACATTGAAAGACACCATAGTCTCGCTCATAAATGACGTGCGATTGATGGGTAACCTTGAGAGTCTGGTTCGGGCGTCTAGCCTGGACGATCTGGCAACGGCGCATAGCCGCCTTATGGCCGAGAGTCAACGAGCTGAAGCAAGATCGCTTGAAACGGGTTGTGGTGGTTCCGGCACCCACGTTATCCAATGGCCCCAAGTGAAGTCCTTCAGCTACAGAGGGCCTGCGACGGCTCCCACAACCACAACCCCAACCGAGTACGACGAGACGACAAAGGAGACTGCGGAAGGTGTTGTGGAGTACATACATGAGGGTGACGACCCGTACACCAAGGACCCTCACTATCGGTATATTGGAGTCGGGGTTGTCCAAGCGCCTGATGAACTTGGGTTCATGGTCTTCTGGATTACGCTGTATCTTGCAGACTGTATAGTCGAGCCTTCGACGGCAACCAGCACGCCGACTGCAACTCCGCACCCGTCGACCACACCAACTGCCACCGTCCCTCCGACCGTTACCAGCACGCCGACTTCGACGGCAACCCCGTCTCCTACGCCAACCGCTACTGTCCCGCCACCCGCAACACCCGTCCCGTCCCTGGAGCCAGCGGCAACCAGTACGCCTGCTGCAACAGCTACATCGTCTCCTACACCAACTGCCACCAGCACGCCGACAGCAACTGCCGGTCCGTCCCTGGAGCCAACGGCTACCAGTACGCTGATGGCAACAAGCACGCCGACTGCAACAGTTGTACCGTCTCCGGTCCCAACTACAACGGCAACCCCGTCCTCAGCGCCAATTGCCACGAGCACGCCGGTAGCAACAGCAACTGTCTTCCCTACGCCAACTGCTGCCTCTTTCACCCTCAGAGGCTTCACGAACGGCCCCTGGCTGGAGCAACAAGAGCCGCAGTTGGCTTCCTCGATCAAGGAGCTTAGCTGGGTACTAGACGGCATCGACGATACGGAGTCAAAGGCGATTCAGGACCTGCTCTACGTCGCGTATAGGGACGCCGAGGTTGCCTCGTCCATCGTCTCGCTGGGCTGGGTACAGGACGGCATCGAGGACATAGAGGCTGAAGCGATTGGTTGGCTGAGCAATATAGTGAGCGCCGAGGTTGCCTCGTCCATCGTCTCGCTGGGCTGGGTGCAGGACGGCATTAACGCTGTGGAGGTAGAGGCGATTGAGAACCTGTCCTACATAACGATTGATGACGCCGACGTTGCGTCGTCCGTCGTCTCGCTGGGCTGGGTGCAGGACGGCATCGACGCTGTGGAGGTAGAGGCGATTGAGAACCTGTCCTACGTCGCGTATAGGGACGCCGAGGTTGCCTCGTCCATCGTCTCCTTGGGCTGGGTACAGGACGGTATTGAAGATGCCGAAGTGGACGTGATACGCGACTTCGATTCGATAGCGAATAGGGACGCCGAGATTGCCTTGTCCATCGTCTCCTTGGGCTGGGTGCAGGACGGCATCGACACTGTTGAAGTCAAGGCGATTGAGAACTTGTCCTACATAGTGATTAGGGACGCAGGGGTTGCCTCGTCCATCGTCTCCTTGGGCTGGGTGCAGGACGGCATCGACACTGTTGAAGTCAAGGCGATTGAGAATTTATCCTCCATAGCGAATAGGGACGCAGGGGTCGCTTCGTCCGTCGTCTCCTTGGGCTGGGTGCAGGACGGCATCGACACTGTTGAAGTCAAGGCGATTGAGAACTTGTCCCACATAGCGATTAGGGACGCGGCTGCGGCGTTGCGGATTGTGGGTATGCCGTTCGTCGATACAATTGAGCCGCCAGACATATCGGCCATCGAATCACTGGGGCAGCTTGCGGCCTCCACGCCGGAGACTCTCGTCAGGGTGATCTCCCACGCTGCGCTGCGCGATGGCATATCGGACGACCTGGCCCAGGTCGTTGCCACGCTGCACGGCGTCGCAGGAACGAATCCCGGTCTCATCGACATCCTGCTCGACCCTTCCAAAGTTATCCTGGAACGGCGTGCCATCACTTTGCCGTTAGCGGGCGACGTCGTCCTTGCCATAATCCGCACGGCTCCAGGCGCGGCTCGGTCGATGGACCTGCTGGAGCACTCCGTACGCAGTGCCGAGGAGCTCATGGGAGCGCCACTGCCGACCAGATACGTAGGCCTGCTCTATGAGAACGCCGTCCCCGGTTCCGCCGCGGGTGCAAACTTTGGCACTCACATCGCAATCCGTCCCGAATTCGACGTCGACGACGGAAGTCATTATGCGGTGTCCGCTGGCCATAGCAACGCCCACGAAGTAGCTCACTACTACTGGAGCGGCAACGAAGACTGGGTGGACGAGGGCGCGGCGGATTTCTTGGCCTCCGTCATCGAAGGTGTGCGGACAGGCAGTCCGATTGGCGTCACCAACCCTCCCTGCGGCCATGCGGGCAGTATCGCCGACCTGGAGAGTCTAGGCATCACCCAAGCCGACGTAGAATTCAGGTGCAACTATTCGCTCGGCGAGCGGCTCTTCGTAGACCTGTACCGTACGCTGGGCGAAGAGAGATTCCAGCAGGGGTTCCGCGCCCTCTACCTGGCGTCGGAGGTCGAAGACGACGCCGACAACCTCCGTGGCACGTCGGTGGGCATCGAGCATGTCAGGGAGGCGTTCCACTCGGACGACGGGGCGGAGACTGCCGTCATCGCCCGCTGGTACGACGGGACCGAATCCCACGACCTCTCCCGTCTCGACGCCGCTCCGGTCGCCCCCAGCCTGAGCAGCATCAATGGGCGTATCGACGAGGCCTACGTCAGCATGAAGACAGACGCTCCTGCCGTATCCACCTTTTCCGCCCAGAATGTCACCGGCTGGGTATATCTCACCCTGAAGTATTCATACAGCGTGTCGGGAGGGCAGCGCGAGGTTCCCCTGGAGATCGTGGAGTACTACGAGGATGGGTTCGAATTCAATCGCCGGAGCGGCGACCTGACCGCGGAGGCCAGGTACGCCGGCGGGACATCATGGTTCTCGGTGGGCTCCCCGCCATCGCAGAAGTGGGCGCCCGGGCGCTACTGGGTATACGTCTACGCTGGCGACCGCAAGGTCGCCGAAGTCCAGTACGAGGTCACACCCTGACCACTGGCCGGTGACATGTCCATATGATGTCACCCTTGGTGGTATCTGCCGTTCCTACAGTGATTTACCTCTCACTCCACCGGTAAGGACCACTGCCTGTAGCGATTGATAGAGCCCGGTGGACAGTCGGAAGCTTGCGGTTGCGCAGCAATCTCATCCGTAACTTGATTAGGGCTTGGTGGATCAGCAACACACCCGACAGGACCACGACCAGTAAGAGTCCAAAATAGATTCTAGGTCCGGTGACCGCAATTAGGTCTGTCGCGGCATACATAACAGAAATGGATGATGCCAGGACCGCAGCAGTGGCGAACGGAGCAGTCTTGCGCTGAGCATACTTCGTCACGACATGAATGGCGAACGCAATCACGGCAGCCGGACACCCTATTAGTACGCCTGCTTGAACCGGAGAGACTGCGAAGAGGTACGTGAGGGTGGGGGATACGACGATCGCCAACAGCTCCGCTCCACCCAGATTCCCCACCCAGAGAAGAGGAAGACCTCGTTGGAGCCCGCCGTGAAGGGGGCTAAGATGTTTCTTGGAAGAGAGAAACGATCACCAACGAGGTGCACCTATTATGAAGCAAGGGGTTCTGCCGTTCCAGTACGAGCAGGAGAAGAGCTCGCCGGGCATGACGGCGATGGCGGGCATGATGACGTACTTGGAGTTGATGCACGCAGCAGGTTTGAGGTCGTCGGTAGAGCGCCACGTGGGACTGCGGGAGTGTGGTCAGGGCTGGACGGACAGCCAAGTGGTCAGCTCGCTGATACTGCTGAACCTGGCAGGCGGTGAGTCAGTGGTTGATCTGGATGTTTTGGAGAAGGACGCGGGGTTGTGCAGGGTGCTTCGGGAAGTCGAGAGCTATGGGATGGGTCGTCGAGAGCGTAGAGCGTTGGAAGAGCGATGGCGTGTAGAGCGTCGGCGGAGCATGCCATCGGAGTCGGCGGTGTTCCGGTACCTGGAGAGATTCCACGAGGCGGGCGAGGAGTCCAGTCGGGAAGCTCACAGAGCGTTCATACCTTCACCCAACGAAGCGCTGGGGGGTCTGCATAAGGTGAACGCCGATATGGTGAGCTTCGTACAGAGCCGTTCGCCCTGCGCTCAAGCCACGTTGGACATGGACGCCACGCTGGTGGAGACGCACAAGCAGCAGGCGCTCTACAGCTACAAGAAGTACAAGGCGTATCAGCCTCTGACGACCTACTGGGCCGAGGCTGAGTTGATAGTGCATTCGGAGTTTCGGGACGGCAACGTACCTGCTGGCTATCAGCAACTGCGAGTGTTGACCGAAGCGTTGGAGCATCTGCCTTGTGCGGTGGACAAGGTGATGCTGCGGTCGGACGCGGCTGGGTATCAGCACGAGTTGCTGCGGTACTGCGCCGAGGGCAGAGACGAGCGCTTCGGAGTGATCGAGTTTGCGGTAGGACTCAACGTGACGCCGGAGTTCAGGCGCGCGGTGTCCGAGGTTGCCGAACAAGACTGGCATGCCCCGCACCGCAGACTGGGCGCCACCTGGGTCGAGACAGGTCAACAGTGGGCGGAGGTGAACTTCGAACCAGACTGGATAGCCTACAGCAAGAAGAACCCTGAATACCGGTTCATCGCTATCAGGGAGCCGCTGAGCGAACAGCCTCTGCCGGGAATGGAACTGCAGCTGGAACTGCCCTTCCCCGTGATGAGGCTGGCCGGCGGAGCCTGGCACAAGGTCTCCGGGTTGGTGACCAACCGAGACCTTCCGGGAGATGAGATGATCCGGTGGTACAGGCAGAGATGCGGTAAAGGCGAGCAGGTCCACAGCGTCCTGAAGAGTGACCTGGCTGCGGGCAGGCTCCCGTCGGGGCTGTTCGGAGCCAACGCCGCATGGTGGGCCATAGCGGTGCTGGCCTTCAACCTGAGCTCTGCGATGAAGCGGCTGGCGTTGGGAGGACAGTGGGTGAGCAAGCGTCTCAAGGCAGTGCGCTTCGCCCTGATCGCCCTTCCGGGCCGGGTGATGCGACACGCCAGGAAGCTGATCATCCGTCTGGCGCGGGGCCATCCCTCATACGAGTTGTTGATCAGGGCACGTCAGAGGATATTGGCGCTGTCCGCCGAGCCGTACCAACCATAAGCGGTCCTGTCTGTGCATCGGTTGAAGGCGACTCAGCAAGGTCGCCCAGGCTGCGCCATGCCTTCTTCGGCCTGAGGACAGCCATAATCGGTGCGGCTCCGCTGCCCATACCCTCAAAGTCTTCGGCCAAGGTCCTACCTACGGCCCGATCCGACCATATGGAACCACCGAATCGATACTCAACACGGGCGTAAATCCACGAAGGCCACACCAAACTATGTTAGGTGGGGAATCTGGGTCCACTGTGAGCCTCAGTCGCCCCGTCAAGCCTTACCCATGGCAGGAAGAAGGCCGCGGTAAGCAACAGCGTAGCCGCAAACGCCGCCAAGCGCACCAGGAACGTCGCAAATTCTCTCCGGTCTTGGGAAAAAGCTTCCACCTACTCGTACCTACTCAGATCGAATGGCGAAGCGGTGATCTCCCGAATGTTCTCCGACGCGATCTGGAATTGTGTCAATGCGTCACCTAGGTCTCGAATGTCCGAGGGCACCTCACTAAAGCCGCCTGCCTCGTAGGAAAACCCTGAGAAGTCCGATGAGAGGTCCAGCTTCCTCAGGTCCGTGTCCATATCACTCAGGCGATTCATTATCTCCAGAGCTTCCGCGCGGACCCCGTGCGCTCTGTTCCGCCACTGCAGATAGAGCGCGAAGTCTGCATCATCGTCTGCTTGTGCGCGTGCCCGTGATTCCGGGCTGTGATACCTTTCCGTCAGTGCCCTCTGAGCCGAAAAGTAAGCTTCCGCCCTTCGCTCCGCGGCAATGATGGCGGAGTCGAACTTCTGATACGTAATTCGCGAGTTGTCGTACCGGGGTGTCCACTCATCGATCAGGACGGATATGCTTGTGATCTGCTTGATGTCTCTGCTAACGAAGGTTCCGGCTTCGCCGAAAGATTCGCTCATGCTCCCTGTTTGATGATGCACCATGGAGACGCTCTCGTCGAATTCCGCACCCTCCGACGAGGTTAGTCTTCCATAGCCTATCCAGCCAATGCCAGCTACGATCGCAATTACGCTAGCGGTGACGGCATAGCCAAGAACCCTTTTCAGCATTGTCGATGGCGCTCCAACCGAGGTGGGCGCATCATAAGTAGTCCTCTGCTGGTGGTCAAGACTCAGGTCAAGTGCCCACCCGCCCAGCCGGGTGCCGGCTGCCCGGAACCGCATCCCATCCCAATCCTGAGAATCCCACAATCCCGCCAATCCCGATTCAGTCATTCTCCCCTCCCGAAGCCCGCGAATAGCTGCACGCCCGCGTCGCGGTGGGATACAATGACGCCGCGAGCATCTTGTTCCCCTACGGGAGGCGCCATGAGCACACGTTTCGTCGGTACGAGCAAGTACGATCTGGACACGCCAGTGCTGCTGGTCGACCTCGACCGGATGGAGAACAACATCCGCCGGATGACCGACACCTTCGAGCAGGCGGGCGTCAACTGGCGGCCTCACTCCAAGGGGCAGAAGGTCCCCGCCATCGCCCACCAGGAGATCGCCGCCGGCGCCATCGGCGTCACCTGCGCCAAGCTGGAGGAGGCCGAGGTGATGGCCGCCGCCGGCATCAAGGACATCCTCATCGCCAACCAGGTCGTCGGCCCTATAAAGGTGGCGCGCCTCGTTAACCTCTGCCGCCACGCCGACGTCGTCGCCACCGTCGACAGCCTTCAGAACGTGCGCGAGATCGACGCGGCCGCCGGTGAGCTGGGCGTCAAGCCCCGCGTCGTCGTGGAGGTCGACGTGGGGACCAACCGGTGCGGGGTCGATCCGGGAGAGGCGGCCGTCGCCCTCTCCGAGGAGGTAGACAGGTCTCCCAACCTCCGTTACGCAGGCCTGATGGGCTGGGAGGGTCACACGGCGGGGATGCCGGACGGGCCCGACAAGCGCGCCGCCGTGGAGAAGGCCGTGGGCATGCTGACCATGAGCGCCCGGATGTGCGGCGAGGCGGGCCTATCCGTCGAGATCGTGAGCTGCGGCGGCAGCGGCACCTACTGGATCACCTCCTGGATTCCCGGCGTCACCGAGATCCAGGCGGGCGGCGGCATCTTCAGCGACATGTTCTACGCCGCTGCCGGCCTCAAGCACGAGTTTGCCATGACCGTGCTCACGACTGTCGTGAGCCGCCCCACCCCCGACCGGATCGTGGTCGACGGCGGGCGCAAGACGATGATGATCGAGGTCGCCAAGCCCAGGCCTATGGACATTCTCGGAGTGGCCAACATGGGCTTCTCCGCCGAGCACACCTCCATCACCCTGGACGAGCCCTCCGAGAGCCCGCGAATCGGCGACAAGGTCGAGTTCATCATCGGCTACGGCGACACGACCGTCTGTCTACACGACGAGATGTATGGAATACGCAACGGCATGGTCGAGACGGCCTGGCCCATCCTGGGCCGCGGCAAACTCAGGTAGTCCATACGATATCCCGCCGTAGGGGCGGGTTGAAACCCGCCCTCCCTGTCGTATCTACATTACATAGTGGAGGTGACGAAATGGTTGTAGACGTCCATAGCAGTCTTGCCGGCGGACCCGTGGGCCGGGACATCCTGTCCGGGCTGCCCCAGGAGCTGGCCTTCCCGGCCGAGGAGTACGAGTGCCGGATAGAGGGTGTCAGGCGCGCCATGGCTGAGGCCAAGGTCGACGTCTTCGTCGTGCGCCACCCGCCCAACGTCTTCTACCTCTCCGGTTTCCAGAGCTTCTCAATGTTCGGCGGCGAATGCGTCATCCTGCCGCTGAACGGCGACCCGACCCTGATAGTCCACCCTCCGGAGCTGGGCACGGCCCTCCTCCACACCTGGATGGACGAGGTGCACGGCTACCCGGACCGCAGTCATGAGGAGTACCAGGCAGAGCTTCTGAAGGGTCAGGGCTTCGGCGGCGCGAGGGTAGCAGTGGAGACGTCCCTGGCCGGCATGACCCCCGATGCTTTCGATACGCTTCGCCGGTCTCTGCCAGGCGCCGAGCTCGTCGACGGCTCCGGCTTCGTTGCCTCCCTCAAGATCACCAAGTCGCCGCGGGAGATAGAGTACCTGCGCCAGGCCGCCCGCATCACCGACGCCGGAATCATGGCCGCCATCGACGCTGTAGCGGAGGGAAAGACCGACAACGACGTGGCCGCCGCCGCCAACCAGGCGCTGATAGAGGCTGGCAGCGAGTATATGTGCCTGTCGCCCATTCTCACCACGGGCCGGCGCTCGGGCATCCTCCACTCCACCCACAAGCGCATGTCCCTGAGCAAGGGCGACAGCATATGCATGGAGTTCGGTGCGTGCGTGCAGCGCTATACCGCGCCCATGATGCGCACCGTGTCCATCGGTGAACCGGAGCCCGGCGTCGCCCGCCTGGCCAACGCCTGCATCACGGCGCTCAACAACGTCATCGACACCATGCGCGCCGGCATAACCGCGGACGAGGTGGCGCGGGCCGGATGGAAGGGCATCGACCTTGCCTGGCCCGGCCTCGTGTTCCACGGCGCGTTCGCCTACGCGGTGGGCGCCGGCTTCCCGCCGAGTTGGGGCGACGGCACCGCAGGCATCTCCCTAGGCAATATGACGCGCCTCCAGGCGGGCATGGTCTTCCATCACCCAGTGGCGCTCCGTCAGCTTGGGCAGTACGGTACGATGTTCAGCGAGACGAGTCTGGTCACGGAGGACGGTTGCGAGGTCCTGACGAGCGTCGACCGCGAACTCTTCATCCGGTGACCCGTATACCCACCCATGTCCTGAAGCCTGATATAAGGAGGGACCCATGAGCAGCGCGCAGAACATCGGATTTGTCTGGCCCGGGCCGCCCAGCGCGGCGGACCACGAGGAGACGCGGCAGTTCGTCCCGGATGGCGTCGCCTTCCACATTAAGGGCACCAAGCGAAGCCGCGAGGCCGATTCGCCGGCAGGCGGGATCACCCTGGAGCGGCTGCTCCTTCTGCCGGTCGACTCCAACATCGAGGAGGCGGGCGTGGAGCTCGTCCCCCTCGGCGTCTCCGCCATCGGGTACGGCTGCACGTCGGCCAGCTACGTCAGGGGCGTCGGCGGCGACGTCGATATCTCTGACCGGATCACCGCGGCCACCGGCCTGCCCGCCACCACCACGTCGTCAGCCGCCGTCGAGGCGTTGCGCAGCCTGGGCGTCAAGCGCGTGTCGGTGCTGTCGCCCCACGTCGACGAGCTGAACGTGAGGCTCCGGGGCTTCCTGGAGGACAGCGGCTTCGAGGTGGTGCACATGAGGGGCCTCAACAAGCTCAGTGGGATTGAGCACATACCGCAGGAGGACATCCGGCAGCTCGTCCTCCAGCTTGTGGACCGCCCGGACGCTGACGGCGTCTTCATAAGCTGCACCGGCATGAGGACCTCTGAGGTCCTCGACTCGATGGAGGCGTCCATAGGCAAGCCCGTCGTCTCGGCGATGCAGGCTACGGCATGGGAGATCCTCCGCAAGGCTGGAATCCCCGCCGAGGTGCGCGGCGTGGGCAGCCTCTACCTCCAGCCCGTAGCGGTCTAGCACAGGTCGTAGGGGCGGGTTTCAAACCCGCCCGTCCCCATCCGTCGTAGCGCACATCGGGGACGCGGCATCCCAATCACACGAGTAATAGGAATCACAGTCCATGTTCGAAGCCCTCACTGAAAAGCTGAACGGGGTCTTCAGCCGGCTCGGCAACAAGGGCCGGCTGACCGAGAAGGACGTCGACGCTGCTCTCCGGGAGGTCCGCATGGCCCTCCTCGAGGCCGACGTCAACTTCAAGGTCGCCCGCGATCTGGTCGGCCGCATCCGCGAACGCGCCCTCGACGCAGACCTGCTCAAGAGCCTGAGCCCCGGCCAGCAGGTCGTCAAGATCACCAACGAGGAGATGACCCGCCTGCTCGGCGGCGGCGCCAAGGGCCTCGATCCCTCTCCCCAGCAACCGTCGGTCATGCTCATGGTCGGCCTGAACGGCTCAGGCAAAACGACCACCGCCGCGAAGGTGGCCCGCCACCTGAAGCAGTCTGGCAAGCTTCCGCTGTTGGTCGCCGCAGATCTCCAGCGCCCTGCCGCCATCCAGCAGCTCCAGACCCTGGGCTCGCAGATCGACGTAGAGGTCTACACGGAAGACCCTTCGGCGAAGACCGTCCAGGTCGCCAGGAACGGCGTCGCGCGGGCGAAGCGGACGGACGCAGCTTGGGCCATAGTCGACACCGCGGGCAGGTTCCAGATCGACGACGAGCTGATGGATGAGTTGGAAGACGTCAAGAAGGCCGTCTCCCCGGCTGAGACCCTGCTGGTCGTCGACGCCATGACCGGGCAGGACGCCGTGAGGGCGGCCGAGGAGTTCCACTCCCGCATCGGCCTGACTGGGCTGGTGCTCTCCAAGATTGACGGAGATGCCAGGGGAGGCGCCGCGCTCTCCATCGTTTCCGTGACCGGCGTCCCCGTCAAGTTCATGGGCACCGGCGAGCGGGTCGACGCCCTCGAGAGCTTCCACCCCGACCGGCTCGCCTCGCGCATCCTCGGCATGGGCGACGTGCTGACCCTCATCGAGAAGACGGAGGCCGCCTTCGGCGAGGACCAGGCCGCCGAGATCGAAAAGAAGATGCGGCAGGCCACCTTCGACCTCCAGGACTACCTCACGCAGCTCCAGGAGGTCAGGAAGATGGGGCCCCTGGGGCAGATACTCGACATGGTCCCCGGGCTCTCCAGCCTCAGGTCGAAAATGCCCCACGATGAGTTCGGAGAGGACCAGCTAAAGAGGGTAGAGGCGATCATCTTCTCCATGACCCCTGAGGAGCGCAAGCGCCCCCAGATAATAGGTGGCGGCCGCCGCCGCCGCATAGCCAGGGGCTCCGGAACCTCCCCGCAGGCCGTCAACCAGCTCCTCAACCAGTTCCGCCAGATGCGTAAGCTCATGCGCAAGATGGCCTCCGGCAAGGGCGCCCAGGACCTCGCCCAGCTAATTCGCTAGCCCCGCCGGCCCGCCCGACACTGGCCCTTGACGTACTGCGAACGCCCGTGCTACAGTTCCTCTTGCAGCAGGGCGGGTTGACCCCAGGGCCGCCCTCCGGTGCCTGTCGCGCATACGTAGGGGCGCCCCTCGTGGGTGCCCGAGCTTGCCGAAGAGCGTGTCACATTCTGTCTCGGTCGTGGCACATACCGCCTCTTTCGTGCCTCATTCCGCCTCGCTGGCGTTCACCCACTGTCTCGCAAGCCAAAGCTGAATGAGACAAAATGTTACAGAATGAGACGGATATCGGGGATTTTCCCCTCTTGACTGAGCGGCGCCGCCCCGCCCGCCATGCACGCCTCTGCCGCGTCGGGTAAAATGTGCCCGTTGCCGTGAGCCAAGCGCCCGGAGGGGTGGCCGAGTGGTTTAAGGCGCCTGTCTTGAAAACAGGAATCCTGAAAGGGAACGTGGGTTCGAATCCCACCCCCTCCGCCAGCAGGGTCATACGGCGGACCGGAGCTGACATTGGAGTACCCCGCTGCTCCGCGGCGGGGTACTCTGCTTGAGACGATGAAAGCGCAGGGGAGGACGGATTGCGACTGCACGAGTACCAGGCTAAAGAGGTCCTCGCCGCGGCGGGGGTAGCCGTGCCCAGGGGCAGGGTGGCCCGCACGCCCGACGAAGCAGCCGACGCCGCCGGAGAGTTGGGCGGCCGCGTCGTGGTCAAGGCCCAAGTCCACGCCGGCGGGCGAGGCAAGGCCGGGGGCGTCAAGCTCGTCGCCTCCGCATCCGAAGCCCGGGCCGCCGCCGCCGCGATGCTCGGCTCGACCCTCGTCACGCACCAGACGGGCCCCGCTGGCGTGCCCGTGGACGCCGTGCTCGTGGAGGAGGCGATCGACGTCGACAAGGAGATATACGCCGCCATAGTCATCGACGGCTCAGAGGGTGGCGCCGTCGCGATGGTCAGCGCGGCCGGCGGCATGGACATCGAGGAGGTCGCTAAGCGCACCCCGGAGAAGATAGTCCGCGCCGCCGTCGACCCGGTTCTCGGGCTCATGCCCTATCAGGGCAGGGCGCTCGCCCTCGGCATCGGCGTAGACCCAAAGCTGGTTAGGCCCATATCCGGCATGTTGGAGCGCCTCTACGCCGTCTTCACTGCCAACGACTGCTCGCTTGTCGAGGTGAACCCCCTCGTCGTTACCGCGGACGGCGCCGTGCTGGCCGCCGATGCCAAGCTGGAGATAGACGACGACGCACTCTTCAGGCGCCCCGACCTGCTCGAGATGCGCGACCCTGGGCAGGAGGACCCGCTGGAGGCGCAGGCCCGCAGCTACGGCATCAGCTACGTCAAGCTGGACGGCGGTGTTGGGTGCCTTGTCAACGGCGCCGGCCTCGCCATGGCGACCATGGACGTTACGCACGCCGCCGGCGCCGCGTCCGCCAACTTCCTCGATGTGGGCGGCAGCGCCGACGAGAACAAGATCGCCCAGGCTATGGGCATCATCCTGTCTGATCCCAACGTCGAGACCGTGCTCATAAACGTCTTCGGCGGCATCCTCCGCTGCGACATAGTGTCGCAGGGCGTGCTCGCCGCCGCGGAGGCCGCGCCGGACGCGATGCCGCCCATGGTCGTCCGCATGCAGGGCACGAACGCCGAAGAGGGACGCGCGCTGCTGGCCGAGTCCGGCCTCCAGGTCACCCTCGTCGACGACATGGCCCAGGCCGCCGACGCCCTCCGCGCAGGGAGTGACAGATGAGCATCCTTGTAGACCAGAACACCCGCCTCCTCGTCCAGGGCATCACCGGCAAGGAGGGCGGCTTCCACGCCCTGCGCTGCCGCGAGTACGGCACCAACGTGGTCGCCGGCGTAACGCCCGGGCGTGGAGGCATGGTCGTGGGCGGCGACATACCCGTCTACGATACCGTCAGCCGCGCCGTGGACGATACCGGCGCCAACGCCGCGCTCGTCTTCGTGCCCCCTGCCTTTGCCGCCGACGCTATCGTCGAGTCCGCGGAGGCGGGCCTCTCGCCCATCGTCTCCATTACCGAGGGCATCCCTGTGGCCGACACGATCAAGGTCGTCCGCTACCTCGACGGCAAGGACGCAATGCTGCTCGGCCCCAACTGCCCAGGCGTCATCTCGCCCGCCGCCCGCTGCAAGGTCGGTATCATGCCCGGCGCCGTCCACCGCCCAGGCAGGGTCGGCGTCGTCTCCCGCAGCGGCACGCTCACCTATGAGGCCGTGGGCCAGCTCTCGGCGATCGGCATCGGCCAGTCCACCTGCGTCGGCATCGGCGGCGATCCGGTCAGCGGCACGTCCTATATAGAGGTGCTGCGCCTCTTCCAGGATGATCCTGGAACCGACGCGGTCGTTCTCATAGGCGAGATAGGTGGCACCCGCGAGCAGGAGGCCGCCGAGTTCATCCGCGACAGCTTTACAAAACCCGTCGCCGCGCTGATCGTGGGCCGCAGCGCCCCCCCGGGACGCCGAATGGGCCACGCCGGCGCCATAATTACCGGCAGGGCCGCACGCGCCGAGGAGAAGGTCAAGGCCCTGGAGCAGGCTGGGGCAGCCACGGTGCTGGGCCCCGCCCTGATAGGAGCGACCATGCGCGACCTCCTCGCGGACGCCCGCGAGTGACCCCGACCGGCGGTCGGGGATGGTGATATACTCCCCTCGGCGCCATGACCGAGTTGAAGTCTGACATCCTCCACTCCGACGGCACTGCCCCTTCTTCCTTAATATCGGCGCCCCTCTCAGCGGCGGTGACCGCGTGACTAAGTACATTTTCGTTACCGGTGGGGTCGTCAGCTCGGTGGGCAAGGGCATCGCCGTCGCCTCCCTGGGCCGCATCCTCCACAACCGCGGCGTCTCTATCTCGGTACTCAAGCTAGACCCCTACCTCAACGTCGATCCGGGCACCATGTCCCCATACCAGCACGGCGAGGTCTTCGTCACCGCGGATGGCTCGGAGACCGACCTGGACCTCGGCCACTACGAGAGGTTCATCGACATCGGCCTCACCCGCTCCTCCAACGTCACGGCCGGCCAGATCTACTCGGACGTTATTGCCAGGGAGCGAGAGGGAGAATTTCTGGGAGGCACCATCCAGTCGGTCCCCCACGTCACCGACGGCATCAAGAAGCGCATCTACGGCCTCGCCGAGGAGAGCGGCGCCGACGTCATCGTCGTCGAGGTCGGCGGCACCGTCGGCGACATAGAAGGTCAGCCATTCCTCGAGGCCATCAGGCAGATGCGCAACGAGGTCGGCCGTGACGAGGTCTTCTACATCCACGTCACCTTCCTCCCCTACATCTCCGCGACCGGCGAGCTAAAGACAAAGCCCACACAGCACAGCGTCAGGGAGCTCAGGAGCATCGGCATCCAGCCCGACGCCATAGTCTGCAGGAGCGACCAGCCCGTGGACGACGGTATAAAGGATAAGATCGCCGTCCACTGCGACGTCTCCCGCGAGAGCGTCATCGCCCTCCCCACCGTCGACACGGTCTACGAGGTGCCCCTGCTCCTGGAGGAGGAGGGGCTCGGCGACCTCGTGACCACCGCCCTGCGGCTGCCCGCCCACGGCGGCGCCATGGACGCGTGGCGTAAGATGGTCGGCGCCATAAAGGCCCCCGGGGAGTCGCTCCCCATCGCCGTCGTCGGAAAGTACGTCGAGCTCCAGGACGCCTACATCTCCGTTAGGGAGTCCCTCTTCCACGCCGGCCTGCACCATGGCCTCAGCATCGACGTCCAGTGGGTCTCCGCGGAGGATATAGAGGAACAGGGCCCCGAAGACCTCCTCGCTGAGGCCCGGGGCATCGTCGTCCCCGGCGGTTTCGGCCCCCGGGGCGTCGAGGGTATGATCGACACTGCAGCCTACGCCCGCCAGCGGGGCGTGCCATACCTCGGCCTATGCCTTGGCATGCAGGTCATGGTGATCGAGGCCGCACGACACGTCCTCGGCCTGCCCGGAGCCAACTCCACCGAGTTCGACCCCCAAACCGACGCCCCCGTCATCGACCTCATGCCCGACCAGAAGGACGTAACCCAGATGGGCGGCACCATGAGGCTCGGCATATACCCCTGCCGCGTCGCTGAGAATAGCTGGGCCGCCCGAGCCTACGACGCCCCCGTCGTTCAGGAGAGGCACCGCCACCGCTTCGAGCTCAACAACGCCTACAAGGAAGCCCTCGGGGACGCCGGCCTCCGCGCCACCGGCATCTCCCCCGATGGCAGCCTCGTCGAGATCATGGAGATGGACGGCCACGACTTCATGGTGGGCGTCCAGTTCCACCCCGAGTTCCTCTCCAGGCCGGGCCGCCCGCACCCGCTCTTCCGCGAGTTCGTAGGCGTCGCCATGGACACCCTCAGGGAGGGCGGCCAGCACGAGATGCCGCTCGAAGAGTCTAAGAACGCCCCCGTGGCGTCTGGACTGGCAAAGTCCGGTGTGGTAGCATGAATATGCTTTCCCCTAGTCAGGATGCCGCAGTTAGCAGCATCGCGACGAGCCTTCCTTTAACCGATACCGTCGCCTTAGCTACGGACTCTTAATTCCAGGCAACGCTGTATTAGGGCGGTTCGCGAGCGGGCTCCAACCCAGGGAAGACATACCTCACTAGACACCGCGCGGCTGGCGCACCATGAGCCTCGGCACCCTTTCAACCCTCAGGCACCTTTGCGTATCTAGGACCTCTTGCGTACGCCGTATACCCTTCCCACCCGCCGCTTCGGCCCCCGCGCCGGGAAAGTGTCCAAACAAACCCGCCTATTCTGAGATCCCCCGGAGTGGAAAATGAACATAGCTGAGCTACAGGACAAGACCAACGAAGAGTTGATGGGCATCGCCCGCGAGATGGAGGTGATAGACAACGGCGCTGTCCCCAGGCGGCACGCGCTGATGATGAAGGTCCTCCAGGGACTCGCCGAGCGCAACGGCCAGGTCCTCGCCAGCGGCGTCCTCTCCATCGCCGGCGAAGGCTACGGCTTCCTCAAGTCCAACGGCCGGCACGCCGGCTCCAGCGACGTCTACGTCTCCCAGTCCCAGATCCGCCGCTTCGGTCTCAGGACCGGCGACCACGTCACCGGACAGGTCAGGCCGCCCAAGGACGGCGAGCGATACTTCGGCCTCATACGTGTCGAGGCCGTTAACGGCCTCGAGCCCGAGGCCTCGAGCAACCGCCCCCACTTCGAGCGACTCACACCCATATTCCCCAACGAGCACATCAAGCTCGAGACCACCAGGCAAATGGCCGCGACCCGCCTCATTGACATGGCCGCCCCCGTGGGCAGGGGCCAGCGCGGCCTCATCGTCTCCCCACCCAAGGCCGGCAAGACCACCCTACTCAAGAACATCGCCGAGGGCATCACGATCAACGCCCCGGACATCCACCTCATGGTCGCCCTCATCGGAGAGCGCCCCGAGGAGGTCACCGACATGACCCGCTCCGTACAGGGCGAGGTCTTCAGCTCGACCTTCGACGAGCCCGTCGAGGACCACACCCGCGTCGCCGAGCTAGCCCTCGCCCGCGCCAAGAGGCTCGTTGAGTCCGGACGCGACGTCGTCATCCTCCTCGACAGCCTCACCCGCCTCACCCGCGCCTATAACCTCGCAGTACCCACCAGCGGCAGGACGCTCTCCGGCGGCATAGACCCCGTCGCACTGTACCCGCCCAAGCAATTCTTCGGCGCCGCACGCAACGCCGAGGACGGCGGCAGCCTCACCATTCTCGCCGCATGCCTCGTCGACACCGGCAGCCGCATGGACGACGTGATCTACGAGGAGTTCAAGGGCACCGGCAACATGGAGGTCCACCTCGACCGAAAGCTCGCCGAGCGCCGCGTCTTCCCCGCCATCGACATCGGCAGGAGCGGCACCCGCCGCGAGGAGCTGCTGCTCGACGAGGACACCCTGCGCCAGGTCTGGCTCCTCAGGCGCATGGTCGGCATGATCACCTCCAACGGCATGGACTCCAACGACGCCACCGAGAAGGTCATGGAGCGCCTGCGCAAGACCAAGAACAACCAGGAGTTCCTCGCCACCCTCGGCAAAGAGGTCTAGCCCCCTCAGCCAAACAGGTCGTCGTGGGTTCCCGTCCTCACTAGCACCAGGGCGTCTTCTTCCTTACCCCAGACCAGCAGCCAGTCCGATTCGACGTGGCACTCCCAGTAAACAGACCAGTCACCTGAAAGACGGTGCGGCCTGTTGCGCGGGTCGAGGGGCTGTCGCGACAGCAGCCGTTCGACCACTGCCCAAAGCTTGCCGAGGTCCCTTCCGCGCCGGAGGTCCCTATCAGGCTGCTGAAATACGGGGTGTGCAGAGGGGCGGAGCCCCTTTGCCGGGAGTCTGAGGGTGTCCCTCAGATATAATTTTTCTCTCTTTCTGGAAAGAAAGGGGACTTAAGGAAGGTCTGGAAGAGTTCTTCCGCAACGTGCTATTGAACAGGGTCGTGGTCAGCAGGCGCATCATTGATGCTGGCCTTGAGAGCCTCCAGCCCGGAGTACTCCGTTAACCCCACCCCGTCACGTGCCTGCCGTAGCGCCTCGACGGTTTCGGCATTGGGCAGTCTTACGGAGAACGGCAGACCGCGATGCACGGTCACCTGCTTGTAGAAGAGCGTGATCGCCTCCGTTGCCGACAGCCCCAACGCCGAGAAGAGCTCCTCAGCCTGGCGCTTCAGTTCCGGCTCGACGCGGGCGCGAATCATCGCTGACTTAGCCATAAGCCGCCTCCATCTCCACGTAGCAATCAACGTACCACATATGAGATACAAATGCCATTAGCACCCGCACCGCAATCGACGGCCCGTCGGCCGTTAATCATGGCGACTTCCTCTACGATGAGCGCGGACTTCCAAAGTGATCGTCGACACGTCGGCGATCCGAAATTCCTTATAATAGGCTGTGAGGTACGAGTGGGACGAGGAGAAGCGGTCGTCCAACCTGGACAAGCACGGCGTGGACTTCGAGGCCATGGAGGAGTTCGACTGGGAAGCTGCCGACATAGAGGCAAGTCCGCGAGGCGGCGAGATGCGGTACATTGCGACCGGACCCATAGGCGCGCGCTTGCATGTGGCGGTGCACACCCGACGGGGTGAGCGAACCCGCATCATCAGCTTGCGCAAGGCCGACAGGCAGGAGGTGAGAGACTATGAACGACCATGAGCCCGACCTGACCGGAATGACCTTCCACGAAATAGCCGCCAAGTACGGCGAAGAGGCTGCAATCAACGCCGGAATCGAGGCCGACCCGGACACGGTCAGGCTGACCCCCGAATGGTTCCAGCGCGCCCGCCCCGCGATCGAAGTCATGCCCGACCTGGTAGAGAGCTACCGGCGCTCCCGCCGCCAGCGCGAGGCCCGCGAGGCCCGGTCCTCAAACCAATGAGCGCCCATGAGCCCGACCTGACCGGAATGACCTTCCACGAGATAGCCGCCAAGTACGGGAGAGAGGCTGCAATCAACGTCGGCATCGAGGCCGACCCGGAGTGGGGCCCGGAAGAGATGGACATGTCAGGCGCCCGCCCGGCGGCCGAAGTCATGCCCGACCTGGTAGAAAGCTACGAACGCTCACTGCGCCTGCGGGAGACAGACGGGGCGGCCCCGGAAGAAAAACCCCACGACGACGCGGGAGCCCAGGCAAGCTCCCCCGCACCTGCTGGGGCTCGAACCTCGAAGCAATGAGCGCCCCGGCCGAGGCAGCCCCATTCGTGTCCCTGAGTGCCCTTCGTGGATCGGCGCGGATTCGGCGAAGGTCTTGGAACACGTCCAAAAACTGGCTTTGAGGATTATTGACAACGCCTAGGCCGTGCTATATAGTCGGCTTTGGCTCTGGGCACCGGGGCCGCTGCGCCATAACGCGAGAAGGCTCGGCGGACGAAGCGCCCGGACACTCCGGCTAGCGGAATATGTAGGAGACCGCGCCTTGACAAGCGCATTGCCTTGGTGTACAAGAATACCGGCTTGACTAAGCAGACGACATCCGAGTTGGCAGGTAGTGACGGCCCACGCGGGTCGCGCCTTGCCTTGTATAGGGTTCAACAGGCAGTTACTAGGCGAAGGCCCGCAAATAAAAGGGGGTAGGAAGTGAACAAGTCGTTGAGGTTTCTAGCTATTGGATTGGCGCTGGCCGTGCTGCTGGTGTCGCAGGTCGGCGTTGACCGCTCGACTGAAGCGGCGCCGATCGTGGAGAAGAACGATACGGTCGAGTTCGCAGGCCCGGCTGACAAC
Organism: Dehalococcoidia bacterium; assembly: GCA_965262055.1. Taxonomy (GTDB): domain Bacteria; phylum Chloroflexota; class Dehalococcoidia; order Lucifugimonadales. The sequence goes on from CBDHEI010000002.1 coordinate 1,678,579, forward strand.
CCGGACAAGGCCGGCGAGCAGCAGGACTTCTACCGGCCGGGCGTCACGGTCGACTTCTACCTGAAGGACCCTGACCTGGCCCTGCCCACGGGCAACCGGACCGCGAAGATTACGTTTACAGTCCCCAGAGGGACGGTGACGGGGAGCGACGGGTTAACATTGCTAGTCCCGCCCGACCCGCTGAACGACGAGCCTTCGGGGACTTACGCGCCCCAGATCGGCACTAACGGTACAACCACTGCCGAGACTGGGCGGGGTGCTGGCAAAGACGGTCAAGGCACCACCGGGGCTACATTCACGGCGAATGAGCACTGGATGAACTACATGGGCACAGCCTCTACGCCTTTGGATGGCACGCCCGTAATCACGATTAGGGATGCGTCCGACGATGACGACGATGGTGTCCCTATCGTTTCGAAGACCAATCCTGAGACGGGCCGGATTGAGTTCTTGGGCACCGTCACTGGCACCGGGGCCGTGTACGACCTCCAGGGGAACCTTGTAACAGCGACCACCACGATTGAGGTCACCTTCAAGTACCACGTGGCGGACATGATCGGGGCAGACCAGAGGGCTGGCTCGACGGCCCCCTCGGACGAGAACAGGGTCAGGGTTACCAGCAGCTCCGACGGCATCGGCGAGTGGGTTGAGGTGACGGAGGTCAAGGCGATAGGCTCGACGACCACCGACCCGACGACCAACATCTACCACGGCTCCATCATGCTCCAGGCCGACTCCAAGATAGCATCGGCTAAAGAGGGACAGATCGGCGTCCGTGACGGCGACACGCTCACAGTCACCCTCTACGAGGACGACCACGTCACTGTTGTCGACGACGACACGGCAACCATTGACGGCGAGAAGCCGGCCATCCTGAGCATCTCGCCCAGCGACGGCACGATTACCGACAGGAGCTTGCCGGTCGTCTCCATCTCCGTCAGCGACGGAGGGTCGGGTATCGACACGAGCTTCCCGAGGGACCACGTGGACATCTCCATCGTGGAAGGCACCAGAGTCTGCAGGGTCTTCGATACGCAGTTGACCGCCACGCGGCTCAGCTCAAACGAGGTCGACATCCTCTTCCGTAACACCGGGAGCTGGATCATCAGCGGCTCGGGGCTGGCCTGCGACTTGGATCCTGATATCGGTGACGCTGGCACCGTTGCGGAGTACAAGGCGAATTCCGTCAGCATCGATCCTGGCGACAACAACCACGGCAAGCAGTTCGTAATCAGGGTCGTGGCGAGAGACGTTGCGGGCAACGAGAACACGAGAGAGGCGAAGCTGACGATAGACACGAAGGCTCCTGCCCTCGCGGACGGCTCGACGGCCGGCACGAACTGGGACGCGAAGAAGAAGAAGGAGATTACCGACCGCGCAGCCATCAAGATCGTCTTCAACGAGGCGCTGGACGCCAGCACCGTTGACGTGGGCGACTTCGTGGTCGAGAACCCGGACGTTTCGATCGAGAGCCTGCAGGTTGCGGGCGCCGACGCGGAGAACGATAAGTCGACGAACGAGGTCGTCTACCTGAAGCTTTCCGACGACTTGGGATCGGACGCCAGGCCGCGCGTCGAGCTTGACGGCTCGATCATGGACAAGGCCGGCAACGAGCTCAAGACGGCCGCGATCCCGAGGGTGGAGGACGGCATCAATCCTGGAGTGACGGTGGACTCCTTCAGCAGGCAGTTGCTGCCCGACAAGGGAGAGTCGACGGTCACGTTCAGCGCGGACGAAAACCTAGCGGGCGAGACTGGAGCAGTGCCCCTTGACGGGTGCACGTGCCTGGCGATCACGGGCGGCGACATAGAGACCGAAAGAGCCGCTGTGAACCTGCCCACGCCGTCCACCGGCACCTACACCTTCAAGGCGGGCAGCACGGGCATCTACGGTGTCCTGGTTCAGGCCAGCGATATCCGGGCCAAGGTGACGAGGGCGGGCGCGACCAAGGTGACCGACGAGGCGGTAACAGCTTCGGTGGAGGTCAGCGTGGCTGCGGATGAGGTGGCAACTACGACGAACAACGCCACCTACGAAGTGACCATCGGTCTGTCCAAGTGGCCGCTGGCTGACGAAGACTTTAGCGGGTCCCTGGATAACGACGTTACTCTCAGCGGTATTCCTAGCGGGCACGACAGCATGTCGGTTACCGACGTGGACTGGGAGGCCGGCACGGTGACCCTGACGATCGTCTACAAGGACATTGACGACAAGGATGACCACATAACGGACGACACAGAGGGACTCACCGCTACGTACCACTACGTGGCTGCGGACCAGACGATAGAGGTTGACCTCCGTGCACCGCAGGCAACGTTCGAGCCTAGCGAGGACACGCAGAACGCCACTCCGTTCATCAAGATCCAGTGGGACGAGAGTACGGAGTACGCGGGCGACACGCATAAGACGGTCACGGTGACGTCGGCTACGCTGAGCGATGCGGACGGAAACGAGTGGGTGCTAGTCGACGACGAGACGGACGTGCTGCAGACGAGCGACTGGGAGCTGTACACCTACCTGCCGGACTCGGACCTCGCCCTCGGCGAGTACACGATAACGGCGATTGGACGCGACGAGGCGGGCAACGTCTCCGAGGCGCAGTCGGGTAAGTTCAAGGTGGTGGCGAGGGCTCCGGTCACGATCCCGCTGAACCTTGGCTGGAACCTGGTCTCCCTGCCGGGAGCGGCGTCTGACAGCAGCATCGACGCGGTGATCGACGTGGACGCGGTTTCCCAGGTGCTCACCTACGACCCGACGGTCGAGGGTGGGTGGGTGGCTGCGGTCCGTGTCAACGGCGGATGGGAAGGCGGACTGACCGAGATCAGCGCGGCGAAGGCGTACTTGGTATACACGACCAGCGTGGACGACCTGAAGGTTGACATACCGGGCTTCGCCCAAGGTTCGCAGGACTTCCCGCCGACGATAGCGGTCTACACGGGTTGGAACATGATCCCGGCCTCGAGCCTTAGTGGCAAGTTTGATACGACCTTGGATACGTACCTCGCGAGCATCACTTGGACGAGAGGGTACTTCTACGGTGCCGATGGTGGGATCGAACAGGTAACGAAAGGCCAGGAGGAACAGGAGATGCTGAAGACGGGCAGGGGCTTCCTGATCTACGTGGAGAAGGACGGAGTGCTCGTACCGTAGAGCGGACCTAACCCAACAATAGTGCGGTAACAAGTAAAAGGCCCCCCTCCAACCGAGGGGGGCCTTTTTGTAAGCCCCTGAACGAACACCCAAGCTGCCCCAGCAACCCCCACCCGCTCCCCATTACAACCCCAAACGGTTCCACAGCATCCCCCATCAGCGACATTCCATTTCATCGTTATCCCACTTTCCATCCTTCATTTCCCCCAGGCGGGAGTTCACCCCCCAGTGCGATGCCCGTCATCAATCGCCTTAATGACCCGCTCCCTGGACTGGAAGCCTGCGGTATAATGGATACGAGTTCTTTTCTTAGACAGAGGTGAGTACCTTGAAGACCCTCTTGGGTGGACTGGCCGCGCTGCTATTGCTGTGGGCGGCTGCGGGATTGGTTGGCGCGCAGGACCTGTCGTTGCCGTGGACCTACAACGGCACGGCCACCGCGGCCGGGGCGGCGGTCCCGGACGGCTACGGGATCGTGGCAGTTATCGACGACTACCGCTCGCGGGAGGCGTTCGTCAAGAATGGACGCTACACGCTGACGATGGGGCCTCCCGCCGAATACATAGGCAAGACGGTGGTCTTCTATATGGGGCCCACGCAGGCTGCCGAGACTGACACGTACCGGGCCGGCGGTATCGTTCTCAAGAGAGACTTCGACCTGACGTTCCCGATACTGCCCGACCCGACGCCCACGCCGACGCCGACGCCGGACCCGAACAGCACCGCCACTCCGACCCCGATGCCCACGGCAACGCCGACTCCAACGCCGGTGGTCACCCCGACACCAACGGCGACGCCGACGCTGACGCCCACACCCACGGCCACGGCAACGGCCATTCCCGACACGGCGAACCCGGTCATCTACTCTGGTAAGGTCATAGTGGCGGGCGGGACTGTCCCCGAGGGCGCCATGCTCGTTGCCCGCCTCGGCGAGTACGAGGCCCCGGCGCTCCTGGGGGCAGACGACACCTACCGTAACCTCGTCCTGGCGCCCGGGGACGCCTCGCTCATCGGACAGAACGTCGAGTTCTTCCTCGACGGCATCAAGTCCGTGACGACGGACGTCTACACGGGCGCCAAGACGGTTAACGGCTTCGACATCGTGTTCGTGAACTTCCCAACCCCGACGCCGACGGCCACGGCCACGCCGACGGCCACGGCCACGCCGGTACCCACGGCCACGCCGATTCCCACGCCCACGCCGACGCCGCGTCCCACGAACACGCCTGCCCCCACGAGCACGCCTACCTCCACGGCGACGCCCACACCCACGGCGACGCCCACGGAAACGCCGACACCTACGCCTGAGCCCACGGCGACGCCCACAGCTACTGCGACGCCGGAGCCTAGGCCGCCTTTCGTGCCGCCCACCAACACTGCGACGCCGGAACCTACCGCGACACCGACGCCCGAACCCACGGCGACGCCCACACCTACCGCGACGCCGGAGCCCACGGCGACGCCCGAGCCTCCGGCCATAGAGCCTACTGCTACACCTCCCGCCACCTCGGGCGGCGGCCAGGGAACGCTCCTCCTGCTGGCAGTGGTGGCCCTCATCGCCCTGTTGGTGGCGCTCATCGTGCTGGTGGTGGTGATGACGCGCAGGCGCGTAGGCGTCTAGAGCGGCTAGACAGCTTTGAAGTGCGAGAGTCGGGGGTATTCTCCCGGCTCTCGGCTCTGGTAGGGACTGCGGGGCCTTCGGTCGTGTAAACCCTGGTACCTGTCTGGTATGCTCTAGGAGGCTGCTGAAAAATGGGGTGTGCAGAGGGGCAGAGCCCCTTTGCAGGGAGTCTGAGGGTGTCCCTCAGATATAGTTTTTTCCTTCCTGGTACAGGAAGGAATCGGAAGAAGGTCAGGAAGAGTTTTTCCGCAGCCTGCTAGGTATATTGACCTGTGCGAGGGAGAGCCCTTGGGCGTGCCCGCTGTGGGAGGCGCCGCCGGGGCCGAAAGGACATATTTGCAATGACAGAATCTATGCTCACCGCTCTGCTCGGCCGCACCGGGCTCGATGTGACCCGCCTGGGCTACGGCGCGGCCCACCGGCGCCCCATGTCCGAGGAGCACGCCGACAGACTGCTGAACTCGGTGCTCGACTCGGGGATCAACCTGATCGACACGTCGGACGACTATGGCAACAGCGAGGAGCTTATCGGGAGGTACATCTCCCACCGGAGCTCCGAATTCTACCTGGCTACGAAGTGCGGGTCCTCGAACTCCAGCGGGCACCTCTGGACCAGGGAGAATGTGCTGGGCAACCTCGACCAGAGCCTGCGCCGGTTGAAGACCGACTCGATAGACATCATGCAGCTCCACAACCCGTCGGTGGAGGAATGCGAGCAGGGCGGCCTGGTTGGCGCGCTCCAGGAGATGCGCCAGCAGGGAAAGGTGCGCTGGCTGGGCGTCTCCACGACGCTGCCGCACCTGCCCACGTTCCTGGAGTGGGGCGTCTTCGATGTCTTCCAGATACCGTACTCTGCGCTGGAGCGCGCCCATGAGGAGTGGATCGACAGGGTGGGCGAGGCGGACGTAGGGGTGCTGACGCGCGGCGGCGTGGCCCAGGGGGAGCCAGGCGTCGGCACGGGCCCCGAGGACATGTGGAGCAAGTTCGAGGGCGCGGGGCTGGACGAGCTGCGCAACGAGGGGGAGGGCCGCACTGCGTTCCTGCTGCGCTATACGCTGACGCACCGGCATACCCACTCGATTATCGTCGGCACGACGGACCCGGACCACGTCCGGGAGAATGTCGATGCCATACTTGAAGGCCCCCTGCCTCCGGACGTCTACTCCGAGGCGAATCGGCGGCTCGCGGCAGCCGGGGAAGGGCCGGCCGCCTAGGACGGTCCGGCCTCGCCGGGGGCGGCCTTGGACGCTATGGAACCGCTATCGACTCCCAAGCTCGTACTCAAGCGCCTGGCCGATAGCCGGGCGCTCGTAGTTAGCATCCTCCTGGGAATCGTGGCGGCGACCACCCTCGCCGCGATGGCGCCGACCTTCTTTGCGGCGCTGGAGCGGCTCGCCCTCAACCTGGAGATCGACGAGCTGCGGCGGCCCGCCTCCAACGTCAACCTCGACCTCTTCAACATCGTGCTGGCGCGCTCGGAGGTCGACGGCAGCGAGCAGATAGTGGTGGACGCGATCGCGGAGAATATCGACCACGTCTACGAGCGCCATGAGCGGTTCCTGTTCGTAGACGCCTACCTGGCCGGTATCCCGAGGAACCCGCTGCCGCCAGCCGGCACGTCCAACCGCGACGCCTCGCGGGCGGTGATGCGGAGCTACTCCAACTTGGCGGACCACGTCGTCGCGGTGGAGGGGCAGTTGGCCGGCGACCAGGTCTACAACGGCCCTGTCGGGCCGGTCGCCGAGGCTGTAATCAGTGAGGAGACGGCGGACCAGTTCGGCCTCGGCGTCGGCGACGAGGTGGTCATGACGCGCGAGCTGGGCGGGAGACGGATGGTCACGGTGCTGATAACCGGCATCGTCAGGCCCATCGACCCCTCCGACGACTACTGGAAGCCGCTGTTCAGCACCAGGGTGTTCCTCGACCCGCCGTCTGTGGAAGAGGAGGTGGAGGGGCAGGACGTCCAGTTCAACCCGGAAGAGCCTCCAGCACCCCTCATGGTGACCAAGGCGGCCCTCATAGACTCGCTGGGCGCAGCGTACCCGGGGGCGCTCGTCAACTCGATGTGGTTCATCATGATCGACACGGAGCGCCTCAAGGGCTGGTCCGCGGGGGAGGCTGAACAGAGGATCAGGGGCCTTGGCAAAGAGGTGGCGGCGGTGCTGCCCGGCACAAAGCTGAACAGCGCTATCCTGGGGATGCTCGACCGCTTCGGGCGCCGGAGCTTCTTCGCCCGCGTGCCGTTGATGCTGCTCGTCGCCATCCTGGTGGCGACCGTGCTGCTCTACGTGTCGATGATGGTGTCGCACCTGGTGCGGCGCCGGGAGGGCGACGCGGCCCTGCTGCAGGCGCGAGGGGTGAAGCTGCTCCACCTGCTGCGGCTGTACTCAATCGAGGGGGCGGTGCTGGCGGTTGCGGGCGTGGCGGCGGGACCATTCATGGCCATCGCGATAGTCGCGCTGGTGGGGACGCTGCCGTACTTCTCCGAAATGACCCACGGGGGGCTGCTTCCCGTCCAGATCGGCGCGACTCCTTTCGTAGTGTCGCTGGGCGCGGGGGCGCTCTGTTTCGGCATTGTGGCGCTCTCGTCGGTTCTGGGGGCGAGAGGCGGGCTGTTGGGGCAGAAGCAGAGGACGTCGAGGCCTCCCAGTGAGCCGTTCTTCCACCGCTACTACCTCGACGTGGGGCTCCTGGCCCTCGGCGGGCTGGCGTTCTGGGAGCTGCACTCCCGGGGCCAGTTGGTCACGGGGGGACTGCTCAAGGACGTGGAGGTGAACGAAACGCTCCTGCTGGCGCCGGTGATGTTCCTGGTCATGGTCGCACTGGTCTTCATGCGTTGCTTCCCGATCTTCGTACGCTACGTCAGCGGGGAGTCCCCGCTGCTTGTACACCTGCTCGCGGCAGCCAGCTTCGGAGTGGCCGTGCCCGTAATAGTGCTGGCGGACGTGAGGGCCGGAGACCCGGCCGCCTCGGCCGGTCCGGTCGCGCTGCTTGTGGCGGCGGCCGCGGCGTACTGGGCGACTCAGCGGGCAGGGCCGATCTGGCAGAAGGTCTTGGGCATGGCGGCCCAGGCGCTCGCGCTGGGCTGGTTCATCTGGATGGGGCCGCCGCGGTCGGGAGACGTCCTCCTTGCCCCAGTCATCGGCGTCGCCGCCCTGGTGCCGGCGCAGGTGCTGTTCGTGCTGCTGTCCAGATGGATGCGGACGGCCCCAGTCTGGCTCATGATAGCCATGTGGCACATGGCTAGGAACCCGCTTCAGTATAGCTGGCTGGTGCTGCTGCTCGTCATGGTGACGGGCGTAGCCGTGCTTTCGACGACCGTGGGAGGGACGCTGGAAAGGGGCCAGACCGAGCGTATCTACTATGACTTCGGCACGGACCTGCGGGCGGACCTGCTGGGCCCGGACCTGAGGGGCGGTCAAAGTGCGCTAAGGGAGCGGTCGCTTGCTACCCCGGGGGTGGAGGATGCGTCCCTGGCGTTCAGGACCGATGGCTTCGTGGGCTCGGTTTCCATGGAGGTGCTGGCCATCGAGTCCCGGTTCGCCTATATCACCTGGTACCGCGGCGACTTCTCCAGCCGGCCGGTCAACGAGTTGATCGGCGACCTTCGGCCCGGTACGGCCCCCAGGGCGCTGCTGGTGCCCGACGGCGCGTCGGTACTGGGGCTGTGGGTGAAGGTGGACGAAGGGATCCCGAAGGCGGCGCTGTCGCTGTGGGTCGTCCTGGAAGACGCCACGGGCGCGCTGAGGACGCTGGTCATGGGCGAGATATTCCCATCGGCGGAGTGGACCCACCTGCGGGCCGGGTTGCCAGAACTGCTGAGCCGTCCGACACGCCTGGTATCCGTGCAGATAAGCGAGCCCGGGTATGGCGCCGTGCATACCCCCGGCTTTATCGTGGTAGACGATATCCACGCCGAGTACCCGGACGGCAGCGTGGAGGTAATCGAGGGCTTCGAGGGGCCGACCGAGTGGGAGCCGATCTTGACCTCCGCGCTCGCCGCCGAACAGCTGAAGCGGGTGGAGGACGACCCGCACCGCGGCGCCGCGGCCATCATGTTCAGCTTCGGCAGGGAGAATATCCGGGGTATCCGCGGCTTCTACTACCAGACGACCGAGGGCCCGCTGCCCGTCATAGTCAGCTCGGCGCTGGCGGAGACCACGGGCATCGGAAGGGGCGACTTTGTGCGGGCCTTGATCGCCGAGCGCGGCGTAACGGTCGTGGTACGAGGCGTCGCGGACTACTTCCCCACGATGAGCAGGCGGGACGGCCGGTTCATCGTGGCCGATTTGGACGCGCTTCTTTCGCGGGTGAACATCCTGGGGGGCCTGACGGCGCCGCTGCGGCCCAACGAGATGTTCCTGGCGGAGAACCCTTCTTCGCCGGAGCCGGTCCGCGATTCTATCGCATCGTCCGGGCTGCTGCGGGGCGGCCTGAGGCACAGGGGCACGGAGCTGGACGAGCTCCAGCGCGACCCGCTGTCGTCCGCAGGCTGGAACGCCATGGTCGTGCTGGCCCTGGCGGTCGCCGTCCTGTCAGCGGCGTTCGGGTACGTGACCTACCTGCTGCTGTTCGCGGCGCACAGCCGCAGCGAGATGGGGTTCCTGCAGTCTCTGGGCCTGTCACGGCGGCAGGTACTGGCCCTGCTGGGCTTCGAGCACCTAGCTATCGCGGCGATCGGCGTTGGACTCGGCACCTGGGCCGGCTTTCAGATGAGCCGGCTCATCGTCTCGCCCCTGGCCGTTACCGAGAGGGGAGAGCCGCTGATTCCGCCATTCATCCTGACGACCGACTGGAGCATGATGCTGCCGGCATATGGCGCGCTGGTGGCCATTTTCCTGGTGGCCCTGCTGGCCGTCAACCGCAGCGCCCTCCATCTCGACCTGCAGAGCATCTCCCGAACCGAGGGGTAGCTGGGGATATTAGGGACATCCCTTTCTCCGCGTGCTCGCCTTGCGGGGCCGTTCGGCGCTGCTATAATCACCGGGCCGGGAGCGTGACATGAATATGGGCAAAGACTTTCTATCCGTGGCAGACGTCGCTGCACAGGACGTTGCCCCGCTGGTCGCGAAGGCCGAGGAAATCAAGCGTGGCGAGGCCACGCGCCCCTTGGCGGGGAAGATCATCGCGCTGCTTTTTGAGAAGCCGTCGCTCAGGACGAGGGTCAGCTTCGAAGTGGGCATACGGCAGCTTGGCGGGGACTGCGTCTACCTGAGCAGGGACGACGTGGACCTCGGGGTGCGGGAGCCCGTCGCCGACGTTGCGCGCGTCCTTGACCGGTGGGTGGACGGTGTGGTCGCCCGCGTATTCAGCCACGAAAGCCTTGAGCTGCTGTCCGCCAACATGCGCGTGCCCGTGGTGAACGCGCTGTCGGACCTGGAGCACCCGTGCCAGGCCATATCCGACCTGCTGACCATCAAGGAGCACAGGACCGCCTTGGCGGGGCAGCGGGTGGCCTTCGTGGGCGACGGCAACAACGTGGCTGCGAGCCTCTCGCTGGCCTGCGCATCGGTTGGAGCGGATCTCGTGCTGGCCGCGCCGCCGGGCTATCGGGTACCGGGCCCCGTCTGGAGGGTGGCCGGCGAGCGCGCGGCGATGAACGGGTCGAAGGTCGAGTGGGTGGAGATGCCTCAGCAGGCGGCGGAGGGCGCGGATGTCGTGTACACGGACGTCTGGACCAGTATGGGCCAGGAGGGGGAGAGCGCGAAGCGCATGGAGGCGTTCCGGGGCTACCGGGTCGACGAGGGGCTTATGGGGTACGCAAAGCCCGACGCCATATTCATGCATGACATGCCCGCCCACGAGGGGGAAGAAATCGCCGAGGGGATGCTCGACCATCCCCGGTCTGTGGTGTTCGACCAGGCCGAGAACCGCCTCCACGGCCAGAAGGCCATCCTGTCCCAACTGTTCCGCAAGGTGAACGGCCACGAGCGCCCGCAGAGGTGAAAGCAGATGACCACCAAGATCTCGCAGGGCGCAAGGCCTATCGTCGCCATCGTTGGAAGGCCCAACGTCGGTAAGTCCACGCTGTTCAACCGAATCGCCGGCAACCGCTCCGCCGTCGTGTCCGACATCCCTGGCACTACCCGTGACAGGGTGACCACCGAGACGGTCTGGGGAGACCGGGCGTTCATTCTCGTCGATACGGGCGGTCTCGATCCGAACCCGCAGGGAGAGCTTCTTGAGGACGTCAGGGGTCAGGTCGACGTCGCGGTCAGCGAAGCCGACACGATCATCTTCCTGGTGGACGCCAATCAGGGGTTGACCTCCGTCGACAGGGACGTGGCCGACCTGCTCCGGCGTAGCGGGCAGCGCCCGGTGCTTGCGGCCAACAAGGCCGACAATCGGCGCCGAGCGATGGGGGCGTTGGACTTCCACGAGCTGGGCCTGGGCGATCCCATACCGATCAGCGCCCACCACAACCTGGGCGTGGACGACCTGATGACGGAGGTGCTGGAGCAGCTCCCGCCCGAAAGCCCGGAGGTCGTAACCGACGCCGGGTTGAGGCTCGCCATCGTCGGGCGCACTAACGTCGGCAAGTCGGCCCTACTCAACGCGGTCACTGGCGAGGACCGCGCCATCGTGAGCGATGTGCCGGGCACGACGCGAGACACCCTGGATGCGCTCGTGAGCTACGGCGATGAGACCGTCCTGATCGTGGATACCGCCGGCATCAGACGGCGCGGCCGGATCAAACCGGGTGTAGAGCGCTACAGCGCCCTTCGCGCGGTGCGCGCCATAGACCGTGCAGACGTGGCTATCCTCGTACTGGACGCCTCCGAGGTTGCAACAAGCCAGGATACGCACATAGCGAGCTACGTGCTGGACGCCTACAAAGGCATCGTGCTCTGCGTCAACAAGTGGGACCTGGCGCGCGGTCTGGGACTGGACAAGAAACGCGTGGAAGCTACCGTCCGGGAGAGGTTCAAGTTCGCCGCCCATGCTCCCGTGGTGTTCGTGTCGGCGTTGCGGGGGTCCGGCATAGGTACCCTGTTGGAGGCCGCGCAGGATGTCAGGCGGGAGTGGAGCAAGGACGTCCAGAAGTCCGGCCTGAAGCGCACGCTCCTCACTGCGATGGCGGCGCATCCGCCGGCCACCGCTGGAAAGCATGCCGTAAAAGTGTACGGCGTGTCGCAGGACCAGACCGGGCCGCCCAGCTTCACTTTCTACGTCAACCGGGCCGACATGGTACACTTCTCCTACCAGCGCTACCTGGAGAACACGCTGAGACGCGCCTACGGGTTCCAGGGGACTCCCCTGATGATTCGGTTCAAGGGGGGTCGCGGCAAGTAATGATCGACTATCTCATCCTGGTACCTCTCGGCTACCTCATAGGCTCGGTCCCCTTCGGCTTGCTAGTGGGGTGGCTGTTCAGGCGCGTCGACGTTCGCGAGCACGGCAGCGGCCGTACCGGGATGACGAACGTGCTGCGCACCGCCGGCCTTCCTGCAGGGATCCTGGTCTTGGTATTGGACTTGGCAAAGGGGGCCGGCGTAGTCTTAATCTCCATGGCGGTCTCCGACGCTCCAGTGGCCCATGCGCTTGCGGGCGTTGCGGCCATATGTGGCCACATATGGCCACTCTACGTCGGGTTCAAGGGTGGACGGGGCACGGCCTGCGGATGGGGCGGCCTGTTCGTTTTGTCACCCCTCTCGGGGCTGATCGCGACCGTGATAGGCCTCGGTCTGATCGGCGCCACGCGCTACATGTCCCTGGGCTCGCTCTTGGGCGCCGCTTCCGGCTCTATCGCCCTGATCATCCTGTCCGTGACCGACTTAGTGCCGTTGGGGGACTTAGTGCCGTTGGGGTACTTCTGGTATGGCCTGCTGGGCGTGCCCCTGATCGTGTTCAGCCACAGGGACAACATCAACCGCCTGCGCAGGGGTGAGGAGCGCCGCGTAGGACAGGCCGAGCCCGCAGCACCAGAGGCCTCACCCGCAGCGCGATGGCCCCGGTCGGTATAGTCGGCGCCACTACCTGGGGCACCACACTGGCCATACTAGCGGCTCGCAATGGCTTGGAGGTCATGCTGTGGGCCCGCGATGAGACCGAGGCAGCACTCCTCCGCGAACAGGGGGAGAACCGCAGATTTCTCCCCGGCACGCCATTCCCAAGCGGCGTTACGGCTACCGCTTCGCCGCACGAGGCGTTTTCGCGTGCAGCGATGGTCATATTCGCGGTGCCGTCCAGGACGCTGCGAGAGAACGCCCGCGCCGTAGGGGGCCATGTCGCCGGGGACGCCGTGGTCGTGAGCGCCACGAAGGGGCTCGAGCTGGCCTCTGGCAAGCGAATGAGCCAGGTCCTGGCTCAGGAGCTGCCGCCGGGGCTGAGAGACAGTCTATGCGCACTCTCCGGCCCGAACCTTGCTGCCGAGATTGTCCAGGGCAAACCGTCCTCGACCGTCGTGGCGTCTCGCAGCGACGAGGCGGCGGGCGCTGCGCAGGAGATGCTCACGTCGCCCACCTTCCGCGTCTATACGAACAGGGACATAGTGGGGGTCGAGCTTGGCGGAGCGCTCAAGAATATCGTCGCCCTTGGCGCCGGAATATGCGACGGCTTCGGGTTCGGGGACAACGCAAAGGCGGTGTTCATGACGCGAGGCCTCGCCGAGATAGCCCGCCTCGGAGTGGCAGCGGGCGGAGAGCCGATGACGTTAGCCGGATTGGCCGGCATGGGAGACCTCATCGCCACCTGCTCAAGCAGGCTGAGCAGGAATCACCAAGTCGGCGAGCTGTTGGCAAGGGGGAAGAGCATCGACGATATCAGGGCCGCTATGGCACACGTCGCAGAGGGGGTCGACACTACCGCGGCTGCCGTGCGGCTGGCCCGCCGGCTTGGGGTTGAGATGCCAATAACTCAGGCCACCCACAGCGTACTGTTCGACGGAATGGCCATCGAGCAGGCCGTCTCGGAGCTTATGGGACGTACCCCGGTATCGGAGTAAACCCCCGTCACTCTTCCTCGCTGAGGATCTCGTCGAAGGCGGTGACCAGGCCGTCGACATCTCCCGTTCCCATTGGCTCCGAGAGGACGATGCTCATGTGTCCTCGTCCCATGTATTGCCCCTTCACGGTCAGCCCCAGCAGGATACGCTCGAACAGCTCCGTGTCAACTTCGGCAAAGCTCCGGTGGTCGCGTACCGGCTTGTCCGTCGGGAAGGCGTTTATGATCGTTCCGGCGCTGAGGACGTGGAAGGGGAGTCCCGCCTTCTGAGAGGCCCCTTCGAGACCTGCGTGGGCCCTTTCCCGCAGGTTGTCGATGTGGGCATAGACCTCCGGTGTTAGTGCCCTCAGTGTGGCGAGACCAGCCGCCAAGGTCATGCTGTTGCCCGAGAAGGTCCCACTCTGAAACACTCCCTTGCTGCCTTCGCTGTTGTCCAGCAGGTCCATAACCTCGGCCTTGCCGCCGATGACTCCACCCGGCAGCCCGCCTCCCAGGATCTTGCCGAAGAACGAAAGGTCAGGCTCCACGCCCGCCTCCTTCTGGTAGCCCCCTGGCCCGGCCATGAAGCTGACCGTCTCGTCCATCACCATCAGCATCCCCAGTTCTTCCGTGATGTTACGGACGAACTTGGTGAAGTCCACGGGAATGTCCATCATTGAGGGCTTGCCGTCGTAGTAGACGGCGGCCACCTCGTCCTTGTGCTCCCGGAGGATCAGCTCCACGGTCTCCGGCTGGTTGTACGGCAGGATAATGACCGAATCCTCCGAGCCGGGTATCATCCCCTCCTGCGCGGGGACCGGGACCGGTGCGTCCTCGGGGCCCGCGACATCGAGCGAGGGCGCGGTGCTGTATTCGAGGGCGTCGTGGCTCCCGTGGTACGCCCCCTCGAACTTGGCCACCTTTGGCTTGCCCGTGATGGTGCGCACCATGCGCGCCGTGTGCAGGGCCGACTCGGTGGCCGAGTTGGCGTACCTCACCTTTTCGACTCCCGGTATGCGGCTGACTATCTCTTCGGCTATCTCGGCCTCGAGAGTGGTGGGCGCGCCCAGCGCAATACCGCGCCTCAACTCTCCTTCGAGGGCCTTCACGACCGCGGGATGGTTGTGCCCTAGAATGGTCGCCGAATGGTGGTTGGCGAAGTCGACGTACCGGTTGCCGTCCAGGTCCCACATGTGGCAGCCGTCCGCACGGTCCATGTACAGGGGATGTGGCGGGAACCAGTAGGCCCCCTTGATGACGCCGGCGGGCATTACCGACCTGCCTCGCTCCCACTGCGCGCGGGACGCTGGTGTGCGCTCTACGTATTCCGCCTCGATGGATTGGAGTGATCTGACCACTGTACAAACCCTCTGTCGCTGCTCGTTCTGCTGAGCCGTGATAATATCATGAGTTGGCGCCAGCAGCGCGAGGCCGCTCGCATAGGCCAGGGCCTTTCCAAAGTCGATTTGCATAGCCCAGCGAGCATCGGGGAGTAAGAGACTATCTCAAAATCCCTTCCCCCTGAGGAAGAAGGTTAGAGCCTGCCCTGAGCTTGTCGAAGGGATGAGGGCTAGTCCCCGTTGGGCGATTGGCGATATGGCAGATGAGGATGAGAGTTGCCGCCGTGAGAGCCAAATGGGAAGTCTAGAGGGGAGAAATCCCTCTGGCAGCCTGCCTGACGTCTGCGGCGGCCGCTTGACTGTCTGCGAATATATGTGCTACCGTCTCCCTATGGCAGGCACAGGGGCAGCTTCAATAGCAGAAGATCGGGCTCGGCCCCGTAATAGGGACGAAGCGAGCGCCCCGACAGACGTGTCACATCCTGTCACGTTCGCGTCACTCCCCGTCACTTTCGTGTCTCGTTCCGCCACATCCGTGTCGCCTCACTGCAACGCGGGCCATAGCTGAATGTGACAAACCGTGACAAATCGTTACGGGCCCCGGAAAATTCACCCCCGCCAGCGCCGCCTGAACCCCATTGTCGCAATAAGGTCATCTTATCCCGTTCGGCCCTGAGCTTGTCGAATGCCCCCTTCGTAGTTCATCGGGACCCCCACAAACGGACTTTGGAAAGGCCCTGCGCATAGGTGCGCATAGGCAGGTTGTCTCGTTGTGCGGGCCACTCGAAACGACTATCATGTCCCGTGAATCTCCAAAGGGGGCCGAAGTGAAAAGGAACAAAGCTAAGCTGCGCATGCTGGAGGGCAAGCCGGCCATCGGGGCGGAGGTGGGTCTGGGCTCGCCCCTGGCGGCGGAGATGCTCGCCCCTTTGGGCTATGACTACGTGCTGGTCGATAACCAGCACGGCGCCTGGTGGCAGGAGAACAGCTTCTACGCCTTCCGGAGCATCGTCCTGGGCGGCACGGTGCCCATGGCAAGGGTACAGAAGAACGATTTTGGCCTAATAGGCAGGCTGCTCGACATGGGCGCCCTTGGCGTGGTCGTCCCCATGGTGAACTCGGTGGGGGAGGCAGAGGAGGCGGCCAGGGCCGCGCGTTTCCCGCCGCGCGGCGGGCGCTCCGGCGGGCCCTTTGGCGCCGGTATACACGGCCCCGACTACATGGATTGGATTGACGACGAGGTGTTCCTGGCAGTACAGATAGAGTCTGCGCCGGCCGCCGAGAGCGCCGAGGAGATCATGTCGGTGGACGGCGTGGACGGCTGCTGGATCGGCCCCTTCGACCTGAGCAAGTCAATGGGCCTTGACCTGGACACGGAGGACGGCCGCGCCACCCACGAGGCGGCCATCGTCGGGATCATCGAGGCGACCCGGAGGGCCGGGAAGATACCGGGAATCTCCGCCCCCAACGCCGAGCGCGCCCAGTTCTGGATAGACCGGGGCTGCCTGTTCGTCACTGCGGGCGACGACGGCTCCATGATGCTCGAAACTGCCCAACAGACGCTGATAGACCTGGGCAGATAGGGACACGACCGTAAGGGACGTCCCCCGCGGCGCCCGATCGCACAGAGGTAGGAAAATGGCTATTGCAGATCTGAAGGGCAGGGCGCAGACCGTGCTCGGTATCGTCGAGCCGGAGCAGTTGGGCAACACGAGCCCCCACGAGCACCTGATGCTCGACTTCTCGCTGGTATTCACCATGCCCGAAGAGGCCAGCAGCATCCACAAGGCCCACGAGCCCGTCACGATGAAGAACTTGGGCTGGATCAACTACGACCCATTCAGGAACCTAGACAACCTGGTCAACATGGACGAGGACGTCGCTATCTCCGAGGCGTCGCTTTACAGGCGCGCTGGCGGCTCGACCATGGTCGACACGACTTCAGTTGGGCTCAAGCGCGATCCGCTGGCTCTCGCCAGGATTTCCCGCGCCACGGGCATAAACATCGTCATGGGCTCCGGCTACTACGTGGCTATAAGCCACCCCGAGGACATGGACGACAAGTCGGTGGAGGAAATCGAGGACGAGATCGTCAGGGACATCACCGTGGGCGTGGGGACCACCGGCATCAAAGCGGGTATCATCGGCGAGCTGGGCTGTAGCTGGCCTCTGACCGCCAACGAGCGCAAGGTACTGGTTGCCGGCGCCAGGGCCCAGCGTAGGACAGGGGCTCCCATGACGATCCACCCGGGACGCCACGAGACGGCCCCATTCGAGATCCTGGACATCCTGGAGGAGGCTGGGGGCGACGTGACCCGGACCGTCATGTCGCACACCGACCGTACCATCCTCGACAGCGAGACGCTGCTACGGCTGGCCAAGCGCGGATGCTATATCGAGTACGACTTCTTCGGCTGGGAGATATCCTATTTTCCCTACTCCCCGTACGACATGCCGAACGACGCTGGCAGGCTGGACTTCATCAAGTTCCTGGTGGACGAGGGCTACTCTGAGAAGGTCTTCATGGCCCACGACATGTTCGGCAAGCACAGGCAGGTAAAGTTCGGCGGCCACGGCTGGCCACACATCCTCGAGAACATCGCCCCGAGGATGCCAGGCAGAGGCTTCTCCCAGGACGACATAGAGAACATCCTCGTCCGAAACCCGGCCCGCTGGCTCACGTTCGTATAGGCCGGCGCGCCCTGCGACCGGTCAGCCCTTGATCGGCCACCCCCACCCGGCGACCTTCTCGCGAAGCTCAGCTATCTCCTCGTCATTCATGGCCTTCGAGGGCGGTCGGGGAGTTCCCGCGTGGTGGCCCATGATGGACATCAGGCCCTTGAGGACGACCGACTGGCCGCCTGTCCGCTTGCTCACCTTCTCGTACATGGCCCTTATGTCGTCGTAGACCGAGTGGTAGAGGGTTCTGGCCTCGTCGTACCGCTTCTCCTGAATCAGCTCCCACACTCGCAGGTCCTGCTGGGGATAGACGTCCAGTGTCGTCTGGACGTACCCGTGGCCGCCGAGCTCGGCGCATCGCACCGGATTGGCGCTGTTGTCGATGACATTGAAGATGTGGACGAACTTGGTCATGTCCTCGTAGACGCCCTCCGAGGAGCCTCCCCACTTGACGGCGACCACGTTGTCGATGTCCGCCATGCGCAGGAATGTGTCCGTCTCGATGCTGCCCCCCGGCATCCAGGTCGTGTGGTAGATCATGATGCCGATGTCGATCGCGTTGGACAGGTCGTAGAAGTAGTCGTACATGTCCTGCTGGGTCGGTATGTTGTAGATGGGAGGCGTCACCTGAAGGGCA
Source organism: Dehalococcoidia bacterium (assembly GCA_965262055.1). Lineage (GTDB taxonomy): Bacteria > Chloroflexota > Dehalococcoidia > Lucifugimonadales. The sequence goes on from CBDHEI010000002.1 coordinate 1,696,928, forward strand.
ACGGCCCCCAGGTCCTGGGCGCGCTTGGCCTGGTCTATGGACCAGAGGGTGTCCTTGTCGTGGATGCCGAACATGACCGGCGCTTTGCCCCCAGCCGCGTTGACGGCGGTGCGCAGCAGCGCAGGCCACTCGGTCTCACGCAGCATCGGGCCTTCCCCGAGGGCCGATGCTATCTTTATGGCCCCCTTACCGTTGCAGACCCCGCTGTCTATCATCATCTGCACCATCTCGTGCATGGCGCCTAGGTCGACCTCCAAGCCCTCGTCGAACGGGGTCGATACGGCCCCGATCGGCCCCACTATCAGTTTCTTCAGCTCTTCTCTGTCCATGATTCCTCCGTAAGGTCTCGCTACTGGTGCGGGCCGCAGTGTATGCGCCCGCCCGCCTGTTTTCAACCCTTCGGAGAGGAGCCGCCGCCGGCGAAGTGGTACCCTTGGGCGTACATTGCGGCATGGGAGACTCAGGAATGGGAAATAGAGATACCGGAGAAGCGACAAGGCTCTTGGTGGAGCATGTGCGCCGTAGTGGCGGCGCCGTCTCGGAAGCTGGTGTCCACGAAAAATATGCCCCGGTGTTTGCCGCCCCCGATGTCCTCAACGCCGTCAATGTCGTCCTCGAGATGGAGTCCCTGAAGCTCAGGATCGACATGGATGCTATGGGGCCCTTCCTCACCCTCTCCAAGAGCGAGGCATCGAACAGGTTCAAGCGCCTGCAGCAGTGGTTGGGCGGGGCATTTGTCGACATGGCCGTTACACCGGCGCTCGCCGAGTTCCTTGCCGCCCCGGGCGACTTCGAGGCGAAGCTGGGCGAGCTGGAGAGGCTCCTGGGGGAGACCCGCAACGGCCGCTTCCGTGCGGATAACCCGGTGCAGCGCGACCTAGAGTACTGGAAGTTCAGCCACGAGTACTCCCGCGTCTACGGCGTCAACCGCCGCCTGCCCTACGTCAACGACCCATTCGCGGTCCTGTACCGCAAGTTCATCGAGTTGCCTGAGCTCGATCATGATCACGAGGAGACATGGCGCCTCGAAGGCAGGCACCTGCGCGAGGTCAAGCGCGCCGCCTACGAGGCTTTCCTATTCCTGCGATTCCTCCTTCGTCTCAGGGCCGGCACCTCTAGGCCCATCGTGGTCGTCGGCAACAACCGGTATGGTAGGCAGTGGGTGGTGGAGCCGCTGGAGACGTTCCTGGGCGATAGCTTCACCCTCCGCTACGACGGCGTGCCCTCGCACACCTCTATGAGGCTGACGGTGGGGTGGGCGCGGAACTTCGAGCAGTCGGCGGACAACACCGGCCCGTGGACCCCGAACGCGTTTCCAATGGAGTTCGTGCGCGAGATGGACCGGGACATGCCCCACATCGTCGTCGCCGACGGCAAGAGCGTGCACGGGTACGCAGGCGACATGATGCTGTCCAGGGCGTCCAAGATCTACGCGAACTGGGTCGCGGCCTTCAACGACGTCAGGGCGGAGGGCTGCCGCACTGCCTACGAGAGCGAGAGCTGTTTGCCGGCGGGCCACCTCCGGGAGCTGGTGCACTGGTTCGAGTTCGTCAGGCTGCGGAGGCAGCTCGCCGAGTGGGTGAGCCCCGGCCCGACCTACCGAGTCGGGCTGTGGGCGCCACAGCCCACAGAGACAGTCCAGATGGGCGAGATCCGGGTGCCGAACGTGCCGCCTGAGCTGGACACCGACAGGCCGCAGTTCGTGCTGGCAAACCCCATCATCTACGAAACCGCCTCGCTGTCCGAGGGGCTCCGGGACACCGCGCCCTACTACTTCGACGGCCCGGAGAAGTACGTCCAGGAGGAGATCGTCTTCGGGTTCGGTCCCTACGGCTTCCAGCCGGCGGTGAAGGGGACTATGACCGCAACTTTCGTGGCCGCTGTGCAGAGGGCCATTCAGGAAGAGGTGTCCCGCCTGATGCGAATGGAGACTTAGGCGTTTCTACATGGATGGACAGGATTCACAGGATTACTGGATCCTGCGTATCCTTGTCCATCCTGCCTTCCTGTCCCTACTCAGCTCTAGAGCCAGTCTATGGCGGAGCTGCGGTGGGTCAGGATCCGGAGCCGGTCTGCGTCCGTGACGAAGTGGGCGACCTGGCTGATGAACTCCTGGAGGCTCTCGGCGACGCTGGCGTTCGTGGTGTCGATCTCCATCTTGCGGCGGATCAGGGATACCTCGTACTGCTCCTGGAACAGCTCCAGCACCTGCTCGGCGTCCTCGGCCCGGAAGTACGTGTCCTTGTGCCTGCCTGGAAACGGGCTGTCGCCCTTCGCCATGCGTTCGCGGACCACCTCGGGAGACGCCTTGATCAGCACCAGGATAGTGTCGGGAATCAGCTTGAGAACGTCCTCGTCTATCCACCTGGCCAGCATCCGCCGGTCTGCGTACTCCCCAGGGCTGCCGTAGCCGTAGTAGAGGGGGGCGTACACCGCTTCCCCGTAGTACCAGTCCATCAGGAACAGGTCCGGCTCCTCAATGTACCCCGGCGTGAGCTTGTTGTATATTTGGTAGCGCTGGTAGTGTTCCAGCAGTCCCGGGTTCAGGGTCAGCATCTGCTTCTCGGAAAGCTCCTTGTGGTGCTCGTGTCCCATGGCGTGCACCACGTGGGGCACCACGAAGTGGTCGTGGAACGAGAAGTGAGGCGGCGGCAGGAAGGGCTCCCCCGTCTGCTCCGACCACCAACGGGAGACCTCGATTCCGAGCGTGTGCTTACCGGCCCATTCGCATCCGATGAAGAGTAGTCGCATTCTCAAGCCTCCTGGGGAAGACTGAACTGTTCAGCCGAGTCTTGGGGCGCGTAGCCGAGCACCCGCGCTGGGTGCTCGATGTCCCGGTACCCCCACCTGTTGTTGGAGAGGGCGAAGAAGATGTCGTACTTCAGTTCATCGGGCGCGTCTATGCACCTCTGCAGCATCTGTGCAATGTCGCGGTGGCTAAGGTACCTGCTGACCTCTCCGATGATCTCCGGCCTGTTGGCCTCGTTCACCCTGCCGATGCGCACGCACAGCACGGACATGCCGTAGGTGTCCGAGAAGTGGCGGCCTAGCGCCTCGCCCCATATCTTGGTGGCGCCGTAGATCCCCCCTGGCCACGTCTGCTCGTGCGTGATCTTGGGGAAGTCGTCTGGCACCTCGTCGTATCTGCCCTGGGCTATGGCGTCGTACGGCGGCTCGGTCTCGAAGCCACGGGCCGTCGCGCCGCTGCTCGCGAAGACGACCCGCTTTACGCCTGCGAGCCGGGCCGCCTCGTATACATTGTATGCGCCGATCACGTTGACTGGTAGCTGCCCCTCGAAGCTGTCGTCGCCCAAATAAGCAGCCATGTGGGCCACCACGTCGACGCCTTCGAACGCGGGCTTTATCGCCTCCAGGTCCGCGATGTCGGCCTGGACGCACTCGATGCCCTCCACGGCACGGCGGTTCAAAGCCCGCAGTTCGTAGCCGCCCAGCTCCTCGAGGTGGCGTCTAAGGATGCCGCCTATGAGCCCGCTCATGCCGGTGATCAGGACCCGCTTTACGCCGCGTCCGCCCTCTGAGTTGCACTGTGTGTCTGTCATGTCGCTCCTCTACCAGTTGGTGTACGAGCCGTCCCGGCGATGGAGGTGTGGTCCCTCCCAGAACTTGAAGTCCCCGCCGGCGGCGTCTTCGTTGAACTCCACGCCGAGCCCTGGGCCGGTGGGCACTGGGTACCGGTTGCCCTCCAGGGCCGGCTGTACAGGGAATAGCTCTTTGCCGTAGATCATCCCCTCTCTCTTGCGGTCCTCCAGCGTGTCGAAGTTGGGGACTGCCGCCGCCAGGTGGATGGACGCTGCAGTGCAGATCGGTCCGAGTGGGTTGTGCGGCATCAGGTCGATGTAGTGGGCCTCGCACCATCCCGCGACCTTCATGGCCTCCGTAAACCCTCCGATGTTGCAGATGTCCACTCGCGCGAAGTTGGTCAGGCCGCGCTCTATATATGGCAGGAAGTGCCACTTGCTGGAGATCTCCTCTCCGATGGCAAACGGCACGTTGGTCATGGAACGGAGCGTCGCGTAGGCGTACGGTGTTTCGTCTCGTATAGGCTCTTCCAGGAAGTCCAGCGTGTGGGGCGGCAACATCTGGCAGAAGGAGGCGGCCTCGGCCACGCTCAGCTTGTGGTGGTAGTCGAGGCCCAGTACCGGGCGCGGTCCCAGCGCTTCCCGCACCTTGATCAGCCACTCTGCCGTGACGGCGATCGATTCCCTGGGCTCGAACAGCGTTTCGTCCTCTGCGGCGTCGGGCTCCGCGGGGCCGAACCGGATGACGTTCCATCCCTCCTCCACCATCTTCAGCGCGTCCTCCACCACCTCAGGCCCCTGGAGGGGATAGGCGGAGGTGGGGAAGCAGGGCACGTAGTCGCGGTGCGCCCCCCCAGGAGCTGGTATACGGGCACGCCCAGCTTCCTCGCCACGAGATCATGCAGGGCGATGTCTATGGCCGACAGGGCTCCGGTCAGGATGCGACCGCCCTCGAAGTACTGGCTGCGGTAAGTCTCCTGCCAGATGGCGCCTATGGCCATCGGGTCTTTGCCGATCAGGAACTCCCGGAAGTGGGCGACGGCTCCCTGGACGGCCAGCTCCCTCCCGGATACGCCGGCCTCGCCCCAACCGTAATACCCTTCGTCCGACTCGATCTTCAGGACGAACATGGTTCTCGCCCCAGCCCAGATGGGGTAGGACTTTATGTCAGTGATCTTCATGGCATCCTCGGCCTTGCGTTCCGTTCCTATGCGGCAAGGTGTGGCGGCTGCCCTATCCGAACCGCGTCAGCCCGTCGTAGAACCAGGCCAGCGGCAGCGATAGCTGCACGGAGCCGGTGTGTCCGCGACCCGATTCGGGCCGCTGGTCGTAGCGTCTGGTCCCGACCGGGTCCGCGATATGGAAGGCGCGGTCGCTGGACCCGAACCGGACGATCACCTGGTCCTTCCAGAGCGAGATGAAGGGGTAGGTGCCCTGGATGTCGTTGAGGGGTAGCCTCGGAGACAGTTCCGCTGCGCGGTAGTTCTGAATAGGCGGGGGCTCGACGTAGGTGCGGTCATGCTCCCCGTACACTGAGAATATGTTCCTGGAACGGAGCCAGGTGGTGCCTCCGTCCTTGCTTATCGCTGCGGACAGCCGGTGTCGCTGCAGCCCCTTCTCAATCTCGTCGGGCGAAGCCTGGTTCCAGATCACCAGCAGGTCGCCCGTGCCCGGAAGCCGCGTCATCGCCGCGGGCGCCAGGGCCGTCGCCAGCGAGCTGGGCTCGGGGTGGGACCAGGTCGTCCCGTTGTCGGAGGACCATGATTGGTAGAAGCGGCCCAGAGGCGTACGCATGAGCATCAGCAGGTGGTCCGGGCTAACTTCCGCGATGGCGGGCTCGTTGCAGCGCCAGTGACCGCCGGCGCTGAAGTCCAGCGTGACGAAGAGCTCGCCGCCAGCCCCCCACTTGCCCTTGCCATCGTTGGCGCTCCAGGTGCGGCCCTCGTCGTCCGAGTAGTACGCCCAGCAGTAGGTGAAGAAGTGCTCGTAACCGTGTGCTCCGACACGCGCGATCTTATCTCCGAACATCGCCCGCGTAGTCGGCCCTATACCAAGGCTTCCGCCCCGCAACGTTTTCCCTACCAGGTTATAGGTGGACGCGACGATGCGCCCGTTGCTGGTAACGGCAGCCTCGTTGTGGATAACTGCGTTGTTGTACGGCTCTGATACCCGGTACGACTCCGACCACGTCTTGCCGTCGTCTTCCGACACGCGGAACCATTCGCTCTGCTGGTACTGCCGTTCTCTGCCGCCGTCCCGGCCGGGCTCGCTCCAGAAGGCGCCGATATGACCGGACTTGAGCCTTGCCAGGTGCCGGAGCGATCCTTCCATCTCGGACCCGTCGGCCTGCATGAGCGCCTCCGGCTCCGACCACGTCATACCTCCGTCGCCGGAGAGCGACCCGGTCGCCCCGCGCACGCCCAGCAGGCTGCCGTCGCCGAGTTCCAACATGCTTCTGGAATTTTTCGACGCCTCGATGTTGACGTATGTGGCTTCACTTGGGACGCACTCGCGAACCCGCTCCTCGAAAGCTGTGCCCATTTTCCGCCCTCCTTTCACGCGACGCGGCTCCGTATCGAGACCGGAGTATACCAATTCGTGTCCCATAGCATGCTATTATCATGGCCAAATATTCAAAGGTGGCAGGCAAGTGACTGACCTTACTAGGTACAGTAGTCTCCTTATCCGTCAGGAAGTTGAGCAGCTTGAGGTCTTCACGGGATTCGAGACGGCCAATCGGTACGGCGTGCTGACGCCGGAGGGCAGTCAGCTCATGTATGCCTACGAGGACTCCGGCGCGATCACCCGGCAGTTCATGGGGTCGCATCGCCCGCTCTCCATTCATGTCGTTGACGGTGGTGGCGGCCAGGTAATGAGCGCCAGCCGGAGCTTCTTCTGGTTCCGCTCCCACCTCCACGTGAGCGACGCCGCAGGCCAGCCCATCGGCTCTCTGCGCAAGCGGATTACGTTCATAAGCCGCAAGTTCTCGCTGATGGACGCAAACGGTAGCCAGATCGCGCAGGTCAAGGGTAGTATCTTCCGGCCACATACCTTCATCGTTGAGAACGGCGGCGGGGAAGAGGTAGGCCGCGTCACGAAGCAGTGGAGCGGCATGGCTAGGGAGGTATTCACCGACGCCGACTCGTTCCGCGTCCAGTTCGCCGACCCTGAAGGCAGCCAGACCTTCCGCCTCTTGGTCCTCGCCGCCGCCTTCGCCATAGACCTGGAATACTTCGAGAAGTAGCCGGGGCGCGGAGACGGTCACCCCCGAGGAGCCGAGCCCCCGGCCATCAGAGTATCTGTGAGAGGAACCGCCTAACGCGTTCGTGGCGCGGGTTGTTGAAGAAGTCGTCGGGCGGCAGATCCTCGACGATGGTGCCCTCGTCGAACATCACTATCCGGTCGGCCACCTCGCGGGCGAAGCCCAACTCGTGCGTGACGGCGACGATGGTCATCTGGGAGGCGGCAAGCTCGCGCATCACCTCCAGGACTTCCTTGATCATCTCGGGATCCAGCGCCGAGGTGGGCTCGTCGAACAGCATGATCTTGGGCTGCATAGCGAGGGCTCGCGCGATGGCAACGCGCTGCTGCTGCCCGCCGGACAGCTCTCCGGGGTACTTGTCCGCCTGCTCCGGGATCCCCACCCTTTCGAGGAGTTCCCGCGCTATGGCCTCCGCCTCCGCGAGCGGGAGCTTGCGTACCTTCATGGGGGCCAGGGTGATGTTGCCCATTACGCTCAGGTGTGGGAAGAGGTTGAACTGCTGGAATACCATGCCCACTTCCCGCCGAATGGCGTCTATGTTGCGGATGTCGTCCGTCATCTCGAAGCCGTCGACTACGATGTCGCCCCGCTGGTGCTTATCCAACCGGTTGATCGTGCGGATGAAAGTGGACTTGCCGGACCCCGAAGGTCCGATTATCACCACCACCTCGCCCTTGCCAACCGACGTGGTGATCCCCCGCAGCGCGTGGAAGTTCCCGAACCACTTGTGAACGTCGCGGCATATGATGATGTCCTCCGCGCCGGGGGACTGTCCATCGACTGTCATCGTCGCCTCCGCGTTCTGATTGTCCATATCACCTACTCCCTGACTCACCGCTGGCCCACGCCCAGATGCCTCTCGAGCTGCCGGCTGGCATACGACATCGTATACGTGAACATCCAAAAGACCACGGCCACAAACAGGTACAGCTCACGCCCGTTGTCGGAGAACTCGACGTTGCCCTGGACGATCGCTCTCCCTATTTCGAGGATGTCCAGCATACCGATGATGTAAACGAGGCTCGTGTCCTTGAACAGCCCTATGAACTGCCCGACGATGGTTGGGATCACGTTGCGTATAGCCTGGGGTAGCAGTATCAGCACCGTCACTTGCCAACCGGGAAGCCCAAGAGCCCTCGCCGCCTCTGCCTGTCCGGGCGGCAGCCCTTGGAGGCCGCCCCGGATGTTCTCGGCCATGTACGCTGACGAAAAGAGGGTGATGGTGATCGCCGCCCGAGTAACCGAGTTGACAGGGAAGTTCTCTGGCAAGGCCAACGGCACGAGCACCTGAGACACGAACAGCAGCGTGATCAGCGGGACTCCGCGAAATACCTCGATGAATACGACGCACATTAGCTTCACCACTGGCAGGTTGCTGCGCCGCCCGAGCGCAAGCGCGACCCCGATGGGGAAGGATAGTACGATGCCCGACACCGATAGTATCAGGTTGAGCATCAGCCCTCCCCATACCCTCGGCGACACAGGCTCCATGGCGCTCACGCCCGGCAGCCCGACCAGCAGAAAGAGGAACAGGACGTAGGTCACGAGGCCGCCCACGACGAGCCAACGCGGCCGACCCACCTTTTCGGTGGTCCCTAGCCAATACGCGGCTGCGAGGACCGGCAGGTTGCCGAGAACCATCAGGCGCACGTCCAAGGGCATTTCGACTCCCTCGTGCAGTGCTCCATAGGGCAGGGCTCCCACCACTAGCGCGACGGCCCCATAGCCTATGGCGATACGCTGGGCGGCCCCTTTCCACATCCCTGCCGCCATGCCGAACAGGATCGACATCATCAGCCAGCCCACAAGCGGGCGCCAGACGTGCTCGGTCGGGTAGGTGCCTATGACGTAGAGCTGGGGCCGACTCGTGACGAGAGTCCAGTCTGCCGTCGTGAAGATCCAGCTCAACCCGCTCCATAACGCCCAGAGCGCGAGCGGCACAGAGACAACCGTAACGATCGAGCTTGGCAAGCTGCCAAACAGGTTGACCCGGGCCCACCCGATCCACCCCGTCTCCATGCGAGGAGGTGGGAGGGACAAGGTTTGCTCGGTCCCAGCGGCCATTGGTGCCTATCCTCCCCTGAACTGGATGTGGCGGTTGTACAGATTGCCGATGAGCGAATAGCCGAGGCTGAACAGCAGATAGATGCCCATGATGATCAGGAAAATCGAGATGGCCGGAGCCGTCTGGGTCATCGTCTTGGCGACGCTTGTCAGGTCAGCGTATCCGATCACGATGGCCAGGCTGCTGTTCTTTGTCAGGTTCAGGTACTGGCTGATGAGCGGCGGCAAGATGACTCGGAGTGACTGCGGGAATGTGACGTACCGCAGTGTCTCCAGGGTGCCAAGACCCAGCGAGCGGGAGGCCTCCCCCTGTCCGCGCGACACGGACTGCAACCCAGCACGCACAATCTCGGCGATGAAGGACGCCGTGTACATTATGAGCCCCATGAGCAGCGCCGCCAACTCGATGGACAGGGTTACGCCGCCCTGTAGGTGCCCGAAACGTCCCTCCGGGTGGGGCAGGTCGATGGTCAGAGGGGCGCTGCCCACGGCGACCCATGCGACCGCACCGCCGATAAGGGCTACACCGGCCCCCAACGCCAGAGGGTACGACGGTCGCCCTGTGCGAAGCTCCCGACGCGTCGCTATTCGGTTGACGACTATTGCCACCACTATGGCAGCAACCGCGCATATACCCCAGACCAACGCCGTTTCCTGTCCCTTGAGCCATGGGAGCGAAAACCCGGAGTTGTTCATGTATAGCGCGTCAAACCACTCGAATCCCTCCCTCACTTGAGGGAGTCCGAGCATCACGATGTACCAGAAGAAGAGTTGAACGATCAGCGGCACATTGCGGAAGAACTCGACATACACCTTCGCCGCCCGGCTCAGTATCCAGTTGCCTGACAACTGTGCGGAGCCTATGAAGACTCCCAATGCAGTGGCAAAGAACACGCCCACCAGGGACAGGGTCAGGGTGTTAGTTGCAGCTACCAGGAACGCATAGGCGAACGAGTCGCTCTCCTCATATGGCAGCAGCGATTCGCTTATGGGTGTGGAGTACTCCCTGGACAGGAAAGACCAGCCGCGGGGGATGTCCCGCTCTTCCACTGCGGAAGTGAGGTTGAATAGGAAGAACGCAACGGCCGCGATTACGACGATTGCCGAAACGATCTGGGCGGTCCAACCCAAGATCCGCGCATGCCGCCAAATGGGTATGCCTTGGTAGGTGAGGGACTGCATCATCGTTCGCCCATCATCGCACAAGCTGGCAAGGCCCACAAGACGACGCGGCGGACAAGTTGACGTGCTGCGGGGTATTCAATGCTCTGCAGACATAGACCCGTGTCGAATGGGGCCAACGCGTGCAGGGGAAGTGCACACCCATACGGTGCTGCTAGCGAAGGGGTGCGGCGTAGATCTGCCCGCCCTTTGGGCAGTCTGTGCAGGGGGCATTTGCCCAGAGCGCGTTGCGACTCCCTTCGCGAGGCAGGTCGATGCCGTCCGGCCCCAGGTTGCGCTCGTAAATCTCGCCGTAGTTGCCGACGGCCTTGATGACCGTTTGGCCCACGTCCTGTTCGAGCCCAAGTCCCTCTTGTCCGAAGGAGCCCTCGGTGCCGAGTAGACGCCTTGCCTTCACATTGTCGCTCGCGGCCATGGCGTCCACGTTCACCGAATCGACACCGTACGCCTCGGCATAGATGAGTATGCCCATGACCGTCTTCACGATGTCGAACCATTGCTCGTCGCCGTGAGGCACCACAGGGCCAAGCGGCTCTTCGGAGATCGTTTCCGGCAGGATGAGGTGTTCGTGTGGCCTGGGCAGTGTGCTTCGCAGGGCGGTGAGAGCCGAGCGGTCGCTGGTGAACGCGTCGCAGGCGCCGCTCACGTACGATTCCAGGGCCACCTGTGGCTCTTCAAAGATTTTGGCATCATACTCCAGGTTGTTCTGCCTGAAGAAGTCGGCCATGTTCAACTCGGTCGTGGTGCCGCTGGTGACGCACACCGATGCCCCGCCTAGCTCATACGAGCTATCTACTCCCAGGCTTGCCGGCACCATGAAGCCCTGGCCGTCGTAGAACATAGTCTGGACGAAGTTGCCCCAGTAGACGTCCCGGGAGGTGGTCCAAGTGGTGACGAACACCAGCATGTCCACTTCACCCGACTGGAGAATGGGGCCGCGTTCGGCGGCGGTAATCACGCGGATGTCGATGGCGTCCGGGTCTCCCAGAACACCGGCTGCCACGGCGCGGCAGAGGTCGACGTCAAACCCAGAGGTATTCCCCGCTTCGTCCAGGAAGCCGAACCCCGGCGTGTCCGTAACGGCGGCACAGACGAGACGACCACGACCTTGGACCGCATCTAAGCGCGCACCCGCAGCCTTTTCATCAGCCGTCTCAATCTTGGCGGAGGCCGTGACTGGCTCCCCGTCCTCGTCTCCGCAGGCCAGAAGCCCAGCCAGAGCGAAGGCCAGACCTAGAATTGCAATGTGCCTACGGCCAACTCGCAGCATTTGTAAAGTCGGGCTCGGCGCGTCGCGCCGAGCCCGACCCCAGTATCTATCTCAGAGGCGCGGCGTAGATCTGCCCACCCTTTGGGCAGTCTGAGCAAGGAGCGTCGCCCCAGAGCGCGTTCCTACCACCCTCGCGGGGCAGGTCGACGCCGCCAGCTCCGAGGTTGCGCTCGTATATCTCGCCGTAGTTGCCAACGGTCTTGATGATCGTCAGGCCGACGTTCTGGTCGAGGCCAAGCTCGTCCTGGCCGAAGGAACCCTCGGTACCGAGCAGGCGCTTTACCTTCACGTTGTCGCCGACGGCCATGGCGTCGACGTTGCCAGAGTTCACGCCGTAAGCCTCGCCGTAGATGAGGATGCCCATCACGGCCTTTACGATGTCGAACCACTGATCGTCACCGTGTGGCACTACCGGGCCGAGCGGCTCTTCGGAAATCGTCTCCGGCAGGATGATGTGCTCCTCGGGATTGGGCAGTGCACTTCGCAGGGCGGCTAGCTGCGAGCGGTCGTTGGTGAACACGTCGCAGGAACCGCTCTTGTACGACTCGAGAACGATGTCGGTGTCCTCGTAGACCTTGGGGTTGTAGTCCAGGCCGTTCTGCCGGAAGAAGTCGGCCATGTTCAACTCCGTGGTAGTGCCTGCGGTCACGCACACGGCCGCGCCGCCGAGCTCATAGGCGCTCGTGATGCCGAGCTTGGCCGGCACCATGAAGCCCTGGCCGTCGTAGAACATGGTCTGGGCGTAGTTGCCCCAGGAGGCGTCGCGGAAAGTGGTCCAGGTGACCGTACGCACGAGCATGTCCACCTCACCCGACTGCACGGTGGGACCGCGCTCTGCCGCCGTGATCAGCCGGATCTCAATGGCGTCCGGGTCCCCGAGGACGGCCGCAGCCAGCGCGCGGCAGAGATCGATGTCGAACCCCACGTTGTTGCCGGCTTCGTCGAGAGAGCCGTAACCAGGTACGTCGTTGCGGCTGGCGCAAATGACCTTGCCCCGCGCTCTCACATCTTCAAGACGGGCGCCCATCATCTTCTCGGGCTCCTCCGTCTTCTCCATTTCCATCTTCTCCATGTCCGCCTTCATCTCATCCATCTGCGTCTGGATCCGCGAGATCTCAGCGTCCTTCTCCGCCATCATTGTATCCATGTCTGCATCGCTGCCGCTGTCGCAGGCGGACAGGAACAGCGCGATGGCTGCCAATAGACCGATCCGGACCATCCACTTGACCAAGTTCATTGCCAACTCCCCTTATCTGAGTCTCTTACACGACGTGAGTATATCACTGGAAACGGGTAGGTAGTGACACCACTTTGGCCAATTTGAACACCTGAAGTCGGTAACAGACCTTAACTCTACTCTCGGAGCGTCACCAGGTAACGAACATCGGCATTACGACATGGACATAGCTGTCGTCGCCTACGGGACGGAGCACACCCGGGCTTGAAGACGTGGTCGTCTCGAGGGCGACCTCCCCCTCGCCGAGTACCGCGAGCACGTCGGCCAGGTACTTGCTGTTGAAGGCGATCTTCGACTCGGTCCCCTCGACCTTGGCGTCGATCTCGCCCATGTTCTCCCCGACCTCTTCTGCCCTGGAGACGATTGACATCTTGCCCTCGGCCCCGTTCTCGCCCTCCGAAACCATAAGGCGTACGATTCCGCTTCCGTCTCGGGCGAATATGGAGGCCGTCCGTGTGGCGCGGAGGAAGTCCTCAAGGCTGACCATCACCCTCGTTTCGTAGGACTGGGGGATGAGTTGCGAGTAGTTGGGGAAGGCGCCCTGTATGAGCTGGGTCACCATCTCCACGTTTTCCAGGCGGAACAGGGCCTGGCTCTTGGAGGGCGTCACGGTGAACTCTATCGGCTCCTGCTGGCCGCCTATTAGGCGGCTCACCTCCTGCAGGGCGCGTGCAGGGATGATGAAGCTGGCGTCTTCGGACGCCTCTTCGTCCAGCTTACCCTTGTGCACCGCTAAGCGAAACCCGTCCGCGGCGGCGAAGGTAATGTCGTCGCCCTCGATCTCCACCTGGACGCCCGTGAGGACGGGCCTCGAGTCCTCGGTTGCGGCGGCGAACGCCACATGCTCCACAAAGTTGTGCAGCACCTGAGGCGAGATCTTCACTGCGACCCCGGACTCGACCGTGGGTATGGGCGGGAAGTCTTCGGCGGCCGTGCCGTTGATCTGCGCGTCGAATCGCGCGCACTGAGCGCCCATCCTGGGCGGCTGGTCCGTTGTGCTCAGGTCGATACGCTCCGGCGGCAGCGACATTACGAAATCGGTCAGCAGTCTCGCCGGGACGGTGATGCTGCCTTCCTCCTCGATCTGTGCGCCGATCCAGGTCGTGACAGCGATCTCCAGGTTGGTGGCGGATAGCTTCAACCGCCCCTGGTCTGTGGAGATCAGTACGTTCTGAGTAATGGGCAGAGTGGTGCGCGAAGCAACCGCTCTCCCGACCACTGAGAGACCCTGGTTCAGGTTCTCCTGAAGGCAAGACAGACGCATTCCTCAACCCCTCCAGCTTGTGTAACCGTAAGCATTAAGTATAGGGACGGCGATGTTGGCAGTCAACGCTCGCCGCGCAATATATCCCTCACCTCCGCATTCCCTCGAGCGGTAACTCGTACCTCTTCCCCGGGCCGCACAATGGGGGTCCCTCAAACTCTGAGCAGCTACTCCGCCAACGTGCCAACCGAAACCATCATTTCCGCGAACGCGGGAATCCATGCCCGGCAGCGACGGGCGTTAACCGCTCCGCGGGAGTTGTGGGCTGGCCGGGTTTTCGAGCCCGGCCGTCAAAGAGATGGGTATCAGCCGTTCGAGCTCCTCCAGCGTCCAGCGTCCATCCTTTTGGATACTTCGCACGACGTGGCGCGGGGAGTACAGGCCAATCGACCATCCGTTGGTCGATACTACCTGCCCCGTAACGGAGCCGGCGGCCTCCGTGCAGAGATAGACAATTTTCGCTGCGTTGCTCCCCGGCGTCTGGGCCTCCTCTGGTTCGGGGGAGGAGAGCAGCGCGTCCGCTCCGACGGCGCCGGAGGACCCCGGGGCAGGGCGCGGCGCATTCGTGACCGTTGCCATCATCCTGGTACTCGCGCCGGGATAGACCGCGTTCACGGCTATCCCGTGAGGCCCGAGCTCCGTGGCAAGGGCGCGGGCAAACCCGACCATGCCCTCCTTGGCGGCTGCGTAGTTGGCCTGGCCCGCCGCTCCGAGCGCCGATATGGAGGAGAAGAGCACCACGCGGCCGTACCCCTGCTCCATCATGTGAGGCGCGGCGTTCCTCACCATGTTGAATGCGCCGGCGAGGTGGACCCTCAAAACGCCGTCCCACTCCTCCTCGGTCATGTTGAACACCATCCGGTCGCGAAGTATGCCCGCGGCGTGGCACAGTATGTCGACCCTGCCGAAGCCGCCCAGCGCCGTTCCGACTATCCGCCCGGCGCCCTCGTAGTCGGCGACGGAGTCGAGGCTCGCCAGGGCTTCCCCGCCCGCTGCCCTGATCTCGTCTACGACTCCCGATGCAGGGCCGCTCGACTGTCCGGAGCCGTCCACGGTCCCGCCGAGGTCGTTGACGACTACGGCGGCGCCCTCTTGCGCCAGGAGCAGTGCCACACTTCGCCCGATGCCGCGGCCCGCTCCTGTGACGACGGCCACTCTGCCCTCCAGCCTGCTGCCCATCAGTCTACGGCCCGCCGCCGAACAAGCTGGGCGCGAGCGAGTCCATATCGTCCATCGTGTACTTGCCCCACTTGTGGATGCTGCGCTCGATCTCCGGGTTCGAGTAGACGTAGATTCTCCCTCCGTCCGCGCCGAAGACGTAGCCGTTCGCGTTGGGCGCCGCCTCGGTGCAGAGCATCACAGCCAACGCCGCCGTGTTCTCGATGCCATCCCGGCTCTGCCCGGCAGCCGGAGACACCGCGTTGCAGGTCACCCCGTACTTGCCAAGATCGCGGGCCACGGTTCGCGTAAAGCCCACAACCGCCTCGGAAGCGGCGGCGTATGCGGACATGCCAGCCCAGCCCAAACCCGCGTCAGAGGTTATGTTCACTATGCGTCCGCTCCGCTGCTGCCGGAACTGGATGGCGGCGAACTTCGTGGGGACGAATGTCCCCTTGACGTTCCTCCTGACCACCTCCTGGAACTCTTCCGGCGTCGTTTCCTGGATCGGGCGCTCGAGGAGCATCCCGGCGCTGTTGACTAGGACGTCGATGCGCTCGTAGCGGTCAATGGCCGTGCGGACGGCGCGCTCGCCGCCCCCCATATCGGAAACGTCGTCGTAGCTCGCAACGGTCGCCCCGCCTTCGGCTTCGATCTCGGCTGCCACCGTGTCCGCCGGATGCCCGTAGCCCCCCACGCCGTCGCATCCTGGGTCGTTGACCACCACCGATGCGCCCTCCGCCGCTAGCAATAGGGCAACCGCACGGCCGACGCCGCGTCCCGCGCCGGTGACCAGTGCAACCTTCCCCTCGAAACGCCTGCTTCCCATACGTCCCCCGTTGGCTGTGTCTCAGCCTCCGCTCAGGCGGCGGCCCTCGTAGTCGACATGGACGATGGGCAGCCCCACCTCGGCCAGCCCAGGCTCCACGGCTTCCCTGTCGCCGACTACCAGCACCGCCAGGTGCTCGTCGTCGACCCTCTCCCTGGCCACCCTGTGCGTCTCGCTCAGCGTGACGGCCTCCATGTTGGCGACGACGTGAGAGTAGTAGTCGTCCGGCAGCCCAAAGACGGCGATGTTGCTGAGTTGCTGCAGTATCTGACCGTTGGTCTCGAACAGACCCGGGAAGCCCTGGAGGATGCCGTCCTTGGCGGCCTGGAACTCCTCGGTTGAAACGGGCCGTTCCCCGCGTATGCCGGCAAACTCGCTGAGGGTCTCGATCACCGATTCCTTGGTCACCCCTGTCTCGACCGAGCCCCCCGCAAACAGCGCCGACGGCCCAGTGAGCCAATCGATCGACGAGTAGTACCCGTAGCTGTAACCCTTGTCCTGGCGCAAGTTCATGAACAGACGCGCCGTGGGCTGCCCGCCGAACACGTAGTTCAGCATGGTCAACGCGTAATAGTCGGCGTCGCCCCTGGGAACCGTCATGTGCCCCGCCCTGATCACCGACTGCGGCGCCCCCGGCTTGTCGGCCAGGTATATGGTGGCGGGTGTCGCCTGGCTGTCCCCTGAGGCTATGGACCGGGGCTCCGCCTTGCCCGGCTGCCAGTCCCCAAGAAGCGCGCCGACCCTGGACAGCACCTCCTCTTCGGTGACATCCCCGACGACCAGCAGGGTGGCGTTCTGCGGCCCGTAGCGCCGCTTGAACTGGGCGACGATCTCGCCGTGAGTAATCTCGGACACGGAGGCTTCGGTCCCCGTGATCGGGCGCCCGTAAGCGCTGTCCGGCCCGTATACTAGGGCCCGCGCGGCCCGCCCGGCGATAGCCGTCGCGTAGTCCGAGATGCGGCTCAGGTCGGCCACCCGCTCCTTGCGCACGCGCTCCAACTCGTTCTCCGGGAAGGTGGCGTTCTTCACCAGATCGGACACGATCGCCATGGCAGTTTCCCAGTGCGTGGTCAGTGTCTCGGTGGAGATCACGACGTGCTCTCGGCCCGCCGTGCTTTCGATATGGGCGCCCAGGAACTCCAACTCCTCCGCGATCTGCTGGCTGGACCGGGCTGAGGTCCCTTCCGTCAGCATGGAGGCCGTGAGATGGGCCACCCCCGGCCTTTCAGGCGCGTCCGTCACCCCGCCGGCGTCCACCACGAGGCCGATCGCTACCAGCGGCACACCGCTCCTGCCGGCGTGCAGCACGTTCAGCCCGTTCGCCAGCCTGTGCCGCCGTGGGACGGCCGGTGAGAACGTCCCCGCCTTGGCCGCGCCGGGCATGACCGTCCGGTCCACCACGCTTGCGGAGGCGCTCACCTGCTCTTCGGGCAGCACAGACAGGTGGACACGGTTCTCGCCCAGCACATCCCTCGCGGCGCGCAGAATATCCTCGGAGCCCACGTCCAGATACCGTCGTAGGTCGGTGTTGACGAGACCGGGATCGCCCGCCATCACATTGTAGTGGTTGAGCTGGTCGGCCCTCCCTCCGAAGCCGCCTACGCGCTCGAGTTGCCGCGTCAGCTGGCTCTCTAGGCGGTTCTTCGCTCTGGCCACCTCACGCTCGGACGGAGGCTCCTGCCGGATACGCCGTATCTCGGTCTCCACCACGTCCTGGATCTCCTTCAGGGTGTGACCCGGGCTGGCGGTGATCTGGATGCCGAATTCGCCTGCAATCTCCTCCGAGTAGTTCGATACGCTCACGTCGCTGGCGATCTGCTTGTCGTACACCAGCGACCTGTAGAGCCTGGAGCTCTTACCGGAGCCCAGCACCGCGCCTAGAATGTCCAGCGGCGCCTCCGCCTCGTCGAGCACTGGGACGCTGGGCCATACCAGGTAGAGCCGGGGGAGCTGTACCTTGTCTCTCAGCACAATCTCCACCTCGCCGGTGAGCGACGATGCCATCCGCCCGATCCGCGTAACCGGCGGCACCGGCGGGATGTCCCCGAAGTAGTCCTCGATCCAACTCTTTGCCTGGTTCGGGTCGAAGTCCCCGGCGATCGCCAGGCTGGCGTTGGACGGCCCGTAGAACCTGCTGAAGAAGCCCTTCACGTCGTCCAGTGACGCGGCGTCCAGGTCCTCTTGCGAGCCGATGGTTGGCCAGTTATAGGGATGGGGTGGGGGGAAGAGCGCCGGTTGCAGCAGCAGGTAGCTGGAGCCGTAAGGGCGGTTCTCGTAGCTCTGCCGTCGCTCGTTCTTGACGACGTCCCGCTGGATGTCGAACCTCTTCTGGTCCAGGGCGTCGAGCAGGAAGCCCATCCGGTCCGATTCGAGCCACAGCGCGAGCTCTAGGTAGTTGGAAGGGACGTTTTCCCAGTAGTTGGTACGGTCGAGGGCCGTTGAGCCGTTCAGCTCCCCGCCCGCCTTCTGCAGCGGCTCGAAGTAGTTGCGGTTGTGGTGCTTCGAACCCTCGAACATCACGTGCTCGAAAAGGTGGGCGAATCCCGTGCGGCCCGGCTCCTCGTCCTTCGAACCTACGTGGTACCAGACGTTGACCGCGACGGTGGGCAGGGAATGGTCCTCTTGGAGGATCACATCCAGGCCGTTCGATAGGGAATACTTCTCGAAAGGGATTGAGAACATGGACTCCTCCAGGTGATATGAGGCGCCCGAATTATACCACCGGCCGCTCTGGGGTCGCCCTCCGCGAGCCGCGAGGCCACTCCCGCCACCACCCTGAGAGTCCGTAGTTCATCTCGGCATCGATCTCACGACTCAGCCAGGGTGGGAGGCACATTCCCTCCTTCGGTAACCGTATTTTTGAGGGCATGCGAGTCCTTGACGGCCACGAACACCAGTGCTAATATATCCCCATGCACAGCACACCACATACCGCAACTGCGCCGCAGCCGCAGCCCGCGGCCATGTTCCACTTTCGTTCCAATAGTGCCTCATTTGCGTCCATTCGTAGCTCAAATGCGCACCAAAACCCTCCCAAAACTCCAACCCCGCACATAGGAAATGGAACAAAATGGAACGGAATGGAACACTTTTCGGCGCAGAGGGATACCCGGAACATCTCGCGATTCCATCCCTTGCTCGAAACCCGGCCCTTTGCCAGTCCATCGTGAGCGTCGAAGCACGAGCCCCCGCTGAAATGCAAATGTCGAAGGTGCTGTAGACACGGCGCGTTCGAGCCACGCGTGGTATCATATGAAGTGAGTAATCACCGCTGGCGGTACCCCAACCAACGTGCCCTGGGAGGGCTGGATGAATCCGCGCTGGATGCGCAACAGCTTCATATACCTCCTCATCGTCGTGGCGGTTATCGCTGTCTTCTTCACCCTCTTCTCCGGCGTAGGCGGCCCGCAGCAGATCTCCCTCAGCGATGTCGTAGCGATGGCCAAGAGCGGGGAAATCGACACGATCGAGGTCAGTGGAGACCAGCTCACGGTCACGACAATCCGTGGCGAGAGCATGACCTCGATGAAGGAGGAGCGCTCCAGCATCTACGACATCCTCCAGGGTGCCGGCGTAGACCCGGCCGCCTCCAACATTGCCATCTATGTCAGGGGCTCCAGCGGCCTCGGCAGCCTCTTCGGCATTCTGCTCAACTTCCTTCCCATCATCTTCTTCGGCGCCGTCCTTTTCTTTATGATGCGCCAGGCACAGGGCAACAACAACCAGACCTTCAGCTTCGGCCGTAGCCGCGCCAGGATGCTGGTGGGCAACCAGCCGACGATCAGCTTCTCCGACGTCGCCGGCGTCGATGAAGCGAAGATCGAGCTAGAAGAGGTCGTGGAGTTCCTCAAGTATCCGGAGCGTTTCCTCACACTGGGCGCCAAAATACCCCGGGGCGTACTCTTAATGGGCCCGCCGGGGACGGGCAAGACGCTGCTGGCCCGGGCGGTTGCGGGGGAGGCCGGCGTTCCCTTCTTCTCCATCAGCGGCAGCGAGTTCGTCGAGATGTTCGTGGGCGTCGGCGCGTCCAGGGTTCGCGACCTCTTCGAACAGGCCAAGCGGAACGCGCCGTGCATCGTGTTCGTCGACGAGATCGACGCGGTCGGGCGCCACCGCGGCGCCGGTCTTGGCGGGGGCCACGACGAGCGTGAGCAGACGCTGAACCAGATACTGGTCGAAATGGACGGGTTCGACTCGAGCGTCAACGTTATCGTGCTCGCGTCCACCAACCGCCCTGACATACTCGACCCCGCCCTGCTAAGGCCGGGCAGGTTTGACCGTCGCGTGGTGCTGGACAACCCGGACATCAACGGGCGCACCGAGATTCTGAAGGTGCACGTCAAGGGCAAGCCGCTGGAAGAGAACGTCGACCTGGGTAACATCGCGAGGCAGACACCGGGATTCAGCGGAGCCGACCTCGCGAATCTCGTCAACGAGTCCGCTATCTTGGCCGCCCGCCGGAAACAGGAGAGCATAGGCTTCGACGAGTTCGCCGAATCGATAGACCGCGTCATGGCGGGGCCTGCCCGCAGGTCCCGCATCATAAGCCAGCATGAGAAGGAAATCACAGCCTTCCACGAGGCTGGCCACGCCCTCGTCGGCTATCTCCTGCCCAACATAGACCCGGTCGCCAAGGTGACCATCGTCTCCCGTGGCGCGATGGGCGGGTACACGAAGTTCCTGCCCGAGGAGGACCGGCACCTGCAATCTCTCAGCCAGTTCAAGGACCAGCTTGCCGTCGCCATGGGGGGTAGGGTTTCTGAAGAGGTCCAGTTCGGCGAGACTGAGATAACGACGGGCGCCAGCAACGACTTGGAGCAGGCCACCCGGATCGCGAGGACCATGGTCACGCGCTTCGGCATGAGCGAGCGTCTGGGCCCTAGGACCTTCGGCAAACGGGAAGAGCTCGTCTTCCTCGGCAGGGAGATCTCGGAGCAGAGGGACTACAGCGATCAGGTCGCAGAGACCATAGACGACGAGGTCCACGACCTTATCAATACCGCCTACGAGACCGCCAAGAGCCTCGTTCTGGAGAACAAGGACACGCTTGACCGCGTCGCCCGCCACCTCGTCGACCACGAGACTGCCGAGGGTGACGTACTCTATAGCCTGTTCAAGGCCCCAGCGGCCACACCCGCCCTGGCAGAATAGCCTCCAAGGCTACACTCCTTTGCAGCGGAGTGAGCGTTGACAGCGTATGTACGCTTTGATAGAGTCGGCGCGTTCTTGGCATTGCGAACCCTACTAAGGAGGTGGAGAAGTCCCATGGAAGGCAAGATGAATATCGAGATCATTTACTGCGTACCTTGAGGGTACCATGCAGTGGCGGCCTGGATGGCCACCGAGTTTTACAGTGTCGGAGGGGGTGACGTCGCGATCACCGTAACCCCTGGCGATGCTGGAGTCTTGCAGGTAATCGTGGACGGCGACACGATCTACGACAAGGTAAGTGAAGGCAATGAGACGCCTCACTTGAACCGCGTCAAAGAGTTGAAGGCTATCGTCAAAGCCAAGCTAGGCGGATAGCGGCTTCTTCGGAAACAGAATACGCATATCGGGTGCCCCCGCTACAGAGGGCGCAAAGCTTAGGGCCGATCCGCACTGCGGGTCGGCCCTAAGCTTTGCTTACGCCACGGTGGAAGGCTAGGCACGAAGGCATGGCAATATAGGAAGGATTCCCCCGCGTGAGCGATAAGCCCATCAGGGTGGTGTTCATGGGCACAGCGGACTTCGCTGTCCCTGTCTTGGCGGCGCTTGTTGAGGCCTCGTACGACGTCGTGGGCGTCTATACGCGTCCTGACCGGAGGGCCGGGCGCGGGAAGAAGCTGTCCACCACTCCCGTCAAGGCCCACGCTCTTAGCCAAGGCCTCAGTGTTCTGCAGCCGCCCTCTCTGAGAAGCCCCGGGGCCCTGGAGGAGTTGGAGTCGCTGCGCCCCGACCTCATCGTCGTGGCCGCGTATGGCCTCTTCCTTCCGAATCGCGCGCTCGATTTGCCGCGGTACCGATGTCTGAACATTCATCCATCGCTGCTGCCCGAGTACCGTGGCCCCTCCCCGGTGGCTTCAGCCATCCTCAACGGCGAAACTGTTACCGGCGTGACCATAATGCATATGGACGAGGGCATGGATACCGGTCCCACGTTGGCCGCCCGCGAGACGGCCATAGCGCCGCGCGAGACCGCAGGCGAGCTGACCGCCCGCCTCTTTCGTATAGGAGCCGAGCTTCTGGTCGAGACTCTGCCTGCGTGGGTCGGCGGCGAAGTGACGGCCAAGCCTCAGGATGAGTCTCGGGCCAGCGTGACCAAGCTCCTGTCGAAGGAGGACGGCCGGATCGACTGGACGGCAGGCGCGGACCGCCTCGCCATGCAGGTCCGCGCATATGCGCCCTGGCCGGGGTCGTTCACGGATATGAACGGCAAGCGCCTGAAGGTGCTGGAGGCCACCGCGGAGCAGGGGTGCTCCGCCGAGCCGGCGGGCAGGGTGCTGGGCATGCCGGACGGCCGGGTGGGCGTGGCCTCTGGCTCGGGTGTGCTGGTGCTGCACCGGCTGCAGCTTGAAGGCCGTCGGCCTGTCTCCGTCGACGAAATGGCAAGCGGCTACCCGGGCTTCGTGGGCTCGCGCCTCGTCTAGGGCCGCGGCCCATCGCGGCCTAGAAGCCTTCCAGGCGGGGTTGGACTGGTTCCTCGGTTTCGCCGCTCAGGCCTGAGGCGCCGACGCCCACGAGCCGGAATAGCCTGCCGGGCCGTATCTCCCGCCTGAGCAGGGCACCGGCCGCGCCCCCCAAGACTTCTGGGGAGGAGACGTACTCGCCGAGCGTCGTCTGCCGGGTGAAGGTCGTGAAGTCCGAGAGGCGCAGCTTCACCTTGACCGTTCTGGCCCGCACCCCTGACTCCGAAAGGTGCTCGCTTACCCTCTGGCTCAGCCTGTCGACGAGGTCTATCAGCACCTCGGGGTCGCCCGTGTCCTGGGTCAGGGTCGTCTCGGCGCTGACGGATTTTTGCTCCCGCTCTACCACCACGGCCCGGTCGTCCTGCCCCAGCGCCAGCCGGCGCATCGCGGCGCCCGACTTGCCGAACGAGGAGGCCCACCACGCCTCGGACATGGCGGCGACTTGCCCGATCGTCTTGAACCCCTGGCCCGTTAGCCTTGCAGCCGTCTTGGGTCCGACGCCCCACAGCCTGTCCACCGGCAGGTCGGCAAGGAAGCTGCGCTCCGTTCCGGGCTCCACCACCGTCAGGCCGTCCGGCTTCGCCATGCCTGAAGCGATCTTCGCCACCGACTTGCTGGAGGCCACGCCTACCGAGATCGTCAGCCCAAGCTCCGACTCGACGCGCCGCCGGAGCTCTTGCGCGCACTCTACGGGGTCCTGTCCGAGCTCCACCTTCCGGGTTATGTCCAGGAAGGCCTCGTCCAGGGAGAGCGGCTCGACCAGCGGAGTGGTCTCGCGGAACATGCTCATGACACGCGTGGACATCTCGTGATAGCGGGGGAAACGGGGCGGCACACGCACGGCGTGGGGGCAGCGGTTGAGCGCCGTTCGCATCGGCATTGCGGACCGGACGCCGAAGCGGCGCGCCTCGTACGATGCGGCGGCCACCACTCCCCGGCGTTCGGGGCTGCCTCCGACGACCACCGGCTTGCCCTTGAGAGCCGGGTCGTCGAGCTGCTCTACCGACGCGTAGAACGCGTCGAAGTCCGCGTGGAGGATGTGCCTCATGGCTTTGGGGCACCTCCGGCGGCCCTTGGCCCTACACGGTACCGTCTATCGAGATGTCCAAGACCGCAGGCTTGCCTAGGTCCAGCGCGTGCCTGACGGCCGGCCCTATCTCGGATGGGTCCTCTATCTTCTGGCCGAAGACGCCCATCGCCTCGGCCATGGCCGCCATGTCCAGGGGGAGTGGGAAGTCCATGCCGATGTAGCTGCTGGACGGGTGCTCTTCGCGCAGCACGTGGGACTTGTAGGTGTTCATGTTGACCTTCAGGACGCGGTAGGCACGGTTGTTGCAGATGATGTAGACGACGGGTATGTTGCGGACGGCGGCCGTCCAGAACCCCTGCGCGGTCATCATCGCGCTGCCGTCGCCGAGCACCCCCACGACGGGCCGGTCCGGGTTCGCCAGCTTCATGCCCATCGTGCCTCCGACGCCCCAACCGAGAGCGCCGCCCCTGGCGCCCAGCACGCTCCCCGGCTCTGTGAAGTCCATGGCGCCGTACAGCGCGTCCCTCGACGTTACCGCGTCGTCTGCGACCAGGACGTCCGGCGGCAGGCTTGCGGCCACCTCGGTCATCATCCGCTCGGCGGACATCGGCGCCGCGTCCCAACGCTCCTTCACCCTGCGCCGCCACGCCAGTCTTAGGGCCTCTTTCTCTTCCGCCAGGACGGCGAGGCGTCCTTTGGCGGCCTCCTTGTGGGAGCCGGACATGTCGGCGTCCAGCGCGTCCGCTAGCGCGCCAAGGGCAGTCTTGGGGTCCGCGACCATGCCCACCTCGGTCGGCTGGGTGCTTCCAACCTCCTGCGGGTCAGAGTCGATATGCACGAGTTTCGTACCTGGGCCGAGGTAGGTCATGGCGGGGTTGGAGAGCATGTAATAGCCGGTGGCGAGCGGGCCGACCGCGAGCACCGCGTCGGCCTCGGCAAGCGCCCGCGAAGCTTCTGGGAAGTCGACCCTGAGCGCGCCCCTGAAGGCGGGGTGATCGGTGGGGAAGTTCATGCCGGAGTACATGGAGGCGTATACCCTGGCACCCAGCGCTTCCGCCACCTGTACGGCCTCGCCCGCCGCCTGGGACTCGCTCACTGGGTCGCCCACCAGCATGACAGGGTTCTCCGCCTCGGCGAGTACCCTGACTGCCTCCTCCAGGGCGGTGTGGTCGGGAGCGGTACGGTGGCGCGCTGGGCTCGGGGGCTGCGCGTCCAGGAAGGTCTCTCCGTCGAGCGCGTTTGCCGACAGGGATACGAACGTCGGGCCCGTTGGCGGGGTTGCGGCCTCCTTGAAGGCCCGCCCGAGTACGCTGGGTACCTGGTCCGGGTGGGTCACCTCGACGCTCCACTTGGTGAGCACCCTGGCCATCTCCGCCAGCTCGGTGCGACCGTGGGCCAGCTCGCGCACGTCCTTGTTGCCGGCGGTCAGCACGAGCGGGGTGCGCCCGGCGTTGGCGTTATGGAGGAGGCTGAGGCCGTTGGCGAGTCCGGTCTCGATGTGCAGGTTGACGAATGACGGCCTGCCGGTGCAGCGCGCGTAGGCGTCGGCCATGCCCATCGCGACGCCCTCCTGCAGGACGAGGGCGTACTCGATGTCCGGGTACCCCTCCAGCGCGTCCATGATGGGGCTCTCGCTGGTGCCCGGGTTTCCGAAGACGTACTTTACGCCGTTGGCGCGCAGGACCTCCATCACCGCCTGCTTGCCCATCATTGCGGTCACCCCCGTTCCTCGCTTCTCCTGCACGTGCTTATGCCTCTCGGTTGTCCTATCGTATCACGCCCTCTACGTCCGCCAGCCCATGACAGCACGATCACCGGCATTGGCCGAGAGGCTGGCTGGCGGCTCTCCCAGGCCTCCTCGCCGGAAAATCGTTTCAAAGCGTCACATTCTGCCTCTTTTCCTATCTGAGGTGTGGGACTCCTGGTGACTGTTTGGGGCGGATTTGATACGCGAGCTCGAACGATTGAGAAGCTTTGAGCGAAAATGTGACAGGCCTCCGGGCGCCGCCAGGCGAGGAGGGAAAGGGGTCTGCGGGCTGATATTCATGGGGTATATAATAGCACGCGCGTTCGCACACATCAAGCAAAGGTGGTCTCCCCAAATCCACCACCTCAGGGTGGGCAGGGGCGTCTTGAATACCGCCCACCCACCCTAGGGGAAATCGTGGGGGACACCCCCACACCCCCGGCGAGGGGCTTCGCCCCTCTGCACTCTATGAGAGTTGTGGCGACGGCCCGGCGCGTGTCCCGGGAGAGGCGTCTCGGTGCGGCGGGGGCGCTATGGTACACTACCCGCTGGAGCGCGCCTGACCCGCGTCCCCGGTCCTTCATGGGCAGGCGCCGATAGCGCGAAAGCGGCCAAGGATGGAAGGGGCGGTACATGAACTGGCTGGACTTCGTCCTCATAGGCATCATCGTGGTGAGCGCCGTCGTGGGGCTGAGGACGGGCCTCCTGGGCGCCGCCATACTGGCCGTAGGCGCCTACTTGGGGTGGCTGGTGGCAAGCCAATTGAGCGGCGCCATAGGCGACATTATCGGCTCGGGCATCTCAGAGACCATTGTTACGTTCGCTTCCTACGCGGTCATCGTCGTGCTGGGGATCGTGGTCGCGAGGCTTGTATTCAAGGCCGGCAAGCCCTTTATCACAGCCGCCACGATGGGCCTGAGCAGCTTGGTAGACAGGGTGGGGGGTCTGATTCTGGGGCTCGTCCTCGGCCTGGCGCTGTTCGGGGCCGTCATAGTCGGGCTGGCCAGGCTTACATACGACTTCGCACCCGGGGAACTGCCCAAGGCCGAGAACTCCAGGCAGGCGCTGGAGGACGCGCTCGCAGGCTCGCGGGTCGTGCCCGTCTTCATCAAGGTTGTGGACGCCGTTCCGGGCAACACCCTGGGGTTGGTCCCCTCGGACTTCCGGCGCGCCCTTGATATACTGGAGCAGGAAACAGGCTAGGAGTTTCCTCGAGGTACCTGCACGAAGGAACGGCCCCTACCACACAAGGCCGCGCGCAAAATGGTTACATCCGACCCGGTACTGGTGCTCAACCAGAACTACCAGCCCCTCAACGTCTGCAACGTGAAGAGGGCGTTCGTGCTGCTGGCCCTGGGCAAGGCCGAGCTGATGGAGAACGGGCGCGGGTACATCCGAAGCGTTACCAGGTCGTTCCCGGCGCCGTCCGTCATCCGCCTCTTCACGATGGTCAAGCGTCCGATGGTGCAACGCCGCCTGTCCCGGCGCGCGGTCTTCTACCGCGACAGATTCATGTGCCTCTACTGCGGAACCGAGACCAAGATGTTGACCTTGGACCACGTCATGCCCCGATCCAGGGGAGGCCCCCACGTCTGGGAAAACGTGGCGAGCGCCTGCATACCCTGCAACCACAAGAAGGCCGGCCAGACGCCGAAGGAGGCGCGAATGCGGCTCCTGAAGAAGCCCAGTGCGCCGCGCCCCGACCCCTACGCCCTGTTCCATCAGAGGACGATCCTGGAGGAGTGGCGCCAGTTCATTCCCTGGGCAGACTAGCCCCGGATTGAGCCGAATTCGAACACCCAAGGGGCGCCTCGGGCGTCCTTCAGTCCCACTTCTGAATTCTGATTTGATAGAATGATCAGTAGCTTATGGAGGGCTGCCGAGAAGTGTGGTCAGCTATTGGATGTGAGCATCAGGACCCGCCGGAGGAGGCGTATGGCCGGGTTACCGACGCAGAGCGCTTCCGGCCGCTGCACTCCGCCACGCTGCAGTTGATGGGCCGGCTGGAGGCGGACTTCGACATCGAGCGCGTCGAAGGGTACGGACTGGACGAGGAGCTTGAGAGTCGCGTAGGCCTTGCGCGTGCGTCCGTCAGGCTCAGTCCCGCAGACCCGGAGTCCGCGCCGATCACGGTGGTATTCTCGGACTTGCCGGGCCTCGTCGTCCGCCTCGGCCGGTGGAATACCGAGTACTTTCCCGATTGCGGCTGCGACGCGTGCGGCGGGTCCGCGGAGGAGGAGATCGAGCAGCTGACCGAGTTGGTCAACTGCGTGACCGCCGGCGGGTTTCGAGAGGCGGTGCAGCGCCCCTTGGTGCCGGTCATTGGGAGGCGTGGGCGCTACTCGCCCTTATCGCCTTCTCCGAGGACGGTGCAACGCCTCTTGGCGCCGTTCATTGGGATTGGTTGGCTGGCTGGGAATGGTTGGCTGGAGGTGGAGTTCAGGTCGTCCGTCACCATGCGTTCCGGCCGTTCCCGCATCGACGGCACCCGCGCGCGCCGGATGTCAGGCGGACGGCGCCGCCTGGAGTTGGACTGGAAGCCGTGGCCCCGTAGAAAGGCGTGAGCGGGCCAACGCGGATGGTAGGTAGTACCGTCTTCGAGATGTGGCTGGGTAGCCTTTGAACCTACGATGGTCCAGTTCCTCATATGGCGAACCTGTCAAGGGCCCTCGCCCGGTGTCAAGGGAAAGCGAATAGTCACGGTGGTACCCTGTCCTAGCCCGTTGCTTGCAACGGCAATCGTACCTCCATGTGCTTCCACAATAGCTCGGGTGATGGCCAGTCCCAGACCTGTGCCGCGGATCCCACGACTACGAGACTGGTCAGAACGATAGAAGCGGTCGAAGACGTGGGGAAGGTCTGTGGCGTAGATGCCGATCCCGTCATCGATGATCGAGATAGCCAACGCCTCGTCGCTTTCCAACCCCGCTCTGAGCACGATATGCCCGCCGGGCTCAGTGCAATGAATTGCGTTGCTCAGGACGTTTCCCAATGCCTGGCTCATGCGCATCGGGTCGAGGACCATGTCCGGGAGGTCAGCGGATACCTGCAGCGACAATTCAATCTGTCGAGTCTGAGATTGTGGCTGCCAGCGATCTACCTCTGCGGCGAGCAGCTCGTGAATCGAACTTGCTTCGAGCGTGAGCCTCAACTCACCATGGTCGGTCCCCGCAAGCCAGTCCAGATCAGTTACGAGACCGCGTAGTCTGTCAACTTCCTGGATGATGTGGTCAGACGCTCTCTCAGGCGTCTGAAGTCCGTCGCGCAGCCCTTTTGCCTCCAGCTGGATGACGCTCAGTGGCGTATTCAGCTCATGAGAGATATCGTTTATCAGCCGCCTGCGGAGGTCGCGCTGAGTTTCTAAGGTGGAGGTCATTCGGTTGAAGGCCGCACTCATCCGTCCCAGCTCATCCGAGGATGTGACTGGCAGCCGGGTCGTATCCCCCTGGGCAATTGCTTGGGTTGCCTCCGTCAAGGCCGTCACGGGGGCCGTTATACGTTTGGACAACCAGGCGGCCAGCAGTAAAGCAACGCCAGCTGTCAGCATCCCGCCAATTACGGTGATGTATAGGAGCGTCTTAAGAAACCCATGCGACTCGGCCGATAGGAACTCATGGTTTACATCCACATAGACGTGGCCTACGGGCTGGTCCGTGGTCAAATTGAACACCGTCTCGCGATGCCCGTCCAGATCGGGTGCGGCGGTTCCAGATAACAGCTCGGATAAGTTATCCTTCACCACCCGTCCGTCGATGGCGATGATGACGACTCGTATCGGGTCTTTGTGGAAGAGCTCGAAGGACTCTCCCTCACCTTCTTCATGCCGCTCC
Source organism: Dehalococcoidia bacterium (assembly GCA_965262055.1). Classification (GTDB taxonomy): domain Bacteria; phylum Chloroflexota; class Dehalococcoidia; order Lucifugimonadales. Next base: position 1,726,008 of record CBDHEI010000002.1, read on the forward strand.
CTCTTCAGGACCCCGTCGTAGATGTATCCGGCCTCAGACAGCGGTCTGTCCACCGTTTCCCAGCCACCTGCGGCGGTGTACTCCCGACTCAGATTCTGGGCCAACCGGCTCGCCTCATCATCACCTATCTCGTCCACGAACACGCCCAGACGGGACTGCGTCGCGTAGTAGCCTACACCGACGCTGATTAAGACTGTAAGAACGATGACAAAGACGATCGAACCCATGATTCGCCAGCGCAGCGACATCATTCGTCCCCCACCACGAACATGTAGCCAGCGCCGTAGACAGTCTGAATAGGCTGGCTGCCGTCTCGGCTGATCTGCTTTCGCAGGCGAGCGATCTGGCTGTCGATGGCGCGGTCGAACCCATGATATTCGTGGTTGAAGGTCAGGGAGATCAGCTGATCACGGGTGAGCACCTGGTTGGGATGACGCATGAACGTTGACAGCAGGCCGATCTGCGCTTGGCTCAAATCTACGGGTTCTCCATTGACCGTCACGCTCCGGGCGGTCTCATTCAGTGTGATGTTGCCGCGTGTAAGGACCTGTTGAATCCTGCCTTGGACGCGACGCAGCACTGCGCCGGCACGCGCAATGACTTCCTCTGGATCGAAGGGCTTGACGATGTAATCGTCGGCTCCGCTGTCCAGCCCGATGATTCGCTCGGCGTGGGCTTCTCTGGCCGTCAGCATGATTATCGGAACGTCTGACTCTCGACGTAGGATTCTGCACAGCTCCACGCCGTCGAGACGAGGAAGCATCAGATCGAGGATTATCAGGTCTGGAGTCAGACTGCGGGCCAGGGCCAGACCGGACTCACCATCATGGGCAACCTCGGCAGAGAATCCGGCGCGCTCAAAGTACAGCTTGACCCAGTTCGCGATCCTCGTATCGTCTTCGATTATCAATACTGTACCGCCCATCGCCGGTCCTCTAAGGAGCCATCTCAGACGCGATGCCTCATAGAGACACCGCGTCTATCCATCCACCGGATACGCACATGGTCAGATTATCTCACTTGAAGTTTCGGCATCATCCTTCGGTCGACTCCGGGCAGCTCTAGCCGCCTCCCCGCCGCATCACCACCACTGCCGTGTTCGCCGCCGGACTCCCTGCCGCCACCATTCTCGCCACCATCCCGATGCTCCCCGCCAGACTCGCTTCCCTCCTCACCGGTACCGACCTCGGCATGTGCTGTCCACCCACTGAACGATGCCTGCGTCGCAGGTAGGTTGATCGTTATCACCTCGCCTGGAGCCATGTCCGTTGGAGTCGTCGGACCGAGCTCCGCTCCGTTCGAAAGGTGCACTTCGATCCTGACCCGGTCCAGGACGCCGTTGGTCGTGTTCTCCACGGTGCCCTTGAAGGAGTTGCTTGGAGCGTCGTATTGCAGGATGAGTCGGGCGCCGCTGCGAACTGCGTCGAAGGTCTCATTGAGCTCTAAGGCATTGGCACCGCTACCTTCTTCGCCACCAGGGCCGTGTTCACCACTGCCTTCAGTACTTTCTCCTCCTGTGTGAGCAGCGGGGCCGGGGCCGGTGCAGCCGAATACTTCCATGTGAACGACGTATCCATCGTAAGAGACTCCGGCAAGTTTCGGTTCACTGGCAACCGTCAGGCTTGTCGGTGCCTCCTGTCGAGGGTTCAGGTGGCCCAGCTTCTCGGGACCAAGCTCTCCCACCGTCTTCGTTCCCGACTTCAGGTGAGGTTCGGCCTGCACGTAACAAAGTTTCTGTGGGAGCGTGTTTCGCACCGTTCCGTGGACAGTTAGGGTTGCTGCATCGTACTGCATAGAAACAGCTAGTCCTCCGAGGACACCGCTCCACGACTGTCCGAGAGGAATGATCGGGCTCGACATAGTGGCTTCATTGTTCTCTCCACCGCCGTCACCACCAGAGCCGTGTTCTCCGCTGCCTTCACCACCTTCTTCCCCGGATTCATTGCCTTCGCGGTTGCTGCCATGCTCACCTCCAGAGTCGCCACCTTCTCGCTCGGAGATGTCCTGACTTACCGTGGCGCGGTTAGAATCACGGGCGTCTCCGTGTCCGGCGTCGCCCGTGCAGCCGACGACTATCACCGCGGAGAGTATAGCCACCAAGACCGGCCCAGACAGGAGCTTCTTCAGCATTAGGTTCTTGCAAATCATCGTTCCATCCCTTTCGTGAAGTATCTGTGATGCTACTCACGATAGCGATGAAATGTCGCAGAAATATGTCGTCCGCAGCCGCGACTGGCCAATCAAGGAATCCCAGTGCCTCGTTGGGGTCGGTCATGGTCAAGGTCCTGGAAGTCGGGTTCATCTCCGCTAGGGCGTTAGGGCCCGGCTATTGAAGAGAAGCTCCGACCACTCGGCAACTGTATGGCCAGAGAGAAGTTGTCGTTCTGAGCGCAGGCGAGCCGTGCCCTTAGCTGGTCGGCGCCAGCAGCCCCACCTATATTTTCAACGAGTCTCGCGGCGGCTGTCCGATGCCGAAGGGGAAGACAACGGGTCATCCTCACGGGCGATAGTAACCCGCACGAATGGCCTCGTCCGACTACGTGCTGGCTTTCACCCCACCAGCCACGAGTACCTGAGTATTTCGTGTCTTTTGTGAACTGCGGATGTTATGAATAACCCCGAAGCAACGGGACTGCATATCCACTGACCCTTGCCCCGGCGGCGACTGGGATTTCGCGGGCGCGCCGACAGGTCCAATATGGAAGTGACACGTGTGGTAGATACAGCCTGATGGCGGGACTTGAGAGACCCTGTGCGCGGTTTGAGTTTGGCGGCGCCTTTGGCGGACCGTAATTACCGGTAGGAGGCGTGGCTACCGGGCCGACGGCATCCTGAGCATCATCGACTCGAAGGCGAGCCGGGGGTTGACGTTGCGGTCCAGGAGGCGTCCGGTCTCCAGCACGGCCTTGATCGCTCCTACCACGTCGGACTCCGACATTGCGCCGGTAATGGACGCCATAGAGTCTCGCCTGGACACGTAGGTTACAAGCTCGTCGAGGCCCTCCTGGGCCATCAGCACGTCGCGCCACCAGCCGAGCCACAACGCCAGCTCTTCCCTCCCGGTCTCCCTGTCCCTAGAGAAGGAGGACGCCATGCGCGCGGCGTAGGTGAACCTGCCCTCGATGCTGGTCTGCAGGGTCTCCTCTATGGCCTGCAGCCGCTCGGACGCCGCATCGCGGAGCTCCGGGCTGCCGGCTGCCTCTATGGCCCATCCCGGACGGCCAGCGGAGAGGCGCGCTATCTCGTCGGCGTCGCTTTCTTCGACACCGTGGTCGTCGATCAGCCGACGAGAGATTGCGGCCGCGGGAACGGGGAGCAGGTCCAGGACGCGGCACCGCGAGACGATCGTCGTGAGCAGGGCGTCGGCCTGAACAGCCAGCAGAATGATCAGCACCTGCGGCGGAGGCTCTTCCAGGGTCTTGAGCAGCGAGTTGGCGGCCTCGACGGTCATCCGCTCCGCTCCGTCGAATACTAAGCACCGGCTGGCGCCCTCGAAGGGCTTCAGCGCCGCCTCGCGCTGCACCTCGCGGACCTGGTCGATGCCTATTGACGCCCTGGCCCTGCCGCCGGGGGCGCCGCCGACCCCGACGACGTGAACGTCGGCATGGAGGCTGCGCTCGATGCGCCGGCACTGGTTGCAGGTGCCGCATGGGCGCTCCTCGTCCAGGCAGTTGACGGCCCTGCACAGGTCGAGCGCGAGCGTCATCTTGCCCACTTGCCTTGGGCCCGATATCAGGTACGAGTGGGCAACGCGGCCCGCTTGCAGGCTGCGTTTCAGGTTATCGACGGCGCCATCGTGCCCGAAGGTGCGCCACATGGTGGACTCCTGCCCCCGCGGGGCGGGTTACTCCAGCACGTCGGCGAGAATGAGGTCCCGGTAGGTCTCGCGGCGGCGGATCAACCGCGCCTCGCCATCCTTCACGAGCACGACGGGGGGCCTAGGGTTCAGGTTATAGTTGCTGGCCATCGAGGGCGCGTAGGCGCCCGAGGCGGGAATGGCAACCACGTCCCCGTGGGACAGCCTGGGGAGATCCACGTCTTTGACGAGGATGTCGCCGGACTCGCAGTACTTGCCTGCCAGGGTCACGGTCTCCTCAGCGGGGTCCAGCATCCGGTTGGCCGCCACGGCCTCGTACTGCGAGTCGTAGAGGGCAGGGCGGATGTTGTCGCCCATGCCGCCGTCCAGCGAGACGTACTTGCGTACCGAGGGTATGTCCTTGATGGCGCCCACGGTGTACAGGGCGACGCCGGCGCGCCCTACGATGGAGCGACCTGGCTCGATGACCAACGTGGGCTCCTCGATGCCTAGGTCGCTGGCCCGCTGCTTCAATGTGGACGTAATCACGTCGGCGTATGCGCCAACGGAGGGCGGGAGCCGGTCGCGCATATAGCCTATGGCGAAGCCCCCGCCTGGGCTGAACTCCTTCAGCTCCAGCCCCTGCGACGCGAGCCCGCGTGCGAAGGTCAACACGGCGTCGACGGCGATGGCGTACGGCTCCAGCTCGAATATGGGCGATCCCAGGTGGAAATGGAGGCCGACCACGTTCAGGTTGGGCGCGGCAATCGCGTCGAGCACCGCCTGCTCGGCTTCGCCGGTTTCCATAGCGAGGCCGAACTTGCTGTCCAGCGTCCCCGTCGTCGTGTGTGCGTGGGTGTGCGGGTCCACCCCCGGCGAGACGCGCAGCAGGACGTCCTGCGAGACGCCGCGGACGCGCGCCAGCCTGTCGAGCAGGTCGAGCTCGTAGGCGTTGTCGATTACGACCCTACCGACCCCGCTGTCGAGGGCCATCTCCAGCTCGTCGGGCGTCTTGTTGTTGCCGTGGAAGTAGATGTCCCCGGCCGGGATGCCCGAAGCCATTACGACGGCCAGCTCGCCGCCGGAGACGACGTCGAAGCCCAGCCCCTCCTCGTGCACCAGCTTCGCCAGCGCGGGATTGACGTATGCCTTAGACGCGTACAGCGTCTTCGTGTCAGGGTACCGAGCGGTGAACTCGCCGACGAAGTCGCGGCACATCATCCGCAGGGTGTGTTCGTCGAAGACGTAGAGCGGCGTACCGAATTCGGCGGCGAGGTCCACCACGTCGCAGCCGCCCAAGGTCAGCCGCCCGGCGTCGCTGACGCCGGCAGTCACGGGGAATACGTCCACGCTTCCGAAGCTCATATGCTAACGTGCCTCCCTAGAAGCAAATTCGGGCGATGGGACTTCCGCCACAAGCCGGACCTCCTCGGCCCGGATGGTCACCCGTCCCTCCGATTCCAGCTTGACCAAGTGGGACCTGATCTGCCTGCGGGCCACCTCGTGAAGTCCAGGGTCGATGTCGGCGTAGAGCGCAGCGAAGAGCTGATCCAAGGTGCGGTGGCCGTTCGACAGGAGCTCCACTATGTCCCGCTCCCTGGAGAGGCGCCGGGCGATGGCCTCCCGTATCTTCGCCTGCGGCTCCTCGATGACGGCGCCGTGGCCGGGGCATATCAGCCGCACGTCGAGTCCCAGCAGCATATTAAGCGACTCGATGTAGGCGGCCACCTCGCCCTGTTCTGGGTTGATCGTCGTAGTGCCGGATCCCAGGACGGTGTCGCCGGTGAACAGCACGCGCTCCTCCCGGTAGTAGACGCAGACGCTACCCATGGTGTGTCCAGGCGTGTGGACGAACTCCAGAGTCACGCCGCCGAGGTCCATAACCTCCCGGTCCGCGACCGTCCTGCCCACGACGGCGCCGGGGAACGCCTCCTCGATGTGGGGTTTCTCCTCAGCGGTCGCGGTCACGCCGCCGCCGGTCGCCCCGGCGAGCCGCCGGACGCCGCCAGCATGGTCGAGGTGGCGGTGGGTCACCACGATGGCAGCCACGGGCGGCCGACCCGCGTCGTCCCAGTGTCTCACCAGGGAATCGACGTCGGCCTGTACGTCGTACCCGGCGTCGATGAAGACCGCAGCCTTCTCGCCCGTAACGAGATATACGACGTTGTCCCGCTCCCCGACCGGAATGCCGAGAACGCGGGGCGCTACCTGGATGCCCATCTCAGCCCGCGCCCACCTATCGGAAGCCCCAATCTACGAGCTGCCGCACCATGCTCTGCCGGCTCGGCCCGCCACCCTCCAGGAACCCCTCTTTGTACACGCGGTCGGTAGAGTAGTAGTCGTTCTTCTGCTGGAAGCTGAGGTGGCTGTCGTACATCCCCCGGAGAAACTCCTCATGCTCCGGGGTGGTCGGCTCCGCGGCGAAATTCATTGTGAACATTCGCCTGTGGGCGCCTCCGCCGAACGACGAGTGGAACAGGTGCTGGCTGAAGAAGACGACGTCGCCCGGGTCCGACTCGAGGGCAAAGAAGGGCACGTGCTCCCCCGTGACGCCGAATGGGTACACGGGCGGAGTCTCGCGGTGCCGGCGCAGGGCCGCCAGGCAATCGGCTGCGAGCGGGCCCCGGTGCGAGCTCGGGATGATCCTCAGGCAGCCGGCGTCGGTCCTGACGGGGTCCAAGTACATGGCGACCTTGATGACGGGGTAGCCCATCATCCGGTCGCCAAGGTCCGCGTGCCACGACGTATCGCCGACATACAGGTTTCCGTCGCCCGCGATCCAGACGAAGTCCGGGCCTAGCAGGTCCTCTACGATCGAGTAGACTCGGTCGTCCTCGAGCAGTGACGACAGGCCGGGCCTCTGCTCTACCAGGCTCATCATCATCTGCCGCTTCTCGCCTGGGAAGGGCTCGTCGTACCTGAACTCGGTCATCACGTCGTCGAAAAGCCGGCTGATCTCCTCCGTCTCGGTGGGGGAGAAGGCCTGCTTGAACACCAGGAACCCGAAGGTTTCGTAGAACCGCTTCTGCTCGTCGGTCAGCATCAGGCCCTCCTCAAGGCTGGCTCAGCGGCAATTTGCCAGGATGTCACCTGCCAAGCGCCTTGGCCATGCCCTCGCCCTGCCGGTTGCAGTAGTCGTAGAAAGAACCGACGTCGCTGCCGATGCAGAAGTCGAGGACGCCCATGTCGATGTAGGGCTGGGCGTCCTGCCACCGGCTAAGCTCGACCCGGGGCCGCACTCCCATCTTGATGCACGTTTCGATAGTGTAGCGCTCGGCTTCTTTGACCTTGGGGTGAGTGTACTGGCCGGTCAGCCCAACGGACATCGAGTAGTCGGAGGCCCCGAACTGCACCATGTCGATCTGACCCGTGCCGAGAATCTCTTCGAGCTGCTCAACGGCGGTCTTCTTCTCTATCATGAGCGCCAGCACCCCCTCGGCTCGGCGCCGGGCGTACTCTTCCAGCGTGAGTCCCACGCCCACGTAGCCGGTGTCCCGCGTGCTGGCCGCGCCCACCCGGCCCCCGTACTTGGGGTCCGTGGGCTTTATCGCCGCGATTGCCTCCTTCGCATCGTCGAGGTCGCGGATCTCCGCGAACAGCAGATTCTGGATACCGGAGCCCACGGCGCGCTCGGCGAGGTAGGTCCTGGGCTCTTGGTCGAGCTTCATCATAGCCGTCAGGTGGTCGAACATGTCGATGGCGCGCCCGAAGTTCTCCAGGGAGAACAGGTCGTAGGGCGCGTACTGGCCGGAGAACTCGATGTAGTCCATCGTGCCGCTGTGGCCGACGATCTCGACCATGCCCGGCCACTGGGTGAACAGGTGAGTGCCGATGGTTGGCTTGCCTTCTCTGATCAGGTCCCGCAGGACGTTTCTATCCTTCACTGTCTCCTCCTTGGTCGCTCGTTGCGGGAATCATACCACCAGAGGGGCACGCGGGCCATGGAAATTTGGGCGTCCCGGGGCTGCTGCTATAATTGCGCCGCTAGACGTCCAGAGAACTAGAGGGCCATATCCCAATGAGCGACTATGGGTTGACGGTGAAGGAAGGGTCGGGCAGCAAGCGTGTAGAGGTGCGTTGCGAGCACCAGAACGGGCTCATATACGTCGTGCCCGCCGAGGCGTCGTGGGTATGCACGGAGGAGCTGCGGCACGTCCACGCGCTGGCGGGGTTCTTCAAGCAGCTGGCGTCACTGAACGACCCGGACGTCAAGGAGGCGATGCAGCGGTGGGGGATCTACTACCGTGAGCGGCCTCTTGCCGAAGGGAGCGGGCATTCGTAGGTCTCCCCGGCCGGCCCCGCTCAGGTCGCCTTTCTCAGAGCTCCTCGTCCGACTCGGAGCCGTCCGAGGCGACTATGCGGTGTAACACCGGCGAGAAGACGCTGTCGTCGCCCGGCTCGGTGTCGTCGTCGGACCAGTCCTTCAGGGACACGGATTCCTCCAGTTCGACCTCGTCGACCGGCTCGTCGGTCCTCGCGCCCACGGGCAATGGCGGCCGCCGCGGGGCGCCGGCCTTGGAAGGGAACGATGGGGCGCTCCCCTGGGACGGGTGCCTGAAGACCTCGCGTATGATGATGGTCATCTCGTTCTCGCCGACGCTGGTTACCGCCGCCTCATAGCGGCTCCCGCCCATCATCAGGCGCGACAGCCTCGAAGCCAGCCTTGGCTCCACGCGCCCGAGGTACTCGCCGAGGGAGTCCTCGACCTGCAAGGCACCGCCCTGGACCCTCAGGTTGACCGGATGTCCGGGCGCCATCTTGAGCAGGAGCCTGGATGGGGCCAAGCTCACGAGCGACGTGGCGCCGGCCTTGCCGCTCTCTTCGATAAAGGCATGGGGCGAGGTGCTCGGCCTGATGGAGATCCTGATGTCCTCCTCGCCAAGCTGCTCCAGCCTGCCGAGGTTCTTGATGGCTATGGAGCTGTGCGGGGATATCTCCAGCGCCCGGCGGAAGGCCCGTTTGGCCTCGCCGATGCGCCCCAACTCCATCAACGCCTTCCCCAGCCTGTTGTAGGACTCGAGGTCGTCCGGGAAGTCGGCGACGAGCGCCATATTGGCGGTAACGGCTTCAGCCCAACGGCTCTCCATCGCGAGGGCGATGGCTCGCTTTGCTCTTTCCTTCTTGTACTTGGGACGCTCGTCAGTACGTAGCATAGTCATTGTAAAACTCTTCGATCGGCTGCAGATTTTAAGGCTACGGATACTGGATGCGCAAGCCGTATGCGGGGTTTATTGCGACGGAATCTAGCGCCGCTGGCTCCAGCGCAGGGGCAGCAGCTTCAAAACTGCCTCGACCACTATCGCCAAGGACATCTTTGACTTGCCCCTGGTGCGGTCCATGAAGATGATCGGGTGCTCCGCGACTGTGTAGGTGCTCCGCTGGCAGGCGTGGGCCATTTCCGCCTGGAAAGCGAACCCCGTGCACCTGAACGCGGCCATGTCCAACGCCCGGAGGGCGCCGGCCTGGAAGGCCTTGAATCCCGACGTGGCGTCTCGTACGCGAAGGCCCGTTATAAACCTTATCCCCAGGTTGCCGAAGTAGCTCAAAGCACGCCTGGACAGGCTCCAAGACTCATCGACGCCGCCGTCCTCCACGTACCTGGAGCCCACGACGACCTCGGCCTCGCTCAGCTTGCCGAGGAGCGCGGGTATGGCCTCCGGGGGATGCGAGAGGTCGGCGTCCATCTGCAGGACGTAGTCGGCGCCCTCGCTCAGCGCCTGGGAGAATCCCCTGACGTAGGCGGTGCCCAGGCCGAGCTTGCCGCCCCTCTGGACCACCTCCACCCGCCCCCCGTACTGCCCGGAGAGCTTTTCGGCTGCCTCTCCTGTGCCGTCGGGAGAGCCGTCGTCGATGAAGATGATCCTGAGGTTGGGGATTTCCAGGGTGAAGATGCGGCGGGTCAGCTCGTCCAAGTTGGCGGCCTCGTTGTAGGTGGGTATGACGATAACCACCAGGGGGTCCGAGTCTGCCGTGGCTGCCTTCGTCATCTCCGTCCCCCGGCCGCTTTCATTCTTGAGCGCCACGGGCGTAGAGGCCGCGCGCGTCCCTGAGCCTGACAAGCGCCGCGTCGCGCAGCATCTCCAGGGAGTCCGTGAGGGGCCTTATCGTGCTGGACCCATCATGGTGCCAGTCTATGGGCATTTCAAGCACCTTCATATCGAGTCTGCGCGCCATATACAGCAGCTCGACGTCGAAGGCGAATCCGCGCGTACGTTGCAGCTTGAATATCCTGTTGGCGGCCTCGGCCTCGAAGCACTTGAAGCCGCACTGGGTGTCCCGGTACCCGGAGACGGCCAACAGGCTGACGACGCGGTTGAAGACCCTGCCCCGGAAATGCCTTGCGGCGGACTCGCCGCTCCTCTTCGCACCGCTCGCCTCCCGCGATCCGATGACGATGTCCCAGCCTTCTTCCATCCGGGCCAGGAAGCCGCCGATCTGTGTGGCGGGCATCGCCATGTCGGCGTCGAACATCAGCCTGAACCGTCCCCTAGCCGCAAGCATTCCTGTCCTGACTGCCCAGCCTTTGCCCCAGTGAGGCACGGACTCTACGCGCATGCGCCTGTCGGAGCCCGCCGTACTGGCGGCAACCTGGGCGGTGGCGTCCGTGCTCCCGTCGTCCACGACCAGGACCTCCCACTCGAAGGGCTGCTCTTCCAGGTAACCGGTCAGAGCGTCCATCGTGGCGCCGATACGCCGCTCCTCGTTGAACGCCGGGATGACGACAGACAGCAGGGGCGGCTGTGCGCCGTCTGTTCGGCTAGGCACTGCGGGTGACTTGCCGGGCGGGCGACGCCGTTGCGGCTCCGGTGGGGTGGTCCGGGGCTTGGCGGGTCTTCATGGGCGGGGCGAGGTCGTCGCGTGCACGTAGCGCGGCGTGGAGTAAAATGGGGGCAGTCATTCCTGCCGGTCGAGCTCGAAGGCCGTGTGCAGTACGCGCGCGGCTTCTCCTAGCTGCTCCTCGGCAACGACGCACGTTATCCGGATTTCGGAGGTGGACACCATCTCGATGTTGACGCCGGCGTCGGCCAGTGCCCTGAACATCCTGCTAGCGTACCCCGGCTCGTCCTGCATGCCCGTACCGACGATGCTGACCTTGGCCAGCCTGTCGTTGCTGACCACTCCGCGCGCGCCAAGCTCACGCGCCGCGTCTTCCGCCACCTCCCTCGCACGGGCGAGGTCTTTCCGGGCGACGGTGAACCCGATATTCAAGAATCCGTCAACACCCGCGTTCTGGACTATCACGTCGACGCTCAGGTCCGAGCCGGCCAGCGGCCCGAAGATGCGGGCAGCGATGCCCGGGCGGTCATTCAGCCCCTGGACGCCTATCATCGCCACGTCCGTCTCGGTGGCAATCCCCCTGACCCTTTCCCGGAGCTCTCCTATTTCCGTCTGCATCTTGGCTTCCTGATGTATCAGAGTGCCGGGCCCGTCCACGAAGCTGGATGCGACCCTTATGGGAACGTTATACACCATAGCAAACTCGATCGAGCGGGGGTTCATCTTGGCCCCGTGGCTGGCCATTTCGAGCATCTCCTCGAAGCCGATCTCATTGAGTCGCCGGGCCTCCGGCACCAGGTTCGGGTCGGCGGTGTAGATGCCTTCCACGTCCGTGTAGATGTCGCACCGGTCCGCGTCAAGCCTGGCCGCGAGCGCGACGGCTGAGAGGTCGGATGCGCCCCTGCCCAGGGTGGTCACGTCCATCTCCTCGGTGCTGCCCTGAAAGCCGGCGACGACGACGATGCGCCCTCCGGTCAGCTCGCGGGTGACGCGCTCCGGCTCTATGACGGCGATCCTCGCGTTGCCGTAGCGAGTGTCGGTGCGGATGCCGGCCTGGGCGCCGTTGAGACTGACGGCGTCGTGACCGAGCGCGCGCAGGGCCATGGCGACGAGCGCGCAGCTCTGTAGCTCTCCCGTGGAGAGCAGAACGTCCAGCTCTCTGGGGTCAGGCTCTTCCGAGACCTGTTGGGCCAGCGCTATCAGGTCGTCGGTGGTATTCCCCATGGCCGATACGACGGCAACGACGCTGTTGCCGCCACGCCGAGCTTCGGCCACCCGACCGGCGACGCGCAATATCCCCGCCGGATCCGCCAGCGAACTGCCGCCGTATTTTTGTACTACCAGGGCCATGCCGGCCTCTCGCGCATGAGTATCATTCCCTGTCCAGCACCTCGACGCCCCGGGGCGACGGCTGGGTAACCCTCACGGCGCCTTCGATGCCCGACTTCGCTGCCGCGTCCGCCATCTCGTAGCCTATGGTGACCTCCCGGCCCCGCGTCAGCGCCAGGACGGCGGAGCCGGCCCCCGACAGGAAGACGCCCAGGGCGCCGGCGTCCATGGCGCTGCGGAATATATTCTTCATCGCGGGGAATATCTTCCCCCGGTAGGGCTGGTGCATCCGGTCCTGGGTCGCGGTACCCAGGAGGGACAGGTCCCCGGACGACAAGGCGCCCACCAGCAGCCCCACGCGCCCTATGTTGTATATGGCGTCCTCCGCGCTGATCCGGCCCGGCAGCACAGCGCGCGCCTCAGCAGTGGCCATGGGCATGTCGGGTATGAAGAGCACCGCTTTGAGACCATCGGGCACCGCGACAGCCCCGGTTACCAGTCTGCCGTCGTCCCGGACCACGACCCTGCAGCCCCCCAGCAGCGCCGCCGCGACGTTGTCCGGGTGGCCCTCCAGTTCCGAAGCCATCTGCAGGAGACGTTCGTGGCTGATGGCTCTCCCCATGAGCTCGTTTGCAGCGGTGAGGCCTGTCACAACGGCTGCGGAGCTGCTTCCGAGCCCCCTTGCCACGGGTACGCCGTTGTCGCAGACGATGCTAACCTCGGGGGCGGGTCGGCCCGCCTCAGCGAAAGCCATGCGAAACGATTTGTAAACCAGGTTGCCAGGACCCGTCGTCAACTCGCCCTTCCCCTCTCCACGGACCTCGAACGAGGCTGGGCCGGGCCTAACGTTTACCACGTTCCAGATATCCAAGGCCATTCCGAGGCAGTCGAAGCCGGGGCCGAGGTTAGCAGTGGTGGCGGGCGCTCTGACGGTTACGCTGCTTAGCATGGTGGCTGTATAGCAGGCTGCGGAAAAACTCTTCCTGACCTTCTTCAGACTCCTTCCTGTACAGGAAGGAGTAATAACTATATCTGAGGGACACCCTCAGACTCCCGGCAAAGGGGCTCCGCCCCTCTGCACACCCGTATTTTTGCAGCCTGATAGGGCCGGTAAGGGTGGGGGCGGACTTTCATGATAGCACGGCGCGCCCCCGACTGCCCTAGCCGGTGCGCCTTCTCCTGATAGAATCCCATTGTCATGGTCGAAACAGGACAGGGTGTATCGGTCAGCCCGGCTGCGCGGAGGACCCACAGCGAGCGGAGCCTGAAGGCGAAGTCGTTGGAGGCGCTCGACTTCCCCGCAGTAAGGGAACGGGTTGTCGGCATGGCGTCGTTCCCTATGGCGCGGGAGCTGGCTTCCAGGATGGGGCCCAGCTACAGCGCCGGAGAGACGCGGGGCCTGCTTGCCGAGACGGCCGAGGGCATAGCATTCCTGGAGAGAGCCCCTGACGTGGACCTCTCCGACCCCGGCGACCCATTGCCGCTCGTCCAGAGGGCCGCCCTCGAAGGCGTTCTCACGGGCACGGAGCTGTCGTCGGTCGCGGCCTTCCTAGAGGTTCTCGCAAGGGCGCGGAGCGCCTTTCGGGAGGCAGGCGGCGTCGCCCCCGGGCTGGCCGCGATGGCGGGAGGCATCCCAGACCTCACTGACATAGTGCGTCGCATCACGGCGTCGATAGGGACAAGGGGAGAGGTGGTGGATGGCGCCAGCCTGGTGCTGGGCGAGATCAGGCGCCGCTCACGCCGGGCCTACTCGCACGTGTCGGAGGCGCTCAGCGCCGTCATTCATTCCGCTCTCGGGAGGGAGGTGCTTCAGGACGATGTCGTATCGGTCAGGGGCGGCAGACTGACACTCCAGGTCAAGGCCGAGATGAAGGGCCGCATGCCCGGCGTCGTGCATGACTTCTCCAACTCTGGCGTCACGCTGTTCGTCGAGCCATTGACCACGGTGGACCTGTGCAACGCGTGGCGGGAGATGCAACTGGAGGAGGAGGAAGAGGTCGCGCGCATCCTGCGCGAGCTGTCGGTGTTGGTTGGAGATGCCGAGCCCGAAATCGTCCGGGGCGCAGACCTGACGGCGCGCATCGACTTCATCTTGGCGCGCGCGAGGTACAGCGTCTCCATTGGGGGCGCCGGGGTGCTGCCTCCGGATGACCCGGAGAGCGGGCAGCCAGCAGTGCGGCTGCTGCGGGCCAGGCACCCTCTCCTCGCCAGCGAGGCGGTGCCTATCGACGTGCGCGTAGGCCCAGAGAGCCCGGTACTAGTGATCACCGGGCCGAACATGGGGGGCAAGACCGTCGCTATGAAGACCCTGGGCCTTGCGGCGCTCATGCAGCAGTCCGGCATCATGGCGCCCGTTGGAGAGGAAAGCAGCCTTCCTGTCTTCGACGGGGTGTTTGCCGACGTGGGAGACGAGCAGAGCGTCCAAGAGTCGGTCTCGACCTTCGGAGCCCGCATCCAGAACGTGGTCGGCATCTTGGGCGAAGTCACCGGACGGTCCCTGGTGCTCCTGGACGAGATCGGGGCCAGCACGGACCCCGAAGAGGGATCCGCGTTGGCAAAGGCGATACTGGGCCGCCTGGCCGTCATGGGCGTAACGACGGTGGCCACGACCCACCACCGGACGGTTGCCGTATACGCAGCCGGGAACCCGGGCATGATGAACGCCAGCGTCGACCTGGACCCTGCGACCCTTGCGCCCACATACAACCTCACGGCGGGGGTCCCCGGACGCAGCTACGCTATGTCTGTGGCAGCCCGGCTTGGGCTTCCGCCGGAAATCCTCTCGGAGGCCCGCGGGCTGATGGAACCCCAGTACCTGAGCTTCGAGGACTGGCTGGGGGAGCTCCACCGCGAGCGCGGGCAGCTCAAGCGCCGGCTGGACGAGGCGTCTCGCGCCCGCGACGACGCGCAGAGGGCGAAGACCAGGCTGGACGACGAGCTTCGCGAGCTGCTGCTGCGGCGAGAGGACATCGTACACAGTCTCAGCAGGGAGATGTCCGCTCGGTTCGACGAGGTGAGGCGCAAGCTTCGACGCGTCGAGTCTTCCTTGTCCTGGAACGCCCCCGCAGGCAGTACTTCCGAGGCCGTTGTGGAGCTGAAGGAGGTCAGGGAGGAGATACGCAAGGTCGAGGACGCCGTCCCAACACCGCCTACACAAGAAGCTGAGGGACCCCTGGCCATAGGCGACCGGGTAGTCGTGAGGGGCCTCAACGTCGAGGGTGTCGTCACGTCGGCGCCGGACCATAGCGGTCAGGTGGAAGTTGCGGCGGGAGACCTACGCCTTCGGCTGGACACCCACCGTATCGTCCCGTCTAGGGAGCCGGCACATAGCGAGGAGTCCGTTGGTGGGGTGAGCTATGAACTGGGCCCTCTTCTGCCGGCGTCGGAGCTTCACGTTCGGGGAATGAGGGCGCAGGAGGCGCTGGACAAGGTGGAGGGATTCTTGGACCAGGCGCTGAGGGACGGGCTGAGCTCCGTCCGCATCGTTCACGGCAAGGGGACAGGGGCGCTGCGAATGGCCGTCCGCGAGCTCCTCGAACGGCATGCCACGGTCAGGTCCTTCGGGCCGGGGGACGAGAAGAGCGGCGGTGATGGAGTCACGGTTGTCGAGCTTGCCTGAGCCTGGCTCCGGACGGCTCGTGCTCGTGCTGCTTGCGCTCGGCCTTGCCGTCCTCGGGTGCAGTTCCTCAAGCGGCCCCGAGCGCGTAGAAACTCCCGTGGCCCCGGTTGCGCTTCCCAGGCCGGCGCCCGTCGGCACGACAGCCCCAACAGCGGCGGAGCCCACGGTTGAGGCTGGCGATCTGGACAGGGCCGAGGTGGTAATCGGTGGGGTGAGCTTCAAGGCGGAGCTGGCAGTCGACCCTAACGACAGGGTAAAGGGCCTGTCAGGCCGCGCCAGCCTAAAGCCAATGACGGGCATGCTCTTCGTGTTCGAGGGCCCAACGGTGTCGAGCTTCTGGATGAAAGAGATGCGGTTCCCGCTGGACTTCGTCTGGATCGGGCCGGACTGCACTATCGTGGATATAACCGAGGAGGTGCCGGCGCCGGCACCAGGAACGGCTCTGGAGGACCTTCCCACCTCCTCGTCCGCAGCGCCGGCTGCCTACAACTTCGAGATAAATGCCGGAGAGGCGCGCGAATACGGACTGTCAGTGGGAGACCCTGTACGGATCTACGGAATGAAGGCCGGTGTCGAGAACCCCTGTGGGTAGCTAGCTTGCTGGAGGCTCCGGCCGGGTCCCGTCCAAGGGCCAGAGCCACTCCACATCCTCGTTCTTGGGGGTCCTGACGACGGCATTGCCATTGAGCAGGTGTGCTACGTAGTCGAGCAGGTCGCGCGAGCAGACCGAGCAGTACCCGTAGCGCTCTTGCAGGCGCTCCAGGATCGCGTCGAGCCTCTGTGCCCACGAGACCTTCTGACGGGAGAAGCGGGGCTCCGTCAGCTCGCTCTCCAGCTTGCTGTTAGGCAAGAATAGCCTGGACTCGATCGCCACGCGCAAGCGGGGGTCCGTGGAATAGATGAACTCGGAGCCTTCCTCATAGCGTTTGGCCACAAGCTCGTGTATCTCCCTACGGAACTCGTCCTTACTTCGCTCGGCTATGTCGATCGACCGCTCCAGTTCCCTCATGTCCCGTTCTACATCCCTGTCTATTACCGAGGAGCCGGCCTCAAGGTAGGCAGCGATGTGTTCGAGGTAGTCGTCCAAGAGCCTGCTGGCCGTGTCATCGAAGGATGGGTCGTATGCCCGCTGGACCTCCTGGATTGCGAGGTTGCCGTACTCCCGCACAGTATCCGAAACTATGGCGACGTACTTCGGCACGTTAATCTCACCAAGGCTGATGTTCTGGTCGAGCCCGCGCCACATGCTGTCGAGCGCCCCGAGCGGGGTGATGCACGAGATGCCGGGCTTGCTGGCCACCTCTCCCAGCCGGTTCATCACGTACCTGGGCGAGATACCTGACATGCCTTCGTTCGGGTTTTGCTGCTGCATATCGATGACATCCGCTCGGGAGAAGGGGGTTACCATCTCTCCGTCGTACAAGCGGAGCTTGTCTACCGTGCTCATGCCCTGCCTGGACGGCGGGTCGTGCCGGGAGAGGACCGAGAACATGCCGTCGATGCGCAGGGTCAGGGGCGCGGCGTGGACTTTCTGCAGAGTGGAGCCCTGGATCATCTCCTCGTATATACGGACCTCGTCGCTGACCCGGAGGTTGTAGGGTATCTGCGCGGCGATTATCCTGTCCTTGAGCGCCTCCGAGCCCGTGTCCGCGACGAACCTGTCGAAGTCACCTTCGTTAGAGTGGCCGACGATCACTTCGTCGGCGTAGACCGAGCCGAACTTGTCCATCTTTATGACTAGCTCTTGCGCCAGCCCCAGCAGTGTGGTGAGGAGGTGAGGGTCCGCTTTGAATATCTCGACGAACTCCACCATGCCGCGGTTGGCGACGTTGAGCTCTCCGTCCAGGCGGAAGGCCCTTCCAGCGACCTCGGTCCGGTCGCCCTCTAGCCGCTCCGTGTTTACGCTGCCCACCAGCAGGGACACATCGGGGTTGGGGTTGGTGGCCACGTAGTAGCCCATTCCCACCGCCTCATGCTCGGAGAAGATCACGCGCTTCACCGGCATGTCCGAGACCCTGCCCCCATGCTCGGTCCTGAGAAGGTGCCGACAACGTGGGCAGAGGGCGCCTTCTATGTAGACGCCGTACTGCTCCAGCATGACGGACCTGAGACTTTCCGGTATCAGGTGGAGAGGTTCCTCCTGCATCGGGCAACCAGCGATTGCGTAGATTGCCCCCTCGTCGGTCCGCGTGTACTCCTCGAGCGCACTCTTGATGAGGGCGACTATCGTCGACTTTCCGCTGGCTGGCGGGCCGAGCAGCAGAAGTATCCGCCGGCGGGACTCCAGGCGGCGGGCCGCGGCCGAGAAGTACTGCACGATGTTGTGCAGCGCCCTCTCAAGCCCGTATATCTTGTCCTTGAAGAGCCCGTATTCGACCTCGCCGTTTTCACGGGTCTCCGATCCGTACCGCATGATAGCTTCGTAAACTGTCGCGTGCGACAGCCTCGAAATGGACGGGTTTTCCACAACCATTCGCAAGTAGTTTGAAAAGGTGCCGTCCCACGCGAAACGCCCCGCCTCTTGGTCGCTCTGGTCAAGGATATCTTGTACAGTCAGGTTTGGTTCACTCATGTCGCCAGGCACACCTCGCCAAATGGAACTTCGGGGCCCCGGAAAGACGGGGCCCCGTACTTCCAGTTTACAGGTTTCCCTAGGTTGTCGCTATGGCGGTGGACAGGATGAGGAGGCCGACGAGGGTCACGACGCCCCCTCCGATGAGTATGAACCAGCCCGTCACCGCCCTCATCACGTTGAAAGTGAACGAAAGGGTGAAGAACATCATTGCGGCCAGGACGGTCAGGAAGAGCGTCGCGGCCGCCAATCCGAGCATTGCGTTGATCCCGTACAGGAGCTCCAGCTCCGCAGCGAAGTATATGAACGAGACCGCGCTCAGGACAGCCAGGAAGGCGCTGTAGAAGCCTATCGCCTTCTCCTCAAGGTCCCATAGCCCGTGGGCCCCCACACCAACGGCGTACAGTCCCCAGGCCAGGATCAGGGTCTTCATGATCATGGTCTGCGCCAGCCACGGACCTGCCTTGACACCGTCTCCGGTAAGGAGCATCCAGGCCGAGCCGGAAGCGGTGAGCGTGGCCGCCGGCGCAAGCAGTACCGCTGCTATGGCCAGCACCCCGAGTCCTCCCACCAGTACCCCTACGGTCTTACCTTCCGAGTAGACACCCAGCATGTACCAAGACTGGGAGAACAATGCCGCTCCTATCAATACGAAGAATAGCCCCTCCATTTGGTGCACCTCTCCTTTCGATTCTTTAGGCTGCCTTGGGCCAAACGGATACTCGGCCCTGCTAGCCGACGTTACTTTACCTGTTTCGTGCAGGCCGTGCAATAGCCCCAATCTCGACCGTTCGTGTACGATACGCTTGACGGCGTGTCCACTGTGCGCAGACCTAATCCCTCGCATGGGAGCGCGGGGCATGAGGCGACAGAGGAGGATGGAATATGCCCGGATTCAAGACCAGCGAGAAGATCAGACTTCCGCCTCAGGCGGTGTTCGACTACGTGACTGACGTCAGCAACTCGACCAGGTGGCTCCCAGGCGTCGTGGCTACCGAGATGCTGACCGAGGGGCCGATGGCCGCCGGCTCGCGTTACCGGGAGACACGCCAGGCCGCCGAGCGGATGGGCTACGTCGAAATCGAGGTCAAGGAGTTCGACCCGCCGCGGAAGTTCGTCACGGGGTTCGACAAGGGCGGCTACCTGACGACCTACAGCTACACCTTCTCCGCGGAGGGTTCTGGGACAAAGGTGGAGATGCAGTGCGAGGTGCTGGCCGACGGCTGGAAGATGATGATGACGCCCATCGTCTCCGGGGCCATGAAGCGCTTCGACAAGCGGATGCTGAAGGGCCTCAAGTCCGTCTTGGAGGGGCGCCGCAGACGCTAGGGCGGCCCTGGCGCCCGTTCTCCCTGACAGACAGGGACCACTACGCCCCTGCTTCATCGACTTCTGACTGAGCAGCTACACCAGGAAGCTGAAGGGGTTCTCCAGGGCCTTCTTTATCTCCATTAGGAGCTCTGCCCCCTCCGCTCCGTCGGCAACGCGATGGTCCGCCGACAGCGTGGCCGTCATTACCTGGGCGATGGCTATCTCGTCGCCTCGGACGACGGGCCGCTTGGCGACCGTCCCCACCGCCAACACCGCGGCTTGGGGAGGGTGGATTATCGCCGCGAAGCTGGAAACGTCGTACATCCCCATGTTGCTAACCGTGAATGTGCCTCCGGTGTACTCCTCGGGGCTGAGCGTACCGGTCTTCGCGCGGCCTATCAGGTCCTTGCTGGCTCTGGCGATCTCGCCCAGCGACTTGCCGGCGCAGTCCATGACAGCGGGGATGATGAGCCCCTCCTCCTCAGCGATGGCGATCCCGATGTTGATCCGCCTCTGTATCTGAATCGCGTCGTCCAGGAAGTAGGAGTTGAATTTCGGGTGCTTCTGCAACGCCGACGCGGACGCCATGATGACTAGGTCGTTGACGCTGATCCTTACCCCCTCGCTCTGCATGCGCTCGTTGATCTGAGAGCGAAGGGACATCGCCTCGGTCATGTCTATGTCCGCGGAGACGTAGAAGTGCGGGATCTCTGTCTTGCTCTTCACGGTGACGCGGGCGATCTGCTGCCGCATACGGGTCAAGACGATAGTCTCGGCTTCATCCCCCGGCGCTTCGGGTGCCTCGGCGGCGGGAGCCTCCTCTGTCACTTCGGCGACGGGGAGCTCCTCCATGACCTCGGCAGCGGGTTCTTCCTCCGTTACTTCGGCAGTTGGTTCTTCTTCTGCGCCCCCTGCCGTCAGAGTCTCCTCCGGAACCTCAGCGACCGGTCCTTCTTCTGGGACCTCGGCCGCAGGGGCCTCCTCTGAGGCTGCAGGTGGTTCGAAGGACAGCACGTCTTCTCTCGTGATCCTGCCTCCGGGGCCTGTGCCGGGTACCTGCGACAGGTCTATCCCCCGTTCCTGGGCGATGCGGCGCGCCACGGGAGACGCACGGACCTCTCCGGCGTCTAGGACTTGCGCCTCGGCCTGAGGCGGCTCCGGTGCGGGTGCGGGCTCAATGGGCTCGGCTGGAGGCGGAGCAGTTTCCGCCACGGGTACGCTCGCTGCCTCGGCAGCGGGCTCGTCGGCATCATCCTTAGCCGCTACCTCCTCTCCAGCCGCGCCGATGATGCCTATGGGGTCACCCACGGGCACGGAGGAACCCTCCTGCACCAGCACCTTGCTCAGGACTCCCGCCGCTGTCGACTCGAACTCAACGACAGCCTTGTCCGTCTCGATCTCGGCGATCGGCTCGCCGACCTGTACCTCGTCACCCTCGGCCTTGAGCCACCGCACAACAGTACCTTCGTGCATGTCGTAACCCATCTGCGGCATGTTCAGTTCAGTAGCCAGGGCGCACCTCCTCTGTTATTGGCGGATTGGCTGTGTTCGAGCAACTCTCGCCAGTCCTTTGGATTGACCTCTCCAAGCACCTTCTATATGCCGAACAGGTCGCTGACAGCGGAGGCAACCTTTTCAGGACTCGGGATTACCGAGGCCTCCAGCTTGCCGGCGTATGGCGCCGGCACCTCGACTCCGCCGACGCGCCCCACAGGGCCGTCCAGATAGTCGAACGCCTCTTCCTGGACCCTGCTGGCGATCTCCGCACCGAATCCCCCGGTCCTCCAAGCTTCATCGATCACCACGACGCGGCTCGTCTTCTTAGCCGACTCGACGACGGAGTTGGTGTCAAGCGGCCGCAGGGTGCGCAGGTCGATGACCTCCGCCTCGACACCCCGCTCTGCGAGGATGTCGGACGCTCCCATGGCGACGTGCACCATCCTCGAGGTGCCGACCAGGCTAACGTCGCCGCCCGGCCGCCTTATCTTGGCCTGGCCGAAGGGGATGGTGTAGTGGGCGTCCGGCACCTCGCCCCGCACGCCGTAGAGGAGGGCATGCTCGGCGAATATGACCGGGTTGTCGTCCGCAACGGCTGTGCGGAGCAGCCCGAGGGCGTCGTAGGGGTCCGAGGGCGTCGCGACCTTGAGGCCGGGCACCGAGGCGAACCAACCCTCCAGGCTCTGGGAGTGAGTGGCGCCAAGCTGGGCGCCGCCTCCGGTAACTGTCCTGATTACCAGGGGCACCCTCATCTGGCCGTTCGACATGTACCGGAGCTTGGCAGCGTGGTTGACTACCTGGTCGATGCCCAGGAGCAGGAAGTTGATCGTCATGATCTCCACGACGGGCCTGAGGCCGACAAGGGCGGCCCCGATGGCCGCCCCCACGATCGCCGACTCGGATATAGGGGTGTCCTTGATGCGCTCGTGGCCGTAGTCGTCCAGGAACCCGCGGGTAACCGCGTAGGCGCCGCGGTAGGCCCCGATGTCCTCTCCCATGAGGAAGACGGAATCGTCGCCTTCTATGGCCTCCCTGAGGCCTCGGGCGATGGACTCTCTAACGGTCAGATCTGCCATGATGTGTACCCGGGCTCAAGCGTAGACATGGTTGAACAACGCCTCCGGGGGTGGCTCGTCACTCTCCTCGGCGAAGCGCACCGCCTCGGCTACGGTCTCGTCGACAGCCAAGCCCACCAAGTCGATGTCTTGGTCATTGAGCAGACCCTGCTCCAGGGCCAGCTTTCCGAACAGGGCGATCGGGTCTCTGTCGCGCCATGCATCGACCTCGGACGAGTCGCGGTAGGCCGTCGGGTCGGCGACCGAGTGCCCCCTGAACCGGTATGTCATCGCCTCCAGGAAGACCGGGCCGTCGCCGCTGCGCACCCGCTGTACCGCCTCCAGGGTGGCTTCCCTCACGGCCAACACGTCCATGCCGTCGACTTGGGCCGCGGGTATCTTGTACATGTCCGCCGACTGGAAGATGTCCCTGCCGCCGGCGTGGGTCCTGTCAACGTGGGTGCCCATGCCGTAGAGGTTATTCTCCAGGAAGAACAGCACCGGCAGGCCCCAGAGGGAGGCGAGGTTAAGCGACTCGTGGAACTCTCCCTGGTTGGCCGCGCCGTCGCCGAAGAAGCAGACCACGACCTGATCGCCGCCGCGGTACTTGATGGCCAGCGCGAGCCCCACTGCAATGGGCAGATGACCGCCCACGATGGCGTGTCCCCCCATGAACCCTTTCTCCACGTCGAACAGGTGCATGGAGCCGCCCTTGCCTCCGCTGGTGCCGGTGACCTTGCCGAGCAACTCAGCCATCACGGCCTTCGGGGCCAAACCCCTGGCCAGCGCGTGGCCGTGGTCGCGGTAGTGAGTGATGACGTAGTCGTCGTCGCGCAGGTTGGAGAGCGCCCCCACCGCTATGGCCTCCTCACCTATGTATAGGTGGAGGAAGCCGCGGATCTTGCCGTCCATGTACAGGCGCTCGCACTGCTCCTCGAATCTCCGAATGAGGAGCATCTGCTCGTACAGGTGTGCAGCATGTCTCTTTTCTTGCTCGTTTGCCACTGTGGATAAGCTCGTCCGGTACCTCGTTCTGTACAGACCTGCCTTAGCAGGCTTCGGAATAACCTCTTTCTGACCTTCTTCAGACTCCTTCCTGTACAGGAAGGAGGGAAAACTATATCTGAGGGACACCCTCAGACTCCCGGCAAAGGGGCTCCGCCCCTCTGCACACTCCGTATTTCAGCAGCCTGTTAGATGTGAATGGCCTCGCCGTCGGCCGCAAGAGCGGCCTCCTTGATCGCCTCCGATATGGTCGGGTGGGGGTGCACGAGCCAGCCCAGCTCCTTTGTCGTGCTCTCCAGGAGCCTAGCCATACCGAGCTCGCCCAGCAGTTCTGTGACCTCCGCGCCTATCATGTGCGCGCCGAGGATGTCTCCCACCTCCTCGTCGACCACCACCTTGACCATACCCTCGGTCTCGCCCAGCGCGAGCGCCTTGCCGCTGGCCACCATGGGGAATTTGCCGGTCTTGACCGAGTACCCCCGCTCTTTCGCCTGGGCCTCGGTCAGCCCGAAGCTGGCTACCTGTGGGCGGCAATATGTCGCCCGGGGCATCATATCGTAGTCCAAGGCGGGGGGCTCCAGCCCGGCGATCGACTCGACCGCCGTTACACCCTGGGCCGATGCCACGTGGGCCAGCAGCATCTTCCCGGTCACGTCCCCTATGGCGTAGACGCCCGGCACATTGGTGACCATCCGGTCGTCTACGGGGATGAAGCCGCGCTCGGTCGCCACGCCAGCGTCCTCCAGGCCGATGTCCTCGATATTGCCCTGCGCTCCCACGGCGACCAGCACCTTGTCGCACTCGATCACCGTTTGGCCGCCTCCGTTGGACACCGTGACGCGGGCGGAGTCGGATGTTACCTCCACGCTCTCCACCCTAGAGCCGGTCATGGACTTGATACCGCCACGCCTGAAGCTCCTCTCAAGCTGGACGCTGACGTCCCGGTCCTCCAGCGGCACCAAGTTTGGGAGGAGCTCGACGATGGTCACCTCGGCGCCGTACTTCGAATATATGTAGGCGAACTCGACGCCGGTGGCGCCGCCGCCGACGATGGCGATGCGGTCCGGCACCTCCCGCAAGGCGAGCGCCTCTCGGCTGGTTATCACCACGTTGCCGTCGACGGGAAGGTTCGGCAGGGCGCGGAACCGGGCGCCTGTCGCGATGATCACGTTGTCCGTCGTCAGCGTGCGTCCGCTGTCGCGGACCTCCACGGTGTTGGGGTCCTTGAGGCTGCCGTGGCCCTCGACGTAGGTAACGTTGTTCTTCTTGAGCAGGAACGCCACGCCGGTGGTCAGGCGGTCCACGACCTGGCGGCTGCGGTCTATGGCCTTGCCGTAGTCGTACCGGACGTTGTCGAAGGCGATCCCGTAGTCCTCTGCGTGCTGCACGAGGCCGACCACCTCGGCGTTCCTGAGCAGCGCCTTGCTGGGAATACAGCCCCAGTTCAGGCAGACGCCGCCCACCTCGGCCTTCTCAACTATGGCTGTCCTGAGCCCAAGCTGCCCAGCCCTGATCGCGGCAACGTATCCGCCGGGGCCGCTGCCCAATACTACGACGTCGAATTCTGCCAAACGATCGCCCCCGTTGAGATCCCGCATATTCTACAACAACCCCGCTACGGGCTGTAAGGACGACGGTCTTTAGACGCGCGGTTGACCGGGGGTGAGGACGAGCTACCGCAGCCGTGCGGACCGGACGCCGGGAAGGGGAAGCACCGTGCCGTTAACGCCCACCGAGAGGGCGGAATTCTCTGTGTCCGCAACACTTTGTAACATTTTGTCTCTTTCAGCTTTGGGCTGAGTTACCCCGAATCCACCGAAAGACGACTTTGGGGACAGTCCTTGAAGAAGCCAGAGGGTGCTCCTCTGAATCTGGGAGAATGGTTTTGAAACAGAAAACCGCCCGGAAACAAGGAGCACCCAGTAGATGCTGCCACAGAATAATCCCGACCGTATCCGCGTCGTCTTTGACGACCACCGCCTGGTGGCCAATGCCGGCCTGCTCCTGCCGGCCACCCTTGCACAGCACCTGGGCCTGCGGGAACTCGTCGACCATCACCTCGACCTAGGCTGCGCATCGGGGCGGGCGAACACGGGGGACAAAATGCTGACGCTGGTCGCTTCCGCGCTGGCGGGCGGCGACTTCATCGACGACGCCGATGCGCTGCGTGCTGGTGGGACGGTCGGTGTTCTCGGCTGCGTGGTCAAGGCGCCATCCACCCTGGGCACCTTCCTGCGCAGCTTCCGGTGGGGGCATGTCCGTCAACTCGACCGGGTGAGCCGCCAGTTGCTGGCACGCGCATGGGCCGCTGGGGCCGGACCCGGCGACTCGCCCCTTACCATCGACCTGGACTCCACCATCTGCGAGACCTATGGACTGGACAAAGAAGGGGCGCGACACCACAACTACACCGGCGCGCGGGGCTATCACCCACTGCTGGCCATCGCCGCCGGAACCGGCGACGTGCTGATGTCCCGGCTGCGCGAGGGCCGTGCCAACACCGCTCGCGGCGCTGCCCACTTCCTGCGTGAAACGGTGGGGCGGGTGCGCTACGGTGGGGCCAGCGGCCAACTCACGGTGCGCGCCGACAGCGGCTTCTACGCCCACGCTCTCGTCGCCGTCTGCCGTGAGATGGGTGTCCGCTTCTCCATCACCATCCGCCAGCACAAAGGCCTGCGGGAGTTGATTGAGGCGATCCCCGAGCAGGACTGGACGCCGATTCCCTACTGGATGGACGGCGCCGCCGATGTGGCCGAGACCACCTATACCCCCTTCCAGAGTGAACCCGACGCCGCGCCGGTGCGGCTCATCGTCCGGCGGGTGAAGCCCACGCCCGGTTCCCAGTTGGCCCTCTTCGCCACCTACAGCTATCACGGCTTCATCACCGACCGGGACGGGGAAACCCTGGAACTGGAGGCCGATCATCGCCGCCACGCCGAGATCGAGAACGCCATTCGAGACCTGAAACACGGCGTCGGACTCAACCATCTCCCCTCGGGGCGCTTCGCCGCCAACGGCGCCTGGCTGGCGGTGCAGGTGATGGCACACAACCTCGCCCGCTGGACAGCGCGCATCGGTCTGGCCGAACGGACCGTGACCACCAAGACCCTCAGGCGGCGGGTCTTCGCTCTGGTGGGACGGATCACCCGCTCGGCGCGCCGCCTTACCCTGCATCTTCCCCAGCATTGGACTTGGGAAACCCAGTTCACTCGCGCCATGGCCCGGCTGCGAGCCATTCCACTCCCCGCCTGAACTGCCAGCCTGCAACTGACCCAACTTCCCTGAAAACTCGTGCCACCCCGGTCCCGCGAGAGTTCCCTGCTGCGTATTCTCTCGCCATCCCGCGCATCGCAGCTCCCGCAGAGGGCCATAGGGGCGCAAGGCGGCGACTGAAGACCGTTCGCCGACCTCCAATCTACCCCAATGAGCCCAGCCATCTCCCCTGTAGCTCCCTCACCCACCCTGCCGCTGTCCTCACGCCGTCCATCGGTGTCCTTCGGTGGATTCGGGGTTACAGAGAAATTACGCGGGCGTGACTGAATGGGACACGAAAGTGACACCGATGTGACAGGATGTGACACGGTGTCACGCGGACCCTTCGACAAGCTCAGGGCAGGCTCTTCGAGAGGCCCAGGCCGTTCAAGGCTCTTACTCGCCGGGCTGCCAGCGCGATCCGGCGAGGGGCTGATCCCCACGACGGGAAGGGTCCTGGCACGAAGCGGGGTATGTGGAGGGCTGTCCATGAGCGGAGAATAGCACGAACGTTCGCTATTTGTCAAGCGCGATTGCGACCGGGGCTGGATGAGGACCGCTGTGGCGTACTGCGTCCACTGGCCCTCACAGAGAATTGAACATGGACTCCCTGGGCTGGTATGATTTCCGTGCAGCCAATCCCCTGGGAACGGTGAGCGTGACTAATGTCGATAGCTTCGGCGCGCCTGTGCGTGCCGCCGTCAGCAGCGGAGCCTTCCCGCAGATCGCCGGGAGGGCTTTTCGTTTGACCGAGACCCCATGCTTCGTGCCGGGCATCCGCGTCGGGCACTATACCGACGCGCAGGCCATTACTGGCTGCACGGTCGTGCTGTGCGAGCCGGGGGCCGTGGCCGGGGTCGACGTGCGGGGCTCGGCGCCGGGCACCAGGGAGACCGACGCGCTGCGCCCCGGCAACGCGGTGACCGAGGCCCAGGCCGTGCTCCTGACGGGTGGCAGCGCCTTCGGACTGGACGTGGCCTCTGGGGTCGTGCGCTACCTGGAGGAGAGGGGCTACGGCTACAAGGCCGGCGACTACATCGTACCCATCGTACCGGCTGCTGTGCTTTTCGACCTGTCGGTGGGCGACGGGAATGTTCGTCCGGACTCGGAGAGCGGGTACCGCGCCTGCCTGAACGCCTCCGCAGGACCGGTCCCGGAAGGCTGTGTGGGCGCCGGCACGGGGGCCACCGTGGGCAAGCTGCTTGGGCCGGAGATGGCGGTGAAGGGCGGCCTGGGCGTCTACAGCGTCGACTTAGGCGAAGGCGTCACGGTCGGTGCGGTGGTCGCCGTGAACGCTGTGGGTAGCGTAGTGGACCCGGCGACCGCCGAGCTGGTTGCCGGGCCGAGGACCCTGGACGGCATGGTCGACGCGGCGGAGGCCCTGGTCGGCGGCGCGCTCGCGGCGGCTGGACTGCCTGGGCAGAACACCACCATTGGCGTGGTCGTCACCAACGCAATGCTGGACAAGGAGCAGGTGACCAAGCTCGCGTCGGTCTCCCACGACGGCATTGCCATGTCGGTGCGCCCAGCCCACACAGTGAGCGACGGCGACACCATGTTCGCCCTCGCAACCGGCCGGTCAGATGCGGCCGTTGACATGCACACGCTCTGCGCGGCGGCGAGCCTTTGCACCGCGCGGGCCATCGTCAGAGGAGTCAGGACGGCTACGGGACTGGGCGGCATACCGGCGGCGTCGGAGCTTTGACGTGATTGACCGGGGAGGTCTGACATGAGGACCACGATACGCAGCATCAAGGCCATGAAGCGCAAGAGCCAGAAGATCGCGATGGTTACGGCGTACGACGCCACCTCAGCGGCGATCGTCGAACGCGCCGGAATCCCGGTCGTGCTGGTCGGGGACAGCCTCGGCAACGTCATGCTGGGCCACGGCGATACCCTGCCGGTGACGATGGACGACATGGTCCACCACGTCAGGGCGGTCGTGCGAGGCACTGAGAAGGCCCACGTGGTGGCTGACCTTCCCTTCATGAGCTACCAGGCCAGCGTCGAGGACGCGGTGCGCAACTCCGGGCGCATGCTCCAGGAGGGCGGCGCGCAGTCGGTCAAGCTGGAGGGCGGTGAGCGCCTAGCCGGGACGGTCGAGCGCATCGTCGGGGCCGGCATTCCCGTCATGGGGCACATCGGATTCACCCCCCAGTCGGTGAACCAGATCGGGGGATACCGCGTGCAGGGCAAGACGTCCAGGACGGCTGAGGCGCTGATGGAAGACGCGCTGGCGCTGGAATCGGCCGGCGCGTACTCGTTGGTGCTGGAGCTGATGGCCGCACCGGTGGCCAGAATGATAACCGAGCGGCTCTCCATCCCGACCATCGGAATCGGCGCGGGCGTCCACTGCGATGGGCAGGTGCAGGTGCTGCACGACATGCTGGGGCTGCTGCCGGAACCCCGGAAGCACGCGCGCCGCTACGCGGAGATAGGCGATGCGATGGCGCATGCGGTCGCCGAATACGCTGACGACGTGCAGTCCGGCCGCTTTCCCACGGACGCGGAGAGCTTCGGTACCGAAGAGAGCATCCTAGCCGGGCTTGCGGAGGACATCCTCCAGCAGCAGACCGCCTGACCGGCGGTTACAGGCGCTCCGGCCGGAATGGAGGCACATGCTTTGGACGCGGTTGGCGACGGCGATGAAGCGCTGAGACTGCTTGTGGTGTTCGAGACCGACGAGGACGGCTGGGAGGTGGCTAGCTGCCCGACCCTTCCGGGGTGTCACAGCCAGGGCCGGACGCGGAGTGAGGCGCTGTCAAACATAAGAGAGGCCATCAGGGGCTACCTAGCGAGTATGCGCGAGCACGGAGCACCTGCGCCCTCCTCGTCCGAATTCGAAGTCGTCGAAGTGACCGGCTAGCCTAATGTAATCCTCTAGCATACAGTGAGTCTCAGCCCCGACTCCGCCGGTGATTCGGCAAAACTTCGGGCCTTCGTTCCTAAACCAAAGTGCAGAATAGATGGCCTATGAAGAGGTTAGCCAAGACCGTGTGGAGAAGCTACAAGATTGAGGCCGTTCTGTTCATTGTTGGTCTTTGTTTCTCAGGCGTACTCATCTATTACACACTTCCTGGCCTGCTCACTCTCAGCGATACCATACAGACGATCACTCTAATCTTCTTGGTTATTTTCACAGTATCCTACGCCATGTCCACGCGTAGGATATACGAAATTGCCTTGAATGCCGAAAGGAATGCCGTAGTTCCGATTATTGACTTGACTGCCGAAGTAACTACTCAAGATCAGATACGCATTTCGTATCAAAATATTGGCAGAGGCCCAGCGCTGAACCTCAGAATCTGGTTGGAACTAGAATATGATAAACAGTTTGAATATCTGAAGAGCGAAGAGATGAAGAACACGAACTATCGTGCCGCTCTCGGAGTGGGTCAAGATGGAGACCTTGAATGGGACACCAGCGAAGGGATATTACCCACTCGTACCTCTGGATTTGACATAGTAGCTGAGTACTCTGACGTGTTCCGACAACGTTTCATGTCGAAGCTTGTGCTAATCAATCCTTACGACCAAGAGTTCAACTTCAGGAAGGTAGAGCAGTAGGGGATGCGGACTTATCAGCAGATCGCCGAATGTGTACGGCGTCGCACCGGACGGGCAGTCAAGACCTGCTAGATCGTGGAAGTCAAGCGCGAATTGGGTTTGACGACACGTGTGGCGTGGAATCGTGGGCTAGGACGGGGAGCGCCACCGTGTCCAGAGGTTTACAGAGAGGCGATCAAACACTGTCTGGCGAAGTCCTGAGTATCGGCGAGTCCCTCGGGGAAATCCTACGAAATGGGAGTTTTCAGATGGAGCCACTGCCTGGTACGAGATGGCGTCCGATACGCTCACGATCGGCGACTACCTAAGGGAGACCTTGCCGAAGCCGGGGCGGCTTGAGAGAGGAGTTCAGCTTGATGCGTAAGTCCAAGTTTCGAGACGTCATAGACAAGATGCCTAGGGACATGGAGAAGCTTAAGGACTGCGAGGCCATAGCCATGTACACCAAGGCTGACCGGCGGGCGCTACGCAGCAAGCTCCCTGCCAGCAAAGGAGTTTACGTTCTATACGAGCGAGAGGCTCCGATGTACGTAGGCCGTTCAGACAAACTCGCGGACCGACTGCTGGAGCATAGTCGGCCAAGCGGCGGCTCCGAGACTGCGACGTTCGCTTTCAACATCGCTAAGGAAGAGTTCCGCGACGCGGCGTCCATGTCCAGAAAGGACCTGGAGAATAACAAGGACTTCCAACGGCATTACATAGCAGCTAAAGAGCGTGTCAGGAAAATGGAAGTACGCGTCGTTGAGGTTGCAGGCCCGATTGAACAGACGATTCTTGAGGTCTACGCACATATTGAACTGGGCACACCGTTCAACAGCTTCGAGAACCATTAGGGGAACCGGCTTTGACAGCTCCAAACTGACCAAGTCTTCTTGGAGAGTCCGCATAAGGCTCACGCCGACCCTGACAATCCAGCCCTGTCGTCGTCCAGGATGCGGAGACGGGTAAGCCGCTGGTCTGGCGCCACCAACTGAGGAGTGCGGGCTAGATGGGCAGGTCCATCTCGTATTGGTCCATGACGGGGTCGAACTTGGCGCGGAAGGCTTCGTCGGCCTCGACCATGGGGAGCCTGGGCTTGCCGGCTTCGAAGCCGGCGCGGTTGACTGCGTACTTGACGGGTACGGGGTTGGTGACCCAGAAGAGCGCCTTGAAGATCGGCAGCATGCGCCGGTGCTCCCTGGCGGCGCTCTCCACGTCGCCCTCCAGGACCATGCCCATCATGGCCTTGATCTGGTCGCCCATGACGTTTGAGGCGACGCTGACGATGCCGTAGCCCCCGACGCACATGATCGGGAAGGTCTCGTCGTCGTTGCCGGACCAGACGTTGAAGCCGTCCGGGGCGGCGTCGATGATCTGGGTGATCTGGACGTAGTCGCTCGACGCCTCCTTGACCCCGACGATGTTGTCGATCTCGGCCAGGCGCAGCGTCGTCTCCGCCTCCATGTTCAGGGAGGTGCGGGTAGGCACGTTGTAGAGGATCCCGGGCAGGCTCGTTGCCTCGGCTATGGCCTTGAAGTGCTGGTAGAGCCCCTCCTGCTGGGGCTTGTTGTAGGCGGGCACTGTTAGAAGCAAACAGTCGGCCCCCACCTTCTCGGCTTCCTGGGAGAGCTCGACGGACTTGCGGTGGTTGTTGTCGGTGGTGCCGGCGACGACTGCGGCGTTGTTGCCCACGGCGTCCTTGACCTCTCCGAACAGCCGGAGCCTCTCCTCGTCGGTCATTGACGGCGCCTCGCCGGTTGTGCCGCCGATGACTAGGCCGTCGCTGCCCGATCTCACGAGTCCCTTGGCCAGCTTGCGCGCCTGGCCGTAGTCCACCTCGCCCTCCGCGTCGAAGGGCGTGATCATCGCGGTTAGAAGCCTTCCTATCTCGGTCATTGCTTGTCCCCTCCTAGTGCAGCTTCCGGATGGTCTGGGAGTCCTGTGCATTGTCCAAGGATCTGAATTCCCGCTTTCGCGGGAATGACGGTGAATGGCCGGTGGGTTCACCCTTGTCATGGAGTCGGCATTGGGCCATGGGGTATGGATTCGGCTTCAGGTTCTGGCGGGCAGAAGGTCCCGTCGCAACGCCTCCTCGGCGATCTGAATCGCGTTCGTCGCGGCGCCTTTCCTCAGGTTGTCGCTCACCAGCCACAGCGCTATGCCGTTGGTTGTAGACACGTCCTGCCGGATGCGTCCCACGAAGACGTCGTCCTTGCCCTCCGCGTCGACAGGCATCGGATATACGGACGATGCGGGGTCGTCCAGGACGGTGATGCCCGGCGCCGCGTCAAGCACCTCCCGCGCCTCGCCGGGGCTGATGCTATGCTCGAACTCGATGTGGGCGGCCTCGGCGTGGGCGACCATGACCGGCACCCTGACGCAGGTGGCCGAGATGGGCAGGTAGGGCAGGTGCATGATTTTGCGCGTCTCGTTGGTCATCTTCATCTCCTCCTGCGTGTAGCCGTTCGGGAGGAACGACTCGATCTGCGGCAGGAGGTTGAACGCGATCCGGTGGGGATAGACCGACGGGCTGGCCTCGTCTCCTCCTAGCACCTGGCCGCTCTGTGCCGTGAGCTCTTCCATGGCTGCGGCGCCCGTCCCGGAGACCGATTGGTAGGTGTCTACGACGACGCGGGAGATCGGAACGGCGTCGTTTAGCGGCTTGAGGACCATCACGAGCTGCGTTGTGGAGCAGTTCGGCACGGAGACGATGCCGTTGTGGTCTTCCAGGTCGTTGCCGTTTACCTCTGGCACGACCAGCGGCACGTCGGGGTCCATGCGGAAGGCCGAGCTCTTGTCCACTACGAAGGCGCCCGCCCCCGCGGCCATAGGGGCAAGCTCGCGGCTGATGCCGCTTCCCGCCGCGATGAATACGATGTCGACCTCGGAGAAGAGCTCAGGCGAGGGCGCCTCTACGGTCAGCCGGTGGCCGTTGAGGGCGACCTCCTTGCCAACAGAGCGCTCCGACGCGCACAGTCTGACCTCGCCGACCGGAAAGCGCCCCTCCTCCAGGATGCCGAGGAAGACCTTCCCTACGGCGCCCGTCGCTCCGACTAAGGCTATTCTTGGCCCGTCCACTTCGCCTCCAGCCTCATTTCGGATGGAGAAATGATACCACTTCGGCGGTCCGAGTATTGACGCTCTGACGGTACCGCTAAAGGCCCATGATCTTGTCGAGGCCGACGGTCAGGCCGGGGTTGGAGACGACGTGGCGGACGGCCATGGCGACGCCCGGCATGAAGCTCTCGCGATTGATCGAGTCGTGGCGTATGGTGAGGGTCTGGCCAAGTGCGCCCAGCACGAGCTGGTGGTGGGCTGTCAGGCCGGGCATGCGGGCGCTGTGGATCACGACGCCCTGGGAGGTCCCCCCGCGTGTGCCCGGGATGATCTCCTTCTCGGCTTGGGGCGCCGTGAAGTCGCCTCCCTTGCCCTCGGCGGCGGCCTTGGCTATGGCGATAGCGGTGCCCGACGGGGCGTCGATCTTC
This sequence comes from Dehalococcoidia bacterium, assembly GCA_965262055.1. Classification (GTDB taxonomy): domain Bacteria; phylum Chloroflexota; class Dehalococcoidia; order Lucifugimonadales. The sequence continues at coordinate 1,759,252 of CBDHEI010000002.1, forward strand.
ATCTCGTGGTGCAGTTCGGTCAGGTCGGCGTAGTCGAAGTAGGGGGCCGCCACGCGGGCGAGGTGGGCCATCAGCACGGCGCCGAAGGCGAAGTTGGGCGCGATGAATACGCCGACCCCGTGGCTCCGCGCCAGGTCCCCGGCCTCCTCGAACCCGGCGTCCGGGATGCCGGTCGAGCCTACGACGACGTTGACCCCCTCTGGCGCGGCGCTGCGTATGGCGTCCAGCGCGCCCTCGGCGTTGGTGAAGTCGACCACGACCTGGGTGCCTCCGAGGACGTAGAGCAGCGAGCTGGAGATGGGGATCGAGCCGGAGCCGTCGGGCAAGTCCATGGAATCGCTTTCCACCTTGGGGTCGGCCCCGCCCACAGGCACCATGTCCGGCTCCCTGCACATCGCGCGGAGCACTTCCTGCCCCATCCGTCCGCTGACGCCGTTCACAACGACATTGATCGACGACATGATGCTGCCTCCGTAGTGTCCCAAAAGCGAAGGTTCCCACGTCCGTGGGAACCTTCAGGATAGAGCTATCGTCGTGTCACGTCCAGACCCACGGCCCTAGGACGGCCGGGGCTGCTAGCGCCGGTCGGGTCTGGGGCCCCGGCCGGACCTGTAGCCGCCTCTGCCGCCTCCGCCGCCTCCGCCGCCCCTGGAACCTCCTCCGCCCTGGCGCGGCCTGTCGTCGCCGGGACGGCTCTCGCCCCTCGGCCTGCCGTTGCCGTAGCGCGGCGGGCCGTCATCCGTTCTGGCCGGAGGGGGGCCGGCCGGTCTAGACTCGCCGCCCTCGCCCTCCGCTTCATCGTCCGCAAGCAGCGCGCGCCGTGAAAGGGCGATCTTCCCGGTCACCGGGTCGACGCTCTTGACCATCACCGTAATCTCTTCGCCAAGCTGCACTACGTCCTCAACGCTGGGGACGCGGTAGTTGGCCAGCTCGCTGATGTGGACCAATCCGTCCTTTCCGGGCAGGATCTCGACGAAGGCGCCGAAGTCCAGGATGCGAACCACCTTGCCCGTGTATATCTCGCCGGTCTTGGCTTCCCTGGTCAGCGCTTTGACCATGTCGATGGCCTTCTGGGCCGCCTCCCGGTCGATCGCGCCGATGAACACCGTGCCGTCGTCCTGCACGTCCACCGTGGCATTGGTCTCCTCCACGATGCCGCGTATCGTCTTGCCGCCGGGGCCGATGACCGCGCCGATCTTGTCCACGGGGATGGAGATGCGGGTCAGCCTGGGGGCGTAGTCGCTGACGTCCGAGCGCGGGCTGGATATGGTCTGCGCCATGCGGTCGAGGATGGTCAGCCGGGCTTCCTTGGCCTGGGCCAGGGCCTGCTCTACGACCTCGAAGCCGATGTTCTGGACCTTGATGTCCAGCTGGATGGCCGTTATGCCCTCAGCCGTGCCGGCCACCTTGAAGTCCATGTCTCCGATATGATCTTCCATGCCCTGAATGTCCGTCAGGGTCTCGAAGCGACCGTTCTCGCCGGTCACCAGACCGACTGAGATGCCGGCCACCGGCCTCTTGATGGGAACGCCGGCGTCCATGAGGGCCAGCGTACCGGCGCAGGCGCTGCCCATGGAGGTGCTGCCGTTGGAGGCGAGGGCCTCTGCGACGACGCGTATCGTGTAGGGGAAGTCCTCCTCGCTCGGCAACACCGGGATCAGCGCCTTTTCCGCCAGGGCTCCGTGGCCGATGTCGCGGCGGCCCGGGGAGCCCACGCGCTTTGTCTCTCCGGTGCTGAACGGCGGGAAGTTGTAGTGCAGCAGGAACCGTCTCGACTCGTCTGGGCTGAGGGTGTCGATCTTCTGGGCGTCGCCTACCGAGCCGAGGGTCGCGATGCCAAGTATCTGCGTCTCGCCCCGCTGGAAGAGGCCGCTGCCGTGGGTCCGGGGCAGGAGTCCCACATCGCAGTCCAGAGGGCGTATCTCCTTGAGGCCGCGCCCGTCGGGGCGCTGGCCCGTGTCCAGCACTCGCTTGCGGAACTCCGCTGAGACGGCGGCCTCGAACGCCTCCTCAATGTCGTCCTCCTCGAACCGCTCTCCGAGCTTGCCGACCAGGTCGTGCTTCAAGCCGGAGAGCCGGGAAGACTGCTCCGTCTTGCCTATTCCGGGCTCGAAGGCGTGGGATAGCCCGTCGCCGAGCAGCCCGTTGACCTCCTCGGCCACCCCGGCAGGCATCTCCGGCGCGGTGAACTTGACCTTCTCCCTGCCGGCCGCCCTGACGAGCTCGTCCTGCAGCTCGACGAGCTTCAGGTTGGTCTCCTGAGCCAGCTTGATGGCGTCAACGACGACCTCTTCCGACAACTCGTGAGCGCCAGCCTCCATCATCAGCACGCCCTCGCGAGTGCCCGCGACGACGAGGTCGAGGCTGCTCTCCGCCGACTGCTGGTAGGTTGGGTTGACTACGAATTCGCCGTCAACGTAGCCGACGCGGGTGATGCCGAGGGGGCCGCCGAAGGGTATGTCTGAGATGGACAGGGCTGCAGAAGCGCCAGCGACAGAGAGGATGTCCAGGGGGTTCTCCATGTCCGCCGAGAGCGGCGTGGTGATGATCTGGGTCTCGTTGCGGAAGCCCTTTGGGAAGAGGGGCCGGATGGGCCTGTCGGTCAGCCGGTCGATCAGGACGGCGTCGGTGCTGGGCCGTCCCTCCCTGCGGAAGAAGCTTCCGGGGATCTTGCCCCTGGCGTAGAGGCGGTCCTCGAAGTCGACGGTGAGCGGGAAGAAGTCGATGCCTTCCCTGGGCTTGCTCATCGTCGCCGTGACGAGCACGACCGACTCTCCGTAGGTGACGAGGACGGAGCCGTTGGCCAGCTTTGCCAGCCGGCCGGTCTCCATCGTTAACGTGCGTGATCCGATTTGGGTCTGAAAGGTTGATGGCATGTGGTAGCTAGGACCTCCTGGGTCGATGAGGGAACTCTTGGAGAAAAGAAGATAGTCCCACCGGGGGGACTATCTTCTGAGTCCGAGTCTGGCGATGATGGACCGATAACGGCCTAGGTCTGTGCGATTGAGATACTTGAGCAGCCGACGCCTCTTGCCGACGAGGCCCAACAGGCCGCGCCGGGTAGATTCGTCGTGATGGTGGAACCTCAGATGCTCGGTAAGACCGCTAATCCGGCTGGTGATGATGGCCACCTGCACCTCGGGGGAGCCGGTGTCGCCATCTTTGGTCTGATATTCCTGGATTACTGACTGTATATCTGTAGTAGCTGATCCCATCCGCGTCGCGTTGGTTACTCAATGCTCCCTTTGATTTCAGTATGAGTCTACCACATGACGGTCCGCCCCGGCAACGCGGATTTACCGCTCGCGGATGTTATGCCGCGCGATATGAGGCGAATCGGCATGCCGGCGGCGGCTCCCATCCCTTCTACTCGGCGGGACGGGAAGGGGGACCGGCGCTTCCGGGCCGCCTTTGGAGGGGTATGGTTGGGGGCCTACCCCCGAAAAAGTGTTCCATTCTGTTCCATCTTGTTCCGTTTCCTATCTGAGGCTTGGGCCATCCGGGTATAGATTTGGAGCGCTTCCGAGGCACAAATGGACGCAAATGAGACGCTTGTGGAACAGAATTGGGACAGGCCATCCGGCGGGGCGACGGTGGTGGCAAACGCTCGTCTGCACATGAAGGGTATATTAGCACGGGCGTTCGTGATTGTCAAATGTTGGGTGACTTCCCCGAACGCCACCTGCCGGAGAGTAGAAGCGTCTTGTATGTCCCGCCCACCCGCCCCGAAAAGGATTCGTGGGGGACACCCCCACGCCCCCGGCGAGGAACTTGGCCCCTCTGCACTCCCCGGAGGAAGGGGAAGAAATCACTTTGCCTCAGGACATTAGCCTGCGCCTCGTCAGTCCTAAGGGACGTGCTAAAGCAGGTACGCTGTTCGGCTATACTACCTGCGCCTGCGACAGGGGAGGGACCAGATGGCCGACCGGTACAGCGAAGAGTGGAAGGCCGGGTTACTTGACCCGGAGCGCAAGCTCCACGGGCTCGGCGTGGCCGAGTTCCTGGAGGAGGCTGGGCTGGGCCCCGGGATGACCATGGTGGACTACGGCTGTGGTCCCGGCTTCGTCACCCTGCAGGCGGCGAAGATGGTAGGCCCTGCCGGGAAGGTGTACGGACTGGACATCCACGAGGGGATGGTGGCGCTGGCGAGGTCGAGGGCCACCGATGCGGGGCTCTCCAACGTGACGACGCTCCTGAACGATGGGCCGCAGGCGCCGCTCCCGGACGGCGTGGCCGACCTTGTCACGTGCATCCTGGTTTTCCACTACAAGGAGTCGCTGCGGGAGAGGCAGGCCGTAGCGTCTGACATCGCGAGGCTTCTCAAACGCGGTGGCCGTGCGGTGGTCATCCAATGGGCAGACCGGGTTCCCTACGAAGAGACGTTGGAGATGCTTACGGCGGCCGGCCTCGAGTGCGAAGGGCCGTATTCAGTCGTGGACAACCGGTACAGGGTGAGCGCCGTCAAACCCCGGTAGCGTAGGCCCACGACGAGTTACTCGGTAATACCCCTAGCAGGCTGCGGAAGAACTCTTCCAAATCTTCTTCTGGCTCTTCCCTGTTCCCAGGGAAGAGAGGAATTAAGTCTGAGGGACACCCTCAGACTCCCGGCAAAGGGGCTCCGCCCCTCTGCACACCCCGTTTAGTCGAGACAGATTGCAATTCGGGGCGCTGCTATTCGTAGCGGAGGGCCTCGGCGGGGTAGATCCTGGAGGCTTGGCGGGCGGGGAGGTAGGTCGCCAGGAGCGAGAAGAGGTAGGTCACCCCCAGGATGACGACCATCTGCAGCCACGGGATGGAGAAGACGATCGTGTCGAGTCCCTGCTCGGCGCGGATGTCGGTCACGGCGTTGTATGAGAGGACGATGCCCAGTATGGCGCCGATTGCGAGGCCGAGGACGGCGACGAAGCTCGACTCTACCAGGAAGCTGAGCTGGATCATGCTACGGCGATACCCGACGGCTCTCAGCATGCCGATCTGCTGCCGTCGCTCCACGACGGCGCGGGTGCTCACCACGCCGAGGGCCGCAATGCCTACGAAGAGTCCCAGCGCCATGAAGCCGGTGAAGAGCCGGAAGAAGCCGCGCAGCGCGGATAGCTGTTCGTCGAGGACTTCCTCCAGGACCTCGGTCTGCATCCCGTTCGCGAGGAAGGCGCGCTCCAGCTCCTGGGCTATCTGCTTCGATTCGTCGAGGTCGGCGACCCGGAACTGGTAGGTGGTGATGGGTATCGGGAAGGGGGCCGCCTGCTCGACTGCCTCCTTCGAGCCGATCATGAAGGAGCCGAAGTTGGTGTTGTGGACACGGTCGATTACGCCGACCACCTTCAGATTCACGACCGTGCGGGTGCTGGGCTCGCGCACCTCGATCTCGAAGGGGGACATCGACTCGTCGTCGTAGCTCACCTGGTGAAAGACCCGGTCGATCTGCTGGCCCTGCTCGCCCTGCGTGTCGTCGAGGAGTGAGCCGGGAATGACCACGAGGCTGGGGTCGCTTCGCATGGCCTCGAATACGTCGGCCGGCGCCGGGCCAAAGCCGTCTGCGATCAGCTTGAGGTCGAACGCACTGTGTTGCAGGTAGCCGTCGTCCGCGGCGCGCAGCCCCACGTTGCTCCACTCCTGGTCATCGGCCTCGACTTCGCGGACCTGTACGCCAAAGCCGGTGTACCCCCCGATGGCCTCCAACTGGGATAGCTCGACCGTCTCGATTGCTTCGATCCCGGAGCGGATGTCGTCGATGGGGGTGGTCGGGTTAACGCTACCGCGTATGTCCCAGCCTCCGGTGGAGACGCGGGTCTCGACGAACTGGGTGCCGAAGGTCTCGGTGAGGATGGACATTATCGTGAGCGTGAAGACAACCAGCGCGAACATCGCCAGCGTCATGCCGGTGCGGAACTTGGAGCTGAGCGGGTAGGCCACGGCGGTGACCAAGACCGGCCGGAGCTGCCGGAACCGGCCCGTGGCCAGTTGTAGCGCGCCCAGAATGAGGTCGGCGTTGTACATGACGGTCCATACGGCCGCTCCCACCATGGCGATGCCAGAGACGAACATCACGTCGAAGTCGCCTTCGAGCTCGCCCGTGATGGTCTCGAAGAGGCTGCCAGGAAGCGCCCAGAAGACGAGCACAGCGACTCCGGTTGCTGTGAAAACTATGCGGTCGAGGACGTCCGGCCTGATGTCTCCACGCGCCAGGAGCGTGCGGGCCAGCAGGCCTATGCCGACCAGGACGAGCGATACGCCGCCTCCGAACAACGACGACCTGCCCAAGGCATCGACGTCAAGGGCGGCCGCGCCGAGCGCCGCGCCGATGACGATGAGGAGCCAGCCCCGGAGGAGATAGGGCCATACGAGCCTGAAGAGCTGGACCAGGATGTCAAGGAGCCACACGATGAGGGTCAGCCAGACCAAGGTGAATACGAGGTGGAGCACGGCGGGGACCATATCCAGCTTGATCACGTACCTGAGCGAGCGCCAGAGGAAGATCGCCGGGCGGAAGATGCCCTTCAGGAGGCCGACCAGGCGGCTGGAGAGGCTCGGAGGCTCCGGAGGCGCCAGGCTCTCGGGAAGGTTGCGGACGGCCGAAACGATGTCCAGGTGGCTCACACGGTAGGCCGAGATGCCGACCGTCGCGAACGTGATGATCATCCCCAGGCAGTAGGAGACGACTATGGTGGGCAGGGTGAAGTTGAGCTGAAGGGTGAAGTCGTCGTCCAGCGCGGAGAAGACGCTGTTGAGGACTCCCACCATCATTGCGCTGACGGCGAGTCCGAGCACGACGCCTATCGCCGCGGACACGAGGGCGTAGGCGGTGCCCTCGAAGACGAACATCTGGACGAGGTGCCGCCGCTTGGCACCAACGGCCCTGGCCATGCCCATCTCGGACTTTCTCGCCCCGGCGAGCAGCACGAATATGAGGAAGATGAGCATGATGCCGCTGGCGATCGAGAAGGTGCTGAAGATGAGGAAGAAGCTGCTGACGCCGGTGCCGGCCTGGTCCGCCCCTCTGAGGATGTCGAACTTGATGTCCAGGACGAGGAACTCGGCGAGCTCGCTGAATAGGGTCACAGCCTCGCGCTGGACCTCCCGCATATCGTCTTCGCCCAGTATGTCGAAGACCACGCTTCTTATGTCGTCGTCCGCCAAGGCGGCGACCAGCGTCTCGGTGAGGCTGGCGGCCCGGAGGTCCGCCAGGAGGGCTTCGAGGTCCGCCTTGAGGTCCGGGTCGGAGGTGTCGTCCCGCTCCTCTTCCAGTGCGTCCAGGAAGGCGGGCTGTCCGAGGGTTTCCTTCAGTTTGGTGGCGGTCTCGCGGTCAGTGAACCTGATGCGGAGGTCCCTGGTTACCTCTTCGCTCAGCTCGTTGCCGGAAAGCTGGTCTCCCCGGTTCGAGACCGCGATGGAGTTGATGCTCTCCGGCCTGCCGAAGATGTCCTGGGCGCCGGACAGCGGGAGCAGTATGGTGGGCCCGATCCCGGCGAAGCTGCCGTTTTCAGCGACTCCCTTCACCGTGAGGTCGACCGGCTGGTCGTCGACGAATATGCGGAGCCGCCCGCCCGCCTGCAGCTCCAGCTCCCTCGCCGCCCTCTCGTTGACGTATGCCTCACCGGGGGCCAGGCTTTCCAGGGAGACGGTCCCGCCAGACATCGTCTGCATGCTGCCAAAGCCCGAAAGATGGGCGGGATCGATGCCGACGAGATTAGTCCGCCCCTCGCTCAGGTCCTCGTCCGGGTTGAGCGCGGGGACGTTCTCAGAAAGCTGTGGCATCAGGCCGTCGATGCGGTCGTCACCGGCCAGATCGGCGCTTAGCTGCTCGAACCTGTCCATTGGGATGAAGGACTGGCCGAACTCGTCGCCCTCCCCGGTGCGCGCGGGGATGATGACCTCGTCGATGTTCCGCAGACCGTTGATGGCGATGTCCCGGATGGAGTAGGTGAGCGTGTCGGCAGTCCCGAAGGCCGCGGATATGATGATGGTGCTGAGCATGATGCCGATGATGATGAGCGCGGTCATGCCCGGCCTGCGAGAGATGGGGCGGATGCCCAGCTTGAGCATCACGGTGTTGCGGAGCGCCATCGCCACGACGACGAGCAGCGTCGCGATGAAGATCCCGAACAGGACGTACATCAGAACCGGCATAGGAATGCCGAAGAGCTCTTCCATCAATTACCTCTGGGGAATCTGAACTGTGATCTATTTGATTTAGGGATTGCCATGATTGGAACGGCAGTCAGACACGGCCTTGCTGGTGGATACTGGGGTAGGGCCGCGGCGGTTCAAGGTGTGGATGGGGCGGGCCCGTTGGGCTCGCCGCCGAGGCCGTCGTCGATTACGAGGCCGTCCCTCATGCGGACGATGCGGTTGGCGATCTCGCCGACCTCCCGCGAGTGGGTGACGATGATGAAGGTCTCGCCCGCGTCCTTGTTCAGCCTGATCATGAGGTCCATGATCTCTTGGGCGGTCTCGCTGTCGAGGTCTCCAGTGGGCTCGTCCGCCCAGACGATCGCCGGGCGGTTGACGAGAGCTCTCGCGATGGTGACGCGCTGGCGCTGACCCCCGGAGAGCTCGGCGGGAAGGTGGTCTGCTCTGTCCGCCAGGCCCATCTGGTCCAGCAGCTCCAGCGAGCGTTGCCTCGCCTCCCTGGAGCTAATTCCCGAGACGAGCAGGGGCATCTCCACGTTCTCCACCGCAGTGAGCACGGGCAGGAGGTTGTAGAGCTGGAAGACGAAGCCCATGCGCCGCGCGCGGTAGTCGCTGCGCTCGTCGTCGGGCAGGTCGTGGATGAGCTGGCCATCGACCATGACCGACCCGGAGTCTATCTCGTCGAGGCCTGAGAGGCAGTTCAGCGTGGTGGTCTTGCCGCAGCCGCTGGGGCCCATGATGGCGACCATCTCGCCGCGCTTGACGCGGAGGTCGATGCCCTGCAGCGCGGGCACGGTCACCTTGCCGGTGCTGTATGTCTTGTGTACGGCGGTTGCATGGACGATGTAGTCGTTCTGGTCTGTGGTCATTGGCTGTGTCTATCCGTTCTTGTTGATTGCTGCCGGGGCTGCCCGCGTCTCAGCGAAGGGCACATTTGGTTACCGGGGCCGTTTGCTTACTGAGGGGCACGGGGCGAAGGGAACTGTTGCGATTCACTTAGCCGTGGAGGGAGCTATCCCGGCCTCATCCAGCCCGTTCTGCCGGATTGTCCCGCTCGGCGAGATACGAACTCGGCAGACGGTGCTGACGAGGCTGCCGGGTCGGGAAGTTCGGCTCGGCCTCCTTCAGAGCGTCAAGCAGCTTGCGGGCGTGGCTGATGCCGCTCTGCACGGACTCGCCGTCAAGTTCGTTCTCGTAGAAGTTCTGGTGCAGGGTGCGAACTGCCAGGAACCGGGTCCGCTGCTGGTCAACGTTTTTGGTAGCGCCCACCAAGCCGGCGCCGATCCGCATCACGTCGGCGTGCGAATCGTTGTGCCAGCCCCGATCCTTAGCGATGGCCTTGATAAAATGGGCGACTGTGCCCCACGCCTTTTCAGAGGCTTGAAGCAGGTCTCCCTTGTCGAGCTCGCGCTGAGCGTGGACCAGGAAGGTCTCGCTGACCGCCCTGTGGTTCCGTACCATTTCCTGTACGGTGGTCACGGGCAGGCCTCCTAGTTCAGATTCGACACAGTATTACCCCGCGGGCCTAGCGTAGTATCTCCAAGAACAGCGCTAAGAACAGCGCTGTGGGGATTCATTGGCATCGCACTTATCCTACCAGAAGCGGCGTCTCCGGGCGCTCACGCCGTGGGTGCGCGGACCGGCTTGCCGGGCGTCACGTCCTGGAGCAGGCCGTCGCGGACTACGGGCGTGCCGTTGACGAGCACATGGGGGATGCCTGCCGGGGGCGTCGTCGGCTCCGGGTAGGTGGCCCTGTCTATGACGCTGTCCGGGTCGAAGATGACGAAGTCGGCGTCGGCGCCGACGCTGATCCGGCCCTTCCTCTTCATGGCGGGCACACGCCGCTCCAGGCGCTGCGCCGGCATGAGCGACGATTTTCGTAAGACGTCCATGATGGACATGGAGCCTTGGTCGCGGGCGTAGCTGCCCAGCATCCGGGAGTAGGTGCCGGCGGTGCGCGGGTGGCCCTTCCCGTCGCGGACAAAAGCGTCGGTGGCGATCATGGTGAGCGGGCTAGTGACGCAGGTCCGCATGACGTCCTCTGGGAGGATGTGCATGATCACCCAGCCGCCGGTCTTGCGGTACTCCGCGAACGATTCGGCCGTCAGGCGCTCGCCGGTCTGCGGCCATTCCAGGTCGCCGTAGTCGATCTCCATGAGCTCCTGCCAGCCCTCGTTGAAGGTCGCGGCCTGGATGCTGGTCATGCCCGCCGTGTAGGGGTAGCACTCGGTGGTGACGTCGAGGCCCCGTTGCTGCGCCTCGCCGATCATCTGGAGCAGCCGGGGCGCGGCGCGCATGCCGGTGCTCGCCACGTGTACGACGTGCAGGGGCGCGCCGGTTATCGCGGCGGCGGCTATGACCTCCTGCAGCGACTCGACCGCGCCTCCGGGCTCGTTGCGGCCGGCGCCGCGCATGTGCACGTGGCACGAGGCACCGTATTCAGCCGCTGCGCGGAAGACCTCCAGCACCTCCCACCTGGAGGCGCTCGGGGTGTACTGCATTCCGAGACCCACGGCGGGAGCGCCGGCCCGGAGCCCCGCCTCCACGCGGCGCCTGATCTCGGCCACGTCCTCGTCGGTGGACGCGCGGTACGCGCCGGCGTCCACGGGCAGGAAGTCGCCGCTGTCGCCGTGGTGGGCCATGCGGATGGGGATGTGGCCCACGCTGGCGCCGAAGTTGATGAGGCTGGCGCCCTCATGCTCGGCGTACCAGGACTCGATGTCGGCGGCGCCCACCTCAAGCTCGAGGCCGGTAGTCACGCCGTCGCGAACCTGGATGGCGTCCTGCTCGGGGCGCAGGCCGTGGCAGTGCAGGTCGACGAAGCCGGGCGCGACGACCAGCCCGGACGCGTCTACAGAGTCGCGGCCATGCAGCGGGCCTTCCGCAATCTCTTCGACCGCACCGCCGCTGATGCCTATGTTCCTGACTGCGTCGAGCCCGGACTCGGGGTCCATGACGCGTCCGCCGGAGACTACGATGTCGTAGGTTTGGTTGTCCATGTGGGTCCCTCTGGGCCGGTTGATACGGCTAGGGAGTTTAGCCGTGACCGCTGTTGCGGTCAACGTCCTGGCCGCTCCGCAGGCCGATGCCGCGCCACCGGTACTGCACCTTGCTCTTGCCCATCACGGCGGCAGCGGATCCGACTACGATCGCGACGCTGTAGAGGTCCTGGTGCACCAGCCAGCCGACCGGGAGGGCCAGCGCGAAGAAGACGGCGCCGGTGTAGCCCGCGTTTTTCCGGAAACGCAGGAGGGCGAGGGCTGGCACTGTGGCGATCAGCGAACCGGCGGGGAGCAGGCCGAATGCGATGCCCATCGCCACGACCATGCCGGTGCCTCCCCGGAAGCCCCAGAAGACGGGCAGGAAGTGGCCCATGAGCACGCCGGCGGCGCCCGCGAGGCCGGCCCAGGCCGGGAGGCCGAGCAGGAAGACGGGCAGGGTCGCGGCGACGCCCTTGGCCAAGTCGAGCGCGAATACGAGGACGGCGTACCTCAGCCCCATCTCGCGGAATACGTTGGCCGCGCCGGGGTTGCCGGTGCCAATCTCGCGTATGGGGGTGCGCGTCAGGCGGGCTACGATGTCCCCGAACGACACCGAGCCCAGCAGGTACGCCCCGCACGCCCAGAGCACGTATACCCACGGCGATGTCATGGTTTCCAACAACACCTCCACCAGCAGGGCTGTGGAAGAACTACTGCTGACACTCTTTCAGGCCTTCCTGTCCAGGAAGGGGGAGAGAATTGTATCTGAGGGACACCCCTTCGAATGACTCAGGGCAGGCTCTCAGACTCCCGGCAAAGGGGCTCTGCCCCTCTGCACACCCCGTTTCTAGTAGCCCGCTAGCGCCGGATTGTACCCGATTCCACCCGCTGGCCGGTGCGAGGCAGGGTCCGGGACGCCCCCTGTTCGGCGCATTGACGGCGCCGCTGTGCGGCTGCTATCTTTGCCGCACTCTTCGCGCCCTTAGGAGGAAGCCATCAAGAGGGTAGGGTTCCTGCTCAAGGTCAAGGCGGACCGGCTCGACGAGTACAAGCGCCACCACGAGGCTGTGTGGCCTGAGATGCTGGAAGCGCTGTCCCGGCACGGCTGGCATAACTACTCGCTGTTCATGCGGGACGACGGCATGCTCTTCGGCTACTTTGAGGCGGACGAGAGCCTGCAGGCGTCGCTGGACGGGATGGCTACCGAGGACGTCAACAGCAGGTGGCAGCAGTTCATGGAGCCGTACTTCGAGATTCCCCCCGGCTCGCGCCCCGACCAGATGATGGTCGAGCTCGAAGAGGTCTTCCATACCGACTAGGCCGCAACGGGCCCCTTAGAAACAGTAGGAGGTGTCCCAATGGACCGCCAGGAGCTTAGGAGACTTATAAAAGGGCTGATCGTCGTGACCTGCACGCCGTTCGACGAGGGCCACGAGCTTGACTTGGGCCGGATGGCAGAGATTACCGAGTTCTTCGTGGAGAGCGGGCTCGTCGAAGGACGGGCAGTCCTCAAGGTCGTCTCGATCATGGGCGAGCTTCCCTCGATGTCCGACGAGGAGTGGCCCCATGTCGTGCGCACGACGGTGCGGGCGGCCAATGGGCGCGTCCCGGTCATCAGTGCCTCCCACGGCAAGGACACTAGGCGAACTATAGAGGATGCGCTGAAGGCGCAGGACCTGGGGGCCGTCGGTCTGCAGATCTCTCCGCCTCTGGAGAACCTGCCGACTCAGGACGACATGCTCCGGTACTTTGGGGCAATTTCCGATGCCATCGACATCGGCATTATGATTTACCACACCCACTTCTACAACCACGGACGCATAGAGATAGAGACCTTCAAGAAGATGGCGGACTTCGAGCACGTGATGGCAGTCAAGTGGAGCAACCCCGCCGACGTGCCGTACGAAGCGATGCAGGAGCTGACGCCCTACTTCAATATATTCGACAACAGCAACCAGCCGGGGCGCTGCTACCGGAACGGCGGGCAAGGTTTCCTGGACCACCTGGCGCCGGCCTACCCGCAGCACGATCTGGAGATCCTGGACCTGCTCGAGGCGGGCAAGTACGACGAGGCGCAGGCGGAGTGGGACGTAGTCTGCAAACCTACGCTGGAATTCCGCAACAAGGTATACGCGCGGTCCGGCGGTGTGGCGCGCCTGAAGAAGGCCGCCATGCAGGTAATGGGCCACCCCATCGGGTCGATGCGGCCGCCGTCGATGCCGCTGAGCGAGGAGGAGCTGGACGAGCTCCGCGAGGTGCTCAGGGGCTGCGGCTGGCCGGTGCCTGAGAAGGCCGGCGCCTAGGCTGGTACCAGCCTAGGCGGACGGAACACAAACAGAGCGGCGCCCCATACTTGGGGCGCCGCTTTACTATTCAGGGCTGATATACGGTCGCGGCCGCAAAGTGACGGGGTCTAACCGCCGTCGTCGCCGTCGTCGCTCTTCTCATCCTCCCTGGCGGTGATACGGAAGGCTGGAGCGCTCTCGTTCTCGCTCTTGGTTTCGGCCGTCTTCCAGGCGGTGATGTTGATCGAGTCCGATACCGGCGGGTCAGACACCATCATGTTCTCGTCGACGTAGAAGACGGTGAACGGCCACCCGCCCGGTCCGACGTCCATCTCCGTCTCGGTCTGGCCCGGCTCCAAGTGGATGTGGTTGTCGTCGACCGGCACCACAGTGCCTGGCTTGGGCACCACGTAGGGGCCGTACTGGATTACGAAGTGACCGGCTGCGCCCTCGAACCCTTGGGCATCGAGCTTGATGGTGAAGGGGAACTCCCTGATGTCGGCGTTGTTCTGCGGCTCTGCGAACAGCAGGTTCCTGCCGCCGGTCACGGTGATGGTGATGGTGTGAGTCAGCGGAGGGAGGTCCTGGCCAGCGCCGGCGCTTGATCTCTTGACCGCGAGGGCATGCTCTTGGGATTCGCGCCCGTGGAACTCGTAGGGCTGATCGTGTGCGTTGCCGAAGAGCAGCGTGAGCGTGTGCTCCCCGGCCGGCAGGTCCAGGAAGGTCTCTTTTTCGATGGCGTGGAAGTGAAGGTGCTGGTCGTCTACGGGTATCCTCTCTCCGTATGCTGGTACGTTCGGCTGGTCGATGAGGATGTGGTGGTGGCCGTAGCGCTTCTGAGGCTCGAACCGCCGGCGGACGATCAGTCCCTCGGTGTCCATGACCACCTTGACGGGGCTGATGACCGCAGCGCCGTCCAAGGGCTCGATGATGAAGACCCTCTCGTCGATGTCGAAGCTGACCTCTGCGCCGCCGTAGTCGATGTCATCCGAGGTATCCGTGCCCGCAGTGCCTCCGCCGCAGGCCGCGGCCATCCCAACGGCCAGCGCCGAGAGCAGCGCCAGTATCAGTAGTGGCAGAAACCTTCTGTTCATTCTGGACCCCCTGAGAGCTGCCGGAGATGGGCCCGGCAGTATGAGCATGTCAACAACCGATAAGCTACTCTGTCATCAACGAATTATCAAGCGCAAGCAAGAACCAGTGGGCGCGTCTAGCTGCAGGCTGCGCCCGTACAGCACAATTCAAAGATACCAACTCAGGCTACGCTAAATCAAGACGTGCGCCTCCAGATTGGGATTTTTCTCCGCGAAAGGGTACACTTTGGGCGACGTCGGACAGGCCCGTGAGTTCTTCGGGAGAGCAACCATGAGGGTACTCGTTACAGGAGCCGGGACTCGGCTGTCCCAGGAGTTTGCCGCCTCGCTCGCGGCGGACCGCGACGTGCTGCTGACCGGCCGCGAGGACGCGCCGGCCGCGTATGACGGGATCGAAGTGGCGCACTCGGAGCTGGGGCACGACGATTCCACGCGCGAGCTTGTCCGGGGCGTGGACGCCATCGTGCATAACGGGGAACCCGACGTGGGGGCCGAGGCCTCGGGGCAGCTGGACGCAGCGATGCGGTGCACGTACAATCTGCTCCAAGCCGCCTCCGCGGAGAAGGTGTCCAGGTTCGTTTACCTCAGCTCGCTGAGCATCATGGGGCGTTACGGCGAGGACCATGCCGTCACTGAGAGGTGGCGCCCGGCGCCGGACACGGAGCCCCCAGAGCTGGCGTACCACCTTGGCGAGCACGTCTGCCGGGAGTTCGCCCGCGAGCGCCAGATAGGGGTGGTCTGCCTGAGGCTCGGTGAGCTCGTCTGGGACGGCGAGCCGCCCTCCACGTCGGCGCTCTATCCCGACGACGCGGCCCATGCCGTTGCGAGGGCGCTGGACTGGAACGCGGATGAGGCCGAGATCCTACGGTTTTGGAACGGGACCTTCGACCACACCGGCTGGGACATATTCCACATCCAGTCGGAAGTCCCCAACCAGCGCTACCTGATTGCGGAAGCGCGCAAGCGCCTCGGGTACAGCCCCAGGCCGAGACCCTGACGCCGCGTCGGGGCCCGGCGTCTACTCCGAGACCGCCAGCCCCACCTGGACGATCCGGGGCTGGTCTACGCCCGCCACGCCCACGTACTTGAACCGGGCGCCGTCGGCCTCGCGGGTCTGGGCGTCCTGGACGACGACCGACTCCTGTCCCGACAGCAGCGTGGCGAACGGCGCGGCCTGTGTGCCGGCTTCGGGGTCGGTCGGGAATGCGAAGTCGAGGCCGGGCACGTTGGAGAACTCGATCCTTCCGTTCTCGTCGCTTATCCAGAACTCGGAGATGACCGTGTCGCCGGCGATCTGCTTCAGGACGGCATTTATCTCATCCTGCGTCATGCCTGCTTCCAGGGCGGCGGCGACGTAGTGTGCCGTGAGGGTTGCTTCGGCGACCATGTGGTCTGAGATTGCGGCGTCCGTAGCCGTAGATGAGTCGCCCGCCCCGCAGCCGAGCGCCAGCGGGACTAGGGCTTTGGTCATGGCGGTTCTCTCCTGCTGTAGTTTCGGCCATTCTAACGGACACGACCCCCGAGTCCGTTAGAATGGCCCGAACCCACACGTAGCGCGAACCTCTGCCAGCTGCCGGACTTGACGAAGAGGCCCTCTGAGCCATAATCTCAAAGGTACGCGGGAGTAACTCAGCGGTAGAGTTCCTGCCTTCCAAGCAGGATGTCGCCGGTTCGAATCCGGTCTCCCGCTCCACCGTGCTAGGCGGATCTCCATCACAGTGGGTGAGTGCACAGGGTTTCATTTGGCGCACATCACGTGCTAAGGCTCCTGTCAGTACGAGTACGCTCGAACCTGAAAAATATGCCCCACCAATTGCTTGAGCCTCCACCCGGATACCGTCGTCTTGAATTCGCCGACGTCGACGCACCACGCTTAACGCATTACCTTTTCCGGTTCCCGGCGAAGTTTCATCCCCCGGTAGCTCACTCGTTGATACGAGCGTACACAACTGAGGGCCAGACTGTGCTTGACCCATTCTGCGGCAGCGGCACACTCCTGCTGGCTGCCGCAGCTGAGGGGCGGCATGCAACCGGGAGTGACGTGGATCCGGTAGCAGTGTTCGTCACGGCAGTAAAGACGCACAGATTTCGGCCCGGGCACCTTCGTGCCTCTTGGGCACTGCTTCGTCCACTCCTAGAAACAGTCGCTAGACCCACCAAAGAGTACCGCAAGCGTCGCTTCGCCGATATCTCGCCCAAGGAACATGAAGCTGCGCTTTCAGACGAGGATCTGTGGACGCCAGCCATACCGAATCTCCTGCATTGGTTTCGGCGATATGTAGTCGTTGATCTAGCGCGCATTCTCCATCGAATCAACCATGTTGACGTTCCTGAGACCCATCGAGCGTTCTTCCTACTGATCTTCGCCTCTATCATCCGAAAAGCGTCTAACGCCGACCCGGTTCCGGTCTCTGGACTTGAGGTAACGGCTTACATGAAGGAACTTGATGCTTCAGGGCGTCTAGTCAATCCATTCGATTTGTTTCTAAAGGCGACCGAGAAGGGGCTTCCCGCTGTTGAGGCCTACTCGAAGGCGTCTGCCGCTACGTCTCGAATCTCGGTGTTCCAAGCCGATGCGACGTCCTTGAATCGTAGGCTGAGGAAGCAGGTGGATGCCGTCATTACGTCTCCGCCATACCACAACGCGGTGGACTACTACAGGCGTCACCAGTTGGAGATGTTCTGGCTAGGCTTCATCAAGACCCATGCGGAACGGCTTGAATTGCTTCCGAGATATGTTGGACGTTCCAGTGTGAGAAGGAGGGACCCTCTGCTTCGGCGACAGGAGGAGTTGGGAAGTCTATCAACGCAGTGGCACGAAAGGATCAGGGCGGCGTCTAGCAAACGGGCTGATGCATTCGTACACTATATGATCTCAATGAAGGATGTGTTTAGCCAACTTGGCACTGCCGTGCGTGCTGGCGGCTCCGTTGTTTTCGTCCTCGGCCACAGTGAGTGGAATGGGAGTGAGCTTCCTACGTCTGACCTATTCTTGGAGATGGCTGGAGATTCATTCCAGTTGGTGAACAAGTATTGGTACCCGGTAAAGAACCGATACATGTCCTACAGTAGACGGAACGGAGCAGATATTAATCGGGAATTTGTAATCGTTTTCGAGCGTGCCTAGACCGCAACAACAAAACGCTGTACCCTATCACCGTCCGGTATGAGCACCTAGCAGGAAGAATTATTGAATGGGGCGGTGGGTCTCGGACGCGATCTGGCGAATGAGCCCGTCCGATATCTTCAGAAATGCAGGGTTGCCGCGTCTGTCCTGGTGAAATCGTATATGGCGCAGATGAAGTGATTGTGCTTCGCGCAACAGATCGACGAAGTCCATGTATCCCACGAAACGCGAAGTCTCGGTTAGCAGTGATATCTGTGTCGCTTCAATGACTGGTGCCAGCGGACAAATCGCAACTCCCGTTTGAACGACCTTCCGATATGATGGCAGCAGCCGACGGAGCGCATCGCTCGGACTCAACATAGTCTGCTCGTGCTCGTCACGCAACTCGTAGACGTAGGCCGCCACTTGGATGTACTGGTGTTCTCTCACGACCTGTTCGAGCGCAAGAACATCCGGTATCGTAGCCACCAACCTCTTCAGACGAGCCTCGCCTTCATCTGATATTCGGTACTGTCGCTCGTTTGAGACAACTACACGGTCGACAAGTCCAAGCCGGTGGAGAGTTTGTAGGTGCAGAAATAACTTATGGGCACCAGACTTGCCCATGTATCTTCGTGCCCGCAATCGATCGGTCTTAGATCGCAGCGACACCCGATCTGCGGTCGGATTCGTAACAGCAAGGTACTGGGAATAGGTCTCTATAAACAGATTCCTTGCGAGCGTGTTCCAGTCCAACCCCTTAGTCGGCAGTTGCCTTTCTGAAAGAAAAAGATTCGAAAGGAAAATCAGAGCGGCACCATCTGCCTCAAGAAAGAGCCTGAGATGCAGGAGTTTCTCATCAGCCGTCAGTGGAAGTTCGTCAAGCCATTGATGATCCTCGACCCTAGCGACCAGATTGACGAGGTGACCGTTGTTGGCCCAGACGTTATTGGCATTGATGACTGCGAGCCTGCGGGCGAGATCTACCGCATAGCGCGCGGCCGCGATGTTGAAGCTTTTGCCACGGGCCTGGATATCTCGCGCAAGCCTCTCCGCAACGCTATCGTCATACGCGCTCGCGACAGGGGAAGTGCATCGAGCCACTATCACCTCGGCAAAGGCCGGTTCATCAACTTGATAGTGCGTCCGAGACAGTACCCTCGGTTCCATTTCTAGTAGTCAGTTCCGCCGCCGACTGTGATTCGAGGACGTATTCGGACCGCGAACAATCTGTTTGACCTGTCGGTCGCCGCCAAAGCATACCCGACTGGCAAATTACGCACGATACTCTCGAATGTTCGAGTACCTTCGAAACGGTTCTTCGTATCGAAGATTACTTCAGTTGGCGGCGCTGCGTTGATCATACCTGCTGCAGCGCTGATGTCGTCGTGTCGACTAAGCGAATGTACTAGTAGCATGTCGGCGTTTCGTTGGAGCGACGGATCCAACCCAGCAGGATTCTGCGTTGCTACGACGATCGAGAGGCCCAAGTTTCTTCCTTCGTCGACATACTTCTTTAACGGCTTACGTGAGGGAGTTACGCCAACGGCTGGAATGTAGTTGTGTGCTTCGTCGATGATGAGCCATGAACGCGGTAGTCCAGTGGCTGCTTGGATTGCGCAGTCATTGGCCCTTCGCTGCTCCCGAGCCGATTCCTCCGGCTGCTCAGCAGCGAGCCGTTCAGCTCGCGCGGCGTGCACTAAGCTCATTCGTTCCTCTTGCTCCGCGAGTCCGCGAAGTTGCATCACCCGTTTCACGATCAAAGCTACTAGTGCCGACCGGATTTGTTGATCTAGGTCTCGAAGCATCAGTACGGATATGTGCCCGGGTCTTAGCAAGAGACCAACATTAAGGCCATCTTCGGAGAAGACAGGTAGCCGCCGTATTGCATGAAGTCTACGGATAAGCGCCTCACGAGTATCTCTGTGATAGCGCTGTAGATCGTGGTCGTTTTCGAGCGCATTCAGCAGGTCCGTTATGCCGAAGTCAGCGTTAGCTGCTATCTCCTCGCCTCGTTCATGATCCGCATATCCATCTAGCGCAACTTTACCGAGGAGCTCCGTCATGAGATGGCCCAGGGGATCGGCGAACGGGTCGACTTCAAACAACCCGCACCATTCATCCGCACCGAAGTCGGACGGTCTGAGGCTGAGTTCCTTGCTAGGAACGGTTGCTGGCAAGGTTGTTCCGCGAGGGCGAAAAAGGGTCAGTGGTATTCGCTCTGACGGTATCTGCCACCTACGTAGTTCGCGCATCTCTGGGCTAGCATCGGGCAGGGTCTCGGCGGTGACGAATGGCATCGTCAAGAAGACATTCATCGTGTCAATGATGAGAACGCCTTGCGCGTTCTCGCCCTGTTTCACCCAGCTGTTGGACGCGAGACTCTCGGCGAGCACACCTAGTGTATAACTCTTGCCGCTTCTGCGCTTACCCATAACGTAGAGGACGTGCGCACCACGAACATCCATCCAGACGTCTTGGAATGGTGTTTCTGCTTGCTTCCCAAGGTAAACCGCGTCCGCGTTCTCGTACGAGCCAACTTGTCCCATGAGGATGCCGTTACGTCCTGGGCCAGGATCAATAGTGAGCTCAGGCTTCGCAGCGAAGCTATGTTCAAGGCGGAATTGCGTCCGCGGAATCTCTTCGGACATTCTGTCCCCCTAGACGATTGCTTCCCGCGTAACCACAAGTCGATTTTGGCGAAAGGCACGGCCGAGTGCTCGTGTCATTCGCATGGTGATTTCCCGCGGGAGCATCTGACTCATCAGGCGGCTCTTCAGAGCATCGATCGATTCCGTCGTGAAAGGAAACGTGTCGGCGTCAACGGTCTCATCCGTTGTCGCCTTCGCCGCCTGCACGAGGCTAATCAAATCGACTCCTGGTTCGCGGACGAAGCGGATAACTCCCTGGATGAAGCGGTCCACGTCTGGATCCTGCAATGCAGGTATCTCGATGAGTGCTTCAGCACTGAGCCTAGAAACGACAGGGCCGCCGGTACTAAAGACTTCTACCATCTCAGACTCTAGGGCTGCAGATGCTCCCATGAGTATCGAAACGTCTTTCTGGTTCGGGTCCACCAACCTGGTAAAGCCGGAAACAAAAGTGGTAATGGACTCAGGGCCAATGGATCGCAAACGCTCCATCTCGTCAAGTATCAAGACGAGACGCATCCCTCCTTGTTCGCGGAGTAGGCGACCCATCAAGCGAATAATGTCGGCCAATCGGGCAGCTTCAGTTTGGGTCAAGTCTTGAGTCTGGCCGAGATCATCTAGATCAGTCCGTGACAGTGGTACCCCGGAGAGCCACCTCCATAGGCGAAGCGGGTCGAAGTTAGGATCGACTAGACGGATGACTGCATTTGCGATTTCCTCGTCTTCGAGCAGTTCTGTTAGTTTATTCAGCATCTCGTTTCGTCGTGCGCCTAACACACGTTGTACCGCATCTCCGAATAGGCCGACGACAAAATCTTGACCTAGTTCACGCATAATTCCTTCGCGGTAGAGATCGTGGAAGCGAGAACGTCGCGATAGATCGGGACATTCCACTCGAAAACTGCGGATGGGTGTCTGGTTCTTGAGTTCCTGCATGGCACGCATCAACGTGTGAGTCTTGCCACCTCCGTATGGGCCGAAAACCAGACGCTTCGGTGCCAAACCTGTAATCAGATCTGTATCCAAATCCTGCGCGATGTTGCTAGTATCTATGTCGATACGTGCGAAACACTCAAAGTCGCGCAAAGGATCGAGGATAAAGTTTTCACGCCGCAAACCATATTTCTCTGCAACGGCTTGGACAGGGTTCGGTGTCATGCTCTATCCTCCCAATTCCACGCTTTCGTTTGATATTGACCAAAAATAGGCGATCAATTGACGTATCATTGTCGAATCTGAATTGATTCGAATGCCCAATTCCAAATGGTGGGAGCGCGTGAGATTCTGAGATCCTACCACGGCCATCGAATATCCGCCCCTTTTTCCTGGTTCGCGAATGTAGAGTTTGGTATGGAGTCTAGCGTTCAAGAACACAGTCGCACCCAGTTCTTGGAGAGGAGCTATTCCAGGCGGTGGGCCACCGTCGCCGCTTGGGCGAGTGATTACAAGGAGTTCTGGACGTTCACCACGTGACTCAGCGGAATGGAGAGCATGTACTAGGAGAGTCCGATTGCGGTCAGTAAGGCCGATCCATGGTGAACACAGATATATCCTCAGGAATCCAGGCCGGGCACGAAGGTTTTCGAGGAATGCGTCAGTCATGCCCTCAGCGACCAACTCGTACGAATGAAGCGTGCTGTCGAGGTTACTGAGGCGTTGATACGCTGAACGAAGGTCACCGCCGTTAAGTGCTTCAAGAAGAACGAAAGTCCGGATGCCGAAAGTGGAAAGGCCGAAGTCAAGCCCAAGAATCTGCAGTACACCGGTTGAGATCAAATCCTGGAATGTGTGGCGAGGCTGATCGACACCGCTGGCGGCCATCATCTCGAGGATTTGTTCTTCCGGCGAGGCGGTTACGCTAGCTTGGTCAAGCCTTCTAAGGAATTCATCCAGGATTTCCCATATTGGGAGTCTTCAGGCTCAATGGGCAGCCCAAACGAGATGGTAGCATGATATTCGGGTCCTGCAAGGCCAGTCAATCGCCGGTCTATCCAATAAGGGATGCGATTCTTGCCGTGAACCATGATTCTTGTCCGTCTTTGTCGTCCTCGTGTCCCCTGCCAGTGGGGTGAAAGCGCATTGAAGACAAGCCGACTCCCTGGAGTGCTCTCCCCCTCTTGGCAAGATCGTGGTTGTACCCTCCCTCAGCTTGGCGCCGGCGATAACCGGCCGATACGATCCAACACTCCCTGGAACAACCGTCGAGGAACCGACACCTCGGACAACTGAAAGACCAACCGCCGCGCGTGCCGCACCAGACGGCCTCCCATCTTGATCAGCTTGACCTGCACGCTCCGCAGCGACCAGTGCTTGACCGCCTTAGGCAGACACAGCCGGCGAAGGAAGTTCCCAAGGTTGTACGCCAAGACGAACAGAGACAGACGTACCCGGTTGGCCACGAACCGATGGCACGACAGCCGAGTCCAGTTCAGCGCGTACTTGCCCTCCTTGATCCACTGCTCGGCTGTCCCGCGACCATTGTAGAAACGCACCACTCCTTCGGGGCCAGCCGTCATGTTCGTGACGATGAAGCCCACCCGAGGGAACAGCTCTCCCCTGTGCCACTCCACCTTGGCCACCACCCGCCGAGCGCGGTCCCAACTCCCGGCACGATACCAACCGGGATTTCCCATATTGGGAGTCTTCAGGCTCAAGGGGCAGCCCAAACGAGATGGTAGCATCATAGTCAGGTCCTGCAAGGCCAGTCAATCGCCGGTCTATCCGATAAGAGATGCGTTTGCAGTCGTAGAGCACCCTTCTTGTCCGTCTTCATCGTCCTCGTGTCCCCTGCCAGTGGGGTGAAAGCGCATTGAAGACAAGGCGACTCCCTGGAGCGCTCTCCCCCTCTTGGCAAGATCGTGGTTGTACCCTCCCTCAGCTTGGCGCCGGCGATAACCGGCCGATACGATCCAACACTCCCTGAAACAACCGTCGAGGAACCGACACCTCGGACAACTGAAAGATCAACCACCGGGAGTGCCGCACCAGACGGCCTCCCATCTTGATCAGCTTGACCTGCACGCTCCGCAGCGACCAGTGCTTGACCGCCTTGGGCAGACACAGCCGGCGAAGGAAGTTCCCAAGGTTGTACGCCAGGACGAACAGAGACAGACGCACCCGGTTGGCCACGAACCGATGGCACGACAGCCGAGTCCAGTTCAGGGCGTACTTACCCTCCTTGATCCACTGCTCGGCTGTCCCGCGACCATTGTAGAATCGCACCACTCCTTCGGGGCCAGCCGTCATGTTCGTGACGATGAAGCCCACCCGGGGGAACAGCTCTCCCCTGTGCCACTCCACCTTGGCCACCACCCGCCGTGCCCGGTCCCAACTCCCGGCACGATACCAAAAGTCGTCGTATAGGATCACTGGACGCTTCGGCGGCCTCCCCACCGGCCTCCTGAGCAGAGGGGCGATCTCCCGTTGCAGCACCTCGTTGCCGGGGAGTCTTATAGCGTAAAGGACGTGCCGCTCCTCGAGGTACTCATAGATGTCCAGCTTAGCGAATGCGGCGTCGGCGCGAAAGTACCGTCGCACTCCTGTCGCCCCGTAACGCGACAGGATCGGATCCAATACATCACGCCACCTGTGCGCGCTATGTACGTTCCCCGCACGGAGCATCGCCCCCTCGCAGTCACCGAACTGGTTGAACACGAACAAAGGGTGATAGCACGTGCTCCCAAAGTGACCGTTGTACGATGCTCCCTCCTGTTCTCCATGTACCGGACTCTCCGAACTGTCCATGTCCAAGATCACCCGCCGGTGCGGCGTGCGGGACATAGCTCCATCCACCCACTTAGCGTTCAGTCGGCCCAACCCTTCCACGTTGCCGTATTGGGTGAGCACCTCGGTCTCGAACCGGCTCATGGTGTTGGTGCTGACGGCCGGTCTCTCAGGACCACCTCGCCGTCCAACGATGATCCGCATCGTCGGGTCCTGGGCCAGCCGTTCAGCGTCGTTGGTATCCTCGTAGCCCGCCAGACGACTGTACACCGACTGCCTGAGAAGGCCCACCAATCGGTGCTGCACGTTGCGACCGCCCCGACTCTCCTGCAGACACTCATTCGTCGTCTCCGTCAGTCCCAGCGCATCATCCAGCTCGCGACAGGCCAACAGTCCGGCGTCTGAGGTAATAGTGGCACCGTGGAACTCCAACCGTACACGTCGGTCGAAACGGAGCTTGGCGCGGAGGTTTGTGCTTTCACCCATTGGGTGCCTCCAGAGTGGGTACGTTATCAAGATCTAAAGCAGTCTATCACGACCAGTCTAGCACTCATGATCACCACTGTGCTCTGCTATGCGGCTACATCGGGTAGTTCCGTTGCTGATTACGGCAAGCCCTGCAGGGTTGATATGGGAAATGTGGGCTCATATGTTCCTGGTGCCGACAGCCTCTGATGGAGGTGCTGTGTGGTGATTTCCAGTCCTCGAGGTCGGACGTAGACACATATTCCTTCAGCGACCGTTCGGCGAACCACGGGGAAATGGTTTCTAACTCCTGCCGCTCAATCAATGGTTCAGCTTCTTGAAGGACTGCTCCAAACGCGAGCATGATTGAGCGAGGCTTCAATTCCTCGTGAAGCTGTATGATCTCAAGAATCGCTTGAGAAGATTCCGCGGTGAATGGGAAATAAGGGTCTGTAATCTTGGGATACTCTGGTATTCTGAAGCGTTCAAGAACATTCTTGACGAATTCGATCCCGTCATCAGCAAGCATAGGAGGGAGTATCAGTACCTTTGTGCGAGCGATGCGGTCACGTAGCTCGGGCGTGAGCCATGAGGGGAGAGTCTTTTCAGGACGTCCTGAGAACGACAACACGATGGCTAAACCGGTGGGTGTGGCATTGAACGTTGAGTGAAGGCCCGTACTTATTTCGTGAAGCAGGCGCTTAGGCAGTCTTTCAATCCTTTGGAATTCATCGATCAGCCAGAGCACTCGCGATATGCGACGCCTACGAGACTGAGCAGCTAGCGAGAAGAGACGTATGATCGCTGCTAAGATGCGACTGGCCTCCTCCGATGTGCCGATGCGTTGTGCGATACCGACCTGTCGAAACTCGGATGCAGCGAGTGTATCTCCACGCAGCCATCTCATCGCTGTCATTTGGTCCTTGACTGTTCCCGTGGCGAGTACATGGAGTGCGGTGAAGAGGTCTGGGGACGCCATAGTGACGACTCGCTTGAACTTTTCTGCTGTGGGGCTAGTCGCGATCTCAAGATAGGCGTCAATGACTTCATCGAAGTCCAGTCCTGCTGCGAAGGAGCGGTACAGGTCGACGAAGGACCGCGCCGCCTTGGGGAACTCGCTGTAAACGGCTCGCAGTTGCTGGTGATCCGATGCTCCACGGTTCGCTCGGTTAGCAAAGTAGTACAGGGTGTGGGTCTTTCCTGCCCCGAACCAAGACCAGACGAGGTGAATTGATGACGTATCCTGCCGGGAAAGCGTGGATAGAAGTCCTTCGATTTCATCGCATAATTGCTTGCGATCAGCGATGAAGTCACAGAATTCCTGTTCTGGCACGGTGGGAAACGGCCACCGAGTGAGACGAAGGTGCGGATAATCCATCCCTCCCAGTGTATAAGGCTGTTCCACATCGGTCAAGCCGATCATGGAGACTACCCTGGACTTGACGAAGAGGCCCCTTGGGCCATAATCTCAATGGATGCGGGAGTAACTCAGCGGTAGAGTTCCTGCCTTCCAAGCAGGGTGTCGCCGGTTCGAATCCGGTCTCCCGCTCCACCATGACGACACGCACCGCGCGCCCAATCTCTGGGCCGCGCTGTGGCAGGGAGGATACATTGGAGATTACGAAGCACACACCGGGCATGTTCAGCTGGGCGGACCTGGCTACGCCGGACCCCGAAGGCTCCAAGGCGTTCTACACCGAGATCCTGGGGCTCACGGCCACAGACCTGCCGATGCAGCCCGGCATGGTCTACTCGATGCTTGCCAAGGACGGCAGCAACGTCTGTGCCATATACCAGATGCCCGAGGAGATGGGGCAGATGACCGGCGGGCAGCCAGTGTGGAATAGCTACTTCACCGTGGAGAGCGCGGACGAAACCGCCTCGCGGGTAGCCGAGCTCGGCGGCGCCGTCATGATGGGTCCGGTCGACGTGTTCGACTCAGGGCGGATGGTGGTATCCAGCGACCCCACAGGCGCCGTTTTCTCAGTCTGGGAGCCGAAGAGTCACACAGGGGCCCAGGTCTTCGGAGAGCCGGGCGCCCTCGCCTGGAACGAGCTGAAGACGCACGACACCGAGGCGGCCGCGCAGTTCTACGGCGGCCTGTTCGGCTGGTCGGCTAACACCACCCCCAGCGCAGGCGGCGGCGAGTACACGGGGTTCCGGCTCGACGGCGTGTCGGCAGCCGGCATGATGGCCATCAGGAAGGAGTGGGGCGAGGTTCCCCCCAACTGGACGGTCTACTTTGCGGTCGCCAGCCTGGACGCGGCGTTGGACACTGCGAACCGCCTCGGGGCGACCGTGGCGATGGCGCCCATGGAGGTCCAGGGCGTGGGCCGCTTCGCCCTGCTGCGGGACCCGCAGGGGGCCTACGTCTACGTCATCCAGATCGCCCGGGGCGCGTAGGCGCGTCAGTCCTGCGCGACCGCGGCGAGGGCCGCGGGGCAGACCACCAGGAACGCCGCGTCGCGGAGCGCATCCCTGGGCCATCCGCCCAGACCCCTGTTGGCGTCTGGAACGCGCCACACCGGTCACGCCGCTACACTACCGCCATCGCTTCAATCTCGAGCAGCAGGTCGGGGTGCGTCATCCGGGCGACCTGGATTCCGGTGGTGATACAGGCTACGCCCGGCATTGCCTCTCTTCGCGCCTGCCGGTAGGGGTGGATGTCGCTCATGTCCATGAAGTACTGCGTCAGCCGCACGACGTCGTTCAGGGAAGCGCCGGCCAGATCCAAGATTTCCGAGATGTTCTTGAACACTTGCCTGGACTGCGCCAGCAGGTCGCCCTTGCCGACGATTTCGCCGTCCTTGTCCCACGCGACCTGTCCCGCTACGTAGATCAGGTCGCCGATGCGGACGGCTTGTGCGAATCGGATCTCGCCCTCGTCGTCGGCGACGCTCCATCCCCCCGCGCCCTCCGGGTGTCTCTGGACCCATGCGCGGTCCGTGAAAAAGAACTGCTTGTCGGCCATCTCGTCCTCCTTCTGCAGTGGTGAGACGAACCATACCTCAGAATAACGGGTGCATGGTTGCTCCGCTTCTGTCATTCGGAGCGAGGCCCCCAACGAGGATTCTGAGGTGAGGTCCACGCCGTTTCCGGACCCTGTCAGTCTTCCACGACGGCGACGAAGGCCAGGGGGCACACGACCAGGAACACCGCGTCGAATACCGCCAGCAGCCCTATCCACCGCAACGCCTCCCCGGCCAGGGCGGGCCCCAGCGCCAGGCTAGTGGACTCCACCGCCGCGACGACTATCGGCAAGGCCACGGGGAAGAACAGGATGGGCAGCATCACCTCTCGCGCCCTCGTGTTGACGGCCATCGCAGAGAAGAGGGTCCCGACCGTGGCGATGCCCAGCGTGGTCAGCAGCGCGACGGGGACCATCTCAGCAGCCGCGTACCCCACGTCGTAGAGCACGATGAAGACCGGGACTACGACGATCTCCACGGCCACCATGAAGAGGAATGCGGCGAGCATCTTGCCGAAGTAGATCGTGTCCCGGCTCACCGGGGCCAGCATCAGCCCCGTCAGGCTGCCATTGTCCTTCTCCAGTGAGAAGGAGCGCGTCAGCCCCACTACGCCGCCGAACACGATGGCGACCCACAGCACGCCCGGCGCCACCAGCGCAACGACCCGCGGAGTAGGGTCGAACGCGAAGCTGAAGATGACGACGGTCATCAGCGAGAAGACGAGCACGGGCACTACAAAGTCCCGCGTGCGCAGCTCGAGCAGCACGTCCTTCCACACCAGCGCCAGCACGGGCCCAAAGAAGCTCACTGCTCCCCCCGCTCCGGTGAGTCCGTTGATTCTTCGCGGGCCGCTCCGGCCACTATTGACAGGCGGCGTCCTGAGCCAAACGCCAGCCCCAGGCTATGCGTGGTCATCACAACCGCGCCCCCCGGTCTCGTGATGTCGCCGAACACCGACTCCAGGAGGCCCAGGGCGTCCCGGTCGAGGCCGGTCTCCGGCTCGTCCATGAGGAGGATGGAGGGCTCATGGAGCAGCGCCCGCGCTATCGACACCCGCTTCCGCAGGCCGTGGGAGAGCGTGCCCACCTTCTCGTCCAGCCTGGGACTCACTCCCAGCCGGTCCGCCGCCGACTCGATGCGGCCGTCCAGCCGGTCGAGGCTGAACATTCGCCCGGCGAATCTCAGGTTCTCGCGCACGGTCATGCCGTCGTAGAGCAGCGGCTCGTGGGTCACGACGCCGACCACACGGCGGGCCAGCCTGCCCATGCGGTCCAGCGGCAGGCCGGCGATCTCGACGGAGCCCTCGTCCGGCCTCGTCAGGCCCGCCAGCACCCTTATAAGGGTCGTCTTGCCGGCCCCGTTGGGGCCCACCACTGAAAGCGTCTCGCCCCACGCCACCTCCAGGCTCAGCCCGCGCAGCACCGACGTCCGCCCGAAGGCCTTGCTCAGGCCCTCCACGCGAACCGCGGGCGGGCGCTGCGCGTCTGGGTTTGTCTCTGGAGTGCCGGTCATGGTTGGGCCTGCTGCGACCTAGCGCCGTGGCGTTCAGGCAAATGACAGGCCATCGGCGTGACTGTATTATAGGGCCGTTACGCCGCGCCGGAGGAGACGCCACTGTGGCGACGATAGAGAGCCTGCTCCACGAGTACGATGCGCTGAACAAGCGCTTCGAGACGAGGCCGCAGTCCGCGATCGACGCATCGTGCCTGCTGGTCTTCGACTACGAGTACCCAGAGCAGGAGTCCGAGGTCGTCATCGACACGGAGGAGTTCACCGCGGTCTGCCCCTGGAACGGCCTGCCGGACTTCGGCGCGCTGACCGTCAGCTACGTGCCGGACGCCTCGTGCATCGAGCTCAAGTCCCTCAAGTACTACCTGATGTCGTATTCGCAGGTGGGGATAGTCCAGGAGCACGCCGCGAACCGCATCCTGGAAGACCTGGTGTCCGTCTGCCGGCCCCGCCGCATGACTGTGACGCTCGACTACAAGCCCCGGGGCGGCCTGCACACCGTCGTAACCGTCGGCCACGACCCCGGCGGCTGACCCCCGCAAGCCCAACATGGGCTGTGCGCAGCCATCCCTACCACCGGATGTTGGAATAATCCGTGGTCCCCGAGCGGGCGTTTCGGATTGATGCGTGTCTAAGAAAGTGGTAAGATATAGGGGTGGAATCGTATTGAAATTGTGCCTTGCTTTCCCGTCCACTTAGGGATAGGTTGGGCAGGCCTCACAGGGTGAGCGCTCACCCCACTGAGCGACTCCCCGCGGCGGGTCCGCAGCACCGTTGATTGGCTGACAGGAGTTCCGTATGGCAGAGACCAATGTCGGTATGGATGCCCAAGCATACACTGCCAGCGACATCCAGGTACTGGAGGGGATGGAGGCGGTCCGCAAGCGGCCGGGCATGTACATCGGCGGCACTGGGCAGAGCGGCCTCCACCACTTGGTCTTCGAGATTGTCGACAACGCGGTCGACGAGTTCATGGCTGGGCGCGCTTCCAGGGCCGACATAGAGATACAGGAGGACGGCACGGTCTGCGTCCACGACGACGGCCACGGCATCCCGATAGAGACCCACGAGGCCACCGGCAAGTCGGCTGTGGAGACGGTGATGACCACCCTCCACGCCGGCGGCAAGTTCGGCGGCAAGGCCTACTCCGTCTCCGGCGGACTTCACGGCGTGGGCGCCTCCGTGGTCAACGCCCTCTCCAAGTGGATGCGCGTGGAGGTCTACCGCGAGGGGATGCTCTACCATCAGGAGTTCTCGCGCGGCAAGCGCACGACTGAGCTCCTCTCCGAGCGCGTCGACGGGCCCGATGCGGACAGGCGCGGGACGTCGATCATGTTCCAGCCCGACCCGGAGATATTCCCGTCCATCGAGTTCGACTTCAACATCCTGGCGCAGCGCTTCAAGGAGATGGCCTTCCTCAACAAACGGATGCAGATCCGCTTCAAGAGCGACTGGCACTTCTCGCTCTGGCCCAACAACGAGGTCACATACTACTTCGACGGCGGCATCGCCAGCTTCGTCAGCCACCTGAACGAGAACAAGACGCCTCTGCACCAGGAGCCGATTTACGTCGAGAAGCAGGTCAACGGCACCAGGGTCGAGGCCGCCCTCCAATACACCGGCAACTTCACCGAGTTCGTCTACGCCTTCGCCAACTGCATCAACAACGTCGAGGGCGGCACACACCTGACCGGGTTCAGGAGCGCGCTCACCCGCGTGCTGAACGACTACGGTCGCAAGCAGAAGATCCTGAAGGACAACGAGCCCAACTTCGCCGGCGAGGACACGCGGGAGGGGCTGACCGCCGTGGTCAGCGTCAAGCTGGGAGACCCGCAGTTCGAGGGCCAGACCAAGGAGAAGCTCGGCAACCCCGAGGTGCGCAACCAGGTCGAGGGCGTAATCGCCGAGGCGCTGCTCACCTACCTGGAGGAGCACCCGCAGGACGGGCGCCGGATCATAGACAAGTGCCTCACCTCCCAGCGCGCCAGGGACGCTGCCCGCAAGGCGCGCGACCTGATCATCCGCAAGAACGCCATGGACGGCGGCGCCCTTCCCGGCAAGCTGGCCGACTGCTCCGACAAGAACCCGGAGAACTGCGAGCTGTACCTGGTGGAGGGCGAGTCCGCAGGCGGCACGGCGAAGATGGGCCGCGACCGGACAAACCAGGCGGTGCTGCCACTCAAGGGCAAGATACTCAACGTCGAGAAGGCGCGGGCAGACAAGATGCTCGCACACGAGGAGATACGGGCCCTGACGATCGCCCTCGGCGCCGGGCTGGGCGAGGACTTCGACCTCGCCAAGCTCCGCTACCACCGGGTCATTATCATGACGGACGCCGACGTCGACGGCTCTCACATCCGCACGCTCCTGCTGACCTTCTTCTTCAGGAATATGCACCCTCTGATATCCCGAGGGCACCTCTACATCGCACAGCCGCCCCTGTACAAGATAACCTCGGGCAGGAAGGAGCAGTGGGTCTACACCGAGAGCGAGCGCGAGATGGCCACCGCGAGGATCAACGGCTCCAGCCGCGTCAACATCCAGCGCTACAAGGGTCTCGGCGAGATGACCGCCGACCAGCTCTGGGACACGACGATGAACCCCGAGGAGCGCACCCTGCTCCAGGTGGCACAGGGCGACGCCTCGGAGGCGGACCACATATTCTCGGTGCTTATGGGCGACGTCGTCGAGCCGAGGCGCAACTTCATTCAGACCCACGCCCTCGAGGTCAAGAACCTCGACGTTTAGCAACTAGTGGGATTCGCCTCTCACGTAGGGCCTACTGCTAGGAGTGGCGCCGTGGGAGTGCTGACGTTGCGCGCCGACCGTCGCCCTCTTACACTATGGGCAGCATAGCTAGGGGCGCTCCTTACCATGAGCATGACTCCACCGGCAGAAATCATATTCGAGGTGACGGAGGCTGCGGAGGGCGGTTTCGACGCTCGGGCGCTGGGTTACAGCATCTTCACGCAAGGGGATGACTGGGACGACCTGAAGGCGATGGTCAAGGATGCCGTGCTCTGCCACTTCGGTGACGGCGGCGAACCCAGGGTCGTCAGGCTGCATTTCGTCAAGGACGAAGCCATCGCGGTATGAGGCTGCCCCGCGACCTGTCAGGCGAAGACCTGGCGGTCCTGCTGCGTCGTCGCTACGGCTATCGATTCGTCCGGCAGAGTGGAAGTCACATGACGCTGGCTGGTGCAGTTGGGCCAGTATCCCAGACGCCGCGTATGGTCCAGCTACCCTTAGCGTCCTCGGCGACGCTCAGATGTCGCCCAGCCGATGGGTCGGCCCTCAGCGCTTCAAGCAGCCGTACGGCCCTGGGATAGGGCTTCTACCCCGCTCACGAAAATCAGCGTGGCCTTCTCCTGCTCGTCCGACGGGGAGACATATCTGCGCTGTATCCGGCTGATCACGAGTCGGGGCTTTCCATTCGGTGGTGACGTTGTTCACGACGGTCTCGACCGGTTCACGGTCCCGCCGGAGTCCCGCGACCTGTGATACATTTTGTCGGCGGCAAATCACTAGGGGTGACCCAATATGAATGTCATCTGGATAGTTGCTGACACCTTCCGCAGGGACCACGTAGGCGCATACGGCAATCCGACGATTCGGACGCCTTCTCTCGATGCGTTGGCAACCAGGTCGGTCAGGTTCGACGGCCACTATGCTGCCGGATTTCCGACCATGCCCACCCGGGCGGACCACCAGACCGGACGCTGGACGATGTCCTTCATGGGGTGGGAGGCTCTACCTGCGGGGGTGACCACCTTAGCGGAAATACTGGCTGACCGCGGCCTTCACACGGCGGCGTCGGTGGACACCCCGTACTATCTGAGGGACGGGATGAACTATGACCGGGGGTTCCAGTCCTTTTTCATGAACACCGGACAAGACACCCTGTGGTCCTTGATTCCGGAGCCCGGCTATCACAGTGAGGCATTGGATATCAGGGATAGATGGCACTATGAATCGGACAGGAATGCGCCGAAGACATTCATGACCGCCATGCAGTGGCTGGAACGCCACTACAAGGAGGATTTCTTCCTCTACGTGGACACCTGGGACCCCCATGAACCCTGGGATGCTCCACCCTACTACACTGAGCTCTACTGGCCAGGCTTCGATGAGGAGTTGGTGCTTCCACTATACGGAAACTGGCATGACGTGCCGGGATACAGCGAAGAAACCCTTAGGAAGGGTCACGCTACCTACTGCGGCGAGATTACCATGGTCGACACGTGGATCGGTTTCCTGCTGAAGTCCGTCGAGAACATGGGCCTGATGGACAAGACCGCGATAATCTTCACCACAGACCATGGCTTCTACTTTGGAGAGCATGGCGGCCTCTTCGGCAAGATGAGCTCTGACAAGTACCCGGACGGAACGCTACGCCCATATGACGAACCGGGTTCGCAGTGGAGCTACTCTCCGCTCTTTGAGGAGATCGTTCATTTGCCTCTTCTGATCCGTGCCCCTGGGGTATCTCCCGGCGTGTACAGCGGATTGAGTTCCGCAATTGATGTGATGCCCACAGTGCTCGATCTGCTGGGTCTAGCCATCCCGGACTTCGTTCAGGGCCGCTCACTTGCGCCTGCCATGGGAGACGCCACACGATCAGGACGCGACTATGTGGTCAGCAGCATCCCTTTCGCCAATCCAGGCGACGCGGTCCAATCAGTAGACAACTTCCTCCGTGATCTCAAGGACTCTCCGGTCACGACCGTCACTGCGGGACATTGGAGCCTGCTCTACAGCTCTGCCCCAGGAGTATCTCAGCTATACAACCTGACATCCGATCCCCTACAGCTCGACAATGTGATAGAGAGGAACGTGGGCGTAGCCAAAGAAATCCACCAGCTCCTGGTCAAGTTCATGCGTGAAACCAAAGTGCCGGACCGTCTACTGGAGCCCAGATTAGAGTTGCGTCTTTAGATGGGGCGGTATGGGTGAGGAATACGATCACATCATCGTCGGGGCAGGTTCGGCAGGTGCGGTCCTGGCGGCCCGTTTATCGGAGGACCCTCACCGGTCGGTCTTGCTTCTCGAGGCAGGCGGAGACTATCCCGCGCTGGAGCGGATGCCCGATTCGGTGAAGTACGTCTACGGGACCCGGGAAGCACTCTGGGATAGCGGACACATGTGGAGCTTCCGTGCCAGGGCCACGGACCAAGCCATGATAGATGTCCCCCGGGGAAAGGTGACCGGCGGCTCCAGCGCTGTCAACGACGCTCAGTTTCTTCGGGGAATGCCGGAGGACTTCGACCGGTGGGCGGAGTGGGGGAACACCGAATGGGGGTCCGAAAAGATGTTCCCCTACCTGCGAAAGTTGGAAGCGGACCAGGATTTCCAAAATGAGTTCCATGGTTCGGATGGCCCCATCAGCTGCCGCAGGTATCGTCCCGATGAATGGGGCCCCCAACAGCACGCCTTCTATCGGGCATGTCGAGACGCCGGGTTCCCCGACTGCCCGGACCATAACCAACCCAACTCCACGGGCGTAGGACCCCTAGCCTTCAACATCGCCGGACGCGTGCGTGTGAGTGCGGCATTAGGCTACCTCGACCCGGCGCGCCATCGAAAGGGATTGACCATCAGGCCCCACTGCCTTGTCCTCGGGATCATCTTCGAAGGCAATCGAGCGGTAGGACTGCGCGTAGCCGGCGGTCATGAGGAGTTTTCCGTATATGGCGACGAGGTGATCCTCTGTGCCGGTGCTATAGGAACGCCGCACATCCTGGCTCTGTCGGGTATTGGGCCCGGGGACCAGCTGCGGCAACTGGACATACCCGTTGTACAGGACCTCCCTGGAGTCGGACGCAATCTTCGCGATCACCCGGATGTGCCAATGGCCTGGCGTACGCGTGAGGGTTTCCCTTTGAATGTCGACCAGGTCACGACGGGCACCGTCACCCTGCGGTTTACGGCCTCGGGTTCGCCCTTCGAGAACGACTTGGTCATCTACATGGGCAACTACTCTGCGGCGAGGCCCATGAGGGGATTGGACCATAGGGGCCCGGTAGGCGTAGGTGTAAGTTTGTGCCTCTACATGGCCTTGAGCCAGGGCGAGCTGCGCATCCAGTCTGGCGACCCCAGGCAACCGCCCTATCTCGACTTCAACCTCCTGAACGACCCCTTCGATAGGTCGCGGCTTCGTGAAGCTATCAGGGTGTGCGCTGACCTGTTCAAGCATGAGGCATTCGACCGGATAGTCGAGGAGCGGTTCGCACCATCGGACGACGTTCTGAGCAACGATGATGCCCTGGACTCCTGGATGAAGCGCGAGGTGATCACCGCACACCACGTATCGAGCACTTGCAAGATGGGTCCTTCGGATGACCCGTTGGCTGTGGTGGACCAGTACGGGAGGGTCTACGGCGTCGACGGACTGCGCGTCGTCGACGCCTCGATCATGCCTGACACGGTCCGGGCCAATCTCAACCTAACCGTAATGGCGATGGCGGAGCGGGCAGCGGACTTAATCAAGGGAAGTTAAACTTGCGTAGGGGCACTCGCCGCGTTCGCTGCTGCCGATGCTCTTAGGGCGTTCGGGAGTAGAGACCCAGAGATCGAGCTACTGTGCGCCTCTTGTACAGGGGATAGACGCCCCAACTACTTGTCGCCGTCCCACATGCCGGTGCTGAAGTAGCGTTCGCCTATGTCGTTGAAGACGGTGACGAGGCGGCCCGTGCCGGCCTCCCGCGCGACCTCGTAGGCGCCCTGTAGGTACGCGCCGGACGACTGGCCCACGAAGACGCCATTGGACGACATCAGCCGCGACATCCTGTACGCGTCGTCGACGTCGACGTAGACTGTCTGGTCGACGACGCTCTCGTCGAAGGTATCCGGGATGAAGTGGCCTTCGCCGAGGGGCTTGAGGCCCTCGACCCCCGGCCACTCGTCGAAGGTGATCACCACTATCCGGATAGCCGGATCGGCCTCCTTCAGGCGGCGTCCCACTCCCGTAATCGTGCCCCCGGTGCCCACACCGGCCACGAAGTGAGTGATTCCGGATAGCTGCTCCAGGATCTCGGCCGCCGTGGTGTCGTAGTGGGCCTGCGGGTTGTTCTGGTTGCGGTACTGGTCGCACCAGAAGTACCGGCCGGGGTCGGCCTCGTACCTGCGCCTGACCTCCCGCAGTGTCTCGTCGTAACCGAGCATCGGGTCGGTGAACACGATCTCCGCGCCGTGCGCCTGCAGCCGCTTCTTGCGCTCCTCGCTGGCGTTGGAGGGCATCACAAGCTGGACCCGGTAGCCCAATGCGGCGCCTATCATGGCGTAGGCGATCCCGGCGTTGCCTGACGTGGCGTCCAGAATGACCTTGTCCCTCGTCAGCTCGCCCGACATGATCGCCTCGGCCAGCATCCTCAGCACCGGGCGGTCCTTGA
This sequence comes from Dehalococcoidia bacterium, assembly GCA_965262055.1. Taxonomy (GTDB): domain Bacteria; phylum Chloroflexota; class Dehalococcoidia; order Lucifugimonadales. Next base: position 1,795,553 of record CBDHEI010000002.1, read on the forward strand.
TGGAGCCGCCGGGGTTCAGGTGCTCGCACTTGGCGTATATCTCGGCGTTCCCCGTCTCCAGCGGCAGATCGAGCCGCACCAGGGGCGTGTTGCCTATGGCTTGGAGCGCCGGGTGCATCGCCAGGAAGTCTTGGAGCTTGTCAGAATGCGTCAACCTATTCCTCGTATCGGGAACGCCTCCCGGTTCGTGCGCTCTCGGCGCGCGACCGGTGAGGCCATAAGAGTATATCGACACTTCGGACAGGCCGTCCACACGAGCCGCACTGCACACCTGCCGCCCTTTGGCGCCCTTCGTGCTCTTCGTGTCCTTCGTGGACCAACTCCGGCGCGGCCCGTCCGCGTTCCCTTATACTATGAACAACCCCACCGGATGCGAAGATGGCTGATTCCCGCGTAGAAGCGGAAGCCGCGTCGCTGCGCGACGAGCTCAACCGCCACAACCACCTCTACAACGTACTCAACCGCCCCGAGATAAGCGACGCCCAATACGACGCTCTCTTCCGGCAGTTGCGCGAGATCGAGGAGGCGAACCCGGAGCTCGTCACGTCCGACTCCCCGACACAGCGGGTCGGGGCCGAGCCCGCCGAGGGTTTCGTGCAGGCGGAGCACCCCGTGCCGATGCTCAGCCTGGGCAATGCGTTCAACGAGGAGGAGCTGGTAGCCTGGCACCGCCGGGTAGCCAGTCTGCTGGAGACCGATGCCTTCGACATGGTCTGCGAGCTGAAGTACGACGGCCTCGCCGTGGCTTTGACCTACGCGAACGGCGTGCTGGTCCGGGGCGCCACACGCGGCAACGGTAGCGTCGGCGAGGAGGTCACCCGGAACCTGCGGACCATCAAGTCCGTGCTCCTCAGGGTCATGGGCGAGGCGCCGGAGAGGTTCGAGGCCCGCGGCGAGGTGCTGTTTCCCAGATCGGCGTTCGACCGCTTCAACGAGGAGCGCGAGGCCGCAGGCCTACCGACCTATGCGAACCCGAGGAATACCGCAGCAGGCTCGGTGCGCCAGCTGGACCCCAGGGAGACCGCCAAGCGGCCGCTGGACATCTTCGTATACGGGCTGGGCCGCACCAGCGGACCCGCCCCGGAGACGCACTGGGACACGCTCTCCCGGTTGGGGGCCATAGGTTTCAAGGTCAACCCCAACAACCGGCTCGTGCACTCCATAGATGAGGCGGTCGACTACTATCGCCACTGGGTGGGGAACGCAGACGGGCTCGACTACGGCTGTGACGGTGTTGTCGTCAAGGTTGACCGCCTCGACTACCAGCAACACCTTGGTGTGGTAGGGCGCGAGCCGCGCTGGGCCGTCGCCTACAAGTTCCCGGCCACGCAGGAGGTCACCCAAGTACGCGACATCAGGGTGAATGTGGGCCGCACCGGCAGCATGAACCCGTATGCGTTGCTGGAACCAGTCAACGTCGGCGGCGCGGTCGTCAAGCAGGCGACGCTCCACAACGAGGACTACATCAGTTCTAAGGACATCAGGGTCGGCGACTGGGTGGTAGTGGAACGCGCGGGAGAGGTCATCCCGCAGGTGGTGGTGGTTCAAAGAGAAAGGCGCACCGGCGACGAGCATACCTTTGCTATGCCAGAGGCGTGCCCGAGCTGCGGGAGCTTGGTCGAGAAACCCGAGGACGAGGCGATGTCCTACTGCCGCAACCTCGGGTGTCCGGCGCAGCTCGTACGCCTCATGGAGCACTTCGTCAGCCGGGGCGCCATGGACATCGAGGGCCTGGGCGTCATGCACGTTGTGGCGCTGCTGGAGAAGGGGCTGATCGGGGACGTGGCGGACCTGTACGGCCTGCCGTCGAAGAGTGCGGAGATGCTCGAGATGGAGCGGATGGGCGAGAAGAGCGTCGCCAATCTGCTGGCAGCCATCGAGGCTTCCAAGGAGAGGCCGCTGTCCAGGTTGCTGGTAGGGCTTGGGATAACACACGTGGGAGGCGAGGTGGCGGAGGCGCTGGCGCGTCACTTCGTGAGCCTCGACGCGCTCATGGCCGCCACGGAGGAAGACCTTCTCGCCGTCCCGTCCGTCGGCCCCAAGATCGCCTCCAGCGTCGCCACCTACCTCGCCGACGAGGCCAACCGCGGGGTCATTGAGAAGCTGCGGGATGCCGGGGTGCGCCTGAAGGACGAAGCCGGGGCCGAGCCGGCAGGACAGCCCTTGGTCGGCCTGCGGTTCGTCGTGACGGGCAGGATGGAGAGATTCAGCCGTTCTGAGATCGAAGACAGGCTCAAGGAGCTCGGCGCGTCCGTGAGCGGCAGCGTCAGCCGTAAGACGGACTACCTGATCGCCGGTGCGGACGCCGGCTCGAAGCTGGAGGACGCCCAGAAGCTGGGGGTGGAGACTATCGACGAGGAGCGCTTTCTGGAGCTGGCCCAGGGCTCCGTGGGAAATCAGCCGTCGTAGGGCCGCGAGGGGGGCCTCATATACGTTAGCCGCCTGGAACTGACGAACTTCCGCAACTACGAGGGTCTCCAGCTCGACCTGCCGCCCGGTATGGTGCTGCTCTACGGCAGCAACGGACAGGGCAAGACGAACATCCTGGAGGCCATCTACCTGCTCGCGGTCGTGAAGTCGCCCAGGGCCTCTTCGGACCGTGACCTGGTGCGCCGTGAGGCCCTGGAGCGCGGGGAGCACTCCCAGGTCTCCGCCGTAGTCCAGCGCGACGGCGTGCCTCTTCGGGTGGCCATCGGCTTGCAGAGAGCGTCGGCGGACCCATCGGCTCCGGCGGGAGCAACGGAGCAAGTGGGGGGAGCCATACAGAAGCAGGTGCGGGTCAACGGCGCGCCGAGGCGCGTCTCCGACCTCGTCGGCGAGGTGAACGCCGTGCTCTTCACCGCCCAGGATATGGGGATCGTGCTCGGGCCTCCATCGTCCCGCCGCCGATACGTAGACATACTCATCTCGCAGGTCGACAACCGTTATCTCAGGCTGTTGCAGAAGTACCAGCAGGTGATGTCCCAGCGAAACCAGCTCCTAAAGGCAGTCCGGGACGGCAGGTCGCAGCCGGAGGAGCTGGAGTTTTGGGATGGCGAGCTTGTCGAGTCCGGCGCGTACATCATGCAGCGGCGTGCCAGCACTATTGGCGCCGTCGCGGAGCTCGCCGCGCCCCTGCACGAAGAGCTCTCCGGCGGCGGCGAGGGGCTCCAGATCGTGTACAGGCCCAGTGTCGGCAGCGACTCGGACGAACAGGGGTTGGTCGACGCCATGAAGGAGGCCCTTGAGCGCAGCCGGCCCAGGGAGATCGCCCAGGGGTTCACGGTGGTGGGGCCGCACCGCGACGACCTACTGATGCTCCTGGACGGCCTTGACGCTGGCAGCAGCGCCTCCAGGGGGCAGTGCCGCACCCTGGTGCTTGCCCTGAAGCTGGCCGAGGCGAGCTTCCTCCGCGACGAGCGGGGGCAGGAGCCCGTGCTGCTTTTGGACGATATACTGTCTGAGTTGGACGCTGACCGCCGCGCCCGGGTACTGGACAGGGCAGGGCTGTACCAGCAGTGCCTGATCACCGCCGCAACGCTGGAGTCCGTTGACCGGCTGTTCATCGACCGCATGTCCAAGTTCAGAGTGGCGGACGGCAAGGTGTCGCCGCTCGAGTCGACCGAGCGGGGCTCTGCCCCGGCCCTTTCCTAGGTTGTCTATGACCGGCGTATCTCCCCGCAGCCTGGCTCTCTTCCTGGTCGCGCTTGCGGCGCTCCTGCTCACGGCTTGTACACAGGGTTCAACGGAGGAGCTGGCGCCAACCGCCGAGCCGTCCCCAACCGCCGCCGATGCAAGCGAGCCTACGCCCACGCCGCTTCCGTCCCCCGCGCCGGTCCCTGAGGAGCCGCCACGAGTAGAAGCCCTGCCGCTGGCGCCGGTGGAGCTGGAGCCTGCCTTCGCTGGCATCGAGCTCGACAGGATGGTGCTGCTGACCCACGCCGGCGATGATACGGGCAGGCTGTTCCTCGTGCTCCAGCCCGGTATGATCGTCGTATTCGAGAACGACCCTGGAGTAGAGTCGGCGCAGACCTTCCTGGACATACGCGAGCGCGTCAGCGACGCCGGGAACGAGGAGGGGTTGCTTGGGCTGGCGTTCGATCCCGCGTATGCCGAGAACGGTTACCTCTACGTCTACTACTCAGCCTCACGCCCGCGCAGGTCCGTCGTTTCGCGCTTCTCGGTTAGCCCCGGCGACGCCGACCGGGCGGACCCTGACTCCGAGCTCGTCTTCATGGAGGTGGAGCAGCCCTACAGCAACCACAACGGGGGCCACATCGTCTTCGGACCCGACGGCATGCTCTACGTCGGCCTTGGGGACGGCGGCGCGGCCGGTGATCCGCAGGGCAACGGGCAGGACACATCCACCCTCCTGGGCAGCATCCTGCGGATCGACGTTAGCCGGCTCGACTCCCTGGGGACATACGCGGTCCCGGATGACAACCCCTTCGCCGGCGGTAGCGGGACGGCCCGCGGAGAGATATGGGCCTACGGCCTCCGAAACCCCTGGCGGTTCAGCTTCGACTTGGAGGCAGGGACGCTCTGGGCGGCCGACGTGGGCCAGAACCTCTACGAGGAGGTTGACGTCATCAGGCCGGGCCTCAACTACGGCTGGAATGTCATGGAGGGGTCACACTGCTTCCGGCAGACTCGCTGCGACGCAGAAGGCTTCACGATGCCGGTCGCGGAGTACGGCCGGGACGGCGGATGCTCCGTGACCGGCGGGCACGTCTACAGGGGGCGGCGCATCCCGTCCCTTTATGGCGCGTACCTGTACGGCGACTTCTGCAGCGGGAAGATATGGGCGCTCAGGCACGACGGGGCAGCCGTGACGGAGCAGATGGAGATTGCGGACACCGGGCTGTCCATCTCGTCGTTCGGCGAGGACTCGTCCGGGGAGGTCTACGTCCTGACGTTCGAAGGGGTAATATACCGTTTCGCGGCCCCATAACCATAAGGAGTTTGCCAAGTGTCCACCATGCCAGCAGCAGTGACGACGGCCCTGAAGCATGTCGAGTGCCATGAGGTGCCAGTGCCCGACATGGAGCCCGGCTACGTGCTCGTACGCACGAGGCTGGCCTCGATCTGCGGCAGCGACCTGCACATCGCCTACATGGGCTGGAACGTCTATGAGCTGCCCCTGCAGCCGGGCTACCCGGGGCATGAGGGAGTCGGCGAGGTCGTGGACGGCGGGACCTCGGAGTTCGAGCCGGGCGACATAGTCCTGACCGCGCCCAACATATGGAGCTCGCGCGTCTTCGCGGGCTACCAGCTCATCGACCCGAAGTTCCTCATTCGCCTGCCCGGCGACACCCCGCTGGAGCACCTGCTCATGGCCCAGCAGCTCGGCACCGTCGTCTACGGATGCAAGCTGCTGCCCCCTCTGCTGGGCAAGACGGTAGCCATCATAGGGCAGGGGTCGGTTGGGCTATTCCATGACTTCCTGCTGCGGCGGCTGGGGGCGCACCGGATCATCGCGATAGAGCCAATTCCTGGGCGCTTGGCCGCCGGCGTGGCTATGGGAATAGACGAGGCGGTCGACGTGACCGGGGACAAAGCCACCGAGGCCGTGCTCGACCTGACCGGCGGGCAGGGGGCCGATCTGGTCATAGAGGCGGTGGGCAGCCCAGAGACCCTGAACCAGTCGATGCGGCTGGCGAAAGATCAAGGGCGCATCGCGGTATTCGGCCTGCCCCCGAACATGGAGATGGTGTCCTTCGATTGGGACACCTTCTTCAGGCGGCGGCTGACCATGCACGCGGTCCACGGAGGCCAGGACGTGCCCGGGCTGCCCGACTTCCGGCTGGCCGTCGACTACATCCGCAACGGCGACGTCGACGTGTCGCCCCTGGTGACGCACCAGTTCCCCATAACGGAGGTCGGCGAGGCGTTCGACCTAGCCCACTCCAAGGAGGACGGCGCCCTCAAGGTCTCCCTTACCTTTTAGGGAGCTCGTCGCCCCTTCTCAGGATGCAGTATGGCAGACGGGGCGTCGCATTATCACTTGGCAGCGCGCTTCCGCCCCTGTCATTTCGAACGGAGCGCAGCGCAGTGAGAAATCTAAGGCCGTTGTCCCCAAGACGGCAACATCCTTGAGCAGACAATCTAGACTCTTGGTCCCCTCGGGATGAGGGGGCCTCATACCATGCACGCATAGGGCCTATACAACCTGGCAGACGGGCCGGGCAACTCCTCCAACAGGCAAGCAACACGCCCTCTGCCATCGGGCATGCTGGGCCTACAAGTCCATTTGACGTGGGGAACCTGGGGCAACTTTTCGTAGACAGAGTTCTGGTTCGCGAGGCACGTGGGATTGCCTTCACTCTCCACCCGGCCCAGAAGCACAAATGGGCGGCCGAGTTCCTCGACGCCAACCCGGACGAGAGGATACCTCGAGAGCAATCTGACCTGGTGTCGGAGCTGCGCCCCCCCACCTCAATACACCTCACGCCATCTCGTCCCAGACTGAGCCCTACTTTTGGGGGCCGGCGTCGGTGGCCCTGGACGGCGAGGGCGGGCTTTCGTGGTGGAAACGGCCCGGCATCGGATACAGGTGGACCAGATGGAGTAGATTTTTCGGTGCTGGCCTTCCCCACAGTGCACCTATCTGGAGTGGACAAGCCCTGGAGATTCGTTCACCAGATCAGTCCGCCCTTGATATATTCGGTGAACTGGGTACCAGGCGCATCGTTTACCTCCATAGAATATAGATGCGTGTGCACTACCAGCCTTCGCACGTGAGATGATTGCCAAAGCCTGCCGCTGTGCCGACTTACGGTTGACCCCAGGTTGTAACTGTTCAGACTTCGGGGGATCTGCTTGACCAGCGGCACCGCCGACAGGGCAATTTAGCTTTGAGCAAGGCTGTATCCCCGCCCTCTGCGGGCATTCGTCCCCTCAACTCTGAACAGTTACCCCAGGTTGACCCCCCTTCCCAGTTGTGGTATAATGCCTCTTTCATTTTAAGACCGCTTTCGGGATAGGGACATAGGCCTTTCTCTAGGAGGTAGAGCAATGAGACACACAAGTCACCCCAAGTTTTGGATAAGCCTCGGGCTGTTGCCGTTGGTCCTGTTATTGGCCCTGGCCTGTACGTCAGAGACTGTGAAAGAGGTACCGGTGGAGGTGGTGGTGGTGAAGGAGGTGGTCAAGGAAGTAATGGTCCCCGGCGAAACCGTGGTGGTGGAGAAGGAAGTGGTCAGGGAGGTCCAGATCCCCGGTGAGACCGTGGTGGTGAAGGAGGAGGTTATCAAAGAGGTGCCTGTAGAGGTGGTGGTGGTGAAGGAGGTGGTCAAGGAAGTAATGGTCCCCGGCGAAACCGTGGTGGTGGAGAAGGAGGTAGTGAAGGAAGTAGAGGTGGAGGTGGTAGTGGAAAAGGAGGTGGTGAAGGAGGTAGAGGTCGAGGTAGTGGTGGAAAAGGTGGTGGTGAAGGAAGTAGAGGTCGAGGTAGTGGTGGAGAAGGAGGTTATCAAGGAGGTGCCGGTGGAGAAGGTGGTGGTGGTGGAGAAGGAGGTTATCAAGGAGGTGCCGGTGGAGAAGGTGGTGGTGGTGGTGAAAGAGGTCCCGGCGCCAGCGCCAGAGAAGGTATTGCGGGTTCGGATGACAAGCATGCCTGAGAGCTTCGTTCCACACACCGAGCGCAGCGGGGCGCTCCCCCAGATAACAGCCTTCGTCTACGGCACCTTGAAGCAGTCGGACCCACTGAACAAGGAGTGGGCGCCGAACCTAGCCGAGCGGTGGGAAGTCTCTCCCGATGCGAGCTCCGTTACGTACTACATCCGAAAGGGAGCACGGTTTCACGACGGCGAGCCTGTCACCGCGGAGGACCTAGCATTCACTCTCAAGTCGCTCATCACCCCGGAGACCGGCACCAGGAGAGGCAGTACATACAAGATGATACAGGGCGCAGCAGAGCTGCTGGAGGGCACCAGCTCTGAACTGCCTGGCGTGACCGTGCTCGATGACTATACGCTGAAGATTGACCTGAACACCCCAAACGCGACATTCCTTGGGGTCATTGGAGGCACGTTCGGGGTCCTGCCGGAGCATATTCTAGGCAGCGTTGCGGCTGAGGACATCGTCACGCACAGACACTTCTCAGACGAGATGGTCGGGTTCGGTCCGTACAAGCTCGTCAAGTTTTCACCGGGGCAATTCATGGAGTTAGAGGCCTACGACGAGTACCATTTCGGAAGGCCCAACATCGACCGGATCATCATCAGAATAATCGCGTCGCCGGACGCGACCCAGATAGCCATGCAGAGGGAAGAGATTGAAGTAAACATTCGCGGCGACTTGTCGTCCGACGCCTACAGGGCCTTCTTGCAGGACCCACGGTTCAGGGTCATTGGAGGGCAGAGCACAATCATCAGGGCGTCGAATATCAACCATGCCGTCGAGGACCTCAGGGACGTACGCATCCGCCAGGCCATGGTGTACGCCCTGGACAGACAGAAGCTGATAGACGTCTTCCACAACGGACTGGCGACCATCCACAACCAGCCGCTGATCCACGGCTGGATCCAGAAGCCCGAGTGGCAGAACCGGTATCCGTTCGATCCAGATATGGCCAGGAGCCTCTTGCAGGATGCCGGGTGGGACTCCGAGCGAGAAGTCGATCTCGACGTATACGGCGCTCAAAGCGATGAAATAAGAACTGAGCTGGCGGCGATGCAGCAGATGTGGAAGGACGTCGGCCTCAAGATCAATATAGTGGAGAAGGACGTTGGAACAATGCTGGAGGAGTGGGACGCGGTGACCTACCCGGGACTTCAGCGCTGGGGATGGGGGACATTCGCCGACCCGGACGGGTTCCTCCAGACCTATTTCACGACGGTCTCCGCTAACAACATGAACTACGCCACACCGGAGCTGGACGCAAAGATCGAATTGGGGCTGACATCGGTCGACCGAGAGAAGCGAAGGGAAATATACCAGGAGATCGCCGAGCAGCTCATGGAGGACTTGCCCCTGCTTGTCGAGTACGTGCCTTTGAAGGTCCGCGTCATTCACAACCGGTTCCATCTGCCCTTGTGGGCGGACTTCCCCAGGGCGACCAGCATCGGGAACCTGCCGATAGCATCCATCTTCAGCTCGGAGTACGAATACTTCGAGTACCATGTGGAGCAGTGGGACTTACGGGACTAAACGGAGCGGGGCAAGCCAGTTGCGCCGCTGCGTCTATAGTTCCGGTGATATAGGGGCTCCCAAGAACCGGTCAGAGCAAGAGCGGCAACGCTTGGTTCCCAGGACTTGCCATGGCCTTCGACCCGAGCGGCGATCATGCCGGACGAGGGTATGATTGTCGCCGAGGTTTCCAGAGACATGATCGACGACGCGGGAGCATCAATCAGCTGCACGGTAGACGAGTTGCGTCCCGAGGTCTACAGCCAGCCGGTGATCGTGAGGGAAGAAGACTAACCTGCCATTGGTAGGCTTGGCTCCAAACCTGGATTAGTCTAGATGGGCACCTATATATTACGCCGGCTTTTCATAGCGCTACCCCTGCTCCTGTTGATCTCGGTGATCACCTTTGGGTTCATCAACCTGGCGCCGGGTGATCCCGTGACGGCCATGATGGACCCGGCGGAGGGACTGCAAGCGGACGACTTGAGGCACATGCGCGAACGACTGGGGCTGAACAGGCCCGTCCACGTCCGCTATGCCCTGTGGCTTCGCGAGTTTGCGACCGGGAACTTTGGCTATTCCTATGAGAACGGCAGGCCAGTGATCGAGCGTATACGTAGCAGAGTGCTGCCCACGCTGGAGCTCACAGCTACCGCGCTGCTGATATCGACGGTCCTTGGCGTGACATTCGGCGTGATAGCGGCTGTCCGGCAATATAGTGTCTTCGACTACGTCCTCAGCACCGCTTCTCTCTTCGGCGTTTCCATCCCGACCTTTTTCTTTGCCCTGGCGGCGCTGTACGTATTCGCTGCCGTTCTGGAGATATTGCCCGCTTTCGGCATGACCGACGAGACCCAGGGGTTCTCCATCACAGACAACCTTCATCACCTCATACTACCAGCAGGAGTGCTATCCATCGATTCAATGGCAGTCAAGACCCGCTATGCCCGCACTGCGATGCTGGAGGTGCTGAAGTCAGACTACATGACGACGGCCAGGGCGAAGGGCTTGCCGAACTCTCTCGTCATCGCAAGGCACGCTTTCCGCAACGCACTTCTGCCGATAATCACCATCCTCACTCTTCAACTGCCCAACCTGATCGGGGGAGCGATCATAATCGAGTCCATGTTCTCATGGCCCGGCATGGGCCACCTCTCATTCCGGGCTGTCCAGGCACGAGATTACCCGACACTCATGGCGTTAACGATGATAATCTCCAGCCTCGTCTTGCTGGCCAACCTGCTCGCTGACGTGCTGTACGCCTACGCGGACCCGCGCATCCGGATAACGGCCAGGGTCAACTAGCCCCGTCGAAGGAGAGCCTGTGTCGACCGCCAACATCAGCGATGAACGCCCGTTCGAGACGCCGAGCGCCGCCCCCAGGCGAAGGAGGACTGTCTGGCGAAGGTTCCGACGGCACAGGTTGGCCCTGCTAGGAGCAATCATCCTCGGAGTGTTTGGCGTCGCAGCGGCGTTCGCGCCGTTGATTTCGTGGCACGAGCCTGACGCCATCGACCTCGATCATGTGAGGGCGGCTCCGAGCTGGAGCCATGTCCTGGGGACGGACCGAGGCGGTCGTGACGTGTTCGCCAGGATACTGTTCGCTGCCCGGGTGTCTTTGAGCGTTGGGGTTGTGGCGGCCATCATCTCTTCGGTTATGGGATCATCCATGGGTCTGGCGTCAGGCTACGCCGGCGGCTGGGTGGACAATCTGCTCCAACGCTTCACCGAAATGGTCATGACGTTCCCTTCCTTCTTCGCCATCATCATCTTGATATCACTGTTGGGGCCAAGCGTCTTCAACATCATGTATGTGATCGGGGTGCTTGGCTGGACAGGGACCAGCCGACTGGTAAGGGGCCAGGTGTTGTCCATCAGAGAGATGGACTACGTCACCGCGGCGCGGGCGATCGGCTGCACGAATCGCCGAATGCTGTTCGTTCATATTCTCCCGGGGGTGGTCCCGTTCGTCATTGTCTCGGCGACGCTTACACTAGCCTATGCCATCCTCGCCGAGTCGGCCCTCAGCTTTCTGGGCCTGGGCGTCGTTATCCCGACTGCCACGTGGGGCAACATGATGACCGCCGCAACAGGGCTGCACGTCCTGAAAGCCCAGCCCTGGTTGTGGGCCCCACCCGGTCTGGCCATTTCCACCACGGTCCTCGCCGTCAACTTCCTGGGCGACGGCCTGCGCGACGCCCTGGACCCGCGGAGCATGGAGACGTGACCATACTCGCACCCGCGCTCGAGGGATACGGCATCGCGGAGCGGTCCAGGCGGGAGGTTGCAAGAGGGGAGAAATCATGTCCAGTCAAATACAACCGAGGGGGATTGTCGAGGTTACCAAGGGGGGCGTGGACCTTCGAGTTCCGCCCAATACGCCCCGGGGGAGGACATGGCTCTACCAGTGCGCCGTCCCGTTCCAGGTGGCCGCGCGAGAGGCGGCCGTCGTCTGCAATGTCCGCGAGGGGCGTGTAAAGGGCGTAGACTTCGAGAACGGTACCGACGTCGTCCTAATCGGCGACATCGACAACGTATCCGTCCAAGGGGCGGTCCAGGTCACGCGCAACCAAGAGGAGCCCAATCCCAACACGGACCCTCCGGGTCAGCCCGCCATCATGGTCAAGTACCCGACCTGCGCCGGATTTGTTCCGATGGGGGCGAAGCGGGCCGACGGCTCTCCTCATCCCCACGCGGGAACGGGGTTCGGAATGAGCTATGCCTTCGCGTGGCGGACGGAGTACGAGGGACCGCCTCCCTACGGCGTCAACATGTGGGGGCATGACCCGAAGACCAAGTCACAGGCCCCGACTGAGCAATACGGATACATAGAGCTCCATCAATTTGCCTACGACGGCGACACCTTCCGCGTCGTAAGTACCGAGCGCGTATCCAGTAAAGACCTATTGGCAGGATGGGATATCTCCAACAGCGGGATGAGCAACGCTATCCCGGACGGTGACGACCTACTTATCAGCATGGTGGGAGGGAAGGTTGGGGGCGCGACCGGCTCTGGCGTCATGCGCTGGAGACGCCAAGGAGAAGAGTGGCGCCCCGTGTCATTTATGCCCGTGACCGGCGAAGACGGGGCTGTCGAGCCATCCCTTATCCGCGATATCGACGGCACACTGCTATTCGGCGCCAGGGGTAGCCGCGATCCACGCGACTGGAAAGCGGCCGGCGCCAACAACCCGGACTACGACATCCAGGTGTGGCGCTCCGACGGCGGCGGCCAGAGCTGGTCGAAGAGCATCCACGTCCGCGGCGCCATATCGACCGCGCCCATTGCGCTGAACCAGGCCGCCGACGGGACGCCTTACATCGCGGCCAACGTCTACGAGGTCTTTCTGCACCCCCTGGGTGCGACAAAGGTCATGTTGGATGCGGAAGGCAGGCACCTCGCCGGCGGCTGGACTCGTAAGACCCTGGTTATCTGGCCATTGAATGAGGAGCGTACGGGGCTTGAGACGCCCATAGTGGCCCGCGACTGCCGGGGCGAGTGGGGACCGCCGCCCGGCGGCACGACGTGGAGGATAGACCATCCATCGGCAATGACCGTGCGGCTTGCCGACGGCCGGTGGCACAACGTGATGGCTGTCCGGGTGCTGGAGTATGGTGAGCTGACCCACGCAATGGACCCGACACCGCGCACCGGCACCTACCTGGAGGAGGTTATCTCAGCGGGGCAGCCCATCCCGATCTGGAATTTTTGACCGGCCGGATTCCCTGAAATCTATCCGGCTCCGTTGATTTCTTCCCTGACGGAGAGTCCAGGGAGGGCGAAGCCCTCTCTGGTGGGGGGGCTGGGGGAACCCCCAGAAACAACCCTTGGGCGGGTGGCTTCGGCGTGAGCTCAGCCGAACGGTAGACACCCCAACGTGCCGAACCTATGCTCGACCCGTACCCGCGCGGGTAATACCATGACTCGTGTGGAGTTGAGCGATCATGAGAGGGGAGCGGTCATGTACCTGGGAACGCAGTTTGGAGCGCTCGACGAGACGGAGCTAAGGCAGCTTGCGCAGCTGGGTGTGGAGCACGTCGACGTAACACCCGAAGAGCATTGGACTGAGTGGACGGTCGACCTTCTTGCGTCGATCCGGGAGAGGTATGCGAAACAGGGGATTACCGTGGAGTCCATGCACTCTCCCCTCAGCTCCAGGGATGCGTTCCACAACGGCATGCCTCATGTGTTCCTGGGTCCCAGCGACGAGAGGGAGCGGGAGCTGGACGGCTTCTGCGAAATCATCCGCATGACATCGGAGGCGGGCCTGAGGGCACTCCTCTACAACATCACCATCCTGGGGCACCTGCGAACAGGGCCGCGGTACGGCCGAGGCGGCGCAACGGTGTCGTCCTTCAACTACGCCGACCTCGACCAGTCTTTGCCGGAGTTCGAGGGCGGCGCGGCGGACGCGGAGACGATGTGGGAGCGGATCGACTACTTCCTGGCCCGCGTCGTTCCAGTGGCGAACGAGTATGGGGTTCAGCTTGCGTGCCACCCGCAGGACCCCGGCATCAAGGACTACGAGTACCGGGGTGTGGCGCGGGTGATGGGTACGGTCGACGGACTCAAGAAGTTCACCAACATGCACGAGAGTCCCTACCACGGCCTCAACTTCTGCCAGGGCACCGTCTCGGAGATGCTCGAACGGCCGGGTGAGGAAATCTACGACGTGATCCGCTACTTTGGAAGCCGCAAGAAGATCTTCAACGTGCACTTCCGCAACATCAAGGGCGGGGTGCTGGACTTTGTGGAGGTCTTTCCAGACGAGGGCGACGTGGACATGCTACGGGCCGTTCGCACCTATAAGGAGGTCGACTACCCATACATGCTCATGCCCGACCATGTTCCTGGTATCGACGGCGATGAGGCGCACCAGGTGGGGTTCGCATACTGCTACGGGTACATCCACGCCATGATCCAGGCGGCGAATGAAGTGACGACGAACTGACGGGCGCTGCGAACGGCAATGGTCAATGGCCCGGGATCGAGCCATGTTTTCGCCGTGCGGAGTAGCGGTTCCAGCGCGCCGAGCGCCGCATCCTCCTCACCATGTGCGGCGCTCTAGCTTGACCCTTCGGTACTTGTTCTCGGTGTGGTGTGTCAGGCGCCGGGCTTTGCTCAGCCCCGCAAGCCCCCTTGGAGGGCTATTCTTCTTCCTCCGGGAGCAGCACCACCTTCACGTAGCGGTCTTCAGTGAGGTAGCGCCGCGCCGCGTCCGCCACCTGCTCCAGGGTCAACGCCTCCAACCACTCGTCGAAGCCAAATATCTCCTCGAACGGCTTGCCCCGTTGCATCGCGGCCCTGATCTGATTCAGCCAGAAGCCGTTGTCCCGTAGCTGCTCCTCTCGCGGAGTACTCAGAAGCTCCTTCACCGTGTCCAGGTACTTCTGCTCACCCCCTTCGCGCAGCCAATCCAGTTCCTTCAACACCTCCCCAAAGAGCTCTTCCGCACGGGCAGGGTCACTGCCGAAGATGATGGAGACCTGGTACTCGGGGTCCGGCAGGAACCTGGCTCTCGCATTCACACCGATGCTATACGTTCCGCCGAGCTGCTCCCGCACTCGCTCGCGCAGCCGGATCTGGAGCATCTCGCCTACCGCCCCAAGCGTCAGCGCCTCCTGGCCGCTCCACTCCATGTCGCCGGCGTACACCAAGATCGTGGTGCTGCGCGGTTCGATGCCGATGCGGACGACGTGGTCCTCCAGTCCCGCCGGTGGGTCGATCCCTACGTCACGCCACTGCTCGGCGCGCCCGCCGGTCGGCAGGCTGGCCAGATATGTCGCGGTCAGCGACCGCAGATCTTCCCAGTCGAAGGCGCCCACGAAGACGAACGTCGCGTCCCCCAGGTCCGCGAACCGGTCGGCGTACACCGCTTCCGCGCGCTCAAGGCTCAACTCCTCCAGCAGCTCGAGGCTCAGGGTCCGACGGCGGAAGTGGCTCTGTGCTAGCACGGTGTTAGCGGTGTCGTAGAGGACTGCGTCCGGCTGGGACGCGCGAGTCTCAGCCAGGCTGCGCCGGCTCGACTCGTACCGCTCGAAGTATGCAGGGTCCAGCCTAGGCGCGGTTGCGTAAAGTGTAATCAGCTGGAACAGGGTCTCCAGGTCGTCGGGGGAGGCGTTGCCTCTGAAGCCCTCGAAAAGCTCATCTATATAGGGGGACACCGAGACTCTCTTGCCCGCCAGCAGCTTGTCCAGCGTCACGCTGTCGTGCAGGCCGGCGCCGCTGCCGTCAACCAGCGTGGCTGCGTACTGAGCGGACACATGGTCCGCGTCGGCAACCAGCGAGTGGCCTCCAGGGCTGTGGGCGCTGAACCTCACCTCGTCATTGCGGAAGTCCGTCTGCTTGGCGATTACGGTAATGCCGTTGGACAGTGTCCAGCGTATCGCGTCGATAGACTCGATCCGCTCTTCCCCGGTGATGCTCCCCGGAGTCGGCAGCGTCGCCAGCAGCGGGACATCGTCGAAGTCCTCTACGTAGGGCTCAACCTCCAGCGTGTCGGCCGACTCTAGCTGTGTCTGCAGCGCCGTGGCAAGTTCACCGTCTGCATCGGCGTCAGGCTCTCCGGGCCGAAACACCAGCAGCACAGTGTTCGCAAGCTCGGTCCAGGAGGCCGCTATCTCATCGATCTCCGACAACGAGATCTGAGGCAGCAGCTCTTGGTACAGCTCCCACTCAGCCTCGATGCCTGGGGACGGGGTCTCGTCCAGGAAGTGGTCCACGTACTCCTGGACCAGATCGGGCGACTCCCGCTGGTCGCGCTCCTTGTACACGCTTTCCACTGAGCTCAGGAGGGTAACCTTCTCGCGGGCCAGCTCGCCGTCGGTGAAGCCATGCTGCCGGGCACGCTGCATCTCCTCCAGCACAGCCTCGAAACCTCGCTCGACGCCGCCCTGCTGCACCCATGCCGAGAAGCCCAGGATGTCCGCCGGCCCCACAAACCCGAAGCGATCGCCTCCGGCCCACAGGTAGGGAGCATCGGCGACCTGGGCCCGCTCGAACAGGCGCGCGTTCAACATCATGAACGCAAGGCTCTCCGCCACGAAGCGCCGGAATCCCGCAAGGTCTTGGCCGATGCCGGCCGGGACCTTGCGGTACAGGCTCACCTGGGTGCCGGGCGCCTCGGGATCGGTGAACACCACCACGCGCGGCTCGTCGTGGTAGGGAATGTCGAAGAGCGGCCGGTCGGTGGAAGGCGCCACGGCGGCGCGCTCCTGCAAAGCCTCGCCCTCGGGAGGCGGCGCAAAGTGTTGCTTCACCTTGGCCTCGATCTCCTCGGTATCGAAGTCGCCAACGGCGACCACCGCCATCAGGTCGGGCCTGTACCAGCTCTCGTAGAAGTCCCTGAGGCGCTCCACGGGCGCGGTCTCGATCACCTCGGTCAGGCCGATGGGGCTCCGGTCGCTGTAGCGCGAGGAGCCAAAGATCGCCGGGAACAGCTGGGCATCGAGGCGTGAGTCGGACCCCTGTCCCAGGCGCCACTCCTCAAGGATCACGCCACGCTCCAGCTCCACCTCCTCGGGCGCGAAGCTAACTGCGTATGCCCAGTCACTGAGTATCTGGAACGCGGTTTTCAAGATGTCGGGATCGTCGGTCGGGAACTCCAGCCAGTACAGGGTGTAGTCGTAGCTGGTCCCGGCGTTCACGTGGGCTCCAAGGGTGCTGCCTATCGACTCGAGGTATTCGATTATCTGCTGTTTTTCGAAGCGCTCGGTGCCATTGAACGCCATGTGCTCGACGAAGTGCGCCAGCCCGCGCTGGTCTTCCTCTTCGAGCGCCGAGCCGACCTTCAATACCAGCGACAACTGGGCCCGGTTGCGCGGTTCCTCGTTATGCCTGACGTAGTAGGCCATGCCATTGGGAAGAGTGCCGCGGACCACCGAGGGATCGAAGGCGAGGGCAGCGTCGGGCGTAGATACCGGCGCGGCGGTGGCCGTGGGAGTTGGAGTGGGCGTGGGTGTAGCCGTGGGAGATGGAGTAGGTGTGGGCGTGGGTGTAGCCGTAGGTGCTGGAGTAGGCGTGGGCGTGGGTGTAGCCGTGGGAGTTGGAGTGAGCGTGGGTGTAGCCCGTGGGAGATGGAGTAGGTGTGGGCGTGGCGGTAGCCGTGGGAGATGGAGTAGGCGTGGCTGTGGCTGTAGCTGTAGCCGTGGGAGTTGGAGTAGGAGTAGGAGTGAGCGTGGGCGTAGCCGTGGGAGATGGAGTAGGCGTGGCTGTAGCTGTAGCCGTGGGAGTTGGAATGGGCGTGGGCGTGTCTACAACAGGGGTGGCGGTGGCTGTGGGTGTTGGAGTTGCAGTGGGCGAAGGTCCGAAATCGCACCCTGCAACTGCCACCGCAAACAGTGCTATGCAAACAACGACTACCGACTTCAGCTTTGCGCTCATCTATCTCGTCTCCCAGTGGTCCAGTACGAACCTTAAGTTCTCGATTTATCCATCCTGGTGGGCTGCAGAAGCAGGCTATTAGTCTTGAAACGGGCGGCCTGGCTCTACTACCAACTCTTCGCCGTGGGTGGAGTCCCGCACGTCTATGGTCGTCCCGCGCAGTTTCGCCGGAAGAGGGGCCTGCACAAGCAGTACCGAGTCTGCTCCGACCGAGACTATGTCGTCGCCTTCCCTTGGGATGTCGAGCCCAAGCACAATATCGCCAGTCTCGGCGGGAATGAACCGCAGGAGCTGGCCGGGGCCGGGGCTCATGCGGTACAGCACTCTCCTGAGGTAGACGGTCGCCCTGTCCGTAATCGTCAGCGTATCGAAGGCAGGGCCTTCGGCCACATCGACGGGGTCGGTTGCCTCATCGCGCGAAGTGATGGCTGCCCTATCCCCCTGTCCATCCGTGCGCTCGGCCTCCGCCGTCGGTCCGGATGCCTCTACGGGTGTGGCCAAGCCTCTCCGGCGGACCGCGCGACTGACATTCTGGTCCATGTCCATCACATGGCGTTCCAGTGCCTCGATCTCGGAGCCAAGCGACCTGATACGGTCTGCGGTGGACCTGAGCGCCGTCTCGCCGCGCCGCACCTCGGCAGCCCTGCGGTCCATCTCGGCCTCCATGCTGGTCAGTCTGCTCCCGAGTCTGGACGCCTCGGCGTCGAGCCTGAAGCGCGACTGTTCGGGCTCCGTCTGACCGGGCTGGTCGAGCTTGCGCTGGGACCATCTCCGCGCCTCCTCGGCCTGGCGGCGCGCCTCCTCCTCCCTTCGGCGTACATCGGCCTCCGTGGACCGGACCTGCGAAACGTGCTTGGTGGAGCGCTCCAGCGCGCTGCGCAGGCGGTTGTGGCGCCTTCTTTCCTCAGCAAGGGCTTCGCGGGCCTCTTCCAGGTCCCGCTTTGCCCGGGCCAGTCTGTCCGAGGCTTCCCGGACCTCCTCGTTCGAGCCTGAGAGCGCCGCCGCCATTGCGCTCAGTGCCCCGTCGCCTCGGTCCTGATCCGGGCGATGGCGTCCGCAACCGGCGCAGGGCCTCCATAGACGGCGCTCCCCGCAACGAGCACGTCGGCGCCAGCTTCGACCACCGCGCGGGCGGTGCCGGGCGCGATGCCCCCGTCCACCTCCAGCTCGGCGTCCAAGCCCAGATCGTCGAGCATGGCCCTCACTCGGCGGACCTTGTCGATGGCGCTGACGATAAACTTCTGCCCTCCCAACCCGGGGTTGACGCTCATGACGAGCACGAGGTCCACGTCTTTGACAATCTCCTCGATGGCAGAGACCGGCGTTGCCGGATTGATCGCGACCCCGGGCCTGGCGCCGGCCTCCCGGACCATCTGCACGACGCGGTGGATGTGGGCGCTCGACTCAGCGTGTACCGTCATCATGTCGGCGCCGGCCTGCGCCATCTCCTCCACGTACCGCTCGGGTGGCGTGACCATCATGTGCACGTCGAGGGGAAGGGACGTCCAGCGGCGGATGGCCTGCACCATGGCCGGGCCGAAGGTGAGGGTAGGCACGAATCGGCCGTCCATCACGTCCACGTGAATATAGTCCGCGCCGCCCTCGGCCGCTTCGGAGACCTGCTCTCCCATGCGGCTGAAGTCGGCGGCCAGTATCGACGGCGCGATCTTGACCGGCCGCTCAGTCATCGGCTTCCGCCCTCAGCGTCCGCTCCGCCGCCTGTAGGGCTAGCTTCACCCGGCCCGGCGCTGTGCCCCCGGGAACGTCACGCGCCTCTATGGACGAGTCGACGGTTATGTCGAGCACGTCGGGTGCGAACAGGCCGGAGAAGAGCCGGTACTCCTCCAGCTCCAGGTCCGGGAGCGTCCTGTCGCCATCCGACGCGTAGCTGGACAGCCGGGCTGACACCCCGTGGGCTTCTCTGAAAGGCATCCCCTTCGCCACAAGGTAGTCCGCGATGTCCGTCGCCAGGACGTGGCTTCCCTCGGCAACGCGGCGCATCCTCGAGGCGTCCAGCTCCAGGGACGCGTACATGCCCCTCATGACCCGTAGGGTGCCTAGGAGGGTGTCCAGGCTGTCGAAGAACCCCTCCTTGTCCTCCTGGAGGTCGCGGTTGTAGGTGAGCGGCAGACCCTTCAGGACCGTCAGCAGGGACACCAGGTTGCCGATGACGCGTCCGGTCTTGCCCCGCGCCAGCTCCGCAAAGTCGGGGTTCCGCTTCTGGGGCATCATGCTGCTGCCGGTCGTGTACTCGTCCGACAGCCGCGCGAACCCGAACTCCTCCGAAGACCATATGACCAGCTCTTCGCCCATGCGCGACATGTGGACCGCGCACGCGGCAGCGGCCGAGTGGAAGTCGAGCAGGAAGTCGCGGTCTGAGACGGCGTCCATGCTGTTGGCGCTTACCGACCCAAAGCCCAGCTCTTCGGCTACAGACTCGCGGTCGATGGGGTAGGGCACGCCGGCGAGCGCTCCACTGCCCAGAGGCATCACGTCGGCCCGCTGCCGCGCCTGCCGGAAGCGCTCCGCGTCCCGCCCCAGCATCTCGAAGTAGGCCAGCATGTGGTGGGCGAAGTAGACGGGCTGAGCGCGCTGCAGGTGCGTATACCCCGGAATCACAGCCGAACCGTTGGCCCTGGCCCTGGCCACAAGCGTCCGCCGGAGGCCGTGTATCTCGGCCAGCACCTCGCCAATGGCGCCCTTCGCGTAGAGCCGCATGTCCGTCGCGACCTGGTCGTTCCGGGAGCGCGCCGTGTGCAGCCTGCCCGCGGCGGCGCCGATCTTCTCGTGGAGGCGCCGCTCGATGTTCATGTGGATGTCTTCGAGCTCTTCGCGCCAGGGGAAGCTGCCGTCCTCGATCTCCGTCCGGACCTCCTTCAGGCCCGCCAGGATCGCGTCCCTGGCCTCGTCCGTGATGATCCCCTGGCGTGCAAGCATCCGGGCGTGCGCCATCGAGCCGGCTATGTCCTGCCTGTAGAGGCGCCGGTCATAGTGAATCGAGACCGTATAGCTTGATGCCGTGTCCATCGCCTACAGTAGCAGCATCTCTACGCGATTCAGCTTCCCAGACACTGGGTCGGCCTCGAACCCAAGGGACTCCAAGGCCGTCACTCCCATGATGGGCGGGTCGTCCTCGTCTCCGAATATCGCCCCCGCCGCACCGAGTTCACCATCGCAATGCATCGTCACGTTGCCGATGTCGCGCGTTACCTCTCCGCCGAACCCGCGGAACCGCTTGCTACCAATCCGGGGTATGCCCAGCCGCTCCAACAGGCTTGCGGGTAGAACGCTGAGCGTCGCCCCGGTGTCCACCAGCACCCTGATCTCCTCGCTGGTCTCCGGCGTCGATGGGTTCGACACACCAACGACGACGTATATGAACCCCATCCTAAGCTCCTCTCTTCGCCACCAGGAAGCGCCGCCTGAGCGTGAGCACCTTCTCGCCACGCTGGTTGATGCCCCTACTCTCCATGTATACGACGCCCCGGTCCGGGCGGTTCCGCGACTGCCGCACCTCGAGGATTTCGCTCTCGGCATAGATCGTGTCCCCCTGGAACACGGGGCCGTCGTGCGTGATGCGCTCGTACTCGAGGTTTGCGACGGCCTTGCCCGACGTGTCCCGGACGCTCATCCCCACCACCAGGCTCAGGACCAGGGTGCCCACGACCAGCACCTGACCGTGCTGGTGCTCCTTCATGTAGTTCTCGTCGGTGTGGAGCGGGTTGTCGTTCCTGGTTAGCAGGGAGAACAGGTGGTTGTCGGCCTCGGTGATGGTCTTCCCCGGCCAGTGCTTGAACACCTGGCCCGCCTCGAAGTCATCCAGGTAGCCGCCAAAGCTATCTCTCGCGTCGTGGACCATTTGCCTCTCCCGGCAGGCGCTGGCGCGCCCCTGAGAACATCCTACCATCCCGCGCACGGCATCCGGTAAGGCGCCGCGCTTCCAGGCAGGGTTACGGCTACTTCTCCTGGAGGAGGCGCCGCGCGATGATCAGCTTCTGTATCTCGTTGGTGCCCTCGCCGATGATCATCAGCGGGGCGTCGCGGTAGTAGCGCTCCACGGGGTAGTCCTTGATGTAACCGTAGCCGCCGTGGATCCGCATTGCCTCCAGGGTCACCTCGCCGCACACCTCCGTGGCGAACAGCTTCGCCATGCCGGCCTCCAGGTCGACCCTCTCGCCCGAGTCCTTCTTCGCCGCCGCGTCGTAGGTCAGCAGCCTTGCGGCCTGGACCTTGGTTGCCATGTCGGCCAGCTTGATCTGGATGGCCTGGTGCTGGGCGATGGGGACGCCGAACGCCTTGCGCTGCTTCGCGTACTCCTTCGACGCCTCGAAGGCGGCGGTGGCCACCCCCACGGCCCGCGCCGCAATGTTGATCCGCCCGCCCTCCAAGCCGCTCATAACCTGCCTGAACCCCCGTCCTTCCTCGCCTCCGAGCAGGCTGTCCGCCGGGACGCGGCACTCTTCGAAGAGCAGCTCGCAGGTGTCCACGCCCCTGTAGCCCAGCTTGTTCAGCTTCTGCCCGACGGAGAAGCCTGCAGTAGGCTTCTCCACGATGAAGCAGGAGATGCCCCGGTACGGCGGCTCCGCTCCCGGGTCCGTCTTGGCCAGCACCGCGAAGCCGTTGCCGTGCTGGCCGTTGGTAATGAACATCTTGCTGCCGTTCAGCACGTACTCGTCCCCGTCCCTGACCGCGGAGGTCTGGATGTTCTGGACGTCGCTGCCGGCGTCCGGCTCCGTAAGCGCGAGCCCGCCCCGCAGCGCGCCCTCCGCCATCCTGGGCAGAAAGCGCCGCTTCTGCTCCTCGGTGCCGTAACCGGAGATCATCGCGCTCATCACGTGGTGCGTACCGATAACCCCCGTGAGGCTCATCCAGCCCTTGCTCAGCTCCTCGAAGATGAGGGCGAAGGTCGTGTGGTCCAGTCCCATTCCCCCGTACTCTTCGGGGATGGATATGCCGAACAGCCCCATCTCCTTCATCTTCTCGACCAAGTCGAAGGGGTACGAGTCCTCTTCGTCGTGGCGGGCTGCGACAGGCTCCACGTCCCGGCGCACGAACTCGCGCACGAGGCTGACTATCTGGGCCCGTACTTCGGGAGGGGTGGGGGCGGGTACTGGGATGGCCATTCGACGTTCGGACGAGGGACTTGCTCGGTACCCTACCGGTCGGAATGCGAGGGCTGCCGGGCTCCCACGTTCCTCGCGGAGACCTGAAGCACCCTGAGGAAGCCCTCGGCGTCGGCGTGGTCGTAGGTCCCCATCGCCTCCATTGAGGAGTCGTCCGTGTAGAGCGAGTGCGGCATCGCCTCGGGGGTGTCTTCGGCGGAATCGAAGAATATCTCGCCCTTGTAGAGGCGCACCGAGATGGCCCCAGTGGCCAGCCGGGAGATCGGCTCCAGGGCTGCAAGGGCGGCGGTGGTACCGAGATCGTACCAGTAGCCCTGGTATATCTGTGTGCTGATGAAAGAGGACAGCCTCTCGAGCAGGTCGGTCGCGCGCCGGTCCAGGATGAACTGGAGAAGGAACTCGTACGTGCGCCCAAGCAGCTCCATGCCGGGCGCCTCGTAGATGCCCCGCGACTTGATGCCGACGAAGCGGTTCTCCACGACGTGCGTCCCTATCCCGACGCCGTGCCGCCCCGCAATGCTATTACAGCGCTCGAACATCTCCACGACGTCGAGGCGCTCCCCGTTCACCGCTACGGGCACCCCCTCCTCCCAGCTCAGGGTGACGACCTCCGGCTGGTCCGGGGCGTCCCACGCCCAGACGCCCATGCCGGGCTCGACGAACGTCGGGGAAATGGTCACGTCCTCCAGGTCGCCGGCCTCGTGCGTCAGGCCGAGGAAGTTGGCGTCGGTTGAGTACCGCGACTCGTGGGCCGGCTTGATGGGCAGTCCGTTGGCCTCGCAGTACTCGATCATCTGTTGCCTGCCCGGGAACTGGGCCACGAAATCGGGGTCCCGCCAGGGGGCGTAGACGTCGATGTCCGGCGCCAGCATGTTGGTGCTGAGCTGGAACCGCACCTGGTCGTTGCCACGCCCGGTGGCGCCGTGGAAGAGTACGCCTATGCCTTCCGCCTGGAGGTGCGACAGAATCCGGCTCACAGTTACGGGGCGGGCTATGCTGGTCGTATTCCAGTAGCCGCCCTCGTACCGCGCCTGCGCCTGGATCACCTTGAGGCCGGCCTCAGCCAGGGGAGTCTGGCAGGGCACGATTGTGGCCTCGACCGCGCCGCAGCCCAGCATCCGGTCGGTTATGGCGTCGAGGTTCTCCTCGTCCGGCTGTCCCAGGTCCGCGGTGTAGGAGTGGACCTCGAAACCCTTGCTGCGCAGCCAGTGTGTGACGGTGCAGCTGTCGAGTCCTCCGGAGGTGGCGCCGCCCAGGGACACGACGCCCCTGTCCTTCAACTCACGCCATCTCACTCCGCGGCCCCCTTCTCCGCCTCGACTATTCCGGCCTCCAGCCGCTCCATTGCGGTCGCAACCTCGTCTTCGGTGACCGTGAGCGGGGGCATGAGCCTGATGGTGGCGGGCCCGGTCGCGTTCAGAAGCAGGCCGCCCTCGTTGCAGGCCGCCAGCACCCCCGCCGATATCTCCGAGGCGAAGTCCACGGCGTGGAGCAGGCCCATTCCCCGTACGGCCTTAACGGAGTCGCGCCTGTCCTCGATGCCTGTGAGGAGCTCACCCAGGACGGCGCCCATCCCCTTGGCGTTCTCCGGCACGTTGTGCTCTATCATGAACCGTGTCGAGGCGTTGGCAGCCGCGCAGGCCAGCGGGTTGCCCCCGAAGGTGGAGCCGTGGTCGCCCGGCTCCAGCACGGCGGCGTCCTCCTTCGTGAGGAAGGCGCCGATGGGCACGCCGCCTCCTAGCCCCTTGGCAAGCGTCATCACGTCCGGCTCGACATCGAACTGCTCGTAGCCGAACAGGGTCCCCAGCCGTCCTAGGCCCGTCTGCACCTCGTCCAGGATCAGCAGAAGCCCCTTCTCGTCGCACCACTGCCGTACGGCCTTGAGGTAGTCCGGCGGCGGAATGTTAACGCCGCCCTCTCCCTGCACGGGCTCCAGCATCACCGCGGCCGTCCTATCGGTGGTCGCTCCCGTTATCGCGTCCAGGTCGCCGTAGGGAACGTGGACGAACCCGACCGGCAGCGGCTGGAAGGGGTCTTCGTCGTGCGGCTTTCCGGTTGCCGACCATGTGGCGAGCGTCCTGCCGTGGAAGGAGTTGCCCGCCGTGATGACCTCGTACGCGCCGTTGCGGTGCAGCCTGCCGTACTTCCTCGCCAGCTTGACCGCCCCCTCATTGGCCTCGGCGCCGCTGTTGCAGAAGAAGACCCTGTCGAGGCAGCTATTCTCCACGAGCACCTCGGCCAGCTCCAGCTGGGGCACCGTGTAGAACTGGTTGGAGGTCTGGACCAGGACACGCGCCTGCTCGGCCACCGCGTCCGCGATGGCCGGGTGCGAGTGGCCGAGGTTGTTGACCGCCCACCCGGCAACGAAGTCAAGGTACTCCTTCCCCGTGTCGTCCCAGACTCGCGTCCCCTCGCCCCGCACCAGCACCATGGGCTGCCTGCGGAAACAGGGCATGTAGTACTTGCTCTCGACTTCCCTCCAGTCCCGTGCCATGCTACTGCCCTCCCTCCGTTAGCTCCTTGAGTTTATCCAGGGCTTCCTCCAGGTCCTCTATGTCGCGCTTCAAGTTCTCCAGCGACTCGACCACAGACTCAATGCCCGCCTGTAGGGGCTCTGCCGTAGGAATGGCATCTTTGGGTGTCTCGATAGCGTCAGTGGGCGGCGCTGCTTCCGGAACGAAGCCGATCAGCGCGTCTATCGCCTCCTGTACGGAATCCCTCATCACCACTCGCTCCTGGCTGGCCAGGATCACCTTCTTCAGCTCGGGGAACTCGACCCCCTCCGCCTGGAGGTAGACAGGCTCGGCGTACAGGAGGCTGAACTGGTCCTGGGTCGACAGGGGGAGCACGAGCAGGTTGCCCCTGATGCATTCGGAGCCCTGCTGGCACAGTAGGGTGAGCTCAGGGGAGATGTCCTTGTCATTGTCGATCTTGGCCTCGATCTGTATCGGGCTGTCGAGCTGCCGGTCCTTAGGGAAGGTCAGGGATACCAGCTCGCCGTAGCGGTCTCCGTCGTTGCGCGCCGCGAGCCATCCGGCAAGGATGGGTGGCTCGTTCCTGGTATACGGCAGCAGCAGGATAAACTCCGCCTCGTCCTCCCCTGGCAGCTTCAGGATGGCGTAGTAGGGCAGCACGGGCACCAGGTCGCCGCCCTGCCCGAACTTCTCGTTGGGGATCGCCCAGAGGTCCTCCAGGTTATAGAAGTCCACCGGCTTGGTCATGTGGTATTTCAGGTACTTGGCCGCCTGGAACTTGAACAGGTCCTGGGGGTAGCGAACGTGGGACTGCAGGGACTCCGGCATCTCCGAGCTCGGCGAGAACAGCCTCGGGAAGATGCTCTCGTAGGTCTTGATCATCGGATCGCTCTGGTCCCACACGTAGAACTTGAGGGAGCCGTTGTAGGCGTCCAACACCACCTTCACGCTGTTGCGGATGTAGTTGAACGGCTCTTCGTCGGGCTCCGAGTACGGGTAGCGGTCGCTCACGGTGTAGGCGTCCTGTACCCAGAAGAGCTGGCCGTCGGCCGCCACCAGGTACGGGTCGTCGTCGAGAAGCAGGAACGGGGCGACGGTGGATATCCGCTCCTGGATCTCCCGGCGGTACTGAATGCGGCTGTCCGCCGTGATTTCCCCGGTGATCAGGATGTTGATGTCCGCCAGTTGCCAGGCGTAGGCGATCCGCCTGATCAGCGATCCGACGGACACCCCGCCCCTGCCGTCGTACCGGATGCTGCGCAGCTCCCCTGCCTCTGCCTGGAAGTCTAGCTCCTCCGTATTGGTGTCCACTATGACGTAGTCCGTCGTCTTCTCGCCGTAGTAGATGCGCGGGTTGGAGACTATGTCAGCGGTGTCGTCGTCGGCGCCTTCCTGCTGCACCTTTATGACCCCGTCCGGCGGTATGTCCTTGGCGAAGAACTGGGGTCGCCCCTCCGGGGTGAACTCCGTGACAGGGCTCATGGCGAATCCGAAGCCGTGCGTGTAGCGCAGCCTCGTGTTGATCCACGTCTGGGCGTCTTCGTCCAGCTTCTCGTGGGCAACCTCCCTCGCCGCCAGCATCACCTGCCGGTACTCGCCGCCAACGAAGTAACGGTCTACGTCGGCGTCCTTGAAGTCGTAGTACGGCCTGATGAGCTGTATCTGTCGGTAGACCCGCGCCAGCGGCCCGTGGTCCCAGAGGCGTATGTTGTCTATCGTCTCCTGGTTCTGCGCCACCAGGTCCGCCGTGGGGAAGGAGTTCACGGGGTATGGCTCCTCCGCGATGTCGCTCAGGCCGAAGCCGGCGCGCGTGAACTCTATGCTGCGGGCGATGTACGGCTCCTCGCGGGCAAACTCGTTAGGCCTGACCGTCAGGCGCTGCATCGTCGAGGGCCAGGCCGTACCAAGCAGGAATGCCATCACGGCCCACAGGGCAAGCCCACCCACGAGCAGGCGGATGCCCCTCATGTACGCGTTCACCAGAATGAGAACGCCCGACGCGGCGGCTATGACCGTGAGGATGGCCAGGGCCGGCCTGCGGGCGTTCAGGTCGGCGTAGGCCGCGCCGAAGATGGCGCCCTCGTCCGACAGGAGCAGCGCCCAGCGGTCGAGCCAGTGGCCGAAAGCGAGCACGAACATGATGAACGCGGCGATGATCGATACGTGAATCTTGAAGGCCGGTGTGATTTGGAAGCCGGCCCCCCGGTAGCTGAAGTTGACGAAGTAGTAACCCAGGCTCGCGAGCAGGACCGCTATGGAGGCCCCCAGCAGCCAGCTCCGTACGAAGTCGTACACGGGAAGGGTGAACACGTAGAAGGAGATGTCGTTGCCGTAGACAGGGTCATTGATGCCGAAGGGCGCGGCGTTCGCCAGCCTGAGGAACGCCTCCCACTGCGCCGCGGCAAGCGTACCGAATACGACGCTGAGCACGACCACGGCCGCCACGGCGCCCCAGATTATCAGCTTCCTCAGGAAGTCCTGGGTGGCGGCCGGTAGCGCCTGCTCCTCCGGCCCCTGTGAGAGCCTGTAGGCGAAGAAGAGGCTGATGGTCGCGGGCACCGCGAAGATGACGGCCCCCGCCGCGAACAGCGCGACCCTCGTGTACACCACCTTCAGGAAGATGCTTCTGAAACCGAGCTGCTCGAACCACAGCAGGTCGGTGTAGACCCCCCTGAGGAACGAGATCGCAAAGAATAGAAGGACCACGGCAGCCGCGACGAATATCCACCGGAGTCTCCGGTCCATCACGGACGGCAGCGCAGCGCCAAAGTCGAGCGAGAAGTTCGGTCCCTGTTGTTGCTGGAAGTACTTTGCCATTGAATTAGCCTATCCTAGTGCCCATCGGCTCACCTGCAAGAATGTCTCTCAATGTGTGTGGACGGCGCCCGTCGACGATATGCGCCGTTCCTACCCGGTCCAGTGCGGTCAGGCAGGCGCCTATCTTCGGCACCATGCCGCCGTCGACCACCCGGGACCGCATCAGCTCCTCGGCCTGCCCTCGGGTCAGCCGCGGGATCACCCTTCTCGAAATGTCCTGAACGCCGCCTACGTCAGTCATGAGTATCAGCCTCTCGACCGATAGGGCCGCCGCTATCTCGCCCGCCGCGGTGTCCGCGTTGAGATTGAATAGGGCGTCGTCCCCGGGAGAGGCCGACGCGGCCACGGAGGCTATGATCGGCATGTACCCTGCGTCGGTCAGCGCCGTTATCGGCCCCGTGTCCACCTCCACCACCCGGCCCACGTGGCCCAGGTCCGGGTCATCCTGCTCGGCCTTGATGAGCCCGCCGTCGGCCCCCGACAGCCCTATGGCCCTGCCGCCCATGGCCTGAACCGCCGCGACCAAGCCCTTGTTCACCAGCCCAGTCAGCACGGCCACCACGATCTCGAGGCTGGGCTCGTCGGTAACCCGCAGCCCGCGTACGAACCTGGGCCGTACGCCCTGCCTCTCCATCCACCTGCTGACAACCTTGCCGCCCCCGTGCACCACCACCGGCTGCGCACCGTCGCGCTGCATGGCGACCAGGTCCGACAGGGTCGTGTCGTGCTCCCCGAGCGTGCTGCCGCCTATCTTTACGAGAGTCGTCCCATTTGCGGCGGACTCCTTGCCTGGGCTTGTTTCCATATCGGTAGACGGCACGCCGGCTTCGCGCTCCGTGCGCCGGGATTGTGCGTTCATCATGGCTGTGGCATATGGCTGCGTTGGAAGGGCCGTCCGGCGCCCTGCGCGGCCAGCCTCGGGGGTCATCACCCTGCGCCGTTGCCTCATGTGCTGTAGGCGGAGTTGAAGACCACGTACTCCTCCGTGAGGTCGCAGCCCCATGCGGTCGCGCTATGGCTCCCCTCGTGGAGGTCGACCCGGAAGCATACCTCGTCGCCGCTCATGGAGCTTATCACCGCCTCCTTCAGGAAGGAGAAGGCCCGCCCCTCGTGAACGATGTGGATGTCGTTGATGAACAGGTCCACCTTCGACTCGGCCATGTCGACGCGGCTCTTGCCGAGGGCCGCCATGACGCGGCCCCAGTTCGGGTCTCGTCCGTGCACCATCGTCTTGACTAGCAGGGAGCCCGCGACCTCCCTGGACGCGGCCCTGGCGTCCTCCCGTGAGGCGGCGCCCTCCACGACGACCTCTATGAGCCTGCGGGCGCCCTCGGCGTCCCGTACCAGCTCCTTGGCCAGCGCGGTGCAGACGTAGGTCAGCGCCTCCTGGAATGCCCGCGCGTCCTCCGTACCTTCCCGGATCTCCTGCCCGCCGCCGGCGCCGTTGGCGAACGCCAGCACAGTGTCGTTAGTGCTCGTATCGCCGTCCACGTCGATCATGTTGAATGACGTGTCAACGGCCTCTCTCAGCGCCCTCTGGAGGAAGGACGCCTCGGCGTCCGCGTCCGTCGCAATGAAGGCGAGCATCGTGGCCATGTCGGGATGGATCATCCCGACCCCCTTGGCGGCGCCGCCGACGGTTACGCGCCGACCTGACACCTCCACGGTAACCGCCAATTCCTTGGCCCGCGTATCGGTAGTCATGATGGCCCGCGCGAACTCGTTGCCGCCCTGCTTGTTCAGCCCTACGTTGCCGATGTTCTGCCTGATCAGCGCCATCGGGAGCTCTACCCCGATCACGCCCGTGCTGCACACGAGTATCTCCTCGGCGGGGACGCCTGCGTGAGCGGCTGCCAGCGCGGCCATCTCCTCGGCGTCCCGAAGGCCCTGATCTCCCACGCAGCAGTTGGCGCAGCCGCTGTTGGCGACCACGGCGCGGGCGCGCCCGTCCGCAGCCCGGCCCCTGCTTAGGGTTACCGAAGGGGACAGCACGCTGCCCCTGGCGAACGTGCCCGCCACACTCGCCGGGCGCTCCGACTTCAGGATGCCGAGGTCCAGCACGTCGTCGCCGGCCGTCTTCAACCCGGCGTACGTCCCGCCGGCCACGAATCCCTTGGCCGAACTGACATCGCCGCCTCTAACGAGCTCTATCATCTGCCGCTCCGCTCCGGTCGTCTCGACCGGCGCAAGTCGGGCCCGCAGGCCCCTCGCACACCCCAAATTCGTACCTGCCGCCCCAAGCCGTCGAGCCGGCGAAAGTATAACATACGGGACCGGCCCCTCTGCAGGCCGAGTGCTAGCTTGGAGCCTCCGTGCGTCACCTGTCGCGCCGAAGGGGAGAGGTAAACCCGAATCCACCGAAAGACGACTTTGGGGACAGTCCTTGAAGAAGCCAGAGGGTGCTCCTCTGAATCTGGGAGAATGGTTTTGAAACAGAAAACCGCCCGGAAACAAGGAGCACCCAGTAGATGCTGCCACAGAATAATCCCGACCGTATCCGCGTCGTCTTTGACGACCACCGCCTGGTGGCCAATGCCGGCCTGCTCCTGCCGGCCACCCTTGCACAGCACCTGGGCCTGCGGGAACTCGTCGACCATCACCTCGACCTAGGCTGCGCATCGGGGCGGGCGAACACGGGGGACAAACTGCTGACGCTGGTCGCTTCCGCGCTGGCGGGCGGCGACTTCATCGACGACGCCGATGCGCTGCGTGCTGGTGGGACGGTCGGTGTTCTCGGCTGCGTGGTCAAGGCGCCATCCACCCTGGGCACCTTCCTGCGCAGCTTCCGGTGGGGGCATGTCCGTCAACTCGACCGGGTGAGCCGCCAGTTGCTGGCACGCGCATGGGCCGCTGGGGCCGGACCCGGCGACTCGCCCCTTACCATCGACCTGGACTCCACCATCTGCGAGACCTATGGACTGGACAAAGAAGGGGCGCGACACCACAACTACACCGGCGTGCGGGGCTATCACCCACTGCTGGCCATCGCCGCCGGAACCGGCGATGTGCTGATGTCCCGGCTGCGCGAGGGCCGTGCCAACACCGCTCGCGGCGCTGCCCACTTCCTGCGTGAAACGGTGGGGCGGGTGCGCTACGGTAGGGCCAGCGGCCAACTCACGGTGCGCGCCGACAGCGGCTTCTACGCCCACGCTCTCGTCGCCGTCTGCCGCGAGATGAGTGTCCGCTTCTCCATCACCATCCGCCAGCACAAAGGCCTGCGGGAGTTGATTGAGGCGATCCCCGAGCAGGACTGGACGCCGATTCCCTACTGGATGGACGGCGCCGCCGATGTGGCCGAGACCACCTATCCCACATTTCCCATATCAACCCTGCAGGGCTTGCCGTAATCAGCAACAGCGATACCCGATGTAGCCGAATAGCAGAGCACAGTGGTTATCATGAGTGCTAGACTGGTCGTGAGCGACTACTCTAGTTCTTGATAACGTACCCACTCAGGAGGCACCCAATGGGTGAAAGCACCAACCCCCGCGCCACGCTCCGTTTCGACCGACGTGTACGGTTGGAGTTTCGCGGCGCTACCATCACCTCGGACGCTGGGCTGCTGGCCTGCCGCGAGTTGGACGATGCACTGGGGCTGACGGAGACGGCGAATGAGTGTCTGCAGGAGAGCCGTGGCGGTCGTAACGTGCAGCACCGATTGGTGGGCCTTCTCAGGCAGTCGGTGTACAGTCGTCTGGCGGGCTACGAGGATACCAACGACGCTGAACGGTTGGCCCAGGACCCGACGATGCGGGTAGTCGTTGGACGGCGAGGTGGTCCTGAGAGACCGGCCGCCAGCACCAACACCATCAGCCGGTTCGAGACCGAGGTGCTTACCCAAGACGGCAACGTGGAAGGGTTGGGCCGAGTGAACGCTACGTGGGTGGACCGGGCGATGACGCACACAGCGCACCGGCGGGTGATCTTGGACATGGACAGTTCGGAGAGTCCGGTACATGGAGGACAGGAGGGAGCGTCGTACAACGGTCACTTTGGGAGCACGTGCTATCACCCTTTGTTCGTGTTCAACCAGTTCGGTGACTGCGAGGGGGCGATGCTCCGTGCGGGGAACGTACATAGCGCGCACAGGTGGCGTGATGTATTGGATCCGATCCTGTCCCGCTACGGGGCGACAGGAGTGCGGCGGTACTTTCGTGCCGATGCCGCATTCGCCAAGCCGGACATCTATGAGTACCTCGAGGAGCGGCACGTCCTTTACGCTATAAGACTCCCCGGCAACGAGGTGCTGCAACGGGAGATCGCCCCTCTGCTCAGGAGGCCGGTGGGGAGGCCGCCGAAGCGTCCAGTGATCCTATACGACGACTTCTGGTATCGTGCCGGGAGTTGGGACCGCGCTCGGCGGGTGGTGGCCAAGGTGGAGTGGCATAGGGGAGAGCTATTCCCCCGGGTGGGCTTCATCGTCACGAACATGACGGCTGGCCCCGAAGGAGTGGTGCGATTCTACAATGGTCGCGGGACAGCCGAGCAGTGGATCAAGGAGGGGAAGTACGCGCTGAACTGGACTCGGCTGTCGTGCCATCGGTTCGTGGCCAACCGGGTGCGTCTATCTCTGTTCGTCCTGGCGTACAACCTTGGGAACTTCCTTCGCCGGCTGTGTCTGCCCAAGGCGGTCAAGCACTGGTCGCTGCGGAGCGTGCAGGTCAAGCTGATCAAGATGGGAGGCCGTCTGGTGCGGCACTCCCGGTGGTTGATCTTTCAGTTATCCGAGATGTCGGTTCCTCGACGGTTGTTCCAGGGAGTGTTGGATCGTATCGGCCGGTTATCGCCGGCGCCAAGCTGAGGGAGGGTACAACCACGATCTTGCCAAGAGGGGGAGAGCGCTCCAGGGAGTCGCCTTGTCTTCAATGCGCTTTCACCCCACTGGCAGGGGACACGAGGACGATGAAGACGGACAAGAAGGGTGCTCTACGACTGCAAACGCATCTCTTATCGGATAGACCGGCGATTGACTGGCCTTGCAGGACCTGACTATGATGCTAACATCTCGTTTGGGCTGCCCCTTGAGCCTGAAGACTCCCAATATGGGAAATCCCGGCCTATACCCCCTTCCAGAGTGAACCCGACGCCGCGCCGGTGCGGCTCATCGTCCGGCGGGTGAAGCCCACGCCCGGTTCCCAGTTGGCCCTCTTCGCCACCTACAGCTATCACGGCTTCATCACCGACCGGGACGGGGAAACCCTGGAACTGGAGGCCGATCATCGCCGCCACGCCGAGATCGAGAACGCCATTCGAGACCTGAAACACGGCGTCGGACTCAACCATCTCCCCTCGGGGCGCTTCGCCGCCAACGGCGCCTGGCTGGCGGTGCAGGTGATGGCACACAACCTCGCCCGCTGGACAGCGCGCATCGGTCTGGCCGAACGGACCGTGACCACCAAGACCCTCAGGCGGCGGGTCTTCGCTCTGGTGGGACGGATCACCCGCTCGGCGCGCCGCCTTACCCTGCATCTTCCCCAGCATTGGCCTTGGGAAACCCAGTTCACTCGCGCCATGGCCCGGCTGCGAGCCATTCCACTCCCCGCCTGAACTGCCAGCCTGCAACTGACCCAACTTCCCTGCAAACTCGTGCCACCCCGGTCCCGCGAGAGTTCCCTGCTGCGTATTCTCTCGCCATCCCGCGCATCGCAGCTCCCGCAGAGGGCCATAGGGGCGCAAGGCGGCGACTGAAGACCGTTCGCCGACCTTCCAATCTACCCCAATGAGCCCAGCCATCTCCCCTGTAGCTCCCTCACCCACCCTGCCGCTGTCCTCACGCCGTCCATCGGTGTCCTTCGGTGGATTCGGGGTAAAGGACGGTATGCGGACCGTGAAGTCGGCTCGTCCCTAACATGGATCTGCTCACGGTATGTGTTGGGAAGGGGCTCCAAACGTTGGTCGGACTTAGGGCGTGAGACTTTCGGGGCGGGCAGGCGAAGCGGGCGACACCTGCAGGGATATTCGTGCGGCGGTAGGCGTCAGGGGTTGGTCGCCGTAGAATCTCTTGGAGCTACCATGCCAGTCAGGGCGGTTGAGCAACATAGCCGTGAATCCGACTAGCGGCCGTGAACGGTTCTCGGCCTGGTGTTATCTTTAGGCCAACACATTCCTGTGCTTCGAACTTTGGGCCAACTGGTTCGCCCACCCAAGATTTCTAAGACGCGAGAATTGTTGCAAGCGACCGGAACAAGCCCATTCGGAAGGCAGGACGATTCGCCGGACGGCGGTCATCACACACAGGTTCAGTCACCTGAGAGAATATCGCTCGGCAATGGCCCGAGCAGTTCTCTCACATGTCGAAGCATGTCTTCGTCGTCTTTCAGCAGTTGGATAACCGCCTTTGCGTACTCGTTCTCATCGTCGAAACCAAGTTGCTTTGAAATGTGATCGAGTGCACCAGTCCTCCTAATTGGATACTGTCGAATTATGGCATCAAGGTCGTTTCTACTGATCAATTCAACTAGCGTCTGGCGTTCTTGTTGCAATATGCCCGGAGCATCCATATCGATCTTGATGGGTTGATCGAGAGGAGATGTCTTTGGATTTGGCAAGTGCTTAAGCATTTCTTCCCGTAGCTTGCGTCCCGCTGAAAGCTTGGCCAACTGTCCGCAATGGTTCCTTATTGCGTTGATTGCCGCTTCTCTTGCAGGTACCAGACGAGACGATACATCATCCCCAGTTAGATTGGTCCGCCTCTTGGCCACTTCCTCCTGGACCTTCTGATCAAAATATATGGACTCGACCGAGTAAACCTCGATCGGATGTATGCCCTCTGCCCTTAGTTTCTCTACGTCATCAGCGTTTCGACCATCTCTATCCACGATTCCATAGGCTTTGACCCAGTGCAATGCATTTGACCGGGATTTCCCATATTGGGAGTCTTCAGGCTCAAGGGGCAGCCCAAACGAGATGGTAGCATCATAGTCAGGTCCTGCAAGGCCAGTCAATCGCCGGTCTATCCGATAAGAGATGCGTTTGCAGTCGTAGAGCACCCTTCTTGTCCGTCTTCATCGTCCTCGTGTCCCCTGCCAGTGGGGTGAAAGCGCATTGAAGACAAGGCGACTCCCTGGAGCGCTCTCCCCCTCTTGGCAAGATCGTGGTTGTACCCTCCCTCAGCTTGGCGCCGGCGATAACCGGCCGATACGATCCAACACTCCCTGGAACAACCGTCGAGGAACCGACATCTCGGATAACTGAAAGATCAACCACCGGGAGTGCCGCACCAGACGGCCTCCCATCTTGATCAGCTTGACCTGCACGCTCCGCAGCGACCAGTGCTTGACCGCCTTGGGCAGACACAGCCGGCGAAGGAAGTTCCCAAGGTTGTACGCCAGGACGAACAGAGATAGACGCACCCGGTTGGCCACGAACCGATGGCACGACAGCCGAGTCCAGTTCAGCGCGTACTTCCCCTCCTTGATCCACTGCTCGGCTGTCCCGCGACCATTGTAGAATCGCACCACTCCTTCGGGGCCAGCCGTCATGCTCGTGACTATGAAGCCCACCCGGGGGAATAGCTCTCCCCTATGCCACTCCACCTTGGCCACCACCCGCCGAGCGCGGTCCCAACTCCCGGCACGATACCAGAAGTCGTCGTATAGGATCACTGGACGCTTCGGCGGCCTCCCCACAGGCCTCCTGAGCAGAGGGGCGATCTCCCGTTGCAGCACCTCGTTGCCGGGGAGTCTTATAGCGTAAAGGACGTGCCGCTCCTCGAGGTACTCATAGATGTCCGGCTTGGCGAATGCGGCATCGGCACGAAAGTACCGCCGCACTCCTGTCGCCCCGTAGCGGGACAGGATCGGATCCAATACATCACGCCACCTGTGCGCGCTATGTACGTTCCCCGCACGGAGCATCGCCCCCTCGCAGTCACCGAACTGGTTGAACACGAACAAAGGGTGATAGCACGTGCTCCCAAAGTGACCGTTGTACGACGCTCCCTCCTGTCCTCCATGTACCGGACTCTCCGAACTGTCCATGTCCAAGATCACCCGCCGGTGCGCTGTGTGCGTCATCGCCCGGTCCACCCACGTAGCGTTCACTCGGCCCAACCCTTCCACGTTGCCGTCTTGGGTAAGCACCTCGGTCTCGAACCGGCTGATGGTGTTGGTGCTGGCGGCCGGTCTCTCAGGACCACCTCGCCGTCCAACGACTACCCGCATCGTCGGGTCCTGGGCCAACCGTTCAGCGTCGTTGGTATCCTCGTAGCCCGCCAGACGACTGTACACCGACTGCCTGAGAAGGCCCACCAATCGGTGCTGCACGTTACGACCGCCACGGCTCTCCTGCAGACACTCATTCGCCGTCTCCGTCAGCCCCAGTGCATCGTCCAACTCGCGGCAGGCCAGCAGCCCAGCGTCCGAGGTGATGGTAGCGCCGCGAAACTCCAACCGTACACGTCGGTCGAAACGGAGCGTGGCGCGGGGGTTGGTGCTTTCACCCATTGGGTGCCTCCTGAGTGGGTACGTTATCAAGAACTAGAGTAGTCGCTCACGACCAGTCTAGCACTCATGATAACCACTGTGCTCTGCTATTCGGCTACATCGGGTATCGCTGTTGCTGATTACGGCAAGCCCTGCAGGGTTGATATGGGAAATGTGGGTTTGATGCCCTGATACTCTTTACAGCATCTTCTACGGACTTCCGTGTTCCTCGGGGAATGATCGATGCACAAGGGAAAATCAGACTATAGAGAGGTGCATCGAGGCTGCTTCTCTCTCCCTCTACAAAAACCACAGTGCGTCGGGCGCCCAAGACATCTGTCTTCAGCTCCTCATCGATGTCGAGCGGTGAGTCCACCAAGTCAACGTCCCAGGTCACAACAGAGCCACCCCGATAAGTGCAACTTCTGACAAGTAGTATCTTGGACACCGGGCTGTCGAGAGGAAGGGTCAGTTCGTGAGTCGAAATTACAAACATGCAGTCAGTCCTCTTGGAAAAGAGGGCACTCAGAAGAGGCGAGACTATAGATCTATGCAGATGCAACTCGGGTTCGTCGATCAGGACTAATGTGCCTGATTGGACCGTAAGTACTTCAGCGGCCAATAGCAAGGCGTTACGTTCTCCATCCGACATCTCTGCCACACTAAATGGTTCTGATCCAGACCTGGTTGCCACTATCGTTGCATTCCTATCTACCGAAAACGCGAACGGCAGGTTGGCATTGCTCAACAAGCCACTCAATGCCATTAATGGATCCTCGTTACATTTCAGTAGTTTGCACCCCTTGGTTCTGTCTCCTGCACGGAATGCATCGGTTATATTCTGGCTGATGTGGCTTCGTTTCTGGATCAGGTCGAATATAGCCATATTGACCCGAAGTTCAGGATTGTGATCCATCCAGCGAGAGTCCCGTTGGACGTCCGAGTTCTGCAGATTAATCTCTTGTTGTTGCTTTCGGGATGGGGTTAAGTTAGACGCGCCAGACTGTAACCACGTCCTGCGATGTGGAGGAATCCAGCGCGACGTTGCGCTGTGAACGGAATTTAGGTGGTGAACCAGGGCTGACTTGCCGGTCCCGTTCGCTCCGAGCACGTGCAGAATGTCACCGGGATCCAATTGAACGTCACAGGGTCCAGACGGCCCGGGTACTGATATCGATAAGGTCATACCATCGGCCCTCCATGGCTCAGAGCTCTATTGACTAGACCCGACTACGAGAGCGGCATACGCCTCTGGGAGACTTCTATGTGGAGAGCGAGCACGAAATGATCGACTCCGTTCGCTCCACGGGCATTGGGGTGGTAGGAGAGCTCACCCATGTCGAGGGGACCGAGTACCGCTGGTCCATCTCTGAGCTGTAGACTCAACGCGTCAACGGGCATGGCGTCTCCATCGGATTCAGCTTCCTCGGCTACCTCGAACCCCAGCAGTCCGAAAGACCTCACAGTCCCACGTCAGGTGTGGACGTCCAGCCGCTCAGGAACAGGGTCTGGGATTCTGCGACCCAGCATGCGGCTAGACCGACCCCCGACAAGACTTCGATTAGACGGGGCGCGACAGACTCCCCCGCGCTCTCGAGCAGCATCGCGGCGGAGTTGGCATAGCAGTATGGACCATTGCCTATGTAAGCAAGCATGGGACTCTCAAATCGCACCGACGTGTATGCCTGTTACGTTGTGACCTGCCCACGATCTTCGCGTTAGCCCGAATCCACCGAAAGACGACTTTGGGGACAGTCCTTGAAGAAGCCAGAGGGTGCTCCTCTGAATCTGGGAGAATGGTTTTGAAACAGAAAACCGCCCGGAAACAAGGAGCACCCAGTAGATGCTGCCACAGAACAATCCCGACCGTATCGGCGTCGTCTTTGACGACCACCGCCTGGTGGCCAATGCCGGCCTGCTCCTGCCGGCCACCCTTGCACAGCACCTGGGCCTGCGGGAACTCGCCGACCATCACCTCGACCTCGGCTGCGCACCGGGGCGGGCGAACACGGGGGACAAACTGCTGACGCTGGTCGCTTCCGCGCTGGCGGGCGGCGACTTCATCGACGACGCCGATGCGCTGCGTGCTGGTGGGACGGTCGGTGTTCTCGGCTGCGTGGTCAAGGCGCCATCCACCCTGGGCACCTTCCTGCGCAGTTTCCGGTGGGGGCATGTCCGTCAACTCGACCGGGTGAGCCGCCAGTTGCTGGCACGCGCATGGGCCGCTGGGGCCGGACCCGGCGACTCGCCCCTGACCATCGACCTGGACTCCACCATCTGCGAGACCTATGGACTGGACAAAGAAGGGGCGCGACACCACAACTACACCGGCGCGCGGGGCTATCACCCACTGCTGGCCATCGCCGCCGGAACCGGCGATGTGCTGATGTCCCGGCTGCGCGAGGGCCGTGCCAACACCGCTCGCGGCGCTGCCCACTTCCTGCGTGAAACGGTGGGGCGGGTGCGCTACGGTGGGGCCAGCGGCCAACTCACGGTGCGCGCCGACAGCGGTTTCTACGCCCACGCTCTCGTCGCCGTCTGCCGCGAGATGGGTGTCCGCTTCTCCATCACCATCCGCCAGCACAAAGGCCTGCGGGAGTTGATTGAGGCGATCCCCGAGCAGGACTGGACGCCGATTCCCTACTGGATGGACGGCGCCGCCGATGTGGCCGAGACCACCTATACCCCCTTCCAGAGTGAACCCGACGCCGCGCCGGTGCGGCTCATCGTCCGGCGGGTGAAGCCCACGCCCGGTTCCCAGTTGGCCCTCTTCGCCACCTACAGCTATCACGGCTTCATCACCGACCGGGACGGGGAAACCCTGGAACTGGAGGCCGATCATCGCCGCCACGCCGAGATCGAGAACGCCATTCGAGACCTGAAACACGGCGTCGGACTCAACCATCTCCCCTCGGGGCGCTTCGCCGCCAACGGCGCCTGGCTGGCGGTGCAGGTGATGGCACACAACCTCGCCCGCTGGACAGCGCGCATCGGTCTGGCCGAACGGACCGTGACCACCAAGACCCTCAGGCGGCGGGTCTTCGCTCTGGTGGGACGGATCACCCACTCGGCGCGCCGCCTTACCCTGCATCTTCCCCAGCATTGGCCTTGGGAAACCCAGTTCACTCGCGCCATGGCCCGGCTGCGAGCCATTCCACTCCCCGCCTGACTGCCAGCCTGCAACTGACCCAACTTCCCTGCAAACTCGTGCCACCCCGGTCCGCGAGAGTTCCCTGCTGCGTATTCTCTCGCCATCCCGCGCATCGCAGCTCCCGCAGAGGGCCATAGGGGCCCTATGCGGCGACTGAAGACCGTTCGCCGACCTCCAATCTACCCCAATGAGCCCAGCCATCTCCCCTGTAGCTCCCTCACCCACCCTGCCGCTGTCCTCACGCCGTCCATAGGTGTCCTTCGGTGGATTCGGGGTTAGAGGCATTGTAGCCTCTTCGGGGTAAAAGGCAGTCACCTTCCCCTGCTCCGTCACGCACAAGAAGAATTTGACCGCCACGAACACACGTGCTATAGTCGTCCCATGGCAAAGACCGACTACTATTCGGGCCGCTCTACCATGACCGCCCCGTTGCGTGATCGCCTCGAAGAGCCTGCCCTGAGCTTGTCGAAAGGGCCCGCCCTGGGATCGGTGTCTCATTCTGTCTCTTTCGTCGCTCATTTTGCCTTGCTGGTCTCTCATTCCGTCTCATTCACGTCACGCGCTGTCTCGAAAGCCAAAGCTGAATGAGACACAATGTGACAGAACTAGACATATCTCAGGGATTTCCGGTCCCACTCGACGGACAAGCCTGCCCCCTCCGGGTTGAGAGCCGCCTTCGGGAAGGATAGAATCGGCGCGTGACCGGACACAGGAGGTGCCCATGGCTACCGTGACTCTCGCAGAGGCGATCAGGATATGTGACGCGGCTATCGCCAGGGCCGAGGAGATGGGCATCAGGGTCTCCGTCTCCGTGGTCGACTCTGGCTCCAACCTGCTGGCCACCCACCGGATGGACGGCGCGATCATCCTCGGCGTGGAGGGCAGCCGCGGCAAGGCGGTCGCATCCGTAATCTTCGGCCAGCCCAGCGGCGAGCTGGAGGCCCGCGCCGACCGCCCCACCTTCAGGGCGATCCTTCTCCAGTACGGCGGCAAGTTCATAATGGGCCAGGGCGCCGTCCCCATATCTCGGGACGGCCAGATTGCCGGCGCCTGTGGCGTGGGCGGCGGGACGCCCCAGGAGGACGAGGACTGCGCCAGGGCCGGCATCGCGGCCATCGGCGCGCAGTGGCCCTGACGCACACCCGCCGGGGGGGCTTGTTGTACAATGCGGTGAGCGGTTTCCTAGACTAAGAAGACCCTCAGGAGGTAATGACGCAATGACGACAGGCATCGTGTTGTCACAGATCGAGTACGACGTGGTAGGGAAGACACCGATCCGCCACGACGGGTACGACAAGGTGACCGGCAAGGCGAGGTACGGGGCTGACATCAGCCTGCCCGGTCTGCTTCACGGCAATATACTTCGCAGCCCCCACGCGCACGCCAATGTGCTCTCTATCGACACCAGCCGGGCGGAGGCCCACCCCGACGTCAAGGCGGTCGTCACCGCCGGCGACCTCGCCTGCGCCGACGGCTGGGACTTGGGCGACAGGCACTTGAGCAACAAGATCCTCGCCGCCGGCAAGGTCGTCTTCAAGGGCCACCCGGTCGCAGCCGTGGCCGCGACGACGCCGCACGGCGCCGAGGAGGCGCTCTCCCTCATAGACGTGGAGTACGAGGTGCTGCCCGCCCTCACGGACGCCGAGGAGGCGATGAAGCCAGGCGCGCCGCAGGTCCACCCAGAGTATGAGGGCAACGTCACATCGTTCGACCAGTCGAAGCTGGGCGATATCGACAGGGGCTTCGCCGAGGCCGACGTGGTGGTGGAGCGCGAGTTCCGCACCAAGACGGTGCACCAGGGCTACATCGAGCCTCACAGCGCCACGGCATGGTGGGCCGCCGAGGAGAACAAGATCACCCTCTGGTGCAGCTCCCAGGGCCACTTCCAGATCGGCGAGAGTACCGCCCAGGTGCTCGGGCTCGCCTCTTCGCAGGTCAAGGTCATCCCGATGGAGATCGGGGGCGGCTTCGGCGGCAAGACGACCATCTACCTGGAGCCTGTAGCCGCCCTGCTCTCCAAGAAGAGCGGCCAGCCCGTCAAGCTCACCATGACTAGGGCCGAGGTGCTCGAGGCCAGCGGCCCCACGTCGGGCTCCTACATGAAGGTGAAGATGGGCGCCACCAAGGACGGCAAGCTGACCGCAGGTCAGGCCAGCCTGATGTTCGAGGCCGGCGGGTACGCGGGCTCTCCTGTGGGCGCTGCGACGATATGCATGTTCACCCCTTACGACCTAGACAACCTGCTCATCGACGCCTACGACGTGATCACGAACAAGCCCAAGACGACGGCGTACCGGGCCCCCGGCGCGCCCATCGGCTCTTTCGCGTCCGAGACGCTCGTCGACGAGATATGCGAGAAGATCGGCATGGACCCGCTGGAGTTCCGGATAGCGAACGCCGCCAAAGAGGGGACGCGGCGGATCACCGGCCA
This sequence comes from Dehalococcoidia bacterium, assembly GCA_965262055.1. Taxonomy (GTDB): domain Bacteria; phylum Chloroflexota; class Dehalococcoidia; order Lucifugimonadales. Next base: position 1,837,460 of record CBDHEI010000002.1, read on the forward strand.
GGTCAACCCGGTAATCGGGTGCATCGAGACCGCCGAGGCGGCCAGGGACCACGACCACTACACGACCCCCCTCGAAGGGCCCAACCAGGGACGCGGCGTCGCCTCCGGCTTCTGGGTCAATGGCGCCGGCCCCGCCTGCGCAACCGCCAACGTCAACTACGACGGCACGGTGAGCCTCACCATAGGCTCGGTGGACATCGGCGGCACCCGCCCGGCCGCGGCCCAGCAGTTCGCGGAGGTACTCGGCATACGGGCCGAGGACGTGAGCCCGCAGGTCGGCGACACCGAGTCCATCGGCTACACCTCCATGACCGGCGGCAGCGGCGCCGCGTTCAAGACGGGCTGGGCATGCTACGAGGCCGGCCAGGACGTCAAGCGGCAGATGCTGGAGCGCGCGGCCCTCCTCTGGGAGACCACCGCCGACCAGGTCGAGCTGGAGCACGGGGTCTTCCGGCACAGCTCGGACCCTGAGCTCAAGATGAGCTTCAAGGAGCTTGCGGGCATGCTGCCCGAGACGGGCGGCCCCATCGTGGGGCGCGCCAACCTCGACCCCGCGGGGGCCGGGAGCGCCTTCGCCACGGCGATAGTCGATGTGGAGGTGGACCCGGAGACGGGCAAGGTGGACGTCCTGCGTTGCACCATCGCCCAGGACGCCGGAAAGGCCGTCCACCCCAGCTACGTTGAGGGACAGATGCAGGGCGGTGTTGCGCAAGGCATCGGCTGGGCGCTCAACGAGGAGTACTTCATGAGCGGCGACGGGAAGATGCTCAACTCCAGCCTGCTCGACTACCGGATGCCCACCGCGCTCGACCTCCCGATGATCGACACGGTCATAGTGGAGGTGGCCAACCCTCATCACCCGTACGGCGTCAGGGGCGTGGCCGAGGTCCCGCTGGTTCCTCCGGTCGCGGCGACCGCGAACGCCGTCTACCACGCCACCGGCAAGCGCATGACCAACCTGCCCATCAACCCGGCCTCCATAGTTGAGGCTGTCAATGGGAGAAACGGCGCCTGAGGCCGCTGCCCCGAAATAGGATGAAGAACGAGGGGGCGGCTCGCAAGACCGCCCACTCGTCGTTTCGGAAGCTGCCGGCTCCCGGCTGGCTACTCCGCGTACTGGGCGAGGCGCCGCGGCACCGTGATGGCTGATGAGATGGGCGGGATCGAGCTGGTCTCCACCGCGTCGCGCCTGGCCGAGGTCGTCGATGTCCTGTTGCAGGCCCCGCGAGTCGCCGTTGACCTCGAGTCGAACGGCTTCTTCAGGTATCACGAGTGCGTCTGTCTCGTGCAGCTCTCGGCGGGCGAGACCGCCTTCCTCGTAGATCCGCTGGCGATAGACGACATGGGGCCGCTTGGGGTGCTTCTGGGGGACCGGTCTGTCGAGAAGGTCTTTCATGCCGCCGACTACGACATCCGCAGCTTGGACCGCGACTGGGGGTTCCGGGTGGTCGGCCTGTTCGACACCGGAATCGCCGCCGCCTTCGTCGGCTCGTCGCAGCTCGGCTTGCAGTCCGTGGTGCAGGAGCAGACGGGGGTGGCGCTGGCCAAGCCCCGGAAGCTCCAGCGGTCCGACTGGACGAGGCGTCCCCTGGAACCGGAGGCCTTGAGGTACGCAGCCGACGACGTTCTGCATCTCCAGCAGGTGCGCGAAGCGCTGTCTGCGAAATTGCAGGAACTGTCGCGGCTCGAGTGGGTGAAGGAGGAGTTCGCGCGGCTGGAGAGCGTGAGACATACTCCGGCGGACCGTGAGCGCGCCTACCTCTCGATTAAGGGCGGGCGTGGGCTCAACGGGAAAGACCTGGCCATCCTGCGCTCCCTGTTCAGGTTCCGTGAGCGGGAGGCCAGCCGCCGCGATCGTCCGCCCTTCAAGGTGATGCCGGATTCCGCGCTGATCGAGCTGGCGTCCGAGCCCGCGGCCGACCTCTCGAAGGTCAAGGGGCTGGGCCGTTTCGGCCGCCCTCCCGCCAACAAGGGCCTGAGAGACGTGATCGACGAGGGGCTCAAGTCCGCGCCTGTGACCCGGCCGAAGCGGGCGAGGACCGGCGAGGCACTGAGTCCGGCTGAGAGAAAGAAGGCCGAAGCCCGCCTCAAGAGTCTCAAGACGTGGCGCAAGGGACAGGGCTTAAAGCTGCTACTGGACCCGGCCCTGCTGTGGCCGGCCGTTAGCCTGGAGCGCCTTGCCCGGCGCCCTGACAGCCTCGACTCGGAGCTCGTCAGTGCCGAGGTACGAAGCTGGCAGCAGCGCGAGTTCCAGGCGTCACTGGGCGGAGTCCTCGCATCTCTGGGCTGAGCCGCGCGGCCAGCCGGCCTCGTCTGGCTCTGAAGGGAAACATAGGTGGTTGTCGTCCCGTATCCCCCTTACAATACCGGCATGCGGAGGCTAGCCCCTTCGCCGTGAGTACAAGGTGTACATCGAGGTGACGATGTGAGCGACCCCGACAAGACCGGCGCCGCTCCGAGTTCCTTGGGCAGGCTTGGAGTGGCAATCGGGTTGCTGGCGGGACTCAGGGGCCATGACTTCGCTGCCGCCCTGTCCTTCATGTCTCGGGTCTTCCCGCACGACGGGTCGGCGACGCGGCTGGCCAAGTTCACACGCTGGGTACTGGACCAGATGCTCCGCGCCATACCCGATGCCCTGACGACGGCCACCTTCGCGAGCCGGGTTTCGAGAACGTCGATCTGGCTGTCGAGCGACAACCCGGTGGCCAACGTCCCTTGGTCCCACACCCCCGGAGCCGAACTCCCCCGTGAGGCCGAGGTCGTGGTAGTCGGGGCGGGCTTCACGGGAGCCGCGTGCGCCTACCACTGGTCGAAGCAGACCGGCGCCGGCCGCATGATCGTACTGGAGATGAACGAGGCGTCGTCGGGCGCCAGCGGACGTAACGAGGGGCTGGTCGTGATGGGCCGCTTCTACGCCATGGTGAAAGGTACGGTTGAGCAGAGCCTGGGGCGCGTGCGCAGGGACCTCTCAGCAGAGCAGCAGGCAAGGCTGGCGGCGAAGTTCGCGGCTGCATACTCGAAGAGCGCCTACAAGAACGCTGATCTCATAGAGCAGACGATCCGAGAAGAGGGCTTCGACTGCGACTACGCCCGTGCCGGTTGGATCCAGGGGGGCGGCGACGCCGCAGCCCTGGCGGAGGACGTGCGTCTCGGACGGGAAGCCGGCTTCGATGACTACACGACCATGTCCCCGCTGGATGCCGAGGAGCTGGGCGGTATCAGGCTAAGCGGCGACGCCGGCTTTTCCCAGCAGACCGCCTCGTGGCACCCCGCGCGCTGGGTCTGGTGCCTGCTGAGCGCGGCCCTCACGAAGGACAACGTCGATCTCTATACGCATACCAAGGTATTGGGCGTCAAGGACATGGGCGAGTACCACGCGGTGCTCACCGACCGGGGCACAGTCAAGGCGCGGCACGTGATCAACGCCACTGAGTCATACACCGCCATGCTCCACCCCGAGCTGCGGGGGGTACTGAAGCCCCTCCAGACGCAGGCGGCGTTCGCGGAGGGCGGCCCGGATGCCATGAAGCCGGAGGTAGGGCTGTCCGCCGGAGTCGCCTTCTTCGGCCGTGTGGAAGACGGCGTGCTCTTCGGCTCGGACGGCACCTTCATTCCTTACAACCAGGCCGGTCGCAACAGGCCGTCCAGGTTCATCACCAAGTTTCTATTCGGCGAATTGCACCGCTACTTTGGTCAGAGCGAGATGAGGGTGACGCGGGAATGGAGCTGCACCGCCGGCTTCACGGACGACGAGTTCCCGGTGGTAGGGGTGATCGACGGCAAGCGCCAATACATCATTGGCGGGATGTGCGGCTCCGGCTCCGCCGTCCACTTCAACGGCGCCAGGCACGTCGTGCAGCAGATACTCGGGTTGGACGGCCCAGATGACTACCCCGCGGAGTTCTTCGCTCCTTCCCGCGTCATGGACCCCGACAACCACCCCTGGCCGTCCCCAGACTAACGAGCACAGCGCCTTGATGCCCGCCGCCTACGACCTTAACATTCAGACGTCAGCAAGCAGTAAACACCCTGGAGGTTCCCGATGGCTAAGTACCGCGCAGGCGTGATTGGGCTCGGATGGATGGGCATGATGTACGACCTGGCGCACCGCCCGGGTCCGGCCGCGGCCCAACCAAGGTTCGACCTGGGGTCTGTGGACAGGCCCACGCCCGAACTCGACGTTCACCGCACCTTCCACATTCACGACCACCCTGGGGAGGAATCCCTGGTAGCCAGCTACGCGGAAGCCTTTGCAGACCGACCGGACGTAGAGCTGGTGGCCGCGGCGGAGCGAGACGAGAAGCGGCTCGCCGTCTTTGCGGAGCGTTACGGGGCCACCGGCCTGTACACTGACGCCGCCGAGATGCTGCGCGAGGCCAGGCTGGACCTCGTGGCCATCGCCATCAACATACCGGGGCGCGCGGAGCTCACCGCCCTCGCGGTCGAACATGGCGTCAAGGGGATAGTCACCGAGAAGCCGATGGTGAACAGTCTGCAGGATGCCGACCTGATGGTCGACTCGTGTGCCGCCGCCGGCGTGCCGCTGATGTGCGGCGCCATTACGACCAGCCACCCCTCCTTCGCAGCCGCCAAGAAGCTCATCAGAGACGGAGCTATCGGCGATCTGCTGTCTATCGAGGCCACCTCGGGGTCGCAGCACCAGAACTGGAGCTACTTCATGGACAGCGGCCCGGCTTGGGTGGTGGGAACGGGAGACTCCTCGCGCCGCGAGACTGGCAGCGACGAGTTCACCGGGCAGGGGTTCGCCGTCGGTCATGACGGGCTGGTGGTCCACTTCCGCAAGGGCGCTCCCATGGTGCGGCTCACGGGGTCCGCGGGAGAGATGGCGCATTCGCAGCTCCAGCCCTGGCGCCTGTGGCAGGACGTCGAGGCGAACGGCAGGCGCGGGCGGGTCGAGATGCCGTGGCCGGGTCCGCAGATCGTCTCCGCTCAAGGGGCGGTCTACGGCATCAACGACGTGATCGACTGCATAGAGGGCAGGCTGGACGAGCCCAAGAACTCCGGGCGGCGGGTTGCCACCGCGCTGGAGGTGGAGATAGCGTTGAAGCAGTCCTCGGCCCGCGGCGGGGCCAGGGTGGACCTGCCGTTGGAGGACCGGTCCCTGCGCCTGAACTACGACTGGTTCCGGTAGCAGGCGTCGGCGGGAGGGCCGAGTTGGCTATCTCCCTGTCGCCGCTCCAGGCCCGGAAACTGCGCCTGCGGGCGCAGCACCTCCCCGCCAGGTCGGAGTCAGGCGTGGACGAGGTCGTGCTAGGCCTATGCGGCGTGCAGGTGCAGGACGCTCAGGCGGCCGCGTTGGCAGTGCGCGCACGGGCGGGCGGGACCGCCGCTGACGTCGAACGGGCGCGCGTGGAGCGGCGCTCCATAGTGCGGACCTGGGCCATGCGCGGCACGATTCACCTCATGGCGGCAGAAGATGTCAGGCAGCTGCTGCCCCTCGTGGGCCCGCCAGCCATCCGGGCGACCCGACGCCGGTACGCCGAGTTGGGGCTGGACGAGGAGGTCTGCTCCAGGGCCGTATCGGCGGTGGGCCGGGCGCTGGAGGATCATGGGCCGATGACCCGCGCAGGCGTTTCAAGCTACCTGTCCAAGGTGGGGCTACCGGCTCAGGGGCAGGCCCCATGCCATATTCTTAGGCGGGCAGCATTGGAGGGAGTGATATGCTTCGGCCCCAACATGGACGGCACACCGTCGTACTCTCTGGTGGATGCCTTGGTATCCGCGTCGCAGGATGGGGCTGACGGCCTGCTGCAGGGTTTCGCCATCCGGTATCTTCGGGCCTACGGACCGGCTGACCAGGCGGACTTCGCGGCATGGTCGGGGCTTACGATGAAGCAGGCGCGGGCTGCATTCGAGATGGCGGCAGACGATATGGACGAGGTCGACGTGTCCGGCTCTCGATGGTGGATGCCAAGGGGCCGGGCGGAATGGCTGGAAGAGCAGCCTGGAGACGAGCCGGTCGTGCGCCTGTTGCCGGCTTTTGACCCTTACTTGCTCGGGTACCGGAGCCGCGACCTCGGCGTGAGCGGCGAGCTTGCGCGGCGTATCCATCCCGGCGGCGGCGTGATACGTCCCGCCCTGCTGGTCGACGGGCGCGCTGCGGGGACCTGGTCGCTCCGGCGCGCCAAGGGTGGCGCCTCCATAGTCGTCAACCCGTTTGAGGCCCTGTCGGGGCTGACAGAGGAGGGCATCGATAGAGAGGCCGCGGACATCGGCAGGTTCCTGGGTATGGAAGCGGATGTGAAGATAGAAGGCGGCAACTCGATTCCAGGGGGCATCGGAGGACGCCATTGAGGTTGTTTCCGTACGGCATAGCGAAGGGCCAAATCGGGCAGACGCTCGCGGCCTTCTCCGGATACTTCCTGGGCTCGGCCCTTACCAGCATCGTCGCGGGCTCCGAATGGCTGCCTGTGGCCATTCGGGTGGCCGCCTCCATTCTGCTCTTCGCCCTGTCTCAGTACCTGCGCATCGAGCGCCTGTGGCCCAGCGTAGTCAGCGGGTTCGGGTTCGCCCTCGTGGTCGCCGGAGTCATAGGCTTGTTCCGCGACCTGCGGGTGGCGGTGGCGATGGTCGAGATCGCAGTCGGAACGGCGTTGTTCCTGGGGTCCATGGCCGTGTTGGCTTTCCGCGGGGAGGAGGAGTCTCCGAAGTGAGACGGCTCTGCCTGGTGCACTGGGACATTGCGGAGGCCGAGAAGAAGGCCCCGGGCCTGAAAGACCTTGGATACGAGGTTGAGTGCGCGGCTCCGAGAGGATACCCCGGCCTGAGGCCGCTGCGGGACTCGCCCCCGGACGTGCCGGCGGTCCCTCCGTCGCCGATGGAAGGGTACTCGGGAACGCCACTGCCCCGAAAGCTTGGCTTGAAGCCGGCATCGACTGTCGCGCTGCTGGGCGCTCCGGACGGGTTCGAGGCGACCCTTGGCGAACTGCCTGACGGGCTCGTGTTTACGCGCGGAGCGGGTGGTTCCTGCGACGTGGTGCTGTGGTTTGTGAGGTCGCGGGCGGAGCTGGAAGGGGAGATGGGCCGGATTGGGGCAGGCCTGGGAGGCGGGCGGCTTTGGATCATCTGGCCCAAGAAGGCGTCGGGGGTGGTCACCGACGTTACCCAACAGCTTGTGCGGGAGGTTGGGCTTGGCGCTGGCATGGTCGACTACAAGGTGTGCTCGGTCGACGCGACGTGGTCGGGGCTGCTGTTCGCCCGGCGCAAAGCGTAGGGCGAGACTAGCGGGGCCTGGCCCGGCTCGCCTCGTAGAGTTCTATGAAGCTGTCCACGCTCGTGAGGGCGACGGCCTCCGCGATCAGGTCGAGGGGGAGGTCGTCTAGCTTCTTGAAGCGGACGCATGCCTTACCCATATCGAGTCTCTTGCCGCTGGCCCTGTAGCGCTCGGTGAACCACCGCTCCGTCTCAACGTCGCTGTAGATGTTCATCAGGTAGACGGAGACGTAGTTCTTCTGGGACGCCAGCGCGGCGTAGCTCAGCGCTTGGCCGTTGTAGGTCTTGGGGTACCTCTCCAGTGGGACGACGTAGCTGATCATGCCGAACTGCATGGCCTCTTTGTAGCCGCCCGGGAGGTTGTCTAGGATGACCGTCCTCACTGCCTCTACGGTCTGGCGCCGTTCGGCGGGCAGCTCCCTGAGGTACTCTTCTACCGTTGCGGCTTTGCTGTATGCCATCGCGTATCTCCCACCAGACGTGCTCGACGGGCCTCGGCTCTGCCCGCAGGCTCAAGGCGGCCGGAGGCCCGTCCCAATGATACACACGCTTTCGTCGTTATCTAGGCCGAGTCGCCTCCAGAGTCCGGCGTCGTCTCGGTTGACGGGACTGGCTCGCCTTTCCAGAAGCGTCCCCCGTGGCCTCTTCCGCCACGCCAACGATTGTGGCCGAAGGCCTTGCCGTGGCCTCCCCACGATTCTATGGAATCGGGTTTGGCATCGTACCACTCCTGGATTTCGTCGGCCTGCTCCTGGGTGAGCTTGCCGCTCTCGACCATGGCGGCCAGGTTGTTCTCGATGGACTCGTCCATCATCTCCTGCCTGGCCTGTGTGAAGGCGTCCTGTACCGTTTGCTTTTCCAGGCCGAGGATTTCCGCGACCCGCGAGACGAACCCCTTGATGGTCGAGCCGTCTTCGGAGTCGCTCTCCTGGGCCATCACGGCCCCACCGCCGATGCCAATCGCCAGCACGGCCAGCGCTGCTGCTGCTATCAAGACACTTCTTCTCATACGCTATTTCCTTTCACTCGTTTGGCTTGCCTGCTCTACAGACAAGTCTAGGGGGTGAGTATTAAGGAAATGCGAACCCCCGTGAGGGGAGTGCCGGAAAGAGGCAGACCCCCGGTGCTCAGCTCACCGAGGGCCTGCTTTGGAAGGAGCCAATGCTGGAAAAACTCCCAGTTTCGGGGGAAAGCGGTCAATCCTTCAGCACTGGCGGGGAGATTTGTACTACATGATGTGTGCCGTGTCAACCCCTATGCAAGATGTAGTTGGATTCTCTTTTCGTGGATGGGCTATCGCCCCGCGGTGGGGGCGCCGCAACTCGGGGAGAATCCCGATATCTGTCTCATTCTGTCTCATTCAGCTTTGGCTTGCGAGACAAGTGCCTGACACGAAGGAGGCAGAATGAGAGTCCAGCGAGACAGAATGAGAACCGAACGAGACAGAATGAGACACTGCGTCGGGGGGCGTTGGGGGCCGTCTCGAAGCCACAGCTGCAGGGAGGGCGGGTTTCAAACCCACCCCTACGCCGTGCGGGTGATGAGGGACGATCCACGTGAGGCCGGTCCGTGTCGTTAGCGCTAGCGTCATGTGATCTCCTCGGTTCTGGGCGTCCAGGAGGGATGCTGCCCTCTACACGGAGAGTTTAGCACGGGCGTTCGTAGCCGTCAAGGAGATTGTGATTCGCATGACACGGATGGACGCGGATGAGAGGTAGCCTGTCCGGTGCTGCAAATAAGGGGTAGGTCCAGCGCCTTGTATACGCAGCTTAGGATGGATTTCCGCATTCGGGGGAACCATCCATGCCGGTTGCGACCGGCACACCAGGTAATGAGAATGGTCCCGATGTCCTGTGGCAACGGGAAGGCGGGTTACAAACCCACCCCATACGACGTGATGCCCGTGTGCGCGGCGGTCCGGCGGGAATTGTCCACTGAAAATCGATTGTGATACAATCCACAAACCCTTGAAAGGGGTCCCTCGTGAGCGGGGATGCGGACAATACTTTGGATGGTGGGCGTCGGTTGGTATGTAGCTGTGGCGATCTCCGGCGGCGTGATCGGCGGTCTTTGGTTGGACGGCCGTCTCTCGTCGAGCCCCCTATTCACTTTGCTAGGCCTGGGTCTGGGTATCGCCGTAGCGCTGTTTGGCATGTTCCGGATGCTGATGACCATCATGTCGTCTGACACCAACGGCGCTGGGCCTGTAGGCTGATCATGGCGAAACTGCTGTCCAATCCTAAGTTGCTGCTCGTCGGCATACTCGTCCTTGCGCTGATAGGCGCGGGACTGGCCGGGGGCGCATTGGGCGCGGCCTTTGGCGGCGGCTTCTTCGGAGCGCCCATAGCCCACATACAGCTCGCCGCCGAGCCCATCACGGCCTCTCCACAGATCTCCGACATTCCGGTCCTCGGGGACTTCCGCGTAACGAACACCATGGTCGCCACGTGGGCGGCCATCCTGCTGCTTGCGGTGGTGTCCTGGCTAGCCACTCGCCGGCTCAGCGAGGTTCCGGGGCGCCTTCAGGGGGCCATGGAGGCCGTCATGGAGGTCTTCCTTAACGCCTGCGAGACGGTCGCGGGACCGGAGCGCGGCAGGCGTTTCTTCCCGCTGGTGATGACCATCTTCCTGTTCGCGCTGGTCGCGAACTGGATGGGCATATTGCCCGGCTTCGGGACGATAGGGCGCTTCGAGCCCGCCGATGAGGTCATCCACCACGCCGAGGAGAAGGCGGAGAAGGAGGGCGAGCAGGCCGACCTCGACGCGGTGAAGCTGGCCGTGTTCGAGGGGGACGGCGCCCTGGCCGTGCAGCCGTTCGGGTCCGTGAACGACGAGATCACGGCTGCCGAGTACGAGCACATGGAAGAGGGCAAACGGCCGAGGGCGGGCCTGCTGGTGCCGTTCCTCAGGAGCGCCAACACGGATGTCAACATGACGCTGGGCTTGGCCCTTGTGGCCATGGTGATGGTCCACTACTGGGGGATCAGCGTGCTTGGCCTCTTCAGCCACGTCGGCAAGTACATCAACTTCCGCGAGGGCCCAATCATGCTGTTCGTCGGGCTGCTGGAGGGTCTGAGCGAGATAGCCCGCGTCATCAGCTTCACCTTCCGTCTGTTCGGCAACATATTCGCCGGCGAGGTGCTGCTGATCGTGATGGCCTTCCTGGTGCCCCTGGTCGGCATCGTGCCGTTCCTGGGACTGGAGCTGTTCGTGGGGCTGGTGCAGGCCTTCATCTTCGCTATGTTGACACTCGTATTCGCTGCCACCGCCACTATCCATCATGGTGACGATGGCCACTGATTCCGGAACGGAGCGCGGACGCTGAACCAAACGTGCCTAACAGGAGTGCAAGGAGCATGGACATGATCGAAGGCAACATAGAGGTACTGAAGACCCTAGCCGCCGGCATCGCGATAGGTCTGGGCGCGCTCGGGCCGGGCTTGGGCATCGGTCTGCTGGCCGCCAAGGCTATGGAGTCGATCGGGCGCAACCCGGAGGCCGCGCGCCCGATCCAGCTGAACATGATCATAGCCATCGCGTTCACGGAGGCGATAGCCATCTACGCGCTGGTGGTAGCGGTCATAATCATCTTCCTCGGGTAGCGGTTCGACGGAAAGCGGGGCGGCGCGCCCGCGAGGCGCACCGTCTCTCATGTTGGTGGTGAAAGTCGCATGGAAGCATTAGGAATAAACGGACCCGGTCTTATAACGTCGATCGTGAGCTTCGTGCTCCTGTTCGCGCTCTTGTACTTCCTGCTGTACAAGCCGCTGCTCAGGGTCATGGACGACCGCTCGGCGAAGATCAGGGAGAGTCTCGAGACGGCGCAGTTGGCCAGGGAAGAGGCTCAACGCTCGCGTGAGGACATGCAGAAGCAGATCGACGAGGTGCGGGCGGAGGGCCAGGCCATGATCGCCCAGGCCAGAGATGTCGCCGAGCGGTTCAGGGAGGAGGAGCTCGCCAAGGCCCGGCAGGAGATCGAGGCTCAGCGGCGGCGGGCGGAGGCGGAGATCCAGAGGGAGAAGGCCGCAGCCATAGAGGAGATCCGAGGGCAGTTCGCGGGACTTGCGATCACGGCGGCCGAGCGGGTTATACGCCAGTCGGTAGACGAGGCGGCCCACAGCGGGCTGATCGAGCAGGTCCTCGAGGAGAGCACGGTCCTTCGTGGCCGGTCGTAGGCCGCCCGGTACGGGTGCGGAGACGGCGCGAGGCTGTCGCCGGCGTGCGGACGCCGCGGCGGCCTGAGTAGATAGGAATGCCACAAGCCGCTTCAGCGAGAAGATACGCCCAGGCGGTCTTTCAGATCGCCGTGGAGGGTGACGCCCTGGACGCCTGGTCCGGCGACCTCAGGTCGCTGGCCGAGGCGATGGATGTGCCGGAGCTTGCGAGCGTGCTGGACGCGCCGCAGGTCCCTATGGCGCGCAAGGTCGAGGCCGTCCGGAGGGCCGTCGGGGACGCGGTGGGCCCGCTTGCGGCCAACCTGCTGTGCGTCCTGGCGTCCAGGAACCTCGCCCACCTCGTGCCGGCGGTGCTGGACGAGTACTCCAGCATGATAGACGCGCGCCTAGGCATCGAGTCGGCGGAGGTAACGTCGGCGACGAGGCTGGACGACGCGCAGCGGGACAGGGTCACAAGGATATTGGAGGATGTCGCGGGCAAGGAGGTGCGGCTGCACACGCTCGTGCGTCCTGAGATACTCGGCGGCATCATCGCGCGGGTCGGGGACAGAGTGATAGACGGCAGCGTCAGGACGAGGCTCCGGGCGATGCGCCGTGAGCTCGGCGATCCGGCGCCCGCGGATTGAGCCGTCAGCCATCGGAGGCACTTATGGCAGTCAGAGGACAAGACATAGCGTCGGTAATCAAGCGCCAGATCGAAGAGTTCGGCCAAGAGCTGAGGATGGTCGACGTCGGCGTGGTGATCGAGGTGGGGGACGGCATCGCCCGCGTACACGGGCTTGCGGGCGTGGGCGCCAACGAGCTACTTGAGTTCGAGGGCGGCGCCAGCGGCATGGCCCTGAACCTCGAGGAGGACGGCGTCGGCGCGGTGATCCTGGGCAACCCTGAGGGCGTCAAGGAGGGCACGGAGGTGCGCGGCACCGGGCGGGTGATGGAGATTCCCGTGAGCGACGCGATGCTGGGCAGGGTCGTCAACGCGCTAGGGGACCCCCTGGACGCGAAGGGGGCCATAGCGTCGTCGGAGAACGCCCCGGTAGAGGTGATCGCGCCCGGCGTGGCGGCGCGGCAGAGTGTCAACGTCCCGGTGCAGACCGGGGTGAAGGCCATCGACTCGATGGTGCCTGTGGGACGCGGCCAGAGGGAGCTGATCATCGGCGACCGGGCCACGGGGAAGACGGCTCTCTGCCTGGACACGATAATCAACCAGAAGGACGGCGACCTGATCTGCATATACGTCGCGATCGGACAGCGGGTGGCCAAGGTCGCCCAGACCGTGGCGGTGCTGGAGCGATACGGGGCCATGGAGCACACGGTCGTGGTGGCGGCGAACGCCGCCGACTCGGCGCCCATGCAGTACCTTGCGCCGTACGCCGGGTGCGCCGTAGGCGAGCACTTCATGAGGCAGGGCAAGGACGCGCTGATCGTCTACGATGACCTGTCCAAGCACGCGTGGGCGTACCGGCAGATGTCTCTGCTGCTGCGGCGTCCTCCGGGACGCGAGGCCTACCCCGGCGATGTCTTCTACCTGCACAGCCGGCTGCTGGAACGTGCGGCGCGCCTGTCGGAGGACCTCGGCGGCGGCTCTCTCACGGCCTTGCCGATCATCGAGACGCTGGCCGGCGACGTGTCGGCGTACATCCCCACGAACGTCATCTCGATTACCGACGGGCAGATATACCTGGAGCCCGAGCTGTTCAACTCCGGCATCCGGCCCGCCGTGAACGCCGGGCTGTCCGTGTCGCGAGTGGGCGGCACGGCCCAAACGAAGGCTATGAAGTCGGTGGCGGGCAGCCTGCGCCTCGACCTAGCGCAGTACCGTGAGTTGGCGGCCTTCGCTCAGTTCGGGACGGCGGACCTGGATGCGGCGACCCGCGCGCAGCTGGAGCGGGGGCAGCGGGCGGTAGAGGTGCTGAAGCAGAACGAGAGCGCGCCGCTCAAGTTGCCCCAGGAGATCACGATACTGACGGCGCTCGCGAGGGGCCACCTGGACGATGTCGAGATCAACCGGGTGGGCACCTTCGAGACGGCGCTGCACAGGTTCATGGAGTCGAACCACCCGGAGATACTGAGCACGATAGACGAGGAGAAGAACCTGTCCGACGAGACCGAGGCGGCTTTGGCGGACGCGATTGCGGAGTTCAAGGCGAGCGTTCCTTACTAAGAGGGTGTTTTCAAAGTACATCATGACGGAGCTAAGCGTCGGAGCATGAGATGAATCGCAGCTATGTGCAGCCACGCTTCCGTTGTACCGGTCAAGGCTTCATAGTCCTTGCTCAACCGGCGACAACGTCCCAGCCACGCCAGTGTTCGCTCAACCACCCACCTGCGTGGCAGCACCTCAAACTGATGGCTGGCCCTGGGACGCTTGACGATCTCCAAGACCCAGCCCGACATGGACATCACCCAGTCCACCAACTGGCCGCTGTAGCCAGCGTCAGCCCAGATGAGTCGCAGGCGTGGGAATCGTCCTATCAATTTATCGATGACCAGCCTCGCCCCATCTCGGTCTTGGATATTGGCAGGATGCACCACCACCGCCAACAGCAAGCCCATGGTATCTACGATGACGTGTCGCTTTCGACCGTTGATCTTCTTACCAGCATCATAGCCACGAGGCCCCCTTTTTCAGTCGTCTTCACGCTCTGGCTATCTATGATCGCTGCGCTGGGAGTAGGATTTCTACCTTCGGCCTCTCGGACGCAGGGGCGTAGCGTCTCATTGACTCGTTCCCACGTTCCATCCATGGTCCAACTGCGGAAGTACTTGTACAGGGTCTGCCAGGGAGGCAGATCGTGCGGGACCATCCGCCAGGGGCATCCGCTCCGAAGCAAATACAGGATGCCGTTCACTACCTCCCGCAGGTCCACTGTACGGGGTCGGCCTCCGGGTTTGGCTGGTGGGAGTAGGGGGCCGAGGATCTCCCACTGTTCGTCCGTCAGGTCGCTGGGGTACGATTTGCGGCTCATTCATCAAGTTTAGTACAAGTTCAAGACTTTGCAAACACCCTCTAAGGCTTCTGTATGCCTAGCGTAAGAGAGATAAGGCGGCGCATCAGGAGCGTCGAGAACACCGCCAAGATAACAAAGGCGATGTCGATGATCGCCGCGTCGAAGATGCGGCGCGCCCAGGAGATGGCGCTCCAGGGGCGGCCCTACTCGGAGCGCATGCGCGACCTGCTGTCCCACCTGGCGGCGCAGGAGCGTGAGGAAGAGGCGCTGCACCCGCTTCTCATGCGGCGCGAGCCCGCCAACATCACGGTGGTGCTGATAACGCCCGACAGGGGCCTGACCGGCGGGCTGCACAGCAAGATCAACCGGGCGGCCGCCCAGTTCATCGTCGAGCAGCAGGCGAGCACGCGCCTCATCACTATAGGCCGGAAGGGGCGCGACTTCATGGTGCGGGCGGGACAGGATGTTCAGGCAGTCTTCACCGATCTGGGCGACCGTCCTTCTTTGCTCGACGTTACGCCCGCGGCCGGCATCCTGATCGAGGACTTCGCTGAGGAGCGCGTGGACGCGGTGTACATCGCCTACGCGGACTTCGTGAACACGACGGTACAAACGCCTGTCGTGCGTCCGCTCCTGCCCGTGGAGCCGGCGGAGCTGCGTCCAGAGGAGGCGGTGGGCTACATATACGAGCCGGGACCCGAGGGGGTGCTTTCGGAGCTCCTGCCGAGGTTCGTCGAGCTGGAGCTGTACCATGCCGTGCTGGAGTCGGTTGCCAGCGAGCAGTCGGGCCGGATGGTGGCGATGCGGAACGCCACCGACAACGCCAACGAGATGGTGGACGACCTGACGCTGGAGATGAACAAGGCCCGCCAGGAGACGATAACCAAGGAGCTACTGGAGATCGTAGGCGGCGCGGCCGCGGTCAGCGGGTGACCGCGCCCTTCCGGTAAGCAAGGAGATGAGATGGCGACCGGGAAGATAACGCAGGTGATCGGCACCGTCGTGGACGTCGAGTTCCCGCCGGAGGAGATGCCGGCCATCTTCAACGCGGTGGAGACTCAGATTGGCGGCCAGCGGCTGGTGCTGGAGGTCGAGCAGCACGTCGGCAACAACTGGGTGAGGTGCCTCGCCCTGGGGCCCACGGACGGCCTGAAGCGGGGCGCCGAGGCGGTGGATACGGGCAGCCCTATCTCCGTCCCCGTGGGCGACCCCACGCTGGGCCGCCTATTCAACGCCCTGGGTGAGACGATAGACAACCTCGAGGAGGTCGAGTCCACCGAGAACTGGTCCATACACCGGGAGCCTCCGCAGTTCCACGAGCAGGCGACCGAGGTGGAGATGCTCGAGATGGGCATCAAGGTGATGGACCTGATCGCCCCGTTCACTCGCGGCGGCAAGGTGGGCGCGTACGGGGGCGCCGGTACGGGCAAGACGGTCATCATCCAGGAGTTGATACGCAACATCGGCGCGGAGCACGAGGGGGTCTCGGTCTTCGCCGGCGTGGGCGAGCGCTCGCGCGAGGGCAACGACCTGTGGCACGAGATGCAGGAGTCGGGGGTGCTGGGCAGCACGGTACTCGTCTTCGGGCAGATGAACGAGCCGCCGGGCATCAGGGCGCGCGTCGGAATGACGGGCGTCACGATGGCCGAGTACTTCAAGGAGACCAGGGGCCAGGACGTGCTGCTGTTCGTGGACAACATATACAGGTACATCCTGGCCGGCATGGAGGTCTCGGCGCTGCTGGGCAGGATGCCTTCGGCGGTGGGGTACCAGCCGACGCTGTCTACCGAGATGGGCGACCTGGAGGAGCGGATCACGTCCGCGGGTACGGGCTCGATCACGTCGTTCCAGGCCATCTACGTGCCGGCTGACGACTACACCGACCCGGGAATCGTCACCACTTTCGGACACCTGGACGCGGTGGTCTCCCTAGACAGGGCGCTGGTGGAGCAGGGGCTCTACCCGGCAGTGGACGCGCTTTCGTCGTCGTCCCGGATACTGGAGCCGGCCATAGTCGGTCAGGACCACTACGCGGTGGCCAGGGGCGTGCAGCAGGTGCTGCAGCGATATAAAGACCTGCAGGACATCATCGCGATCCTCGGCGTGGAGGAACTTTCTGACGAGGACCGGCAGACGGTGGCCCGCGCGCGGAAGATACAGCGTTTCCTGACGCAGCCGTTCTTCGTGGCCGAGCAGTTCACGGGCCAGGAGGGGCGTTACGTGTCGGTGCGGGACACGGTGAAGGGCTTCCAGGAGATCCTGGAGGGCAAGCACGACGACCTCCCCGAGCAGGCCTTCTACATGGTGGGGCCGATCGAGGAAGCGGTGGAGAAAGCAGAGCGGATGAGGGCGGAGGTCTAGGCTTGGCCAAGCTGCTTTTCGAGATCGTCACGGCTGAGCGGTTGGTGTCCTCGCAGGAGGTCGACGTCGTGGTAGCGCCTGGCGTGGAGGGAGAGCTGGCGGTGCTGCCTCACCACGCGCCGCTGCTCACGTCGCTGCGACCCGGCGAGGTGCTGGTGCGCAACGACGGCGAGGAGACGTACATCGCCGTTAGCGGCGGCTTCCTGGAGGTGATGCCGGACAAGGTTACCATCCTTGCGGACGCCGCGGAGCGTGCCGAGGAGATTGACGAGCAGCGCGCGGAGGAGGCCCTTCGGCGCGCCCAGGAGCGCATAAAGTCGGCGCCCGCCGACGTGGACCTGGAACGCGAGCTCGCCTCGATGCGCTTTTCCCAGGCCCGGCTCGGCATCGCGCGCCGGCGTCGGAGGCGTGGCTCGTCGTAGGGGCGGTATAGCCCAGGATACGACGAAAGCGATGCGCAACCGTGGCGTCCACAAGGGAGTGCCGCTACCAGACAAGCCCTAGGTCGATACCTTGTCGGCTAGTTGGGGGACTTGGGCCTCTGCGGGGGTGCCGTCGTGGGCTATGATCCGGATTGACATGTCTAGGGTGCTGCCCAGCTTCAGGTCGTACCGGTCTTCCAGGAACGGGTTGACGACTATGGTGCCCCAGTCGTAGAGGGCCCAGGGGTGGCCTGCCGCAGACGGGTGCGGGGCGACGGCTACGCCGGCGCGGCGTCCGTAGGGCGCGGGGCCTGTTACGTCCACCCAGGCCGCTGTCTGCCCATCGATTTCCTCGGATGTACGGCGCCCCTCGGAGTCGAGGGCTTCGGCGCCGTCGTCGATGCGCAGGCCGTCGGCCAGCCGCACGGTGAAGTAGGCGTGGCGCGTGGGGCCTATGGAGACGTCCCACTCGGTGGGGGTTAGCTGGGAGCGCAGATCGAAGACGTTCGCGGCGTCGCCGGGATGGATGTCTATGGTCCGGGTCTCGGTGGCGACGGTGCGTCTGTCGGGAGCGCCCCACTCTACGGGGCCCTGCCAGTGGACTTGCTGGACGACCCTGAGGTGGCGCTCGGAGATCTCGCGGCTGTCGGTCGAGACGGCCAGCGTGCGGCTTGGTGCGCGGCCCTGGAAGATGTCGTTGATGTAGAAGTTGTAGGTGCCGTCCTCCACCCTGTCGCCGGCGTACCGGAAGTGGCAGTTGAAGTGGTCGGCGCCAACCGTAATCGAGTTGTGGTGCGGGTGGTCGATGGGCATCTCGCCTGTGACGGCGACGCCTGCGGGGGTGAAGACAGGGTAGACGTAGGAGCGGTGGGCGCTCTGGCTGAAGGCGGCGATGGGCCTGCCGCGCCAGGCGACCTTGAGGCGCCTGGCCTGGGCCGTGGCGCCCTTTGGGAGGTCTACGGCGTCGTATTGAACGGTGAAGTTGCTGTGCATGGACTCTCCAGGCTACGGAAGAACTCTTTCGAAACCCTCATTCAGCTCCCTTCCCGGTCGGGAAGGGAGAGGAAAAATATTTCTGAGGGACACCCTCAGACTCCCGGCAAAGGGGCTCTGCCCCTCTGCACTCCCCATATTGCTCCCCGGAGGACGTTCCAGCTACGTGGCGGGCGCGAAAACAGGACACTGGAGACGGCTACACGTCGCCGAAGTTGGCGATGCTGGGGGGGAGCTTGCCGTCGGGGAGGAACATCTCGCGCTCCAGGTCGAGGGGCACCGGCTTGCGGGCACGCATCGACTCAAGGGCCTTTTCGAAGATGAGGGTCGGGATGCAGGACTCCCACATGTCCATGGGGTTCGGGCCTCCCTCCATGCAGAGACGGGCGAACATGCCGAACTCCTCGTCGAAGCCGTTGTGGTACTCGTTCTGCTCGATGCCCGGCTCGTCGGTACCCTCGAAAACAAGGTTGTAGAAGCGGGTGGTGGCCGCGCTGACGGGGCCGGCGTGGACCTCCGCGTAGTGCTTGGGGAGTATGCCGCCTGAGCCTATGGTGCTGAATACGGATATGCCGAGGCCGCCGTTGGCGAACCGGATGAGGGTCGTGCAGGAGTTGGTGGGCTTGCCGTCGAATCCCTGCGCGTAGACCTCGACGGGCTGCGAGCGCATCACGTGCCAGATCCAGTGGAGGTTGTAGCCGGAGTTGTCGAGGATGCCGTTGCTGCCGTAGGGGCCCGCGGGGCCGTCGGGCCCCTGGCCGGGCTGGCCCGGGAGCCGCAGCGTGAACAGTACCGAGTAGGGCTGCTCTATGACGCTCCGGAGCCTCTTGGTGACCGGGGAGTGCTTGAACCACCAGCCGCTCATCATCTGAACGCCCGACTCGTGGGCGGCGCGCTGGAGCCTCCGCGCCTCGGCGATGGTCATGGCGGGGGGCTTCTCGACGAAGACGTGCTTGCCGGCGCTGGCGGCCTTGACGGCGAGTTCGGTGTGGGTGTCGTGGGTGGAGCAGATGGCGACGGCGTCCACCTCGTCGTCGGAGAGCACCTGGTCGAGGTCGGTCGTCCAGTACTTCATCTCGCCCTGCTCGGCGCGCTCGCGGGCGGCCTCCTCGCGTATGTCCATGGCGGCGTGGACGCGTACTTCGGGCGTCTTGAGCATGTTGCGCAGGTGGGACCCGCTGATGCCGCCGCATCCGACGATTGCGATGTTTAGTTGTTTGTCCAAGGTGGCCTCCTCCGGTAGCAGTGGTCGGGGAGGGCGGGTTTCAAACCCGCCCCTACGGGTGGCTTAGTGACGGTGATGTTCGGCATCCTGCTATTCGGACTCGACCTGGCTGGTAAGCTCTGAGAGCCGGGCGTAGTTGATGCGCATCGCCTCCTCGGCGGAGCCGCTGGAGGGCCGGAAGTGGGTGGCGAGGGAGAGAATGGCCTCGCTGCGGTGGTCGCGCATGTTGCGGAGCACGGTGAGGTAGTCGACGTCCCCGTCGCCGAGGGGCTGGTAGTCGAAGTCGCGGTTGAGGCCGTCGTTGACTCGGAGGTCCTTGATGTGCAGGGAGTGGACGTAGGGGCGGACGTTGTTGAAGCCGGCCTGGGCTACGTCCGCCTCGCCGCAGTTGTAGTTGTCGGCGGGGCCCCACATGACCCTGAGCCGGGGGGACTTTATGCTCTCGGCCAGCCTGCGGAAGTTGCCGGTGGTGTTGGTGTAGTTCCAGGGCATCATGGAGACGGAGACGTCGACGCTGTGGCTTTCTGCCTGCTCGACGACCATGGAGAAGGCCCTGACCAGCTTCTCCATGTCGCCGTCGGCGATGTAGCCGCCCCTGGTGAGCCAACGCATGGGCCAGGTCGGCTTGTCGGCCGTGTACTCGCCCGGCCAGGCGAAGCTGTAGGCGGAGACGGCGCCGACGCCGAGGCGGGCGGCGATCTCCATGGAGCGGACGAGGTCGTCGAGGTCCTTGCGGAACTCCGGGTGCTCGGCGAGGCTGTCGGCCTCCAGGTCGGTGAGGTGGATGAACTTGAAGGGGCTTGCGGCGCTGATCATCATGAGCTTTAGGCCGTTGTCGTCGACCTTCCGGGCTATCTCGTCGAGCTCGGCGTCGGACATCTCGGCCACGGGCGGCCTGCCCGGGAGCGAGGCGAACCAGACGTACTCCACGCCTATGTCCTTCGCGGTCGGCAGAGCCTCATCCAGCGGCATCTGGAGCTCGTTGATGAACATGGCGGTGGTGAAGCTGTAGGGGGCTGGTTCGGGAGTGGTCATCGGGTTACCTCCAAGCGTGCGTCTGTGCGCGGGCGCTGAGTCTGTTTGTACCACCGGCAGGGCGGTTGCGCAATAGCCGCGGCCCTAGCGGGGCGAGCGCCCGGGGCCGAAAAATCGTTTCAAACTGTTCCATTCCGCCCCTCTTCGTATGTGAGGCGTGGGACTGTTGGCAGCGAAATGGAGCGATTTTGGGGCACGAATGGACGCTAGACGAGGTGGTTTGAGCGGATTTGGGACGGGGCCTCGGGCGCTGTCGGGTGAGGCTTGGCAAGGTATGCAGGAGTCCGTGCATGGGGAGATAATAGCACGGGCGTTCGCGGGAATCAAGGACGGATTGGCCATCCACGAAGGGCACGAGGGACGAAGGGCGGGAAGGGACGCCCTGGACTCGGTCTAGCTTCCAGGGCCATGCGCCTTGGGTCATTCAGACCTTCGGCGAGGTTTTTGACCGATGGGACGTTGAGGTTGGCGGACTGGACTCTGTACGTATCGGTGTCGGTCCATCAAGGGAGATTCGAGCCGCGTCCGCAAAGTCCCCGCGGTAGCTACTCATGCTCGACCAATGGATTCAGTGAACCCTAGCTGAACTGGCACCTTCACTCAAGTCGTTGAGCCTGAAGTTGGAGGTCTGACGAAGAGCCTCCGCTCTCGGTACCTCGCTTGCGTAGCCTGACTAAGTCGGACGATTCCCAGGGTGACGACATCCTTGCCCCGACTCTTGACAAGTGGTATTCTCCAACTATACTGCTTGCCAGGTCTAGCACCAGCGTATGCTCCTAGGTTCCCTACACTTAGACCTTCTATCGCGGGAGAGGACTTCACCGAGTTACCCTTGCTACAGCCGTTCAGAGAAGCTCAAAGTTTGAGACTTCGGCGCGCAGGCAAGGAGTGGTGTGAACAAGAGAGATGGCTGTGATCATTGAGGACATACTACAGGCCAATATGGTGCTCATTGGTGTCAGCCTGGTCAACACGCCTAACGAACTCGTAGCGTTTCGTGAAAGCGTCGGTACAGAGATAACGAGTGTCGAGGCTGGTATGGGGACCGAAGTTGTCAACCGTATTCACACCCTGAACCGAGACCGAATCAAAGTAACCGGGACTCCTGATAGATCAGGCATAGCACGAGAATATCCAGAAGAGAGCGACCTTGCACGGTTGGCCCAAGTTGCTGGTATGGCAATTGCCAATACTGATCTCGAGGGTCAGGAATTACGGGCCTTCGGATACAATATAGAATTGGTCTATGAACCACCTTCAAGAGAGCGTGCGATTCAGTACCTGTTGGATCGACTGTTCGTGCCCAACCTCCTGCGAGATGGAGGGTTGCGATTGTTTGGCGGTTCTGGCCGACTGTTCTTTGAGAAGAATGGTAGGAACTGGCAGGCGGTCTTAGAGCCCAGATTCAACGATGATAAGACGACTAGGATCTTTGTGAGCCTGAACTTGCATAGGCCAGAAACCGACCTTGGGTTGCCCACAGAAGCCGAAATTGAAAGATCGCTGAAGTCATTATGGGATGAAGCTCACAACCTAGTGGACCAACTCGATGCGAGCAGCAGATGATGACTCCAGAAGTAACTGTTATTCACAGCGACACTGCAAATAGAAGGTCCATCGAGAGGGAGTTGCGATCGCAATATGAGGACGAGGCCTTAGCACCCGAAAGCCGCTCGACACCCTCATTTTTCTGGGTGGGTGATAGATCTGACGTCCAGCCTACTCAGCCGTATCAGAGTGGCACGGTTGCTGAACAATCATATTCGACTGCTGGACTCCGGAGCCTCAAGGATCGCCCGCTAATGGGTCGTGTATTGTGTCGCACATTTTCGCCCAGCGAACCAAGAGGGCACGCTCAAGTTGTGTTCGATCCTGTGGTCGAGTCCTTCGCGGACGGCTTTGCTGCCCTACTTCCTTCGGTCAGCTCCAAGTACAGTGTATTTTCTGACCCGACGAGTTGTTCAGTTGAAGCTGATGCTACGGCATCGTGTTCGCAGTTCGGAGCTGGCGAACTTTCGACGATTATGGGACCGCTTCAGCGTGACATGATGCAGGTGCTGCGTGGCAGTGCTATGTTTGTCCCTCCTGGTTTTGCAGATGTTGGTTACGCCAATCTGATCAGCAAGGCCAAGGCGCAGTTCGAAGTCCCAATCAATCCCATCGTCCAGTCTTTCGCGGAAGGTTGTTCAGGTGTTCGCCCTTCAGCGGATACAGTGAAGACCGCCACTAAGATAGTGGAAGCAGCCTTTCAACATGCCTCTGAGAGAGATATCGAAGTCGATGAAACGGACGGTGTCCTATCATTTGAGCTAAGACTGAAGCGAGGGTTCCTAGTTGTTGGCTAACTGAGCCTTGTCGGCAGTCTTCATGCAAACGTCTACAACGACCAACATCCAGATGTCAATGCAGGCATTGAAGAAATATGGGTCAAGCACCTCCCCGGTGGCTCTGCCGAAGACCTAATAGCCTTGTTCTGATCCTGCGCACCTCCTGATGCCAGTTCCTGTAGACGATAGCGTCTGTAGATTCATCCGCCAAAAAGACTGGTCTACCGAACTTAATAAGCCGAAGGCGAGACTCTTCAAACAGCAGGATTTGTCAGTTTGGCACACAGGTAGGTTGGCGGAGCAAGGAGCTACTCTGGACGACCTTCGAATCGAAGGCTTGGCTGGTTCTGGTCAACTCAATCTGACAGTGGGAGAATATCTGGATATAGCAAGCGAGGTCTCGTCCCGAATTGGGCAGACACTCCAAGTTTGAGTTGAGTGGAGGCCCGACGACCAATTCGTAAAGGAGCCTTGGCGACGATGGCAGAACGCTCATGCCCAGGTTGAGATGACAGGAGCCACGTGGGAGCACTTTCCTCCTGCGTTCAGAGATCTGGCAATAATCACGGCACAAAGGAAAGAAGTCATTATCCCACCGGATCTCGACGCTAACGAGCCATGAGCTTCTTCCTGTTACTGCGCTAGCCCACCAACTGGACGCCCCACACCACATCCATCTCCACCCACCCCGTCGCCACGTCCACCGCCCAGGTGGAACCCTGCCACCGTCGCTCCACAGTGCGCCACCGTGTCCACTTCGACGAAGCCCGGTATCGCATCGTCCCAGTCCCTGAACGTACGCACCGCGATTCGGTTCCGAAGCATCGTTCCAGCCTAGGTCAGGCTTGTCGACCTCCTTCTCACCGGGACCTGGGCCGCAGCCAGCAGCCGCTCGAACGTTGCCGCACTTGCGCGCCCGAGCAGCGCCTCCGTCTCTGAGTCCATCTCCAGCTCCCCGAATGCCGCCAGTCGCGACGCCAACTCTCCCACGAATGGATGCAGCCGCTTGGCTCCGATCCCTCCTGCTCCCTCATGGACCACCCCGGCTGCGGCTGCCACCTCCGGGCCGTACTCGACCGACCTGCCCACTCGACCCCCTCTACCCTCTCGGCTACGGCCGGATAGCAGCCGTACTGCCGACTTCCGGTGATAGTCCGTCACCGCCACCACCTCGTCCAGTATCCTTCCTTTCTCGGCCCTGCCGGCCCTCTGGTACCTCTCACGCTGCCGCGCGACGTACTCTCGAATGCTCTCTCGGTTCACGGTCACCTCCATGTCTTCGGTAACCGTAATTTTGAGGCACATTCCTTCCTTCGGTAACCATATTGTTGAGGTCATGCGCGCCATTGACATTGCAAGGACGCATGTTCTAGTATCTTGTGCAGGGTATGGACGGGCCATTGGGGTCCGTCCCAAGTTTTTTTTTGAGGAGGGGTGTGCGGTGGCGTTCTTCGATTCGAGGGCATCGAGGTTCTTGATGGACGACGCGGGCGGTGTGCGGCGCGACCTGTCGGCGTACCTTACGGAGGTCGGCGGGCTTCCAGGCGCGCGCGGGCTGACTGAGGCGACGGCGCTCGGGGACGATGGGGTGTCGTTCGTGACCGGCCTGGAGGACGCGTCGATCACGTTGAGGGGGCTGTTCGACGACGCGGAGACGGGCGGGCCGGACGCGGTGCTCGGTCCGCTGCGGGCGCACGAGAGTGCGGTCGGCTTCGAGTCCGGGCCGTCGGGCGCGCGAATGAGCGGCCCCCGATACATGGGCAGGTGCTGGGTCGTCTCCTACGAGCTTCGGAGCCGCGTTGGGCGGCTGGTCGAGTGGACGGCTGGGCTGCAGGTAGACGGCGCGGTGGCGCGCAGCATTGTAGGGGGAGGTGGGTAGTGAATAGGAGAGTGAAACGGATAGAGCTGCCTTCGGGGCGTTGGTGGGAGATCGAGAAGCGGCCGCGGTGGAAGCATCTGCGGGCAATGGGCGCGCAACGAGGCGCCGGAGCGGCGGGACAGGCGGACCGGGGCGAGCTTGCGGACGAGACGCTTGCGGTGCTGACGAAGGCGTGGGGCTTCGAGGAGCCGGTCTGCCCGGCCTCGGTACGGAACAGGGAGCCGGACGACGTAGCGGCGGTGCTGGCCGAGGTCGGGGCGGTCATGGAGCGGCTGCTCCGGGCCCGCAAAGACAGGGACGCACTGGCCATGGAGCTGTTCGCCGGGTTGATGGAGGGCCGTGTGCCGGAGGCGTTCGACGAGGCGCACCTGATGTGGCGGACGGGCTGGACGTGGCAGCAGCTACAGGAGACGCCCGCCGATGATCAGCCGGCTCATGGCCGAGGAGGGCAGGCGGGGCGTGGGAAGGGCGTGACTTGGACATGGATGGGCAGGATGGACACGGATAAGGTGGGGGGAAGAGATGACGCGGGCGGAGTGGCGGGTATGCGTGGACTGGAATGGGGACGGCGACTTCGGGGGGCCGGGCGAGGACGTGACGGGGGACGTGCTGGGGTTGACCCTGGACCACAGCCGGGACCTTTTGACGGACCGGACCCCGGCGGCGCGGGTGGAGATGGAGCTCCGCAACGGCGACCACAGGTACAGCCCGCCCAACGGCAGGTCTCCGCTGGCGGGCAGCCTGAAGCCGGGGCGCAAGCTGTGGGTGCGGGCGGCGTACCCGTTCGACGGTTTTTCCAATACGCCGGGGACGCGGCTCGCGGAGCATAGCCCGGACTACGACGATGGGTTCACCTGGTCGGAGCACTCGGGGGGCTTCGAGATAGGCCCCACCAGCATCGGCGCCCGGACGAGCCATGCTGCGGGCGGGGGACACTACGCCGCGACGGTGGACTACGGCGACGCGGACGTGTCGTTCGGCTGCGACTTCACGCGCGGCGGCGGTACTGCGCACGGCGGACTCTGCTTCCGCTACTCCGACGCGGGCAACTTCCTGTACGTGCGGGTCACCGGCTTGACGGTGGAGGTGCGGAAGGTGGAAGGAGGCGCCGACAGCCTGCTGGCGTCGGCCTCCCACGCGTGGGCCTCTGGGGTGCGTGGCTTCCTCCAGGTCGAGATGCACGGCGCCTCGATACGGGTCTTCGTGGGGCTGGACGCGGTGGTGGTGGCGGAGTCGTCGTTCAACATGGGAACGACCAAGCACGGGCTGTTCTCGGAGGGACAGGCCGACCACGGGTGGGAGGGCTTCGGAGGCTGGGTGTCGCTGTTCCACGGCGGCATCGACTCGATCCTGCCCAGGCCGGGCCGCGGGGCGCAGTACTGCTACGTGCGGGCGCTGGACGAGATGGAGCGTATGAGCACGGTCACGCTCTACACCTACGCCTCGTCGGCCTTTCCGCAGCGGTCGGACCACATCCTGGGCGACATTCTCGACTACGCGGGTGCGGACGCGGGCAGGCGGCGGTTCGACGCGGGCTCGATCCTGGTGCCGCACACCTTCAGCCCGGCCATGTGGGGGGTGAAGGCCCTGGACGAGATATACAGGCTGCAGGACGAGGAGGACGGCTTCGTATACGTGGACGGACACGGCTACTGGCGCCTGGAGGGACGCGGCCACAGGGCGGCTGGGCCGCATGCTTCGGCGTCTGCGGCCATCGGGGACAGGAGCGGCGGGGCGGGCGCGTACTTCTCGGACCTGGCGTGGGACGACGGGGCGGCCAACGTGGAGAATGCGGTCTTCGTGCGGGTCAGGAGCTACACGGTGGAGGGAGCGCAGACCGTGTGGACGCTGTCGCAGACGCCGCGGTTCGCCGCCAACGAGACGAAGGTCTTCCTGGCCGAGAGCTCCGCGTACGACACTGTGGTCGGCTACACGCCGCCGGTTGCGCGGGTGGACTACTTGGCCAACAGCCGGCGAAACGGGTTCGGGCTGGACATCACGTCGCAGCTGACGGTCAGCCACCCCAACACAGACGACTTCAAGGGCCTGGGGACGTTGGTCAGCGTTACCTTCGGAAGCAGGTCCGGGTACCTCACACTGCTGAATCTGCGCGGGGTCAATGCCATCAAGTTCGGCGATCCGGTGCTGGCGCTGGCAGAGGACACGGCCAGCAAGGGGGCCTACGGGGAGCGCATCAAGACGATAGACGCCCGCTGGACGAGTGAGGTCGCGGCGGCGCAGGCGACGGCCGAGAGCAGGCTGGAGAGGAAGAGGCAGCCGAAGACGGAACTGCGCGTCACCGTGCCCAACGGGTCGGGGGCGAACATGCTGCTGATGCTACAGCGGCGGATTTCCGACCGGGTCAACGTCAGCTACGGCGATATGGGCATCGACGAGGACTTCTTCATCGAAGGGCATACGCTGACGGTGGGAGAGGGCGGCAGGGCGGTGACGCGGGAGCTGGTGCTGAGGGGGGTGTGACGGCGGGCGCCGGTCACTGAGACGGCGACGGCATGGGGTCGCTGAGCACCTGGCGGAACTCGATCTTGCCGGTCTTGCCGATGATGAACTCCTCCCGGCCGGGTGTGCCCGTGAAGCCGGTGAAGGGCTTGTGGGTCAGGGTGACGTAGAAGAACTCCTTATCCTCGGTGGCGTTCTCCACCTCCCAGACGAGGAGCTGGTCCCGGTACTCGCGGGCGTACAT
Source organism: Dehalococcoidia bacterium (assembly GCA_965262055.1). Taxonomy (GTDB): domain Bacteria; phylum Chloroflexota; class Dehalococcoidia; order Lucifugimonadales. Next base: position 1,864,762 of record CBDHEI010000002.1, read on the forward strand.
CTCGGTGTTGCGCTGGGCGAACCGGACCGCCGCGAGCCGGGCCCGCGCCATGGTTAATAGCCCCTCCTGCTCCTGCTCCACGACCGCGGCTTTCTCCTGCTCTACCCGGAGCTGGTACTCCTGGAGCTGGCGCCTGGCCTGGGCGACCTTGGACTCCTCGGCGGATATGCGGGACAGCGCGGCGTTGAGGTCCCTCTTGGCGGCCTGGAGCTCTGCGGCGAGCGCGTCGTACTCCTCCTGCGTGGGGCCTGCGCTGCGGCATGCCGACAGCAGGAGGGCGGCGAGGACGAGGAGCGAGGCCGTAGAGGTTCTATGGATCGTGGGGAGTGTGGGCATAGTCTGGTTGGTGAAGCTCGGGTGCTCTCTAACACCACTATACCTAAAAAGGTGGCTTCGGCGTCAAGGAGAGGTAGGGTGTCCGGGTTGTCGAGTTACGGTAACCCAAGACCCGCGCGCGATCAGACCGTCTGGCGCTCTCCGGTGGCGGAGGCGCGCTGGATGGCGTCCAGCAGCCTGTGGCGTTCCACGGCGTGAGCGAAGTTGGGCTGGGCGTCTTCGCCGGCGTGGACTGCAGTGGCAAAGCGGCTCCACATCTGGGCGACGTTGAGCGGAGGCCCTGCGGGTACCGACTCGGGCACCCACCTGTTGGCGGGGGCGACCGGCAGCTCCTCCAGCGCCTTCTGAGAGCCCCTGGCGCCGAGCAGGCGCATGCCGTTGAGCTGCGGGTGCTCGTGGGACTCGACTACGAGGGCGCCATCGCGGCCGTATATCTCCATCCTGTACTCACTGCCGTGGTAGGGGATGCTGGCCACGTGTACGGAGGCCACGGCGCCGCTCTCCAGGACGCCGCTGATAAGCACGTTGTCCGGGGAGGTGACCCTCACGGTGCGCCCGGTGTCGGTCTCAAGCCAGCGGTCCACCTGTGTGCGGACGACCGCCGAGAGCTCGCGGAACTCGCCGACGCACATGCACATAGAGTCGATGACGTGACCGAAGGAGATGGTCAGCGTGTTGGCGCCATTGGCGGCGTCCGCCTGCCAGGTGCGGTCGGATGTCCTGCCGAGCATGCCGGAGCCGAACTGGCTGAGGCGGCAGGCCACGACTTCTCCGACGTAGCCGTCGGCGATCAGGTCCCTGAGCGTGAGGAAGAGCGGGGAGCACCGGGCCTGAAGCCCGACCATGGCGCGGAGATCCTTGAGGCGGGCAAGCTCTGTCATCTGCCTGGCCTCGTGGAGGGAGGCTCCGAGCGGCCACTCGGTGTAGACATGCTTGCCGGCCTCAAGGGCGTCCATGGTGAGGCGGTGGTGCTTGGGGACGATCACTGAGATGCCGACGGCCTCTATGTCGGCGTCGGCGAGCATCTCCCGGTGGTCGTGGTAGGCCTCGCGCGCGCCGAACCTGGCGGCGGACTCCCTGGCTGTCTCCTCGTGCGCGGTGCAGACGGCGACCAGGTCTACGTCGTCCAGGGCCCGGAGGGCCGGCAGGTGGGCGCGCGGCGACCAGCCGTATGTGGCGTTGGCGCCAATGAGGCCGACTCGAAGCTTGTCAGGCATGTCACCTATCCTCCCGGTGGGGAGTGTAGCAGCGGCCCATCGCCCGGTCAAAATCTGTTGACGCTCCCAAGGGCGCGCTGGTACACTCGCGGCCCAAGCGCGGTACTTTTGAGCTAGGGTAAGGGGACACAGATGAAGACGCTTGCCGCGATACAGCCCGCCTACGAGTTGCCCTTGGTGGTCGACGAGATCGATATCCCTGACCCCGGTCCGGATGAGACGATCGTCAAACTGTTCTCCTCCGGCATCTGCCACTCTCAGCTCCACCAGATGCACAGGCCGGTGCAGCGCCGCCCCTTAGGGTTGGGGCATGAGGGCATCGGCGTGGTGACCCATGCCGGACGGGATGTCAAGCACGTGGCCGAGGGCGACCGCGTAATCGTTACGTGGGTGCCACGGACCCCGATACGCGGGCGGCCGGTGTTTCCACCGACGGGGGCCTTCTACCGGGGCGAGGAGGTGGGCGGCACCAAGAGCTTCACCTGGGCCGAGGATACGCTGGCGGACGCCGATTACGTCGTACGCGTCGACGACGATGCGCCCAAGGACGTGAGTTGCATCGTCGGCTGCGCCGTGCTGACTGGCGCGGGAGCTGTGCTCCACACCGCCAAGGTTCGGCCAGGCGACTCGGTGGCGATCTTCGGTGTGGGCGGCGTGGGCATGTCGGCGGTGCGCATGGCGTCGATTCTGGAGGCCTACCCCATCATTGCCGTGGACCTCAAGGACGAGAAACTGGAGTTCGCCAAGGAGTTCGGCGCCACCCACGTGGTCAACGCTTCGGAACAGGACCCAGTGGAGGCGGTGCTGGAAATCTCGGGGGGCGGCGTCGACTACGCGTTCGACGCCATTGGGCTGCGGGTGACCAACGAACAGATACTGCCCGTGACCCGCGAGGGCGGGCCGGGGGCTGGGAACGACGGCGGGATGGCCGTACTGGTCGGCGTCCCCGGCGACCGGATGGCGGTCGATCCCAAGCTGTTCATGATCTACCAGCGCCAGTACCGTGGGAGCCTGGGGGCAGCCTACCCGGACCGCGATTTCGCCATGTACCTGCGTTGGCATGCCGAGGGCAAGTTCCCGCTGGACAAGCTGGTGACGAGGCGGTACCGCCTGGAGCAGATCAACGAGGCCTGCGAGGCGCTGGAGTCAGGTCAGATACTGGGCCGGGCGATCATCGAGTTCTAGGATGAGGCGGCTGCTGGGGCGCAGTCATGGAGCCCCCCGCGGGTTCTCCCAGAGCGTGCGCAGCGGGACCGCGTAGAGGCCGTCGCCGAAGCTGGCGCATGTCTCGCCATCGTAGAGCACCACGCCGCCGGCGAAGCGGTCGCCCGCCGCGTTCTTGAGACGGCGCAAGCCCCGGAAGTCCGTCCTGGTAACAGTGGCTGCCGCCTTGACCTCCACCCCTGCCACGGATAGTGCGCCCCGCTCGATGACGATGTCCACCTCCGCCTGGTCCTTGTCGCGGTAGTGGAAGAAGTCGAAGGGCGCGTCGTGCCAGCTCGCCTGGCGTCGCAGCTCCTGGAACACGAAGGTCTCGAGGAAGTGGCCGAACAGGGGACGGTCCTTCATCAGCGCGGGCCCGTCCAGTCCCAGCAGGGCGCAGCCGAGGCCGGTATCGCCGATGTGGAGCTTGGGGGTCTTGACCATACGGCTCAGGCGGTTGTTGTGCCACGGCGGCAACCGTTCGAGCATGAAGGTCCTCTCCAGCATGACGAGATAGGCGTTGATGGTGGGGCGGCTGAGCTGGAACGACGAAGCCAGCTTAGAGACGTTTATGAGGCCGGCCGTCTGTGCCGCCGCCAGGGTCAGGAGGCGTGGCAGGGCGTCCAGCATGCTGATGCGGGAGAGGTCCCTCACGTCCCGCGTCAGCTGCGCCTCTACGTAGTCGCGGTACCAGTTGGCCCGGCGCCGCCCCCTAGGGCGTGCGAGGGCTGCCGGGTAGCCGCCGCCCGCTATCCTCCCGCCCAACTGCTCACCAAGCCGGTTCGTCCGCCGAGTCTGGAAGCCGCCGTCGAACAGCGCGTCGAGAAAGCTGGGCCGGCCCGGGCCGGAGCCGGGCCGAGGCCGGTTTTCGAGCTCACTCTGGGCGAGAGGGTGTAGCCGGACGATCTGCATGCGCCCCGCCAGCGAGTCCGCCAGCGTCGGGATCAGCAGCACGTTTGTCGACCCGGTCAGGACGAAGCGCCCCGGTACTCGTCGGCGGTCGACCTCCAGCTTCAGGGCGGAGAATATTCCGGGCGCGCGCTGCACCTCGTCGAGGATGACGCGCTCGGGCAGGGAGGCGACGAAGCCCATCGGATCGGTCTCGGCGCCGGTGCGGACCACGTCGTCGTCGAGGCTGATGTAGGCGTACTCCGCGCCGTCTCGTACAGGTCCACTGTCCCACGTGACGAGCGCCCCGTCGTGCCTCACGTGCCTCGGCGCGCACACGATCTGCGCTAGGGTCGTTTTGCCGCACTGGCGTGAGCCGTGGATCAGGACGACGGGGGAGTCCTCCAGGGCTTCGGCCAGGAGGCGGTCGGCGTAACGGGGGTAGAAGGCGTTCTGGGTCACCGTCCAATTGTAAGGTTATGGTGCGTCCGATTGCAAGGGTTAATAGCGTCCAATTGTAAGGGCATGGTGCGTCTGATTGAAAGGCATGGTAGCGTCCAATTGTAAGGTTGTTCAGCGTCCGGTCGAAAGGGCCTCGGGACGGACACCCACACTTCACGTGTGATACGGGCATCCATGCTTCATACTTTCTTCAAAGTCTTCTGTTAGCTATGGTATGAGAGCGGCACGGAGGCGCTGCAGGCTGGAGGATTATGGGGGCGTCCTTGGTCCGCTCGAATCCTGTAGGCGGTGGAGGAGAAGCACCGTTGGCGAGCACCGTACTGATAGTCGAGGACGACCCCGACGCCGTGAAGCTCGTGGGCCTGTACCTACGGCGGGACGGACACAAGGTGTTGTCGGCGATGGACGGCCTCGAAGGGTTGCGCCTCGCCAGGGAAGCGCGTCCGGACCTGGTGGTCCTGGACTTGATGCTTCCCAAGCTGGACGGCATCGAGGTCTGCCGGGCGCTGCGCCGGGAGTCCGACGTGCCCGTGGTAATGGTGACGGCGCGGGTGGAGGAGGAGGACCGGCTCGCCGGACTGGAGCTGGGCGCCGACGACTACGTGACCAAGCCGTTCAGCCCCAGGGAGCTGGCCGCCAGGATAAGGGCCGTACTCCGCAGGACCGCCCGTGACGCGTTGCAGACAGGCCCCGCGGAGCTCTCGTACGGCGACGTGACCGTGGACCTGCATGGCCGCACGGCGTACGTCGATGGCGCCAAGGTAGCTTTTACGCCCACGGAGTTCCGGCTGCTGGTGATGCTGATCAAAGAGCCGGAGCGGACCTTTTCCCGTGCGCAGATCATCGATACCGCGCTTGGCTTCGACTTCGAGGGTTTCGACCGGACGGTTGACGCCCACGTCGCCAATGTCAGGAAGAAGATCAGGTCCGACGGCGGGCCAGACTACATTCAGACCGTATACGGAGTGGGGTACAGGTTCGGTCATGCCTAGATGGTTCTTCAGCCTGCAGGCCCGGCTGGTAATCGGCTTTGCCATAGTGCTGACGCTGGCGCTGGCGGCCGTCAGCGCCTTGAGCAGCTTTTCGGCGCACCGGGAGGTCACAGACCTTCGGGTCGCAACGAACGAGGCCCTGTCAGCGCGGCTTCACGAGGCATTGGCTGCCCATTACGCCTCCAAGGGCGGCTGGACGGACGTGGATGGCATAGCCGCGCAGGTCTCCTTCGTCTCGGGGCGCGACATCGTCGTTGTGGACAGGGACGGCTCGGTACTGGCAGACCCGAGGAAGAGGGGAAGCTTGGAGCTGGCCAAGGCCAAGCGGGCTTACATCTCCTCGGAGGTCCTGGTCGACGGCCGTCAGGTCGGCGTCGTGTTCATCGGCCCTCAGGGCTTCAGGCCAGGCTTTACGCTGCGCAAGGCGCCGGCGAGGCCGCCCGTGCCGGAGGGCCTCTGGTCGATCAGGTTCCAAGAGCCTTCCCTAGCGCGGTTCTCCGACACCATCAATCGGTCGCTGCTCATTTCGGGTATAGGCGCGGGGGCCCTCGGCCTGGTACTCGTCGCGCTGATGTCGCGGCGCGCGCTCAGGTCCGTTAGAAGGCTGACCGCCGCGGCGCAGAGCCTGGGGAGAGGCGACCTATCGCAGCGGGTGCCGGTCTCCGGGCGCGACGAGATCGGCGAGCTGAGCCGGACCTTCAACGTCATGGCAGAGGGGCTCCAGGACGCTGAGCGCCAGCGCCGGAACATGGTGGCGGACGTCGCCCACGAGCTCAGGAACCCGCTGTCCAACATACGCGGTTACGTCGAGGCGGTGCGCGACGGGGTCCTGGAGGCCGACGAGGCCACCATCGGCAGCATTCACCGCCAGACGATGTACCTGTCCAAGCTGGTGGAGGACCTCAGGCTGCTCGCGGAGACAGAGTCGGCTGACTTCAGCCTGGACCTCGAACCCGGCTCCATGGGAGAGGTCGTTGCGAGGTCGGTGGAGGCGCACCGGCCGCAGGCTCAGGCAAAGGGGGTCTCGCTCTCGAGCTCGACGCAAACTTCTCTACAGGAAGTGGAAATGGACAGGACCCGTATCGAGCAGGTCCTGGGCAACCTGTTGCAGAACGCGATCAGGCACACGCCGGGCGACGGGCGCGTCGATGTGACTGTCGAGGCGTCGGAGTCCGCCGTCAAGGTGACAGTGGCGGACACGGGGGAAGGCATTTCGCCAGACGACCTACCGCACGTTTTCGACAGGCTGTTTCGAGCCGACCCGTCGCGCACCCGCACCACGGGGGGCGCCGGCCTCGGCTTGACCATTGCCAGACAGTTGGTGGAAGCGCACGGCGGCTCGATCCGCGCAGAGAGCACCCCTAGCCAGGGCAGCCGGTTCATCTTCGAGATCCCGCGCTGTTAGGGGCTGCTAGAGGGAACTTAATAGTCCCTTAACATTATGGCGGTATAACTGAGATGTAGCGGGCCGGCATTCCGCAGTGCGGTACGGCGCGCGACCACAACTGTAGAGGAGACTAACGGGGAATGAATGCTACATACGCGGGGCTGAGGGTCTGGCAGATAGGCGTCATCGCCGCCTTTCTCGTGATCGGCTTCGGTGGGAGCTATCTTGCGTACACGGTTCTCACCGGCTCGGACGGCGCCCCTTCTGGAGAGCACGAGCAGCTCATTCCGGTGACCCGAGGCAACCTGGTGAACGACGTCTCCATCAATGGCAGCGTCGGGTACCCGAACAGGGAGACGCTGAACTTCGGGACGCAGGGTACGCTCGGCCAGCTATTGGTGGAGGAAGGCCAGGACGTCGTCGCGGGACAGCCCCTGGCCGTCATCGACGCCGAAACGGCCGCCTCCCTGGAGGAGGCTGTTGCCGATGCCGAGGTCCGGTTGCGGGATTCCGAGGACGCGCTGGAGAACGCCCTCAACCCCTTCAGCGCCCTTGAGATTGCGCGTGCGGAGTCCGACGTGGCCAGCGCCAGCGTTGCCCTGGAGGACGCCGTGGAGGACCTCGCAGCGCTCATACAGCCCTCGAAGCAGGCCGTGGCCAAGGCCGAGTCGGCGGTCGCCGACGCGCGCGCGTCCCTGACTGACGCCCGGGAGGCTCTCGCAGAGCTTCTGACCCCGGGAGCCGGGGCCATCGCGCAGGCAGAGATTCGCGTAGCCAAGGCTAGGACGGACCTTGACGACGCAAGGGAGTCGTTGGCAAGGCTGGAGTCTCCGGACGAGAACGAAGTCGACCAGTCGGAGGGGAAAGTTGCGACCGCGCGGGTGGCGCTCAATGAAGCACGTGAGTCGTTGGCGAAGCTGGTAACGCCGGACGAGAGCGAAGTGGACCAGGCTGAAGCCAAGGTGGTCGGCGCCAAGGTAGCCTTGAGCGATGCGCGAGAGGCGTTGACGAAGCTGGTAACGCCGGACGAGGACGAGGTAGACTGGGCCGAAGCCAAGGTGGTCAATGGCAGGGTAGCGCTGAGCGATGCGCAAGAGGCGTTGGCGAAGCTCTTATCGCCGGATGAGCACGAGTTGAACCAGGCCAAAGCCAAGGTGACCAGCGCGGAGATTGCGCTCTCGGATGCAAGGGAGAAGCTGTCCCGGCTGGTAGAGCCGGACGCTGGACAGATTGCCGAGGCCGAGGCCGCCGTCGCCGCCTCGGCAATGGCCTTGGCGGACGCGATAGAGGCGCTCGACACCCTGTCGAGGCCGGATGCGGAGGCCCTGGCCAAGGCGAGGTCCGCCGTCACGGACGCGAGGACCGCTTACGACGACGCCCTGACGGCCCTCCAGGAGCTCGAAGGCGGCCCCTCCGCGGATGAGACGGCCGAGCTGCAGGCGGCGGTCGAGCTTGCGGAGGCGACCCTGACGAGCGTGGAATTGGACTTGCGGCTGGCCTCCAGGGAGTGGGAAGCCGATGTCGCGTCTGCCTTCGAGGACGTGGACGACGCCGAGGACAGGTACGCAGGCGCCTTTCGGAAGTGGCTGGGCATCGGAATCGCAGGCGATCAACTCCGCTCGGAGCCGGGCGCACTGCTAGAGTCCCTGGGCCTTGACCTCGAGTTGATCTTCGCGCCCAGGCCGGTGCCATACACCGTGGGGCTGCCTCAAGACGACCCGGCGACCGTGTGGAGCGAAACGCTGGTACACATCTGGCTCAACCTATACCCCGGAAGCGTGGTCACAACCTGCCCAGGCGCGACGCTTTCCTCCGGGAGCCTCTGCATAGGCAGAGAGCTGGACGAGGCTTGGGAGACATTGTCTGCCGCCTTGGATGCCCTGGAGACGGTGGAAGCGAACGCCGCGAAGGCGCTGGTCAAGGCCGAGTCTGACGTCGACAAGGCGGTCGAGGACCTGAGCAATGCCCAGGACGCCCTCGCAGAATTGACGGAGCCGCCGGACAGCCTGGAAATGGAGTCCGCACGGGTCCGCGTAGAACTCGCACTTGCGTCGTTCGAAACGGCGCGGGCCGACCTCGCACGGCTCGAGGCGCCCACCAGGGCCGAGCTGGACCTCAAGGAGAAGCAGGTCGCAGTCGCCAGGGCGGAGCTACAGCAGGCAAGGGACGACCTTGCCGAGCTGGTCGCGCCAAGTCCGCTGGACGTGGAGGCGGCGCGGAGCGAGGTGGCGCTGGCGGAGGCAGAGCTTGCCGACGCGCAGTCGCTGTTGGCGGAGCTGGTCGTGCCAAGTCCGCTGGACGTAGAGGCGGCGGGGAGCGACGTTGCGGTGGCGGAGGCGGAGCTTGCCGACGCGGAGTCGCGCTTGGCTGAGATTATGACGCCGGACCCCCTGGACGTGGAGGCGGCGCAGGGTGAGGTGGCGTTGGCGGAGGCGGAATTGGCGGACGCGGAGTCGATCTTGGCTGCGCTGGTCACGCCGGACCCGTTGGATGTGGAGGTCTCTCGGGGTGGAGTAGCGCTGGCGGATGCGGACTTGGCGGATGCGGAGTCGCGGTTGGCTGAGCTGGTGACGCCGGAGCCGTTGGACGTAGAGGCCGCCCGGAGCGAGGTAACGCTTGCGGAGACCGAACTGCAGGAGGCCGAGGCAGACCTCGCGGCCCTCAGGCAGCCCGACGATCTGGACGTGGAGGCCAGGGAGAAGAAGGTAGCGCTTGCCCAGGCGGATCTGGAGGAGGCCGAATCCGAGCTGGCGGCGCTGACTGCGCCTGACCCCAGGGACGTGGAGTTGAAGGAGAAGCAGGTCGAGGTGGCCCGGGCTGTGCTGGACGACGCGAGGCAGGAGCTGGAGGTCGTGAGGCTGGGCGCAGACTCGCTCGACGTCGCCCTGAGCCGGGCCGAGGCCGCTAGCGCCCTGGCAGCCCTGGAAGCCGCCAGGGAGGCGCTGGCTGCCGCCACCCTGAGCGCCCCGTGGGACGGGGTCGTGTCCGCTGTGAACCTGGAGGCCGGAGAGTCCGTGAACCCCAATACCGCGGTGCTGGAGATGGTGGATCCCTCGGTAGTTGAGATCAACGGTGTCGTGGACGAGATCGACGTCCTGTACGTTAGAGAGGGCGCCTCCGCCTCGGTGACCATGGACGCGCTCGCGGGGCAGACCATACAGGGCTCGGTCGCCGAGGTGGGCACCGTGGCCCAGAGCCAGTCCGGGGTTGTGACGTACCCGATCAGCATCCAGATGCGGGTCCCGGCAGAGCTGGACCTGCCGGAGGGTCTGAGCGCCGTCGCGACCGTCGTGCTGCGCGAGGACAGGGACGTGCTGCTCGTGCCTGTGGACGCGCTCTACGGCTCCTTCGATCAGCCCGTAGTCAGGGTCTCCCAGGGCGGCAGCTTCGTGGACAGGGAAGTAGTGCTGGGGAGCAGCGACGGCTTCTGGGTCGTGGTCGAGAGCGGTGTGGCCGAGGCCGAACTGGTCCTCATGGAGTCCCAGGATACGGCCTCGGAGGGTGTGTTTGGAGCGTTGCGCGGCCTCGTAGGCGGTGGCGGTTTCGGCGGCGGCTTCGGCGGAGGGCGGGGTGGTGGAGGACCGCGGCCCTAGCGGGAGCGGCAGGAAGCAGATAGAGGCGAATCTGAATATGATCAAGCTGTCGGACGTAACCAAGGTGTACCGGCTCGGCGCCATAGACGTAGTGGCCCTGGGCGGCGTGAGCCTAACCATAGAGAGCGGGTCGATGGTTGCCATAATGGGGCCTTCCGGCTCCGGCAAGTCGACGTTGATGAACGTCATAGGCTGCCTCGACGTGCCGACCTCCGGCACCTACGAGCTGGAGGGACGGCGTGTAGGTGAGCTTAGCGGCAACGGGCTGGCCGAGATTCGCAACAACAAGATCGGGTTCGTCTTCCAGACGTACAACCTCCTGCCGCGCCTCACGGCGCTGGGGAACGTGGAGCTCCCGCTCCTGTACGGCGGGGGAGGGGACCGAAGGAGGAGGGCCCTGGAGGCCCTGGATAGGGTGGGGCTCGCCGACCGGACGGGGCACCGACCTACCGAGCTCTCAGGCGGACAGCAACAGAGGGTTGGCATTGCCCGGGCGCTTGTTAAGAACCCTGCGATCCTGCTTGCCGACGAGCCGACAGGCAACCTCGACAGCCGCTCCAGCGAAGAGATCATGGATATTCTGAAGGGCCTCAACAGCGACGAGGGCAGGACCATAGTAATAGTCACCCACGAGGCCGATGTCGCGGCACAGGCCCACCGGGTGGTGACGATGCGGGACGGCAGGGTCGTCAGCGACGGCCCCGCAGCGCATTTCGCGGGTTACTCGGCCGGCGCGGGACAGGAGGACTCTCGATGGGCCCGCTGACCATCGCCGTAACGGCCCTCTCCTCCCTGGGGGCGAACAAGCTCAGGACGGGGTTGGCGCTGCTGGGCATCGTTATCGGCGTCGCCGCCGTGATATCGACCATGTCGGTAGGCCGGGGCGCCCAGGAGACGATCACGTCGAGAATCGAGGAGATGGGAACGAACCTGCTCTTCGTCCGCCCCAGCATTCCGGGCCAGAGCTTCTTCTCAGGCGGCAACGTCGTCGTCTTCCGCTCCGCCTCTTTCTCGGGGCAGGACCCGACGTCGACGCTTACCCTGGACGACGCCGACGCCCTGAAGGACCCTGTCTTCACGCCCCACGTCGTCGCAGTCGCCCCGGAGATCAGCACGTCGGGGCAGATAGTCGCGGGGCGCGAGAACACATTTGCGCAGATTATCGGCGTCACACCGGCGTACGAGTCGGCGCGCAACTACGCGACGGCGTCGGGGACGTTCATCACCCGCGAGCACGTCGGCACCGTCGATGAGGCCGCAGTGCTGGGCTCCGAGATCGCGGAGACCCTCTTCGGCAACCGTGACCCCGTGGGCCAGAACGTCCGCATCAACGGTAGGCAGTTCGCAGTTGCCGGCGTGCTGGAGAGCCGCGGGAGCACGGCGCTCAGCAACCTGGACAGCCTCGTGCTCGTGCCGATCACCACAGCCTACTACAGGCTGTCTGCTGGCCGGACCGCCGGCGGAGGCGTGGCGGTGTCGTCGATCAACGTGCAGATCGACGATCCGGCCAACAGGGAGGAGACGATCGCGGACGTGGCGACCGTGCTCAGGCTGCGCCACAGGATAACCGAGGAGGACGACTTCACCATCACAAGCCAGGAGGAGACGATAGAGACCCTGACGGAGACCCAGGAGACCTTCGCGCTCTTCCTGGGCGCCATCGCGGGCATATCTCTGCTGGTCGGCGGCATTGGCATCATGAACATCATGATGGTCTCCGTGACCGAGCGGACGCGCGAGATCGGCGTCCGCAAGGCGATGGGGGCCAAGTGGCGGGACATCCTTCTCCAGTTCGTCGCCGAGGCTACCCTCCTGAGCCTCGGCGGCGGCATCGCAGGCGTGATACTGGGCGTCACGCTGTCGCGGCTGATGGACGGGCGCAACATCATCGGGCAGACTTTCGAGACCGCCGTAAGCGGGGACATCACGGTACTGGCTCTGGTCGTCGCCGCCGGCATCGGCCTCTTCTTTGGCATATACCCGGCCGCAAAGGCGGCGAACCTTCACCCCATCGAGGCGCTGAGATACGAGTAGCGGACGGACCTCTTCGATGATCACCGTAAGGAGTAGACAATGAGCAATAAGACGTTCGTAGGGGTTCTGATAGCAGTCCTTGTAGTGGGAGCCGCCGTTGGGGCGTCCTTCTTCACGGGGCTGACCATCGGCAAGGGCCAGCAGACCGATACGCCGGTAGTCACGCTGACCGCCCCTACAGGCTCAGCGGCCAACCCGACAGGCGGAGGGCAGGGGGCAGTCACCGTCGTAGGCCCGTCAGGCGCTCTGGTGACGACCGTCCGTTCGAGTGAGATACTGGTCGAAGGCGGTGAGGGTGTACCCGAGGGGGTGGCCGCTCAGATCCGGCAGCTGAGGGAGCAGCTCGGAGGCGGCGGCGGAATTGGTGGCGGCGCCGGGTTCGGCCTGCAGGCCGGGACTATCGAGGCGGTGGACGGTAACACGATAACCCTGAACACACAGCAGGGGCCGCTTGAGATCGCTGTGGGAGACGAGACGACCATCCAGATGACCACCGAGGTCCCCATGAGCGACCTCGAGACGGGCATGACGGTGACCGTCGCCGGCGAGCGCGACGAGGACGGGAACTTCACAGCCGCCAACATCGTAGTCCTGCCGGAGGGCGCCGAAGGCCTCCCATTCGGGGGCTTCCGAGGCGGCAGGGGAGGCTTTGGTGGCGGTGGCTTCGGTGGGGGAGGTGTGGGCGGCCAGCAGGGCGGTCCTTAGCCTTAACTCTTTCAAGTCCCTTCCCTGAGTGGGAAGGACGGGATGGGGGCTCGGTAGCAGCCGGGTCCCTTTCTGTTATCCTAGCCCCGCCCACCGAAGCAAGCTATGGACAGGCCCAACGTCCTGCTGATCTGCGTCGAGCACTGGTCGGGGCGGCTCATGAGCGCCCTGGGGCATCCTGCCGTAATGACCCCGACCCTGGACAGTCTCGCCGCCAACGGGGTGCTGTTCACCAACGCCTACAGCACGACGCCGGTCTGCATCCCGGCGCGCCGCGAGCTGATGACCGGGACATTCTCGCGCACCCACGGCGCCCGCTCCTTCGACCAGAAGATAACGATGGACGGGCGGCCCACGCTGCCGCAGACTTTCCGCAACGCCGGCTACCAGGCCTACGCCGTCGGAAAACTGCACGTCCAGCCGCAGCGGGCGCGCATCGGCTTCGACGACGTGATGCTCGACGAGGCCGCCAAGGAGCGCCGCCACAACCCCGACGACTACGAGATGTTCCTCACCGCGGAGGGCTACCACGGCCAGCAGCTCACCCACGGATCGGGCAACGACTACTTCACGCGGACGTGGCACTTCCCGGAGTATGCGCACCCGGCCAACTGGACGGCGCGCGAGATGTGCCGATACATAGTGCGGCGCGACCCGAGCCGGCCAGCCTTCTGGTACATGTCATTCGTGCCGCCGCATCCACCGCTCACGCCCCCCGCAGCGTACATGGACCTCTACCGCAACGTGGATGTGGGCGAGCCCTTCGTCGGCGACTGGGCCGAGGACGCTGAATCGATGCCATACGCCTACAGGGCGAAGCAGCACTCCGTAGCTCGCCGCTCGTACCCGGAGCAGATGCTGCGCGATGCGAGGCGCGCCTACTACGCCCAGTGCACCCACGTCGACCACCAGATCAGGCTGGTCATAGGCACTCTGCGCGAGGAGGGGCTGACGATACGGTGATCATGCTCACCGCCGACCACGGCGATATGATGGGCAACCACCACCACTACGGCAAGACCGTCTTCTACGAGGACTCCGCAAAGGTGCCGATGCTGTTGGTCCCGCCCGCCGGCGACCCACGAGTCGTCGCGGACCGGGAGGACGGCCGCCTCGCGGCGCTGGCGGACGTGATGCCGACGATGCTGGACATCTGCGGCGTCCCCGCGCCCGAGGGAGTAGAGGGGCTGTCCCTCGTGGGCGAGGAGCGGCGTTCCTTCCTGTACGGCGAGCTGTACGACGACGCCTTCGCGACACGGATGGCCCACGACGGCCGGCACAAGCTCGTTTACTACCCCACGGGCAACCGCGTGCAGCTATTCGACCTCGCCGAAGACCCCGACGAGATGCGTGACGTATCGGGGGACGCCAGCTACGCTCCCGTCCGTGAGGCGCTGACGGAACGGCTCATACACCATATGTACGGCGGCGACGAGCGTTGGGTGCGCGATGGCCGCCTTGTGGGAGAGCCGGAGCCCAAGGGCGCCGGCTCACCTGCCCCAGACCGCGGGCTCCGCGCCCAGTACGGCTGGCGCTTTACCTAGCCTGCGGCGACCGCCTGGCCGGCGTCGGGCACGGGCCAGCCGAAGCCGATCACCAGGTCGCGCAGCTCCGCCGTCTCGCGCTCGTCCAGGGGCTCCGCCGGCGGGCGAGGGAGGCCGATTGGCCGGCCCATGATCGCCATGACCGCTTTTGCGCCGCCGCTGTGGCCCGTCCTCTCCCTGGTCCGGGCGCCGAACGCCCGCAGCTTCGGCACCACAGAGTCGAAGAGCTGCTCCGCCTCGTCGTACCGCCCCGCCTCCATAAGCTCCCAGATGCGCAGGTCGTGGAAGGGGTAGACGCCCAGCTCGTTCTGGACGTAGCCGCGGCCGCCCATCTTGTGGTTGAGCACCGGCGACACCGTGTTGTCGATGATGTTGAAGGTGTCCTTGAGGTCGAAGATGTCCGGGTAGACGTACCCCTCCGGCGGGCTCCACTTGATGGCGGCGATGTGCTCGAAGTCGGCCATCTTCCTGAAGGTCTCCGGGAAGATGGAGCCGTACGGCCACCAGGGTGTGTTGTAGATCATCACGCCGATATCTATGGCGTTGGAGATGGCCTCGTAGTGACGCAGGTGGTCGTTCTGGTCCGGGCCGTTGAATATGGGGGGCGATATCTGCATGCCTATCGCCCCGAGGTCCTGCGCCCTCTTGGCGTCCTCGACGGCCCGTATCGTGTCCTTGTGGTGGATGGCGCCCATCACGGCCGCCTTGCCCTTGGCCGCTTGCACCGCCGTGCGCAGGAGCGCCGGCCCCTCCCAGTCCCTCAGCTTGTCGCCCTCGCCCGCCTGCGCTGCGATCTTGATGACCGCCTTGCCCGTGACCGCCCCCGCCTCGACCCACCACTCGGTCAGGTCGGCCATCAGGCCGAAGTCGACCTCGAAGTCGTCGTCGAACGGCGTAGGCACCGGCGCAACGGGCCCCACGATCAGCTTCTTCAGCTCGTCTCTGTTCATGTTGTCCTCCTTGGCGCTATGGTTGTTGTGCCGCTTCGTCTCTGACTGCGCCGCCAATTCACATCGTAGAGTCTCAGGTCGGCTACCATGTCGGCGGGCCAAAACGTGGTGACATAATACTACGTCGTCGCGCCACAGTTGCTAGGCTGGGGGCTGGCGTTTCAGGCGGTTGCCTAGCAGAAAGGCAGGTTCGTGTCTGCGAAGTCGTTGTCCTCTATGCCTTGCAGCTCCCTGGGTATGCACCCGGTCAGTTGGTTGCCGGCGAGGGACAGCTCTTCCAGTTTGGAGAGGTTGCCAAGCTCCTGAGGTACCGCCCCGCTCAAACGGTTGTAGTCCAGCCGAAGTCGTTCCAAATTGATTAGGCCTCCCAGCTCCGGCGGTATGGGGCCGGCCAGTTGGTTATCATTGAGGACCAACCCGGTGACGGCGCCGCCACAGCCGGTGATTACTCCGTACCATTGGCTGATAGGGGCTTCGCTCAGCCAGTTGTCATTGTTATTCCAGCCTGGTCCATTAGTGGCCTTGTAGAGCGCGGCCAGCACGTCCCTCGCTTGGGTTGGCGTGGTCGCAGGGGCAGGCGTATATCCGGGGATAGGCCTGCCGTGAAGGCATGTGTACAGCTCGCGGAACTCGTCCTGTTTAGCTGGCGGGGTGTTCGATAGGAATGTCTGGTAAATCTCGTCTTCCGTCGCACGCCTGCCCTCTTGGCCTGCTCTGGAGAGCTCCTTCAAGGAGGACGAGACTACGTCAGGCCCCAGGGATCGATACATTCCCGCCAGGAATTGTGATCCAATGGGATACGCGCAAAACTGGAGTGGTGATCCCGAATCTTTGGCTGTAGCTACGATCAACTCGTAAACGTTGGCTACGCCGCTAGGGGCACACTCTTCAGCTATGTCAATTTGGTTACGGAAGTAGAGTGACCGAACACTCGACTCTTCAGTTAGCTGAAGAGTGTAGTAGGAAAGAAACATTGCCGCCCCTTCAGCCAGCCAGGATGGTACCCCATAGGCACCATAATAGAAGTGGGCTAGCTCGTGGTAGAGCAGAACCCTGGACGTGTCCCTCACTACAATGTGAGTGCCGAGGTTCCATCCTTGATGCGGACTCGCCTGGGCGAAGTTCGATTCGAGCTCCTGAAGCAATATGATGTCAGTCTTTGGCCAGGGCATTCCCATGAAACCTTCCAGCGCTTGAACGCCGAGTGCCAGTCCTTCGAGAACGTCGCTATCCTCCTGGAACGCCGACCGGCTCACGGCGAATAGGTTTACTTCACCCGCAAGGGGCAAGTAAATTGTCTTGGATCGCAGGTGGGCGCCTTGAACCAGGTCTTGGAAGAGTTGCTCGGAATTAACGGCGCTCCGGAGCACGATAATCAACGCGGCCTCTTCGTCGGTTAGGCCGTCCTGGAACCACGACTGGCCGAGGATATGCTTGAATCTTCCGCTCCTGAGGATGAGGTCCAGGGACCACAGTGCATCTCTGGCGATACTCCCAACCTCTCCAGGGAGATTCACAACGGAGGTTGCTATCTCCGGGTCGATTTCGGCTATCCTCTTGACATAGGCGATTGTGGCACTCTCATCTTCGGTGATGCCGTCGGCAGTCCACGGTAGGCCCATCAAGCGCTCAGCCAGGGAAGAGCTCTTCTGGGCGAGGACTCTAATATGGTGGACGGCCTGCCCCTCGTCTTTGGTAATGGCGTCGGCGAGCCATTGGAATCTCAGCAGACGCTTGGCCAAAGAGGGCTGGCTCTCGGCAAGTGCCGCAAGAGATCCCAGGGCGTTCGTCTCGTAATTGTCGGGGTCCATGCCATCGGCGAACCAACCGAAGTCCAGAACGGCTTGGGCCATCGCAGGGTCTGAACTCCTGATTCTCGAAAAGAACTCAACGGCAGCCCTCTCGCGTCCCGTGACGCCATCTTTGATCCACGCGAGGTCGAGGAACCCTTCGCCGACAGCGGAGTCAAGTCGCTCTTCTGGCATAGAGGGCGCTGGCGTGGGGGTCTCCGTTGGGGTCGGTGTAGCAGTGGGTTCGGGTGTGGGAGTTGCCGTCGGTTCCGCCGTTTGAATGGCGGTTGGTGAAGCTGTATGAGTCGGGGTGGGCGTGGGCTCCCTGGTGGGCGTCGCCGTCGGCTCCGGTGTTGGAGTGGCTGTAGGCGTCGCGGTTGCCGTTGCGGCGACAGCCACGGCAACGACAGGCTGAGGCGTGGGAACAGCAGTGGGCGCCGCCGGCGTGGCCGTGGCGGTGGGTTGTGCTGGCTGCACGCAGCCAGCACAACCACCGTCGCGCTCCACAGCGCCAACAGCCCCAAGCGCATGGCGGTGACTCTCACGCCCTTCTCTGAGTCTACCCCTACCAGTCGACGCGCAGCTTCGTCCATCGTATGCCGCAGCGGCCGTCTTCGACGCTCCAGTGCGTGGCCAGAAAGGTGCCGTCGTGCAGCCTTGTCGCGGTCGGGAAGCCGAACCTGAACGCCTCCATCTCATCCACGCCTGACCCGGTGCGCCGATCCCGGCGCGCTCCGGCATCATACATCAGGCCCTCGTACTCAACGCGCCACGTATCATCTGTGAACGTCACCAGCAGCATGACGATGCCCTGGTCGCCGTAGCGGCGGTTGTAGAGCACCAGCAGCCGGTCGGCGCCCAGGGAGATAGGGGTCATTGTCTGCCCCATGATCCCGGTCGAGGCTGCGGGGCCCCACGTCAACCCGCCGTCGTCCGAGATGGCGAAGCTGTCCTCGTAGTCCGTCGAGTGGTCCAGGCTGGAGGTCCACGACACGGCCATCACCCTGCCGGGGGCGATCTCCGCCAGCTTCTGCTCGTGGTACCCGTAGCGCCCCTCCGGGTCGTGGAAGGCCACCGAGTGCATCGGCCACGTAATCCCGCCGTCGTCCGAGATGGCAACCAGCACCTCCACGCCCAGCCGGTCTATTGCGCGGTGGGTGGCCGCCGGCGCCAACAGCCGGCCAGAGGAAAGCATGAGCGCGCCGTGCGCGACCTCCAGCAGGCAGTCGGCACGCATCGGCACGACCCGGGCGTCCGACCAGGTGCGGCCGCCGTCGTGGGACGTGCAGATGACCGCCTCGTTGCGCCGGTCGGCGAATCCTTCCCCCGGCTGCGGGTAGTAGCGCGCGCCGTAGGCATAGACGGCGCTGCCGTCGCGGGACGCGCTGAGCTTCAGGGCGTTGGTGGTATGGGGGTTGGCCGTGGCGGGCAGTATCGTGCCCTCGACCGTCCACGTCTCGCCCCCGCCCGTGGAGCGCGCCCAGTCGCTGCCGCCCTCGACACCCGGCCCGCCGCCGACGTTGAACGAGCAGAGGATACCGCCCCCGGGCAGCTGTACCGCCTGGGGAAAGGCCGAGTCCCGGTCGTCGATTCGCCCGGTCCCCAGCACCTCTATGTAGGGCACGGTGCGTCAGCTCGAATCTACGAGCAGGACCTCGTTCTGGGCGGGGTAGTTGCGTAGCTCCGAGTAGTCCGTCCTGAAGAAGAGCGGCTTGTCGCCGTCCATGATAGGGACCGGCTTCCTGACCGTGAACTCGGCCTCGTCGAAACGGTTGTAGACGACGTAGCCGACCTCCAGGCACTCGATGGGCCGCGCCGCCTTGATGCTGAAGTTGGGCACGATCAGCGGCCCCGTGTCCACCTGGAACCGCATCGGCCCGTCCACGACGTTCATCGTGTTCACCGGGTACTCCAGCACGGCCGTCAGGCCCTGGCGCCCGCCTTGGATCGTTGTGCGCGACACCATCGGCTCCGAGGACTCCATCGTCGCCTCGAAGATGGACGCCGCGTCCTCCAGGCTCCGGGTCTTCTCGAACCGGCGAATGTCCAGCGTGTCCGCCTTCGGCTCGTACTGGGTGTTGTCGCGGTCGCTGGTCCATGCGAACCGCATGATGCGCTTCTCCTCCGGGCCCCATACGCCGCAGAACTCGTAGCCGGGGTTGCTGATCAGCTTCGTGTCCCCGTGGGTGTTCTCGGCGCGGCACGGCGCGATCAGGTAGTAGGTCTCCGATTTGCCGGTAGCGTCGTCGGTCAGCGTGCACGCCGCGTCGACCAGGATGCGGACGTTGTTCACCGCCCCGAACCACCTCATGTACGATCTTGCGAAGTCTATGGCGCTCATCACTCACCCTCCCCGACGGCCAGCAGTAGCTGGTTCTTTACCGGCAGCACCCGTATCTCAGAGTAGTCGGTCACGTACTTGGACGGATCGTCCCCCTCGCGCGCCGCCAGCGGCTTGCGCAGCGTGAAGTACGCCTCGTCGAACAGGTTGTAGACGACGTAGGCCACCTCGAACATCTCGATGGCGCTGTCGGTGTCCTTCGTGAAGTCCGGAAAGATCAACGGCCCGGTGTCCACCTGGTAGCGGATCGGGTCCTCCTTAACGTTCATCGTGTTGACCGGGTAGTCCAGCACGGCGGTCAGGCCCCGGCTCTCGTCCCGGATGGTCGTCCGCGACACCATCGGCTCCCCCGAACCCATTGTGCCGTCGAAGACCGCCTGGTTGTCGGCGAGCTCCCGGGTATTCTCGAACATGCAAATGTCCACGCCCTCGGGCCTGTGCGCCTGGCGGTTGTCACGCGAGCTCTGCCAGTGCCACCGTATGATGAACGACTCCTTCTCGCCCCAGACGCCGCTGAACTCGTAACCGGGGTTCAGCACCAGCTCTCCACTCTTGCCGTGGGTGCTCTCCCCGCGGCAGGGGGCTATCAGGTAGTAGCTGTCGGACGTCCCGGCTTTCTCGTCCGTGATGGTGCAGGCCGCTTCGATCAGGATTCGCACGTTGTTGCCGGGGCTCTCCCACCGCATGTATGACCGCGTAAAATCTATGGCAGACAATTCACACCTCCAGGTTATTCGTAGAACCACTCAACGGGCACGTGGGCCAGATGCGTAGCCGCTCGCCGCTCCACCGCCACCGGTGGAGTTGCAGCCGTATCCACTCCCGCCATCCCTTCCCCTTCGAGGTTCATAGTTCGGGTCACTCGTCTAAATTTATGTCTTGTAAGACAATGGCTCGACCCTTTTGCAGTCCCTTTACGACTACTTTCGAATCCCACATTGGCCGGACGATATCCGTCATCATGCCTGCGGGCACTGTCACAGAACGGCTCCTCCCCGTATCGTTGACAATCTTGATTTTACTGGCGTCATGGCCTGTAGCATCCGCGAAACGGAGGGTTCCTCGGACCTCAACAAGCTTGCCAGGTCTTTCGTCTTCGGTTGCCGACTCAACAACGGATGTTAAGGGAATCTCTGCTGCCGGTGTTGTCACCGACACGCGACGTTCCCCACTACCTCTTTCCACCGTAAAGCCTACTTGCCGGACTCGGTCGCCATCCGGTGCTAACTTTTTTGCGAGCCCAAGGAAGTTTCGCAGATAGGGTGGCTCCGGAATACGCTCTTCTAATGCTCGAATATCAGAATTATTGACCATCTCCATCAAGTCCATGAATTCGTCGACAATCACCTCTATCTCTACAGGTAGATGGAGTTGTCCCGTTGGTCGACCAACCTTCAATGTGACTGCAAAGCTGGCGGCCCTAGGTACAGAGACAAGAACAGGGAAGGTTTCCCGTGTAGTTTTTCGTAGACCTCCTTCAGTGAAGGATGAGTTTCTCTGCCGCTCAACGATTCTCCCTATTAGTTTTGATGCATCGCCGATTCTGCTTACCAACTCGTCCGAAGTGACCAACCCGTAGCCTACTTCCTTACCTGACAGACTCATCTGCACCTCATCTAGTCCCAGTTCAATTCCCCTCAACTCAAGATGTCTCTGAAAGTGCACTTGTTCAACGAGGTCACGAAGCTCATCAGCAATTTCAGGGGGAGGCTCTCGGGCAAGGGCCTTGGCCGCAATCTGCTCGGCTAGGCGGTATTTATGGCATCGTAATGCTAGCGTCCCGGCACTGCGGTGAAGAACAGAAAAAGTTGGCTCTATCGGCTCTTTGAGTTCTCGGATAGCGGAGAGTTCCAATTCTAGTGCCTGTCGAGCAAAGTCAGACTCTCCTTCCGGGTTGCCCCGCAGGCGGTTGATCAGACCAAGCTCCGCTAGGTCCATGGCCCTATTGTGAAGGTCATTGACCACGTTCATGCGTTCTGCACCTCGGCAAGTGGGTTTCCAAACTCAATTACGATTACGTAAGCTGGAAGCGACCCGCCAGGAGATTGGGTTTGCTTCAGCTTGTCCCTTACTCGCTTGGCAACAACCCTTTCAACATCTCTGTAGGTCCCCTGAACACTGAGAATGCCGGATATCTCCAGCCTTGCCTTGTTTTGAAATGGCGGCCCTTCTGCTTCATGACCCAACCAGTAATCGATGCCTGTGCCTTTTACAGATCTCTCGATCGCCGCGTAGCCAGTTTCCTTTTTGACCAACAACACGGCAATGGCTGTAGCGCCGTACTCGGTTGCCTCTTGATGGTCTGCCCAAGTTCTAAGGGCTTGATCACTGATTGGCGGCCAAATCAGAGGATATGTGGTGTTCACATATCCAGTTATACGAAGAAGAACGCCTTGGTGGTGGTCCTGAGACTCCAAGCACACTCCCGCCACTTGAGCCAGCACGCTGCCCCACTCCGGGGTGATGGCTGGAAGGCCATTTCTCAGTTCATTCAAATCGAGCATGTGCAAACATCCAGGGGAGAGTCGCTGTAAAGGGCCTCCATTGTCCCTTCTCGGCTACACCATACCAAGTATGCGGCCGCGAAAAGTCTATGGCAGACAATTCAGACCTCCAGGTTATTCGTAGAACCACTCCACGGGGACGCGGGCCAGCTTCAGGGACGTATTATGCCAGTTCGTGGACCACTTAACTACCGAGTCGGCCTCACCCTGCGAGTACAGTATGAGAGCGGTGTCGCCGACGAAGGTAAGCGAGGGGTACATGTAGCTGCGGCTGAGGTCCGGCTCCAGGTCCTTGACGTTGCTCCAGGTCTCGCCGTCGTCCCTCGATATGGCGGTCGTCAGAGGCATCCGCGGCCCGCCGGAGCCGGGCCTGTCCGGCTTCGCGTTGTTCCAGATCAGCAGCAGGTCGCCGGTGCTGGGTATGCGCTTGACTATGCAGGGTGCCGCCGGACACTGGATACCCGTGTCCCACGGCTCCGACACCGTCTCGCCCCTGTCGTGGGACTCCGCCGCCCAGATGGTGCCGAGCCGCGTCCTGTTGAAGAAGAGCAGCGAGCCGTCCTTCCTCTCGACGACCACGGGCTCGACCGCGCCGGGGTGGTCGGGGTCCTTCGCGGCCGACACGTTGGAGCTGAGCTGCCACGTCTCGCCCATGTCGTCCGAGCGCACCGGCTGCAGCAGCCCCCTGCCGTCCTCTGGGTTGGGCCGGACGGTTTGGATCGACATCGGTACTATCAGCCGGCCGCTGGAGTGGACTATCATCCGGTCGTTGGCCGGGCAGCCGAGCCACGTCTCCATGTCGACCATCGGCTTGTGGGCCGTCCACGTGTGGCCGCCGTCGGTCGACTTGCGCGAGAATGGCCACGAGTAGTGGCACGTCTCGTCGTCCGTGCGCACGTGGGACATGACGATGCTCCCGTCGCCAGGCTGCGCGAAGCAGACGTTCATGACGTTGCACTTGCCGTCGTTCTCAAGGATGACTACCGGCTCGCTCCACGTCTCGCCCCCGTCGTCCGACCGCATGGCCAGGATGTGGGCGGGTGAGGGGTCGTGGAACCCGCCGTAGAAGCCCGACCACCCAAGCAGGAACTGCCCGTCCGGCAGTATGGTTATGGCGCCCTCGGAGTGGCGCTTGTACCTCTCGCTGTGCGGGGCGATTATGTCGAACCGTGGTTCCGCCATGTCTGTCGCTCCAGGTGGGCCGTCTTCCGCACTGCCCGGCCTCTCAGGCGCATTGTGTCACTCTTGGCCGCATTTCACTACCGCGTCCGGGAGTGGTTCAGGAGCGGCGTGTGTTGAGACATTCGCGCCGCGAGACCTCCACAAGCGGCCTATTCGTAGAACCACTCCACGGGGACGCGCGCCAGCTTCATTGACGTGTTATGCCAGTTGGTGGACCACTTCACCACCGAGTCGTACTCCCCCTGCGAGTACAGTATGAGCGCGGTGCCGCCGACGAACGTCAGCGAGGGGTACATGTAGCTGCGGCTGAGGTCCGGCTCCAGGTCCTTGACGTTGGTCCAGGTCTCGCCGTCGTCCTTCGAAATGGCGGTCGTCAGCGGCATACGCGGCCCGCCTGAGCCGGGCCTGTCCGGCTTCGCGTTGTTCCAGATCAGCAGCAGGTCGCCGGTGCTGGGTATGCGCTTGACTATGCAGGGCGCGGCCGGACACTGGACCCCCGTGTCCCACGGCTCCGACACCGTCTCGCCCCGGTCACGCGACTCCGCCGCCCAGATGGTGCCGGTCCGCGTCCTATTGAAGAAGAGCAGCGAGCCGTCCTTCCTCTCGACGACCACGGGCTCGCTCGCGCCCGGGTGGTCGGGGTGCTCCACCGTCGACACGTTGGAGCTGAGCTGCCACGTCTCGCCCATGTCGTCCGAGCGCGCCGGTTGCAGCAGCCCCCGGCCGTCGTCCCGGTCTGGCCGGATCGTGTTGAGCGCGAACGGCACTATCAGCCGCCCGCTGGAGTGGACGATCATCCGGTCGTTGGCCGGGAAGCCGCGCCACGTCTCCATGTCCACCATGGGCTTGTGCGCTGTCCACGTATGGCCGCCGTCGGTCGACTTGCGCGAGAACGGCCACGAGTAGTAGCATGTCTCGTCGTCCGTGCGCACGTGGGACATGACGATGCTGCCGTCGCCAGGCTGCGCGAAGCAGACGTTCATGACGTTGCACTTGCCGTCGTTCTCCAGCATCAGGACCGGCTCGCTCCACGTCTCGCCGCCGTCGTCCGACCGCATGGCCAGGATGTGAGCTGGCGAGGCGTCGTGGAAGCCGCCGTAGAAGGCGGTCCACCCCATCAGCAGCTGCCCGTCCGGCAGCATGATGATGGAGCCCTCGGAGTGGCGCTTGTACTTCTCGCTGTGCGGGGCGATTATGTCGAACCGTGGTTCCGCCATGTCTGTCGCCTCCATATGGGCCGGCTCTTCGCATCGTCCCATCGCAACCCTGCGTCGGGGAGACACGCCTAGCCTCTGCCGCGCATTATGTCACGCCGGAGCGCGTTTCACTACCACGAGCGGGCCGGCGCGCTAGTAACGGCGCCAATCGTAATCCCTCACGTGAATCATGGCAACTGCCCAGACTGGAGCGGTAGTCTGCGGCATTCCAGATTAGCCGATTAGAGCTCATCCACGCCCTCGATGATGGCCTCCATGAACTTGCCGGAGGGGGTGTCGTCCACGTGCTCGGAATGGACACCGCCCTGATGCTCTTCCTTCTCAGCATGGACTTGAAGGCGACTGAGGGCTCGCGCTTTCCCGGTTAAGCGTGAGAACTGCCAGACGGGGATGACCTTGAAGGGAGTGGTGGGTTGGATACTGTCCCATCTGCTATTGGTCCGCCCACATCAAGGACGACTTACGAAAAATCAATTTGTTGGCCATGTACCCATATATGTTCGGCGGTTCCAAATGAGACCCTGAAAGGTGAGAAATCAACTGGGCGTACAGGAATGATAGATTGGCCGACATTCCCCATATTGGGAGTCTTCAGGCTCAAGGGGCAGCCCAAACGAGATAGTGGCAGCATAGTCAGGTCCTGCAAGGCCAGTCAATCGCCGGTCTATCCAATAAGAGATGCGTTTGCAGTCGTAGAGCACCCTTCTTGTCCGTCTTCATCGTCCTCGTGGCCCCTGCCAGTGGGGTGAAAGCGCATTGAAGACAAGGCGACTCCCTGGAGCGTTCTCCCTCTTGGCAAGATCGTGGTTGTACCCTCCCTCAGCTTGGCGCCGGCGATAACCGGCCGATACGATCCAACACTCCCTGGAACAACCGTCGAGGAACCGACACCTCGGATAACTGAAAGATCAATCGCCGGGAGTGCCGCACCAGACGGCCTCCCATCTTGATCAGCTTGACCTGCACGCTCCTCAGCGACCAGTGCTTGACCGCCTTGGGCAGACATAACCGGCGCAGGAAGTTCCCAAGGTTGTACGCCAGGACGAACAGAGACAGACGCACCCGGTTGGCCACGAACCGATGGCACGACAGCCGAGTCCAGTTCAGGGCGTACTTGCCCTCTTTGATCCACTGCTCGGCTGTCCCACGACCATTGTAGAAATGCACTACCCCTTCCGGGCCAGCCGACA
The DNA here is from genome assembly GCA_965262055.1 of Dehalococcoidia bacterium. GTDB lineage: Bacteria > Chloroflexota > Dehalococcoidia > Lucifugimonadales. The sequence goes on from CBDHEI010000002.1 coordinate 1,890,297, forward strand.
TGTTCGTGACGATGAAGCCCACCCGAGGGAACAGCTCTCCCCTGTGCCATTCCACCTTGGCCACCACTCGCCGAGCACGGTTCCAGCTCCCGGCACGATACCAAAAGTCGTCGTATAGGATCACTGGACGCTTCGGCGGCCTCCCCACCGGCCTCCTGAGCAGAGGGGCGATCTCCCGTTGCAGCACCTCGTTGCCGGGGAGTCTTATAGCGTAAAGTACCTGCCGCTCCTCGAGGTACTCATAGATGTCCGGCTTGGCGAATGCGGCATCGGCGCGAAAGTACCGTCGCACTCCTGTCGCCCCGTAACGCGACAGGATCGGATCCAATACATCACGCCACCTGTGCGCGCTATGTACGTTGCCCGCACGGAGCATGGCCCCCTCGCAGTCCCCGAACTGGTTGAACACGAACAATGGGTGATAGCACGTGCTCCCAAAGTGACCGTTGTACGATGCTCCCTCCTGTTCTCCATGTACCGGACTCTCCGAACTGTCCATGTCCAAGAGCACCCGCCGGTGCGGCGTGCGGGACATAGCTCCATCCACCCACTTAGCGTTCAGTCGGCCCAACCCTTCCACGTTGCCGTCTTGGGTGAGCACCTCGGTCTCGAACCGGCTCATGGTGTTGGTGCTGGCGGCCGGTCTCTCAGGACCACCTCGCCGTCCAACGATGATCCGCATCGTCGGGTCCTGGGCCAGCCGTTCAGCGTCGTTGGTATCCTCGTAGCCCGCCAGACGACTGTACACCGACTGCCTGAGAAGGCCCACCAATCGGTGCTGCACGTTGCGACCGCCCCGACTCTCCTGCAAACACTCACTCGCCGTCTCCGTCAGTCCCAGTGCATCATCCAGCTCGCGACAGGCCAGCAGCCCGGCATCTGAGGTGATGGTAGCGCCGTGGAATTCCAATCGTATACGTCGGTCGAAACGGAGCTTGCCGCGGGGGTTGGTGCTTTCACCCATTAGGTGCCTCCGAGGACAGTACGTTATCAAGAACTAGAGCAGTCTATCACGACCAGTCTAGCACTCATGATAAGCACTGTGCTCTGCTATTCGACTACATCGGGTATCGCTGTTGCTGATTGCGGCAAGCCCTGCAGGGTTGATATGGGAAATGTGGGATTGGTACCCTCCACTGACCCTTCTTCAGTGCCTATGGTCTCCATGAAACACCAGCCATAGTCACTGCTGCTGACTTCAGTCGGATACTTATGCAGACTGCCTAGCTGGCTGCGATTAGCGTATGCAACAATGCCCATATTCAAGAATATGGCCGAGTTCGGCAACTGATTCAAATCGGCTGAGGCCAACAGATTTCTAATTCTTCCGAAGTCGAAGTCGCCGCCATCTACGCAGAACAGAAATGAATATAGGTTGTTCAAGTACTTGTTTGAGCTACCCAGCACTGTGTCTCTTATGTTGGAAGAACTTGTAATGCCCTGATATACACTGTTTTCGACAAGGGGTCGGTGCATCTGGGAGATTGCGACCAATTTGCCATGAAAGCTCTTGTAATCCTTCTTTGAATGATAGTAGGTCGATTTCACTTCACCAATAGCAAGAACAGATGTCGCTGGGACATACTCGGTCCCATCTCTTGTGGTGAGCAACGACGGCAGGCTGAAATTGTCGGCGATGATGACGTCCAGCTGAGGACTAACCATGTGCGTTGTGTCAATGAGATGTCCATGTGTGACGTAATATCTGGGAGGCAACATGCGTTTCAGGTAGTCACGCACGGATGCTTCAACTTCGTTGCCACCCGCCCTGATGTCTGACTTGTGCACAGTTCGCGCCTTTTCGCGCGCATCTACGAGTGCCTTTGCGTCCGACGCGAATATTATGTCCAGATTCAAGGGAGTTACCATTTATCGCCTTTTTTGGGGGTGTCCTCATCCTCCCCCACGTCGGAGAAGTTCGTGATGGCGACCTCGCCCTCGGGAAACTCGGCCACGATCTTCAGCTTCCCTCCCACAGCCTCGATGTAGGACCGCAGGCTGGATACGTACACGTCGGCCCGCTGCTCCAGCTTGGAGACAGCGGGCTGATTCACCTTCAGCACCTTCGCCATGTCCCGCTGGGTCAACGCCCGCGCCCGGCGAAGCTCGTGCAATGGCATCTCGGCCAGCATCTCCCTCTTCATGTCGCGGATGCGCCGACGGCGCTCCGGCGTGAAGTCCTTGGTCAGCTCGCTGAACGGATGGCGTCCACTCATTCGATCCGCCCCTCCTTTCGCAGTTCTTCCAGATGCTCGTCGTAGAGGTCGTCGGCAACAGGCACGTACTCCTCGTAGAACCGGTCGTTGCCCGTCTTGTCTCCGCCTATGATCAGGATGGACGTTCGCCTGGGGTCGAACGCGTAGAAGACCCGGATGGGCCTGCCGCCGCTCTGCGCTCGAAGCTCTCGCATGACCCCGTGGCGTGAGCCTCTGATATGCGAGGAGTAGGGGTACGGCAGGTTGGGGCCGTGCTCCATCAGCAGCTCGACTCTTGCAGCGACGGCGTCCTGTTGGCCTTCTGAGAGTTCCTGCCACCATTGCCCGAATTCGTCCGTGTACTCGACCTCCCAAGGCATGGGTGCATTATATTCCAAGTACGGAATCTAACACAAGAGGCAACCGGGCGCTCCGACGACTGCAACGGGCCAAGCTAGGGTCGCGCACAGGCCCCCTCAGTTATGCATGGGATGGTGAACTATATGTATCCCGCGGCGCTGATCTCATGCATCACGCAAATCGTTGATAGCCATTGACGCACACGCACGCATGTGCTACAGTCTCCCTGTTGGGGGGCCATCACCCCTTGACGTTTGCCCTGAGCCTGTCGAAGGGCCTGCCAGAGTGGCTCGAATCGGGTGTCACATCCCTGTCACTTCCTGTCACATCGGTGTCACATTCCGCTACATCAGTGTCCCGTTCGCGTCACCCCCCTGTAACGTGGCCCATAGCTGAAAAGTGACAAATGGTACAAGATGTTACGGATATAAGGAATTCTCGGCCCCGCTCGCCGGTCGGGAGTTGCACGCCTATCGGATGCGCCGTCTACCCGCGCTTCGGGGCGCGCGGAGGGCCGTTCGGCCCCAAGCAGGTTTGTGGTACATTTACCCCACGCTCGACGGCCTCGTAGCAAACTGTCAGAGGTGATTGCCATGTCTGGGGAGCACGCGTTCTACGTTGATGTGCAGGTGATTCCCGAGCACCGCGAGGCCTTCGACCAGCACATGGTGGCGCACTCCCGACGGACCCTCGCCCAGGAGGAGGGCTGCCTCGAGTTCGAGGTCTACGTCCACCGCAACGATCCCAACCGGTACGCCCTCTACGAGGTCTACGCCGACGATGCGGCGCTCAAGGAGCACCAGTACTCCAACCGGCTGTGGAAGTTCAGGCAGGCCACCGACCACATGATCTCCGAGCGCACCATTTACACCCTCGGAGGCCGCGAGGACGTCCGCAACTTCCCCGGCAGCGAGACCTAGAAGTGGTTGGGTGAGGCGCGCTACACGGGCCGGAGCGGCTCCGGCATGATGACTAGGACCGACCACCTAGAGGGGCTCAACCCCAGGCAGCAGGAAGCCGTGAAGGCCGTGGACGGCCCGCTGCTCATCGTCGCCGGGCCGGGCAGCGGCAAGACGCGCGTCATTACCCACCGCATCGCCCACCTGGTCGACTTCCGTGTCGTGCCCCCTTACCGCATCGCCGCCGTCACCTTCACCAACAAGGCCGCGCGGGAGATGCAGACCCGCCTGTTCGGCAGCAGCCCGGACGACGCTTCGTCCCCCCTGCTAGATTGGAGCATGCGGGAGCAGGGGCTGACCGTAAGCACCTTTCACGCCTTCTGCTCCAGGCTGCTCAGGGTCGACGGAGACCACATCGGGCTCGACAGGGGCTTTGCCATCTACGACTCCGCCGACCAGTTGGCCGCCGTCAAGCGCGCGATGGACGAGGTCGACGTGGACCAGAAGACCCTCGCGCCCAGGGGTGCGCTGTCGGCCATCTCCAGCGCCAAGAGCAAGCTCATCGGCGTCGAAGGCTTCGGCCTTGGCATGAAAAGCTACGTGGACGAGCTCGTCCACCGCGTCTACGGGCGTTACGAGGACCTGCTCTCCCAGGCCTCCGCAGTCGACTTCGACGACCTGCTGTTGAAGACCCACGACCTGCTCCGCGACTTCCCGGACGTGGCGGAGGTCTACCAGGAGCGGTACCTCCACCTGATTCTCGACGAGTTCCAGGACACCAACGTCGTCCAGTACGCCATCGCCCGCCTGCTCGCCGCCAGGCACAGGAACCTGTGCGTGGTCGGCGACCCGGACCAGTCGATCTACTCGTGGCGCAACGCCGACATTGGCAACATCCTGAGTTTCCGCACGGACTTCCCCGAGAGCCGCCAGATCGTGCTGGATCAAAACTACAGGTCGACGCAGACCATCCTGGACGCCGCCCAGGGGCTGATAGCCGCCAACCCGGACCGCGTCGAGAAGGAGCTCTTCACCGCTCTGGGCCGCGGCAAGCCCATCGCCGCCGCCGAGGGCTACGACGAGCATGATGAGGCCCGCCTCGTGGTGCAGGAGGTGGAGCGGCTTGTACGCGACGAGGGCTTCCTGCGGCGGGACATGGCCGTCATGTACAGGGTGAACGCTCAGTCCAGGGTGATCGAGGAGTCCTGCCTGCGGCACGGGGTCCCGTACCAGCTCGTCGGCAGCACCCAGTTCTACCAGCGCCAGGAGATCAAGGACCTGACCGCCTACCTCCGTCTCGTCGCCAACCCCCACGACGACGTCAGCCTCGACCGGGTGCGGAACGCGCCGCTGCGGGGCATAGGTTCCAGGACCATGGATGAGCTGAAGCGGTTGGGCGGCGAGGCGGGCACCTCCATCTACGCGGTCATCGACGCCATGGCAGGAGGCGGCCCCGCTCCGGCCGGCATTAGGACCCGGCAGGCGGATGCGCTGGTCCGGTTCCACGAGCTGATCGAGGGTCTGAAGGAGGCGTCCGCGGATCTGAGCGTCGCCGGTCTCATGGAGCTTGTGCTCGAACGGAGCGACTACGGCGCCTACGCCGTGGAGCAGGAGCGGGGAGAGGAGCGGCTGGAGAACCTGGAGGAGTACCATCGGGCGGCGCAGGACTTCGAGGAGATGGGCGGCGGTGGCCTGACCGACTTTCTTGAGAGAGTCAGCCTCGTCAGCGACACCGACAACATGGACGACGACTCCGACGCCGTCACGCTGATCACCCTGCACCAGGCCAAGGGGCTCGAGTACAGGGTCGTCTTCATCGTCGGCATGGAGGAGGGAATCCTGCCCCACATTCGGTCGATAGACGACGACAAGCAGATGGAGGAGGAGCGGCGCCTCTGCTACGTCGGGATTACGCGGGCGAAGGAGCGGCTCTACCTGCTCAGGGCATTCCGGCGCGGATTCAGGGGCGGTATGGGGCCGAGCATGCCCTCCCGCTTCCTCGGCGGCATCCCCAGGGAGCTGGTTACGCCCATGGAGACCGACTTCTCGCCGCGGCCTAAGTCGGCGTCGAAGAAGGTCAGAAGCCGACGGCCTGCGCCGACAACCGCCGACTCAGACGGGCGGCGCCCTCTGGCGGCGGAGAAGGCCCGAAGCCAGCGACCTGCCCCGGCAGCCGCCGCGACAGAAAGGCCGCCGCCTCGCACGGAGGCGAAGCCGGAGCTGGCCGTCGGCGACAAGGTGGAGCACAAGATATTCGGCGCGGGCATGGTGGTCGAGACGAAGCCGTCCGGCGGCGACCTACAGGTCACAGTGGCCTTCAAGGAAGGCCACGGCGTAAAGAAGTTGCTGCTCAGCTTCGCGCCCCTGGAGAAGGTGGACAAATGACCATGGAAGAGATGAGGGCCGTGCTGGGTGTCGAGTCCGAGCCCACGGTGCACGAGGTTGAGCGGGGCGCAATCCGCCGATTTGCCGACGCGGTAGGCGACCCCAACCCGCTGTACAGGGACCCGGACGCGGCGCGCGATGCCGGGTACGCCGACGTGATCGCGCCGCCGACCTACCTGCGCGCGCTGACGCCGGACCCCGCGCTCCCGCCGTACCCGCGCCCGTACCCGGACGTGCTCGACGGCGGCAGCGCCTGGCGTTACCTCAGGCCGGTGCAGGCCAGACAGCGCATGACGGTAACCTGGAAGCTGGCCGACGCGAAGGAGCGGGAAGGACGCCTTGGCCCCATGGTCATAGCAACCACCGAGATTAGCTACCGGGGCGAGGACGGGACGCTGGCGGCGACACAGCGAAGCACCCTGGTCCACTACGAGCCGGCGCCACAGCCTTCCGCCGCCGCAACCCAGGGGCGCGAAGGCACGGAACTCGCCGACGTCGCCTGGCGGGCGGTAGCGGACGCGGCCCCCTCTGCCTTCGAGGAGGCGCAGGTCGGGCATATGCTCCCGCCGCTGGAGAAGACTCCCACAACCAAGCAGCTTGTCATGTACGCCGGGGCGTCGGGCGACTTCTACGAAGTGCACTACGACCTCGCCTTCGCCCGGCGGACGGGACTGTCCAACGTCATCGTCCACGGCGCCCTGAAGAACGCCTTCCTGGCGCAGATGCTCACAGACTGGGCCGGCGCTGGATCCATCGAGGAGTTGTCGGTGCGCTACGCCGGTATGGACGAGCCCGGCGTAGCGCTCCGGTGCATGGGTAAGATTACGGACAAGAAGGCGGACAGCCTTGTGGGCTGCGACATCTGGGTCGAGAACGCGGCAGGCGCCGTCACCACCAGCGGCTCCGCCGTCGTCAGGCTGCCTGGGAGGGAATCGTGACACTGGTACTGTGGGGAGGCTCCGACAGCTTCATAGACCCGATGCGGCCCGTGCCGCGCAGCGAGGCGGACTCGGCCTACGCATCCAAGGCGGCGGCGCACGGGGTGACGCGGTTGATCCCCAGCGGCAGGCCCTCCGAGAGCCTCGTCGATGCGGCGCGCGAGCGCGGGCTGGAGGTGCACCCGTACGTCGCCTTCAACTTCCACGGGGGGCTGGTGCTCTACCAGTGGTCGCTCGACTACATGATGCCGGAGCCGCTGACCCCGGCTGCGCGCGCCGTCGCGGACGGTCACCGCCCCGTGTGGCGGACGCCCAGTCCGGTGGCCGTGAGCGCATACGCGAAGAAGCACCCGGAGCGGTGGTCCTTGGGACGCGACCGGAGCCGTGAGGCACCCCCCGGCTGGCGCATCACCATGAGCCTCGCATACCCGAAGGCGCGCAGGCACCTCGTGGGCCAGTACCTTGAGATGATGGAGACGAAGGGCGCCAGGGGGGTGCAGGTGGAGTTCGTGGACGGTAATGTCGATGAGGCCGGGGTCGCCGACACAGGCTACGAGGACCGGATGATGGCGGAGTTCGAGGAGCACAGCGGCCGCCGAGCGCTGGAGGTCCCCAACGACGACCCGGAGTGGCTGGGCTTCAGGGCCTCGTACGTCACCCAGTTCATGCGCGAGCTACGGGACGCCGTCAAGGCGCGGGACGCGGACGCCCCCGTGACGGCCACGATGCTGGCCCGTGAGCGTGGCGGCTACATGGAGGTGCTGCTGGACTGGGAGGCGTGGGTGGCCGAGGGGCTGTTGGACGAGATGTACGTCTGGTTCAGGTCCACGAGCGACCTTAACGAGGTGGAGAGGCTCACCGGGGAGGCGGTGGAGACGGCGGCCGGTCGAGTTCCCGTAGTGGCCGAGCTCTCCTGCTACCACCCCGGCAGCATCCAACAGCCGGGCCCGCTGGTGGAGGCTGCCCGCCGCGCCCTAGGCGCAGGGGCCTCCGCGACCGGCGTCTATGGCAGCGACGCCGTGGAGCAGCTAGACCTCTGGGACGCCATGGAGCGCATTTCCCGCCTGCGCTGAGCCTGGGCTACCTCTATCGTCGCGCTTGAGGAGGCTCTGTTCGGTGCGTTGCATGGTGACGTCGCAGCTTTCAGCGGTGGCATGATGCCACACATGTGGGCTGCTGCCTGGCGAACTGTCAGGGGCGGAGCGACCTCTGGCCACGGGACGGACTATTCTCTTGCTCGCTCTAGGGCACCGATCCAGGCTTCAAGTAGAATCCCCTAGGGGCGGTAGACGCGCTTTGAGTAATCCATTCTCACCGTTCGCAGACTACCCCATCGCCGTCACCATCGCGGGAACTCGGCACCGTCATCTGGGGAAACCCTCGCCCTTCTCCGTTACTACCCTGCACAAGTTGCTCCCCGGCTTTCTCAGCCTCGTCGCATGAGGCGTAAGTATCGCCTGCCATTGGGGGCGCCGTTAAGTCTTCAGAAGCAGGGCCACCCTCGATCTGTACTCCGCACTTCATTATCGCCCCGAACAGGGCGGCGAATGAGCCTTCGTCGCCTGCGCTCAGCGTTTTGGCGAAGCCTTCAGCCCCGCCGAGCTCATCCAGAACACACTGCAGGTTTTCCCTCTCTTCCGTAGGGACGCCCAGGCCGGCAGCGGCGCCCTCCCATTCATCCTCGTTCAGACACATTAGTGTCAGGACGAAGGCAGACATGCCTCCCATGGCCGCTTCCTCGTCGCCCGCTGTGCCCGACAGCATCGCTGTGGACAGGTCAACTCCTTCCATCCCCGTACGGATGCATTTGGAGGTCTCCACGCTCAGCGGACCGGATCTCTCCATGATTTCGGTGAGGAAGATGCGCAACAGCGTTTCGTCTTCGAGACAGCGAAGCAACTTGGTCTGTTCTTCGGCCGATGCCTGTTCCGGCGCGGCGAAGATCTCCAGCAGGCGTCCCATCTCTGCCACTCCTGCGAGACAGACCAGCTCTGACTCCGACAACTCGGACGCAATAGCTACCGGGTCGTCCAGGCGCAGAGGCGTTATTGCCTCCATTCCGGTGACTTGCTCGGGGTCCTGTGCAGGGGCCTCCGCGGGTTCGGGCGTGGCAGTCGGCTCCGGCGTGGGAGTTGGCTCGGGTGTAGGGGTTGGCTCGGGTGTAGGGGTTGGCTCGGGCGTGGCGGTCGGTTCGGGTGTAGGGGTCGGCTCGGGGGTGGGGGTCGGCTCCTCGCCCCCGCATGCCATGAGTGCCACTACTGCAATCAACGCTGCGACACAGACCAGTTTAGATATCACTTGCTCTCTCCCTCGCAGGCATGCCTGCACCGTGCCATGATACATCTACTGCCTACGGTCTGGCATGCCCTTTCCCGCAAGTACAACCTCAGATAAAGGCGTTCGCTTCTTCGTCATGTTCCACCTTCATTAGCAGGGCCGGCAGGATGGCAACCAGGGACAGGAACCCCGCGATCATAAATAAGTTCTGAAACACGGTAACCCCGGCATCGATCAGGAGGGCCTCGGTCTGCTCGAAGGTCGGTCCAAGGGTCACGTCGGCGGTCAGGCTGTAGAAGCGCTCTATACCCCAGGCGGACAAGGCCGCCAGCCCCAACGCCATCCCCACCATTCGCGACGCGGTGACCAATGAGGCCGCGGCTCCCCAATAGTGACTGGGCGCTGCGCTCAGGGCGCTGACGGTTATAGGAGGGATGACCAGCCCAAATCCCAGACCCGCCACGATCAAGGGCAAGGTTAGCCTGAGCTCCTCCACATCCGTTTCCCAACCGCTCATGATCAACAGGCCCGTTCCCATAAACACAAGGCCGGTTATGCACACCGGTCTCACTCCAGTCCAGCGAAGAATGTAGCCTCCTATCACCGCCCCTACCGGAATGGCGGCCGTAAGGCGTACCAACTGGAGGGCGCTCTCCCATGCCCTCTTCTCCATGACGGTGGCGGCCATGAGGGGCACGCATACCAAAGCCATGATCAAGGCGACCCCTACCAGGAACTGGGTGGTGTTGGACGACAAGAACGCCCTGGAGGTGTACAGGAAAGATGCCAACAGAGGCTGGGCCGCGCGTCTCTCCACCAGGACCAATGCGAAGACCAGGAAGACCCCTAGGGCTACCACAAAATACGGGTAGATGGACGCTCCTGAAAAGATGCTTCTTTGGGACAGCCCTACGGTTAGAACGGTGAGTGCCACTCCCAGGACCAGCGCCCCGAAGTAGTCCATCTTGGCCGTCGGATTGGCGCGGTTCGGCAAAATGGCCAGAAGCGCTATGAGAAAGAAGCTCTGGGGTACGTCCAGCCAGAATATCCACCGCCAGCCAATCCACTCGATAATGGCTCCTCCATAGAGAGGGCCCAAGACGGACCCAGCTTCCGCCGACGCGGCCACGAGTCCCAGTGCAATTCCCCTCTTCTGCGGCTCTACAACTCCCACTGCTATGGCCAGACCTATGGGGACCGTGGCGCCGCCCCCGATGGCCTGGATCACCCTGGCGGACACTACCCAGGGGAGGTTTGGCGCCAACGCCACGAACGCCGAGCCGACGGAGAACAAGACCAGGGCCGCTTGGAACATCCTGACGCGGCCGTAGACGTCGGACAGGCGCCCAGCCATTGGCATGGCCACGGTGTAGCTGACCAGGTACGCGGTTACGATCCAGGCCGCCTTGTCCAGGTCCGTGAGGGGGACTTCCAAGTCCACCATTACGCTGGGCAACGCGGCAACGACCACGGTCTGGTCCAGGGCAGTCGAGAATACCCCCAGGCAGAGTATCCCTAGTACAACCGACTGGGAAGAACCCAGGGAGGTGAGGCGATGCCTAACGCCGATCACGGCCCGGATGCCACGTCCGGAAGTTGGATGTCGAGGGGGAGAGCGATGCCTTCAATGGTCAGAACACGGATGGTCTCCGGGGCGTCGTCGTCGTTGATTTGGCCCTCTACCCTTATCTGCCGCAAGGTATGCTCGGCTTCGTCAATCCACAAGGTCAAGGCCACCGAATGACCCGAGTCCACGGACGTGATGAGGTGCGACAAGTCCTCAGACGCAAGGCTTCCCTCGACGCGAATGGCCTGGGTGTCCAGGATGGACTCCCGGCCTGTGATGGCTCCGTCCTTGAGCGTGGAAAGCACATCGCGCAAAGTCGTGCCCAGCCCGGCGAAATTGAAGGGCACCTGGTCTAGGGGTAAGGGGGCCCACGGCGCGTCTTGGGAGAGCTTCATGTAGGCTTGGTCTCCGACCGCCATCATTTCAATTTCCACAAATCCAAAACCCGGAGTCACCACGTCCACCAGCATCCTGAAGCTATCGGGAGCCTGTACTTCTGCTTCCAGGCTCTTGAAGGTCATCCCGAAGAATTTGGCTCCCGATTCCAGCTCGTCGATCATCTTGAACCTTGCCGTCGACATGGCAGCCAGCTTCTCCCCCGCGACCGAAAGCAGATCACTCAACGTAAGTGGCGTGGGAGTGGGTGTAGGAGTTGGCGCAGGAGTGGGCGTAGGGGTTGGCGTGGGAGTGGGTGTAGACTCCCCTCCGCACGCGGAGACCAACAACAGGCAAGCCATCATCAAAACGGTGATTGACAACCCGCGACGAAGTGTCTTGGACAAGTTCATCTCTTCATTCTCCTTGACTCGGCATCTAGCGGGGAGGCGGCAATCTCACGGGGAACGGGGCCTTCTTGCATGTTGATCGAGCACACGCGACCGCCCGCCGGGCCAAGGCCCGTTCCTGCCTACTCCAGTGTGACCAGCGCTCTGACAATGGTGACTCGCTGCTATTGCCCCCTGGCAGCTTCGCACCGTCGCCGCAGTCGGCGGATGTTTAGCAGTCGTAGGTCACGATGCACTAGGTGGCGACGGGCATGTCCTCTCGAACTTCACGCACGGGGTCCCGCTTTTCGATTCGTAGTAGGATCCGAGGTGCGTGTACCTCTCAGCATACGGGGCCACTCGCTGCATTCAGCGCATATATTGGGCCTCGCTAGTGCCAATCGTTCATACCCCTAGGGAGGTAGGATTCCGATGTCCTACTATACAGGAACCTCGGACCAGGGGGCGCCATGGTTCCTGCCGGTGCCGCTGTTTCGATGGCGATGACGTTCTCTGGCCGGTCGACGTACTCGCAGCGTGCCAACTGCATGACCCCAGGTGCTTGTTTCACTTAGAGGGTGTTTTCAAAGTACATCATGACGGAGCTAAGCGTCGGAGCATGAGATGAATCGCAGCTATGTGCAGCCACGCTTCCGTTGTACCGGTCAAGGCTTCATAGTCCTTGCTCAACCGGCGACAACGTCCCAGCCACGCCAGTGTTCGCTCAACCACCCACCTGCGTGGCAGCACCTCAAACTGATGGCTGGCCCTGGGACGCTTGACGATCTCCAAGACCCAGCCCGACATGGACATCACCCAGTCCACCAACTGGCCGCTGTAGCCAGCGTCAGCCCAGATGAGTCGCAGGCGTGGGAATCGTCCTATCAATTTATCGATGACCAGCCTCGCCCCATCTCGGTCTTGGATATTGGCAGGATGCACCACCACCGCCAACAGCAAGCCCATGGTATCTACGATGACGTGTCGCTTTCGACCGTTGATCTTCTTACCAGCATCATAGCCACGAGGCCCCCTTTTTCAGTCGTCTTCACGCTCTGGCTATCTATGATCGCTGCGCTGGGAGTAGGATTTCTACCTTCGGCCTCTCGGACGCAGGGGCGTAGCGTCTCATTGACTCGTTCCCACGTTCCATCCATGGTCCAACTGCGGAAGTACTTGTACAGGGTCTGCCAGGGAGGCAGATCGTGCGGGACCATCCGCCAGGGGCATCCGCTCCGAAGCAAATACAGGATGCCGTTCACTACCTCCCGCAGATCCACTGTACGGGGCCGGCCTCCGGGTTTGGCTGGTGGGAGTAGGGGGCCGAGGATCTCCCACTGTTCGTCCGTCAGGTCGCTGGGGTACGATTTGCGGCTCATTCATCAAGTTTAGTACAAGTTCAAGACTTTGCAAACACCCTCTTAGACTTGACTATGGGACTCGATTCTTTGTGGTGGCTTCCGTCATGGAATCATCCGGGTCAGCTTGCTCGATCAGCCACGTCATTTGGTTACGCATACCGCCCTCGACTCCGACTAACAAGACTCTACAGCTCTTGTCCTTGGGGCTGTCCACTAAAGAGACGTGGTCTAGTTTGGCCTTGGTTATGACAACTTGACAAAACTGACCCATATAAGGGTTCCCTCGTATGTGGGAGCAATCCTCATAGTCTTCCCCGCAAATCGAACAGTGTTGCTCCTGCATGATAACACCAGAACTCATGAATGCCTGCGGGGGAAATATGAAGTGTTCAATTCCATTCAGCCGCCGCACTCGTTCTAAGGCTCCGCTAAACCCCTCATGTGCTCTGGCGGCGGACATACAAGCGCTCTGAGCTGCTATTAGCTGATCCCACGCTTTGTCAGGTTCCTCCCGCTTCAATAGAATCCACATCTTGAGCTCTGCCTGAAGACCGCCAATGATACACTGGCAGCCCAGAAGGGCATTCGCGTGTTCTTCGTCGTTTGTTTTGATAGCGTGAGCTTTCTGGTCTGCAACCTCAACGGCAAACTGAGCCAATGAATCGATAGCAGTCTGTTGTAGCTCCGTATCTCTAGTAATGAATAAGAGTGGACAGATCTTTTTTACGCGGTCGTTGAATTGCTTTATGAACGAGTGTGCCACACTAGCCATGTCTGACCTCGTCAAACGCTCGTACGCTCTGTTCAATGCACTCCGGCGGGCCTTCATAGGTCACTCTCTTGTAGCTTCCCGTTGGACTCTCGTAGACCATATCCATCTTTACTCTTTGTCCTCTACTCATTCCTCTAAAGTAGTCTGTCACATAGTTGGAAATGACGCCAAGTGCTATGTTAACCAAACTAGGATTTGCAGACACCAAAGGGGCGGTAACAAGCAATGTAGGAAGTACCAGTTCAATCGCGTAAGTTTGTGCAATTGGGATACGAGAATCTCTACTGACGATGTCACCATAGGGTAGGTCCGCAGCAATGAGCAATTTCTTGAGAGTAACAGCTTCGAGGTTTCTTCGTAGTTCCTCTATGTCGTGTGCTGATTCAAAATTAAAGGGCAGGAATGCAAACCCATCCGGCTCATGACATCCGAGTTGGCGAAGCTGGGCACGCACGTCCAAGTAATCTGAAATATCCAATGTGTAGTCATTCCTTGCTGTAGGCGTCATACTGAACACCTCCCCTGAACCGGGAATTCCCATATTGGCAGTCTTCAGCCTCAAAGGGCAGCCCAAATGAGACGGTAGCATGATAGTCAGATCCTGCAAGGCCAGTCAATCGCCGCTCTATCCGATAGGAGATACGGTTGCAGTCGTAGGCCACCCTTCTTGTCCGTCTTCATCGTCTTCGTGTCCCCTGCCAGTGGGGGGAAAGCGCATTGAAGGCAAGACGACTCCCTGGGGCGCTCTCCTGCTCTTGGCAAGATCGTGCTTGTACCTCCCTCAGCTTCGCGCCGGCGATGACCGGCCGATACGATCCAACACTCCATGGAACAACAGTTGAGGAACCGACACCTCGGACACCTGAAAGATCAATCGGCGGGAGTGACGCACCAGACGGCCTCCCATCTTGATCAGCTTGACCTGCACGCTCCGCAGCGACCAGTGCTTGACCGCCTTGGGCAAACATGACCGGCGAAGGAAGTTCCCAGGGTTGTACGCAAGAATGAACAGAGACAGACGCACCGGTTGACACCCCTTAGGCCCGTGGCTACACTCCGAGCCTATCTCACTCTCGAGGTGCGTGATGGACCACTCTAGGGCCGTATTCCTCTCCGACATGGGGCAGTGCACGCCGGCGGCGGCGCTCTCGTCCGGGCACCGGAAGTACCACTGGCAGACGGTCCCATACGAAGCCGAGGGCGTGTCCGGCACGCTGCTGTTCGCAGGCCCCGAGACGGAGGCGCCGCAGGTCACACTGCCGGTCGAGGCCGTAGGGTGGCACGCGATATACGTCGGCCTGTGGAGCAACTGGACCGACAGCATCCTCAAGATGAAGCTCACGGACGACCCAGCCTACGTGATGATGCGGCGCGAGGAGGAGACGGAGACGTCGGAGGACCCGGTCCACTCCGGCCCTTCAGCCGGCCGCGTCAACAACTACGCGGTCGACGAGCGGTTCTGGAAGTTCGCCGACCTGAGCGGGCAGGACATACAGTTCGCGCAGCACAACGGCGGCATGTCTGAGCCAGCGTACGTCGCCTACGTGAAGCTGGTGCCCCTATCAGAAGCTGAGGCGGAGCAGGTCCAGGCCGACCGCGCGAAGGCGGAGAACAAGCGCCTCCTCTTTATGCACGACGGCTTCGGAGTCCTTCAGTACAGGCTGACCAGCCGCGAGGAGATATGGGAGCACCTGGAGGCTATGCGGGACACCGACTTCGGCACCCTGCTCTGGTGTGTCGGAGCCGGGGGCGACGTGCTCAACTACCCCTCGAAGTACGGGAAGATGATCGGCGATGGCGTCACGGACTTTCCCAGGACGGGCGACCGTGACATCCATGAGGCGCTCCAGATCATGTCCGGCAAGGGCATAGACACGCTGCGGGAGGTCGTCGAGTACTGCCACGGGATGGGCGTCAAGGTGCACGCCAGCAACCGGATGGAAGCCTTCCAGTGCAGTGCGCCCTTCGAGCACTACTTCACCGGCGACCTGTACGAGGACCACCCGGAGTGGCGCTGCATCGACATCGACGGGCGCGAGATCGCCCGCATGAGCTACGCCTACGAGGGCGTCCGCGACCTGGTCACCAACATCTTCAAGGAGGTCGCATCCAACTACGATATCGACGGCATCAACCTCATCTTCAACCGGGGCGCGCCCTTCCTGCTGTATGAAGAGCCCCTGATCGACGGCTTCAGGGCGGAGACGGGGCTGGACGCCCGCGAGCTGTCCGAGCACGACGAGCGCTACCTGAAGTACCGCGCCGGGGTCATGACGCGCTTCATGCAGGACCTACGGCAGGAGATGGACGCCATAGGACAGCGCCGTGGCAGGAAGGTCGAAATCTCGGCGCACGTGCTGAACGACGAGGAGACGAACATCTACTACGCGCTGGACGTGCCCACCTGGGTCGATGAGGGCGTCGTGGACATGCTCATCGCCTACCCGTGGCGCGACGCAGAGATCGACGTCGCGTACTATGGCCGCCTGACCGCGGGGACGCCGGTGAGCTTCTGCCCGGAGGTGATGCCCCGGCGTATGTCGCCGGAAGAGTACCGCCAGAGGGCCATCAGCAACTACGCTGACGGCGCTGACGGCCTCTGCTTCTGGGATACCTACAACCGCAACAACTACCGCAAGGAGTACAGCATGGTGCGCCGGCTGGGCCACAGAGACGAGCTGGCCGGCTGGGGCGACGGCGCCGGGGACTACTACCTCTCCCGCAAGCTGCTGAGCGTGGGCGGGTACGTGCTCGACAAGTACCCCCCGCACTGGGCCTACTGACCTCCCGACGCTCCATCGCTGCACCTGGTCCCTCACCGCAGGTGCCGTGAATGGTGGAGGCATCCCATATCGCCCCGTCCCTCCGCCGAGTGCGTCGCGGCTTGAAGGCTTCTTCTCCAACTGGGCCAACTTCTGCCCCAAGCGCTTGACAAGTCCTGGGCGGTGTGTATAACAATACACATGACTAGCGGTATAGTTACCTGGATGCGAAGGCGGGACGGATGGGAGCTTCGGAACGTGACGGGTAGTCACTACCACTTCACACACACTGACAGACCAGGTGTGGTAACGGTGCAGCATCCAAGGAAGGACATCCCGATAGGCACGGCCCGTAGTATCTATCGGCAAGCAGGCTGGGACTGGAGTAACCGTGGATGAGATACGCAATCGTGATCCACAAGGACCCGGAAAGCAGCTACGGAGTTACCGTGCCGGGTCTGCCCGGCTGCTTTTCGGCTGGCGATACCCTGGACGAAGCGTTCGACAACGCACAGGAGGCCATCACAGGTCATGTCGAGACCCTTCTGATGGATGGCCAGCCCGTCCCTGAAGAAGCCCCGCTGGAGAAGTATCAGGCCAACGAGGACTACGCAAACGGGATATGGGGGTTTGTGGACGTCGATCTGTCGAAGCTCTCTGAGAGCGTTCTGGGTAAGGCTGTCAGGGTCAATGTGACGCTTCCACAGCGGGTCTTAGTCGCGGTGGACGAGGCTGCGGCTAGAGCCAGGGAGTCTCGTTCAGGGTTCCTCGCACGTGCGGCGCTTGAGCATATCGCTACATCCGGTCCCTAGTGCGGGCCCCTGACGGCCCGTGAATCGTGGAGGCATCCCATGACGACCCGTCTGTCCGCCGAGCACGTCGCGGCCATCGAGAAGGAGCGCCGCGTCGTCGTGAACTTCGACGCCTTCCCCGCCGTCATGAACCTGCCCCGCATCGACATAGAGCAGATGAAGGAGGCGCTCTTCGAGTTCATCGACGACCCGCAGACGCGCATCGATAGCGTCTGGTGGTGCTTCAGCGAGGGCAACGAGGCCTACTGGCCCAGCAAGATACTGCCGTTCATCGAGGCGCCGCCATACGGCGAGTGGCAGGAGACCGGGTTCGATCCCGTCCAGACCCTCCTCGATGAGACGCGCCGCCGCGGGCTGGAAGCGTTCTTCTCCTACCGCATCAACGGCTCGGACAACGACGTGCGTGGCCGGATGCCGCGCCTGCCCATGAAGGACGACCACCCCGACTGGCTCATCCACACCTGGAACAAGACCATCTCGGACGCGACCGGCCAGCGCCTGAACGGCTACTGGAACTTCGCCGTCCAGGGAGTCCGCGACTACAAGCTGAGCATCCTGCAGGAGGTAGCCGAGCAGTACGACTACGACGGCATGGAGATCGACTTCGCGCGGGTCTGCCCGGTCCTGCCCCCGGGTCGCCAGTGGGAGAGCCGGCACGCGCTGACCGACTTCATGCGCTCCCTCCGGGAGGTGCTGCTCAGGGTCGGGGAGAGCCGCGGGAGGCCCTACCTGCTCGCTGCCCGCGTGCCCGAGAACCTCGTCGGTTGCCACATGGACGGCATGGACATCGAGACCTGGGCGCGCGAGGAGCTGGTGGACATGTTCGCCGTCGGCTGCCGCTCCTACGACGTGGACGTCGAGGCCTTCAGGCGGGCCACCGATGGAACGCACATCAAGCTCTACCCGGCCCTCGATGATCACCACTCCACAGACGGCTACCAGTGGCCGCCGATAGAGGTATTTCGAGGCGTAGTCTCCAACTGGCTCCACCAGGGGGCCGACGGCCTGCAGACCTTCAACTTCGCCCACGCCAGCTCCGAAACGCTCGCCAAGTACGATATGAAGGATCTATGGCCGGTCTGGCCGACCCACCTGCAGGTCTACCGCGAGCTTGCCGACACCGGCTCGATGATCGAGCGTAGCAGGACCTTCGTGGTGCAGAGACGCGGCGGCGGCCACGGCTCGTTCGTAGTACCCAACCCGGAAGACTGGACGACGCCGAGGTGGATGTACTTCAACACGAACATGCTCGCGCCGCTGCCCGCCGACCTCGACCCGGACGGACACGCCGACACCATCCTGCGCGTCAACGTGGGCGGCGGTGTGCCCGACGACGCGGAGGTCACGGTGCGCCTGCTGATCTCCGACGAGTCGGCGGTCCACCTGGCAGACGCCGACCGCCTTGAGCCGGTCGTGGTGGCCACCATAGGCCACCTGGAAGGGCCCCTGCAGAGCGTCCCGCCCGCCCTCGGCATAGAGCAGCGCGTCGAGCTGCACCTGAACAACGCCCTCCTGCAGCCCGTGTCTGCACAGGGAGCCTGGCTCGTTTTCGAGGTCACCCCAGCACAGCTCGCCCCCGGCGAAAACTTGGTTGGAGTGCGCCTGTCAGACCATGACACGGAAGTGTCCGGAAGGGTCTGGGTGGAGAAGCTGGAAATCCACGTCAAGAACGGGTAGCTGCAATTCCCATCACCGTGCCCCAAGACCCATCGTGCAGGGAACGTGAGCACAGTTCTTGTACAGCGCCTGAGCTAGCGGTCTCGTTCACCATGCTATAATCGGTCCTCAGACTTGCCGGAGGGACGTCTGGGTGCTTGCAGGGACTGAAGAGGGGAAGTTGTGGCCACAGTAGAGCAACACCAAGACATCAGCGCCCGGTTTCTTGAACAGGCTGAAACCGAGTTGCAGACCGGCGACCTGCTTCAAGCTTCGGAGAAGGCGTGGGGCGCGGTTGCACACTACGTCAAGTCTGTTGCTGCAGACAGGGGTTGGCCGAACGAGACCCATCGAGACGTGAACCGGAATGCGCGCAAGTTGATTACGGTGACTGACCAGCCCGAGCTCAACACCGTTCGCCTGGGTGCTGTCAATGGACTGCATCAGAACTTCTACGAAGACTGGTTCGATAGAGGTA
Source organism: Dehalococcoidia bacterium (assembly GCA_965262055.1). GTDB lineage: Bacteria > Chloroflexota > Dehalococcoidia > Lucifugimonadales. The sequence continues at coordinate 1,909,523 of CBDHEI010000002.1, forward strand.
CGGTAATAGAAAACGTGGCGGCTGCAGATGCGTTACTGGTAGCCCTGCGTGAAGCCACGGACAGACTAACCACCGCATAGGCGAAAGGCCCCATGGGCCCCAATTGAGCTGCATCGAGGAGGCCGTCCCCCGTCCGCCTGTGTAAGAATTAGTGCCGGTGACCACCGAGCCCGTACACCTCGACCGCGTCGAGTTCGCCTCCGTCGTCGCGACGGAGCGGACGGAGTGGACTTGCGCGCGCATCCGCGACTCGGCCGGCGCCTCGGCGGACGTGGAGCTGACTGCAGGTGAGCATACCGGTGAGGTGGTGCGGCTGGCTGCCGAGGCGGTCGCCTCGCTGAGGGGCGCGCCCATAGCATCGGAAGCCGATGTTCCCGCTATGTTGGGCCTGGACGAGCGCCGGCTTAGACGGGACTTGGCGCTGGCTACTGCGGTGAGCGCCCTACGTACCGGCGTGTCGGTGGTACAGGCGGTGAAGGCCGGTATAAGCCTGACGGAGGCTTTGGGCGGCGAGCCGCTGGACAGCGTTGCGCTGTACGCGAACATCAACCGCGGCCTCTTCGCGACCCAGCGCATGCCTGCCGACTTCGCGAAGGCCGCGGAGCAGGCTGTGAGGGAGGGCTTCCGGGCCGTGAAGTGCGCCCCATTCGACGAGGTGAGCCCGGACGGCGGACCAGACGAAGCGGTCAGACTAGCCCGTCCCGGCATACGGCGCGCCGCTGCGGTCAGGGACGCCATCGGGCCGGACGTGACCTTCCTGGTCGATTGCCACAGCCGCTTCGACATCGAGTCGGCGGTCATCGTGGCCGAGGATCTGGCCGAGCTTGACATAAGCTGGTTCGAGGAACCGGTCCAGCCCACGGAGGACGCGGCGGGCTTGGCGCGGATTGCCGCGCTTGTGCCCGTGGTGGTCGTCGGGGGCGAGAAGGGATACGGGGAGAAGCTGTTCGCGGACCTAATCGCGCGCGGTGCGGTCGAGGTCATCATGCCCGACGTGAAGTACTGCGGCGGAGCGGCTGTGGCTGCGCGGTCCGGTTTGGCTGCCATCAAGGCAGGAGGCGGGGTGTCGCTCCACAGCCCCTCCGGGCCGGTCTCGCTGCTCGCCAGCGGACACGTCACCGCCGCCATGCCCGGCGCAATGCCGCTGGAGCACGCCGTCTACGAGGCTGACTGGCGGGCCGACCTTCTCACGCCCCCTGAGCGGGTTGAAGACGGCCGCCTGTACATTCCCGCAGGCCTCGGGCTGGGCGCGGAGCTGAGCTGGGACCTGCTGAGGCGGGTGGGACGCGTATGGAGTCCATGACACGACCGGAAGCGAAGTTCTCATGGTTCGTGCCGATCGACGGCGACGGCGCCCACATAGGCACCGTCCGCGCCGAGCGCCCGCCGACGTTCGAGTACCTCAGTGAGGTCGTGCGCACCGCGGAGGACGAGGGCTTCTACTCGCTGCTCATCCCGACGCGGTTCGCCAATGGGCTGTTCGACGAGGGAGAGCCGCTGGCGGAAACCTGGACGACGGCCACGGCGCTCGCGGCGGTGACGAGCCGCATACGCTTCCTGATCGCCGTCCGCCCGGGCTTCATTTCGCCGGGCCTGTTCGCGCAGATGGCGGCCACCCTCGACCGCATAAGCGGCGGGCGCGTCGACATCAACGTAGTCCCCGGCGGCATCCAGGGCGACTTTGAGCGACTGGGAGAGGCCAGCGACCACGCCCACCGTTACGCCAGGGCGGAGGAGTTCATAGCCGCCTGCCGCACGCTCTGGGAGTCGCCGGAGCCCAAGACCTTCGAGGGCGAGCACGTCAGGCTCAACGGGGCGCTCTGCTCGCCGGGGCCGGTCGGCGACGGGCCGAAGTTCTATCTTGGCGGCGCGTCGGACGCCGCGCTGAAGCTGGCCGGCAGGCAGTCCGACGTCTATCTCGCCTGGATACTGCCGCGCGAAGTCCTGGGGCCGTTCTTCGACCGCGCTAGGGACGAGTTCGCCGAGGCCGGGCGCTCCCCTTCATTCGGACTCCGCACCCACCTCGTCGTCCGCGAGACCGAGTCCGAGGCATGGCAGGCTGCTGAAGATCTGCTGTCACAGGCGGCGGACGCGGTCAAGCTGCAGCGGCAGGCCGTGTTCGCGGGCAGCGCCATGGTGGGCCAGCGCGCGCAGAGCCGGACCACCGTCGACCACCGAGTGGGCGAGCGCCTCTGGAACGGCATCTCCACGGTGCGCGTCAACTGCGGCACCGCCATCGTTGGCGACCCCGAACAGGTCGCCGAGGAGATCCTGGGCTACTGGAGGCTCGGCATCGACGAGTTCATCCTGTCCGGCTTCCCGCACGTGGAGGAGTGCCGTCGCGTCGCGTCGGAAGTGGTCCCCAAGGTGAAGGCGCTCATCGCGGAGGAGCGGTCATAGCAAGTCGGGGGAGGACGCCCAGGGTCCACCGCGACCTGACGCGGGGCGGCATCCCCGGAAACCTGTGGTTCCTGGCGTGGCCCCAGCTGACCGAAGCCCTGCTCGGCGTCCTCGACCAGATCGCCGACCTGATTTGGGTGGGCAGGCTTGGATTCGAGGCCATCGCGGGCATGGGGATGGTCCAGGGCATCGTCATGTCCGCCACGACCTTCAGGACCGGCCTGGAAGTGGCGGCCAGGGCCATGATATCGCGGGCCGTGGGCGCTGGCAGGACGGAGTACGCCAACCACGTGCTGCTCCAGTCTCTGACCGTCGCGGTCGCCTTCTCGGCCGTCGTGGTGGTACTGGGATGGACCCTTGCGGAGCCCGCGCTGCGCCTGTTCGGCCTCGGCGACGAGGTGGTCCGCCTGGCAGTCCCCTACATGCGTATCCAGCTCCTCACGATGACGGTGTGGGGCATCCACGGGATCACGGGTGGGACGCTGCAGGCGTCCGGCGACGTCATGACGCCGCTGAAGTCCGAGACGGTAAGCAGGGTAGCGCACCTCGTGCTGAGCCCGATACTCATCTTCGGCTGGTTTGGGATGCCGTCCCTGGAGCTGGCCGGGGCGTCCGCGGCCAGCCTGATCGCCCGCAGCGTCGGCCTCGGCATCAACCTGTACGGCCTCTCCAGCGGCTCGTCCAGGCTCCGGCTCAGGGTCCGGGACTACCGGTTCGACGGCCCGCTCGTCTGGCGTCTGCTCAGGATCGGTATGCCCGCCTCGGCGACCGACATTCAGCGCGGCCTGTCCCGGCTGGCGGTCATGGCGGTGGTGGCGCCGTTCGGGGCCACGGCGCTGGCCGCCTTCACGGTGGCGCGCCGGGCGGAGCTGGTCTCCTTCCAGGCCGGACGGGCCGTCGGACGGGCTGCCGGCGTCCTGGCGGGCCAGAACCTGGGAGCGGGCCATGCCGGGCGCGCCAGGGCCGCGGTCTGGTGGGGCGTCGCGTGCGCCGGGCTGATAAGCCTGGCCCTGACGGCGCTCGTGCTGAGCTTCCCGTCGCAGATCGCGTCGTTTATCAACTCCGACGCTGCGTTCGTCGAGACCGCCGCCCCGTGGCTCGCGGTAATCGGGCTCGGCTACTTCGCCATGGCGGGCGTCTTCGTCTTCGTGAACGCGCTAAACACGGCCGGTGAGACCGTCGTGCCAATGGTGGTCACCATAGCCCTGACCTGGGGCGTGGAGGTCCCCCTCGCCTTCGCGCTGTCCATGTTCACCCCCCTCGAACACATGGGCGTCCCATGGGCGATCGTAGCCGGCACGACCCTACGGTTCGCCGTCCTGGCCGCCTATTCGGCCAGCGGTAGGTGGCTACGCACGGGGGTCATCTAGCGGATCGCTAAGGCACGGGCACACAAGAATGGAGGCCTCTTGCGGCCAGATTACGGACACTGCCTCAAGTGTTTGTGGAGTGTGATAGAGTCGAGTCAGCACCGCCCCCATCCCCATCAAAACAATTACCTTCCCGACATTTCGCCGCTACGCAGCTAAATATCCGTTTGATTACGCTGGGACCCGACGCGAACGAGGGCGGTACTATGAAGTGGCCGTGTATTCAACCCTTCTTGACTCTCCATTCCCTGCTCGACCACGCAGAAACGCAGCGCGTTACTAGGTAACGGCCACAGTCACATCCACACGGAATATCCACGGGTACTGTCCATTTCCCCTATGGATATATATATGCCGTATTGGGATTTCGGGAGGTAGGGTTCCTTAGCCATCGGAGGGTGGGTGCTCTCCACTACCTCGATACCTGTCTTGTGACTTAAGCACCTTGAGCACTTCCTCTGCAGTTACATCGCGCTGTTTCCTACATTGCCAAGCGTTCACCGTAAAATATCCAGCGACAAGCATAGAGAATACTGCAAGTAAAGCAAACCCTATAAATGCCGTAATATCATCGGCTGCCCAATATCTAAGCGTTGGGACTAAAACCGTTATGGACGAAGCAGCAAACGGCCATGCGGTGGAATACCGAGGAGCTTTAGCCGCGTTTTCTAACCGCAATAACTGCAATCTAAGAGTATCAGACGGTATGACAAGCGTTGCACCAGGATCAACAAATATGTACTTGTTGTCCTCGATTGGCCCTGGCTCAAAACGTAGAGGTCGATTCATTGTACAGGTAGAGACTCCTCTAGTTTACTCGTTAGTTCAAATTCTTCCGCAAGACCAAGTGAGTATAGATTCATTAACATCGTATACCCACATGTCACACATAGGATTACGGCAGATGGCAATAGTTTCATTCTCCCATGCGGCGCAATCAACACATCCTTCGGATCATCTACTGCAATTATTTGAGCAACATACGGTTGCACTTGCCACTTTGTCTCACCATGATGCTCACTGCCATCGCGCAAAGGACATTGAGCACCACCAACTCTATGATTTAGGGCATCAATAATGGCCTTATGTTGTTTCGTTGTTATAGGCAACAGCTTTCCTCCCACCGCAATACAAATATCGGGAGGTAGAGAAATACGGAGTATAACTCTCCCATTACATCATACCATGCCCGCAACCCGACCCAAGCGATACCGACTGACGCCCCATCTATTGGGACAGTGGCAACGGCTTGCAGACACCACAATTCCAGATCGGCACGCCTCGGGCGTCAGCCGCATCATAGGCCGCACCGTTGCTGTAGGACTGCCCCCTGAGCGCGGCGTGGGCCGCGAGGGCGTCGCGGACTGCCTCAGGAACGCCTTCTATGGTTATCTGGACAGCCATCACAAGTCCCCGGTAACAGTATTGGGCGGACCGCTATATGTTAACATCCCCCATGGCAACCGACCCTTCAGTCCCCACGGGTGCGCACAGCTCCGAAATGGAAAATACCGCCCAGGAGGACACGCCCTCCACCGTGAATGAAACCTCGTCCGTCAGCGTCGATACCGGCGCCGGCGGGGATGTGGCGCCGGCTCGCGTCGTGTGGTACAGGGACTGGCTGCTGCCCGTCACCGTGCTGACCGTGCTGGTCCTCGACCAGGCCAGCAAGTACCTCGTCAAGTCCTACCTGCCACTGTACGACTCCTGGCCCGACAACGACTTCATTCGTATCACCCACAGCAGGAACACCGGCACGGCATTCAGCCTCTTCCAGGACCAGACCACCCTCCTGATAGTCGCCTCGCTGTTCGCGATCGGTTTCCTCATCTACTTCTACCGAACTCAGGCGCTGTCCAGCCGGCTGCTGCGGATCGCTATTGGCCTTCAGTTAGGCGGCGCGGTAGGCAACCTGATAGACCGCCTGCGCGATGGCGCGGTCGTCGATTTCATCAACCTCGGCTGGTGGCCCATATTCAATCTGGCCGACTCCTGCATAGTCACGGGCATAACGGTCCTTCTAGTCACGATGGTCTTCAGCGGGGACGCGACCAAGAGGAAACCCGCGACGGATGCGGCCGAGCTGGACGAGCCAGGCTCCGGGCAGGGCGATGCCGCCGGCAACCAAGACCCTCCTGTTTGAGGCCCCTGCCGACGGGGGCCGCCTGGACGCCTTTCTCGCGGAGCGCTGCCCCGACATCTCCCGCTCGCGCCTCAAGCGGCTCATTGCCGAGGGCCTCGTAACCGTAGACGGCGAGCCGTCAAAGCCCGCGCAACAGGTACGCGCCGGTCAGCGCGTGGTGGTGGAGGCCCCGGAGCCGGAGCCCTACCGCCTCGGGGGCGCAGGCCTCCCACTCAACCTTGAGTACGAGGACGACGACCTGCTCGTAGTCGACAAGCTCGCGGGGCTCGTCGTGCACCCAGGCGCCGGCCACAGGGGCGACACGCTCGCCGACGCGCTCGCGGCGCTCGACCCCCGGCTGGACGGTGTTGGCGGCCCGCTGCGCGCGGGCATAGTGCACCGCCTGGACAAGGACACCTCGGGGCTGATCGTCGTGGCAAAGAACGAGGCAGCCCACGCCGGTCTGTCCGCCCAGTTCCAGGAGCGCGCTGTGACCAAGGCGTACACGGCGCTGGTCCACGGCAACGTTAGTCCCGCCGAGGCTGTGGTCGAGGCGCGGATCGGGCGCGACCCCGGAAACCGGCAGCGCATGGCGCTGGTGAGCTCCGGTCGGGAGGCCGTGACGCGCTACCGCGTGACCGCCCGGTACGACGGCTATTCGCTTCTCGATGTGCGCCCGACAACCGGAAGGACCCACCAGATACGCGTGCACCTGGCGGCGATTGGACACCCTGTAGCGGGCGACTCGACGTACGGCAGCGCCGAAGAGCGCCTGGACCGCCACTTCCTGCACGCCCACATGCTCGGCTTCAGCCAGCCCACCACCAACGAGCGCCTGGAGCTCCACTGCGAGCTCCCGCAGGACCTCCAAGACTTTCTGGACGCCCTGGCCCGGCTAGTCTAGGCTTGCTAGTCACTACGGCTTGACGTTGAGGGGCCTGCCTCGTATGGTGTCGCCCGGACTCAGACCACGGAGGATGCCCCATGCCCGTACTCACTTACCTCAGCTTCGGCGGCAACTGCCGCGAAGCCCTCGACTTCTACCGCTCCGTCTTTGGCGGAGAGTACGTGAGAATTCAGACGTTCGGTGACGGCCCGCCGGATATGGGCGTTCCTGATTCGGACCGCGGCAAGATCATGCACGCAACCCTGACGGTTGGCGACGGGGTCATCATGGGCAGCGATATGCCCTCCAACTTCGGCCCCCCGCCGGTCGTGGGCAACAACTTCTCGCTCACGTACCCCACGCAGAGCAGGGAGGAGACCGACGAGCTATTCGCCAAGATGTCGGAGGGAGGCAAGGTGACGATGCCGCTCCAAGAGATGTTCTGGGGCGCCTACTTCGGCGCCTGCACGGACAGGTTCGGCATCAACTGGCAGTTCAACTACGAGATGACCAGGGAGTAATCCAGGCTGTCACGACGCTCGTCGGTATCGGGTGGCCCTGTGAACTAGTGGTCCAATATCTTTTGGATTGATGGGGTGCCGCTACTCCCATGTGTCCCGCGTTCCGCTTCCTGTATCGGCGCGGCAATCTTACGGACTCCATCGACATGAGTCACACGTGGGATTGCCGGTCATTGTCGCTTCTATAGGCTCGTCGCTGTTTTCCCTGTCTATGCCGCAGGCCGTAAATTTACCATCCGGGAAGCCCCTGTGGGTTAGGGATATCTGAGCCATATCGGTCACCACGTCGACCAGCGGCGGACGCGACCTGATTCCGGCTTGGACCGAAGGCGGGAGGCAACTGAGTCGATACTCTCTCAAGCGACGCCAAGCGAGAGCTGTCCGCACGCAGTTGTCGTGGTTCCACGCGAACAATGCGGGACCGGACGGTCTGTCCCATGCTGGCGCGCCGATGGGTTGGAGGAGCCTCTCGCCTTCGTTCCAGTCGTCGGCATTGAACGCGGCAGGAGCCTGGTCTAGGCGAACCGAAGTCGCCGTCTCTGGAGATCGTGCCTCCCCAGGCCTTAAGGTTCTGTTGGTCCAAACCATCGCCCAGAAGTCCGAGTCGGAGAACGACAGGAACAGGTCGAGCACATCGGCGTCCGGGCCGGGGATCCTGTCTCCAGGATCACCCAAAGCGAGCCCGCCGGGTGAGCTCCACTGCCCTCCCGACGTTCTGGCTGCGCACTCTATGCACACGGGGTAGTAGGGGTTCTCCCAATCCAAGAGCTCGTATGTGAATTCCAGCGTGTGGTATGGCCGCTCGCAGGCGGAGCAAGTTGGAACGCTCCAATGTGACACGTTCTCCTCGTTCCGGTTCGTCCAGCAGAATGGCGAACAGTACCCCGTGAAGCCGTTATCGAGTGCGTCCAGCTCGATGTAGAACGCCCCAGCCAACTCGGACTGTGCTGCAAGGACCTGTTCGGAGGGCGGGTTCGTATTTACGACCTCAACGACCGCGACGACTTTCCCTTGTCGATTCAAGGCCGCGACATCGGCCCTGAACTGTCCATGCTCGTGCTCGGTTACTACTTGTGAGACACCTTCGGTGGGGAGTGGCGTCTCATACTTGCAAAACCGGCAGTTGAGCAGGGGCAGTCTGAAGTATTCCTGTGCGATTCTGTCCCTGACCGCGTTGTGTGCTGGGCGTTTCGCCCTTGACATTGGCATCATCCCCTTGCCGATGGAGTAAACGGACCTGGTGTCCCGTTCGCCTGGGACCGGTCCAGGGACGTCGCATCGTCTTGTGAATCGAGGCGCTCTAGTCTGCTAGGCGCTGTCCTTGTCGCCGCTTGGCGCACGTGGGGTTTCCGCGGGCTCTTCGTCGACGAGGCTGCCCAGTTCTTCCTTTACCTTCCTGATCATCTCTGTCTTCTCGGCGATACGCTCGAATAGCTGGGACCGCGCGGCGGCGCCCTCGCCGATCAGGAAGGCCGCCGCCTCTGACCGGCTGTTGACGATCCCGGCCTCCGCCAGCTCGTCGAGCTTGGCCAAGCTGTCCCTGCTGATCTGGATCCTCACAACGCTGTCTGCGGTATCGGGCTGGCCAGCGTCATCTTGCTTAACGTCGGCGGCCGTCGTCTCGTAAAGGCTCGATGCTTCCTCTTCGAGTTGTCCCACTGAGGGAAGAGTGATCCTAGGTCTCTTTCTGATGATGGCTTCGATCTTTGGCTCGAACTCTGTGCGTACGAACTTGCGGAGGTTGCCATCAACAGAGGCCTTACCTGTCTCCTTGAACATGCGGCGCAACCACTTTGGCGTCGCGGTCCTCTTAACCTCCGACGCTATGTGTTCAACCTCGTCTTCCGTGACCATGTACTCGAACGCTAGTGCGTGAATCTCGTCTTGCAAAATCGTTAACAAACGCTTCGAGTCGTCGTCAACTATTCTGTTGGCAACTACCGTGGCTGCTGCAGAGCCTCCGACACCGCAGCCCAATGCACCAACAATGCCTCCGGCCACTCCACCGGCAGCCGTGCCCATGCCGGGGACTGCGCTTCCAATTGCAGCCCCCACAGCCGCACCCCCCATCCATCCCACGGTGCCGGTCGCAACCCCAGTGGCATTCACTGTGACGTTCTTCGTGAGTTGCCGCCATGAGATAGAGCGGTCGAAAGCGGCCCTGTAGAAGTCGGGGGTACTTGTTACTGCAACGGCGATTGTGCCTGTGACGACATTGCTGCGAAGGAGTTTCGAAAGGTGATTGACTGCCGCAGCGCCATAGACCGGCTTCCCCAGAGATCCCGTAGCAATGCGGGTGACTGTTTCACGTCCGACGCGTGTTCCCGATATAGCCTTGACTCCACTGCGAGCCTGGACCACTCCGATGGCGGCGGCCCTTGTGCGCAACAACTGTGCGCTTACGACGCCTGTGATGAACGTGGTGCCGCCTGCCTTGATCGCGGACTCTAAGGCTGCCGTTGTCGCGTCTTGTGTGCTCTCGCCACGCCAGCGGCTCTGCGCGTAGCCCACCACGAACGAAATGGCGCAGACGTAAGTGCAGGTGACAGCTTGCGTCTTTGCGTCGAAGAGCAGGGAATCGACATTCCCGGCGCGTGCGATGTTCCTCGCCTGCTTGTAGGTTACTGCGCCCCGCTGAACGATCTTCTCGGCATCTGCGGGATTCTCGCGTCCCGGCACCTTGCCCTGCGCGATTCTCTTGCGCATGAAGCCTAGACACTCTTCGTACTGGTCCCTAGGAACTTCTAGGACTTGCCCTTCATAGCGGTAGTACCCGGAACTGGGAGCGAATGCCGCCTCCACGGTTGCGGATGCGCTCTGAAAATATTTCGACTGGAGACGTATCCCATTGACAGTGCGATCTGCGCCGTTCGATTCATTAGATGTGCCGACTACCTGAGCCGTCTTGCCTCTTAAGGTGTCAGCTAGATTGTTGGCGTCTTCCGCTGCGAAGCCATGTCCGCCCTTCGTGTGGTACTTGGATATCTGCGTCTTCTCAAGGGCCTGGGCTGTAAGAGGTGCGGACAGCGCATCGCTTGCTGTCCTCGTTTCATCGTCTTTGGATGTGTACCTGCCCATTTGTTTGTTGTCCGTATTGGGCGCCAGCAGTGTGGTAGGCTGAACCTTGCGCGTATGCCCGCTCGCGGTGAGAGTTGACTGCGGTGTTGGGCTGCCGCTTGGGTTGGAGGCTAGGGTTCCTCTAAGCGTCGGCCTTGTCGCCGCTTGGTGCGCGCGGGGTTTCCGCGGGCTCTTCGTTGACGAGGCTGCGCAGCTCTTCCTTGACCTTCCGGATCATGTCCGTCTTCTCGGCGATGCGCTCGAATAGCTGGGCCCGCGCTGCGGCCCCCTCGCCGATCAGGAACGCCGCCGCCTCGGACCGGCTGTTGACGATCCCGGCCTCCACCAGCTCGTCGAGTTTGGCCAGGCTCTCGTCGTTGAGCCGCACCATCACCACGTTGTCCCTGGGAGACAGGGCGCCCCGGAGCGTATCCTTGATGCTCCCGCTCAGGTCCTCCGCGCCCGACTTCTTGTAGGCCCGTTTCGTCGCCGTCTTCGCTTCGTCGATGATTATGTCGATACCCTCAGCCATCCTGCTCCGGTCTCCTGAACGCTCTTCCTCATCGGACATTACGGCCACCTTCCCTGTTTGAATTACGCGTAAGTCTACAATGCAGTTACGCTCCTGTCAAGCCCTGATGTCAGTCCACCGTCGAAGGTCGCCTTTGATTCCGCACGAACGCCCGCGCTAAGATGTCCACATGCACAGGCCCGCTCACACGCCGATAGCCCGCCTCGCCGCAATCGCCAGCGCCCTGAGCCCCGTTTCAGAATTGCTCAAACGCCACTGTTCGGCGTCCACTTCTGCGCCAAAAGCGTTTCGGACCGCCCCCGATTGTCCCGAGGCCCACATACGAAACGGGGCGATATGGTACGTTTTGAAACGATTTCTCGGTGGAAGGCCCTCGGATCGCGGCCCCCGGCGCCCTCCATGGGCCCAAATTGCCAGCCGCGGCTCACCCAGCCGGGCTATTGCTATAATTGGATTATCGGAGCGTTGCCACGGAGAGCTTTGAAGGAGAGAAGTTGACTGCAGACAAGACCGCACTCGTTACAGGCGCCGCCAGCGGCATAGGCAGGGCAATCGCCCGCGCGCTGGCCGGTTCTGGAGTGCGTGTCATCGTCAGCGACCTGAGCGACAGCGGGCGCGAGGCCGCCGAGGAGATCGATGGCGACTTCCTCCAGGCCGACCTCGCCAGCATGGACGAGGCTGCCGCGCTGGGCGAGCGCGCCATCGACCTCTGCGGCGGTGTGGACATCCTGGTCAACAACGCCGGGTTCCAGAAGATGGCCGCCGTAGAGGACTACGACGACCGGACGTGGGCGCGCTTCCTCCAGGTGATGCTCGTCGCGCCCTTCCAGCTCACGAAGCGGCTGCTCCCGGGCATGAAGGAGCGCCAGTGGGGCCGCATAATCAACATCTCGTCGATACACGGCCTCGTTGCCAGCCCGTACAAGTCCGCCTATATTTCCGCCAAGCACGGCCTCATAGGACTCACGAAGACCGTCGCGCTGGAGGCCGGGACCCACGGCGTCACCGTGAACGCCATCTGCCCGGGCTTCGTGCGCACGCCGCTGGTGGAGGGCCAGATCGCCAGCCAGGCGGCCGCAAACGGCATACCTGAGGACGAAGTGGTAGAGAAGATCATGATGGAGCCTGCGGCAATCAAGCGGCTCATCGAGCCGGAGGAGGTGGCCAGCCTGGCCCTCTTCCTCGCCTCCGATGACGCCCGCTCTGTGACGGGCTCCGCATACTCAATAGACGCGGGGTGGACCGCCCGCTAAGGGTGGGCCGCAGCACCGCGCCGGGGAGCGTCAAATGGAGCTAAAGATATACGCCAAGAACATAAACATCGACGACCGGACTGAGGAGTACATCCGCAAGAAGTTCGATCGCCTGAAACGTCACCTCAGCGCGATGACCGACGCCAAGCTGGAGGTCTCTCACACCTCCTCACGCTCGCAGAACGACCGCGTGGTGGCCCAGATGACCCTGGCCGTTAAGGGCAACGTGCTCCGCGCGCAGGAGCGCGGCGTCAACCTGTTCGCCGCCATCGACTCGGTGGCCGACGTCCTCGACGGGCAGATCAGGCGCTTCAAGACACGCGCCTACAGGTCCGAGCAGTCGAGGCGGGCAGCCCGCGCCGCCTCAGCCAAGGGCCTGGAGCCCGGCCCGTCCCCGGTCGAAGACGACGCCGAGAGCGAAGACGAGTCCAAGGTAGTGCGCGCAAAGCGCTTCCGCATGAGCCCCATGTCCGTAGCCGACGCCATCGACCAGATGGACATGCTGAGCCACGAGTTCTTCCTCTTCTACAACGTCGAGACCGACGAGTACAACGTCGTCTACCAGAGAAGGGACGGCGACTACGGCATCATCGAGCCCGAGCTCGCCTAGCGCGGCACCGACATTCCCACCATTCCAGCGCCAGCCCTATCGTCATTCCCGCGGAAGCAGGAATCCAGATTGAGCCAGCGCTGAAGACCGTCGAGCAGCGGCGCTCCCGAGGTGGGGGAGAGGCTACTCCTCCGGCCAGCCGTCAGGAATCTCGTTGGCGCTGAGAGCGGCCTTGATCGCAGTAGCCGCTTCGCTGGTGACCCAGCCGGTCCAGAGGTCGGCTTTGCCGTTCAGCCACCAGAGAGCGGCGTCGTTCGCGGTGGCGTCCGGATTATCGCTCTGCCAGGAGGCCACCTCCTTGAAGACGTCGATGTTGAAGTCCCACTTCCGCAGCATAGCGACGATATCCGGGGCCCTGACCGGCAAGTCCGGGTGTACCGCGATCAGGATCGTGGCATCCTCGTACGCGCAGGCCTTCGTGGTGAACCAGCACTCGTCGCTGTACGCCGGCTCCTCGAGACGCACCAAGTCCAGAGTCAGTGCGGGGTCATTGGTCCCCCACTGATAGCCCAGCCAGGGCTCTTGCTTCTCATAGGCGCCGTACAGATCGGCGTTGGCCGCCGCTCCATCCCCGGGGTTGACGATGTGAACGTGGTCCGCCAGCCCGTATCCCTCGATCTGGGCGGCGTTGACTTCCTCGCATGCCCAGCCGATTACGCAGGACACCAGCCGCGCATTGCCGCCCGTCTCCGCCGTAGCGAACAGGGCCTTGTACTTGTCTTCCTTAAGGTCCTCAACGCTGTCCAGGTCCGGGTACTGCTCCTGCAGGTAGGCCGGGATCACGAAGGACGACTGCCAGTCGTTGCCCAGGCTCTCTCCCACGGAAATCACTTCCCCGGCTGCCTGTGCTTCCATCCAGGCTTCGTCCTGGTTGGGCAGCCATATCTCCATGGTCACGTGGGTGTCGCCATTCCGCAGGCCGTTGAACAGCGGCAGCGTGGCCCCGAGGACCACGTCGGTAGGATAGCCGTAGCCCTTCTCCACGATGTACTGGGCAACGCGGTCCTGGACCTGAGCGCTGCTCCAGTTCAAATCGCTGAAAATGATGACCTCTTTGGGCGGCTCGGGAGGCGCCACCTCAACGATCTTCTCGACCTCGACGATCTTCTCGACCTCGACGATCTTCTCGACGACCTCAGGCTCGGGTTGCGAGCATGCGAGGGCGGTGGCGATGGTAGCTATAAGTGCCGCTAAAAGGAATATCCTGTATTTGGATAGCATTACCAGTTCTCCTGTCGTTGCGATTCCGGCAGGTTATCACGATTGTCGTGATAATGCTATCGAGCATATCGAGGTGTCTGAGGACGGTATTCGTATTAGCCTGGACTTCTCAATGCTTCCTGCCGGCTGCGGGCCACCGACTGGGTGAGGCGGTCTATTATGATGGCAAGGAACACGATGGCCAGCCCGGCAATTGCCCCGTTGCCCGGCTGGTTCTTCTGCAGTGCCCGCAGTACGTTGTCACCCAGGCCGCCGGCGGCCACCATGCTGGCGATGGTCACCATCGCCAGGGCCAGCATCGTGGTCTGGTTGAGGCCTGCCATGATCGTGGGCAGGGCCATGGGGATCTGGACCTTGGTGAGTATCTGCATCGGCGACGCCCCGAACGCCCGGGCTGCTTCGACAGTCTCGGCGGGCACCTGGCGGATGCCCAGATTGGTCAGGCGGATTACCGGCGGGACGGCGTAGATGATGGTGGCGAAGATGCCGGCCGGCTTCCCCAGGCCAAAGAAGAGGATGCCAGGCAGCAGGTAGACGAAGCTGGGCATGGTCTGCATCCCGTCCAGGATGGGCCGCATCAGGTTGTCCGCCATCCGGTTGCGCGCGGCCAGAACGCCCAGCGGAAGGCCGATCGACATTGAAACGGCCACCGCCACCACCATCAGCGCCACCGTGTCTATCATGTTCTCCCAGAGGTCCATGAACCCTACGAAGAGCAGCGCCAGGGACGTGAAGACGAGCAGGCTCCATCGACCCACCACAAAGGACAGCAGCGCGAGGCCGATGACGACAGCCGGCCAGGGGAGCCACTTCAACGTCTTCTCGATGTTGATGATGGCGTAGGTGACGGCCGTACTCAGCCCGTCAAACAGCCAATCGCCCTCCCTGGTTATCCATTTCACCGCGTCGTCTATGGCCCTGCCGGTGACGTCCCGCACCGACCTGTCCAGGGTTATGGTGCCGTCGCTGGAAGGCTGGCGCGACACCGTAGTGGGGAAATCCATCTCCGGCCCCCAGACCAAGAGGCTTGCCGCCAGGACGACCGCCATCGCTATCCCCCCCGCTGCCCAGCGGTAGCGGGGAGGAAGAGAACCAAGCGCGGCGCGCTGCGTCGAGACCTCGGTGCCGGGCTGCGCGTCCTGGATCTGAGCCATGTCAGGCCTCCTAGCCGCTGTCGGAGATTCCCATGAGCAGGGTGCCCCTGGGAATCTCCCCCAGCAGCCTCCCGTCATCGCCAACCACGGCGATCGGGTACTCGGTCCCCGCTGCTTTCGGGATTATCGTCTCGATATGGTCGTCAGGGTCTGCTATCACCGCCTCGGCGACCTGCACGCCTTCCAGCCTTTCCCTTCGCTGCGATACCAGGTCTCTGGCCTGTTCCTCAGTGAGAATCCCACGCAGCGTGAAGTCCCGCGCTACCAGGAACGCCGCGTCGGCGCCGTGGTCCATCATTACGTGCAGCGCCGCGCGGGGCCCCTGCCACTCGTACACCACCACGTCGGACTCCCGCATAATCGCCTTGGCCCTGATCACCTTTGCCCTCGACACGTCCCGTACGAACGCGGTGACGTATTCGTCGGACGGCAGCGTTACGATCTCCTCCGGCGAACCCTCCTGGATGATCTCGCCGTCCCGCATGATCGCGATCCGGTCGCCCAGCTTGAGAGCTTCGTTCAGGTCGTGGGTGATGAACACTATCGTCTTCTGGAGCTCCGACTGGAGAGAGACGAGCTCGTCCTGCATCTCCCTCCGTATGAGAGGATCGAGGCCGCTGAACGGCTCGTCCATTAGTATCACGTCGGTGTCCACGGCCAGCGCCCTAGCCAGTCCGACCCGCTGCTGCATCCCTCCGCTCATCTCGTGCGGAAAGTAGTCCTCCCAGCCCTTGAGTCCCACTGTATCGATGGCCTTCGTGGCTGCCCTGTGCCGCGCCTCCTTCTCCATCCCCCGGATCTCCAGGCCGTACGCCACGTTTTCCAACACCTGCCGGTGAGGAAGGAGGGCGTAGTGTTGGAAGACCATGGCGACCTTGCTCCGGCGGAACTGCATCAGCTCTGCCTGTGAGTAGGCGTGGATGTCCTCGCCGTCAAAGCGTATCTGCCCTCTCGTGGCCTCTATGAGGCGGATGAGGCAGCGCACCAGGGTCGACTTGCCGCTGCCGGACAACCCCATGACGACGAATATCTGCCCGGCGTTCACCGCGAACGAGACGTTCCGCAGCCCCACAACCACGCCCAGCTCCGCCTGTAGATCCGCGCGGCTCATCTCGGCGTATTCAGGCAGGAAGACCCGCTCCGGCCCGTCGCCGAAGACCTTCCATACTCCCTCGACCTCGATTCGGTGCGCTTCTTCGCTCATCGAATAACTCCCCACCTAGGTTGCCGATGCGCAGTCTCAGGTACGCGCGCCTCTTGGGGCGCTCTGCCATCCAAGGTCAGGCCGTCCGGGTCTGCGCTACGATCGTCTCGTCGTCGTGCCTGCGTCTCCAGGACCTCCACCGGCGTAAGGCGAACGGTGCGGCCGCGAGCAGCAGCGCCTCGAGAATCGTAGCGCCCGCTATCCACATCGTTGCGTCGAAGAAGAAGCCCTGCGGGAACATCGCGATGAGGTAATGGCGCCTCGGGTCCAGCTGCCACAGGTCGTTGCTGAAGCTGACCAGGTGGAAGGCCAGGAAGAGCCGGTCGAAGCCAACGAGAGACGCCAAGCCGACCAACGCCACGAGCCCGAGCGTAGCCGCGCCTCCCATGACCAGGCGCCGCACGAGCTTCGGCAGGAAGGCCCGCCAGCCTAGGAACAGTCCCACGGCGGCGTAACCCGCAAGGTACAACCCCGCCAGCCACTGCACCGCGTAAACGCCCCTCACAAGGCCCTTGACGTCCTTCATGTGAAGGATCTCGGGCTCGGTGTACAGGCTCCGACGGACGCCGTCCTGCATCACGCGAACGCCGAGGAACTCTTCGTCGTTGTTGAAGTAGTCCCTGATCTGCTTGCCGGCGCTCAGAAGCTCGGCCGTGCTGATGCCCGTGACCGCCGTGATGTCGTAGGCGTCGAACCCGTAGCTATACAGGAAGGGCGCGTTGATGACGAGGCGGGTGTTCGTGGCGATCAGAAATACGGGTATTGCCGCGACGAACAGGCCGGCGCCCAGCAGGCGAAGCGTCCTCACGGTATGGTCGCGGGCTCCGCGGCAGTCTGGGGCATCTGCATCGGCTTGAACATGCAGCCCTCCACGAATATGTCGAAGAAGTCCGGCGCCGTCTCCAGCTCCACGTGCTCGATCCGGCGCACGAGCTTTTCGGCGACCTCTCTCATCGGACCGGAAGTCAGCAGGATGGTCGCGCCTTCGAGTGACGCGTTGCCCACCTTGGCCACCCTCTCCTCGGGCACGTTGGCGATGAATCCGATACTGGCGGCGTGTGCGGCGTCCACGTAGTTCGCAAAGCCGCCGGCCAGGTAGAGCTGCGACACCTGATCGGGCGTAATGCCGTAGCGCTCGAGCACTATCCACTGGCCGCAGTAGTTGGCCGACTTGGCCTGTGCCAGCGCGCTCAGGTCTGCCCGCGATACGTACATCTCCCGGTCCGGTGCGAAGTAGAACTCCCCGGCGCCGTCCTGGAAGACTCCCAGCTCGTTCATCCGCCCGGTGCGCCGCAGCTCCGACAGCAGGTCGACCAGGCCGGACCCGCAGATACCTTCAGCCGGGGCGCCGCCTATGGTCTCGTACTGGACAGGCGCGTTCTCTGACAGCACGACCGCCTCGACCGCGCCGTCGTATCCCGGCATGCCGTACGTGATTGCGCCGCCCTCGAAGGCCGGGCCCGCCGGGCACGACGCCGCCATCATGCCCAGCCGGTTGCCGACCACGACCTCCGTGTTAGTGCCAACGTCGACCAGCATCGCTACATCGTCCTGCTCGTCCATGCCGACCGCCATGAGGTCTGCCGTAACGTCCGAACCGACGTGACAGCCTACCAGTGGCGGGCTGTAGACGTTCGCATTCGGGAAGATGCGAAGCCCCATGTCCCTCGCCCTGCCTGCCAGGGCCGTGGTAGGCCTCTCTCCGGCCTCCATCTCGGTCTCCGTCATAGACTTGTAAGGCCTCTCTCCTATCGACTGGACGTCCACGCCGAAGACGATGTCGCGCATCGTAGAGTTGCCGACGATCACGGCCTCGTAGATGCGGCGGCGGTGCACGCCCGCCTGGCGGCACACCTCCCCCACCTCGAAGTTGATGGCCGACATCATGACCCGCCGCAGCTCGCCGGCGTGCTCTCCTCCGTCGTAGGAGATGCGGTGCATGACGTCGCTGCCCCCGAACCGCTGCGGGTTCTCGAAGGATGCCGTGTGGACGACCGTACCCCGCTCCAGGTCGACCATGTTCATCGCCACGGTCGTTGTACCGACGTCCACCGCCAGCCCGTAGATGCCGCCCCTGTAGGTTTCCAGGCGCTCGCCTCGGAAGTAGACGCCGTCCCCGCTCCGTACCGTCAGGGGGGCGGGATCGACTTGGCGGCGCACGGCGCTGGTCAGTATCCTGGGCTGGCGCCGCAGCACCGCAAACTCTATCTCCGCGTCTACGTTCGTGACAACAGCCTGGCAGGCGAGCCTGTAGCTCCCTCGCAGGAATAGCTCGCTCTCGGTGGGCGGGGTCAGCCCCTCCATGCCGGAGCGCACCTCGACGATGCACTCGTGGCACTCGCCGCTGCGGCCGCACGAAGTCGGGACGCGGACGCTCAGGCTGTCCGCGTAGTCGAATATGGTCCTGCCCGCCACCAGTTCGAGCTCGCGGCCGGCATGATGGAGCGGCGCCATGCGGCTATTCTATCACCGCCCTGGACCTCAGGCGCTCCTGGGGTCTCGCTTAGGGGAGTCAGACCTCCCAGGCGCTCCGGTAGTCCAGCTTGTCGCTGCCCACGCAGGCCGGCAGCCCCTCCGAGCCGTCCCTAAGCTGGTTGCGGCATCCGAAGCTGGCCGTGCAGCGGTCCTGCACGCTCTTGTAGGGGCACCGCCAACGGGATACCTCGTTGACGGTGTCGGACATCTCCTTGAAGATGTTGTACAGGCGGTCCAAGCTTGCCTGGTAACGCGCCGGATTGTCCTTCTGATTCAACCCGAAGTTCTCCCTGGCTTCTGCCCGGCCTCTTACGCTGAGCCGTCCCGGGCTCCGATGAGAGACTTGGCCATGTCGACGCACGCTATAGCGTCCTTCCCGTAGCCGTCCGCGCCCATGTCCTCGGCGAACTCCTGAGTTACGGGCGCGCCGCCGACCATGATCCTGACGTCCTCCCGCAGTCCCTCGGCCTCGAAGGCCTCTATGGCCCGGCCCATGTTGGGCATGGTCGTCGTCAGCAGCGCCGACATCCCGACCACCTGGGCCCCGTGCTCCACGACCGCGTCTATGAACTCCTCAGACTTGGTGTCCACCCCCAAGTCGTGGACCACAAAACCCGAGCCCCTCAGCATCATGATGCAGAGGTTCTTGCCTATGTCGTGAAGGTCGCCCTTGACGGTGCCCATAATGACGGTGCCCACGGGCTCGATCCCGGACTCCGACAGGATGGGTTCAATGTAGGCCATCCCCGCCTTCATCGCCCTGGCCGCTATCAGCACCTCCGGGACGAAGATGATGTTGTCCCGGAACTTTATCCCGACCACTGCCATGCCTGCTATCAGGCCGTCGTCCAGGATGGCGTTCGCCTCGTACCCGCGGTCGAGCGCCTCCCTGGTCAGTCGGTCCACCTCGACTTGGTCCCCTGTGATCAGGCTGTAGGCGATCTCGTGCATGAGCGGGTCGGTGCCCTCGAACAGGCTCCGTATGTGCTTGATCTCGAAGGGCTTGGTGACGTACTGGAACTCTTTTTCCAGGCCCGTGTGCTGCGTGGTCATTTAAGGGCGTCTCCGACAAGCTGAGATTCTATCTGCAACCCTCCCATTATTCGGGCCCTCGTATCTGTTGTCAATTGGCGCGGCGCCCCAAGCCGTCTTGGCCATTGCAGGACGCGGAGAAGCGGCTCCCCGCCAGCTTGCCTTGGCCGGGCTACCGGGGTGCGGATAGGGATGGTAGAGTTAGACTCACGGCGCCACGGAGCCCGGCCCGCGCGAGGGGGAATGAGATGAAGGTAACAGGCAGCTACTATCTCGACAGCCCGCGAGCAAGCGTCTGGCAGGGACTGCTTTCGCCGGAGACGCTGGCGGCGTGCATTCCGGGTTGCGAGTCCTTCGAGGAGATCGGCGAGAACAGCTACAGCGTCGTGATGAAGGTGGGGATCGGAGCCGTGCGGGGAACGTATTCAGGCGAGGTGTCTCTGAGCGATATCGACGAGCCCTCGTCGTTCAGGATGACCGTCGCGGCGCAGGGCCGGGGCGGCTCGGTAAGGGGAGAGGGCCTGCTGAGGTTAGCTGAGAGCAGCGGCGGTACCGAGCTCATGGTGGAGGGTGACGCACAGGTCACGGGCGTGTTGGCCAGGGTGGGGCAGCGCCTTATCGGCGGCGCGTCGAAGGCACTGATGGACCGCTTCTTCGGCTGTCTGAAGACTAGGCTGGAAGGCTTGCAAGCTCCAAACTCAGCCGCTTAGGGCACGTCCATGCGGCGAAGGCGCCGCACGGTCAGCCAGAAGAAGACCGCCGACACCCCGACCACTCCTACGATAGCGGCGGGCAGCTCTATCGAAAACTCGGCGAACGCGTCCAGCCGCGAGCCGCCTATGCCTTCCATGAGGGTCATGGTGTACGCGCGTACACTCAGGTACCTGACGCCTCCCAGGAGCGAGGCAATCAGACCCTCCCAGAGGAAGACGTAGACCAGCGCGAAGCCGAGCGCGTGGCCGGTCACAAGCCCGGCCCATGCGAAGATGGCCGAATAGGTGACGACGCCCGCCAGCAGTCCGACGCCGACGGCCCCCGCCGTCCGGACATCGCCGTCCAGTCCTAGCAGCGCCACTGCCACCCCGCTGACCACCAGCACCGGCCCGGCTACCGTCACCGTTGCGAGCATCTTGCCCAGGGCTATGGACCAGCGCGATACGGGGTTCAGCACTAGGTATCCCAAGGTGCGGTCCTCGACCTCATTCCCGAAGCTGGCGGTTGCGAAGGTCATCGTAACGATGGGCAGCACGGCGGCGATTATCATGCCGTCGAGGAATAGCCTGACCGCGTCGGCGAGCTCGTTCGCAGACCTGTCCTCCGCGCCGGCGGCGGCACGGAACGCCAAGACCACCGCTACGGGGACGGCGGCCACCAGAAGGATGATGGCGAGACGCCACTTCCCGGTGAGCTGGCGCAGCGACAGCTCGAAGACAGGGACCAACTCTACCCCTCCACCACGTAGCTGAAGACGCTCTCCAGCGACTCGTCCATCGGCTCAACCCGAAGGAGCCTAAGCCCCAGATCCCTGGCAGTCACCGGCACGGCCCTCTGTAGCGCGGCAACGTTTCGGCTGAGGACGAGTACGGCGCCGTCGTCCATGGAGACCGACTCGACCGCCTCCAGGCGCATGAGGGCCGATGCCATGGAGCGCGGCTCATCGCAGTGGATGCGGACCTTGTAAGGCTGCTCATCGAGCTTCTCGCGTATGGCACGGAAGTCCCCTGAGGCCGCGAGCTTGCCGCTCACCATGAGCAGGTGGCGGTCGGCCACCGTCTCGATCTCCTCCAGGATGTGGGAGGAGATGAGGACTGTCCTGCCCTCGGACGCAAGCCGCCGCATCAGGTCGTGGAACTCGAGCCGCTGCCGAGGGTCCGTACCGTTCAGGGGCTCGTCCAGCAGCAGGACCTCCGGGTCGTGGACGAGGGAAGCGGCCAGACGCATCCGCTGACGCATCCCCCGGGAGTAGGTGCCCAGAGAGCGGCCCTGCACGTCCGCCAGGCCGACGTACTCGACGGCCCTGTCGACTGCGGCCCCGATGTCGTCGAGGCAGTGGAGCCTGGCCGCAAGCTCGACGAACTTCCGCCCGGTGTAGAAGGGGTAGACCGCCTCGTGCTCCGACATCATGCCCAGGGAGCGGTAGAGGTCGGGATTGTCGCGCGCCGGCTGGCCCATCACCTCGATCTCGCCCTCCGAAGCGGAGGCGAGGCCGGCCATCATGTGCAGCACCGTCGTCTTGCCCGCGCCGTTCGGGCCGAGCAGGCCCGTGATTCCCGGATCCACCTCCAGCGAGACGTCGTTGACTGCAACCACGTTGCTATACCACTTCGACACGGACCGCAGCGATATGGACGCCACTACTGCGCCGCCTTCCGGTAGCGCCGCAGCAGCAGGGCGGCGGGCCCCACCGTCAGCACGATGTACCACGCGATGGGGATGGCGTCGTTCAGCTCGCTCGCCTGCTGAGCCGCGTCCGAGGAATCGGGGTCTTCGCCGAAGATCATGTCGCTGATGTGCGCGGGAACGGAGCCGAAGTCGGCCAGTCCGATCCATTTGGCCCACTGGCCCGTGACTGGCTCGCAGCGGTCGACTATGACATCCCCGTTCTCGATGATCACTTCTCTGTCGGTGCAACCCGTGAGCGAGTTTGCGGCCGCCGAGGATATGATGAACAGGCCGATGACGAACCCCGCGGCGTAGGCTCGCCGTGCCGTGAAGCCGGATACGGCGAGGGGGATGGTCGTCACGAAGACCGCTACGACGGCGCCAGCCGCCAAGAAGCGCGGGACGTCCAGCCAGTTCTCGCGGATGTAGTCGAGCGGCTCCTGGGCGGCGAACGTGAAACCGACGAACATCACTATCTGGCCCGAATAGACCAGCGCCAGCACGATCGTGAAGAAGGCAAGCCAGCGCCCCGCTACGTAGTCAGTCGGGGTCAGCGGTCTAACGAGGTAGAGCTGGAGTACCTGGCTGCGGCGGTCCGCGCACAGGAGCTCGGGAGCGATGATGGCGGAGAAGAGCAGAACGAGGATAGAGACGATGTCGTAGTAGTCGGCGTGGCCTGGGACATTCACTACGTCGGACACGCCGAAGTCCTCGGCGAAGGTCGCTATGAGCACGAAGACCGCCGCCGGCACCATGGTCGCGGCGAACAGTAGTATTGGCAGGACCTTGGCCCGGGTGCCGCGGCCCAGTCCGAGCGCCGTGCGAACTCCGTTGGTCCACAGGGCGAACCGGGCACGGTTTCGGCCCTCGCGCGGGCCCTCGTAGCGCCGGTAGCCTATGTCGTAGACTTCGCCCCTTGGCTGCGCCGCCACGGCTATCTCCTGAATATCTCGGTCAGCCGGTGCCGCTGGGGGGCCATCCGTCTGAGTCTCGCGCCCGACTCGACTACAGCGTCGCGGACAGTGTCGTAGCTATCGCCGGTGACGTCGTCTATCATGATTGATATCCCGTCCAGGCCGGCTTCAAGCCCGCGCCCTCGGAGAAGCGCGAGCAGATCGTCCCGACGGTCGTCTACCTCGATGTACAGGTTCTCGGTCTCCTGGGTGAGCTGCGATACGGTGCCATCCTCGACGACCCTGCCGCCCTCCAGCACTACGATCCTGTCGCAAGTGCTCTCGACGTCGCCCATCAGGTGAGACGAGAGCATGATGCTGATGCCAAAGTCGCCGCCGATGCGTCGTATGAGCGCGAGCATCTCCTCGCGTCCAGCGGGGTCCAGCCCGGCAGTGGGCTCGTCGAGCAGGACCATGACGGGGTCGTGCACTAAAGCCTGGGCGAGCTTGACTCGCTGCTTCATTCCGGTGGAGTACTCGCCGATCGACCGGTAGCGCTCCTCGTCGAGCCCCACGTGCCGTAGTGTGTCCGCTGCGCGCGTCCGGGCGTGGGCCGGGGGTAGTCCGCTCACCTGCGCCATGTGGGCCAGCAGTTCGGTAGCTGTGATGGAGGGCGGGAGGCAGTCGTGCTCCGGCATGTAACCGAGACGCGCACGGCTCTCGACCGATTCGTATGGCCGCTCCCCCATCACATCCGCCGAGCCCGAGGTAGGCTCGATCAGGCCTAGGAACAGCTTGATGGCCGTGCTCTTCCCCGCGCCGTTCGGCCCCAGCAGCCCCGTCACGCCCTCGCAGACATCGAAGTCGACGCCGTCCAGCGCGATCACGGAACCGTAGTGCTTCGTGAGGCGTTCGGCCTTGAGCAGAGACGCCAGTGCTATGCCTCCCGATTACCGGATATTATGGTTTGCGGGCGCGACTTGAGGTTAAATGCCCGCTTGTGCGCTTGCCCATCCAAGGTGATGTAAGCCTTGCGCGTGATGCCACGCCAAAGGGCTTCGCTGCGCGGTCAACCCACGTGTATACATTAGCACACCTCACCGACGAGACCCTTTGGCCTGGATGGTTCATCCAATGATGTGAAGGAACTTGCTGGAGGTGGGCGATGACCGGAGTGTGGAAGGTACTGTTCGTCGTATCCGTCTTGGTGGTGCTGGCGTTGGTTGGCACGGCTTGCTCCCGTGCGGCAACGACGGACGAGATCGGAGGCGCTCAAGTAGAGTCGGCAGCGGGCACCTCGGACGCGGACGATGACCGGGACGAAGAGAATGGCAGTGAATCGGCTAGCAGCGACGTGGACCCCGGTCAGGACGACGATTCGGATAGCGGACGCGATGAGGGCAGCGTGGTGGAGCCGGACCCCGACTACGAGGCGGCTCTGGCGTCGGCGCGGTTCCGGACGGCCGGGTGGCGTACCGACTTCAGCAGGCACACGGTGCCATATTCCGAGATCATGTCGGGCGGGGTACCAAGGGACGGCATCCCCCCTCTGGACAACCCGAGTTTCGTTACACAGGACGAGGCGGACGACTACGTGGAGGACCAGGAGCCGGTAGTCGTCTTCGAGGCGAACGGGGAGGCCAAAGCCTATCCCTTGCAGATACTCACTTGGCACGAGATAGTGAACGACGAGGTCGGCGGTCTCCCCGTGTCGGTGACCTACTGCCCCCTCTGCAACTCTGCTGTGGCCTTCGACCGCAGGCTGGACGGAGTGGTCTACGATTTCGGCACGTCGGGGAATCTGCGCAACAGCGACCTGATCATGTGGGACCGGCAGACCGAGTCGTGGTGGCAGCAGCTAACCGGCGAGGCTATCGTGGGTGAGCTGGCCGGAAAGGTACTCACATTTCTGCCCGCGTCTCTGGTGTCCTACGGCGACTTCAAGCAGGCCAACCCCGAAGGCTTGGTGCTCTCTCGCGCAACGGGCTACCCCCGCGACTACGGCAGCAACCCCTATACCGGGTACGATAAGGCCGACTCGCACCCGTTCCTGTACGACGGGATCCTTGACGACCGGCTGCCGCCGAAGGAGCGGGTCGTAACGGTGACCATCGACGACGCGGACGTGGCTTTTCCCTACTCGGTCCTGGCCGTGGAGGGGGCGGTCAACTACGAGCTGAACGGGCGGGCCTTGGCCGTCTTTCACACCTCAGGCACGACATCCGCCCTGGACGGACGGTCCATCAGCGAGTCGAGGGACGTCGGCGGGACGGGCGTGTTCGAGCCGTCGGCGGATGGGAGGACGCTGACCTTTCGCGTCGAGAACGGGAGGATCGTGGATGAGGAGACTGGCTCCGTCTGGACTGTGCTTGGCAGGGCCATTGAAGGATCTCTGGCGGGTGAACAGCTCCGCCCCGTGGTGCACGGCGACCACCTCTGGTTCTCGTGGGTGGCCTTCAAGCCGGACACGCTTGTATACAGGGGCGCGTAGGCATGGATGAGGCGGTCGGGGATCGGTGGCGCGCCCTTGACACGACGGCAACCCTGATAGAAGCTACGGCACGGCGAAAGTAGGCCCGTGCGCAGCCGGAGGGTTTCCTATGAAGGCTATGGTGTACCACGGCAATCGGGACGTGCGGCTCAGGGACGTGGAGGAGCCGCAGCCGGGGCCCGGCGAGGCGAAGCTCCGCATCGACTACTGCGGCATATGCGCCACGGACATTGAGGAATACATCTACGGCCCCGCGTTCATATCCCACGACGAGCCGAACCCGCTAACCGGAAGGAAGATACCCATAACCATCGGCCACGAGCTGACCGGCACGGTGGTCGAGGCCGGAGAGGGTGTGAGGAACGTCCGGCCGGGAGACCGGGCGGTTATCAACGGCGTGCTGACCTGCGGCTCGTGCTGCTGGTGCCTTCGAGGCGAGACTGGCCAGTGCCCCTTGATGACGGCGGTCGGCTTCGGCGCGGACGGGGGATTGGCCGAATACATCGTGTGGCCGGCGTCGCACGTGATCGCGCTGCCGGCGAGCGTATCGAGCCGTGAGGCGGGTCTCGTTGAGCCTGCCGCGGTAGGCCATCACGCGGTCATGCGCGGCCGTGTCGGGCCGGGGGAAGCGGTCGCGGTCGTGGGTGTGGGTCCCGTCGGTCTACTGGCAATGCAGGCCGCCAGGACCATGGGGGCCAGGGTCTTCGCGGTTGACAGGCGGCCAATGAGCCTGGATCTGGCCGTCGATCTGGGCGCCGATGGGGTTGTCAACGTGGACGAAGAGGACCCGGGCGAGGCGCTGCGCCGCCTCACGGGAGGAATGGGGCCGGACGTGGTGATCGATGCCGCCGGCGGACCCGAAACTACGCAACAGTCGGTCGAGTGGGTCAGAAACGGGGGCAGGGTGGTACTGGTGGCGATTCACACGTCGAAGCCGGAGTTCGACTTCGTGCGCGTCGTCGCCAAGGAGGTCGAGGTCGTCGGCACCCTCGCCTACCTCCAGAGCGACGTAGAGGACGTGGTCCGCCACATCTCGTCAGGCTCGATCGTAACCGAGCCTCTCATCTCTGACGTGATCGGCCTGGAAGAGGTGATAGACGTCGGGTACGCCAGGATGACGGCCGGCGAGAAGGACTTCTTCAGGATACTGGTTTCGCCCACAAAGTAGGGCAGCCCGTAAGCGGGCCACTTCGGGGAGCTGACATGTTTGACGTGCTGATAGTCGGCGGGACGGTTGTAGACGGTACCGGGAAGCCCGGATACCGTGCGGACGTCGGCGTAACCGGCGAGAGGGTCGAGGCGTTGGGGGACCTGTCCGCCGCCCAGGCGCGCCGGGTCATAGACGCGACCGGGCACGCCGTCTCCCCGGGGTTCATCGATACGCACGCCCACTCGGACGGGATGCTGCTGGTGGACCGCCAACATGCGGCGGGGCTGCGGCAGGGGATCACGACGGAGATCCTCGGTCAGGACGGGCTGTCGTATGCACCGCTGTCGCCGGAGAACTACAGGGTCTACCGGCGCTACCTTGGGGGCATCCTCGGGGACCCGCCCGAAGACCTAGACATGAGCAGCGTGACCGCCTTCCGGTCCAACTACCACAAGAAGTGCGGTGTGAACACCGCCTACCTGGTTGCTCATGGAGCCGTGCGCCTGGAGACCGTGGGGTTCCGGGACGTTCCGCTGGTTGGTAGCGACCTGGAGCGGGCCAAGGAGCTGATCAGGGACGGGATCGAGCAGGGCGCAGTTGGCTTCGCCACCGGCATGTCGTACCACCCGAACTCGTGGAGCGACACCACGGAGATGATTGAGCTGTGCCGCGCCGCCAACGATATGGACGGCGTGTACGTGACCCACCTCCGCAACGTGAACACGGAGCGCGCCTTCGGAGGAGGAGGCGTGCCCGAGGCGCTGGAGATCGGGCGGCGTTCCGGGGTGAAGGTGCACTTCTCGCACACCCGCACCGGTATTGACAATGCAGGCAAGGTGGGCGAGCTAGTGGCCGAGATAGACGCTGCCAAGGCCGAGGGAGTAGATTGCACGCTTGAGTTGTACCCCTATGCATCCGGCAGCTCACTGGCCCTGAGCAACCTGCCCAGCTACGCCAACGATGGCGGCCCGGACGCCATGCTCGCGAGGCTCACCGACCCGGAGGAACGAGGCAAGCTGGTCCAGGCCTTGGAGGACAGCCGGCGCAGGCCGATCGGCGACACGGTGATCTCCTATGCTCCACGCAACAGCGAGCTGGAGGGCATGCCGCTGGCGGATATCGCGCGTCAGAGGGGGCTGTCTATGGGAGATACGCTGCTGGACCTGCTCGTAGAGGAGGACCTGCAGCTGGGCTTCTGGGGGACACCTCCGGACAACGTTCGCGTCTGGGAGCAGATAAGCCGGGACTCGGTAGAGCTGCTGTCCAGGCCGGACTACATGGTGGGCTCGGACTCTGTGCCGGTTGGCCGCCTGCCCCATCCGAGGGCGTACGGCACATTCCCCCGCTTCTTGGGGCGGCTGCGGCGCCGGTTCCCGGTCATGAGCTTGGAGCAGATGGTGCAGCGGATGACGGACAACGCGGCGCGGCGCTTCGGCCTGAAGGACCGCGGGCTGGTTGCGAATGGGTACTTCGCCGACCTGGTTGTGTTCGACCCCGCCCGCATCATCGACACGGCCACCTACGATGACCCACGACAATTCCCCGTCGGGATACCGCACGTGCTGGTGAACGGGCAGGTGGCAGTCGACCACGAGCAATGCACCGGCGTGCTCGCCGGACAGGCGGTGCCGTGACCGCCGATCAGCTGCAGGGCGGACCCCACTACCTTCGAGGGAGGGACATGTGACTTACAACTCTAGCAACCGGTTCTACGAGAAGATCGGGGTGCGAAGGCTGATCAACGGGGCGTCTTGGCGCACCGTGTTGGGGGGCAGCATCATGCCGCCCGCCGTGTTGCAGGCGATGGATGAGGCGTCTAGGTGGTTCGTCGACCTGAACGAGCTCAACCAGAAGGCTGGGGAGGTCATCGCCAGGGTGACCGGAGCTGAGGTGGGCCTCGTGACCGCAGGATCGGCTGCGGGGATGGTCCTGGAGGCTGCGGCGTGCATGACTGGAACCGACCCGGCACGCGTGCGCCGGCTCCCAGATACTACCGGGATGAAGAACGAGATCGTCATCCAGAGGCAACACAGGGTTGTGTACGACCGCAGCTTCGTCGCAGCCGGCGCGCAGCTCGTGGAGATCGGGGTCAACGGGCCGGTACAGGAATGGGAGCTCCACGAAGCGATAGGCGACAGTACCGCCGCGGTGGCGATAATCGTGGCGGGCAGCAAGGCCGGCGCTCTGCCGTACTCCAAGGTCATAGAGATAGCCCACTCCTACGACGTCCCTGTCATTATTGACGCCGCGGCCATGCTGCCACCGGTAGAGAACCTGACGCGTTTCATCTCCATGGGCGCTGACATGGTCAGCTTCAGCGGAGGCAAGGGGGTCTTAGGCCCGCAGTCGACCGGCATCCTGTGCGGACGCGCCGCCCTGATGGAGGCCGCCTACATGAACTCGGCGCCGAACAGCGACAGCATCGGTCGGGCGGCCAAGGTGTGTAAAGAGGAGATCGCCGGGCTGGTGACGGCCCTGGAGATGTTCGTGGATGCCGACCACGACGCCGAAATGGCGGGGTGGCGGGCCAAGTGCGCGCATATAGCTTCGGCCCTGTCGGGTATTTCGGGCGTGCATGCGGAACTGGACGAAGCGGAGCCCGACTCGGACGAGTACCAGCGCACGAGCCCAGGCGTGCGGGTGAGTCTGGGCAGCGCTTGGTTCGGCTCCGGTCCAAAGGAGATCGTCGACCGCCTCGCTGAGGGCGACCCGTCGGTACGGGTCTTCGAGCCTGACCACAGGGGCGTGATTACCGTCAGCCCCGTCAACCTCCAGGGCGGCGACGAGGAGATGCTGGCGGAGCGCTTCCGGCAGGTACTCACGGCGGGGGGATAGAGGCCCTGCAAGGCGCGGCTTCCGACTATCGTGGGCGTGTCCTCAGATAGGAAAATGCGTGCGGTCTTGCCGCAAGGGGTGACTTGTGCGCCCTATAGTGATATTCTTCACGGTGAGAAATTGAGAACCTGAGGGGAAAGCACTGCGAGGGGAAAGTAGATGGCAAAGTTACTAGAGGTAGATAACCTAACAACCCACTTCGAGACCCAGGACGGCGTCGTCAAGGCCGTGGACGGCATTAGCTACAGCCTCGAAGAGGGCGAGATCGTAGGCATCGTTGGGGAGAGCGGGTGCGGCAAGAGCGTGCACGCCCTGTCGATAATGCGTCTGGTGGCCAGCCCTCCCGGCAAGATCGTTGCCGGGAGGGTGCTCTTCGATGGCGAGGACCTGCTGGACATCTCCATGTCCCGCATGAGGTCCGTACGTGGGAACCGCATCGGGATGATCTTCCAGGAGCCCATGACCTCCCTAAACCCCGTGCTCAGCATCGGGAGGCAGATCACTGAGACGTTGGAGCTCCACATGAACATGACGAAGCAGCAGGCCCTGACCAGGGCCGCGGAGCTTCTCGCCATGGTGGGCATCCCGGACCCGGAACGGCGTCTGAAGGACTACCCGCACCAGCTCAGCGGCGGTATGCGGCAGCGCGTGATGATCGCCATGGCGATCAGCTGCAACCCGCGCCTGATGATCGCGGACGAGCCCACAACGGCGCTCGACGTCACGATTCAGGCGCAGGTGCTGGAGCTTATGCGGTCGCTGGCCGTAGAGTTGGGCATGTCTCTCATCATCATCACGCACAACCTCGGCGTTGTCGCCCGGTACGCCAACCGCGTAATCGTGATGTACGCGGGCAACATAGTTGAGACGAGCACGGCGGAGGAGATATATCACAACCCCAGACATCCGTACACTCTCGGGCTGCTTAAGTCGGTGCCTCGCCTGGACGGGTCGACGGGGGGGAAGCTGGACCCAATCGATGGGCTGCCACCTGACCTGATCGACCTGCCGGAAGCATGCGCGTTCGCGCCCCGCTGCCGGTTCGCCATAGACCGGTGCTTGAATGAATCTCCGACTCTGATGGACGTGGGCGACTCGGCGCACAAGTCGGCTTGCTTCAGGGCCGCCGAGTTGCATGAGCTCGCAGGGGCAACAGCTTAGGGAGGATGACGGTGACACAGACACAAGAGCAACAGGGGACGAACGGCCAGTCGGCACATGGCGACGATGTACTCATCGACGTCAAGGGCCTGAGAATGTACTTCCCCGTAACTTCGGGGATCGTCTTCCAGCGCAAGATCGCCGATATCAAGGCCGTCGACGACGTCAACTTCTTCATCAGGGCCGGCGAGACTCTCGGCTTGGTCGGGGAGAGCGGCAGCGGGAAGACGACCGTTGGAAGGTGTATCCTGCAACTGTACAAGCCGACGTCCGGCGAGGTCATCTTCGAAGGCAAAGACCTGACCAAGATGTCCACCAAGGACCTGCGGCCCGTACGCAGGAACATGCAGGTCATCTTCCAGGACCCTTACGGGTCGCTGAACCCCAGGCTCACGTGCGGCGACATCATCGGCGAGCCGCTTGTGGTCCACAAGCTGACAGGGACCAAATCGGAATACAGGGACAGGGTCTCCGAGCTTCTGACGGTGGTGGGTCTGAACCCCTACATGGCGGACCGCTACCCGCACGAGTTCAGCGGCGGACAGAGGCAGCGCATCGGCATAGCACGGGCGCTGGCGGTGAACCCCAGCTTCATCGTGTGCGACGAGCCGGTCTCGGCCTTGGACGTGTCTATTCAGGCGCAGGTCATCAACCTGCTCGAGGAGCTACAGGAGCGCCTCGGCCTGACATACCTGTTCATCGCCCACGACCTCTCGGTGGTTCGCCACATCAGCGACCGCGTGGCCGTCATGTACCTCGGGCACATCGTCGAGATCGCCGGCCGCAACGAGCTCTACGAGAACCCGCTGCACCCTTACACGAAAGCCCTGCTCTCGGCGGTGCCCATCCCAGACCCCGTCGTGGAGGCGCAGCGCGAGCACATGATCATCCCGGGTGAGGTCCCCAGCCCGATGAACCCGCCAAAGGGGTGCGTCTTCAATACGCGGTGCCCGATAGCCATCGACGACTGCCACACCGAGATGCCAGAGTTGCGCGAGGTGAATCCGGAGCACTGGGTGGCCTGTCTCCGAGCGGACGGGTACGGCCCGTGGAACCCCGCCGGACTACCCGAATAGCAGGCATCCGCCGCTTTCAGGCCCCGTAATTGGCGCGAAGAGCCCGCCTAGTATCCGGTACGGAGGCGGGCTCCCGGGGTTATAGACTTTGCAGATAGTTGCTAACGAGCCGGGTCATTGGGCCTACGTGATCGGCCCATACAACGATCCCGTCGCCAGCGTGACACCCGGTGAGACGTTCGTAGTTGAGACGGCGGACGCCTTCGGGAACAAGGTCGATTCCGCAGACGCAGACATCACCAGCCTGATTCGGCTGCCCTACGTCAACCCTGTAGTTGGGCCGATCTTCGTGGAGGGTGCGGAGAAGGGCGACACTCTCGTCGTAAGGATCGAATCGATCGAGGTCACAAGGGACTTCGGGGTGAGCGCGCTGATCCCCGAGTTCGGCGGGCTGTGCGGCACGACGTTCACACGTACACTGAACCCGCCGCTGCCGCCCAGGGTGATGCTGCACCCGATAGGCGATGAGGGCATAACCTTCTCTGAGGAGTTGGACATTCCGGCCATCCCCTACGAGCCGATGTACGGCACCCTCGGCACCGCGCCGGAGGTCGAGGCTATAAGCACGCTCTCGCCCGGCTTCCACGGCGGCAACATGGACGCCGCCGACGTCTGCCCCGGGAACGCCATCCTGCTGCCGGTCAACGTGCCCGGAGCGCTGCTGCACGTGGGCGACGGCCACGCGGCGCAGGGAGACGCCGAGGTGTGCGGGGTGGCGGTCGAGGTGCCCACGAGGGGCAAGCTGACGGTCGACCTGATCAAGGGCAGACCGGTCGCTACGCCCAGGATCGAGTCCCCGGAATTCATCATGTCGGTAGGGAGCGCGCGTCCGATGGAGGACGCCGCGCGCATTGCGTTCTATGACCTGGTGACCTGGCTCGAAGCGGACTACGGTATAGAGCGGCTGACCGCCTACCAGCTTTGCACCCAGGTAGCTAGAGTACGACTCGCCAACATGGTCGACACCCTGTATTCGGTGGTGGCCAAGTTCCCGAGGCGGTACCTGCCTGCGAAGGACACTCAGCACTAGAGGGGATATCACCATGACGAAGATGTCTCGGCTCGAAAAGCTCGATGGCTTCGGAAACGTCCAGATGGTGGAGGTGGACGTACCTTCGCCCGCGCCGGACGAGATCCTTGCACACGTGAAGCGCAGCCTGATCAGCCGTGGTTCCGAGCTCTTCCGGAGATACGTGATGGAGAAGCGTGTGCCTCCGCGCATGATGGGCTACTCGGACGCCGGCGAGATTGTGGAGGTTGGCGCCGAAGTGGAAAGCTTTGAGGTGGGCCAGCGGGTCGCAATAAGCGCTCCACACGCGCAGTACGTCATAGGCAGCACATCGGGGGAGAGGGATGACACCTTCGGGATACCTGCCGAGGTGAGCAATGAGGACGCGGCCTATCTGCCCCTCGTGTCCGGCGCGGTGGCATGGATGGCGATTCCACCCATCGAGCCGGGGGACACCGTGGTATTCAATGGGCAGGGACTCGTCGGCAACCTGTGCTCCCAGGCTGTGCGCGTGCGGGAGCCGGGAAGGGTCGTCACGGTGGACGCGACCGAGCTTCGGTGCAGGATTTCGAAGGAGTGCGGCGCGGACGAGGTGATCAACGTCTCGGAAACGGACTCGGTGGAGGCGGTGATGGACTTGACGGACGGCAAGGGCGCCGACGTTGTCGTGGAGTGCGTCGGCGGCTTCGCGGGGGTCAAGTCCTTCGAGGCGGCCCAGCGCATGGTCAAGAGCGACGGCGTTATCCACCTGATAGCGCTGTACCAGGGGCAGGCGCTGTCGCTGGACACCAGCCTGTCCGCGGACAGGCTCATCATCGGCGGCTACTTCAGGTCTATGTCGCGGGACGAGCGGTTGAAAAAGGCTACGAAGGCCATCCTGGAGGGCCGGATAAAGACCGGACCCCTCACGACGCACCGGATGCCTTGGCAGAAGACGCCCGATGCGTACCACCTTCTTTACAACAACCCCGACGAGGCCCTTGGCGTAATACTGGAGTGGGACTAGCCCTCCGTGGCGAGTCTCACGCTGCGGCGGGCCAGGAGACCCGCCAGAAAGGTTCATGACAGATGCCGCTAGTAGGCGTAGTGATGGGAAGCAAGTCGGACATGTCGTATGTTGACGAGACCGTCGAGGTGCTCGACCAGATGGGCGTCGATCACGAGGTGGTCGTGGCTTCGGCGCACCGTACGCCCGACAAGGTGCGCGAGTACGCGCAGTCGGCCCGGGAGCGCGGAGTCGAGGTGCTGATAGCCGCCGCGGGCGGGTCGGCAGGTCTGCCGGGCGTGATGGCCTCGTGGACTACGTTGCCAGTCATAGGCATTCCGCTGCCCACCAGCGACCTCAAGGGCGTGGACTCGCTCCACGCAATAGCGCAGATGCCGCCCGGCATCCCGGTGGCGTGCGTCGCCATTGGCTCTTGGGGCGCCCGCAACGCTGCGTTCCTTGCGGCCCAGATACTGGGCAACAAGCACGACGCGATACGACAGGCGTACGACGACTACCGTGAAGGATTGAAGACGAGGTAGGCAGGGCCTTCATGATCGAGCGCTACTCCAGGCCCGCCATGAAGCGGGTCTGGTCTGAAGAGAGCAAGTATGACGGTTGGCTGGCCGTAGAACTGGCTGTGTGCGAGGCGTGGGCGGACGAAGGCGTGGTGCCCAGCGGCGACATGGAGAAGCTGCGCGGCGCGTCCTACGACATGGACCGGCTCCAGGAGATACTGAAGGAGACGCGGCATGAGATGACCGCGTTCCTGAGCTCTATTACCGGGCACACCGGGCCGGAGGGCCGGTGGCTCCACCTGGGACTGACCACCAGCGACGTGTGGGACACG
Source organism: Dehalococcoidia bacterium (assembly GCA_965262055.1). Lineage (GTDB taxonomy): Bacteria > Chloroflexota > Dehalococcoidia > Lucifugimonadales. The sequence continues at coordinate 1,944,192 of CBDHEI010000002.1, forward strand.
GCTACTAGCCTCCAGCTCATGGCGGCCCTGGACCTGCTGATCGCCGATACGGACGGGCTGCTGGAGGTGCTTCGTGACAGGGCGGTAGAGCACAAGGACACGTTGATGATGGGGCGGACTCACGGGGTGCACGCCGAGCCCATCACGTTCGGCCTTAAGCTGGCGCTGTGGTGGGATGAGACGCGCCGTAACCGGGAGCGGCTGGTGCAGGCGCGGGAGGTCATAGCCTACGGCAAGATATCGGGGCCTGTCGGCACGCACGCCACAGTACCGCCGTCGGTGGAGACGAAGGTTTGCGAGCGCCTCGGGCTTCGGCCCGCCCCGGTGTCGAACCAGGTGCTGCAGCGCGACCGCCATGCCCAGGTGGTGACGACGCTGGCGCTCTCAGCCGCGTCGCTCGAGAAATTCGCTACGGAGATACGCGGCCTCCAGCGCACCGAGGCCCGCGAAGTCGAGGAGCCGTTCCCGAAGGGCCAAGCCGGCTCCTCGTCGATGCCCCACAAGCGCAACCCGGAGTTGTCCGAGCGGGTGTGCGGCCTCGCGCGGCTCATTCGCGGCTACGCGGTGACTGCGCTGGAGAACGTAGCGCTGTGGGGCGAGCGCGACATCAGCCACTCGTCCGCCGAGCGGATCATCCTGCCGGACGCCTGCCTCGCCCTTGACTACATCCTGGACCTGTTCGCAGGCGTTATCTCCGGGATGAAGGTCTACCCGGACCGTATGATGCGGAACATCGAGTCTACCCGCGGGGTCGTATTCTCGCAACGTGTGCTGCTTGCCCTAATCGAGGCCGGGATGGCGCGCGAGGAGGCGTACGCCATTGTGCATGACCGGGCTATGCGGACATGGGATAGCGGGGAAGACTTCCGGGAGCTCGTGCGCTCCTCGCCAGAAGTCGCTGATCGGCTGCCCCACGAGGCCCTTGACCCGCTGTTCGACTATGGGTACTACGTCCGCCACGTGGACGAGACTTTCGAGCGGGCGGGGCTCGTCACTGTTACCACACAGCCCATGAGGAGTATGGCTTGAGCAATCGACGGGAGGGCAGACGAGCCGGTGGCAAGGGCGGCCTATCGTCGAGAGTCCTATACCTGTTGGGCGGGGGCGTCCTGATCGTGGCTGCCGCTGTCGTGGTCATCGCCGTCGCGGCTCTTGGCCGCGGCTCCGAGGCCCCCACAGAGGCGGGTCCCGGCGTGGACGACGGCGCGGTCACGGGAGCGGTGGCCACTGGCACGAATACCCCGGGGCCGAAGACTGCTCTCGTTACGCTGGAGGAGTTCGGCGACTTCCAGTGTTCCCACTGCGTTGACTTCGCTCTCGGGATGGGCAGGCAGGTGAAAGAGGAGTTCGTCAGCACAGGACGGATACAGTTCCGCTTTCGCCACTACCCATTCATAGGCGAGGAGTCCTTCAGGGCGGCGGAGGCCACGGAATGCGCCGCCGATCAGGGCAAGTTCTGGGAGTACCATGACACCGTCTTCGAGAACTGGGAAGGTGTGAACGAGGGTCACTTCTCAGACGGCAAGTTGAAGGGGTTCGCAAGCACGCTCGGGCTGGACCGTGCCTCATTCGACGCGTGTCTTGACGACGGCAAGTACCGGGCCAAGGTCGCAGCCGACGTGGCGGATGGGGAGCGACGCGGCGTGAGAGGCACCCCGGCGCTGTTCCTGAACGGGCGCAGGGTGCAACCGAAAGACTATGCGGAGCTGGCCCGGCTGATCGAAGCTGAGATTGCGGCGCCTGAATGACGGCAGCTACCGCATCCCGGTGGGCCGCCGCAGCCCTCAGCCTCGCCGGCATGGCGCTGGCGACGTACCTGAGCGTCCAGCACGTGACGGGCGGCGCCCCTGCGTGCGGCGTGTCGGGCGGATGTGGCGACGTGACGAGCAGCGCGTACGCCGTGCTGCTGGGTGCGCCGGTTGCCTTCATAGGCGTCGCTGGATACGGCGCGATGCTGCTTGGTACGCTTGCGTACCTGGGACTGGACAGCCCACCCAGCAGCCTCTCGTACGCGCTGTTGGGGATGGCGCTGGTTGGAGAGGGACTTTCCGGATACTTCGTCTACACGCAGGCCTTCCGCATCCAGGCCTACTGCGCGTACTGCCTGGCGTCCGCCGCCATCATGACTGGGGTGCTCGCCATGACCATGTACGCGACGGTGAGGGCGAGATACGAGACTCCCGTCGTGCTAGAGTAGCAATCGAGATCTTACGAGAGCGATAGACGCGGAGGTTTGACTATATGGTGGCGATAAAGGAGTCCCCTCTGCCCAACCTGGTATACCGGGGCAAGGTCAGGGACACGCATGCGCTGGACGACCGGCACTTTCTCATGGTGGCGACGGACCGGATATCCGCCTTCGACGTCGTGCTGCCGACGGCCGTACCTGACAAGGGCGCAGTGTTGTGCCAGATATCGGCATTCTGGTTCGACCGCACGAAGGACATCGTGCCGAACCACTTCGTGGCCATGGCCACCGACCGGCCGGACCTCGGCGTGCCAGCCGAGCTGGCGCGCCAGGCGATGGTCGTCAGGCGAGCGGAACGGATCGACGTCGAGTGCGTGGTGAGGGGGTACATCACCGGCTCTGCCTGGTTCGAGTACAGGAAAAGAGGCACCGTGTCGGGGCAGCCGATGCCTTCCGGCCTGAGGGAGGGAGACGAGTTCCCGGAGCCGCTGTTTACCCCCACGACGAAGGCGGAGGTGGGCCACGACGAGAACCTCAGCTTTCCCCAGGTCGTTGAGATGGTCGGCGACGACACGGCTGACCGGCTGCGCGACCTAACGACCGCGGTCTACAACTCCGCGCACGACTTTGCCATGGAGAAGGGTATACTTATAGCCGACACGAAGATGGAGTTCGGTTTCATAGACGGGGAGCTCACCCTGATCGACGAGCTGCTGACCCCGGACTCGAGCCGCTTTTGGGATATGTCGGGGTACGGCCCAGGGAAGTCCCAGCCCAACTTCGACAAGCAGTTCGTCAGGGACTGGCTCGACGCGCAGGGCTGGGACCACGAGCCCCCGGCCCCGGAGTTGCCCGACGACGTGGTCGCCAGGACGCGCGAGCGGTACATCGAGGCGCACCAGCGATTGACGGGCAGGCCCATCGCTTAGCACAATAGGGGAATACGGTACATCGGCGAGGTGATATGGCGACAAGTGCGAATAGACGCAGCGACAGGCTAAGTCCGACACAGGCAAGGGCGGCCAGGAGAGAGCGCAGGAATCGGCGCAGGCGGGTTGTCCGCTGGGGCGGCGGCGGCGCCATCGGCCTGCTTGCCTTCCTGTTCATAGTCGCGCTGTTTGCTCCTTCCTTGCAATTCTCCATAGGCTCGACCGGGGCAGGCACCGCGGGCACGAGCGTCCCCGACCAGGGCGGAGGCAACCTCCACATGCCGCGCGGCGATGAGCACCCGCCGTACAACTCTGTGCCCGGCACGTCGGGCTGGCACTACTCGGACTCGGGCGCGCCCATCGCCTGGGGCATCTACAATGAGTTCATCCCAGACGAGGTGCTCGTTCACAACTTGGAGCACGGGGGCGTGGGCATCCACTATAACTGCCCCACCGCCGCCCCCGCTGCCACCGACCCCGATGGGTGTGACTTCCTGATAAGGCAGCTCGAATCGCTGGCCCGCCAGGTCGAGGGCAACTGGCTGGACAAGTACATCCTCGAGCTGGAGCTCGACCCCGAGGCTAGCGATAGCGATCTGCTGCGCGCCCGGCAGATGAAGCGGCGCTACAAGGTCGTGATGTCGCCCTACCCGGACATGGACTCGAAGATCGCGCTGACGGCGTGGAACTTCATCGACAAGCTCGAGGAATACGATGAGTCGAGGATCCAAAGGTTTCTGCTGGACCACATAAGCTCGCCCAACGCGCCCGAGTACTTCTCTCCCTAGTCTCGATGTATCTCGCGCGTGTCTATGTGACGCTCAGGCCGACGGTCAACGACCCGGAGGGTCTGACGATCCAGAACGGTCTCCACCAGCTTGGCTTCGACTCCGTGCAGAGCGTCAGGTCGGGCAAGTACATGGAGGTCCGCCTGAACGAGGAGTCGGAGGAGACCGCCTCCGCGAGCGTGGCGGAGATGTGCGGGCAGCTCCTGGCAAACCCCGTCATCGAGGACTACCGCTTCGAGTTGGAGAGGGCCGAATAGAGCGGCGCCGCCGGGAACTGTCTTTCCGCCACCCCAGATCTGAAGCCTCCTGTGGGGGCGGGTTTGAAACCCGCCCCCACAGGCTACAGACGCCTACTGGCAAGGCTGAGCGCCGCCCGGATCCATGGCCCCCCGGGACCCGTCGAGCTGCCGGGGGTGGATGCGCCTTTCGTGTAGGCCCGCATTTCAGCAGACCGTCCGCACGACGAGAGCTACTACGACATAGAGCGAGATGCGCTCAGCGGAGCTTACCTGTCCCCTGTATGCTGCAACGCTGTCCGATCCTCGGAGGGAGCGACGGCCTCCAAGAGGGTGTCTCCAAGCCAACTAAAGGCCCTTGGACAGGCCGAGGGTGAACGGGTTGTCCACTCCACAGCCCTATAGAGACACCCCCTCAGGGCCACGGCGGGCTCGTGCCCGCCGCTACGCTGCGACCGTGCCCGAGGCCGAATGGGAGCGAGGGTAATGGCATCGGGAATGCCAGGGGCATCCCGCCGCGCGGTGTTGGGCGGCGCCACTTATTCGGTTGTCAAGGTGTGCGTACGTCTTCGCGGGGCCGCACGTCCCGAGGCAGCGTCACATCAGCGCCACATCCCTGGCGCGCGTCCAGCGCGGGGGTGTCAATCCTGGACCTTGTGCCCGCGGGTTCGGCGCCATGTCCCATTGGCCTGTATCGGATTGGCCTGTTGGGAGAAGGCTGAATATCGCGCTCCGAGGGGAGTATAGCACAGGCGTTCTTGGGTATGTCAAGGAGTTGGGTGGGAAGTAAGTGTTCAGACTTGGGGGTTCTCTCCACCCGCATAGTCCTGATAAGGCAGACGTCTCTGGTTCCCACCCGTCCGCCCTTTGGAAAGGGGATTATATACCTGTTTACCCCAAGGGAAGGGGATTGGGGAGTGATAAAGGTATTGACGTTTGCTGGCGAACGCGCTAGTGTTTGAGAACAGGACACTAGGGAGGCTGGGGCTTATGAACTCTAATGAGGTTGCAGTCCCGAAGCGTGGTAGAGGCCGCCCGCCGTGCCCTGAGCCGACGCCAATCGCTGACACCGCAGAGACCATCGTGGCCGCAGTTGTGCGGACCCGTCCCAAGGCTGAGCGTGAACGTATCATGCGCCGGTAGCTGCTCCGTTGCCCATCTTCCGGGAATTATGGGGATGGGGTGCCTTCTCTCTCCTTGCCGTCGTAAGTCTTATAGCGGCCATATGTACGAGTGACTGGAGCTTTACATGGGGATACCTGATTGTCGTAGGACAGAAGGTTGAACCGCTGTGGATAGGCTCAGCAATTCTAGTGTATACATCTACGGAGGGATTTACTATGCTGGCCGATTCGTTCAAGCGCAAGCAATTCGCCGCTGGTGAGGCTAAGGGTGAGGCTAAGGGTCAGGCCAAGACGTTGTCTGCTATAGAGGAAATGCTAAAACGTGACCGGACTCCGGAAGACGTTCAGCGCATTATAGACGAGACCCGTGAGATCATGCGCCAAGGTGGACACAAAGCCTAAGCCTAGGCTGCTTCCTCAGCCGTCAAGTCAACGTACCGGAGTCGCCTACCCTCCATCCCTTCTACCAAGTGCCGCATTTGGTCAACCGTGTCGTTAGGTCGGTCGTTGTGGCGACCCTCAAACTCACTGACGTAGCGGTGTAGGTGCTCAGGGCTCATTTGGTGATAGGTACCGTGGTAGCCGCGCTTTAGCAGGCTCCAGAAGCTCTCCATCCCGTTGGTGTGGGCCATGCCGTCAACGTACTGGCCTATCCCGTGCTTAACCACTTCGTGATTCGGCAGGTCTTGGTAGCCGCCGTGCTCGTCGGTGTAGACCTTGGCTCCGGGCTCGGTGTGGCTGGTCACAAATCCCTCTAGGACGGGCTTGGTAGTTGTCGGTATGACTTGGGCCGCAACCTTCTTCGTCTCGCGGTCTTTGACTCCGGCAACGGCAACCTTGCCGACTGTCCCGCGTCCGGCGTTGATACGCTTGCTCCGGTGTTTGTTTTTCTCTTTGCCGCCTACAAAGGTTTCGTCTACCTCTACCGGGCCGCCAAAGGGCTGCTTGTCAATCTCCCAAGCCTTGCGGATTCTGTGGGCAAGGAACCAAGCGGTCTTCTGAGTGACTTTTAGGTCCCGATGGAGCTTCATGCTGGACGTACCCTTAATGCCCGTCGTGAGAATGTACATGGCGATTCCCCACATCTTCAAGGATAGCTTGCTGCCATGCATAATGGTTTCTGTCTTTACTGAGAAATCGCGGCGGCAGTCGTTGCAACGGAAAGGCTGAGGCTTGCGGGTTCGGCGGTGCTGAATGTCGAGGCTGCCGCAACCAGGGCAGGCTACGCCGTCCGGCCAGCGCTGGTCAACGAACCATTGCTCGGTGAAGTCCGGGTCACCAAACATCTCAACGGCCTCTATCAGGGAGAGACCTTGCCTGTAGCTCTTGCCCGGCCTGCTGTACTTACCCATGGTGACAACCTCTACTTGATTTATGGGAGTATTTTAGACCCCCCTGCCTAGCGGCAGACAGGCTGCCAGAGGGGCTCGCCCCTCTGGACTCCCCTTTGGATCTCACGGAATCTGAACAGTTTCCACCCATCTGCCCCATGATCTCGCTCAGATTGAGGCAGTCCCTCAAGGGCGAGGAGGCGATCGAAGGCGCGCTTGCCTGGACGCAGCCTAGTAGACCGATACGCTGGAGACGCCTACATTGAGCTCGATGGATACCCGGTTCTCGGCCTCGCGGTAGCCGGGCGATTGGAAGATTTCGCCGGGGGCGCGGCGCATTACGGTTTGGCCTTCTGAGAAAACGCCCCTGAGGCTCTGGAAGCGGCTGCTGACGTCGAGGGACGACAGGGCCGAGTCGTTCAGGATACGGGCCGGCACTCCGTCGGGTATCCTGACGTCGATGCTGGAGGCGCCGGCGCTTATCACCGCCTCGGCGGGTCCGGCGTCAGTGGGCATCCGGATAAAGACACTGGCCGCTCCGGCGTTCACCTTTACCCCGAATCCACCGAAGGACACCGATGGACGGCGTGAGGACAGCGGCAGGGTGGGTGAGGGAGCTACAGGGGAGATGGCTGGGCTCATTGGGGTAGATTGGAAGGTCGGCGAACGGTCTTCAGTCGCCGCCTTGCGCCCCTATGGCCCTCTGCGGGAGCTGCGATGCGCGGGATGGCGAGAGAATACGCAGCAGGGAACTCTCGCGGGACCGGGGTGGCACGAGTTTTCAGGGAAGTTGGGTCAGTTGCAGGCTGGCAGTTCAGGCGGGGAGTGGAATGGCTCGCAGCCGGGCCATGGCGCGAGTGAACTGGGTTTCCCAAGTCCAATGCTGGGGAAGATGCAGGGTAAGGCGGCGCGCCGAGCGGGTGATCCGTCCCACCAGAGCGAAGACCCGCCGCCTGAGGGTCTTGGTGGTCACGGTCCGTTCGGCCAGACCGATGCGCGCTGTCCAGCGGGCGAGGTTGTGTGCCATCACCTGCACCGCCAGCCAGGCGCCGTTGGCGGCGAAGCGCCCCGAGGGGAGATGGTTGAGTCCGACGCCGTGTTTCAGGTCTCGAATGGCGTTCTCGATCTCGGCGTGGCGGCGATGATCGGCCTCCAGTTCCAGGGTTTCCCCGTCCCGGTCGGTGATGAAGCCGTGATAGCTGTAGGTGGCGAAGAGGGCCAACTGGGAACCGGGCGTGGGCTTCACCCGCCGGACGATGAGCCGCACCGGCGCGGCGTCGGGTTCACTCTGGAAGGGGGTATAGGTGGTCTCGGCCACATCGGCGGCGCCGTCCATCCAGTAGGGAATCGGCGTCCAGTCCTGCTCGGGGATCGCCTCAATCAACTCCCGCAGGCCTTTGTGCTGGCGGATGGTGATGGAGAAGCGGACACTCATCTCGCGGCAGACGGCGACGAGAGCGTGGGCGTAGAAGCCGCTGTCGGCGCGCACCGTGAGTTGGCCGCTGGCCCTACCGTAGCGCACCCGCCCCACCGTTTCACGCAGGAAGTGGGCAGCGCCGCGAGCGGTGTTGGCACGGCCCTCGCGCAGCCGGGACATCAGCACATCGCCGGTTCCGGCGGCGATGGCCAGCAGTGGGTGATAGCCCCGCACGCCGGTGTAGTTGTGGTGTCGCGCCCCTTCTTTGTCCAGTCCATAGGTCTCGCAGATGGTGGAGTCCAGGTCGATGGTAAGGGGCGAGTCGCCGGGTCCGGCCCCAGCGGCCCATGCGCGTGCCAGCAACTGGCGGCTCACCCGGTCGAGTTGACGGACATGCCCCCACCGGAAGCTGCGCAGGAAGGTGCCCAGGGTGGATGGCGCCTTGACCACGCAGCCGAGAACACCGACCGTCCCACCAGCACGCAGCGCATCGGCGTCGTCGATGAAGTCGCCGCCCGCCAGCGCGGAAGCGACCAGCGTCAGCATTTTGTCCCCCGTGTTCGCCCGCCCCGATGCGCAGCCTAGGTCGAGGTGATGGTCGACGAGTTCCCGCAGGCCCAGGTGCTGTGCAAGGGTGGCCGGCAGGAGCAGGCCGGCATTGGCCACCAGGCGGTGGTCGTCAAAGACGACGCGGATACGGTCGGGATTATTCTGTGGCAGCATCTACTGGGTGCTCCTTGTTTCCGGGCGGTTTTCTGTTTCAAAACCATTCTCCCAGATTCAGAGGAGCACCCTCTGGCTTCTTCAAGGACTGTCCCCAAAGTCGTCTTTCGGTGGATTCGGGCTTAAGGACAGGTACCCGGAGGTCGGTCAAGTCGAGATCGATCGTCGCGGCGCCTGCGTCGAGGTCTATGTAGACCTCGGGAACGCGCGACAATGATACCCTCCACCTAGCGCCCCACTGGCAGGCGAAGGATCCCGGGTCCATCGTGACGTCGAGGGTGGCCGCGTCGCCATGCCGGTTGAACGACGTGGCCGTGCCCCCGCACGGCGCCTCGAGCGACCACTCGACGAGATTAGGGGAATCGCTGGGCAGCGAGTCGATCGTTAGGCTGCCGAAGCCGATATATACCGCCATGTCCAGTCGATTGGTCTCGCCGAGCACCTTCGAGGTCCTGGCGACCACGGTGTCGCGCCCCGACTCAGCGAGGAGCGCCGCCCACACCGCCGAGCCGCAGACCAGCGCAACGACTATCGCCGTTGCCAGCCAGGGTAGCCGGCGCCCCAGCATGATGTTCACGCCGACCGCTACCAGGAGGACCGGCCAGAAACGCCATATCTCCAGCCAGAACCCCCACCCAATCACGTCGAGGTTCTGCAACAGGAGGACCACTCCTGCCGCGACCAACAGCAGGGCGAACAGCGGCGGCCTCGGCCTTCTGCGTTCAGCCACTGCGGTATCTCCGGGCGATGAGCAGCACGCCCAACAGAATGAGGACCACCGGCCAGATGATGCCCCAATCGATCCACGCAAACAGGTCGAGGTTGACCCCAAGGAACAGCACGCCCAACAATATGAGCAGCGCACCCACCACCATGCCGAAGCCGCGTCCTCGCCGCCGCCCGGATGAGTTCGAGCCGTCGGGCCGTGAAGCCTCTACTTCGGTATCATCGTCGGATCCGGCTGCTCCGGACCCCGCTTCGGCTGACTCCTCGGGCACGACGATGGCAAGGACGACGTAAGCGAGAATCGCGACGCCCGCCGTTATAAAGCCGAGCGCAATCCAGCCAAGCCGCACAAAGGTGGGGTCGACGTCCAACTGCTCGGCGAGCCCGCCCGAGACTCCGAAGAGCATGCGGTCGGACCTGCTTCTAAACAGACGTCCGGTCATTGGACTCCTCCCAAGCTCAGCGCTCGCAGCCGCCCCATGGTACAGCACCCGCGTCACATGACATCTCTCGCGTCACCATCCCACCAGACCACCAGACCCCGCGTGGGACTTCCTCTGTCCATATGGCATAATGCGAGATAAGTTCCGATCCTGGAGTATTGCAAGGTGGTCTTCGACACGGACGATTTCGAGAAAGATGTGATTGCCCGCAGCTACGAGGTACCCGTCCTCGTGGACTTCTGGGCCGAGTGGTGCGGGCCGTGCAAAGTGCTGGGCCCCGTGCTTGAGCGGCTTGCCCAGAGAAGGGCCGGTGAATGGGAGCTCGCCAAGCTCGACACCGACAAGCACCCGGCAATCGCGGCGCGGTACGGCATCCGCAGCATACCCAACGTGAAGCTATTCGTGGACGGCGAGGTCGCCAACGAGTTCGTGGGAGCGTTGCCGGAGCGGACGGTAGAAGAGTGGCTGAAGAATGCCGTCCCCAGCAAGTACCGCGCTCAGCTAGAGGGTGCCAGGCAACTCCTGCTGGAGGACAGGGCTGGCGAGGCTAGGGAGATGCTGCGCCCCATCGTCGCGACCGAGCCGGAGAACCACCAGGCGGCGGCTCTGCTCGCACAGGCGCTCTTCGGCTCGGACCCGGAGGAGGCGCTGAGAACCGTCGAGCCGATCGGGCTGGGGTCGGACTACTACGAGATCGCCGACGCCATCAGGACGCTGGACGGCGCGCTGACCCGCATCAACGACTCGCCCCCGCCCGACGCCCCGGTCAAGGACAGCTACGTCCGGGCGTTGGCCGCCGCCCGCGCCGGAGATTTCCAGGCCGCGCTCGACGGACTCATCGAGGTTGTGCGGAAGAACCGGTTCTACGACGACGACGGGGCGAGGAAGACCTGTATCGCCATCTTCAAGCTGCTGGGCGAAGACCACCCGACCACGAAGCGGTCCCGCCCCCTCCTGAGCAACGCCCTCTACTAGGGCTTGGCTGGCTCAGGCCCGCGGACGGGTCGCAGGCCGTTTTCGGCGGGAGCTCCGCCGCCCGTCTCGATAGTCGGGAGCGTCGATGGGTACGGCCAGACTGAGAGACGGGTCGTTGACCCGCGACCCTACGGGGTCGCTGCGCTCGGAGAAGTCCTTGACGGCGGTTATCACGGTCGGGGCGCGTGAATTGTACCGATGCGAGATGATCTGGTACAGCTTCTCCGTGGCCCAGTGGGTGCTGTGCTCGCGCCCTAAGTCGTCCAGCACCAGTAGCTGAGCGTTCTTCACGTCTTCCAGAACGTCGTCGTAGGTGACGGTGCTTTCGGGGCTGTAGGTGAATCTCAGGTGGTCCAGCAGTTCCGGCACCGCCACGAAGAAGATCTTCTTACCCTTCTTGATCTGCTCGTTTGCGATAGCGACGGCGAGATGAGTCTTTCCCACGCCGGTATCGCCAACCAACGTAAGCCAGCCCTCCGGGCCGGTCGCAAAGCTCCTGGCGGCCTTGTAGGCCCCTTCGAGGCTGGCCATCTGGTTGGCGTTGGATCCGTTGCCCCTGACGTCGAAGTTGTCGAAGGTCATCCGGCGTAGCAGCTCGGGCTCAATGGCGCCCAACCGGCCCCTGCCCAGGCCGGCCTGGCCGCCCAGTTCTAGGACGCGGCTGAGTCCCTCGGTCTTCACGCGGCTTGCGATGTAAGGGTCCAGGGCGCTCAGGGAGCCGGCGCAGGTGACTGCGGTCGCCATCTGAGTGTTGAAGCGGTGGTTGATCACCTGGCGCAGCTTCTCCTGGGCCCATGGAGTTGGGCTGCTGCTGTCTATGCCGTCCAGTATGAGGATGGGAGCTGTCTTCACCTGCTCGAATAGGTCGCTGTAGCCCACCTCGCTGGAGGAGCTGAAGGAAGAGCGCAGGTGGTCGAGGAGGTCGGGAACGTGGGAAAAGAAGACCACCTGCCCCTGCTCGATGAGCCTGTTACCCATTGCGGCGGCCAGATGGGTCTTCCCCGCGCCGTGGGGGCCAACCAACACGAGCCATCCCTCGGGGCGGTCGGCGTAGGCCACTGCCGCCTCGTAGGCTTCCTGGAACCGGCGGCGAACGTCGGCGTCTGAGCCTCGCCCTTCCGGCACCAGGGTGCCGAAGGTGAAGCGCTCCATCGACGCGAGGTTGCTGTAGCGGAGGAGCCTGGACTGCCTCTCCTGCGCGACCCTGTCTTCCTGGCAGCCGCAGGTGATCACCTGGCCGAATGCCGGATCCCCAACGGGCACGTCCGCAGTGAACCAGCCCCGCCCGCGGCAGCGCGGGCAGTCATCGTTCTCTAGGTCCGGCTCTACGTCGCGGTAGGGATTATCTTCCGAGGAATCTCTCGTAGCCAGCCTTTTCAGGACTTCTGACAGGTCTTCCATCGTCCCTTCCCTCTCTGTCCCACCGGTCCAGGATAACGGCGATGTAGCGCCAGCTCCTCTTGTTTCGGGTCACCGCCTCTCGGAAGGCGTCCCTGATCCATTCCTCGGGGTACGTCTCCTCCGCGCGCTTCAGTTCCTCGGCGATGATGGGGTTGAGCATGCCGATATTGTTCTCGTAGAGGCCGAAGATGTTTGGCGTGTCGGTCTCGGGCACGACCGACGGGGACGGCGCCTCCGCGGGCGCCGCAGCATCCGTCAGCTCGTCGAAGGCACCCCGCTCCGCCTCCGAGTTTAAGGCATAGGCCTGTAGGATTTTCCCGCCTCGTTCCAGCGAGCCGGTCACCACCGTCCCGCGCCGCACCGCCAGCCCCAGACCCCTGTGGACTTCGGAGGCGGCGTCCGTGCCTGCTCCGGCGAGCCCCTTGATCAGGACTCGGTCGGCCATGATCTCGTCGATGGTCACGTAGCGCGGAAACCCCCTGCTGTTCTGCAGCATCCAGACCAGGCGCAGGGTGCACTTCATCTCCGCCAGGTCATCTATCTCCTCCAGCAGGCGGCCAAAGAGGAGGCTGGGCATAGCCGTGAGCCGTGACCGCCGGGGGAAGCCGGCGAAGCCCTCCCTGGTCCCCGCCGTGGAGGACATGGCTACACGAGCTCCCTGGAGCGCGCGGACAGGTCCAGGCTCTCGAACCGCACGACTTCGTTTCGGAAGTAGAGCGGCACTTCGCCGGTGGGCCCGTTCCTGTGCTTGGCGACTATCACCTCGGCGATGTTCTCCGGGTAGGGGTCGCTTGGGTTGCGCTTCTCCCACTCGTCGCGTGTGGTGTACTTGTCCTCACGGTATATGAACGCGACCACATCCGCGTCCTGCTCGATGCTGCCGCTCTCCCGCAGGTCGGACAGGATGGGACGGTGGGAAGGCCTCTGTTCCGGGGCGCGGCTGAGCTGTGAGCAGGCTAGGACCGGGATGTCCATGTCCCTGGCAAGTCCCTTGAGCGCCCTTGAGAAGTCGCCCATCTCCTGCACGCGGTTGTCGCCTCGGCGGTTCTCACTGGTCATGAGCTGGAGGTAGTCCACTATGAGAAGGTCTAGGCCGCGCTCGGCCTGCAGCCGGCGAGCCTTGCCACGCATCTCGACTACGCCCTGCACAGGGGTGTCGTCAATATATATGGGTAGCTCGGACAGGAGACCGATGGCGTCCAGCTCGCGCCGGTGCTCGGCTTCGCTCACCATCCCCAGCCGCAGGCGGTGGCTGTCCACGTTGGCCTCGCTGGAGAGCAGGCGTATCCCGATCTGCTCCGCGCTCATCTCCAGGCTGAACACGCCCACGCACGCGCCCTGCTCGGCGCCGTGCCGGGCTATGTTGAAGGCAAGTGTGCTCTTGCCGAGGCTGGGCCTCGCCGCGACAATCACCATGTCGGAGCGCTGCAGACCGCCGCCCAGCAGCTTGTCCAAGTCCGTGAACCCGGTCGGTATGGGTGCCAGGTGCAGGTTACTATCCGGGTCAAGGGAGGCGGTCTGCTCCATGTGGGTGTCGAGCACTTCCCGTATGTGGACGAAGTCCCGTGTCCCCCTGCCGGTGCGCACCCCGTATAGAACGTCCTCGGCCTTCCGCAAGGCGGTGTCTGCGTCCGGCCCTCCCTCGTACCCGATGGCCGCGATGTCTCCAGCGGCCGTTATGAGCTGCCTCATGATGGAGGTGCGCTGCACTATCCTGCCGTAGTGCTCGATGTGGACGGAAGTGGGCACGGTGCGCACGAGATGGGCCAGGTAGGCGACGCCCCCGATGTCCTCCAGGGCGCCCCTCAGGGAGAGCTCGTGTGCGACAGTGACCTGGTTGATGGCCTCGCCGCGCTCGAACAGTGGCACGCAGGCCTCAAAGCACAGCCTCGCCCTGGCTACGTAAAAGTCGCTGGAGCGCAGGAATGGGGTGACCTTGGTTAGCGACTCGCCGTCTATCAGGATGGAGCCTATGACGGCTTCTTCCGCCTCTGCGTCATGGGGGAGTAGTCGTTCGGCGTACAACTGCGCAATCTCTCCTTCCACGCGGGAAAGACGCTCGGTCCGGCGCGGATTGAGCGGGGCCGAGGCTACGTTCTGGGGCCGGGTAGTCGGCCTCGCCGCCTGCGGGCTGGATCAGGTCCCTACTCGGGAGATTCCTGGTCCGCCTGCTGGGGCTCCTCCGTGTCGCCGCCCTCTTCCGTCTCCGCCTCGCCGGCCTCCAGGCTAGCCCTCACTTCGTCGGGGTCCGAGCCTACCGGGTGTACCAGCACCGATACTGTGGCTGTCACTTCGGCGTGAAGCCTCAGCCTTGCGTCGAAGATGCCCACCTCGCGCACCGAGTCCGGGAGCTCGACGGTGCGGCGGTCGACCTCGCGGCCGGTCTTCTTCGACAGTTCCTCGGCGACAATGGCGTTGGTGACCGATCCGTAGAGGCGGCCGGACGCGCCCGCCCTCATGGGTACGTTCACCGTGGACCCTTCAAGCAACGCCCCCAGGGCCTTCATGTCCTGGAGGGTCCTGATACGCTGCTCTTCGGCCTGCTTGCCCAGGCGCTCCACCTGCTGCATGGCATCCGGGGTAGCCGGGACCGCGAGCTTTTGAGGGATGAGGTAGTTGCGGGCGAACCCGCCCTTTACATCCTTGACCTCGCCCCCCAATGCGACCCCGCTGACATCTTCCAGGAATACAACCTTCATCTACAGTACCTCGAAAGTGGCTCCGGACGGCCCGCTTACCGCTGAGCAGGCGACCATCCTAGATTCTGAGTCTACAGAAGTGTGGCCTGGGGCCGCTAGGCTGCGGCCTCCGAATTGGCCCGGAGAATTATGATAGCAAATTAACGCTTGCCTTTCGGGACAAGCTCCATGACAGGTACGAGCTCGTCCGGGGTTGTGCGGATGAGCTCCATGGGCGGCTGTCCGGGCAGCTCGATCTCGATGATGAACTCCTCGCCCGCGGTTAGCCTGGGATCCAATGCCAAAAGGCTTATAGTGATCTCGGCCGCCTCACCGGGAGAGAGATTGGGGCCCTCGCCTTCGGTCCAGCGGGCGTTCCAGGCATTCACTGCTCCCCCCGGGTCTTCCTCATTGAAGTCCACGGCGACCCCCTGGTCCCCATCGAAATAGCTAACACGCGTACTCGAGCCTGCCAGAGGGAAGGCGGCGACCCTGGAAATGTTCCTGAGCGTGAGCACCAACAGATCGACGGTATCCACGGCCTCGTTGGAGATGGCCGTTACAGGGCCGTCGACGACTACAGGCACATCGGAACTCTCAAGCGCTTCCAGCCGGGCCACCGAAGTGGCAAGGCCTAAGACACCCTCATCCACCTTGTCCAACCGCCCGTTGACGGTGTCGATATCCCGCTGAATCGCTCCAAGCTGCCCCTGGACCTCGGCCAGCTCATCCCGGAGCTCGGAGTTGGCGTCCGGCGCCTGCGTAACCATCTCCGGTTCTGGAGAGGACTCCGGTCTGATGCCGATGCCGATGAGAAGCACGATGAGACCCAGAATGGCCAGCGCCAGCAGACCCGCGCCGCCGGGGAACTGCTCGATGGGTCTTTTTCGCACCACCGTCCAGGCGAACCAAATGAAGCCTACGGCGAATGCCAGGAAGCCGAGAATGACCAGTAACGCCCACATTGTGACAACCGACACCGTTAGAACAGGGGATGATTTGGGCAGCAGTACCTTGGAAGGTCGCCGTCCCGATGCTATTCTACCCCTATCCACGCGTCCATGTGGAGGCAAAGGGCAATGTTTGACATCGTTATCTCAGGCGGCACGGTTGTAGACGGCTCGGGGAGCCCGGCGTTCCCAGCCGACGTCGGCATCGAGAACGGGCGGATCGCCGCGATTGGGGACCTGTCCCTCGCGGAGGCCAGACGCGTCATCGACGCGCGGGGCCACGCCGTTTCGCCTGGTTTTATCGACACGCACACCCACTCCGAGGGCTCGCTGCTGTTGGATCCGCAGCACGCCAACGGGCTTCGGCAGGGGATCACCACGGAATTCCTAGGCATCGACGGGATGTCCTACGCCCCTCTGTCCCCGGACAACTACCGGATGTACCGGAAGTGGCTCTCCGGGCTGCTCGAGTTCCCGCCCGAGGACCTGGACATGAGCAGCGTGGCTGCCTTCCGGTCCAACTACGACCGGAAGGTCTCCGTGAACACAGCCTATCTCGTCCCCAATGGCACGGTCCGACTGGAGGCGGCCGGCTTCAGCGATGTCCCCCTGGCCGGGGAGTCGATGGAGAAGTACAAGCGGCTCGTGATCGAGGGCTTGGAGCAGGGAGCGGTGGGGTTCACCACCGGGTCCAGTTACTACCCCGGGCCATGGACGAGCACCGCCGAGTTGGTCGAGATATGCAAGACCGTGCGCGAGCACGGCGGGATCTACATGGCCGAGCCGCGCCGGGCAAACCCGGAGCGCGCCCATGGTGGCGGGGGCGTCCCCGAAGTCCTGGAGATCGGCCGCCGCTCCGGGGTGAGCCTGCACTTCGCCCACTACCGCACGGCCCCTGAGACGGCGGGGCGCATCGACTACATCATGTGCGACATAGACCGGGCCAAGGAGGAGGGCGCCGACATCACGTTGGACATATACCCGTACCCGGCGGGGAGCAGCATCCCCGTGTCATATCTTCCTAGCTACGCTCAGGAAGGCGGGCCGGACGCGCTGCTGGAGCGTCTCGGAGACCCCGCCGAGCGCGAGAAGATGGCGTACTACTTGGACAACGAGTTCGAAAAGCCGCTGGACGAGGTCGTATTCTGCTACCTGCCGAGGAACAGCCCCCTGGAGGGTATGAGCCTCCCGGACATCGTGAGCGAGACCGGTGAGACCCTTGGCGAAGGGCTGTGCCGGATCCTGCTGGAGGAGGAGCTGGCCGTCGGATACCTGGGAGCCCCGCCCGTGAGCACCGCCCTGTGGCAGCAGGTGAGCCGCGACTGCATGGAGCTCCTGTCGCGGCCGGACTACATGGTGTGTAGCGACATTACCCCGGCGGGCAGCATGCCCCATCCCAGGAGCTACGGGGCGTTTCCCAGGTTCCTGGGCCGGCTGAGGCGCCAGTTCGGACTGCTTACCCTGGAGCAGATGGTCCAGCGAATGACCGACAACCCGGCGCGTCGGTTCGGGCTAACGGGACGCGGACGCATCGAGAAGGGGTACTACGCTGACATAGTGGTGTTCGACCCGGAACGCGTCATAGACACCGCGACCTACGACAACCCGCGCCAGTTCCCCATCGGCATCCCGTACGTCGTTGTTAACGGCGAGGTGGCCGTGGACAACGACCACTGCACGGGCGTCCTGGCCGGCCGCGCAATACCTTAGTCCGGAGCACCTACGCCGCTGGGTCTCCGCCCGACGGAGGGTGCAGGAATTTCCTGATATCCGTAACCATTTGTCACATTTTGTCGTTTTCAGCTATGACCTCAGTGACACTGATGAGACACGAACGGGGCATACATGTGACTGTAAGTGACAGGATGTGACACCGATGGGACAGTATGTGGCGCCTTCGACAGGCCCTTCCACGCCTTCACCCGGCGGGGCGGTCACCCAAGAAGGGCTCACGTGGTGCGCAGTAGCTACCATGCAAGATATAGTAGTACACACGTTCGCCACAGTCAAACGGCGGCGTGCTTTCCTTCCCGTCCTGCCAAGGCGCCAACAAGGCCGACTCCTAGGCGCTGAGCCTATAACGGCGCCGGTGGGGTCACAACCACCGCTGGGCTGCTGGTGGATACGCATACTCCGCACCATATGCGGGCATTATGGGCTCAATCACCGCAAGCCGCGCTAGTAGCTCTGGAAGAGGCGGCCCCAGGGGGTCTTCATGGCTTCGCGGACGCGCTTGCGGCCTATGAAGCGGAGCCAGTAGGCGTTGTGGTACAGGTTCGAGGCGACGAACGACCAGGGCGCGATTGGAG
This sequence comes from Dehalococcoidia bacterium, assembly GCA_965262055.1. Classification (GTDB taxonomy): domain Bacteria; phylum Chloroflexota; class Dehalococcoidia; order Lucifugimonadales. Next base: position 1,962,410 of record CBDHEI010000002.1, read on the forward strand.
AGCGTAGCAGCAGTTTTTCAAGGGGCTTGAGGGGGCCCCAATAAATGAGCCGCTGGCCCCGGCTCGCGAGAGTGCTCTCGCTGCCCTCGAAGCGCCAGTCGACCTCCGATATGTCCTCGCCGACCACGTCGATCTCGCTGATCTCACCAGCGCCCAGGCCCGTTTCGTGCGCGAGCCTGATGAACTCGATCGACATGGGGTCGAAGCCCATCATCTTGGCCGACACCGCGTCGACGGCGACCTGGTCGGCCCCGGCGATGATCACGTTCTTCTCGTGCCAGCGCATGGCGCGGGGTCCCGGGCCGTCTCCGGCGAAAGTGCCGTCGGTGACGGCGAAGATGCCGGGGTGTATCTCCTTCTGGATTCTCAGGAGGTCGACCAGCGTCTCGTGGATCACGGAGTGGGTCCAATGGCGCTTACGGTTTAGCAGCCCTCCGAATGCGTTTTTCATGGCGCCCGTAATGGTCGTGAATACGTGGGTCTTCATGGTGGGGAGGTGGACGACGTTCTTGCCGAAGAACATCTTCGGTATCTCGAAGCCCTCCGGGTATATCTCGTCCAGCGCCAGCATCTTTGCCTTGGGGCGGAAGGGCACCCACTCGACCGGGGGAAGGTCCAGGAAGACGCTCTCCAGACCGTACCTGTCCTCGACGACCTTGTGTCTGTTCTTGATGGAGCCCTCTACGGGGTCGACGACGACCGTGCCGTTGTGGGCCGGTATCAGCTCTCCGTAGCCGTCGTCGCGGAGGGCGCGTATCACCCCCTCGAGCTGCCATGGGGTGGTCGAACAGGCGGGGTAGTAGTGCTGCCAGGAGATGTTGATCTTCAGCAGGGTTGCGAGGTCGGCGGGGAGGACGCTGCGGTAGTCGGCCAGCCGCATCGCCCGGCCCACATCGTCTAGGACCGACTCGGGGGTCGTGTAGAGGACCGCAACCTTGGGTCTTACGGCCCCCGCCGCGCGGGGACTCTCCCGCTCCATGCGGGGCGCCGGCGCCGGGGTGGCCTTCGCGGGCCGCATGTCCACGGCGGGCCTATTCCAGGAAGTCGCGGAGCTTCTTCGATCGGCTGGGGTGCCGGAGCTTTCGGAGCGCCTTGGCCTCGATCTGCCGGATGCGCTCCCGGGTAACGCCGAAGTCCCGGCCCACCTCCTCGAGGGTTCGGCCGCGGCCGTCCTCCAGGCCGAAACGGAGCTGGAGCACGCGGGCCTCGCGCTCGCTGAGGGTGTAGAGCACGTCGTCTACCTGCTCCTTCAGGAGCTGGTTTGAGGCGGCTTCGGAGGGCGCGAGCGCGCTCCGGTCCTCGATGAAGTCGCCGAGGTGGCTGTTCTCCTCTTCCCCTATGGGAGTCTCGAGGGACACCGGCTCCTGGGAGATCTTGAGTATCTCCTTGACCTTCTCAGGCGGTACCTCCATTCCGGCGCCGATCTCCTCATTGGTGGGCTCTCGGCCGTATTCCTGTACGAGGCGGCGGCTCACCCGGAGTAGCTTGTTGATGGTCTCGACCATGTGGACGGGGATGCGGATGGTGCGTGCCTGGTCGGCGATGGCCCTCGTGATCGCCTGGCGGATCCACCAAGTTGCGTACGTGCTGAACTTGTACCCCTTGCGGTAGTCGAACTTCTCGACGGCCCGTATCAGTCCGATGTTGCCTTCCTGTATCAGGTCGAGCAGCGACATCCCCCGGCCGATATACTTCTTGGCTACGCTGACGACCAGGCGTAGGTTTGCCTCGGCCAGGTGTCCCTGCGCCTCCTGCCCCCGGAACTTGATGTGGGCGATGTGGCTGCGGAAGATGAGCTCGTAGAGGTCGAGCCGACGCGTGAAGTCCAGCCCATTGATCTGGCGCCTGACGTCCTGTAGGGTGGCGTCCTTGCCGATCAGCGCCAGGGCCTCCTCGGGAATCAGCCGGGTGTCCAGGGCCAGCTCCTGTATCATCGATTTCACTTTGTCCGGTTCGACGTTCAGCGCGTCCTCAACGAAGATAAACATCTCTTCGGGCAGCTCACCGTCAAGGACTTCGCGGGTCTCGGGCTCCACGGCAAGCTGGAAGAGGGTCTTGCCGCCGGCCAAGCCGGCGTATCTGCAGAGGGCATCTGCCAGGGCCTCGCCCTCGCAGACCCGGTTGATCGTGTGGAGGACAATCTGCCAGGCCCTCGGGGGGACGCCTTCGGGGCTGGTCAGCTCCGCATCCAGCATCTCGATGTGCTTGCAGGCCTCCATCTCGCGGGCGAGGGTGCGCTCCTGGGGTGCCTTTAGTAGGCTGACTCTCCCGATCTCGCGCAGGTACATGCGCACCGGGTCGTCAATCATCTCCGCCGAGTCGACGCTCTCCTGCCAATCGGGGTTGTTCTTCGGCACGGTGGGGCCGTTACGGTCCCTGAGACTGGAGATGTCGTCATCGGTGCCCAGAGCGCGGAGCCTGGCCTCCCTGGGGTCTTCTATCCCCATCGCGTCGGGCTCCCTGCGCGATAGCGCCTGAAGCTGGCTGAACATCGCCTCTCCGTCTTCTTGCTCTGGGCGTGTGGTCATATTGCCGTCCTTATTCTCTGATGAAAGGCTAGCCGCTACGGACGCTGCTGCGAGAGAGGTCCCTCAGCCTAGTGTTGATGCTTACGATGGGTTCCTCGAGAGTCTTGGGGGGCGGCTCCGCGGCGTCCCCGGATGCCAGCATGCTCTCCTGGAGCTCCCGGAGATGGCGCTGCTCCAACCGTCTGAGCGATTCGTCGAGAGCATTCGCATCCGACTGCCGGTCACCCGGCCCATTGTCGACCCCGCTAAGGTAGTCCAAGCGGTCATGCAGGCTCACGTCGACTGAGCCCCGAAGCTCGTCTATTGTAGAGCAGCTTTGCAGCGAGGTAAATAGCTCCCTGTTCTCTATTCCGTGAAATCGGTCGGACGTGACGCCGGAAGTCGCATCCCTCAGATCTGGCCACCGGAGCAGCAGCGACAGGATGAACTCCTCCAGGTAGTCGCGTCCCTCGCTGGCGACCGGGGAGGAACCCGAAGGCGCGGGCTCGGCCCTCGCGCGGCCCCCGCGGCTTGGCCGACGCGTGGCCGGCGGCCCGCCAATACTGGCTTCCAAGGCCTGTCTGCTCACCCCCAAGGCGTCGGCGGTTAGCTGGAAGTAGTGTTCCTGCTCGATGGCGCTTCCAACGGCGGTGATGACGGGCGCCAAGACCTCCGCGGCCTCTGCGCGGCCACGGGGTTGGTTGAGGTCGTATCGAGCCGCGATGGCCCGTATCATGAATTCAACGTAGGGCTTCGCCTCCGCGACTGTCCGCTTCCACTCGCCGGGATCTCTCCGGATGAGGGTGTCGGGGTCCTGTCCTGTGGGGAGCGCGGCGATAGCCAGCTCCAGCTTGCGCGCCTGGAACATGGCGCCCACAGCCCGGAAGCCGGACCCGACCTGGTGCCGCTCCAGCACCTTCCAGGAGGCCTCCAGGCTGCGCAGGGTGGCCTCCTGCCCCGCGACGTCCGGGTCCAGGGCCAGTACGAACCTGCCGGCCGCTGCCCGCAGCATCCCGACCTGACGCTCGGTCAGCGCCGTGCCCATGGAGGCAACCACGTTGGGGAAGCCTGCCTGATGGGCCGCTATGACGTCCATGTAGCCCTCGACCACGACCGCGGTTTTGCTGTCGCGTATGGGTTGGAGGGCGAGGTGGAGTCCGTACAGGTTGGAGCGCTTGTCGAATACGGGACTCGTGGCGGTGTTGATGTACTTCGGCTCCGATCCGTCCAGGGAGCGCCCACCGAACCCGATGACGCGCCCGCGCCTGTCCTGGATGGGGAACATGAGCCGTCCCCAGAAAAAGTCGCGTACGCCGCCGTCGTCACCTCTGCGGAGCAGGCCCGCCTCGATGGCGTGCTCCGAGTCGAATCCCAGGGAGTGGAGGTGGGTCTTCAGCCCGTTCCTCCCCGTCGGGCTGAAGCCTAGCCTGAACGAGGTGCTCGCGGCTTCATCTACCCCGCGCTCGGCCAGGTACGCGCTGGCGCTGGAGCCCTCCGGCGATGCCAGCGCGCGCTGGTAGAAGCTGGCGGCCTCATGGTTGACACGGTAAAGAGCCTCGTACTGCTCGGCCGTTCCCTGTCTCGCTGGCCGCAGATCCACGCCGGTGCGGTCCGCGAGTAGCCTCAACGCCTCCCCGAACTCCACGTCCTCCTTCCGCATAACGAACGAAAAGGCGTCGCCGCCCGTGGAGCACGCCCCGAAGCAGTGCCAGGTCTGCCTCTCCGGACTGACCACGAACGAGGGCGTCTTCTCAGTGTGGAAGGGGCACGTGGCTTTGTAGCTGCGGCCCGCCTTCTTGAGCGGGACGTAGCCGGACACCACGTCGACGATGTCCAGTCGGGACCTTACTTCGTCTACGACGCTCACTCGGATGCCTTTCCTGCCTGTGTGGACGGGTCCGCGTTCTCCTCGTCCCCATCCGCCTGCTGGTAGGCGAAACGCGCTATGCGCGTAATCGGGCGCTGAGCGCTGGACAGGTGCCAACCCATATGGTCCAGTACGGCCTTCAGGTCCACGAGACTATCGGCGGTCGCCTCCCAGTCGCCCCCTGACTTCAGGAAGCTCTCCACCCGTGCCGCCAGCTGATGCTGCGCGTTCCAGAGGTCGCCCAGATCGGTGCTCAGCCTTGCAAGGTCTTCGTCGAGGCGGTCGGGCAGGCCCATCTCCTTGAGCTTAATGACCACGTTGTGGGCCATGACCGCCGTCATGCGGGCCCGCGCCATGTCTGGCTCCAGGTTCGGAGGCTGGCCCGCGCCGGGTCTGGAGGTGGCTTCCAATCTCTGCCTCCCCGTGGTGCCTAGCGACCGCCGGCGTAGTGCTGGAGGTAGGTAGTCCAGTCATCGCGGATGGACTCCAGGGACCTCTGCTGCGGCGCCGGGCTCATCTTGCTAATCTGCCCGAATATGCCCTTCCACATGGCGTCCACTTCCCGCCTCCACGGACCAAACTCCAGCCCGTGGGTATCGCGCTGCATCGCCTCCAGGTGCTCCTGTATCAGCTTGGCGTTGTTGCTGACGGTCCGGCTGCGAATCCTGTCCGATGGCGTCAAGGCAGGTGTGCCAGCAGGCCGTTGGCAAACCGCCCCGCCTGTCCCGGGCGTATCCGCTCTGCCTCCCGTATGGCGTACAGGTCGGACATCCCAGCTACGTGGTCGACGGCCTGCCGCCCGTCCTGCGGCAAGCCGGGCGGGAGCGCGTCCGGGTGTTCGCCGTAGTACCCGTACAGGAGACTCATGATCTCTCGCGCTGCCTGCCCCTCCGGGCCCTGGTCCTTGGGCAGATAGACCTTCTCGAACATGAACTCACGCATCGTCATGACGGCGCCGCGAACGCGGCCACTCATCGCGATCTCAGGAAGGCCGTCGCCTCCCTCTCCGGAGGCGGCCCACGAGGACTCCACGACGTCGGAGACCATCGTATTGACCCTCTGTGAGTGGCTGCTCCCAAGTATGCCGGCAACCACGTCGGGCACGTCGTCCCAGGTGATCACACCGGCCCTGAAGGCGTCCAGCAGGTCGTGGTTCAGGTATGCTACCGCGTCCGAGATACGGCAGATATGCCCCTCCAGGGAGAGGCCGTTAGGCAGATGGGCGGCTATGAAGTCGCCCCGGGGCTTCGAATGGTTGAGTATGCCCTGCCGCACTTCCCTGGTGAGGTTGAGTCCTGCGCCGCCCTTCTCCAGCTTCTCTACAATCCTGAGGCTCTGCTCGGCGTGCCTGAAGCCTTCCGGGTGCAGCTTGCCGAGCTCGTCCTCCCCGACGTGGCCGAAGGGTGTGTGTCCAAGGTCGTGTCCGAGTGCGATGGCCTCGGCGAGGTCTTCGTTAAGGTTGAGCGCCCGCGAGATGGTGCGGGCTATCTGGGCTACTTCGAGGGTATGCGTAAGCCTGGTGACGTAGTGATCGCCTACGGGCGCTATGAATACCTGAGTCTTGTGCTTCAGCCGGCGGAAGGAGTTGGAGTGGAGTATCCGGTCGCGGTCGCGCTGGAACTCGGTCCTGATGCGGTCCGGCTCCTCTTCGCGGTCCCTGGTGCTGGCGCTCGACCGGGTAGCGAAGGGGGAAAGAAGCTCCTCGCGTCCCTCTGACCGCTCTCTAATTGAAGTCGTAGTTTTCACCCAGGAGTCCAACAGAGGGCGGATGAAGCAACCGGAGATGGTAGCCCGCTTGCTGGCCGGATGGGCTGAGCGCGGCGTCAATGGGCTTCCATGGAAGCATCTGGAGATATTATAGCATGGGAGTTGCCCTGTCGCCGGAACCGGCTGGTCTGCCGCGCCAGCCTTGGCGCATCTTGACATCAAAATAGTAAGGCACTAAGATGCCCCCATGAGGACCACACTGACCTTAGACGACGACATCGCCGACTCGCTGAGAGAGCAGGCCAGACTCCTAGACAAGCCGTTCAAGCAGGTGGTGAACGACACACTGCGCCGCGGGATGTCGCCCGCCGTACGGGAGACCCCGGCGCCCTACCGGATCGTCCCGAACCACAGCGGGTTCCTCCCCGGCATCGACCCCCTAAAGCTGAACCAGCTCATCGACGAGCTCGAGGTCGAGGACTTCCTCGAAGAGAGCGCGGGGTGATAGTCCCGGACGTCAACCTGCTGCTCTACGCCTTTAATGATGGGTCGCCTCGCTACGACTCGGCCAAGCGCTGGTGGGAGGATCTGGTCAACGGCGCGGAACGAGTCGGCATCCCGTGGATCGTATCAGCCGGCTTCGTGAGGCTGATGACTCACCCGAAGATGCTCGCCCGCCCGGTAACCCCGGAGCAAGCGGTCGACTACGTGCACGAGTGGTTCCGGTTTTCCCACATCGCGCCGATTAACCCCGGCCCCGACCATCTGACACACCTGCGGCGGAATCTCGCCGCTGCCGGCGTCGGTGGGAACCTCGTGACCGATGCGCACATCGCCACCCTAGCGATGGAGTACCAGGCAGAGGTTCACTCCAATGATGCGGACTTCAGCCGCTTCCCAGGCCTGCGCTGGCGCAATCCCCTATGACTCGGACGGCCCGTTCGCACCTAGGCCGGTAGAGGCGTAAGAGGAACGGCGGCGGCATCATGGCACGACGTAAACGGTACGCGCTGGTCGGCGCCGGCGGCCGCGCTCTCTCGTTCGTGGAGGCGGTGGTGCGCCGGTTCGCAGATCACTGCGAACTGTCCGGCCTATGCGATACGAACCCTGCCAGGCTCGACTACTACAGCCGCTACGTCGTCGAGGAGCTGGGTGGCCGGCCTGTCCCCGTCTTCGACGCGGGGGACTTCGACGCGATGGTGCGGCAGACTCATCCCGACGCCGTCATCGTGACCACGGTAGACGCCTTCCACCACCGGTACATCGTGAGGGCGATGGAGCTGGGCTGCGACGTGATAACCGAGAAGCCCATGACGATTGACGCGCCCAGGTGCCGGGCAATCATGGACGCGGTGCGGCGCACTGGCCGCTCGCTCACGGTGGCCTTCAACTACCGGTGGAGGCCCGGCTGCACGCTCGTGAGACGGCTGCTCCAGGAGGGCGCGATCGGCGAGGTGGTCCAGGTGGACATGGACTACCTGCTCGACACGAGTCACGGCGCGGACTACTTTCGCCGCTGGCACCGGGACAAGGAGAAGTCGGGCGGCCTGCTCGTGCACAAGGCCACTCACCACTTCGACCTGGTCAACTGGTGGCTGGACGCAGTTCCCGAGACGGTGTTCGGGATGGGACGCCTCGCCTTCTACGGCCGGGAGAACGCGGCGACCCGCGGCGTGAGCGTCCCGTATGACCGCTACACCGGCCACGACACCTCCTCAGACCCGTTCGCCCTAGACCTGTCGGGAGACGAGCGGACGAGGGCGTTGTACCTGGAGGCCGAGAAGTACGACGGCTACCGCCGGGACCAAAACGTGTTTGGCGACGGCGTCAGCATCGAGGATACGATGAGCCTGTTGGTCAAGTACCGTACCGGGGTGGTGCTCAACTACTCGCTCAACGCCTACCTGCCGCGTGAGGGCTTTTCGGTCGCCTTCAACGGCACCCGTGGCCGGCTGGAGTACCAGGAGGCGCACGGGGCGGACGGCGGGGCCTTGGGCGGGCTGTGGGCGGACCGGCTGGTGGTGCTTCCGCAGTTCGGCGAGCCGTACGAAGTGCCGGTCCCCAGCGCCGAGGGCGGCCATGGCGGCGCAGACCCGCTGCTCCAGGAGCAAATGTTCTCCGGCGACCCGCCGTCGGACCCCTGGATGCGAAGCGCTGGACACGGGCAGGGCGCGGCTTCGATCATGGTGGGAATCGCGGGCAACCGGTCGTTCGAGACCGGCCAACCCGAGAGCATCGCGGAGCTGTGCCCCGAGCTGGGGCACGCAGAGCGCCTCAGCGAGCTGCCTTGAGCTCCGCCAGGGCGGGGCCCAAGGTGGAGCGGGGTTATAGGCATGGGTAGGGAGCGGCTACCTCCCGACCAGCTCCTTGAGCCGGTCCAAGTCGAAGTCGGCGGAGTTGCACAGGTCGATGATGGCGCGCTCCTTCCGCTCTATCTTCTCCACGGCCTCGGGGATGCTGCCCGCGATATCTGGCGGGATCGCTAATACGCCGTGCTTGTCGCCCATCACGATGTCTCCGGGGCTGACCTTCAGGCCGCCTACCGTGACGTCCACGTTGACGTCCACGATGTGGATGTATGCGTGGGACACCAGGAGGCCGCTGGCGAAGGCGTGGAACCCCAGCTTCTGCATCTCGTCGATGTCACGCACGCCGCCGTCGGTGACGGTTCCGACGCATCCGAGCCTGCGGTGGACGTTGCTCTGGACCTCGCCCCAGAAGGAGCCCACCGGGTTGGGGGCGTCCAGGTCGTGCATTACCACGACCCTGGGTTCGGGGATCTCCAGTATCTGGTCGAACCAGTCGGGGCGCGGCACGTTCATGTTGCTGGTGGGAGGCGAGTCGGCGGCGATGACCGCGGTAGCGGCGTAGCCGATCATCCCGCCAAGCTGGGGGAACATGCACCTGATCTCGGAGGACATGAAGCCCTCGTTGCGCGGCTTGACCTCAAAGGTCTCTATGGCGTTGGCGATGGTGCAGGACTGCATCTGCCTCAGCGTCTCCAGCTGGTCCGGTCTTACTTGCGTCACAGATACTCCTCCTCTGCTCACTGGACTGGTTCTTCGAGTATCAGGTACTCGCTCGTAATCTCCGCGGCGGCGCCCAGTGTGGCGGCCACGGGGCAGTACTTGGTCTCCGCCAAGTGGATGCTACGCTCCACGGCCTTATCGTCGAGCGCCCTGCCGCGGACCGTGTACTTCAGATGTATGCTACTCCACTTTGCGGGCGGGACACTCTCCTGCGCTCCGGCGACGTGCACCTCCACCCCTGTGACTTCTTGGCGCTTCTTGCGGAGGATGCTCACGGCACTGATGCTTGAGCAGGACGCCAGGCTGGCCATCAGCAGCTCGCCGGGCTTGAAACCGGCCGTAGGCTGTCCGGTCAGTAGGGGCGCGTCGACCGTGACCGCGTGGCCGTAGGCGTTGGATGCGGTGAACCTGCTACCGCCCTCCCAGCTCAGGTCAACCTCCGTCGCCGGCCCGGTCACCGCCCGAACCTCTCGGCGAAGGTCTGGGGGAATGCCGCGGTCTGCTTCAGGACATGCTCGGGCTCCACGTCCAACCTATTCGCTGGCCATACGGCCTCGAACATGAAGGCACCCCTGTAATCGATGTCGCTGAAGGCGGCGAAGACCTCGTTCCATTGCAGCAATCCGCCGGGGTCGAACGGGGCGTAGTGGTCGCGGTCGATGAAGTCGTGCAGGTGCAGGTGAATGAGGCGGTCCCCGCACTGGGCCATCGTCTCCCTGGCGCGGTCCTTCTTCACGAATGGGTTGACCCCGTCCTCGTCCCGGGTGTGGCCCACGTCGACCACCATTCCAAACCGGTCGGAGCCGACCCTGTCTACGATGGCGGTGTAGTCGCTCAGGTCCTGGCCGTTCTCGCTTGCCAGCTTGATGGAGCAGTCGCCGAGATGCTCCAGCATCTCCACGACGGTCTTTTCGGAGCGCTCGTTGGTGCCCAGGTGGCAGACCATCACACCGGCGCCCATCTCCTCGGCAACCCTGGCAGCGTAGACGCCCTCTGCCACGGCGTGCCGGCGCTCTCCCTCGTCCTTGGCGGCGTACTTGAGATCGGGACTGTGGAGCGAAACGACCGAGACGCCCTGGCTGCGGCACTCGGAGGCGACCTCGGCGACCTGCGCGGCGTCCCTGCAATCGAAATGCGCCGGGTTCCCGGTCGCGCAGACCTCTATGCGGGTAATGCCCCACTCCCGCATCCGTGCTATCTCACGAGCGCCGATCGGCCTGTCCCGGGTGAAGGCGATTGTCGACGCCCCAAGCCGGTCTGCTATGTCGGCTGCAGACCATTGCGGCATGTTCTCAGCGGTGTTCATGTTAGGCCCTCCAAGCGTAAATCGCGTACTTGTAGTACTCCTCGAAGCCCATGCTGCGGTACATCCCATAGGCCATGTCTGACGATTTCAAAGCCCCGGTCCTGTATCCCCGTCCCTTGGCGTACCTGAGGGCGGCCAGCGTAACCGCAGTCCCGATGCCTAGCCGCCGTGCCTTGGGTGCCGTTCCGACGGCGTTGATGCCGGCTACGCCGTCCGAAAGGTGGAGGGAAGCCGTTGCGACGGGCTCCCCGGACAGCAACCCCACGTAGTGCCGCCATCCGCGCTCACGCCCGTAGCCGGCGCCGGCGTTGATGCGCAGGAAGGCGGCGCTCATGTCGTCCGGCGACCCGGTGCCGCCGGCGAACGCGCTGACGAACCTCCGCAGCCCCTCTGCGTCGGTCACGTGCTCGATCTCCAGCCCATCCGGCGCGGAGGCGCTGTCGTTAAGGCGCCGCAGGTCCACGGCCATCGCGGGCAGGTCGTGCTCCAGCCGTTCGGCGCCGTGCGCCAACAGCCTCTCCCCCAGGTCGGATGGCGTGGAGTAGGGACCTACCCACCAGATCATCGGAACGCCTTTCGAGCGGAAGTAGTCGTGGGTCTCCCGGATCCGCGCGTCGGCTTCCCGCTCTTCGAACTTGGCTCGAGTGACGCAGTTGAGGGACTGAGAAGGCGCGCCGGTGAAGACCCGGAGTATCTCCGGCCCATCCAGCATCTCGCATCCAGGGCCCTGCGCCCTGCTGACCCACTGCGCCTCCAGCGACGCCTGGCTCGCGCGGGACATTTTCCCGGACAGTTCACTCGTCTCATCAGTCTGTGGGTCCATGATGGCGCCGCCGGTACCCCCTCACGGTCATGTTAGGGCGGCCCCCGTTGGCCGTCAACTCCAGAGTCCCAACCACACTTGACGGCCTTGACTGCCATATTAGGACTCGCGCATAATCGAAGGGACCCGGCGATTAAGGGAAACAGACCAAGAAGCCATTCCCTTCTCCGGTGGAAGCGTATAGCGACGCGCAGAACCAGGACACCAGCTTCTCAACAACGCCGGGGATTGGACCCGGCTCCAGGAGGACAGTATGGGCCAAGGAAACGTAGGGTTCGTCGGACTGGGCATCATGGGGCGGCCAATGGCCAGGAATCTTCTCAAGGCAGGCTATTCGCTGACCGTCTATGACGTAGTGGGCACATCCGTCGAGGAGCTGGTCACCGACGGTGCCGCCGCCGCCGCAACGTCCAGAGAGGTGGCGGAGAGCGCTCCTGTGGTGATGACCATGGTGCCGGACTCCGCCGACTCCGAGGCTGCCATCCTGGGGCCCGGCGGCGTGCTGGAGGGAGCGTCGGAGGGTTCGACCGTCATCGACATGAGCTCAATAGCGCCCGGTATGTCGCAGAAGATCGCCGCAGCCTGTGAAGGGAGCGGCGTCGAGTTCTTGGACGCCCCGGTAAGCGGAGGCGAGCCCAAGGCTATAGACGGCACGCTAGCCATCATGGTCGGGGGCAAGAAGGACGTCTTCGAGGCGAATCGCGAGATGCTCGGTGTCCTTGGAGCCAGCATCGTGCTGTGCGGCGGCTACGGCGCCGGCAACACGACCAAGCTTGCCAATCAGATCATCGTGGCGGCCAACATCGAGGCGATAAGCGAGGCGCTGGTGCTCGCGAGGAAGGCCGGGCTCGACCCACAGGTCGTCTACGAGGCGATCAGGGGCGGCCTCGCCGGCAGCACGGCGATGGACGCCAAGGCACCGATGATGATCGCCGGGGACTTCAAGCCGGGCTTCCGAATTAGACTGCACCAGAAGGACCTGCACAACGCACTGCTCACCGGAAAGGAGCTTGGCGTGCCTCTGCCGGTCACCAGCCTGGTGCAGCAGATGATCGGGTCGCTGATGAACGACGGAAAGGGTGACGCGGACCATTCGGCCATCGCCAACTTCCTCGAGGACATGGCCAACGTCACGATAAGCGGTAGATAGCTGGGAAAGGATAGAAGGTCCAGGATGGTTGGATTGTCGGTGCGCCTGGTATTGGCAGGGGCGGTGCTCGCACTGGTCCTGTTGTCCCCGCACAAGGTCGCCGAGGCCGACGCCGGTGACACCTTCTATTTCCAGGCGAAATGGACGCACATCGTCTCCCGTCAGGGCGACGAAATCGAGAACACACTAAACATACAGAACAGGGGCGACAGTACGGTCTCCTTTGTGATCGAGCTGGTAGACGCCCCCGACTGGCACGTGGAGCTACGCGGGGCCAGCACCAAGTACCAGGTCCGCGGGGTGATAATGGCGCCCGGCGACCTGAAGTCGATGCCCTTGGAGTTCAGAATACCCCGAGACGCTCCCCCTGGGGACTACTTGATGGTACTCACGGCCACCTCCATCGACGGCGACTTCACCAAGACGGCGGAGATGCGCGTAACCGTGCTCGTAGACGAAAGGCGGCTGGCGCTGCTTCAGCCCTCCGGCCAGGTTGAGCTCCAGGCCCCTAGGTACACCTCCCTTACTGGTACTCAGGACAGTGACTTCGAGTTCGGCGTGGTGATAAAGAACGGCACCAAGGAGGCTGTCGACCTCGACCTGGGGGCCGTGGCCCCAGCCGGGTGGACTGTCGGCTTCGTGCCTTCGTTCGACCCGGACCAGCTGGTTGCCTCCGTGACCATTGAGCCGGGGGCCACCGAAAGCGTCACGGCCCAGATCAGGCCAACGGCCAACGCTGATCCGGGTTCCTACGGAGTCCAATTCACCGCTATCGGAGAGGACGTCAAGCTCTCCACCGCTATCAAGATCGAGCTCACCGGTTTTGCACAGCTACAGATCGGCCTGCCGTCCGGCGGGCGGCCCATAGAAGCCGCTGGCGGAGCGCCAGCCCCGGCTGCGATCATCGTTACCAGCGCCGGAAACCTCCCCATCGGGAACGTCACACTGGACAGCAAAACCCCGGATGGCTGGGAGGTGACTTTCCAACCGTCCAGGTTGCCCGTGCTGAACCGGGACGAGGTGCGGGAGGTTGCAGTGCAGATCAGCCCGGCGGCAGACGCCACGGCCGGTGACTACAGGGTGACCCTCCAGGCCAGCGCCGAGGGGACCTCGGACGACGTGGACCTGTTCGTCACGGTGACGAGGCGGAGCATCTGGAGCTGGGCAGGCCTGATCATCGCCCTCGCAGCCATAGCCGGGATCGCGGGGCTATTCGTCGCCCTCGGCCGCCGCTAGGCAGTCCTGCAGCCACTCGCCCTGTTCACGCGCCACCCTTGCGCGCCACCGCGTCTTCGATCGCGGTTACGCGCTGGAGCAGCGGCGGATGCGTGAACTCCATCGCGACCAGCAGCGGGTGCGGCGACAGGTTCGTCAGGTTGTCCGCCGACAGCTTCTTTAGCCCGGTGACCAAGTCCCCGGGGTCGTCGACCGTTTCGACGGTCCACCTGTCGGCCTCGTACTCGTGGCGGCGCGATATGGCGAACAACACCAGGGACAGACCCAGCTCGATGGGCGTGTATAGGAGCCCGAAGAACAACAGGCCGGCGTAGATGGAGCGCTCCTCCATCCCGAAGGCGTCGTAGAGCCCCTGGCTGCCCAGGAAGACGCTCAGGAAGAAGAACAACACGCCCGTGTGCGCCACCCCGAGCGCCATCCGGTGGAGGATGTGCCTCTTCTTGTAGTGGCCTATCTCGTGCGCCAGCACCGAAACCAGCTCCGGCACCGTGTGCTTCTCGACCAGCGTGTCGAATAGCGCTATGCGCTTGCGGCTCCCGAAGCCGGTGAAGAAGGCGTTCGCCTTCGTGGAGCGCTTCGACCCGTCTACGACGTATATGTCGCCCACTGTGAAACTCACCGAGCGCGCGTACTCGAATATCCGGTCCCGCAGCTCCCCCGCCTCCAGGGGCGTGAACTTGCTGAAGAGCGGCATGATCCAGGTGGGGGCGACGAACTCCAGGACGACGGTGATACCCGAGACGGCCGCCCAGCAGTAGAGCCAGGCCAGGGAGCCGCCATACTCGAAGAGGGTCAGCACCACCGCAAGCAGTGCCCCGCCAAGCACGATGGTCAGGAGCAGGCCCTTGACCCTGTCCGCTACGAAAGTGCGCGGGCCGGTGCGATTGAAACCAAAGCGCTCCTCGATGATGAAGGTTGAGTACACGTCGAAGGGCAGGCTGACGATCATGTAGCCGATGCCCAGGACGCCGATGAACAGTAGCCCGTCTACGATGGATGGGTACTCTAGGCCGCGCACGGCCTCGTCGAGCAGGTTGAAGCCACCCAGGAACCAGAATGCCAGCAGCAGCGCCAGGTTGAAGCTCTTCGAAGCAAGCTCGAAGCGGGTCTTCGCCCGTGTGTACTCCTGCGACCTGCGGTACTCGCCGGCATCGTAGATGTCGTCCAGCGCCTCCGGCGGCTTTGGCTCCAGCGCCTTCAGGTTCAGCAGTTTCGCGCTCATAGAGAGCACGTACTCGAGCGCGAGCGCCGCCACAATGATCACGAAGAAGGCGTTTAGCTGCATTGGCCTCCCCTGAGACGCCTCAGTCTACGACGCGGACCACCACCCTGAACCGGCGTATGCCGCAGGTGGCGCGCACCTCTTCGAACTCCAGCACCGTGGCCGCGCCCCAGCTCGCGCCCGCACCCAGACTCTGCCCTACGGAGGGAGCAGGTTCGTCACCCTCCCTCCGGTTGATCTGGCCCAGAGGTTTATTCTCCTCGGAGAAGAGGAACCAGGAAGCAGTGATTGGACCTGCGGTCTGCGCCATTTCGAAGCTATATTACCTGCTCGTCGCGGAGGGCTGCCAGCGACCTCTCGAAGGACTCGGCCGTCCTGTCGACGTAATCGTCGCTGTGTACCGTCGACACCATGAAGCCGATCCCGCCCATCATGTCCACACCCTCGTTGAGCATGGCGAGCCTGAGTGGCTGGGAGACTCCCGCGGAGGTCGCACTGGCGAGCTTGTCGTGGGGCACGCTGCAAATCTCCCCGGAGCACTCTCCCTCGACGCCTAGCGCCACATGCACGATGGACGATATGCCGTGAACGTGGCCGGGCACCTCCATCCTTCTCAGGGCGTCCGTGAGCCCCCGCCTCAGGCGCTCCGCCGCGGCGTCGGCCTGTTCGTTGATGGGCTGCTCGGCGATCGTCTCCAGCGTGGTGATGGCCGCCGTCGCGGAGACGGGATTGGCGTTGAACGTGCCCGGATGGGCGAGCCTCCTGTCGGGGTCGACCGAGCCAAGCTGCCCCATTATCTCCTCACGACCGGCGACGGCCCCTCCCGGCAGCCCGCCGGCGACGATCTTGGCCATGGTGGTCAGGTCGGGCGTCACGCCGTAGCGGGCCTGCGCTCCTCCCCGCGACAGGCGGAACCCGCAGATCACCTCGTCCATGATCATTACGACACCATGCCTGGCGGTCACGTCCCGCAGGCCCTGGAGGAATTGTGGGTTATCCAGCGGGAACTGCCCCCAGTGCCCCCCTGTCGGCTCCGCTATGACCGCAGCCACGTCGTCGTCCTCGGACAGATACCGCTCCACGGCGGCGAGGTCCGGTTCCAGGACGGCGACCGTCGACATCGACTCTTCGGGAATGCCGATCTGGGTATTGATGCCCGACTGCGGCGATACGTAGTCATGCCAGCCGTGGAAGTGCTCCCGGAACTTGACGAGCTTCTTCTTGCCGGTGTAGCCGCGGGCGAGCCGCAGCGCCAGCAGCGTAGACTCGGTGCCCGAAGCGGTGAACCGCACGCGCTCCGCCGACGGGATGAGGTCCCGCACGAGCTCCGCCCATCGGATCTCCAGGGTGGACGTGGTGCCCATGTGGGTCCCCTTGCTGAGCCGCTGTGCGACGGCCTCGGTGACCGTGGGATGTGCGTGGCCTAGCAGCAGCGCCCCGAAGCCCATCAGGTAGTCGATGATCTCGTTGCCGTCGGCGTCCACCTTGACGGCCCCCTCGGCCTCGTCGACGAATACAGGAAACGGGTGCGCAACCCGGCTCTGATGGCCGCCGCCCGGTATGACCTCTCCGGCTTGCTCGTACAGCTCCGCCGACCTGCCGAACTTTTCGGTGAACCGCTCCATTATGCTGGGCATGAGTACCTCCATGCTGCGGGCGCCTGAGAGGCGTCCCATCTGGGCCGTGAGCGCTGTCATTCTAACATCTACCCGCCGGCGAGTATCGCGTGAGGCCGTTCCCGTCGCACATGGCCGGAGCCGTGCTAATGTATAGTGAGCGCCGTTTGCCGAGCGGGGCGCAATTCAGCAAATTGCCGGTCTACGGACATGACGCCATCAGCGGAGGAGCCGCGGTCACAGGCCCCCGACTTCGAGCGGGTGGTCGAGGAGAACGCGGACTTCGTATACAACGTAGCGCTCCGCATGATGGGCAACCCGGAGGAGGCCGAAGACGTCGCGCAGGACGCGTTCCTGTCGGCCTACCGGGCCTACGACAGGTTCCGGGGCGAGTCCAGGGCCAGCACGTGGTTGTACCGTGTCACCGTCAACGCCGCGCTGATGCGGCTGCGCAAGACCAAGCCGGCCCGAGATCTGACGCAAACAGGGCTGGACGATATAGAGGTCGCAGACTGGACGGCTTCCCCGCACGACGAGGCCGTCAATGCGGAGCTCAGAGAGGCGCTGACGGGGGGCCTCAAGCAGTTGGAGCCGAGCCTCAGGGCTGCCGTCGTGCTCAGGGACGTGCAGGGGCTGTCCAGCACAGAAGCGGCCGAGGTACTGGACATCTCTGTCCCAGCCCTAAAGTCCCGCCTCCACAGGGCGCGCGTGCTGCTGCGCCAGCACCTGTCCAGCACCGTAGCCGCGCAGCCCTAGGGCGGCTGCCGCTGCCGGTTCCTGTTCCAAGGGTCCACGTCATCCGGCCAGCGATGACCACGGGGCCACAATCAACTTCTCACGGCGTCTAATCTGCGTCGCGCTTCATATGGAATTCGAGCTGCGTGACTAATGCCGGCAGGTCGCCACGCACTGTCTGCCAGAGCACCTCGAGATCAATGTCGAAGTACGCGTGGACGAGCCGGTTGCGCATGGCGATGATCTGTGCCCATGGAACGGACGGAGTCTCTTCACGAGCAGACTCACTAACGTGGCTCGCTGCTTCTCCGATCATCTCGATGGCTTTGGTAAGTGAGAGAGTCAGTCCCTCGTCTTCGTCGAGATCGCGCCGCGTTCGTCCCTGAGCCAATCGCATTGCGGTACGAGCCGCGTCCAGCATGTGTCGCAGCCGGACATCGTCATTTGCGTTCATACTGGACCTGCGCTTCGTCGATCACGTGCTGGCGGAAGTAGCGGCTCAGGTCCCCCGGGGTGCGCAGGTCCACCTTCCGCCCGAACATGCGGCTCAAGTCCAGCTCCATGCCGGCCATTCCCAGGAGGCCGGGCGTCCGGCCGGGTTCAAACTCTACGAGCAGGTCTATATCGCTTTCCGGCCCAAAGTCTGACCGAAGGGCCGAGCCGAACACGGCTAGGCGCCTGATCCCCCGGACCTGGCAGAAGGAAGCGAGGCTAGCCTTGGGAATGGATACCTGCGGGTTCATCTCTCTCGCTCCATCTCAGGTGGCGTCTACTATTCGTACATCAGATTCGCGTCGATGTCGAATCCGGCCCTCTTTAGCTCTAGGACGAGCTTCATCACCCAGTCTTGTGATTCATTCATTTCGACGTACAGGACCCTGTAGTAGTCCGATGGTACCTCTACATCTCCTTTAAGGAGAGCGCACGTCCGATCACGCCCCAGTTTTCCGATGAAATACCCGAGTTCGAAGACTACGTTCTGCCTCGCACGTGGTTGGGACTCACCGCCTTAATCCTTAAGATAGCCCTTGTCGTCTGGTGTGCATAGTACTATGGCGAACCCGACCCTTGAAGCATAATATTCGAACTTCTCGATGATGGTGCGGCCCTCGTTTGGCTGTTCCTTTAGGACAATGGGCTGGAGACCCAGCTTCGTCAGAAACCGCGCTACGGCTTCCTTCGCCCCCTCATCCCTACCATGAACAACAAAAACCTCGTTGGTAGTCTCCTGCCCATCTGCCTTTGTGCTGATGGTCGAAACTGGCTGATCGTCGTCTTCCCAGTATTCACTGATTTCATCAATCATTGACCTAAGAATCGAAGCCGCCGACTCCAGACCGCTCACATAAGCTTCTTGGTAGTGAGAGTCTGGCATACTTCCAAAAGCTACACCTGGAGCATATCCGCTTAAAGTCCTTCACATGGCTCGTGTTATCCCCGAACGTGTTTGAGATCGCCACCTCTGTATCCCTACGCCATTTCTGAAACTCAGGCGAATGACGCCGTTGTTGTCTTAGCTCGGAAATCGTGTCTAGGGCTTTCTGTAGGCGTTTTGTCGCCTTGTCCTTACGTGGTCTGATCATTGACAGGCCCTTCCTAAAGCACTCAACAGTCCAGTCTACCAGCCTTCAGGCAGAGTCAATCCTACCCCCTATCGAAGGGCCATGTGAAGCTCCTTCACTATGAGTGAGCCATAGCTGAAGGGGATGAGGTGTTGCAGACGGCAGTGTCCCCATGCTCGAATCGATGAGCAAGAAGAGATTGTCTTGCTGTCTGAACCACTGGACTGGTAGCCTTGGACACCATGACCGAAGAAACTCCCGAAAGCACACTGGAGCCCAGGCAGCTCAGCATGTCGGTGCCCACGTCCAGCGTGGCGGGAATCCCCGACGCACGGGTCCCGGAGGGCTACGTGCTGCGCCAGTACCGTCCCGGCGACGAGGATAGCTGGCAGGGGCTGCTGCGCGCGGGCGGGTTCTCGGAGGACTGGAGTTCCAGGACCGTGCGCGACTACATGCTGGACCCGGTGAGGCGCGCCGGCTCATGGGTCGCTGCGTCGGGGGACGGCCTCGTGTCGGCCACTTTTGCTACTCCCGACGCGCAGTGCGCGGAGATCGCGTTCTTGGACTACGTCGTGACACATCCCGACCACAGGAGCAAGGGCCTGAGCCGGGCGGTGTGCACGGGTGTCATGAGGTTCTTCCTTGAGCGCGGCTACAGGCGTATCCGTCTGCTCACCGACGACTGGAGACTGCCCGCGATCAGCCTATACCTGTCGCTGGGCTTCGAGCCCGAAATGACGAGGGCCGACATGCCGGGCCGGTGGCGCGAGGTACGGAAGAAGCTGGCCGAGGCGACGTAGCCGCGCAGGCGCGCCTCACCTGTCGAAGAAGAAACTCTCCGCCGTCCTGAACAGCACCTGCTCCTTGTCCGACGCGCTGAGGAAGTCGGCGTGGTCGCGTATCAACGCCACGCTGTCGTCGTACTTGTGCGGGCCGTCGAGTTGCAGGGGGCTGTCGCTCTCCCACATGCACCGCTCCGGGCCGAACGCGCTTATGACCCGCTCTATTGCGGGCAGCAGGTCCGTGTACGGAGTCCGCCGGCCGCCGGCGTAGAACGCCCCGACCTTGACCATGACCATCGGGTGCCGTGCCATGGCGCAGAGTGACTGGAGGTCGCCGTCGATGACCGGCCCGCCGGTGGCGTGCGACCTGGCAAGGTGGTCGATGATCACCGGCGTGTCCGGGTACCGCGCGCACATCCGGTCCACCTCGGGCAGGTCCTCCGGGTCGAGCAGGAAGCTAATGGCCAGGTTGTGCTCGGCGCCCGCCTCGAACATCCTCGCGTACCCGGGATGGTCCATCCACTGCGGGCCGTCGTTGATCCCCGGTCGCGCCGTCCTGCCCCGCACCCTGAAGGCGTATATGCCGCCCTTGGAGAGGGCGACCATCGCGTTCCCTTGGTCAGCCAGCGTTATGTCGCTGACGGCGGGCACCATCCCTGTGCCGCAGAAGCGCTCTGGATCGTTTGCTATGATGTTCAGGATGTAGCTGTGGTCCAGCCCGTACCATGTCATCTGGACGAGGTTTATCCTGTCGACGCCGGATGGCCGGCAGTGGTCCAGCAGCTCCTCGGCGGTGAACGAAGGCGTCCACATGTCGCGCGCCGTGAAGCCGGGCGCCAGCGGGTAGCGCTCGGTATCCTGGGTCCAGATATGCACGTGCGCGTCTACGATGCCTCGGTCCAGTCCCATCGCGCGTCCTCCGCTTCAGGCCAGGCTGTCGGCGAGTGTATGGCGGCCTATACCCGCTGTCAACGCCAGCTCAGCACATTGGATTGGCGCCGCCGCCTGGTGTATTGTTTGCTCGGAGGAGGGTTGCCATGCCATTGCAGCTAGACCACACAATCGTGCCCGCCTATGACAAGGTGAAGTCCGCGAAGTTCATCGCACGCATCTTCGGGCTGACGTACGCGGGGACCTGGGGGCACTTCGCCCCGGTCAAGGTCAACGACATATTGACGCTAGACTTCGACAACTCAGATGACCCACGCTCCAACCACTACGCCTTCCTGGCTTCGGACGAGGGGTTCGACGCAGTGCTCCAGCGGGTCAAGGACGAGGGTATCCCTTTCGGGAGCGGGCCCGGCTCTCGGACGGACGGCAAGATCAACCACAAGCACCAGGGACGCGGGTTCTACTTCGACTGCGAGAACGGGCACGTGTGGGAGGTCATCACCCACACATATATCACCGATTGAGGCGCATCACGTGGCCCTGCCCAGATCAAGCGTGGGTTGGGGTCGGCTTCCTGAAGAGGGCCACGTTGCGCCGAGGAAAGCATGGCTGCCAGCCGTACCGCCGGGCTATCCAGCGCATCGTCGTTTGGCTGTAGAACGCGATGTGGGTCGGGTCGCGGTGGTACCCCCACTCCGGGAAGGCGCTCCAGTCGTCCGGCATACCCGTCATCACGCCTAGCCACCCTCCTGGCTCCAGCAGTGCGTCGATCCTGTCCAGGTCCCCTGTCGGGCTGCACAGGTGCTCGAACGTCTCCGTGCAGGTGACGAAGTCGTACCGGCCTGCAAGCACACTCTCGTCCGGGTGGAAGATCGGGTCGTAGATGCTCATCCGGAAGCCCCGCTCCCGCATCATCATGGCCAGCGCCGGGCCCGGACCAGCGCCGTAGTCGAGCCCGCGGGAACCGGGGGTCAGCAGGGGGGCTAACTCGGCCAGCAGCCGGTCCAGGAAGTCGCGGTACCCCTGGTCGAAGGGGTCGTTCTCGTGGATAAGGTACCTCTCGCGCTGCGCCGGGAAGCCCAAGTGCATGCGACGGGGCACGAATACGGCGTCGCATGCCGCGCAGTGAATGAACTCCCTGTGGCCCAGCTTGTCCCGGCTCTCTTGGAAGAAGGAGGTGCGCTCGGAGCCGCACACGGTGCAGGGTTCGGACATGGGATTCCATGCTACCATGCAGGGGTTCGTAGGGCGTGGCTCATGCCGGAGCTCGCAGGAGACGACAGCGCTGAAGGACTCCTCGCCACTGACTACGCTCCGGGGAAGGCTGGCCGCCAACCGCTGGGTGCTGCTTTCGGTCATATCCATCGGCACGCTTATGTCCACGCTCGACGGCGGCGCAGTGGGCGTGGCTTACCCTGCGGTGGCCGAGGCTTTCAAGACCGACACCTCGACGGTGCTGTGGATAAACGTGGCGTTCTGGGTAACGAGCGTCGGGCTGCTGCTGACGCTGGGCTGGCTGGGCGACGTCGCGGGACGGCGACGCGTCTTCATCATCGGATACCTGGTCTCCACAGTTGGCATGCTTCTGTGCTCCGCCTCCGGCAGCATCTGGCAGCTGATCGCCTTCCGCGTAATACAGGGCGTCGGCTCGTCGATGGTGCTGTCGAACCTGAACGCGCTGATCGCCGCCGAGTTCCCACCGGGGGAGAGGGGCAGGGCGATGGGCATTTCCGGGGCGGTCGTGGGCGTCGGGCTCACGACGGGTCCCCTGATGGGCGGCATCCTGCTGGACGTGCTCGACTGGCGAGCGCTCTTCTACGTGCGGGCTCCTCTCGGGGCGCTGGGGGCGCTGCTGGCCTGGTGGCTGCTGCCCGCCCACACGCCTACGGGCGGGCGGTTCAGGATGGACTACGCGGGCGCCGCGGCACTCTTCGCCACAATGACCTGCTTCCTGCTAGTGGTGAACCAGGGGAGTAGGCTCGGCTACGGCTCCCCGCCGATCCTGGCGCTGGGCGCGGCGGTGCTGGTCCTGGCGCCCATCCTGGTATGGACCCAGCGGCGGGCGGTCAGGCCGATCCTGGAGTTCGCGCTATTCAGGAGCCGGGGTTACGCCGCAGGGCTGGCCATCGTCTTGGGGCACTACCTGGCCCACGGGCCGATACTCCTGGTCGCGCCCTTCTTCTTCATCGACGCCCTGGGGTTCTCGGAAATCAAGATGGGCCTGTTCGTAGCGGGCTTCTTCATCGGACGCGCCTTCCTGGCGCCGGTGGCGGGCTTGCTGTCGGACCGGTTGGGCCCGCGCGGTCCCCTCGTATTTGGCAACGGGTTGCTGATGGCGTCGCTGCTGTGGCTGAGCACGCTGGGCACGGGTACCTACGAGCCTGTCATCTTCGCGGCGATGATACTGGGAGGCATGGGGTCGGCGTTCTTCGAGCCCGTCGTGACCAGCGTCGTGATGGGCTCCGTGCCGGTGGGCAGGCTTGGCACCGCGTCCGCGTCGGTCGCCATGGGCAGGCACATAGCCTTCTCTGTCGGCGTGGCCGTGGCGGGCGCGATATTCACCATCAGGGAGCGCCTCTACCTGGGCGAAGCGGCACAGGCGAGCGAGGCAATAGCCGGCGCCTTCAGCGACTCCCTCGTCGTCGGCGCAGTGTTCGCCGCGCTAGCGGTGACGGCCTCGTTCTTCACACCGTCGCTGGAGCGTCTGGGCCGGCCTGCAGCGGAAGCGCGGCCGTGCGACACTTAGGTGCGCGGTACAGTCACGAGTTGGACAAGGCCTCCCGTTACGGGCCGCCAAGTACCGAGGCCAAGACCTCGTCGAACGTCTTCATCGCCCGTACGCCGCGCCGCCGGCAGCTCGCCATGTGGCAGAGGTCCCTGGCTTGCATGCTGGGATGCTGCTCATGGAGCTGTCGCGCCAGGACTACGTCCTCCTCTTCCAGAGGCCAGACCTTGACCCCTGCCCTCGACACAAGGGACATCGCCGAGTCGAAGGCTGACACTCTGCCTACGGGCAGATAGGCGTGGGCAAGCTCTTGGAGGACCTCGGCGGAGGTGCACAGCGGTGTATGGGCCACGTTCGCCTCTATGAAGAACTGCTGTGCAGACGTACGCAGCGGGTGCGGCCTTCCTACCGCGTACATGAAGACGTTCGTATCGACGAAAATCACGTGCCGGTTCTTCCGCTGGCCCGTGATTCGTTGATCACCTGCAGGTGTTCGGTCCAGTCTGGCTCGGTTTCGGGACCCTCCATGGCGTCACACGCCCGGAAGAAATCCCTAACGTCCTCTGGAGACTCGAAACGCCCGGCCCGCTGCCGGTCCTCCAATCTTGCGTGAGCGGCGGCCCTCAGCCACTCGCTGAAGGTAATGCCCTCCCTGCGCGCCTGATGGACGAAGCGATCACGGTCTTCGTCAGGGATTACCAACTGGACTCTCGCCATACGAGCGCACCTGTCCTTCCGGAGGCATGTGTATGAATGTTACACATCACGGCCCTATGGGTCAAACGGCCGGGAGGCTGTCAGGATTCCGTAACCCCGATACGGCCTCTTTGGAGTGGCGTATGATGGACGCGAGCCAACCCGCGAGATGAAGGTGCGAACATGATCATCCCAAACCCGGCGATCAAGTTCACATACGAAGACTACAAGAACACGCCCGACGACAAGCGCTACGAGCTCTTGGACGGGGAGTTGATCATGGCCCCAGCCCCGAATCTTGGCCACCAGGATATCTCCGCCAGGCTGGGGTGGCGGCTCATGCGGTTCGTGGAAGAAGGGGACTTGGGGAAGGTATTCCCCGCTCCGTGCGACGTGGTGTTGTCCAGCACGGACGTGGTGCAGCCGGACCTGCTGTTCGTATCTCGCGAGCGGGAGCACATTCTGGTCGGCGGCGATAACGTGCAGGGCGCCCCCGATCTGGTCGTCGAGATACTGTCGCCGTCCACGGCGGGCCGGGACAGGACCCTCAAGCGCTCCCTGTACGCCAGGCATAGCGTCGGGGAGTACTGGCTGGTGGACCCAGACGATGAGACGGTAACGGTCATGGCGCTGGGCGAGGGCGGCTTCGAAACCGCAGCCGTCTACCGGAAGGGCCAGACGCTCACCTCTTCGACACTGCCCGGCTTTGCCGTCGGCTTGGACGAGATATTCTAGGGGCTTAGCTTACCCCGCGCCCTTACCCCCTGGCGAGCAGGATGCTCAGCACGTCGGGGGCGGCCTGGATGGCCCGGTCCCGTAGCTCGTCCTGAGAGAGGCTGCCTACGGGGTGCGGAAGCACTACGTAGGGGTAGTCGGGGATGCCGCCTATCCTGGACATGGCCTTGGCGCTGGAAATGAAGGGCGCCGTGCAGATTACCGCGGCGGGCACATCCAGCTTCTCGAACTCGATGGCGTCGTGCACACTGCACGACGAGCAGGACCCTCAGTCGCCTGTCGAGGTAATGACTATGTCGCACTCCTCAGCCATCTCCTCGAGGAGGTCCCTGGGGCACGGCCTGGAGGCGTTGCCCTTGTTGCGGGCGACCACCTCCTTGAACTCGTACCTGTCTGAGAGCACCTCCTGGACTAGCTCCAGGAGCTCGTCCGCGTTGGGCTTGCCGTTAGCCAGCAGGCCGACAGTCTTGCCATCCAGCGTATCGGGGCGGGGCGCCCTGACCGCGCTCGAGGGGATAGGCGCTACCGTCGGATCCAGTACCTCTACCTTTGTCGCTGTTGTCATGGCCATTCCTCCATTCGAGTCCCTTCCTGGATAGGAGGGGAGAGAATAATATCCGAGGGACACCCTCAGACTCCCGGCAAAGGGGCTCTGCCCCTCTGCACTCCCCGTATTCCGTTGCTCGCCTACATCTCGATTGCTCTTGTTACCGGCTGCGAGTTGGAGCCGCCGCCCCAGAGCGGGACGATGGCGGTCGCGCCTCCCGCCGCCCCCCCGGCGACGACTATGGTGAGGCCGCTGGGGGAATCGACGACCCCGGGCACGGTCTCGTGCAGATAGCTCTTGACCTGGCTCTTGGGCCATCCGGCGGCGCTGATGTGTCCTATCGTCTCGAGGCTCATGACGACCACCAGCTCCTGCTGACCGGTGCCGGTCAGCCTCAGGGCGTCGCCCAGGGAGTCCAGTACGGACTCCGGGGTATCGCCGGATGCGCCGGCCTGGGTTGGAGATATGCCGGCGAAGATCGAAATCGTGCTGTCGTGGGCCTCGAAGCCGCGCTCTACGTGCAGGGGCTCCCAGGGGCTGGCATCCTCGGCCTCGGCGATGCACCAGGTGTACTTGCCGGCGTGGCCCAGCGCCGCCTTGTCCAGCTCGCCGGGGACGGCGCCGGTGGCGTTTATCTGTATCAGGCGGATGGCCCTGCCGATGGTGGCGTTGGCGCGGTTGCCCGGCCCGAAGACGCTGACGCCCGAGTTCATGCCGATCTCCCGGGCGACGGGGCCGTTGACCACGACCAGGATGGCCGCGCCCATCGTGCTGACCGAGATGGCGTGCAGGTTGAACTGGGGCTCGGTCATGGCCCTGACGACGGCGACGACCACGGGAAAGTGCTCGGGGAGGCAGCCGGCCATGACGGCGTTGATGGCCGCCTTCTCGGCGGTGACCACGCGGGCCTTGGTGGGCTCCGTGCCCAGGATCTCCGACGGCGGGAGGCCGGCCCGATCCAGGAAGGCGCTCACCCTGTCGGCGGTGGGCGGGATGATGGGCAGGCCGTCCGTCCAGCCCCGCGACATGTAGGACTCGACGGCGTCGGAGTAGCTGTAGAACTCCAGCCTGTCGGAGGTGAGCCTAGGTGAGGTCATCGAGCGCTCCTGATGGCATCCTCTGAAGCGCTACTAAGTTAACACCCCCGCGGTGCGACGGCAACTGCCTCCGGCCTTGTAGCGCAGGCAAACGTGTCCAGGCCGCCTATTGCAGGGCGAGACCCCTTTGAAGCTGTAACATTCTGTAACATTTTGTCATGTTTCAGCTATGGATAAGGTTACAGGGGGTGACACGAACGGGACACGGATGTGACGGAATGTGACACCAATGTGAGACTAATGTGACAGAGATGTGACACGTCCCCCTCAGCGGAGCCCCAGGGCAGGCCCTTCGACGGGCCCAGCGCCAGAACGGGGACCCGAGCACCGGGCATGGGGCAGGCGTTGTCTGATGTGTCCATGCGGAGAGAATAGCACTTGTGTTCGTGCAAATCAAGTTGGGGTGGGGAAGGAATTGTCAGTATCAGGACCGGTGGATTAGAGGCCTTCCAGGACTTGCGGCGAGGCTGCTTGCGTACTAGGGTGGCTGCACAGGGAGGGACCCCACATCTCAATCTTCCCCATTTGAACGCGGGGAAGGGGCGCGGCACGGGAGCTCACGCGCCATTACGCGGGCCGATATGGAGGAAGTGACCATGTCCGACACCGGCATCGACATAGGTTCTAGGCTGGAGCTGTTCGTCGACGACCACCTCATCGAGCGGCTGAGCGCGGCGGAGCTGCGCCTGCACCACCCGCAGCCACAGAACGTCGCCCTCCGCTTCGACGCGCCCTGGGAGGGGAACTCGTGCGGCCACGTCACCGTCTTCCAGGACGGCGACATCTACCGCATGTACTACCGGGGGCTCGGCTACATGTTCGAGGCCAAGTCTGCGTATCATCCGCCGGTCTGCTGCTATGCCGAGAGCAGGGACGGGATAGAGTGGCGCAAGCCCTCCCTGGGGCTGATCGAGTTCGACGGCTCCACGGACAACAACATCGTCCTCGACGATAGGCCCGCTACCAACAACTTCACTCCCTTCAAGGACGCCAACCCCGACTGCAGACCCGACGAGGCCTACAAGGGCGTCGGAGGCAACGAGGAACTGGGCCTCATAGCCTACAAGTCGGCCGACGGCGTCCACTGGACCAAGATGGCGGACAAGGGCGTCATCACGGACGGCTTCTTCGACTCGCAGAACCTCATCTTCTGGGACGAGGTGCGCGGCGAGTACCGCTCGTACCACAGGGACTTCGTCGAGAAAGTCCCACGCGAGCGGGACATCAAGACCGCGGCGTCGGGAGACTTCATGAGCTGGCCGGACTCCGAATGGATCAGCTACTCCCCCGGCAGGGTCAGCCAGCTCTACACCAACGGCGTAATCCCATACTACCGGGCCCCGCACATCTTCCTCGGCTTCCCGACGCGGTACGTCGACAGGGGCTGGACCGAGTCGACGTACCACCTGCCCCAGCTCGAGTACAGGCGGACCCGGGGAAGCCGGTCGCGGCGGGAGAGCACGGCCGTGACGGACGGCATGTTCATGTCCAGCCGCGACGGGCAGCACTTCAACGTCTGGCCGGAGTCGTTCCTCAGGCCCGGGCTTCGCCTGAAGGAGAACTGGTTCTACGGCGACAACTATCAGGGCTGGGGCCTGGTCGAAACGCCCTCGACCATAGAGGCGGCGCCCAACGAGATCTCGTTCTACGCCAACGAGGCTTCCTTCCAGGCCCAGGACAGCGAGCGGCTGCGCCGGTACACCATCCGGATAGATGGCTTCGTGTCCGTGACCGCGCCCCTCTCAGGCGGCGAGCTTCTTACCAAGCCACTCGTATTCGATGGCAATGCTCTCGTGCTGAACTTCTCGTCGTCCGCCGCCGGAGACGTGAGAGTGGAGGTCCAGGATGCCCGCGGCTTTGCCATCGAGGGCTACGCCCTCTCCGACTGCCACGAGGTATGGGGCGACGACCTGGCGCGCACGGTGAAGTGGGGCGATACGATCGACGTGTCGAAGCTTGCCGGCCAGCCGGTGAGGCTGCGCTTTGTCATCAGGGACGCCGACCTGTATTCCATACAGTTCCGCAAGGAGTGACGCCCGCGTACCCCGGCTGTTGACCCTTGCAGTTTTGCGGTGGTAGCCTTGGGCCGCCGGACGCGGGATTACCGCGGGGCCGGGCTTGCGGGGTTTCGTAAATGCCATCGATAGAGATACTGGGCACGGGCAGGATCGACGACCGCGAGTCGGCGTTTCCCCAGGCCGTGCAGCTTCCCAACGGCGACATCCTCTGCTCGTTCTGCTGGGGCGAGGGTCCCATGGCCAGGGGCGGCAGCGACTGGGCGCGCTCCACCGACGGCGGCGAGACCTGGACCCTGGAGGGCACCATCCTGCCGCCCAGGGAGGACCCTCCGGTTTCGAACGCCCTGAAGCTGACCATCTCGCCGGACGGCGGGACGGTGTACGCCTACGGCGGCCGGTACTACCAGCGGCGGGGCACGCGGAACTTCGGCTCGACGCCCAGCGAGTGCATCATCTGCCGCTCCACGGACGCCGGACGCACATGGTCGGAGCCGACGCTGGTGCCAATACCGGCGGACTGCCCCCTGGAGGTGGCGTTCGGCGCGCACGTGACCCCCTCGGGCAGGCTGCTGGGGCCGTGCGCCACGCTGCCGGGGCAGGGCCGCGCCGGCGAGCAGACGATTGCGGCGATATCGGACGACGGCGGACTCACCTGGCCGAGACACACGATCGTGCTCCAGGACCCCGCCGGGAAGCTGGGGTACATCGAGCACAAGTTCACCAACATAGCGCCGGGCCGGATCATGTGCGTGGCCTGGACGATCACCATGGCGGAGCTGGAGGACGTCGAGGACAGATTCGCGATATCGGACGACGACGGGCTCACCTGGAGCCCTGCGGCATCCACCGGCATCCGCGGGCAGACGATGGCGCCGCTGTCCCTGGGGGGCGACCGGCTGCTGGTGCTCTACAACAGGCGTTACGGCGACCAGGGGGTCGTGATGGACCTCGTCACCTTCACGGAGACCGAGTGGACGGTCCACTACGAGGGGATGCTGTACGATCCCGGCACCGCCAGGGACCGGCCGGCGGGCTTGGATGACCGCGTCAGCGAGATTTCAAAGTTCGAGTTCGGCTTCCCCACGGCCATTGCCCTCCAGGACGGGACCTACCTGGCAACCCACTGGAGCCGCGAAGACGGCAGGTTCGGCGTCCGCTGGACCAAGCTGCGGATCGACTGGTAGCTCCCATGCGGCTCGAAGCGCTCAGCTCGACCCCGGGGGCCATGCCCAACGGTCTCCAGTGGACCGACGAAGGGCTGTTCGTCATAGACCAGCTCACGGACGACGTCCATGTGCTGGACGAGGCGGGGCGGGTGCTCCGCGAGATGACGACCCTGACGGAGAACGGCTCCGGCATCACCGTCGGCGGCGGCTACCTGTGGACCGGCTCCAACGGCGCCACACGGGCGAGACCGTACCGGGAGACGGATACTCACGAGCCCTGGATCCTCAAGCTGGACATCGATACGGGCGAGCTGGTGGAGCGTTACCCGACGCCAGACGGCGGGGGCGTCCACGGCATCGAGTGGGACGACGGCCTACTGTGGGTGACCTCCTTCCAACCCAAGGCCCTGACGCTCGTTGACCCCGCTGACTTCTCTGTGGTCAGGAAGCTGCCGATGGACCTCGCCGTGCTGCACGGCCTCGCCAGGGACGGGGAGGGCATCTGGTGCGCCGACCGCGGCGACAAGCTGATCGTGAAGTACCACGCGGAGACCGGGGAGGAGATGGAGCGCATCACCTTTCCCGATGTCTCCCCGGACCCCCACGGCCTCTCGATTCGGCGCGGCGTTCTCTGGTACTCTGACGCCAATTTCCCCGATCCCACCAGGGGCATTCCAGAGATAGGGAAGATAGTACGCTAGGAGCACGAGATGACCCAGAGCGCCGCCGGCCCGGAGCTGGTCCCGCTGTCCGAAGACCCCGACTGTAGGGAGGCGGCGCTGCCCGCCCTCGACGCCTGGATCACCCCCACCGACCGCTTCTACATCCGCAGCCACTTCAACGTCCCGGAGGTGGACGCCTCCGCCTGGCGGCTCAGCGTGCAGGGCGAGGTGGACCGGCCGCTGAGCCTCTCCTACGCCGATCTGACCTCGAGGCCTGCCACCGACTCGGTGATCATGCTGGAGTGCGCGGGGAACAGCAGGCGGCACGTGACGCCGCCGGCGGAGGGCATCGGCTTCAGCCATGGCGCTGTCGGCAACGCGACGTGGACGGGCGTCCCGCTGTCTGACCTTTTGCGCGAGGCGGGGGTGCGCGCCGGCGCGGTGGAGGTGCTTGCCGCCGGGGCTGACGTGGGCGAGGAGGAGGAGGAGGGCGCCACGCTGGAGATTGGCTACGAGCGCAGCCTGCCGCTCGACGAGGCGATGGGGACGAGTGTGCTGCTGGCCTACATGATGAACGGCGAGGCGCTGACGCCGGCGCACGGCGGGCCGGTGCGGCTGATCGTCCCCGGCTGGTACGGCATGGCGTCGGTCAAGTGGCTGGAGCGGATAAAGGTGCTGTCGGAGCCGTTCGGCGGCTTCTTCCAGGAGCGCCGTTACGTCTTCATCCGCGGCGGCGCGGCCAGGGCGTCGTGGGAGGCCGTGTCGAGGCTGGCGGTCAAGTCGATTGTCACGCGTCCCCGGCACGGCGAGGTCGTGCCGCCGGGCGAGTACGTCATCGAGGGCAAGGCCTGGACCGGCGACGGGGAAGTGGCCCGCGTGGAGGTGAGCTGCGACGCCGGGGAGACGTGGGCGGACGCCCGCCTGGGAGCCGAGAGCGCCTCGGGCGCGTGGCGCGCCTGGGAGTACCGGTGGGACGCCTCCAGCGCGGGGCACTTCATCCTAAAGGCGAGGGCCACCGACACCGCGGGCCGCACCCAGCCGGACGCCACGCCCTGGAACTTCCGCGGCTACGCCAACAACGGGATACACGCGATAGCAGTGGAGGTGCCTGAGCGGGGGTAGCGGGCTGGCGACGGGAGCGTTATCCCAGAATTAGCCGGCGAGGAGTCTCGAATCGGACTGGGATCGTGTCTCCCTCTGAATAGGTGCTTTGGAACCAGTCACGTAGAGCTGCTCGGCCCATGACGCGGGCTGTGCCATTGAGGTTCGCACTCCAGTTGATGTAACCCGCGACACGGCTATTGCCACGGAGCGTCAGGGTCACGGGTCCCTCGTCACCCACGAAGTGATCGAATTCGCGCGGGACATTGAAGAACCCTTGGTTGTAGTAGGTCTTCCACAGCGTGAGGGGAAAGACCAGATCCTGTCGCGATGTTGATGGGTGCGCTGTCAATTACCCTAAGGATACACTTGAGTATTTTTGCCTGCGCCTCTCAAAGGCCTCAGCTCCGCCTTCGAGGCTTTGAACTTCTGCCGTTATTTGAGGTAGTTCGAGACCTCCTGAGTTCTGTATGTGGCAGATATCCTTACCCGCTTGTCGTGCGACTCGAAAGACCATCTCGGCATCGCCAAGAACCGGGATATTCGGGTTGTGGGTGGCAGCGACGATCTGACGGTCCGACTTGGCAGTACGTATGCCATCGACTATCGAATCGATTATGAACGCATGATCGAGATCATCCTCTGGCTGATCTATAACCAAGGGCTTGCCCTTACTCAGGAGAGCGATAGAGAGTATTGCCGAACACTTTTCCCCAATGGATAGCGATGAGAGGTTTGTGTAGACCGTCTCACCTTCTCTCTTGATGCGAACGTTAGGCAACTGTGGAACATCAACTCGTTCTATCTCGTACAAATCTCCATCGGTGAGAACCTTTATCATGCGTGTTGCGTTGTTCTCCGTGACACCAATCGATGTCAACTTGTTGATTGAACCGGCACGTAGGATCTCAACGAATTCGTTGGCAGTAAATCTTTCACACACCAGCGAGACTTGATCTTCACGATGCTGCATCCCAGATTTATGTAGCCGACTGTCAATGGCGTCGAAATACAGTGATGTATCGACGCCGGATAAGTCAACCATAACGTTGCCACCCAACTTTGAATTCAACTCCTCGACAAAAGTGGATCGCGAACGAATTATTGATAACCGCGCAGTTCTGAGTTGGGCAAGAAGCGTGGCTCGATGTTTCGTCAGTGATGTTACTTGTGATTCAATTAGAGCTATTGCAGGTTCTACGCTAGTCTCAATGTTTGTCAGCTCTTGCTCCACGTTGCGCTGCTCAATGGCGGCTTGGGCCAGGTTTGCAGCTCCGAGTTCGGCCAGACGGACACGGTATTGTTCCTTCGCAATCTCAAAGGCCTTGTTCCATTCGGCTCGGTAGCTCGCTAGCTGTGACACTGCCCCTGAGAGCCGCTTTTGGAAGCGGGTGAGATCTGCCCGACCAGTTTCTAGGATTCGGTCTGACAGCTCTCGTATTTTGTCAAGCACGGCCTTCGCAGGTGATTCCTTGATGTCGATGG
Organism: Dehalococcoidia bacterium; assembly: GCA_965262055.1. Lineage (GTDB taxonomy): Bacteria > Chloroflexota > Dehalococcoidia > Lucifugimonadales. The sequence continues at coordinate 1,995,075 of CBDHEI010000002.1, forward strand.
GTACGTCGGCGCGCGACTGGATTGATTTTGGCAAGCCATCAAGTATGTCCTGGACCCATTCTTGCTGCCCCTGCACCCAGAGTTGTTCACGATCCCATCTTGAACGCTCTGCGAAGATTGGGTCGGCGAGAGCTTGCGCGAGCCGGTGACGACGTTGTTCGAGCTGGGGGCGCTTGGCGGCTTCAACACAAAGCTCATCAAGATGCCGCTTGTGCTTGATTAGCTGTTCTTCTCCTACCTTGAGGTACCCCTCTGCTTCGGCAATAGAACCTGCGGCGTCGGAATGATCGAGGTTCTCGTCGATGAGGCGCAATTGCTCTTCGGCGCGATTGGCCAGTTCTGCAGCCTCTCCTTGACCGTAGAACTCGATTCCGAGTACGTCCGAGGGACGCTTGTCCCGCTGAAGCAGGTTGTCGCCGACGACCTGATAGACTCGGCTGGTCTCGGTGAAGACCTCCGCTTTTCGAGCGCTAGATTTCTCGTATGTCCCGGATCGTACAATGACGTAGGTCTCCCCGTCGGTGCCGACAACCACCACGAGGACCTCGCCAACTGATTGCAGGAACCCCATGATCCTATTAGTGAACACCGCTTTGTTGACATCGCCGATTCGGGGTTCTGCTTCAAAGGCGAAGCGTAGGAGGTCGATTGCGGCCGATTTCCCGGCTCCGCGCCCTCCGAGAAGCACGTTCAAATGATCTGAGAAGCGGAACCGCTCATCCGCATAGATGCCTGCAGTGGTCGTGAATCCGAGTATCCGGCCATGCGTGGGAACGACAGGTTCGGTGCGTCGGACTCGCACTTGCGGTTCGAAGATGAGCTGGCGGAGGGATGTGAATGAAGGCTCTGCCATCTTCACCCACATCCCCGTGTTGTGGGAAGCACAGTTGTGCGAATCCGACCCAAATGTGAATGGAAGAGACACCTTCAAGTCATTAGTGACATAGCCCATCGTCTGGGAAACTTTATCCTCGCCCGAAGCAGAGTTGATTTCGAGCGCGTCCATCGCCCGGAGCCACTCTAGCCGCGTTTGCCCTTTGAGTTCCCCGACGATTCCCTTCGTCGAATTGCAATGTGCTCCGACCAGTAGCCCGCTGCGCTCATGCACGATCCTGGCGACCTCACCAATTGATTGAGAGATAAGCTTGGTAGTGTCACCGTGCTGTTCGATGGGTAGCCCAAGGCGCGAGAGTAAATCTGAGATCGCCGCTGAACCCCCTTCGGGAAGGAGCGCCAGTAGGTGGACGCCGGGTGAAACATGTAGCTCTACCCCCGGGAGTATAGTGATGTTCTTGCCCTCCTCGCTGGCGATCTGATCACGTGCCGTGATTGCCTGGTTGATATATGAGCCCGTATTGTGGTCAGTAATCGCGAGCATATCGAATCCGCGCTCGACATACGCCGAGATGAATTTGAACGCAGAGACTGCGTCATCTCCGCAATAGTCAGAAGACATTGGCGAATGGACGTGCAAATCCACTCGATAGTAGGAGCACGCTCGTCGCGCTCGAGACAAGGACTTGACCTCGGTAAGGATCTTGTCAGTTTCCAATGCATGATTCCTCTTGCTGCACTTCCTCAGCGTTGGTCGTTCGGGACATGTTGCTGGTGGAAGTCTGACGACTTCAAGGTCTCTATCAGTGATGGAGTTACGGGAATTGTACCAATGGACGTATGAGAGTCATTAGCCTCGTCGGTAGGTTTTTACGCCCCCAAGAGCGAGGTGAGCGCCTCGACGGCTCCAATTCGACGGTTTGCCACGCGAGAAGGGAGAGTGCCGATAAGAATACGCGGTTTGGCCGCTGGAGGTGACGGCTTGGGGAGGATGGTCACATGCTCTTACGGCTTTACGGGCTCGTAGGTGGGCTGGCGGGGGGCGCGGTCGCGGCGGAGGGTTAGGGGGTGGCTTTCCAGGGGCATGGGGACGCGGGCGCCTCCGCGCAGGTGGGACTCGATGAAGCCGAAGATCAGCTCGGCGTTCCTGCGGGCTATGCGTACGCCGCCGCGGGTTGGCTCGCCGGTGTCGAGGGCGTGCGCGATGTCGTCGATCAGGGCGACGGTGGAGCTGCCTTCCTGGAACGCCGGGAAGGCCGCCGGCTTCAGGGCGGAGCGGCCCCGCTGGTCCGGCTTGCCCTCGCTGCGGAGCTGCCATGTCTTACCGTTCATGGTGGTTATCACACCGCGCTCGCAGACGGCCTCCAACTCGGCTTGGCGCGCCGTCTGCAGCACGTAGACGGTCACGCCGTTCACGAACTGGGCGATGCCGTGGGCAGACGGCTCCTCGCGGAGCCTGTCGCCGTCTATTGCGCTGTCGTCGAGCAGGGTGCCCTGCACCCAGGCCACCGGACTGTCGTCGTTCAGCCTCAGGGCGATGTCCAGCCAGTGGCTCGACATGTTGAACAGCGTCGAGGCGTCGTAGATGATGACGGCCTGCAGGTCGCCGATCTCGCCGCTGTCGATAAGCGCCTTCGCGGCGTCGTAGCCGTGGTCCCACCTGCGGTTGGTGCCCATGTTGAAGGCGACGCCGTTGCGCTCCACGGCCTCCACCATGGCGTCGGCGTCGGCCAGCGACGGGGCGAAGGGCTTCTCGGCGTAGATGGCCCTGGCGCCGTGGTCGGAGGCGTATATGACGATCTCGGCGCGGTGCTCGGGCTGGGTGGCCACGCTCACGATGTCGGGCCGCTCCTGGGCTAGCATCTCCTTATAGTCGAGGTACTGGCGCTCCTTGGGTATGCCGTAGCGCGCGCCGAAGCGCTCCATCACGTCGGCCCTGAGGTCGGAGCAGGCGACGAGGTCGGTGCGGTCCGAGGCCTCGTAGCCCGCCGCGTGGGACATTGGGAACTTGCGCTGGGCCTCGTTGTCTATGAAGCCGCCCATCCGGCTGCACCCGATGACCACTGCCCTGTATCTCTTCACGGTAGACCTCCGTTCGGCATGATGGCTGTCCGTGCATGGTACTCCCCTAGGGTATAATGGGGCACCCCCAATGAGCAGCGAGTTTCGCTCCCTACCCAGCGTCGACGCCGTCCTGTCGGACCGGCGGGTGCGCAGGCTGGTCGACGAGTACTCCCACGGCGCGGTGCTTGGGCTGGTGCGCGCCAGGCTGGACGACGCGCGCGCGGCCATAGCGGGCGGCGGGTCGGCGCCCGGTCTCGACGAGCTGGTTTCGGGCATCACGGGCGACACGGCCTCGCTGTGGCGGGCGTGGCCCTCCCAGGTGATCAACGCGACCGGCGTCGTGCTGCACACGAACCTGGGGCGGGCGCCGCTGAGCAGGGCGGCCGTGGAGGCTGCGCGGCAGGCGGCGGCGGGCTATTCGGACCTGGAGCTGGACCTGGAGACGGGTCGCCGCGGCTCCAGGCAGGCGCACGTGCAGCGGCTGCTGTGCCAGCTGACGGGCGCGGAGGCGGCGCTGGTGGTGAACAACAACGCGTCGGCACTGCTGATCGGGTTGTCGGCGGTCGCGCCGGGCAGGGAGGTGATCGTCTCGCGCGGCGAGGCCATCGAGATAGGCGGTGGGTTCCGCATCCCGGACGTGATGCGGCAGAGCGGCGGGACGCTGGTTGAGGTGGGCACGACGAACCGGACCTACGTGCGCGACTTCGAGGAGGCGATCACTGAGAACACCGGAGCGATCCTGTCGGCGCACGCCAGCAACTTCAAGGTGATCGGGTTCACGCACGCGCCCACGACGGAGGAGCTTGCGGAGCTGGGGCGGCGGCGCGGCGTGCCGGTGCTGCACGACCTCGGCAGCGGGTGCCTGCTGGACACGACCCGGTTCGGGCTGGCGCGCGAGCCGATGCCCCAGGAGAGCGTGTCGGCCGGCGTGTCTCTGTCGTTCTTCTCCGGGGACAAGCTGCTGGGCGGGCCACAGGCGGGCATCATCGTCGGCGACCGGGGCCTCGTAGGCATGGCGTCGCGCCACCCGCTGGCCCGCGCCATGCGCATAGACAAGCTAAGCCTGGCGTCCCTCAGCGCGACGCTCGTGCACTACGTGAAGGGCGAGGCCGTGGAGGAGATACCGACGTGGCGCATGATCGCGGAGCCTGTGGAGGCCCTGCGGGAGCGGGCCGCGGGCTGGGCGGCCTCCCTGGGCGAAGGAGCGTCGGTCGTGGGGGGGCAGTCGGCCATCGGAGGCGGCAGCCTCCCGGGCGAGACACTGCCCACATCGCTGCTGCGACTGGATAGCGGCGACGCCACGGGCCTCGCGGCGCGGCTGCGGCGCGGCTCTCCCCCGGTCGTCGCCCGCATCGAGGACGACGCGGTCGTGCTGGACCCGCGTACGGTGCTCCACGAGCAGGGCGACGCACTGCTCGCGGTTGTTCGCGACTGCCCGGCCGGGGAGTAGGGCAATGAACCGGAGCGCCGGGCGGTGACTCTCTTCGAGCACGAGGCGCAGTCGCTGATGGAGCGACAGGCGCCGCTTGCCACCCGGATGCGGCCGCGCACCTTCGACGAGCTGGTGGGGCAGGAGCACCTGGTCGGGCCGGGGCGGGCGCTGCGCAGGAGCATCGAGGCGGACCGCATCCCGTCCATGGTGCTCTGGGGTCCTCCCGGCACCGGCAAGACGACGCTGGCGCGGCTGATCGCCTCGGTGAGCCGGGGCCACTTCAGCCCGGTGAGCGCGGTGGGCTCTGGGGTCGCCGAGCTGCGCAGCGTGGTCAAGGAGGCGGGGGACCGGCTCGGCATGCACCGACAGCGCACGATACTGTTCATCGACGAGATACACCGGTTCAACAAGGCGCAGCAGGACGTGATCCTGCCCCACGTCGAGAACGGCACTGTTATCCTGATCGGCGCCACCACGGAGAACCCGTCCTTCGAGGTGAACTCGCCGCTGCTGTCCCGCTCCAGGGTGTACAGGCTGAATGCCCTGACCGAGGAGCAGCTTGCGGACCTGCTGCTGCGGGCGGCTGCGGACCAGGAACGGGGCCTTGGCGAGATGCGCGTCGATGTGGAGCCGGAGGCGCTGCGGGCGCTAGCGGCCCTCTCAGGCGGCGACGCCCGGATCGCGCTGAACGCGCTGGAGCTTGCGGCCGGCGCCACGGAGCCCTCCGAGGACGGGCGGAGGCGAGTCGCGGTCGCGACGGTGGAGGACGCGATGCAGCAGCGGTCGCTGCTGTACGACAGGGCGGGGGACCAGCACTACGACACGATATCGGCGTTCATCAAGTCGCTGCGCGGGTCGGACCCCAACGCCGCGATCTACTGGCTGGCGCGCATGATCGAGGCGGGCGAGGACCCGCTGTTCATCGCGCGGCGCCTGGTGGTCCTTGCTGCGGAGGACGTGGGGCTGGCGGACCCGCAGGCGCTGCAGGTTGCGGTGGCCGCGCAGCAGGCGGTCCACTTCTTGGGCATGCCGGAGGGGCGCATACCCCTCGCCGAGGCGACGGTCTACCTGGCCACGGCGCCCAAGAGCAACGCGGCCTACGCCGCCATAGACGCTGCCCTGGAGGACGCGCGCGCCACCGGCAACGATCCGGTGCCGATGCATCTGCGCAACGCTGTGACCGGGCTGATGCGCGACATGGGCTACGGTAAGGGGTACAAATACGCCCACGACCACGAGGACCACTTCGCGCCGATGCGGAACCTGCCGGAGCGCCTGCAGGGCCGCCGCTACTACACCCCCACCGACCAGGGCTACGAAGCCGAGGTCGCCTCACGCCTGGCAAAGTGGTGGGGCGGCTACTACGGGGAGGAGCCTGACGCGAAGCGGTAGACTTGCCGTCAGACACTCTGGCCGTCCGATCTGGCACGGTTGTCGTACAAAGGCCGAGTTGTTCGCTCCGATCGACCAGGCGACAAATACGCGTTCTTCTTCGGTGACAGCGGCCGGCGGCGCCTGTATGACTGCTTCCGCCACTTCCTACGACATCCTTATGCGCGGGTCGATGATGACCAGCAGAATGTCGGAGATCAGCGTGCCGATGACCGTCATCACCCCCAGAACCAGCACAATGCTGGATGCCATGAACATATCCTGGCTCAGGAAGGCCTGCAGCATTATGGGACCCAGCGTGGGCAGGCTGAGCACGACGGATACGATGATGCTTCCCGATATGAGGTAGGGCAGCAGGTATCCAATGGTGCTCACCAGCGGGTTTAGCGCCACCCGGACGGGGTATTTCATGATGAGCCTCCATTCGGCGAGCCCCTTTGCCCGTGCTGTTACCACGTAGGGCTTGTGGAGCTCGTCCAAAAGGTTCGCTCGCATCACCCGGATCAGCCCGGCCGTGCCGGACGTGCCCAGGACGAGGGCCGGTATCCATAGGTGCTTGAGCAGGTCGATCACGCGCCCCACGCTCCAGGACGCCGCGATGTACTCATGGGAGAAGAGGCCCGCAAGATTCGTGCCGAAGTGGGCGAAGGCCACGTATAGGAGGACCAGGGCCAGCAGGAAGTCTGGCGTCGCCAGGCCAATGAAGCCGACGAAGGTCATGGTGTAGTCGGCGGCGGAGCGCTGGCGCACGGCCGTGTAGATGCCTATAGGTATCGCCAAGAGCCATGTAAATAATACGGTGGCGACTGTCAGGACGACCGTCATGAGGAGACGCGCCCTGATAATTTCCCAGACGGGCCGGCCATACTCCAGCGAGATGCCGAGGTCGCCCGTCACTATCCTCCGAGCCCACCTGTAATACTGGTAGTACATTGGCCTGTCGAGGCCCATTCTCTTGCGGATAGCCTGCTTTAACTCCCGGACGCCTTCGCCGTGAAAGCTGCTCGCCCCGCCGGACGCGATGTCAACGAGCTTATTCACGTAGTTGTCGGCGAAGTCCCCCGCGGGTAGCTGGATGATGACGAAGGAAAAGACGGAGATGGAAAAGACGGTGAATGCGGCAAGGAAGGTGCGGCGCACAATGAAAGCTATCATACGGTTCGTTCCTTACCCGGATTAGTCCAGTTCAAGGAGGGCTTTCACCATCATCGACTATGAATGGCAGCGCCCCGACTAAGGATGCTGTCCCTGGGGAAACTCATGACGATTAGGGGCGGGTCTTAGCCCAGACCCGCCCCTATGCCTAACACGTTACCTAACGCTTCGCTGCGTCCTACACAGCACCAGGGTTCCTAGTAGCCTGCGTCGTTCTTGCCGCCCTCGAAGAACCACTGGTCCGCCCGGTGCGACTTGGGTATGCTGACTATGTCACCGACACCCGGGGCCACGTTCTTGAAGTTGTTCTTGATGACCGCCACGCCCATGAAGGCCGGAGCTCCGTGCTGGAAGGTTATTCCAATCTGGCTGTCGATCTGGAGCTTGAAGGCGTCCTGGAAGTACTGTTTGCGGTCGGCTCTCCTCAGGGGCTTCGCCGCGTTGTTCAGATCGATGATCTGCTTGACGACGCCCGAGGGCGGTGAACCCTCTGCGCCGTCGGAGTCGTTCCACTGGCCCACTGCGTTAGCCCGAATCCACCGAAAGACGACTTTGGGGACAGTCCTTGAAGAAGCCAGAGGGTGCTCCTCTGAATCTGGGAGAATGGTTTTGAAACAGAAAACCGCCCGGAAACAAGGAGCACCCAGTAGATGCTGCCACAGAACAATCCCGACCGTATCGGCGTCGTCTTTGACGACCACCGCCTGGTGGCCAATGCCGGCCTGCTCCTGCCGGCCACCCTTGCACAGCACCTGGGCCTGCGGGAACTCGTCGACCATCACCTCGACCTCGGCTGCGCACCGGGGCGGGCGAACACGGGGGACAAACTGCTGACGCTGGTCGCTTCCGCGCTGGCGGGCGGCGACTTCATCGACGACGCCGATGCGCTGCGTGCTGGTGGGACGGTCGGTGTTCTCGGCTGCGTGGTCAAGGCGCCATCCACCCTGGGCACCTTCCTGCGCAGCTTCCGGTGGGGGCATGTCCGTCAACTCGACCGGGTGAGCCGCCAGTTGCTGGCACGCGCATGGGCCGCTGGGGCCGGACCCGGCGACTTGCCCCTGACCATCGACCTGGACTCCACCATCTGCGAGACCTATGGACTGGACAAAGAAGGGGCGCGACACCACAACTACACCGGCGCGCGGGGCTATCACCCACTGCTGGCCATCGCCGCCGGAACCGGCGATGTGCTGATGTCCCGGCTGCGCGAGGGCCGTGCCAACACCGCTCGCGGCGCTGCCCACTTCCTGCGTGAAACGGTGGGGCGGGTGCGCTACGGTGGGGCCAGCGGCCAACTCACGGTGCGCGCCGACAGCGGCTTCTACGCCCACGCTCTCGTCGCCGTCTGCCGCGAGATGGGTGTCCGCTTCTCCATCACCATCCGCCAGCACAAAGGCCTGCGGGAGTTGATTGAGGCGATCCCCGAGCAGGACTGGACGCCGATTCCCTACTGGATGGACGGCGCCGCCGATGTGGCCGAGACCACCTATACCCCCTTCCAGAGTGAACCCGACGCCGCGCCGGTGCGGCTCATCGTCCGGCGGGTGAAGCCCACGCCCGGTTCCCAGTTGGCCCTCTTCGCCACCTACAGCTATCACGGCTTCATCACCGACCGGGACGGGGAAACCCTGGAACTGGAGGCCGATCATCGCCGCCACGCCGAGATCGAGAACGCCATTCGAGACCTGAAACACGGCGTCGGACTCAACCATCTCCCCTCGGGGCGCTTCGCCGCCAACGGCGCCTGGCTGGCGGTGCAGGTGATGGCACACAACCTCGCCCGCTGGACAGCGCGCATCGGTCTGGCCGAACGGACCGTGACCACCAAGACCCTCAGGCGGCGGGTCTTCGCTCTGGTGGGACGGATCACCCGCTCGGCGCGCCGCCTTACCCTGCATCTTCCCCAGCATTGGCCTTGGGAAACCCAGTTCACTCGCGCCATGGCCCGGCTGCGAGCCATTCCACTCCCCGCCTGACTGCCAGCCTGCAACTGACCCAACTTCCCTGCAAACTCGTGCCACCCCGGTCCGCGAGAGTTCCCTGCTGCGTATTCTCTCGCCATCCCGCGCATCGCAGCTCCCGCAGAGGGCCATAGGGGCCCTATGCGGCGACTGAAGACCGTTCGCCGACCTCCAATCTACCCCAATGAGCCCAGCCATCTCCCCTGTAGCTCCCTCACCCACCCTGCCGCTGTCCTCACGCCGTCCATAGGTGTCCTTCGGTGGATTCGGGGTTAGAGATCTCGCAGTTGTCACGGTTGGTGCACTGCCAAGCCATGGGCTCCCTGCCGCCGGGAACTCCACCTACGTTGGAGAGGAGCAGGTTGTCTGCTCGAAGCTGCGAGAAGAGGTCGACGCTCCTACCCTTCACTACGCCCTTGATGCCTATCTCGGCCCACTGGCTCGCCAGCAGCTCGCCCATCCCGCAGTAGTCCTCGAAGTAGTTGGCTATACAGCCAATCTCGATCGAGAGGACGTCACCGTTGTCGGTGCGGAGGCGGAATCCGTCGGAGCCCTTCGCGGATAGGCCTATGTCGTCGAGCATCTGGTTGGCCTGGTCTATGTCCAGGTAGTTCCACTTCGTGTCCCACTCGGAACCAAGGTAGAAGGGATGCGCCGGCAGGGGCGAGGCGTTCCTGTTCAGGCCGAGGCCCTGGAAGAACGTCTGGTTGAAGGAGTCCCTGTCGACGGCGAGGGACAGGGCTCGACGGAAGTCGACGTTGTTGATCCACTTGTTGATCTCGGGGTCTTCGTCGTATGTCAGGTTGAAGTTGAACCCGGTGCCGCGCCAGTTGGGAGTAAGCTCCAGCCGGTAGTTGCCGGTCTCGCGGGCGGCTATCAGCAGAGGCAGCTTCGACAGCTCTATGTGTCGGCGCTGGTAGTCAATCTCCCCGGACATCGCCATGAGATGCAGCACCTCTACAGCGGTCGTGAGTGTAAGCTGTATCCTGTCTATGTAGGGGAGTTGGTTGCCCTCCGGGTCCACGGCCCAGTAGTAGGGGTTGCGCTCGAACTCCCAGGAGTCTCCCGTGTTGGGGGACGTCATCTTCCAAGGGGCCAGTACCGGTATGTCCGGGTTCTGGTGCACGTGGGCCTTGGCCAGGAACAGCTGCGTCCAAGTCTCGAAGCCACCGTCCTTCACCATCTGTTCGATCTCGGCCTTGTCGCCGAAGTCGATGTGGAATTGCGACATGTAGTGCTTCGGGGAGATGATGTTCCTGCCGTACTGCGAGTAATCGAAGTTGCCGTCCACTCCGCCAGATGCTAGGTCCTCTAGGAAGGCTGGGGTGGGCTCGTCGAAGATGAAGCGGAAGGTGTAGTCGTCCACTATCTCTATGTCGGCCGGGGCCACGCTGGAGAAGCCTAGCTTGCCTCCCGCACCGGGGTTGATCTCTTCATTGGTAACGACGTGGTTAAAGCCGAAGTCGATGTCCGCGGTAGTCAGAGGAGCGCCGTCGGACCATTTCATACCCTCACGCAGTGTGATGGTAAAGACCTTGTCATCGTCGGAGGCCGAAAAGCCCGCGGCCATGTTCGCGTAGATGGTAACCTCGTCGGTGTCCCACATAAGGAGCTTGGCCGGAGTAGGCCTGTGTATGTTCCAAACGTCGCCGGGCCCCGTGAAGCCGCGGCGCCAGGTGCCGCCGTAGTCCCCAGCCCGGTCCACCACCGGCAAGACCAAAGGCACTTTCGGCAGCCTCTCCACCACGGGAGGAAGCTCGCCGGCCCTGACGAGATCCGCCAGAATGGGCGCCTCGCCAAACGTGGTGGGCGCGGGGCCGGTGTAAATGAAGCTGTGGAGGTCTTCGGGGTCAACGTTTGAGAGCGCTACGGGGCCCCCCGGCCTCACCTCCACCTGCACGATCTTCTCCACCTCTTTCACCACCACCACCTCTTTGACCACCTCTTCCTTCACCACCACGGTCTCCCCCGGCACCCTTACTTCCTTGACCACCTCTTTCTCCACCACCACGGTCTCACCGGGCACCCTTACTTCCCTGACGACCTCTTTCTCCACCACCACGGTCTCACCAGGGACCATCACTTCCTTGACCACCTCTTTCTCCACCACAACCTCCACCTCTACCTCCTTCACAACTTCCTTCTCCACCACCACAGTCTCACCGGGCACCCGTATCTCCTTGACGACCTCTTTTTCCACTACAATGGTCTCGCCGGGTACCTGTACCTCCTTGATAAGCTCCTCCTTCACCACCACAGTCTCACCGGGCACCTTTACTTCCCTGACGACCTCCCTCTCCACCACCACCTCCACAGGTACCTCCTTGATCACTTCCTTTTCCCTGGTGCAAGCCATCGCCGCAAGCAGAGTGAGGCAGGCAAACGAAGCCAGTATCAATTTCAGGCTGCTAGAACGCATATGGATACCCCTTATGTATATTCCCCAGGATCCGCGGCTCAAACCCATCGCAACGTTGCCACGCCGCCCAAAGTCAGCGGATTCACACCACGGACTGGGCGCAATTGTCAAGTTTCACCAACTCTCGACGCGGTTTGGGGCGGGTGTCATTCGTCTCCCGGCTCGCTCTCGTCCAGGGCCTCCTTGGTCTGCTCCAGCGTGGAGAATAGCCAGGTCCAGAATATGCGCTGGGATTGCTCGGGGTCCGTGGCCCTGAGGAGGCGCAGGGTCAGGTCCTCGTACGCGGGGTTCTCCTGGCCCAGCTTGACCAGGGGCTTAGATAGCTCGGCGACACTTTCGAGCTCCGGGCCGGCGTCAATCGAGCCCAGCGTGAGCGTCGCCATCGCGACATCCATGTAAGCCACTCCGTGCATCAGCCTGGCGCCGCGCTGTCCCGCCAGGGCGCGGGCATCCGTCAGGCCGCTTTGGGACTCGGTGGCGTCGGTCTCGAGGGTGTCGATGCGCCCTTGCGCGTCCTCGACCTGGGTCTTCAGCGCGTCAATCTCCGACGGGGCGTCCGCCAGCAGGATTGCGGCGTACGGCCCTAGGCCTCGGTAAATAGCTGGTATAATTCCGCGTGAATCACCTCCGAGACGCTCATTGCGGCGGCGGGTTGAGGAGGGGTTACCGTGGGCGACCGAGTTGGTTGCCGCACGAGGAGGACAGCGTGAGACTCGCAATATCAGGAGAGTTGACAGACGAGCGCCTCGCCTTCGGGCGCCAGATGGGAGCCACCGAATACGTGGGTGGAGGCGAGCTGCCCAAGGAGAGAGGCTACTTCCGGTTCCAGAACCTGATGCTCCTACGCAACCGGGTCGAGGACGCGGGCCTGAGGTGCGAGATTATTGGCATACCGGAGGAGTGGACCTTCAAGATCAAACTGGGGCTTCCCGGCCGTGACGAGCAGATAGAAAGCTGGCGCCGGACGATCGAGAACATGGGGGCCGCGGGCTTCAATGCCATACTCTACTTCTTCTCGCTACGCAGCGGTAAGGGTAACTATGGCCTAAGGACCTCCGAGGGGACCCTGGGACGCGGTGGCGCAAAGGTTACCAGCTTCGACTACGACCTGATCCAGGGCGCCGACCAAGACTTCTGGGACGCGCCGCTCGACCGTTCGGTCCAGGTGACGGACCAGCAGGTCTGGAACAACGTAACCTACTTCCTAGAAGCCGTCATCCCGACCGCCGAGGAGGCGGGGGTAAGGTTGGCGCTTCATCCAGACGACCCGCCCATATCGCCTATCGCGGGCGTCGCCAGGGTGTTCCGCAGCCACGCCGCTTTGAAGCGGTTCGTGGAGATCGTGCCAAGCGACTCGAACTGCCTGACCTTCTGCCAGGGGACGATCTCGGAGATGCCGGAGAACGTCTTGGACGCGATCAGGTACTTCGGGAGCCGAAACAAGATATGCCTCGTCCACTTCAGGAACGTGTCGGGCCCGGTACCGAAGTTCGCGGAGACATTCATTGACGAGGGGCACGTCGACATGCTGGAGGCTATGCGGCTATACAAGGAAGTCGGCTACGACGGGCCGTTCGTCGACGACCACGTGCCCCGGATGGTGGGCGACCCCGAGAGGCAGGAGCATTCCACCGCCTTCGCGATGGGGTACATGAAGGGCCTCATGAAGGCCGTCGGTGTAGAGCTGGTTCTCAGCTAAACAACTCCCTTTATCGGTGTGTCCGGTAGGGTAGACGGCCAGGGGTACCGGTACGCGCACGACTACGAAGACCACTTCGCGCCGATGCGGAACCTCCCGGAGCGGCTGCAGGGCCGGCGCTACTACACCCCCACCGACCAGGGCTACGAAGCCGAGGTCGCCTCACGCCTAGCCAGGTGGTGGGGCGGCTTCTACGCGCGGGACGGCGAGCGTACGGAGGAGTCCGGCGGCCGGCTCCGCCTGAGCCCGCTTCGGGCGGGTCCTGGCGGGTTACGGCGTCCCGGCGACGAAGCGGATCGAATAGAGGTCAGCGTCCTCTAGGACGAAGCGCAGGCGAACCGGCCTTCCGGCCAGGTGGCCGAGGATGTCGGTGTCCTTCCAGAGCGCCTTCTGTTCGAGCGAGTCGCCGAAGAGCACAATGCTATCGTCTAAGGTCAGGCCCTCCAGCGGTCTGCCGGCCTCGTCCTGCACCTCGACCCGGATGCTGCCGGCGGCGGAAGTCGAGTAGTTCATGATCAGGTGGTCGCCGGTGAAGATGAGCGGCTTTGTTACGAATTCGCCGCCGCTCAGCGGGGCCTGCATTGATACGAAGCCGTCTAGCCGCAGGGTGTAGCGACGCAGGTTGAGGCTGGTCCCGGTCCAGTAGCTCTCGGTAGCGTAGATCGAGAGCTCGTTGGGCGCGCCGGGGATGTCCGACTTCGTCTCCACGACGCCCCAGCCGACGCAGTTGTCGCCGTAGACCCAGTTGTCCCGCTCCCTGAGTCCGGGGCGGATGAAGGCCTCTCCCCAGCGCTGGAAGTTGACGCCGTCGCGGCTGCTCATGAAGACGCCGTCGGTCACTGCGGTGCCCGTACGTGGATATGCGGCGGTGCGCTCCCGGCGGTGCTCCAGCCCGGGCAGGGAGTCCGTCGCCTTGGTCCAGCCGCGGTCGATGTAGCGCATAGGGAAGCCGATGAAGATGTGCGGCGCTCGCTCGTAGGGAATGACCTGGTTGGTATAGAGCTGCTCCACGGGCGCGCTTGGGTAGTTGAGCCACTCCGGCTCGGTCCAGTTCAGGAAGTCCTTCGAGGTTGCGGTCTTGATGCCCCGTATGCCGTGGTCGCGGGTGTAGCGGCCCCGAACCGAGTCCGGGGTGGGGCCGTCGAAGTCGCGGACGTAGGCGCGGTATTCGCCGCGGTAGCCGTCCCAGAAGGCGAGGTTCTGGGAGTCGAGGTAGCACCCGGTTATGATGGGCCGGTCTGAGAGGAGCGAGAACCGGAAGCCGTCGGGCGACTTGAGTGCGTAGAGCCTCGGGTTCGGCCTGCGGGACCGCACGACCGCCTTGTAGGCTGCGTCCGGTTCGGATTCCGGGTTTGGGTCTTTGAACACGGCGATATGAGGGACGTCGATCTCCGTCTGGCCCATGAGGCCGCTAGACAGTACGACGTTGTTCCGCGTGTAGCCCTCGAACTCGACCTGCCCCAGGTCTGGCCTGCTCCAGTGGACGCCGTCCCGGCTTACGGCGTAGCACATGAACTCATGATGCGGCTCCTCGCCGGCGGTGGCCTGCTCGCCGTCGTAGTACATCTTGTAGAGGCCGCCGTCGCAGAAGGTGCTCCTGTAGAGGCACATATTGCCTTCCCACGGCTTGTCGGTGGTCATGACCACCTCGCGCATGGCGGGCTGGTGCAGGCGAAGCTCCGCCCCGCCGCTCATGCGCTCGATCAGGTAATCGTCGACCATCGGCTCAAGGCGGGAGCCTATGTCGATTAGCTGATTGCGGGGGCTATTGAGTCCGGTCATGCGCAAACGCCTCCCCACAGAGTCGAGGTCAGGGTGCAAACAGCTGCGCGGCCGAGTCCGCCGCTTGCCGGGGGGTTAGCCGGTTGTCTAGGGGCCGGCCATCTCGCCGACGCCGACGAGCTCCAGCTCCTTGGCCCGGTGGCAGCTCACGGAGTGGCCGGGGGCGATCTCTTCGAGGGTGGGGGTTACCTCGCGGCAGACGTCGGTGGCGAAGGGGCACCGCGGGTGGAAGTAGCAGCCGGTTGGCGGATCGGCCGGGTTGGCTACTTCGCCGCCGAGGAGCGTGCGGTTGGACTGGCGCACCCGCGGGTCCGGGATAGGCGCGGCGGACAGCAGGGCCGCTGTGTACGGGTGCTTGGGGTTGGCGTACAACTCCTCGGTCTCGGCGACCTCGACGATCTTGCCGACGTACATGACGACGACGCGGTCGGCTATCTGCTTTACGACGCTCAGGTCGTGCGCCACGAACAGGTAGGTCAGGCTCAACTCTTCCTGCAGGTCCATCATCAAGTTGATCACCTGCGCCTGGACGGAGACGTCTAGCGCGGAGACGGGCTCGTCCGCGACGACGAGGCGCGGATTGAGCGCCAGCGCCCTCGCGATTCCTATGCGCTGCCTCTCGCCGCCGCTGAAGGCGTGCGGGAACCGGCGCATGTACTCCGGGCGCAGCCCCACAAGCCGCATTAGCTCGGCCACGCGTTCGGCGCGCTGGTTGCTGGACTTCATGCCGTGGACGTAGAGCGGCTCCCCTACGATGTCGAACAGGGTCATCCTGGGGTTGAGCGAGGAGAAGGGGTCCTGGAAGATCATCTGCATCTCTCTGCGCAGAGAGCGCAACTCGCCTCCGGAGAGAGCGGCGATGTCTACCGTGCGGTCATCGCTGGTGTGGAAGAGGACCTCCCCTTCGGTGAGGTCGTAGGCGCGGAGCACGCAGCGCGCGGTGGTCGTCTTGCCGCAGCCGCTCTCGCCCACCAGGCCAAGGGTCTCGCCCTCGTACAGGTCGAAGGTGACGCCGTCGACCGCCCGGACGTGCCCGACGGTGCGCTTCAGGAAGCCCTTCTGTATCGGGAAGAACTTTTTGAGCCCCTTCACTTGCAGGAGCTTATTGTTGCTTTCCGGCTGGGTCGCGTTCGAGTCATCCATCGTTTTCGGCCTCTGCCGCGCCGTTGCTGGCAACGGGACTCCCCTGCGCGTCGTGGTGCAGGAAGCACCTCACCAGGTGGGGCCCTTCCAGTGGGAGGAACAGGGGCGGGTCCTGGTCGCAGACGCCTTGCATGAAGCTGGGGCATCTGGGGTTAAAGGTGCAGCCGGGGGGCCGGTTGAACGGATGGGGTATCGATCCGGCTATGGGCTGCATCCGCTCGCCGCGCTTCGTGTATATGCTCGGTATGGAGGTGAGCAGCGAGGTGGTGTAGGGGTGCTTGGGGTTGTGGAACATTTCGTCCGAGGGCCCGAACTCCACGCCTCGCCCCAGGTACATGACCAGCACGTCGTCCGCCATCTCCGCGATGACGCCCAGGTCGTGGGTAATCAGCATGATCGCCATGCCCTGGCTCTCCTGCAGCTCGCGGAGCAGGTCGAGGATCTGGGCCTGAGTGGTCACATCCAGCGCCGTGGTGGGCTCGTCGGCGATGAGCAGCTTGGGCTCGCATGAGATGGCCATGGCTATCATGGCGCGCTGCCGGATGCCGCCGCTCAACTGGTGGGAGAACTCGTCGATGCGCTGCTGCGGGTTGGAGATGCCCACCATGCTCAGCAGCTCTATGGCCCATTCGCGGGCCTGCTTCTTGCCGTAGCCTCGGTGGGACTGGATAGCCTCGAGCATCTGGTTCCCGATCGTATGTACCGGGCTGAACGATGTCATGGGCTCTTGGAAGATCAGCGAGATGTCCGCCCACCGTACGGCGCGCATGGCTCCGCTGTTGGGACCGAGGGAGGCCAGGTCCACGGCGTCATCCGGCTCGTTCTCGGGGTCCAGGCGCAGCTCGATGGAGCCGTTCACGATCCGTCCAGGCCTGTCGAGGATCTGCAGGATCGCCCGCCCGACTGTGCTCTTGCCGCAGCCGCTCTCTCCGACGACGCCCAGTGTGCGCCCAGGGAAGATGTCGAAGGAGACCCCGTCCACGGCGCGCACCAAGCCCTCGTCCGTGGGGAAGTGGACCTCCAGGTCCGTTACGGAGATAAGGGGCGTGCCCCGGCCGGCGGCCGTGTCCGGTCTACTGGCTGTAGGGGTCTGCTGCATCCCGTATTCCGTCTCCCATGAAGTTGTATGCAAGGACGGCGACCGTTACCGCGAGGGCAGGTATCATCAGCCACTGGTAGAGCGCGACCGCCTGGAGGTTCTGCGCGGCCTGCAACAGGACCCCGTAGCTGATGGCCGGGGCCTGCAGGCCCAGACCGAGGAAGCTCAGGGCCGTCTCCGCTATGATCATGCCGGGGATCGCCAGGGACATGACCGTGATGATGTGGCTGGCGAACGACGGCACCATGTGCCGGAAGATAACCCTGGCCGTGGAGGCGCCGGCCAGCTTGGCGGCCATTACGAACTCCTCCTCGCGCATGGCGAGGAACCTGCCCCGCACGACCCGCGCGGTGTCGGTCCAGGCGAATAGCGAGATCACGATGGTGATGGCGAAGTATAGCTTGAGGGGCCCCCACTCGCGTGGCACGGCGGCGGCCAACGCCATCCATAGCGGCAAAGTCGGAACGGCGCGCACGACCTCTATAAAGCGCTGTATGATCGTGTCCGTAATCCCGCCGAAAAATCCCGATACACCGCCCAGAGAGACGCCCAGCAGCAGGCTGATGCTGACGCCCACCAGTCCGATCGACATCGAGACGCGCGTGGCGAACATCAGCCGCGACCACATGTCGCGTCCCAGCCTGTCGGTCCCCAGGACGTAGGGGCCCGCCCGGTCGGAATCTTTAGGGGTGCCCATCAGGTGGCGGTCGGTCTTTAGGAACCCCAGGAGCCTGTACTCGAAGCCGCGCACGAAGAAGTGGACGGGGATCTTGTCGTCCGGGTCGGTCTTGTAGACGCGCAGGAAGGTCTCGGGGTCTATGCCGCCGGAGACGGCTTTGACGTGCGGATGGAACCCGCCGTCGAACCAGTGGATCGTCTGCGGGCTGAGGTAGCCTATGCTCGTCTCGACGTCCTCCGGATGGGCCATCGAGAAGAACTCGGACGCCGTGGCGATCACGTATAGGAAGACGAGCACCCAGGCTGCAATCATGGCCGCCCGGTGCTTCTTGAAGCGCCACCACATGAGCTGCCACTGCGACGCGACGAATACGCGCTCTTCTTCCGTTTCCGTTACAGCGGCCGGCTGCGCCTGAATGACTGCTTCTGCCATTGCCTACGATATCCTTATCCGCGGGTCGACTATGACCAGCAGGATGTCGGAGAGCAGCGTTCCGATAACGGTCATGACGCCGAGAAGCAAGATAATGCTGGATGCCAGGAAGAGGTCTTGGGTGAACAGGCTCTGGAGTAGCACGGGACCAAGCGTCGGCAGGCTCAGAACGACGGATACGATGATGCTCCCGGAGATGAGATAGGGTAGCAGGTAGCCGATGGTGCTCACCAGCGGGTTCAGCGCCACCCTGACAGGGTATTTCATGATGAGGCGCCACTCTGCGAGCCCCTTTGCCCGTGCTGTTACCACGTAGGGCTTCCTCAACTCGTCCAGAAGGTTGGCGCGCATCACGCGGATCAGCCCGGCGGTGCCGGACGTTCCGAGGATCAGCGCGGGTATCCACAGGTGGATGAACAGGTCCCAGGCGCGAGCCAGGGACCAGCCGGCGGACTGAAACTCCGGCGAGAACAGGCCTCCCACGCTGAAGTGAAAGTAGACGAAGGCCATGTACATCAGGATAAGGGCCAGCAGGAAATCGGGCGTGGCTAGGCCCAGGAACCCCGCGAACGTGAAAGAGTAGTCCGCGACCGAGCGCTGCTTCACCGCAGTGTATATGCCGATGGGTATCGCAAGGACCCACGTGAACACAACCGTCGCCCCGGCAAGGATGATGGTGAGGAACAGCCGGTCTTTGATCACATCCCAGATCGGCAGCCTGTACTCCAGGGCTTGGCCGAACCGTCCCTGCACTACCCTCCCGGCCCACTTGAAGTACTGGATGTAGAGCGGCCTGTCCAGGCCGTATAGCTTTCTGAGAGCCTCCTTCCGCTCCAGCAGGCCCGTAGCGGATGTCCTCTGGACGCCCCCGAAGCCCTCCTCGATCTGCCGTAGGATGTAGCTGTCGACGTAGTCTCCCGCCGGGAGCTGGATGATCATGAAGGAGAATATCGAGATCGAGAAGATCGTGAAGACGGCGAGGACGGAGCGCCGGATCAGGAAGGCAAGCATTTTAGGACACGCGCCTCAGGAGAAGACTCATGCAGGGCCTGGTGTCGGTGCCTTCAGGGTAGTCCAAATAAAGAGCCTTCTTCTCATGATCGGGTGGGATGTTTAACCGATGGTCGGGGCAGGTAGGCCCGCCCCGACCATCGGTTTCTAAGTGAGCTTACGGTTGCCTAGTAGCCGGCGTCGTTCTTACCGTCTATGAAGAACCACTGGTCCGGCCTTTGCTCCACCGGGATGTGGGAGATGTCCGGTACCCCTATGGGGGTGTTCCGGAAGTTCTCCTTCACCACCAGCACGCCCATGAATCCAGGAGCCGCGTGGTTGAGGGTGATGCCGAGAGCGTTCTCGATCTGAAGCATGAAGCCTCTCTGGTACGGCTCTTTGCGGTCGCCCTGCTTCAGAGGCATCGTCGCGAGGGCGATGTCGTTCAGTTCCTTAATTACTCCGAACGGCTCAACGCCCTGTTCACCATCGGTCTCGTGCCACAGCCCAACGGCAGGCGCGAGGTCGGAATAGCTCTGTAACGCGTTGTACGGGGCGCGGCCCGATGGGCCTCCCGATACCATTGTCATGTTGAGATTCTTCTCGCGCCGGTCTCCGTATAAACTGACGTCCATGGGGTTGATCGCGACCTTGATGCCGACGTTCTCGGCCCACTGGGCCCTCAGAAGGTCCGCCATCCCGCAGTAGTTGGCGAAGTATCCTGTCACACAACCGACCTCAATGGTGATCGGCCCGCTTCCATCCGCGCGCAGCCTGAAGCCGGACGAGTCCTTCGACGTCAGCCCGATGCCATCCAGCATCGCGTTGGCTTGGTCGACGTCCAGGTAGTTCCACAGCGTGTCGTACTTCTCGCCGAGGTAAAAGCCGTGAGACGGCAGCGGCGATGCGTTGCGCATGTAGCCCATGCCCTGGAAGAAAGCCTCGTAGAAGCCCTCCCTGTCGGTGGCAACGGCCATCGCCTGCCTGAACTCCGTGTTGTTGAACAGCTCGTTGATGTACTGGTCCTCGGCGTAGGTCAGGTTCCAGGTGAGCCCGGTACCGCCGGGGTGGTCTGTGAGCTGGACCCTGTAGTTGCCGATGTCCTGGGACGCGATCAGCAGCGGCAGCTTGTCGAGTCCGACGTGCCGGCGCTGGTAGTCGACGTCGCCGCGCATCGCCCTGAGGGCGAGCACCTCGGTGTTGGTGAAAAGCGACATTACGATCTTGTCAATGTAAGGAAGCTGGTTGCCTTCTTCGTCGACGACCCAGTAGTAGGGGTTGCGCTCAAGCTCCCACGTCTGCTCGGTAGGAGGGACAGTGACCTTCCACGGGCCCACCATCGGCACGTCGGGGTTCCTGTGGGCGTCCGCCTTGTCCAGGAAAAGCGTCGCCCAACTCTCGTACTCGCCGTCCTTGACCCACTGCTCGATCTGGGCCGGGTCGCCGTAGTCAATATGGAACTGCTTCAGGTAGTGAGCAGGATAGGCGATCGACCCACCTGCCCGGACCCAAATGTTGATCTCGCCCACTCCAGGACTGGCCAACTCGTCCAAGAACGCAGGGACGGGGCTGTCGAAGTGGTATCTGATCGTGTACTGGTCTATCTTCTCGAATCGCGGCGCGAAACCGGACCCACCGGCTCCGCCTCCGCCGATGGAACCCTTCCTGCCGGGGTTGATCACCACGTTCTCGATCACGTCCAGCTTGGCGAACTCGAAGTCATCCGCCGTGAAGGGCGCGCCGTCGGACCACTTCATCCCCTCTCTGAGGTAGAGGGTGAAGGCGGTGTCGTCCTCGTTCACATCCCACGCCTTTGCGATGTTCGGGTAGATGTCGACGCCGTTCGTGTCCCACATCAGTATGTGGTCTGGGGTGAGGCGGTTCATGTTCTCGTTGTCGTTGGGGCCGGTGAAGCCTCGGCGCCATGTTCCGCCATAGTCCCCTATGCGCTCGACGGTGGGGATTATCATGGGCTCATTCGGCAGCCTATCCTCGACCGGCGGAAGCTCGCCCGCTGCCACCATTGCCGCCAGCAACGGAGACTCGCCGTAGCTCGTGGGGGCCGGGCCGGTATAGATGAAGCTGTGGAGGTCCTCACCGAAGAACTCGCGCTCGATGCCCCTGCCCTCGGCCGGCACCTCTACGATCTTCTCGACCTCTTTGACCACCTCCACCTCTTTGATCACCTCGACTTCCTTGACCACCTCCACCTCTTTGATGACCTCGACCTCCACCTCTTTGATGACCTCGACCTCTTTGATGACCTCTACTTCCTTCACGGTCTCGGACCCGCAGGCGATAGCCAGCGTAGCCACGAGCCCCGCAACCAAGGCGATGAATACCTTCCAGCTAGATGTTCGACTCATTTCCATCCCTCCTGAGGACGTGCGCAGCGATTCATTAATTTCGGCGCATCCATGGCTTCCGCGCAGCCTTGCCCGGCCATCGTCAGAGAGGCCAACCACTTCAAACTAAGCCCGAATCCACCGAAGGACACCTATTCTGTGGCAGCATCTACTGGGTGCTCCTTGTTTCCGGGCGGTTTTCTGTTTCAAAACCATTCTCCCAGATTCAGAGGAGCACCCTCTGGCTTCTTCAAGGACTGTCCCCAAAGTCGTCTTTCGGTGGATTCGGGCTAAGGAAGATTACCCTATCGGGCGACTCTGAGTCAAGACGATTTTGCGACTCCCGACGGTTCTCGCGGCTGCAAGACGGCTTGCTTTCGCACAGAATCCGTTTGGATACCGGGTCCGTCAGAATCGCCCGGACGGTGGTCTATCCGTCCTCGGCTTCGTCTTCCGGCCCGCTCTCGTCGAGGGCCATCCTCGTTTGCTCCAGCGTGTAGAACAGCCATGTCCAGAATATGCGCTGGGCTTGCTCGGGGTCCGTGGCCCTGAGGAAGCGCAGGGTCAAGTCCTCGTATGCGGGGTTCTCCTGGCCCAGCTTCACCAAGGGCTTCGATAGCTCGGCGACCTTCTCGAGCTCCGCGCCGGGATCGACCGAGCCCATAGTGAGCGTGATCATCGCGACGTCCATATAGGCTATTCCGTGCATCAACTTGGAGCCGCGCTGGCCCGCCAGGGAGCGAGCGTCGTTAAGACTGTCCTGGGACTCGGCAGCTTCCGTCTCGAGGGTGTCTATGCGTCCCTGCGCGTCCTCGACGCTGGTCTTCAGGACATCTATCTCAGAGCGGGCATCGGCCAGCTGCGACTCCGTGGCGGCGAGCCTCGATGCCAGGTCGTCGTACTCCTCCTGCGGGACACCCGATCGGCAGGCCGTCAGCACCGCTAAAGCCAGGATAAGAACTCCACCCGCCGCGACAGTCCTGATTCTCACGTAGACAGCTCCCTTTCTTGGTGTGTCCGGTAGGGTAGGCAAGACCGGGCCGCGGCGCAACCGTTGGCCGGCCTTCCTTAAATGCCCACGTCTATGGGCGCGTCCGGGACGTTTCCGGCCAGGATAGGCTCCAGCAGACTGGCCAGGCGCCTGGGGACGAAGGTCTCGCCGCCGGCCGCCGCGATCTCATCGGCCGACCACCACCTGCTCTCAGCGATGTCCTCCACCTCGTAGTCATCCAGCGCGGCGGGCTTCGGGTCGAACTCCCGCGTGCGCAGCAGGAAGTACCGTTCGACCGCCTCGTACAGGGTGCCCCGCAGGTCGAAGACGTGCTGCCGGCTCCAGATGTATGGCCCGAGGCTTACTCCGATCAGGCCCGTCTCCTCCCACAGTTCGCGTACGGCGCACTGCTCAAAGCTCTCCCCATCGCGGAGTCCCCCGCCCGGCGTAGCCCATATACCGACCCGGTCCTTGTCGAGCAGCAACCTCAACAGCAGGACGCGGTCCCGCTCACTTAGGAGCACCACCCTCGCTGCGGGACGTCTAATCGGGCTGGCTGTGCCCACCGCCTAGCCCCACGTCACCACGCGGCTGTCGCGGGGCGAGATCGCTATGAATATGCCCTGGTTTATCCTGGCGCGCGAGCCGTGGGAGGGGGCGATGTCGTGGAACACCTCCGGGTGGAAGATGTAGAGGTCGCCCTCCTGCGGCCTGATCGTGCACACCTCGGCGCCGGCGACGATCGAGTCGGTGTAGCCCGTCGTCCCCTCCGGCTTCCTCTCGTCGTCCTCGGGCGTCCAGCGCCGCCTGAATACGGACAGCCCCCGGCTTCGGGCATCTGGAAGCAGACCAGGGACGAGAACTGCGTCGGGAACTGCGAGACCATCCAGCCCTTGAAGTAGGTCATGGCGCTGTCGCGGTGGAGCGCGCTCGCGTCGCCGTCGAGCATCATGCGGATCACGGCGTCGCCGTATGGCACGCCGTCCTCGTGGGCGACGATGACCTGGCGCCCCGGCAGCAGCCTGCCGAGCATCTCCCGCACCATGACACGCGGGTCCGGCAGGCCGCCGTACAGCAGGTCGAACTTGGAGTCCGCGAGCCTGGACTCCCGGAAGAAGCCCTCGCGGTCGTCGACGTACTGGCCGAGCCCGGGCCCGACATACCTCAGCGCGATCTCTTCCCCCTCGGCGTTGACGAACTCCTTTATGGTCACAAACCTTTCGGGCTCCTGCTCGATCCTGTCCACGACCTCTCGGCAGTGCTCCTCGGTGTAGAACCCTCGGATGATCACCGCCCCGTACTTCAGGTCGGCCATCTCGTGAAGGATGTCGGGGTAGTCTTCCGCGACCCTGTCCGGGGTCGTAACGACCGCCTCCCATGTGGCGTTGGTCATAGGCTCCTCCGGTTGGAGTGCTTCGCGCGGGTATGTCCCTAGGTTGGCGTATCGTATACTCGGGCTCGCCGCGAATCAAACGCCCTTGAAGGAGGAGCAGATGGTGGGCACCCCGCTGTTCGAGAGGCTGGAGCCGTGGATCGAGGGCTACATGGGAGCGCCGCTGTCGGCGCTGGGCCCGTCGCCTGTACCCGTGACGGTCAGGCAGGGGGCGCACCACGGCGACCCGCTCCTGGCGCTCAAGCTTGGAGAGCGGGCGGCCGTCGTCGTGAACGACCCGGAGTGGCCCGCAAAGCTGCGCCCCGTAGTCGGCCGGATGCACCCTGACATGCTCTTCTCCGCGTTCGGGTGCTACGAGCTGACGCGGGCGCTGTCGGAAGAGGGCATAGCCGTGTGGGGCCCCAACTGGCACCTCTTCGGCGACGAGGCCGCCGTTATGTCCGCCACCCAGCCCGTCGCGGACACCGTGAAGGCGGTCTCTCCGGCGGAGCTGGCCCAGGTGGACTTCGACCTCTTCTGGCACTGCCGGCTGAGCTCCGTCGCCGCTTTCGGAGTGCATGAGGATGGAGAGCTGGCCGCGCTGGCAACCGTCGTGGACAGGGGCGAGCCGGTGCTGGAGATCGGCATGGAGGTGGCGCCGGGGGCGAAGGGCAGAGGACTGGGCCGGGCAGTCGTTGCCGCGGCGGCGCGGTGGATAGTGGAGAGCGGCAGCGTGGCTTTGGCCACGGTCGCCGGGTTCAACGTGCCGTCGGCACGTACGCTCAGGTCCGTCGGCCTCGACTACCTGTTCATGGACCTGGAGGGCAAGCGCGGGCCCGTCAGCGTCCCCCCGCAGACCCTGGGCGCACCCTATCCCGGCGCAAAGGTCTACGACTACTATCCCAGGTGGGCCATGAACCAGCATATCCTGCCCAAGCCCTCAGCCAACTACGGGCAGTAGCGGGAACGGAAGCGGCCTCTTCGGCCTTGCCGTGTGGCATGC
Organism: Dehalococcoidia bacterium; assembly: GCA_965262055.1. Lineage (GTDB taxonomy): Bacteria > Chloroflexota > Dehalococcoidia > Lucifugimonadales. Next base: position 2,019,867 of record CBDHEI010000002.1, read on the forward strand.
ATAGTTGCATAATCGATTAAGGATTGATTGTCAGCGCTACTTCGTGGTCTGGAGGGATGATCAGATGACTAAAGGACCAATCGCCATGGCAAAAGGGGGCAAAGGTGGCGGCAAGGGCGGGCCAAAGGGCCCCCCGAACGCGCCGAGCAAGACGGGCAACCCATCGGGGGGCGCAAGGGGCAATAGCCCGCCCAAAAGGTAACCGTTCCTTACTGCAGGTTAACGTTCCCGACCACCTGCTGCCCGCTGTTCTTAAGTCGACGAGACGCTCGCCGCGCCTGAGGTAGGAGTGCGGGTACTGGAGGTCGGCTCATGAGGGTCTACACTTACTCGGAAGCCAGACAGAAGCTCGCGTCGCTCTTGGATATCGCCCAGACGGAAGGGGCAGTCGCGATTCGCCGCAGCAACGGCCAGACCTTCATCCTGCGCCCCGAGCCCTCGAATGGGTCACCGCTCGACGTCGAGGGCGTCGACCTAGGCGTGACCACCGACGAGATAGTCTCGCTCATCCGGGAGAGCAGGGAGCGCGGCTACTGAGGTTGCCGGTGATCCGCTAGTAGGTGTGCGGCTGCACCGAGGCGTATATCGACAACTCTATGTCCCGGATCGCTTGGGCCATGGCCTGACCGATAAGGTCCAGCTTGCGCACCTGTTCGATGCGTGCGGAGGCCCTGGCCAGCTCCTGCCTCGACAGCAGGCTCTTGAAGATGCCGCATGCGTCGGCAAGGCAGATCGTCACGACGTCGCGAGGGTCAGGGATCTCGTCGCTGAAGAGCACCCCCATGATGCGCAGCTTGACCTCGCGCTCGGCCTTGCCGTCGATGACCGGGTACCGCCTGGACCGGAAGACCCACAGAAAGCGGTCTTCCCTGCGCTCCAGGATGCCCAGGGAGACCAGGCGGGAGAGCGCTTCGTAGTGTATCGCCTCGGCGCGGTCCGCCACATGCTCCACCCAGTAGCGGGCGTCGCGCTCCTCCCCGGCCGCGATGTCGGTCAGCGTCGGGTCTAGCAGGCTGTCGCCGACGGGCGCGGAGTCCAGCAGGACCAGCTTCTCAAGGTCGGTGTCGATGCGGTTCTCCAGCGACAGGTCCATCAGCACGCCGCCGGCGAGCGCATAGTTCAGCGACCAGGTTGGAATGCGTGCGAACCTCCCGCCGCTGTCGTCGAGCAGGAGCAGGATGATCTCCTCGGCGAATCTCAACATGTTGCTGTATTCCCCTTAATCTCAGGCCGGTTGGGCCTAGTTTTCCATCTCCGGGCTGTATTCGCCGCGGCGGGCGGCGGCGGTGACGTGGGCCCTGTGGTAGAAGGCCATCTGGGTACTTTCGCTGTTGGCCGTGTCGCCGCCCCAAGCCTTTAGCGGGGCGCCCTGGAGCCCGCGGCCGAAGGAGAAGCTGAGCTCCCAGGGGGCGCCGTTCGCGGCGGCGTATTGGTTGACCGCGTTGAGGTTGGCTGTCGCCTCGTCGTCGCCCTGTCCGCCGGACAGGAAAACGACCCCCGGTACGGCGGCGGGCACGGAGCGCTTCAGGCAGACGACCGTCTTCTCGCTCACCTCGTCGGGGCCGGCTCTGTTGGGTGCCTCCTTGCCGGATAGCACCATGTTCGTCTTGAGCAGGGTGCCTTCCAACTCGACGCGATGCGTGGCTAGCTGGTAGTACATCTCGCGCAGCGCCGCCTCGGTGGCCTCGAAGCACTGCCCGATGTCGTGGCCGCCGTCCATCAGCACCTCCGGCTCGACTATGGGAACGAGGCCGGCCTCCTGGCTGAGGGCGGCGAAGCGCGCCAGGGCATGGGCGTTCGCCTCGTTGCAGTAGCGGCTGGGCGTCCCCGGCCCGATGGCGTATGTGGCGCGCCACTTGGTGAACCGCGCCCCGAGCTCTGCGTACTCGGCCAGCCGGTCGCGGAGGCCGTCCAGCCCCTCGGTCACATCCTCGCCGGGCGCGCCGGCCAGCGGCTTGGCGCCGGTGTCCACCTTGATTCCCGGTATCATGCCCCTGTCCTGGATCACCTTTACCAGCGGGGTGCCGTCGGCGCCGTCCTGCCTGAGCGTCTCGTCGTACAGGATGATGCCGCTGATGAACTCGTTGGTGCCCTCGGTGCGGAACAGCAGCTCGCGGTAATTCCTGCGGTTCTCCTCGGTCGACGGCACGTTGATGCTGTCGAACCGCCGCTTAATCGTGTTCGAGCTCTCGTCGGCGGCCAGGATCCCCTTGCCGGGGGCTACTAGCTCATCCGCCGTCTCGCAAATCTGCATGGTCTCCACTGGGTCTCCCTCCTTGCCGCCGTCGGGCGCAATTGGCGCGGCTCCTCCGTTGTCAGCCGCCGCCGCTGATGATCGAAACGGTCTGCTCCACCTCGGCCCTGTTGCCCAGGATTAGCGGTGTGCGCTGGTGGAGGCGTTCTGGCTGGATGTCCAGGATGGGCTGCGTTGCGGAGTACGCCGCGCCCCCGGCCTGCTCGGCCACGTAGCCGAGGGGGTTCGCCTCGTACATCAGGCGCAGCTTCCCCTCCGGGCTCTTGACGTCCCCGGGGTAGAGGAATACCCCGCCCTTGAGAAGGTTCCGGTGGAAGTCCGCGACCAGCGAGCCCACGTACCGCAGCGAGTGGCTGCTCCGCAGGCAGGATACGGCCTCCTGTGTGGGAGCGTCGAGCTTGCCGAAGTTGCCCTCGTTGGTGCTGTAGTACTCGCACTTTTCCGGGACCCTGATTTCGGGGTGGGTCAGCAGGAACTCCCCTGAGCCGGGGTCGAGCGTGAAGCCGTCGACGCTGCCGGGCGTGGCCGCTACAAGCATCGTGCTCGAGCCGTACACGACATAGCAGGCCGCCACCTGTTCGCGCCCAGGACGCAGCAGCATGGCTTCGGTGACAGGCTCTCTGGGAGGGCGGCGCCATATGCCGAAGATCGAGCCGATGGTCACCGCGACGTCGATGTTTGACGAGCCGTCCACGGGGTCCATCTGCACCATGTATGCCTGCGCCGCGCCGCTGCCCCCGATCACGGGCTTCTCGATCTCCTCGCTGCCCACTGCGGCGACGCTGCCGCTCGCGATCAGCGCTTCCACGAAGATGTCCGATCCGGCTGCGTCCAGCTTCTGGACGGCCTCGCCTTGGACGTTAGTCTCTCCGGTGGCACCCAGCACCCCTGCGAGGGCCGCTGCCTGCACCTGCTCTTGGACCATGCGGGCGCCCCCCGCGATGGCGCCGACTACCGTGTCGAGCCCCCTCAGAGAGTCGCTCCCGGCCCACGACGCCTGCATGAAGTCGCCGAGGCTGCGGGCTGTGGAGATGGGCATTGTCAGCCTCCTGGCGCCTTTCTTCGAGGTGGCCGGAGCGCGTCGCGCTGGCAGTGGTATCGTACCACGCACGGCCCATCATTTCCGCTATGGAGGCCGGATAGACAGGGCCAATACGCCGCCGTAGAGACGGGGGTGGCTGTGCGAGCGAGGTTCCCCTTAACATACACGCCTTAGCAGACACGCTCTCAGCGTCGCGGCGATGCCTGGCCTAGGTCGTTGTTACCCCAACAGCCCGCAGCGCCGTCTGCCCGAAGGGCGCCGGTGTGGGGGACCGCCGCCGCCGATGGCGGGCGCAGAGATCAGGGCCGCTCCGGGGCCGGGACCCCAACCCCGCTCCTCCCGCCAGTCCGGCCCGACGCCGGCAAACCGGCCCAGCGTAAGGCCGCTGATGTCGATGCTCGACTCGCCGTGGAGCACGAGGTCGCTGACGACCTTGCCCGTAGCGGGGGCGATGCCGAAGCCGTGGGCCGACGCTGTGACGACCACGTAGTTGCTCGGGTAGTCTAGGACGTCGATGATGGGCAGATAGTCTGGCGCCTGTTCCACGACCCCGGCCCAGCTTCGGATTACCGGCGTGTCCGCCGCTCCCGGGAGCAGCTCGGCGAGGCGCCTGGCGATATTCCTGATTAGGGGGGTGTTGGGCTTGCTGGGCTCGGCGGTCAGGCCCACGTCGGTCCATTCGTGGGCGCCTCCCCCAAAGAGCAGATTGCCCCTGGCGGCCTGGCGCCCGTAGAGTCCGTTCCCAACCAGGGCGATATCGAAGAGCGGGTCCAGTGGGGCGGTCGCTATTATCTCCACCCTTGCCGGCGCCACGGGAACGTGAGCGCCCACCATCTCCGCCATCAGCGCGGTCTGGGGCCCGGCGGCGGCGACCACCACGCCGGCCTGGATGGCGCCGGCGGTCGTTTCCACCGACGCGACCCTGCCGCCGCCGCCCTCCAAGCCCGTGACGGCGGTGTTCTGGTAGAGCCTGCCGCCCAGGTCCTGAAAAGCCCATGCGAATGCCTGGACCGTGCGCTGGGGGTTGGCGTGGCCGCCATTGGGGGAAAACATCCCGCCGAGCGTCCTGTCGGAGATCCCGGGGATCATGTCCTGTATCTCCAAGGGGTCGAGCAGATATACATTTACGCCGTGGCGAAGCGCGTGGTCCCGATCCGTGTAGATGTCGCCCATCTCCTCTTCCGACACGGCGACCTGGAGCCTGCCTTGTTGTGTGAACTCGGTGGGATAGCCCAGCTCATCGTCCAGAGTCTCCCATATCTTCAAAGACTCCACGCCCATCGGTATCAGCGGCGGCTCGTCAACCCGCTCGCTGATCATCCCACCATTTCGCCCGGAGGCCTCGCCTCCGACGGTCCCCTTCTCGATTACCACAACATCCTTGCCCGCCTTGGCCAGGAAGTAGGCCGAGGCCAGGCCGGAAACGCCGCCCCCGATGACGACTACGTCCGCACTGTCTAAAGGCATGATGCCACTACCCCAGCACCTGGTTCGTTGGGCTGAACCACTTGGGCCAGTCCCTGCGCACCTGCTCCGGCTCGTCGTGGGGCCACATGACGTTCAGGGGCAGCGGCCGCACGGGGGGCCGGTAGGACATGAGGGGCACAGTGGCTATCGCGGTACCGGACTCCTCGGCTAGCAGCATCGACACCTGCTCTCGGCAAAGGCGGCCCTGGCAGTGGCCCGTGCCGGCCCTCGTCAGGCGCTTGACGTGATTCGGGTTGAGCGGCCCGTCTTGCAACAGGGTACGGAGGCTCCGGCGGGCCATCTGTTCAGAGCTCCATCCCAGGTACCGCGGGGGCTGCACGCCGATCAACTCGGCACAGGTAACCTCCTCGCACCGGCACGCGTAGATATCCGTGCCACCGGCGCTCACGAGAGACCGGAGCCATCTATTCCAGTCCGTGTGCACCTCGGCCGGCGCGGCGGCGGCGGACGCGGACTGCAGCTCGGACCTGCGGGCGAGCGCCTCCGCGCTGTCGATAGCGCCCAGCGACTCGGCGGCGGCAACCCCGGCCAGGCGGCCTTGATTGCGCGCAATGTCGAGGTCCAGCACCATCGCGTCGTGGAAGCCGGCGGCGTCGCCCGCGACGAACACGGTTTCGATGCTGGTGCGCATCCAGTCGTCGTGGTCCGGGACGTACCCGCCAAGCTGGGACCTGAAGGTCAGGTCGCAGCCCAGCAGACTGAGGAGCTCCACGTTGGGCACGAGGCCGATGGCGAGGCACACGGTGTCGGCGGCGATTGCCTTCTCGGAGCCGGCAACCGGCCCGCCATTGTCGTCGATCTCGACCAGCACGACGGACTCGATCTCGCCAGTCGTGCCGGTGGCTTCCCTAACGGTGTGAGAGGTGTATAGCTGTACGCCTTCGTCCTGCAACCGCGCCGCGAGGGTCTCGTCGCCGCGCACGGAGGATGACACGTCCACGACGGCGGCAATCTCTACGCCCTTCTCCAGGGCCATGCTGGCGGTGCTGAGACTCAGGTTGCCTGAGCCCATTACCACCATGCGCCGTGAGGCCAGGGCCTGGTACCGGGTTATCAGCGAGTGGGCGCCGTTGGCCCCCATGGCGCCCGCCATGTTCCAGCCGGCAAACCCGATGCCCAGGTCCCGGGAGCCGGCCGCCACGATGAGCCGGTCGTACTTGATCAGCCACGACCGGTCGTCGTCGGCCAGGCCGAGCTGCGGGCCGTCGAGGACCCTGCTGGTCTCGCTGTTGCGGAAGGCGCCCCAGACGCACGTCCCAAGCTGGACGTCTACGCCGGCTTCTTCAGCCTCCGCCAAGGCGTCATTGGACGCGGTCACCCTCTCCAGCATCGCGGCCCTGTCGCGCAGCGCGCCTGTGATCCTTTTGCCGAAGAACTGGGGGACGTCCATCCCCATCATGGAGACGGGGATGGGGTTCTCGTCGATGAGCGTGACCTGTACGCCGGCGTTCGCCGCTTCGATGGCGGCGGCCGTCCCGGATACCCCCGCCCCCACGACCACCAGTGATTTGGATTCCATGTGAGGTCCCTCTTGTGTAGCTAGAGGTCTGCTCTACGTCACATGTGCTTGGATATGCGTGGACCCTGCACAGAGTGGCCTACGCGACTTTTCGCGGCGATGAGATCCGGCCCGGCAGGGCGCCGCGCAGGGCCTTGATGTAGTCGACGCCGAACCCACAGCACGTGCCTATGACCTGGGTTCCCATTCCGACCCATCTGGCGGCCTCCCGCGTCAACTCCTCTGCGCTCTCTTCGTTGGCAACGCTACTGTCCTGCCAGGTCGAGATAAAGTCGTCTCTGCCCGCATCCGGATAAGCGACGATGGGGCCGGACCATTGGTCGAGCATGACCCGAAGCGCCGCCGTGGTGTCATCTGTCCTGGCATGGAACACGCCAAGTACGTCGGGCCTCAGCGGCGCGATCTCGCTGATGCCTTCGGCGAGGGTCATATCATGGTCGACCGTCCGCCAGCCCGAAGTCCACATCGGCGTCCTTATGCTGCCACCATAGGTACGGTCGTCACCCATGCTCAAGTTGACCGTCTGTCCGTCAGGCGCCATGGAGGCCGTAAATGCCACCCACACCGGCAGTCCCGTGGCCTTGGCCGCCTCAGTGAGAACCACCCTGGACTCGTTGTCGGCCCACATGTTCTCGATCAGGAAAAAGTCCACCCCGGACTCGGCCAGGATGTCCGCCTGCTCGTCGGCGTACGTCCTTAGCTCCTCCCTCGAGAGGCTGGCGCCATAACCGTATCCGGTGCCGCCCACGAGTGTCCCGGTACTGCGGTCGCGAATAGGCATTCGGCACGCGATGGCGCCGGCGATGTACACGGGCCTGTCGCCGGCGGCCCGGTCTCTGGCCTCCAGCGCCGCGTCCACGGCCCGCGTGTTTATCTCCCTGACCAATTCTCCGTACCCGGACGCCTCCAGCGCGGGGCGCACGGTGTTGAAGGTGTTGGTGGATATGATGTCGGCCCCCGCCCGGATGTAACGCTCGTGCATCTGCCGCACCGTTGCCGGGTGCGTGTAGTTGCCGGGGCCGCACCACGAGGCCGGGTGCATAGGTACACCCATAGCCTGGAGCTCCGTTCCGATGGCCCCGTCCAGGATGATCACGTCGCCTTGGTCTATGCGGCTCTTCAGATTCTCATAGTTGGCCATGACCTAGCCCTCCGTTATGGCTATGGACTCTATCCGACATTTCCTATGCCAAGTTGCGAAGACGCGGACAACACACGGTGCTCGAAGAGGGGTCATATTAGGTTCTTCCACGAATACAGTCAACCACCCAATGAAGCTCAATCCCACCCGTGCGGGGCCGTCCTCATCAACGTCCGCCCTGAGCCCTTCGGCAACCTCAGGACAGGCTATGTCGAAGGGGCGCTGCGGCCCTCTTTCCATACACCGTATGAGCCGACTACACAGGGCTCCGCCGCGTAGGCTCCTACGGCACGAACAGCGGCTCCGCTTCCGTGATCACCCTCGTTTCCTCCGCGACGCCTCTGCGCAGGTACTTGGGCAACGAGAACATCCCCCGGTGCGTGACGCCGTCGTAGTGGCGCAGCTCGCGCCCCGTGCGCTCCGACAGGCGGGCGTCGACGTTGGGGGGGGGCAGCGCGGTGGGGTCGGGGGCCAGCGAGCCGATGACAAAGCCCCATGTCGAGCCGAAGGAAGGTACGAACGCCTCGTACGGGTACGACGCCGGGAAGACGGTCCCGATCGTGTTCGCCACGACCGAGAAGCACTTGCCGAATAGGGCCGGTCCCGTGGGTCCCGACTGCGCGGCCATCATCCCCGAACCGGTTAGCCTGGTCTTGAGCAGACCGTAGAACTCGGTCGTGTACAGCAGGTAGGCGGGTCCGCCTTCCAGCGGGTCCGGCACGTCGATGATCGCCAGGTCGTAGTGTTCTTCCGTGTCCCGTAGGTACTGGAGGGCGTCCACGTGATGCAGCTCCAGGCGCGGGTCGCCGAACGAGCCTTGGTGGTGGCCGCCGAGGTGCTCCTTGCACAGGTCGACGACATCGCAGTCGATGTCGACCATGACCACGCGCTCCACGGAGTCGTGGGCCAGCACCTCGCGTATGGTCGCGCCCTCGCCGCCGCCGGCGACGAACACCTTCCGGGGCTCCGGGTGCGTGACCATGCATGGCTGTACGAGCGACTCGTGGTAGACGAACTCGTCCAGCGCGGTCGACTGGGTCTTGCCGTCAAGCACGAGGGAGCGTCCGAACAGCGCAGTGTCCTGGACGATCACCGACTGGTAGGCGGTCCTGCCTTGGTGGATGACCCGCTCGACGCGCTCGCCCTGCACCAGCTCAGGAGTGATCTGCTCGTAGTGCCACCGCCCGCACTGAGGCGGTCCTCCGGCAGCGCTCATAGGGCGGGTGATGCGGCCGGCTCGCGCGCAGGCCCTCGCGCCACTTCCCTGATCTCAGGGCGGGAGGAGCGGAGACGCTCGACCAGCACATCGGCGGCCTTCCGGGGCTGCAGCGCGGCGCCGCAAGTGAAGATGTCGGCTGCCGCGTAGCCGTGCTCGGGCCAGGTGTGGATCGAGAGGTGCGATTCAGCAAGGGCGACGATCCCGGTCACGCCCCCGGGGCTGAACTTATGGAAAGACTGGCCGACTATGGTGGCCCCCGCCTCGACGGCGGCCATGACCAGCGCCCCCCTGATTTGCTCCACGTCGCCCAGGATGCTCTGATCGCATCCCGAAAGCTCGATGATCAGATGCGTCCCAAGGGCGTTCAACCACCCCTCCTCCTACCAGTAGCCAGCAATTTGCGCGCAGATTATACAACACGCCCGCCCGCAGCCCTCCGGGTTGATACGCCGCTCACCCGCCGCCGAAGACGCCGGCCGCCGTGGCGGCCGACATGGCCGCCGCGGCGTCGACCACGGGAGGCCCGTTCTCCCTCACCCCTTGTCTGATGATTGACCCTGTCAGCGCCGAGCGCTGCGTGCGAACTCTCGCATGTCAGGTCGGATCTCCTCAGCCAACATCGCCCTTAGCCGCGACTTCCAATCCTCCGGTAGGTCGAAGCAAAGTCCGTCATGGCACGTTTTCGTGTCAAAGGCACCTTCGAGAGCCTGCTCTTTGAGTTGTTGAATCTTGTTACGGTCGCCGCCACTTCGATTCAAGATTTCACCTTGAATCTGCTGCTTGAATCCTCCTATCTCATCCAGAACGGACTCCTGTTCCTCAGCAGAAAAAGTATCAGCTATTTTCGAAAGTGTACCGATTCCAGCCGGGCCATCCGACGTAGAAAGTCCATCTTGGATTGTCGGCGCAAGTTTCAGCAGAGACAAGTACCTCCGAACTGTGGAGGGCGATACACCGGCTTCCTGCGCAACTCGCTTGGAGTCTCCGTACCTAAGATGTAGATGCTCTGGTAGGCTCTCGCCTTGTCCATCGGACTTAGATCAGCCCTGTGAACGTTCTCGACAAGTGAGATGACAGTTGCGTCGGCATCGTCTAGATTGTCTCTCACGATTGCGTGGATCGTCGTTTTGCCGATTTTCTTGCAGGCAAGAAACCGCCTTTGACCAGCTATCAGGTCGTAGTAGCCATCCGGCCCCGCTACAACAGTCACTGTATTGAGGAGGCCATGCTCCCCAGATTCCCCACCTAGAGAAGAGGAAGACCTCGTTGGAGCCCGCCGTGAAGGGGGCTAAGATGTTTCTTGGAAGAGAGAAACGATCACCAACGAGGTGCACCTATTATGAAGCAAGGGGTTCTGCCGTTCCAGTACGAGCAGGAGAAGAGCTCGCCGGGCATGACGGCGATGGCGGGCATGATGACGTACTTGGAGTTGATGCACGCAGCAGGTTTGAGGTCGTCGGTAGAGCGCCACGTGGGACTGCGGGAGTGTGGTCAGGGCTGGACGGACAGCCAAGTGGTCAGCTCGCTGATACTGCTGAACCTGGCAGGCGGTGAGTCAGTGGTTGATCTGGATGTTTTGGAGAAGGACGCGGGGTTGTGCAGGGTGCTTCGGGAAGTCGAGAGCTATGGGATGGGTCGTCGAGAGCGTAGAGCGTTGGAAGAGCGATGGCGTGTAGAGCGTCGGCGGAGCATGCCATCGGAGTCGGCGGTGTTCCGGTACCTGGAGAGATTCCACGAGGCGGGCGAGGAGTCTAGTCGGGAAGCTCACAGAGCGTTCATACCTTCACCCAACGAAGCGCTGGGGGGTCTGCATAAGGTGAACGCCGATATGGTGAGCTTCGTACAGAGCCGTTCGCCCTGCGCTCAAGCCACGTTGGACATGGACGCCACGCTGGTGGAGACGCACAAGCAGCAGGCGCTCTACAGCTACAAGAAGTACAAGGCGTATCAGCCTCTGACGACCTACTGGGCCGAGGCTGAGTTGATAGTGCATTCGGAGTTTCGGGACGGCAACGTACCTGCTGGCTATCAGCAACTGCGAGTGTTGACCGAAGCGTTGGAGCATCTGCCTTGTGCGGTGGACAAGGTGATGCTGCGGTCGGACGCGGCTGGGTATCAGCACGAGTTGCTGCGGTACTGCGCCGAGGGCAGAGACGAGCGCTTCGGAGTGATCGAGTTTGCGGTAGGACTCAACGTGACGCCGGAGTTCAGGCGCGCGGTGTCCGAGGTTGCCGAACAAGACTGGCATGCCCCGCACCGCAGACTGGGCGCCACCTGGGTCGAGACAGGTCAACAGTGGGCGGAGGTGAACTTCGAACCAGACTGGATAGCCTACAGCAAGAAGAACCCTGAATACCGGTTCATCGCTATCAGGGAGCCGCTGAGCGAACAGCCTCTGCCGGGAATGGAACTGCAGCTGGAACTGCCCTTCCCCGTGATGAGGCTGGCCGGCGGAGCCTGGCACAAGGTCTCCGGGTTGGTGACCAACCGAGACCTTCCGGGAGATGAGATGATCCGGTGGTACAGGCAGAGATGCGGTAAAGGCGAGCAGGTCCACAGCGTCCTGAAGAGTGACCTGGCTGCGGGCAGGCTCCCGTCGGGGCTGTTCGGAGCCAACGCCGCATGGTGGGCCATAGCGGTGCTGGCCTTCAACCTGAGCTCTGCGATGAAGCGGCTGGCGTTGGCCCAGATTCCCCACCTAACATAGTTTGGTATGGCCTTCGTGGATTTACGCCCGTGTTGAGTATCGATTCGGTGGTTCCATATGGTCGGATCGGGCCGTAGGTAGGACCTTGGCCGAAGACTTTGAGGGTATGGGCATCGGAGCCGCACCGATTATGGCTGTCCTCAGGCCGAAGAAGGCATGGCGCAGCCTGGGCGACCTTGCTGAGTCGCCTTCAACCGATGCACAGACAGGACCGCTTATGGTTGGTACGGCTCGGCGGACAGCGCCAATATCCTCTGACGTGCCCTGATCAACAACTCGTATGAGGGATGGCCCCGCGCCAGACGGATGATCAGCTTCCTGGCGTGTCGCATCACCCGGCCCGGAAGGGCGATCAGGGCGAAGCGCACTGCCTTGAGACGCTTGCTCACCCACTGTCCTCCCAACCCAGATTCCCCACCTAGAGAAGAGGAAGACCTCGTTGGAGCCCGCCGTGAAGGGGGCTAAGATGTTTCTTGGAAGAGAGAAACGATCACCAACGAGGTGCACCTATTATGAAGCAAGGGGTTCTGCCGTTCCAGTACGAGCAGGAGAAGAGCTCGCCGGGCATGACGGCGATGGCGGGGATGATGACGTACTTGGAGTTGATGCACGCAGCAGGTTTGAGGTCGTCGGTAGAGCGCCACGTGGGACTGCGGGAGTGTGGTCAGGGCTGGACGGACAGCCAAGTGGTCAGCTCGCTGATACTGCTGAACCTGGCAGGCGGTGAGTCAGTGGTCGATCTGGATGTTTTGGAGAAGGACGCGGGGTTGTGCAGGGTGCTTCGGGAAGTCGAGAGCTATGGGATGGGTCGTCGAGAGCGTAGAGCGTTGGAAGAGCGATGGCGTGTAGAGCGTCGGCGGAGCATGCCATCGGAGTCGGCGGTGTTCCGGTACCTGGAGAGATTCCACGAGGCGGGCGAGGAGTCCAGTCGGGAAGCTCACAGAGCGTTCATACCTTCACCCAACGAAGCGCTGGGGGGTCTGCATAAGGTGAACGCCGATATGGTGAGCTTCGTACAGAGCCGTTCGCCCTGCGCTCAAGCCACGTTGGACATGGACGCCACGCTGGTGGAGACGCACAAGCAGCAGGCGCTCTACAGCTACAAGAAGTACAAGGCGTATCAGCCTCTGACGACCTACTGGGCCGAGGCTGAGTTGATAGTGCATTCGGAGTTTCGGGACGGCAACGTACCTGCTGGCTATCAGCAACTGCGAGTGTTGACCGAAGCGTTGGAGCATCTGCCTTGTGCGGTGGACAAGGTGATGCTGCGGTCGGACGCGGCTGGGTATCAGCACGAGTTGCTGCGGTACTGCGCCGAGGGCAGAGACGAGCGCTTCGGAGTGATCGAGTTTGCGGTAGGACTCAACGTGACGCCGGAGTTCAGGCGCGCGGTGTCCGAGGTTGCCGAACAAGACTGGCATGCCCCGCACCGCAGACTGGGCGCCACCTGGGTCGAGACAGGTCAACAGTGGGCGGAGGTGAACTTCGAACCAGACTGGATAGCCTACAGCAAGAAGAACCCTGAATACCGGTTCATCGCTATCAGGGAGCCGCTGAGCGAACAGCCTCTGCCGGGAATGGAACTGCAGCTGGAACTGCCCTTCCCCGTGATGAGGCTGGCCGGCGGAGCCTGGCACAAGGTCTCCGGGTTGGTGACCAACCGAGACCTTCCGGGAGATGAGATGATCCGGTGGTACAGGCAGAGATGCGGTAAAGGCGAGCAGGTCCACAGCGTCCTGAAGAGTGACCTGGCTGCGGGCAGGCTCCCGTCGGGGCTGTTCGGAGCCAACGCCGCATGGTGGGCCATAGCGGTGCTGGCCTTCAACCTGAGCTCTGCGATGAAGCGGCTGGCGTTGGGAGGACAGTGGGTGAGCAAGCGTCTCAAGGCAGTGCGCTTCGCCCTGATCGCCCTTCCGGGCCGGGTGATGCGACACGCCAGGAAGCTGATCATCCGTCTGGCGCGGGGCCATCCCTCATACGAGTTGTTGATCAGGGCACGTCAGAGGATATTGGCGCTGTCCGCCGAGCCGTACCAACCATAAGCGGTCCTGTCTGTGCATCGGTTGAAGGCGACTCAGCAAGGTCGCCCAGGCTGCGCCATGCCTTCTTCGGCCTGAGGACAGCCATAATCGGTGCGGCTACGCTGCCCATACCCTCAAAGTCTTCGGCCAAGGTCCTACCTACGGCCCGATCCGACCATATGGAACCACCGAATCGATACTCAACACGGGCGTAAATCCACGAAGGCCATACCAAACTATGTTAGGTGGGGAATCTGGGGCTCCCGGATGCTTGACACAAGGTCGTCTAGGCCCGCATCTTCAGTTCCGGCTTCAAGATCCTTACGCGCGTTGTGTTCAGACACTCTGATGGACTCAATGTCAATCTCCATCGTGTCCAATCTGTCTACCTTCTGTACTGGTCAACCCTACCGTTGCCAGGCTCACCCGCCCCCGAAGACGCCGGCCGCCGTGGCCGCCGACATGGCCGCAGCGGCGTCTACCACGCGAGGGCCGTTCTCTCGCACCACGACGCTGGCGCGCTGTCCCTGCCCAAGGGCTATAGTCCTCTCGCCGTCCAGGGCGATGGTGCACGGGCTGAAGTCTATGGAGACCGGCTCGTCCACTTCCAGGCGCGACCAGTCGCGTACGGCCACCTCCGTCACCATTCCAGGCGCTATGGGCGCCAGAACCGTCGTGCCGCCGCTGCCGATGCGTATGCGCAGGCTATCCGCCTCCAGGCTGAGCCTTGCGCCTATGGCCGAGAGGCCGATCGCGTCCGGCCTCGCCCCGGCGATAAACACCTCGTGCAGCGTGGCCGTGTCCCAGATAGCCCTCGCCCCCACGAAGCGCTCCTTGGACACCGCGACGTCGACCAGCGCAATGTCGCGCTCAGTCTCGCCGGTCAGCACTTCGAGGAACCTTGCCCTCCTGGCCACCGCGTCGGTCTCCACCAGTCCCAGCGCGACCACCCCGGCGGCCAGTCCGGCCACGGTGCCCTCCACGTCCGACGGGAAGGCGTTGTTCGTGCCGGTGGATAGGGGTAGGATCGGCACGTCGCCGCAACCTTTGGCCACGGCCCTGCTCGTGCCGTCTCCGCCGAGGGTCACGATGCAGCCGGCGCCCATCTCCGCCATTGCGCGGGCGGCCCTCGTCGAGTCGTAGTCGGCGTTGAAGACCGGCATCCGCAGCAGGTTAACGTCCAGGTTGGGAAACCGGCTGGCGGCGCCACGGCCCAGGCCCGCAAAGTCGGGCATCATGAGCACCAGCTCTACGCCGGACGCCTCAAGGCCCGCCAGCACCCGCAACAGGATGTTGACCTTCTCATGGTTCGGGACGAACCGCCCCTGTGCGACCAGGCGCCGGATGTCCCGGCCCGCCATCGGGTTGGCGATTATCCCGACCGCCGGACCTGACTCCTGCCCGCGGGCGAGTTCATTGGTCACTTTCGCTCTGCCTTCATGCGCCCCCTTGGGCGTCACGCTGGGAAATCGTAACGCTAGGGCGCGGTGACGATCACGAGTTGGTTGTAGCCAGAGTAGTCGGCGGTCAGGGTGAAGTAGCCCTCCTGGCTGCCGTTGACGAGCTCGGGCGGCGGGCTCCCCTCCAGACGGATCCGGCGCAGCAGGTAGTCGTCCTCACCTATCCACAGGACCTTCCTGGATACGAGCAGGTCGGCTCGGTCGACGGCCCCATCTACACGCAATACGGGCGCGCCGTCCAGTACTTCACGAGTGACCGTGGGGTCGCGCATGTCGTCCGCGCTCCCGACAAGGGACGATTCGAAGAGGCCTATCAGCACGCGCTGACCGGTCTCCGGCGCCACCACGCCCCATTTGCCCGTCCCGGGGTCCCTATCGTAGTAGGCGCCGTCGACCCATCGGCTTTCGAACGGGAACGTTCCCGCCGCGACAACTTGGACGATACCGGCAAACCGGCTGTCGGCGTCCATCTGTCCGTAGCCTGAGAACGTCTGGAGTATCAGGCCCCCCGGGGCGACCACGCTCTCCCTTACGTCCAGCTCGCCGGTGACGTGGGCGGTTCCGACGGCGCTCATCGCCTCGGCAAACAGGGTCAGCGCTGTATGGTCGGTGAGCGGCTCGCCCTTCGGTGCAGGGGTGGGCTGCGGAGCCGCAGTTGGCTGGACGGGTGTCTGCATCGTGACCGGCGCAGCGAGAGCTCCAGTCCCCGTTGGCTCCCCGCCGGTCGAGGTCAGGTCGTCGCCGCATGCGGCGAGAGCGCCGGCGGCGGCTATCGCCGCTACGAGGATGGCGCCAACAATAGGCTTCGGCTGCATGGGTACCTTGATGCCCTCACAAATTCGTGTGCTTGAACATGGTTGTACTGATGGACGCGGATGGGGACTCGGGCAGGGCACTCTATATGTCGAACCTGTAGCCCAGCGGGTCGTCCTCTACCTTCAGGGCCTCGAGGACCTCCTCCGCCGCATCCACCAATAGCTCGTCTTCCATGGTCAGGCAATGCTCCAACGCCCGCCTGGCTGTCTGTCCACCCACCTCACCCAGCGCCCTGGTCGCGGCTACCCGGACCTGGTCGTCGTCGTCCAGCAGAAGATGCACGAGTTGGGGGACGATTTCCTCGTCTCCCAGCTTGCCGGCGGCCACGGCAGCTTCGTACCTGACCTCCGAATAGCCGCTCCTAGTCTCCTCCAGCACCGGCGGCAGCCAATCTACGTTGGAGCTCTGGCCCATTGCGTAGACGGCGCTCTGTATTAGCCTCACGTCCCCGCTGCCGTAGGCCCCTCGGATTGCCTGCCCTGCCCCGGGCACGTCGAACGACGCGACGCCCTCGATGGCCCTGCGCCGCACCTCCGTGTCCTCCGCGCCGTTGTCTACCGCCCGCATCAGCGAGCTCAGCACCCGCTCCGCGTCCCGCCTGATCAGCTTGCCTTCCTGCGCCCGGGCCGCGAACTTGCCCAGGGACATGGCCGCCGCGCTCCTGACCTCCACCGCGGGGTCGTTCAGCAGCATGTCGGCGAGTGGCCCTATCAGCGTCCGGTCATCGCTCTCCCACAGCCCCTGTACCGCCCTCTGCCGGACGACCTCGTCCGTGTCCTGTAGCGACGGCATGAACACATGGCTGAAGTCGAGTTCTACGTTCTCCTCACCCAGCTCGATAAGCTTCTCCAGCAACTCTCGCTTGCGCTCTGAACTGACCCCACCCCATGCCGCATCGAGCTTCGCGGCCTCCTCGTCGGCGAGCCCGGACAGCTGCACGAGCCCCGAGTAGGTAGGGGCCTTGCTTTCATCTGCCATCTCTTCGAGGAAGCTATCGAATGTCAACCTTGCACCATGCGGAGCGCCCGTCGCAGCATGCGGCAACTGTAGGAGACTTCGCCGACCGCTGTCAAGCTCCCGTACCGACCAGCGTATGGCGTATCGCCGACGCCTGACCTGCCGGTAGCGGTAGCGGGTGGAGAGACAGAGCACCATGCCAATCTGGGGATGGTGGTCGCTTCAGACGTGGTCCGAAGCCGAGGTGGAATGGAAGAATCCCCTCAATGCTCCGAGCGAATTCTCTTACCGGTTGTTGGTTGCGAAGGTCGGCCCCGCTCTGTGGGACGTCTAGCACGTAACGGCGTTTCGCCAGCGAATGATGCCGAACTCAACGGTGGACGCGATCGCCGCGTCTCGCATAGGGACCAGCGAAGGCATGATCCTCAACTCAACCCCGGCATCGACAAGCGCCGTCATCAGGTCCGGGATCGGCTCAACGTCGATTGGCAGAATTTCGCGCTCGGAAACCCAGTATCCCGCGGCCTCATCGCGCAATACGAATCCCTCCGCTGACAGGGTATACTGGTAGATTGTGGTGTTGCGTAGGCGTTCGAGCCAACGGGACTCGATGGCCGCTATCACCGCCGAGGTCGTGTGGCCGAAGAAGGTCTCAACCGGGATTTCCCATATTGGGAGTCTTCAGGCTCAAGGGGCAGCCCAAACGAGATGGTAGCATCATAGTCAGGTCCTGCAAGGCCAGTCAATCGCCGGTCTATCCGATAAGAGATGCGTTTGCAGTCGTAGAGCACCCTTCTTGTCCGTCTTCATCGTCCTCGTGTCCCCTGCCAGTGGGGTGAAAGCGCATTGAAGACAAGGCGACTCCCTGGAGCGCTCTCCCCCTCTTGGCAAGATCGTGGTTGTACCCTCCCTCAGCTTGGCGCCGGCGATAACCGGCCGATACGATCCAACACTCCCTGGAACAACCGTCGAGGAACCGACACCTCGGACAACTGAAAGATCAACCACCGGGAGTGCCGCACCAGACGGCCTCCCATCTTGATCAGCTTGACCTGCACGCTCCGCAGCGACCAGTGCTTGACCGCCTTGGGCAGACACAGCCGGCGAAGGAAGTTCCCAAGGTTGTACGCCAGGACGAACAGAGACAGACGCACCCGGTTGGCCACGAACCGATGGCACGACAGCCGAGTCCAGTTCAGGGCGTACTTACCCTCCTTGATCCACTGCTCGGCTGTCCCGCGACCATTGTAGAATCGCACCACTCCTTCGGGGCCAGCCGTCATGCTCGTGACGATGAAGCCCACCCGGGGGAACAGCTCTCCCCTGTGCCACTCCACCTTGGCCACCACCCGCCGTGCCCGGTCCCAACTCCCGGCACGATACCAGAAGTCGTCGTATAGGATCACTGGACGCTTCGGCGGCCTCCCCACCGGCCTCCTGAGCAGAGGGGCGATCTCCCGTTGCAGCACCTCGTTGCCGGGGAGTCTTATAGCGTAAAGGACGTGCCGCTCCTCGAGGTACTCATAGATGTCCGGCTTAGCGAATGCGGCGTCGGCGCGAAAGTACCGTAGCACTCCTGTCGCCCCGTAACGCGACAGGATCGGATCCAATACATCACGCCACCTGTGCGCGCTATGTACGTTCCCCGCACGCAGCTTGGCGCCCTCACAGTCACCGAACTGGTTGAACACGAACAAAGGGTGATAGCACGTGCTCCCAAAGTGACCGTTGTACGATGCTCCCTCCTGTTCTCCATGTACCGGACTCTCCGAACTGTCCATGTCCAAGATCACCCGCCGGTGCGGCGTGCGGGACATAGCTCCATCCACCCACTTAGCGTTCAGTCGGCCCAACCCTTACACGTTGCCGTATTGGGTGAGCACCTCGGTCTCGAACCGGCTCATGGTGTTGGTGCTGACGGCCGGTCTCTCAGGACCACCTCGCCGTCCAACGATGATCCGCATCGTCGGGTCCTGGGCCAGCCGTTCAGCGTCGTTGGTATCCTCGTAGCCCGCCAGACGACTGTACACCGACTGCCTGAGAAGGCCCACCAATCGGTGCTGCACGTTGCGACCGCCCCGACTCTCCTGCAGACACTCATTCGTCGTCTCCGTCAGTCCCAGCGCATCATCCAGCTCGCGACAGGCCAACAGTCCGGCGTCCGAGGTGATGGTAGCGCCGCGAAACTCCAACCGTACACGTCGGTCGAAACGGAGCTTGGCGCGGAGGTTTGTGCTTTCACCCATTGGGTGCCTCCAGAGTGGGTACGTTATCAAGATCTAAAGCAGTCTATCACGACCAGTCTAGCACTCATGATCACCACTGTGCTCTGCTATGCGGCTACATCGGGTAGTTCCGTTGCTGATTACGGCAAGCCCTGCAGGGTTGATATGGGAAATGTGGGCTCAATATCCTCCGCCGAGGTGCGGGACGAGTTCCAGATAACCACCCTCGGACAGTCGCGTGGAAAGTAGTACAGGTGACAGTTCAGCCTATCGACCGCCCAGACGAGCGCCTCGTTGGACGGGCTGACCCTCACAGGACGTGGAACGAACCCTCCGATATGGGGGTCCTCACTGAAGTGGTTGAAGTAGTCTGATGTTAACCCGAATCCACCGAAAGACGACTTTGGGGACAGTCCTTGAAGAAGCCAGAGGGTGCTCCTCTGAATCTGGGAGAATGGTTTTGAAACAGAAAACCGCCCGGAAACAAGGAGCACCCAGTAGATGCTGCCACAGAATAATCCCGACCGTATCCGCGTCGTCTTTGACGACCACCGCCTGGTGGCCAATGCCGGCCTGCTCCTGCCGGCCACCCTTGCACAGCACCTGGGCCTGCGGGAACTCGTCGACCATCACCTCGACCTAGGCTGCGCATCGGGGCGGGCGAACACGGGGGACAAACTGCTGACGCTGGTCGCTTCCGCGCTGGCGGGCGGCGACTTCATCGACGACGCCGATGCGCTGCGTGCTGGTGGGACGGTCGGTGTTCTCGGCTGCGTGGTCAAGGCGCCATCCACCCTGGGCACCTTCCTGCGCAGCTTCCGGTGGGGGCATGTCCGTCAACTCGACCGGGTGAGCCGCCAGTTGCTGGCACGCGCATGGGCCGCTGGGGCCGGACCCGGCGACTCGCCCCTTACCATCGACCTGGACTCCACCATCTGCGAGACCTATGGACTGGACAAAGAAGGGGCGCGACACCACAACTACACCGGCGCGCGGGGCTATCACCCACTGCTGGCCATCGCCGCCGGAACCGGCGATGTGCTGATGTCCCGGCTGCGCGAGGGCCGTGCCAACACCGCTCGCGGCGCTGCCCACTTCCTGCGTGAAACGGTGGGGCGGGTGCGCTACGGTGGGGCCAGCGGCCAACTCACGGTGCGCGCCGACAGCGGTTTCTACGCCCACGCTCTCGTCGCCGTCTGCCGCGAGATGGGTGTCCGCTTCTCCATCACCATCCGCCAGCACAAAGGCCTGCGGGAGTTGATTGAGGCGATCCCCGAGCAGGACTGGACGCCGATTCCCTACTGGATGGACGGCGCCGCCGATGTGGCCGAGACTACCTATACCCCCTTCCAGAGTGAACCCGACGCCGCGCCGGTGCGGCTCATCGTCCGGCGGGTGAAGCCCACGCCCGGTTCCCAGTTGGCCCTCTTCGCCACCTACAGCTATCACGGCTTCATCACCGACCGGGACGGGGAAACCCTGGAACTGGAGGCCGATCATCGCCGCCACGCCGAGATCGAGAACGCCATTCGAGACCTGAAACACGGCGTCGGACTCAACCATCTCCCCTCGGGGCGCTTCGCCGCCAACGGCGCCTGGCTGGCGGTGCAGGTGATGGCACACAACCTCGCCCGCTGGACAGCGCGCATCGGTCTGGCCGAACGGACCGTGACCACCAAGACCCTCAGGCGGCGGGTCTTCGCTCTGGTGGGACGGATCACCCGCTCGGCGCGCCGCCTTACCCTGCATCTTCCCCAGCATTGGACTTGGGAAACCCAGTTCACTCGCGCCATGGCCCGGCTGCGAGCCATTCCACTCCCCGCCTGAACTGCCAGCCTGCAACTGACCCAACTTCCCTGAAAACTCGTGCCACCCCGGTCCCGCGAGAGTTCCCTGCTGCGTATTCTCTCGCCATCCCGCGCATCGCAGCTCCCGCAGAGGGCCATAGGGGCGCAAGGCGGCGACTGAAGACCGTTCGCCGACCTCCAATCTACCCCAATGAGCCCAGCCATCTCCCCTGTAGCTCCCTCACCCACCCTGCCGCTGTCCTCACGCCGTCCATCGGTGTCCTTCGGTGGATTCGGGGTTAAGGGCAAAGAGGGAGGCGTCCGTCTCACTATGCGGCCACCGTAGGAGACTTCGTCGCCTGCTGTCAAGCTCGTGCACCGGCCATCGTATGGCATATTATCGTGGGAGACCCACAGGCGCGGCCGCGCAGGAGGCACACCCCATGACCGCGAAGGACCGCATCACCCTCGTCCATGGCGACATAACCACCCTCGCAGTGGAAGCGATCGTCAACGCGGCCACCAACTCGCTGCTCGGCGGCGGGGGTGTGGACGGCGCGATCCACAGGGCCGCCGGACCTGGGCTGCTGGCCGAGTGCAGGGGGATCGGCGGCTGCCCCACCGGCGAGGCAAGAGTCACCGGCGGCTACAATCTGCCGGCGATACACGTTATCCACACCGTCGGCCCGGTCTGGCACGGCGGCACCGCCAACGAGGACGCGCTCCTCGCGTCCTGCTACAGGAGCTCGCTGGATGCCGCCGCCTCGCGCGGCCTGCGAACGATCGCATTCCCCTCCATCAGCACAGGGCTCTACGCCTTCCCCAAGGAGCGCGCCGCCGGCATCGCAGTACGCCAGGTACTAGAAAGCCTCGACGCTCACCCCGGTATCGAGAAAGTCTGCTTCGTTACCTTCTCCGACAGGGATCACTCCATATACGAGTCTGAGTTGCAGCGCATATCCTGAGACTTACCTCCGCCCGGAACGAGACCGTTATGGTAATCTGGGCTGTGTTCAAGGTCCGCCCGGAGAGAGTCTATGGCGCGAAAGCCGAGCCCCGCAAAGCGCGCGAGGGCAGCCGAGGTCATGAGGCTGCTGAGCGGCGAGTACGGGCCCTTTGAGTGGGAGCCCCGGTACGATCCCGCGTCGGAGCTCGTCTACACGATACTCTCCCAGCACACCTCCGACATCAACTCCCACCGCGCCTTCAGAAACCTCATGGACACCTTCGGCTCCCTGGAGGCCGTCGTCAACGCGGAGGTAGCCGAGATCGAGGACGCTATCAAGACAGCCGGCCTCTTCAGGGTAAAGGCGCCCAGGATAAAGGCCGTGCTGGAGCGCGTCCGCGCCGAGGTGGGCTCCTTCGACCTGTCGTTCCTGGCCGAGATGCCGTTGGACGAGGCCAAGGCGTGGCTGCGACGCCTCGACGGCGTTGGCCCCAAGACGGCCGCCATCATCCTCTGCTTCTCGCTGGGAATGCCCGCCATGCCGGTGGACACCCACATCTTCAGGGTCTCCAGGCGCCTGGGCCTCATAGGCCCCAAGGTCAACGCTGACCAGGCCCACGACATCCTGGAGCCCATGGTCGAGCCCGAGGAGGTCTTCGCCTTCCACCTCTACCTGATCAACCACGGCCGCCAGGTCTGCAAGGCCCAGCGCCCCCGCTGCGGCGAGTGCGTGATCGCGGAAGGGTGCCCCTCCAAGCCCGGAGGCCGCCGTAGGCGACAGACTGTCACTTCCACCGCGGCCTGACTATAATCGTTACAGGGTCCGTCGCCGGAAGGCTGCCGCTGGTCCGTGGAGGTCGAAGTGAAGGTCGGAATCATCAACGTTACAGGCTACTCCGGCATGGAGCTTGCGCGCATCCTGCACGGACACCCCGAGGTGGAGATAGCCTCGGTCACAGGCCGGAGCGCCGCCGGAAAGCGACTTGGTGAGGCCGTCCCCCATCTCGGCCCCATCGACCTGCCGATCACCGAAGACCTGACCGGCAGCGTCGACCTCGTCTTCTCTGCCCTGCCGCATGCCGCCAGCGCGGAGCGCCTGGGTCCCATTCTGGACAACGGCGTCCGGGCCGTGGACATCAGCGCCGACTTCCGCCTGCGCGACGTGGAGGAGTACCGCGAGTGGTACGAGGTCGACCACCCGTGCCCGCGCCACCTCGAGGGCGCCGTCTACGGCCTGCCTGAGCTCTACGCCGGTGAGGTCGCTGGAGCGCAGATCGTGGCCAATCCGGGCTGCTATCCGACGGCCGCGATCCTGGCGCTCGCCCCCGCGCTCAGCGCCGGTCTCGTCGCCCCCGACCTGATCGTCGACGCCAAGTCGGGCGTTTCGGGCGCCGGACGCGGCAAGTTCCCATACTCCGAGGTCAACGAGAGCGTCTCGGCATACTCCATCGGCGGCCACAGGCACTCCCCGGAGATCGCCCAGGAGCTAAGCGCCTACACCGGGGACGCGGAGGTCCGGCTCAGCTTCACGCCGCACCTCGTGCCGATGACCCGCGGCATCCTGGCCACCTGCTACGCACCCATCGTGGATAGCTCCACCACCCAGGGCCAGGTTATCGAGGCGTACCGCTCCTTCTACGAGCACGCCCCGTTCGTCGACGTGGTGGATGAGCCTCCGATGACTAAGCACACCCTGGGAAGCAACACCTGCATCGTCCACCCCGTGGTCGACCATCGTTCGGGCAGGCTCATCGTGGTGAGCTGCATAGACAATCTGGTTAAGGGCGCGGCAGGCCAGGCCGTCCAGAACATGAACCTGATGCTCGGACTCCGGGAGACTCAGGGACTTGAGGGACTCGCTCTCTATCCGTAGCCTGCGCGTCCTTCTGGCGCCCGCGTCCGTCTGCTTGCTTCTGGCCGGATGCGCGCAGCCCGCGCCCACACCCACCCCGGACCCGCGCATCGACGACCTGCAGGATGCCGTGACCCGGGTCGGCCAGACCCTGGAGCGCCTCGAGGGCGAGGTGGAGCGCCTTGCCAACGCCCCCACCCCTACGCCCGGGCCGAGTCTGGAGCAGGTGGACGCGAGGATATCGCAGGCCATCGCCTCAATGCCTACCGGCACCCCTACGCCGGTCCCGACCCCCTCCGTGACCATAGAGGAGGCACGCTCGCTCATGGACGAGGCCATAGAGACCTCCGTCGCGATGGCGCTCGCGGCCATGCCGGGCCCTCCGGGCACCGTGAGGGAGGCGCACGTCTCCGGCGGTGTAGACGTCTCAATGTTTGGGGACGTGTCGCTCCGGGTCGAGCCCGGACAGCCGATGGCTGGCCACGACGTCAGCTTCACCCTGACTGGACTCGACCCATGGCAGCCGGTCGCTCTCAGCTTCCGCGACCCGACGGGCAGGTCCGCCGAGTGGATCGCCCCTACGGGAACGCGCTTTTCGCGGATTAACGGCAGGCCCGTTACCGGGCAATGGTTCCACGCCGACGAGGAAGGCTCCCTCTCCTGGACGCGGATCGGCACACTCGACAGGGAGGGCACGTGGTCCGTCGTCGTCGCCGTGGACGGAGTCGACTACCCCGTCGAGTACCCGGTAATGGATCTCCCCCTCCCGAAGCCCGAGTCGGCTGAGTTGGGCGTGGAGCTGCGCCGTTACCGCGGCACCGCGTCCGACACCTACACGTCCGCCTTAGTGCCTGCCGCGCTGACCATCGACCTCCAGTCCTATCTCGGTCTGGACCATGGTCGTGTTGAGCTCCGAGTTGGGCATCGCCCGCACTTCCCAGATTCCCGACCTGTACCTCGCCGGCAGTGGCGACGCTCTCGACCGCATCAGGGAGGAGATCGGCTTCGACGTTCCTATCGAGCCGGACGGCTTCTACTCGGCAGTGGGGGCCAGTCCCGCGGTCTACATCCGCACGGACTATCCGCTGACCAGTATCCTGCGCCTTCTCGTCCATGAGTACACCCACCTTGCCCTGGACGAGATGTCGGGCGGCCTCAGGCTCCCGGCCTGGATCGATGAGGGGCTGGCCACATACGCGGAGTACTCGCTCGGGCTTAGAAGCGTGCGCCCGGACGCTACGAGGGCCCAGATGTACGCGAGCATCGACGTCATCAAGGACGCCGCGGAAAGCGGGACGCTCTTCCCGCTGACGTCCCTGGAGAGCGGACGGGACTGGAACCTGCGGGGGAACACCGACCTGGTACGCCTCCAGTATGCGCAGTCCTACATGGCCGTCCGCTACTTCATCGAACGCTTTGGTTCGGACGCGGTAGCCGCCCTCGTTGACCAGATGGCCGAGGAAGACGACCTGCCGACGGCGTTCGAAGGAGCAACCGGCGTCGCGTACTCCGGCTTCCGCGACGACTTCCCGGACTGGATGGCCGCGTGGACGGACCCGGAGAGAGAAGAGCTTCGCGCCTACGTCCACGCCATCTCCGAGATCATGTCGCGCGAGCAGGAAGTGTCGACCCTACGGGAGCGCGGCATCAAGAGCGACCTGGAGGTCTCGCAGCGGCTCGCCAACGCCCTCTCGCACCGGGACGCCGCCCAGGACCTCCGCTCTCGTGTACAGGCCCTGTCTCCACCCGCCATCGCCGAAGACCTCGACGCCGATGCGGCCGAATACTTCGACAAGATGGTGGAATGGCTGGGCCTCGAGGTAGCGTATCTGCGCGCGCCGAGCGATGAGCGTCTCGACGCCGCCAACGCCATGCTGGACGAAATAAACGCCCGAGAGTCAGGCATATACCGCACCCTCCAAGCCGCCATCGCCGCCTACCGCATCGAATGACCCACGGTAGCGATTCCGGCTGAATTGCTACCGTAAGTGCGCCTCTATCATTGTACCCCTAGTCTTGGTCACTTGCGACGTTCTGTGTCCCTTGTCGGAGATTCAGCGGTTCCTTCACTTGTGCGGTCATCTCATATCTGCGGGGCTTGACCCTAGACAATTTGACTCCTCGCTTCTCGAGCGTGGGCCAGAGTTTGCTAGCGAACTCTGAGCCAAAAGGTGCGCTCGCCATGCTTGCCAAGGGATGATGTGGCCAGCGCGATTTGATGATCGGTTGGCAGTCTGTGCTCTTGAATAGTCCGACAGCAATTCCCTGGATGATCAAGTTGACCATCTCAGCTGTTTGGTCTGAATTATCTCCATCGTGATGGAGTGGCTCTTGCAGATCGCGGGTGGTTTGTGGAATGCTCACTACATGAACGTGATCGTTGGGGAAGTAGTCCTTAATAGTGGATGACCGCGTCTTTGCTCGATCCGTCAAGACCCACAAGAATGGGGCTTCTCCTCCCACCAAGTCTTTCAGCTTCGCATAGACCGGCATGAAGTCACTATCGTCGCTCATCACGGCAACGAATTGAGTAGTATCCATTACAAAGTCGGCAACTGCATCAATCGCGATCGCTATATCGGCTGAGTTTTTGGATTGCTGATGGCTAAAGTGCTGTATCCCCTTAACCGTTACGGACACTTGAGGAAACTGGCTGCTAGCCCACATATCCCATAGTGCAACCCGATCGGCCGCGACATACAGATTCAACCACATCACAGGAGGAAATCCCTTTGGCCACTCTTCTATGATTGTCTTAAGGAGGGCTTGGGTACTACCTTGGAGATTCTCAGTGTCGACATATAGCGTGGTCCCAGGAGGTTGGGATCTTTCTATAATCTCAGTGGTTGAAACAGCAGCCGATTCGTCCGAAATGGGTCTACGAAAAAGTTTTGCCATCGATATTCCTCTTGGAAGTATCACTATAGCCCCCTCATCATTACGGTGCCAATGTAGCCACGAATCGGGACATCCAGTTGCTCCGCAAGGGCAGCTTGCGTCAGTCCTAAGCGCCTACGCAAGGTGTCAATGATGTAGAGCTTGAACACAAAGCCAAAGTGGTCTGGCTCTACAGGTGCCACGGGGCCATCGTAGTTTGGCCCATGCATGGTGTCAACAGAGATGATGACATCATCCATGGGTGACACTCTGTGAGTTAAGCCATTTCCTCTGCAGCCTGCTAGAATACTCATGACGCCTGCGGCGCCCGCATGGCTCCGCAGTTCGCTCACATTCCGGCTCACAGCCGGGACCATCGTGGCCCCATCGTCTAGTGGACTAGGACGGCGGCCTTTCAAGCCGCAAACACGGATTCGAATTCCGTTGGGGCCACTTCCCATCGCAGCCTCATACGCCATAACGCCAGGAGCGCCCGTATGACCTACTTCGACGACGTTGCCCAATACAACCAGGAGCGCTGGGAGGAGCTGGCCGCCCAGGGCCTAGAGTACACGAGGCCCATCCTCGACCTGGACGCCGAGTCGGCGCTTGCCTTGGTGGACCCCAAGGGTGTTGCCGGGGACGTCTCGGGCAAGGACGTGCTCTGCCTCGCAGGCGCGGGCGGGCAGCAGTCGGCTGCGTTCGGGATACTGGGCGCCAACGTGACCGTTTTGGATATAACCGAAACGCAGCTGGAGAGGGACCGCGAGGCCGCGGCGCACTACGGCATCGACGTGCGAACGGTGCAGGGCGACATGCGGGACCTGTCGGCCTTCGACGACGGCTCGTTCGACCTGGTCCACCAGGCCCACTCCATCAACTTCATCCCCGACCCGGTGCCGGTCTTCCGGGAAGTCGCCCGCGTGCTGCGCCCCGGAGGACTGTACGCGCTGAGGTGCTGGAACCCATTCGCCCACTGGCTGTACGACAACTGGAACGGCGAGGGCTACGTCGTGAAGGCCCGTTACGAGGACGCCGAGCTCCACGATGAGGACCCGCGCTGGGAGTTCGAGGGCTTCGACGGGACCGAGAAGAAGGTCGTCGGCCCCAGGGAGTTCCGCCATACCCTGAGCACCATGCTCAACGGCCTCGCCGGGCTCCGGCTGGTCCTCGTTGGCCTGTGGGAAGACACCACCGACGAGACCGACCCCGAGCCGGGCTCCTGGGAGCACTTCATCTCCGTCGCCCCGCCCTACATGACCATCTGGACGCGGCTCTCCCCTTAACGGAGATTTCTGAACCGAGACCCTTGTCCCTCTCTTGAGCTACCCTGGGATATCTTCAACAGGGTCATAGTACACTTGAATGCTATCCACATCCTCCGAGTTCAGAAGGACCGTCCCGCCTCCTGGCATATCTTCCAATCGATAAGGCTCTTCCTGGTGGCCGGCGGGAGCGTACTGCGCTTGAACAATAAGGAAATCCTTCGCCCTCTGTGAATCGGGTAGGATCGGATACGAATCCAGCACACCGTAGTAGATGTCTCCTCTCTTCATCTTGACCATCACTGCGGGCCGGGACCGCGTGAACCCGTCCGTAGCGACGTGAAAGGCCTTGTACCAGATGGGCTCTATGGGAAAATCGGGGCTGGGAGGCTTTATCCAACCCATGTAGGGAATTGCTCCTATCCCTCTGGCCAAGAGGCCGCCGCCTTTGACAATGCCCGTCGCCGCCCGATGAGGTATCGAATACGCGCCCAATAAGACCGAAGCGACAACCACGTAGAGCGGGTAGAGAGTGAATAGTAAAGTTCCCTCGACAAAATACGCACTTAGGAATTCATGGGGTTGCTTGCTGGGGAGTTCGTTGAGGTGTAATTCCAAGTGAAATGCAGAATCCAAGAGCGCTGATACTCCCAACACCAGCGTAACGCCAAGGAGGTGGACGTAAAGGGAGTACTCGAGCATCTCTGCCAACTGCCAAAGCGTGCTTCGACGCGATGGGTCGGCTCGTCGGGCCAGGGCCGAGCGGTAGGAGACGAATCCAGGGAGGACCAAGACCAAGATAGCCCCGATGTCCAAGGCCGAGGGGGTCACGGGGCGTTCCCCGAACTACTCTTTAGACTTGGCTGGGGCCTGCTCCGGCGCGGGCTGCTGTACTTGCCTAGGTCGTTCGTTGCCCGGGTTGGCCATTATGGCTTCTACCACGGGGTTCTTACGCAACGGCTTGCCTGTCTGAGGTACATCGTCCCGGGACTTTCTTAGCCACTCGGGTGAGTAGCTGCTTACCCCATTCTCTCGGGATTGACTCCCGGTACCTCTGGAACCCTGATCTGAATTGCTGCCTTTGTAATTTGGCATAGCATTCTCCGAACGGGATTACATGAAGAATAGGAACAATCCCCAACGCCGGTTCACGCAGTCCCATCATAGCGCCAACCTGCCAAACCGGCAAATGCTCAGCCGGTTTACCCAACAGAGACGTGCCCTAGTCGCGGTCCTTCCCTGTCATCGCCCTCAGCCGCCCCCGACGGCGTGTACTATCTCCACCGTGTCGCCGTCCGACAGCGTCACCGTGGCGTGCCCCTCCCGGCGCACCACCTCGCCGTTGTACGCCACCGCGATCCGGCGCAGGGTTACCCCAAGCGACTCCAGGTAGACGGGCAGGGGAGTCTGCTCGGGCAGCTCCTCCTCCTTGCCGTTTACCGTCAGCCTGATCAAGCCGTGACCTCCGAGCGCCTGCCGGAGCGCTCCCACGCGAGGACCGTGCGCCGCTTCAGCTCGCGGGCCGCCGCTTCGGGGCTCTCGCTCTCGCTGACCGCCCTGATGACCGCCGCGCCGGCGGCCCCAGACCGCATCACCGACTCGACGTTGCCCCCGTCAATGCCGCCGATCCCGATCACCGGCGCGTCCACGGCGTCCGCCAGGCCGCCGACCAGCGCCAAGCCCTGGGGTGCGGCCCCCGGATGGGACGCCGTGGCAAACACGCTGCCCGCGACAAGGAAGTCTGCCCCGTCCGCAACCGCCTGCACGCCGCCCGCAACGCTGTGCACTGAGCGCCCCACGAGCATGTTACCGCCTACCTGCCTCGCCGCATCGACCGCAAGACCGTCTTCCGGTAGCTGCACTCCGTCCGCCCCTGCGGCCAGTGCCACGTCAACGCGGTCGTTCACGATGAGTAGCGCCCTCCCGGACGTTATGGATCGCAGCCGCACCGCGAGGTCCAGCAGCTTGCCTGCCGGGAGGTCCTTCTCCCGTAGCTGCACCATGGAGCACCCGCCCTCGACCGCCGCCTCCACCACCTGCTCCAGCCTGCGCCCACGGCACAGCCTACGGTCTGTGACTAGGCACAGCACTGGCCTCGGCAGCGGGGCCATGTGTCGCTAGCTCCGCGAGCCGGCCGGCGTAGCCACTCCCTCGGTTGGGCTGCTCGCGGCGGCCTGTTGCTTGGGCGCGATGCGTCCGGCGAGGTACGCCATCCGTCCGGCCTCGACCCCCAGCTTGAACGCCTCGCCCATGCCCGCCGGGTCCGACGCCTGCGCGATCGCCGTGTTCACCAGCACGGCGTCCGCGCCCTCCTCCAGCGCCTGGGCCGCCTCCGACGGCACCCCCAGGCCCGCGTCCACCACCACCGGCACGTTCGCCGCCTCTATGATCAGCCGCACCTCGTCGATGGTCAGTATCCCCCGGCCCGAGCCGATTGCCGACCCCAGGGGCATCACCGTCGCGCAGCCGATCTCTTCCAGCTTCATTGCGAGCACTGGGTCGGCGTGGATGTACGGCAGCACCACGAAGTCGTCGTCGACCAGCCGCTGCGCCGCCTCGTACGTGCCCACCGGGTCCGGCAGCAGCGACTTCGGGTTCGGTTGTACCTCCAGCTTGACCCAGTTGCTGCCCGTGATCTCCCTGCCCAGCCGTGCCGTGAACACCGCCTCGTCCGCCGTTTTGCAGCCGGCGGTGTTCGGCAGCACCGTGTACTCGTCCCAGTCGAAGTAGTCCAGGATGCTCTTCTCGCTGGGGTTGTCGCGATCCAAGCGGCGTATGGCCACCGTGATGATCTGCGCCCCCGACGCGCTGATGGACGCCACCATCTCCTCGGGGTTCCTGTGGCGCCCGGTACCGACCATTAGCCGGGACTCGAACTCCTTGCCGGCGATGATCAGAGGGTCTCCCATAGTGCCTCCCCAGGCGGTCCCCGTATCAGACCAGCCGGCGCGGGGCCGCTTACTTGTCAAGCATGTTACCAAACTCAACACGCATTCGGGGCGCGCCTGCGCGGGTCTTGTCCCCGCCGCGTCTCTCATCATAATATGGGCCGCATCCTCGACCCAGGATCAGTTATGACCCTAGTCCGCCACTTCACCGCCACCGCGTTCGTAGTACACGACGACCGTGTCGCCCTCCACTGGCACCGCAAGGTGGGCGCGTGGCTCCCGCCCGGCGGCCATATAGAGGACAACGAGGACCCCGTCCAGGCCGTGCTCCGGGAGGTCGAGGAGGAGACCGGCCTCGTCGTGGAGCTGGTGCCCACCGCCCATCTGCTAAACTTGGGCTGCCAGGAGCAGGTCGAGCCCCCGTTCACCATCGTGATCGAGGACATCCACGACCCCGTAAAAGGCTATCACCAGCACATCGACATGATCTACTTCTGCCGCCCCACGGACCCGCCGGGGCCGCTAAACCCCGGCTGGCTCTGGGTAAGCAGGGACCAGATCGCAACCCTGGCGCTGCTGGAACGTGACGGCGGCCCACCCGAAGCCCCCCCGCAGGACGTCAGGTCCCTCGCCCTCCACGCCATCGAGTTCGTAGCCTCGTAGGGGCAACCCTCGTGGTTGCCCGGAAATGCGCCCTCGTCCACGATGCGCTAGAATCGGCCCAAGTCCCACCGGCGCACACACGCCGTTGCATAGGAGTTAGACCATGCCTAAATACCTGTTCCAAGCATCGTACACACGCAAGGGAGTCAAGGGCCTGCTGAAGGACGGCGGCTCCAAGCGCGCCAAGGTCGTCGATGGCCTGGTAACCAGCGCCGGCGGCACCCTCGAGGCCTACTACTTTGCCTTCGGAGACAACGACGTCTACTGCATCGCCGAGTTCCCGGACGAGGCCGCGGCCGCAGCCGTCTCGCTCGCCGTCTCCGCAAAAGGCGCCCTCACAGTCAAGACCACGGTGCTGATCGAGCCCGCGACCATGGACGCCGCGGTGAAGAAGAGCGTCAGCTACACGAAGCCGGGAGAGAAGAAGAGCGTCAGCTCCACGAAGCCGGGAGAATAGCCCCGCATCCGGTAGAGAGGGTTAGACTTGGCGACCCCTCTGAACATCAGCGGCTTCATATGGGGCATAGCGGACGACGTCCTGCGCGATGTCTATGTCCGCGGCAAGTACCGCGACGTCATCCTGCCCATGACGGTCATACGCCGCCTCGACGCGGTCCTGGAGCCGACCAAGGAAGACGTGCTCCGCATGAAGGCCCAGCTCGACGCCGCCGGCGTGGCGAACCAGGACGCCGCGCTGCGCCGCGCCTCCGGCGAGGCCTTCTACAACACCTCGCCCTTCCGCCTCCGCGACCTCACCTCCCGCGCACGCCAACAGCAGCTCCGGGCTGACTTCGAGGCGTACCTCGACGGCTTCTCGCCCAACGTCCAGGAGGTCTTGGAGAAGTTCGAGTTCCGCAACCAGATTCCCAGGCTGGTCGAGACGCATGCGCTGGGGTTCCTCCTGGAGAAATTCCTGGACAGCTCGATAAACCTCAGCCCCAGGCCCGTCCCGAACGGCGACGGCTCCGTGCGCCTGGAGGGCCTGGACAACCACGCCATGGGCACGCTCTTCGAAGAGCTCATACGCCGCTTCAACGAGGAGAATAACGAGGAGGCCGGCGAGCACTTCACCCCGCGCGACGTGGTGCAGCTCATGGCCCGCCTCGTCTTCCAGCCGGTTGCTGAAGAGGTCCTGCCCGGCACCTACCTCGTCTACGACGGCGCATGCGGCACCGGCGGGATGCTGACGGTCGCGGAGGAGACGCTGACGAAGCTGGCCGCCGAGCGGGGTAGGGCGGCGTCGGTCCACCTCTACGGCCAGGAGGTCAACCCCGAGACCTACGCCATCAGCAAGGCCGACCTCATCCTCAAGGGCGAGGGCGTCGAGGCCGACAACATCCAGTACGGCTCCACCCTCTCCGCCGACGCCTTCCCAGCCCGCGAGTTCGATTTCATGCTCTCGAATCCCCCCTACGGCAAGAGCTGGAAGACCGACCTCGAGCGCATGGGCGGCAAGTCCGGCATCATGGACCAACGCTTCGTCGTGGAGCACGACGGAGACCCGGAGCACTCCCTCATCACCCGCTCCAGCGACGGCCAGATGATGTTCCTGGCCAACATGCTCAGCAAGATGAAGCACGACACCCGAATGGGCAGCCGCGTCGCCGAGGTCCACAACGGCAGCTCCCTATTCACCGGCGACGCCGGGCAGGGCGAGAGCAACATCCGCCGATGGATCATCGAGAACGACTGGCTGGAGGCCATAGTCGCCCTCCCGCTCAACATGTTCTACAACACCGGCATCGCCACATATATCTGGGTGCTCGGCAACCGCAAGCAGGCCCACCGCCAGGGTAGGGTGCAGCTCATCGACGCCACACAGTGGTACCGGCCCCTGCGCAAGAACCTGGGCAGCAAGAATTGCGAGCTCTCCGGCGAGGACGTCCAGCGTATCTGCGACGCCTTCCTCGCCTTCGAGGAGACCGAGCAGTCGAAGATATTCCCCAACGAGGCCTTCGGCTACTGGAAGGTCACCGTCGAGCGCCCCCTGAGGCTGGAGGGCATAGACCCGGAGCGCGCCTACACCGCCAAGGAGATCAAGTCCCTGAGGGACACCTGCGAGCGCTCCGAGACCGCGCCGCCGGTCATAAAGAAGGTACACAGGAAGAGCGTCGAAGCCGACCCGCTGCGCGGACTCTTCCCCGCCACCGTCGCCGGCAAGCCGGCCGTCGTCGAATACGAGCCCGACTCCGACCTCCGCGACACCGAGCAGGTGCCTCTCCTTGAAGAGGGCGGCATCGAAGCCTTCCTCCGCCGCGAGGTGCTGCCCTACGCCCCGGACGCCTGGTACGTCCCCGACAGCGTCAAGACCGGCTACGAGATCAGCTTCACCCGCCACTTCTACAAGCCGCAGCCCCTGCGCCCCCTGGAGGAGATACGGGCGGATATACTGGCGCTGGAACGAGAGACGGAGGGGTTGTTAGGGGAGATCGTTCGATAGTCGATGTCTTACGGGAGAGGAGAGCATACAATGCCCACCACCATCTCCGAGATCATATTCGAAGTTAGCGAGGACGAAATCGACGGCGGATACTCGGCCAACGCGCTGGGACACGGCATCCACACCCAGGGCGAAACGATCGAGGAGCTGCGCCGCAACGTCACGGAAGCCGTCGAATGCTACTTCGACGGGACGATGAAGCGCCCCGGCTTGATTCGCCTCCACTTCGTCCGTGACGAAGTCCTCGCTCTGTGAAACTGCCGCGTGATGTAAACGGGACGGATTTGGAGAATGCGCTTCGGCGTCTGGGTTACAGGGCTACCAGGCAACGCGGTTCTCACGTTCGGGTAACTACGCAAACCAATGGTGAGCATCATGAAGTTATCCCTCGATATAATCCCATCGGGGCGAAAACACTGTCCAGCATCTTGAAGAGCATCGCGACCCATCACGGCCTGAGCGTCGATGAGCTGCTGCGACAAATTGGCCTTTAGGACCTTTGCCATGCCCACCCCGCCCACAGCCCTCGGGCGTCGAATGGCTGTATGAAATGACGGCTCCATAGGTTGAGGCGCATGAAGAGCAATCGTATGAAGCTTTCCTCCGCCGCGAGGTGCTGCCCTACGCCCCGGACGCCTGGTACGTCCCCGGCAGCGTCAAGATAGGCTACGAGATCAGCTTCACCCGCCACTTCTACAAGCCGCAGCCGCTCCGCCCACTGTAGGAGATACGGGCCGACATCCTGGCGCTGGAGCGGGAGACGGAGGGGTTGCTGGAGGAGATCGTGCTATGAGTTCAACAACGAACCTTGGCCAACTGTTCAGGAGCTTCCATTTGGATAAGGTGAAGTTGAATTTGAAACTCCTTGAGTTGGAGTATTCATTCCAGCCTGCCGATAGAGATGCGGCTTGGGAGTTGTACGTCGAATTGCTTACTAGAATCGTCACTCAGCCTCTGCCTGCTGAGGACGGAGAAGAAGGCACGGCTCTGGACAGTGTTCATTCGCTTTTCTCAATCACCCGTGGAATCTTACGTCGACAAGGGAGAGGGACTATAGAGTTTGCCAAGATCGCCATACCGGTGCTGAATCAAGTAGTGCGTCCCTTCACCGCAAAGTGGCATAAGGAGTCCTCGTCCTGCGCTTTCGATGACGAGACGATGCGGACCGAGTTCCGTAAAGAACTGGCGGCCCTCCAAGTGGACCTACGCAACTACAACCGCATGCTAGCAGAAATCGCCTGTGTAGAGGACCTGACCGATCTCGAATCTACCGGAAGGGAATAGCTATGTACCAAGTGCCAAGACACAAAGTATTCACCAGCTTCCACAGCAAGGATCAGGCGTACAGGGACTTGCTCGTTCAAATGATGTCGGAGGACATCGTGGATAAGTCCGTCGGAGATGGAGACATTGACGATCGCAACATGAAGACGACGACGATCCGCCAAAAAATTCGCGACAACTTCGTCGCCGATGCGTCCGTCACTATTGTGCTGATTGGCCCCGACACTCATACAAGAAAACACGTGGACTGGGAAATTAGTTCGAGCTTGAGGAAAACCAAGAAGAACTCTAGGTGTGGGATGTTAGGCATACTTCTTCCAAACCACCCGGACTATGGCAGGTTGCGAATCGGTCCTCCTACCCAGTTGCCGCCAAGGTTGGCAGACAACATTAAAGGAGATGACCCCTATGCCCGCGTGTACAAGTGGCCTAGCGATAACGATCTGGCCGTCATACGTAAGTGGGTTCATACGGCATTTCAGAGACGAAACGGTACGCCGCCTAACAATCGCCTAAAGCCATTCGCACACAATAGAGAGCCGCTAGAGCCTGACAGAGTGATACGTGAACCCTATAGGCTGCGTGACGATATGAGACTTCGCGCTCCCGGTTTGCGCTGATCACGTTCACCTTCCATACTTGTATGACGCCTAGGGATTCAGGGGCTCCAGTGTGATGCCTAATGCCTAGCCTAGTACCCTACCCCGCCTACAAGCCCTCCGGCGTCCCCTGGCTGGGCGACATGCCAGAGCAATGGGAGGTGCGGCGCGGCGGCTGGCTATTCCGCAAGATGGATAGGCCAGTGCGTGACGCCGACGAGGTTGTCACGTGCTTCCGAGATGGCACGGTCACTCTTCGCAAGAACCGGCGAACCGAAGGTTTCACTGAGTCGCTGAAGGAGATTGGGTACCAGGGCGTCCGCAGGGGGGACTTGGTCATCCATCAGATGGACGCGTTTGCTGGGGCAGTGGGGGTATCGGACTCCGATGGCAAGGGGACACCAGTATACTCAGTATGTCACTCGAGCCAGCACGCCGATTCGTTCTACTATGCGCACATCGTGCGCGAGATGGCACGCAACCAGTGGATCCTGGCTCTTGCCAAGGGAATACGTGAGCGCTCCACTGACTTCAGGTACTCGGAGTTTCGCAGGCAGCAACTCCCCCTCCCACCCCTCCCCGAGCAGGCCGCCATCGTACGCTACCTGGACCACGCCGACCGGCGCATCCGCCGCTACGTCGACGCCAAGCGCAAGCTCATCGCCCTGCTGGAGGAGGAGAAGCAGGCCATCGTCAACCATGCCGTCACCCGCGGCCTCGATCCCAACGTCCCCCTCAAGCCCTCAGGCGTCGAGTGGCTCGGAGACGTGCCGGAGCATTGGAAAATACGCACTCTAGGCCAGATAGCGGAGTCGTTTCGAACTGGTCCTTTTGGCAGTATGTTGCATCAGTCAGACTATGTTGAAGGTGGAACTCCAGTCATCAATCCCATTCACATGAGGGATGGAGCGATCGTTGAAGACCCAAGTTGCAGCGTTTCCAAAGCTGTCGCAGATAGGCTGTCTAGCTATCGATTAGATCCGCATGACCTAGTTTTCTCACGACGCGGCGAGCTTGGCCGTTGCGCCCTTGTTCGAGGTCGTGAAACCACCTGGCTCTGCGGGACTGGAAGCATACGAGTTCGTATTGAATATGACGGCATTGAGCCTGAGTTTCTGATTCAGGCGTTGCAGGTACGGTGGGTGGGGGAATATCTTTCGCTTGTCTCAGTGGGAGCGACTATGAATAACCTGAACACGGGCATCCTCAAGGGTGTTCCGATCCTGTTGCCGCCCATCCAGGAACAGAGGGACATCCTTGAACGCATCGGTAGACAGAGCCGCGACATAGATGCCGCCGTGGTCCGCGCCCACCGCCAAATTGATCTCATGGAGGAGTACCGCACCCGCCTCATCGCCGGCGTGGTGACCGGCAAGCTCGACGTGCGCGAGGCGGCGGCCCGGTTGCCCGACGAAGCCGACGACCAGGACCAGCTACAGGGGGCGGCCCGCTGCCAGACGGCATGTACGAAGACCTCCACCCCCCCGGCGAGTCCGCAGAAGAGTTGGCAATGCCGAGCAACATGCCTAAACTGTGAAGCACAATTTCTGTGAGGCTGTGAAGATGAAGAACATAACCGTATCTATCGACGAGAAGACACACAGGCTCGCCCGCATCCGGGCAGCGGAGCTGGACACGTCGGTGTCGGCGCTGGTGCGCGGCTACCTTAGCCCGAATCCACCGAAAGACGACTTTGGGGACAGTCCTTGAAGAAGCCAGAGGGTGCTCCTCTGAATCTGGGAGAATGGTTTTGAAACAGAAAACCGCCCGGAAACAAGGAGCACCCAGTAGATGCTGCCACAGAACAATCCCGACCGTATCGGCGTCGTCTTTGACGACCACCGCCTGGTGGCCAATGCCGGCCTGCTCCTGCCGGCCACCCTTGCACAGCACCTGGGCCTGCGGGAACTCGCCGACCATCACCTCGACCTCGGCTGCGCACCGGGGCGGGCGAACACGGGGGACAAACTGCTGACGCTGGTCGCTTCCGCGCTGGCGGGCGGCGACTTCATCGACGACGCCGATGCGCTGCGTGCTGGTGGGACGGTCGGTGTTCTCGGCTGCGTGGTCAAGGCGCCATCCACCCTGGGCACCTTCCTGCGCAGTTTCCGGTGGGGGCATGTCCGTCAACTCGACCGGGTGAGCCGCCAGTTGCTGGCACGCGCATGGGCCGCTGGGGCCGGACCCGGCGACTCGCCCCTGACCATCGACCTGGACTCCACCATCTGCGAGACCTATGGACTGGACAAAGAAGGGGCGCGACACCACAACTACACCGGCGCGCGGGGCTATCACCCACTGCTGGCCATCGCCGCCGGAACCGGCGATGTGCTGATGTCCCGGCTGCGCGAGGGCCGTGCCAACACCGCTCGCGGCGCTGCCCACTTCCTGCGTGAAACGGTGGGGCGGGTGCGCTACGGTGGGGCCAGCGGCCAACTCACGGTGCGCGCCGACAGCGGCTTCTACGCCCACGCTCTCGTCGCCGTCTGCCGCGAGATGGGTGTCCGCTTCTCCATCACCATCCGCCAGCACAAAGGCCTGCGGGAGTTGATTGAGGCGATCCCCGAGCAGGACTGGACGCCGATTCCCTACTGGATGGACGGCGCCGCCGATGTGGCCGAGACCACCTATACCCCCTTCCAGAGTGAACCCGACGCCGCGCCGGTGCGGCTCATCGTCCGGCGGGTGAAGCCCACGCCCGGTTCCCAGTTGGCCCTCTTCGCCACCTACAGCTATCACGGCTTCATCACCGACCGGGACGGGGAAACCCTGGAACTGGAGGCCGATCATCGCCGCCACGCCGAGATCGAGAACGCCATTCGAGACCTGAAACACGGCGTCGGACTCAACCATCTCCCCTCGGGGCGCTTCGCCGCCAACGGCGCCTGGCTGGCGGTGCAGGTGATGGCACACAACCTCGCCCGCTGGACAGCGCGCATCGGTCTGGCCGAACGGACCGTGACCACCAAGACCCTCAGGCGGCGGGTCTTCGCTCTGGTGGGACGGATCACCCGCTCGGCGCGCCGCCTTACCCTGCATCTTCCCCAGCATTGGCCTTGGGAAACCCAGTTCACTCGCGCCATGGCCCGGCTGCGAGCCATTCCACTCCCCGCCTGACTGCCAGCCTGCAACTGACCCAACTTCCCTGCAAACTCGTGCCACCCCGGTCCGCGAGAGTTCCCTGCTGCGTATTCTCTCGCCATCCCGCGCATCGCAGCTCCCGCAGAGGGCCATAGGGGCCCTATGCGGCGACTGAAGACCGTTCGCCGACCTCCAATCTACCCCAATGAGCCCAGCCATCTCCCCTGTAGCTCCCTCACCCACCCTGCCGCTGTCCTCACGCCGTCCATAGGTGTCCTTCGGTGGATTCGGGCTTAGGAGCCTGGTAGGCAATGACGCAGATGTAATGGCTCCCAACGGGCTGGGCACAGAGACAGTCGCAGGGCTCCGGCACAGGGAGTTGGAAGAGGTGCTGGCGGATTTCGATGCGCGCGGCGTGGGGTTGAATATGTCGGACAATCTGTCTCGGGAAGAGTTGTACGACAGAGACCGCGCCCGTGCCGAGGCTGAGGAGGCCAATAGGCAACGCCGGCGTAGCACGTCTCATGAGGAAGGCGATGTCTGAGCTGACGCCGAGGCAGAGGGCCCAGATATCGGCCCTGGAGGGTCTTCCCGACGACCAGATCGACATGTCGGAAGTGCCCGAGACCCTCGACTGGTCGAATGCGGTTCGGGGTGCGTTCTACGAACCTGGGCGAAAGCATGTGGGCCGGTCAATCGTCATGACCACCGACACCACTGAAAACACGCCCGCCGCCAGATTGGGTTGTTCCTAGAGTACCGGACCCGCCTCATCGCCGACGTAGTTACCGGCAAAACTCGACGCCCGCGAGTCGGCGGCCCGGTTGCCCGACGAATCCGACCCGATAGACGAGGATGGTCTCATACTGGAAAATGTCGAAGAAGGCTCCTCCGATGTCAGTCAACTACTGGAAGAGGAGCAGGCATAGAAAGGGAGGTGACCGCATGACGGACTGGAGTAGGTGCCCAGCGGTGGAAAGCGTGCCCGGCAGGGTTAGCGGAGCCTGGGTGTTTACCGGCACCAGGCTGCCCGTGTCCGCCCTTTTCGGCAACCTGGCGGAGGGCGCGACAGTCCACGATTTCGTTGAGTGGTTCGACGGAGACGAAGCACAGGTGCGGACGGTCTTGGAATTCGTGGTGCAAGACCTTGACGCCAAGGTCGCCATGGTCTCGCATGCGAATCCTGTTTGACCACAATACGCCCCGGCTGCTTCGACGTCACCTCGTCGGTCATGACATCGACGCGGCGGCGGAGCGCGGGTGGGCAGCGCTGGGCAATGGCGCATTGCTGGATCGAGCTGAGGAAGCAGGGTATGAGGTCGTGATTACCGCAGATAAGAACATTCCGCACCAACAGAACCTGGGACGCCGAAGCTTGGCATTGATCGTTCTCGGCGCGAACCGGTGGCCCCTCATCGAGCCAAGGATGGAGGATATCCGCAATGCTCTTGAGGGGATACAGCCCGGAGAGGTGAAGGAAGTCCCCATCCCGATGAGAGGCGAGGGATAGCGTGACCACCGACACCACCGAGAAGGGCCTCGAGAGCCTCATCTGCACGGCCCTGACGGGAGCCGCCTGCGACCCGGCCCAGGAAGGGGTGACGCGCGAGCGGCCGTCCACCTACGGCGCTGGATGGATATGCGGCGACCCCCGGGACTACGACCGCGAGTACTGCGTGGACCTCGCCCAGCTCTCCGCCTTCCTCCACGCCACCCAGCGCAGGGCAGCCGAGTCACTGGACCTGGGCCGGGACATTCCGACGCGGCGCATCTTCCTGGCCAGGCTGCAAGGGGAAGTCACCAAGCGCGGGACCATCGACGTGCTCCGCAAGGGCGTCAAGCACGGGCCGCACCAGATCGACCTGATGTACGGCACGCCGTCGCCGGGTAACGAGAAGGCCAAAGCGCGGTACGGGCAGAACCGCTTCAGCGTGACGAGGCAGCTCCGCTACAGCCGGGACCAGACCCAGCTTGCCCTGGACCTGTGCCTCTTCGTCAACGGCCTGCCCGTCGCCACCTTCGAGCTGAAGAACAGCCTGACCAAGCAGACGGTGGATGATGCGGTCGAGCAATACAAGCGCGACCGGCACCCCAGTGAGAAGCTCTTCGAGCTGGGGCGCTGCCTCGTCCACTTCGCGGTGGACGACCACGAGGTGCGCTTCTGTACCCATCTCAAAGGCAAGGCGTCGTGGTTCCTGCCCTTCAACCGGGGGTGGAACGACGGCGCGGGCAACCCGCCGAACCCAAACGGACTCAAGACTGACTACCTCTGGAAGCAGGTCCTCACCCGCGACGGCCTGACGGACATCATCGAGAACTACGCCCAGGTCGTGGAGTCGAAGGACGAGAAGACCGGGCGCAGGAAGCGGGAGCAGCTATGGCCCCGTTACCACCAGTTGGACGTGGTGCGCGGGCTCTTGGCCGACGCATCCACCAGGGGAGTCGGCCCCAAGTATCTGATTCAGCACTCGGCGGGCAGCGGCAAGTCGAACT
This sequence comes from Dehalococcoidia bacterium, assembly GCA_965262055.1. Lineage (GTDB taxonomy): Bacteria > Chloroflexota > Dehalococcoidia > Lucifugimonadales. Next base: position 2,060,891 of record CBDHEI010000002.1, read on the forward strand.
CCATCGCGTGGCTGGCCCACCAGCTAATCGGGCTGGAGCAGGACGGCAAGGCGCTCTTCGATTCGGCCATCGTCGTTACCGACCGGAAGATCTTGGACAGGCAGATACGGGACACCATCAAGCAGTTCGCCCAGGTCGGCTCCGTCGTCGGCCACGCCGAGAGCTCGAGCAACCTCCGCACCCTGCTCCAGGAGGGCAAGCGGATCGTCATCACCACCGTCCAGAAGTTCCCGTTCATCCTGGACGCCATCGGCAACGAGCACCGGCGCAGGTTCGCCATCATCATCGACGAGGCCCATTCGAGCCAGGGCGGACGGGCGGCGGCGTTCATGTCCATGGCCCTGGGGCAGGCCGGCGTAGAAGAGGTGGAAGAGACCGCCGAGGACAAGATCAACCGGTTGATGGAGAGCAAGAAGCTGCTGCCCAACGCCAGCTACTTCGCCTTCACAGCCACCCCCAAGAACAAGACCCTGGAAATCTTCGGCGACCCGTCGCCGGAGGGCGGGAACACCAGGCATCTCCCATTCCACGTCTACACCATGAAGCAGGCGATCCAGGAAGGCTTCATCATCGACGTGCTGGAGCACTACACGCCGGTCAACAGCTACTACCGTCTCGTCAAGACGGTGGAGGGAGACCCGGAGTTCGACATCAAGCGTGCCGGCAAGAAGCTGCGGCGCTACGTGGAGGACAACGACCACGCCATCCGCCTCAAGGCGGAGATCATGGTGGACCACTTCCACGAGCAGGTGGATGGCTTGCGGAAGATAGGCGGCCAGGCGCGCGCCATGGTGGTGACGAGCAGCATCAAGCGGGCCATCGAGTACTACTACGCCATCCGGAGCTACCTGGAGGAGCGCAAGAGCCCATACAAGGCCATCGCCGCCTTCTCCGGCGAGCACGAGCACGACGGCGCGAAGGTCACGGAGGCGTCCCTCAACGGCTTCTCGTCCAATCTTATTGCGGACAGGATTCAGGAGGACCCTTTCCTGGTCTGTGCGGACAAGTTCCAAACAGGCTACGATGAGCCACTTCTGCACACCATGTACGTCGACAAGGCGCTGTCGGGCGTCAGGGCCGTGCAGACGCTGTCGCGCCTCAACAGGGCGCACCCCAAGAAGCACGACGCCTTCGTGCTCGACTTTTCAAACGACGCCGACATCATCCAGCACTCTTTCGCCGACTACTACCGTGCCACCATCCTGGCGGAGGAGACCGACCCCAACAAGCTCCACGACCTCAAGGCGGCGCTCGACGGCTACCAGGTTTACAGCCCCGCGCAGGTGGAAGACCTGGTGGAAAAGTACCTTTCCGAAGCCGGACGCGACCGGCTCGACCCCATCCTGGACCGATGCGTCGCGCTCTACCGGGAGCAGTTGGACGAGGATGGCCAGGTCGAATTCAAAGGCAACGCGAAGGCGTTCCTCCGTGCCTACGGTTTCCTGGCGGCCATCCTGCCCTACACCTACGCCGAGTGGGAGAAGCTTTCCATATTCCTGACCTTCCTCGTTCCCAAGCTGCCCGCCCCCGTCGAGGACGACCTGTCGAAGGGAATCCTCGAAGCCATCGACATGGACAGCTACCGGGTGGAGAAGCAGGCCGCGCGGGACATCCAGCTTCCCGACGAGGACGCGGAGATCGGGCCGGTCCCCACAGATGGCGGAGGGCAGAAGCCGGAACCGGAGATGGACCGCCTCTCCAATATCGTCAGGGACTTCAACGACCGCTTCGGCAACGTCGAGTGGAAGGACCAGGACAAGATCGAGAAGGCGATCTTAGAAGAGTTGCCCGCCAAGGTCGCCGGCAACAGCGCGTACCAGAACGCGATGGCGAACTCCGACGAGCAGAACGCCCGGATCGAGCACGACAAGGCGCTGCAGCACGCCATCACCGACTATCTCTCAGACCCGACCGAGCTGTTCAAGCAGTTCAGCGACAACGAGTCCTTCCGCCGCTGGCTCTCCGAGACAGTCTTCGCCATCACATATCGCAGATCGCCGGCTGCTTCCAGCACCTCATGACCCCGAGCCCGCCTCGCGCATGGGCGCCATGCACACGGCGTTGCCCTTAAATGCCGGCGATCTGCAGGAACACACCTGGTCGATGATGTGGTCGCTCATGTCGTTCGGATGCGACGTCACACCCGTAGTGGCAGCGCCCTTAGTAGAGTCCCAGGGAGTGGTGTAAGAGGGAGAGGGTCTGGAGAAAGAGAGACCACCGCGTCATCCTTAGCGGGCAAAGAAGAAAGCTCGAGGAAGGAGGACAACGGTGGTCAAGGAAAAGATGGACCTGCTGGAGCTGTTGCGCAAGGGGGGAATGGACGGTGACGTGGACTTTCTACGGGAGGCTCTGAGAGTGCTGGTAGAGGGGATCATGGATGCGGAGGTGTCTGCCAGGATCGGTGCTGAGTATGGAGAACGGAGCCCTGAGCGGGTGACCCAGCGCAACGGGTATCGGTCCCGGGCGTGGGATACCCGGGTGGGGACTATGGAGCTGCACATCCCGAAGCTTCGAGAGGGGAGCTACTTCCCGAGCCTGCTGGAGCCACGGCGTCGCAGCGAGCGAGCTCTGCTGGCGGTCATACAGCAGGCCTACGTGGAAGGGGTATCCACAAGGCGGGTGGATGACCTGGTCAAGGCCCTAGGGTGTGAGGGCATCTCCAAGAGCCAGGTGTCGCGCATCTGTCAGGATCTGGACGTGGTGGTGGATGGCTTCCTGGGCCGTCCGCTGGACGGTGGACCCTACCCTTACCTGTGGCTGGACGCACTGACCCAGAAGGTCAGGGAGGACGGCAGGATCGTCAACGTCAGCGTGGTGGTGGCAACGGCGGTCAATGGCGAGGGCAAGCGGGAGATCATTGGGATGGACGTCGGTACCAGTGAAGACGGCGCCTTCTGGCTGGCCTTCCTACGCTCGCTGTCCGCCAGAGGCCTCAGCGGGGTGGAGCTGGTGGTCTCGGACGCTCATCAGGGACTCCGCGGCGCCATCGCCGCAGTCTTCGGCGGAGCCAGCTGGCAACGGTGCCGCACCCACTTCATGACCAACCTGCTCACTCGGGTACCCAGAAGAGTCCAACCATGGGTGGCCACCATGGTCCGCACCATCTACCAGCAACCCTCCCCCGATGAGGTACACGCCCAACTCGACAGGGTGACCGATCAACTCGGAGACCGGTTCCCTCAGGTGGCCTCTCTACTGGACGAGGCTGGACCCGATATCCTGGCCTTCTCCAGCTTCCCTGTCCCCCACTGGAAGAAGATCTGGTCCAACAACCCCCTGGAGCGCCTCAACAAGGAGATCAGACGTCGCACCGATGTCGTGGGCATCTTCCCTAACCGACCAGCCGCGCGTCGCCTGGTTGGCGCCGTCCTGGCTGAACAGCACGACGAATGGGCCGTTGGCCGCCGATACCTCACACCCGCCATTCTGATCCTAAACGAAGCTCTTCCGGAGGCCGATCTCGCCGAGGCGACTGCGGCTTAGACAACATCAACAGGATGACGCACTCTTACACCACTTGACGGGACGTGACCCAGCCCTTGTGGCTGCCCTCCCTGGCCCTGGACAGCTGCGGGCCGATACCGGCGCTTGACTCGCCCGAACACCCGTGCTACCATGTCCCCAATGTACAGCCTTGCCCCCACGCCGGCGGCCCGGCGCCCCACCCCCGAAGAGCGCCCGGAGCACTGTTCCAATTCTGTTCCAATTCTGCTCAAATCTTCTCACCCGCGCTCCATTCGTGTACCAAATCCGCTCCGGAGCGCCCCCGAATGTCCTGAGGCCCACATACGAAACGGAACAAAATGGAACAGAATGGAACACTTTTTCGGGGTCGCGCCCCCCGGACCGGCCCAAACAGCTACCCAGGGGACCCGCCTCCATGCCTCTCCACTTCCGTCATTCCCGCGAAAGCGGGAACCCATCCCCAGTATGGTGCGTCTCCCTTCGGAAACTGTTCAGACTCCGTGAGATCCGAAGGGGGGGTCCAGAGGGGGTTTTCCCTATGTCTGAACAGTTACTCTCTCCGCGCCAAGTGCCGCCGCTACGCCTGCCATGCTATAATCCTCGTTGGCCTGTTCGCATGGCATAGGGAGGGAAAGTGGTAGCACAGTTGGTACGTAACTATGAGGTCGTGGTGTTGCTGAACCCCGAGATGACCGAGGACGAGATCGCCGAGGCCGTTAAGGGCGTCGACGGCATGATCGAGGAGCACGGCGGCGAAGTCACCGAGCACGAGAACTGGGGACTCAAGAGGCTTGCGTTCCCCGTGGAGAACTTCAGCGAGGGCATCTACGTGCTCACGAGGTTCTCCCTGGAACCCTCGTCCGCCGGGGAGCTGAGCCGCAACTTCAAGGCGTCTGAGAGCATCCTGAGATTCCTCATGACGAAGACGTAGCCCCCTCGACCGTTCGCAGGAGGTCTCGCACCTGATGACCCTCAACAAGATGATCGTTATCGGAAACGTAGGCTCCGACCCGGAGATGCGCTACACGCCCAACGGCAGCGCCGTCACCAACTTCAGCGTTGCGGCGAACAGAAGATACACGACCGCCGAGGGCGAGCAGCGTGAGGAGACCGAGTGGTTCAGGGTCGCGGCCTGGAATAGGCTTGCCGAGACCTGCAACCAGTACGTCACCAAGGGGATGAAGATATACGTGGAGGGACGGCTGAGTAGCAGCCCCTACATCACGCGGGACGGGCAGGCCCGCGCGGGAAACGAGATAAGCGCCTTCGAGGTCAAGTTCCTCAGCAGACCGGATGATGCCAACAGGCCGGGTGATGCCAACAGGCCCGGTGACGCCAACAGGCCCGCCGCCGGCGGCCCCGAGGCCGGACCTCCCGGGGATCTGGCACCTGGATCCGACGCCGTCGACGACCTGCCCTGGTAGCGGCAGAATAGTGACAGGAAGGTAATAGCCATTGACCACAGAGCAGTCATCTAGGCCATCCTACGGGCCGTCGAGAGGGCCGTCAGGGCGTCCCGGCGGGGCTGGTGGTAGGCCGCCGCCTAGAGGAGCAGGGGGGCGTCGCCCCCGGTTCTACACGCGCAGGAAGGTTTGCGGCTTCTGCGTCAACAAGATCAAGCACGTCGACTACAAGGACGTCTCTGCCATACGGCGCTACCTCTCCGACGAGTCGAAGATTGAGTCCCGCCGCAAGACCGGCGTCTGCTCCAGGCACCAACGCATGCTCGCCCTGGCCATAAAGCGGGCCCGCCACCTTGCCATGCTCCCCTTCGCCCGCGGCCACAGGGGCGGCTACTAGCCGCTCGCGTCCCAGGCTGCTGAGAAACGGGGAGTGCAGAGGGGCAGAGCCCCTTTGCCGGGAGTCTGAGGGTGTCCCTCAGATATAAATCTCTCCCCCTTCCTGTGAAGGAAGAGGCCTGAAAGAAGGTCTGGGAGGAGTTCTCCCAGCCTGGCAGTTGAGGTCTACCATGCCCAGAGCAGTCTTCTACACCTGGGGACGCTGAAGCTCCTGCCGTCAGGCGAGAGCGTGGCTCTTGCGGGAAGGTGTCGAGCTGGAGGAGAGGGACTTCTTCAAGGACCCGCTCTCCGAGGAGGAGCTACGCGCCCTGCTGCGGGGAGGACAGGTTTCGGACGTCTTCTCCTGGAACAGCCCCTCCTTCAAGAAGCTGGGGCTCGATAAGGATACCCTCGACGACGACCGGCTCATCGCCATGATGCTCGAAGAGCCCAGGCTCATCAAGCGCCCGCTCGTTCTGGTGGACGGCAGCCTGGTCCAGGGCAGAGACAAGGCAGGGCTGTCGCACGCCCTCGGTCTGGGTTAAGCGCGATAGCCCCGCTGCCTGCTTCGCTTTCGGTGGTCTACTTAGGAAGCCACCGCTGTCGCCATTGCGGGCTCGGACGGAGTCCTTATGCCGAGGGCGTCGATCCCCCTGCGGACCTGTCCGAGCTGGCTGGCCAGCCGCTCCTCCAGGTTGAAGAGGCTCTCCCGCGCGTACTGGTCGGCGCCCTCGCGCCGGGACGCCGCGATCTTCTCGGCCTCGCCGACGATGCGGAAGGCGTTCCGCTGCGCCTCCTGCACGATATGGTTCGCATCCTGGACCGCCTCCTGGTTGATGTTCTCGGCCTTCTCCTGGGTTACGCGGATGATCTCGGCGTCGCCCACCTTGGCGGCATGCTCCTCCATGGCGGAGGACTTGATGGCCTCGGCCTCCCTCATCGCCGTCTCTTTCACCCGCCGCGCCTCCAGGAGAGACTGGTTGAGGATGCTCTCCTTCTGCGTCAGGATCTCCTGGGCCTCCAGCATGTCCGAGGGCACCGAGGCGCTCACGTGCTGCCTGATCCTCTCGAGCCTTTCCGCCTCGACCATCACCTTGCCCCGCAGGCCGGGCACTCTGGATGCCGAATCCGCAATCTCCTCGATTTCCTTAACGATCTGTTCGATTTCTATGGCTCACCCCCTGTTTTAGGTCTCCCGAGAGACCATCTTGAACTTAGCTTCTAGCCCCGTTGCCACCTGAGGGGGGACAAGGCTGCGGATGTCCCCCGTCATTCTCGCGACTTCCTTTATGCGGCTGGAGTAGACGAACTGGTACTGCAGGGCGCTCATCATGCAAACGACGTCCACCTCCGGGTCCAGGGTCCGCCACATCAGGGCCATCTCGAACTCGTTCTCGAAGTCGAAGCCGGCCCTTAACCCCCTGACGATGAACTGCGCGCCCACCTTCCTGGCGAACTTGACGGCAAGCCCCTTGAAAGGGACCACGTCGACGTTCGGTATGTCCGCCACCGACGCCTTGAACAACTCCACCCTCTCTTCCGTCGAGAAGAGCAACGACTTCGGAGGCGATTCGTACACCGCGACTAGGAGGCGGTCGAACAGCCGCGAGGCCCTGGTCACTATGTCCAGGTGCCCGTTGTGGACCGGGTCGAAGGTCCCCGGATAGACGGCGTCAGCCATCCTGGCCTCCAATCCCGAAGATGGAGAGAGCGGTGTCCCCGTAGGTCCTGTGCTCGCTCCTCACGAGGCGTCCATACGCGCTCTCGAGGGGCCGCCTCGAAGAGTGCTCCACGGCCACGATCCCCGCATCGCTCATCAGATTTCCGTCTCCAATCCTTTCCATCAGTCCTCGCCAGTCCTCCAGATCGTAGGGCGGGTCCGCGAGGATGAGGTCGTAACCCCCCTCCAGCCCGTCCAGCGCCCTCGGCACCGCTCCTCTCCGTACTCGTCCCGTCTCGCCTAGCCCAAGCTCGTCGAGGCTTCTTCGTATCTCCCTGCAGCTTCCCCCGTGCACCTCGACGAAATCCGCCCGCACCGCCCCCCGGCTGAGCGCCTCCATTCCCAGCGCACCCGTCCCGGCAAACAGGTCCAGTACCCTCGCACCCTCCACCGCCTCGGCGCCCAGAATAGAGAAGAGGGCCGCCCGTACCCGCTCTGAGGTTGGCCTAAGGCCCTTGGATCGGGCCACCCTCAGACGCCGCCCTCTCAGTACACCCCCTGCTATTCTCGTTACCACTCCGGGCGGACGCTCCTGTTCCTGTCGGCACCCGTTAGCGCCTGTGAGTGTTGAGACGAATGCTAGCATCGGATTTCGAGGCCGTTAAAGGACTTTTCGGGCCTTTTTTTTGACAATGGCTATCCGCCGGATGAAGATGCCAATGGCGGTCTTGAGGGGACGGAGGAACAGCCTGTCCCGCACCCCCATAAGGGGGCAGGTCTGCGTGGCGGAGCTAGCAGAATGCTGAATAGCGGGGAGTGCAGAGGGGCAGAGTCCCTTTGCCGGAAGTCTGAGAGCCCCCCGAAGGGGTGTCCCTCAGGTAAGACTTCTTTCTCTTTTCTTAGCAGAGACGAGCCAGAAAGAAAGTCTGGCAGTGTTCCTCCGCTGCCTGCTAGGCGCCGATCGCGACCTCTGACAGCATCTTCTCCGTGGAGATGATGTGCTTGTTGAGCCGCATCGCCTTGGGCTCGATGCCCAAGGCCAGGCCGAGCATCTGGGGCAGATGCAGTATCGGCAGGTCTATCGGCTGGGCGTGCATGGCGGAGGCCTGGGGCTGGTAGCCGTCCAGGTTCAGATGGCACAGCGGGCACGGGGTGACCATGGCGTCGGCGCCCCTGCCCTTGGCGTCCGAAGTGTGGTTGGCGACCATCTTGACGGCGTTGGTCTCGTTGACCATCAGGATCGGGAAGCCGCAGCACAGGGTCTTCCCCGGAAAGTCGACGACCTCCGCCCCGACCGCTTCGATGACCTTCTCCAGCGAGTCTCGTCTCTCCGGCTTCTCGTCGAGCTCCAGCGCGGAGGAGGGACGGACGAGGTAGCAGCCGTAGAAGGGCGCCACCTTGAATCCGGTCAGCGGCCGAACGACCATGGACTTGAGCCTGTCCAGACCGACGTCCTCGACCAGCACCCAGAGCAGGTGCCTCGGGTCGGCGGTCCCCCTGTACTCCAACCCCTCCTCGGCGAGATCGGCGTTGATCTCGGCCAGATACGCGGGGTCGGACTTGAGCCTATGGTTCGCTTGGGACATCACGCCCTGGCACGTGCTGCAGATGGTAATCAGGGGCAGCCCTGACCGCTCCGCCAGTGCGAAGGTCCGGGCGTTCAGCGTGTCGCCAAGCCGCTGGTTCTTCTCCTGTAGGACCCCGGATCCCGTGCAGGATGCCGTCTTCATGGGCTCGAAGTCCAGCTCGATCCCTAGCCTTGAGCACGTTTCGATCGTGGCCGCGAACAGCTCGGGCGCGGCGCCGCGCGACACGCAGCCCGGATAGAATGCGTATGTCATCGCTTGTCCTCGACCTTCTCGAATATCCGGCGCACGTTTTGCTGGCCGGGGTTCTTCTTGTGGATGATGGGCGGCCGCTTTCCCTTCATCTGCGTGCGGAGCCCAACCGGGACCAGCTTGAGCATCTCGGGAACGTTGAAGACGCCCCCCTTCGACTTTATGGGGAGTCTGAGCTCGTCCACCCTGCCGCTGTGCTCGACGAATTCCGTGAAGGCCTCGGCGTGACGGGCGCCGTGGCTGTCCGTGAAGCCCGCTTCCATCGCCCTGTCGCGCAGGGCCATGATGCGGCCCATCGGGTCCACTCCCTTGGGGCAGACCTCCACGCACTGCATGCACCTGGTGCAGTCCCACACGCCGCCGTACTCGTTGAGACTGCTCAGCCGCCCGGCGTCTGCGTCGTCCCGGGGGTCTCCGACGAAGCGGTACGCCTTTGCAAGCGCCGCCGGCCCTAGGAAGTTGGGGTCAACCTCCAGCACCGTGCAGTCCGACACGCACGCGCCGCACATGATGCAGCTCATGACGCCCGCCAGGTGCAGCATGTCCTCGTTGGGCGCTAGGTACTCCTGCTCAGGCTCCGGGCCTGCCGTCTGGAGCCATGGCTCTACGTCCCGGATCTTGCTCCAGAACGGCTGGAAATCGACGACGAGGTCCTTGATGACCTCCATATTCCCGGCGGGCTCCACGACAACGGAGCCCCCGCCGGCCTGCTCTACTGCGTCGACCAGCTTGATGTTACACGCCAAGCCGGCCTGGCCGTTGACCCTCATGGCGCAGGACCCGCAGATGGCGCTGCGGCACGAGCAGCGCAGGGTGAGGGTACCGTCGACCTCTTCCCGGATCTTTATGAGAGCATCCAGAACGGTGGCCGACTTCTCGACCTGGATTCCGTACTCTTGGAAGTAGGGCTCTGGCCTACTCGCGTCGGGGTTGTAACGGCTGACGCTCAGCGAAACGTCCATATCCTATTGGTCCTTCTTGGTGGGTGTCAGTAGCTCCTGACCTGTGGCTCCCACTGGGTGATGGTTATGGGCTGGTACTCTACCGATGGCGCCTCGGCGCCCTTGGTGAGGACGATGTGCTTCAGCCACATCGCGTCGTCGCGCGCGGGCATGTCGGTCCTGGTATGCGCCCCACGGCTCTCCTTACGCTCCAAGGCTCCCATGATAACCGTCTCGGCGCAGTCCAGCATGAAGTCCAGCTCCAGCGTAAAGACGAGGTTGGTGTTGAAGGTCTTGCCTTTGTCCGCCACCCTGACCTGGCCGTAGCGCAGCTTCAGGTTGCTCAGAGTAGCTAGGGCTTCCTCCATTCCGGACTGGTCGCGGAACACCGCGAGATGCCGGTTCATCGTCTCGCCTAACTCAGTGCGTATCGAGGCGAAGGTGTCGCCGCCGCCGTCCCGCTCCAACATGTCGCGGATGAGCTGCCGGTCGGTTTCGCCGGCGGAGTCGTCGACCTCGAGATGCGGGTTCGCCTTCGCCCTGTCCGAGCCGTGCTGTCCGGACCGTCGTCCGAATACGAGTGTGTCGAGGAGCGAGTTGGCGCCGAGCCGGTTGCCCCCGTGCACGCTGACGCAGGCCGCCTCGCCGGCGGAGTACAGGCCGGGGACTGGTGTTGCGCCGTCGATGTCTGTTTTCACGCCGCCCATCTGGTAGTGCATGCCGGGCCTGATGGGGATCGGCTGCGTGAAGATGTCCACGCCCGCAAAGTCCCTGGCGATCTCCAGTATCTGCGACAGTCTCTCCCTTATGGTCTGCTCGCCCAGGTGGCGGCAGTCCAGCAGGACCCCGCCGTTGATCCCTCTGCCCTCGTTGATCTCGGTCTGCTCGGAGCGGGACACGACGTCTCTCGACGCCAGCTCCATCATGTTGGGCGCGTACCGTTCCATGAACCGCTCGCCCTCAGAGTTGAGCAGGTGCGCACCCTCGCCCCTGGCGCCTTCCGTGATGAGCACGCCGCTCCCGGCCAGCGTGGTCGGGTGGTACTGGACCATCTCCATGTCCATCAGGGGGGCTCCGGCGCGGTAGGCGAGCGCCATGCCGTCGCCCGTGCAGATGAGGGCGTTGGTGCTCGGCTCGAAGACGCGCCCGAGGCCGCCGGTCGCGACGATGACCGCCTTGGCGCGGACGACGTGAATCGCGCCCGTCCTGATGTCCAGCAGTACGGCGCCGCCGCACTCGCCGTCACGGACGATCAGGGACAGCACGAACCACTCCTCGTAGACGCGCACGCCCGCCTTCATCACCTGCTCGTACAGCACGTGGAGCAGCGCCTGCCCGGTGAAGTCGGCGACGAAGAAGGTCCGGGCCTGCCGCTGTCCGCCAAATGCGCGGGTCCCGAGGTGCCCGCTCTCGTCGCGGTTGAAGATCACCCCCATGTGCTCCATGGCGATGACCTCGTTGCCCGCCTCGCGGCACATCACCTCGACGGCGTCCTGGTCTGCGAGGTAGTCGCTGCCCTTGATCGTGTCGTAGGCGTGGTCTTCCCACGCGTCGCCACGGTCGGTCAAGGCGGCGTTGATGCCGCCCTGGGCTGCGTTGGAGTGACTGCGTACCGGGTGTACCTTGGTGACCACGGCGACGTCCACGCCGTTCTCCCGGGCAGTCAGGGCCGCTCTCATGCCCGCGAGCCCGGCCCCGATTACAAGCACGTCGTGGTCGTACATCTACAGCGTCGCCTCCAATGGAAAACCGGCTGGAATATACCAGAAGGCCATGGGGGCCGTAAAGGTATCCACGAAGGGCACGGAGGGGCACAGAGGGCTGTTGCGGCCCCCAATGGCGGCCTTGCATAACTTCCCTTGCAGGGCGAGGTCGTGAGGGTGGGGCAACTCGCGCCAACCCCGCCCCGCCTTCTGGGCTGATGCCAAGTCGCCGTGATGCGGCCATATACGTGACCCGGGTAGGTGTCCCATGGCAGGGACAGGGCGGGTTTCAAACCCGCCCCTACGATAATCGGCAATTCGTGGCGTATTCAAGACGAAGTGGTACGAGCTGTGTCTGAGGTGGTCACACCCATATTAGGGGCGGCGGCCGTGGTACCGGCGGAGGAGATGAGCCCCTGCGCCGGTTACCGGGCTCGGTGGACGGGATGCCGGGTCCGGGCCTGGGCTCTTGCGAACTGCCGTCCTGTTGTGGGGCACCGGGCGGGTCGGCGGGCGGGCGGGCGGTGTCGGTGGTGGCGGCGCCGTTGTGGTGGGCGGCCGCTTTGGCTGCTGTCCGCTGGGGCTGCCGTATTTTCGAACTGTCTGTCCGGTCTTCTGGGAGATTCTTCTGAGGCCGTTGTTGCTTAGGCCTTTGTACGGGGGCCCTGGCGCCGTTGGCAGCGGCTTTGCGGCCATTGGCCTTGCGGCCGTTGGCGGCAGCTTGGGGGCCATTGGCCTTGGGGCCGTTGGCGACGGCTTTGCGGCTATCGACCAGAAGTCCTTTGGCGGCGGCTTCGCTGCGTCTGGTCTTGCGGTTCTTGCCGAAGGTGGGAACGGTCTCCCAGCCGAGGCGGAGAAGCTCCTTGGCGGCTGCGAGTCTGGCCGCGGGCTTGAAGTCTTCGGGCCTGCCCAGCATGGCGTCTACGAGGAAGTTGACGAGGTCTCTGCCGTTGCCGGTCTGGGAGCGTGCGAACTTGGCCAGTCGTGTGACGTATTTGCGGTTGTGGCGGCCGACGATTGCGCCGCTGCTGTATGCGCTGCCGCCGCCGGGCCGGGTGTGTCGGCTGAAGTCGGCGATGAATGCGCGGGCGTCGTCGCAGCCGAGCTTGAGGAGCAGTCGCGCGGCGTCGATGCGGTGGGAGGGTTTGGCGCCGTCGATGCGGCCTTTCATGGCGTCGATGAGGAAGCGGACGATCATCTCGCCTTGGTTGGTGTTGTCTCGGACGAGCTGGGCGAGCGGGTGCCCACCGGGTATGTGAGCCGGCGGCGCCTGTTCCCGTTCCTGTACTTGTGACGCTGTGAAGCACATGCGTTCTATCCTAAGGGAAGGTGTGGGGGTTGTCAAGGGGGATTGTCTGAAGCAACCCAGATTCCCCACCTAGAGAAGAAGAAGACCTCGTTGGAGCCCGCCGTGAAGGGGGCTAAGATGTTTCTTGGAAGAGAGAAACGATCACCAACGAGGTGCACCTATTATGAAGCAAGGGGTTCTGCCGTTCCAGTACGAGCAGGAGAAGAGCTCGCCGGGCATGACGGCGATGGCGGGGATGATGACGTACTTGGAGTTGATGCACGCAGCAGGTTTGAGGTCGTCGGTAGAGCGCCACGTGGGACTGCGGGAGTGTGGTCAGGGCTGGACGGACAGCCAAGTGGTCAGCTCGCTGATACTGCTGAACCTGGCAGGCGGTGAGTCAGTGGTCGATCTGGATGTTTTGGAGAAGGACGCGGGGTTGTGCAGGGTGCTTCGGGAAGTCGAGAGCTATGGGATGGGTCGTCGAGAGCGTAGAGCGTTGGAAGAGCGATGGCGTGTAGAGCGTCGGCGGAGCATGCCATCGGAGTCGGCGGTGTTCCGGTACCTGGAGAGATTCCACGAGGCGGGCGAGGAGTCTAGTCGGGAAGCTCACAGAGCGTTCATACCTTCACCCAACGAAGCGCTGGGGGGTCTGCATAAGGTGAACGCCGATATGGTGAGCTTCGTACAGAGCCGTTCGCCCTGCGCTCAAGCCACGTTGGACATGGACGCCACGCTGGTGGAGACGCACAAGCAGCAGGCGCTCTACAGCTACAAGAAGTACAAGGCGTATCAGCCTCTGACGACCTACTGGGCCGAGGCTGAGTTGATAGTGCATTCGGAGTTTCGGGACGGCAACGTACCTGCTGGCTATCAGCAACTGCGAGTGTTGACCGAAGCGTTGGAGCATCTGCCTTGTGCGGTGGACAAGGTGATGCTGCGGTCGGACGCGGCTGGGTATCAGCACGAGTTGCTGCGGTACTGCGCCGAGGGCAGAGACGAGCGCTTCGGAGTGATCGAGTTTGCGGTAGGACTCAACGTGACGCCGGAGTTCAGGCGCGCGGTGTCCGAGGTTGCCGAACAAGACTGGCATGCCCCGCACCGCAGACTGGGCGCCACCTGGGTCGAGACAGGTCAACAGTGGGCGGAGGTGAACTTCGAACCAGACTGGATAGCCTACAGCAAGAAGAACCCTGAATACCGGTTCATCGCTATCAGGGAGCCGCTGAGCGAACAGCCTCTGCCGGGAATGGAACTGCAGCTGGAACTGCCCTTCCCCGTGATGAGGCTGGCCGGCGGAGCCTGGCACAAGGTCTCCGGGTTGGTGACCAACCGAGACCTTCCGGGAGATGAGATGATCCGGTGGTACAGGCAGAGATGCGGTAAAGGCGAGCAGGTCCACAGCGTCCTGAAGAGTGACCTGGCTGCGGGCAGGCTCCCGTCGGGGCTGTTCGGAGCCAACGCCGCATGGTGGGCCATAGCGGTGCTGGCCTTCAACCTGAGCTCTGCGATGAAGCGGCTGGTGTTGGGCGGACAGTGGGTGAGCAAGCGTCTCAAGGCAGTGCGCTTCGCCCTGATCGCCCTTCCGGGCCGGGTGATGCGACACGCCAGGAAGCTGATCATCCGTCTGGCGCGGGGCCATCCCTCATACGAGTTGTTGATCAGGGCACGTCAGAGGATATTGGCGCTGTCCGCCGAGCCGTACCAACCATAAGCGGTCCTGTCTGTGCATCGGTTGAAGGCGACTCAGCAAGGTCGCCCAGGCTGGGCCATGCCTTCTTCGGCCTGAGGACAGCCATAATCGGTGCGGCTCCGATGCCCATACCCTCAAAGTCTTCGGCCAAGGTCCTACCTACGGCCCGATCCGACCATATGGAACCACCGAATCGATACTCAACACGGGCGTAAATCCACGAAGGCCACACCAACTATGTTAGGTGGGGAATCTGGGGCAACTGTTCAGACTTGGTGGGGGTCTTCTCCACTCGCATAGTCCCGATAAGGCAGAAGTCTTTGGTTCCCACCCGCCCGCCCTTGGATACTGGGGGCAAAGCCCTCAGACGCCCACTGTCTGACGTCAGGCAGGCAGACAGGCCCCTCGGACCTCATCGAGTCTGAACAGTTTCCGCCTGAACTGTCATTCATGTGATGCGGACATGGATGGACAGGATGGGCATGGATGGCGGGGTTGCGGCGGGGGGCTACCTCGATATGAGCAGCCCCGGCTGACACCGGCGGCAATAGCTGGTGATGCGCCTGTTGGCGGTGACCTCGCTGATCTTGTTGCCGCATCGGGGGCAGGGCTCGCCGCCCCAGTTGTGCACCTTCAGGAAGTCCCTGTTCTTGACGTGAATGCGGTCGCCCGTGCGCTCCCGCACTGACTGTACCGCGTCTGCCAGCACGCTCCTGACTGCGGCGTGCAGCCGGTGGAGCTCGTCGTCGGAGAGCTGGCCGCACTTCCTGTAGGGGTATATTCGAGCCTCGAACAGCACCTCGTCGGCGTAGGCGTTGCCAATGCCGGAGACGACCCTGCCCCGGGTGAGCACGCCCTTGATCTCACCCCGGAACTTGCCCAGCCGCTCCCGGAACTCCTCCAGGTCCATGGGGGCCATCGCGTCCGGGCCCTGCGTCGCGAGCTCCGGTACTTGGCCGACCTGGCTCTCGCTGACGTAGTAGACGCGACCCATCTGCCTGTCGTCCAGGTAGCGGAGCTGGCGTCCGTTCGACAGCTCGAAGAGCAGGCAGGTCTTCTTGAACAGCCGCTCCGAGGGAGGGCAGTACTGGAAGCCGCCTGTCAGCATCGGATTAACCACCAGCCTCCGGTCGTCGGAAAGGCCGAAGATGAGAAACTTGCCCCGGCGCTCAAGTCCGGTTACGGCTCGGCCCACCACGTCGGGGACTAGGCCCGCCGCCAGCGGGCGCAGTACGCTGGGCTTGATCACCTCGGCGCGCTCGATGCTCTCGCCTACGATGCGCTCGGCGAGAAACTCCCTGGCGACCTCGAGCTCAGGCGCCTCCGGCACAGGACGCTCCTACGGGAAGTGGAGTACGCCAACCCGCCACGGCTCGACGCGCGTCCGCACGGAGCCGTTCGCCGCCGGCAGGGACTCGCCGCTCAGCAGATCGGTGGCGTTGCCGGACTGCCACGGAGTGGACACTCGGACGTCAGCGGCGGTGAGGCCGAGGTTGAACAGGAAGACGAGTCGGCCGCCGGCTCGCGAGTTGCGCACCACTGGCACCACGCCGTCGCAGTCGACCTCGACGGGCCTGCACACGCCGGCGTCGGCGAGCAGGCCCTCGACGATGGCCGGGTTCCCGGTGTTCCCGAAGCCGGCAGAAAGGGTCAGGCCGAACCAGGTGAAACGCCCGCCCATGGCCGATACGGCAACGGTGCTGCCGTTCAGGGAAGCCGCAGAGCGGGAGCCGTTCGAGGGCTGGAGCTTGGCGTAGCCGCACGGCGTCGTGACATTCACGGCGCCGTAGTCCGTCTCCAGCACGTTGCAGCCCGCCGTGATGTCGTCGCCGGTAATGGCGTCGACGTCGGCCACGCGCACTCCCAGCAGGTCCGCCAGCCCCTCGGGAGGGCGGTAGCTCGTCTGCCCGTCCGGGGAGTACATGCCGAAGGTGCCCTCGGCCACCAGCCGCGTGTCCGGGCTGTCCGCGAGCGTGCGCTCGATGCGCTCCCTGACGTCGTCCTCCATCAGGGTCACGTTGGGCAGGAAGAGCAGCTTGTACTTTGACCAGTCCATGGCGGGCGTAACGATGTCGGTGGGCACGCCCCTGTTCCACAGCGTCCTGAAGACGCCCCTCACGTCGGCCACGAAGCGCTCGTCCTCGCCGTTGTAGCCGAAGAGCTCCTGGGAGGACTGGTGGTTTACGATGGCAACCTCGGCGGGCGGGTAGGTGAAGGGCAGGTGCTCGGAGATGCCGTCTATCTGGGCGACGGCCTCTACCACGGCCTCGAAGCGTTCGGTGGGCTCTCCGTCTGGGGCGATGAGGTTGTAGCCGGGGGACTCGAAGCTCATGTACTCCGGGCGGTACTGCCAGAACATCGAGCCCGCCGCGCCGTGGGCGAGGGTCATCCAGAGCAGGATGGTCAGGGCGCGCGGGTCGGACTGCTTCTTCCAGGTGACGCCGCCGGGGCTCATCCCGGCGTATATCTCCTCGTTCCACCAGCGCCCTCCGCGGCCGAGGGCCCGCGACCACTCGAACGCGAAGGCGCGGTCCGCCGCCTTGCCGGCGTCCGGCGGGTTCATCAGGTTGCTGGACGGCATCGACATGCCCCAGCTATCGACCTGCGGGGCGCATATCTCGTCCCACGGCCTGGGCGACCAGCCGCCGTGGGAGCGTACCTCGTGCCCAGGGTCGATGGCTGCGGTCTCGTCGACCATCCAACGGAGGTGCCCGGCGAGGTTCTCGTAGTGGAAGCGCCTGAACAGCAGCATCTCGACCACCGCGTCGTTGGCCCGGGGCGGCTCCACGTCCTCCCAGCGCCTGTAGCGGCGCGACAGCCGGTCGTTGAGCTCGTCCAGAGTGAACCTGTCGCGCAACCACGACTTGTACCTGGCCAGTGTGTTTTCGCAGTAGCAGGGGTAGCTGAGGCCCATGCCGGTCCAGGCCGACGACAGGTTCACGCCGTCCCAGAGGCCCCAGATGAGCATGTTGGGCCGGTCCTTGTAGCGGTTGACGACGTGGCGGAGGAGCGCGCCGCCGTACTCCCGCCATGCCGGGTGGTCGTAGCAGTGTATGCAGGCGCCCTGCGGGTACGCGGGGTGGGCGTCGTGCACGATGCGCTGGCCCTCCCGGTTGACCACGACTATGTCGGGGTGCTCGCGGGTCAGCCACTCCGGCCCGGCGCCGTGAGTCCCCAGCATGACGTCGAGCCACAGGTATAGGTTGTGCTTCTCGGCGAGGTCGAATAGGAGGTCTACGTCGTCCAGCTCGTACTGTCCGGGGCGCGGCTCCATCCAGTTCCAGTAGGAGGCGCTGCGGACTATGTGGAAGCCGGCGGCGCTGAGCCGCGCGAAGTCCCCGTCCCAGAACTCCGGCCTGGGTGCGGGAGCGCGGTAGTACTCGACTCCGATGGGAAACGGTGTGCCGGGGTGGAGAATAAGGTCGGGTCTGGTCACTGTACCTGCCTCGCTGGGGAGTCCTGCTGGAGGCAAGCTACATCAACCCATCCTACCAGTCAATGACGCCGGAGCGGTTCCTCGAAGTTTTCGGCTGCGCAGCTATGAATCTGTAACATTTTGTCACTCCTCAGCTATGGGCCATGTGACAGTGGATTACACGAACGTGACACGGATGTGACGGGATGTGACACGGATGTGACGATATGTGACACGTGCCCAAGGGTCCCGCCGGACAGGGCGGCTACCGTGTTGCTGGTCACGATGGAGTTGGTGGTTGCCATGGAGAGAGCATAGCACAGACGTTCGCGGCGATCAATATCCGAACTGTGATGCGCGTGATGGGGGTGATGTCAGATTAGGGTTCACGTGGACAAGAGGGGCTTCGGCATGGAGGTCGTATCGACATTCGCCCTGATATAATCCGCTAGAGGTCGCAAGGGACACAACGTCATGCTGCTGGATAGTCTGCTGAAACTGGTTGAAACGCTCCGTGAGCGCATCGATGAGCACGGTGGCGCCCTCAGGCAGAGCGAAGCTCTGACCCGTTACGCGCTAATCGACCCCATGCTGCGGGAGCTCGGTTGGGATACCGATGACCCGGCCCTCGTTGTGCCTGAATACAGATCGGGTAGCGGCTCGGCGGACTACGCCCTTCTGAACAAGGGCAAGCCCCTAATGATGTTGGAGGCCAAGAAACTGGGAACCCAGTTGCAAGATGCCGTCGTCCAAGGAGTTCAATACTGCCTTATGGAAGGAACCCCTTACTTCGCTCTGACTGATGGAAATCGCTGGGAGGTCTACCGAATACAAGGTGGTGTGCCCATAGCTGACCAGCGGGTCGGCGAGTTCAATTTCAAGGACCAATCGCCTGCCGAGGCGTGCTTGAAGGCGCTGGCGCTGTGGAGGCCCAGTGTGGGAGCGGGGCACGTTAGCGTTGGGAGTGCCCCAGTTGTAGGATTGGGCAATTCTCAACCTCCCACAGCTACGCGCCAGCGACACCACCACAGTACCAACGATCAGGAGTGGAAGGTACTCTCGGAATTCGATCCAGAGAGTGGGACAAAGCCTATGGAGTTGATGTTCCCAAACAAGGATCATGTCCCCCTTAAGTCGTGGAAGTCAATGTTGCTTGAGGTTATACGCTGGCTTAGTGATGAGGGGCACTTGACTACAGGGGACTGTCCCATATCTTACTCCGACAGATCCAAACGCTATCTGGTGGCTCTCCAACCCAATCATCAGGATGGGCTCCCGTTTGCTGAAGGCGGGGAAGAACGCGTTGGCCCTTTCTTCATTGATACAAAGCATAGTGCGAGACATATCGCCAAGTCTGCTATTTCCATCATAGAACGCGTCGGCCAAGATACATCCCAGTTCAAGGTCCGCCTTCCAATGCCTAGGTCATCGACTGAAGAATAACAGCCATGTAATCATTCCTTTCATTGGCGCGCAGAGGGCACCTCGTGCTCCACAAGGGCCGCACTGGCGAAGGTGGAATCTTGACGAGCGGGGCCGAGTTGGTTCCGGGATCGTAGTTGACCTAGGTCGTCGACCCACAAACTCGAATGATTGGAGCATTGACAGGCGGGGGAGTTGGCGCACCGCTTCGTGTTGACTTCCTGGGGTTTCGTGCTTTAATTCAAGCGCTTCCGGCTTGGGGGCGTGTGCATGGCCGGCGGGCGGTTCTCCAAGGAGGTATGAAGCGTGACTTCAGAACAGTACTCCGATAGCTGGCTCTCCGGGGAGCCGATATATTTCGCAGACCTCGACAGGTGCCTCCCGTCCGACGCTCTCTCGTCGTTCCCGGTGCCGGGCCGTTGGAGGACGCTCGAGTACGATGCCGACGACTTCTCGGGCGTGATGCTCCTGGGAGGCCCCGAGACGGCTGCGCCCGATATCACCTACGAGCTGGGCGTCACAGGGTGGCACGCGGTGTCCATCGGCGTATTCCCGCACTACGACGAGGGGTCGGAGGTACTGGTGCGCCTCAGCAAGGAGGACACTTTCTCCATGCTGCGACGGGTCGGTGGGGAGATGACGGTCCACGAGCTGACGATCCAGCCGATGTTCTGGCGGATCGCGGACCTGACGGACCAGGACATGGTCTTCGGCCAGATATCCTACGAGCTCAGTGCCGGGGAAGGCATCGGCTCGGTCGAGTCTCCCGGCGCGCAGATCGCCTATGTGAAGCTGGTGCCCCTGACCTACGCCGAGGTTGAGGCCTACAAGGCCGACCGGGCCGCGGCGAAGAACAAGCGGCTCTTCGCGCACAACGACGCCCACGGCGTCCACTACACATACAAGCCGACGACCGCCGAGCACATCCGCCGGCACATCGAGCCGTACAGGGATACCGACTTCGGCAAGCTGTGCTGGGAGGCGGCGGGAGGAGACCTGCTTCAGTACCTGGGCAAGACCGGGAGGCTTTCGACCTTCGACGGGCTGGAGGACTTCGGCCCCCAGGGCTACCGCAAGCTCGCAGAGAGCTGGAGGACCTTTAGAGACGCGGGGGTCGACCCCTTCGAGGTGGCGTTGGAGCACACGCACGAGATCGGCATGGAGTTCCACGCCGGGTACCGGATGACCGGCTTCTACTACCCGCCCCCAATCGACTACTTCAACTACGGCGCGTCGTTCTACAAGTACCACCCGGAGCTGCGGAGCATCGACAGGGACGGCAACGCCGCGCCGCGCATGTCGTACGCCTTCCAGGCGGTGCGCGAATACGTGCTCTCGGTCTTCCGCGAGATCGCGCAGTACGACGTTGATGGCATATCGCTGCTCTACAACAGGCGCCCGCCCTACGTGGACTACGACCCGCCCATCGTCGAGGGCTTCAAGGAGGAGACGGGGCGGGACCCGCGGGAGATAGACGACGCCGACCCGGAATGGCTGTCATACCGCGCCAGGACGATGACCGGGTTCATGAGAGAGCTCAGAGAGGCGATGGAGGACGAGGCCCGCAAGCAGGGCAGGCGCAAGGTACAGATATCGGCCGTCGTCATGGGCAGCGAGGAGGAGAACCTCTACAACGCCCTCGACCTGAGGGCTTGGGTCTCGGAGGGGCTGATCGACACCCTGGCCCCTTACACGTCGAAGCCGAGGCTCGACAGCATGTCCCCGTCGTGGACGGATCCCGGGGACGTGGAGAACTGGGTCTCCATGACCAGAGGCACGGACTGCGAGCTGGCGCTCAACATCATGCCTCGCCAGCAGAGCGCGGAGGACTTCCGGCGCATGGCGGCGCTCGTGTACGAGGCGGGCGGCGAGCAGCTCTTCTTCTGGGACGGCGACGTCGGGCGCGCCAATTTCTCCCGGTCGTACGACTCGCTACGGCGCTTGGGTCACAAGGACGACGTCCTGGCCTGGAGCGGGGACGGCGAGCCCGACCTGCCCACGGCCGGCACGCCGGTGCGCAGGCTTGGCGACTGGGACATGCACTACCAGACTCCGGGCTAGGGAGCAGACGTGTCTTCGAACAACTTTCTGCGGGACAACGGATTCTCTGGACGGCCCGTATACCTGAGCGACCTCAGTGGGTGTCGGCCGGTCGGCCACCTGTCGCGGGACGCGATGCCCAGGCGTTGGCGCACCATGGAGTACGGGGCTGAGGGGTTCTCCGGCGTGATGCTGATGGCGGGGCCGGAGACGGCGGCGCCGGAGGTCACGCTCCCGTTGAACGCCGCAGGGTGGCACGCCGTCTCGGTGGGGCTGTTCGCGGACCAGAGGCAACGTACCGGCGCGCTGGTGAGGCTGAGCGGCGACGACACCTTCTCCGTACTTGATCAGCGTCCGCTGGAGTCCGAACAGCCCCCCGGCAATGAGAGCACGCCCGCGTACAGGGCGCACGAGATCAGGGAGATGTTCTGGCGTGTCGTCGACCTGACCGGCAGGGACCTCGTGCTGGGCCAGATGCAGTGGCGTGTCGCGCCGGGCGAAGGGCAAGGCGCGCTCACGTCGATCACGAGCCGCGTGGCGTATGTGAAGATCACCCCCTTGACGGACGCGGAGGCGGCAGCCGCGCAGGCGGACGCGGCCCGGACCGACACTGGACGGCTGTTCGCGCATAACGACGCCCACGGCCCTCACTTCAGCCACCGCCCGACGACGGCGGAGGTGATGCGGCGCGAGCTGGAGTGCTTCAGGGGCACCGACTTTTCCCGCATCTACTGGGAGACAGGCTCCGGCGACATCCTCAAGTACTTCAGCAAGCTGGGCAGGCTGGGCACCTACGACGACCAGGGCGACTTCGGGCGCAGGGGCGACCGGATGCACGCCGAGAGCTGGAGGTCGATGATCAGGGACGGCATAGACCCCTTCGAGGCGGCGCTGTCCCACGCGCACGACCTGGGAATGGAGCTCCACGCATCCTACCGTGTCGCCGGTTTCCACTACCCGCCGCCGCTCGACTACAACAGCCAGGGACCCACCTTCTACAAGTACAACCAGCGGCTCAGGAGCACCGACAAGATGGGGCGCCGCGCGCCCCGGCTGTCGTACGCCTACCCGGAGCTGAGGCGCTACGTCATCTCGCTCCTGGAGGAGATGGCCGGGTACGACGTGGAGGGCGTCTGCCTGCTGTACAACCGGAGGCCGCCGGTGGTGGAGTACGACCCTCCGCTGGTCGAGAGCTTCCAGGCGAAGTACGGGGAGGACCCGCGGCAGCTCGACGACGAGGACCCGCGGTGGCTCGCCCACAAGGCGGGGGCGCTTACGCAGTTCCACCGGGAGGTGCGGCAGGCGATGGACGACGTGGCCGAGGAGCGAAAGCTGGGCAGGCGTATCCAGGTCTCGGCCGTAACGATGCGCGACGAGCGCGAGAACATGCTCTACGGCATGGACCTGAAGGCCTGGATAGACGAGGGGCTGGTGGACACGATCATCCCCTACACGTCGGAGCGGATGCTCGACAGCGCTGCCGAGTCTTGGTCCGACCCGGAGTCGGTGCGGTACTTCGTGGAGTTGACCAGGGGGACCGGCTGCAAGCTGGCTCCCAACATCATGCCGCGCCAGATGAGCGCCGACGACTACCGCAGCCGGATTGCGGGCCTCTACTCGGTGGGCGTGGAGAACTTCTTGTTCTGGGACTGCGCGCCGAATCGCGCGAACTTCACGTACTCGTATGACGCCATGCGGCGGCTGGGCCACAGGGACGAGATAGAGGCCTGGAGCGCGGAGGGCCGACCATCGCACGGGCCCACAAGGATAGAGCTAAAGCAGTTGGGCGGCTGGGACTACAGGTACGCCACGCCGGGTTAGGAGTAGCCCTGGCCACGTAACCTAGACCCACCACTCGATTCGGACTAGCGGCATACCGGGCGGGTTTCAAACCCGCCCCTACGACCTGCAGGCGGGAGGTGAAGCTCCATGGGACAGAGCGGCTTCGTAGGGCAGGACTTCTTCGGCGACCGGGGCTACAGCGCCGATCCAGTCTATCTTTCCGACCTTGACCGGTGCACGCCGGCAGAGGCGCTGGCGCCGCCGTCGCGCCGGGGCCACTGGAGCGTGTACGACTACGAGACGGAGGGGTTCGCTGGCTCCCTGCTCGTGGCTGGGCCCGAGACCGAGGCGGCTGAGATAACGTACCCGCTCGACGTGAGCGGCTGGCACGCGGTCTCTATCGGGCTTCATCCCACTGACGGCGAGCAGACGGAGCGGCCGCACCTGCTGGCGCGCCTGACCGGCGACGACACCTTTGCCGACATCTTCTGGCATGGCAACGGCCACCATCTCTCTCGCCAGCGCCTCGAGGAGGTGTTCTGGAAGGCAGCCGACCTGTCCGGCCAGCAGATAGTCTTCAGGCAGTACTCACGCCGCGTCATGCCGGGAGACGCGCCCGGCGCCATCGAGTGCTCCGCGGTCAGAATCGCATTCATAAAGCTTGTGCCCCTCAGTGAAGCCGAGGTGGCTGCGCTGCAGGCGGACCGGGCCGACCGGACCAACAAGAGGCTCTACGCTCACAACGATTCCTTCAGCTTCCACAACTCCCTCCGTCCTACCACGGCGGAGGAGATACGCCGCCAGGTCGAGCCGTACCGGGACACAGATTTCTCGCGCATGTACTGGGAGATGGGCAGCGGAGACATAGCCCACTACCCGAGCAGGATCGCTCACACCTGGTCCGACTCCGAGGCGCAGGACGACTTCCAGCGCCTTGGCGACAGGCTGCGACACGAGAGCTGGCGGGAGCTGAGGGCGGGCGGGGTGGACCCGTTCCAGGTGGCGCTGGACCACACCCACGACCTCGGCATGGAGTTTCACGCGTCGTACCGGCTGGCGGGCTGGACGTACCCGCCCCCGCTGCTCGACTACCAGTGGGTGGGCGGCTTCTACGAGAGCCACCCGGAGTGGCACTGCATCGACCGCGAGGGCAGGAACGTGCCGCGCATGTCGTACGTGTACAAGGAGGTCCAGGACTATGCCATCTCCTTCCTCCACGAGGTCGTGTCCACCTACGACGTGGAGGGCATCTGCCTGCTCTACAACCGGCGCCCCCCGTACATCGACCACGAAGAGCCGGTGATAGAGGGGTTCAAAGCGAAGTACGGCAAGGACCCGCGCGACCTGGATGAGCGCGACGAGCGCTGGCTGATGTACAAGGCCGGAATCATCACGGCGTTCATGCGCCGGGTGCGCTCGGAAATGGAGGAAGCAGGCCGCAGGCGGGGCAAGAAGGTGGCCGTGGCGGTGTGCGTGCTCGGGAAGGAGGAGAACAACCTCTACTTCGCCGTGGACGTGGCCGCATGGGTGAAGGAGGGGCTGATCGACACGCTGATCCCATACAGCCCCGCCCCCCTGGCGATGCCCGTTGCAACGGACACGTGGGCCACCGCCGACCAGATAGAGCCGTTCGTCAGGGTGGTCGAGGGCTCGCAGGTCGAGATGGCGGCGAACGTCATGCCTAGGCAGATGAGCCCGGAGGAGTTCCGGCGCAACGCGTCGATGCTGTACGGCGCCGGGGTTGAGCGGCTGTTCTTCTGGGACTGCAACGGGCGCTGCAACTACAAGCCGTCGTGGAACGCGCTGCGGCGTCTGGGTCACGTGGAGGAGTTCGAGGGGTGGAGGGCGTCCGGCGAGCCGGACCTGGGCGCTCCGCTGACGCGGCTGCGAACCCTGGGCGGTTGGCACATGGGGGCTATTGCCCCCGGGTAAGAGCCTTGGGGCGTGGGCTTTCGACAGGCTCAGGGCGAACGGGACATTAGGAGGTTTGGTTTCATGGCAGAGCAAGACTTCTTCGGCGATCGGGGCTTTGGCAGCGAGCCGGTCTATCTAACCGACATGGACCGGTGCACGCCTTCGGGCTCCATCGGGCGAGAGTCCGCCCGGGGTAAGTGGCGGGCTTTCGACTACGAGACCGAGGGGTTCGACGGCGTGCTGCTGATGGCGGGGCCGGAGACCGAGGCGCCGGACATAGCGTACCCGCTGGACGTGACGGGCTGGCACGCCGTGTCCATTGGCATACACCCGACAGACAGGGGACAGAGCCGGCAGTCCCGGCTGCTGGTCAAGCTGAGCGGCGACGATGCCTACGTCGAGGCGACCTGGGAGCCCGACGGGCATCTCGCGCGCCAGAGGCTCGAGGAGATATTCTGGAAGACCGCCGACCTGACCGGGCAGCAGATACACTTCAGGCAGTTCCGGGAGAGCCGCGTCCCCGGGAGCGCCGGCGCGGCGGCCGAGTGCGGCGCCGCGCGCATCGCGTACATCAAGCTCGTGCCCTTGAGCGACGACGAGGTGCGGCGCGCCTCCGGCGGACCTTCGGGCCGGCGGCTCTTCGCGCACTCGGACACCGACTGGGCGATGAGCAAGGGCACGGTGGACGGCATCAAGACCGTCATCGAGCCGTACCGCAACACCGACTTTTCGCGCATGTACTGGGAGATGGGCAGCGGCGACCTGCTCCACTACCCGACGGACGTGGCCCGGAGTGTGGACGAGCTGGGTGTGCCAGACTACTCGCGGGCCTTCGACCGGCAGCGGGACGAGGGCTCGAAGCGTTTCTGGGACGACGGGGTGGACCCGTTCCAGGCTGCGCTGGACCACACACACGACATGGGCATGGAGTTCCACGCGTCGTATCGGTTGGCCGGCTGGACGTACCCGCCGCCGCTCCTCGAATACATGTGGAAGGACGGCTTCTACGAGAGCCACCCCGAGTGGCACTGCATCGACCGCGAGGGGCGGAACGTGCCGCGCATGTCCTACGCGTACACCGAGGTGCAGGACTTCGCGTTGGCCGTGCTGCGGGAGGTGGCCACCAAGTACGACGTGGAGGGAGTATGCCTGCTCTACAACCGGCGGCCCCCGTACGTGGACCACGAGGAGCCGGTGCTGGCTGGGTTCAGGGCGGAGTACGGCAAGGACCCGCTAGATCTGGACGAGCGCGACGAGCGCTGGCTGCGGTACAAGGCCGGTGTGGTAACTGGATTCATGCGCCGGGTGCGCAGCGAGATGGAGGCGGTGGGCCGAGAGCGTGGCAAGCGCGTCGACGTGGGGGCGTGCGTGCTGGGCAAGGAGGAGGACAACCTCTACTTCGCCATGGACATACCGGCGTGGGTGAAGGAGGGGCTGATCGACACGCTGATACCGTACAGCCCCGCGCCGCTGGCGATGCCGGTCGCGACCGACACCTGGGCGACCGCCGACCAGATCGCGCCGTTCGTGAAGGCCGTCGAGGGCTCGCCGGTCGTGATGGCCGCGAACATAATGCCGAGGCAGATGAGCCCGGAGGAGTTCCGGCGCAACGCGTCGATGCTGTACGGCGCTGGCGTCGAGCGGCTGTTCTTCTGGGACTGCGAGGGCCGCTCCAACTACAAGCCGATGTGGAACGCGCTGCGGCGGCTGGGTCATCGGGAGGAGATCGAGGGATGGCGGGCGTCTGGGGAGTCGGACCTGGGCGCGCCGCTGACCCCGCTGCGAACAGTAGGCGGCTGGCACATGGGAGCGATTGCGCCCGGATAGCCCGCCGGTGAGGAGGCCTGCGATGGCCATGGACTACATAGACGACCGCGCCTTCGAAGCGGAGCCGGTCTACTTCACCGACATGGACAGGTGCGAGCCGTCCTCCGCGGTGTCGCCGTACCCCGGCCTCGGCCGGTGGCGGACGCTCGCCTACGAGGCCGAGGGGCTTTCGGGCACGATGCTGCTGTTGGTGTCAATAGATGCGTGATTATTTAGGCTTCGCGCATCTTTCGGACACGGCGAAGTAGAGCCTGCTAAGCTACCATTGAGGAAGTGTGCCTACAAGCACATCCTAAGACGCGACGGCGAGGGGGTGAAAACGGCCGTGCAGGAAGTGACCTTCCAACTCACCACGCCGGACGGAGAGCCGGCGAGCGGCGACCTGCTGGCGGCCTACCCCGACGGAAGATACCTGACGGGCCAAACCCGCGGCGGCGTAGTCAGCTTGAAGTTGTACCGCACCGATGTGCAGATGACGGTGCTGGCGGCCGCCGACGGCTGCCTGCCGTTCCACGCCGACGTCACGCCGGGGGAGGCGCAGACAGTCACACTGGACATCCTGCCTTCTCCCGACGACAGGCAGGCGCTGATCTTCACGCCGAGAGGGCCTGAAGCGTCTGCATACCACTTCACGCGGAGCACGGGATATATCCCCGGTATCGAGGGGCGCCTTCGCCCGCACAGGGAGGCCGACGGTCGCCACTGCCTCTACACCGACAACATCGCCGTCAACGGGCAGGCCTGGTATCCCTGTACCCCCTTCGAGGTGGGAGACCCCCTTGAGCTTCTCGATGTCTACGGCGTCGAGACGACCGTCCGTTTCTTGGTGGTGGAGGAACAGTTTTCGCTCGTCGAGTACACGGTGGCCAGGACTTACGACGGGGAGAAGTACGGCGTCAGCTACACGACCCCCGGCGCCTACGAGGGTACGTCATGCTGACTCCGGAGCGTCATCGGGAGATCAGCGCGCAGTTCCTCGAGCACGCGGAGGCCGAGCTTGAGAGTGGCGACTCCCTGCAGGCCTCCGAGAAGGCGTGGGGCGCGGTTGCCCACTGCGTGCACGCCATCGTCCGCCAGCGGGGGCGGGAGGTGAAATCGCACGGGGGACTGGAGACCGTGATCATGGAGTTGATCAAGAGGGAGCCTGAACACCGCGTCCACAGGCGGAGGCTGTACGATTCGGTCTATCGCCTTCACACCAACTTTTACCGCGACGAACTCTCCGAGGACGACGTGCGGCAGAGGATCGAGGACGCCGCAGAGCTGGTCGAGGCACTGGAGGAGTTGAACGCGATGGGAGAATCGAACCAATGCCAGAAGACTACATAGACGACCGCGCCTTCGAAGCGGAGCCGGTCTACTTCACCGACATGGACAGGTGCGAGCCGTCGTCCGCGGTGTCGCCGTACCCCGGCCTCGGCCGGTGGCGGACGCTCGCCTACGAGGCCGAGGGCATATCGGGCACGATGCTGCTGGCCGGCCCGGAGACCGCCGCGGCGCCCGTGACCTACCGGCTCCCGGTGTCCGGCTGGCACGCCATATCAGTAGGCTCCTACGGCGGCGTGGTCTGGGCCGGCGAAGGCTCGCGGGGCGTCCACCTGAGGACGAAGACCCTCGTCCTGGCGCGGTTGACGGGCGAGCGGACCTTCAGCCCGTTGTCGCTGCCCGAAGAGTGGCTACGCCAGGGCGAGGAGGAGGACGAGGTGCTGCGGGACATGTACTGGAAGGTCGCCGACCTGACCGGACAGGACATCGTTCTCGGGCAGCTCGGCTGGCGGGTGGCGGCCGGCGACGGGCCCGGCAGCTTCGCATCGCATACCGCCAGGGTGGCCTACGTCAAGGTGGTGCCGCTGTCCGACGCCGAGGTCGAGGCCGTGCAAGCCGACCGCCGTCGAAGCGACACGAAGGGGGTCTTCGTTCACAACGACATGTTCTCCTTCTTCTATGGGTGCCGCCCCACGACCGAGGGCGACATCAGGCGGCACCTGGAGCCGAACCGCGACAGTGACATTTCGCGCGTCTACTTTGAGGTAGGCGGCGGCGACCTGCCCAAGTATCCCTCCCGGATTGGGCGCGACCCGGCCTTCGACGGCCTGAACGACTTCCCCAGGGTGGGTGACCGGCTTCACGCGGAGGCGAGGAGGGTGCTGAGGGACAAGGGCATAGACGCGGTGCGAGTGGCGATGGACCACACCCGCGAGATGGGCCTGGAGTTCCACGCCTGTTATCGCGTGGCCGGGTTCCACTACCCTCCGCCTATCGACCAGGCCAACTACGGCGCCAGCTTCTACAAGCAGCACCCGGAGTGGCGCGGCGCTGACAGGGAGGGCAATACGACGCCCAGGATGGCGTACTCCTACCCCGGAGTACGCCGGTACGTCCTCGCCGTGCTTAGCGAGATACTGGAGTACAGCGCGGACGGGCTCTGCCTGCTGTACAACCGGCGTCCGCCGCTGGTCGAGTACGAGCAGCCCGTGGTGGACGGCTTCATGCGGGAGTACGGCAAGGACCCGCGCCAGCTCGACGACGCCGACCCGGTGTGGCTGAGGTACAGGGCGCGGGTGCTCACGGAGTTCATGCGCGAGGTGCGCGAGCTAGTTGACGGCGCGGCTGCGGAGCAGGGCAGGGACATCGCCGTCTCGGCGGTCGTGCTCGACACCGAGGCGTCCAACCTCTACAACGCTTTGGACCTGAAGGCGTGGATCGACGAGGGGCTTGTGGATACCCTGATTCCGTATACATCCGAGCCGAACCTGAACAGCACGGTGACCGGGTGGGCAGACGCGTCGGACGCCGAGTACTTCGTGTCGCTGACCAGGGGAACGAAGTGCGGGCTCGCCCTGAACCTGATGCCAAGAGACCTGACGGCGGAGCAGTACCGGACCCTGGCAGCCTCGCTGTACGAGGCCGGTGTCGAGAATCTCTTCTTCTGGGACGCCGACATGCTGCAGGCGCGGTTCAGCAGCGAGGGCTCGTGGAACGCGCTGAGGCGGCTGGGTCACAGGGACGAGGTCGAGGCATGGGTTGCCGGAGGCAGGCCTAGTCTTGCCACCAAGGCGCTGAAGCTGACGCGCATCGGAGACTGGGACGTCTCATATGATACCCCCGGCTAGCAGGGCAGGACGCGCGAATACGGGGTGTGCGGAGGGGCGTAGCCCCTTTGCCGGGAGTCTGAGGGTGTCCCCTCAGATAAGGTCAGGAAGAGTTCTCTTACGCGGCCTGCTAGTCACAGACCAGACATACTTAATCGGGAGGACGTGAAATGACCGCTACAGACCGGATCGCCGACCGAGGGCTCTCGTGCGAGCCCATCTACCGGACCGACATGGATAGCAGCGGGCCGGCTGACGCTATCTCGGAGACGCCCAAGCACAGGCGGTGGAGGAAGATGAGCTACGCCGCCCAGAACGGCATGTCGGGCGTCATGCTGATGGCAGGCCCGGAGACAGCGGCCCCCGACGTTACGTACCCGCTGAAGGCGTCGGGCTGGCACGCTGTGTCGATCGGCGTCTACGGGGCGCGGCGGCACAGGGTCGGGATGATGGTGCGCCTCTCCAGCGACGAGACCTTCCACATCCTCACCCTGCCGGAGGTCCCGGCGCCTTCCGGCGGCCTTGGCGGCAAGATGAAGGAGGTGCACGACCCGGGCATCCACGAGCTCTACTGGCGCGCGGCGGACCTGACGAACGAGGACCTGGTGATCGGGCAGGAGCAGTGGCGCTCGGCGCCAGGCGAAGGCCCTGGCTCCTACGGCTGCCAGGAGAGCCGGATAGCCTACGTCAAGCTGGTGCCCCTCACTGACGCCGAGGTCGCTGAAGTGCTGGCAGACCGGGAGCGTACCGAGACGAAGCGGCTCTTCGTGCACAACGACTCCCACGGCGTCCACGTGCAGCCCCGCCCCACCACCGCCGAGGAGATACGCAGGCACGTAGAGCCGTACCGCGACAGCGACATCGCCCGCGTCTACTGGGAGTCCGGCATGGGCGACCTTATGCACTACTTCACGAAGATCGGCAGGATACCCTCCTACTACGGGCTGGAGGACTACGTTGGAATCCACTACCGCTGGGGCGCCGAGAGCTGGCGCTCGCTCCAGGAGCAGGGCATAGACCCCTTCCAGATGGCCTTGGAGCACGCCCACCGGGTGGGCATCGAGTTCCACGCCAGCTACCGCGTGGCCGGCTTCCACTTCCCGCCGAACCACGACCACTTCGACTACGGCTCCTCCTTCTACGACCACCACCCGGAGTGGAGCGCGAAGGACCGCGACGGCAACGTGACGCCCAGGCTCTCGTACGCCTACGAAGGTGTGCGCAGGTTCGTGGTAAGGCTGCTGCGGGAGATGGCCGGGTATGACGTGGACGGCGTGTGCCTGCTCTACAACCGGCGCCCGCCCCTCGTCGAGTACGACGACCCCGTGGTGGAGGGCTTCCAGCGCGAGTACGGTGAGGACCCGCGCAGCCTCGCGGACGACGACCCGCGGTGGCTCTCGTACCGGGCCGGCGTCCTGACCCAATTCCACCGCGAGGTGCGAGAGGCGATGGACGACGAGGCACAAAGGCAGGGCAGGAGGCCCATCCGGATAACTGCCGTCGTCATGAGCACCGAGCAGGAGAATCTCTACAACGCCATGGATCTCAAGGCCTGGGTGGACGAGGGACTCGTGGACACGATAGTTCCCTATACATCGGTGCCGAACCTGGACAGCATGCGCCATGGCTGGACGGACCCGAGCGCCGCAGAGCACTTCGTTGCGCTGACGAAAGGCACGGACTGCGAGCTTGCGATCAACCTGATGCCGCGCCACCTCAGCTCGGAGGAGTATAGGCAGCGTGTTGGGCCGCTCTACGACGTGGGGGTCGACAACTTCTTCTTCTGGGACTCGGACGTGCACCAGGCCCGGTCCGACAATTCCAACAACTGGAACGGCCTGATGCGCCTGGGCCACCGCGAGGAGGTCCAGTCCTGGCTGCGCGCAGGCCAGCCGGACCTGAGCGCGCCCCGGGCGCCCCTGTCCGTGCTGGGCGACTGGGACCTGGCCTACGAAACGCCAGGATAGGAAAAGCGTCCGGTGAACGGCGGGCCGGAAATCGAGCTAGCTTCGACGGAGCACCTCGACCTGCTCGCAGAATTGGCTGCGGGCTTCCGTGACCCCCTGGGGCGGTTGGCCCCGACCAACGCGGAGCTCTCGGCAAGCATACGCTCTCTGCTGAGTGGACGACGGCGCCGACTTGGATCTCAGCTAGTGTCCCGTCTTTGAAGTTCGTAGTGTAACCGGAAACGCCCTTCGACGAGCTTTCAAGTAACTGCTGACACCCCCTCTGTATCTCCCCGGAGGAGGAAGAACCAAAGGTAACCATTCAGCAGTTGCTTCCACTTGCAAGGCCGCGGCGCGGGGGCGTAATGTTGCTCGGGGCGACCGTGATAGTGGCATAGCAGGAAACCAGAATGTCTGATAGCTACGAACGCCATTTCCGGTTCTACGACAACCGCGAGAAATACCTCCTCTTTGTGAGCACCTGCAGTGAGAAACAGGCAATCTCCGAGCGCGTCGCCATGGACATCAGGGGTCTCCAACCAGTGCCACCAGCTTTACGCGTCTTTGACGCAGGTATGGGCGATGGGACCGTTCTCACACGTGTAATGAGAAGCCTCCACCGCCAACACCCTACGGTCCCCTTTCTCATCGTTGGGAAGGAGATTAGCCAAGAGGACATCCGTATCAGCTTGGAGAAGATGGCCGACAGGTTCTATGAACATCCGCTCACCGTCCTGGTGCTGACCAATATGCTCTACTCCGAGGCCCCTTGGCTCCGTCCCAGATCGAGTGCGATGCAGGCACGCCTCAACTGGCTGGAGGCGCCGCTTGAAGGCAGCACGGCTTTCGAATTCGATGAACAGATTAGCGACCTCGAGCAACATGTTCAGGACTGGTGGAAGACAACCCCGAGTGAGCACACCGGCAATCCCCTCTACGTGACTCCCTCGGTGCTAGTGATATATCGCAAAGACCACGAATGGCCGTTGGCGCCGGTCATCCCTCAGAAAGGGGGCCCGCACCACGAATACGACCTTGTAATCGCAGCCCAACCCTTTAGGGCGAGGCTGACAGCGAAGGTAAAAGTCAGGAACGTACTTGCTCCCTTGGCGCGCTCCCTGGCTCCCGGGGGTTGTATGGTCGTCATTCAGTCCACCGGCAAGGACCCGGGGATGGAGATAATTCGTGGAGTTTGGCCTGGCGAGGACCCCTTTCTCACGCCTCGTCAGGAACTTCTTAGAGAACTGAGCTCACATCTGAGAGACAGCCATACAGAGCTGCGGTATCTGAGCTATCCCGATTCCCGGGCACAGTTCCGCTATGATTTGCGGTTGCCGCCTTCTGAACTCGAAACGAACATCAGCACCTCGACGTTGCTGGCAGCTTGGAATGCCGCAACCTATGTCGCCCAGATAGAGGACGAACGGCTCACCCAAGCGATGAGCCGGGGCGACTACATAGATGTGACCTCACAGGTCCTGAAAAGGTACCGGGGTCTGTGGTTCGTCGACGAGTCCTTTAACGTGGCCAGGGTGGCCTGAGAGGGCCACTGCCTGATGTCTTACCGGTGCAACAACTCAAGACTAGATGAAAGGGAGGAGCTATGAAGACTTACAGGGCGGCTCTGATCGGATGCAGCAGGATGGGCGCGTTCATCGACAACGAGGTGTCCGCCGACAGGTATCCCTACTCCCACGCGGCGGGATATGAGGCATGTGACCGGACGGAGCTGGTGGCGTGTTCCGATCTCAGGACCGACGTCATGGCTAGGGTCGGCGAGCGCTATCGCGTTCCCTTAGAGCGCCAGTACACCGACTACAGGGAGATGATGGAGCGGGAGCAGCCGGACATAGTCAGCGTAGCCACGCAGCCGGAGCCCCGCGCGGAGATCGTCTGCCACATGGCCAACAGCGGTGCCAGGGCCATATACGCGGAGAAGGCGATGGCGTCCTCCATGGCCGACGCCGACGCGATGGTGGAGGCGTGCGAGAGCAACGGCGTGTTCTTCAACCTGGGTACTAACCGGCGGTGGGACAGAGGCTTCGACCTGATGAAGGAGGTCATCGACAGTGGAAGGCTGGGTAAGCTGAAGTCGCTGACCATCTACAGTACGGGCACGCTCTTCAACGGCGCGAGCCACTCCTTCGACCTGATCATGCGCCTCAACGGCGACCATCCCGCGGTGTGGGTGCAGGGGCTGCTGAGGGACGCCGACCACGCGATCGGCAACGGAACGATATCGATAGACCCGGTCGGCGAGGGCATCATCGAGTTCGAGAACGGAGTGACCGCCTATGCCCTGAATTCCGGGGGCCGCCGGTCGGAGTGGGAGGCCGTCTGCGAGGATGGTGTGGTGACCGCGCTGTCGAACGGCGAGGAGTGGCAGCTCCGGGAGCCCGGCGAGCCCGACCATAGGGGCCGGGGTTCGCTGGTCACGGGAAAGTTCCCCGAGTACGAGTGGAAGAGCCCGACGCTCACGCTGGTCGAGGACCTGGTCCACTCCCTGGACACAGGCGAGCCGACGCGCTGCGGCGTGAGGGTGGCCCGCGCCAGCACCGAGCTGATCTTCGCCGTGATCGAGTCGCACCTGAGGGGCGGCGCCCGCGTCACCCTGCCCCTGGAGGGCAGCACCATCCGGATGGAGCGCGGGGTACCCGCCAAGCAGCCCCGCTTCCAGAGACAGAACTGACAGAGCGGGCCATCACGCTGGCCCTTCTCCCTCTATCTGCTAGTCGTCTCCCCTACTGGCCCAGCTGAACCGCTATCTGCTTGGCGATCGGTCCGTCCTCGTTGAGAGGGTGCTTCGCGCCAAAGTACACCACGTCTATCTAGTGGGCAAGGTAGCTCCAGGAGTTTTCCTCTCCGTGAAACTCGGGGGTGAACATGATGTCCTTGAGCTCGTTGGGCTGCGGGCGCCTGCCGAAGCCGGGTACCCAGACGTGGGCGCCGTAGGTGTGGAGGCGCAGCGGAGACGAGACGACGACGATGGGTAGGTCCTCGATGAACATCTCGTTGATCGCGATGCCTAGCTCCACGAGCTCCTCGTACGTCAGAGCCCGTGGCACCCCATCCAGGAGGGCGTCGAGCTCGGGGCTGGCGTAGCCCCTCGAGTCGAACTGGTTGCTGTGGAGGTAGTAGGCCGGGTTTGTAACGGTGCCGCCCCAACTGTCGCCTCGGACCAGGGCCGTAGTTGTGGTTCTCGTAGTAGGCGGCCGCCCAGACTGGAGTCTCCATAGTCTCATGCTTGACCCTCAGACCGGCGTCCGCCAACATCTGCTGCTCAGCTGCCAACTGGTCCAAAACATCGCCTGAGTAATCAGGGGCCTTGGCTATAGGGCCTGACCCTGTGAGGGTGCGGGTTGGACGGGCGGTGTTAGGTCTACGTGGGGGTGCAGCGGTGAAAACAGAGAGGGGGCCAATCACTTGGCCCCCTCTCTACTTGCTATGCGGTTTGCCTTACGGACCCATCATCATCTGGATCTGGATCTGCTTGGCGATCGGCCCGTCCTCGTTGAGCGGGTGGATGCCGCCAAACGGCACGATGTCCGTCTGGTGGATCAGGTAGTTCCAGGAGTCGTCCTGCCCGTGGAATTCGGGGGTGAACAGTACGTCCGAGAGCTGGTTGGGCTGAGGACGCCTGCCGAATCCGGGTATCCAGACGTGTGCGCCGTAGGTGAAGATCCGCAGCGGCGAGGAGATGACGACGATAGGCAGGTCCTCGATGAACAATTCGTTCATCTTGATGCCGATGTCCACCAGCTCGTCGGTCGTCAGCGCCCGGGGCACTGCGTCCAGGAGGGCGTCCAGCTCGGGGCTGGCATAGCCCATGGCGTCGGTGTTCTGGCTGTGGAAGTAGTAGTCCATGGCGTCTATCGCGCCTGCCCAGCCGCCTACGCGGACGGAGTCGTAGTTGTAGTTCTCGTAGTAGACGGCCGCCCAAACTGGGGTCTCCATGGTCTCGTAGTTGACCTTGAGACCGGCGTCCGCGAGCATCTGCTGCTCGGCGGCGAACTGCACCAGGGCCTGGCCGGTGTAGCCTGGAGCCTTCTCGGTGATCTCACGGTCGAAGTCCCAGCCGGCTTCCTCCAGGAGCTGCCGCGCCTTTGAGGTATCTCCCTCGTGGGTGTAGCGGGCCATCATCTCGGGGGTCTCGACGCCCGAGGGGACGAAGAGGTTGGTGTTGTGGATGTAACCGAGGCCGCCCTCGAAGGTGTCTACGAGCAGCTTGCGGTTGAGCGCCCAAATGTGCGCCTGGTGGATGCGCGAGTCGCGGATCCAGTCGGTGCGGAAGTTGAACGAGTATCCGCCGCCGTTGTTGCGCCGGCCGGTGGCCGCAACCAGGAATCGTGCGTCAGCGAGGAAAGACTCGTTGACCTCGGGCGGGAAGCCGCCGCGCCTGCTGGTGTCTACCTCGCCCTTCTGCATGGCGATCTGCGCCGCGTCCGCGGACCTGATCCAGTGGATGAACACCCTGTCGATCTTCGGCGCGCCGAAGTGGTAGTCCTCGTTTGCCGCCAGTTCGTGGAACTGGTCGGGCTCGTGCTTGACGAACTTCCAAGGGCCTGTGCCGATCGGTATGTTACCGCTCAGGCCAATAAAGAAGTCGTGGTCGTCGACGTCCTCGACGGGGATGCTGCTCAGGAGGTGCTCAGGCAGCAGGTACAGACCCAGGCCTGAAGTGGTCCCTCCCGACTGCGCGAGGAACTGGCTGCTGGGGAACGCCATCTCCACGCTGAGCGTATGGTCGTCAACGACAGTTATGCCGGACACGGAGCTGGCGGTGCCTTCCTGAAAGGCGTCTGAGCCCTTCACCATGGCAAACTTACCGACGTGCCGGCTCTTGGACCTGGGGTCCATGAACATGTGGAACGTGAACGCCAAGTCCTCCGCGGTGACAGGCTCGCCGTCGTGCCAGACCGCGTTCTTCCTCATGTAGAAGGTCACCGCGCTGCCGTCGGGTTCCATCGCCCAGCGCTCAACGATGTCGGGGATGTAGCGCTGCTCGTGGGGGTCGACCTGCCAGAGGCGAGACATGATCATGTTGTTGACTAGTCCGACGTAGCCGCTGACCCCTGTGAACGGGGAGAGCTTCGAGACGGCGCTGGAGACGCGATGGTTGATGGTCTTCATCGCATCCTCGGCCATCACCGGGACCTGCACCACCTTCTGGACCTCTTTCACGACCTCTTTCTCGACGATGACCGGCTTCTCAACCTCCCTCACCACTTCCTTTGTGACGATCACCTCTACCGCCTTCTCAACCTCCCTCACTACCTCTTTCTCGACCACCACCTCCACTTCCACCTCTTTCACCACTTCCACCTCTTTCACCACCTCCACCTCTACCTCTTGCACGACCGTCTCGGTGACGATCTGCGGTACCTTCACCTCCTTGATCACCTCTCGCGTGCACGCGAAGGCGGCTACCAATGCGACCGCTGCCGCGACCGCCAACAGTATTCCGGACTTCCTAATCAATCTGTCCCTCCTGAGTCTGCTATTTTCGTATCGATTCGTAACCGGCAAAATCTCTCACAAGTCGAGGGCTTTATATCATATGGGTAAGGAGTGTGTCAATCGCGCGTTCATCCGACCGCGCGATATCGGCTATCTCTTGTCCAGGCAGGTAGGCAGGGTTTGCTGTCCAGGCAGGTAGGCAGGGTTTGCTCTCGCGCCGTACGTCTTCTTGACGCTTCGCCAGCCTTCACATTAGAATCGGCGCCGGACTGGGGTAATCTAAGGGGTTGATGCCAAAGGACAGGAGTGTCGTCAACTTGGTCTCGGCGGGCGGCGTGGTCTACCGGCGAGATGGGCGCGGACTTGAGATCGTGCTCTGCGGGCGGGAGTCCCGGTCCGGAGAAGAGCGTCCCGTAGACGGCTCCTTTGCGCTCTGGGCGCTCCCCAAAGG
Organism: Dehalococcoidia bacterium; assembly: GCA_965262055.1. Lineage (GTDB taxonomy): Bacteria > Chloroflexota > Dehalococcoidia > Lucifugimonadales. The sequence continues at coordinate 2,098,603 of CBDHEI010000002.1, forward strand.
CACTCCCGATCCCGGGGAGACGCACGAAGAGACGGCGCTACGGGAGGTGACGGAGGAGACGGGGCTGGACGTGGAGACCGAGTCCTTCCTGGGAACCATAGACTACTGGTTCGTCAGACCCTCGGACAGGGCGCGCTGCCACAAGACCGTCTACTACTACCTGATGAACTCGGTCGGCGGCGATGTCAGCCTGCATGACGACGAGTTCGACGAAGTAAGGTGGTTCGCTGCGCAAGACGCCCTGAATGCGGTGACCTACGAGAACGAGGCGAGGATAGTTGAAAAGAGCTTTTCCCTGGCTGCGAAGGGGTCCTCCGCCCGTTAAGGGCGGGGCAGTCGAGCTCAGAGGCGAGAAGGTGGTCCTCAGGGAGAAGAGCCTGGAGGACGCGCCCGATGACTACGCCTGGCGCACCGACGAAGATCTGTCGCGCCTGGACGCCACCGGCCCCATACGGATGTCTTACAAGGATTTCCTCAACCACTCCAGGGAGGAGATCATCTTCGCCAGCGCCACCTCGAAGCGCCTTGCCATAGACACGCTCGACGGCAAGCACATCGGCAACTGCATGTGCTACGACATCGACGTCAGGAAGAGCCAGGCCGAGCTGGGGATAATGATCGGGGACCGGGAGCACTGGAGCAAGGGATACGGCACAGACTCGGTCAACACCCTGCTGGACCACATCTTCACGGAGACGCCCCTTGAGAGGATATACCTGCATACCCTGACTTGGAACGACCGGGCCCGCCGCTCGTTCGCGAAGTCGGGCTTCCGGGAGGTCAAGACGGTCCGGCGCAGCGGGATGGACTTCGTTTTCATGGAAGTCCACCGCGAGGAGTGGCTACGCTGGCGGGAGAGCCTTGCCGACTCTACCGAGGCCAACCGCAACGGCGCGCATCCCTCCCGCAGGGGATAAGAGCAACCGCGGGGGACTGGGACGGTCCCGCAGCCGAAAGGAACCCGGTCATGAAGGTCCTGGTCACTGGCGCGTCAGGCTTCATCGGCCGCCGGGTAGTGCGGCGGCTTCTTCATGACGGCCACTCTGTCAGGGCGCTCGTCCGGGACCCGGAGCGCCGGGCCATGCTGCCGGACACCGCCGAGACGGCCCAGGGTGACGTGCTCGACCCCGGTTCGCTGGTCCGCGCGTGCGAGGGCGTCGACGCTGTGGCCCATCTCGCCGCGGTGATTCGCGAAAGCGGGCGGCTCACCTTCCAGCGCGTCAACTACGAAGGCACGCGCAACGTGCTCGAGGCAGCGGAGGCCGCCGGAGTCGGACGCTTCGTGTTCGCCAGCACCATCGGGGCCACCTCCGACGCGGCGTTGCCGTACCTGAGCTCCCGCTGGATGGCCGAGCAGGATGTAGCGCGGAGCACAGTGGAGTCCGTGATTCTCAGGTTTTCCGCCGGGTTTGGGGAGGGCGACGAGCTGTTGAACGTGCTGGCAGCCCAGGTTAGGCTGTCTCCCCTCGTGCCCATCGCCGGAGACGGCAAGGCGCGGTTCCAGCCCATCCACGCTGGCGACGCGGCCAGGTGCCTGGCGGAGGCGTGCCAGAGGGACGAGCTCGGAGGAGAGCCCCTGGAGCTTGGGGGGCCGGACTACTACACCTACGATGAGATGATCGATCTGATCGCCGAGACGCTCGGGGCGAAGGTCGCCAAGCTCCACCTGCCGCCGCCGGCTGTGGGCCTGGCAGCGGCCGTCATGGAGACGTTCATGCCGAGGCCGCCGGTCACGCGTGAGCAACTCAAGATGCTTGGGCTCGACAACACGACCGCAGTGGACTCGGTGGAGAGGACCTTCGGGTTCGCGCCCAGGCCGCTGCGTGGCAACATCGACTACCTCCGAAACGTCACGTTCGGCGATGCTCTGAGGATCAACCTGGGGCTAATGCCCAAGCGGATACGGGACCACTGAACGCGCGGGTGCATGACTAGGTCACGCCACACCGGGTACGACGCCGCAGTGGAAGCTGCTGACAGCGACGATTCGGAGCGCCTAGCCTACGAGGAGGCCCTGCGGCTCCTCATGGGCCTGCCCGACTTCGAGCGCTCCATGAACCAGCCGGGCCACTCCGGCTTTCACCTCGAGAGGATGCGCCTAATTCTGGACAGGCTGGGCTCCCCGCACCTCGCCTCGCCGGCCGTCCACGTCGCCGGGACCGACGGCAAGGGCAGCACCGCGGCGATGGTAACCTCCATCCTGGGCGCCACGGGTCATAAGGTCGGCCTGTACACCTCGCCGCACCTGCACAGCGTCACCGAGCGCATACGCATCGGGATGGAGCCCATCGGCCGCGCCGACTTCGCGGCGCTGCTGCGCCGGCTATGGCCTCACGTCCTCTGGGTGGAGAGGGAGGGGCAGCACGGGCCGATGAGCTTCTTCGAAATGATGACGGCCATGGCCTTCGAGCATTTCCGGGAGAGGGGCGTCGACTTCCAGGTCGTTGAGGTCGGACTGGGGGGCAGACTCGACTCCACAAACGTGGTGGAGCCGGAGGTAAGTGTGATCACGCCGGTGAGCCTCGACCACGTGGCGACCCTCGGCAGTACGCTACCGCTGATAGCCGCCGAAAAGGCAGGCATCATCAAGAGCGGCACCCCCATCGTCATGGCGCCGCAGCGTGAGGAGGCGGCGGAGGTCGTGCGCCGGGTAGCGTCGGAGCGTTCCGCGCCGCTCAAAGAAGTCGCCTCCGCGCTCACGTGGCAGACCATCGAGGCCGATGCCGCGGGCACGCGCTTCCGGGTTGATGGCGCCCACGAGTCGTACGAGTTGCGCACGCGGCTACTGGGCGCGCACCAGGTCGAGAACGCCGCGACGGCCGTAGCGGTGGCCGAGACCCTCATAGAGCGTGGCTTCGCACTGCCGCCGTCGAGCATAGCGGAAGGCATCGAGCAGGCCGAGTGGCCGGGGCGGCTGCAGGTGCTCTCGGACGCGGGCCCGCTCCTCGTGGTCGACGGTGCTCACAATCCCGCCGCGGCCCGCAGGCTGTCTCAGGCCGTGCGCGCACACTTCGACTTCGACCGCGTTATACTTGTAGTAGGTTCGCTGGGCGGACACGCCATGAGGGATGTTCTGGCCCACTTGGCGGGGCTGTCGCCCGTGGTCGTAGCGGTCCGGTCGAGGCACCCGCGCTCGGTGGCCGCGTCCGTAGTGGCCGCCTCGGCCCGCGAGATGGGGCTCCGGGTGGCTGGGGAGCACGAGGTTGCGGCCGAGGGCGTCGAGCGGGCGGTGCGGATGGCCCGCAGGGGGGACATGGTGCTGGGGACTGGCTCGCTCTCGGTGGCGGCGGAGATGACGGAGAAGGTCTGCGGGATCGAGCCGGAGCTGTACCCGTCCCTGAAGCCTCCCAAGGATCCGACCAAAGGCGGTGTGATTCGATGAGAGACGGAACGCGTCGCGTGGTGGTTACCGGGATGGGCGTAGTGAGCCCGCTGGGCAACAGCGTGGACGAGTACTGGGACGCGCTGGTGAACGGCCGCTCGGGCGTAGGTCCTATTACCCTATGCGATGCGTCGGAGTTCCCTTGCCGTATCGCGGGGGAGGTAAAGGGCTTCGACGCGGGGCAGTACGTACCCGCGAAAGAGGCCCGCCGGATGGCCCGCTTCTCCCAACTGGCCGTGGCGTCCGCCGCGTTGGCCATAGAGGACGCGGCCATCGATCTGTCGGCAATCGATAGCGAGCGCTTCGGCGTCGTGATGGGAAACGGCAACGGCGGATTTCCCACCACGGAGGATAACGCGCGAATACTGTTCAAGCGGGGCGGCATGAAGATGAGCCCGTACTTCATCCCGATGATCCTGCCCAACATGGCCGCCGCCAACGTGAGCCGCATCTTCGGTATCAAGGGTTACACCTCGACGATCATCACCGCCTGCGCCGCCGGCACCCAGGGCATAGGCGAGGGCACCGAGGTGATCCGCAGAGGGGCCGCCGATATGGTCCTGGCCGGTGGGTGCGAGGCGGGCATAAGCCAGCTTGGCCTTGGCGGATTCAACGTGATCAAAGCCCTGACGCGCCAAAACGACGAACCGGGAAAGGCCAGTAGGCCCTTCGACGCCAAACGCGATGGCTTCGTTCCGGCGGAAGGGGCGGCGCTCCTGGTGCTGGAGAGTCTGGAGCACGCCGGTCGGCGTGGGGCCCGGATACTCGCAGAGGTACTCGGGCAGGGCGTCTCATCGGACGCCTTCCACGCCGTGCAGCCGGACGAGGACGGCAGCGGTGCCGCGCGGGCCGTCCGCTGGGCGTTGGAAGACGCCGGAACGGACATCCACGAGATCGACTACATCAACGCCCACGGCACCTCCACCCCCAAGAACGACCAGGTGGAGACGCTGGCACTGAAGAAGGTGTTTGGCGAGCGCGCCTACAAGGTGCCGATAAGCTCCACCAAGTCGATGATCGGCCATGCGCTGGGCGGAGCGGGCAGCTTGGAGGCCGCCGCGGCCGTCTCCACGATTATCAACAACGAGATCCACCCGACCATTAACTACGAAAACCCCGACCCGGAATGCGACCTCGACTACGTGCCTGGAAAGTCGAGGCGCCAGCGGGTCGACACAGTACTGTCCAACAGCTTCGGCTTCGGCGGCCAGAACGCCTGCCTCGTCCTGCGCCGCTTCGAGGAGTAGGGCGGCGGAACCCCCTGGGAGGAGCAGACATGGCATTGCTGAACAACGAGACAGACGTTTCCGTTCTTGTACAGGGACTCGACCACGCCGAGGGAATCGCCTGGGGCTCGGACGGGTACTGCTACGCGGGTGGCGAGGCCGGACAGCTCTACCGGATTGACGTCGAGCGCGCGGAGATCTCCCAGTTCGCGAACACGGGCGGCTTCGTGCTCGGCATAGCCCTCGACTCGAAGCACAACCTCTACGCCTGCGACAACGGCAACAAGGCGGTAATGAAGATCACGCCCGGCGGGGTCGTCTCCACATACGCGACGGGCGCCCCCGACGAGCCGTTCATCACGCCGAACTACCCCGCATTCGACGCCGAGGGCAACCTATACGTGTGCGACTCCGGCGACTGGAAGGCCGACAACGGCAGGATATACAAGGTGCGGCCCGGAGGCGACGCCGAGATTTGGGACACGTCGCTGAAGCAGTTCCCAAACGGCCTATGCCTGAGCCCCGATAACGACAGCCTGTTCGTGGCTATGAGCCTGAACCCTCCCCGCGTCTCGGAGATCAGGATTGAGTCCGACGGCTCCGCGGGCGCGGTGCGTACGGTAGTCGAGCTGCCCGGGTCCGTACCCGACGGCCTGGCCTTCGACACGGACGGCAACCTCTACGTCGCCTGCTACCGGCCAGACCGCATCTACCGCTACAGGGCTTCCGGCCAGCTTGACGTGCTGGCTGAGGACCCGGAGGGGACCGACATAGCCTGCCCGACCAACGTCGCCTTCTGCGGGCGCGGCCGCGACATCCTTCTGAGCGCCAACCTTGGGCGCTGGCACATCAGCCGCTACGAGGCCGGTGCGACCGGCATACCGCTCCACTACCCGGACCTGGGCTAACGGACGGTCGGAGCGAGCTTAGCAGGCGGCCGAAAGACGGGGGTGTGCAGAGGGGCGGAACCCCTTTGCCGGGAGTCTGAGGGTGTCCCTCAGATATAACTTCTTTCTCTTCCTAAAAAGGGAGGGGCCTGAAAGAAAGGTCTGGAAGAGTTCTTACGCCGGCTTGATGAGGAGGCCAGAATGACTCACTATCAGGTAGAGCGCTCCCACGGGTGCCGCGTCTCCGACGCGTGGATGTACCGGGGCCTTAAGACGGCCGTCATGGAGAACGAGACGCTGAGGGTGGTCGTGCTCATAGACAAGGGCGCGGACATATACCAGTTCGTCCACAAGCCCACGGACACCGATTTCCTGTGGCGCTCCCCCTGGGGGGTGCGCGACCCGTCGGTGCGCCTGCCGACAACCGGCTCCGGCGAAGGCGCCTGGCTGGACGTCTACGAGGGCGGCTGGCAGACCGTCATGCCGGGCGGCGGCTTCCCGACGAACTACATGGGCGCGGACATGGGCCTCCACGCTGAGGTCAACACCGTCCCCTGGGACGCCGCTATCACGTTGGACACAGAGGAGGTGGTCTCGATGCGCTTCTGGGTCCGCGCGGCCCGCACCCCGTTCTACTTCGAGAAGCAGCTGACGCTGCGCAGCGGATCCTCGGCGCTCGAGATCGAGGCGGCGGTGACGAACGAGGGCGAGGAGCCGGTCCACTGCGTGTGGGGCGAGCACATCGCCTTGGGGGCGCCCTTCCTGAGCGAGCACTGCGTCATCGACCTGCCGGGAGGCAGGGTGATCAACGAAGAGGGCGAGGGCTGGCACCCCAACAACAAGCTGAAGGCCGGCTACGAAGGCCCTTGGCCCATGTCCCAGCTTGCGGACGGCACGCCGAGGGACCTGAGCAAGATACCCCCGAAGAGCTTCCGCTCCTACGATATGTCCTATGTCAAGGACATGCCCGACGGGTGGTACGCCGTGACGAACAAGGAGACCGGCGTGGGGTTCGGCTTCCGGTACCCAAAGGATGTCTTCAGGTTCCTCTGGTATTGGCACTCCTTCGGCGGCGGCTTCGGCTACCCATGGTACGGCCGCACCTACAACATCGGCCTGGAGCCGTTCAGCAGCTACGGCAACGGCGGCATGGCCGGCGCCGTGGAGAACGGTACCGCGATGCTGCTGCAGCCCGGAGAGACCGTGGAAGCCTCCCAGCGCGCAGTGGCCTTCACCGGCACCGCCGGCGTCAGCAACATCGCCCCCGACGGCACGGTAACCAGGAAGTAGGGCAAGGGCCGACTGCGAGGGTTGACGATGGCCGAAACGTAGGTCAATCGGGTCAACAGGTATGTGGTTGATCTCGGTTGGCAATGGTTGGTCCAAGCCTTCGTAGATGGCCGTACGAAGCACGAGATTAGGCTGCAGGCTTTGCGCCACCCGAACAGGTTCAGAATTCCATATTGGCATACATGTCAGACAAGTACGTAAAGTACTCTGTGAATTCCTTCATAGCTTCTTCAGATTGCATGGCAAGTCTGTACTCGCCGCTTTGTGCCATGGTGAGCACCAGATCCTCCCCGCTGTCAAGGTAAATCCAGGCTGGAGCCAGCGATCCAGATCGAATGTAGCGGACGAATTCCTGTATTAATGTAATTGTTTCATGGTCAGAGGAACCGCGTTCCGTCTGAGGGAAGCCAAGACTGTTGCGGAATCGGTATGAGTGATAGCCTTCAAGATGAGGCAATTGCACTGGTACTGCGCCAACGTCGGAATGGAAAAGGAACGCTTCGCGCTTTTTACCAAACGCGCCATGGGCGACGAAATTTCTGACTTGGTTGCGAGTAGATATTAGCTCGTCGTAGTAGCGTTTGATTTCAGGTTCGTTTATGTCGAGTGCGGTTTTGAACTTAACTTTCCACTCCTCTTCAGAGAGATTCTTCACACAATCACCGGTCACACACTTGCCCTGCAGAACAGACAGGTGAACAAACACGTGCTCAGTCCAACTGAAGAAGCTCTCTATGACAGAAAGCGCCAACCATTCAACTTCGCGGCTAAGTTGGTATTTTGGAAGTATGAATGAGCGCGAGCCATCTTGGGGTGCTATTTCAACTATCTTGCCGATATTGCTCTCTAGTTCGGAGCGCTTAGCCTCATATAGGTTCAGCAAGAACTGAAATCTGTCGTACAAGACATTGGATTTGTTTCTGATGTTGACTTTCGATTCAATGACTGCCTTTTCGGCACGCCAATTAAAATAGGGTTGTGCGACCCTAACTCCTCGGCAGATGAGCCGAACGATTTCATTGGCCGCCGTCTCATCACAGCTAGCAGTTGATGAGAACAGCCCCAATCCCATTTTCCAATGTCCGATGGACAGTTTCCGTCCTTCAAGGTCCACCGGGATTGACCATGCGACCTTGTCGGCTTTCCCTAGATTGTGGAAGCCAAGCAGGTCAACAAGAAGAAAGTACACTAGGTAGTGTTCAGGAAGTTTGTGACTAGCCTGGGTACGGTACCTACCATGAGTATCCGAGTCAGATGGTTTGAGTGGTTTAATGGCGTCAGATGCTTGCTCTCTGACTGCATCAATATCCATATGGTTAGGCCTCCGACATCAAGGACCTAAGTTGACGTCCATTCTTGAGAATCCCGGTTGGGCTGCAACCGCGTCGTAGTTGCAGTCAGGTGCTACTCAGGCAGGTCGGACTCCACACCGTCCTCCAACTCTACCTGCAGCGTCTTGAGCACCCGCCCCACCATCGTGTAGTAGCCTACCAGGACGATCAGGTCCACCGTCTGTCGGCTGCCCAGAAGGTGCTCGACGGCCTGGAAGGTGCGGTCCGTCAGTGTGCCGGTCCCGGTTATCTCCCTGGCAGCCTGGATGAATATGCCCTCCTTGGGGGGGAGGCCCATCGGCCCCTTGCCGCTGCGGATGGCGTCGATGACCTCCTCGCGCACCCCCACCTGGCGCGCGACCTTGAGATGGTGCGCCCACTCGTAGTGGATGCCCAGCTCGCGCGCCGTGCTCAGTATCGCCGTCTCCCTTGCGGCGTCGCTCAGCGGGCAGCCGTAGCGTATGTACTCCCCCAGCGCGGCGACCCTCTCTGCCGCCTCCGGGCTGTTCAGCAGCGCGCGGAACAGGTTGGGCATGCGTCCCCGCGTCTCCTCGATGTGGTCGTAGACGGGGTGGTAGTCGGCGGACAGGTCGTCCCTGGATATGAGCGGCAGTCTGGCCATGGTGGGTTCTCCTTACGTGTTGTCTTTCTTCGGCGCCGTTCTTACTCGTTTCGAGACTGCGGCGGCGGTAGAGCGCTCGAGCTGTTGCAGTCTGGGGCTCACGGTCACGTCGTACCTGTCGGGAGCGCGTATCTTCCTGTACCCGCAGGGCAGCGATGCAAACTCCCTCGCAAAGCGGGACCTCGGTTCTAGAATGGGCGGCCTCGGATATACTCTTCTTCCGTCCACCATCAGCTTCCCAAGCAGCGGCTCGCACCTTCCCTCCGGCTTGGGCTCTGCGGCCGACGCGATAACGTCCCCCGCGTAGGCGCCGTCGCGGTAACGGTACACTTGCTTGGGCCCCGGCAGGTTCGATTTCCCGGGACTCAGCTTAAGCACGGGGCGGCCGTCGTACTCGGCGAGCTTATACACGCAATCGCTCCAGGGCGCGTCGGCGGAGACGCCGGCCTTCGTGCCAACACCGAAGCCGTCTATGGGCGCGGCGGCGGCCAGCAGGTCCTCTATGGTGAACTCGTCCAGGCTGCCGCTGGCTACTATGCGGACGCCGCCGAACCCGGCCTCGTCCAGGAGGCCGCGAGTCTTCTTGGACAGGTCGAGCAGGTCGCCGCTGTCCAGCCGGACGGCCCGCAGCTCGTGGCCCCTCCGGGCCAGTTCTCCGGCCACGGTGATGGCATTTCGTACTCCCGCGAGCGTGTCGTACGTGTCCACAAGCAGGGTAGTCGTATCCGGGAAGGCCGCCGCGTAGGCGCGGAACGCCTCCAGCTCGCTCTCGAAGCTGGTCACGAAGGAGTGAGCCATGGTGCCGAAGACCGGTATCCCGTGCCGCTTACCGGCGAGCACGTTGCTGGTCCCGGCGTACCCGGCCATGTAGCCTGCCCTCGCCACGGCGTCGCCCGCCTCGGTGCCCTGCGTGCGGCGGGCCGAGAAGTCCACGACCTCCCGGCCCTGCGCCGCGTCCGAGACCCTGGCTGCCTTGGTGGCCATGATGCAGTGCAGGTTGATCAGGTTGACCAGGCGCGTCTCCACTATCTGCCCCTCTATTAACGGCGCCGTCACCTCGAGGACAGGCTCGTCGGTAAAGAATATGCTGCCGTCGGCCATCCCCCGGACGCTTCCCGTGAACCGGACGCCCGCGAGGAAGTTCAGAAACTCCGGTTGGAAGCTGCCGATTGAGCGGAGGTAGTCTATGTCGTCCCGCGAGAACCGCAGGTCTTCCAGATAGTCGAGCGCGTCCTCAACGCCGGCGGCCACGAGGTAGCCGCGGTCCGGCGGGTAGTTCCGGATGAAGAGGCTGAAGGTGGCCTCCGCCGTGTTGCCGCTCTTCCAGTAGGCCTGCGCCATTGTGAGCTGGTACAGGTCCGTGAAGAGGGCGGAGGCGTTGTCAGGGTTGCCGGCCATCCGAAGTTCCCGGAGCGGATTGGTCAGCGGCCTCCTGGATCATCGGCATCGTACAGGACGCGGGAAGACCAGCGTTTAGTCTTCCTTCCAGAAGCGCTCTTCTTCTACGGCGAAGCCCTTGGGCAGCATCCGCTCCTTGACGTCCTCTATCATTCCGGGGTGGCCGCAGGCGTACACCAGGGTATCCTCCGTGCTCAGGCCGAACTCCTCGGCGTACTTCTCCACGATCTCGTTCACACGGCTCTTCTCGCCGGTCCATTCCTCGTTGCGCTCCTCGTCCGGCCGGCTGATGGTGGGTACGAACGTGAGAAGGTCTGGGTGCTCGGCAACGAGCTTTTCGAGCTCGTCGTCGTAGACGAACTCGTCGACGTAGCTTGCGCCCATGAGCACGTAGAACCTGTGGCCGCTGTCTCCCCGGTGCAGGTAGTCCCTGAGGTAGCTGATATACGGCACCACTCCCGTGACGGTCGCCACGAGCAGGTGGTTGACGTACTTCGGCTTGAAGGTGAATATGCCCTTGGCGCGCGGCCTGATGGAGAGCACGTCCCCCGGCCCAAGCTCCCACAGGAGCGGCGTCAACACGCCATCGGGCAGCGGCACCAGCTCCAGGAATAGCTCCAGCGTCTCCTCGTGCGGCGCCGATACGATGGAGTAGGCGCGCTCGATGCCTTCCCTGCCGATGGTGCAGTACTGGCCCGCCTTGAAGGAGAAGCCTTCCGGCTTTTCGATCCACATCAGCATCAGGTCATCCGTGATGTCCTTGCACTCGAGGACCTTGGACTCGGCCAGCTTGGGCTTTGGCGGTCTGCGTCGTCTGGTTGTGGTCAATGTTCGGTTGCTATCTGCCATTTGCGCTCCTTGTACGAAAGATGTGTCATCGGCTCATTGTCCTCCGAGCTCCGCTGCAAGACGTTCGAGCGTATAGTTTTCCTTCCGGACCCGGAGGTCGAGATACAGGACGGTGCCCCCTATCGCCATGAAGGGGGTGATGACTACGGCGACAACCCCGAAAAGAATAATGCCAACGCTCTGGTTGGCAATTACGATGGCAATGACTATGGGTATGAGCGCTACTACGAAGAACCCGAACATCACTGCAACGAATAGCATGGCGATTCCGAAGATCCGCCACCAGCTGCCCTTGACCAGTTGGTAGGACCGGCTCAGGGCGTCGAGGTTGCGTCTCCCCTCGATCATGATCGCCTGGGCGTGGAAGTACCAGACGACCAGGATGAAGAAGAGCAACGGAATTCCTATCAACACAATGGAAAGGATGGCGGCGCCGATAAGGGCAAGGCCGTACACCACAAAGGCGACTATAAGGGAGATCACTCTCTCCAGCGCCCGCGTATAGGCCGAACCTATGTCCCACTCCTGCCCCAGCACGTGCCGCGCGGTCGCGTAAATCATGGCCCCGCCTGCAAGGACGGAGAGAAACACGCCAAGGGCCGTCAGCGCCCACGACACCGGCCCTTGCGTAAGGGCCGAGATCGTTGCCGGGATCTGCGCCACCAGAGAGATGCCCACGAAGCCCACGAAGACCCAGGGAGCGGACAGGTAGAGCGAAAGTGTGGCGTTCAGTATGTCCCCGGCGGTCCGAGCGGGAAGCATGCCGTATGCCGATTCCGCACCGTCTTCCGGCGAGGCCGCCCCTTGCAGCGTTGAGCCGCACGTGACGCAGAACCTGGCCTCGGGCGCGTTCTCCTGTCCGCAGGCCGCGCAGGTATTCTGAGTTGTCATGTGTGTCTACTCCGCAGGTTCCGAGCCGGCGTTGCCCGTTCAGGGCCGATAGTCGCCGTACCCGTAGGGGTGTCCCTGCCTGATGTACCGTCTATGCAGGCTGCGTCTATTCACCGCGCTGCCGACGCAGCTCCGCCTCCAACTCTGAGGCGCGCGCTTCAGCAGCCAGTCTGGCGGCCCGCTCCGCTTCTTTGGCGGCCTGCTCTTCTTCCTGGTTCAGCAGCCATTCTCTTGCGGCGGGATCGTAGAAACGCAGCCTGCCCGAATCCCAGCAGAGGTCGAGATCCAGCGCCGGGCTGTGTGCCCAGACTGTGCCGTCAGGCTTACGGTTCAACTCGAAGCGGCGGTACTCACCCTCCAGCAGGTACTCTCCCACCAGCGGCTCTCCATAGAAATCCCCGCCCGTCGCGTCGTAGCGCCAGTACTCCGCTATGCCCAGCCGAGCGTAGAGATCGCGCTTCTTCACTAGGTCGGTCGCCGCCGTGCTTTGGGAACCTATCTCGAGGACGAAGGCCGGCGGCTTTCCCACTTCCCACAGCCTGTAGGTGTTGTGGCGGACGATGGTCTGCGGGCTGACGCCGAAAGCGACGTAGCAGTCCGGTGCTACACGCTGCCTCGGGTCTCCCTCCTGGTAGTAGATGAAGGTATCGCCGTTCACCCTGACGTTGGTCAGAGCTTTGAAGTGTGTCTGAAGCGTGGATACGATCTCGCGGTATAGAGGCGCTTGGAACTCTCCGTCTGGCAATGGCATACCGTCCGTCTCAAGATAGACGAGGCCGGTGTGTCCCGCGGTCCCAGTGGTCATGAACGCCTCCTCCTTCCGTAGGTCGATTCTATCATGCCGGAGGCTGTCGGACGGGCTCGGAGACCGGCTCGACTCTCGCCGGCACCATCGGCAGACCTGGCGCCATCAGCATCGGGTCTGCGTCCTTCGAGGCGTCCAGCTCGGTTGCCAAGGTTCCGAATAGCTGGGTCGTGGCTGCCATGCCCTTGAACGGGCTGGATAGCTTGGCCACCGCACGCATCCGGCCCCTGCCCCATACCACGTCGACAGCGTCGCCGTCCACGACGCCGATGCCCAGGGCGTCGGCAGGGTGCAGCTCGACAACCTCGTCGCGCCGGATCGTGTTGCGCCTGCCGTTCTTCTCTATCTCCAGGTCCCCGCCGGCGTCGTACAGAATGCGCCCCCGCGCCAGCAGCAGGGGGTACTCTTTGTCCTCGTGCGCTGGCGGCTCAGGCAGGATCATGGCGGCCATCTTTCCGATGCTTCCATTGGCGGCAGATCCCAGCATGCCGGTATCGGCCATGTCCGCCGCCAGGCAGGGCCATTGGAGCCCTCCCTCTTCCAGGCGCTCGTATGTGATGCCCCCGTATTGCGTCACGAGGTTGTTGATCTCGTCGAAGACCGTCTCCGAGCTCTCGTACGAGAAGCCTGAGGCCCCCATCTCGGAGGCTATGCGGCCCAGGATGCGCCATTCGGTGTCTTCGTCGCCCTTCGGGCCAAGCGCCGGCCTCAGCATCTGCACCCGGCGCTCCATGTTCGTGTAGGTTCCGTGCTTCTCCGCGAACGTGGCCAGGGGCAGCACGGCGTCCGCGTGGGCCGCGGCTTCACCCTCGAAGGTGTCCATCACGACGAGGTACTCCAGCTCCGCTAGCGCTTCGAGGAAGCCGCCCATCTCTGCGTCGGTGAAGCTAGGGCTGTCTCCGATCAGCACCAACGCCCTTATTCTGCCGTCCCGTATGGCGGGGGCGATCTCCTTGAGTCCGAGCCCAGTGGCCTCCGGGACGCCTGTGCCCCAGGAGCGCTGCACGTCATCCGCGTCGGAAAATGCGCGGTATCCGGGGAGGTGGCCGGGGGCGCACCCCACGTCCTTGGAGCCCTGCTCGTTGGCCCCCAGGTACAGCGGGAAGACGCCCGTGGAGGGCCGGCCCACGTTGCCCGTGACGAGCGCAAGGTTGACTATCGCCCTCACGCAGTCCTCGCGCAGAATGGGCTTCATCGTCTCCAAGGCGTACAGCAGCGACGCCGGCCCGTTGGTAGCGAGCAGCCGCGCGGCCGCCTGGATCTGCTCTTTCGGGACCGACGTAAGGGCGGAAACCCTTACGAGGTCGAACTCCCACAGGCTGCTCTTGAGCTGCTGGACGTTTTCGCACTGCTGGTCCACGAACTGGTGGTCGTCCAGCGACTCGTCGACGATGACCCTGATCATTCCGCCTATAAGCGCCGTCTCGGTTCCAGGGGCCGGGCGCAGCCACATGCTGGCGTACCTGGTAAGCTCGGTCTGCCTCTGGTCGATGACGGTCAACTCGGCCCCGGACCTGACGGCCCTCTTGATCACAGCGGCTGCCACGTTCTGCTCCTCCGTGGCGTTGCTGGACACGACCAGGAAGCACCGTGAGTCCTGCATCCCCTGTATGGAGCCCGTAGCCGCCTCGTAGCCGAGCATCTCCCGCAGCGGCCGCGCCAGCTCGGGCCGTAGGTTGGAGGAGACGTCCACGTTGTTCGACCCCATGACGGCGCGGGCGAACTTCTGGGCGACGTAGCTATCTTCGTTGGTGCCCCGCGGCGAGGCGATCAGGGCGAAGCTGTCGCCGTCGACTTCCTTCAGTTTGGCGGCGACGGAATCGATAGCCGCCGTCCAGGTAGTCTCTTCGAGCTTGCCTTCGACCTTCAGCATCGGCTTGCGCAGCCGCTCTTTACGGTTCACGAACTCCAGGCCGAACTTGCCCTTGAAGCACACCTGGCCGCGGTTCGCCTCCGCATGTATGTCGGTGCCGGTCCTGATCAGGCGGTTCCGCTTGTCCACCTCCAGGTAGACCTGGCAGCCCACCGGACAATGCGGGCATATGCTCTTGACCTTCTCTACCGCCTTGTCCCACTTGTGGTTGCGCTCCACCAGGGCGCCTGTGGGGCATGCGTCTATGCAGGCGCCGCAGAACTCGCAGCCCGACTCCAGGAGCGACACGCCCCTGGAAGTGCCAATGAGGTTGCGCCCCGCCCGCTCGGTGAAGGTCAGGGCGTTGTCGCCCCTGACCTCGTCGCAGACCCGCACGCAGCGGCCGCACACGATGCATAGGTTGAGGTCCATCTCCCAGAACGGGTCGTTCGTCCGCTGCGGCAGCTGGCGGTTGTTGTACGTGAGCGGGGTGTCCATGTCCATTTCGAGGAACCGGACCGTGTCCTTGAGCTCGCACCGCTCGTTCTTCGGGCACGTGACGCACCTGTCGTTGACCGACACGTGCCTGAGGCAGATGTCCGAGGGGCCGCACAGGTCGACCCTGTGGCAGGTCAGACAACCGTGGGGGTGCTCCGAGAGCAGCATGTCCATGATGCCCTTGCGCAGCTCCACGGTGCCGGCCCCGCCTGTGTTCACCACCATGCCGTCCATCGCCGGCGTGGTGCAGGAGGCGGGGGTGCCGCGCTGCCCGTCGATCTCCACGACGCACATCCGGCACGCGCCGAAGGACTTCATGCCGGGGTAGTAGCACAGGTAGGGTATGTATAACCCGGCGTCTATGGCCGCCTGCAGCACGTTCGTGCCGGGGTTCGCCGTGATCTCAACGCTGTCTACCGTCAGGGATATTTGATCAGCCATTGCCTTCCATTCTATGCCCGCCTCCTATGGGGGCGAGCGCTCCTGTGCATCGTAGCGCGCTATGGCGCTGCCACTACCTCTACCGGCCGTCGGTGCTGGTCGGCGAAGGGCCTCATGTTCCTGGGGGTAAGCCGGGGCATGGGACACCTTCCTGCCGGACACCGTTTCTCTTCTATGTGGGCGCGGAAGTCGGCCTCGAAGTAGGTCAGCGCGGACTTGATCGGGTTGAACCCGAGCTGCCCGTGCCCGCAGAGCGACCCAGCCTGCATCGTCAGTCCCACCGACTCCATCAGCTTGAGGTCTGAGCTCCGCCCTTCGAAGCTGGCGATCCGCTCCACAACCTCCAGCATGTGCGTCATCCCGAGCCTGCACGGGAAGCACTTGCCGCACGACTCGTACTGGCAGAAGGCGACCAGGATCCTGGTCATGTCCACGGCACAGGTCGTGTCGTCGGCCACGATCACGCCGCCGGAGCCCAGGATCGCGCCGGCCGCAGACATCTCCTCGAAGTCCAGGTGGATGTCCAGGCTGTCCGCGCCCAGCACGCCTCCGAGCGGCCCGCCGGTCTGCAGGAGTTTCAACGACCGGCCCTCCGGGACGCCCCCGCCGATCTCCTCGATGATCTGGCGCAGCGTAACGCCCATCGGCACCTCGTAGAGCCCCGGGCGGCGTATGGCGCCGCTCAGGCAGATGATCGCAGTCCCAGTGCTGCGGTTGACGCCAAACGAGGAGAACCACTCGCTCCCGCGGGAGATTATCTCCGGCGCGTACGACAGGCTCTTGACGTTGTTGATGTTGCTCGGCTTGCCCCACACCCCCGCCGCGGCGGGGAAGGGCGGGCGCGACCGCGGCATAGACCGGTTGCCCTCGATCGACTCCATCAGCGCCGTCTCCTCTCCCGCGACGTAGGACTCGCCCGTGAGCGACACCTCTATGTCGAATGAGAAGTCGGAGCCGAGGATGTTCTTCCCGAGAAGCCCTGCCTCGTACGCCTGCTCGATGGCCTTCTCCGTCCGGTCTATCGGCCCGTCGTGGCCGTGCCTTATGAAGACGAAGCCGTTGGAGGAGCCCGTCGCGTACCCCGCGATGGTCATACCCTCCAGCAGCGTGTACGGGTCGCTTTCCAGTATGCCCTTGTCGTTGTAGGCCCCTGGGTCGCCCTCCTCGCAGTTGCACAGGATGTACTTCGGCGGGCCGGGCGAGCGCACCAGGAAGCCCCACTTTACGCCGGTGGGGAACGCCGCGCCGCCCCTCCCCCTCAGGCCGGAGTCCGTGACCTCCTTGATCACGCCCTGTGGGTCCATCTGGAAGAGCGCCTTGTTCAGCCCGGCATACCCACCGTTCGCGACATACTGCAGCACGTCTGCGGGCGCGATGGTGCCGGCGTTGCGCAGCGCGATCCGCTCCTGGAGCCGCATGCCGGGAAGCTCGTTCAGGTCGGGGACACTGTCTATAGGGGTGTCGCCCAGGTATCCGAGCGGCTCCGGGCCGCGTACGCCGCCCGACAGCAGGTAGCCCTCGATGAGCGCCGGGACGTCTCCTGGAGTCACGTTCCCGAAGAAGAGGCGGGAGCCTCCGGGCTTGAGGATGTCCACGAGCGGCTCCGCGAAGCAGAGTCCAAGGCAACCGACCTCGTCCACGTTGGCCTCGACGCCCCGGGCTTCGAGCTCGTTGCGGATTGCGTCTAGGACCTCCGCCGCGCCCGCCGCGTGCCCGCACATGGCCGTGCCGACCCTGATCCAAGGCCTGTCGCCGGCGACAAGGCCCTGCCAGTGCTCGTCCGCCCTCTGCCTGAGCTCTGTGTAGGTCTTCATCGCGGCGGCTACCGATCCCTGAGCAGGCCGACCGTCTCCCCGGCCGTGTCCGCCGTGACGCGGCCCTTGAGATGGTGGTCGACGCTCATCACCGGCGCCTGGGAGCATGCGCCGAGGCAGGTGTTGTACTTCAGGGTGACCTTGTTGTCGGAGGTTTCGCCCTCGTCGGTCAGGCCGAGCTCCTCCTGGACCCGCAGAAGGATGTCAGTGGCCCCCGCCAGGTGGCACGTAGGCCCCCAGCAGACCTCCACGATGCGCTCGGCGGGCGGCGTGAACCGGAAGTTCGTGTAGAAGGAGGCCACGCCCCATACGTCGTTGATGCTCGCCTCGTTGTACGCGGCCACCTCCTCGATCGCCTCGTCCGGGAGGTAGCCAAGCTCGTCATGCGCGGCGAGAAGGGAAGATAGTACGGTTACGGTAGGCCTTGTCTGGCTTTCCAGCGAGCGCCGGACACGCTTTCGGAGGCTGTCGCTATCCGATGTCAATAGCACACCATTGCAGGGTTTCTCAGGGCGCCCCAATCATAGCACAGCCCCAAAACCCCCAACAACAGCCACGACCCCCCGGTAAGCGAAGGCCAGCCTTAGTCTCCCTGACCAGAGAGCGCCCTGATAAGGCGTTTTGCGTGCCGCGAGGCCTTGCTGACCTTCGCGGGATCCAGCGTCGCCAGTATCTCGTAGCTATGGGCGCCCTTATTGTAGCTGCCCTTGCTGGTATTGCCGGCGGCTTGCTTAAGGCCATCGATGACATCCTGCTTGTGGATCTGCTCGAGTTTTTGCTTTGATGGGAGCGCGTTCGCCTGGTAGCCCGGGCCGTAGAACCCCGCAAGCGCATCGCGGTCGGCTAGGAACCATGACTCCATGGCCTGCACCATGAGATGGCATTGTGAATCCGTCGCACCGTGAGGGCGGCTCCAGACATCACGTTGTTTGAGGTGCTGCCACGCCCCCGACGCGGTTACAGGCCCCTCGGCGTCCACGAGAAGCATGGCGGGTTCACGCTGATTGGCATGCGCCGTCCTGAAGTTCCGGTATGTGTTTCCTCGGCTGCCACAGGCTACAATGCTGGGCATCAGTCCGGCCAGCCCCGCTTTCTCTATGAACTTGCTGAATCCCCTGCGGCACGCCGCCTTCAGTGTCTTGCTATCTCCCCCGCCTTCTACGTACAGCTTCATACTCACCACCTATTCCCACCGATCTCTCCGCTAGTCCAAAGCTCGCCAAGCCTGTACTTCTCGATCCACGGCTTCAACTCCTCCGTATCAAGGCGGCGCAGTTGCGTAGCCCCATCGGACTTCTCGCAGACGACCACGGCCTCGGGCACGTCCGTGAGAGCGTCGACCAGGATGTCCGAGTGCGTGGTAACGAATATCTGGCTGCTCGACGACGCCTTCACCAACAGCTTCGCCACCTCCGGGATCACGTCGGGGTGCAATCCCAGTTCTGGCTCCTCTATGCAGATGACCGGCGGCGGGTCGGGATGGCAGAGCACCGCGAGCAGACAGAGGTAGCGCAGGCTCCCATCGGATAGCCGCGTGGCGGGGACGGCGTGACGCAGGCCCCTTTCGTGGAAGAATATCTGCACCGTGCCGCCGCTCACGCTGGCGACGACATCTTCGACCGAAGGATAGAAGTCCCGCAGGCGGGCCAGTAGTCCTTGCTTCACGTCCGGTAGGTTCAACAGACTGCTCAGGAGGACGCCCAGATTCGATGCGTCTTCCAGAAGCACATCCTGTTGAAGGTCGGTCTGCTGTGGGAGGCGAGGCGGCGTATGCCGCCCGACATGGAACTCGCGGTAGAATCTCATGCGCTCGAACATGTTGGCCAGATACCACAACTCCGGATAAGAAGAGGGGTCTCGCCTCTGCGACAAAATGGACTGGTCCGGTCTCACATCTTCCCGCTCTAGGTCCCGCTTGAGCCTGTTCTGGTCCGTTGTGGTCAGGACATTGAACACCGGACGGCCTTCCTGGTAGTGGTAGTAGATGTACGGCTGCTTCTCCACAGGAGATAACGGTCTTTCGCTCTCGACCACTTCGTCTCGGAGCTCGAAGCGTTCGCCCGTCTCCGTGAACGAGAGTCGGTATCTCTCGGCTACTTGTGACACTGGGGATTGCACGGTGACGTCGACGGTCGCCGTTGGGGTTCCGGCTGCTCCCTTCCAGAGCCATTGCCGAACGCCTCCCCCCTCCCGTATGGGCGCCTGAAGGTCTCTAGGTGCGGCTGCCAGAACCGATAGCGCTTCAATCAGGTTCGACTTCCCCGACGCGTTCGGCCCGATCAGGACGTTGAGAGGCTCTAAGGGAAGCTCGGCAGTGCCTGGACCAAAGGACAGTATGCTGTCCAAGCGGATCGTCCGAAGGAGCCTCATACCTTCCATGTGCTGCTCTCTACGCGCCCCGATCACCGGCCCGCGCGGGCTGCCGCACGCTGCATGCGCGCTAGCTGGTCCAAGCCCTTGCGCGTGTCGGACGCTATCCTGGCCTTGTCCGACCGCGCCACACGGTACTTGAACAGCCAGTAGGTGAACTCCTTAGACTCCGACATAGACATGGTGCGCCTGGACGCGGAGCCCCGGCTCCGCCGGAAGGCGTTCAGCAGCACGCGCCGTGCGGAGCCGTATATCTTCACGAAGGCTTCCTCGGAAAAGTCGCCGGGTCCTTGCACGCCGTTGCTCAGCCGGCGCTTCTGCACCTCCAGCTCTACGGCGAGCTGCAGGGCCTCCTCCACGGTCACCCCGTAGTAGTAGTTCAGGTAGGCGCGGTACTTGTCGACCCCGAGGGTCTCCTTGATCTTGGCTGTTTGGAACCCGGGCGGGAAGCGCCCCTGGAACAGCAGCGCCTCCCGGTCCTCGTCCGGCACCAGCCCGTCCACCTCAGAGCACAGCCGCTCGGCGAGCAGCAGCCAGTCGAACGCCTCGCCACCGATCAGGTACGTGTTCGTCCTGCCGTTGTCCGACTCCTGCGGCGCCGTCCACCGCGCCATCGCTTCCAGCAGGGCGGTGGGCCAGTCGCGGCCCGACTCTAGGGCGCGCCGAAACTCGTCGACCGCCGGCTGCGCGGCGCCGTCGGTCTTGCGTCTCTCCCCGGTGGCCGCGCTAACCACTGGACGACACCTGGGACGTTAGCCGCGCATGGCGGAGGATCTTCTCGACGGTCCTCTCGCCCATGCCAGGGAGGTCCGCCACCCGGCCATCCTCGATGGCTTCCACCAGCTCCTCGACGCTGGTCACGCCAAGCTCGCGCCAGAGCCGTCCCGCCGTCTTTGGCCCCACGCCTGGCAGGCGCATCAGCCCCAGGATGCCGTCGGGCAGCCCGGCCATTTGCCGGTCCCTGTATTCGAGCCCGCCGGTCGTGACCATCTCCACCACCTTCTTGGCGATGGCGTCGCCGACTCCTGGTAGCTCCTTCAGGTCCCGCCCTTCGCGCACCATCTGCCCCATCTCGACCTGCAGCGGCCCGATGGTCCTCGCAGCCCGCCGGTACGCGGCAATCGCGAACGTACCCTCACCCCTGAGCTCAAGCAGCCCCGCCACGTCGAGGAACGCCTCGGCTATCTCCGAGTTGTTCATCCCCCTGGCGTCGACGGGAGCCTGGCTCGGAGAGGTCACGCGAGACAGCACCTCTTGTACTTCTTGCCGCTTCCGCAGGAGCAGGGGTCGTTGCGCCCCACCTTGCGGTTCCCCGTACTGACAGCCTTCGTGTTGGGGCCCACGACCTTCGTCATCACGCTCTTACCCCCGCTGGGGCGGCGCCCCCTGCCGTTCTGGCCTCCGCTGTTGCCGCTTGTGCCGTTCTGTCCCCCGGCGGGGATGATGTGGTAGACCGTGTGCACGATGTCGTACTGGATGCGGTCCAGCAGGTTCGTAAACTGGTCGTGGCCCTCCTTCTTGTACATGACGAGAGGGTCGCGCTGGCCGTACGCGTAGAGGCCGATCCCCTGGCGCAGGTTCTCCATCGCGGTCAAGTGCTGCACCCAGTGCGAGTCCATAACCCGCAGCATCAGCTCGCGTTCGAAGGAGCGCATCACCTCAGGGCCGAGTGACTCCTCCTGTGCCTCGTACCTCGTCTTTGCCAGCTCCAGCAGCTCTTCCTCAATCTCCTCGGGACTGAGCTGCACCAGGCTGTCCGGGTCCGAGAGCCTGGTGCTCAGCGGGAAGATCGTCTGCAGCTCGCCGATCAGGCCCTCGGCGTCCCACTGCTCAGGATGCGAATCGCCAATGTACCGCTCCAGGGTGTCCTTAATCTCCTTGTCGGCCATCGACCGGATATTCTCCAGTAGATCGCCGCCATGCAGCACCTTGTCCCGCTCCTTGTAGATGACGTCGCGGTGCGTATTGACAACGTCGTCGTAGTCGACCAGGTGCTTGCGTATGTCGAAGTGGTAGGCCTCCACCTTGACCTGGGCGTTCTCCACGGACTTGCCGACCATCCTGTTCTCGATGGGCGTGTCCTCGTCCAGTCCTGCCCAGTCCATGACCGACTTGATCTTGTCGCCGCCGAAGCGCCGCATCAGCTCGTCGTCCACCGCGACGAAGAAACGCGAGCTCCCCGGGTCCCCCTGGCGTCCCGTGCGACCCCTTAGCTGGTTGTCTATCCGCCGCGCCTCGTGCCGCTCGGTGCCGATGATATGCAGGCCGCCTAGCTCCACCACCCTCCTGTTGCCCGCCTCCCACTCCTCGCGGGAGACCTCCATCGTCTCAGGGTTGCCTCCCAGGATGATGTCCGTGCCGCGACCCGCCATGTTGGTGGCTACAGTCACAGCTCCGGGGCGTCCGGCCTGGGCTACGATGGCCGCCTCGCTCTCGTGCTGCTTGGCGTTCAGCACCTCGTGGGGGATGCCGCGCCGCTTCAGCTTGTCGCTCAGCAGCTCCGACTTTGTGATGTCGGTCGTCCCCACGAGCACCGGCCGGCCATCTCTTTGCTTCTCTTCTATCTCCCGGACGACCGCCTCGTACTTGGAGACCTCGTCCTTGTAGATGTAGTCCGTGAAGTCGGTGCGCGCCATCGGCAGGTTGGTGGGCACCTCGACCACGTCCAGCTTGTATATCTTCCAGAACTCCTCCGCCTCCGTGGCCGCCGTGCCCGTCATCCCGGCCAGCTTGGCGTACATGCGGAAATAGTTCTGCAGGGTGATGGTCGCGTACGTTACCGACTCCCGCTGCACCTTCAGGTGCTCCTTCGACTCCAGTGCCTGGTGCAGCCCGTCCGAGTAGCGCCTGCCCGGCATCAGGCGGCCCGTGAACTCGTCGACGATTAGCACCTCGCCGTCGCGGACCACGTACTCCTCGTCCCGCGTGTAGAGCACCTCCGCCTTCAGCGCGTTCTCGATGAAGTGCACCAGCCGCACGTTCTCCGGGGCGTACAGGTTGTCGACCCTCAGCAGATCCTCGACCTTGTTGACGCCCTCGCCGGTCAGCGAGACCGACTTGTGCTTCTCGTCCACCGTGTAGTGGTCGCTGAGGCTGAGGCTCGGGGGAATCCGCGAGAACTGCGAGTACTCTTTCCCGGTCTCCTGCGAAGGCCCGCTTATGATCAGCGGTGTCCGTGCCTCGTCTATCAGGATGTTGTCCACCTCGTCGACGATCCCGAATGCCAGCCTGCGCTGCACGCGCTGCGACAGGTCTATCACCATGTTGTCGCGCAGGTAGTCGAAGCCGAACTCGTTGTTCGTGCCGTAGGTGACGTCCGCCAGGTAGGCGTCGCGGCGGGACGCGGAGCGCAGTCGTTCCATCCCCTTGCTGCCCCCGCCGCCTGCGTCGTACAGGTAGGCACTCTCGTGCTGAAGCGTGCCCACCGTCAGCCCTAGCATGTCGTAGACGGCGCCCATCCACTGCGCGTCGCGACGCGCCAGGTAGTCGTTGACGGTGACGACGTGGACGCCCTCGCCCGAGAGCGCGTTCAGGTAAGCCGGAAGCGTGGCGACGAGCGTCTTGCCCTCGCCCGTCCTCATCTCGGCGATCTTGCCCTCGTGGAGCACCGCGCCGCCGATTAGCTGCACGTCGAAGTGCCGCTGTCCGAGAGTCCGCTTCGCGGCCTCCCTGACAGCCGCGAACGCCTCCGGCAGGATGTCGTCCAGTTCCTCGCGCGCTCCGAGGCGTTCCCTGAACTCGGAAGTCCTGGCGCGCAGGTCGGCGTCGGAGAGGCGCTCAAACGACGCCTCCAGCTCGTTGACCTCGTCGACTATGGGTTGCAGCTTGCTTACGGCCCGGTCGTTCGAGCCGCCGATGAGCTTTGTCAGGGCGCCGAGCAACGTCTCAACTCCTCGCGGTCCACCTCTTCCTCCTCAGGGGGAAGATTGAGATGGGGGGATTCACGCCCGAAGGGCTTCCCCTACATTGTACCGTACTCGCGCCCCCCGTCTCCCAATCTGTCGTAACAGCCTTCGGACCACCGGTAGGGGCGGGTTTCAAACCCGCCCTCCCAGATCCCGGCCATTGGGGATGCCACCCATACACGGCGATGAACGGGGAGTGCAGAGGGGCGCAGCCCCTTTGCCGGGGGTTATGGGGGGACATCCCCACACTTCCTCTCAGGGGTGGGCGGGTGGGGAATCAAGAGCTTCCACTCTCCTATGGGCGAAGGATATAGGGTCGCCCGCCGCCCCTTAGTAGTTGAACATCGCCCCGACGAACAGGACTTCAAGAAGCGGGGAGTGCAGAGGGGCGGAGCCCCTTTGCGGGGGGTGTGGGGGGACACCCCCACACTTCCTTTCAGGGGTGGGCGGGCGGTTGAACATCGCCCCCCACGAACAGGCTGCAATGAGCGGGGAGTGCAGAGGGGCGGAGCCCCTTTGCCGGGGGTGTGGGGGACACCCCACACCTTCTCAGGGGTGGGCGGGCGGGGAATCCCATGGGCGGAGGATGTCGGGTGGCCCGTCGCCCTAGTAGTTGAACATCGCCCCGACGGAGAGACCGCTGTGGATCCGGTGGATTGCCTCGCCCAGCAGCCCGGCGACGGATACCACCTTCAGCCCCTCGAACTGCTTCTCAGGCGGCAGCGGCAGCGTGTCCGTCACCACCGTCTCAACCAGGTTGCTTTCGCCCAGGGCCTGCGGCGCCTTGTCCGACAGGATGGGGTGGACGGCGGTGCAGTAGATGTCCGTAGCGCCGTGCTCCTTCAGGGCCTCCACCGCGGCGACTACGGTGCCCCCCGTGTTGATCTCGTCGTCTACGATCAGCGCCGTCTTGCCCTCTACGTTGCCGATCACGTTGACGGCGCGAACGCGGTCCTCGTTCCCCAGACGCTGCTTGTCGATGATCGCGATGGGCGCGTCCAGGTGGTCGGCCATGGACCTCGCCCGCTTCGCCGCGCCCACGTCAGTCGCGGCGACCACTAGGTCCTTCTCCTTCAGGTGGCTGAACTGCTGCGCCAGTAGTGGAATCGCCGTAAGCTCGTCCAGCGGGATGTTGAAGAAGCCCTGTATCTGCCCGGCGTGCAGGTTCATTGTCAGCACCCGGTCGGCCCCCGCCACGGAAATGAAGTCCGCGACCAGACGCGCCGTGATTGCAACCCGGGGCTGGTCCTTCTTGTCCGTCCGCCCGTAGGGATAGTACGGGATCACCGTCGTGATTCGACCCGCCGACGCCCTCCGAGCCGCGTCGATCATGATCAGCAGCTCCACCAGGTTGTCGTTGACCGGACGCCCCACCGACTGGACCAGGAAAACGTCCTTCTCCCGGACGTTCTCCTTGATCCTGGCGAAGCTCTCGTCGTTGCTGAACTTGAAGACCTCGCAGTCCCCGAGCCTCAGCCCCAGGTACGAGCAGATATCCCTGGCAAGCGCGGGGTGGGAGTTCCCGGTGAAGACCTTGAGGTCCTCGAATATGGGCATGGCGGCATTCCTCGCGGAGGTGTGGGGAGAGCGGAGGCATTGTAGCACAGCGTCCCGTCCCAGCCCCAGCCCCTCACGGGTCTCCACACCATCGACACGTCGGCACCGTCTTTGATGCCCTATTGGGCTCGACAACAGACTTTCCACCATCTCTATGGTTGCCAACGCTGAGAACGGAGTCACTCCTACGAGATTGCACATTCCATAGTTGTCACCCAAAAGACTGCTTGGTTCATGCTTCACCGAATCCGGCTGGCGATGCAGGACGGCGACTTCCAAAAACATGGGTGGCGAGGTCGAAGTTGACGAGACCTTCATAGGCGGCAAGCCCGCTTAATGCATAGAGACAAACGTGAGGCGACCATTGAGGAACGGGGTGCGCCGTTTTGGGTTTCCTGGAGCGGCGCGGGCCTGACTGGCACAGCGCCATACAAGCTAAGGGGGTTTTAGGACACTCGCCGCAAGAGTCTTCGCCAGATGTGCAGGGCCGAGTCCACACTCGAGAACTGCTGGAGTCTTCTCAAGCGGGCCATCAAGGGCAACTACGTCAACGTCAAGCCGTTCCACTCTTCTGCTGTCTGGACGAGGAATCCTTCCGCTACGATACCCGGAAGGGTGGCGATGCCGATCGCTTCCGCGGCGTTGCCGGTGGCGTCGCCGACAAGGGGCTCACCTGCCAAGCGCTTATCGGAGCATCTACGACGCCAGGTTAATGGGGAAGGCGGAAACATGGCCAGGGAACCGAAGCCGGCAAGCCCAAGACTCGCAGGCGGGTTCAGACATTTCGAGGATTGGCCCGGAGGGTAATGGGCTACCGGAGGGAAAGCTCCGATCATGAGATCGCCTGCTCTAGTGCATCGAGAAACACCGTCGTATCAAGGAAGTAGTTTGGATAGGCGCGTCGCAAGCTAGTAGCATCTGATACCGACACAAGAACTGCGTCACCTCCTTCTTGTTTGGTTCGTTCAAACTCGTCGTATGCTTGGGCTGCGCGTTCGATGTCGGTCGCTCGGTAGCCGTAGAGGGCTAGTTCCTTTTCTTCGCCAGGACTGAGTGCCAGCAGGACGTACTTGATCCCTCGACGTTGGATGTTGCCCGTCCCTATGACATTCAGTGTTTGCCCGAAGGCTCTAAGCCGACATTCCCCATATTGGGAGTCTTCAGGCTCAAGGGGCAGCCCAAACGAGATAGTGGCAGCATAGTCAGGTCCTGCAAGGCCAGTCAATCGCCGGTCTATCCAATAAGAGATGCGTTTGCAGTCGTAGAGCACCCTTCTTGTCCGTCTTCATCGTCCTCGTGGCCCCTGCCAGTGGGGTGAAAGCGCATTGAAGACAAGGCGACTCCCTGGAGCGTTCTCCCTCTTGGCAAGATCGTGGTTGTACCCTCCCTCAGCTTGGCGCCGGCGATAACCGGCCGATACGATCCAACACTCCCTGGAACAACCTTCGAGGAACCGACACCTCGGATAACTGAAAGATCAATCGCCGGGAGTGCCGCACCAGACGGCCTCCCATCTTGATCAGCTTGACCTGCACGCTCCTCAGCGACCAGTGCTTGACCGCCTTGGGCAGACATAACCGGCGCAGGAAGTTCCCAAGGTTGTACGCCAGGACGAACAGAGACAGACGCACCCGGTTGGCCACGAACCGATGGCACGACAGCCGAGTCCAGTTCAGGGCGTACTTGCCCTCTTTGATCCACTGCTCGGCTGTCCCACGACCATTGTAGAAATGCACTACCCCTTCCGGGCCAGCCGACATGTTCGTGACGATGAAGCCCACCCGAGGGAACAGCTCTCCCCTGTGCCATTCCACCTTGGCCACCACTCGCCGAGCACGGTTCCAGCTCCCGGCACGATACCAAAAGTCGTCGTATAGGATCACTGGACGCTTCGGCGGCCTCCCCACCGGCCTCCTGAGCAGAGGGGCGATCTCCCGTTGCAGCACCTCGTTGCCGGGGAGTCTTATAGCGTAAAGTACCTGCCGCTCCTCGAGGTACTCATAGATGTCCGGCTTGGCGAATGCGGCATCGGCGCGAAAGTACCGTCGCACTCCTGTCGCCCCGTAACGCGACAGGATCGGATCCAATACATCACGCCACCTGTGCGCGCTATGTACGTTGCCCGCACGGAGCATGGCCCCCTCGCAGTCCCCGAACTGGTTGAACACGAACAATGGGTGATAGCACGTGCTCCCAAAGTGACCGTTGTACGATGCTCCCTCCTGTTCTCCATGTACCGGACTCTCCGAACTGTCCATGTCCAAGAGCACCCGCCGGTGCGGCGTGCGGGACATAGCTCCATCCACCCACTTAGCGTTCAGTCGGCCCAACCCTTCCACGTTGCCGTCTTGGGTGAGCACCTCGGTCTCGAACCGGCTCATGGTGTTGGTGCTGGCGGCCGGTCTCTCAGGACCACCTCGCCGTCCAACGATGATCCGCATCGTCGGGTCCTGGGCCAGCCGTTCAGCGTCGTTGGTATCCTCGTAGCCCGCCAGACGACTGTACACCGACTGCCTGAGAAGGCCCACCAATCGGTGCTGCACGTTGCGACCGCCCCGACTCTCCTGCAAACACTCACTCGCCGTCTCCGTCAGTCCCAGTGCATCATCCAGCTCGCGACAGGCCAGCAGCCCGGCATCTGAGGTGATGGTAGCGCCGTGGAATTCCAATCGTATACGTCGGTCGAAACGGAGCTTGCCGCGGGGGTTGGTGCTTTCACCCATTAGGTGCCTCCGAGGACAGTACGTTATCAAGAACTAGAGCAGTCTATCACGACCAGTCTAGCACTCATGATAAGCACTGTGCTCTGCTATTCGACTACATCGGGTATCGCTGTTGCTGATTGCGGCAAGCCCTGCAGGGTTGATATGGGAAATGTGGGCTAAGGCGTGTTACCACATCCAACTGGTTGGCGTAGTAGCGAAGTTCGTTTATGAGTTCTGACTCGATCTTTGGTGTTCGAGGGATACGACGACAACGTTCCCTCAGCGCGATCACACTTCCCATTAACGCGAAGAATCGCCGCCATTCGGGCAATCCACGATGTGACTTCAACCCCTGGCTGTAGAAGATGTCCGCAGTTTCCACAGCCGTGGCCCAGGCATGTTGCAATACCGAGCGGAACTGCATTTCCACCTTCAGCCCTTCATACTCTGGATGACGATCATCCGAGTAGCGATAGATGAGGTGGTAGCTCCTGTACCCGTCACTTTTTGGCTTCCCGATATAGTCACTGTAGTCATCCAACACATGAGTGGAGTACTTGCGTTCGTATCGCTTGACAAGCTCAAAAACGTGCCCAACGGAACTGACAATAGCCCTACAGCCCGCAATGTCTTGCATTTCCGACAGTTTGAGGGCGCCATAGCGATCTAGCTTATCTCGAATGGAGGACAACCGTTTGACCCTCTGTGCGATGATGCCTTGCTGATCTATACGGCGGGACCTCATCAGCAATGCCATTTTCATAGTGTTGAGAGGATACGGGTGTGCCGACCTCCAATTATTGATGATACCTAGGGTTTCCAATCCATCAACTGTAAGCTTAACTTCAGCATCGTCGTATCCTAACAGGGCATCGCCAGCTAAATCTACAATGGGATTCTCGTACTGCGGTTCTGTGAAAGCCATTTCACTCAGCACGGTAGCGGACGTACCTTACTGAGTCAAGTATGTTGTTACTCCAGTATGAAATCTAGACAAGCGGCAACTGCGAGAACGCGTTATGCAAAACTGTCCCTTGACGGCCACGAACACACGTGCTAGTATTTCCCCATGCAAACGCTGGCTTCTGCGCTGACAGCCCCCCGCTCACCAGCCGGAAGCGTCCCTAAACCCCGTTCCAAATCGTTCCAAATCCTCTCAGGCGCGTTCCATTTGCGTATCAAATGCGCCCCAAAACTGCTCCGTGATGTCCACGCCTCAGATACGAAAAGGGTCAAAATGGAACACTTTGGAACGGTTTTTCGGGGGGTGGAGGCTCCAGGACCGCCGCCCCACAGCGGCGCTGGGGACGCCGCATCGAGTGCCCGCAAAGGGCGACGGCCGCCCGCGTTGCCGTTATGGCCTACCCCTGCATCCCCGCGCGGCGGCGAAGAGGCGTACCAACCAGAGTCTCCCGCGCGTCGGGAACGCCCGGCGCGCGGTCAGTACCGGCGCCGGTACTGTGCTAGAATCGTCTCCCGAGGCTCACCCTGAAATCTCTGCTAACCGAGGTGGCGTGAGGGTTGCCTGCGAGGGCATGCTGGCCCAGCCGTCCGCAATCCGCCTCCTGCCGGGGTTCGTAATAACAGCATACGGACGGACTTGCACTTGACATCGGCGGCAGAGGCTACGGTATCATGCCGATTCCAGCACACAGGAAGGGGAGCCCGTACACGGGACCGCTAACGCACATTGGCCTTCGTCAGGTTTATACTCTTCAGCGCCGACACGGCGAACGAATTCATGGATCGGAACTGCCTCTACCTGGCGAGCGCGGTCTCCTTCTATACCCTCTTCTCGATCTTCCCGCTGATGCTGGCCACCATATCGGCAGTCGGTTTCGTCATCGGCCCATGGGGGCAGCAGGACCAGATGGAGCTTGCCAGGGACATCGCAAGCGTCGTCCCGGTGTCCACCGAGTTCGTCAGGGACACGGTGGAAGACATTGTGAGTGCAAGGGCCCTCACCGGCCTGGCGTCCATCCTCCTCATGCTCGTGGCGGCCACGGCCGTTTTCAGCGCCATCAGGAAGGGAGTCAACGAGGCGTGGGGCGTCAGGGAGTCAAGGCCGTTCCTGAAGGAGCGCCTTATGGACTTGAGTCTGGTGCTCGGCGCCGGACTGGTCCTCCTCACCGTCCTGTTCCTTGCGCCCGTCCTGGGCATACTGGAGAGCATAACGGAATACTTGGAGCCCGAGGGGTGGTACTTCAGCCAACTCTTCTGGGGCTTGGCCTCGTTGCTCATCTCGCCGGCCTTGGCCTTCGTAACCTTCCTGGCGCTCTACCGCCTGCTTCCGAACACGGAGGTGCGCGTCCGGGACGTCTGGCTCGGGGCGCTCGGGGCTTCTCTGGCATTCCACGCCGTGACCGCGGTCTTCGTCTGGTACGTGCAGACGTTCCCCATACACAACGCTGTCCACGGCCCCGTAGGGGGTCTGGTTGCCTTGCTGGCCTGGGTCTACCTTTCGGCGACTATCGTCCTGCTCGGAGCGCTGATCACGTCGCGGTACGTCGCCTACGCCGCCAAGAGCCCAACGCGGGACTTGAGGCACCTGTGGACGGGGTTCTCACGTGTTAGGCTACGCGTCGTTTCGTCCCAGGCCGTCCGTTAGGGCGTCTATGTTCGGCCTGCTGAAGGCCGTCGCCGTTCCTTTCGCTGCAATAACTGTCCTCGCGGCGTGCTCCTCGCCGGGCAGCGACCCAACTCCGACCGCGGCCACTGCGCCTACGGCTGCCCCGGAACCGACCGCGACGCCCGTGGTCAGGCAGTTCCTGCAACGGACCGTACAGCCGGCAGCCAACTCGACCTCCATGAGCGCGGCCTCGATGCCGTCGGTCGCCGACGTTGCCGAAGCCGTCACCCCGTGGGTCGTCTCGATAACGGTGAAGGCCTTGACCCAGGGCGAGTTCTTCACCCTGTCCGGCGACGGCGCCGGATCGGGCTTCATCGTTAGGCCGGATGGCTACGTCGTTACCAACGCCCATCTCCTTGAGGGCGCCACCGACGTAAAGGTCCACCTGGACAACGGAGACTCATACGAAGCGACCGTGGTGGGGTACGATATCCCCAGCGACCTCGCAGTCCTCAAGATAGAGGCCGACGGACTTCCCTCGGCCGTGTTCGCCGAATCGGACCACCTGCGTGTGGGCGACTGGGTTATGTCGATCGGCAACGCCCTCGCGCTCAAGGGCGGCCCCACCGTGACGCTCGGCATCGTGAGCGGTATGGGGCGCACGATAACGACTCAAAGCGGACACTACTACGACCTCATCCAGACCGACGCTGCCATCAACAAGGGCAATAGCGGCGGTCCCCTCGTGGACATGAACGGCCACGTCGTGGGTATCAACCAGGCCGTCCTCCGGGACGCCACGGGCGTAGGCTTCGCCCTAGGCGCCTCGACCGCGTCCCGTCACATCGAGAGCCTGATAGACCGCGGCCAAGTGCGGCGTCCGAGGATCGGACTGAACGGCCAGGACATAACCTCCGCCATTGCCAACCAGCTGGATCTTCCGGTGAGCGAGGGGATCATAGTCACCACTATGTCCAGGAACGGACCGGCCTACCAGCAGGGCATCAGGGTCGGTGACATCATCACGAGCCTGGGCGGCGTTCCCACAAATGACATGTCCGACTTCCTGCTCCAGCTATGGTCGTACAACGTGGGCGACGAGGTAGAGGTGGAGTACCTCCAGGAGGGCATACAGAGGGTGGCAGTCGTCGAGCTGGCCGAGAGAGAAGGGTAAGCGCCTGGCGATCCGGTTGCTCGCAAAGGGGCGGACGCGGTACCCTAGGGCCGCCGGTAGACTGAGACGGGAGCGCTAGCCGGAGGCAGGTCGTTTGCGGCTCATAGACAAGAGATTCGTAGCACACGCCCCGAACTACCTGTTTCAGACGGCCCTAGCCACCGTCACCCTCCTCGTAATCCTCGTCATAGAGAACGCAGTCTTCGGCGCGGCGATCGTCGTGGCCGTGGCGTCCACCGCCTTCATCGTCTTCGTGATCCCTCACTCTATCGCCTCAACGCCAAAGCGGGTGATCGGCGGGCACGTTGCCTCCGTCATCTCCGGCTCCATCATAGCGGCGGTCCTCGCCGTGCCGGCGGTAGCCTCATTCGGCGTGGAGGTCCCGGTCGTCCTGCACGTCATGGCGGCGCTGTCGGTCGGGTTGGGCATCCTGCTCATGTCGGCAACGAACACGGAGCACCCGCCCGCCGCCGGGACCGCGCTTGGGCTCGTGACGGACGGCTGGAGCTGGTCCGCCCTCGTATTCATACTCACCAGCGCAATCGCCCTCTCACTCATCCGAGCGGCCCTGCGTTCTAAGCTGATCAACCTGATCTAGCCGCCGGCAACCGCACCCGCCTCAGGCAGCTCAGGTCTTGCGTACCCCGATGGTCACCTCGGCGCCGTCAAGGTTGTGTTGCTCGGTGTAGGCCCCGCTGGGAGGCTCGCCGGAGACCACGGTGTCCGATAGCGTCTCCTGGCGTATGTAGCCGCCGTGAGCCTCGATGACCGCCTCGATGCCACCGTCGCCCAGGTAGAACGTCTCTATGCGGTCGGCTATGTCGAACCCGGCAGACCGGCGCATGTTCTGAATGCGGTGTACGAGCTCGCGCGCGCCGCCCTCGGAGGCCAGCTCCGCATTTACCTCCGTGGTCACCGCCACGGTGTACCCTCCCTCGGACGCGACCGAGTAGCCTTCCTTGTCCGAGGCGTTGACCACGATCTCGTCGGGGCCGAGGGCATAGTCGCCCAGGGGGACGGGCCGGCCCGACGAGACGAGGTTGTGCACCTCTATGGGGTCCGCAGCAGAAAGGGCCGAGAGCACCTTGGGCGTGTCGCTGCCGTACTTCGGTCCTACGAGCGCCATGTTCGCCCTCGCCTCGAAGCTAGATACCTCGGTGGCGGACTCTATGGCCGCGACTTCCTTCACGTTCAGCTCTTCGAGGAGCTGATCGGAGACAGTCTCGAGCGTCGCTGCCTCACTCGACGAGCGCAGCCCCACGAGCACCTTCTGCAGCGGCTGGCGCACCTTCAACCCGGTCTTGCTGCGAGCCGACCTACCTAGGCTGGACAAGCGCATGGCGAGCCGTGTCGCGTCGGACAACGCGGGGTCGATGTGCGCCGGATTCTCCTCCGGCCAGGCCTCTAGGTGCACGCTCTCGGCGCCGCCGTTGGACCGGGCGAGGTTCTGGTGGACCGACTCGGTCATGAACGGCATGGCCGGCGCCAGCAGCTTGTTCAGGGTCACCAGGCATTCGTACAGGGTGGCGTGGGCCGCCAGCTTGTCCTGGTCCGCGGCGCTCTTCCAGAACCGGCGCCTGCTGCGCCGGACGTACCAGTTGGACAGGTAGTCGACGAACCTCTCCGCGGCTCTGCAGGCCGGGTCGGTGGCGTAGCCGTCCAGGCTCCGGGTCATGTCCCGGACGAGCGTGTTGAGCTCCGAGATGATCCATCTGTCCAGGTCGGGCCTGTCCTCTACAGCGGGCGCCTCGGCGATAGGGTCGAACTCGTCGATGTTGGCGTACGTGACGAAGAAGGAGTAGACGTTCCACAGCGTGATCATGAACCGTCGCCGCGCCTCGTCGGCGACGCCGAACCCGAAGTTCAGATTGGTGGCCGGGTTGTGAAGGCAGTAGACCCAGCGCATGGCGTCCGCGCCCATCCGCTCGGCGGCGTCCTCGAACCAGATGGCGTTGCCCTTGCTCTTGTGCATCTCCGCGCCCTTCTCGTCGCGCATCAGGGCGTAGCTGTGGATGGCGCGGGTGGGCTCGACCCCTTCGAGCACGGTGCTCATGGTGAGCAGGGAGTAGAACCAGTTGCGGAACTGGCCGGGAAAGCTCTCGGTTATCAGGTCGCCCGGGAACCACTCGCGCCAGTAGTCGCGGTCGTGCCGGTAGCCCAACGTGGAGAATGGCACGATGCCGGCGTCCAGCCATGGGTTGCCCACGTCCTTTATGCGCGCGACCCTCTTGCCGCAACTGCTGCACTCGATCCTGACCGCGTCTATCCAGGGGCGGTGAGGGGAGTGGCCTTCTAGCTGCTCCATACCCTCTACCGCGCGCTCGGCCAGCTCGGTCTCGCTGCCGATCACCTCGAAGTGGCCGCACTCGCACTTGAAGATGGGCAGCGCCAGACCCCAGTAACGCTTCTTGGAGATCATCCAGTCGTCCATGTTGCGAAGCCAGTCGAGCTCGCGTTCGAGGCCGAACGACGGTATCCAGGTGACCTTCCTGGCCACGTCCGCGATCATGGATCGGAGCTCGCCCATCGATATGAACCATTCGTCCACGAGCCGGAAGACCAGCTCCGTGCCGCACCTCCAGCAGACGGGGTACCGGTGCGTGTACTGCTCGAGGCGGTAGAGGACACCCTTCTGCCGCAGGCTGTCGTAGATGAGGTCGTTGACCTCGAAGACGCTCTTGCCGCTTAGCCAGTCGAAACCGTCGACGAATGCGCCGAAGTCGTCGAGGGGAGCGATGACATCCAGCCCCTCCTGCTTGCTGAGCTTGAAGTCCTCCTTGCCCGCGCCGGGGGCTGTGTGGACGATCCCGGTACCCTCGGACTCGCTAACCTCCTTCCATGCCACGACCCTGCGGTCTACGCCCTGCTGGACCGGCAGCTCATCGAACGGCCCCTTGTACCGGAGCCCCGCGAGCGCGGCGCCAGGCATCTCCTCCAGTACCTCGTGGCCGGCCTTGAGCTCGGACAGCCGCGACTTGAGCAGGTACAGCACCTCGCCGTTCTCTGTGCGCGCCTTGGCGTAGATTAGCTCGGGGTGGACGTATGCAGCCGTGTTAGCGGCGAGCGTCCAGGGCGTGGTCGTCCAAACCAGCAGAGCCTCGTTCTCCCGGCCTATCAGCGGGAACCTGACGTAGAGGCCCGGATGGACGATCTCCTGGTAGCCCTCGGTGACGATCTCGTGCTCCGACAGGCCGGTGCCGCACCGCGGGCACCACGGCATTACGTCGGTGCCCTCGTACACCCATCCGCGCTCGTGGCAGACCTTCAGGAAGTGCCAGATGGTGTAGTTGTTCTCGTCGGACATCGTGTGGTACGAGTTGTCCCACTGCATCCAGTAGCCCAGCCTCACCGACTGCTCGGTCTGCTTGGCGGCGAACCTCCTGACGCGCTCCTTGCAGAGCTCGACGAACCTGTCGATGCCGAAGTCCTCGATCTCGCGCTTGTCGTTGAGCTTCAGCTCCTTCTCGACCTCGACCTCGATCCACAGACCCTGGCCGTCGAAGCCGTTCTGGTAGCGCTGCTTGAAACCCCGCATGGTCTTGTAGCGCTGGAACACGTCCTTGTAGGTGCGGCCCCAGGCGTGGTGGACGCCCATGGGGTTGTTGGCCGTGATTGGGCCGTCGATGAAGGAGAAGGTCCTCGGCGAGTCGTCGTTAGCGTGGAGGTACTTTTCGAGGATGTCTTGCTCCTCCCACCACTTCATGACGTCCCGCTCCATCTGGACGAAGTCTACCTTGGCCGACACATTCTCGAACATCGCACTTCCTTTCTCACGGTGGCTGTCCCTGCTGCGGGGCCAAAACGAAGAGCCCGCCCCACTAAGGGACGGGCTCTTGCCCGCGTTACCACCCTGATTCCCCGGCGCTCTTCACGACGGGGCGCTCTGTTGGGTACCAGCATACCCACGCCCCTCTAACGTGGGGCGAACCCGGCGGGTCCTACTGGGGCGTCTCGGGGAGCGCCCTTTGGGTCCGCGGCTCGGGAGGGATCTTCACGGGGCAGGCTCACGTCTGCTTTCACCGGACCAGACTCGCTGTGCGGCCATCGCCCCGGTACTCGTCTCCGTCGTAGCCGATGCAGATAGGCTAAGTGCTACGCAGCCCGGCTGTCAAGAAGAAAGGCCGCGGTGAAACTGTTCAGACTCCGTGAGGTCCGAAGGGGGGGTCAGAGGGGTTCTCACCCCTGGCAGGGGGTCTGGGGGCTTTGCCCCCAGCTTCCAAAGGGCGGGTTGGTGGGGATCAAGACATCTGCCTTATGGGGACTATGCTGGTGGAGAACACGTCAACAAGTCTGAACATTTGCGCCATGGCGATCCCCCCATCACCCCCACCACACGAATCAAGAATTACAGTTCACAAAAGACACCAAAGACTCAGGTACTCGTGGGCGGAGGACTTGAAGCCAGTACGTAATCGGACGACACCATTCGTTCGGGGTGCTATCGTCCTTGAGGAGGCCCCGTCGTCTCCCCCTTCGGCATCACGACTCTAATGGCCGGTTCGAGTCTCGTGGGCCGGGGCCAGAGTTGACTGTAGACAGAACCATCTTCGAGATGGGGATGGATCTGTGAGGCTAGCGTCAAGTGCCCTGTAACCTCAACTGGCATCATCATACCCTAGCTCTCTGGCTCGACGGTAGTCATTCTCTGCCCCTTCAAGATCCCCCATTACCTCACGAACTACGCCCCGGCCGTAGTTGGCGAGATCACTTTCAGGGTTGCACTTGACAGCGGCGTCGAAGTCGGCAAGCGCTAAGTCAAGCTCTCCACTGAAGAGACGGGCGTTGCCCCTGCCGCGATACGCGACATGATCGGTGCAGTCCATGCTCAGGGTGACGTTGAAGTCGGCTACCGCCCGATCATAGTCCCCTTTGGCGAGATAGGCGTCTCCTCGGAACCGGTAGGCGAATGCATCTTCGGGGTTGAGCCGCAACGCGGCATCGAAATCGGCAATAGCCCGGTCGAACTCGCCCTTCATGCGAAGAGCTGCTCCGCGGCCGCGATAGGAAAGGGCACTTTCCGGGTCTAGCCGGAGCGCGCTGTCGAAATCGGCAATGGCCCGGTCGTATTCCTTCTTGAAGCGACAGCAGTCTCCCCTCGCTCGGTAGGCATCGACATGATCGGGATCGAGGCGAGTGACTTCATCCAGATCGGCAATGGCGAGGTCGAGGGCGCCTTGCTCTCCATGAGCAATGCCCCGGTAGTAGTAAGCCTTTGCATTGTCGGGGCGGAGGCGAATGGCTTCGGACATATCTGAAACCACCTGTTCATACTGCTCCATGTAGAAGTATACGATCCCGCGAAGCAGATGGGCCCCCTCATTGTTTGGTTCGAGCCGAAGGGCGGAGTCCAAGTCTGAAATTGCCCTACTACCCTCTCTCTTTAGGAAGTGGGCTCTCCCCCTAGCAATGTAGGCGCTGGCATTGCCAGGGTTGCTCCTGATAACGGCGTCAAGATAGGCAATCTCCCGATCCTGATCTTCGGTAGTGTCCGCCGTAGTAAACGCTGTCTTGACTGCCTCCATCAGCTCCAAGTGTCGTTCTAATTCATCGGAAGCCCCTAGGTGACGGGCTACCTTTCTGTGGCGATTGAACCTCAACTTGTCGTCAGCTAGCGCTGCGGCGCCTGCCGCAGCAACTGCTACGGCCGTGTCGTTTGGATTAAGCCTCAGAGAAGACTCGAAGGCTGTCAGGGTAGCCGTAAAGTCTCCCAACTCCCGCAGTGCTACCCCCAGCGCGGCGTAGTAGTAAGAATCCAAGGGCCCGCGCTCCGGACTGACTGCTCGTAGGTGTTCCAGGGCTTTTCTTTCCCTGCCGATTTCAATCAGTATCCAGCCGAGTTCCGTCCAGGGAACAATCCAGTTCGGATCAAGTGATACCGCAATCCAACACGCCTCTAGACCCTCCTTGACAAGGGACTCGTCGCCGTTCCTTACACCTACATGACCCTTGTACGACCCCAAGGTGAAGTGGTTGGCGGGGTCCAGAGGATCGAGTTCGATCGCCTTGGCCACCTCTGTCATGGCTTCGTCCATCTTGCCCTGCATCTGCAACTCCATGGAACGCTGATAGTGTTCGTAGGCTCTGGGGTCGCGGACATCCCAATTCTCGAGGATGCGGCCATCCGTATCCTGGATGAGGGCGTCCACCTCGGCCCGATGAACTTGGCGATTAACCCTCAGAACCCTGCGAACCCAGTCCGAACCGGCCGCCATGAGGTCGTCCTTCCATTCGTCATCCGACTCGCTCGTGGCCAGAGCAGCCAGCAGCGGCTGCGCGAGCGGAGCGTAGGCACCTATGGTCACTAATTCTTTGAGGTCGGAGGGACGAGGCTTGGCTGCAGATTCGTCTTCGAGGGCAAGGCATAACCCTGATATATACCGTCGTAGTCGGACCACTATGTCCGCTACCGCCTCGGTTTCGATATGCTCCCCCAAGATTTGAGCGATCTCACTGAGCCAATACAGCCTCCTGAGATCACAGACCATCAGTTCACTCTCCAAGGGATCGCCATTCGAAGCCAGCGCTCTCCCGATCTTCGCAAGGTTCTCGTCGGATGGTCGGGCGCCGCGGTACACCCAGCCCTCCACTGCGTTTTCGTTTACCCCCACCGACTCGGCGAGGCTCATCAAGGATATCTTTGCATTCTTGCGCTTCTCGTTCAGGTAGGCTCCCCGCCGGCTTACGCTTATCCAGTCGAGGAGGGCCAGCGCGGTCTGAGACGCTTCCGTCATGTGCAGGTGGGCTGCGACTCTCAAAGCCAAATCGATGACGGAAAGTCTTAGGCACGCCTGCCAAACGGCGGCGAGATGGCTGGGGTACACTCGATGCATTCTGGGTAGAAGGAAGGTCCTCATCCTGTCCCAATGGACCGTGTGCCAGTCGAGTATGGAAGGCAATACGGAAGCTGAAGTCGCTTCTCCGGTCTGAGGGCGCACCCCAAACCCCAACTCGGCCAACGAGTCGGAAATAGCCTGGATTATCTCCGAGCGGCTCGACTCCTTGACCTGGTATTCCATGCGCCCCGAGAAGTATCTCTGGGCATTCTTGGAACGCAGCCTAGGGTCGTTCAATCCCATGCTCTTGGCCAGAACGCCTAGTATCTGCCCGCTTGTCGGAAGCTGCGGCGGATCTTCAGATTCCATCGTCGCCCTATGTCTCCTCTCAGCCTAATCCACTAGGCCCGGTTGCTATTCCTGGTTCATCCTACCAATCATACAGGCCATCCCTGGAGATGAATTTTCGGGAGTCGACCGACACATCCCGATACGCCTCCTCGACACCCACCTCGACAATGGGCCGACTGTAGGTGTGAGCTCCAGATGCATTGTCGAAGAACCTCCCGGCAGGGTCCACCATCACGTAGCTCCCCGTCATCAGATTGTTGCTCTCCGGCACCACCTTGATTCCGTACGCCTCGACACGCCGGCTTACTTCGACGTACCCCTCGAACTCATCGGGTGAGACTATGTACGGATCGACGACAATGTCGTTCTGGCCCTTGACAGGGAGCACCTGGAGCAGTTTCCATCGTTCCGGGCGGGCCTTGAGAATGAAGTCTGTCAGGTCTTCCTTGAGATTGTTGCGTGTCACGACGGTGTTCACCTTCATGCGGACTCCATGCTGTCTGAACAAGCCAATCGCACGAAGGTAGTCCCCCTCGCTCATGGGACCGGACTGGGACGTCCGACCCATCAGCAGCAGTGTGGCTGAATCGACCGAGTCTATGCTCAACGTTGCCCAATCGAGGCTTCCGCTTACACCGCCCAGCCATTCCCGTGTGATCCGACTTCCGTTGGTAACCACAGAGGTTGTGAGTCCCAACGCCCTGGTAAGCCTGATCAGGTCGGGTAGCCAGGGGCAGAGGGTGGGTTCACCGCCGGCGAAGTTTATCTTTTGAAAGCCAGCCTTGGCGAGAGATTCAACCACCGAGAGGCAGTTCTCGCGCCCAAGATGACCTTTGGGCAGGATGTGTGGTGCTATGTCCTCGAAGGTTGCGAAGCAGAACCCGCATCTCATGTTGCAGGGCTTCCACAGGTGGTAGTTCACAGTAGGTATGTCGATCAGGATGCTCATGCTGTTCCTCCAGTCCAAGGTTGCTGTGTAGCAGCTACCTCAAATGTAGGAGCCCGTACCTCCGTGCGAAACCCCAGTTGGATGGACAAATTCATCGCGGGTCACTGGATGTGGGCTAGACAACTGTTGCCCTGAACAGAGGTTCGCCGTTCGCCTGGCCTAGCAAGTCCCGGACTTTAGCCGCGGCTAGGACAGTGTCCCACGTCGTCCAATCCTCTCTGGTGAAGGAGTGTCCTAGGGGAATCGGAAATCGGACATGGTAGTAGGGGGCTTCAAGAAGCTGCTACCGACGAATTGGGCGAGGCAGGAGGCGAAAGGCAATCGCAAAGAAGCGAGCGTTATGTATGGTTCGGATGCACGGTGATATATTTGTATAGGCGTCGAAGTACATGGCTCGTGTAGCAGGGAGAAAAGGGTGAAGCAGTATCGGACCAGAACGGGAGCTAGGAGATCTGGCGACGACTACCAAGACCTAGTGGCCGCCGAAGCTCTGCGTCGTCTCCTGAAGCACCCTTCACGCTATCGTTGGGTCAAGTTCGAGGCCCGTGAAGCCGGAAGACTCGACGATGTCCTTGTTCTTCGCGCCGATGGCACCGTCGAAGCCTCACAGGTCAGATACTCCACAGATCCCCTTCGCTCTGGAGACTCATGGATCTGGCAGAAGCTTCTCGAACAGCCCAAGGGCCGACTCTCTTTGATTGAGGCTTGGCACAAGTCCGTTGCTAAACTCGACGAGACATATGAGACGACGGAACCGCGGCTCGTCTCCAACCGTCGCGCTGGCGACGATCTCCTCCTCACTCCACGTGGCTATGTTGATTTCGTGTCAACTGCGAACTCCGAAACAAGATTCACAGTTCAGACCTTGACAGACAGAACATAGGTACGTATACTCCGGAGAGTCGACGGCGGCGCGGGCGCCGGGCCCGTAGCCCGATGAAGCAAATGGAACATTTTGAAACATTTTGGAACACTTTAATGCCCCTGCCCAATACAAACTGGCCCAGACTAGCTACGAATCAGTGTTCCACAATCGCCCCACATCCGTCCAGATCGTCCCAAAGACGCCCCACTTCCGTCCAGTAGTGTTCTCCGCAGCCCGGGACCGCCGCGCCCCGCGCAGGGGCCGGAAGATTTGGCAATCGGCCCTGGATGGGCATAGAATCAATGTTGCGGGGTGTAGCGCAGCGGAAGCGCGCCTGGTTTGGGACCAGGAGGTCGCCGGTTCGAACCCGGCCACCCCGACCAGACTATTCGACGGAGCGGAGCGGGACCGATGAAAGTCAAGTCAATCGACCTTTCCGGGGATGTGCACCGGCGCGTAGTCGTAGACCAGGTGGATGGTTTGTACCTGGGGCAGCCCCACACGGTGCTGCTCGGGGACGACAAGACGATGCTCGTGGCCTATCCGCTCGGACACGGCGGGCCGGACACGGTGTTGAAGAGGAGCGACGACTGCGGGCTGACGTGGAGCGACCGGCTGCCGGTGCCGGACAACTTTACGGGCAAGCACAACGCTCCCACGGTACACCGCGTCGTGGACCCTGCCGGGGTGGAGCGGCTGGTGCTGTTCGTCTCATCTCCCGCGGTGGTGCGGTCGATATCGGAGGACAACGGGGAGACCTGGACGCCGTTGGAGACGCTGTTCGGCGACGAGATGCGCGGGACGCCGGGCTACAAGGGGCACGCGCCGCCGAAGTCGGTCTTCCCAGTCGCTGGCGGGGCCCGCTACCTCGCCATCTATCATGACCACTTCGGCGTGGGCCAGCATGTTGTGGAGATCGTGCAGACCGAAAGCACCGACGGGGGCCTTACCTGGTCTAGGCCGAGGGTGACGAGCCGCCATCCCGATTACCCGGGCGCCAGTCCCTGCGAGCCTGGGATCATACGCTCTCCAGACGGCGCACGGCTGCTGTGCCTTGCGCGCGAGAACGCCCGGCTCTACAACTCCCTCTGGATGACGAGTGACGACGAGGGGGAGACCTGGTCGGATATGAAGGAGTTGCCGTGGGAGCTGACGGGGGACCGGCACATCGCGCGGTTCGCTCCGGACGGCCGCATGCTGGTGACCTTCCGCGACATGGCCCGAGGGAGCAGCACGTACGGGGACTTTGTGGCCTGGGTCGGCAACTACGACGACATCGAGGCAGGGCGGCCCGGCCAGTACCGCGTCCGGCTGCTTAAGAACTACGGTAGGCCCGGGGACACGGGATATGCGGGCCTCGAGGTGCTGCCGGACGGGACGATGGTGTCCACGACCTACTGCGTCCTCGAACCGGGGCAGCAGCCCCTGGTCGTCAGCGTGCGCTTCACGATGGGGGACATAGACGCGGCGGCGGGGTTGTAGGGGTGTCAAGGCAGTCTCGCGTCTTTCTTAGTCCTCACTCGCTCAGTCAAGTGCCGGAGCCCGACCTTCCGTAGACAGAGACGTGTGAGCCACTCTGTGCAGTGAACGGCGAACGGCGCCAGTCGGCCCACCTTTCGCGGAGGCGGAGCCCTGCCAAGCGCGCCATCAGATCCATCTCCGATGGCCATACGTAGCGCAGTCGTCCGGGGTACATCTGGATCCCCTCTTCCGTCAGGTGCAGGTGACGGAAGTCGACTACCTGGTTCAACGCGTCATGGACCGATGCGTCCAGCCGGACGGAGGCCAAGTCAGGCAGGCTCGCACTCAGGTGTTGACCATCGTCGAACATGGAAACGTCAGGGACAAAGGCGTGGACCATGAAGACGCCGGACTGATCCAGATGAGACGCGACGTTTTCGAAGCACCTGATCTGCTCCTCCTGGGAAGTGAGCATGAAGAAGGTGTTGGAGATGACGAAGACGAGCGAGAAGGTGCCCTTTACCTCGGCGTCAGCGAAGTCTCCGATGGTCATCGGCATCGCCTCTCCGCCGTCCTTGGCCCGGAGCCGATCCACCATTGCCCTGGAAGCGTCTATCCCGTGGACCTCGACTCCTTGGGCCGCCAGGGGAAGCGCGTATGTCCCTGTGCCAATCCCCAACTCGAGAGCCCGGCCTCCGGCTGCCAGCTCTGCGAGTATGTCAACACGCTCGGATACGTTTGCCGGTTCGTAGAAATCGTCGTACACGTCGGCGATCCTGTCCCCATAGGTTGAAGCTGTGTACCTTCTCACAACTCACCTCTCTCTTCGAACACGCAACAAAAAAGGCCTCCCGTGTTAGGGGAGGCCTTGATGACTTGGACTTTGAGAACTCGGTCGCTAGGTCCTCCCCAACGTGAACAGCCACGGCGCCGGAGTCGCGGAAGCGTTATTGGCGTTGGTCGGGAAGTAGACGGCCATGGGTATCATGCAAATCGTCCGTTCAGGTACTGAGGAATGTTAGCATAGACCTTCCCCGCCCGACAAAAGTGGGTCACCTAATGAGAGAGTGGCGCTGCTGGCTGCGTTCAGGCCAGGGGACGGCCCCAGTTGGGGCGGGCAAGACTGTCCGTATCGTGTCCCAGGCGCGAGCGGATGGTGACTATCTCGCCCGCGTGGATGAAGTGGTGGGCTGCGATTCGCATCAAGGCGTAGCTCAGTCGCAGGCCGGCCTCCCGGAGAAACTGTATAGAGCCGTCATACGGGATGACCTGGTCGATGGGCGGACCTGAGTCAAGGTACAGACGCGCATGGCGTCGGACCTCGTCGGTGGCGGCGAGGATACCTTCCCATTCGTCCCACTCGCCAGTCCCTCCGACGTGGAACTGGCGCCCGCCGATGATCGGATGGGGCGGCAGGCCCTGAAAGTTAACGTTGATCCAAGAGTCCACCATGGTGGTGACGTGGCCGATTGTCCAGGCTATGCTGCTGCCGCCGTCGTGCTGGGTCGTCGCCTCTTCGGGCGTTAGTCCCTCCACAGCGTCGTCGAGGAGGCTCCAGGACTCGTAGAGGAATAGAGCAAGAGCGTGAGGCATGGATGATTGCTCCTATCCGCGTCATTCTGCCGGCGTCTTGCTGATGGTCTCGATGAGCCGGTAGCCATATCGTGACGCGTCCTGCGGCGGTTCGTCCCTGTCGGGCCAAGCGTCGTAACGCTCTATCTTCAGTTTGTAGACGTACCCTTGTTCATAGTCGAAGCTGTCAATGCGGTCGTAGAATAGCTTGCCGTCGACGACCATGCATTGCATTGAGCCAACGCCTACGCACTCCTTGAGCTCGGGTCCGACAGTGACCTCCAGGACCTCGTCATCCTTCGGTGAGCCGCAGGCGACGGCAAGAACGACTATAGTGACGATGCAGAGCGTCCTTACAGCTGTAGGCAACGAGCACCACCTTTCAGTCTTGTCGGTGTGTTGAATCGCCG
Organism: Dehalococcoidia bacterium; assembly: GCA_965262055.1. GTDB lineage: Bacteria > Chloroflexota > Dehalococcoidia > Lucifugimonadales. The sequence continues at coordinate 2,142,550 of CBDHEI010000002.1, forward strand.
GTGTGGACGAAGTGGGCGAGGCGGCGCCAGAGGTCTATGCCGCACAGCGCCAGGGTCACGGTTGCGCCCGGAGAGTACGACCTGGGGAGCTCGACTCGGGACCTGAAGGGGTATTCGGTGAGCTCGACGAGCGCCCTTCGGCGCGGGTTGGTCTCGAGGACGACTGCGGAGAAGATGCCGCAGTCATCGTCGGCGTCCGATGGCAGCCGCTCCGACTGCAGGAACTTCAGGAACCAGTATCGCTTGCGCTGCGCCTCTACGCGGGCGACTTCTCGGATCTGGACCTCGGCGCGTTGGGCGACGGAGATAATGTCGTCTACGGGGTATAGCGGCTTTCCCGATTCGAGAAAATAGCTGATCTGGCGCTGCAGTACGAGGTCGGGATAGCGCCTGAGGGGCGACGTGGCCTGGATGTAGACAGGGACGCCGAGGCTGCTGTGTCGGCCCGGCACGATATCCAGCTCGGCGGGGCGCAGACGTTTAGCGAGCAGGTAGCGGCGCAGCGTTTCGTGGGCTTCGGAGGAGCTCTCGGCGGGCTCGGCCTGCGGCAAGTCGGACAGGTCGGGTGGAGTCTGGACCCTGTAGACGGAGGGAAGCTGCTCGGAGCGGCATAGCTCTCCGAGCAGGGTGTTGCACAGGACCATGAGCTCCGCAACCAAGCGCCGGCTGGGGCTGGTCCGGTCGAGCACCCTTATCGTGACCTCGCCGGTCGGCTTCACTCGGACGGACATCTCGGGCTGCTCTAGCTCGATTGCTCCGGCGTTGCCGCGGAGATGCCGTCTTGCGTCGGCGACCTTCTGGAGAACCGCGAGGGCCTCGTGGCGCGGGCTGGAGTCATCGTCGAGGGCGTGGTCGGCCTCCTCGTAGGTCATCGCTTCGCGGCTGCGTAGCAGCGACGGTGTGACCTCGCGGTCGAGCACGTTGCCGGCATCGTCGAGGCGGACGATGAGGGTGACGCCGCCGCGGGTCCTGCCGGGGTCTAGGCTGCCGTTCTGGTGGGTGAGCTCCGGCGGGAGCATGGGGATGGTCTTCTCGGGGAGGTAGAGGGAGGCCATGCGGCGGCCGGCCTCGCGGTCCACGGGAGACCCGGAAGGGATGAGTCCCCCGGCGTCGGCGATGTGTACGCCGACCAGGTATTCGTTGTCTGACCCGGGGACGGGCTCGACCGACAGAGCGTCGTCACGGTCCTTGGTGCCAGCGTCGTCTATGGTGAATGCGTCGAGGTGGGTGAGGTCGCGGCGGTCGGACTCGGATGCTGCTGCCCTGATGCCGGCCTGGGAAAGGACGGCATCAGGGAAACGGTCCGGGACCTCCGCACGGTGGAGCTCCAGAGGCTCGTCGGGAGCGAAGACGCCGCTGGATACGAGCAGATCAAAGCATAGCTTCTGGAGGTCGCCGGACTGGCGCCCCGTCCTGGCGAGGAAGGTCTTTGCGGCACGTGCTCGGGGGTACTCCTCGCCGTGAATGGCGAAGCCGCGGAGCAGCTCAATCAGGGCGGACTGGGTGGATGTGATCGGGTCGGGGAGCCTTCCGGACGCCATTGCCTCGGCGAGCGCCTGCTCCTCCTCGGCGCGCTCGGCTTCGCGTTTCTTGCGGGTCTGGAACTCCTCGACATGCGACCTGGGCCTGACGGCGTAGCCATCCTGGTTGCGCTGGAAGTAGTCGGAGCCGTCGAGGTGGATGACGAGGGCGGCGAGACGTTCCGGTCCTACGGGACCGCTCCAGCAGAGTTCTGCCAAATCCTCCAGGCTCAGGCAGGCTGTCTCGTCGTCCGCGAAGGCGTCCCACGTTTCGGCCAGGTCGATGGCGGCCGCCTCTGCGCTCGCGGCATTGGCGAACTCGTCAAGCTGCTGCTCGCCAGCGGCGACGACACCAGTGGCCAGCAGGATTCGGTGGACTGGCAGGCGGGCTTGCCGGTTCCTGCCAATGGCGACGGAGGCCCGTCCGTCCTTCTCTTCAAGGAGGAGCACGACGGATGGCCCCCTGGCCAGCCCTACGACTACTATTTCCCCGGCCCGCATCTGGCCCCCTTGGGGTCTAGTATCACGACAGCACTATAGGGGCAATGGCGTGCAAAGGGTGAGTCCACTGGGAGACGGACCGCGAGAACAGCCGCTTTGAAGGCTACACCGTACTCTTGCTGACGGAGCAGCACCCTGGATGCGGGGTTGTCCGAGTGCCGCTAGCCGCAGTAGCGGCAGCGCATGTTTTCGTCGGCGAAGATGAGGTTCTGGTCGCCGTCCTGGACGGCGTAGTCGAGCAGGACGCGCAGGGCTTTGCTCGCGTCCATGAAGCTGTACTCGTCGGCTATGCCTTCGAGCCATTCGAGGTGTGTGCTCTCGATTTCGAAGGTCTGCTCTATTTTGTCGCTGCTCATGGGTGGTTGCCCTCCTGGTACTGGTCCTAGTTGGGCTTGGCGGTGCTCATCGCCGCGCCCGGTGTGGGATTGTGCTAGCTGAGGTCGGCGACTCTGGGCATCACCTCGTCGACGAGGAGGGACATGGAGCGGAGCCACTTTTCCTTGGGCTGCCACTCGTGGCCCATGGCGAGCAGGACGCCGAAGCCTCCGACCTCGGTGTGGATGTCGCGGACCTTGGCGGCTACGTCATCGGGTGTACCGACGAGCCAAATGTTGTCTACGAGGTATTCGGGGGTCACGTCCGAGTCGGGCATTTCGGGGTCGGTCTTTATCAGGTCCATCATCCTGGAGTGGGGCAAGAGGCGGAGGAAATAGTTCTCGAAGTCCCTGGCCATCACGCCTTCGAGGGCCTCTTTGCGGGCCTCTTCGGCGGTGTCGGCGACGTAGACCTCCCTGGCTATGCGCCATTGGCTCCGATCAGGGGTGCGGCCGGTCACGCTCGCGCCCTGCTGGACGGACTCCCAGTGGGTGGCGAGAGTCGAGACGGGGACTATGTTGATGCTCATGGGTATGTAGCCGCGCTCACCGGCGAGGACGAGGGTGTCGGACTTCGGGGACACTCCCGCTACGCCGATTGGGGGGTGCGGCTTCTGGTATGGCTTGATATGGAACGCCAAACCGTACTCCTCGATGGGCTCTGGCACGGTGAAGCGCCAGAACTTGTGCTCGTAGACGCCGGGCGTGGGGTCGTCCCAGAGCTTGAGGACGAGATCGAGGGCGTCGCGGGTCATGGTTCGGTGCTCGCCGGACTTTGCGTCGAAGCCGAAGACCGTGAAGTCGCCGGGGAAGCCGCCTGAGCCGACTCCCCACCTGAAGCGGCCGTGGGCCATGTGGTCTAGCTGGGCGATGCGGTGGGCGACCATGAAGGGGTTGTGGTTCGGCATGCAGGTCACGCCGGTGCCGAGGACGATGTTCTCGGTGAGTCCGAGCGCCATGGCGATGAGCAGGTCGGGTGCGGGGATGTTCTCCCACTGTGCGGTGAAGTGCTCGCCGATCCAGGCTTCGGAGTAGCCGAGGCGGTCGAGGGTGATGATCTGCTCGAGGTCGTCGTCGAGGGTCTGGGTCAAGTTGGAGCCCGGCGGGTGCAGGGGCATGGTGAAGTAGCCAACTTCCATTCTGACGTGACCTCCGTTGCGATGGGGCTGGCGAAGTGGTGGCAGTATAGGGCATGGGGATATGGGCTACAAGACGAGTCGTCTTGAATACCCCGCCCGCCCACCCCAGAGAATCGTGGGGGACACCCCCACACCCCCGGCAGAGGGGCCTCGCCCCTCTGCACTCCCCGGATTCACGAGGGTCGTTGTGGGCGGGCGAACTGGGTGCTAAGCTGCGGTGCGAGATGAGTAACGACTTGGGGCGTGAAAACGAGCGGGCGTTGGATGTGCTGCGGGGCCTGGGCGGGGCGCCGGCGACTCCGTTCTTCGAGGGGCGGGTGGCCCGGCTGGTGCTGGGGTACCTGCGGGAGATGGGCGCCGAGCATTGGCGGGACGAGTACGGCAACATCGTTACGCGGTATCGCCGTGGGGATGCGGCAGGGCGAGCGGCGGTGGCGTTCGTGGCGCACATGGACCACCCCGGGTTCGAGGTGGTGGAGGTGGACGGGCTGCGGGCAGTTGCGGTGGCGCAGGGCGGGGTGCCGGCGGCGTCGCTGACGAAACCCACGGCTGTCCTGGTGGTGACGCCGGAGGGTGAGCGAGTGCCGGCTACGACGGCGCCGGAGGCAGATGGGCTTGCGCAGCGGCGTGTGGGGCTAGAGCTGGAGGCGCCGATCGGCGCGGAGCCGCCGTTGCCGGTGGTGTTCGACCTGCCGGACTTCGAGCTGGAGGGCGGCGTGATCACGATGCGGGCGCTGGATGACCTGGCGGGGTGCGCGAGCATCATCGCGGCGTTGGAGCGCGTCGTGCGGAGCCAGGAATCGGCCAACGTGTATGCGGTCTTCACGCGGGCTGAGGAGGCGGGGCTGTACGGGGCGCGGCTGGTGGCGGAGTCGGGCGTACTGCCGGAGGAGACGCTGGTCGTGTCGGTGGAGTCGAGCTCTGTTATTCCTGGAGTGGCGCAGGGAGCGGGGCCGATAATCAGGACGGGGGACCGGGCGTCGACGTTCGATGACGAGGCTGAGCAGGCGCTCGTGTCGGCCGCGGAGGCGCTGGGGAAGGTCGAGGGCGGGTTCCGTGTGCAGCGGCAGCTGATGACCGGCGGGACGTGCGAGGCGACCGCGTTCGGGCAGTTCGGGTACAAGGTGACGGGGCTTGCGTACCCGCTTGGGAACTACCACAACGCGACGACGTCGATTCCGGACCCGGACGGGGGCGTCGGGGCGGAGCACATCCGGCTGAGCGACTACCTGGGTGGGGTGGCTCTGCTGCGGCAGGCGGCTGTAGGGGCCTCCGCGAGCGAGAAGCGGGCGTGGCTGCGGGAGGTGCCGGAGGAGGCGCGCGACCGTCTCAGGGGCTTTTTGAGGTGAGCCGGGAGGCTGCAGCCCTAAGAATCGTTTCAAAGTGTTCCATTTTGCGCCCTTTCGTATGTGGGCTGCGGGACTGTTGGGAGCGGTTTTGGACGGTTTTGGGGCACGAATGGACGTCGCACGATGCGGTCTGAGCAAGAATGGGACGGCGGTTTTGGCGGGTGCGGCCTTGGTGCGGCGGGGTATGTAGTTGCCTGCGAGCATGGGGATATATTAGCACTGACGTTCTTGGATGTCGAGGGATGTTGGTCGCCGGTAACTGTTCCAGACTTGCTGAGGTCTTCTCCAACCGGGATAGTCCCGGGACCGCAGAGGTCTTTAGTTCCCACCCTCCCGCCCTTGGAAACTGGGGGCTGTGCCCCCAGACCCCCCCTGCCTGGCGGCAGACAGGCTGCCAGCCTTACCCGCGATAGCATACATCCCATCAGCACCCGACTTTGAGACAGGCTCCTCTGTTCCGGTTGCCAGACTGAACAAGCCTGATTTGACAGCGCTGCTGTCCAGCGTAATAATCTAGCCAGATTAGATAGCTAGGTAGAGGAGCTTTCATTGGCTGAGTGGCATTTGCAGGACGCCAAGAACCGGTTCAGCGCGGTCGTGGAGGCAGCGTTGGGCGGCGAGCCTCAACGCGTGACCCGGCGCGGCAGGCCCGCTGTCGTCGTGCTGGCTGTGGAGGAGTACGAGCGGCTGCGTCTTGTAGAGAGGGCCAAGGCACCTTCCCTCGCCGATCTCATGTTGGCGATGCCGCAGGACGACGAGGAGTTCGAGCGGGTGCCCATTGTGCTCCGGCCGCTGGATGTGTGATGTACCTCATCGATACGAAGGTGCTCTCCGCGCTGCGGAAGAAGGAGCGAGACCCTAACCTGGTGTCGTGGATGGTGGGCCGGCGCACAGCGGACCTGTACCTGAGCGTCGCGTCTATTGGTGAGGTTGAGCGGGGCATCGCCCAGCAGGAGGGCCGGGACCCAGCCTTCGCACGCGCCCTGTCGCTCTGGCTGGACAGTGTGCTGGCTCTCTACGGCAGCCACATCCTCCCCGTGGACGTGGCGTCGGCGCGGCGATGGGGACGGCTCTCGGACGCCCACGGCCACGAGAGCGCCGACCTGCTCATAGCAGCGACGGCCCTGGAGCATGGTCTGACGGTGGTGACCCGCAACGTACGCCACTTCGAGCCGACGGGGGTCTCCGTCGTCGACCCATTCGTCGGGCCCAACCCGAGCATGTCTGAACTGTGATTCGTGGGATGGGTGTGATTGGGTGTGATGTGGGATGGGTGTGATATGGATGATGGAAGGGGTGGATTCGCGCCCTCACGGGAATGACAGAGGTGAGGGGGAACGACGGGGATGGGGGATTTGCGCGTGGGCGGGTGGATGTGGTCTATTGTGGACTATATGAAGCCTTCGTAGGGGGTGAAGCATGGCTGTCTCAGGGCCGGGCCGTGTGTGGACGGTTGCCGAGGCGAAGGCGAGGCTGTCGGAAGTGCTGCGTCTTTCGGAGACGGAGGGGCCGCAGCGTATCGGCACGCGGAAGGCCTTTGTAGTCGTGCCGGAGAAGATGTGGCAGGCGCATAGACCGGAGCGCAAACCCCTGGGCCAGTGGCTCATAGAGAACGTACCACGGGGCACGAATCTCGAACTGCCGGACCGGAGTTCCAACCGCCCCATCCCCTTCGCTGACGAAGAAGGCGAGTGACCGGCTACCTGCTGGACACGAACGTAGTCTCGGAGCTGACGCGGGACGTTCCAGACCCTCTGGTGCTGGCCTTCCTGGCCGGGCGGGACGACGTGTGGGTGTCGTCGATCCTGGTACATGAGGTCGAGTGCGGTGTGCGGCTGCTCCCGCATGGGGCCCGTCGCAGCCGACTGTCGAAGATGCAGGCAGGTATCCTCTCCACGTATGGCCACCGCATACTGACGTTGGGCAGGGCGGGGGCCGAGTGGGCCGCCGAGTTGCGGGCGAATGCCAGGCGCACTGGACACACCGTCGATATGGGCGACGTGCTGATCGTGGGTATAGCCAAGGCCAATGCCTTGGCCGTGGCCACGCGAAACGTGGCCGATTTCCGGCGCATGGATGTCGAGGTCATCAATCCGTGGGAGAGTCGGCCCTGAAACTGTGATTCGCGTGTGGTATGGACGATGGCTACGGGACAGCGGAGGGCGCAGGGGCTCCAAGTCGTGGAGGGGCAAGGGTGGCGTCGCGGACTACAGGCCTGAGCTAAGCACGTGGTGCTCGGGCTTGTCTAATCCTGACTAATGACAAGGCATTGTGGGACTGCATTGCTTGCACGTTGTTTGGGAGCGTAGTACTATATCGGACAACAGGACCGTTATAGGTAGTCGTGAGGGTTTTCTCTAAAAGGACGCTCCGAGAGTTCTGGGAGCGCCATCCGGAATCCGAACAGTCGTTGAGAGCCTGGCACCGGGAGGTGGAACAGGCCGACTGGGCGGAGCCGGCCCAAGTGAGGGACCGCTTCCCCAGTGCCAGCATCGTGGGCGGCAACCGCGTCGTATTCAGGATCAAGGGGAAAGCCTACCGGCTGGTGGCCGAAGTTTCCTACGTAGGCCGCAGAGTGTTCATACGTTTTGTAGGCACTCACGCAGAGTACGATCGGATCGACGCCGAGGAGGTGTAAACGGTGGTGACAGTCAGTCCGATCCGCAACGAGGAAGACTACGAAACAGCGCTTTCCAGGCTTGCAGAGATATTCCAGGCTGAGATTGGCACGCAAGAGGGTGATGAGCGAGACATTCTCAGTGATTTGGTCGAGCTGTACGAGTCTCGGCACCATCCTATTGGCCCTCCGGACCCAGTTTCGGCGATCGAGTTCCGCATGGACCAGGGGGGCTTGACCCGCCGCGACCTGGTGCCCCATATCGGAAGCCGCGCCAAGGTGTCTGAAGTGCTCTCCGGCAAAAGAGACATCACTATGTCCATGGCGCGGGCGCTCCACAGGCATCTCGGGATTCCCGCGGACGTGCTTCTCCAAGAGCGTAAGGTGTTTCTGGACGACGCGCTGGCCGATGTCGAGTGGCGGCGCTTCCCTCTCAAGTCGATGGCCAAGCTGGGGTGGGTCGCCGACGGGCCCGACCTGATGGACCGGGCCGAGGAGGTAATGCGCGGGAAGATCGGACGGGCGGGAGGGCCGAAGCTTGCCACAGCCTCGCTATTCCGCAAGAACGATCACCGGCGAATCAACGCCAAGACGGACGAGTACGCGCTCAGCGCGTGGTGTTGGGAGGTGCTGGGCAGGGCCAACGACCCGCCGCCGGAGGCACCGTACCAGCCTGGGACGGTGAGCCCGGATCTTCTCAAGGCTGTTGCACAGAGCAGCCGCCTGGAGGAAGGCCCCAGGCTGGCGGTAAAGCTTCTCGCGCAGTACGGCATAGCGGTCGAGGTGGTGCCGCATCTGCCCAGGACCCACCTCGATGGCGCAGCCCTTCGGCTTGTCGACGGGCGTCCGGTGATCGGCCTGACTATACGATACGACAGGATCGACAACTTCTGGTACTGCTTGATGCACGAGCTGGCGCACGTCCGCCTGCACCTCGACGCCGATAAGGACGACATATTCGTGCACGACCACTCACTACGAGGCAGAGAGGTGTCCCACGACAACTCCAAGGAGTCGGAGGCGGACGACTGCGCTGAGGAGGCGCTGATTCCGAAGGCGGCCTGGGATGCGAGCGAGGTCTCAAGGAACCCCTCCGGCATGGCGGTCATGGCCCTCGCCCTCGACCTGGGGATTCACCCGGCGATCGTCGCGGGCAGGGTGCGGTACAGGCTCGGCAACTACCGGCTGCTTTCCCAGTTTGTCGGATCTGGGCAGGTGCGTAGGCATCTCGAATCTGCAGGAGCTAGAACGTAGTCTGACCCTGAACTAGAGTCGCGCGCCCTCGCTATGCAACGGGATGCGCTGTTGCCGAGGCTGTCGGGGCAGGCACGATTAGGTAAGCTGGAGAATAATGGTGTTGTTGGGTGTGGATGGTAATCACTCGCTAGATTGAAGGTAATAACGATGCATAATCATATTACGCCACAGGCATACCTCAAGCACTTCTCCACTATTCAGAATGCTGATTTGATCTGGAGATTTGATAGGCAAGAAAGCCGTTGGGAGCCAGTCCCACTTAAGAGAGCAGGTCAGAGGAAGGACTTCCTTCCTCCAGACGAAGAGGACCGATTGACTGGGATCGAAAATTCTGCTTCGGGTCCCCTCAATAAATTGCGGGAACGTTTGGGACTCGACGAGGGTGGTCGAGTAGCCGTTGGGAAGTATGTGGCCGCCATGATAGCCAGGACAGAGCGCATGAGGTCGAGGATGGCTGACTCCCTTTCCGAAGATATTGCCAGCGCAAGGAGTGACCCTGAACTGCTGGCGATGCAATGGAACGTACCAATGGCTCCCATGCTTGGCCATCTGGACAGAATAGAAGAAAGCCTGGAAGGTGATCCACTTCGCACAAAGGACTCCTTGCTGCACCAAGTGCTCGAGCTCCCAAAAGTGCTAGACCACATCATAGACATGAATTGGCACGTCTTCACGGTAGAGTCTTCCGAGCGGTTTCTGACCAGCGACAACCCAGTATTCATTAGTAAGGCCAAGGGACTAATGCACCCGCACGGAGAGTTTCTCTTCCCCCTTGCTTCAGAGGTTGCATTGGTAGGGAGTTGGCAGGGACCTAAGCGAGGTCTTACTTTCCTGTCTGCCTCGTCCAGATTCATCAAGGAATTTAACCGACATGTAGTTTCAGGGGCAGGTCGCTGGCTCTACTTTCATGAGAAGGCCGATTGGCTGACCAGAGTTGTCCAGAACCCGTCAACGAGGATAGGTCGAGAGTCGTGGTGACCACAATGACCAAGGCCGGCATCGAGCAGGCCGCTCTGGACTGGCTATCGGGGTATGGGGCAGGCTCTGCGCGGGAACGACGGGTGGGGGGGTTGCTAAGGCTGTCTTAGCAATGACAATCAGGGTGGACTGCGTTCGGGAATGACGATGCAGGCCTGGGGTTGACAGGGCGAGAGAACGGATGTACTATAACGTGCGATAGGAGTTAGGCGCCTGGTTTGGGGTGCTGTTCGTAGAGAGGGCGAAGACGCCCCCGGTTGGAGGCCGTGAAGGTCGCAGCCGGGGGCGTTTTGTGTTTCCGGCGCGGGTGGGGGCAACCATGAGGACAGCCAAACGGTGTGGCGGCCGTGGGGAAGAGGGCAGCCACAAGGGCAGCCCCTACGAAGTGACCGTCGTCGGGACGGCGGGTAGAGAACGGCGGTGTGCCTGGTGTGCGGCGCTGGAGAGATGAGGCGATGAGGAGGTTATTGGATGGAGCGCAGGGTGAGGTCGGCTTATGTGGACATTGTGGAGCGGCGGGCGCTGGAGGGGAACTTCTACAGGGTGACGATAGCCGCGAACGAGCGGGTGCGGCAGCCGCCGGAGCTGGACTTCGGGGGGCTGTCGACGGAGCGGTACCTGAGGAACCCGGTGGTGATGTGGGCGCACGACATTTCGGGGCGTTCGGAGTCGGGCGGGCTGCCGATCGGGCGGACGCGGGAGCTGACGAGGGACGGGGCGGGCCGGCTGGTGGCGGACTTCGAGTTCCTGAGCGAGGACGCTTTCGCGCAGAGGGTGAAGAACGCGTGGGACAAGGGGTTCCTGCGTGCGGCGTCTATTAGCTGGATGCCTATCGAGGGCGAGCCGTCGGAGGGAGGGCGCTGGCGTGACACGCGGTCGGACCTGCTGGAGTGGTCGATCGTGGCGGTGCCGGCGGACCCGGACGCACTGCGGGAGTCGCAGTCGCGGATGATCAGGGAGTTGGTTGCCGAGGCGAGCGAGAGTGCGAGCCGTGAGGTCAGGGAGATCGTCGACCTGGTGACGGCGGTGCGGCGGGAGCTGGCGGAGGAAGCGGGACGTTAGGAACATGGATGGACAGGATGGACACGGATTCAGGAAAGAGGAGGAGGCTGTTATGCCTAGTGCAGAGGTAGAGGCGATCAAGAAGGAGCTGGTGGAGATCAACGAGTTCGTGCGGGGGCGTGTGGCCCCCGTGGAGAAGGAGGTGGGGCTGCTGTGCGAGGAGGCGGAGCGGATCGGGCGCGAGGTGTCGCTGCTGCAGGAGAAGGAGCGCGAGGTGCGGCGACGAGCGCTGGCGGGGTATGCCGAGGGGTCCGGGCTGGCGGTGTCGGACGGGCCGTACGCGGGTCTGGACGTGCTGGACCTGGGGCTGCTGAGGCGGTTCGCGCGGTCGCAGCGGCGGGAGTCGTTCGGGCCGGGGTTCATCGAGCGCGTGGAGTCGGCGCAGCGGTCGCTGGCGGAGTCGGTGACGGCGGCGGAGATCCAGGAGTCGTACGAGGAGGCTTCGAGGCGATTGGGACGGTGGTTCACGGTGGACCGGAGGCCGACGGGGCAGTACGAGAGCTTCGGGCGTGCGGTGCTGCAGTCGATGACGCGGGCGGCGATGGACAGCACGACGGCCGGTTCCGGGGACGAGCTTGTGGCGACGCTGGAGGCGCGGGAGCTGTGGCTGGACGTGAACCTGCGGACGCTGGTGGCTCCGCTGGTGCCGACGTTCTCGATGCCGTCGAACCCGTTCGACATACCGAGGCAGCTTGGGGACGTGAGTTTCTACCCGGGCACGGAGAACGCGGCGGCCTCGTCGACGGCGCTGTCGACGGGGAAGGCGACGCTCACGGCGCACGAGCTGGTGGGGCAGGTTCCCTACTCGTTCACGCTGGAGGAGGACGCGATCATAGCGATGCTGCCCGAGATACGGGCGGGGCTGGTCAGGAACGCGGCTGAGGCGCTGGACGACATCATCCTGAACGCGGACACGACGAGGACGAACAACATCAACGCTGACGGCGCGGCCATCACGCCGAGCACGGCGGGCAAGGGGCACTGGCTGCTGGGGTACGACGGGATACTGCACCTGCCGCTGGTGGACAACACGGGGCAGGTGAACAACCATAACGCCGCCGCGAGCGACGACATGTTCAACGAGGTGAGGGCGAAGCTCGGCAAGTACGGGGCGCGCCCGTCGGAGCTGGTGTGGGTGATGGACGTGAACACGTTCATACGGTCGCAGTCGATCAGCCAGTTCAGGACGATGGACAAGCTGGGGCCGAACGCGACGGTGCTGACTGGGATGCTGGGGGCCGTCGAGGGCATCCCGGTGATCGTGTCGGAGCAGATGCGGCTGGCGGACGCGGACGGAAAGGTGACGAGCGCGGGCAATACGGCGAACACGGGGAGGCTGCTGGTGTTCAACCGGACGCAGTGGGCTCAGGGTTTCCGCCGCGAGCTGTCGGTGGACGTGGACCGGGACACGCAGAAGCGGCAGACGGTGGTGACGGTGAGCTTCCGTCACGCGCTGACGGAGCGCAGCGGGTCTCGGAGCTCGGCTACGCACACGGCGCTGCAGTACAACATTACCGGCGTGGCGTAGGACATGGATGGGGAGGATAGAGGGCGATTCGGTGCGGCGTTGCTGAGGATAGCGTAAGAGGAGGGGCCGGGCCTGAGAATCGGGTCCGGCCTCTCTCGGGTTAGGGAGGTAGGATGACAAACTCGTATGTGTCTTTGGATGTGTTCAAGGGCGAGGGCGTTATGAACATCGTTGGGGACGGCGGGGACGGGCGGCTGCTGTCGCTGCTGGAGGGCGTGAGCCGGATGGTGGACCGGTACTGCAACCGGCACTTCTACGTGCTGGAGGCGACGCGGAGGTTCGACGGCGACGGAGGCGGGCGGTTGCTGCTGTCGGACCTGGTGAGCATCGACGAGGGCGGGGTGAGGACGGATGAGGACATGGACGGCGTCTTCGAGAGGACGTGGGGCGCGGGCGACTACGTGCTGCTGCCGTTAAACGCGGACCCGGTGTCGCGCGGGAACTCTGGGTCGCGGCCGTACACGTCGGCAGCGGTCTCGGGCAGTGTAGGGAGCGAGCGGCGGTGGCCTGTGGGCTCGGGGACGGTTCAGGTTGCCGGGCAGTGGGGATGGTGGCGTCACCTGAGGCGTGCGGCGGGGACGGTTGAACGGGTGCCGGACACGGAGGCGACCGCCGTTGCGGTGTCGGACCGGGACGGTATCGAGGCGGGAGTAACGGTGCTGGTGGACTCGGAGCAGATGTACGTTCGGAGCTGCAGCGGAACCAGCCTGACGGTGGTGCGGGGCGTGAATGGCACGGAGCCGACGGCCCATGACGGGGGGACGCCGGTGGACGTGTTCGAGTACCCGAGGCCGGTAGTGGAGGCTGTAGTTCTGCAGGCGTCGCGGCTCCAGAGGCGTATGGCCGGTGGGGTGGTCCCGCTGGAGGGTGGCGGCGGGCTGGACGAGGACGTGCGGCTGATGCTGGGTATGTACAGGAAGGCCGCGCTGGGGGTGGGAGTCTGATGGGCGGCGAAGTGGAGGAGGCGATGGGTGGGCTGGCGTCGCGGCTGGAGACCATTGCGGGGCTGCGAGTGCTGACGCACCCTCCGGTCTCGGTGGGCGAGCTACCGGCGGCGGTGCTGCTGTTCGAGTCGCGGGAGCCGGCTCTTACGCTGTCGGGGAGCGCGTTTTCGGGCAGCATCAAGGCGGTGCTGCTGGCGGGGCCGGCAGATGCGGCGGGGGCGTTCGACGTGCTGGGCGGTTTCATGGGCTCGGAGGGCGCGGGCAGCGTCGAGGCGGCGGTGGAGGCCGACAGCGCCTGGGATGGGAGCGTCGACTACGGGCGCCTGGTGTCGGTGGGCAACGTCGGGCGGCGCAAGCTGTGGGGCGGCATGTACGCCGCGGCGGACTTCCAGTTCGCGTTTACGAAGTCGGCGTAGGGTAGAGGTCCGTTCATCCCGCCGTACCGGCGGGCAGTGGGAGCTATGCTCAGGTCTCGAACCCGGACTTGAGGGCGCTCATGTTGATATGGACCTTGTAGGCGGCCTCGGTGCGTTGCCGCTCCAGCATGCGCTCGGCCTCGCGGGCCTTTGCCTGCCGGCGGGTGCCCAGGGAGGGCCTGGCGCCTTGGCCCATGACCACGTAGACGCGACCGTCGCAGTGGGGGCAGCGGCGTCCGCTGGCCCAGGGGGACTGCAGAGTAGCCGCGCAGTGGGGGCATCTTGGGTCGGCTACGCTGACCTCTCGCGGGCGCGTGAGCAGCGCGGCCCAGCGGAACAGCGGGGCGAGTACGCCGGGTTGCGCGGCGGCGTGTTGCATACAACCAGTGTAGCAGCGGCGGTCATGGAGCGCACCTAGCAGGTGGTGTGGAGGTCCAAGGCCACCACCTAGCGGGGGTCGAGCACCCGTCCCAAGAAGAGTATGGCGCCGGTATCAGAATCGCGGATCAGGAATATGAAGGGCCGGTCGATAGCCACCAGTACTGGATCGGGTTTCTCTGACTCGAGCTGGACCACAACCCCCGTGGCCGCAGCCGCCTCGGTACCCTGTTCATCCACGGAGACGAACGCCTGGTGGATAACCTCCCTGATGAAAAGGCATGGTTCATCCCCGGCGAAGCACGAATTGCCATCCATACTCGAGAAGTCGGACTTGCCCCTGTCAAAGGCGTTGGACATGCCCATCTGCTTGAGGGTTTCGGCCAGCTCGAACTGCGACTCGAACTCGAACTTCGGCATGACGAGGGTAACGTACTGGCGTTCGGCATCCCCGAGGACACGTTCCAGTAGGGTGGCATCCAGGGCGTCTTCGAACTCCCTGAAGCGCCCTTCGTCGGGAAGCAAGATGGTCATGGATAGCTCTTGACCAAAGTAGGGCAGATCCACGACCTGGTATCTGTCCTCCCTCGCATAGCCGAAGAACGCGGTCTTCTGCATCATCGGCACGAATATCTCGCTGCCATCCAGCAGAGAGAAGGGTCCCTCGCTGGTGTAGCGCTCCTCGAAGGGGGAGGCCCAGGCCGCCTTGAAGTAGATGGCGTTCGTTAGCACCATCCTCGTGAGGGGATTGATGACACCCTTTGGGATGAGGTCTGTGATCTTGTCTTCAGTCTGGTCCGCTATCCAGTCGTTGATCGTAACTCTGGATTCCTCCGGAGCCTCACTAAAGTTCGCTGGCCTCACACCGGCCCCGTAGTTCTCGGCGAGCAGGTCGATGAACATCTTCTGGAACTGGTAGTCATGCTGGCCCCAGACCGCATTGGCGATTCTCAAGGTGAATCCCCCGGCGTCCTCATGCTGATCATCCTTTCCGCGGGAGGCGATCTCCAGGTCCAGGGCGTTGAACGTTGGGTGCAGGCTGTCCTGAGGCAGGTCGAAGTGGAGCGTGTCCGCCATCTGGCTCTCCGTATCACCCCGTGCTCCAGCGTATGTCATGGCGAGGGCGAGGGAGATGCTGTAGGGAGAGTAGAATAGGTTCCCGCCGTCCTCTCTCAGGGCCTCATATAGGTCGAAGGCGAAGGTGGTGTTGCCGCGCGCAAGGGCCGCGAGGTCGGCAACAGCGGCCGTTGGCGCCGCCCGCTCCTTTGCCGACCGGAGCGCAGTGACGGGTTCCAGGGCTGGGCCCTCAGTTGAACCTGGAGAAGGTGCAATAGTAGTTACCTCCTTCGGAGGCGCGTCTGTGACTTCCTTGCTCGGGCGGTCTCCTTCGCAAGCCACTAGCACCATCATTAGGACCGCCGTAACCACGAATGTAGAGAGCTTTCTCATCTCGCGTTGTTACCTCTTCAAGACCCCAATTCCTGGGCATGTGCAGGGTCGCGGTCTCGTGTTTGGATCCCAGCATGCACCGGGATTGCGCACACTTCAATATCCGGATGTGTAACACTTACACATAACTTCGTGTCAGAAGTGTCACAAAGGGTGCCGTGAGCGCCCTGCAGGCGGTCGGGGGGCAGGCTAGCCGATTGTGCTGGCGGGCTGTCTGTCCTGTTCTGGTTCGCCGACGTCGCCGACCCAGAGGCGGCGCATCTCCTCGGAGCTCTCGAGCAGCTCGTCCAGGGTGCCCTCGGCGTCTACGCGGCCGTCCTTCAGGACTACGACGTGATCGGCGCGTCGGAGCGCGGCTCGGCGGTGGGATACCACGAGCGCGGTGGCGTCGCGCCGGTCAAAGAGGCGGTTCCAAAGCTCCTGCTCCGTGTCCACGTCGAGGCCCGACGACAGGTCGTCGAAGACGAGTAGCTCCGGGTCGCGCACGAACATCCTGGCCGCCGCCGCGCGCCGGAGTTGGCCGCCGGACAGCTTGACGCCGCGTGCGCCGACCACGGTGTCCAGGCCGTCCTCCATCTCCTCCACGTCGCGCTCCAAGACCGCGGCGTGGACAGCGCCGTCCAGATCGGTCCTGTGCCCGGGCAGGCCCATGAGTATGTTGTCTCTGAGGGGCTCGCTGAAGAGTCGCGGCACCTGGGAGGTGTACGCCGAGCGCGGAGGGACGAAGAAGGCTGCAAGGTCGTCCACTGGCTCGCCGTTCCACCTCACCTCTCCAGCGTCCCTGGGGAGCAGTCCGAGCAGCACCTTGAGCAGTGTCGTCTTGCCGGAACCGACGCGTCCGGTCACTACGGTGAAGGAGCCCCGGGGCACTCGCAACCGAATGCCCTCGATGCCGCGGCCGTCGCCTCCGTAGCGGTAGGTGAGGCCATCGACCTCGACGAGATCGAGGCGGTGGGCATCGGTCTTGGCGGTGTATGGCACCTCGGGCAGCGGGCCGGTGATGTGGGCGCGCTGGTGGCGCACGAGACTGCCTGGGGCCGCGCTCGTCATCAGCCCCTCGAGGCGGTCGAAGGAGACGCCCGTCTGTCGGTACTCGGCCAGCACGCCGCCGACCTCCGTGTTCAGCCAGCCGACGGTGTAGAGGTAGCTGACGAAGAGGGCGAAGTCGCCGATGGTGAAAGAGCCGCTCCGCATGGCGGACGCGGCGATGAGCAGGACGAGGCCCGTGCCAATCGTGACCGTGTTCTGGAAGACGGAGTTGAGGGCCTGGGTCAGGAGGGTGTCGCGGATCGTGTAGGTCTTGCGGCGGCTGTTGAGGCGCTTGAGCTCGCCCAGCATGCGGCCCTCGGCGTTGGCGACCTTGATTGCCTCCACGGAGCCGAACATTTCGCCAAGCAGGCTGGTGACGTCGCCGGTCGACTTCCTGTTGTCGATACGGAAGCGGCGCAGCCAGCGTGTGGCGGCGCTGACGGTGACCATGACTAGGGCCAGGGGCAGGAAGACGGCGAAGGTGATGAGCGGGCTGATCTGGACCATGATGTAGAGGGCGACGGCGGCGAAGACGAGGAGGGGCAGCGCGAAGCCGAAGCGTTGGAGGTAGCGGGTGATGTAGTCGATGTCCTCGCGGAAGCGGGTCACGGCCTCGCCCGTTGACTCGGGCAGGGCTTGGTTGCCCGGCTGGTCCAGCACGTGGTCGAAGACGTTCTTGCGCAGGAGCGTGGCGAATGTGAACTCGACCCGGACGCTCAGCACGACGTTACCGAAGATGATGAAGGAGCGCGTGACCGCGAGGGCGAGGAGAATCGCCGCCAGGCTCCAGAAGCCCACCGTCGCGGCCTGCTCGTTCGTGATGTTGTCGAAAATTGCGCGCGTGGTGAGGGCGACGCCCTGGGGTATGAGGGCGATGCTGACGGTGCGGGTGCCCAGCATGGCGAAGTAGCGCGGCTGGTAGCGGGCGAGACGGATGAGGTACCGCCATGTGCTCACGGCAGCACCTCTTCCAGGCCGGTCTGCAGCAGGCGGTGGAAGCGGGTCGAGTCGTCGGCAGCCAGTCGCTCGCGCTCGCCGTGCTCGACAAGCCTGCCATTCTCCAGGATGGCGATCTCGTCGCAGCGCCGGATGGTGGCGAGGTGGTGGGCGATGACGATGACAGTGCGGTCGCGTACGAGGCGGTCGACGGCGCGCTCGATCATCTGCTCCGTGCTCCGGTCCAGCCGGGACGAGGCCTCGTCGAGAATCAGCACGCCGGAGCCCTTCAGGAAGACGCGAGCGAAAGCCAGGAGTTGCGCCTCGCCGGCAGAGAGGCCGCCTCCCTCGGAGAGGAGCCGGGTATCGAGGCCGTCCGGCAGCGAGTCGAGCCACGGGCGCATGTGGAGCTCGTCGATCACCTCGACAAGGCGCTCGTCGGGGATGGACTCGTCGAAGAAGGTGAGGTTGTCGCGGACGGTGCCGTGGAATAGGCGAACGTCCTGGGTAACCATGGAGATGTGACGCCGGAGCTGCTCCACGGGCATGCGCCGTAGGTCCTCGCCGCCCACGCGGACGGCGCCCGCCGTGGGGTCGTAGAGCCTGAACAGCAGGCGGGTCATTGTCGTCTTGCCGCTGCCGGTGCGGCCCAGCAGCCCGAGCACGCGCCCGGGCTCTAGGTGGAGCCCGACGTTGGAGAGCACCGGATCCTCACCGTAGGCGAAGGTGACGCCGTCGAACTGGACGGAGAGGGGCTCACCCACTGGCAGCTCGACTTGGTCTTCTGCCGGTGGGTCGAGCACCGTCTTGCGTACGGCGTCGAGCTCCGTGATGCGCGAAATGGCGGCGCTGGCTCGCTGGAAGCTGTCGAGCTGCTGGGTGAAGCGGTTTATCGGCATCACGAGCATCTGGGTGTAGTGGAAGATGAGATAGACCGTGCCCAGGGTGATCAGATCATCGAAGTAGAGGTAGGCGCCCAGCGAGAGGGAGATGGCGCTTCCTGCGCCGAACATGAACATCGTGGTGCTGAACATGACGGAGCTCATGATCCCGGCCTTTAGCGCCTTGTCGTACCAGCTCCGCATGAGCTCGTGGAAGCGTCGCATGACGTAGGGCTTGGCGTCGTTGGAGCGGATGTCCTCGGTGCCGGAGAGACGCTCCTCCAGGAAGCCGAAGGAGTCGGCACTGGCAGCCCTGTTTGCCTTCCAGTAGGGGACGGCGATGTTGCGAAGGCTCGTCAGCATGAGCATCCCGACGCTGACGAAGGCGGTCAGCGCGAGGCCGGCGCGCCAGTCCTCGCGCAGCAGCAGTACGAGGATGCCGATCAGCAGCAGCAGGCTGCCGAGCATCTCGAAGATGAAGAGGGAGAAGAAGGTGCCGAGCTCGTTCGGGTCGCCGTCGACGCGCTCGATCATCTCGCCCGGTGTGCGGTCGTTGTGGTAGGACATATCCAGCGATAGGGCGTGGGCGGCGAGGTCCTCGCGGATGTTGTTGGTGGCGGTCCAGCCCACGCGCTCGGAGAAGTAGGTGGCGAAGACCTGCACGAGTTGCTGGACCACCGCGATGGCGATGAAGGAGCCCGCCGTGGCGGCGAGTGCCCCCACAGCGGCGCCCTTTCGCGCCTCGTCTATGAAGTAGCGGACGATCTGCGGGAGGGTGAGCTGGAGACCCAGGCTGAGGAAGAGCAGGACGCCGAGGGTGAGGACGAACGGGAGCTGTGGGCCGAGGTAGCGCCGGAGGAGGCCGCTGTACTGTCCCGCCTTGATCTCGACGGACGGCTCGCGGAATGCGACGGGGAGGCTCACGGCGATATCAGAGGTGGGGATAGCATGTCATTGGAGGCAGCGGCGCCGGGCCGGCTTACGTAGGCATGTTAGCTTGGCGGTCTGCGTAACGTCAAAGTCCGTACGTGGGGTGGGTTCAGGTGGAGAAGTGGCGGGCTAGCTCGTCGCGGGGGAATTGGGGCAAGTCGATGGTGTCGGTATCGGTGACGGCTTTGAGGCCGTCGGCGCGGTCGGTGAAGCGGCCAATCTCGCGGGCGGGGATGCCTTCTTGTGCGAGCGCCTCTATGAGCGCGGGGGCGTCGGCGGGCGATACCGCCGCGAGCAGGGAGCCGGACGCGATGAGGCCCATTGGGTCGAGGGCGAGGGCGTCGCAGATGCGCCTGCACTCGGGCAGGACGGGGACTGCGGTCAGGTCGACGAGGAGGCCTAAGCCTGCGGCCTCGGTCATCTCCAGCAGCCCGGTGGCGAGGCCGCCCTCGGTGGGGTCGTGCATGGCGTGCACGTCAACGGCGCGGCGTGCGGCGTTGGCATCTCGGAGCACGCTGATGCCGGGGGAGAATAGGAATGCCTGTGCGCGCTCTATGTCGTCGGGCGGGACGCCGCGGGCCGTGAGCGTGCCGGGGGCCTCCCTGGCCAGCACCGAGGCGCCCTCTATGGCCACGCCCTTGGTGAGCACGATGGCGTCGCCGGGGCGGGCGCCGGAGGTGGTTACTACCTCGTCCTTTGCGGCCTCGCCCAGCATGGAGCCGACGGCTATGGGGCGCGGCAGGTCGTAGGTCACCTCCGTGTGGCCCCCGATGAGGGTCACGCCGATCTCCCTGCAGGCGGCGCCGATCTGGTCGAAGATGGACTCCACCTCTGCGGCGTTGGTGTTCTCGGGCAGGAGAAGGGTGACCATGAGCCAACGCGGCTCGGCGCCCATCACGGCGAGGTCGTTGGCGTTGATCTGGACGACGTACCAGCCGATGAGGTCGGTGGCGAAAGTTATGGGGTCGGTCTTGGCCACGAGGTAGCGGTCGCCGAAGTCGATGAGGGCGGCGTCCTCGCCGGCCTTCGGGCCCAGGACTACCCTGGGATCGCCCTGGTCGATCTTGCCGAGCAGCCGTGACAGCATGCCGAGGGGCAGCTTGCCGGCCTGCAGCTTCAAGTCGTAGTGCCTCCTGCTTGTTCGAACTGGGCGCCCACAAGGGAGCGCCCCTACGAAACTGGGTCCTGGAAAGGCCCATGCTATCATGGCCTCATGACAATCAAGGTGGTCTTCTTCGACATGTACGGTACGCTGGCCGGGTTCCGCCCGCCCCGGTACGAGGTGCAGTCGGAGGCGTGCCGGGACTTCGGCATCGAGGTGACGCCCGAGGGCATAGTATGGGGCTACGCGGCGGCGGACGCCTACATGACCGAGCGGAACGCCAAGGAGCCCGTGAGGCTCAGGAGCGAGGCCGGGAGAGAGGCGTTTTTTGCGGAGTACGAGCGCCTCGTGCTACGGGGTTGTGGCGTCGACGTGTCGGCGGAGATGGCCGGGAGGATATGGCGTCGCCTGAAGAAGGTTCCATATGGGCTTGCTCCCTTTGACGACTCGATCCCCACCCTGGGCGCGCTTAGGGAGCGTGGCGTAACGGTCGGTATGATCTCGAACATCGATCAGCCAGGTGACCAGATAGCTGAGAATGTGGGGCTCGCAGAGCATCTGGACCTGGTCGTTACGTCGGGAGAGGTGGGCGTCGAAAAGCCGAACCCGGAGATATTCTGGGCGGCCCTGGAGCGGGCCGGCGCGGAGCCAGGGGACGCAATGCATGTGGGCGACCAGCCGGCGTCGGACGTGGCTGGCGCGGTGAGGGCGGGCATAGCGCCGGTGCTGCTGGACCGCGACGGCATTCACCGCAGCTACGACCGCTGCCCGCGGATAGTGACGCTGGAGGAGTTGCTGCCGCTGGTGGCGTGAGTGGCTATGGCGGGGTGGACGTTGGGGCCTCATGTCTGCGGATGCGGAGCATGAGCTTGTCGCCGGCGCTCCAGGGCTGGGTGGCTACTGCCCAGGTCAGGGCGTCGGAGTCCCGCGAAGCGTCGGCGACGCATAACGACAGGGAGACGGAGCCGTCGAGGGCGATGAAGTCTAGGACGTGGCCGGTGACATCCTGGGTCAGCTTGGCACTAATCTTGCCGGACTCCCACCTGATGGTGCCGATGGTGGTGGTGTCGCCGACCGCCTCGCCGTCAGCGTAGGGGTCGAAGAACGACTCGGCCAGTGTGCCGGGGGAAGCGATGACGGTGATTGTCTCCTCGAGCACCGTTCCTTGCTCTTTGAGATAGCCGCAGTTCCTCCCTCGATCGATGAAGTTGTGGTGGACTCGGTACTCTCCCGCCGGAAGCGGGTGCTTTGTGAAGATGATGCTCTGCCTGTCGTCGAACAGGTACTCGTCTCTGCCTCCGGACCATTCCTGGCCATGGTGTGGGATGACTTGCTCGTGGTGCGCGGGTCCGGGATGACCGTCACGGCGAACAGGCTTTGCCTGCCATCGGCGGTGGTCAGGGGAACGTGCGGGTCTTCCATAAGGAAGTGCTGCTCGGGGGCCTCGCCGCCGCCGTCCGCGCTGCGCCGGGCCCTTAATGGGAGGCACTTGCGAGTGCGGGCGTCGAGGGTCCATTCGCTAGGAGAAATAGACTCTGATCACTACCCCGACTTGCCGGAGAAGCACTGCTCGATCATCTTGAGCTCGTCAGTGATGGTGGCACACACAGCCTCGAAATGCGATGCATAGCTTCCGTGCCGTTCCAAAGCCTCGCGTGCTAGAACAGTGGCCGTTCTTCCTCTAGTGTGCGAAGCCACCTGCGAACGAACCTTATGGGCCTCCCGCAGTCCATCTAAGCGTCCTCCGGCGGCGAGTATCTGCGCTCCTATGAGCAACTTCTCAATTAGGGCAAGGCTTCCGTCATCCTTGTTGAAGGCAAGCCCTGTTTCCACGAGGCTTCTGCGGATGGCTTTAACCTGAAAGCCCTCTACCAGTAAGTTAGCGAGGTCTAGGAATGCCCCAGCCCATTCGTCGCGGCTGCTCGTATGCGGTGTGTTTACTCTTTCGGCGAGTGTCTCGCTGCGGAGTTTCCACCAAGGGAGGTCGGCGCCGGCCCACGCCTTTGCCGTTGCCAGCACATCCTCGAGCGGGGTGGTCATGTCAGTCCATTCACCCTTGATATCCTGTCGAAACGCACGCTCCGATATCGCTGCCGATGGTTTCTCATTGAAGCTCTTCCAGTACAATTGCTCCTGATAGGGTAAAGATCTAAGGTCGACTATGTAGGCATGCACTTGGCCCGCTTCGTTGACGTCATACGTCCTTAGCTCCCATCCACCACGGCACGTAATGGTACGGTGTTCTTCGTGGACCGTGTATCTTTCGCGGTCACTTTTGTATTTCACCAGCACATCGGGGCGAAAAAACGCCGGAGACATCTCAAAGGGGAGACAATTCTCGTGAGCTTCGAAGTAGCTCGTTGTAGATGATGGGTTGGTCGAGATGTCAGCAAGTCGCCCATGGCGGACGTCGTGCGCTGTGAACGCCACGTAACGATTGTCTCTATCAGACTTGATTTCTTCCAGAATCTCGAACTTTGGACGAGAAGGGCGGATGATTTGAACACCGCGTGTATAGGCGGCCTTCCCCGGATCGACCTTCTGCCTCGCGAAGAGTGTCTGGCCCCTGCCTACTAAGGCTTCAGGAGTGTCAGGCCAACGCCGAAATGAGCATAGGTCTACGAAGAGCATGAAGTCGAACATGCGAACCAACGCCGAGTTGGTCGCGGCGAGATATTGTTCTAATGTCTCCCGTTGGAACGACACGAGGTCCACCTTGGATCCGGCTGTCCTTAAGGTCACCGAGACTGCATGCTCAACTTCGCCGAGCTCGCTAAAGTGGCAATAGGAACGCTGATCTGACCGCCAATGGAGCTCGGAGACGTGAGCGTATTCCTGTAGAATCTCATAGTATGCCCCGTCGTCGCTACCGAAACCCTGAAGGTGGCGACCGAATGCGAGGTGCTTAGCCTCTTTGAGTGTTTCGACACTCCAATCATCGTAGTCTTGCTCAATCCGTACATCGTTCCGCCCGCCGCCCCACGTATAGCTGGCGCGAGAAGCAAATGCGTTACCGCTGCAGCGCAGCAGATCATTCTGATCCAGGGGTAGCAACTTGTCCTCACCCACTAGGACAGTGTGGATAAAGGTGCTGTCGTCAATTGCATGAATGATCAGTTCACCTTCTTCGGCGTTATCTTCGAGCAATTGCAACTGTTCGCGAGCCTCTAACCAAGCTTCACGCTCGGTCACGTCGTCGGGCGGGCTGCTGATTACTGCGACGCGGTTCACCAGTCTGTCGTGCTCAAAGCTAGGCATTGATGTGAACCTCCTCAACTCTCGGGCTGACGTTTGAGCGCAAAGCGCTGCTGGCGTCCCTCAACTCTCCGTCGTGGCTTTCTCAGCGACGATCTAAGTTGAGCCGTCACCGGGCCCCAGTCTTCGACTGAACGCTTCAGGCTGCGCGTGTGTAGTCATGGGGCACCTCCGCTTTGTTCAAGGGCCTGAGTATGGCGGTCGGCTGATTGCGCCAGTACGGCGCGAGCGCTTCGAATGGCTATGTGATGCGCTGGCCTACTCGGCGGACGGCGTCGACGAGGGCGTCTACTTCGCTTTCGGTGGTGAGGGTGCATAGGGCGCCGGCGCACTTGGCGGTGAGCATTATGCCCTCGTTGAGGAGGCCGACGAAGAGCAGGTCCTTCATCTTCTGGTCGCCGCGCATGGTGGAGCGGTAGTCGCGAATCTCCTCGGTGGTGAAGTGGATGGCGAAGAGCGAGCCGATGCCGGTGACCTGGACGTCGATGTCCAGCTCGCCCAGGACGGCCCTCAGCTTCTCGCGGAGCTGCTCGCCGAGGGCGTTCATGCGCTGGAAGGCCTCGGGCGTGAGCTGTTGGAGGGTGGCCTCGCCAGCGACCATTGTCATGGGGTTGGCGTTGAAGGTGCCGGCGTGGCTGACGACGGGCCCGGTGGCAGGGTCATAGAGGGCCATCAGGTCTGCGCGGCCGCCCCAGGCGCCGACTGGCAGGCCGCCGCCGACCACCTTGCCGAATGTGGTGATGTCGGGGATGACGCCGAGGTACTCCTGCGCGCCGCCGCGCGATATGCGGAAGCTCTGCACCTCGTCGAATATGAGGACGATGCCGAGCTCGCGCGTCAGGTCGCGCATGCCCTCCAGGAAGGACTTGTCGCCCGGCAGGTAGCCGAAGCTGGACGAGACGGGCTCCATGATCACGCAGGCGAGCTCGTGCGCGCGCTCGCGGAGGACCCGCTCGCAGCCCTCCAGGTCGTTGTAGGGCAGCACGACTACGTCTTCGACGACGCTGGGGGGCTGGCCCGGCCACTCAGGAATGGCGGTGGGGCCGTCGGGGTCGAGCTTGTCCAGGGGCGGGCCTACACTTACGGATACGTACTCGTGGTTGCCATGGTAGCCGCCCTCGAACTTGGCGAACTTGTGGCGTCCAGTGTAGGCCCTGGCGAGCCTGATCGCGTTCAGGGTGCCCTCGGTGCCGGAGTTGGTGAAGCGCACCTGGTCGAGTGAGGGGACGCGCTCGCAGAGCTCCTTGGCGAGGCGTACCTGGGACTCCGAGGGGGCGCCGAAGCTGAATCCTTTTTCGCTCTGGTCCTGGACGGCCCTGACGACGTCGGGGTTGGCGTGGCCGGCGATGAAGGTGGTGGCGTTGAGCATGAAGTCGAGGTATCGATGTCCGTCGACGTCGTAGACGTAGTGGCCCTCGGCGCGGTCCATGAAGAAGGGGAAGGGGCCGAAGTACTGGGTGGCGCGGGAGCTGCCGCCGGGCAGGTAGCGCTCGGCCTCGGCCTGGAGGCGCTTCGAATTGGGGCGCGCCGCAGTGTAGGCGTCGTTCTCGATCTGCATGAGGCGGGTGGTAGTAGTCACGGTGCGTTCACCTCCTTGGCGGAACCTCCGATGGCGCAGTGGAACTCCCCGGCCCCATCGCTCATTGGATGAAAATAAAAGTGATTATATGTGAGGGACACCCTCACACACCCGGCAAAGGGGCTGTGCCCCTCTGCACACCCCTTGGGGAATTCACCTCCTTGGCGGAGCCTCCGATGGTCGCAGTGGAACTCCCCGGCCATCTCGCCCCATCGCTCATTGGAAGAAAATTAAGAGTGATTATATGTGAGGGACACCCTCACACACCCGGCAGAGGGGAATAGCCCCTCTGCCCACCCCTTGGGGAATTCACCTCCTTGGCGGAGCCTCCGATGGCCGCAGTGGAACTCCCCGGTCATCTCGCCCCATCGTTTATTGGAAGAAAATTAAGAGTGATTATATGTGAGGGACACCCTCACACCCGGCAAAGGGGCTATGCCCCTCTGCACACCCCTTGGGGAGTTCACCTTCTGGCGGAGCCTTCGATCTTGGCCCAGGTGTCCCGGAGCGGGACCGTGCGGTTGAAGACAGGGGCTCCGTGGGCCGATAGCTTGGAGTCGACGCAGAAGTAGCCCAGGCGCTCGAACTGGTAGCGGCTTCCCGGTGCGGCGGCGGCCAAGGACGGCTCGACGTGGCAGTCGGTCAGCACCTCCAAGGAGGCGGGGTTCAGGTTATTGAGGAAGTCGTCCTCCTCGTCGGGCCTCACCGTTGTGAACAGCCGGTCGAAGAGACGGACTTGGATGGGCAGGGCGTGCTGGGCCGAGACCCAGTGTATCGTGCCCCTGACCCTCCGGCCGTCCGGAGCGTGGCCGCCTCGCGTCTCGGGGTCGTAGGTGCAGCGGAGCTCGACGACCTCGCCTGAGTCGTCCTTGACGACGCCGGTGCAGGTAACGAGGTAACCGTAGCGTAGGCGGACTTCACGGCCCGGGGCCAGCCTGTAGAATTTCCTGGGGGCCTCTTCGCGGAAGTCGTCCTGTTCCACGTAGAGCTCGCGTGAGAAGGGCACCTTCCGGGTGCCGGCGTCGGGATCCTCGGGATTGTTCACCGCGTCGAGGTACTCGACCTTGTCTTTGGGGTAGTTCTCTATGACCACCTTAAGCGGCCGCAGCACTCCCATGACGCGGGGGGCGCGCCTGTTCAGGTCGTCGCGCAGCAGGTGCTCCAGCAACGCGACGTCCATGACGTTGTCGCGCTTGGCGACGCCGATGCGGTCGCAGAAGGCGCGGATGGACTCTGGGGTGTAGCCCCGACGGCGCATCCCGGAGAGGGTGGGCATCCTGGGGTCGTCCCATCCGCTGACGTAGCCGCCCTCGACCAGTAGGGCCAGCTTGCGTTTGCTCAGGACGGTGTGGCTCAGGTTGAGGCGGGCGAACTCGGTCTGCTCGGAGCGGAAGATGCCGAGCTTCTCCAGGTACCAGTCGTAGAGCGGGCGATGGTCCTCGTACTCCATGGTGCAGATGGAGTGGGTGACGCCCTCGATGGAGTCGCTCTGGCCGTGTGCCCAGTCGTAGGTAGGGTAGATGCACCAGCGTTCGCCGGTGCGGTGGTGGCTCGCGGTCTTGATGATCCTGTACATGACGGGGTCGCGCATGTTCAGGTTGCCGGAGGCCATGTCGATCTTGGCTCTCAGGACGCGTGAGCCGTCGTCGAACTCGCCGGCGCGCATGCCCTCGAAGAGCCGCAGGTTCTCCTCGACGGTGCGATCGCGCCAGGGGCTCTCGATGCCCGGCTCGGTGAGGGTACCCCTGTACTGCCTGATTTCGTCTCTGCTCAGGTCGTCGACGTACGCCAGGCCGTCCTTGATGAGCTTGACGGCGAAGTCGTAGATTTGTTCGAAGTAGTCGGAGGCGTAGTAGATGCGGTCGTCCCAGTCGAATCCGAGCCAGCGGACGTCGTCGATGATCGACTGGACGTACTCGACTTCCTCCCTGGCCGGGTTCGTGTCGTCGAACCTGAGGTTGCAGACGCCGCCGAACTCTTGGGCGATGCCGAAGTTGAGGCAGATGGACTTGGCGTGTCCGATGTGGAGGTAGCCGTTGGGCTCCGGCGGGAACCGGGTCATTACGCGGCCGTCCCACTTGTTGGCGCGTGCGTCAGCGGCCACGATGTCGCGAACGAAGTCCTTGGAGGGGGCGGAGGTGTTGGTAGTCATGAGTAAGGAGTCCTACTGGGCAGTGAAGCCGCCGTCCACAACGAGCTCGGCGCCGGTTACGAACGAGGCCTCGTCGGAGGCCAGGAAGAGGACGGCGTAGGCCACGTCCTCGGGCGTGCCGTAGCGGTCCATCGGTGTGGCGGACCTCCGTTTGATCTGGTCCTCCACGTCGGGGAACACCTCGGGCAGCATGTCCGTATCGGAGAGGCCGGGGAGGACAGAGTTGACCCGTATACCGTCCGCCGCGTACTGGAGCGCGGCCGACTTGGTCATGATGCGGACGGCGCCCTTGGAGGCGTTGTAGGCGGCGGAGATCGACGAACCCACGAGTCCGGCGATGGAGGAGATGTTGATGATGGATCCGCCGCCGCCGGCGCGCATGGGAGCCAGGACGGTCCTTGTGCCGAGGAATACGCCCTTGGCGTTGACGTCCATCACCTCGTCCCAGCCCTCTACCGTCGTCTCATCGAAGGTGGCCCTGCGGAAGATCCCGGCATTGTTGACGAGGACGTTCAGCTTGCCGAACGAGCTGGCGGCGGCGTCGACGGCGCGCTCCCAGTCGCGCTCGCAGGTTAC
Source organism: Dehalococcoidia bacterium (assembly GCA_965262055.1). Classification (GTDB taxonomy): domain Bacteria; phylum Chloroflexota; class Dehalococcoidia; order Lucifugimonadales. Next base: position 2,170,502 of record CBDHEI010000002.1, read on the forward strand.
GTCCAACGGAATGAAGAGCGCCTGGCCGCCACGGGCCTTGATATCCGCCGCGACGGCGAGCCCCTCCTCCTCGAGCACGTCTCCGACTACGACGGGCGCACCCTCGGCGGCCATCAGCCTGGCCTGGGCTGCTCCCAGCCCCCTGGCGGCGCCGCTGACGAGGGCGACCTTAGCCTTAAGCCTCATCGTCCACCTCCGGCGCGCTTCACGGTCTCGTTGAGGCTGCCGCTGCGGAATCCTTCGAGGTCGAGTGTGACGTAAGCGTAGCCGATGGCCCGGAAGCGTACGGCGATCTCGGTCCTCACGTCCTCGGCGGCGAGCCTGGGGATGTCTTGCGGCGGTACCTCGATCCGGGCGACCGCGCCGTGGTGGCGCACCCTGAGTTCCCTTATGCCGAGGCCGCGCAGGTAGCTCTCGGCGGCGGCAATCTTGTCGAGGGCGTCCACGGATACCGGGGTGCCGTAGGGGATGCGGGACGAGAGGCAGGGCTGCGCCGGCTTGTCCCAGGTGGGCAGGCCCATGTGGCGCGAGAGCTCCCTTACGTCGGCCTTGTCGAGCCCGGCCTCCACGAGCGGGCTGCGGACGCCGTGCTTGCGCGCGGCCTCCAGGCCCGGCCTGAAGTCGCCCAGGTCGTCGGCGTTGGTGCCGTTGGCGACCGCGGCGTAGCCCTCCTGGGCGGCGATGTCCGTGAGATGGGTGTAGAGCTCGTCCTTGCAGAAAAAGCACCGGCTGGGGGCGTTGGCGCGGTACTCGGGCCTGTCCATCTCGTCGGTCTCGATGACTCGGTGCTGGAAGCCGAGGCGGGAGGCGAATTGAGCGGCGTGCTTCAGCTCGCTGGGTGCCAGGCTGGGGGACTTGGCGGTAACGGCGAGGGCGCGCGCGCCAAGGGTTTGGTAGGCTACCGCTGCTACGAGTGCGCTGTCCACGCCCCCGGAGTAGGCGACGACCACCGAGCGCATCCCGGCCAGGATGCCCCCGAGGGAGGCGAGCCTAGCCTCCGGCGCCTCGACGGGCGCGGAGGGTGTGGGCTGTTCATGAGCGTGGCGGGCCTTGAGGTTCTGAAGCGCCATGGAGACTTCGCAAAGCTGACTAGTTGGTCTATTCTAAAGCATATCACTATGAATGGGGTGTCCCAGTTCCGCCGTCTATTCTGGACGAGCGGTGCGGGGGGCGTTGACCCCATGGAGGCATGGGCCATCGACGAGAGCGGTGTGCGGTCGTTGCTGGAAGAGCTTTTGCAGGGCCGAGTGACCGCGGAGGACGTGGTCGCGAGGCTGGCCGCCGCCCCCTACGAGGACCTGGGATTCGCGAGGGTGGACCACCACCGGGCGCTGCGGAAGGGCTTCCCGGAGGTCGTGTTCGGGCAGGGGAAGACGCCTGAGCAGACCGCCAGGCTGGCCGTCGCGCTGCTGGGCCGGTCGGACCGGCTGCTGGTCACGAAGGCGGGGCCGCAGGCGTACGAGGCGGTGCGGGAGCAGGTACAGGACGCGCAATTCGACGAGCAGGCCCGCACGATCATGGTCGACAGGAGCGCTGCCCGCGAAAGGGTAGGGGGCGTAGTGGTCGCGAGCGCGGGCACGTCCGACCTGCCTGTGGCGCGCGAGGCCGTGGTCACCGCCGAGCTGATGGGCTGCGAGGTGACGGAGCTCAACGACGTGGGAGTGCCGGGGATACACCGGCTGCTGGACCACCTGCCGACGCTGCAGGCGGCGAGGGTGGTAGTCGCGGTGGCGGGGATGGAGGGCGCGCTGCCGTCGGTGGTGGGCGGACTGGTGCGGGCACCGGTGATCGCGGTGCCGACGAGCGTCGGGTACGGGGCCAGCCTCGGTGGGGTAGCGGCGCTCCTGGCAATGCTGAATAGCTGCGCCCCCGGAGTTGCCGTGGTGAATATAGACAACGGCTTCGGGGCGGGCTACCTGGCCGCGGTGATTGCCAAGCAGGGCAAGGCTTAACGGGGTCGCACGGCTGCGACCGCTGAGGCTAAAGTTGAAGGCAGGAGCGTTTAGTTGGCGCTGATACTGGTAGATAACCTGGTCAAGACCTTTCGTGTCGCTGAGCGGGCTCCGGGAGTTTGGGGTGCTCTGCGCGGGGTGGTCCGGCGGCGTTACCGCACCGTGAGCGCCCTGGACGGCGTGTCGTTCGAGATCGAGCCGGGGGAGCTTGTCGGCTATATTGGACCCAACGGCGCGGGCAAGTCCACCACCGTCAAGGTCATCTCCGGCATTTTGGTGCCCGACTCCGGCCGCTGCGAGATCCTGGGCCGCGTGCCGTGGAAGGAGCGCGTCGCCCACGTTCGCAACATCGGCGTCGTCTTCGGACAGCGGACCCAGCTCTGGTGGGACCTGCCGGTCATCGAGTCGTTCGAGCTGCTGAGGGATATATACAAGGTTCCGGCCTCCGGCTATGGCCGCATGCGGGACGAGGTTGTGCAGGTGATGGACTTGGAGCCGCTGCTCGACGTGCCCGTGCGGCAGCTCAGCCTGGGCCAGCGGATGCGGTGCGACCTCGCCGCCGCGCTGCTGCACCAGCCCTCGATCCTCTTCCTGGACGAGCCGACAATAGGCCTGGACGCGGTGTCGAAGCTGGCGTTCCGCGACTTCATCAAGCGATTCAACCGCGACCGCGGGGTCACCGTCATTCTCACCACGCACGACATGGACGACATAGAGGCCCTCTGCACCCGCGTGATGGTCATAGGCGAAGGGCGCATCCTCTCCGACGGCACGCTGGAGGCCCTCCGCGAGCGGATCGCGCCGGAGCGCAAGCTTATCGTCCACCTCGAGGAGCGAGACGCCGTGGTGTCCGACCCCGAGGCTACAGTGACGCAGCGCGAGGGACACCGGGTACATCTCAGCTTCGACCCGCGCCGGACACCGCCTGCCGACCTCATCGCCAGGATCGCGTCCCGTCACGCCGTGCGCGACCTATTCGTCGAGAGCCTGCCTATCGAGGAGATCGTCGCCCGCATGTACGCCGAGGAGGGCCAGTGAGGCCTTACGCGGCGGTACTCAGCGCCAACTTCCGTACCCTCCTCCAGTACAGGGCAGCCGCCATCGCCGGGTTCGCCACCCAGATATTCTGGGGCTTCATCCGCGTCATGATCTTCGAGGCGTTCTTCCGCTCTAGCACGGCCGCCCAGCCGATGAATGTGGACGAGGTGACCACCTACGTCTGGCTCAGCCAGGCGTTCATCATGCTGCTGCCCTGGAACCGGGACAGCCAAATTCACGCCCTCATCCGCTCCGGTAACGTTGGGTACGAGCTGGTGCGCCCCGTCGATCTCTACAGCCTGTGGCTCGCGCGCTCCATCGCCTTCCGGTTGGCACCCACGCTGCTGCGGGCTGTGCCGCTGCTGATCTTGGCGCTCCTTTTCTTCGGTATGGACCTGCCGAGCTCCCCCGCCGCCGGCGCCGCGTTCGTCCTCTCTATGATCGGTGCCCTGTTCATAAGCTGCACTCTCACCACACTGCTCAACGTCACAATAATGTGGACCATCTCCGGCCAGGGTGTGGCCAATCTGAGCTACGTTGCCGTCACCATCTTTGCCGGGTTTGTCGTGCCAATTCCCTTCTTCCCCGAATGGGCCCAAACGGTCATCAACGTTCTGCCGTTCCGGGGCATCGTCGACACGCCCTACCGACTCTACCTCGGCCATATTCCTCCGGCCGACATGCTGTTCCACCTGGGGCACCAGCTAGCTTGGACGATCGCGCTGGTGCTGATCGGCCGGTGGGTGCTGTCGCGGGGCGTGCGCCGCCTCGTGGTGCAGGGAGGGTAGGGATGACTAACACCGTCCGACTCTATCTGCGCTACATTGGAGTCTCCGTACGCAGCCAGATGCAGTATCGAGTCTCCTTCGTCATGGAGACCATGGGCATGGTAGGGGTCACCGGCGTCGACTTGGTCGTGCTCCTAGTACTCTTCAGCCGGTTCCAGACCCTGGAGGGCTGGAGCCTGCCCGAGGTCGCGTTCCTCTACGGCCTCGTTAGCCTCGGATTCACTTTCGCGGATACTGTAAGCAGAGGCTTCGACACCTTCGGGGTCACGATCAGGCTGGGCGACTTCGACCGGCTGCTGCTCCGGCCGCGCTCCACTGCCCTGCAGCTTGCCGGGCAGGAGCTGGAGCTCAGACGCCTGGGGCGGCTCGTGCTGGGCCTTGGGGTCATCCTATGGGCCAGTACGACCCTCGACGTCGAGTGGAACGCGGCGAAGGTGGCTCTTACCATCGTGACGGTGCTGTGCGGCACGGCGCTCTTCTCAGGGCTCATGATTCTCCACGCGACCCTCGCCTTCTGGACGACCGAGACACTAGAGATGACCAACATCGTCACCCACGGCGGCGTCCAGGCGACCCAGTACCCACTCTCGATCTACCGCCCGTGGTTCCGCTACATCTTCACATTCATCGTTCCCCTTGGCACTGTCAGCTACTTCCCGGCCCTTGCCATCCTTGGCAAGCCCGACCCCTTGGGCACGGCCCTCTGGTTCCAGTACGCGGCGCCGGCGATAGGGTTCCTCTTCCTACTGGTCTGCCTTCGCATATGGGGGTTCGGCGTTCGCCACTACGTGTCCACGGGGAGTTGACCCATTAAGATCCACTTCACGAGGGGCCCGGCTGCGCCGCTTCTATGGCGTCCAGGTTGATGTGGCCGGTCGCGATTGCCTGGAGGGTGTCGACGTACAGGGTGTGCTCGGCGGCTCGGACGCGGTCGCGGAGTGAGTCGACGGTGTCGTTGGGGAGCACCGGGACTTCCCGGCGGGCTACAGGTGGGCCGTGGTCGTACAGCTCATCGACGAGATGTATGGTGGCCCCGGTGACGGGCGCGCCGGCGTCCAGGACTGCTTGGTGGACGGCGTCTCCGTACATGCCCTTACCGCCGAAGCGGGGTAGCAGCGCCGGATGGACGTTGAGGATGCGTTTCCTGTAGGCGGCCAGCGTCCTTGGGCCGATGGGCTTCATGTACCCGGAGAGGACCACCAGCTCCGCGCCGTGCGTCTTCAGCGTCTCTGCAATGGCAGCGTCCCGTTCGTTCTGGTCGGGGTGGGTGACAGTGCTGATATGGCGCGATGGGATGCCCTCGCGCCGGGCGCGCTCCAGGGCCGTGGACCACGAGTTGTTGCTGATTGCCACGCGCGGGCTCGCGCTGAGGCGCCCGTCCTTGCAGGCGTCTACGATGGCCTGCATGTTCGTGCCCCCGTGAGACGACATGAAACCGAGCCGAAGCTCCTGCACGACTACTGTTCCGTCACCGGCCAAGCTCCTGCAGGGCCTCCGTGCTGATACGCCCGCTGCCGGATTTGTCGAAGGCGATGGCGCGGCCGAAGTCGGAGCGTGCCTCGGCCAGCCTGCCCATGTCCCGATAGATGCGCCCGCGGAGCAGAAAGGCCTTCGCATTTGCCCGGAAGCGGTGGGGGATGGTCATCGAGTCCGCGGCGTTCATGGCTCCGTTGACCTCGGAGAGGGCGGCCTCCAGGTCGTTGCTCCTGTAGTGGCGCTCGGCTATGTACAAATGGGTGTAGGCGTTTTCCGGCATTGTTGACGCTGCCAGCCATACGCCCCCGACCAGCAGGGCGAGCAGGACAGCAAGGGCCCACAATCTTGTGAGCGACGTACCGGCTCTCACGACCGCCGCGGGAGCTCCAAGGGCGGGAGCCACGAGATGGAGCTTTGGCGCGAGGGCCCAGCCCAGCACTAAGCCCGCCGCGAGGCCTCCAAGATGCGCCCAGTTGTCTATACCGGGCGTGACCAGGCCGTACACCAGGTTTATGCCGAGCATCAGAGCGAGGCCGTAGAGGGTCCTGCGGGACATCTCGCCGAATACGCGCCTCTGCACGAGCAGGAAGGCGGCCAGGGCGCCTATCACGCCGAAGATGGCCCCGCTCGCGCCGACGCCTATCGAGATGGAGTTGAGCAGGTAGCTGGCTACGCTGCCGGACAGTCCTGAGAGGATGTAGATGACCGTGAAGCTGGATCGGCCGTAGGCGCGCTCGACCTGCGGCCCGAAAATGAATAGGGCTAGGCAGTTGAAGGCGAGGTGGGGTATGCCGGCGTGCAAGAACATCGCCGTGAAGAGGCGCCAGTATTCGCCGCTTGCTATCAGCGGGCCGAACATCGCCCCGAAGTCCAACAGCACGTCGGGGTTGTCGGTGCCTCCGGCCGCGAATGTCAGGAGCCATACGACGACGTTCGCGGCTAAGAGGGTCCACGTGACCACGGGCCGGGGCTCCCTTTCAGGGCGCCCTACTTGGTGGACCTGCTCTGGGTCGTCTCGGAAGCCGTGGAACATGGGAATCCTACGTCTCCGGGGAGGCGTCTTCGGTCACTGCCGGCGGGACAGCCGCGTCCTGATCTTCGTCAAAGACGTCACGACGTGAATCAGGGGGCTCGTCCTCCTGCCTACTATCTTCCCCTTCGAGAGCGCGAGCTTGAAGCCCTCCGGCGTACCGTCGAAGTCGGGCATCTCGACGTATGTGCGGCCCAGCTCCATCGTGGTGTGGGCGTCGCTAACCCCGGAGGTGAGCAGCCCATGTTCGTGCGCGAAGTCGAGGGCCTTGCGGTCGTCTGCACTCAGGTTGTTGCGAGCGTTGAAGACTTCGACGATGTCGGCGTACTGGACGACCTCGTCGAGCCCCCTGCGGCTTATCACCTCGCCCCGGAACCTGTCGAAGGGGTGCGGGATGGACACCAGACCGCCCTGGTCCTTGATCCTGCGGGCCGTCTCGCCGATGGACAGGCCCTCGGGTATAGTCTCGGTCAAGAAGAGGCCTGTCACCTCTCCCTCGGAGGTGCGAACCTCCTCGCCGACTATGACGAAGAAGGGTGCGATATCCTTGACCACCCTGGCGCCCTCGGTGGTGTTGTGGTCGGTGACGGCGATGCAACTCAGGCCGACCTTCTGACACCTGGCGACGAGGCGCTCGGGGGAGACGAGGGAGTCGGGGGAGAATTGGGTGTGCATGTGGAGGTCTACCCTCAGCATGGCTCACTCCCGCGGGAGGTCGTCTCTCTCCGGTGGGAGGCGCATCTGCTCGCCGTAGGTGGTCTCGATCTGGGTAATGCGCAGGTCGGCCGCTGCGAGCATCTCGTTGCACATGCGGGCGAGGCGCATCCCGCGCTCGTACAGTTTCGTCGCCTCGTCCAAGGGCAGGTCGCCCGCCTCCAGGGCCTGCACGGTCTCTTCCAAGCGCGCCATCACCTCCTCGAAGGTGGGTTTCTTGCCCTTTGCGCCGGTGCTCATGGCGTGCCTCCGCTGGGGGTGCGGTCCGCGTCGCTGGCGGCCTTGCTAGGGTTAGGCCGCGTAGACGCGACGTCGGCGCTGAAGCCACCCCTGGCCAGCGTCACCTCTACCCGGTCGCCGCGGGCCAGCCGCCCGGGGTCGGTTACGACCTCGCCCCCTGGGCGGGCCTGTACGATGGCGAACCCCCTGCGCAGAGTGTCCTGCGGACTGAGCGCCTGCAGGCGCTTCTGGAGGGATAGGGTGAGGCGCTGCCTGTTGTGGAAGTCGCGGTGCAGCTTGGCGGCGACCCCGCTCAGCATGTCGTCGACCTGTTGCCTGAGACTGTCAACGTCGGGCCTCCGGCGGCGGGCGCGGTCGCGCAGGTATGACACGTGTGCCCGCAGGGCTTGCATCCTGTTCAGGAGACTTTGGGAAGCGGCTCGCCTCCGCGTCTCCAGCGCCGCCCTGAGCTCGGAAACGTCGGGCACGACCATTTCGGCCGCGGCCGACGGGGTGGGGGCGCGCCGATCCGCCACCATGTCGGCTATGGTCACGTCGGTCTCGTGGCCCACCCCGGTGACCACCGGCGCCCTGCTTGCGAAGATGGCCCTGGCGACGCCCTCCTCGTTGAACGGCCATAGGTCTTCAAGGGAGCCCCCGCCGCGGGCGAGGATGATCGCGTCGAGGCCGTCGATGCGGTTCAGGGCGTCCATGGAGTCCACTATGCCCTGGGCGGCCCAGTCGCCCTGTACCGGCGTCGGCGCGAGCACCAGCTCGACCAGGGGGTACCTGCGGCGCACCACGATCTGGATGTCGTGCCAGACTGCGCCGCTCGGCGACGTAGCTACGCCTATGCGCTGCGGGAAGCGTGGAAGCGGCCGCTTGCGGGAATCCTCGAAGAGGCCCTGCCTCTGCAGCTTGAGCTTGAGCTGCTCCAGGCGCAGCTGCAGGTCTCCCATACCCTCGGGACGCACGACGTCGGCTACCAACTGAAGGTCGCCGCGTGGCTCGTACAGCGTCACGCGCCCGTGAGCGATCAGTGAGGAGCCGCTCTCCAGCAGGTCGGCGCCGAACCCGTCCCGGAACATGACGCAGCGCAGGGCTGCGGTACCGTCCCTGAGGTTGAAGTAGGAGTGGCCGCTTGCCGGACGGCGCAGGTCGCCGACCTCGCCTCGTACCCACACGTCCTGCAGGAGGACCTCATGCTCGAGCACGTCCCTCAGGTACCGGGTGAGCTGGGAGACCGAGTATACGGCCACGTCACACCCTCGACAGGTATTCGCCGCTGCGGGTGTCGACCCGGATGGTCTCGCCGGTGTCGATGAACAGAGGCACCTGCACGAGCAGCCCGGTCTCCAGCGTGGCGGGCTTAGTGCCCCCCTGCGCGGTGTTGCCCTTGAAGCCGGGCTCCGTGCTGGCCACCTTCAGGTCGACGGTGATGGGCATCTCAGTTGCGATGGGCTGGTCCTCGTGGAAGATAACGTCGACCGTGGCCTCCTCGACCATGTACTGGAAGGAGTCCCCGATACTCTCCCTGTCGAGAGGGAACTGTTCGTATGACTCCTGGTCCATGAAGTAGTAGAGGTCCTCGTCCTGGTAGATGTACTGGGCCTTGCGCCTTTCGACGGAGGCGGGCTTGAGCTTCACGTCGAAGCCCTGGAAGGTCCTGTCCGTGACGCGTCCAGTCCTGAGGGACCTGAACCTTACCCTCATAACGGGGGCGCGCTGCTGCATCTTGCTGCGCTCGTACTCGACGACGGCGTATGGCTCGCCGTCGAGGTCTATGGGCATGCCCCTCTTGAGGTCTCCGTATCCTATTGTCATTGGCGATTCTCCAGCTTCGTCGTATTCTCTGCTCTATCAGGCTTCGGAAAGACTCTTCCCGACCTTCAGACTCCTTCCTGTATCAGGAAGAAGGTAATAATTATATCTGAGGGACACCTCAGACTCCCGGCAAAGGGGCTCCGCCCCTCTGCACGCCCCGTATTTAGGCAGCCTGCTAGGGGCCCAAGTCCAGCTTGGAGGCATTACTCAGGACGCGGGCGCGGCCGTTCTCGAGAATGACCATGTCCTCGATGCGGACGCCTCCCCATTCAGGCAGGTAGATTCCGGGCTCGATGGTGAAGACCATGTCGTTCTCCAGGGAGTCGGAGGAGTTGGGGCCCAGCGTCGGCGACTCGTGGACGGCCAGCCCCACGCCGTGTCCCAGGCTGTGGCCGAAGTCGTCCCAGTGGCCGGCCTCGCCGATGATGTCCCTAGAAATGGCGTCGACTTCGGCGCCGGTCATGCCCGGCTCGACCATCTCCTCGGCGGTGAGCTGCGCCTCCAGGACCGTGCCATAGACCCTTCTGAAGGTCTCGTCGGGCTCTCCGACGACGATAGTGCGGGTAAGGTCGGCGCAGTAGCCCTCGTACTTGGCGCCCATGTCGATGACCACGGGGTCGCCGTCCTGGATGACGGTGTCGTCGGCCCTGTGGTGCGGGAGTGCGCCGTTGCGTCCAGCGCCGACTATCGTATCGAAGGCGAGTCCCTCTGCGCCCTGCTCGCGCATCGATTTCTCGATGGCCCACGCCACCTCTGCCTCGGTTACCCCGGGGCGTATGGTGGGGGCGACCTCCTCGAAGGCGCGGTCGGTTATCTCTATCGCGCGGAGCAGCAGGGCCATCTCGTCCTCGTACTTGCCTGCCCTGAGCCAGTCCATGTCCGTGGAGGTCGCGGTCAGCGACACCTTCTCCGAGAGGCCAGCCTTGTCCAAGGCCTTCATAAGGCGCTCGTGCTGGGCGACGGTAACGTCGTCGGCTTCGAAGCCGACATTGGAGACCCCGGCGGCCTCGACCAGCTCCGGGAACCAGTCCAGCCTGCCGGTGATGCGCTTAATCGTGTAGCCGGGCGCCTGCTGGCCCGCCTGCTCGACGTAACGGAAGTCTGTCGCCAGCACGGCGTCCGAGGGGGTGACCAGGAGGTAGCCGGCGGAGCCGGCGAAACCGGAGAAGTAGCGGCGGTTCTCCGGGCTGGATATCAGCATCGCTTCCAGCTCCTCTTCCTCCATCTTCTCGCGCAGCCTCTTCAGCCTCGGCTCACTGCCCACGGACGGCCTCCTGTACGGGATAGGGGTTCAAGCACATATAGCATAGCGTGGACGGGCCGGCATTGTAAGCATGACCCCAACTCCGCTGGCTAGTTTAACGGGCGTGTAGTGTGGGCTGCTTGCCGGTCAGTCGATGCCGGAGATGGATTCCCGCCGCGCGGGAGAGCGTCGAAGGCGAACTCGGAGGGTTAGTCCCTAATAGTCGTCATGGTCGTCGTTTTTCGCCGGTATGTGTCTCATTCTGTAACATTTTGTCTCTTTCAGCTTTGGCTCGCGAGACAGTGGGGTGACACGAGCAAGGCAGAATGAGAGTCCAGAGTGGCAGAATGAGACCCGAACGAGACAGAATGAGACACGCCTTTCGAGGCGCCCACGAAGGGAATGAGCCTCCCGCACGGCGGGGCGTTCGAGCGATAGCGACGGTCCCTCACAGGGCCGAGTCCCGCCACGGGGGAGGCCGCAGCACTGAGCGGGGTACGTGGTCGTCTGTGCATGGGGGGAATAGTAGCACGGACGTGCGGTTTGCGTCAAGGACTGGACTGTGATGTAAGTGTTCAGACTTGCTGATGTCTTTTCCACTAGCATAGTCCCGATAAGGCAGATGTCTTGATCCCCACCCGCCCGCCCCTTTTTTGGAAACTGGGGGCAAAGCCCCCAGACCCCCTGCCAGAGGGGAAACCTCCTCTGGACTCCCTCTTCTGACCTCACTAGCTGCGGAAGAACTCCTCCAAATCTTCTTCTGGGCTCTTCCCTGTTTCCAGGGAAGAGAGGAATTAAATCTGAGGGACAACCCTCAGACTCCCGGCAAAGGGGCTTCGCCCCTCTGCACACCCCGTTTTTCAGCAGCCTGCTAGTGCCCTGTCCTTAAAGCCGGGATTTCCCATATTGGGAGTCTTCAGGCTCAAGGGGCAGCCCAAACGAGATGGTAGCATCATAGTCAGGTCCTGCAAGGCCAGTCAATCGCCGGTCTATCCGATAAGAGATGCGTTTGCAGTCGTAGAGCACCCTTCTTGTCCGTCTTCATCGTCCTCGTGTCCCCTGCCAGTGGGGTGAAAGCGCATTGAAGACAAGGCGACTCCCTGGAGCGCTCTCCCCCTCTTGGCAAGATCGTGGTTGTACCCTCCCTCAGCTTGGCGCCGGCGATAACCGGCCGATACGATCCAACACTCCCTGGAACAACCGTCGAGGAACCGACACCTCGGACAACTGAAAGATCAACCACCGGGAGTGCCGCACCAGACGGCCTCCCATCTTGATCAGCTTGACCTGCACGCTCCGCAGCGACCAGTGCTTGACCGCCTTGGGCAGACACAGCCGGCGAAGGAAGTTCCCAAGGTTGTACGCCAGGACGAACAGAGACAGACGCACCCGGTTGGCCACGAACCGATGGCACGACAGCCGAGTCCAGTTCAGGGCGTACTTACCCTCCTTGATCCACTGCTCGGCTGTCCCGCGACCATTGTAGAATCGCACCACTCCTTCGGGGCCAGCCGTCATGTTCGTGACGATGAAGCCCACTCGGGGGAACAGCTCTCCCCTGTGCCACTCCACCTTGGCCACCACCCGCCGTGCCCGGTCCCAACTCCCGGCACGATACCAAAAGTCGTCGTATAGGATCACTGGACGCTTCGGCGGCCTCCCCACCGGCCTCCTGAGCAGAGGGGCGATCTCCCGTTGCAGCACCTCGTTGCCGGGGAGTCTTATAGCGTAAAGGACGTGCCGCTCCTCGAGGTACTCATAGATGTCCGGCTTAGCGAATGCGGCGTCGGCGCGAAAGTACCGTAGCACTCCTGTCGCCCCGTAACGCGACAGGATCGGATCCAATACATCACGCCACCTGTGCGCGCTATGTACGTTCCCCGCACGCAGCTTGGCGCCCTCACAGTCACCGAACTGGTTGAACACGAACAAAGGGTGATAGCACGTGCTCCCAAAGTGACCGTTGTACGATGCTCCCTCCTGTTCTCCATGTACCGGACTCTCCGAACTGTCCATGTCCAAGATCACCCGCCGGTGCGGCGTGCGGGACATAGCTCCATCCACCCACTTAGCGTTCAGTCGGCCCAACCCTTCCACGTTGCCGTCTTGGGTGAGCACCTCGGTCTCGAACCGGCTCATGGTGTTGGTGCTGGCGGCCGGTCTCTCAGGACCACCTCGCCGTCCAACGATGATCCGCATCGTCGGGTCCTGGGCCAGCCGTTCAGCGTCGTTGGTATCCTCGTAGCCCGCCAGACGACTGTACACCGACTGCCTGAGAAGGCCCACCAATCGGTGCTGCACGTTGCGACCGCCCCGACTCTCCTGCAGACACTCATTCGTCGTCTCCGTCAGTCCCAGCGCATCATCCAGCTCGCGACAGGCCAACAGTCCGGCGTCTGAGGTAATAGTGGCACCGTGGAACTCCAACCGTACACGTCGGTCGAAACGGAGCTTGGCGCGGAGGTTTGTGCTTTCACCCATTGGGTGCCTCCAGAGTGGGTACGTTATCAAGATCTAAAGCAGTCTATCACGACCAGTCTAGCACTCATGATCACCACTGTGCTCTGCTATGCGGCTACATCGGGTATCGCTGTTGCTGATTACGGCAAGCCCTGCAGGGTTGATATGGGAAATGTGGGTAAAGTGCGTTGGCAAAAGCGAGGTATATTGGCGAGTATCTGGTCGGCAGTTTTAGTTTTCTACTCCCATTGTCACAAAAGGTCACAAAATGTCACGAAATATCACGTTAAATCGCACCCCCATTCTCTCCACCCCTACGCAATACTTTCTACACTCGATGTTACAAAATGTCACACTTTTATTGACCCTCCTCCTTCCGCGCCCTCCGCGCCCTCCGCGGTGAATCCCCACGCTCGACTCCCTACGCAATTCCCCCTCCGTCTGCTATCGTATGCACCCGGAGGCAACGAAATGCGAATGAACGACAGACTCTCCCTCTGCATCGTCGGATGCGGGAAATACGCCCACACGGTCATGGAGTATATTGGCGACATGACCGACGAGGTGGAATTCTTCTTCGCCAGCCGCGAAATCGACAAGGCCAGGGAGTACTGTGAGCGGTACGACGGCTCCGCCTACTACGGCTCGTGCGAGGAGGCGGCGAGCGACCCCCGCGTCGATGCCATGTACATGATCACGTCCCATGATCTCCACCTTGAGAACGGCCTCGTTGCCGCGAAGTACGGCAAGCACGTCCTCATGGAGAAGCCCATCGCACGCACGGTCGCCGAGGCCCGTGAACTCATTAAGGGCGTCACGCGTGCCGGGGTAACGCTCATGGTCGCCGAGAACTTTCGGTTCGACCCGGCCACAGCCAAGGCCAAAGAGCTTATCGAGGACGGCATGATCGGCAGACTCACCTTTGTCGACGTTCAGTCCGAAGACTTCGATAGCGGCTGCGAGGGATGGCGGTTGAGCCTGGAAAGATGCGGAGGTGGACGGATGATCGACGGCGGCATCCACTACGTCGACGTCTTGCGAAACATCGCTGGAGACCCCGAGCGGGTCTATGCGCTGGTGCCGTCCCACAAGACGATTCCTGGCATCGAGGGTGAGGACAGCATGGCCGTGACAGCCACCTTCCCGGGTGGCCTGACCGGCTTCCTGCGATACACTGGCGGTACGTCTCTTCCCTCAAAGCGCGACGTGCGAGTTACAGGTACGAAGGGACGACTGTGGTACACCGTGTTCGGCGGCGAGGTCGCAGTCGAGACAGAAGAGGGCGCCCGCGTCTATCCGGTCGAGTCCGAGATTCGAGGCATGAAGCGAATGGTCCGCGACTTCATCGGGGCGATTGACGAAGGCCGCGAGCCGATCATGAGCGGGCAGGAGGCCCTGAACGACCTCGCCGTCGTACTCGCATCCTACGAGTCCGTTCGAACGGGAGCGCCGGTAAGGGTGGCGGACCTCCTGTGACAGGTCGTTCGTGCGATATGGGTCCCAACCCCGTAAATCCCCCTCTGAAACGCTGCCAACCGCGGCCAACTCAGCATCTTGACTGACCGCCTCACCGACATCGCACCCTCCAGAGGCTGCGCGTGATCGGCAAAACCCTCTTAGCTGTCATCACTGCAGGTCAGGAGACGGGACGAGGCTCCGGGCCATTAAATGCGGATCATAGACGCGGGTGCGCGGCATCCTCTCGCCACCTTTGTAGCCCCTATCATTCTGACTAACCCGCGTCGCCACAGAGTGTTATCGGCGCCCCGGAACTCGGCCCAGGTAATCGCACGAGTGGCTTAACCTGGGATTTCCCATATTGGCAAATCTTCAGGCCTAAGGATGGCGCGGCCAGATCATAGCTGATAGTCCTTTAGCTACGAATTGGTGGTACATGACCTCAAGAGCGAGGATATTATTCGACATCGCCGGCCTGGGCAAGGCAACGGCTAGGTTCGACTAAAGGGGGGTTGCGCAGGACGCACCCACGGGCGCTGTGCCCCGGCGCAGTAGCCTCTAGTCGGAACGATAAGCTGCCAGGATCTGCTCCCAGCGTCTCATACTGTCGTCAAGACCGCCGGGTCGGCATCGGGCGAGCCATAGTTTACGGTACTCCCGCACCAACTGTCCCAGTTCGGCTCCCAGGTTCCGTCGGATCAGTGGCGGAATCCTACGTATCTCGGCTATCACGTGCGGAGATAGCATATCGGGGTGATGGTGCGCCCCCAGTGTCTTAGGCGGCAGCTCGTTGCCGCCAGCCCGCAGTCTTGCGACTCCGATGTGGCACGCGTGACGTAGCACCCCGGCTACGTGGCGCATCTCAGTCGCGACACGCTGGCCCTCAGGACCCGCCATTTTGGCTCGGGCAACGCTATTCAAAGCCGACACTATGTGGGTCTCGGTGCGGTCAAGAGCATCTACAGTTAGCTGCGAGATGTGTTGCTCTGATTCCGGATTGCGGAGTAGCAGGTGATGTAGGACAGACCCATTGCGCGGAACCACACCGGGATGCTGATATGAATTGCCCATGTCGTAGACTGCGCGACCCATCATGCCTGCGGAATCGCGGAACACATGCACGTCGAGCGCACGAGGTAAGTCGATATCCTTGTTTCCAAACGCGTACCAACTCACGGCCGCGCCGTAGGAGTAGCCAAGGTACGCTACTGGCAACTGCTGCCAGTGCCCGTAGTCACCCCAGTCGGCGTTTAGGAAGCCGACAGCCCCGTGCTGTAATCCAGCCTCGGCGGCACGCCTTATGTTCGCCCGTGCATTGTCTGTGCGGCCTGCTACAGAACCCCAACTCGAGGTGCCGGGGCAAACGTAGAATGGCACTCCGGCGTCTGCGTACGTCTTGGCGTTCGCATCGAAAGGATGGTTAGCCTCATATCCCCACTCAAGTGCGATAACGTTGTCTGGCAGCTCTCGGATAAGGTTGGGGTAGTGCAGGACGATGTCTCCCCAGAACTGCATGTTCCGTCCGTGGCCCCTCACCAGTTCGTGAATCTTCAAGAGAAAGTCAAGGTAGACACGGCCAGCGCCGTACTTGCCAACCGCCTCTCTGCTTCGCCCTTCTCCCAAGGGGACTTCATCGCATCCAACGTTGAACTGTGTGCTCGCGAAGTGGGGTAGTAGCTCCTCGTACATCTCGGCAATGAGGCTAATTGAGCGAGGGTCCATCGGGTTAAGGGCGCGCGGCTTCGGGCTGTGTGGATTCTCTGCCAAGTCCTGGTAGCTCGGCTTCGCGAGCCATCGTTCCAAGTGCCCGAAGGAGTTCTGATTCGGCACCAGTTCCACAAATCGCTCTTGGCAGTAGGCATCCAAGTTCAGAATTTGCTCCGCGGTCATTGGGGAAGCGTCGCCCCAGACCTCGGAGTGGTTTCTATAGGCGTAGGTGTGCTCCGTGTACAGTTGAAGTTGATTGACTTTCAATTCGGATAGAAGGTCGACCAGCATGTATAGAGTATCCATCTTCGGAACTCTGTCCCTGCTTATGTCCAGCATCACTCCTCGATTTAGGAAATCGGGCCAGTCTTCCACGACCATGCAGGGAACGCCGCCTGTCTCACCGGACTGTCTTGCGAGTTGTCGAAGCGTCATAGCCCCGTAGTAAAGGCCCGGTGCGTCGTGCCCTACCAGTTCGATGCTGTCAGGAAGGACTGACAACTGGTACCCCTGTGGATTGCGCACACGCTGAGGGTCGACTGTGATGGTAGCCGTGTTGCCGGCGGCGTCGCGGCTCTTGGAAGCGGTCAAGCTCGGGCTAAGACCGGCTTGAACCAACGCGTCTTTCACCAAATGGCCGATGCGAAGAAGCTCGGTGGTAAATGAACCCGAAAGCCAGACAAACTGGCTAGACCTTGGTGAGTAGGTTCCCTCGAGTCGTTGCAGATTTCTGGGCCTAGGAATTAGGACCGGTTGAAAAGGCATCCTGATCGCCATTATCGTTCTTCTCCATCTGAGCCGGGATTTCCCATATTGGGAGTCTTCAGGCTCAAGGGGCAGCCCAAACGAGATGGTAGCATCATAGTCAGGTCCTGCAAGGCCAGTCAATCGCCGGTCTATCCGATAAGAGATGCGTTTGCAGTCGTAGAGCGCCCTTGTTGTCCGTCTTCATCGTCCTCGTGTCCCCTGCCAGTGGGGTGAAAGCGCATTGAAGACAAGGCGACTCCCTGGAGCGCTCTCCCCCTCTTGGCAAGATCGTGGTTGTACCCTCCCTCAGCTTGGCGCCGGCGATAACCGGCCGATACGATCCAACACTCCCTGGAACAACCTTCGAGGAACCGACACCTCGGACAACTGAAAGATCAATAGCCGGGAGTGCCGCACCAGACGGCCTCCCATCTTGATCAGCTTGACCTGCACGCTCCGCAGCGACCAGTGCCTGACCGCCTTGGGCAGGCATAACCGGCGAAGGAAGTTCCCAAGGTTGTACGCCAAGACGAACAGAGACAGACGCACCCGGTTGGCCACGAACCGATGGCACGACAGCCGAGTCCAGTTGAGCGCGTACTTACCCTCCTTGATCCACTGCTCGGCTGTCCCTCGTCCATTGTAGAATCGCACCACCCCTTCGGGGCCAGCCGTCATGTTCGTGACGATGAAGCCCACCCGAGGGAACAGCTCTCCCCTATACCACTCCACCTTGGCCACCACCCGCCGAGCACGGTCCCAACTCTCAGCACGATACCAGAAGTCGTCGTATAGGATCACCGGACGTTTCGGGGGCCTCCCCACAGGTCGTATCAGCAAAGGAGCGATCTCGTATTGCAGCACTTTGTTGCTCGGCAGCCGTATGGCGTAGAAGACTCGCCGCTCCTCCATTACTCATAGATGTCCGGCTTGGCGAATGCGGCATTTAAGGGAAAAAATTGGTAACCCTAGCACGGGAGGGAGCCTCGATGGCAGGGGCGGGGAAGGCGGGTTTGAAACCTTAGTTAACTGGGGGGCGCAGCCCCCAGACCCCCTGCCAGAGGGCAACCCCTCTCGACTCCCTTTCCGGACCTCACAGAGCCTGAACAGCTTCCTGTGATCTATGGATGTTGCGATTGAGGCTGGCCGGTGGCAGTTGTTGTCATTGCCAATCTCGCCTTAGCAGGCTGCGGAAAAACTCTTCCTGACCTTCTTCAGACTCCTTCCTGGTACAGGAAGGAGAGAAAATTATATCTGAGGGACACCCTCAGACTCCCGGCAAAGGGGCTCTGCCCCTCTGCACACCCCATTTTTCAGCAGCCTGTTAGCACCGTGTTCACGAGGCCGATGGGCGAAGACCTACGGTCCAAGTGGAGGATTCAGGGACGGGGGACCGGGCCGTCGGCGGCTGCCGACTCGACGCCTGGGCGGTTCAGTCTGGCGAAGGCCAGCATCACCGTTGGCACGACCAGGATGACGCCTCCATATACGAAGGCGCTCCTGATGCCGTACTCGTCGGCGAAGAGGCCGGCCACGTAGGGCGATATGGTGCCCAGGAAGCCGCTGCCATAGATCAGCGAGACGACCGTCGATTGGGTGACGCCCAGCGAGGCGTCCAGGGCCGCCGCAATGAATATATGGTGCAGCGAGAACGACAGGGCGCCCCTCACCATGACGGACATGAAGAGCTCGACCCCAGGGCGGGCGAACCTGAGCGCGAAGGCCGAGAGCATGACCAGACCTGTCCCGGTGACCATCACCGGCTTCCTCCCGATCCTGTCGGAGAGGTAACCCATCACCGGCTGCGATACGATGCCCGCGACCTGGGCCGCCGACAACATGATGGCGACTGTCCTCGTGGAGTATTCCAGCTCGTCCCTCAGGTACAGCGGCAGGAACCCGGAAACCCCCGCCTCCCCGGCGCTGCGCAGCGCCGTCGTGAGGATGAGCAGCAGGAGCACCCTGTTCTTCAGGAGGCCGAACAGCGAGAGGAAGTAGGCGCGCAGCGATGCCACCTCCGCCTCGATCACGGCCTTGCGTGAGGGTACGAGCACCCAGACGGCGGCGGCTGCAATGACCGCCGGAACGATGCTCGCCTTCATCATGTCCCGCCACAGCATGAAGGTCAGTAACGCCGCGACCGTGGGGGCTCCGAGTACCTCGCCCAGGTTCGCAGCCATGCCGTGCAGCGATATGGCGAACCCGCGGCGGTCCGGGAACCTGCGGGAGAGCTCACCCAACGCCGGGGGGTGGAACATCGCCGGGCCTATCCCGACCAGGAACATGGCCACCAGCATGGTGACGTAGGTGGGGGCGAAACCCGCCAGCATCATCCCGCCGCCCATCAGCAACAGGGAGATGGCGATCATGAGGCCGGCGCGGTTGCTGAACCGGTCTCCGAGGTAGCCCGCCGCCATCGTTGCCGACCACCAGGCAACCTGGCTGACCGAGGCGAGCGATCCGAACTGGGCACGTGTCAGGTTCAGGTCCCTACTTATCTCCGGCATGATCAGGGACGACTGCCCGGAGTTGTACAGGTGCTTGATGGCATGGCCAACGACGATGGTGCCGGCCACCATCCCGCGGCCTCGCATCAACTCCTGTTTTGTATCTGCGGAGGGGGCTGTTTCCATGGTCATACGTGGAACACGTAGAGGTCGCGGCTCTCGAGGGGCAGCGACACCCACGTCCCGCCGCGCCGGTGGCTCTCCGCGATGGCGATACACGCCTCGGTGATGTGGTGGGTCACCTCAATGTTGCCCAAGGAAGGTCTGCCCGACTCGTAGGCGTCTACGAGGTCCTTGAGGATGTTGAAGCCCCAGCCGGACGGGTCGGCGTCTGGTACCGGCATATGGTCCCATGTGAAGGGTTGGCCGCTGGCGCGCCGCCGTATCATGCCTCGTCCGTTGTTTAGGGAACGCACCGAGCCCTCCGAGCCGAGCACCTCGTACTCCCAGTTCCCCGCCGGAACGGCGAGGCCGACTGCCCCGCCCGAGAACGCGACCTCGAATGTGGCGAACGGGTCCTCGTCGAGACGGTCGTTCTCGATCTGGAGGTCTCTCGGCTGAAGCTCGCCGCGCACGGACTCGATGGCAGGATCCCCCAGAAGGTAGGAGAGGGTGTCTATCGCGTGGATGTGGCCGTGCATCAGGGTGGTCCTGGCATGGTGTACAGCCGCCATGGGCTCGCCGATGTCCCCGCGCTCGATCATCGCCCTGAGCTCGTGGTAGAGCGGGTTGAACCGCCGCATCACGCCGGTGTTGAAGACGGTGCCGTGCTCCGTGCACGCGGCGAGCACCTCGTCCGCCGCCCGCACGGAGCAGGCCATCGCCTTTTCCACAAAGAGCATGGGCACGCCCGCATTGGCGGCGTCTACGGCGATCTCGGCGTGCGAGTCTCCGCGGAAGTCGGGAGACGGCGCGCGGTCTCCCGGCTTCTGCAGGCCAGTGGCCGTGGTGCAGACGGCGACGAGGTCGGGGCGCTCCTGGTCTATCATTTCCATGTAGTCTTCGTAAAGGGCCTCGACGCCCCACCGCTCGCGGAAGGCGGCGCGCCTTTCGGGAAGTAGGTCGGCCCCCGCCACGAGCTCCAAGCGCTCGTTGGCGTGACAGGAAGAGGCGATCGAGAATGGCCGTTCTACGTCGGTGACCTCGTCGTCTATGGTGCTGCCCATGCGGCCAAGGCCTATGATAGCTGCGCGGTATGTTTTCATAGAGCTTGTTTCCTTCCTTCAGGTATACCTCGACGCTTGAACTCCGCCGCGACCGAGTCATGAACCGCGCCGGCCTGCGATTCGGCGCGGATTGCATCCGCCTCCGTTGCGTCCGGCCATTCGCCCGGATACCGCGTTTCGACAGCCCACTGTGTAAGCTCCCCGAGTTCGGGGTGGGTAGTCCGCACGGACCATCTGTCAGGAAGGAGATTGCGCAGCGCGTCCAGATCGTGGCTGAACGGAAAGTCTATCTCCTCGACCACCAGCGCCGCCTTGAGCGCCTTTTCAGCAGCTTGTTGGGCCAGCCAGCAGATGTGGCGTGGCGCTGGCGGGCATCCGGTCAAGAGACGCCGCGCCACTTCCAGGTCTTCCGTGGAGAAACGCAACCAACGACGGGCTTCGAGGTCAAGGTCGTTCATACACGACCTTTCCTTCGCGAAGCGCAGCACGTAGCACGCCTCCCACGAGATGCCCCCGGCGCGCAATCTCCTCCGGAGTAGTCACCAGGATGTCCTTGCTTACCGGAAGATCTCCTAGTGACCGACGTATCTCAATGGCGGCGCGGCGCTTGTCGGACACGTTTGGCAACACTACCAGCAGGTCCACGTCGCTCCACTTGGTGGCCGTGCCTCGCGCCTGAGAACCGAAGAGCACGACACGCGAAGGGTGGAAGCGTCCCACGATACGCTCCACCATGGTCGATATGAGTGCTTCCGAAGCCATCACGCTTTCATCCTACGGATTCTACTAGCCGGAGGCATGCCGTTTCCTATAGCTTAACCGACAGGAGCTCCTGGCCGAAGATGATCTCGCCGTCGAACTCCTTGGCCACGTCGGCGATGCCGAGCTCCATCTTGCCGTGGCGCGCGATGAGGGCGTTGTGTACTAGCACGAGCTTCTTGACGCCGGCTTCGGCCGCCATCTTGGCGGCGTTGGTCGTGCCGCACATGTACTCGCCCTCGGGCGTGCCATCGATGTGCTCCTGGAGGTCGAGGCAGCTCACTACGAGCACGTCCGCGTCCTTTGCAAGGGTAGTCACGGACTCGCACGGCGCCGTATCCCCCGTGAATACGACGCTGCCCGACGAGGTGTTGACGCGGTAGGCGAGCGAGTCGAGCCATGGCTGCACATGGTAGGCGGGGGCGCTGACGACCTCCCAGTTGCCGCTGTCCGCGACCTTGCCGGGGCCGACGTCCTTGGCGTCCACCACCGGGGGCTTGCGCGGCAGGATGCCGCCTCGGCTGGTGTAGGCGCCCAGACTCAGGGGATGGTTGATCCGGGCAGTCCAGTCGTGAGCGAAGGCGCCGACATCCTTGTCCAGAATGCGCTCGGTAAGTTGCTCGGTCAGGTTGGGGCCGTAGACATGAAGCAGGTTGTCCTTGCCGGAGCCGGAGTCCCAACGCGTGAGCAGGAAGCAGGGGTAGTCGACGTCGTGGTCGAAGTGGTGATGGGTGAAGAAGAGGTTGTCGATGTCGTATGGCATCATGCCCATCTTGACCAGCTTGTCGGTCGCCGCCGGGCCGCAGTCGAACATGAGGCGCTGTTCGCCGACCCTGAGCACGTACGCCGAGCCGTAGCCCCAGGGCCACGGGTATGGATTGCCGGAACAGAGAATCGATAGCTCATCCATGGCTGCTCCTTGCGGGACGAGAATTGGCGCCCGGTCCGACCCGTTAGAGCCGACCCGGGCGGGCCACCCCGCCGTTGCCACGGGGTATAATAACAGGGTGCGAACCCGCGAACAGCAGACGGCCCGGAGGCCCCGCGTCGTGGACGTTCACGTCCAGGAGGAGTTCAGGGCCCTCGTGCCGGAGCCGTGGCTGCGAGGGCTTGTCGGAAGGGCCCTCGAGGTGCTGGACGAGGACGGGGCCAGCCTGCTCATTGCGGACGATGAGGTGGTGGCCGAGCTGAACGGTGTCCACCGGGGTGTCGAGGAGACGACGGACGTCCTGTCCTTTTCGTTCGAGCACTGGGGAGCGTACTACGGCGATGGCGAGGCGCCGTTCGAGCGCGCGGAAGGGTTTGTTCTTCCCCCGGGTGTGAGCGCCGGTTTGGGTGAGGTGGTGGTGTCCTATCCGCAGGCGAGGCGGCAGGCGCGTGAAGCAGGGCGCTCCATGGAGCGGGAGTTGGAGGCGCTGATAGTCCACGGTCTGGCCCACCTTGCGGGCCACGACCATGAGGAGGAGGGTGAAGCGGCCGCGATGAGAGATGTCGAGGGCACGATCCTGCGCGAGTTGCGGCTGAGCGGCGGCAGCCGATGACAGAGGTCTTCTACAGGAAGTGGCGTCCGCAGCGCCTGGACCAAGTCGTGGGGCAGGAGGCGATCGCCCGGACGCTGCGCAACGAGGTGACGATGGACAGGGTCGCGCAGGCTTACATGTTCTGCGGCCCCAGGGGAACAGGGAAGACGAGCACCGCGCGCATCCTGGCAAAGGCCGTTAACTGCCTGTCGCCCGAGGAAGGCGAGCCCGACAACAGGTGCGTGATGTGCGTCGGTATCAACGAGGGGCGCGCCATCGACCTGGTGGAGATTGACGCCGCCAGCAACCGCGGGATAGACGACATACGGAGCCTGCGCGAGAAGGTCCACTTCGTCCCGAACGAGGCCCGGTACAAGGTCTACATCGTGGACGAGGTGCACATGCTGACCGAGCCGGCCTTCAACGCGCTGCTCAAGACGCTGGAGGAGCCGCCGGACCACGCCATATTCGTGCTGGCGACGACGGAGGTGCACAAGGTCCCGCTGACGATAATCTCCAGGTGCCAGCGGTTCGACTTCCGGCGCATACCGCTCGACACGGCGTCCACGCGCCTCGCGCAGCTCTGCCGGGACGAGGGGATCGAAGCAGAGGAGGAGGCCCTAACGATGCTGGCGCGGACGGCAGCCGGCAGCCTGCGGGACGCGGAGAACCTGCTCGAGCAGGCGCTGATTTCCTACGGCTCCCCGCTGGAGGCAGAGCAGGTGAGGGGCATGCTGGACCTGGATACGTACCAGCGCGCCCTCGACCTCGTCGGGCACGTGCTCGGCAGATCGGCGGGGGACGGGCTGAAGCTGATCGACGCGGTGTCGTCGGACGGAGGGGACCTGATCCAGCTCCACCGGGGCGCCACGGAGTACTTGCGCGGCGCGCTACTGGTAAAGTCGGGCGCCGGCGCGACTCTCGACTATCCGGAGGAGACCAGCAAACGCATTGCTTCCATGGTTGAAGAGGTGCCGCTGGAGCGTATCGTCAGCGCCCTGAAGGCGTTTTCGACTGCGGACGTTCGGCGGGACAACGGCTCCAGGCTGCCTCTCGAGCTAGCCACGGTGGAGGTCTGCCGCGCGCCGGAGGCTCCACCGGCTGCCGCCTCCGTCCGGGAGCCCACACGTGAGTACAGGCGCGCCGCCCCCACGGCCCCGGCGCCCGCGACGCGCAGGACGTACGAACGGCCAGCGCCTTCGCCGCCGCCCCAGGCGGCGCCAGTCGACAGCGGCGGAGACCTGCCTCTGCCGTCTGAGCCAGCGGCCAGGCTGGAGAGGCAGTGGCCCGGGGTGGTGCGTACGTTGAGCCGGCACAAGGGCAAGCGCTTCAACATTGGAGCCCTGCTCCGGGCTTGCAGCCGGCGCGAAGTGTCGGACAGCACGGTCAGCCTCGAGTTTTCCCACCCATCGCACAAGGAGCGGATGGAGGAGGAGATAGAGGACATGGAGAGCAGCAGGGTGCTCAAAGAGGCCCTATCCAACGCCCTGGATGCGCCGGTGGAGGCCATCGTCTGCGTTGTGAACGGGCAGGCCTCTGGCCCACGGCAGAGCGCGGCCCAGAGGAGTCACCTCGTACGACAGGCGCAGCAGTGGGGAGCCAGGGTGGTAGACGAAGCTGAGGCTGTAGACGAAAAGGGAGGCCAAGAGTGAACAGGAAGATGATGCGGCAGGCCCAGCAGATGCAGAAAGAGATGCTCAAGATGCAGACCGAGCTGGAGAGCAGCACGGTGCAGGCCTCGTCCGGCGGGGGCGCAGTGAAGGCGACTGTGAGCGGCAAGATGCGCGTCGAGTCGATTGAGATCGACCCGGAGGCCGTCTCGCCGGAGGACGTGGACATGCTCCAGGACCTGGTGCTGGCGGCCGTCAACGATGGGCTGGAGAAGGCGCAGGAAATGGCCGGCCAGCGGATGAGCGCCCTGACAGGCGGGCTAAAGATCCCCGGCCTGATGTAGTCGGCTGGCCGCAACGGGAGCGGGAAGCATGATCCTTCTCATAGACAACTACGACAGCTTTACCTACAACCTCTACCAGTACCTTAGCGAGCTGGGCGCCGAGGTGGAAGTGGTCCGCAATGACGAGACGACCATAGAAGAGATCGAGGCGATGGCGCCGGAGAAGATAGTCATCTCGCCGGGGCCGTGCACCCCGGAGAAGGCAGGCATCTCCAACGACGTGGTGCAGCGCTTTGGGGCATCGGTGCCCACCCTTGGGGTATGCCTCGGGCATCAGTGCGTGGGGTACTCCTACGGAGGCACGGTCGGGCCTGCGGGTGAGATAGTCCACGGAAAGACGTCGGTGATCCATCACGACGGCAAGGGCCTGTTCGCCGGTCTGCCCAACCCGTTCGAGGCGATCAGGTACCACTCGCTTGCGGTGTACCGGGACGACCTGCCCGACGAGCTCGAGGTGACGGCATGGACGGACAACGGCCTCATCATGGGGGTGCGCCACAAGACCGCTCCCGTCGAGGGGATCCAGTTCCACCCAGAGTCGATCATGACAGGCGTCGGCAAGGATATTCTCCGCAACTTCCTCAAGGCGTAGCCGTGACGCACCCGGAGCGGTGGTGGAGGAGGCCGGCTGACCGGCGCGCGTTAACTTGCTCGTAGCTACAACGGCAGTCGAGTTGCGACGTGAGCTGGGGCGCTCAGAGCGTCCGGTCGGGCTGGCGCCCACGATGGGGGCATTGCACGAAGGGCACATGGCGTTGGTGCGCATGGCCCGCGCAGACAACGCCACGGCGGTCGTAAGCATCTTCGTCAATCCTGCCCAGTTCGGGGAGGGCGAGGACTTCGCCGACTACCCGAGGGACATAGACGCCGATCTGGCCAAGCTGGAGGAAGCCGGGGTCGACCTGGTCTTCACGCCGCCGGTCGAGGAGGTGTACCCGGACGGGTTCGACACCCACGTGGACGTAGGTGAAATCGCCTGGCCTCTGGAAGGCAAGGCGCGCCCGGGCCACTTCAGGGGCGTGGCGACTGTCGTGTGCAAGCTGCTGACCCTAGCGGGCCCGGACAGGGCGTACTTCGGCCAGAAGGACGCTCAGCAGTGTCTCGTGGTCAAGCGGCTCAACACCGACCTAGACCTGGGGGCGCGAATAGTCGTCGTGCCCACGGTGCGCGAGCTGGACGGTCTGGCGCTCAGCAGCCGTAACCTCTACCTGAGCCCGGAGCAGCGGCGGGCGGCGCCGGTGCTCTACAGGGCCCTGCAGGCCGGGCAGCGGCTCGTCGAGGATGGAGTCGCCGATGCGGAGGCGGTCAGGCGCCGGATCCGGGAGACCATCGGCGGGGAGCCCCTGGCTAGAATAGACTACGTTAGCGTCGCGGACGCCCGTACGCTGCGGGAGCTCGCCATCTTGGACCGGCCTGCACTGGCGTCGCTGGCCGTCTATTTTGGCGAGACACGCCTGATAGACAACATCACCATCGGGAGAGATTCTTGAAGATACTCATTACAAACGACGACGGGGTTTTCTCGGAGGGGCTGTGGGAGCTTGCGGGGGCTCTGAGCGAGATAGGTGAGGTTAGCGTAGCGGCACCGGACCGCGACATGAGCGGAATAGGTACCGCGATGACCCTCACGACGGTGCTGCGGGCACAGGAGTTCCCGTCTCCGCTAGAGGGAGTGGAGGCCTACGCCGTGCAGGGGACGCCGTCCGACTGCGTGGCGCTGGCAACCAAGAGCCTCTTCTCAGAGCCGTTCGACCTCGTGGTATCCGGCATAAACCGGGGCGCGAACATCGGGGTGGACGTGCTGATCTCCGGAACGGTTGGGGGAGCGCTGAAGGGGTACTTCAACGGCTTCCCGGCCTTAGCGGTCTCGTCCAGCTACACGGACGGAAGCGCCATCCGGTACGAGCTAGCCGCCTCGGTAGCGCGCGAGCTTGCTCGCGGCGTACGCGACAGGTCAGTCAGCCAACCTATGCTGCTGAACGTCAACGCGCCCGACCGCGACCCTGTGGATGTCGAGCGCCTGGACGTTACCGGCCTTGGTCCGCTCGCCTACGCGGAGCATGTGGAGACGGGCCGGGACGGCCGCAGGACACATTACTGGCTCAAGCACAGCACCCCGGCTGACATTGAACTCTCGCACGCCACGGACGTCTGGGCGATCAGGAACGGCCGTATCTCCGTTACGCCCATTGTGGTCCCGGGCGTAGACGCGCCCTCTCCAGAGCTTGTCGAGTCGCTCGTACAGGACGTGAGGGCCGCCCTGCGCTTGAAGCAACCATGAGAAGGACGATATACCTTGCGAACTCCTACGGCTTCTCCGCGCAGCAGCGGACGCTGCTTCTTCCGCAGATCGTTGCGGCACTGGAGGCGCTGGGGCTGGAGGTGTGGGAGCCGTTCGAGCGCAACAACCAGGTGGACATGTCGCGACCCGGGTGGGCGTACGGGATAGGACAGGCCGACTTCAGGGACGTGCGGGAAGCGGACGCTATCTTCGCGGTGGTGAATGGGGTACCGTCGGACGAGGGGGTCATGGTGGAACTGGGGATGGCTGTTGCCCTTGGGAAGCCGACCTTCCTGTTCCGGGACGACTTCCGCCGCGCCACCGATAGCGAGGAGTACCCCCTGAACCTGATGCTGTTTACCGGGATGCCGCGGGAGGGGTGGGAGAGGTACTACTACACTTCCATCGAGGAGGTCGGCTCCCCTGAGAAGGCGCTGGCCCGATGGGCCAAGGGGCAATAGTGCCGGCAAACCGCACCGAATGGTTGACTCTGGCTCCTTACCAAATGTAGCATTTTGGTAAGGAGCCTCCCATGATCGTCAAAATCACGTCGAAGCGTCAGGTCACGTTTCCAGCGAAGGTGCTGGATGCGCTTGGGGTGGGTCCCGGCGACCAGCTAGAGCTCAGCGAGGGTCTTGACGGCTTCATCCTCAGACCCAGGCGGATAGACTTGTCCAAGCTCGGCTATCTGCGAGACAAGATCCCCTCCGGACATCCACCGTTCGACGTCGACAAGTTCCGAGAGGAGGGGTATGACCCGGCGCTTCGGGGTTGACACGTCCGTGCTCGTTCGGTTGACCACGGGCGAACCTACCGACGCATACTCGCACTGCGTTGAACGACTGAGCACCTTGGTTGAGAGCGGAGCAGAGATATTTGCGTCGAACAAGGTCATAGGGGAAGCCTTCGTCGCGGTCCAGCACCACTACGGAGTATCCAGGACTGACGCCTCCATGGGGCTGCTGCGCACACTCCGAAGCGGTCTAGTGGCCCCACTGAACGGGCGGGCCGTTATGGAGGCCCTTGCCGATTCCGATGGCCCCGGGCTGTTTGACCGCCTCATCGCCGACGGATACTCACGGGCTGGTATGGAGGGACTGACCTTGGACCAGAAGATGGTCTCCCTGCCCAATGCGCGGCGCCTTTAGGACGTAGCGACGCCGGCGCTTAACCCGCCGCTACGAGATAGGCGGCTTCAGATGTGCCCAGGGCATCGCCTCCTCGAAGGCTGCCGAGGCCGCAACTACGGAGGAATCGTCTCCGTGCCTACCCACGACATGTAGCCCTATCGGTAGTCCCTCCGAGGAGAGACCGCAGGGCAGGCTGGCCGCGGGGTGGCCGATCATGTTTATCGGGAACGTGAACGGCGTGTAGCCCCAGAACCAGTGCGCTTCCTGGTCCCCTATTTCCGAAGGGGGGCTGCCCACGGGGAAGGCGGTGGTGGCGGTCGTGGGGCTGAGCAGCAGGTCGTATTGGTCGAACACGTCATTGAACTGTGCTTTAAGCAGATCCAGGTACCCGACAGCCCTGGCGTACTCGATACCCGAGACGCTGTGGGCCATCTCGAACGACTCGCGGCCGTACCAGGTGAGCTGGTCGGTGCGACCTTCGACAAGGTGGTCGAAGGTCGCGGCGACGTTGGCTGTGAAGAGGCTCCAGAAGGCATCGAAGGGGTCTTCGAGCGCGATGTCAACCTCCTCGACGATGCATCCCATGCTCTCGAAGACCTTCGCCGCCTTCGAGGCCGCCTCAAGGACCTCGCCGTCCACCGCGGCGTAGCCGAAGTCGGGGCTCCAGCCGATCCTGAGCCCCTGTACGCCCCTGTCCGCGGCAGAGAGGTAGTCGTCCGGCTCGTCACGCAGCGACCCAGGGTCTCCGGGGTGTCGGCCCGCGAGCACCTGCAGGAGCAGCGCCGAGTCCCGGACGGTCCTGCTCATCGGTCCGGACTGGCTGAACTGGTTGGCGACCTGTGCGGCCGCTGCACCCACGAGGCGAGGCACGCGCCCCTGCGTTGGCTTGATGCCGTAGATGCCGCAGAAGCTGGCGGGGATCCTGATTGACCCACCGCCGTCGCTCCCTGAGGCCAGGGTGCACAGGCCCGCAGCGATCGCGCCGCCGGCGCCGCCGCTGGATCCGCCCGTCGTGCGCGAGGTGTCCCAGGGGTTGCGGCAGTGGTCGCCGAGCCGGTTCTCGGTGTGGCCCAGCAGCCCCAGCTCCGGGGTGTTGGTCTTGCCAAGCATGATGGCCCCGGCCCCCAAGATGCGGCGGACCACCTCCGAATCGACGTTGGGCACACGGTCCTCGAACAGTAGTGAGCCGCCCGTGGTGCGGACGCCGCTGGTCATCTCGAGGTCCTTGATCGAGACCGGGACACCGTGCAGGGGCCCCAGCTCCGCGCCGCTCACGACCGCCTCCTCGGAGGCCTTTGCGGCCCGCAGGGCGTCCTCAGGCAGGACAGTCAGGTAGGAGTTGAGCTGCGAGTCGAGGTGCTCTATGCGCTCGAGGAAGGTCCTGGTCACCTCGACCGGCGAGACTTGCTTGTCGCGAATCAAGGTGTGCAGCTCGGTGGCCGGTAAGAAAGCCAGCTCGGTATTCGTCATATTCGCCTCCATTTGCGGCCACCGTCATGCGGGACGCTTTCTCCCGATTCGACCTCGGTTGGCCAGCGCGGATATAATACACTGAGGCCCGGCCCGTTTCCGAGTGCGTGCGCGGGCCGGCAAGACGAAGGGAGCCTCACCCCGATGGCCAAAGTTAGGGTCATGTACTGGAAGGAGATTCCGGTGCAGATCAAGGCCGAGGACGAGTGGGAGGATGTCTCCATTATGCTGGACGACCGGTTCCAGCAGGGCGTCGACGCGGTGTCGATGCTGGACGATAGCAGCAGCTCCGAGGACTACATGATGGGCTGGCAGTGGGGACCAGTCACCGACGTATTCGGCGACGCTCGGGAGGTGGCCCAAGAGATGGCGGAGCGCTTCAACGAGGGGTTTCCGCGGGACCTAGTGGCCCGCATACGCGACCTGCACCACTCTGGCGATCGGGACTCCCGCCCAGGCGCGATAGACCACTGGATTGAGGATGGCCCAGACAATGGCGGCTCACGCAATACTTCCTGAGCGGATTGCGGCCGGCGAGACGCTCATATCCGACGGTGCGACCGGCACCTGGCTGCAGTCGCACGGACTGGAGCCGGGCGGGTGCCCTGAAGAGTTGAACGGCACTCAGCCGGAGCTGGTGCGGCAGATGGCCCGCGAGTACTATGAGGCTGGCTCCGACATGGTGCTTACCAATTCGTTCGGCGGCAGCAAGTTCATGCTGGAAAAGTACGGCCACGGCGACCGTGTCCGGGAGCTCAACCGCCTGGCGGCTGAGCATGCGAGGAGCCAGGCTCCGGCAGGCTGCTTCGTGGCCGGCTCCGTCGGGCCGACGGGAGAGTTCCTGGAGCCGCTTGGCGCTGTCAGCGAGTCGGAGATGCTTGACGCCTTCGTGGACCAGATAACCGCCCTCGAGGAAGGTGGAGCCGACGCTGTTCTTATCGAGACGATGTTCGCCATCGAGGAGTCCAAGCTCGCGGTAAGGGCGGCCAGGGAGAACACCGGGTTGACGGTAATGGCGACGATGACCTTCAGCGAGGGCCCTCGGGGCTTCTTTACGATGATGGGGATCCCACCCGAGCAGGCCGCCGGTGAGCTCGCCGAGGCCGGCGCCGACGTGGTGGGCGCCAACTGCGGCAACGGTATCGAGGCGATGATCGAGATCGCGCGCCAGATGAGAAGCGCGGCTGACGCGCCTATGTTGGTCCACTCGAACGCCGGCATCCCGGACATACGAAAGGGACAGATCGTCTACCCGGAGACGCCGGGGTTCATGGCGCCGCGATTCGAGGAGATGGCGGACGCGGGCGTAAACATCATCGGCGGCTGCTGCGGCACGACGCCGAGACATGTCCGCGCCATCTCGGAGGCCCTGAGGGGATGACGGGAGAGAGCATATGACCGAGACAGAGACGCAGCATATCCGTGCGGTCGATGTCATCGAGCGGTACGGGCACTGCCTGGAGCTGGTGACGATGGACCCGCACTTCCGCGAGATCACCGTTGGACTCTACGTGAAGCACGACGTAGCTACTGTGTGGACCTTCAGCCGAAAGCGCGGAGTCGAGGACAGGGTGGAGCAGATATGTGGCCAGCTCGTCAGGCTGGGTGGCATGGAGCCGGTCGCGGGGACGCGCAACCAGGTGAGGCTCACGTGCGGGCAGATCCACGAACAGCCCTTCCGCTTCCTGATCAGGCAGGCCGTCGAGAAGCCGCCGGACCATCCCCCGGCGGAGGGTCGCGTCAAGGACCTTAGGTCTGGGCTGATGTTGGGGTTCGAGGTTGCCGAGGCGGACGGCCGCTGGGTGTACCGGATCACCGCCGAGGGAGAGGCGCGCAACAAGTCGATGCGCATCAGGGCCGCCACCAACGGCCTGGTGCGCTACGGCCAGATGGAGAAGACGGGCGACGGCGCGGCTTTCGGCTGCGGATACAGGCACGACCCCCTCGTCGCCATAGTGCTTCCTTACGCCCGCAACGTGACCGGCACGCAGGACCTGCTGGAGGCTGACGCCCTGCGCGGGCAGATGACAACTGGGACTCTGGGCTTCAGCCCACCGACTTAGGGAACTCTGAGGTCGCTTCGTCTATTGAGGAAAGACTAGGCGCGCCGGAGAGAGTGGAGGAATCCCCTTTAGAGCCATGACCACGAATCTGAATTTAGAGACCGAGCAAGAGGAAGATGGCCGGTGGATTGCGGAGGTCGTGGAGATTCCAGGAGCCAAGGCATACGGCGCTACCCTTCATGAGGCTACGGCAAAGGTCCAAGCCCTAGCCCTGCGCGTGCTCGCGGAACGTCCTGAGCAGGGGGAAGCGGACCTTGAATTCGTCAATGTAACGTTTCGGGCAGCGTGATGAGCCGGTGGCCCAGCACACGTACCAGGAGAGTCTTGGCCGCGCTGCTGCGGGTGGGATAGCATATCAAGAGGCAATCGGGTTCTCACAGAACTCTATCTAGAGATGTTAGCCCGATTATGTCTTCGCCTTCCGTGATAGAGAGGAAATCGGCCCGAGGATGTTGTCCCGCATCGCTAGGCGAACGGGGTTGAGACCAGAAGACTTGTAGAGGTTCTGGAAGGAGGCGCGCATGTTTGAGCCAGACAAGATCGCCACGGCTGTAATTACAGGTCACCACGAGTACGACGTGGTGGGGCTCCAGACGCTGTTTCGGAGCATTCCCGGGGTCGACGCCTATCCACAGAACTTGGAGGACTTCGTAACCGACACCGGCAACGCCCGCAGCCGGTACGACGTGGTGGTCTTCTACAACTACCATCTGCCTACGCCGGACGAGGAGTTCGACGGAAAGATGAGGGCTGCACTGGACGAGTTGGGAGAGACGGGCCAGGGGATACTGGTGCTGCACCATGCCATCGTCGCGTTCACGGACTGGGGGCGCTGGGACGACATATGCGGCATGACCGGGAGGAAGCCTACCGGCGGCGCCCCCGACCAGCGGATGCGCATCGAGGTTGCCAACTCAGACCACCCCATAACCCGAGGCCTCGCCTCGTGGGAGATCATCGACGAGATCTATACGGGGATGGGAGACGCCGGCGAGGGAAACGAGGTCCTGCTAACGACCGAACACCCTGGGAGCATGCGCACCATCGCGTGGACCAGGACCTTCGGCAAGTCACGCGTCCTGTGCTACCAGAATGGCCACGACGCCCAAGCCTTCATCGACCCTCGCTTCCGCACCGTAGTGGGTCGGGGCCTTCAATGGCTGGCGGGCAGGAAATGATCGGTAACCGTGTGGGTTACAGCTTCGAAACGCCACAAGCACGTTGAGCCGTTGATGTCCAGGGTGTAGATTCTTACCGCGAGCTGGAACCTAGTTAGGTGTTCCGCATCGAGCCCGGATGACAAGGAGGCGCGCCATGACATTTCAGGAAACTATGACCCCACGAGAGCGTGTGCTGAAAGCGCTGGCCGGCGAGCCCGTCGACCGGCCGCCGGTATCCAACCCGACCAACGTCGCCACGGTCGAGCTGATGGACCTCGTCGACGCGCCGTTCCCCGACGCGTGCAGGGACCCGGAATTGAACGCCCGCCTCGCGGCGACCGGGTACACGGAGCTTGGCTTCGACTCCATCATGCCCTACTTCACCATCATCCAGGAGTCGGCCGCGCTCGGCTGCGAGATGCAGTGGGAACAGAAGGACAACTGGCCCACGGTGCGGATGAACAATCCGATATGGAAGGGGCCCGAGGACGTCAAGATACCCTCTGGCTTCTTGGAGCATCCCGACAACGTCACCATTACCCGGTCCATCGAGATGCTGAAGGGTGAGTACGGCGACGAGGTGGCCATCATCGGCAAGACGATGGGGCCGTGGACGCTTGCCTACCATGTCTTCGGGGTCGAGCCATTTCTCCTGATGACGATCGACGACCCGGACATGACGATGCGCTGCCTCGACAAGCTCAAGGAGATATCGGTGCTGTTCGGGCAGGCCCAGATAGACGCTGGGGCCGACGCACTAACATTCCCGGACCACGCGACGGGGGACCTGGTGAGCGGCGAGTACTACCGGCGCTTTCTCCTGGAGATACACCAGGAGATGGTGGAACGGCTGCCCGTGCCGTTGATCCTCCACATCTGCGGCAACACGCTGGACCGCATGGGCTACATCGCCCAGAGCAATATGGCCGCGTTCCACTTCGACTCCAAGAACGACCCCCAGCTGGCAATGGATGCGGTGGGGGACGGGATCAGGCTCGTCGGCAACATAAACAACCCCGAGACGCTGTACGCCCGCGGACCGGCGGAGGTGCGCGCCGAGGTGTACCGGTGCCTCGACGCCGGTGTGCAGATGATTGCGCCGGAGTGCGCTATACCCTTGGCCTCCAAGCTGGAGAACCTGCTGGAGATACCCAAGGCCGTACGCGACTGGTGCGAGGAGCACCAGGGGACTGATTCTTAGTCAGGGAGACGCGTTTGCTCCGGCCCATTCTCATCGTGGAGCCTGTTAATGCCTAGAGTCGTAACCTCGCCCGAAGACTTCACCGTCATCGGCGAGAACATACACGCGACGAGGGTCGTCCTTCGCAACGGCCGCCGCGCCGTTACGCTGGAGGACGGCACCGAGGCCGTGCCGTTCAGGGACGAGTCGGGGGAGCGCCGGCTGCTCACCGTCCCGAACTGGTTCAAAGAGACTCAGCCCTACTCTCAGGGACAGCTTAAGCACGTCTTGATTGCCATGATGAAAGGCATAGGCGACGACCCCGCTGAGCGGGACGAGGGCGCGTCCTACATCAGGGCCGAGGCGGCGCGCCAGATCAGGAACGGGGCGGACTACCTGGACATCAACGTCGACGAGATCCACTACGACGTAGAGGTGCAGAAGCGCGCCATGAGGTGGACCGTCGAGACCGTGCAGGAGGTGTCCAGCGTACCCCCGTGCGTCGACTCGTCGCTTTCCGAGATCATCGCCGTGGGGCTGGACGCCTACGACGGGCGGGCGGGCAGGCCGCTGCTGAACTCGGTGGCCTTCGAGAGGATCGACTGCCTCGACCTCGCCCTAAGCCACGACGCCCGGATCAAGGTCATGGCCACGGGGACGGAAGGAATGCCATCCGATGCTGCCGAAAGGGTGGAGAACGTGAAGGGAGTACTGGAACACGTCAGCGCTAAGGGCATCGGCCTGGAGGATGTGTTCGTGGACGGGATTGTCTTCCTGATCTCGGTCGACTCCCAGAACTGCAACTATTACTTCGACGCTGTGCGCATGCTCAGGGAGATATACGGCGCGGAGCTCCACATAGGCGGCGGGCTCAGCAACGTTTCGTTCGGGATGCCGAAGCGGCGGCTCATCAACCAGGCTTTCATATACCTGGCGCTGGAGGCGGGCATCGACAGCGGGATACTGGACCCCGTACAGACGAAGATCGCGTCGGCGCTCGATCTGGACACCAGCTCGGAGGCCGTCGGGCTTGCCCTGGACATGCTGCTTGGCCGCGACGACTTCTGCATGAACTTCATCCAGGCCTTCCGTGCCGGGCGGCTCGACTAGGCGCCAGTCGCTGTTGCCATTGGCTGGAGAGGCGTTGTATGCTGTGCCACATAGCTGAGAGATGACACTTCTACGCATAATCGATTCACCGTACGCGTGGGGCGTCTTGGGTTTCGCCATAGGGGCGGCCCTCGGCGTCACTACTATCTCGGTCTGGCTCGTTGCCATCGGGCTTGGAGGGTTCCTGCTGTACCTCAAGATCCACGGGCCAGCCGACGACGCCACGGAAGGGACTCTCTTCGCCGCCTGTCCAGCCTTCATCATGGGGTGGGTCCTGGGCTTCATGGTCCGGGGGCTGATAACCTGAGCCGCGCGTCGGCGCCAGCCTTGGCGGTCCGGATCCCGTCGGCGGGGCGGGGCCGGGTACCGTAGATGCAAGCCTCCCTGTTCGTCTCCTGCGTCGTCGACCAGTTCTTTCCCGAGGTGGGCGAGAGCACGGTGCGTGTGCTGCGCCGGCTGGGGGTGGACGTTGACTTCCCTGAAGGCCAGACGTGCTGCGGGCAGCCCGCCTTCAACTCGGGGTTCTGGAACGAGGCGAAGCCGCTGGCGCGGCGCCTCCTCCGGCAATTCGAAGGCAAGGAGTACGTCGTCGTGCCGTCCGGCTCATGCGCCAGCATGCTGAGGGTCTTCTACGCCGAGCTGTTCCGCGACGAGCCGGATGCCCTGCGCGCTGCTGAAGAGCTTGCCCCTCGGGTCCACGAGTTGTCGGAGTTCATCGTGGACGTGCTGGGGGTCACCAACGCCTCGCAGATCGGAGGCCGGCACGGTTCTTCGCCGGAGAAAGTCACATACCATGAGGGGTGCCACCTGCGCCGGGAGCTTGGGGCGACCACACAGGCCCGCGTCCTGATCAGCTCCGCGCCGGGCGTGGAGCTGGTGGAGATGGAGCAGCCCGACGTCTGTTGCGGATTCGGGGGCACGTTCTCGGTGAAATACCCTGACATCTCGGGCGCGATGCTTGCGGACAAGGTGGACGACATCCGGCGCACTGGCGCGGGGGCCGTCGTGGCGTGCGACAGCTCGTGCCTGATGCAGATCGGCGGCGGCCTGCGGGCCAAGGGGCTTTCCACGAGGGCCGTGCACCTGGCCGAGCTCCTGGACGATGGGGCCGTGACGGGGTAGAGGCATGGAAGCGGCCACCAAGCAGTTCAAGCAGTCCGCAGCCGACACGCTGTCCGACGCCCGGATACAGGACAGCCTCCGCGGGCTTTACAGCGGCTTCTCGAAGGCTCGCGAGAGGGCGGGGGAGGCGACTCCCGGCTGGGAGGAGATGCGCACCCGCGCGCAGGCGGTCAAAACACACACGATCGCCAACCTGGACTACTACCTAGAGCAGGTCGAGGCGAGGGTCACGGAGTCGGGGGGCAACGTCTTCTTCGCGCAGGACGGGGAGGCGGCGAGCAGGTACATCCTCGATCTCGTTAGGCGGGAGGGCGTCAGGCGCGTCATCAAGGGCAAGTCGATGCTCTCCGAGGAGATGGACCTCAACAGCCAGCTGGCGGCCGCCGGGGTGGAGGCAACGGAGACGGACCTGGGGGAGTACCTGATCCAGCTCGCGGGAGACACGCCGTACCACATCATCGCTCCGGCGATCCACATGTCGAAGGAGCAGGCGGCCGAGCTGCTGCGCCGGGACGCGGGCGCGGGTGACATGGGCGGGGACATCACCGAGCTGACCGCGGAGGCCCGGAGGCAGCTGAGGGACAAGTTCATCGAGGCGGACATGGGGATAACGGGGGCCAACTTCGTGGCGGCCGACACGGGGACGCTAGTGCTGGTGACTAACGAGGGCAACGGGCGGATGTGTACGTCGATGCCCCGGATACACGTCGCTATCATGGGGATGGAGAAGGTGGTGCCGTCGCTGGAGGACATGGGGATGTTCCTGCGGCTGCTCATCCGCTCGGCGACAGGCCAGCGGCTTTCGACCTACGTGACCACGGTCGACGGGCCCAGACGGTCCGACGACGAGGACGGCCCGGAGCAGTTCCACCTGGTCATCGTGGACAACGGGCGCTCCCGGATACTGGCGGACCCGCACATGCGGGAGGCGCTGAACTGCATCCGGTGCGGGGCGTGCCTGAACGCCTGCCCGGTGTACCGGAAGGTGGGCGGGCACGCGTACGGCTGGGTGTACTCTGGGCCCATCGGCGCGATCTTGACGCCGATGATGACGGACGTGCCGGGCTCGCGCGACCTGCCGCACGCGTCGAGCCTGTGCGGGGCGTGCCGGGAGGCGTGCCCAGTGCGGATCGACATCCCGCGCATGCTGCTGCACTTGCGGCGGGAGCTTGCCGAGGGGCACGAAGACCCGCGGAACAAGAAGACGAGCCGCGCCGAGGCGGCGCTGGTGAAGGTGTGGAGGCTGTCGGTGTCCAACGTCGGGACGCTGGCGGCGGCCAACCTCATCGGCAGGGTGATGCAGTGGCCGCTGCCGCTCCTTGGGAAGCTGCGGTTGCTGCCGCCGCCGCTGGCCGGGTGGGCTCGGCACAGGGAGCTGCCGCGCATGGTATCGCCGTTCAGGGCGAGGTGGAAGCGGATTCGCCGCGACTGACGCGGGCGGTCAGGTAGCGCCCATCTTTCTGCGCACGGCTTGGTTGGAGCGGAACCAGAGGTAGATGGAGCCGCCGAGCAGGAAGAGGACGACGCCCAGGAAGACGTACCCGGCGGCGCCGCTAGGCGGCAGCGCCTGCTCTATCACGGTCAGAGGCACGGTGAAGCTGGCGCTGCCCCTGTCCTCGTGCAGCAGGTCCACACGGAGCGTCCATTCGCCGGCGGCCTCTATGGTCAAGTTGGCGTCGTAGAACTGCAGATCCATGGGGGAGTTGACGGCGCGGGTCCGGTATATCTCGTTGCCCTCGGAGTCGAGCAGGATGAGATCGACCTCCACGCCCAGGATCAGGGCCTTGGTATCCGGGTCGAAGGGCGTGATGGCGAAGTGGACGGACCCTCTGGCGGCGGGCGGGTAAGGCAGGACTCGTACGGTGACCTCGAAGGCCCCGTCGGTCCCTTCGAACACTATGGCGCCCTCGCCGTGAGCTACGGCACTGGCGGGCGCGGCGGCGGCCAGGAGGGCGAGCAGCGCCGCCAGTGCGGGCCAAGCTATGTTCCGACGAAGGGCAACGGGCATCTGGTCCTAACCTCCGGCTGGCAGCACTTCGGCGAGCGCCGCCTCCAGCTCTTCCTCGGTCGCGAATCCCTCGAACTTCGACGTGACCCTGCCGCCGGCGTCGAGCACGAAGGTGAAGGGCTCGGTGAGCAGGCCCCACTGGTCCATGTGGGGTGAGACCCTGCCTGCGGAGAAGTCCTCTTTCATCTCGTGGGGGTTTTCGTAGACCTCAATGTGGATGAAGTTTACCTTACCTGCATGCCGCTCATTGAGCGCGGAGAGTACCTGTAGCTGGGGGCCGCAGGTGGCGGTCGAACAGAATAGGGGCGTGGCGAATGCGATTAGGGACGGTCTGCTGCTCTTCAGGGCGTCGGCCACGGTCATGCGGTACAGGTCTGGGTCAGGCTCGCGGGCGGAGGTGAGTTTTGTAAGATCGGACACTTCGGCGGTGGTGCGGTTGAGGATCGGGGGCGGGACCTCGCCGAGGGCGGGCGCGGAGCTCTCGGCCTTGACGATGAAGCCGCTCTGGCCGAAGGTGGGGGTCTCGCCCTCGACCTTGGGGGTCTCCACTACGACGCCCCAGCGGCCCGGCGCGGGGAATTGGGCCTGGACGACGTAGACGCCGGCCTTGCTGGAGGGCCAGCGTACGAAGCGGGCCATGTCCTGGCCGGCGGGCTTCGAGGGGTCGCCGTCGACGTGGTAGAAGGTGACCCGGACCTCCGGGGTGCGTATGGGACCCTCCGCGTCCAGCAGGCCGAAGGCGAACCTGTTGCGGCCCACGGCGAGGTCGGTCGCGGCGACGACGACGGTTAGCGGCTCCTGGATGGCGACCGGGCTGCCGGCTGGGGCGGTCAGGATGGGGGCGATGGCGCGTGGGGTAGGCGTTGCGGCTGGGGCGGTCGAGCAGGCGGATATGAGGATGGCCGCCAGCAGCGCCACGCCCGCCCCTGGGCGGAGGGCGAGGGGCAGCCTCGATCTACTGTGGGTCATAGTGCTGTCACCAATGATAGCAGTCTGTGGTCTTGGATGGCCTGGAAGGAGCGCGATCAGGCGGGGCGGTCCGGGCTTGCCGATCGAGGGGAGATCTCCCGTGCCCGCAACGATTTGTCACATTTTGTTCTTTTTAGCTATGGGCCGGGTGACAGTGGGTTGACGCGAAATCGACTAAAGGTGACGGGGAATCGACAGGAAGGGACAGGAATGTGACAGAAAGTGACGCGTTTATTGGGGCTCTCGGCGCCCGTATCGGGTAAGGGTCGATATATGGGTAGGTCGTTTGCCATGGGGGTATGATAGCACGGGTGTTCGTGTGGGGCAAGTGGAGGTGAGGTGGCAGCGCGGGTTGGGGGATGAGGGAGGATTTCGGGATTGAGATGCGGTGAAGGGGCATTCGCGTTAGAGGGTACTGTACTGTGGATATTGGGTGTCGTTCCCATACGGCTGGACGACCTTCAAACACGCAGCGACAGGTGTCAGACGGATTCCCTGCAGTCATCTTCTGATCCTTCCAATTCCCTATGTGCCTGAAGAAACGCTTCGCCGACCTCTTCCACTAATCCCACATTTCCCATATCAACCCTGCAGGGCTTGCCGTAATCAGCAACGGAACTACCCGATGTAGCCGCATAGCAGAGCACAGTGGTGATCATGAGTGCTAGACTGGTCGTGATAGACTGCTTTAGATCTTGATAACGTACCCACTCTGGAGGCACCCAATGGGTGAAAGCACAAACCTCCGCGCCAAGCTCCGTTTCGACCGACGTGTACGGTTGGAGTTTCGCGGCGCTACCATCACCTCGGACGCCGGACTGTTGGCCTGTCGCGAGCTGGATGATGCGCTGGGACTGACGGAGACGACGAATGAGTGTCTGCAGGAGAGTCGGGGCGGTCGCAACGTGCAGCACCGATTGGTGGGCCTTCTCAGGCAGTCGGTGTACAGTCGTCTGGCGGGCTACGAGGATACCAACGACGCTGAACGGCTGGCCCAGGACCCGACGATGCGGATCATCGTTGGACGGCGAGGTGGTCCTGAGAGACCGGCCGTCAGCACCAACACCATGAGCCGGTTCGAGACCGAGGTGCTCACCCAATACGGCAACGTGTAAGGGTTGGGCCGACTGAACGCTAAGTGGGTGGATGGAGCTATGTCCCGCACGCCGCACCGGCGGGTGATCTTGGACATGGACAGTTCGGAGAGTCCGGTACATGGAGAACAGGAGGGAGCATCGTACAACGGTCACTTTGGGAGCACGTGCTATCACCCTTTGTTCGTGTTCAACCAGTTCGGTGACTGTGAGGGCGCCAAGCTGCGTGCGGGGAACGTACATAGCGCGCACAGGTGGCGTGATGTATTGGATCCGATCCTGTCGCGTTACGGGGCGACAGGAGTGCTACGGTACTTTCGCGCCGACGCCGCATTCGCTAAGCCGGACATCTATGAGTACCTCGAGGAGCGGCACGTCCTTTACGCTATAAGACTCCCCGGCAACGAGGTGCTGCAACGGGAGATCGCCCCTCTGCTCAGGAGGCCGGTGGGGAGGCCGCCGAAGCGTCCAGTGATCCTATACGACGACTTCTGGTATCGTGCCGGGAGTTGGGACCGGGCACGGCGGGTGGTGGCCAAGGTGGAGTGGCACAGGGGAGAGCTGTTCCCCCGGGTGGGCTTCATCGTCACGAGCATGACGGCTGGCCCCGAAGGAGTGGTGCGATTCTACAATGGTCGCGGGACAGCCGAGCAGTGGATCAAGGAGGGTAAGTACGCCCTGAACTGGACTCGGCTGTCGTGCCATCGGTTCGTGGCCAACCGGGTGCGTCTGTCTCTGTTCGTCCTGGCGTACAACCTTGGGAACTTCCTTCGCCGGCTGTGTCTGCCCAAGGCGGTCAAGCACTGGTCGCTGCGGAGCGTGCAGGTCAAGCTGATCAAGATGGGAGGCCGTCTGGTGCGGCACTCCCGGTGGTTGATCTTTCAGTTGTCCGAGGTGTCGGTTCCTCGACGGTTGTTCCAGGGAGTGTTGGATCGTATCGGCCGGTTATCGCCGGCGCCAAGCTGAGGGAGGGTACAACCACGATCTTGCCAAGAGGGGGAGAGCGCTCCAGGGAGTCGCCTTGTCTTCAATGCGCTTTCACCCCACTGGCAGGGGACACGAGGACGATGAAGACGGACAAGAAGGGTGCTCTACGACTGCAAACGCATCTCTTATCGGATAGACCGGCGATTGACTGGCCTTGCAGGACCTGACTATGATGCTACCATCTCGTTTGGGCTGCCCCTTGAGCCTGAAGACTCCCAATATGGGAAATCCCGGCTAATATCATAAGAATCTTCGAGATGACTATGCCGTCCAGAATAGGCTCGGTCGTGAGCAGTACCGTGGTAACTTGACCAAGTGAAATCGCCGTGGAATCTCCGGGATCAGCTAGTCCAAATACGCTTGGACCGGCTAGAAGCACTTCATTGGTTAGCGGACTTGCACCTAACCTGTAGTAGACTCCGTGCGCGTTCGCGTGGACGTTGGCGCTTGCCATGCGGTAGTAGGGCCTCCAATGCTCCAAGCCAACCGACTCTTCAATGTCGCCAATCGTGGGACGTCCTTTTTCTAATGCGGACGCAGCCCAACCATATTCTTCTTTGAAAGACCTGCCAAATCGCTCTACGAGCTT
The DNA here is from genome assembly GCA_965262055.1 of Dehalococcoidia bacterium. Lineage (GTDB taxonomy): Bacteria > Chloroflexota > Dehalococcoidia > Lucifugimonadales. The sequence continues at coordinate 2,212,227 of CBDHEI010000002.1, forward strand.
GTCGTGCTCTGCCTTGAGCTCGTCGAACTCTTCCTGTGAAATCGGTTCCTCGTTAACTCTCTCTTCGTATTCACGATGCTTGAGAGCCAGCTTGTATCGTTGTACGGTGTCGTGAAGCAGATATCTTTCAGCTATGTCCTGGCCCTTCTCACTGATGAAATGGCTGACGACTGACATTTCGTGGAGAGCTCGCCACCGAGCGTGAGCATCGTCTGCATAACCGGAACGCAATAACACAAGAGTCGCTGATGCTACCTGACACGCCCGAGCATGCAATAGGGTAAGTGCCCTAAACACGGCGTCATTTGAGCGTGCGGCATCGTCCCTGAAGGTCTTGTTGAACTCATCCCCAGCTTCCGTAGCCAGCGAAATAAACAGGTCGAGAAGTTCCAGGGGCTTCTGCCAGTGGTTCTTCAGTCTTTCTTCGAATTGCAGTTGATATTCCCTTTTCTCCTTCAGTCCAGCGGGAACGTCTTTCCTGATTGTCGTCAACATGGATTCAGCAATAGAGTCGGCAAGATCAGGAATCTCGCTAGCTATTATTGCCTTCAGTTCGTCTAGATTATCAATCGAGTCTCCATTCGATAGAATCTCCATGAACGAAGACTCAAACATTTCTTGGAGAGTATTCATAGAATCAGGTTCCCTTGTCGATTGTGGATGGCCAGAATACCTATCATTCGCTCGAAGGCTTTGCCTGCGTCTATTCATGGTAGACGTTTAACCGAGTGCTATTTCACTTCCAGTCTGTAGTCTAGGCCTACTCGCGGCATGTCTCCACTGACCGTTAGACGGGGAGGAAATAGGGCGAGACATGCACAGAGTTCAGTCTGTTCAGCGGTCTTCAAGCGTCTACCAACGGTATCCCCAACTTGCTCACGCTCGTAGGTAATCAGCTACCTCTCTCCCTTCGTGACCCATCCCGCGAGACTAGAACCGCCCCTCAAGGCCGTGATGCCGAAGGGGGAGACGACGAGAGCCTGTCTCATAAGTCGTGCAGTGGGGGTATGGAAGGATATAGTTGTGGCCATCCTGGCCGCGATGGAGAGATGGATGCCGCTGCGAGCGATGGACCGAGAACAGATGTGGCTGATGCCTCCGAGCCTGGGCGACCTGATCCCTGCCGAGCACCCTTCGCGGTTCGTGGCCGAGGTGGTGGACGCACTCGACCGAGAGGACTGGGCGGAGCTTGGGGTGGAGATAGACGGAGGTGATCTTGGGCCTCCTTCGTACCATCCTCGAGCGCTGTTGAGCGTGTGGCTGTACGGCTTCATGACCGGAGTGCGCTCGTGCCGTAAGCTGGAGGCAGCCTGTCGTGACCAGATACCGTACCTGTGGTTGACGTGCGTGCAATATCCGGACCACAACACACTCTGGAGGTTCTACAAGAGCCACCGCCAGGCGATGAGGAGGCTGTTCAAGCGTACGGTTCGGATGGCGGTGAAGATGGAGTTGGTGGACCTGGCGTTGCAGGCGGTGGACGGGACGAAGGTTGGAGCCAACGCATCGAAGGCCAGGACATACGATGCGGAGGGACTGGGGCGGCTCTTGGAGCGGCTTGAGCGTGCGATAAGCGACCTGGAGTCCCAGAACGAATCGGGAGAGGATACTCCAACCGCCCAGTTGCCGCAGGAGTTGTACGACAAGAGGGTCCTGAGAGAGCAGGTGCGCCAGGCGATGGACGATCTTTCGAACGAGGAGGGACGGCGCATCAACCTGACCGACCGAGAGGCTCGTCTGATGAAGACACGCCAGGGCGTCATGCCCGGCTACAACGCGCAGGCGATGGCCTCGCCCGCACGGACTGCCGACGGACAGCGTGCAGGCATGTTGATCACGGCGGTCGAGGTGGTGGACGAACCGGGCGACCACGGCCAGTTGACTCCGATGCTGGACAAGGCCGAGGACAATACGGGCGCCAGGGCGGACATGACGTTGGCCGATGCGGGCTACCATTCGGGGCAGGCGCTGGAGGAGTGCGCCAGCAGGGGCCATCGGGTGGCGATGCCAGAGTCCCAGCGCCGTGCGCTGCGGCGTCCGTACCACAAGGACCGATTCACCTACGACGAGAGCAGCGACAGCTATAGATGCCCCCAGGGTCAGGCGTTGCGCTTCATACGCATCAAGCGCAATCATGGGGTGCCGATGCGGCGGTACCGGGCCTCCGGCGCCGTCTGCCGGGCGTGTCCTGCCTTCGGGACCTGTACGAAGGACGCTCGTTATGGTCGCGCACTGGAGATAGGGCCTCACGATGCTGCGCTGCGTGTCCACCGTGAGTGGATGTCGACCGAGGAGGCGAGCCGGTCCTATGAGCGCAGGCAAGGGCTGATCGAGCCGGTCTTCGGGATCATCAAAGACCAGCAGGCAGGCCGCAGGTTCCTGCTGCGCGGCATCGCCAATGTCGCGGCCGAATGGACGCTGCTGGCCACGGCCTTCAACCTGCGCACCCTCTGGCGCATCTGGCGGGCCGGGGCGGACATGTGGCGTCACGGACGTACCTCTTGGACGGCAACTTCGGCCCGAATCTGGGGATGCCAGGAGCGCCAGACCGCCATCCTCCCCGCACACGGACTGCCATGACACGCCAACCCGGCCCCCAGCGGATCCGACCAACCAATGCAGTGCTCCCCATCACCACCAACAACCCTTTGTGAGACAGGTTCACGAGTCCTCCCCGAGGACGATGGCACCCCGCACGAATGGTGTCGAAAGAGTACGCGCTGGCTTCAAGGCCACCGCCCGCGAGTATCTGAGCATTTCGTGTCTTTTGTGTACTGTGGATGTTTCTTAAGCATCTGGTGGCCGACTGCCCCGCTCGGCAGCGATGTTGGTGGGGCTGCTCGCGTCCTTCCGGAGTTCATGGCGGAATTCCTTCAAGTGGAGGCGGAGCGTCTCCGGGCCCGCGCCGATGAAAGCTGTCCTCTGCACCCGGTCATCCTTTGAGTAGGGCAGCGAGCTCGTCGCTGGTGGTCGTCGGGCACCAGTGCTTCTCGATGTGCTCCACCACCAGCCGCGTTCCGTCGTCGTGGCTTACGTAGGGCGGGCGCATTGGGTTGTACATGGAGTCCGTGAGGTCGCGTACCAGCACGCAGTCGACGCCCCACCGGGTCATCTGCATGATGCCGAAGGGCCTGTCCAGCACGCACATGTTGACGTGGACCCCGGTGAAGAACAGGGTGTCGACGCCGGCGCCGCGCAGCATCGAGTACACCTCTGCGCCGTCCTCCGAGATCACGTCCTCCTCCGCGATCTCGATGGCCGCGTGTTGCCGCCGCCACGGACGAGGACGCGTACGGGGGCGGGGAGGCTGGCAGTCGCCGGTGTCGCATCCTCCGTCGGAGTCGTCAATGGGCAGCTCCACGTCGGGCAACTCCAGGGGCTCCGGCGGCTTCACCAGGGGGAGGTCCCTCATCCTCTGCCGCTGCGGCGTGCTTTCGTACCGCTCCAGGGTGTCCGAGGGAGAGTGGACTATCCTGGCCCCGGCGCTTCGGGCTTTCCGTAACAGCTCGTCGATGCGCTCGGCCAGGAGGGCCGACCGCTCCGCCGCTGTGCGGCACCAGTGGGCGTCCCACATGTCGCACACCAGGACCGCCGACCTGGCGGGAGTGATGGGCCTCTGGACGCTCACCTCCCGCCAGACGCCGCTGCCCTTCCGCGTCTCCACCCGGCTCCTGAGGCCCAGGACCGGCTGCGTCCCGGCACGAACGTCACGGACCACGTCTCATATCCTCCCTCCGCACCACAGGACCGCGTTGGCCAGCAGGCGCAGGAAGCTGGGCTCTCCGAAATCCTCCTGGTGCCCAAGCGACGTGTAGAAGACCCGTCCGCCCGCGTGGGTGCGTGTCCAGGTGACGGGCTCGTCGTGCTCGTCGGTGCTGGCGCTCATGAGGAGCGAGGCGTCGGCCGAGAGGGGGGTGTTGCGGTAGAGGCTGCCGGCGGAGCTGAACTCCGCGACGCCCTCCAGGAGGGGATGGCCTTCGGATCCGGGCTCGAACTTGGCGCGTGCCCTGGGGCCGTGGCTCCAGTGCATCTGGTAGTTCCCTCCCAGCACCTCACGGTCGAAGGCTAGCCAGTTCTGGAACCCGTGGCTGGCCGTACGTACTCCCACGATGGGTCTGCCCTCGGCGCAGTAAGCCTTGAACCGCTCCAGCTCATCGCCGCCGGCGTTCAGCCGCCGGGTAAACACCAGCAGGACGTCGGTCTCTTCGATGGCGGACAGGGACTGATGGTCGTCTTCGGAGCGGTATACGATGATGTCCGCGTTTACGGGGTACTCGCTCTCCACGTAGTCGCGGAAGATGGTCAGCGAACTCTCGGACTCGTACTCGAAGGAGCCCGATACCATGCACAGCTTCAGGGGTCCTTTATTCATGCGCTCCTCTCCCTTGGCGCTCTTTCCTCGGGTCGATGCGGTGTCCCGGCATCAGCGGTTCATCTGGAAGACCAGGCCCAGAATCTCGTCGGGGTCGTCGATGATGGCGGCGATCTCCTCTTCGGCCCTCTCCAGGGGTATCCTGTGAGTGGTGAGGCAGTCGACATCCAGCTTTCCTTCAGCGATAAGCCTCATGCAGAGCTCCAGGTTCGTCTGTGTGGTCCAGCGCATGAAGACCGGAGGGTAGCCCTCGCCCCGCTCCCAAGCCTCGTCGTGGTAGCCTGGGCCCGTCCTCGACGCCCGGCGTATGTCCACGTTCCACAGGGTCGCAGGCAGGTCGATGCTCGCGCCGCCAACCACGGTGATCTGGCCCATCTGGTGGCCGTCTGGCGAGAGCTTCATGCACCTGGTTAGCTTGGCCACCGCTTCGGTGCCGTCGCCCCCGAAGGCCAGGACGGCAGAGTCGAGGCCACTCCCTCCCGTGAAGGCCAGAGTCGCCTCCACCTCGTCCCCCCGGCCGGAGTGTGCGACGGCGTCGATCCCCCACGCGGTTGCTATCTTTCGTCTCTTGGCAATCATATCCCAGCCGATGACGTAGCTGCCAGCGAGCTGGTACATCCGGGCCGTCAACTGGCCCACCAGCCCCAGCCCGACTACGCAGCAGAGCTCGCCGAAGCCGGGGCCGCCGCGGCGCAGGGCCTGCACCGCCGTCGCCGAGAGCATCGCGTAGGCGCCCTGGTCGAAGGTCACGCTGTCCGGCAGGGCGACGCACAGGTTCTGGGGCACGAGGGCGTGAGTGGCGTGCCTGGCGTAGCCCCCGCCGATGGCCGCGACCCGGTCCCCCGGTCTGAGTCCGGTCACCCCCTGGCCCCCCTCCAGCACGACGCCTGCGTTGGAGTAGCCGAAGGGCCTAGGGCGGCCGCCGGACCCGGCGCGGGAGTCTCCCTGGGCGAGGCCCCGCCACCCCGACAGCTCCGTGCCGGGGCTCACCAGAGAGCTTTTCACCTCCAGCAGCACGCACCCGGCGGCCGGCTCGGGGATATCCTCCTCCACAAGCCCGATCCGTCCGTTTGGCATGACCGCCGCAACCGTCAGCTTGCCTCGCATAAGCGTGTCCTCCGATGCAATGCGCCGCCCCTCGCCTTGGCTACGCTCCGGGGCTCCAGCGACTTCCCGCCGCCCTCTCCGCCAAGCGATACGGCCAGCGTGGTCAGAGCGTTGCTGTGGTTTACTCGGTAGCGCCGGGGCGAGCGTATGGCCTTGTACTCCTGTGGAAGGCGTTCCACCTCCCGGCTGAACCGCCGCCGCCGCTGTTCTAGCCAGAAGCTGGCCTGTGTGAAGAGCAGGAGAGAGCCGAGAGCAATCCAGGGCCAGGGGCGGCGCCAGATGACGGTCCATTGGGAACGGGCTAGGCTGGGGAGGGAGGCTGTGTAGCTCATCTGTATGGATCAGGATTTGATGGGGCCTTTGAACTGCTTCAGCGTGGGACTGCTGGGCCTACCGGAGGTACCACGTTATGAGGATTCATTCGACACTCTCCAGGTAGCCTGACCGTCCTGGGCAGTCCCAACCGCTGTGATCTTTATGAGGTCGTAGTCGCGTGCTCCGGCGAGTGCGTCTGAAGCGCTTCTCGCAAAGAACGCAGAGCACGATGTACTCTGGGCGTGCCGAGGGCATTTCCCTTGAGCTGTGATAGGGGCGTCGGTTCGATGAGGGCCGGGCTGGAACCGTTCCCGATGTAGGGAATTCGACCATGAACCGTGGTGTAAAGGGTTGGGACGTCACCTTGACGGACTGAATGCGATCAACTCGGTATGACCGGCTCTCTCCATTGTCTGCACGGATGGCGTGGAAGAGGATGTTGCCGTTCCTCGACTGCCTCAGAGAATATGGCTCGATCAGTCGATGCCGCCCGGCGTAGCCGAGATCAACGAGCAGGCGATTGACGGCGGCGAACCGTACAGGCTCCAGACGGCTTCCCAAGCCCGATGTCCAAAATGTCTTAGGGGGTACCCAGAATTCTTCGCCTTCGTCAGGGAGTGCTGGTTCAAGTTCCTCAATTGACTCGTCGCCATTAAGCCCGAATCCACCGAAGGACACCGATGGACGGCGTGAGGACAGCGGCAGGGTGGGTGAGGGAGCTACAGGGGAGATGGCTGGGCTCATTGGGGTAGATTGGATCGGCGAACGGTCTTCAGTCGCCGCAGAGGGCCCCTATGGCCCTCTGCGGGAGCTGCGATGCGCGGGATGGCGAGAGAATACGCAGCAGGGAACTCTCTCGGACCGGGGTGGCACGAGTTTGCAGGGAAGTTGGGTCAGTTGCAGGCTGGCAGTTCAGGCGGGGAGTGGAATGGCTCGCAGCCGGGCCATGGCGCGAGTGAACTGGGTTTCCCAAGGCCAATGCTGGGGAAGATGCAGGGTAAGGCGGCGCGCCGAGCGGGTGATCCGTCCCACCAGAGCGAAGACCCGCCGCCTGAGGGTCTTGGTGGTCACGGTCCGTTCGGCCAGACCGATGCGCGCTGTCCAGCGGGCGAGGTTGTGTGCCATCACCTGCACCGCCAGCCAGGCGCCGTTGGCGGCGAAGCGCCCCGAGGGGAGATGGTTGAGTCCGACGCCGTGTTTCAGGTCTCGAATGGCGTTCTCGATCTCGGCGTGGCGGCGATGATCGGCCTCCAGTTCCAGGGTTTCCCCGTCCCGGTCGGTGATGAAGCCGTGATAGCTGTAGGTGGCGAAGAGGGCCAACTGGGAACCGGGCGTGGGCTTCACCCGCCGGACGATGAGCCGCACCGGCGCGGCGTCGGGTTCACTCTGGAAGGGGGTATAGGTGGTCTCGGCCACATCGGCGGCGCCGTCCATCCAGTAGGGAATCGGCGTCCAGTCCTGCTCGGGGATCGCCTCAATCAACTCCCGCAGGCCTTTGTGCTGGCGGATGGTGATGGAGAAGCGGACACCCATCTCGCGGCAGACGGCGACGAGAGCGTGGGCGTAGAAGCCGCTGTCGGCGCGCACCGTGAGTTGGCCGCTGGCCCCACCGTAGCGCACCCGCCCCACCGTTTCACGCAGGAAGTGGGCAGCGCCGCGAGCGGTGTTGGCACGGCCCTCGCGCAGCCGGGACATCAGCACGTCGCCGGTTCCGGCGGCGATGGCCAGCAGTGGGTGATAGCCCCGCGCGCCGGTGTAGTTGTGGTGTCGCGCCCCTTCTTTGTCCAGTCCATAGGTCTCGCAGATGGTGGAGTCCAGGTCGATGGTAAGGGGCGAGTCGCCGGGTCCGGCCCCAGCGGCCCATGCGCGTGCCAGCAACTGGCGGCTCACCCGGTCGAGTTGACGGACATGCCCCCACCGGAAGCTGCGCAGGAAGGTGCCCAGGGTGGATGGCGCCTTGACCACGCAGCCGAGAACACCGACCGTCCCACCAGCACGCAGCGCATCAGCGTCGTCGATGAAGTCGCCGCCCGCCAGCGCGGAAGCGACCAGCGTCAGCAGTTTGTCCCCCGTGTTCGCCCGCCCCGGTGCGCAGCCTAGGTCGAGGTGATGGTCGACGAGTTCCCGCAGGCCCAGGTGCTGTGCAAGGGTGGCCGGCAGGAGCAGGCCGGCATTGGCCACCAGGCGGTGGTCGTCAAAGACGACGCCGATACGGTCGGGATTATTCTGTGGCAGCATCTACTGGGTGCTCCTTGTTTCCGGGCGGTTTTCTGTTTCAAAACCATTCTCCCAGATTCAGAGGAGCACCCTCTGGCTTCTTCAAGGACTGTCCCCAAAGTCGTCTTTCGGTGGATTCGGGATTAAGCCAGGCGAAGACGCGCGGCACCTCAGACCAGAAATGGTCGAAATCCGGGAGGGCTCGCAGCTGGTGCGCCAGCATGCTCTCCCACTCGCTCTCCAGTTCCTCGAACATCGGCGAGGCGCGGATACCTTCGGCTGAGGGGACGGGTACGCCTTTGGCCTCGCACTTCTGTTTGAGAACATCGAGGACAATACCGGCGTTCTGGCGGAAGTCGGGCCTACGGAAGAGGTTGACTATGTCGTACAGGTCCCGCGGGCGGGAACGCTCTCCCATCGCACGCAGCTTTTCTGCGAAGACCTCCTCAAAACTGTAGCACCGGACCTGTCTTGGTGCGGACAACGCATCAGGGTAATCGTGGCTGACCGGCCTCAAGACCGGCGGACGGACGACGATCTCGTCTTTCGTGAGGTCGAACTTGACGCTCGCTGGGCCGGGCGTGTTCCTGGGTCCCCGATAGTAGACGCGCATCTCGGCCGAACGCCCGGATGGCCTACTCCGGCAAGCAGGTGGCTGCAGCGTAAAGTCAATGCCGGACTCCTGGTTGACGCGATCCAGCACGCGCGAGATCGCCTCAAGCGCCTCATCCGGCTCGATGGGACCATCCTCAAGCACCGTGAAATCAAGGTCCTCCGAGAAGCGGTAAGTCTCGATGTAGCATTTCTTCAGGCACGTCCCCCCTTTGAACACCCACGTACGGTTCAGTTGTGGATCGGTGCCTATACCCCAGAGGACCCACCCGAGAACGTAATCTTTCTCAACCACGTCTTCACGAAGTCCCCAGAGTCGAACGCGGTCGTCTATGTCGGCGCGGGTGATCACGACCCGTCTCCTTTGTCAGGAGCGAGTCTCTGCGTGTTCACTCGCAGGTTCCACCTAGCTATGATCCGCCCCTTCGGTGGTCCACCGGGATCAAGGCGGCTCACCCCCTTCGTGATTCGGCTGCGACATGCCTCCACGAAGTCGTCGTCAGCGATGCCCGCTCGTTCTGCCAAGTATCCTAGCCGCTTAAACACGGTGCCTCGATCGAGCCAGTCGCCATACTTCAGGAGTTTCGCCTGGTCGACGTGCTCGCTCTCGAAGTACGCCTGCAGGACTTCGGACGCGTGCAGAACACCACCTGCCGAGGCCGGGATATCGAGTATGTCAATCACCGTGCGATGAGGGTCTGACACATTCACCGCCACGCGCTGACGCCAGACGCGGCGCGTCCCGAACAGGGCCCGTTCGGGCACGGTTCGGATCAGGAAGTCGGTCCCCTGTACGGTCTGTCGGGTTGGCGCGACCTTCCGTCCCGCGACAACGTAGACCACACTAAAGATCTGGTCGGTCAGTCCCCAGTGCTCGATAGCGCTCCATCCACCGATGTAGCCTGGAGAGAAGAGCGTCCCGGCCACCACCCAGGGGTCTTCCCGCCACTCCCCCGGCTCGGATGCTTCGAGAGGCACTCCGATGTACCAGCCCTTACGCACACGGGCAAGCCAGCCACTATCGGCGAGTGCTGCAAGCAGACGGCGTGTACGGTCGAGATCGATGTCGAGCGCGGATGCGGCCTGCAAAGCGTCGAACGGCCCGTGGAACGCCCGATGGAGCATCATCAATTGCTTTCGCCGTCTACCAGTCACGCCAGCGAACGGACTACCTTCGTGGTATACCGGAGCCAGAGAATTTTCAGTGTTGTCGGTCATGACGCTCTCTCAGTGTACCTGATAGTATATCAGAAGACGTTTATTTCCACGGCCGTAGGAGATTCTCGACCTTCGATGTAGGTTCAGGCTTTAGTGGAAGACACCTTCGCAGGGCCCTGATGTCGCTTCCCTATCCCCATGGCTTGTTGACATTGGCGGGGGTGGGACATAGACTTTTACCCATACCCCCTGGGTGTGGGTTTTGGGAGGCGGGGTTGTGTGGAAGGGCGGTGTTGGGGGAGAAGGAGTTGTGAGGCGCATGAGCACTGCTCACGAGAGCCATGAGGCGCATCAGCAGCATGTGGACCCGGAGGCGAAGCAGGACGCGCTGAAGCGGCTGAACTATATCGATGGCCATTTGGCGGGCGTCCGGCGGATGGTGGAGCAGGACAAGTACTGCGTCGACATTCTGAAGCAGAGCTTTGCAGTGCGGCGCGCGATTCAGAAGATGGAGATGACGCTGCTGGAGGGGCACCTGCACTCGTGCGTCATCGATGGGGTGAAAGAGGGTCGTGAGGAGGGGGTCCTCGAAGAGCTGCTGGAGCTGTATGCCCTCTCGGACAGGAGGTAGGGCGTGATATCCCAGCAGGTGGGCGTTGGCGGGCCTGCTTCCGCAGAGTCCGGCGACGGTAGCGAGCGGGTCTCAGTGATCGTGGGGGGCATGACGTGCGCCTCCTGCGTGCGCCACGTGGAGGACGCTCTCGGCGATACCGGCGGGGTGACCTCGGCCAGCGTCAACCTCGCCACGGGCCGGGCGACCGTCGAGTACATACCTGGCGAGACAGATATCTCCGACCTGCGGTACGCGGTGGAGGACGCGGGCTACTCCTTCGAGGGCGTGTCGGGCGATGAATACCGCGAGCCTGCGGGAGCCGAAGAGCAGAAGGAACTCAAACGCAAGGCCATCTTCAGCCTGGCGGTAGCTGGCGTGATAATGGCCATGATGGCGGGCTCTTCGATGACGGAAAGCCTGCCGTTTCGAGTGGACTTCCTGCTGCTGGCGTTGGCAACCCCGGTGCAGTTCTGGGCAGGCCGGCAGTTCTATGCCGGTGCGTGGGGCGCGCTGAAGCACCGCACCAGCACCATGAACACGCTGATTGCCGTGGGCACGACCGTGGCGTACGGCTACAGCGTGGCCGTGACATTGTTTCGTGAGACATCTCTCTTCGCGGGCCATGAAGCCGCGACGTACTTCGACACCTCAACGGCGATCGTGGGACTCGTGCTCCTGGGCAGGTACCTGGAGGCCCGGGCAAAGGGGAAGGCCTCCGACGCCATCCGGTCGCTGGTGGGCCTTCAACCCCGTACGGCGATCGTGCAGCGAAACGGTGAGGAGATGGAGATGTCCATCGAGCAGGTACGCTCCGGCGACCACGTGCTGGTGAGGTCAGGCCAGAGGGTGCCCGTCGACGGCGAGGTCGTGAAGGGGTCCTCATGGGTGGACGAGTCGATGCTGACCGGCGAGAGCGCGCCGGTGGAGAAGACGCCGGGGTCCCAGGTGTTCGGGGGTACGGTGAACACGACAGGAAGCTTCACATGCCGGGCCACCAGGACGGGCAAGGACTCGGCGCTGGCCCAGATCGTGCGGCTCGTGGAGGAGGCGCAGGGCTCGAAGGCGCCGATCCAACGGCTAGCCGACCTCATTGCCTCCTACTTCGTGCCGACGGTCATTGGCATTGCGGCGGCGGTGTTTGTCGTGTGGTACGTGTTGGGGCCGGAGCCGTCCTACTTGTACGCCATGCTGACGGCTGTGGCGGTGCTGATCATTGCCTGCCCGTGCGCCCTCGGGCTGGCCACGCCGACGGCGATCATGGTAGGTACGGCGAAGGGCGCGGAGCGGGGGATCCTCATCCGCAACGCCGAATCGCTGGAGCTCGCTCACAGCGTCGAGGTGGTCGTTCTGGACAAGACGGGAACGCTTACCTCGGGCAAGCCGGCCGTGACGGACGTGGTCTCCGAAGAGATCGGCGAGGACTACCTGCTATCGCTGGCCGCGGCGGCGGAGCGTCCGTCGGAGCACCCGGTGGGGCAGGCGATAGTCTCGGCAGCCCGGGAGCGGGGCCTGCCCATCTCCGAAGCGGACGAGTTCACATCGCTGACGGGCTATGGGGTCAGCGCAAGAGTGGGCGGTGAGGGCGTGCTGGTGGGGAGCCAGTCGCTGATGAAACAGGAGGGGTTCTCCCTCGACGGTCTTGAGGAGAGGGCGGAAACGCTCGAGGGCGAGGGGAAGACGGTCGCGTTCGTAGCGACGGGCGGCAGGGTTGTGGGCCTGGTGGCGGTGGCGGACACCCTGAAGCCGGGCGCGCGGCAGGCGGTGGAGTCACTGCGGCATCTTGGGCTGGACGTGGTGATGCTGACCGGCGACAACCCGGACGCTGCCGGCGCCATAGCGCGGCAGGCCGGCATAGATAGGTACGAAGCAGAAGTGAGACCCGGCGAGAAGGCTGACCACGTAAAGTCCATGCAGCGCGACGGCAAGACCGTGGCCATGGTGGGGGATGGGATCAACGACGCTCCGGCGCTGGCCCAGGCCGACGTGGGCATTGCCATGGGTACGGGGACCGACGTGGCCGCGGAAGCAGCGGACATGACGCTGGTGGGCGGGGAGCTACGGTCTGTCGCTACGGGCGTCTCCCTGAGCAGGGCAACGATGAGGACCATCAGGCAGAACCTGTTCTGGGCGTTTGCCTATAACGTGCTCCTCATCCCGGTGGCCGGGGGCATCCTGTACCCCGTTTTCTCCGTTTCGGGCGTGCCCGATGCGCTGCGTCCGGTCTTCGGGGAGCTCGGCTTCCTCAACCCCGTGCTGGCGGCGGGCGCCATGGCGATCAGCTCAGTGACGGTGGTGGCCAACTCGTTGAGGTTGCGGAGGTTCGGCGGGAAGCGTGAAGGATGAGAGTTTATCGGCGCTCAAGGAGAGTTGAATGCGAATACCGCTGTTTGGAAAGAGCAGGCCCAGGGAGATAGATCCGGTCTGCCACATGAAGGTGGACATGGAGAAGCCGCCTGGCGGCAGCTGGGAGTACGAAGGGGTCACGTACTACTTCTGCGGCCCGGGGTGTAACCGGGCGTTCCAGAAGGAGGCAGAGTCGTACCTGTCAGGCGAAAAGCGCATCGATATGTAGGGAGGAGACGCGCGCGATGACCAAGAGCGGAAGCTCGATGGGCAGATTTGCCGCCTTCAGCCTCGCCGTAGCCCTCGTATTGCTTATGACGATTGGGTGCGGTGGAGATAGCGCACCCGAGCACGATGCGATGGAGTCGGGTGGTGGCGAACAGGTGTCGGCGGCGGGTTCCGGCCTTTCCGTTACGGCTCGCGCCGGCGAGAAGCTGTTCAATGCCAACTGTTCGGCCTGTCACGGGAAGGGCGCCGCGGGGACCAGCCTGGGTCCACCCCTGATGGACCGGGTGTACCACCCAGGCCATCACCAGGACTTCAGCATTCGCAGCGCGGTCTCCCAAGGGGTGCGGCAGCACCATTGGACGTTTGGCGATATGGCTCCCGTCGCCAGCGTCTCATCGGACGACGTGGAGAAGATCATCTGCTACGTCCGGGAAATGCAGCGCGCCGAGGGCATCTTCGAGGGGGATGCCTTTGAGACCGTGTGTTGAGCCGGAGTGGTATTGGGGTCCCAACTGGTGACTGTTAATAGTCAGCTCAATTCGCCGACGAGGTGCGTGGTGGAGTCGGCGAGGTGCTGTGCCAGGGGGGTGTGATCGTCGCTGGTCAGGTCGGGGTCGGCGTCGAGGATGCTGGCGGCCTCCTGGCGGGCGAGCAGGAGGAGGTCCTGGTCGGTGATCTTGGCGACCTTGAGGTTGGGGAGACCGCTCTGGCGGGTGCCGAGGTAGTCGCCGGGGCCACGGATGCGCAGGTCCTCCTCGGACAGCTCGAAGCCGTCGCCGACGCGCTCTACGATCTTGAGCCTTTCGCGGGCGTCCTTGCCGGCGTCGTCGGCCAGCAGCAGGCAGTGGCTGAGATGCTTGCCGCGCCCGACCCTGCCCCTGAACTGGTGCAGCTGCGAGAGGCCGAAGCGCTCGGCGCCGTCGATGAGCATCACGGTGGCGTTGGGCACGTCTATGCCGACCTCTACGACGGGTGTGGATACGAGGATGTGCGTGTCGCCGTTCTTGAACTCCTCCATGGCCATCTCCTTCTCGCGGAGGGCCATCCTTCCGTGGAGCAGTCCGAGGCGCAGGTCGGGGAAGACGTCGCGGGAGAGGCGCTCGTGCTCGGCGATGGCGGCGCGGGACTGGATGGCCTCTGACTCCTCGACGAGGGGGCATATGACGAAAGCCTGCCTGCCCTGTTCGACCTGCCTGGCGATGAACTCGTAGACGTTGGCGCGCCGGTCGGGCGGTATCCACCTGGTGCGGATGGGCTGCCTGCCGGGGGGCATCTCGTCGAGAGTGGAGACGTCGAGCTCGCCGTATAGGGTGAGGGCGAGCGATCTGGGTATGGGGGTGGCCGACATGGCGAGCATGTGGGGGCGGCGGCCCTTGCCCCGGAGGGCGGCCCTCTGCATGACGCCGAAGCGGTGCTGCTCGTCGACGACGGCGACGGCGAGCCTGGGGGCCTCGACGTCCTCCTGGATGACGGCGTGGGTGCCTATGACGAGGTCCACGCTTCCGTCGGCGAGGCGTTGGCGCATCTCGGCCTTGCGCTTGTTGGGGAGGCTGCCGACGAGGAGGCCGATGGTGACGGGGTTGGGGTAGGTGCCGACGCGAACGGTGACGCAGTCGTCGTCGAGGTCGGGATCGGCGCCGCCAGAGAGGAAACGGGAGAGGGTGAGGAAGTGCTGCTCGGCCAGTATCTCGGTCGGGGCGACGATCGCACCCTGGTAGCCGGCGAAGACGGCCGAGAGGAGGGCGGCAGCGGCGACGACGGTCTTGCCGCTGCCGACGTCTCCCTGGAGGAGGCGGCTCATGGGCTTGGGCTGCTCGAGGTCGGCGCGGATGTCGGCTATGACCCTATGCTGGGCCTGGGTGAGGGCGAAGGGCAGCGAGTCCAGGAAGGCTTCGAGGTGGCCGCCTCTCGACAGGAGGGGCACGCCGAGGTCCTCGCGCTGCCAGTCCCTCTTGCGCCGGAGCACGGCTAGCTGGAGGGTGAGCAGCTCGTCGAAGGCAAGGCGGCGCAGTGCGGCGATGGCGTGGGTATCGGAGTCGGGGTAGTGGGCCTGGGCGAGGGCCGTATCGAGGGGCATCAGCCCGATGCGGTCCCGGCGGGGTTGGGGCAAGTGGTCTACGATCCTGGGGAGGCCGGCGTCGAGGGCCTGCTTGACGGCGCGGCGGAGCATGCGGACGGTAATGCCCTCCACCGTTGGGTATACGGGGACGAGCCGGCCGGTGTGCATCAGCTCTTCCTGGCCCTTCAAGGGCTCGTAGTCGGGGTCGTCCAGTACGCGCTCTCCGCGGAAGAATCCGACCTTGCCGCTGAAGACCATCTTGGAGCCGGGCTGAAGGCTGCGGACCATGAAGGGCTGGCTGTTGCGGAATCCCCTGCGGAACCAGGTCGCCCTGATGTTGCCGGTCTCGTCGCCCAAGGCGGCGTGTATGGACCAGAGGTTTGGCCTGACGCGGCTGGCGGAGACGTCCCAGACATCGGCGACGATCGTCTGCTCCTCGCCGGGCTTCAGCTCGGCCACCTTGCGGGTGTTGGCGAAGTCCTGGTGCCTGCTGGGGAGGTGGTAGATGAGGTCGCGGATGGTGCTCACGCCGAGCCGGGCGAGCTTGGAGGTCGGGAAGGTACGCTCGGTGACCCACTTGAGCTGGTAGACGCTGTCGTCGAGGGCTATGGGGTCGGCGGGTTTCGTTCTTCTCTTTCGGGGGGCGGGTTTGTGGCCGGGGGTGGTCGTCCGGGGCTGGGGGAGCTCGTCGCCGCCGCCAAGGCGGGCCATGACGTCTTCGGCCCACTCCCTGCGCTGAGGTGGGGTGAGTATGGAGTAGGAGGTGGCGTCTCCGAGCGCGGACGCGAGGTCGTCGCTGCGGCGGTGAAGGAAGCGGTCGAGGCCGCCGGTCACGGTGGTGTCCGGGAAGCCCTGGTCGGCTTCCAACCGCAGGATCTTCCGCAGAGTGTCCAGCGGGTCTGCGCCGGTTGCCCGGGTGTTGCGGGCGGCGTTGGGCTTGGAGCGAGGCCGGACAGCGCCGCCGGCGGGCTCCTGCGTCAAGGGGAGGCCCGGAGGACGCCTATTCCGATGGCCCCGGGACCGGCGTGGGCGCCTATGGCGGGGCCGATCCTGGCGATGATGGGCTCCTTGCCCTCCGGCAGCAGGTCACGGAGCTTTTCGGCCACGCGGAGGGCGTCGTCCCGCTCCGTGCTGTATATGACGCCAAGCTCCTCTATGGGCGCAAGATCCCTGGCGGCCTCCTCAAGGCGGGCGAGGGCCTTGTTCAGGGTCCTCTCCTTGGCGAACTGCTGCACCTCTCCATCGCGGATGATGATGATGGGCTTGATCTTGAGGAGGGAGCCCAGCATCGCGCCGGCCTTGCCGATTCGGCCGCCCTTCTGCAGGTACTCGAGGGTGTCGAGCAGAGCGGTGCAGACGGAACGGCTGGCGGCGTCGCGCGCCTTGGAGGCCACCTCATCGGCGGTGCCGCCGTCGCTGGCTGCCCGGGCCGCCGCTACGGCGCCCATGCCGAGTGCCAAAGAAGCCTGCTGGCTGTCGATGACCTCTATGGGGCACGCAACGTCGGCCTCCCGCTTTCCCTGGACGGCGGAGTTGTAGGTGCCGCTCAGCTTGGAGGAGATGTGGATGGAGACTATGGCGTCGGCATCCTGGGCGAGCCTCTCGTAGACCTGGGCGAACTCACCCGGGGAGGGCTGCGACGTTCTTGGGAAGGTGTCACCGTGGGTGAGACGCTCGTAGAAGTCGTCGTGGGAGAGGTCGACACCGTCTTTGAAGGTCTCGTTGCCGAAGTGGATGTTGGCTGGCACGAGCTCTATGCCGAGGCTGTCCGCGAGGTCTTGGGGCAGGTCCGAGGTGCTGTCAGTGACTAATTTGACTGTCATGGCTGTGTCACTCCACTGAGAAGAGGTAGTGGTAGTGGGGCTGGCCCCCACTTATGAGCTCGACATCTACACCGCTCAGCGCCTCTTCCAAGGCGTTCGCTGTCGCCTGAGCGGCCTCCCCGCTAACGGGGTCTCCGGCGTAGAGTGTGACGATTCCGCCACGCTCCGGCTCCGCTTTCGACACCACCTCGACGAGCACCTGGCCGGGGTCGTTGCCGGTGGCGACCAGCCTGCCGTCGAGCAGGCCGATTGTATCACCCTGCTGGACGGAGATGCCGTCGATTTCGGCGGTGCGAACGGCGGTGGTGACCTCGCCGTACCGTACGGACTCGGTGGCCTCCGTCATGCGCTCCACGTTGAGGCTAGCGGCGACCTGCGGATCGAACGCGAGCATGGCGGCGGCGCCGTGGGGGATGGAGCGGGTGGGGACGACGCCCACCTCCTTGGAGGCGAGCTCGGCGGCCTGCCTGGCGGCGGGGACAATGTTCTTGTTGTTGGGGAGCACGACGGCGGACTCTGCGGGTAGCTGCTCGATGGCATCCACGAGCTCGCGGACGCTGGGGTTCATGGTGTCGCCCCCGGCGAGGACGGAGGCAGCGCCCAGGCTTTCGAAGACGCTCTTGAGGCCGTCGCCGGCCGCGACCGCCAGCACTCCGACGCTGCCGGTGGCGACCTCCGAGCGGCGCGCTGCGGAGTACTCGGCGCGCTGGGCGTCCATGTTCTCGATCTTGACGCGTCCCAGGACACCCAGGGATACGCCCAGGCTTACGACGGGTCCGGGGTCCTCGGCGTGGACGTGGACGTTGGCGACGGTGTCGTCGCCCACAACGACCACGGATCGGCCCATGGCGCTGACGCGCTCCCTGATGTCGTCGACGTCCAGGTCTGTGCCTTGTACGACGATCTGGGTGCAGTAGCCGTATATCTCCTCCTCGGCGGCCTGAAGGAAGTCGGTGCTCACGATGCCTTCATGCTCATCCACGCCTACGGGGTCGGGCGGAGGGATCTCAGTGGGAGGGGACTTGTCGCCCGCTGCGGACCGCCTGAGGCCTTCGAGGATGATTGCTAGGCCGTGGCCGCCCGCGTCGACGACGCCGGCCTGCCTCAGGACGGGGAGCATGGTGGGGGTCAGCGCTACGGACTCGCGGGAGGCGACGCTGACGGACTCCAGGACCTCGATGAGGGAGCCGCCGGAGCCTGCCGTGCTGCGGGCCGCCCGGGCGGCGGTGCTGATGACGGTGAGTATGGTGCCCTCGACGGGCTGTCCGACGGCCTTGTATGCCTGCTCGCGGCCCAGCTCGAGGGCAGCCGCCAGACGTTGACCGTCAAGGACGGCGGTGTCTTCCAGGCCGGAGCCGAGGCCCTTGAAGAACTGCGAGAGGATGACGCCGCTGTTGCCCCTGGCGCCCATGAGGGCGCCGCGGGCCATGGCGGAGGCGACATCGGCGGCGGAGGTGCTGGTTACGCTTGCGGCCTCCTCCACGACGGCCTTCATGGTCAGGTGCATGTTGGTGCCGGTGTCGCCGTCGGGGACGGGGAATACGTTGAGGGCGTTGACGGCGTCGACGTTGGCGGACAGCAGGGCCGTGGCCTCGGAGAACATGGTCCTGAGGTCTGCGCCGCCGATACTGTCATCTATGGGCAACCGTCTTCACCTTCCAATCAGGGCGTGGTGGGAGACCCTTCCGGAGCCGCCAACCATAGCACCGGAGCGGCGTTGCGGCCCTAACTCTGCGTATGGTATATTCTTACCCGGCTCACAATCAGGGCGCCGAAGGCCCGGATGTACGGGCAAACGGCGCGCCAGTCGATTCTACTCAAGCCAACTTTCCCCGGTCAAGGGTCATATCCTCATGGCGAAATGCGAGATTTGCGCAAAGGCCGGTCAGTCCGGCAACAACGTTAGCCACTCCAAGCGCCGCACGAAGAGGCGGTGGGCGGCCAACGTTCAGAACATGACCATCTATCAGGGCGGCGTGTCGAAGAAGGTAAGCATCTGCACGCGCTGCCTGAGGACCCACTACAAGCAGCGGTAACGGGCCGCGCCTCTACCGCCGTGGGCGCCTGCGCAAGGCGAGCAGGGCGACTCCGGCGATCAGTCCCAGGCCCCAGGCGTCTCTCGGCGCGCGGGCGGACTGGGAGAGGATGTTGCAGCCTCCGGTGGCAGGTTGAGGAGTCGGCGTGGCAGTGGGTTCGGATGTGGGCGTGAGTGTCGGCGTGGCGGTGGGCTCGGGCGTGGGCGTGAGTGTCGGAGTGGCAGTTGGCTCGGGCGTGGGTGTGGGGATCATCGAGGGAGGCAGTTGAGCGGCCGTCCCAGACAGTGAAGTTAGTCCTTCGCCTAACCACTTTAGGTCTTCCTGCGCCTGATCGAAGCTCCGCGTTCGGCTGCAGTAGCTTACTGTTGGCGGGCCTTCTAAGAAGCCATGAGCGTAGGCGTAGACGACGTACTCCCGTCCCTCTTCAAAGGGGTAACCGCAGCTGGCACTATCACGCAGTGTGGTGACAGACATGGTCTCGTAGGCTGGGCCTTTCCAGACAGTGCTGACCCGAAACTCGATCGTGCCGCGGTCGGCCGAGGAGTAGGTGCCCCAGGCGGGTATGTCGAAGCCGCGTATGGCAACGACCTTCCCTGAAAAGACAACTGTTGAACTATGGTACGCCCCAGAAGGAGATGGCCGAGATCCACACGAACACACTTCGACTTGGCCCACGCCGGAGAAGAGCCATAGGCCGCAAAACGTGGTAATCAGGACCAACTTGGCCGCGTAAGTAATTGTGGTCCTCATCTACGAACTCTAGCATACCGATGCAAACAGAGCGGGCTGCGGCTTTGGCTTTATGTGCGTGGGCGCCTGCGCAAGGCGAGTAGGGCGACCCCGGCGATCAGCCCCAATGCCCAGGTGTCCTTGGGCGCTTGGGCGGACCGCGAGAGGATGTTGCAGCCCCCGGTGGCAGGTTGAGGAGTCGGCGTAGCAGTTGGCTCGGGTGTGGGCGTGAGTGTCGGCGTGGCAGTTGGCTCGGGCGTGGGCGTGAGTGTCGGTGTGGCAGTTGGCTCGGGCGTGGGCGTGAGTGTCGGCGTAGCAGTTGGCTCAGGGGCCCTGGAGTCGGGTTCCGGCGTACTGCCTTCTCCCAGCGCGTCGAAGTCTTCCTGAGCATTGGCGGCCAGACGCGTGCGGCTGCAGAGGCTGACCTCCGGTGGTGTGGCGTCGCTCCGGGAGTAGATGACGTATTCTTCGCCCTCGGCGAAGGTGAACCCACAGCCTGCCTCATCGCGCACCGTGGTGACGAACATCGTCTCCTGTACGGGGCCTTTCCATACGGTGCTGACCTGAAGCTCGATCGTGCCCAGGTCGGCAGAGGAGACGATGCCCGACTCGGGAATGTCGAAGCCGCGTATGGCGACGACCCTTCCGGCGAAGACGACCGTCGATCTTTCGAGCGCCTCGGCTGGCGGGTCCGGCTCCACGCACGAGCAGGCGTAGCTCCGTCCCACGCCGGCGAAGAGCCAGAGGCCGAAGAGGGAGGCAACAAGGGCCAGTCGCACCGCGTATCTTGAAGCGAGGCGCATGGGAGACCTCCGAGGGTCGTTTCGCGCGCAGGAGCCGTCGGACTATATCTGAAGTATACGCTTGGCGATGTCCCTTGCTTCGTCTCGGGTCGCGGTAAAGTGGCTTTCGGGAACACGCTGCAGGACGTCGAGCGCCTGTAGGGTGGAAGCGGGCATGTCCTTAAGGCCAACTACGATGCACGCGGTCTCTTCCGCTACGGCGGTATCGATCAGCTGCTCTATGACCAGGGCCGCGCTGTCGTCCATGTATACGGTCTCCGAGAAGTCGAGGATGACGATCTCATGGTCACGGATGTCGACGCTGATAGTATTGATCAGCTTGCTCGAGGAGGCGACGGAGAAGCTCCCCCTAAGCGCCACGAGGCCGACCCGCGCGGAGAAGGCGTCCATTTTTTCTTGGCCCTCGCCGCCCGCAAAGAAGGTCCGGTCGAGCAGCGGAACGGAGACGACGCTGTCCAGTTCGAGACGTTCGAACTGCCGCGCGCTGGCCATCCCGGCGGCGATCATGCCTATGGCTACGGCGGTGACGAGATCGAGGAAGACGGTGAGCCCGAGGGTGATCAGCATTACCAGGAGGTGCTCCCGCTGAACGCGGTGGAGGCGGGTGACGAACCGCCAATCTATGATGTCCCAGCCGACCTTCATGAGTATGCCGGCAAGGACGGCGTGGGGGATCGACTGGACGTATTTGCCGAGGCCGAGGACCAGGGTCAAGAGGATTGCCGCGCGAAGCACCCCCGAGACCGGCGCCCGCCCGCGCGGATGTTTACGACCGTGCCGAGGGTGGCCCCGGCGCCGGGCAGTCCCCCTATGAGGCCCGCGACCATGTTGCCGATGCCCTGGCCGACGAGCTCCCTGTTCGGGTTGTGGCGGGTACGGGTCATAGCGTCTGCTACCAGGGAGGTGAGCAGGCTGTCGATGGAGCCTAGCAGGGCGATGATCAACGCTGGCTGGACGGACTGCAACAGTACGTCCACGGAGATATCGGGTAGCTGCAGCTCGGGCAGGCCGATGGGCACCTCTCCAATGACCGGGGTGCCGGTCAACCACAGGACGCCCAGGGCAGTCCCGGCGGCAAGGGCGGCCAGGGTGGGGGGCATGTACTTCCTGAGACGGTCGGGCCAGAGGATGCCGACGACGAGGGTGACGACGGCGATGCCGAGAGCACTGAAATTGACGTTGCCTATCGCATCCGGCCATTCCTGTACTGCAGCGATCGGCCCGCCGATCGGTACGGAGGCGCCCAGGAACGGCAGTGTCTGGAGCAGAATGATGATGATGCCGATGCCGGACATGAACCCGGATATGACCGAGTACGGGGTGAAGGCGACGAAGCGGCCCACCCTCATCACGCCGAGAAGCACCTGGATCAGCCCCGCCATGATGACTATCGTGAACGCCCTGGCGAGGTTGTCGGCATGCGTGGCGACTATCACGGCCACTGCTATGGCCATCGGGCCAGTGGGGCCGGAGATCTGGGAGCGTGTTCCGCCGAATACAGCGGCGAAGAAGCCGACCGCGATAGCCCCGTATATGCCGGCGAGCGCGCCGAGCCCGGACGCCACACCGAAGGCCAGCGCAACGGGCAATCCCACCACCGCCGCTGTGACGCCGCCGAAGAGGTCTCCACGGAAGGTCTGGAGGTCGTAGCTGAGGCTAAAGCGCCTTCGCTCTTCCCCCGTGGTCTTGTTGGCAGGTCCATGCCCTTCATTGCTCATAGCACTACGCCCGTCAGGAGGTTCAGCGCGCCCGTGACCGCAAGGCACAGCATGCCGAGGCCCAGGGCTGACATGGCGCCCATGAACAGGTCCATCCGCGATGCCAGGAACAGTACGCTCAACACGAAGCCCAACAGGACCCACGAGAGGGCGGCCGCCGCCCAGAGATAGTAGAGGGAGAAGCCCTCCACCTCCACGACGGCGGCAAGGGTGCTGGCCAGGGTCAGGGCCACGATGGGGGCCGTGGCGGCGATGAACGTGGTCCTGGCCGGACGCGGCGCCAGGGGAGGCCATGGCATTGCGAACGCCAGCGCCACGTATGCGAGCAGTCCCGCCAGGAAGAGGAAGGTCGCAAGGACGAGTGCGAGCCTCACGAGAGTGGGGCTGACCCCGTAGTGCGCTGCCAGGCCGCCGGCGACACCGAGGATGGGGCTATCGTTGGCGCTCATCCTCGGGAGCCGTCCCGGCGTTTCGTCCCACATGTACACGTCGGTCTCCGGCGAACCGAAAGGGAAAGGCTCGCGCAGCAGGATACACCACGGCAGGGGTAGCCGCATTAGCTGCCGACATGGATTTACGATTGGGATAGTCAGGTCCCGTGCCTGTGCAGTGGGGTGCAAGGAGACTGGTATAGTTCGATCCTTTGCCTGTGCCAGCCCCGACTCATCTTGGTGCGGTTTGACACCCCGCGCGGAGGTACATATATTTGCATGGATGATGAATGGTAAGCAGCAGACGTTACGGGGGGTATGATGGCCAAGATCAAGCACATCGCTATCGCAACGCAGGAGCCGGAGAAGGTTGCCAACTTCTACAGGGACGTCTTCGACCTGGAGATGGTCGGGAAGGTGGACGGGGCGAACGCGGAGGGGTACTACCTCAGCGACGGCTCCGTGAACCTCGCCATACTGAAGTTCAAGAACGAGGTGGTCGCCGGGGAGCAGGGGCTGGAGTACAGCGGCATCCACCACATCGGGTTCCATGTAGATGACGCCGCGGCCGCCGACGCCAAGGTCATGGCGGCGGGCTACGGCCGGATGGACGCCGTAAACAAGGCGCTCCACGGCGGCATGGGGCATGGCCACGGCGGCAAGAACGTGGAGAACAAGTACAGCGGCCCGGACGGGGTAATGGTGGACATATCGGCCGGGGGCTGGGTCGGGACAGGCGACGAGTAAGGCCCCTCGCTGGAAGGCGCGCGGACGCGGGCTATCTGTCGTAGATGCGGGCCAACGGGACTATTGCCAGCTTGAGTGAGACCAGGCCCCGCCAGTTGGCCGTCTGAGGAGAACCGCCCTCAGCGTCCTGGACCTGGACCGTAGCGTCGTGGTCGTAGTAGGTCAGCACCGCTTCTTCGTCCTGGAACAGGATGCTGGGGTAGGCGTAGGTGTGGCCTTGCTCGTTCTCGATGTCCAGGAACCGCTCCCACGTCTCTCCCTCGTCGGAAGAGACCGCCAGGGTTAGGGGGGAGCGAGTCTGCCCGGGCGAGTTGTTCCACACCATCAGAAGGTCGCCGGTCGACGGGATGCGGCGGATGGTCTGAGGCGACGTGGGGGACCACACGCTCATCCGCTCGGGCCTCGACCAGGTATCGCCGCCGTTCTCGGAGTAGCACTTGTGCGGCTGCCCCAGCGAGGTCCTGACATACATCAGCACGCGGCCGTCGCGCAGCTCGACGACGCCGGGCTCCTGCGCCCCCGCAGCGCCTTCTACTACGACGTCCGATGAGCCCCTCGTCCAGGTGCGCCCTTCGTCGTCCGAGTAGAGCCCGAAGGAGACGCCGCGGCGGTCGAAGGGGCTTCCGTGATCGGCAACGGGAACGAGTATCCTTCCGGACGAGAGGCGGACTACGCGGTCGTTGTTGATGACGTAGTATCCCAGCCTTCCGACTATGGGGACGCTCTCGCTCCAGGTCAGCCCGCCGTCGAAGGAGCGGCTCAGGAAGTTACGGTGGTCGTCCTCCGAGTTCATGACGTCGTGGAATAGCAGGATCTGCCCCGATTCCAGCTTGAGCAGGCTGGGGCTGCCCATCCGCCGTCCACCGCCTTGATAGAGGTCGGGCTCGTAGGACTCCTTGATGATGAACTCGGTCCCCCAGGTGCGGCCGCCGTCCGACGAGAGCTTGCCCTCCACGCGCCCGGGTGAGGCGTCGGCGCTGCCCTTCGTGTACCAGCACTGGTAGACGAGCAGCAGGGAGCCGTCGTCGAGGGGCACGATCGAGCCGTTGTTGTAGCGGGGATGGTGCTCGGAGGCCTGACAGACGACGGCCCTGTAGATTTCGCCTGAGATGGTCAAGCAAGCACCCCTATGCGGTAGACCGGTGGAATAGGTTCAGAGCGGAGCCAGCCTTGAACCATTCGACCTGCTTGGCGCCGAAGGAGTGTTCGAGCTCGAGGGTCTCGGTTGCGCCGTCGGAGTGGTGGACGACGCAGGCAACGGGCTCTCCAGGGGAGAGGTTGGCGAGGCCGAGGAGGCTGATCCTGTCGTCCTCGTGGATGCGGTCGTAGTCGCCGGGGTCGCGGAACGTGAACGGCAGGAGTCCCTGCTTCTTCAGGTTGGACTCGTGGATGCGCGCGAAGCTGCGGGCGATGACGGCCGCTCCTCCCAGGAGGCGCGGGGACATGGCGGCGTGCTCGCGGCTGCTGCCCTCGCCGTAGTTGGAGTCTCCTATGATGACCCACCTCAAACCCTTCTTCTGGTAGTGCCTGGCGGTCTTCGATATGGCCCGGCCGGTCTCGCCCGTGAGGAGGTTCTTCCCCTTGCCCGCCTCGCCGGTGTAGGCGTTGGCGGCGCCCATGAGCAGGTTGTCGCTGAACTTGTCCAGGTGGCCTCGGTAGCGCAGCCAGGGGCCGGCGGGTGAGATGTGGTCGGTGGTGCACTTGCCCTTGACCTTCATCAGCACGGGAACCTCGACGTAGTCGTTTCCGTCCCACTCCGGGAAGGGCTGCAGGAGCTGTAGCCGTTCGCTGTCGGGGTCGACGACTATGTCGATGCCGCCGCCGTCTTCCGGTGGGGCAACGTAGGAGGAGTCGCCGCTCTGGAAGCCGTTCGGGGGCGCCTCCGGCGCCTGACCTGGGGCCTCCAGCCTGAATGGGTTGCCTTCCGAGTCGGTAAGGGTGTCCGTGAGCGGATTGAACGAGAGCCTGCCGCCCAGCGACAGCGCGACGACGATCTCTGGGCTGCCTATGAAGTTCATGGTCTCGGAGCGGCCGTCGTTGCGGCGCGGGAAGTTGCGGTTGTAGGACGTGACGATCGTGTTGGGGACGCCGTCGAGCAGCTTTTCCCGCTTCCACTGTCCGATGCAGGGGCCGCAGGCGTTTGCGAGCACGACGCCGTCGATCGACTTGAGGGAGGCCATCTGGCCGTCCCGCTCTATGGTGGCGCGGACCTGCTCGGAGCCGGGGGTGACCATCAGCGGAGACGCGGCCCTGAGCCCGTGGGCCCTGGCCTGCTCGGCAACGTCCGCGGCGCGGCTCATATCCTCGTAGGAGGAGTTGGTGCAGCTTCCGATCAGGGCAGTGTCTATCTCGTCGATGAAGGCGTTGCCAGCGTCCCGCACCTCGGCTGCTAGCTCGGATATCGGGCGCGCCCTGTCGGGGGAGTGGGGGCCGGAGACCTGCGGCTCCAGCCGGGACAGGTCTATCTCGACGACCCGGTCGAAGAACAGCCCCGGCTCGGCTACGACCTCGTTGTCGGGGGCAAGGAGGGCGCGGTGGCGGTTGGCGGCCTCTGCGAGGGCCGCGCGGCCGGTCGCACGCAGGTACGTCTCCATACGGTCGTCGTATGCGAACACGGAGGTGGTGGCGCCCAGCTCGGCGCCCATGTTGGTGATCGTCGCCTTGCCGGTGCAGCTTATGGACCGGGTGCCCGGTCCGAAGTACTCGATGATGGCGTTGGTGCCGCCTGATACGGTCAGCTCGCCGGCGAGGCGCAGAATGACGTCCTTGGGGGCGGTCCAGCCGCTCAGGTGGCCGGTCAAGTGTACGCCGATCCGCCTGGGATAGAGAAGCTCCCAGGGCAGGCCGGCCATGACTTCGACGGCGTCCGCCCCGCCTACGCCTACGGCGCAGGCGCCGAGTCCCCCGGCGTTGGGGGTGTGGGAGTCGGTGCCGATGATCATGGCCCCCGGGAAGGCGTACTGCTCGAGCACGACCTGGTGGATGATACCGGCGCCGGGACCCCAGAAGCCTACGCCGAACTTGGCCGCGGCCGTTTTAAGAAAGTCGTAGACCTCGCTATTCTCTTCCTTGGACTGGAGCAGGTCGAGGTCGCCCTCCGTCCTGGCCTGGATAAGGTGGTCGCAGTGAACCGTTGTAGGCACCGCGGTCTTCGCGCGGCGCGTCTGCATGAACTGGAGCATGACGGTCTGCCCCAGCACGTCCTGGAGGGCCACCCTGTCTGGCTTGAGGAGGAGGTAGCTCCTTCCGGGCTCCATCTCCTGGCCGTCAGCGTCGTCGAGGTGCGACAGGAGCAGTTTGTCCGCGAGCGTCAGCGGCTTGCCGAGCCTTCGGCGGACGGTCTCAAGGTTGCGGCTCATGACCGCGTATGCGGCGGCGGCCATCTCTGGAGTGGACTCTATGACTGGCATGCTGTCCTCCCGCGAGCGCCCCTACTCTACCTTGGGGTGGGAGAGCAGGGACGGGCGTTGTCTTGCCGGGCTTTCGGCGCGCGCGGGCGTCGAATCAGCCCGTGCTATTGAATTAGGGACGACGTGACGGAGCTCAGGAACGTGACTCGCCGAAGTACTCGTAGTTCATGTCGATGTACGAGTCCCACTCCGGGGGCGTGTCGTCCTCGGCGAATATGGCGACCACGGGGCAGACCGGCTCGCAAGCGGCGCAGTCGATGCACTCCTCGGGGCTGATGTAGTACATCCTGTCCTCGTCCTCCGTGTAGATGCAGTCGACAGGGCACACGTCTACGCAGGCCGCGTCCTTAACGTCGATGCACGGTTCAGCGATTATGTAGGTCATATTGTTGCCAACCTCCAGCCTGGATGCCTTGTTTGTAAGAGGCCCGCGCAGCCCGCTGCGAACCACGCACATTATATCTCCGGGCCCAGCGCCCATCAATGGGTTGTGCCTAGGTCCGCAGCCTAGCAGGGTGCGGAAGAACTCTTCCAAATCCTCTTTTGGGCTCTTCCCTGTTTCCAGGGAAGAGAGGAATTAAGTCTGAGGGACACCCTCAGACTCCCAGCAAAGGGGCTGCGCCCCTCTGCACACCCCGTTTTTCAGCAGCCTGCTAGTGTAGGGCAGAAGCGTTTGGAGTCTCCCGCCCGCCCACCCTAAGTTGGGCTCGTGGAGGACACCCCCACACCCTGGCGTTGGGGTTCAACCCTCTGCACTCCCGGAGGGCACCGACTGGTTGCATTGTCACTACCCCGAAGCGGCCCCTCTCGTTACGGTGGTCCAGGGCCAACGGCAAATGCGATTGTGGTATCTTGTACAGCGCATTTGGGCCGCCACGCGATCGGGTCCGGGAGGCAACTTGACGGCGCCAGCTTCTCAGAGCCCCCGCTACGAGGTGGCCGAGAGCCCGCCTTTCCTGGCCGCTCTCGGCCACGGCTTGCAGTTCAGCCTGATTGCCTCCGCGACACTGCTGGTGACGCCTGTCGTAGTGGCCAAGGCGTCGGGCAGAGACGATGCCTACCTCGTGTGGATGGTCTTCGCCTCTCTGGTGGTAGTCGGAGTGTCCACGCTGCTGCAGGTCCGGCGGGTAGGGCCGATCGGCGGAGGGGCCGTCCTGCCAATGTTCACGGCCGCCTTCTCCATCCCGTTCTGCATCACGGCGGTGGCGGATGGAGGGCCGGCAACGCTGACGACCCTGGTCCTCGTCGCGGCGGCGGTCCAGCTCGCCATCTCCAGGTGGCTGTTCATTCTGAGGCGCATCGTCACGCCGACTGTGGGCGGCACAGTGATGATGATACTATCCATCACCCTCGCCTCCGTCATCTTCGCACTGCTGGACGATGCGTCGGAGGCTGCCCCCGTGGCTGCGCCCCTGACCGCGCTGGCCACCCTGACTGTAGTCACTGCCCTTACCCTCCGCGGCTCGGCGCTGCTGCGCCTCTGGGGACCAGTAGTGGGTATCGTCATCGGTTGTATGGTCGCCGCGGCATTGGGAATCTACGACGTCGAAAGGGTGCTGCGAGCGCCCTGGGTGGGGCTTCCGGGGGAGTGGCCGGGGTTGGGACTGGACTTCGGCATCCATTTTTGGACGCTGCTGCCGGCGTTCCTGTTCCTAGGCGTCATCAACTCCATCCAGGCGAACGGAGCGTCCATCGCTTTGCAGCGGGTCTCATGGCGTGAGAACCGGGCCGTAGACTTTCGGCAGGTACAGGGGGCGCTGGCGGGAGGCGGCGTGACGAACCTGCTTGCCGGTATCGCGGGGACGGTGCCCAACATCATCAATCCTGGCATCGCGTCGTTCACGCAAATAACCGGGGTCGCTTCCCGCATAGTGGGATACTGCGTCGGCGTCGCGTTTATCGTGCTGGCGTTTGTGCCAAAGGCGTCAGGACTGCTTAGCACCATACCGGGGCCCGTCATGACGGGATACCTCATACTGGTGACCGCGAACCTATTCGTGGATGGTGCGCGGACGATCATCCAGACGGAGCAGAACAGTCAGAAGGTGGTGGTGGCGGGCGTCTGCTTCTGGATTGGCGCGGCCTTCCAGTTCAGCCTATTCGGCCTCCCTGACCTTGGCCCAGTATGGGGAGCGCTATTCAAGAGCGGAATAACTACTGGAGGGTTCGCGGCAATAGTGATGATCCTGTACCTGGAGCTCACCAACCCGCGGCGCATGAGCTTCCGCTCGAGGCTCCATATCGACGCGCTGCCGGAGCTCAACGAGTTTATCGCCAAGTTCGCCAACCGAAGGGGCTGGAGTACCGCCATGAAGGACAGATTGAGCGCGGTTGCGGAAGAGACCCTGCTGACGCTTGCCCCGTTTGACCCCCTGGACCTGGAGGCAGACGATGATGACCAGGACGAGCGGCAACTGGTAGTCCTGGCGTCCAGCGACGGCCCTGTGGCGGACCTCGAGTTCATCGGCGGAGGAAACGAGACAAATATTGAGGACCAGGTCCGCCAGCTCCAGCAGTTCGATACGGAGACCGTCGCGGAGCAGGAGATCTCGCTGAGACTGCTGCGCGGCTACGCCTCCTCCGTGCGGCATCAGCAGTATCACGATACCGACATCATTGCGGTACGCGTAGATCCTCCCGAAGAGCAGTAGCCGACCTTATCAGGAGACGTTGATATGGTGCCGTGGCGAAGAATATTGGCTGTTGTTGGAGGGATTACCGCGGTGGCTGTGCTGGCGACCGAGCTCTACTGGCCGTACAACAAGGAGTTGGGTCAGTTTTTCTGGGACTACCTCGTCGATCCGGTGGCGTTGATAGTCATAGGCATAAACATCCTTGTAAACATCGGGGACTCGCTGCGAATTCGTGGCGGGTCCGGCAACCACCTGGCCCAATGGCCTCGGGACGTTGTCACGGTGCTGGTGGCGATAGTGTGGGTGCGTTTCCTCATGCAGTACAACGACAAGATAGCCCCAGACCACGAAGCTACCTCAGGGTTGTGGGGCCACCTGACGGCCCTGGCCGTTGTCATACTAGCCTTCGAAGCCATCTCAATGTGGCGGTCCTCCGGACGGAGAAGCCGCGACCATTCCGACTGAAGGACCTCCCCATTCGGTAACGGAACGGAACAGGCAAGCCGAGGGGAAACCGGTGTTCGACACAGCTTGTAATATATGCCCTGCGTACCTACAATCAACCCATAGCGTCTTTCCCCGACGTTGGTCCGGCGTTGCAGCCGACCTGCCACAAGGAGCTTCTCTATGTCTGAACGTCTCCTGAACCGGATCGATGCGCCGAGCGACCTCAGGGGGCTGACCCACGAAGAGTTGGACCAGGTCGCGCAGGAGGCGCGAGACACCATAATCTCTGTCATCACCGAGCGCGGAGGCCACCTGGCATCCAACCTGGGGGTGGTCGAGCTTACGCTGGCGCTGCACCGCATCTTCGACAGCCCAACGGACAGCATAGTCTGGGACACGACCAACCAGACCTACACGCACAAGCTGGTGACGGGGCGCCGGGACGACTTCCAGAACATCCGCCTGGAAGGCGGTCTGTCCGGGTTCGGAGAGCCGAGCGAGAGTCCGCACGACACTCTCTGCGCGGGCCATGCCGGCACCGGGCTTTCGATCGCTCTCGGCATAGCGGAAGGCTCGGCGATGCGCCGGCAGGACTCGTGGACCATCGCGGTCGTCGGCGACGGAGCGATGACCTCCGGCTCGAGCTTCGAGGCGCTGAACAACATCGCGCACCTCAACCCCGAGAAGTTCGTCGTCGTCCTCAACGACAACGGGATGTCCATTTCCGAGAACATCGGCTTTCTCACCAACTGGCGTAAGCGGCTGATCACTCACCCCGAGTTCAACGCGATGATCGGGCGTATGAAAGTCCTGTCGAAGAAGGTGCCCACGGGCGAGCTGATGTACAGCCTCGTCAGGAGGTTCAATACCGGACTAGCGGGCCTCATCGTGCCGACGATGTTCTGGACGGAGATGGGATTCCAGTATCTCGGCCCTGTGGATGGCCACGACTTCAGGCAGCTTGAGTTGACGCTCCGGCAGGCCAAAATGCCCACCGGGTTGGTACCACTCATACACGTGGTGACGCACAAGGGTCACGGGTACGAGCCCGCCGAAGACGATCCGGTCAAGTTTCACCAGCCAAGCTCCCCGCTGGGAGACGCGTCGGGGGCGCCCACCTACTCCAAGGTGTTCGCCCAGACTATCGCCCGCCTCATGCGTGAAGACGAGACGGTCGTCGGCATCAGCGCGGCGATGCTGGAGGGTACGGGGCTGGCAGAGGTCCAGCGCGACTTCCCAGACAGGGTCTTCGATGTCGGCATAGCTGAGCAGCATGCCGTCAGCATGGCCGCGGGGATGGCGTCGAATGGACTCAACCCGTTCGTCTCGATCTACTCCACGTTCATGCAGCGCGCCTTCGATCAGGTGGTGCACGATGTATGCATCCAGAACCTGCCGGTGACTCTGATAGCCGACCGCGCCGGCATCGTAGGCGAGGACGGCAAGACGCACCACGGCGCGTTCGACATCTCGTACCTGCGCTGTCTGCCCAACGCCGTCGTTGCGGCACCGATGGACGAGAACGAGTTTCAGCACCTCATCTACACGGCGTACAAGCACCAGGGGCCCTTCGCGATCCGCATCGCGAGGGGAGCCGCCGTGGGCGTGCCGCTCGACAGCGACCTCAGGGTGCTGCCGCTGGGCAAGGGCTCCGTGGTCAGGGAGGGCAGGGACGTCGTGATCTTTGCTCTGGGTAAGCCGGTCAGCGCCGCCATGGAGGCGGCGGAAACGCTTGCCCGGCATGGCATCTCCTGCGGCGTCGTCAACCCGGTCTTCGTGAAGCCGCTCGACGTCGAGTTACTTCTCGACGCGGCCCGCAGCTCCCGCCGCATCGTCACCGTGGAAGAGAACGTGCTGGCTGGAGGGTTCGGCTCGGCCGTACTCGAAGCCCTAGCCGAGGCCGGATTGGATGATGTATCGGTCCACCGCATCGGTATGCCGGACTCGTTCATCGAGCACGGCACGGCGGTCAATCAGCGGCACAGGCTGCAGCTCGACGCTGAGGGCATCGCCCAGCAGGTCTTGAGCGTCTTCTTCTCCGGGGAAGCGTCGAGCCGGAACGAGACCAAGAAGGAAGTGGCGGCGAGAGCCTAGCTCACTCCCTCGCGTCCAATCTGCTAAGACTGCCGGGCCAGTCGAGCATACGCTGGTCGGCCGTAACGAGCCTGTGACCTTCCAGGGCAGTGGCCACTATGATGCGGTCGGCAGGGTCGCCGTGCATTTCCTGCAGCAGGCCGGCCCTGACCGCAATGCCGCCGTCGACGGGGACCTCGACCAGACCTTGCTCCAGCAAGCTCATTCTCCACGAGCCGATGTCTACCAACAGGGCGAGGCGCCCTCTGTCGTGCAGCATCGCCACTTCCCAGAACGTGATCGCGGATACTGCGGCTTCGCCTGACTGCCAGTTGCGGTCTATGACTTGGCGGGTCTGCCTACCGAGCCTTGGGTCATCGAATAGCAGCCAGACCAAAGCTTGCGTATCGAGGACTATCACGGGTTCAAAACCCTGTCAGGATTACTCTCTGCCTCCCATTCCACGTCGATAGGCTCGATGATGTCACCGATGATCTGGAGTATGCCTCGGTGGCGACCGAACGGCGCTTTTGGCTTCTCCCGGTACGGTGCCAGCTTCGAGACCGGGCGGCCATGCTTGGTTATGACGATCTCCTCGCCACTCTCGGCCACCTCGTCCATGAGTTTGAGGCACCTTGCCTTGAACTCCGACGCCTTGATAGTCCTGGGCGCTTTCGCGGCGCCGCCTTCGATAGACATAGCGCGCCTCCTGCGGTGGGGTATGACCAACGAATAGTACCATGGTCATGACCATGGTCGCAATTGCCTCCAGCCTTTCAGACTCCCTGCCTGATACAGGAAGGGGGAAAATTATATCTGAGGGACACCCTCAGACTCCCGGCAAAGGGGCTCCGCCCCTCTGCACACCCCGTATTTCAGCAGCCTGCTAGGGATGTCTCTGCTTCGCCGTTACGCAGTCACGTCGCGTCCCCGCGTGCCGGCGCGCCCACTATCCTGGCGTCGGCCGGGACCAAGGTCGCGCCCTTCTGCGTCAGCCGGCGCCCTGAAGGCGTTCACGCTGCCGTCCAGGGCGCCCACGTACACCACGCTGCCGACGACGGTGAAGGACGGCACGCCGTCGAAATAGCCCTTCTGGAACTCCCAAAGCGGGACCCCGGTCGCGGCATCCAGGACGCGCAGGAAGCCGTCGCTGGACTCGGCGTAGATGGCGCCTCCGACCGCCATGGGTGAGGCGATGTTCCATCCCGTCTGCCCAAGGCTCCAGGCCGACTCGCCCGTCGCGGCGTCCAATGCGTAGAACTGGCCGTCTTCGGACCCGAAGAAGACCAAGCCGTTCGCGACTATGGGCGAGGTGTCGATCGGCGAGGATGCCTGGTAGGACCAGGCCGTCTCTCCCGACGCGGCGTCCAGGGCATACAGGTAATCATCCGGCGAGAGGTAGTAGACGCCGTCCACGACGAGGGCCGGGAAGTCCCTGGCGGGGTACCTCTCCGTGCTGTATTCCCATATCAGATCTCCGGTCGCCTCGTCCAGAGCGTAGGCCGTGTTGACAGATGTCAGGTAGACGACCCCTTCGATGACTGTGGGCGGGGACTCAGCCCCGAGGCTGACTTCGAAGCTCCAGGCAAGTTCTCCGGTCGATGCGTCCAGGACGTAGAATTCACCGAATCCGCTCAGTCCGTAGACCTTGCCGCCTTCAACGGTCGGAGCGCTCTCTGGGTTGAACAGGTACGGCTGTTCCGCAACCCAAAGCTGCTCTCCGGATGCTGCGTCGAGGGCGTGGATACTATGCCCCCCACCCCCCGCAGCGCCGATGTATACGGCCCCGCCGCTTACGACAGGGGAGTACTGTACCCAGTTGCCGGTATCGTGGTTCCAGAGCATCTCCCCGGTCTGCGCGTCCAGGGCGTAGACGTGGTTGTCGTTGGAGCCGAAGTAGACGGCTCCGCCGGTCACGGTGGGAGTCGACCTGATGACGTCGCCGGTCTCGAAGCTCCAGAGCATCTCCCCGGTCGCCGCGTCCAGGGCGTACAGGTGCCTGTCGTCGGAGCCAGCGTACACTACGCCGTCGGCCACGGCGGGCGCATTGACAACCCAGCCTCCGGTCTGGTGGCGCCAGAGCAGCGCGTCGTCTGGCGTTGCGGGGCCCATCGATCCTGAGTCGCCGGGTATGGGGGTGCAGGCCTGGAGCTTTTCGAAGAGCGTCCCAACTATCACAGCGCTTTCAGGTGGTGCACCCGGCATGGTGGCTGCGACGAAAGCGGCCACGTCGAAGTCGACCAGTGCTTCCCGCAGGCATGCCACGATCTTCTCACCCGGCCCCCCCATCTGCTGCATCAAGGGGATTAAGAATAAGGAGATTGCCGTCTCCTGAGAGAGGCAACCAAATATCGACACCTCCGATTGACTCGCCTCTAGTGACATCACAGGCCGTTTCAGGACAGAGTCAAACTCGCCTCCCAGCTCGTCGCGGATGCACGACTGTTCGGTCTCGTCGAAGACGGCGAACAGGTCCCCCCATAGGGTGTCGCTGTCGATCTCGAAGCCGGGTTGCGCGGTCGTACCTGTGTCCTCCTCGGTTGGAGTCGGTTCGGGCTCGGGTGTGGCGGCCGGATCGGGTTCGGGCGTAGCGGTGGGCTCTGGCTCAGGCGTGGCAGTGGGCTCAGGTTCGGGCGTGGCAGCAGGTTCGGGTTCTGGCGTGGCAGTCGGCTCAGGTTCGGGTGTGGCAGCAGGTTCGGGTTCTGGCGTGGCAGTGGGCTCGGGTTCGGGCGTGGCGATTGGAGCCGGCGTAGGTCCCTCGGCGGTCGGCGTGCTCGTGGGTGTCGGCTCGCGTGAGTCGCCGCACGCCGCCAGCACCGACAAGGCCAACAAACAGGCCAACCCGATCCATGCCATGCTCCGAACGGGTCCCCTAAGGAAGCCTACTGTCCGTAAGTTGGTCGCCAATGTATCGTCTCCTTGCTCCGCTCTACGCAGAGCAACTCCATTGTCTTGAATGCATCATAGGTAAGGTCTTGAACTGGTGTCAATCACCATAAGCCCTCCAGCCAAGAGCACTTCTGGTACTAACCCCTACAACGGCTGTGTCTCATCGGCGTTAGGGAGTGTCCAGAGATGGGTGGTCCCCCTGGGCCTGTCACGGAAACAGCCACCTGACCGTAACCCAGACCCCAACTGCGACGAAGAGTGGCGGTTGTTTCATGGGAGGCGCATCCACCATCCGCGCGGCGCTGGTCGCGACGGCGGCGCTGCTAACGCCTCTGCAGTTCGTCCATGCCTTGGTGGGCCTCCGCGGCGAGGAATCTGAGGCGTGACCCTGGTACGATTGCCCAATGACCGCGCCGCAGATACCGGCTGCCCAGAGGTACCACGGGCTCGACGGCCTCAGGGGCTTCGCGATGCTGCTCGGCATCGTGCTGCACGCGACCATTCCTTACTTCTCGCGCCTGGGCGGATTCGAGGCCGCATGGCCGGCGGACGACGACCAGTCCGTGCTGTTGTTCCTGGTGTTCGACTTCATCCACATCTGGCGGATGCCCGTATTCTTCCTGCTCGCGGGGTTCTTCGCCCACCTCGTGCTGGAGCGCCGCCCCGACTCGACCTTCGTCATGGACAGGCTGCGTAGGATCGCCCTGCCGCTGCTGATCTTCGGGCCGGTCATTGCTGTCATCGTCCCTCCGATATGGATCTATGGATGGTACGGCGTCATCTCCGTGGAGACGTTCCGGGATACGTTCATGGAAAGGCCGAGTCTCGAGTCCAGCGGCGACCTCGTCGCCCACCTTTGGTTCCTCTACTACCTGCTGCTGATGTACGCCGCGCTGATGGCCCTCCGCTTCCTGGGGAGGATCTGGAGTGCCCGGACGACCCTCCGGCTCCCCCTCGGCAGGTACTTGGGCAACACCGTCTACACGCCCATACCCCTGCTGCTGGCGCTGGGCGCCGTGCTCCTGCTCGTGCTACGCGGGGGCGACGAGTCGAAGCCCATCTGGCCCCTGAACGTGCCGGACGTGCTGTACGCCATGTTCTTCTTCTTCTACGGGTACGGGCTGTACGCGCGGCGGCATCTCATCGACAAGCTTCGTGGAGCGGACATGATGGCCGTGCAGTGGAGCATCGCCGTTGTGGTGTTCTTCGTCCACATCGTGTTGATCGGGGTGATAGACGACATGTCGAAGAAGGGTGGAGACGCCGAGACAGTCGAGCTCCTGAAGCTGATCGGGGTCGTTCTCTATGGGGTGTTGGCGGCCCTGTTTAGCGTCGGGCTGGTCGGGCTCTTCGAGCTGGTCCTGAGGTCGCCACGCCCATGGATGCGCTGGCTTGCCGACTCATCGTACTGGATATACATCATCCACCTGCCGGTCGTCACCTTCCTGACTTTCTATCTAGCCCACGTAGACAGGAGAGGCTGGCTTAAGGACCTTACGGGCTTTAGCTGGAGCGCGGAGTTAAAGTTTCTGGCGGCGTGCGTTGTGACCGGCGCCATCGGAATCGTCACCTACCGCTATCTCGTCAGGTACACTCCTATCGGCACGCTACTCAACGGCAGGAGGACCCGGACATGAGGCCTCCGCCAATGTCGCACCGCGACGACCCGGCCCGTGATATATAATCACCGCTGGCGTAGCCTCTTCATCGCGAACCGGGGCGCACAGCCCTCTATAACACCACTTCGGAGGGAGCGAACATGACCAGATTCGGCGTAGACGCCATCAGAGGGATCGTGCCGCCGATCGCCACCCCGATCAACAAGGACGAGACGGTGGACGAGCAGGGGATGCGGCGGCTGGTCGACTTCCAGCTCGAACAGGGCGCGAACGCCATCTTCGTCATGGGCGGGACCGGGGAGTTCTTCTGCTTCCCGGACGGCGAGAAGCGGCGCGCCATAGAGACCGTCGTGGACCAGGTGGCTGGGCGCGCCCCCGTGATCGCCGGCATCACCGATCTGAGCACTCGACGCGCGGTGGCCAACGCACACGTTGCCCAGGAGGCCGGCGCCGACTTCCTGACGTCGCTGCCGCCGTTCTTCTTCGCCCTGCAGCAGGACTGGCTCCACAACTTCTACACTTCCGTAGCCGCCGAGACCGACCTGCCCCTGCTGCTGTACAACATTCTCAACCCGATACACACGAATATCCAGCCCCAGACGGTCAGGAGCCTTAGCGAGAACCCCAAGATCGTCGGGATCAAGGACTCCGAGGAGTACGCTCACGTACAGGAGGTCGTCTTCCAGACCGACAACGACCGCTTCAGGGTCCTCACTGGGCTGGAGCACAACTACTACGCGTCGCTGAACGTGGGCGCCGCCGGGGGCGTGCTGTCGGCCGCCAACTTCTGCACCTCGCTCTGCAGGGGCATCTACGACAACGCCGCGGCCGGTCGGCACGACGAAGCAAAGGAGCTCCAGGCAAGGCTCAACCGCCTGCTGGGCGAGCTCCAGGGGTTCACCTCCTGGTGGGGCGTCGTGAAGATGTGCCTCAGCATCCTGGGGATATGCGACAACGCGGTGACACACCCGATGCCCGCCTGCACCGAGGAGGAGCGGCCGCGCCTCGCCGCGATAATGAAGAAGTACGATCTGCTCTAGCGCGGCTGCACCGGCGGCAGGGACGGACGGAATTGAGGAGGCCCGTAGTGTCGATTGAAGACCTGATCCTCTCCTGCGACCAGAGGGGCATCTCCGCCCTCCGTGGGCACCTGCCTGCGGACTTCTGCCACCGCGCCGCCGCCCTCGTGCCCGAGGAACCGGGCACGGCCCTCATTATTACCGGGTTCTACATACTCGCCGCGAAGTCCAATGAGACCGACGGCCCACCCGGCGCCGTCGCGACCGGCATGGCGTTGGAGTCCCTGGGGTACGAGGCAGTGTACGTTACCGATAAATACACGTCCGAGCTGATGGCGGCGCTTGCTGGTGACGCGTCGAAGGTGGTCGACTTCCCGATCCTCGACGACGAGGCGAGCAGAGATTACGCCCTCGGCCTTCTGCGGGAGCTCGACCCGTCGGTGCTCATAGCCACCGAGAGGTGCGGCCTAACCGATGAGGGCCTTTACCGCAACATGCGCGGTCAGGACATCACCGAGTACACGGCCCGCGTCGACCATCTCTTCCTGAACCACCCCAACACAATCGGCATCGGCGACGGCGGCAACGAGCTTGGGATGGGCAATTTCGCCGAGCACACCCCGACCGTCCCCACGCTGGTCAAGAAGCCGTGCGTCGTCGGCTGCACAGGGCCCATAATCTGCTCCGTCTCCAACTGGGGCTGCTACGGGCTGGTCGCCGCCCTCTCTCTGCGAAGGGGGCGCAACCTGCTGCCGTCGATAGAGGCGGAGCGCGCGATGGTCGAGAAGTGTGTCGAGATGGGGTCGGTCGACGGCAAGAGCCACACGGTCGTGCCCCGCGTGGACGGCTTCTCGCTGGAAGAGAACAGCGAGCTACTGGCCGCGCTCCACGACATCCTGGCGCAGGAGGGCCTCTGAGCCCGGCACTCCCAATGCGGCACACGATCGTCTACAGGCGCGACGGTATCCACGCCGGCCACGCTCGCCTAGACAGGCTGCCCGATGGCCGGCTGGCCGTGGGCATCCCGCTCAGGACGGTCTCGCCCTGGCACCCGCGCATCGACGACTGGCTCGTCCTCGAGTCCACGGACGAGGGCGAGACCTGGAACGAGACGGACGACCAGTCCATCCCGTTCAACTGGCCCGGGAAGACGCCGCGAGAGAAGCTGGGCCGTCTCGCCGCCGTTGCGTCCGACGGCTCTTACCTGTGCGCCGGCGCGATCGGGCTGGAGCTGTGGCCGGAGGAGCGTGCCCAGGAAGCCAGGGATGAGGGACGCGCCGTGCGCGAGTCGCCCTACCTGGCCGACCGGGGCGTCGTTGCCGTTGGAGGAAACAGCGTCTTCGTCCAGCGGTCGACGGACCATGGGCGCACTTGGGACAGAAGGGACTGGACAGTACCCGGAATGACCAATCTCGCGCCTCACCCGCGCTACCCCAACCGGGGCCGGCTCTCCAACGGCGCCATACTCGTGTCGATGAACGACGTCTCGTACTCGGAGGACAGCGCCGGATGGCGCAACTTCGTCTGGCGCTCGACGGACGAGGGCCGCTCATGGAGCCTCCACCCGATGGGCACGCACTCCACCGGCATGAAGACTAACGAGGCGACCGTCATCGAGGCCTCTCCAGGCCGCGTGCTCGCCCTCCAGCGCCCGGAGCGGGAGCCCCAGAACCTGCTCGAAAGATGGTCGTACGACGGCGGGGTGACCTGGTCCGAGGCTCTGCGCACGGCCATATGGGGCTATCCGGTCGACCTGACGAAGCTGCGGGATGGACGTATACTCTGCTCGTTCGGCTATCGCCGCGACCCGAAGGGGATACGCGCCGTGCTGAGCAGCGACGGCGGCGTAAGCTGGGACACCGGCAACCCCTACGTCCTGCGCGACGACGGCGTCGGCGACCTGGGCTATCCCGGCTCGGTGCAGCTACCCGACGGCAGCATCCTCACCGTCTACTACATCACCCTAGCCGACGGCGTGACCCACTCCGCGGCGACGCGCTGGGAGCTTTAGGGCAGTTCGGGCCGGATATGCCGCGCCGTCAAATGCGCCGGTACTTCCGCACCAGCGGCTGGCCGCGCACCTGCGCGACGTATATGCTGCCCTCCGAATCGACGCATATGCCGTGGGCGGCCGTCAACGTGCCGCCGTCCGGCCCCTCGTCCCCCCTCCACCGAGCCAGCAGCTCGTGGTCGAGCGTCCATATGCTCACTGCCGAGCCATCTCCCTGCTCCGCCACGTACACCACGTCGTCCCGGATGTAGACCTCGCACGGCTCCACGAAGCCGGTCCACTGCTCCAGGAAGTGCCCACACGCGTCGAATAGCTGGACCCGGCCGTTCATCCGGTCGCAGACGTATACGCGGCCACGGCTGTCCACCTCCGTATTGTGCAGCAGGACGAACTCGCAGGGGCCCGATCCCGGCCCTCCCCACGACAGCGTGAGGCTGCCGTCCGGCGTGAACCTGTGCATCCTGTGGCCCCCGTAGCCGTCCGAGACGAATATGTCGCCGTTGGGCGCCATCGCGATCCCGGACGGCATGTTGAACGGCTCGCCTATGGCCGTAGGGGAGGGCAGCAGCCTGTTCCCCAGCGTGCGGACGACGTCGCCGCCGGGGGTGTGCTCGGTGACGATGTGGTAGTCCCTGTCCACCGTCCACACGTGGTCGTCCCTGTCTATGTAGATCCCGTGCGGGTTGGCCGAGAACGTGCCCTCACCCCATGACGAGACCAGGAGCCCGTCGGCGCTCCAGATCGTAAGCGGGTGCTTGCTCAGGCCGAGCACGTGCACCTCGTCCAGGGAGTTCACGGCCACGCCGACCACCGACTCGAAGCTCCAATACTTGAGCATCGCCGCCGGCCACGGCTCCACGACCTCGTACGTGAACGCGCCCGAGCCTACGGTGGTCATGTTGCTCTACCTCCTCCGCGCGGCGGGCCGGACCGTAGGGGCTGGTCGCGAACCATCGGAACCGCCGCCGTTCCGACTGGTGACCGTGCGGCGTTCATCCCCGCCCGGGCATCGCCCTTGACCGGCCGAGGGCGCTGGAGGCAGGAGATGACGAGACCCGGTTCCAGCCCGGGCACTAGCTCCTCTCACTGCCCGACTCATGGGCATGAGCAAACCGTCCTGCCTCGAATCCGCTCCCAGACTTGCCTCACCTCCTCTAGCCGCCCTTGGCCAGCCGGCAGGCTGGGGGGCCGCACTGCGGCGCAGTCGATGATGCCTTCCCATTTCAGCACGTTCTTGCATACCGACCACCCCATCATGCCGGGGCCGCCGGGGAGGTAGTTCATGATCGGCAGCAGGGTGCCGTAGAAGAGCGCACGCGCCTCGTCCCACTGCCCGGCGGCAACCAGCCTGTGCAGCTCGACCTGCTGGCGGGGTAGCAGCATGGCAGACCCTGAGGTAACGCCGTCGGCGCCCATCTGGTAGCCGACGAGGCACATCACGTCGTGCCCGCAGAGCACAGGGACATCCAACAGTCTCTTTGCCTCTGCCACCTTCTCCTGGGCGCCGCTGATCTTCATGCCCACCACGTTGCCGGTCTCCTCGGCCAGGGGCAGGATGTCCTCCCGTATCGACAGCTCCCTCTGCTTGCCCAGGTCGTACACCACGACTGGAATGATGTCGGCCAGCCGCCGGTAGTACTCAATCACGTCGCCGTCCGAGGGCCTCTGGGACATGAGGAGGTCGGCGCCCGCGTCGCGCGCGAGCCGCCCGATGGCAAGGCCCTCGTCGTAGCCCAGCTCGATGGAGCCGAACCCCACAGGGACGCGCCCGGCGACTTGGTCAATCACCACGTCCATCACTTTCGCGCGCTCCTCCATGCTCAGGTACATTACCTCGCCGACCCTG
Organism: Dehalococcoidia bacterium; assembly: GCA_965262055.1. Lineage (GTDB taxonomy): Bacteria > Chloroflexota > Dehalococcoidia > Lucifugimonadales. The sequence continues at coordinate 2,253,485 of CBDHEI010000002.1, forward strand.
CCCATCGCGATTACGCTCGCCACACCCCCATCGATCACGTGGTCGACGAGGCGGCGCATGCTGGTCTCGTCGAACTCCCCGGACTCCGTGAACGGGGTCACCGGTAGGCAATTCGCGCCTTCGAGCATTCTCATTTCAGTCCCCCCATGCTACTGGCACTTGTCTTGACGAGAGCGTAGCTGGTGCTTCGCCCGCCTTCCTGACTCCGTACGAGCATGCCATGCTCCATGAGGTACGTGATGTCGCGGAGGGCCGTATCTTGAGAGCACTTCGTCATCCTCGCCCATCTGGACGTTGTGAGTTTGCTCGTGGATATACTCCGCAACACTTGCGGATAATAAAGGCCCTAATCACCGCAAGGAGCAAACCTTACGCCGCAACCGGTACGGCGAACAACGCCAACATTCACCGCAACTTTGCTTCCAGGACCAGCAGTGCATGAAACCGCACCATCTCGTCTGCCGGCGGGGTTCATCACACGTCTTCGCTTAGCCACATCCCCCTGACCTCGCAATCGCCGTCCGCGAACGACGTGTAGTAGGTGCAGAAGAGCCGGCCGTCCGCCAGCCGCACTATCACCGGGTACCCGCAGTCCTTGTTCGGCCCCGAGTATAGCTGGCCCACCCAACGCCAGCTTTCGCCGTCGTCCTCGCTGATGCTGACGCTTATCCCCGGACGGTTGCCGTCCGGGTTGTCGTCAGTGTTGCCTTCCAGGTCCCGGTAGGCGCACAGGATGGCCCCGGAGCTAAGCTGCACCAGGCATGGACACTCCCCCTTGAAGTTGACCTGCTCGTACGGTGTCCATGTCCTTCCCTCGTCCGAGGAGTATGATCTGTGCGACCACTTCGGCGCCGTACCCTCTCTCAGGATCGCCAGGAACCGGCCGTCTCGGAGACGCAACACGTCCGTCTCGTTGAACATCCGGAGCTCTGCCCTGTTCGAGGCCATCACCGACAATTCGGGGAAGGTGCGCCCGCCGTCGGAGGAGAAGGCGACCGCCATGTCCCACGACTCCCCTGGGAACCGCTTGGTTAGGGGGTCGCCGGTCTCCTCTCCCTCCTGCACTGGGCCGTACATGGGCATCATGATCCGGCCGTCCCCGAGCTCGTGGGGCCTGCCGTACGGCCACTCGTACGTGAGGAAGTGCGGGCGCGGCGTGACCGTCTGAGGCTCTGTCCACGTCGCGCCGTTGTCCTCGGAAAACATCCTCAGGATGCGGACCACCTTGTGCCGGTGGTGCGTCAGGTAGCCGGGGCCGTCCTCCGGCTTGCGGAATCTCCACTCCCAGACGTGCAGCATGATACGGTCATCGGAGAGCTGTATCATGCCGTAGGTCGACGAGTAGTGGCGCCCGGGATAGGCCAGCACCGGGTGTGGGTCGCTCCAGGTCTCACCGCCGTCGGACGAGCGGCGCGACACCAGCACGCCCTCGCAGGTCTGCTGGTGGTCCGTCGACACGCCATACACCACCAGCAGGTCGCCGCTCTGCAGCAGTACCGTGTTGGGAAAATTACGGTGCCGTGGCCTGTTCTCCGCGGCAATGAGCACATCGTCAAGAATCTTGATCGGCGCGTTTGGATGTAGCATCGTTCCTCCTCTGCTAAGTCTACTAGCTAAGGTCTTTGAGATAGACTCCCACCACGTCGGCGTTCTCGTTGCGCCACGGCCCGTAGTACACCACGAATATCTGCCCGTTGGAAACCCGCAGGGAGACGGGGTACCCCAGCTCAGTATGAGGCAACCCGGTGGACCTCTCCGCCGGACCGCTCAGCTGGCCGGCAAAGGCCCACGTCCGGCACTCGTCCCGCGAGTAGGAGACGTTCACGCCTGGGCGGTCGGGGTCCATGTCCCGGTACACCACTATGAACGAGCCGTCATTTAGCCTGTGAAGCTCGGGGGCGCCCGACCCCAGGAAGTTGCCCTTCCACGGCTTGCTCCACGTCTCTCCCTCGTCCTCCGAGAGGGAGAAGTGGACGACGTTCTTGTCGTACTCCCATCTTCCCCGTAGAACGAGTGGATCGACGCGGGTGTACGACAGGAAGCGTCTATCGTCCAGCCTCATGATGCGCTGCTCGGTGGCGCTGGCGTATGGTAGATCGTAAATCAGCTTGACCGGCGACCAGGTGTGTCCCTTGTCGCTGGAGTAGGTGACGCCGGCCACCCTGCGGTTGTCGTGCCTCACCAGCCCCTGTACCGACCACATCCACCGCCCATCGCTCAGCTCGTGCGGGCCGCTGTCGCCGGTGGCGTGGCTTGACCACATGCCTATGGGGAACAGGTCCAGGGGATAGGTTAGGGGAGTCCAGTTGTAGCCCTTGTCCCAGGAGCGGACGACGAAGTGGTCGAACCTACGAGGACCCCTTTCGCCGAACGGCGCCATGTCCGGGACGACGTGGGCCTCCGACAGCGAGACCGACTGGTGCTGGCGCCACGCGGGGTAGTATGCGCGGGCGAGGTTGCACATGAGGCTGCCATCTGGGCACTTCATCAGCCCGAGGCACCCGGTGACGTGGTAGCCCGGCATGGCGCAGAGGGCGAACGACTCGCTCCAGGTCTTGCCGTCGTCGAACGACCTCGTAGTCATGAAACCCATAGGCGGTGTGGCGTGGTGGTCCCTGGAGAGGTCGTAGCCCACGAGAAGCTCGCCGTCTCCAAGGTCTACCATCGTCGGGAAAGCCCTCAGAGCGGGCTTTCCGCCCGGGTCGCCGGCCACCACGACACGCCCCGCCTCTCGCAGGGGCAGGTCTACTCCCCGGACCTCTCCCAGCTCGATCACGTTCGTCATCTCCTCAGGAGTCGTCGCTCAGCCGCCCGGTTGAACTACTCAACCGCCAGCAGCTTGAGCTGCCTCTCGTGGGCTTCGCTCCTCCCAAAGTTCCGCCGGTGTCGCTGCGTATTATCACAAATCGACGACACAGTCAAATCGCTGGACGGTCTAACCCGTATCATGCCCATCAATTGAGGACGAATTCCGTCCTCCCCTGTACCCATTCTGCAACGTTTTTCATCCTTCAGCTATTGCTTGCGTCATAGTGGCTTTACAGGAACGTGATTGCACTAGCAGGCGTGGGTGTGGGACTCTCGGTTGACACGCCTCCTGCCGCCAACTAGACTCCCGCCCAAGGTCGCATAGGGCGGCTGAGAAACGGCCCAGAAACACTTCCGGAGGAGCCAATATGAGCGGCATGACCGATCTCTTCGGCGACAAGTGGCTGAGCGGCCGGCCCATCTTCAAGGGCGACCTGAACAACAGTGAGTCGTCCGACGCCATGTACCCGGGCGCCAAGGCCAACCGTTGGCGGATGCTGGAGTACGACTCGGCCGGCGTGTCGGGGGTCATGATTCGCGCCGATGTCGAGACCGGCGCGCCGGACCTGACATACCGACTCGGCGCAAAGGGCTGGCACGCCATCTCCATCGGCGTGATGCCGGAGGACGGGAAGCGGGTCGAGGTGCTCGCCCGCCTGACGGGCGACGACACCTTCTCCATACTGGCCACGCCCCAGATCGAGCGCGGCGACAGGCACTCGATTCAGGAGATGTTCTTGAGGGTGGCGGACCTGACCGGCAAGGACATCGTCTTCTCGCAGCCCGGCGTCCAGGTAGGCTCCGGGGATGGTCCCGGCTCCAGGCTGGGCAGGTACGTGCGTATCGCTTACGTCAAGCTCGTTCCCCTCTCTGAGTCGGAGCTCGCCACCTACCGCGCCGACGCCGCCCGGAGCGATACCGGCCGCCTCTACGGCCACAACGACGCCCACGGACTCCACTACGACGAGCGACCCACGGACCCCGAAGGGATACAGAGACACATCGAGTTCTTCAGGAACTCCGACTTCTCACGGCTCTACTGGGAGTGCGGCATGGGGGACCTGCTCTACTACCTGGGCAAGGCGGGCAGACTGCCCACGCTGGAAGGCTTGGACGACTTCGCGCACCAGGGCGACCGGCTGCACCGGGAGAGCTGGCAGGCACTGCAACGCAAGGGCATAGATCCCTTCAGGGTCGCCTTGGAGCACGCCCGGGACATGGAGATGGAGTTCCACGCCAGCTACCGCCCGGCCGGCTTCAAGTTCCCGCCCGATCACGACCACTTCGATTACGGAGACGCCTTCTACGACAGGCACCCGGAGCTGAGAGGCAGGGACCGCGATGGAAACGCCACGCCACGCATCTCCTACGCCTACCCGGAGACGCGCAAGTACGCCGTGTCGCTGCTGCGCGAGGTGGCCGCGAACTACGACGTGGATGGCGTATCCCTGCTCTACAACCGCAGGCCGCCTTTCTCCGAGTACGAGGCCCCTATGGTCGAGGGCTTCATTGCCGAGCACGGGAAGGACCCGCGCCAGCTCGATGACGAAGACCCAAGCTGGCTTATGTACCGGTGCGGAGTCCTCACCCAGTTCATGCGCGAGGTGCGTGAGGCCATGGACGACGAGGCGCGCAGGCAGGGGCGCCGTCGCATAGTGGTGTCCGCCATCGTGATGCGCGACGCCGCGGAGAACCTCTACTACGGCATGGACCTGAAGACCTGGGTCTCCGAAGGTTTGGTCGATACGCTGATACCCTACACGTCGGCCGTCTTCCTGGACAGCTCGGCGCACTCGTGGGAAGACCCGCACGGCGCCGACTACTTCGTGGGTCTCACGAAGGGGACGTCGACCGAGCTGGCGATGAGCCTGCTGCCCCGGTATATGAGCGCCGAGACGTACCGCGAACGGGCCGCCGGGCTGTACGGCGTGGGCGTGGAGAAGTTCTTCTTCTGGGACTGCACGCCCGGCAGGGGCAGCTACGCCGACTCCTGGAGCGCGCTCCGCCGCCTCGGCCACAAGGATGAGGTCACGGCTTGGGTAGCGGCGGGCAAGCCCCGCATTACCCCGCCGATGGCGCCGCTCAAATCCCTTGACGGCTGGAACCTCTCCTACGCCACACCGGGATAGCCCCACAGCGCCGCCCCAGTCGGTCACAGGAATGACGATTCCCAGCACCCTCCCTCGTCACTCCGGCGAAGAGAGTTGCCCACGTCACTGTACTCCGAGTGCGGAGCGACGTTCGCTGAGGGTTACTCCTCCTTGAAGATCTCGTCTCCCCGCTGAAGGCGGACGGCGATGTTGAAGGTCTGGTTCACGGCCCTGGGCGTCGGGTAGTGGGCAGCTAGGAATCTGACTGTGCCGACCAGCACGTGCCGCGCCGCGTCGGTGCCCCTGCGCTCCTCGTACTGCTTCAGCGCCGCGTCGACAATCTGGAAGTGGTGGAAGGTGGAGTCCTCCCTCAGCATGGCGTGGGCGAGCACGGGAAGAAGGCCGTCCGGGCGTGCGGCGGTCGTAAGGTAGTCGGTCACGAGCCTCGCCGCCCGCTCGACCTGCTGCTGCGAGTCCATCGCTTCCAGAATCCCCGGGCCGAGGTCGTTCTCGGTATGCGCGCCGTTCGGCTCGGGGATGCGCTGGGCGGGCATGTTCAGAAAGCGGTCGAGGTAGATGCTGATGGCCGTATCGAAGACAGCGCGCAGGAGCTCGATCGACGGGGCGCGCTTCAATGCCTGGTGCAGCGCGTTGGCGGCGGTCAGGGTGTTGTGGACCGTGTCCCAGTCCCCAAACTCGTTGGAAGTATGGAAGCGGGCCATCCGGAGGAAGGCCGCGTAGGCGACTGCGCCTCCGAGCTGCTCTGTCGTCGCGCCTGCCCGGACCGCCTGCTGCAAGGCCTGAAGCGCCGCGGCAGGATCGTCGGAGAGTATCGTATCGACGAGGGGCAACTCGCCGTCCCACCGTCCCCGTGAGGCAGCTCCCTGCCGCCACAGCTCCGGAAGGGCGCCGCGGGCCTCCCAGACCATTGAGGAGAGGTCGACGGGGTTGCGCCACGAGTTGAGCTCCTCGCTGCGGCGCGCCGAGGCGATGCCATGCACGAGGCTGGTGAGCACCTGACCGGCGTGCTCCCATCCGATATGGTCGAGAAGCTCGAAGGCCTTGTTGCAGAAGTCGACGACGTGGCCGGCGTCGAGGTATATCCGGTCGGTTGCCGCGGCGAAGACCATGTCGGCTATCTCGCGAGAGGGTATGCCGAGGTCGATCGCCGTGCGAAGGCAGCGCTCGGCGCCCTCGTCGTCACGGACCTCGATGAAGCTGCGGAACCATGCCTTGAAGACCTCCGGGCGGGTCTCGCCGGTTGGCAGGGGATCTACCAGGAACCTGGGAGGTCTTCCGGCGCATTCGGCGGCAACCTGCCTTATGCCCTGGTAGAGGGCGAGCGGGCGGTCTTCGGCGTAGAGATGCTCGAGGATGTTGGCCGAGCAGGTCATCATCGTCATGGCCTGTCCCCAGCCGCGGTCCGAGTAGGCCATGCCGAACCTTGCGCCGATCGTCAACGGCGTCCGGTAGTCGGCCTGGGAGGAGTTGAGGCCGAGGACGGACTTGGCGATCACCAGCCGGACGTTGTGCTCCATCCCGTCTTCGAGACGGCGGGACCACCGCTCGACGGGATCGGCCTCCGGCGGGCTGAGGTCAACCCACACCTGGCCGTCGGCGACCGTTACCGGAAAGGCTCGTACGTCGTCGGCGAAGGGGTCGAAGGTGCCGCCGCTGGAGAGGTCGAACCGGGCGTGATGCCAGTGGCATGTAAGTATCCCATTGCTGACGGTGCCCCTGTCGAGAGGGAAGCCCATGTGCGGGCATCGGTTGTCGACCGCGGCGAAGCGGTCGCTCAGGGGAAAGACGGCGATGGCGTGTCCGCCACCCGTGACGACGGTGCATCCTCGGGCCCGTACCTCTTCGACGGTCCCTGCGCTGAGCAGCCGTTGGGTGGTAGTGATCATTGGACGCCTCCATCACCTCCGTCGTTACTGCGCGGGTCCCGTCCAATTGCCAGACCGCAGGGCACTTCCAGACCCGCCCTGCCCAATCACAAAAGCCCGCTAATCACACGAATCGCAGTCAGTTTCGGGGAGCCAGCCCCAGGGGCGAGGTCCCCAGTCCGGCATCACCGGCTCGCCGTCCTTGAGGGTGACGACGGGTACGAGGGCCGTCGTACCCTCTATCTTGCCGCCGTCTGCGTCCGGGAATACCCACCGGCCCGTGACCTGTTCCAGCACCGCCACGTCGGCGGGACGCCCAGGCGCCAAACTGCCGGCGGCGTGGTCGATACCCAGGACTCGCGCCGGGTTCACAGTCGTGCGCCGGATGACGTCCTCCAGTGGGAGCCCGAGCGCGATGAACCGGCCCATTATGGAGAGGAGGCTGTGGACCACGCCGCGCCGTCCCGGCCCCGTGAGGTCGCTGCTTATCGTGTCCGGCGCCAACCCCGCGTCCAGGGCGCGCTTCGCCACGTCGAAGCTGAAGTTCTGACGCCCGTGGGCGGCGTCCAGGATCACTCCGCGCTCACGCGCCTCGATTACCTCAGGCAATAGGTCGCCTGCGTCGTCGATGATCCGTCCGGGGTTGCCGGTGTACAGGTGGGTCACTATGTCCCCGGCCTCCAGCAACGGCAGGAGCCCTTGGGTCAGCACCGGGCCGTCTCCTTCGTGGAAGCGGTCGCCGATGTGCACCATCAGCGGCACGCCGCCCTCTACGGCGGCGGTCTTGGCCAGCTCGACCATCTCAAGACCAAGCGACACGACGCCGGGTCCAGTCGCCCTGACCTTGACTCCCTTCACCAGGGGCTTGTTGCTCTGGACAACCCTGATCGTCTCTTCCAAGTCTATGTCGTCCCGGTCGCGTATCTCCGGCATGTTCGCCAGGCCAAGGCTGGCGATGTGGACCAGGCAGAATATCCGGGTCTGCGCGTGGGAGACGACGTATCTGCGGAGGCCGTCGAATGTCTGCGAGCCGGAGCTGCCGGCGTCCAGCAGGGTGGTGACGCCGGACTTGACGCCGGCGATGTTCGCGTCCAGGCCCGACTCGGTCACCCCGTCGTAGACATGGGCGTGGAGGTCGACCAGGCCGGGCGTCACCAGCTTGCCGCTCACGTCCAGCACCCTGGTATGGCCGTTGGGCTCGATGTCCTCTCCGACGGCGGTTATCATCCCGTTCTCGACCGCGACGTCGGCCGTTCCTCGGAAAGACCGGGATGGGTCTATCACCTCGCCGCCCTTGAGAATCAGATCGGTCATCATGCCACCTCCAGGTATACGGGGCCTGTGCCCGCGCGCGACGTTTCGAGTTGCCGGCGCACTGCAAGTATACCAGAACGTGGGTGGGGTTAGATGGGGGAGGGCGCCGCCCGGATCCATGGTCCCCCGGGACCCGTGGAGCTGCCGGGGGTGGATGCGCCTTTCGTGTCGGTCCGCATTTCAGCGGGCCGTCCGCACAGCGGGAGCTACTACGACAATAGGTGGATGTCCTAAGCGGAGCTGACCTGTCCCCTGTACTGCAACGCTGTCCGATTCTCAGAGGGAGCGAGGCCGGCAGGCATGAGCGGCCCTTCGACAAGCTCAGGGCGAACGAATGCCTGCCGCTATGCTACGACCGTACCCGAGATCGAATGGGAGCGAGGGTAATGGCATCGGGAATGCCAGGCGGCATCCCGCCGCGCGGTGCTAGGCGGCGCACTTATTCGGTTTTTCAAGGTGCGAGTCCGTCTTCCCGGGGCCGGACGCCCGCGGCAGCGTCACAACAGCGCCACATTCCATGGCGCGCGTCCAGTTCGCGCCATGTCCGTTCGGCCTAGAGCAGATTACCTGTTGGACAGGGCTGAAGCTCGCGCTCCGGGTGGAGTATAGCACATGGGTTCGGGGGTTGGCTACTGATTCGTGTGATTGGGATGATTAGGACATGGATGGGCAGGGTTGGGGCGGAACGTCGGAGGTGGCGGATTGGGTCATTGGGTTAGCTTAGGCATTTGACGATTAACGAAAATACTGTTTTAATGGTGTCATTATGAGCAACGCAAGACAGATAATAGACCGTTTCGGTGGCCAGTCAGCGCTGGCCGCTCTGCTGGGCAGGCGCCAGAGCACGGTGCACCACTGGGCCAGGACGGGGAGGATACCGTCACAGTGGCACGAGCAGCTCATGGAGCTCGCCGTTCAGCAGGGCGTCAGCCTGGAGCCCAAGGACTTCGTGGCGTCCAGCGCGCCGAGCATCAGGCCGGCGGGAGGGAAGCTGGGGGTCCTTCTGGTGGGCTTGGGCGCGGTGTCCTCCACCTTCATCGCCGGCGTGGAGCACATCCGGCGAGGCACGGGGCAGCCGGTGGGCTCGGTCACGCAGCTTGCAACGATCCGCCTTGGGAAGCGATCCGACAAGCGCACACCGCTCATACGGGACTTGGTCCCGCTGGCAGAGCTGGACGATCTGGTCTTTGGCGCATGGGACCCCATCCCCGATAACGCATACGAGGCTGCCGTCAAGAGCGGGGTTCTCGACCGCCACGAGCAGATCGAGCCTGTGGCCGACTTTCTCAAGTCGATCGCGCCTATGCCGGCGGTATTCGGCAAGGACTACGTTAAGCGCATCGAGGGGAGCAACACCAAGGTTACCGGCTCCCGGCTCGCATCCGTGGAGGCCATACGGGATGACATCCGGCGCTTCAAAGAGGAAAACGACTGTGACCGCTTGGTCATGGTCTGGTGCGCCTCCACCGAAAAATTCATTACCGAGACCGAGGCCCACCAGACCATCGAAAACTTCGTTGGGGGCCTGCACGACGACGACGAGTCCATCGCCCCCTCGATGGTCTACGCCTACGCGGCGCTGATGGAGGGCGTCCCGTTCGTGAACGGCGCTCCCAACCTCACCGTGGACATACCCGCCCTGGAAAGGCTGGCCAAGGATGGGGGCGTGCCCATATGCGGCAAGGACTTCAAGACCGGCCAGACCCTCGTCAAGACCGTCATCGGCCCGATGCTCAAGGCCAGGATGCTGGGATTGGACGGCTGGTTCTCCACGAACATACTCGGAAACCGCGATGGCGAGGTCCTCGACGAGCCCGAGAACTTCAAGACCAAGGAGGAGTCGAAGCTGGGCGTCTTGGAGTACATCCTGCAGCCGGACGTCTATCCGGAGCTATACTCGGACGCCTACCACAAGGTGCGTATCAACTACTACCCTCCGCGCGGCGACAACAAGGAGGGTTGGGACAACATCGACATCTTCGGCTGGCTCGGCCGCCGGATGCAGCTCAAGGTCAACTTCCTGTGCTCGGACTCGATACTGGCCGCCCCCTTGGTGCTGGACCTCGTGCTGTTCATGGACCTGGCGCAGCGCGCGGGAATGGCCGGCATCCAGGAGTGGCTGTCCTTCTACTTCAAGAGCCCGCAGCACGCCCCGTCAGTCTATCCCGAGCACGACCTGTTCATCCAGCAGACGAAGCTCAAGAACACCCTGAGGTGGCTGATGGGCGAGGAGCAGATCACCCACCTAGGCATGGAGTACTACAGGGGCGACTGACCCTCTCCGCGCCGGAGAGCGACAAGCCGCTCGATTTCAGCGACCGCGTCGTCGACGCGGTCGCTGTGGTTGGGGACAACGTGATCGAAGTGCGCTGCCTCTCCCATCTCGGATCGGGCCGTCTCCAGCCTCCTCCTGAGAGACTCCGGGGACTCGGTCATCCGCTCGCCGAGCCGCCTCGCGAGCTCGTCCATGCTGGGAGGCGCCAGGAAGATGAACAAGGCCTCGGGAACGTTCTTCCTGATCGTCGCGGCGCCCTGGACATCGATCTTCATCACCACGTCCTTGCCCTCCCTGAGCGCACCGGTCACCTGCGACCTCGGCACCCCGTAGTAGTTGCCGTAGACGTTGGCCCATTCGAGCAACTCGCCCGCATCCTTCATGGTCAGAAAGCGGCGTTCGGGGATGAATATGTAGTCGAGGCCGTCCCGCTCGCCTTCACGGCGCGGCCTCGTAGTGGCGGTCACGGTGAAGTGGTACGGGCTGCCCAACTCTCTCATGCGGGCGAGAACGGTGTCCTTGCCCACACCGGAGGGGCCGGACAGCACGATGAGCAGTGGCGTGTGGGCGTCCGCGGGGCTGTGCGTCGTTTTAGGCACGCGGGGTCCGGATGTGGCTCAGGTCGTTTCCAGCACAGCCGGGCGTTCGCCAGCCTCTGAGATCGATTCAAGCACGTCCCAGAAGCCCGGATACGATACGCCTGCCGCCTCAGCGCCCCCGATGACGGTGTTGCCGCTGGAGACCAAGCCTGCAACGGCCATTGCCATGGCGATGCGATGGTCGCCGTTGCTGACGGTGCTTCCGCCCTTGAGGCCCCCCACACCTTCGATGACCATGCCGTCGGGACGCTCCTCCACGACCGCTCCCAGCGCAGTGAGCCCTTCCACGGTCGAGCGTATGCGGTCGGACTCCTTGACACGAAGCTCGGCGGCGTCCCTTATCACGGTGGTCCCCCGCGCGACGCTCGCCGCCACCGCGAGCACGGGGATTTCGTCGATGATCTGCGGAACGATGGAGCCGGCAATCTCCGTCCCGACAAGCTCGCTCGATTCGGCCACCAGGTCGGCCACGGGCTCGTCGCCCTCTTCGCGGATGTTCTCCAGCCTGACGGACGCCCCCATCGAGCGGAGCGCTTCCAGTATGCCCGTGCGTGTTGGGTTCACCCCGACGCCTTCGATCCGCACCTCCGCGTCCGGGTGGCAACAGGCTGCGACCAGCCAGAAGGCCGACGAGCTGATGTCACCCGGCACCCTGACGTCCACGGGAGCCAGCGAGGAGGGGGAGACGGTCAGCGTGAGCCCCTCTTCCCGCAGGTCCGCTCCCATCGCCCGGAGCAGTCTTTCGGTGTGGTCGCGGGAGAGGGCGGGCTGCACGATCGTGGTGGCGCGGTCGCCGTAGAGCCCGGCGATGAGAATGCACGACTTCACCTGGGCGCTGGCGACGGGAAGGGTGTACGAGATGCCCCGCAGGTCTCCGCCCCGGATGGACAGGGGGGCCAGGGTGTCTCCGTTCCGGCCCATGATCTGCGTGCCCATCTGGACGAGAGGCTGCACGATCCGGCCCATGGGCCGCGACCTCAGGGACGAATCGCCGGAAAGTACGCTGAGGAAGGACTGACCGGAGAGCAGGCCGGCCAGCAGTCGCATGGCGGTCCCGCTGTTTCCGGCGTCCAGGACGTCCTCCGGCTCCCGCAAGCCATTGAGTCCCCGGCCCTGGATCTCGAAGCACTCCACCGTCCCGTCCGCGGCGCAGCCTGAGCACGGGACTATGGATACCCCCAGACCCTGAAGGCACCGCAGGATCGACTCCCTGTCGTCGCCGACGCAGAGGTTGGAGACGTGGGCAGTTCCGTCGGAGATTGAGTTCAGCAGCAGCGCCCTCTGGGAGATCGACTTGTCTCCAGGCAGTGAGATGGTACCGCGGAGACGGTTCGGAGAGCCTATGATCTGCTGCATGTCATTGTAAGAAGAGGGCGGCTGGCGGCCTAGCGCCGGTCCCGGAACTTCCAGGCCGGCTGCTCATCGCCCTTCGTCAACTTGCGGGAGCGCTCGGCCCACTTCTGGCCAACGACCAGCCCTGCCATGTGCTCCCCCATAGTCGGTACTTCGGGCCCCGAAGGCTCCATATTCAACTCTCCGGACTCCCATCTCGCCCTCTGCTCCCAGGCGTGGATGAAGGAGTCCATCACTTCGTTGCCGTCTTCAGAGACCTTCTCCCTGAACGAAGATAGCTCAGCTATCATCTTGTCGAGCCAGTAGACCAGGGCATCGGCGTTGTGGGTGCACGACGAAGCGCTGGCCGCGGGGTCGACGGCCGACAGCTGGCTCAGCTCCTGGAACTCAGGACCGGCGAGCCGTGAGACCTCCCGCCAGGCCGGGCTCGCGCTGGCCATGGTGATCAGCGACGCGGAGAGCACTGTTGGCAGCTGCGCCATCGCTGCGGAGTAGGAATCGTGCTCGGCAACGTCCAGGAAGAGCGGCCTGGCGCCCAGCATCTCAACCATGCCTACGACGGTCTTGACGGCGTCCTGCTTGGCCCTGCTCGACGGGACGACACAGTACTCGCGCTTGTCGAACAACGAGGCGTCGGCCTCTTCCACCGTAGCCAAGTGCTTCCTGATGAGGGGATGCCCTCCGACGAAGCTCGTGTCCGGCCCGAGGTATTCGTCCGCCCAGTCTATGACCTGGGCCTTTGTAGTCCCCACGTCAGTGACGATGCAGCCGTCCTCCAGGATCGGCCCGATGGCTTCGAGCAGCTCCTCAGTATCGGATAGGGGTACGTCGAGGACTACGAGCTGAGCGCCTTCCATCGCCGATCCGAGGTTTCTGGTGACGCGGTCGATGGCCCCCATCTTCTCCGCGGCGCGCATGGGGCCGCGCTCCCTGTCGGTGGCTACGATCTCCGTCTTCAGGCCCGCGCGCTTGAGCGCCAGCCCCATAGAGGCCGTCACCGGTCCAAGGCCCAAGAAGGTTATATGACTCATTCCTTTCTCCTCCCAACCGCAGTCCCAAGCTAGACTTCTACTGATACCAGATTCCTACCATAAATGTCCACCCAGCACGAGAGTGCTCAGCACGTTCAGGATGGGGCGTATGACCAGCACGAGTATGGGCGTACCCGGGATGATCAGGGCCGACGCGACCAGTAGGAGCAGTATCCCCGGCCCGAAGCGCTCCAGAGGGCCCAGCACTACGGCGGCCCTGCTGGGCAGGATGCCCAGGGCGGCCTTGAAGCCGTCCAGGGGTGCTATGGGGAGCAGGTTGAACGACGCCAGGAGCAGGTTCCAGAAGACGACCGAGCCTATTGCGTAGTCGGCCACGTCGTCCATGCGTCCGCTGAAGAGCGTGAAGCCAACGGCCCGTTGGGCCACGATTCCGGCGCGGACCGGCGCGGCTGCTACTGCGGCTAGGACTACGTTGGCAAGCGGCCCCGCGCCCGCGACCAGGGCCATGCCAGTCCGGGGGCCTATCTTGAGATTCCCGGGGGTTACCGGCACGGGCTTGGCCCATCCAAAGCCCACGAAGAAGATCATGGCAGTGCCTACGACTTCCAGGTGCGCCAGTGGGTTCAGAGAGAGCCGGCCGCTGTGCCTCGCGGTGGGGTCTCCGAGGAGCGTGGCCGTGACGGCGTGGCTGAACTCGTGAAACGTGAGCCCAAACAGCAGGGCGAACGAGAAGGCACCAAGCGTGATGGCGCCGTCGAGAGGGGAGGAAATGATCTGATCAAGCGCGGTCAGAATCAACCAAGAGGCTCCTGCGCCTGAGCGTTCGGACTAGGGCAGGTCACTGGTCTGCCGTCACAAGGTGATCTGGACGTGGGCGTATCGTGCAGGGCAATAAATGAAACAGGGCGAGACGCGCTCGCCCTGTCTGTAGTGCTTTTGGTCTGGTTGTTCTCAGTGACCGCCGCAGCCTCCGCCGCCACAGCCGCAACTTTCGCCACCGCCACCGCCACCCCCGCAGCCACAACCACCGCCACCGCCACCGCCGCAGCCACAACCACCGCCACCGCCACCCCCACCGCCGCCGCAGCCACCCCCACCGCCGCAGCCACAACCACCGGCCGTGTTGGGGTTGCTGATGACGAACCCACTTCGCATCAGACCTTCCACGTAGTCGATCTCGGAGCCCTCGACCAGCGCTACGCTGTCTGGATCTACCACTACGCGGACGTTCTCCGCCTCGATCACTACGTCGTTTTCGGCGGGTTCCTTCTCGACGCCAAGCATGTATTGAAGGCCACCGTGGCCCCCAGGCATGACCATGATCCTGAGCAACGAGCCCTCGCCACCCTGGTCTCGCAGCACTTCGCCCAGCTTGGACGCAGCTAGGGGCGTAACTTCAATGAGTTTGGTTGTCGTCACAGGAGATGCCTCCTAAAGAGTTTCAAACTCCGTTTGGCGGATTATGACATCCGCGTCTGGCGGGGATGGTAGCACGGCGAAATAGGGCGGTCAAGCAAGGCGCTCGCCCTGGGCCCTTACAAGGATGGGCTTCCTCACACGGCTTGACGCAATAAGCAAGTCCCCTGGCGATGGCCTATTTTCCCACACCCTTGCAAGTGCAGTATCGTCAGCGCTGAAGCGTTTCACTGCCGTGTTCGGGATGGGAACGGGTGGTTCCACCTCGCTTGAATCACCAGGGGGCTTGACCTTGCATAGATTATAGGCGGTAAGCTTTCCGCCGTCAACGGCAGAATTCGGGCGGGCCTCGGTATTGTTAGCACACGTGGTGGTGTGGATGGCTTGTCCTGTCAACGTCAGGCTGAGGTAGGTCTGGATGACGGATTCTAGGCTGGCGCCCTTCACTGACGCGAACCCTTATCTTGCTGTTGGGTTGTGGGTCAGAAGCTTGTGTCAGGGTGTTCCATTCGGCGATGTTCCCGTCGACGGCCTCGGCTGTTGGGGGCGGTGTTCCAATCCCTCCTGGCCATGAATAGATGCATTCGGGTTGCTTTTGTTGCATATTAGGACGGGGTTCACTCCCATATGAAGGATATGAGACCGGTTCCCAGATTCCCCACCTAGAGAAGAAGAAGACCTCGTTGGAGCCCGCCGTGAAGGGGGCTAAGATGTTTCTTGGAAGAGAGAAACGATCACCAACGAGGTGCACCTATTATGAAGCAAGGGGTTCTGCCGTTCCAGTACGAGCAGGAGAAGAGCTCGCCGGGCATGACGGCGATGGCGGGGATGATGACGTACTTGGAGTTGATGCACGCAGCAGGTTTGAGGTCGTCGGTAGAGCGCCACGTGGGACTGCGGGAGTGTGGTCAGGGCTGGACGGACAGCCAAGTGGTCAGCTCGCTGATACTGCTGAACCTGGCAGGCGGTGAGTCAGTGGTCGATCTGGATGTTTTGGAGAAGGACGCGGGGTTGTGCAGGGTGCTTCGGGAAGTCGAGAGCTATGGGATGGGTCGTCGAGAGCGTAGAGCGTTGGAAGAGCGATGGCGTGTAGAGCGTCGGCGGAGCATGCCATCGGAGTCGGCGGTGTTCCGGTACCTGGAGAGATTCCACGAGGCGGGCGAGGAGTCCAGTCGGGAAGCTCACAGAGCGTTCATACCTTCACCCAACGAAGCGCTGGGGGGTCTGCATAAGGTGAACGCCGATATGGTGAGCTTCGTACAGAGCCGTTCGCCCTGCGCTCAAGCCACGTTGGACATGGACGCCACGCTGGTGGAGACGCACAAGCAGCAGGCGCTCTACAGCTACAAGAAGTACAAGGCGTATCAGCCTCTGACGACCTACTGGGCCGAGGCTGAGTTGATAGTGCATTCGGAGTTTCGGGACGGCAACGTACCTGCTGGCTATCAGCAACTGCGAGTGTTGACCGAAGCGTTGGAGCATCTGCCTTGTGCGGTGGACAAGGTGATGCTGCGGTCGGACGCGGCTGGGTATCAGCACGAGTTGCTGCGGTACTGCGCCGAGGGCAGAGACGAGCGCTTCGGAGTGATCGAGTTTGCGGTAGGGCTCAACGTGACGCCGGAGTTCAGGCGCGCGGTGTCCGAGGTTGCCGAACAAGACTGGCATGCCCCGCACCGCAGACTGGGCGCCACTTGGGTCGAGACAGGTCAACAGTGGGCGGAGGTGAACTTCGAACCAGACTGGATAGCCTACAGCAAGAAGAACCCTGAATACCGGTTCATCGCTATCAGGGAGCCGCTGAGCGAACAGCCTCTGCCGGGAATGGAACTGCAGCTGGAACTGCCCTTCCCCGTGATGAGGCTGGCCGGCGGAGCCTGGCACAAGGTCTCCGGGTTGGTGACCAACCGAGACCTTCCGGGAGATGAGATGATCCGGTGGTACAGGCAGAGATGCGGTAAAGGCGAGCAGGTCCACAGCGTCCTGAAGAGTGACCTGGCTGCGGGCAGGCTCCCGTCGGGGCTGTTCGGAGCCAACGCCGCATGGTGGGCCATAGCGGTGCTGGCCTTCAACCTGAGCTCTGCGATGAAGCGGCTGGCGTTGGGAGGACAGTGGGTGAGCAAGCGTCTCAAGGCAGTGCGCTTCGCCCTGATCGCCCTTCCGGGCCGGGTGATGCGACACGCCAGGAAGCTGATCATCCGTCTGGCGCGGGGCCATCCCTCATACGAGTTGTTGATCAGGGCACGTCAGAGGATATTGGCGCTGTCCGCCGAGCCGTACCAACCATAAGCGGTCCTGTCTGTGCATCGGTTGAAGGCGACTCAGCAAGGTCGCCCAGGCTGCGCCATGCCTTCTTCGGCCTGAGGACAGCCATAATCGGTGCGGCTCCGATGCCCATACCCTCAAAGTCTTCGGCCAAGGTCCTACCTACGGCCCGATCCGACCATATGGAACCACCGAATCGATACTCAACACGGGCGTAAATCCACGAAGGCCACACCAACTATGTTAGGTGGGGAATCTGGGGGTTCATGTTGCATTGGCGCCGCTGTCAGGATAAGCTATAGGTCGGAATTGATTCGTTACGGGTTTGGAGGAGTCATGCCGAAATTCCACGTGGTACCAACAACCGAAGTGCCTCAGCGTGAACGAGCCGGCAGGGAGGAGGCAGTTCGCGCCGAATACGTATGCTATATTGATCAAATAGGACGGACCAAAGCGGGAAAGTTGACGCCCTCCGAAGGGGAGACGACCCAGGCCTTGCGAAGGCGTCTGGGTGCTGCAGCAAAGCACACCGGCAAGGAGTTGATCGTCAAGCGCAACAGTCAGGACATCTACTTCTGGCGTAAGCCGAGCCGGCGACGGAAGGCGTAGGTAGACTAACTAGCGGGAGGCGCAGTTCCATTTGAGATTGCGCCTCGTCTCTTCGGTTGCACCCCCGCAACGCAATTGGTGGCGTAGGCACGCTATTCTAGCCACACCTACGTTCGCCCGCTATCCCCTTCATCTCGTGTGGTGAGCGGTCACAATAGACCACTTAGCCGGACCATATCCCCCGTTCGTTGAGATTGGAAGATTGGGCTGCGGCACGCCACTTTCGACAGGAGGTGAGACGTGGCCGAATCGCGAGGGGCTCAGTACCTTGGGCTCGACGTCGGCGGGACCAGCATCAAGGCCGGGCTTGTTATCGGAGCTGGGCTCGTACTCTCGGTCAAAACTGCCGAGAGTCATGTAGGAGCTGCTAGTGAACACATCCTGGCAGACATTGAACTAGCCCGGGACTCCCTCCAGAGCAATCTTTGGACAAGCGCTGGACAGGTTACCATCCACGATGCAAGAGGGTCTCACAGCGCGTGAGGTTCTAGGCCCTGGGGTGCGCGGCCATATAGATTCCCCTCGCCTGGCGCTGAGTCACGTGAGTGTATATCTGCGTCGTCGCGGGGCTGGAGTGACCCAGCAGTTCCTGCACGACACGCAGGTCGGCCCCGCCTTCCAGCAGATGCGTGGCGAACGAGTGGCGCAGGGTATGGGTGTGCACTCCCGACCTCAATCCCGCCTTGGCGGCGTACCTCCGCACCTTTTGCTGAATGCTGCGCTGCGTCAGCCTGCCGCCGTAGCGGTTCAGGAAGAGGGCGGCGCCGCTGGTCCGGTTTGCCATCTTGGGCCGGGCTTCTCCCAAGTAGGCGTACAGGGCGCTCTTGGCAGCATCGCCGAAGATCACGATGCGCTCCTTGGAGCCTTTACCGACGACCCTCAGTTCGCCGGTGTGGAGATTCACGCTGGCCACATCGAGCCCGCGCACTTCACTCACCCTTAGGCCGGAGCCGTAGGCGACCTCGAGGATCGCCCTGTCACGCAGGCCGACGGGCGTGGTGGAGTCGGGGGCCTCCACCAGACGAGCCGAGTCGCGCTGAGAGAGGAAGTCCGGTAGCCGCCTTTCGCGCTTCATAACCCCCCGCCGGGGAAGGGGATCGCCTTCGATGAGTCCCTCCTTGGCCAGCCACCGGAGGAAGGACCTGAGCGCGCTGAGCTTTCGTACCACGCTGGAACGAGCGTAGCCGAGCTGGACGAGCCAGGCGAGATATGAACGCAGAGCGAGGCGGTCGAGGTTCCCGAGCCTAGGGATCCTCTTGGTGCGCATGTACTCGGCGAGGGCGGTCAGGTCCGTTGTGTAGTTGCGTACCGTGAGCGCGGCCAGACCCCTCTCCGCGCTCAGGTGCGTGGAGAACTTCTCGATTGCCGAGGCCCACTCGCGTTCGTCCATGTCCTGGAAGCTACGGCCAAGGCGGGAGGGGGCGCAAGGTTACTCCGGGTCAGGATACTCTGAGCGGCGGTTCCCTCAGGCTGTGACTTCGGCCAGCTCGGGCTCGCTCTCCGGGACTGGGCCGGCGTAGGAGCACCCCAGGCACTTGGCCCGGGCGCGTCCCGCCGCAACGAGGGTTTTGCCGCACTCAGGGCACGGCTCCGGCAAGGGCTTTCTGTTCGAGGCGAAGGTGCAGGTCGGATACCCCGAGCACCCGTAGAATCGCCTGCTCCCTTTGCCCTTCTGTTTTCTCTCCCTCTCTACGAGGTCGCTGCCGCATTCGGGGCAGTCAACGCCGATCCGGGCCATCAGTGGTCGAGAGGTGCGGCAGTCGGGGAACCCGCTGCACGACAGGAACCTGCCAAAGCGTCCCGACTTGATCACCATGGGCCGGCTACACTCGTCGCAGACCTCGTCGGTCTCCTCGTCAATCTGGTCTCTGGGCACCCTCGGAGCGTTCTCGATGGCCTCTTGTACGGACTTGCTGAACGGCCCGTACAGGTCCCTGATGACCGGCGTCCAAGTCTTTTCTCCGTTGGCGATGCTGTCAAGGTCCTCCTCCACGCGGGCGGTGAACCCCACGTCCATAATGTCAGGGAAGTTGGCGGTGAGGAGGTTGCTGACCGCGGTGCCCAGCTTCGAAGGTACGAACCGGCCCTTGTCCTTGTGGACGTAGTCCCTGTTCAAGACCGTCGCGACTATGGCCGCGTAGGTGCTGGGGCGCCCGATCCCTTGCTCCTCCAGCGCGCGCACAAGGCTCGCCTCGGTGTAGCGAGGAGGCGGCTGGGTGAAGTGCTGTTCGGGCAGCAGTTCCAGACAGTCGAGCAGGTCGTCGTTGGCAAGCTTGGGGAGATCGGGGAGTTCATCCTTACCGCTGTCGGATGCCTCGTCTGTCGTCTCGAGGTAAAGGACTCGGAAGCCGGGGAACTTCAGGACGGAGCCCGTAGCCCTGAACTCGTAGACGGCATCAGAGCGGACGCTTCCGGAGTCGATGCTCACGCTGGTGGCGTCGAAGACTGCGTCGGCCATTTGGCTGGCCAGCATCCGGCGCCAGACAAGATCGTAGAGCCTGGCCTGGTCCGAGGTGAGGGAGCTCCGAACCTTTTCGGGCTCGCGCAGGATCGAGGTCGGCCTGATCGCCTCGTGGGCTTCCTGTGCTCCCTTGACCTTCTTGGTGTAGACGCGCGGAGACTTGGGGGCGTACTCGGGGCCGAACCGCTGCTTGATGTAGGCGCTCGCCTCGGCGCGGGCAGTGCTGGCAACGGTGGTTGAGTCTGTCCTCATGTAGGTGATCAGGCCCATGGAGCCCTCGTCTCTCACTGAGATGCCCTCATAGAGCTGCTGCGCCACCGCCATCGTCCTGAGCGCAGTGAACCTGAGCTTTCGCCATGCCTCCTGTTGCAGGGTGCTCGTAATGAATGGGGCTGTGGGACGGCTGCGGCGCTCCCGCTGCGTCACCTTTGCTACCTGGTACATAGCCCCGTCGAGGTCCTGAGCTATCGCCTGGGCCTCTTCCTGGTTCCCTATCTTGATGTCGCCCCTCTTGGCCTTGAGGTTCTTCAGCTCGGCCTTAAAGGTGGTCTGCCGGCCGTTCTGAGGCCGCTTGGCGAGGCCGGCCTTGATCGACCAGTACTCCCGGGGCACGAAGGCCTGGACATCCCGCTCGCGGTCTACGATGAGTCGCAGGGCTACGGACTGTACGCGGCCGGCGGATAGGCCGCGCCGGACCTTCTTCCACAGCACTGGACTTAACTCGTACCCGACCAGCCGATCGATGACGCGGCGCGCCTGCTGGGCATCGACGAGATGGTGGTCGAGGTCCCTGGGGTTGTCGAACGCCTCTCGGACGGCGCCGTCGGTAATCTCGTGGAAGACGACCCGGCGGACCTTCTTGACGTCTATCTTTGCAGCATGCATCAGGTGCCAGGAGATGGCCTCGCCCTCGCGGTCGGGGTCGGTGGCCAGATAGACCAGGTCCGCCGACTCAGAAGCCTTGGCGAGCTCTGAAACCACTTTGCGCTTGTCGGGCAGGACACGGTAGGTCGGCTCGAAGGTGCCACTTTCCACGTCGACGCCCATCTCGCGCTTGGGGATGTCCCTGACGTGGCCCATGGACGCCTTGGCCTCATAGCCTTTGCCAAGAAACCGGCCTATGGTCCGTGCCTTGGCGGGCGATTCTACTATTACAAGTTTCTTTGCCATTGCGTTACACCGGCACCTCTTCCCTGGGGGTTGGGCGGCCCTCCCTAATATAGCTCATTCCACCGGCCTGCCTGACCATGCCGCGCAGCTCCATCATTGCCAGGACGCTGCTGACCGTGGATATGTCCATACCGGAGCTCCGCGTTATCTCATCGATGTGTATGGGCTCGTTCGAAAGATAGCCTATGATCTTCGACTCGTCTTCATTTGCCGGGAAGAGCGCCTCCATCTCGATCTGCTGTCCGACCCAGGAGAGGTTCAGCTCCTCCAGTACGTCCTTGAAGTCGGAGACCAGCTTGGCCCCGGAGCGCATGATCAGGTTGTTGGTGCCCCTGCTATTTGGAGAAAACACGTTGCCAGGCACCGCAAAAACCTCACGGTTCTGCTCCCAAGGCGTGTCTTGCGGTTATCAACGCTCCACTGCGGTCGCTGGCTTCCACGACGACCGTTCCCAACGCGATGCCGCTCATGATCCGGTTCCTGCGGGGGAAGTTCTCGGCTCTGGGCCTGGTCGATACCGGGTGCTCCGATACGA
Source organism: Dehalococcoidia bacterium (assembly GCA_965262055.1). Taxonomy (GTDB): domain Bacteria; phylum Chloroflexota; class Dehalococcoidia; order Lucifugimonadales. The sequence continues at coordinate 2,275,255 of CBDHEI010000002.1, forward strand.
GCGCGCCGTTCTCCGTTATGCGTTCGGCTAAGTTCTCGTGATCTCGCGGGTAGATGACGTCGGCCCCGCTGGCCATGACTGCTATGGTCCGGCCCCCGGCTTCGAGTGCGGCCCTGTGCGCGACCGCGTCCACGCCGTAGGCGAGTCCGCTCACGACCGTAACCTTGGACTGCGCAATGTCGTGCGAGAACTGTTGCGCTACCTGGCGTCCGTAGGCCGTCACCCTTCGCGTACCGACGACGGCAACCGGTCTCTGGTCCTCAGGCAACAGTTGCCCGCGGACGTAGAGCACCGGCGGCGGGTCGTGGATCTCTTTTAGCGGCGCCGGGTACTCGGGGTCGTGCCAGGTGAGGGCCCGCACCTGCTGGGCCTCGAGCTTCTCGAACTCAGCGTCCGGATTGATGTCAGGGCGGCGCGTTACCACGTTTTGGGCGGTGCGCCGGTCGAGGCCGGCGCGCCCGAGCTCCTCCGAGTCGGCGGCCCAGGCCTTCGACAGAGTGCCGAAGTGACGCTCCATCTCTCGGACGCGCACCGTCCCCACGCGAGGGATGCGAGTAAAGGCGACCCAGTACTTACGCTCGTTGTCGTCCATTGGCACGGAACGGTATTCTAGCATAGCAATATGGGAGGGCCGCCCAACCCTGAGTAGCTCCACGGAGCTACATGCCTCCGCGCCGCGTTAACGACCGCCAAGCAAGCTCAGCGTATCGGGCAGTCGCAGACCTCGCCTTCCCCCAACCTGACGACTGCTCGGGCCGAATCGATTAGGACAGCTTCTGCGCTGTAGAACTCCACTGTCAGAGTTTCCGGCGGTTGGACGAATACCTTATGGTCACCCGACCCGGCGTAGGTGCTCTCGTCTGACAGAGATACGATGCCTCTGAACAGGCCTGACCCCGAGCTGGGTGACTGGTCCTCCTCGGCCTCGATTTCGTCCAGACCAACCCACTCACCGTCCGGGTCGGAGGAGCTAAAGACCCTGGCACGCTGGTCGGCAACCGCGTAAGCGTCCACGACGTGATGATGGAAGACCGCCTCCACCGTCGAGTTGGCGCTGACGTCGTTGGCCAAAGAGAACGTACCGTTTACGGGATCGTAGGCGTCTGACAGGTAGGGGAGGTAGTTGTCTAGGCTCGGAACATAGACCTCCACGGATGGCTGCATGTCCAGACCGGTCAGCGGGGTGCTGGACGGATCATCCGGGTCGTAGCCGCACTCGGAATCGAGAACAGCAGGATCGCCGGAGACTTCATGTACTGCGGGCTCTGGCTCGCCGGATATCAGGTTCCAGACGGTGGCTTCGCCAGCGGCGGCAGCGAGCTCGATCCAGGAGGCGAGGCACCGTGGCGTAGTTTGCAGCACGGCGTTCCGTATAAAGAAGACCGCCGGCTCGCTGGATGTAAAGGTGTCCTTCTCGAACTCCATGCCGCCTTCCGGCACAACAGCGCCGACGCCCGGGTGCAAGAGGCTCACGACGACGGCGACCACTACAACTGCTGTTGCGCCCCCGGCGATAACACGTAGTAAGTTGGATCGTCCGAATGCGGCGGATACACGGCGGACCATCTCTCAGACTCGACAGGCGGCCAGTATGGATTTAGGAATAATCATGGTTATAGGGTGTGGCGGAGAGGATGGGATTCGAACCCATGGTCCCCGCTTAAGGGACACGCGATTTCCAGTCGCGCCTATTCGGCCGCTCTAGCACCTCTCCACGAACTGCCGAGTAGGCGCAAGTGTACCACGCGATACTTCGAGTTAGCTATGGGCCGCCTAGCGCCGGTCGCCGATAGCCCCTATGCCTTGAATTCTACTCCAGCCGGCCCAGGTACTGCCCCACGATGTCCATGCCGACGAGGCCGCTGTAGGCGGACTGCAGGCGGTCGGTGACCGGGCCGGGGACGCTGCCGTCGCCAATCGGGGCTCCGTTTATGGTCGCGACGGCGCAGATGCAGAAGCTCGTGGAGGTTACGAACGCCTCGTCCGCGGTGTAGGCGTCGAAGACGTCGATGTCCGCCTCCTCCACGGAGATGTCAAGCTCGTGGGCCAGCTCGAGGGTGGTCTCGCGGCTGATGCCTCCGAGGACGAACTGGCTTTTGGGCGTGATCAACGCGCCGTCCTTGACGATGAATATGTTGCTCCCCATGCCCTCGCAGAGATTGCCGTTGGTGTCGAGCAGAACGGCGTGAGCGTCCGGGTTTTGGGCTTTGACCTCCAGGTCGGCGAGGATCACGTTGATGTAGTTGTGCATCTTCGCCCTGGGGCTCATCGCCTCCGGGGGAGTCCTGCGTATGGAGGGCACCACGACAGTCAGGCCGTCCCTGTAGTAGCGGGCCCGCTCCTTGAATGGGAGCGGGTAGCACTCCACGACGATGGTCGGGCCGCTATCGGGGTCGCCGCGGACACCCCTGGAGACCCTTTGCGCTATCCAGTAGTCGTCATCGTCGTCCAGCAGAGGCAGGTTGGCCTGCAGGACCTCCATCGTGATGCGTACGAACTCCTGCTTATCGATGCCGGGATCCATGCGCATGTACTTCAGGGAGCTGAAGAACCTGTCCAGGTGCTCGTCGAGCTTGAATATGCGGTGGCCGAAGGTCCTGGTCATGTCGAACGCCGCGTCGCCGTACAGGAAGCCGACGTCGTTGATCGATACCTTCGCCTCGCTCTCCGGCACGATGTTCCCGTTTACGTAAGCAACTCGCTCGTTCGCCATTTCTTCCTCCTAACAATCGGTCTCCTGCCGCTTTCTCCGAGGCAGGAGACGGCTTCGCTGTCTTAGGACTCCGCGCTCTCCCTGATGCGGTACCCGACGTTCCAGATCGTCTCGATGTACGAACGGTCTGCGTCCTCGATCTTGCTGCGGAGACGGCGTACGTGTACGTCGACCGTGCGCGTGCCGCCGAGGTACTCGTAACCCCATACCTGCTTGAGCAGGGCCTCCCGGCTGTAGACGCGTCCGGGATTGCTGGCCATTAGCAGCAACAACTCGTACTCTTTGTATCTCAAGTCGACGCGCCGGCCCGACACTGACACCTCGTAGTTGGCCGGGTTTATGACCAGGTCGCCTACCTTGACGACGTCTTCCCCCGTGCCGTCGACGGCGTCCTCGACGAGGCGTCGCGCTCTGAGCTCCAGCTCTTCCCGGGAGAATGGGCTGACGATGAAGTCGTCTACTCCTCCGGCATCCGCAGCATCTCCGAGCCGGTCCGCGTTCAGCACCAACAGCACGGGGGCCTTGATACGCGAACACAGGTCGAGGCACGCCCGGAGCGTCTGCCCTGACATTGAGCCCGGCTCGATCAGCACGAGGCTGGACTTGGGGTCGATGGACTCGGCGTCCGCGAGCGACGAGACCAGGGCCGCATCGATTCCCAGTTCCGCCAGCACCTCATCGGGCGCAGTTGCCGCGAGCGCCCTCCGCCTTGTCTGCACGGCGCTATAGGTCATTGCAACCAGCCGTGTTCATGTTGGCCCCCCCAAGCCGTGCGAGCTTGCGTGGCCGACGCTCCTTGAGCACACACGGGCGGCAGGCGCGGCGCAAGGAGTGGAACCTCATCCGCGAGGCCCGGGCCCTGTCTCTATGGGAACTCCGGCTGAGTTGCCCCACTCCGTCCACGACCCATCGTAGTTCTTAACCCGCTGGAACCCGAGCAGGTACTTCAATACAAACCAACTGTAGGACGCCCTGACTCCCAGGCGGCAGTAGGGGATTATCTCGTCGGACTGCTCCAAGCCCTGGCCGGCGTAGAGCGCGGACAGTTCGGCAGCGGACTTGAACGTCCCATCTTCGGTCGCCCCGTCGTCCCAGGGGACGTGCACCGCTCCCGGTATGCGTCCCTTGCGGTATATGTCTGGCTGAGGCGTACCCGGCGCCGAGGTCAGGTCCCCGGTGTACTCCTCTACGGTCCTGGTGTCCAGAAGCTTTACGCCGGGCCGCCGGTGGCTCTCGACGACGTAGTCCTTCATGGCTCGCAGCGACTTGTCCGGCGCGGGGATCGGGTAGTCTACGGGACTGACTATTCGCTCCACCTTGGACAGCGGCCTCCCTTCCAGGAGCCACTTCATGCGCCCGCCGTCCATGATGCGTACGTCGGGATGCCTGTAGTACTTGAGCACCCAGAACCCCCATGTGGCGGACCGGTTGTTCCCGTCTCCGTACAGGACCACCGTGGAGCCCTTGCCGATGCCCGACCTGCTCAGCAACTCGCTCATCTGGCGCACGCCCGGCACGTCCCTGCGCACCTGGTCCTCCAAGTCCGTGTGGAGGCCCCATCCCAAAGCCCTCGGCACGTGGCCGCGACGATATGTGCTGTCTAGATCGGTGTTGACCTCCACGATGACCACGGACGGGTCCGTTAGGTGGTTGGCTACCCAATCGGTACTCACTATTACCGGGAGGTCGGCGTATGAGTCGTTCATCGCGTCTTCCTATGCGAGTGATGGAACAATATAACCGCACCTCAGCTTTCTATTCAAGCCGGATACCCATTAGCTCATACCGACCACTTCTCGACCGAGTACGGGTCGAGCTCGAGGCCGAGGCCGGGCTTGTCGTGATAGGGGGTCAGGAACCCGTCCTTCTGGGTTGGGAACTCGGTGTACCAGACTTCGTCGGCGGCGAGGTACATGTTCGCGTACTCCATGGCCTTCAGGTTGGGGATGGCGCAGCAGACGTGCATGTGCACGAGCTGGGCCATGTGAGGCGCGACCTGCAGATTGAACGCCTCGGCCATGTGGGCGACCTTCATCCACTCGGTCACCCCCCCGACCCTCACGACGTCCGGCTGTACGATGTCGGCGCCGCCGCCGGTTATCAGGTCTCTGAAGCCGTACTTCGTGTATTCCATTTCTCCACTGGCTACCGGGATGGTGGTCGCGCGGCGTATCTCGGCGAGCCCCGGTATGTCGTCGGCCAGCACCGGCTCCTCGTACCAGCCGACCTGGTACTCCTCGAACTCCCGGGCCATGTAGATGGCCTGCTTGGTGTAGTAGCCGTTGTTGGCGTCTATGTACAGTGCTACGTCGTGGCCCACGGCGGATCTCACCGCGGCGACCCTTTCGACGTCCTCGCGCTCGGCGTTTCCGAAGTCCTTGCCGACCTTCATCTTTACGCGTGGGATACCCTGTTCGACGTAACCCTCCATCTCGGCGACAAGCTCCCCGACGGTGTAGTTTGTCCATCCCCCGCTGCCGTATACAGGCACTGCCTCCCTGTACGGCCCAAGGAGCTTGTATAGGGGCATGCCGAGGGCTTTGGCCTTCAGGTCCCAGAGTCCAATGTCGACGGCGGAGACGGCTAAGAATGCCACCCCTCTGCGACCGTAACCGCGTACGGCCCAGAACATGTCGCTCCAGAGCTTCTCAATGTTCATCGGGTCCTGACCGATGAGGATATGGCGCAACGCCGAGTCGATTACGTCGCGTACCCCCGGCGAGGCCTGCCCAACGCCGAGACCCTCGAAGCCCTCGTCGGTCTTGATGTGCGCAAATATCGAGCTTCGGCCGGGTGCGGGCTTCGCCATAGTGGCGTCCTGGTAGCCGGGCACGTCAGGGTAGTGCAGTAGCGTCGTCGAGACGTCGGTGATTTTCATGGAGTGTCTCCGGCCGCGGTAGGCGGCGGTTGGTAGGATACGTCCAGCGGCCATCCCGGTCAATTCTGCGCAGGGGAGCGTGCTCCGCTGCACGTGCAAGGACCGTTCTTGACAGTCCTTCAATGGGTCAATATCATGCCCCCCAGCACTAACATACAACCACTGCCCGTTCAGGTGCCCACCTAGGGAGAATAGGGAAGGCGGTGCGAGTCCGCCGCGGTAGCGCCACTGTAAGCGGGGTTTGGAGCCGGAACCCACTGTCGGATAACCGATGGGAAGGGCCCGGCGGGACAAGGTTCCACCCGCAAGCCAGGAGACCTGCCTGAACGGAAGGTGACCGCTCTCCGTACTAGAGAGGGTCCCTCGGCCGTCGGGTAAGATTCCCGGGCAGAGCGAAAATGACCTCCAGCGGAGAGCCGCCGGAGGTCATTTTCGTTGCGGGCTGTAGGCATCGCCACTCTGCGGAGCTACCGCCAATCGGGCGTCACCGCCCGGCTCATGGTCGGCTCTTCCATCCTCTTCCTGCTGATCCTGGCAACAGCCCTGGTCTCACTGAGCCTGGGACCGGTCAACATACCTGCCAGCCACGTCGCTTCCATCGTTCTGTCGTTCTTCGGACTCGACGCCGCCGGCTTCGGCCGCACCGAGCAGTTGGTCATCGAGCAGATCCGGCTCCCCAGGATCGTTGTGGGAGCCTCGGTTGGCGTAGCCCTGGGGGTCGCCGGGGCGACTATGCAGGGGCTGTTCCGCAATCCGATGGCAGACCCAGGAATAATCGGCGTCTCAGCGGGCGGCGCCGTGGGCGCCGTCGTGGCCATCGCCACGGGAATGACAGGCCTCTTCTTCCTCGCCCTCCCGGCATTCGCATTCATGGGCGCGGTCGCGGCCACTTTCCTGGTCTATGGCATCGCAGCGGTTGGCGGGCGCTTCTCCATGGCTACACTCCTACTCGCAGGGGTAGCGGTCAATGCCTTTCTCGGCGCCGTCGTCTCCGCAATCATCATAGTCTTGCCCGGTAACGACGCGCTTAGAGAGATCCTGTTCTGGCTCGCCGGGGGACTGGACTCCCGCTCCTGGGAGCATGTCCAGATTTCCTCCCCGCTGATCGTCGGGGCCGCAGCCGTGATTCTATTGATGGCGCGTGATCTGAACCTGCTGATGCTGGGCGACGACGAGGCCCGCTCCATGGGCGTCAGGGTGGGCCACACACGTGTCATCCTCCTGGCGGCGGCGGCACTGGCGACCGGGGCCGCCGTGGCGGTGAGCGGGACCATCGCCTTCGTCGGCCTCGTCACTCCGCACATACTCCGGCTGATGCTGGGGCCGGACCATCGCGTACTGGTCCCGATGAGCGCCCTTGGGGGCGCTGTCTTCGTAATCGTCGCCGATACGGTGGCCAGGACAATCATTCAGCCCGCCGAGTTTCGAGTCGGTGTTCTTACCGCGTTCGTCGGCGCGCCGTTCTTCATTCTCTTGTTAATCAGGAACAAACGTCAGATCTACACATTGTGAGACGCAGCCACTGAAAGGAGTCAGAATGTCCGTCCGGAAACTTGGTAACTTCATCGTTCCCCTGCTCGTCCTCCTTGCATTAGCGTTGGCGGCATGCTCGCCGGAAAGAGAGACGCCCACTGCGGTGCCGACCGTGGCGCCCACTACAGCGCCCCAGCCTGCACCGACACCTGAGTCTGAGGTAGAGGCGCTCGACGGCGTCCGCGGGATCGTCGACCATGCCAACTTCGGCTGGCCCCGCGAGGTAGAGGGGCTGAACGGGGTTGTGAGCATCCCTTTCAAGCCGCGACGCATCATTACCGCGTCCGTCGGACACGACGAAATGACCCTGGCATTGGTGCCCTTAGACCGGCTGGTAGGGGTAGGGAGTGCTACGAAGAACGCGACCTACTCCAATGTCGCCTCGCTGGTCCAGGACATAGCAGAGATCTCACGTGACCCTGAGACGATCATCGCCAGGGCGCCGGACGTTATTGTCACAAGCCCCTTTTTCCCGGCGGAGGCAATCGCCGCCCTGTCGAAGACGGGAATCCCGGTTGTTCAGACGGAGCTGAAGCACGATCCCGAGGCGAGGATTAGCAGCATCCTGTTCATGGGTTATATCTATGGAGAGGAGGACCGCGCCATCGAGTTCGCGGCTGAGGTACGCGACCGGTACGACTCCCTCGTCGCTGTGACCGGCGTGGCGGGGCCTCGTCCCCGGGTGCTCGCGCTGACGCAGTACTCGGACCAACTGTGGGTCGCGGGCGGCAACTCGACGGAGGGTGGCGTAATCACAGCGGCCGGCGGCATCAACGTGGCCGAGGAGGCGGGCGTCGAAGAAAACCAGACCACCAGCCTCGAAGGGGTCATCGCGATGAACCCGGAGGTTATCGTAATTCCCCAACCGGCCGAGTTCGGCGCGGAGGAGTTCCGTCAGAGCCTGCTTGCCAACGAGGCGCTCGCCGAGATTCCGGCTATCAAGAATAACCGGGTACATGTGGTAAAGGGCAAGCATTTCACCACGCTTTCCTACTGGAACATCCGAGGAGCGGAGGACCTCGCCAGGATGCTGTGGCCGGATGACTTCCCAGAGCCCATGACGACTCCCTTCAGCCTTGCAGAGTAGCAGAAGATGAACGGCAACAGACCCCAGACGATCAGCGCGCAGGACCTCTCCTATAAGATTCAGGCGCAGACACTGCTCGACGGTGTGGACCTGCAGGCTGATCGAGGTGAGTTCCTTGGGCTGATAGGCCCGAATGGCGCAGGAAAGTCCACACTCCTCAGGGCCATATCGGGCATTCTGGGCTATCAGGAGGGTACGGTCCGGCTGGAGGGCGCGGACCTCAGGTCCCTATCGTCCACGGATATCGCTGCGGGCCTCGCGCTCGTCCCGCAGATAGCTCCTTACACACACAGCTTTACGTCCATCGAGCTCGTGCTCATGGGTAGGTATCCTCACTTGGGGCGCTTCCAGATAGAGGGTAGGGAGGACGACCGCATCGCCAGGGAAGCGATGCGGCTGACCGAGACCGAGCAGTTCGCCGACAGGACACTCGATACCCTGTCCGGGGGTGAGCGCCAGCGCGTGTTCGTGTCCCGCGCCCTGGCGCAGCAGCCCCGTGTGCTCCTGCTGGACGAGCCTACGGCCAACTTGGATGTACTTCACCAGCTCAAGGTGCTCGACCTCGTGAGGCGGCTCGTCGACGACGGTCTGACGGCCGTTGCGGCCATCCACGACCTGAACATGGCGGCGCGTTATTGTGACCGGCTGGTGTTGCTGAGCGGCGGGCAGGTGCTGGCGGAAGGGTCCCCCGAGGAGGTCTTGACTCCGGAGACAATGGAGTCCGCCTTCGGCGTGAGGTCCGCGGTGTACCGTGACCCGATAACCGGTTCGCTGGCGATAAGTCTGGTTGGCCCGGCGGACGAGCGTCCCTCGAACGGCAAAACATCGTCGACGAACTTGTCGGGAAGGGTTGCAGTTCCTGGGAAAACGAGGCGGCCGGGGCGTCTGGGAGGTGACTCGTGAACGAACGCGATGCTGAAGAAAAACCTGACAGGTTGGTCAAACGCCGTCGCGTTCGGCACGGCCTGGTCATCGTCAATACCGGCGAGGGCAAGGGCAAAACGACCGCCGCGCTGGGGGTGATCTTCCGTGCCTGGGGTCGGGACTTTCGCATCAGGATGTTCCAGTTCATCAAGAACACGGGAGCCCGATTCGGAGAGCATCGGGCGGCCAGCAGGCTCGACATTCCGATCGAGGCCCTGGGCGATGGCTTTACATGGCTCTCGAAAGACATGGACAGAACGGCGGCCCTCGCAGTGGAGCAGTGGGAGCGCTGCAAGGACGCGATCCTGACCGGAGAAGAGGACATCATCGTACTGGATGAGTTCACTTACGCCATGCACTACGGCTGGGTCCCCGTTACCGACGTCGTGGACACGCTGAAGCGCAGGCGCGACACGCTGCACGTAATCATCACGGGCCGATATGCTCCCCGGGATCTGATCGACTGCGCTGATCTCGTCACCGAGATGAGGATGATCAAGCACCCCTACGAGGAGAAAGGCATCAAGGCCCAGCAGGGAATAGAGTTCTAGAGGTGACTCTCGACGACGTGATAGGGCGCATTGGCCCGGCCGATCCGCAGGCGAGGCGGGCAGCCGAGCTTCGGCAGAGTCGTCTGACCAAGCCGCCGGGCAGCTTGGGCCGCTTGGAAGAGCTGTCTGTGCAACTGTCCGGGATATTCGGGACCGAGCGGCCAGAGCCGCGGGGCAAGACGATTGTTGTGGCCGCTGCCGACCACGGCGTGGTCGCGCAAGGAGTCACTGGCTATCCGCAGGAAGTCACGGCCCAGATGGTGCTGAACTTCCTTGCGGGCGGTGCGGCTATCAACGCCATGTCGCGGAGGGCGGGCGTGGACCTCGTGATCGTCGATGCCGGTGTAGCCACGCCGCTGCCTCCCCACCCTGACCTGTGAGTAGTCGGCGTGGGGCGCGGCACAGCCGACATTGCCAAGGGTCCTGCCATGACTAGGGAGCAGGCCGAGGTGTGCGTGATGGCTGGAATCAACATTGCGTTGGAGGCTGCGGAGAGTGGGGCTGACATCATAGGCACCGGCGACATGGGTATAGGCAACACCACGGCGTCGAGCGCCATAGCCGCGGCCCTGACTCGCAGACCGCCAAGTGAGACGACCGGGCAGGGGACAGGGCGAAACGACCGCGAGATGGCGCACAAGATTGCGGTTGTAGAGCGCGCCCTGCAGGTGAACCAACCCGATCCAAACGACGGTCTGGACGTGCTCGCCAAGGTAGGTGGGTTCGAGATAGGGGTGCTGGCCGGCGTGGTGCTCGGAGGCTCTCTAGCCCGTCGGGTTGTGGTGATGGATGGCTTCATCTCCGCCGCCGGCGGACTGATCGCGCACAGGCTATGCCCCACCGTCAGAGACTATGTTGTCGCCGCTCACCGGTCTTCCGAAGCGGGGCATCGCATCGTGCTTTTCCACTTGGGACTGCGCCCGCTACTGGACTTGGGCATGAGACTGGGTGAGGGTACGGGCGCGGTGCTGGCAATGGGCCTGGTCGAAGCAGCGGCCGTGTGCCTTACCGAGATGGCGACCTTTGCCGAGGCTGGGGTTTCCGACAGGGAAACGGAAGATGCAGGTGGGTGATGTCGTTGAGGGCCCTGCGTCTCGCCATTGGCTTCTTGACGGTCTTTCCACTTGCGCCCGGCGGCGCGGCTCAGATGGGCCCGGCGCGGGCCTACTTTCCCCTGGTCGGCCTGGGCCTGGGGGGTATTCTTGCAGGACTGGACTTCGTTGCGAGACAGGCTCTGCCGCCGCATGTGGCTGGCGCCCTTCTTGTGGCGGCGCTGTTGGTGCTGACGCGGGCGATACATACGGAAGGGTTCCTGGATGCCTGCGACGGGCTGTTTGGCGGGTACTCTCCATCAAGGCGGCTGGAGATTCTCCACGACACACATGTGGGCGCGTTCGCCGTAGTTGGCGGCGCAGCCTTGCTGCTCATGAAATGGACGCTCTTGGCAGGCATCCCCAGCGAAGTGCGCGCAGGTCTCCTGACAGCGTTCCCGTGCCTTTCGCGCTTCGGGATGTTGTCGACGATGGCCGCGTTCATCTACGTCAGGGAGAAGGGCGTAGGCACTGCCTTTCAGTCCGGGACCAACCGATGGCAGGTCGTGTTCGGGCTCGCTACTGCCATGGCAGCAGGCTGTCTGTTCCTTGGAGCCGCCGGTCTGATCTTGTTGAGTGCGGCTATCGCCGTGTCCCTGGGCCTGGGCCGGTGGATTGCCGGAATGCTTGAGGGAATGACGGGCGACACGTACGGCGCAGTGAACGAGGTAGCGGAAGTGAGCGTACTGCTTTTGGGCATCGCGGCGTTCGGCTTCATTCCCGAGCTATACCAGTCTCCGATTTGGTAGATGCGCGTGGTCAGTGAGAGGAGCGCATGGGCAGGCGGCTGACGCTGGTTCTAGGGGGTGTCCGAGCCGGAAAGAGCAGCTATGCGCAACGACTGGCGGCGAGCGGCGAACGGGTCCTCTTCCTGGCCACTGCGGAGGCAGGCGACCGGGAGATGCAGGATCGCATCGAGGCTCACAGAGAGCATAGGCCGGCGGAACTGGGACACCCTCGAAGAGCCCATCGACCTAGTGGGCGCGCTGAGACCACTGCTGCATCGCTACGACACGGTACTGCTTGACTGCCTGACGCTCTGGGTCAGCAACCTGCTGTTGAGAGGCCGGGATCCAGGGTCTACCCGCAAGGAAATTCTTCCCGGGACGCGAAGGCTGCTGGACCTGTACCGTAACGGCAATGCCTCCTGGATCGTCGTCAGCAACGAGGTGGGGCTCGGCGTAGTGCCGGCAACAGAGCTAGGCCGCGCCTATGCCGACGAGCTTGGACGTGTGAACCAGACGGTAGCTGCGGAGGCAGACGACGTGTACATCATGGCCGCGGGGCTTCCGCTGAGCATGAAGCCTTCAGTATCAGAGGTGCCCGAGATGCGGTGTCCCCGCTAATCGGCCACAAACGATCTGGTGGTGTCCGAGTTTAGGTTAACTGTGTACTCCACCCCCGGCTCGAAATCGGAGCCCAGGGGCACAATGGTTTCTACCACTGGGTAGTCAGCGGTACACGCGACAAACGGATCTGCGACCTTGTGGTGAGTGATAGCTACGTCTATCCTGTTCGATTCTGTTCGCCGGACTTCGTAGCCGTTGAACTGGGAGCAGCTACTCCCCGTGGGCATCCCGGAAACGACGCGCAGTTGGTACTGGGGCGGAAGACTCTCCAGGACAACTACCTCCGCGCTCTCGATGGGCGACTCGGCAATGGAAGTGTCTCGAAGACCTTCGCGCGGTAGGCTGAAAGTGGTGATCTCCCGATCGTTGACTATCACCCGGTAGGTCTGCCCGAGTTCGAGAGGCGCTCCAATGGGCTCTACCGTGTCCAGCTCCACCACCTGCTCGTGGCAGGGAATTGCCCACGGGGTGGATGGAGGCTGCATCAGCGTGACGCGCACGATGATGTCGTAGCCGTCCACCTGCAGTTCCTGGTTGCCGGGGCGGGCGCAGCCCTCCACGGTGGACTGGTAGTAGGCAACCCGCAGGAAGTGTTCCCGCTCGTTGGGTATCAGGTTGGCCCACACCACCTGTACCGGCGCCTCTACCCAGGTCCGCCAGTCGGAGGTGGTATCGCCGTCACCCACTGAGTCGGGCGGAGGCTGCACCAACACTAGGAGCATGTCCACCCTGTCTGGATTGCCTCGGGTGATTACCTCGTACGCCGTATCGTTGATAAATGCGAGACGGCCGTCGGACTCGACGACTTTGGCGCTTATCGAGTATATGCTCCGCGAGTCTAGGTCTTCGCGGTTGTATCCAACCTTGAATGCGATGGGGACTTGGCCGGGCTCGGAGATGGTCTGGCGAGCGATGAGCAGAGCGGGGGCGTCGGCGTAGGAAACGTCTCGTAGCTCGACAACCAGGGTCGCATCGGGAGTAAGGGCCAGCCGCTCCCGGTAGGTGACGGAGCCACTCACGTACGCGTTGGGGTCCCGGCCGGACGTCACCTCAAGGGTCGAGTTGGATGGCTCAGACTCGGTCTGGCAGGCGTTGGCCGTCAGCAGCGCAAGGCATATGCTTATGGCTAAGGGGACCAGGGTTCTGATCTTGGCCTTCATACCGGGAACCCTCGGCGAGTGGGGATGAGACATGTCTACAATTATATATACGAGGGTCGGCTTCCCCTGACGTATCGAGCCTTGCAGGCATTCGGGAGACTCGCGGAGCCGGCCGTTTCGCCGCAAGCTCCAGCGGCGATCAGGCCTCGGATGACCGCATCGCACCCGCCGCCAAGTCAAGCCGGCCTTCTGCGAGGGACTCTAGCAGGCTGCTGAAAACGGGGGGTGCAGAGGGGCGAAGCCCCTTTGCCGGGAGTCTGAGGGTGTCCCTCAGACTTAACCCGAATCCACCGAAGGACACCGATGGACGGCGTGAGGACAGCGGCAGGGTGGGTGAGGGAGCTACAGGGGAGATGGCTGGGCTCATTGGGGTAGATTGGAGGTCGGCGAACGGTCTTCAGTCGCCGCCTTGCGCCCCTATGGCCCTCTGCGGGAGCTGCGATGCGCGGGATGGCGAGAGAATACGCAGCAGGGAACTCTCGCGGGACCGGGGTGGCACGAGTTTTCAGGGAAGTTGGGTCAGTTGCAGGCTGGCAGTTCAGGCGGGGAGTGGAATGGCTCGCAGCCGGGCCATGGCGCGAGTGAACTGGGTTTCCCAAGTCCAATGCTGGGGAAGATGCAGGGTAAGGCGGCGCGCCGAGCGGGTGATCCGTCCCACCAGAGCGAAGACCCGCCGCCTGAGGGTCTTGGTGGTCACGGTCCGTTCGGCCAGACCGATGCGCGCTGTCCAGCGGGCGAGGTTGTGTGCCATCACCTGCACCGCCAGCCAGGCGCCGTTGGCGGCGAAGCGCCCCGAGGGGAGATGGTTGAGTCCGACGCCGTGTTTCAGGTCTCGAATGGCGTTCTCGATCTCGGCGTGGCGGCGATGATCGGCCTCCAGTTCCAGGGTTTCCCCGTCCCGGTCGGTGATGAAGCCGTGATAGCTGTAGGTGGCGAAGAGGGCCAACTGGGAACCGGGCGTGGGCTTCACCCGCCGGACGATGAGCCGCACCGGCGCGGCGTCGGGTTCACTCTGGAAGGGGGTATAGGTGGTCTCGGCCACATCGGCGGCGCCGTCCATCCAGTAGGGAATCGGCGTCCAGTCCTGCTCGGGGATCGCCTCAATCAACTCCCGCAGGCCTTTGTGCTGGCGGATGGTGATGGAGAAGCGGACACTCATCTCGCGGCAGACGGCGACGAGAGCGTGGGCGTAGAAGCCGCTGTCGGCGCGCACCGTGAGTTGGCCGCTGGCCCTACCGTAGCGCACCCGCCCCACCGTTTCACGCAGGAAGTGGGCAGCGCCGCGAGCGGTGTTGGCACGGCCCTCGCGCAGCCGGGACATCAGCACATCGCCGGTTCCGGCGGCGATGGCCAGCAGTGGGTGATAGCCCCGCACGCCGGTGTAGTTGTGGTGTCGCGCCCCTTCTTTGTCCAGTCCATAGGTCTCGCAGATGGTGGAGTCCAGGTCGATGGTCAGGGGCGAGTCGCCGGGTCCGGCCCCAGCGGCCCATGCGCGTGCCAGCAACTGGCGGCTCACCCGGTCGAGTTGACGGACATGCCCCCACCGGAAGCTGCGCAGGAAGGTGCCCAGGGTGGATGGCGCCTTGACCACGCAGCCGAGAACACCGACCGTCCCACCAGCACGCAGCGCATCGGCGTCGTCGATGAAGTCGCCGCCCGCCAGCGCGGAAGCGACCAGCGTCAGCAGTTTGTCCCCCGTGTTCGCCCGCCCCGATGCGCAGCCTAGGTCGAGGTGATGGTCGACGAGTTCCCGCAGGCCCAGGTGCTGTGCAAGGGTGGCCGGCAGGAGCAGGCCGGCATTGGCCACCAGGCGGTGGTCGTCAAAGACGACGCGGATACGGTCGGGATTATTCTGTGGCAGCATCTACTGGGTGCTCCTTGTTTCCGGGCGGTTTTCTGTTTCAAAACCATTCTCCCAGATTCAGAGGAGCACCCTCTGGCTTCTTCAAGGACTGTCCCCAAAGTCGTCTTTCGGTGGATTCGGGCTTAATTCCGCTCTTCCCTGGGAACAGGGAAGAGCCCAGATGAAGATTTGGAAGAGTTCTTCCGTAGCCTGCTAGTCTAGGCAAATATCCCTAACGGATTGAGAGAGCGAGGCACGTCCGTGACGTCCATCTTTTCTACCCGCTTCATATAGCCGACGACAGCGTAGGTAAGGGGCGTGGCCACAGTCTCGTACACTATCTTTGTAATCCATTGGGCCAGCGCAGCGCTCAGCAGACCCGCTGCGCTCCAGTCGTTGCCCACACCAAAAGCGATATATATGAAGATGAAGGAGTCGAACCCTTGGCCCACAACGGTAGAGCCTATGGTGCGGACGAACAACAACCGTCCCTGCATCCGGTACTTCAGCAGGGCCAACACTGTGGAGTTGGAGAACTCGCCTATCAGGTATGCGATAAAGGAGGCCACCAGTATCCAAGGCACCTGGCCGAGGACGGTGTCGTAGGCGTCCTGGTCTTCCCAGAAGCCGGCGGCGGGAATTATGCCGGCGAGCCAGAGGGCGATGACAACCACGAGGTTCGCCCCGAAGCCCAGCCAGATAACTCCCCGGGCGACCCGGAAGCCGTAGACCTCGGTCAGCACGTCGCCGACGATGTAGCTGATGGGGAAGATGATTATCGAGGCGGGCAGGACTACCGAGGAGCTGCCCAGGAACTCGAACGGGAGCGTGAGTAGCTCAATGGGCTTCACCGCAATGATGTTCGAGGTAATCAACACGGCAACGAACAGCGTTAGGACGATGATGAACGTGCCGGTGAAACGCATACTTGCTCCCTCTTGCTGTGGTGCTGAGCGCCTGTAGTCCGACGGGCTCGTTGCTAGCGACCTGGGTTCAATGTGCTTCTTTCCTCTTGCAGCACGTAGACGTCCCGCAGGTTCCGATACGCGCCGTTGTAGTCCAGCCCGTAACCCACTACGAAGACGTCCGGCACGGCGAACCCAAAGTAAGCCGTCTCGACCTCATGGGCGCGGCGCGAGGGTTTGTCCAGCAGCGCGCATACGTTGACGGACACCGCTCCAAGGTCCGACAGCCTCTCTGCTAGCAGCGCGCATGTGGCCCCGGTATCGACTACACCCTCCACTATGAGGACCTCTCGACCCTCAATCCGTTCACGCAGGGGTAGCCAGCTCACCGTTACCTCGCCCCCCTCGGTTCCCTCATACCTCCGCATCCGCACCGTTGTCACGTCCAGCGGCGCCCCGAACGCCCGCATCAGGTCGGCGAGAAAACAGACCGCCCCATCCATCGCGCCCACCAAGACGAGATCCGAGAGAGCGTAGTCCTCGCCTATCTTGGATGCGATCTCCTCGACCGCACGCGCTATGTCCTTCTCGGAGACCAGAACGTCTCCCAGTTCCATCTTGCCCTCAGCGGCGGGGGTGCCGCGCATTGTATAGCGCGAGGCTAGGGGCTACAAGACTGCGTCCCCGTTCGCAGGACTGGGTACACGGCGTTGCCGGAGACAGTACCCCTTGCTATGATCTTCCCAAGGCATGCGGGCAGCATGCCCCCCAGGGAGAGGTGGCCGAGCGGTTTAAGGCGCCGGTCTCGAAAACCGGTATGGGAGCAATCTCATCGTGGGTTCGAATCCCACCCTCTCCGCCATACACCACTGTCCCACATCGTCCACCTCGGTCTAAGTGGGCCTTGAAGTTTCCCTTCTCCAGCTATAAATACGCCCTTGGCCATGTTGTATTGGGGTCTGGAGAAGTCCCCTCAAGTCTTGTGTCATCCACTACATTTGCGTGGGATGCTTCGTGGGAGACGTAAATGCCCAAGCGCGTGGAATCTGCTGTGGCGGTCCGCAATGTGAAGACTCCGGGAAGACACTTCGCTGGAGAGACCCTATACCTGATGGTCTGGCCCAAAGGAAGAAAGTCCTGGGTGCAGAGGCTCACCATCGAAGGAAGGCGCACCGATCTGGGACTGGGCCCCTATCCTGCGGTGTCGCTGGCTCAGGCCCGACAGAAGGCTCGGGAGAATCGCTTCCTGGCGAAGTCCGGCGGCAACCCTCTGGCGGGGAAGCAGGAAGAGACGTTGCTTGCGGAAATGCCCACCTTCGAGGAACTGGCACGCAAGCACATTGCCGAGAACCGTCACTCCTGGAGGAATACCAAGCACAGGGCGCAGTGGCTCTCGACTCTTGAGACCTACGCCTTTCCGATTCTTGGAGCCTTGAAGGTGAACGAAATCACCCGCAGGCAGGTGGTAGACGTGCTCTCCCCCATCTGGACCTCCAAGCCGGAAACCGCACGGCGTGTCCGACAGCGCGTCCGCGCCGTCATGGACCGGGCCGTTGCCCTGGAGCACGTCGACTACAATCCGGCAGGAGACGCCATCAAGGCCGCCCTTGCCAAACAGCGTCGTGTCAAGGATCACCATCGCCCCAGATTCCCCACCTAGAGAAGAGGAAGACCTCGTTGGAGCCCGCCGTGAAGGGGGCTAAGATGTTTCTTGGAAGAGAGAAACGATCACCAACGAGGTGCACCTATTATGAAGCAAGGGGTTCTGCCGTTCCAGTACGAGCAGGAGAAGAGCTCGCCGGGCATGACGGCGATGGCGGGCATGATGACGTACTTGGAGTTGATGCACGCAGCAGGTTTGAGGTCGTCGGTAGAGCGCCACGTGGGACTGCGGGAGTGTGGTCAGGGCTGGACGGACAGCCAAGTGGTCAGCTCGCTGATACTGCTGAACCTGGCAGGCGGTGAGTCAGTGGTTGATCTGGATGTTTTGGAGAAGGACGCGGGGTTGTGCAGGGTGCTTCGGGAAGTCGAGAGCTATGGGATGGGTCGTCGAGAGCGTAGAGCGTTGGAAGAGCGATGGCGTGTAGAGCGTCGGCGGAGCATGCCATCGGAGTCGGCGGTGTTCCGGTACCTGGAGAGATTCCACGAGGCGGGCGAGGAGTCTAGTCGGGAAGCTCACAGAGCGTTCATACCTTCACCCAACGAAGCGCTGGGGGGTCTGCATAAGGTGAACGCCGATATGGTGAGCTTCGTACGGAGCCGTTCGCCCTGCGCTCAAGCCACGTTGGACATGGACGCCACGCTGGTGGAGACGCACAAGCAGCAGGCGCTCTACAGCTACAAGAAGTACAAGGCGTATCAGCCTCTGACGACCTACTGGGCCGAGGCTGAGTTGATAGTGCATTCGGAGTTTCGGGACGGCAACGTACCTGCTGGCTATCAGCAACTGCGAGTGTTGACCGAAGCGTTGGAGCATCTGCCTTGTGCGGTGGACAAGGTGATGCTGCGGTCGGACGCGGCTGGGTATCAGCACGAGTTGCTGCGGTACTGCGCCGAGGGCAGAGACGAGCGCTTCGGAGTGATCGAGTTTGCGGTAGGGCTCAACGTGACGCCGGAGTTCAGGCGCGCGGTGTCCGAGGTTGCCGAACAAGACTGGCATGCTCCCCACCGCAGACTGGGCGCCACCTGGGTCGAGACAGGTCAACAGTGGGCGGAGGTGAACTTCGTACCAGACTGGATAGCCTACAGCAAGAAGAACCCTGAATACCGGTTCATCGCTATCAGGGAGCCGCTGAGCGAACAGCCTCTGCCGGGAATGGAACTGCAGCTGGAACTGCCCTTCCCCGTGATGAGGCTGGCCGGCGGAGCCTGGCACAAGGTCTCCGGGTTGGTGACCAACCGAGACCTTCCGGGAGATGAGACGATCCGGTGGTACAGGCAGAGATGCGGTAAAGGCGAGCAGGTCCACAGCGTCCTGAAGAGTGACCTGGCTGCGGGCAGGCTCCCGTCGGGGCTGTTCGGAGCCAACGCCGCATGGTGGGCCATAGCGGTGCTGGCCTTCAACCTGAGCTCTGCGATGAAGCGGCTGGTGTTGGGCGGACAGTGGGTGAGCAAGCGTCTCAAGGCAGTGCGCTTCGCCCTGATCGCCCTTCCGGGCCGGGTGATGCGACACGCCAGGAAGCTGATCATCCGTCTGGCGCGGGGCCATCCCTCATACGAGTTGTTGATCAGGGCACGTCAGAGGATATTGGCGCTGTCCGCCGAGCCGTACCAACCATAAGCGGTCCTGTCTGTGCATCGGTTGAAGGCGACTCAGCAAGGTCGCCCAGGCTGGGCCATGCCTTCTTCGGCCTGAGGACAGCCATAATCGGTGCGGCTCCGATGCCCATACCCTCAAAGTCTTCGGCCAAGGTCCTACCTACGGCCCGATCCGACCATATGGAACCACCGAATCGATACTCAACACGGGCGTAAATCCACGAAGGCCACACCAAACTATGTTAGGTGGGGAATCTGGGTCGCGCCCTCCCCTACGGGAACCTGCCGGCAGCTCTCCAGGCAGTTCGAGAATCCACAGCCAGCGCGTCGGTGAAGCTGGGGTTCGAGATGCTGGCGTTGACGGCCTGCCGCTCAGGCGAGGTTCGGGGTATGACCTGGGATGAGGTGAACCTCCAGCAGGCGACCTGGACGGTCCCCGGGGCACGGATGAAGGCCGGGAAGCCCCACCGCGTGCCAGCCGAGCTCCTCAGTTTCCCACCCCCCCAAAGAGTAGGCAGATTTGCCTCCACTGCTTCCACTCCCTCCATCCCCAGGCACAAATCCCCTCAAATCGGTGGAAGGGGTGCGGTCTTCGGTGGAGGCAACAGCTCAACTGGGTGGAAGCAAAGGAGCCTCGGGAGAGGAATCGAGTTCACCCGCTCTAGCAGGGTGTTGAAGAAAGCTGTTTTAGGTAGCGAGCAAGTCCCGGATGAGGTCTCTGGCGGTCGAGGTGGTCGTTGATCTGAGTCAGTGACGGTGTGCGATGTCCGGGACTGTCCCTGGTGAGGGCCGTACCGGCGCCGTCAGAGCCGTGTTCAGGCCGGGCTCTGTGCCAGTCTGGCCAAGCGGACGAGATGGTATCCGGCCACTGTCAACTCCGCCCACATCTGGTTGCGGTCCACTCCACGGTACCTCAACTTGCGACCGCCTCCGACCGTCTTCACCCAGCCGAACACCTCCTCAACACGTTTGCGCACACGCTGACTCAACCTGTATCCGCTGTGACGGGTGGTCCCTCCATCTATCGCCGAGTGTCGTCTCCTTGTTCTTGGAGAAGACCGAGTGATTGAAGCTGGCGTCCAGAATATTCATGTCAGTAGAGTCCCAGGAAGTGGTGTAAGAGGGAGAGGGTCTGGAGAAAGAGAGACCACCGCGTCATCCTTAGCGGGCAAACACGAAGCTCGAGAAAAGGAGGACAACGGTGGTCAAGGAAAGGATGGACCTGCTGGAGCTATTGCGCAAGGAGGGAATGGACGGTGACGTGGACTTTCTACGGGAGGCACTGAGAGTGCTGGTAGAAGGGATCATGGATGCGGAGGTGTCTGGGAGGATCGGTGCTGAGTATGGAGAACGCAGCCCTGAGCGGGTGACCCAGCGCAACGGGTACCGGTCCCGGGCGTGGGATACTCGTGTGGGAACGATGGACCTGCGCATTCCCAAGCTCAGAGAGGGGAGCTACTTCCCGAGCCTGCTGGAGCCACGGCGTCGCAGCGAGCGAGCTCTGCTGGCTGTGATCCAGCAGGCCTACGTGGAAGGTGTATCCACGAGGCGGGTGGACGATCTGGTCAAGGCCCTGGGGTGTGAGGGTATCTCCAAGAGCCAGGTGTCGCGCATCTGCCAGGAGCTCGACGTGGTGGTGGAGGGCTTCTTGGGCCGACCGCTGGACGGCGGGCCATATCCCTACCTGTGGCTGGACGCACTGACCCAGAAGGTCAGGGAGGCCGGCAGGATCGTCAACGTCAGCGTCGTGGTGGCGACGGCGGTCAATGGCGAGGGCAAGCGGGAGATCATCGGGATGGACGTGGGCACCAGTGAAGACGGCGCCTTCTGGTTAGCCTTCCTACGCTCGCTGTTCGCCAGGGGCCTCAGTGGGGTGGAGCTGGTGGTCTCGGACGCTCATCAGGGACTCCGAGGCGCAATCGCCGCAGTCTTCGGCGGAGCCAGTTGGCAGCGGTGCCGCACCCACTTCATGACCAACCTGCTCACTCGGGTCCCCAGGCGTGCTCAGCCCTGGGTGGCCACCATGGTCCGCACCATCTACCAGCAACCCTCCCCCGATGAGGTACACGCCCAACTCGACAGGGTGACCGATCAACTCCAGGACCGCTTCCCTCAGGTCGCCTCTCTACTGGACGGGGCCGGACCCGACATCCTGGCCTTCTCCAGCTTCCCTGTCCCCCACTGGAAGAAGCTTTGGCCCAACAACCCACAGGAGCGTCTCAACAAGGAGATCCGGCGCCGCACCGATGTGGTGGGCATCTTCCCTAACCGGCCAGCCGTCCGTCGCCTGGTTGGCGCCGTCCTGGCTGAGCAACACGACGAATGGGCCGTCGGCCGTCGATACCTCACACCCGCCATTCTGACCTTCAACGAAGCTCTTCCGGAGGCCGACCTCGCGGAGGCGACAGCCGCCTAAACAACATCAACAGGATGACGCACTCTTACACCACTTGACGGGACGTGACCGGGCGTTATTGGGGCCGGTGCTATAGCTCAGGTGCAACTGGTGAATGGGAGCCAGCTCGCGCACTATCTCGAAAACCCTGCCTGCGCCCGCCTGCGGGTGCGGGGCCGGTCCACAGGGTGGGACTCGCCATCGCGGATGCCGACGATGGGATTGAATTGGAGCACCCAACCCAGGAGGGCCTGGGCCTTGCCGATGCGTCCGCCCATCGCCAGATATTTCAGGGTGTCGACCAATACGAAGCCGTGATTCCTCCCAATCGACCGTTCAACCCGCCGAGCCACCTCGCGATGGTCGGCCATCTCGCCCGCCCACCGAGCGGCGCTGAGGGCCAGCAGGGCCTGTGCGCCCCCGGCGAGCCGCGAGTCCGAGCCGCGAGTCCACCACCTCGATCTGCTCCGACGCCCCGCATGCCATTCTACTTGGCAAGAGTTATGGGAGGGTCCTCAGCGTTTCTCAATAACTCGATCCATGTATCTCACGGTCTTGTAGAGCTTGTAGGCGCAGCGGGAGAGGATAGAGAAGGCGTTGGCAGGGGTGTAGAGGGGGCGGGTCGTGGGGAGGAATTCGCCGGCTTCGAGGTCTTCTACGGCGGCGAGTGTCTTGCGAAGACCGTTTTCGGCGAGGGCGCGGCCTCGCTCGTTGGAGAGATCCAGGCCGCCGCAGACGAAGATGGGGGCGAGGAGGCGGCCGAGCATGTTCTGTCGGTAGAGGCGCCAGCAGGCTTCGAAGGAAAATTCCTTGACGCCCGCGCTACAGAGGACATCGTGGTATTCCCGGAGGGTCTCGCGCTCGATCTTGCGGCGGGTCTCAGTAGAGACGCTGTCACTCATGAAGGAGGCGACGTCGTATAGGCCGGAGCTGATGCCGCTGACCTGCCAGTCGATGACGGCGAAGTCATCGGACCCGTCGGGGCCGAAGAACATGTTGTCGATGAGGAAGTCGCCGTGGCCGAACGTCAGGGGCTGGGTGGCGACGTCGGCCATGTGGTCAGCGATTCTGGGGCCGTAGGCCTCGGCAAGGCGGCGCATGTCCTCGGAGAAGTGGTCACCAAAATTCTTGAGGGCGGGGACAAGGCAGCGCAGATAGGCCAACTGGACCAGAGGCCGGTACTTGGGGTGGAGGGAATAGTGCAGGCCGGCGACAGGGGGCCGGTCCACCTTGTTCCAGTATGAGCCGTGCAGCCTGGCTATGGTGCGAATGGCGACCTTCGCCTGGCGTTCGGTGGCGCCCTCAATCCGGTTGCCAGTCTCCATGCCGCGCATGTCTTCGAGGACTAGGACGAAACGGTGGGACTTCTCCTCGAAATCTCCGTAGTAGAGGGCCGCAACATGAATGGGGACGTGAGGTGCGAGGCGGATGTAGAAGGAATATTCCCGCTTGTAAAGCTGTAGGAGTTTGCTCATCTTCAGGTTCTTGGGGTGGGGGCTTGGCAGCTTTACGATGACGGAGTCGGGGGCGAAGGGGGCGTCGTCTTCGTAGGTGAGGCGGCAACGAAGGACCTCCCCCATGAGGCCAACCCCCGCCCCGACCCCCTCCACGTCGACTTCCTTTATGGCAGGAAGATCGGACGCGACGCCCGCAGACAGGGCCTGCCTAAGCCAAGAGGCTGTTATGGAGGTCGGGCCATCGGGGATCGGGGGCTTGCCCATCGTAGATACGCTCATGACTCCGGGACAACTTCAGAGCCCGAACAACTATCGGTTACGATCCTGACGGTCATGGCGCCGCCTATCCTTCCTTGCCGCTGCCTCCTCTATGCGCCTCGACGCGCTAGGTCTTTACCATGCGGTAGCCGACGCGAGGCTCGGTGAAGATGTACCCGGGGCTGTTAGCATCGTCCCTCAGCTTGCGTCGGAGCTTCTTTACGAAGGTGCGTAGGACCCGGGACTCGCCGGAGTAGTCCGGTCCCCAGATCCGCCGCAGCAGTTGGTCTTGGGTCAACACCTGTCCGGCGTTGACCGAAAGCTCGAAGAGCAGCTTGTACTCGGTCGCGGTCAGGTGCACCGGACAGCCCGCCACCGTCACACGGCGTTCGGCGTAGTTGATGGTCAGGTCGCCCAGCGCGTAGGGTTCGTGCGTCCTGCTCCGGTCGGACGCCGCCCGCCTGCGCAGTACCGCCTCGATTCTGGCCGCCAGCTCGGTTGGCGAGAAGGGCTTGACGATGTAGTCGTCGGCTCCCGCCTCGAAGGCCCTCACGACATCCCGCTCTCCGTCGCGACCGGACAGGAAGATGACCGGTGCGTCGGTAATCTGGAAGATGGGCTTCATCAGCTCGATTCCGTCGGCGCCGGGCAGCATCAGGTCCAGCAGAATGAGGTCGGGCTTCTCCACCTCGATGAGGCGGAGCGCCTCATCCGGATCGCCGGTCACAATGGGGGTGTAGCCTGTGTCCGATAGCGTGTTCCGGACGAGCCGTAGCATCTGCGGCTCGTCGTCCACCGCGAGAACACGCGCCCGGCCCCTCGCCATCGGTGCGGGGCCGGGCGCCGAGCCGTTGGCGGCCTCGTAGGCCGCTGGAATCGTAAAGGTGAACCGCGTGCCGAGTCCCGGGCCCTCGCTCTCGGCCCATATGCGGCCCCCGTGCGCCTCCACTATTCCCTTGCAGATCGCAAGGCCCAGGCCTTCCCCTCCTATACGCCGGTCCAGGTCATCGCTGTCGATCCGGAAGAACTTCCTGAACAGATGGGGCAGGCCCTCGGCGGATACGCCCCTGCCCTCGTCCGAGACGGAGATGGCGACGTACGTGTCCTGCACCGACGCGCTAACCCCGATGGCGGACCAATCGGGCGAGTACTTGGAGGCGTTGGAAAAGAGGTTGTTCAAGACCTGCGCCAAGCGTTGTCTATCCGCCCCGATCCGGGGCAGGTCCGGCGCGAGGTCGACCTCGACGCTGTTCCTCGCGCCGCCGCGCAGGAACGCCTCTCTTGCCTCGTCCACCAGGGCCGCCAGATCCGTGGGTTCGGGTGCGACCGACAACGTGCCCGCCTCGATCCGCGTCACGTCGAGAAGGTCGCTGATCAGGTCGCGCATGTGATCGGCCTGCTCGTCGATGATCCGGAAGAACTGGCGCATCTCGGCGGGATCGAGGGCAGACGAGGCGCTCAGCACGGTGGCGGCGGAGCCTTTGATGGTGGTAAGCGGCGTCCGCAGCTCGTGGCTCACCATGCCCAAGAACTCGGCTCGCAGCCGCTCCAGCTCTTCCAACGGCGTCATGTCCTGCACGGTGGCGACGACGGACACAACCGCACCCGCTTCCGAGAAGATTGGCGTGGCGTTGATGACGGTGGTGACCGCCTGGCCGTCCGGGAGCTGAATGATGATCTCCTCGGCGCGCACGGTCTCGCCGCTTTTCAGCGCCCGTTCCGTTGGGAGCTCCGCAAGCGGAATCTCACGTCCATCCGGACGCCGGAAGGTCAACACGCTGAGGATTTCCGCCTGGCTACGACCCGGTGCGCGGAGCCCGCGGACAATCCGCCTCGCTTCCTGATTGAGCGACACCAAGTCACCCGTCTTCGCGTCGAAGACCAGGACGCCCACGGGCGAGGTGTTGACCAGGGCCTCCAGGTCGGCCTTGGCCCGGTGTTCGTCACTATACCTGCGGGCGTTGACGATGGCCATTCCCGCCTGGGAGGCGAACATGACGAGGGTCTCTTCGTCTTCGGGAGTGAACTCCTGTCCGCCCTCCTTCTCGGTCAGGTAGATATTGCCGAGGCGCTCGCCTAAATGAAGGACCGGGGTCCCCAGGAAGGTCTTCATCGGTGGGTGGCCCTCGGGAAAGCCGACCGATCGGGGGTGGCTGGCGATTTCCGCCAGTCTCAGCGGTCCCTCGATCTCGTTCAGGTACTTGAGGAGCCCCAGCCCCTTGGGCAAGTCCCCGAATCGCGGGCGCTCTTCGGGGGTGACGCCGGAGGTAATGAGGGTCTCTATGCCCCCGGAGTCGTCGAAGGCCACCAGCGCGCCATAGCGGGCCCTGGTCAGCGAACAGGCGCCGTCTATGACCCCTTGCAGCACGGCATCGTGGTCGAGATATTCGGTGATGCGAAGGCTGGCTTTGCTCAGCCTGGAGAGGCGATCCCGCAGCGCCTCATTTTCTCGCCTCAGACTGTCGGCTTCTTCGAGCGTGACGCCCGGCCTGCGAAGTGCCTGCGATTCTGCAGTGTCCAGATTCATGGGGTCGATTATACGACGCAACTCCCGAAAACGTCACCAAAAAGGCACTTTTTCAGGGTCAAAAGTCACACCAAGTACACACCCGCCTTTTAAATTGTTCTGCGGCGAAACAATCGCAAGGAGACGCATGTTTTGGTGGAACCGACTGAGGAGCAGCCGCAGGGTGGCCCGGCGCCGACGCCGCCCCCCCCTCGATCTGGGGGAGTGTGTGACCGGCCTGGCGAACGCCGTGGCCAGGGGGATGGAGGAGCAGGTGGCGCCCTACAACCTCATCCCCCTGGAGTTTGCCATCCTCAGGGCTTTCCTGGGTAGGGAGGAGTGGACTACCACGCAACTCGCCAAGGCGCTCCCGGTCACGCTGTCTTGCATAAGCCGCATCGTGACCAAGCTGGTCGACAGGGACCTATTGCGGAGGCGGCGCCTGCGCAGTGACCGGCGCGTCGTGGCGCTGGCGTTGACCCAGATTCCCCACCTAACATAGTTTGGTGTGGCCTTCGTGGATTTACGCCCGTGTTGAGTATCGATTCGGTGGTTCCATATGGTCGGATCGGGCCGTAGGTAGGACCTTGGCCGAAGACTTTGAGGGTATGGGCATCGGAGCCGCACCGATTATGGCTGTCCTCAGGCCGAAGAAGGCATGGCGCAGCCTGGGCGACCTTGCTGAGTCGCCTTCAACCGATGCACAGACAGGACCGCTTATGGTTGGTACGGCTCGGCGGACAGCGCCAATATCCTCTGACGTGCCCTGATCAACAACTCGTATGAGGGATGGCCCCGCGCCAGACGGATGATCAGCTTCCTGGCGTGTCGCATCACCCGGCCCGGAAGGGCGATCAGGGCGAAGCGCACTGCCTTGAGACGCTTGCTCACCCACTGTCCTCCCAACGCCAGCCGCTTCATCGCAGAGCTCAGGTTGAAGGCCAGCACCGCTATGGCCCACCATGCGGCGTTGGCTCCGAACAGCCCCGACGGGAGCCTGCCCGCAGCCAGGTCACTCTTCAGGACGCTGTGGACCTGCTCGCCTTTACCGCATCTCTGCCTGTACCACCGGATCATCTCATCTCCCGGAAGGTCTCGGTTGGTCACCAACCCGGAGACCTTGTGCCAGGCTCCGCCGGCCAGCCTCATCACGGGGAAGGGCAGTTCCAGCTGCAGTTCCATTCCCGGCAGAGGCTGTTCGCTCAGCGGCTCCCTGATAGCGATGAACCGGTATTCAGGGTTCTTCTTGCTGTAGGCTATCCAGTCTGGTTCGAAGTTCACCTCCGCCCACTGTTGACCTGTCTCGACCCAGGTGGCGCCCAGTCTGCGGTGCGGGGCATGCCAGTCTTGTTCGGCAACCTCGGACACCGCGCGCCTGAACTCCGGCGTCACGTTGAGTCCTACCGCAAACTCGATCACTCCGAAGCGCTCGTCTCTGCCCTCGGCGCAGTACCGCAGCAACTCGTGCTGATACCCAGCCGCGTCCGACCGCAGCATCACCTTGTCCACCGCACAAGGCAGATGCTCCAACGCTTCGGTCAACACTCGCAGTTGCTGATAGCCAGCAGGTACGTTGCCGTCCCGAAACTCCGAATGCACTATCAACTCAGCCTCGGCCCAGTAGGTCGTCAGAGGCTGATACGCCTTGTACTTCTTGTAGCTGTAGAGCGCCTGCTGCTTGTGCGTCTCCACCAGCGTGGCGTCCATGTCCAACGTGGCTTGAGCGCAGGGCGAACGGCTCTGTACGAAGCTCACCATATCGGCGTTCACCTTATGCAGACCCCCCAGCGCTTCGTTGGGTGAAGGTATGAACGCTCTGTGAGCTTCCCGACTAGACTCCTCGCCCGCCTCGTGGAATCTCTCCAGGTACCGGAACACCGCCGACTCCGATGGCATGCTCCGCCGACGCTCTACACGCCATCGCTCTTCCAACGCTCTACGCTCTCGACGACCCATCCCATAGCTCTCGACTTCCCGAAGCACCCTGCACAACCCCGCGTCCTTCTCCAAAACATCCAGATCAACCACTGACTCACCGCCTGCCAGGTTCAGCAGTATCAGCGAGCTGACCACTTGGCTGTCCGTCCAGCCCTGACCACACTCCCGCAGTCCCACGTGGCGCTCTACCGACGACCTCAAACCTGCTGCGTGCATCAACTCCAAGTACGTCATCATGCCCGCCATCGCCGTCATGCCCGGCGAGCTCTTCTCCTGCTCGTACTGGAACGGCAGAACCCCTTGCTTCATAATAGGTGCACCTCGTTGGTGATCGTTTCTCTCTTCCAAGAAACATCTTAGCCCCCTTCACGGCGGGCTCCAACGAGGTCTTCCTCTTCTCTGGGTGGGGAATCTGGGACAACTCGTATGAGGGATGGCCCCGCGCCCAGCTTGGCCCTCAACGGCGGCGCCATCCGCGCGGGGAGCGCGAACGCCACGCTGACCCACGCCGGTCTCCAGGCCAACGACCACAAGGTGGACGGCATCGCTCCCACGGTGACGGTGGGCGGGGAGACCAGGACCTACGTTCCGCCAGGCCGCCAGTTCAACGTCATCTTCTACTTCAGCGAGAAGGTCTACGGCATAACCACCGCCGAGATAACGGTCACCAACGGCGAGGCTCACGACGTGCAGGCAACCGGCGGCAACGACACGTGGCCCAAGTACACTCGCTGGGACGTGATCATCCAGCCCGCAGCGGAGGGGCCGGTAACCGTGACCCTGGAGGCGGGCGCTGGCGCCGACGCCTACGGGAACGAAAACACCGCTCCCGACAGCGCCCTGGAAGTAGTAGCGTCCAATCCGGTGACGGTGGAGGTTGCCCGGACTACCTCCGGCTTTGCCGAGGGCGGCAGGGCGGAGTTCATGGTCACCCGCTCCAGGGACAACGGAGCCATTCCTGTGTTCCTGTCCCTGGCCCAGACCGGGGATTTCCTGTCCGGCGCCGTGGAGGTCCATCCGCCCGCGGACCCGAACAACCCCGACGAACCGGTGACGCCCCAGGAGCATACCTTCACGGAAACCCCGTTCAACCTGAACGTAACCTTCGCCGCCGGCGAGACCAGCAAGCGCATTGCCGTCCCGACCGAGGACGACTACAGGGACGAGGACGACGGCATGATCACACTGTCGGTTCCCGCCAAGACCGACCAGTATAAGTACATACCGGGCCTTGCCTCCTCCGCGTCCGCCGATGTGCGCGATAACGACGTGCCTGCAGAGGTTACCCTGTACTGGACACCTCCCACCCACCCTTACGACAACACTGCCAGACTGGACACGGCGCTGGAGGGCGGCAGCATTTACCTGGCGGTGTACGGAGTCGTTAGGGGCGAACCGTTGTCGGTGTCCCTCACAGTCACGGAGGTGGGAAGCTATCTGGACCTCGATGGCGAAGGGGCACAAGGATACGAGGACCTGGGCAACGGTAATTTGCGGGTCACTCTCCCGGTGGGTCAGCTCATCGAAAGTGTGGCCATCCGCCTGCTGGAAAACGCCGTAAAAGAGGCAGACGGTTCCGTTACCATCACCATAGAGTCGGACCCTGGGAGGAGCTACATTCCCAGCGTAGGCCGGGGCACGCTCACCATCCCCGTCAAAGACAACGATACCCCTCCCACAGTGTCCCTTTCCGCAGCGGACGACCTCACCGAGGGCGCACGGTTGACCTACACGCTGACGCGCACCTGGGAACCGGGGCAGAGCCATGGGGAACTATCCGTAAACGTAAGGCTGGCGCAGACCGGTGACTACATCACCTGGCCCACGGCGCACCAGCCCGACGCTGGCGGCCCGGTCACCATACCCGTGAACTTTGCGGCCCGCTCTCTGACCGCCACCCTCACCCTGGAGACCGAGGGCGACGAGGCGTCGGAGGCTGACGGCTCGGTTATCGCCACCATCCTTGCCGATGCCGGCGGCAGCTACGTAACGGGCGCCGACAGCGACCACACCACCAAACTGCTGGACAATGATCCTCCGATTATCTCTGTCGAAGCAGTCTCCGCCGAGGTCACCGAAGGGACCGACTCCCAGTTCCGCTTTAGCAGGGTAGGCGACACCAGCGTCGCCACCCGCGTCGGCCTGTGGGTAGGCGGTCTACCGAAGATCATGACCGACGCCACCGAGGCCACAGTCCTGACCAGCGAGGACAAGACGGTGCACATTTACGGCGCCTTCGTTGACTACATCCTGGAGTTCGCGGCGGGCGAAACTGAGAAAATCCTCTCCTTCACCACCGAGGCCGACGGCGTCAACGAGGGCGATGGCTGGTTCGGCGTCACCATCGTCCAGCGGGTCGCCAACCCCTTCAGCATCGGGACCGGCTATGCTCAGGTGCATATCCATGACGACGACATACCAACCGTAAGCCTGACCCAGCCGGTCGGCCCCACCGGATTGACGCTTTCTGCCGACGGCACGACCTGGGAAGGGCGGATTGGAGAGACGGACGTCTTCACCTTTAGCTCGGTCTGCACAGGTGTTACCGAGTTCTCCGAAGACCAGCGAACCAACCTGGTTCCGTTGGCAATTTGGATCCTATATGCGAACCATCCGGCCCACTATGGCGAGGACAAGCAGAACTATTTGGGGAGGAACTTCGCCAATGCCAGTGGCGTGGGCGCCCAGGACTGCAGCGGCGAAACGCGCACGAGTGAGTTACTGAAGCTGTATGTAGGACCGGACAACGGTGTGTTCGAAATCGAGCTGCTGGCTCCAAGCGAGTTCGTCCCGACGGGATCGCCATGGGACCGTCTGCGTCCAAAGGTGTACGATGAATTTATAACGAATTACGAAGAAGCTGCGAGGGCAGCAGAAGCCGCCGGCACGCTGATCACCCAAGAGGACATCTTCCACCCCATCCAGCTGGGATACCACCACCGGTATTTCTCTTGCAATGAAACCGACTTCCGGTACTGTCCCAAATATCTGGTGGGAACGGTCAACAAGATCCGCCTTACTCTTATAAACCGGGACCCGACGATACTGATCAAGGCCGAGTCCACTTCAGTCACGGAGGGGCAACCCGCCAGGTTCATCCTGGAGCGGCGCTGGGCCACCGACCTGCTGGCACTTGCTCCGCCACAATCCCACACGGTGGTATACCTGCGGGCCTCCCAGGACGGACAGTATATTACCGGGGCGCTGCCCGCCGAGATTGCCTTCGGCCAGAACGAGACCCGTAAGGTCATTGAACTCCAGACCGTGGGCGACGAGGCCTTTGGCGACGACGGGTCGGTGACCATCGAATTGCTGCCCGACACGACCGGCGCTGGCGTGAACCTGCAAGGAAAGTACACAACCTGGGAAATCTGGCAGGGCCACACCCCGGAGGGGGGCAGGTCCGACCGGGCCACCGTCACCATCACCAATGACGACGACAAGCCCGGCATCAGCATCGCCCCGGCGTCGGCGTCGGAGGGCGACACAGGCAGCGCCAACATGACCTTCACGGTGACACTGGCCAAGGCGGTTACCGAGGCGGTAACGGTTAACTATGCCACCTCCGACGGCACGGCCACCGCCGGACAGGACTACACCGCTGTAAGCAACGGCTCGGTTACCATCGCCGCTGGCAACACCACCGCCGAGTTCACAGTGTCCGTGACCGGGGATGAGACCGACGAGCTCAACGAGACCTTCAAAGTCACCATATCCCTGCCTTCTGATACCACCGCAGCAGCCATCACAGGCGGCGGCGGCGCCGCCGCCGGCGCCATCCTGGACGACGACCCTGCTGTGGTCACCATCGCCCCCAAGAAGTCCCCGGTAACCGAGGGGGAGGAAGTCGTCTTCGTGCTGACCCGGACGGGGGTGACGGACGAAGAACTGTCCATGCTGGTAGACCTCGAAGACCCCGCACGCAGGCGCCTGATGATCGCCAAGTTCGATGCCAACGCCGTCACCACCGAGTTATCCGTTGCAACTGAGAACAACGACCTGGTGGACTACCCTTCGGAGCGCGACTACACCCTTCATCTGTACGGCGACGGATATTTTGGGGGCAGGGATGACGAGAGCTACACTCCGGGAGACCCGGGCGAGGCCACGGTTACCGTTCAGGACAACGATACCTTGGTCGTGGTCACCGTGGAGCCGGTTACGGAGGTTGTCGGCGCAGGTGAAAGCGTGCAGTTCCGGTTCCGGCGCACCGGGTCGATCGCTGGGGCGCTCACCATCAGCTTCCAGGGCTTTGAGCACCCTTCCAGCGGTGATGCGATGCTCGCTGACGCCTCCGTCACCTTCCTTGCGGGCAACGACACGGTCGTCTACACCAATGACATGACATCCAGCGGCACAGTCAACCCCATCTCCCGGGCCCACACCGTGCTCATCTACGGCGACGCCGGTCGCGGGGGGCTCCACCGCTCGTGGATTGCCGGGGACCCCAATCGGGCCACGGTGTTCGTCGCCGTCGATGCATTCGGCCCCATGCCCGTGACCGCCAGCTACCCCAGCCGCGTGGCGGCTGCCGAATCGGTCAGCGTGGAATACACGGTCACAAACCTGGGCACGAGGGCGCTCCTCGGATACGAAATTCGCGTATCGGACGGCACCCGGATTTCCACCACCCCGGACAGGGGTAACTGCGATATCAGGGATGAAATCCCGGCGGGGGAATCCAGGACATGCTCGGCTTCTTTCACGGTAACCAATCAGGACGTGACAAATGGCAAGATAGAGTTCAACGCCACCGCAAGAAATCTCCACAAATCCTCCACATTGCATGTCTACATCAGGGTCGCGCAGCCCGTTGAGTTCGGATTTACCACCGCCGACACTCTGGAGGTCACGGAGGGTCCTAATGTTACGGCAACCCTGCCAGTCACCCGGACAGGCCGGCTGGATGAGGCGGTCACGGTGGCCTATCAGCTGCGGGCGCAGGGTATTAAACCGGCTAGCCTAGGCGAGGACTTCACGGACCCTTCCAGCACGCCGGGCCTCCTCACCTTCCCGGCAAACGTGACGTCAGCCAACATCGTCATCAACATCACACAGGACCAGATTGACGAGGAACGAGAACGGTTCCGGGTGGTCCTCGTCCCGTTAACGGACGGCACGGTAACGGAAGGGAAGGAGTCGCGCGTTGTCCTCGTCAAAGACGAGCACCTGGAAAACGATCCTTACCGGCCCACGGCGAGCCTTCAACTGGTCAGCAGCGGCCCGGTGCCGGAGAACGAGGGGCCGGTGGAGTTCGCCATCGTCCTCGACCGGGTATGGGGCAGGGAAGGTCGGTACGAGGTAGAAGTGCTCCCCGACCAATCGACGGCCACCCCGGGGTTCGCGGCGCTAGGCAAAGAGGGTGACTTTGAGGAGCCTTTGATCCGTATTTTACGCATACCGGCGGGCCAGACCAGGTTTGAATTCTCCATACCTCTATATGACGACGACGTGCGGGAGGACGACGAGACCTTCCAGCTACAGTTGAGTAGCTCTTACGACGATAGTGCCAGAACGATTGGTACGCCCAACAGGGCCTTGGCCACCATCGCCGCCGACGACCGCATCCCGCCCACCGAGGTGGCGCTGTCCCTTTCCCACAACGGCAGAGCCCTGGTATCGGTGCCCGAGAGCGCCAGCCGGCGGGACATTACGGTCACCGCGTCATTCCCCCGGATACGCTGGCAGGGAGACGCTGCCGACGCTCCCCTGCACCCGGCAGACCCGCGGGGCGTGGACACCACGGTGCGGGTCCGGTTAGACCCCAACTCCGGCGCCTCCCACGCTGCCGGCCTTGACGACTTCGAACCCTTGGAGCTGGAGGACGACCAGCGGGCCTTCCAGGAAGTCGAGTCCTTCGACATAGTGATCCCCGTCGGTCAGACCAGCGGTACCGCCACGTTGCGGTTCAGGCCGGTGAAGGACGGCGTCGACGAGGAGGACGAGACGGTTACCCTGATGGGCTCGGAGCTGGTCGTCGGCGGCTCCGCGGACTCCCTGCCCGTCAGGTCCGCCTCCTTCACCATCATCGACGATGACACCAAGGGTATAACTATTGACCCGGAGAAGGTCCTCATAGTCCTTCCCTTGGTAGAAGGCGGAGAGCCGGGAACCTACTCCCTGGTCCTGGACTCCCAGCCCACCGACACGGTGGTCATCACCCTGGCCGGCAATCAAGGAGGCTTCCTCAGACTCGTGCCTGATACCCTCACTTTCACCACCTCCGACTGGGCCACGCCGCAGACGGTATCGGTTATGGCCCTGGATGACGGGATAGCCGGCGGCGCGCCCCCGGAAAACTGTGTCACCCACCAGGTTTTGGGAGGCGATTACGGCAGCGTGAGTGTGCCAGACATCCGTGCGCTCGTCACAGACACCACCAGGGCTTTCGTATACATGGAAGGCGGGCAGGCCTCAGAGTCCGACGCCTACGTCGAGTTCACGGTAACCGTCCGGCCAATCCTGCGCACGACTCCCGTCCTGGTCCGGTACGCCACCGTGGACGGCACAGCCATAGCCGGATCGGACTACACCCGGGAGGTGGAAACCGGCCAGACCTACAAGATACTTAACATCCCGGCAGGCCAGAGCAGCGGCATCATTCGCATACCCATCACTGACGACCAGGTGTACGAATCTGCCGACGAGACCTTTACCCTGCAGCTGACCAACCACAACAACAAGGCAATTCTGGACGGCGGCGCGACATCCCTGACCGTCACAGGCGTCATCGCTGACGACGACCCGAAGCCAGTGGTAAGCGTGGCGGGCCCCGCCGGAGATACGAGCTACGTCTCCGAGAATACAAAG
Source organism: Dehalococcoidia bacterium (assembly GCA_965262055.1). GTDB lineage: Bacteria > Chloroflexota > Dehalococcoidia > Lucifugimonadales. The sequence goes on from CBDHEI010000002.1 coordinate 2,309,911, forward strand.
GATCCGGTCACCTTCACGCTCACGCTTATGGGTCAGAGCGCGGGGGATGTAACCGTGGACTAAGCCACTGGCGAGGCAGGGCTTCTGGGCCTGCTCACAGCCCGGCAGGGCCCGGCCGGGGCCACCGAGAACGAGGACTACGCCGGTACTTCGGGTTCCGTCACTTTCACTTCCGGGCAGACGACCAAGACCGTCACCGTCCAAGTGACCAACGACGACGTGAGCGAGGATACCGAGTTCTTTGGCTTCAAGATCAGCAAGCCCCAAGGCGCGGACCTCAGGGGCCAGCGGTCCGAGGTTGTCGCCGACGTGGGTCTCGTGGACGACGACGCGCGGGGGGTGACCATCGATCCCACCTCCATTGGCCTGCACGAGCCGGCGTCCGAGGAGACCGCGGTGGCCGGCTCGTACACCGTGAATCTGAATTCCAAGCCCACGGACACCGTCACTATCGGCGGCGGTGACCCAGCAGTGTCGTTGTCGGGCGACACCCTGACCAACAACCAGTTGACCTTCACCACCACCAACTGGGGCACGGCGCAGACCGTCACCATTAAGGCGGGCGACGACGACAACGCCGTCAACGAGTCGGAGACTCTGGCGCACACCGCCTTCGGCGGCGACTACGTCAACGTCACCAAGGACCTGCCGGTGAGGATCACCGAAAACGACACAGCGGCCATCGTGCTCAGCGAGACGGACCTCACCGTGACGGAGGGATACTCTGCGGGATCGACCTACACGGTGAAGCTGGCCACCCAGCCGACGGGCGAGGTCACCGTGACCGTCTCCGGTCATGCGGGCACGGACCTGACGCTGGACAAGACGAGCCTGACCTTCACGGTGGACAACTGGGACACGGCGCAGACGGTGACGATCAAGGCGGGCCAGGACAACGACGGCGCCAACGACACCGCCACGCTGGCGCACACCGCCTCGGGCGGCGACTACGTCAACGTCACCAAGGACCTGCCGGTAAGCATCACCGACGATGACGTGGCGGCCATCGTGCTCAGCGAGACGGGCCTCACCGTGACGGAGGGAGACGCCGCGGGGTCGAGCTACACCGTCAGGCTGACCACCGAGCCGACGGGCAGCGTCAATGTCACCATCTCAGGACACGACGGCACGGATCTGACGCTGGACAAGACGACGCTGACCTTCACGGTGGACAACTGGGACGATGCGCAGACGGTGACGGTCGAGGGGGGCCAGGACGACGACGGGTCCGCGGACACCGCGACGCTGACGCACACCGCCTCGGGCGGCGACTACGCCAACATCACCAAGGACCTGCCGGTGACGGTCACCGACACCGACACGGCGGACATCGTGCTCAGCGAGACGGACCTCACCGTGACGGAGGGAGACGCCGCGGGGTCGACCTACACAGTGAAGCTGGCCACCCAGCCCTCCGACGCCGTCATTGTCACTGTCTCAGGACACGACGGCACGGACCTGAGTCTGGACAAGACGAGCCTGACCTTCACGGTGGACGACTGGGCCACGGCGCAGACGGTGACAGTCAAGGCGGGCAACGACGACAACGGGGCCAACGACACCGCCGCGCTGACCCACACCGCCTCGGGCGGCGACTACGCCGGCATAACCGCCGACCTGCCGGTGACGGTCACCGACGACGACACGGCGGCCATCGTGCTCAGCGAGACGGGCCTCACCGTGACGGAGGGGGACGCCACCGGCGTTCGCTACACCGTGGCGCTGGCCACCGAGCCCTCGGGCAGCGTGTCGGTCTCCATTACGGGATATGTCGGCACGGACCTGAGCCTGTCGGGAACCACGCTGAGCAGCGACATGCTGACCTTCACGGTGGACAACTGGGACGTTGCGCAGACGGTGACGGTTGAGGGGGGCCATGACGTCGACGGGTCCGCCGACACCGCGACGCTGACGCACAGTGCCTCGGGCGGGGACTACGCCAGCATAACCGTCGACCTGCCGGTGACGGTCACCGACGATGACACAGCGGGCCATCGTGCTCAGCGAGACGGACCTCACCGTGACGGAGGGATACTCTGCGGGGTCGAGCTACACGGTGAAGCTGGCCACACAGCCCTCGGGCGAGGTCACCGTGACCGTCTCCGGACAGGCTGGCACGGACCTGACGCTGGACAAGACGACGCTGACCTTCACGGTGGACAACTGGGACGATGCGCAGACGGTGACGGTCGAGGCGGGCCATGACAACGACGGGTCCAACGACACCGCCACGCTGACGCACACCGCCTCCGGCGGGGACTACGCCTCGGTCTCGAACACCCTGCCGGTGGCGGTCACCGACGACGACGCGGCGGATGTGACGATAGAGCCGACGACCCTGAGCGTTGTGGCGGGCCGGAGCAACGAGTACACGGTCAGGCTGGCCACCGAGCCGACGGGCGACGTCACTGTGACCGTCTCCGGCCATGCGAGCACGGATGTGACGCTGAGCAGCAACATGCTGACCTTCACGGTGGACAACTGGAACACCGCGCAGACGGTGACGGTCGAGGCGGGCGAGGACGCCGACGGTGCCAACGACACCGCGACGCTGACGCACACCGCCTCGGGCGGGGACTACGCCGGCATAACCGCCGATCTGCTCGTGACGGTCACCGACGACGACACGGCGGGGGTGACGATAGAGCTGACGACGGATGAGACGACGGTGATCATCACCGACGACGAAGGCTGCCAGGACGGCGATATCTGGTGCGCCACCGCGACGTTTGACGCCGAGGTGGAATGGGTGGGTAGGTACAATCTGCACGCCGGTGAAGTCGACAGAAGAGAGTTCTCCTACAACGGCGAGGACTACCGGTTCTGGTCCATTCCGATGGACCAGAACCGTCACAATGCCGGCGACGACAACAATATCGTACTGCCGTTCGGCATACCGGAACGGACGGAATTCCTGATTGACTTTTTTAACTTGAACGGCACGGGCCACGAGGTGTTCGAGCCGCCCAACGATGACTGGCTGGACTGGACGCTGCATGTCAGCACCGTCAGCGACGGCGAAACGCTGACCGCGGCGCTTAGCTTCAGCGAAGCCAGGAAATTAGGCGGAGCTTGGTGGCGGTGGTCAGGTGGGGACATCGACGATCTGCGCCGCGCCTGGAAGCCGGGCCAACTCTACAAGCTCAGGCTCGTGGAGGACCCAAGATCGCAGCGGACGCCGCAGCCGCTGAATCCGCCCCTGTACCTGCGTGTCCAAGGCGAGGTGAGTAGGACCCAAACGTGGCTGAGATGGCTCACACCCCAGACCAGGTACGACAGAGTGCCGCCGGTGGACAGCTACAAGATCCAGTGGAAGCAGTCCTCCGGCAGCTGGGGCACGGCCGCCGACGTTTCGGAGACCACCCGGGGCCCCAGCCGCCAACGCGCCGTGTCCCACTTTATGGACGTGACCCCCGGGGTCGAGTACAACATCCGGGTCATAGCGACCGACAGCGTGGGCGACAGCGAGCCATCCAATGAGATTACCTATATGAAGCCTGCCTCCGCCCAGCAGTCCATCTCAAACGCCCCGGCCGAAGGCGAGCCGCGCATCGATGGAATCCCCGAGTTGGGGCAGACGCTGTCAGCCGACCCAACGGGCATTGAGGACGTCGACGGCCTCGAGAACGTTGTCTTCCAATACCAGTGGCAGGCGGATGACGCGGACATCCCCGGAGCCACCGGGTCAACGTACACCATAGTGTCCGGAGACCTGGGCAAGGCCATCACGGTGAGGGTCAACTTCACCGACGATGCCGGCCAAGAGGAGACGCTGACCAGCGCGCCCACCGCCGTGGTGACGGTGGCGGGCCTGCAACTCCAGTCGGCCACCGTGGACGGCGCTACCCTGACGCTGACCTATGGCGAGGCTCTGGACACGGGTGTAACGCTGGGGACCACTCCCTTCGCCGTGAGCGTGAACGGGTCATCCCGGTCACTCATCGCCGTCGGGGTGGGCCAATCCAATGTGCTGTTGCTTCTGTCCTCGGCGGTGGAGGCTGGGGACACGGTGACGGTGGACTACACAGCGCCCGACGGCCCCGATTTCATTCGGGACATCCGGGGCAGGAAGGCGGCCTCCTTCAGCGGGCAGGCGGTCACGAATGCCATGGCTTCGGCCCCGCTGACGGCCAGCGCCCACGACGCGCCGTCGTCCCACAACGGGCAGGACGCGTTCACCTTCGAGCTGCGGTTCAGCGAGGATCCCAAGCCGGACTTCAGCTACACGACGGTGCGGGACCATGCGTTCACCGTGACCGGCGGCTCAGTGACCTATGTGCGCCGGCTGGAGCCGGGCAAGAACGTCCGCTGGGAGATCACCGTCACCCCCGGCTCCAGCGCCGCCGTGACCATAGCCCTGAACGCCACCACCGACTGCTCCGCCCAGGGCGCCATCTGCACGGAGGACGGCGGGAAGCTGTCCAGTGGGCTTCTGCTGGCGGTTCCGGGGCCGAACTCGCCGGCCACCGGGTTGCCCACCATCACCGGCACGGCCCAGGTTGGCGAGACCCTCACCGCTGACACCACCGGCATATCCGACGGCGACGGCCTCGGCAACGCGACCTTCGCTTACCAGTGGCTCGCCGCCGACGCCGAGATCAACGGGACAACCGCTTCCACCTACACCCTTGTTGCCGCCGACGCGGGCAAGGCCATCAAGGTGAGGGTGTCCTTCACCGACGACGCGGGCAACGACGAGCAGCTGACCAGCGCCGTTACGGGCGCGGTGGCTGCGGCTCCACCTCCTCCCAACACCCCGGCCACCGGGTTGCCCACCATCAGCGGCGCCGCCGAGGTGGGGGAGACCCTCACTGCCGACACCACCGGCATATCCGACGGTGACGGCCTCAACAACGCTACTTTCGCCTACCAGTGGCTCACGGACGACGCCGAGATCAACGGGGCAACCGCTTCCACGTACACCCTTGTTGCCGCCGATGCGGGCAAGGCCATCAGGGTGAGGGTGTCCTTCACCGACGACGCGGGCAACGACGAGGAGCTGACCAGCGCCGTGACGGGTGCGGTGGCGGCGGCTCCACCCCCTCCCAACACCCCGGCCACGGGCGCTCCCACCATCACCGGGACGGCCCAGGTGGGGGAGACCCTCACCGCCGACACAACCGGCATACCGACGACGACGGCCTCGGCAACGCTACCTTCGCCTACCAGTGGTTCGCCGCCGCCGCTGAGATCAACGGGGCAACCGCTTCCACCTACACCATGGTCGACGACGACGCGGGCAAGGCCATCAAGGTGAGGATGTCCTTCACCGACGACGCGGGCAACGACGAGCAGCTGACCAGCGCCGTTACGGCGGCAGTCGTTAAACCTCCGCTGACGGCCACGGTCCACGACGTGCCGTCATCCCACAACGGGCAGGACGCGTTCATCTTCGAGCTGCGGTTCAGCGAGAGTCCCAAGCCGGACTTCAGCTACAGGACAGTGTGGGACCATGCGTTCACCGTGACCGGGGGATCGGTGACCTATGTGCGCCGGCTGGAGCCGGGCAAGAACATCCGCTGGGAGATCACTGTCACCCCCGGATCCAGCGCCGACGTGGCCATAGCCCTGAGCGCCACCACGGACTGCGAGGCCGACGGCGCCATCTGCACCGAGGGCGACAGGAAGCTGTCCGGTGGGCTGGAGCTCACCATCGTCGGGCCCGGCCAGTAGCGGGCAGCAAGAAGAAGCACGCAAGTATGAACGGGCGGGGCAGGCGCTCCGATCGGGACCCGGACCTCCCGCGGTATGAGCGATACGGAAATGGATCCCTGCGCCCGCATAGTAGAGGGCCTACGGCTGAGCTCTGGGAGCGCTTATGCTATGCCTCGACAGCGCACACACTACAGCAGAAGAACCTACGTCTTCCCCGACGACTTCCCGCAGCGGCTCAAGCGGTTCCAGGAAGAGTCGGGCCTGTCGTGGTCGGAGATTGCCCGCCGCATTGGGACCCATCGCCCCACCGTATGGCGCTGGGCTGAAGCCAGGGTCCGGCCCAACCTGTCAGCACCGGAAGGCGCTAGTGAAGCTGGCCGACAGCCTAGGCCTCGGCCACCTGTTCACCGCCTGAGAGAGGTCATTGAGTGGGCCGGTACGGGGTGGCGGCGGTGGTCGGGCTGAAACGCAAAAGGGTTGCATCAAAGACCACCCGGGGGAGGAAGCCTTCATGGAACGTTCCTCCCCGTATCTTGCGCTCCGGAGTCCGGTGCCCACTGGCACCGGGCTCCGGTTCCTGCAAGGAGCGGTATTGAGCCAGCAGGAGCAGACCAGACTGAAGGGGCTGAACAGCGACACAGGACACATGCATCACAGCCACTCTCGTATTTAGCTATACAACAGTGGTATCTTGCCCTTGCTTCCCACATCTGTTACCACCACATCAGCCCAATGATCAGTTCGAGTCCACGTTGGTGGGCCGGAGTGTACCGTACTGCGAACTTTCCGGTGGGAGGTTTCGCTATAGGCACCGCATTGCATATTGTGCAACGTTGGGAGGCGGTCTCAGGTAATGAGCCCCATTCTGGCGGGAAAGCTTGGTTGAAGTCGTCTCTTCCGGCATACCACTGGCCGTCTGCCTTGAGTCCACAGACTTGTCCATATCCGCTGCTCAAGGATGCGACCTAATAGCAACGGAAGGTGGTGGTGCTCGTGGGCAGTGGACCAATTCCTAATAGGGAGACACCAATCGCTGTCACGGAGAGCGTATGTCATGGGCTCGTGGAACTCCTCCAGACCGAGACCAGTTCAATCGCTGGTTCCGCCCCATGACGAACCCAGGCAGAATCTCATGCCGTTAAGCGCTAGTGCCGCCGCCGGATGCCTATGGCGACGCCTATGGCCACGAGGTTGAGCAGCACGCCTATCAGCGCCAAGACCCATGCGCTGGGAATGTTGCCGCCCTCGTCCGCCGTCACGTTTGTGGGGGACACCGTCACCCCGGCGGTTTCGTCGTCAGTGACGGTTACCGTCACGCCGGCGACGGTAACGCCGTCATACTCGTTGGCGCTCTGGGCGGCCACCACCGCGTGGGCGATGGAGGCCGTGTCGTTCACCGCGTCGTCGTCCTGCGCCGCGGCCACCCTTACCGTCTGCGCCGTGCTCCAGTTGCCCGGAGTGAAGGTCAGGGTGGCCGGAGACGCCGTCACGTCGGCGCTGCCGCTGCGGGTGACGTTGATCACCACGTCGGAGGTGGGCTGAAGGTTCAGCTTCACCGTGTAGGTTCCGCTGCCGCCCTCGGTCACCGTCACCGTGGGGGCTGACACGCTCACCCCCGGCCTCTCGCTCACGGTGATATAGAAGCGCAGGTGAACACGGTCACCGTCGGAATCGGTCGCGGTATAGGTGAACCGCGTCCTGGTGAACGTCGCCCCGGGCGTGCCGGTGATGGTGCGGTCCGAGTTGAAGCGCAGCCCCTCGGGCAGGTCTGGCGACAAGCTGTATTGCAGCCTGCCGTCGCCCCCAAGAGCGGGGGGCAGGCTCACCGTCCCTACGTCTTCGCCTACTGTGTAGACCTGGTCGTCTACCGTCCGCGAGGCGAACGTCGGACTCCGGTCGGGCGGACCCCCACCTCCAGTGGGCGGACTCCCGCCTCCGGTGGGCGGCGGCGTGTCGTCGTCAGTGACGGTTACCGTCACGCCGGCGACGGTAACGCCGTCATACTCGTTGGCGCTCTGGGCGGCCACCACCGCGTGGGCGATGGAGGCCGCGTCGTTCGCCGCGTCGGCGTCCTGGGCCGCCCGCACCCTTACCGTCTGCGCCGTGTTCCAGTTGCCCGGAGTGAAGGTCAGGGTGGCCGGAGACGCCGTCACGTCGGAGCTGCCGCTGCGGGTGACGTTGATCACCACGTCGGAGGTGGGTTGAAGGTTCAGCACCACCGTGTAGGTTGCGCTGCCGCCCTCGGCAACCGTCAGCGTGGCCGCGGACACCGTCACCCCGGCGGTCTCGTCGTCGGTGACGGTCACGGCCACCCCGGCGATGCTCACGTTGTCGTACTCGTTGGCGCTGCGGGCGGCGTCGACGGCGTGGGCGATGGAGGCCGCGTCGTTCACCGCGTCGGCGTCCTGGGCGGCAGCCACCGTCACCGTCTGCGCCGTGTCCCAGTTGGCCGGGGTGAAGGTCAGCGTGGTCTGGTTGCCGGACGTCCCCGTGTCGGTGTCCAGCGTCACGTCGGTACTGCCGGTCTTGGTGACGCTGATCACCACGTTGGAGGTGGGCTGCGTGTTCAGCCTCACCGTGTAGGAGCCGCTACCGCCCTCGTCCACCGTCAGCGCGGTTTCGGACACGCTCACCCCGGCGGTCTCGTCGTCGGTCACGGCCACCGCCACCCCGGCGATGTTCACGGCGTCGAACTCGTCGGCGCTCCGGGAGGCCACCACCGCGTGGGTGATGGACGCCGCGTCGTCCACCGCGTCGGCGTCCTGGGCGGCAGCCACCGTCACCGTCTGCGCCGTGCTCCAGTTGGCCGTCGTGAAGGTCAGCCGCGCCGGAGACACCGTCACGTCGCTGCTGCCGCTGCGGGTGACGTTGATCACCACGTCGGAGGTGGGCTGAAGGTTCAGCTTCACCGTGTAGGTTCCGCTGCCGCCCTCGGTCACCGTCACCGTGGGGGCTGACACGCTCACCCCCGGCCTCTCGCTCACGGTGATATAGAAGCGCAGGTGAACACGGTCACCGTCGGAATCGGTCGCGGTATAGGTGAACCGCGTCCTGGTGAACGTCGCCCCGGGCGTGCCGGTGATGGTGCGGTCCGAGTTGAAGCGCAGCCCCTCGGGCAGGTCTGGCGACAAGCTGTATTGCAGCCTGCCGTCGCCCCCAAGAGCGGGGGGCAGGCTCACCGTCCCTACGTCTTCGCCTACTGTGTAGACCTGGTCGTCTACCGTCCGCGAGGCGAACGTCGGACTCCGGTCGGGCGGACCCCCACCTCCAGTGGGCGGACTCCCGCCTCCGGTGGGCGGCGGCGTGTCGTCGTCAGTGACGGTTACCGTCACGCCGGCGACGGTAACGCCGTCATACTCGTTGGCGCTCTGGGCGGCCACCACCGCGTGGGCGATGGAGGCCGTGTCGTTCACCGCGTCGTCGTCCTGCGCCGCGGCCACCCTTACCGTCTGCGCCGTGCTCCAGTTGCCCGGAGTGAAGGTCAGGGTGGCCGGAGACGCCGTCACGTCGGCGCTGCCGCTGCGGGTGACGTTGATCACCACGTCGGAGGTGGGCTGAAGGTTCAGCTTCACCGTGTAGGTTCCGCTGCCGCCCTCGGTCACCGTCACCGTGGGGGCTGACACGCTCACCCCCGGCCTCTCGCTCACGGTGATATAGAAGCGCAGGTGAACACGGTCACCGTCGGAATCGGTCGCGGTATAGGTGAACCGCGTCCTGGTGAACGTCGCCCCGGGCGTGCCGGTGATGGTGCGGTCCGAGTTGAAGCGCAGCCCCTCGGGCAGGTCTGGCGACAAGCTGTATTGCAGCCTGCCGTCGCCCCCAAGAGCGGGGGGCAGGCTCACCGTCCCTACGTCTTCGCCTACTGTGTAGACTTGGTCGTCTACCGTCCGCGAGGCGAACGTCGGACTCCGGTCGGGCGGACCCCCACCTCCAGTGGGCGGACCCCCGCCTCCGGTGGGCGGCGGCGTGTCGTCGTCAGTGACGGTTACCGTCACGCCGGCGACGGTAACGCCGTCATACTCGTTGGCGCTCTGGGCGGCCACCACCGCGTGGGCGATGGAGGCCGTGTCGTTCGCCGCGTCGGCGTCCTCGGCGGCGGCCCGCACCGTCACCGTCTGCGCCGCGCTCCAGTTGGCCGGGGTGAAGGTCAGCGTGGCCGGAGACGCCGTCACGTCGGCGCTGCCGCTGCGGGTGACGCTGATCACCACGTTGGAGGTGGGCTGCGTGTTCAGCCTCACCGTGTAGGAGCCGCTGCCGCCCTCGTCCACCGTCAGCGCGGTTTCGGACACCGTCACCCCGGCGGTCTCGTCGTCGGTGACGGTCACGGCCACCCCGGCGATGCTCACGTTGTCGTACTCGTTGGCGCTGCGGGCGGCGTCGACGGCGTGGGAGATGGCGGCCGCGTCGTCCACCGCGTCGGCGTCCTGGGCGGCAGCCACCGTCACCGTCTGCGCCATGCTCCAGTTGCTCGTGGTGAAGGTCAGGGTGGCCGGAGACACCGTCACGTCGGTACTGCCGGTCTTGGTGACGCTGATCACCACGTTGGAGGTGGGCTGCGTGTTCAGCCTCACCGTGTAGGAGCCGCTACCGCCCTCGTCCACCGTCAGCGCGGTTTCGGACACGCTCACCCCGGCGGTCTCGTCGTCGGTCACGGCCACCGCCACCCCGGCGATGTTCACGGCGTCGAACTCGTCGGCGCTCCGGGAGGCCACCACCGCGTGGGTGATGGACGCCGCGTCGTCCACCGCGTCGGCGTCCTGGGCGGCAGCCACCGTCACCGTCTGCGCCGTGCTCCAGTTGGCCGTCGTGAAGGTCAGCCGCGCCGGAGACACCGTCACGTCGCTGCTGCCGCTGCGGGTGACGTTGATCACCACGTCGGAGGTGGGCTGAAGGTTCAGCTTCACCGTGTAGGTTCCGCTGCCGCCCTCGGTCACCGTCACCGTGGGGGCTGACACGCTCACCCCCGGCCTCTCGCTCACGGTGATATAGAAGCGCAGGTGAACACGGTCACCGTCGGAATCGGTCGCGGTATAGGTGAACCGCGTCCTGGTGAACGTCGCCCCGGGCGTGCCGGTGATGGTGCGGTCCGAGTTGAAGCGCAGCCCCTCGGGCAGGTCTGGCGACAAGCTGTATTGCAGCCTGCCGTCGCCCCCAAGAGCGGGGGGCAGGCTCACCGTCCCTACGTCTTCGCCTACTGTGTAGACCTGGTCGTCTACCGTCCGCGAGGCGAACGTCGGACTCCGGTCGGGCGGACCCCCACCTCCAGTGGGCGGACTCCCGCCTCCGGTGGGCGGCGGCGTGTCGTCGTCAGTGACGGTTACCGTCACGCCGGCGACGGTAACGCCGTCATACTCGTTGGCGCTCTGGGCGGCCACCACCGCGTGGGCGATGGAGGCCGTGTCGTTCACCGCGTCGTCGTCCTGCGCCGCGGCCACCCTTACCGTCTGCGCCGTGCTCCAGTTGCCCGGAGTGAAGGTCAGGGTGGCCGGAGACGCCGTCACGTCGGCGCTGCCGCTGCGGGTGACGTTGATCACCACGTCGGAGGTGGGCTGAAGGTTCAGCTTCACCGTGTAGGTTCCGCTGCCGCCCTCGGTCACCGTCACCGTGGGGGCTGACACGCTCACCCCCGGCCTCTCGCTCACGGTGATATAGAAGCGCAGGTGAACACGGTCACCGTCGGAATCGGTCGCGGTATAGGTGAACCGCGTCCTGGTGAACGTCGCCCCGGGCGTGCCGGTGATGGTGCGGTCCGAGTTGAAGCGCAGCCCCTCGGGCAGGTCTGGCGACAAGCTGTATTGCAGCCTGCCGTCGCCCCCAAGAGCGGGGGGCAGGCTCACCGTCCCTACGTCTTCGCCTACTGTGTAGACTTGGTCGTCTACCGTCCGCGAGGCGAACGTCGGACTCCGGTCGGGCGGACCCCCACCTCCAGTGGGCGGACCCCCGCCTCCGGTGGGCGGCGGCGTGTCGTCGTCAGTGACGGTTACCGTCACGCCGGCGACGGTAACGCCGTCATACTCGTTGGCGCTCTGGGCGGCCACCACCGCGTGGGCGATGGAGGCCGTGTCGTTCGCCGCGTCGGCGTCCTCGGCGGCGGCCACCCTTACCGTCTGCGCCGTGTTCCAGTTGCTCGGGGTGAAGGTCAGCGTGGCCGGAGACGCCGTCACGTCGGCGCTGCCGCTGCGGGTGACGCTGATCACCACGTTGGAGGTGGGCTGCGTGTTCAGCCTCACCGTGTAGGAGCCGCTGCCGCCCTCGTCCACCGTCAGCGCGGTTTCGGACACCGTCACCCCGGCGGTCTCGTCGTCGGTGACGGTCACGGCCACCCCGGCGATGCTCACGTTGTCGTACTCGTTGGCGCTGCGGGCGGCGTCGACGGCGTGGGAGATGGCGGCCGCGTCGTCCACCGCGTCGGCGTCCTGGGCGGCAGCCACCGTCACCGTCTGCGCCATGCTCCAGTTGCTCGTGGTGAAGGTCAGGGTGGCCGGAGACACCGTCACGTCGGTACTGCCGGTCTTGGTGACGCTGATCACCACGTTGGAGGTGGGCTGCGTGTTCAGCCTCACCGTGTAGGAGCCGCTACCGCCCTCGTCCACCGTCAGCGCGGTTTCGGACACGCTCACCCCGGCGGTCTCGTCGTCGGTCACGGCCACCGCCACCCCGGCGATGTTCACGGCGTCGAACTCGTCGGCGCTCCGGGAGGCCACCACCGCGTGGGTGATGGACGCCGCGTCGTCCACCGCGTCGGCGTCCTGGGCGGCAGCCACCGTCACCGTCTGCGCCGTGCTCCAGTTGGCCGTCGTGAAGGTCAGCCGCGCCGGAGACACCGTCACGTCGCTGCTGCCGCTGCGGGTGACGTTGATCACCACGTCGGAGGTGGGCTGAAGGTTCAGCTTCACCGTGTAGGTTCCGCTGCCGCCCTCGGTCACCGTCACCGTGGGGGCTGACACGCTCACCCCCGGCCTCTCGCTCACGGTGATATAGAAGCGCAGGTGAACACGGTCACCGTCGGAATCGGTCGCGGTATAGGTGAACCGCGTCCTGGTGAACGTCGCCCCGGGCGTGCCGGTGATGGTGCGGTCCGAGTTGAAGCGCAGCCCCTCGGGCAGGTCTGGCGACAAGCTGTATTGCAGCCTGCCGTCGCCCCCAAGAGCGGGGGGCAGGCTCACCGTCCCTACGTCTTCGCCTACTGTGTAGACCTGGTCGTCTACCGTCCGCGAGGCGAACGTCGGACTCCGGTCGGGCGGACCCCCACCTCCAGTGGGCGGACTCCCGCCTCCGGTGGGCGGCGGCGTGTCGTCGTCAGTGACGGTTACCGTCACGCCGGCGACGGTAACGCCGTCATACTCGTTGGCGCTCTGGGCGGCCACCACCGCGTGGGCGATGGAGGCCGTGTCGTTCACCGCGTCGTCGTCCTGCGCCGCGGCCACCCTTACCGTCTGCGCCGTGCTCCAGTTGCCCGGAGTGAAGGTCAGGGTGGCCGGAGACGCCGTCACGTCGGCGCTGCCGCTGCGGGTGACGTTGATCACCACGTCGGAGGTGGGCTGAAGGTTCAGCTTCACCGTGTAGGTTCCGCTGCCGCCCTCGGTCACCGTCACCGTGGGGGCTGACACGCTCACCCCCGGCCTCTCGCTCACGGTGATATAGAAGCGCAGGTGAACACGGTCACCGTCGGAATCGGTCGCGGTATAGGTGAACCGCGTCCTGGTGAACGTCGCCCCGGGCGTGCCGGTGATGGTGCGGTCCGAGTTGAAGCGCAGCCCCTCGGGCAGGTCTGGCGACAAGCTGTATTGCAGCCTGCCGTCGCCCCCAAGAGCGGGGGGCAGGCTCACCGTCCCTACGTCTTCGCCTACTGTGTAGACTTGGTCGTCTACCGTCCGCGAGGCGAACGTCGGACTCCGGTCGGGCGGACCCCCACCTCCAGTGGGCGGACCCCCGCCTCCGGTGGGCGGCGGCGTGTCGTCGTCAGTGACGGTTACCGTCACGCCGGCGACGGTAACGCCGTCATACTCGTTGGCGCTCTGGGCGGCCACCACCGCGTGGGCGATGGAGGCCGTGTCGTTCGCCGCGTCGGCGTCCTCGGCGGCGGCCACCCTTACCGTCTGCGCCGTGTTCCAGTTGCTCGGGGTGAAGGTCAGCGTGGCCGGAGACGCCGTCACGTCGGCGCTGCCGCTGCGGGTGACGCTGATCACCACGTTGGAGGTGGGCTGCGTGTTCAGCCTCACCGTGTAGGAGCCGCTGCCGCCCTCGTCCACCGTCAGCGCGGTTTCGGACACCGTCACCCCGGCGGTCTCGTCGTCGGTGACGGTCACGGCCACCCCGGCGATGCTCACGTTGTCGTACTCGTTGGCGCTGCGGGCGGCGTCGACGGCGTGGGAGATGGCGGCCGCGTCGTCCACCGCGTCGGCGTCCTGGGCGGCAGCCACCGTCACCGTCTGCGCCATGCTCCAGTTGCTCGTGGTGAAGGTCAGGGTGGCCGGAGACACCGTTACGCCGGTACTGCCGCTTTTGGTTACGTTGATTACCACGTCGGAGGTGGGCTGAAGGTTCAGCACCACGGTGTAGGTTGCACTGCCGCCCTCGGCAACCGTCAGCGTGGTTTCGGACACCGTCACCCCGGCGGTCTCGTCGTCGGTGACGGTCACGGCCACCCCGGCGATGCTCACGTTGTCGTACTCGTTGGCGCTGCGGGCGGCGTCGACGGCGTGGGCGATGGAGGCTGCGTCGTCCACCGCGTCGGCGTCCTCGGCCGCGGCCACCGTCACCGTCTTCGCCGTGCTCCAGTTGCTCGTGGTGAAGGTCAGGGTGGCCGGAGACACTGTCACGTCGGAGCTGCCGCTTTTGGTGACGTTGATCACCACGTCGGAGGTGGGCTGGGCGTCCAGGACCACCGTGTAGGTTGCGCTGCCGCCCTCGGCAACCGTCAGCGTGGTTTCGGACACCGTCACCCCGGCGGTGTCGTCGTCGGTGACGGTCACCGCAAACGAGGCGATCATCACGTTGTCGTACTCGTTGGCGCTGCGGGCGGCGTCGACGGCGTGGGCGATGGAGGCCGCGTCGTTCACCGCGTCGGCGTCCTGGGCGGCAGCCACCGTCACCGTCTGCGCCGTGTCCCAGTTGGCCGGGGTGAAGGTCAGCGTGGTCTGGTTGCCGGACGTCCCCGTGTCGGTGTCCAGCGTCACGTCGGTACTGCCGGTCTTGGTGACGCTGATCACCACGTTGGAGGTGGGCTGCGTGTTCAGCCTCACCGTGTAGGAGCCGCTACCGCCCTCGGCCACCTCCAGCGCGGTTTCGGACACGCTCACCCCGGCGGTCTCGTCGTCGGTCACGGCCACCGCCACCCCGGCGATGTTCACGGCGTCGAACTCGTCGGCGCTCCGGGAGGCCACCACCGCGTGGGTGATGGACGCCGCGTCGTCCACCGCGTCGGCGTCCTGGGCGGCAGCCACCGTCACCGTCTGCGCCGTGCTCCAGTTGGCCGTCGTGAAGGTCAGCGTGGTCTGGTTGACACGCTGCCTCACCGTCCGGCGGTCTCACCCCGGCGTCGTCGGTCACGGCCACCGCCACCCCGGCGATGTTCACGGCGTCGAACTCGTCGGCGCTCCGGGAGGCCACCACCGCGTGGGTGATGGACGCCGCGTCGTCCACCGCGTCGGCGTCCTGGGCGGCAGCCACCGTCACCGTCTGCGCCGTGCTCCAGTTGGCCGTCGTGAAGGTCAGCGTGGTCTGGTTGCCGGACGTCCCCGTGTCGGTGTCCAGCGTCACGTCGCTGCTGCCGGTCCTGGTGACGCTGATCACCACGTCGGAGGTGGGCAGGGCGTCCAGGACCACCGTGTAGGCGCCGCTGCCCCCCTCGGCCACCGTCAGCGTCGATTTGGACACCGTCACCCCGGCGGTCTCGTCGTCGGTGACGGTCACGGCCACCCCGGCGATGTTCACGGCGTCGAACTCGTCGGCGCTCCGGGAGGCCACCACCGCGTGGGTGATGGAGGCCGCGTCGTTCACCGCGTCGGCGTCCTGGGCGGCCCGCACCGTCACCGTCTGCGCCGCGCTCCAGTTGGCCGGGGTGAAGGTCAGCGTGGTCTGGTTGCCGGACGTCCCCGTGTCGGTGTCCAGCGTCACGTCGGTACTGCCGGTCTTGGTGACGCTGATCACCACGTTGGAGGTGGGCTGCGTGTTCAGCCTCACCGTGTAGGAGCCGCTGCCGCCCTCGTCCACCGTCAGCGCGGTTTCGGACACCGTCACCCCGGCGGTCTCGTCGTCGGTGACGGTCACGGCCACCCCGGCGATGCTCACGTTGTCGTACTCGTTGGCGCTGCGGGCGGCGTCGACGGCGTGGGAGATGGCGGCCGCGTCGTCCACCGCGTCGGCGTCCTGGGCGGCAGCCACCGTCACCGTCTGCGCCATGCTCCAGTTGCTCGTGGTGAAGGTCAGGGTGGCCGGAGACACCGTTACGCCGGTACTGCCGCTTTTGGTTACGTTGATTACCACGTCGGAGGTGGGCTGAAGGTTCAGCACCACGGTGTAGGTTGCGCTGCCGCCCTCGGCAACCGTCAGCGTGGTTTCGGACACCGTCACCCCGGCGGTCTCGTCGTCGGTGACGGTCACGGCCACCCCGGCGATGCTCACGTTGTCGTACTCGTCGGCGCTGCGGGCGGCGTCGACGGCGTGGGCGATGGAGGCTGCGTCGTCCACCGCGTCGGCGTCCTCGGCCGCGGCCACCGTCACCGTCTTCGCCGTGCTCCAGTTGCTCGTGGTGAAGGTCAGGGTGGCCGGAGACACTGTCACGTCGGTACTGCCGGTCTTGGTGACGCCGATCACCACGTCGGAGGTGGGCTGGGCGTCCAGGACCACCGTGTAGGTTGCGCTGCCGCCCTCGGCAACCGTCAGCGTGGTTTCGGACACCGTCACCCCGGCGGTCTCGTCGTCGGTGACGGTCACGGCCACCCCGGCGATGCTCACGTTGTCGTACTCGTTGGCGCTGCGGGCGGCGTCGACGGCGTGGGCGATGGAGGCCGCGTCGTTCACCGCGTCGGCGTCCTGGGCGGCAGCCACCGTCACCGTCTGCGCCGTGTCCCAGTTGGCCGGGGTGAAGGTCAGCGTGGTCTGGTTGCCGGACGTCCCCGTGTCGGTGTCCAGCGTCACGTCGGTACTGCCGGTCTTGGTGACGCTGATCACCACGTTGGAGGTGGGCTGCGTGTTCAGCCTCACCGTGTAGGAGCCGCGGCCGCCCTCGTCCACCGTCAGCGTGGTCTCGGACACGCTCACCCCGGCGGTGTCGTCGTCGGTGACGGTCACGGCCACCCCGGCGATGGTCATGTTGTCGTACTCGTTGGCGCTGCGGGCGGCGTCGACGGCGTGGGCGATGGAGGCCGCGTCGTTCACCGCGTCGGCGTCCTGGGCGGCAGCCACCGTCACCGTCTGCGCCGTGCTCCAGTTGGCCGTCGTGAAGGTCAGCGTGGCCGGAGACACCGTTACGTCGTCACTGCCGCTTTTGGTTACGTTGATTACCACGTCGGAGGTGGGCTGCACGTCCAGGACCACGGTGTAGGCGCCGCTGCCGCCCTCGGCCACCGTCAGCGTGGTTTCGGACACCGTCACCCCGGCGGTCTCGTCGTCGTCGACGGTCACCGTCACCCCGGCGATGGTCACGGCGTCGAACTCGTTGGCGCTCCGGGAGGCGTCGACCGCGTGGGTGATGGCGGCCGTGTCGTTCACCGCGTCGGCGTCCTGGGCGGCGGCCACCGTCACCGTCTGCGCCGTGGCCCAGTTGGACGAGGAGAAGGTCAGGGTGGCCGGAGACACTGTCACGTCGGGGCTGCCGCTCCTGGTTACGCCGATCACCACGTCGGAGGTGGGCTGCGTGTTCAGCCTCACCGTGTAGGAGCCGCGGCCGCCCTCGTCCACCGTCAGCGTGGTCTCGGACACGCTCACCCCGGCGGTGTCGTCGTCGGTGACGGTCACGGCCACCCCGGCGATGGTCACGTTGTCGTACTCGTTGGCGCTGCGGGCGGCGTCGATGGCGTGGGCGATGGCGGCCGCGTCGTCCACCGCGTCGGCGTCCTGGGCCGCGGCCACCGTCACCGTCTGCGCCGTGCTCCAGTTGGCCGTCGTGAAGGTCAGCCGCGCCGGCGACACCGTCACGTCGGGGCTGCCGCGTTTGGTCACGTTGATCACCACGTCGGAGGTGGGTTGAAGGTTCAGCACCACCGTGTAGGTTGCGCTGCCGCCCTCGGCAACCGTCACCGACGACGCGGACACCGTCACCCCGGCGGTGTCGTCGTCGGTGACGGTCACCGCCACCCCGGCGATGGTCACGTTGTCGTACTCGTTGGCGCTGCGGGCGGCGTCGACGGCGTGGGCGATGGAGGCCGCGCCGTCCACCGCGTCGGCGTCCTGGGCGGCAGCTACCGTCACCGTCTGCGCCGTGTCCCAGTTGGACGGGGTGAAGGTCAGCGTGGTCTGGTTGCCGGACGTCCCCGTGTCGGTGTCCAGCGTCACGTCGGAGCTGCCGGTCTTGGTGACGCCGATCACCACGTCGGAGGCGGGCTGGGCGTCCAGGACCACGGTGTAGGTTGCGCTGCCGCCCTCGGCAACCGTCAGCGTGGTTTCGGACACCGTCACCCCGGCGGTCTCGTCGTCGGTGACGGTCACCGCAAACGAGACGATCATCACGCTGTCGTACTCGTCGGCGCTTTCGGCGGCCACCACCGCGTGGCTGATGGAGGCCACGTCGTTCACCGCGTCGTCGTCCGCTGCGCTCACCACCCACACTCGCTGCGCCGTGCTCCAGTTGCTCGGGGTGAAGGTGAGCGTGTCCTGGTTGCCGGGCGTCCTTCGGTCGGTGTCCACCGTCACGTCGGAACTGCCGGTGGAGGTGACCCGGATCACCACGTCGGAGCTGGGTTGGGCGTCCAGCTTCACGGTGTAGGCGTTCGCGGTGTCCTCAAACGTATTGTAACTCGTGGGGTAGACCGTCACCCCGGCGGTGTCGTCGTCGTCGACGGTCACCGTCACCCCGGCCACGGTGACTAGGTCGAACTCGTTGGCGCTGCGGGCGGCCACCACCGCGTGGCTGATGGACGCCGCGTCGTCCACCGCGTCGGCGTCCTGGGCGGCCCGCACCGTCACCGTCTGCGCCGTGTCCCAGTTGGACGGCGTGAAGGTCAGCGTGGCCGGAGACACCGTTACGTCGGGACTGCCGCTTTTGGTTACGCTTATCACTACGTCGGAGCTGGGTTGCACGTCCAGGACCACCGTGTAGGCGCCGCTGTCGCCCTCCGGCGCCGTCACCGAAATGACGGACACGGTCACCCCGGCGGTGTCGTCGTCGGTGACGGTCACGGCCACGGCCACCCCGGCGATGGTCACGGCGTCGAACTCGTTGGCGCTGCGGGCGGCGTCGACGGCGTGGGCGATGGCGGCCGTGTCGTTCACCGCGTCGGCGTCCTGGGCCGCGGCCACCGTCACCGTCTTCGCCGTGCTCCAGTTGGACGGCGTGAAGGTCAGGGTGGCCGGCGACACCGTCACGTCCGAATTGTCGCTGCTCACCGTGATCACCACGTCGGAGGCGGGCTGGGCGTCCAGGACCACCGTGTAGGTGGAACTGTTGCCCTCCGTAATCGTCAGCGTGGTCTCGGACACCGTCGCCCCGGCGTCGTTGTCGGTGACGGTCACCGCCACCGAGCCGATGGTCACGGCGTCGTACTCGTTGGCGCTGCTGGCGGCCACCACCGCGTGGGCGATGGAGGCCGCGTCGTTCACCGCGTCGGCGTCCTGGGCGGCGGACACCCTTACCGTCTGCGCCGTGCTCCAGTTGGCCCGGGTGAAGGTCAGGGTGGCCGGAGACACCGTCACGTCGGGGCTGCCGGTCCTGGTTACGCTGATCACCACGTCGGAGGCGGGCTGAAGGTTCAGCCTCACCGTGTAGGAGCCGCTGCCGCCCTCGTCCACCGTCAGCGTCGATTTGGACACCGTCACCCCGGCGGTCTCGTCGTCGGTGACGGTCACGGCCACCCCGGCGATGGTCACGGCGTCGAACTCGTCGGCGCTCCGGGAGGCCACCACCGCGTGGGTGATGGAGGCCGCGTCGTTCACCGCGTCGGCGTCCTGGGCGGCAGCCACCGTCACCGTCTGCGCCGTGTCCCAGTTGGCCGGGGTGAAGGTCAGCGTGGTCTGGTTGCCGGACGTCCCCGTGTCGGTGTCCAGCGTCACGTCGCTGCTGCCGGTCCTGGTGACGCTGATCACCACGTCGGAGGTGGGCAGGGCGTCCAGGACCACCGTGTAGGCGCCGCTGCCCCCCTCGGCCACCGTCAGCGTCGATTTGGACACCGTCACCCCGGCGGTCTCGTCGTCGGTGACGGTCACGGCCACCCCGGCGATGTTCACGGCGTCGAACTCGTCGGCGCTCCGGGAGGCCACCACCGCGTGGGTGATGGAGGCCGCGTCGTTCACCGCGTCGGCGTCCTGGGCGGCAGCCACCGTCACCGTCTGCGCCGTGCTCCAGTTGCTCGTCGTGAAGGTCAGGGTGGCCGGCGACACCGTCACGTCGGTACTACCGGTCTTGGTGACGCTGATCACCACGTTGGAGGTGGGCTGCGTGTTCAGCCTCACCGTGTAGGAGCCGCGGCCGCCCTCGTCCACCGTCAGCGTGGTCTCGGACACGCTCACCCCGGCGGTGTCGTCGTCGGTGACGGTCACGGCCACCCCGGCGATGGTCATGTTGTCGTACTCGTTGGCGCTCCGGGAGGCGTCGACGGCGTGGGCGATGGAGGCCGCGTCGTTCACCGCGTCGGCGTCCTGGGCGGCAGCCACCGTCACCGTCTGCGCCGTGCTCCAGTTGGCCGTCGTGAAGGTCAGGGTGGCCGGAGACACCGTTACGTCGTCACTGCCGCTTTTGGTTACGTTGATTACCACGTCGGAGGTGGGCTGCACGTCCAGGACCACGGTGTAGGCGCCGCTGCCGCCCTCGGCCACCGTCAGCGTGGTTTCGGACACCGTCACCCCGGCGGTCTCGTCGTCGGTGACGGTCACGGCCACCCCGGCGATGCTCACGGCGTCGTACTCGTCGGCGCTCCGGGAGGCCACCACCGCGTGGGTGATGGACGCCGTGTCGTTCGCTGCGTCGGCGTCCTGGGCGGCCCGCACCGTCACCGTCTGCGGCGTGCTCCAGTTGCTCGTGGTGAAGGTCAGGCTGGCCGGAGTCGCCGTCAGGTCGTCACTGCCGCTTTTGGTGACGTTGATCACCACGTCGGAGGTGGGCTGCCTGTTCAGCACCACGGTGTAGGTGCGGTTGCCACCCTCGAGCACCGTCAGCGTGGTTTCGGGCAGCGTTACCCCTACAACTTCGTCGTCGACGACGATCACCTCCACCACGTTGCTGTATGTCGTGTTGTTGTTGTACGGTCTGCATCTGCTGGCGCACGATATAAAGTAGGAGATCTGGGCCGCGCTGATCCTCGTGTCGGCGTCCTGGGCGGCGGACAACGTCACCGTCTGCGCCGTGCTCCAGTTGGACGGCGTGAAGTCCAGCCGACCCGGCGTCCGTGACACGTTCCCGTCGGAGATGAGAAAAATCCAGACCCTCACCCTCGCCTCGGGCTGCGCGTCCAGGACCACGGTGTAGGTTGCGCTGCCGCCCTCGGCCACCGACAGCCTGGACACGGAGCTTCTCACCCCGGCGGTGCCGATTTCGTCGTCGACGACGGTCACCCTCACCCGGGCGATGGTCACGCTGTCGTACTCGTCGGCGCTTTGGGCGGCCACCACCGCGTGGGTGATGGCGGCCTTGTCGTTCGCCGCGTCGGCGTCCTGGTCCGCGGCCACCGTCACCGTCTGCGCCGTGCTCCAGTTGCTCGGGGTGAAGGTCAGCGTGTTCTGGCTGCCGGACGTCGCCGCGTCGGTGTCCACCGTCACGTCGGAATTGTTGCTGGTCACCGCGATCACCACGTCGGAGGCGGGCTGGGCGTTCAGCGCCACGGTGTAGGTGTTGCTGCCGCCCTCGTCCATCCTCATCCTGGGCCTGGACACCGTCACCCCGGCGGTCTCGTCGTCGTCGACGGTCACCGCCACCCCGGCGATGGTCGCGGTGTCGTACTCGTCGGCGCTTTCGGCGGGCGCCACCGCGTGGGTGATGGACGCCGCGTCGTCCGCCGCGTCGGCGTCGTGGGCGGCGGCCACTGTCACCGTCTGCGCCGTGTCCCAGTTGTCCCCGGTGAAGGTCAGGGTGGCCGGCGACACCGTTACGTCGGAGCTGCCGCTCTTGGTTACGTTGATCACCACGTCGGAGGTGGGCTGGGCGTCCAGGACCACCGTGTAGGTGGCGCTGCCGCCCTCGGCCACGGTCAGCGTGGTTTCGGACACCGTCACGCCGGCGGTATCGTCGTCGGTGACGGTCACGGCCACCCCGGCGGCGGCCAAGCCGCTGTACGGGCCGGACGCGTTGTCGGACGACACGGTGTAGCGTAGCTGGGCTTTGTCGTTCACCGCGTCGGCGTCGTGGGCGGCGGCCACCGTCACCGTCTGCGGTGTGCTCCAGTTGGCCGGGGTGAAGGTCAGCCTGTCCTGGTTGCCGGACGTCGCGGCGTCGGTGTCCGCCGTCACGTCCGGGTTGTCGTCGGCGATGATAATCGCCACGTTGGCGGAGGGCTGGGTGGTCAGCGCCACGGTGTAGGTGGCGCTGCCGCCCTCGGCCACCACCAGCGTGGATTCGGAGTTTGTCACGCCCGCGTCGTCATCGGCGACGGTCACCGCCACCCCGGCGATGGTCGCGGTGTCGTACTCGTCGGCGCTTTCGGCGGGCACCACCGCGTGGGCGATGGAGGCCGTGTCGTTCACCGCGTCGGCGTCGTGGGCGGCGGACACCGTCACCGTCTGCGCCGTGCTCCAGTTGCTCGAGGTGAAGGTCAGCCGCGCCGGAGACACGGTCACGTCCGTATTGCCGCTGGCGGTGACGCTGATCACCACGTCGGAGGAGGGCTGGGGGTCCAGTTTCACCGTGTAGGTGTTGCTGGCGCCCTCGACCACTGTCAGCGTGGTTTCGGACACCGCCACCGCGGCGGTCTCGTCGTCGATGACGGTCACGGCCACCCCGGCGGCGACCACGCTGTTGTACGGGCCGGACCTGTCGGTCGTATAGCTTACCGCGTGGCCCAGCTGGGCTTGGTCGTCCGCGGCGTCGGCGTCCTGGGCGGCGGACACCTTCACCGTCTGCGGCGTGTTCCAGTTGCCCGGGGTGAAGAGCATGAAGACCTGGGCGCCTGCCCTACCCGCATCGGCGTCCACCCCCACGTCCAGGTTGTTGAGGTCAATGCGAATCAGCACGTCGGCGGCGGGCTGGGCATCCAGGACCACCGTGTAGGTGGCGCTGCCGCCCTCGGTCACCGTCAGCGTGGTTTCGGACACCGTCACCCCGGCGGTGTCGTCGTCGGTGACGGTCACGGCCACCCCGACGGCGACCACGCGGCTGTACGGGCCGCCGGACCTGTCGCGATAGTCTACAGCGTGGCTCAGCTGGGCTTTGTCGTCCACCGCGTCGGCGTCCTGGGCGGCGGACACCATCACCGTCTGCGGCGTGTTCCAGTTGCTCGGGGTGAAGAACATGCCGGGCTGGAGGCCTGGTATCGTCGCGTTGGCGTCCACCTTCACGTCCTGGTTGTTGTTGTCAATGCGAATCAGCACGGCGGCGGCGGGCTGAGCGTCCAGGACCACCGTGTAGGTGGCGCTGGCGCCCTCGTCCAACGTCAGCGTGCTTTCGGACACGGTCACCCCGGCGGTGTCGTCGTCGGTCACGGTCACCACCACCCCGGCGATGGTCGCCGCGTCGTACTCGTCGGCGCTTTCGGCGGCCACCACCGCGTGGGCGATGGAGGCCGTGTCGTTCACCGCGTCGGCGTCGTCGGCCGCGGCCACCGTCACCGTCTGCGCCGTGCTCCAGTTGGCCCGGGTGAAGGTCAGCGTGGTCTGGTTGCCGGACGCCGCCGCGTCGGTGTCCAGCGTCACGTCGGAATTGTTGCTGGTCACCTCGATTACCACATCGGAGGCGGGCTGGCCGTCCAGGACCACGGTGTAGGTGGCGCTGGCGCCCTCGGCGACTGTCAGCGCGGTCTCGGACACGCTCACCCCGATCTGAGCCGCCGCAACCGGGGCGTCCGTTTTCTGTTGCGCATTCTTGCCCGATCCTTGGCTGTCGGTGTAAGCCGCCGTGGCTCGCAGGTAGCTGCCAACGTCGGCGGCAACCGGTCGGTACGTGGACGACGTTGCGCCGGCAATAGCGGTCCACGTAGTTTGGTCCGAGGATTTACTCCAGGTCCAACCTATGCTGGAAACACCCCCGTCGGGGTCGGTGATACTGGCCGTCAGGTCTATGCCAACGACGGGTGCTTGGGACGACAGGGTTATCGCGCCCGCATCGTCCTCGTTGGTTACTGTGATGGTCAGTGTTACTTTGCTGCTCAAGCTATTGGGGTCGGTGGCGATAACATCGACCTGGTACGAGGATTTGGTCTCGTAGTCCAGGGGCGCGTTGGCCCGCAATTCCCCGACGGCAGTATCTTTTATGTTGAAGGAGGCGGCGTCGGTCCCGCCCAGGGAGTAGGTGATCGCCTCGCCGTTCGGCTCTTCGGCCGCAACAGTGGCGACGATGGTGGTGATATCGGCGTTCTCCGGCGTATCCCAGGTGGTGTCGGTATTGACTGGGAACCGGGGAGCCACCTGGGGAGTGACCAGCAGGATCTTGTCCTCGCCGTTGTCCTCGGAGGTGGAGACATACAGGGCGCCATCCGGCCCCATCATCGGGGTGCGGAGTCGGCCATAGACGTTTTTGAGTTTGCTGACGCTGATCTCGCTCAACAGGTCGCCGGACGGACTGAACTCAAGGACGCGCAATGTCTTGTCCTTGAGGGACGCCACCGCCAGCCGGCCGTCCCACGGGCCCCACCAGGCGCCCTCCAGGAAGATGCCGCCGCTGGCGGCCAGGGATTTGTTCCCCGAGGCCCACTTGGCCTCGATGGCGCTGGGGAATTTCTCCAGGTCGGTCATGGGTGTTGACTCGTTGTACCCGGGCGCCGGGTCCCAGCCGTAATTGCCGCCGGCGGTCAACAGATTGATCTCGTCGTCAAAGGCCGGGCCGTGCTCCACCGACCACATCTGGCCGCTGCTGCCGGGGCGCAGGGCCAGGCCCTGGGGGTTGCGGTGGCCGTAGGTGTAAATCAGCGGCGAATTGGGGGCAGAGAATGGGTTGCCCGGCGCCCCGGCGCCAGTCGATGCAACTACCCGCAGCACCTTGCCGCCAAGGTTGGTCAGGCTCTGGGGCGCCGATCCGGTTGTCGCATCCCCGGTAGCAATCCAAAGATAGCCGTCCGGCCCGAAGCGCAGCCGGCAGCCGGAATGCTTGCCGGAATGGTTTCTACTGCTGCCAGGTATCCCATCGACCAAGGGGTCGGCGACCCGGGTGGCCTCCGTATATCCGGCGTTCATGGTCCAGGCAATTACCTGCACCTTGTCCCCGGTATGGCCCTGGCACGTATAGAACCGCCGGTTGGTGGCGAAGCCCGGATCGACGACTATCGCCATAAACCCGATTTCTGATGCGACCATCACATCACTGAGGTCAGCGGTGACATTCCGCACCGTTCCGTCGGCGAGGCGGACGCTCAGCTTGCGGGCGCGTTCGGTGAACAGCATCGTCCCGTCGGGCGCAAAGGCGATTCCCCAGGGGATGCTCAGGCCGGAGACCAGCTGTTCCACATGAATCTGCGGCGCCGCCGCTTTGGCAGCCACACGCTGGGAGACACCTACCGCGCTCTTGCCGAGTCCGTGCCCGTCCACATAACTCACGGTGGCCTGCAAGTAGAAATTCAGGTCGGCGGCTTGAACTTCGTAGGAGCTAGGGTAAGGCGCACTATTTTGAACGGTCGACCAGTCTGGTGTCCCGTCCCTGGACTTCAGCCAGCCCCAGATACCTGAGCCAACCACAACTCCGTCCGGATCGCTCACCCTGGCCCGGAGCACCTCGCCGACCCGTGGCTGGGCGGGAGACAGGATGACCGTTCCGGGCTCGTCCACGTTGGTTACGCTGATGGTCACGTCAATAGTGGCGTCGATGGCCGTGTCGGCGTTGCCAGTGGCATCCTTCCGGTCGCTGGCCGACACCGTTACGCTGTAGGAGTTCTTGCCCTCAAAATTGAGGGCGGCCAGCGTCTGCAACTGGCCGGTGGAGGGGACAATGGTGAAGGACGCGGCATCGTCGCCGCCCAGGGTGTAGGTCAACGCATCGTTGTCCGCGTCCGTGGCCCCAACCGGCGCGCCGATGTTTGCGCCGGCGGCGGTGTTCTCGGCCACCGATCGGGCGCCGTCCTCGCTGGACGGGAACGCCGGTTGGCTGTTGGCCGCTTGCGCAGTAGCGCTGCTCAAGGTGAGGAAGGCCAAAAGTAAGGCGCATATCGCCGACAGGATTCGCTGCCGGCGGTGCAGTTTAGCGAACATCATATCGTTTCAGTAGCACTCTGAATGTGCGGGAATACTCGAATCATCTTTCCAAGCTAGGCCCGCGCCCAGCGGCTGATGCTGTCGGGACTGAACCCGAAGTGCCGCGCCGTCAACCGCACCCTCCGCCCATTGTCGACGTACCCCAAGACGGCCTTCTCGCGGCGTTTGGCTTCTGCACTGGGCTCCGCCGGGAGCCATGCCAACGCCGCCGCTCTCGGCAGGATGGCCCCATAGCTGCTCATATGGCCTCCAGCATACCGTCCACTCATCTCTCGTGCTGCTGTCCGATATGTGCCTGACCCTCTTCAGGGCGCGGTCGCTGGCGGTCCGGCAGTATGGCGCATGCTCACGCTTTTGAGCGCGGCGATGATCTTCAGCCAACGTTAATAAGGTGGGGGGCCAAGTCCAGCGTGAGTCACTCCTTCTTGACCTCCATTGTCGATCCCTCCTCAGGATGGTTCTCTCCCGTAAGACTAAGCCCGAATCCACCGAAGGAGGGCCTTGGGGACAGCCCTTGAAGAAGCGAGAGGGTGCCCCATGAATCTGGGATAATGGTTTTGTAACAGCAAACCGACCCCAGAACAAGGAGCACCCAATAGATGCTACCACGCAACCACCCCGACCGCATCCGTGTCTCTTTCGACGACCACCGCCTGGTGGGCAATGCCGGGCTGCTCCTTCCGGCCACCCTCGCCCAGCACCTGGGCCTGCGGGAACTCGTCGACCATCACCTCGATCTGGGCGTCGCGCCGGGGCGGGCCAACACGGGGGACAAGATACTGACGCTGGTCGCTTCCGCGCTGGCTGGCGGCGACTGCATCGACGACGCCGATGCGCTGCGCGCCGGTGGGACGGCTCGCATCCTGGGCGGCACGATCAAGGCGCCATCCACCCTGGGCACCTTCCTGCGCAGTTTTCGCTGGGGCCACGTCCGTCAACTGGACCGGGTGAGCCGGGAGCTGCTGGCCCAGGCCTGGGCGGCTGGGGCCGGACCCAGCGACGCACCGTTCACCATCGACCTTGATTCGACGATCTGCGAGACCTACGGACTGGCCAAGGAGGGCGCCCGCCACCACGGCTATACCGGCAAGCGGGGCTATCACCCGCTGCTGGCCATTGCCGCCGGAACCGGCGACGTGCTGATGGCCCGGCTGCGTGAGGGCCGCGCCAACACCGCCCGCGGCGCCGCCCACTTCCTGCGGGAAACGGTGGGGCGGGTGCGCTACGGCGGGGCCAGGGGACAACTCACAGTGCGGGCCGACAGCGGCTTCTACACCCATAGCGTGGTCGCCGTCTGCCGCAAGCTGGACGTGCGCTTCTCCATCGCCATCCGCCAGCACAAAAGCCTGCACAATCTCATCGAGGCGATACCCGAGGATGCCTGGACGCCGGTTCCCTACTGGATGGACGGCGCCGCCGATGTGGCCGAGATTACCTATACCCCCTTCCAGAGTGAGCCCGACGCCGCGCCGGTACGGCTCATCGTGCGGCGGGTGAAGCCCACGCCCGGTTCCCAACTGGCCCTCTTCGCCACCTACAGCTATCACGGCTTCATCACCGACCGGGACGGGGAGACCCTGGAACTGGAGGCCGACCACCGCCGCCACGCCGAGATCGAGAATGCCATCCGAGACCTGAAGTACGGCGTCGGACTCAACCATCTCCCCTCGGGCCGCTTCGCCGCCAACGCCGCCTGGCTGGCGGTCCAGGTGATGGCCCACAACCTGGCCCGCTGGACAGCCCGCATCGGCCTGGGTGAGCAGACCGTGACCACCAAGACCCTCCGGCGGCGGTTCTTCTCCCTCGCCGGACGAATCACCCGCTCGGCCCGCCGCCTCACCCTCCATCTTCCCAAGAACTGGCCGTGGCAGGAGAAGGTCAGTCGCGCCCTGGCTCGATTGCGAGCCCTGCCATTGCCTGCCTGACGGCGCCGTCGGTGACCGAGCTACCCACCGCACAACCGAAGGTCCCCGCAAACTCGCGCCACCCTGGCCCGCGAGAGTTCCCTGCTGTGTATTCTCTCACCATCCCGCGCATCGCAGTCCCCGCAGACGGCCATAGGGACCCTGTGCGGCAACTGAAGACCGTCCGCCGCCCTCCCATCTACCCCAATGGAGCCCAGGCCATCTCGCCTGCAGCTCCCTCACCCCCCTTTCGCTGTCCTCACGCCGTCCATCGGTGGATTCGGGGTAAGCAAACACGGGAAAGACGTCAATGCGCGGTTCGAAAAAAGGGCAACAAAAAAGGCCCGCATACATAGACGAGCAGGGGAGGCTATCGTATTCAAACGATGGCCTCCCTGTGTCTTAGCGGTCTAGCGTCCCGCGCCGACCGGCTCCTCCTCTCTTTCCTGCTCCATTTCCAGCGCCCACTCGAACAGGGACATGGCTGCGGGCTGAGGCTTGCGGCTCCGGCCCTTGGGCTTCACCGGCTCCTCGGCCATGAACTCCGCCCAGGAGAACAGCGACTGCTGCGGCTCCGGGGCCTCGTCACTGTGGCCGTTCCCGTTGGCGTGGTGCCCGGTGTCCAGGACCAGCTCGACCGTCGGCCCGATGCCGCCTGCGTGGTGGCCGTTGCCGTTGACCGCGACGGCCTCCGGCTCGACCTCGACGACCTTCCAGTCGTCGTCCACCAGGTACTCCTCGGCGCTGGCCTCGGCGTCCCTGGCCTGGGCGAAGACGGACTCCACCGTCTCCGTCTCGTTCTCCTCATCGTCGCCGCTGACGATCTTCCTCGCCAACGCCATCATTATGTCGTCGCCGTCGTCGCCGTAGGCGGCCAGCCCGTCCTCCGGCAGCTCGCCCTCCACCGCCAGGGAGCTCTGCATCTTCTTCGCCACCAGCTTCAGCGCGTCGGCCTGGAGCGTGTTCCGGTAGGACATGAACACCACCTTCACCGGGCGGGTCTGCCCGATGCGCCACGACCGCCGCGACGCCTGCCGGACCACGTACACGCTATAATCCGTTTCGTCCCAAACGATAGTCGGGAAGTCGATGAGGTCGAGGCCGGTCTGCACCAGCCTGGGGTGGCAGATGAGGACGTCGATGCCCTCCTGCACCCTGTCGGCCACCCACGCCTCACGGCGGTTCGGGGCCACCGCGTCGGCCTTCATCACCGCCACCCTGAACCCGTGCCGGGTGAGGATGTCGTCCATCCGCCCCGTGATGTCCCTGGTCCCCGTATGGGTGACGTAGACCAGCACCCGCCTTCCCTCCAACCGCTCGGCGGCCACCAGGTCGATGAGCGCCTTCTCCTTCGGGTAGAGCTTCTCCTCGGACAGGGGCGGCACCTGCACGATGACGTCCCCGCTCCGGGGGTCGAAGACCGTCTCCCCCCTGGTGCAGCCATCCGGGTAGGCGAGGAGGGTCTGGAGGTAGGTCGCCAGCAGCCGCTTGGAGCCGCTCTTGAGGGCGGCCGCCAGCTCCTTCCGCAGCTCCTCGAATACGGTGTTGTAGGCCGTACGCTGGGAGTAGCCGGTCGCGTCCTCCTCCGAGTCCATCGAGGACACGAGGATCTTCTCCTCGTAGTCCGGCAGGCCGGAGGCAACGTCCGCCAGTCTGAGGAAGACCGTGTTGCCTATGATGTGGAAGAGGGCGCTGGGAACGAGGCCCGGCCTCTCCCTGACCACCTTGCGGTACTTGCGCCGCCTGCTGTTGCGCCCGTCCTCCACCGCGTCGTCGTCGGGCTTGCCGACGGTGATCTCCTCGAAGCCGTACCGTTGTATCCAGCGGTGCTCGTCGGAGCGCCCGAACTCCGTGCGAATCTCCGGGGAGAACCGATAGAGCAGGTGGAAGATGGTCGAGGAGTACCCGCCGAGCAGCGTGCCGGTCAGGCTGAGGGACTTGCCGCACACGTCGGCGAGGATGCCGGCGGCGATGCCCTGGGCCGAGCCACGCCCCTTGAACTCATGTACCTCGTCGCCGATCAGCAGGTCGAAGAAGCCCTTCATCCTGTGCTTGATGTAGTCGGCCAGCGGGTAGCGGGCCGGGCCGGACCTGTCCGCCTGCCAGAGGGGAGAGCCGCAGCCGGCGCAGGTGTGCTTTCTGCGGTTCAGGTCGGCGTCGGTCAGGGGCACGCCGTCCTTGTCCACGATCTGCGCCGTGCAGTCGGGGCAGCAGGGAACCCGGAACGGCTCCCCAGTCTCCTCCTCCCGCAGGAGCCTTCCCTTCGAGACGGCCCACCGCTGTATGACGGCGGGCATCCAGCGGTAGGACAGCTTGGCCTTCTCCCGGCTCATCACCGCGAAGAGGGGGCCGGAGCCGACGGAGAGGCGGAGCCGCTCCAGGTCGGTGATGGACTCGACGATGGCGGCGCGGACGCCGGGCACCGTCTGCTCGATCTCCCGCTTCCACTTGGGGACCAGGTGGGGCGGGCAGATGACGAGAATCCGCTCGAAGCCCGCCATGTATGCCGCCGCCGCGCCGATAAAGGTCTTGCCGGTTCCCATCTCTCCGACGACGGTGGTGCCCCGGTGGGCCTTGAGGGAGAGGGCCGCGCCCCTGATGGCGTCGGCCTGCGCCCCCAGGGGCTTGCGGAGCAGCCTGGGGAGCGTGCCGCCGTTCTCCGAGGGCCGGTAGAGCGGCGGGTAGGACTCCACCACCCTCTTGGCGATGGCGTCCTTGAACGTGTCGCATGAAACCTCCGAGGTTCATGTGAGTCGTCCTCCTTTTCGTGGTAGTTAGAGGACGACGCCGGAACCCGGGACGCACGTCTCCATCAGTCGCCGCCGCAAGGCGGAGAGCGACGGGAGACGGACTGCGCCGCCCCAGCGGGGGCGGTCGGGTTCCGGCAACGCCCCCAGGCGAATGCTTGAACGTGCGAAGGCCCGCCCACGGCGGGACTCGCGTATGCGGCCCGGTGCGGGCCGTCCCAGGCTGCTCCGAGGCAGCCGCCCATCATGCGGTGCGTCATGGAGCCCTACGCAGCTGCCGTCTCCGGCTGCTTCAGCATGGCGGAGTAGCCCCGCTCGACGACGTGCGTGACCGAGACCCTGCCCATGCCGTCGTACCCGGCGCGGTAGGCGAACTCCGCCATCGCGCCCCAGGGGACACGGCCTCCGACCCGGACGGTCCCGCCGCCGGACTTGGCGCCGCGCCCGGGGCCACCGGCGCCGCGAACGACCATCCCGCTCCGCTCACCCTTCCGCCAGCCCAGCACCTTCACCTCGGCGGGCATGACCCGCTCCGCACTCGTCGGCTGGAACAGGACGCCATGCAGCCCCTTCAGCACGCCCGCCGACGGGGAGGACTTGCCGTTCATGATCTGGGAGAGATGGGCCGAGCTGATGCCCGCTCGCCGGGCGACCTCGTTCTGGCTGAAGCCGTGGGCGTTCATCCGGTCCCACACGGCCTCCCGGTCGATGCAGGCGGGCTGCGCGGGCGCGACCTTCACCGGGGCCTCCAGCGCCGACGCGACCCGCGCCTGGACCTTCACGCCCATGTTGCTATGACCCCGCGCCACCATTGACATGTAGCCGTAGGAGACGCCCACGCGGTCAGCCAGGTCCCGCAGGTTCATGCCCAACTCCCTGGCCCGCTCCCGGATGTAGCTGCTCTCCCCGGCCACGACGACGCCCTGGCGGTTGGCGCACTTGGCGGGCGCGACCTTCGCCGGGGCCTGCAACGTCGACTCGACCCTGGCCTGGACCTTGACGCCCATGCTCTGGCGGCCACGGGCAACCTGCGTCATGTAGCTGTAGGACACGCCAACGCGGTCGGCCAGGTCATGCATGGTCATGCCCAGGGTGCGTGCGCGCTCCCTGATGAAGCTGCTCTCGCCGGTCACCACGCCGCCCTGGCGGTAGACGGTCCCCTGCCCGGGGACCTCTCCCAAGACCGCCATGGCCTTCTCGCGCATCTTCGGAGTCCACGGCCTCTTCCCGTTCGCAATCTGCGAAAGGTAGCCAACGGACACGTCCATCAGCGCCGCAAGCTCCTTCATGGTGATCCCCCGCCGCCTCGCAGCAGCCCTGATCTCGCTCTCGGTTCTGTCAATGCTCGTAGCTGTCATGTCGCTTCCTCCTGTAATGAAGAAGCGGGACCGCCCCCTTGTCGGAGACAGTCCCGCTCGAATCCGTGTCCCGATGGTCGGGACTGTCTCCTTGGGTGGCGTTGTTGCCGTGGCGAATGGCCGGTGCGGCATCCCGGAATCAAGTCCGGGGCGGCCTCTGTGGAAGGCCGTGTGCGGGGCAAGCCCCCGGAATCAAGTCCGGGGCAGGCTCCGTCGTGCATAGGGCACAGGTCCCACCCCCGGCCGGAGTCGAGGAGAAGACCTGTGCGACGCGTGTGGGGTTGGGGGAAGAGGGATGGAAGCCCGCAGGGGAGCAGGCGGAGGAGGCAACGCCCCCCGTGCGGGGCGCTGCCTGGTGGAACGGAGCGCGGGTGCAAGCAGTCGCAAGAAGGCGACGCCCCGGGGTCCACGCAGAGCATTGAAGCGCCCCGTTTGCCTTACGGGTCGTCAACCGTTGCTTGCGCTACGACAGCGCCGGGCCACTCTCCGGTCAGGGCCGAGGGCAAGCCTTCGCCAAGGGCCTCAGCCCCCGCAGGCTGCGCCCCGAGACCAGCTTGCCGGGCGGCCAGCGCATCCCCAGGACCGCCGCAACCTCAAGCGTCCCGCCGTCTCCGGTGGGCACCAGAGCGGCGGCCTGTCCCGCGCCCTGACTGTAGACCAGCGCGTCCCGGTCCCCGAACCGCCGCTTCACCAGGTCCGTCCACTCGGCGTAGGCCCACCGAGCCTGATGCGGCTCAGCCTTCGTCGTGTCCGTGCCGGCGAAGACCGCCAGCGCCCCGTCGATGTCCCCCGCCTGCCTGAGCCGCCGCGCCTCATGGACGCTCTTGGCCACGCTCGCTGTCTCCGTCGCCGATGCCGTCTCCTGCTCCTTGAACAGCGCCGCAATGAGCCGGTCGACCAGCTCTTCGAGGCTGCGCCGGGGCCGAGCTTCCGTCATCGTCCGATTGCCAGTTGCCAATGTTGCCGTTGTCATCACGACCTCCTTCTGTGTTGTGTTGCCTTTGGATTGCGCCCGCTTGCGGGCAAAGAAGAAGGGCCGTCCCCGGATGGAGACGACCCTTGCGTGTTGGGATGGGTTGTGAGCGGCCCGAAGCCGTCAGCGGCGGAACCTCCGAACCGTGCGCCGCACGAGGAACCGCCTGAGCAGCAGCGCGCCGATGCCCAGGCCGACCGCGTTCAGGAAGACCAGCTCGCCGTCGGTCGTCAGCAGTGGCCCGAACAGCAGCGCCGCGACCACGACCGCTATCGTCAGCCGCTTGCGCCGCCGGATGAATCCGCCCGCCTTGACCGCGAGTCCCTTGACCTTTGGAACCAGTTCCTTGACGTGCATAGACGCCTCCTTTCCGTTGCTGACCCGCGCCGGCCTCCAGGTCGCTGGACGTGGACCAGTCGGGGGATACCCGGATGCCCACGTCGAACTCTCTTACCCGCGATGAATCGGGCTTCAGGCGGGCCGGGTCGCTCGCGGACTGCTTCCCGTCCAATGTGTGCAGCTGCCCGCATCTCTTGCAGTACCAGCCGTCCGAGCCTCTGTAGCCCACCCCCGCCCGCGCAAAGGAATGGCAATATCATCCGACTCCCATATCATCGAGCCAGCCCACCCCCGCCCGCGCAAAGGAATACTCGCAGCCGCAGACCTCGAGAGACAACCTGAACGTGTCGAAGACGTTGCCCTCGGCGTCTCGCAGGGAGCAGAGGCGGGTCCGTGGGTTGAGGACCACGCGGTCGCCGATCACCTGCCGTTCGCCCTTCTGATACCGACCAACTCGCCTGTCCATGTGCGCTACCTCCTTGCTGAATCTCATGCCGTTGACTCCGTGAATCCGTGTTGCCGTTCCGACGACGTCCGCAGTCCGACCACGCCCGCAGTCCGACCACGAGTCGAACGGGAGAGACGCCGGGGTGAGAAAGACGCAGCTCGGCCCAAGGTCACATCACGGAGAATCGACCTGGGGGAGCTGCTGCGAAATGGGGTATGCGACCGGCCTGCAGATCGACCACAGAACGGCGCGGTGAGGACGCAGCGAGACCCGGGAGCTACGTCGGTAACGTCCTGGGATGCTGCGAGAAGCGGAAGCGACGCAGACCTACGACGTCATCGCAGGCCAGCGTGCGTTGAAGCTGCGACCCAACCGCGTGACGATTGTGCCGCAGGCATGAGGAATGGCCGGGGCGCAGGGCGCACTCCGACCAGGGTGTCCGAGGGGCCGAAGCGAGAGACGCTCCAACCGCTGCGAATGTGTCCTCCGAGGCGAACCATCGGGAGAGCGAGGCTCAATCCTTCCGGTCCGATCCCCTGGGCGGCTGTTCGGAGAGCGAGGCTCGATCCTATGCAGCCGGTCCCGGATTCGGGGGACGGGAATCCTCCAGGTTTCTAGGCACGAAACGCTGGAAAAGCCAGAAACTGCGTCAATTATCGCCCGAACAACCGAGCGAATGGAAGGCTTCGGAGGGGGTTTCGGGCCAACCCAACGTGGATTGCTCGCACCGATTTAGCGCCCTTTTCGCTGGGACTTAGCACCCGCCGAAAACCGGCCCCAGAGCCGTCTCCGGGGCCTACTTCCGCCACAGCCACAGGGTGAGGACCTTGCGCACCCAGCGCAACAGCTTTCGCTTCCGCAACGCCACCCGTGTGTCGGCCAGCGCCTTCCAGCGGTGGGTGGTCTGGCCCTTGCGCCCGAAGCCCCTGAGCGGCTGTTTCTCAGGCGGCAGCGTCAGCCCGTGCTCCTCCAGCATCGCCAGTTCCAGCACCAACAGCCGCTCCTCCGTCGTGAGCCACGACAGGCTCTTCCCTCGATGGGGGTGGTCGGCCCGCAGCCTGCGCCACTCCTCGACCAGGGGCCACGCATCGCCGTAGACCTCCTGGTCATCCTCTGCGGGTTCTTCGGTCACGATCTCCGGGTCCAGACGCCGCTCGGTGAAGGGCTGGCGAGGACGCAACCCCGCCACCGGAGGGGCGGCCCCGGTCTCCGACCGGCCCGCCCCGTCGTCGTGCTCCCCGTCCTGCGCCCCGTCCTGTCCCTGAGACCCGGCGCTGCCGGCAACCGCAGCCCGAATCTCGCCGAGGCCGTCCCGCAGCTCCTTCGCCAACGCCTCCACGCCACCCTCCAGCGCATCCACACGCTCCCGCAGCTTGGCCACTTCGGGGTCGTCGCCCGTCCCCAGGAGCCGCTCCAGCGCATCGCCCATGCGTCCGGTGATCTTCCCCGTCTCCTCGGCCCGCGCCAGGGTCTTGTAGTTGACCCCCAGCAGCTCGGCCGCCTCCATCTTCCCCTCCTCCCGCACCAGCTCCCGCAGGAACCCGCTCAGCCTGATTCGCCTCAGCTTCTCCACGTCCGGGACACCAGCCCCGTTCCCGTCGTCCTGCACCTCGTCCCCCGTCGTCTCGTCGTCCAGCGGGCCGCCAGCCAACGTCTCGTCCGCCTGTGTCCCGTTCACCTGCGCCTCGTTCATGGTCGAACCTCCTCGCTCTCATGTCCTGTAGGGGGCAGTCCTGTAGGGGGTATCTCAACCCCCGATAAGGCCCCGCTCCCCACATTGCTCGCTCCGATTTAGCAGGATTCCGCTCCCCCGCCCCGATTCCCGCACTTCCCTTTTGGGCATTTACGCCCTCAGACGTTGAACCAACCCTTACCTCGAAGTGCTCGCAACAACGGCTCCACCACCCCGGATTTCCGCCTATTTCACGTTGGAAATCGCCTACGACTTCCCTTTCGGGAACTGAAGCAAATCCTTGTACACGGGTATGACACCACATCCGGCCTCTCAAAGTGGAGGCCCCATGAGGGGGGCACGTCTGCGTGCCCCCCTCATGCACCATGATATTTCGCCCCCCCGACTCCTCAGACTCGATGGGAGAACAGACGACCCCATCGACGAGGAGGCGAAGACGTGGGAGCGCAATCGACCGTCCGACGGACCCTTGGAAGAGCCAAACGGCTGATCCCCCTGTCCGCCGCGCTGCTCCTGGCGGCGCTGGTGGCGGTCCCCGCAAGCAACGTCGCCCTGGCCCAGGCCCCACCCGACCAGATCGTCCTGGTCAACGCGGACCGGGACTTCGTGGAGCGCAAGAAGAAGGGCGAGTTCGTCGCCCGACCCGTCTTCGACCGGAAGATCGTCAACCTCTTCTACGCCGTCCGCGACGCCGACACCGGCGACTGGATTAGCGCCATGTACCGGGTCAGGGGCGGGGAGAAGAAGCGCTCAGACGGCTGGGAGTATTCCTTCGAGTACCCGGCCCTCGACGAGCAGCCCGAGCTCGACCCCGACCGGGCCTATTTGCTGGTGATGCTGGCGGAAGCTGAGGACGGCAGGAGGGGCGACTTCTACGCCGTCGTCCCCGCCCATGAGCCGGGCCGCATCTGGGACAAGATACTGTCCGCTCTCAACCCCGCAAGATGGGCGAGGGCCTTCGCCGGGTGGGTGATCGAGGGAGTCCACGGAACGCTCTGCGGCGTCGTTGAAAGGGCGAGCGGAGAGGACGCCGACAACTGCCGGAGGCAATCCGGCTGATGGCGGACATCCTCACAGGAACCCCTGAGCACCTCACCTACGGCCACTGGCTGGTGCAGCAGGCGTGGATGGTCGTCTGGGTCGTCACCTCCGCCGCCCTCGTGGTCATCCTCGGCTGGATGGGCCTTACGCTCATCATCTCCGAGCACCTGGGCAGGTCCCAGGCCGGATGGCGGGAGATGGTCCCTCGGCTCGTGCTCGGCCTCGTCGCCGCCGCATCGTCCCTCTGGTGGTGCGCCCTGGTCCTCGACGTGGCCGACGCCGTGTCAGGCTTCATAGCGGTGTCCCTGAACGTCACCCCCGGAGACCTGCTCAGGGCTCCCCTCGACACCTTTCTCACCGCCGTCCAGGCGGGGAGCGTGGGCATGGCTCAGCTCCTGGCCCTGCTCTATCTGGTCTACGGCTTCTTCGTCCTCTACGTGATCGTGCAGATGATCCTGCGACTGGCCCTCATCGACATCCTGCTGGCCCTCGCCCCCATCGCGTTGGGGCTGTGGATTCTGCCCCACACGGCGGGCTGGGGACGCCAATGGCTGCGCCTGTTCATGACGACGGTGTTCCAGCAGGCCATCCAGCTCATCGCCCTGGCATTGGGCTTCGGGTTTCTGCGCGAGTTCGCCGCGATAGCGGCCTTCGAGCCGGTGCAGGACCTGATCTGGAAGCTGCTCATGTCCCTGGCCTTCGTCTACATGGCGACCAGGGTGCCGTCGATGCTTGGCAACGGCGGGACCTTCGACTCCTGGCTCTCGATGCTCTACTTCGGCATGAACCTGCCCGCCTCGATGGTGCGGTCGGCAAAGACCATCGGGCTGCTCGCGGGCGGCGCGGCGGGAGGGCCGGGAGGCATGGCGGTGGGGGCGGTGGCGGCCAGCGCGGGCCTGTCGGCGGCCTCCAGCGGCCTCAGTTCGGCGGCTTCGATGGCCACCCCATCGGCAGGCGGAGACGGCGGCGGGGAGGCTCCGAGGAGCGCAGACGAGTAATTACGACCCCAACGGAGCGCGGGCGCAGCCCGCGCCCATCGACAACAAGACGAAGGAGGTGGAGCGATGTGCAGGTAGGCGAGCAGAGGCAACGGAACCGATAGAGACGAGCAAGAGACTCCGAAACGGAGACCGAGAGGAGAAAACGAATGGAAGAACTGACTCAGACCATATCGAACCTGGTGGGCATCCTGCTGGGCGTCGTGGGAGCAGTCGGCGTGGGCTTCTTCATCTACGGGGCCTACATGTACCTGACGGCCTCGGGAGCGCCCCACCAGATGGAGCGCGGCAAGAGCGCCATGATGACCGCCTTGGCGGGCATCGTACTGGCGATGGTGGCCTACGGCGTCGTCGAGCTGGTGATGAACGCCGTGGTGGGCAACCCGGTGGACCCCAACCTGCCCGACCCGTCCACGCCAACGCCCAAGTCCAGCGAGTAAGTCGGACGAAGGAAGGAGAGAGAGTATGAGAGAACACGAGGTTCCGACCCACGTGCAGGCCGAGGACAGGGTGCTGCTGTGGTTCACCTTCCCGCAGATCGTGGCGTTGACGGCGGTGTGCGCCCTGTCCTACGGCGCATACCGCTACGCCCCCGTGGGGCCGTCCGAGGTGAGGATGGCGATTGCCGTCCTCCTGGGCCTTGCGGGGATCGCCGCGGTCGTCGGGAAGATAGGCGGTCGGCGGCTGCCCCTGGTGGCCGCCGACCTGTTGAAGTACCGGCTTGGGGCGCGGCTCTACGCGGGGCCGCCGTCCGAGCTGGTGCGGAGCGAGCCGCCCGCGCCGGCCCAGCCGGTGAAGAGCGGCCCCGGCCCCCTGCGGATGATGGCGAGGCGGGCGGGAAAGACCCTGCGTCGCCTTCGCCGGGAGCGCAAGGGCCGGGAGCGGAAGGGCGGACGAATGCCCTTCCGACCGCACCGCTGGTTCGGCAAGCCCAAGCGAACGGGCAAGGACAACATCAACGGAACCGGCAACGGGGGCAGGAAGTCCCGGCGAACCAAGCCCCCGAAGAGCTTCCTGGCAGTGGTGGCCGCCGTCGTCATGGCGGCGGCGGTCGCCACCGTCACCCAGTCGGCCCTGGCCGACGACCACGAGCCGTGGAGGGACGAGATCGACTTCGAGATCACCGAGCCGGTGGAGGGGCGGAGGATATTCGTCGAGGCCCTCACCGTCACCGGCGACCGGGCCGCCGTCACCCTGCGGGCCGCCACCCCCCTGGACATCCGGGTGCGGGCCTTCGGCGGGCCGACTGGCACGTGGCTGCGCTTCTGGGGATCGGCGTCCCTGGACCAGGGGGAGAGCATCGACTACTCCCTCCCCCTGCACGGACCGGTCCCGTCCTTCACCTTCTCGTGGGAGGACACGCTTGGACAGGCAGGGGCGCTCACCGTCGAAAGCGACAACATCCCGTACCCGCTCCCCGAAGTCGAGGGCGAGCTGTGCGACCTGCGCCTGACCTCATTGGGCTGGACGACGGGAGTCGTCACGGGCGTGGTCGAGTCGGAGTGCGTCACCCGCACCGAGGAGCCGGTCGAGCTTCAGACTGTCGCCGGACACGAGAGCGTCACCGAGACGGCGCTCATGGACGCCGAGGTGACGGCCATCACGGGAACGGTCTCCGCCGCCACCGGTGCGTCCCGCGCCAGCGTCCCGTTCGTGCCCAATGGCGAGACCAATTTCAGGCTGCACGTGCCCACCGGCGAGGCGATTCACGCCGTGAGCGTGGACGTGAGCCTAGAGGCCAGCCTGAACATCGCCATGCCCCCGCTGACGCAACTCACCCACCACCCGGAGTGGGTGGAGCAGGTCACCAGGACCGTGCACCTCCATCGCCCGGGGGACAGCGACTCCGACAGCGAGACGGCGACGGCCACCTGCGAGGACGGCTCCACGGCGACCGCCACCGCGACGGCGTACGCCTACGTCCCCAGCGCCACCATCGCCAAGGAGGTGACGGTGGACGTCCTGCACAAGGAGCACGTCAAGGCCGAGACGGTGGAGCGAGAGCCCGTAACCCGCACCCGCGAGGAACAGTTGAGCCTGGCGTCCGGCGTCGGGGCCGACGACCCCTTCGAGGCATTGGTCCTGCCGGAGTCTGAGCCGGAAGAGCCGTCCGCCGAGCAGACGCCCGCAGACGGCGGCCTGATCGACTGGTTCAACCGGCTGGGATGGGAGTGGCCGTGGTGAGGCGTCTGTTGACGGCAACCCTTCTGACCGGGGCTGCGCTGGCTACCACCGGCGCGGCCCCACCGGAGGAGCGGGCGATGCTCGAAGCTTTCGACCGGGTGTTGACCGCCATGTCCTACGCCGCCGCCGGTCTCGCCGTCTTCGCCATCGTCTGGGCGGGCTTCGTCCTGATGGCCGAGGGAGCCGACGACCGGGGCGGCGGCAGGGCCAAGACCGCCGTGGTGATGGCCGTCGTTGGCCTGGTGCTGGTGCTTCTCGCCAAGGCGGTCGCCGCCCTCCTCAGAAGCGGCCTCGTCCCGTTCCCGACCCCCTAGCCCAAAGGAGAGAACGAGTTGAAGAAGCTGTTTGAACGATTCAAGAAAGATGAAGCGGAGGGGCCGCCGGACGGCGCGGCCGCTCCGCAGGACCTTGCGGGGACAGACGCCAACCCGCAAGCCGAGAATCCTCCGATCCCCACCCCCAAGCCACCCCCCGAGCTGCCCCTGTTCTTCATGGTCTCGCATCTTGACGAGGACGGGCCGGTGCGCCTGGACGGAGTGAAGCTCGGCGTGTGCGAGGTGATGGGACTCGAAATAGACGAGCCGAAGCTGGGGGCCTTCGCCGGGGCGCTCAACGCCTGCGACTTCCCCGTGCAGCTCCTCATCCGTCAGCACCCGCCGCGCCTGGACGGGCTGCGGGACAAGCTCACGGAGGCCCAACCGGGCAACCTGCCGCCGCAGACCGAGGCCGCGTCGGAGTCGCTTCGCAGGCTGTTGACCGAGTTGGAGGCCCGCGACGGCATTCTTGACCGGCGCTTCTACGCCATCACCGAGTTCGCCCGGTTCGACGAGCTGCGGGGTCTCCTGGGCAGGGCCGGGCTGTCCGTCCACCCCCTCAGCGGCAGGCGTCTGCGGATGCTGATGCTGGCCTCGGCCCTGGGCGGCACCCCCGCCGAGATGGACGAGGAGAAGCCGGTGGAGGTGGAGATGCGCCGCCGCGAGGTGCGCGTCGGAGACCGCCTGGTCCACTCCCTCCACCTGGGCAAGTGGCCCCGCTCCCTGGCCCCCGGCTCCTCCAGAGCCTCATGACCGCAGGCGCGCCGATGGACCTGTCCATCCACCTGGGGTCGATTCCCGCTGAGCAGGCGGCCAGGACGCTGGAGTGGCAGAAGGTGCGCTTTGAGTCGGCCCAGAGCCTGTCGTTCAAGCGGGGCAGAACCATGTCCCCGGAGGCGGAGATCGCCCTGGAGGACGTGACCCGGCTCAGAGACGAGGTGCAGCGGGGCCGCGAGCGGCTCTTCCACGCGTCGCTCTCCATCACCCTTCACGCCAAGGACGAGGCGTCCCTCAAGGAGATGACCCAGCGGGCCAAGGCCCACTTCGCCGCCACGCTGGGCAAGCTCGATCCCCTGGCCTTCCGCCAGCGTGAGGGCATCCTGTCCACCCTGCCCCTGGCCCTCAACGCCGTGGCGGAGTGGAGGACGTTGGACACGTCCAGCATAGCCCGTCTCTTCCCCTTCTCGCCGCCCGACCTGGACACCCGGAGGGGAACCCTCTACGGCATCGACATGCGGGCCTGCTCGCCGGTGGTCTACGACCCCTGGGACGGGACGCACCTGAACGCCAACACCGCCGTCCTCGCAAGGTCGGGCAGCGGCAAGAGCTTCGCAACGAAGCTGGGAATGCTGCGGGGCCTTACCAGGGGCATCACCGCCTACGTCATCGACCCCGAAGGCGAGTACGCGGACATGGCGAGGGCGGCAGGCGGGCGCGTCCTCTCTCCCGGCATTCCCGGCCAGGGCATGAACCCCTTCGTCATCGACAAGGGGGACTCCGAGGAGCTGCTTCAGCGCATCGGCAGCCTGCGCCGTCTGATCGAAGTCATGGTGGGCGAGCGGCTCTCCGCCGACCGCCGCGCCTCCCTCGATCACGCCCTGGCGGGCTACTACGCCCAGCCCAGGGAGCGCACCGGCTTCAAGGACTTCTACGCCTACCTCGAAGGGGAGGCGAACGACCTCTCACGGCTGCTGCGGCCCTTCGCAACGGGCAGCCTGCGCAACCTCCTCTCCGACGAGGGCGACGACCTGCTGTCCAACGAGGCCCTGATCACCGTCTTCGACCTGCGGCTCCTGGAGCCGGAGCTTCGCCCCGCCGCCGCGATGGTCTGCACCGAGACGGTGTGGGCCGCCGCCGCCCAGGACCCCAAGCCGAGGCTGCTGGTGGTGGACGAGGTGTGGAGCATCATGCAGCACCCCGAAGGCGCGGCCTTCATGGTGTCGATGGCGAAGCGGGCGCGCAAGCACCGGCTGGGACTCCAGTTCATAACCCAGGACGTCCAGGACCTTCTGTCCGAGGACTCTTCGAGAACCATCACCGGACACTCCGGGCGCGCCCTTCTTCAGAACGCCGCCTTCAAGCTGCTCTTGCAGCAGGACGCCGCCGCCATCGGCACCGTGGGCGACGCCTTCGACCTGCCCGAAGACCTTCAACGCTGGCTGCTGTCCTGCCCCAGGGGAGACGGCCTGCTCCTGTCGAAGGGGTACCGCTTCCCCGTCCGCATCGAGGCGACGCCGGAGGAGACGGCAGTAATCGAGTGGACACCGGGCAGGCACTAGGCCCGGCCCACTCACCCAGCTATCCGAACCTGTAGCGAAAGGAGCAACCCAAGTGAAATTCAACCCCGTGAAGTGGCTGCTGAACGACAAGGATAGAAAACCCCCGGTGCTGCTGGCGGTGACGCCCCCCAGGACCGGGGAGCGCACGTTGCTGGGAGTCGAGAACATGCTCGGCTCCATCGCCGTCCCCGAACCCTTCTCCCTGGAGCTGGCCGGGGACGCGGACGGCGTGACCCTCCTGGCCCGCTGCCTGCAAGACCAGGTGGTGCGCGGCCAGATAGCCGCCCGCTACCCCCAGGCGCAGATACAGGAGATACCCGCCGAG
Source organism: Dehalococcoidia bacterium (assembly GCA_965262055.1). Taxonomy (GTDB): domain Bacteria; phylum Chloroflexota; class Dehalococcoidia; order Lucifugimonadales. The sequence goes on from CBDHEI010000002.1 coordinate 2,352,653, forward strand.
GACGACCCCCTGCGCCTGGCCGAGGGAGAGCAGGCGTGGAGCATGACGCTCAGGGCAGACGGCCCCGAGTACGTCCCGCTCAGGGTCTTCCGGGACGACGACCTCCTCGACCCAGGCTCAGACCCCCTCATCGCCCTCATGGGCGCTCTCTCCAACCTGAACGAGGGGGAGCGCGTCGTGGCGCGGCTGATGCTGCGCTCCCTGGGACCCGATTGGTCGCAGGCGCACCTGGAGAAGGCCCACAAGCGGCCCGTGGAGGACCGGCGTGACCCGTCCTACACCTACCAGACCCGGCCCCTCCAGATGGACGGCATGACGATGGCCGTGCTGGGCGTGGCGGCGTTGGTCGCCCTGCGGGGCTACCTGTGGGTGCAGGCGGGAGAGACCTGGAAGGCCGTGGTCATGGGCATCGGCGTCGCCGCAGCCCTGGCCGCTGGAGGCTGGCTCTGGCACCGCGTCAAGAAGGCCGGAAAGCGCGTCTTCGACCCCCTGCTCATCAAGGAGAAGGTCTCCCGCATCGCCTTCGACGCCGAGATTCAGGTGACGGCCATCCTGCCCCAGGACACCAGGCCCAACCGGACGAAGGAGCTTCTGGAGCCGGTGGCCGCCGCCTACCGCCACTACGACAACCCCGCAGGGGCGCACCTGAAGGCGAGCCGCGTGCGGCCCGCCTTGCCCGACCCCTCCATGCTCCACCCGTCAGGCCCCGGCCTCTTCGGCAAGCGCAGCGTCATGGGCGTCCGCGAGGCGGCCTGCCTGTGGCACCCGCCGGGAGCGCGTGACGAGACTCCCCTGGTGGCCCGCGCCGGAGCGAAGATGCTGCTGCCCACCGCCCGCAGCGTCAGCGGCGGCGCCCACGTCGGTGACACCACCACCGGAGCGCCCAGGAAGATTCACTTCCCCGACGACCTGCTGAGACGACACCACCTCTACGTCGCCCGCACCCGCATGGGCAAGTCCACACTGATGCAGCACATCGTCCGCCACAAGCTCAAGGAGAAGGCTGCGGGCAGGGACGGAGACGCCATCGTCGTCGTCGATCCCCACGCCGACCTGGTGGGCGGCCTGCTGAAGCACGTGCCGGAGTCCCTGATAGACCAGGTGCGCCTCATCGACCTGGCCGACGAGCGGGGAGCGCCCGGCGTCAACCTGCTGGACACCCGCATCTTCTCCGACCGCGACCGCACCGCCGATTCCGTCGTGCGCATCGCCAAGGGCCTGTGGGACCAGTGGGGGCCGAGGATGCAGTCCATCCTCGAACAGACGGTGAAGACGCTTCACGAGGCCAACGAGAGCAGGGACGCGGGCGAGCAGTACACCATCCTCGACGCGCTGCGCATCCTGGCCGACGACGACTTCCGAGCCGACGTGCTGGCGCAGGTCAAAGACCCCTACCTGGTGGAGTGGTGGGGCAGGGACTTCTTCGGCTGGAGGCGGGAGACCCGCGCCGACGCCCTGGCCCCGGTCCAGACCCGCCTCTCCTACTACGCATCCTCCAAGCGGGCAAGGGCCATCCTGGGACAGTCCCGCTCCACCATAGACATGCGGCGTGTCATCCACGACGGCGGCATCCTGCTGGTATCCACCGCCCAGGGCACGGCTGGCAAGGACGTGGCCGCCCTGGTGGGCGCGTCCCTCCTGAACCTGGTGGACGCCGTGATACGGGAGCAGGGAAGCCTGCCCTTCGAGCAGAGGCGGGGCGCGCTGGTGGTGGTGGACGAGATGCAGTCGATGCCCGGCGTGGACTACGAGAGCATGTTGTCCGAGCTGGGCAAATTCGGGGCGTCCTTCGTTCTGGCCACCCAGAGCCTCGCCAAGCTGGACGACCTCTCCCGCACAATGCGAGACACCCTGCTCGCCAACGTGGGCTGCCTCGCCGTCTTCCAGGTCTCCGGGTCCGACGCCCGCCAGCTGGTCTGGGAGCTGGGCAAGGAGCGGGTGAGCGAGGACGACATCACGTCGCTGCCCGTCCACCAGTGCTACGTCCGCGCCACCGTGGGAACGGAGCGGATGGACGCCTTCTCCATGAAGGTCGCCAGGCCGGAGGAGGGAGACGCGGACACCGCCGAGCGCATCGTCGCCGAAGCCGAGAGCTACCTCACGGCGGCCAAGGACATGGCCGAGAGGGACGCGGGGCTGCAAGCCCTGGTGAACAAGTACCGCGAGGAGATCGAGAAGCTCAGGAACCGCCAGGCGACTGAGGGCGGCGAGTCCCAGGAGCAGGCGCGGCGCAAGCAGCGCACCAAGCGCGACCAGAACCCCGGGGCCGCCGAGCCGCAGGCGGAGGACGAGGAGCGTGAGGGATGAGTCCCCTGGACGGCGACCTGCTCAGGCTCCTTTCCCACATGCCCCTCCTCGACCGGATGGAGATGGCCGCCGTCTCCGGCTGGTCGGGGGGCGGCGTCTACCGGGCGGTCGGCAGGCTGGAGGACGCGGGGCTGATCGCTTCCGTCCCCCACGGGACCGAGCTTATCCCTCCGACCCGCAGGTTCCACCTCACCGCCGCCGGGCTGCGCCGGCTGGCCCACGCGGAGAACGCGGCCCCTGAATCAGGTACGGGTCAAGCTCTGGAGGGCCTGTTACGAGACCTGCCCGTCTCGGCCCGCTGGCGGCGCGTCCTCCTGGAACGACTCGACGCCGTGGCCGTCGTCTACCGCATCGCCGCCGCCATATCCAACACGGCCTATCCCATCCGCTTCCAGTGGTATCGAGCCATGCCGATGGACGCCGCCGTGACCCTCCCCGGAGGGGGCAACATAGCCATCGTCCGGCAGGGGCCGACCACCGATAGGACGGGCTTCTCCAAGCGTCTCTGGCGGCTCACCCAGGGGCCGCAGCCCGGCTGCATCCTGTTGCTCGCGCCCGACGAGGTGAGGCTGCGCCACTCCCGCAGGCGGCTCTCCCAGACCCCCGCCGAGGCGCTCTTCGCCCTGGAGCGGGAGGCGGCCGCAGCGTCCCCCGACGCCCCCGTGTGGCGGCTGCGCTCCGTCAGCGCCGCCGTCAGCCTGCGGGCCGCCATCGACCGCATGGACCGCAGGGGCGCTCTGCCCACCGAGCGGCCCCTGGCGCGCGGGGCCTCCCTTCCCCCCGACATCGACGAGCACTCTCCGGGAGGGGATGTCCCCGACTATCTGCTGCCCGCCCTGCTGAGGCCCGCCGAGAAGCGCGCCCTGGACCTGCTCTACGACTGGCCCTGGCTCGCCCGCACCGACCTTGCCGGGCTGTTGGGGGTCTCCCGCCCGCGAGTGTCCCAGCTCACCGCCGCCCTGGAGGGCTTCGGGCTGGTCGTCCGCGCCCCCGTCTCGGGACGCAGGCTGGCCCTCACCGACCTGGGGCTGGCGATGCTGGCCCGCAGGGACCGCGTGGCCGTGGGCGGGGCCAGAAAGCGGTGGAGCGTCACGCCCACAGACGCCGGGGACTGGCGCAACGTCTCCGGCAGGCGCAGCCGACAGCTCCTCCGCGACATCGAGCACACGGCCGCCGTCCACCACTTCATTGCGGCCCTGGCGACCCAGGCCCGCGAGCTGGACTGGGAGATCGACCAGCTCGACCCGCCCATCAGGGCGTCCCGCTACTTCCGGCACTTCGGCGGCAGGCGCTCGGTGCAGCCCGACGCCTTCGGCGTCCTGCGGCAGGGCGACGCCGCCTGGCCCTTCTTCCTGGAGTGGGAGCGCCGCGCCGTGCGACCCGTCACGATGGCGGAGCGGCTGGTCCCCTACCTGCGCTACTACTCCTCACACCGGCCCACCGACGACCACGGCGCACGGCCCGCCGTCCTCGTGGTCTTCCACGAAGACCTGGCTGCCACCCACTTCCTGCGAGTGGCGCTTGAGGAGATGGTGCGGACGAGGACTCCCCTTCCCCTGCTGGTCTCCCACCGGAGCCTGCTGGAGCGGGTGGGGCCGCTGGGACGGGCATGGCTCGCCCCCGGCGAAGGCTTCGAGCCGGTGCGCCCCATCAACGACAACCAGACCGGAGAACCAAGGCCATGAGGCTCTACTACATCGACGAGTCCGAGGGTCCCCGCTACTACGTCCGAACCGCCCTGGGCGTGGACGCAGAGCGATGGAATGACCTGCACGCCCGCGTCCGCGACTGGCGGCTCGAGCTGCGGGACCGCTACGCCGTGCCAGCCGACAGGGAGCTTCACGCCTGCGACCTGCTGGCTGGACGGGGGAAGCTGGCCCGGATCGACGGCGCGGACCGCAGGCTCTCCCCCAGGCACGGGGCCGAAATCTTCATCGCAGGGCTGCGCGTCATCGAGGACGCCGCCCGCACCATCGGCGGCGTCGAGATCGTCAACGTCTGCCTCCGCAAGCCCGACGTGAGGGGCTACGAGCGGGCCAGCCTCGACCGGCTGCTCAACCGCATCAACTCCTCCGTCGCATCCGCCAACCGCCACGCCTTCCTCATCTTCGACGAGGGACGGGAGGAGATGGTGGCCCGCCTCTACCGCAGGCTCAGGAGCCGCAACCCCGTGCCCAGCAGATACGAGGCGTGGGAGGATGGCGAGCGCACCAGGGACATCCCCATAGAGAGGGTCATCGGCGGCCCCGCCTTCCGAAGCTCCCACTCCGACCACATGCTACAGATGGCCGACCTCATCGCCCACGCCCTCCTCAAGCAGGAGGAGGAGCCGTCGCCCAGGGTCGAACGTCTTGGCGTCGACCGGGCCTTCGGGATCCTCGACCGCGCCCTCAACCGCAGGGCGTCCAAGCGAGACCCCCAAGGCGTGGTGAGGCGGTGAGGCCAATAGCAGCCTGCGCTCCACATTAGTGACTGGCATCCCCAAATACCACGCTACGTACTACCGCTTCAACCTGGGCTTCAACTATCCCGAGACCACTTCAGGGTAATAAGCTGGTGGCGTAGCTACGAGGACAGCAGCCTCCTTTTACAGAAGTATTGGGTATGAGGAACTCCGCTGTTCAGCACAACCGCTGCGGCGTAGCGGTCTCCTATGGACCGTCTTCGAGTGTGCGCTACGAAGTGTGAACACGCTCCAACCCTTCCGGGCTTTCGGACTGCGGGAGAAGCAGCTTGCGGACTGGGTAGTTTATCTCGATGCCCTCGCGGTCCAACCTGGTGCGCAATCGTTTTATCAGCTCGTGCCTTACGATGCGCGTGCCTGGCCTGTCTTCGGCTTGGATCCTGACTTCGAAGTCTATGTTTGACTCTCCGAACGCGGTGAACCAGACTAAAGGTTCGTATTCGTCGATGGCGGCGTCGACTTCGTCTCGCACACAGATTGCCACTTCCATCGCCACTTTCTCGACTTTCTCAAGGTCCGAATCGTAGCTGACCCCACACTGCACGATGACCGTCACGGCCTGCGACTCGCTGTAGTAGTTGGTCATGACGCTCTCCATCATCCTGGAGTTGGGTATCATTATGAGGTTGTTGAACCTGTCCCTTATCTTCGTGCTGCGCCAGCTCAACTCGACCACGAACCCGGACGGGCCACCCTCGAGCTCGATGAAGTCTCCCGGGTTCAATTCGCCCTCGGTCGACATGAACACCCCTGAGAACACGTTGCTGAGGGCGGGCTGCAGCGCGAGCGCGGCCGCAATGCCGCCAATACCGAGTCCAGCCATGAGGGGGGTGACGGCGATCCCGACTACGTCCAGGGCCGTCAACGCGCCGATGGTGTAGATGATTATGGGGATGATCCAGCGCGCCTGTGAAAGCAGCCTGGAACTCAGGCTGCTCGCGGTCCGCTGGGGTATCCGTCCTATGTACCATCGGACGAGCTCCTGGATGACGTGAGAGCCGAGATAGCTGGCCACCGCTATCACGAACACCAGCCACACTCTGATCGCCCACAGGTCGTGCCTGTCGAAGAAGTGCAACGTTGGGTGCTCGAACTGGGTCATCAGCAGGTAGGCCAGGAATATTCCCAGCGAGACGAGGAGCAGGACGACCGGGCCCCTGAACGCCCTCAGCATCCTGGTGCCGAGCACGTCCCGGCCGTCTCGCCGGCTGTACCTGATCAGCAGGGAGAAGACGAAGTGAGCGATTCCGGCCGCGATTAATGTGGACCCGGCCACGCCTATGACGGTGAGAAATTCGCCAAGCCCGGACCCCTGTACAGAATCAGGAATCATCTCCAACCTCCCGTGCGCGGACTCATGGGATTGAAGCCCAGTGGAGCGAAGTGTATGTTACCCTTTTGGATGTCACTGGGAGTCCGTCCGATGCTTGAAGGATAGCAGCTATGTCCCTATTGCAGAAGATGACGGATAAGCTGCTCGCGGCGCTCCGGGAGCAGAGTCCGAGCGACACGCTGGGAGCGGCCGCGGCGGCGATCGGGATCATCCTGGTTGCGTCCGGGATCTTCCTGCAGGATAGCGGCGTGGCCGTCGGCGCAACGATCAGGACGATGGGCGGAGTGCTGCTGCTGGGTGGGCTCGGGGCGGTCCTGTTTGGGGAATCCCGCCGCCGGGCTGCGGTTATTGGCGCGGCGCGGCGCATCGGCGTCAGGTACGTTGCTGCGACCGCCAATTGGCGCTGGCCAAACAGGCTGGGGCTGGCCGGGGTGGCGGTTGGGCTAGTCCTGCTTGCTCCCGCCCTTGTCCTGCAGATTATCTTTGGGTCCGTTTTCGGAGCCATAGTCATAACGCCGGGCATCGTGGTCTTCTGGGTCGGCGTAGCTCTTCTGGTATACGGGAGGTTCCACCGCCGGGACGCACGGTCGCATTCGTCGTCTTCACGGAGAAAATGACGGGGTGGAGATCGCGGCGACCGGCGATGACCGCCGTGGAACGGTCGAGCTAAGCCCCGGCCTTCCGGGGGCGAAATCCGGGGGAGACAGGAGGCGCGGACATGTCCTACCAGAACGTGCCGCAAACCAGCTTGCTCAGGGTGCGCACGACTTTCGCAGACTGGGGTGTGGCCTACAAGGTGGCGCTGGGCGATATCGCGTTCGGCGTCTTCATGATCGTGTGTGGTCTGTTAGTCGGAGGGGTCTTCCATAGAGGGCTCATGCAGCTCTTCACGCTCCTGGGCGTGCCTGAAGACAGGCAGTTTCTTCCCGCAAGCCAACCTCAAACGGGCACGGAACTGTTGGGGGTATTGGGCGCCTACATTCTTGCCGCCGGCATCTGCATCTTCTGCGTACGCCTCGTGCTCGAGCTGCTGGGACTGGCCGGGGAGCCGGCACTGACCCGCCGGATGAGGCCGCAGGGAAAGCTGGCGTTGGGCACGGCGGCGGCCGGGGTGGTAGTTATCGCCGCCGCATTGTTTCCCGAGACCCTCTTCGCTCTGTTCTTCCTCAACTACACTCCCGGTGACCTGTCGATAGTGAACGCAATCCGGCAGGCGGGCGGTCTCCTCCTGATTTGTTCTCCCATCACTCTCTTCCTCAATGGGCGTTATGGGCGTTGGACAGACGCGGTGGGATGGGGGAGGATAGGCTGGGGCTGGATCAACAGGCTCTCGGTGGCGCTGGTCGTGGGCGGGACGATCAGCATGATCCCGTTCCACTGGGAGCCCTGGATGCCGTTCGACGACGTGGCCGGCACATTCGCCTTCACAGGCGTCGCCGTCCTGGTCCTGGGAATCGTTCCGCAGATATATATGGCCGGAAGGCCCTAGACGCCTACCATCCTTGCACCGAAATTGCCCAGGCCAACACCGCCGTGAAAGCGGCCGTTACCGTGATGACTGTGACCGCCACTCCCAGCAGCACCTTCTTGATCTCTCCGGGAGCGGCCCTGCGCGAGACCCCCGAAGCGGGGCCGGCGGCGGCTTGAGTCGTCGTCGCCGGTACTGGTTGCGCTGCCGGTACAGGACTGGCGGCTTTAGGTGCCGGAGGATGAGATCGCGTCGCCGCTGGACCAGGCCGCGCCGACGCGGTTTGCTGCGCCTGGAGCGTCTGCCGGTATCCCCGTACGGCGGTGCTCGGCGCTGCTGAGGGTGAAGGAGCTGCCGCCGCTGCTGAGGGCGAAGAAGTTGCTGCCGGCGGCGTCGCTGAGGGCGAGGGAGCCGTACTGGGGGGAATATCGTGCAGGATGGTTTCCAGGTCAGGCACCTTCTCCACCGGAAGAGCGCAGCACTCCTCGAGACGCTCCGTCAGTTTGGCAACGGTGAGGTCGGGGGAGCTCTTCAGTCGGTTGAAGAGTTCAGAACTGCGAGGGTCCGCGTAGTCGTTCCTGGTAAGTATCAGGTTGTCGTCGTTGAAGAAGGCCCACAGGCCGGGGTCGGAGGCTATAGCGAGCAGGCTGAGGTAGACGACCAGCGAAGGGAAGTTGTCCACGTAGGCGTCGTAATCTTCCGCCGACCTGAGTGGGTGTTGGAAGTTCTTGTGTCCCAGCTCCGGGCTTCGCTCCCCGCGAAATCTGGGCAGGAACATGCCGTCGTAGTCCACCAGGCGGATTCTGCCGTCCGCCTGCACCATCACGTTGCCGTGCTGCAAGTCGTTGTGGGCGATGCCCAGCCCGCGCAGACTGGCGGCCGGCCCCCCGCGCCACTGGGCCGCGACTCGTCGCAGGGCGTCCGGGTCGTTGACATGGGAGCCTACGAAGCTGCTCAACGACTCGCCTTCCACCCACTCCATCCTGACGACCGGATACCAGACGCCCTTCAGGCTGATCCCGTGCTCCAGAAACTCGAAGTGCACGAAGGACGGGGGGAGGGCGTTGATGAGATATTCGCTCAGCTGGTTGTAACGGGTCTCCTGGTCCTTCACCTCGCGGGTGAAGCAGCGCACCGCGAACGTCTGCCCTCCAACCGATACCGGATAGACGCAGGCGAAGGCGCCTGAGAACACCAGGGGCATCCCGCGTTGGTTGACCGTCACTACCCCGGCTTCGAGTTCGGTGCCCTTGAAGCACAGCGGAGGGTTCTGGACAGCTTCGCTAAAGTCGGTTATTCCTGGCCAGGGCATGGCTCTCGTTTCACTTCGCTGTCCTGGACGACCTCGATGATTACGACCGTGGTATCGTCGTTCCGCATCAGCCCCTCGCGGCGTTGCTCTTCGATCCAAGCGTCCCATTCCGCCGCGTCCAACGCCAGCAGGGTTTCCCATGGCTTCTCCCCGGCGGCGTCCTGGGTGAGGAACCAGCAGGCCAGGGCGTCGGTAGCGAGAATGATAAGGTCGCCCGCCGCGCACTCGTCGCTGTGCAGGCGTACCCCTTCCCACATATCCACGGTGGTATCAGGGTTGCTGCAGACCAGGGCGGGGGTGTTGTCGAACTCGGCGGCGTCTTCCAGGGGGAAGGACAACCGCAGCCGGTCGTCACGAACGACGAAGAGGCAGCTATCCCCCACCGCCACCGCCTCCCAGGAGAGCCGCCCGGAACTGTCCGGCGCAGCCACGATGGTCAGCCCCAACAGGGTGGCAAACGCTCCTGCCCGCGCCTTAGCCTCTCCGTGCCAGGGAATTCGGTCCCAGGGCACTTCCGAGTGCCATGCATCCTGTGCCGGCAACAGCCAGGCGTTCAGCGAGTCCTCGGTCAGGCCGCATAGCTCCGGGGGCCGGGTCACAAACTCATCGGTCAGGGCATTCGCCCACTCCCGGGCAAAGGCGGACTCGCTGGCGCCGTCGGAGACGGCTATCCGCGCAGCACCACTGCCGGACTCTCCGACTCGCTGGGGGTATGCGACGCGGAAAGCGTCCTCGTACTCCTCCGGGTCGTTGCCCGCCTTGGGCAGCCAGAGCTCTGTGGTAGGTCGAAGGGCCACCTCATCCTCCAACCGATCAGCGCAGGTCCGAAGCGGCGCGCGTACCGATGTCCAGGAACTGCACCAGGGCCACCATGTCGGCATTGTAGACGTAACCGCGAGAACTCTTGGTCACCGGCAGGCCCATGCCGGCGGCGAGGTCCACCACCGTGTCGGGAAACTCCGAGGACATTCGGAACATCTGCACCGCGTACTCGTCGGGAGGCACTTCGCCCTCGTCGGACGGGTACTGGACCGGTGTCGCGGACATTTCCGAAAGATGGGCGTTGTAGATCAGCACGTTGCCGTCATTGGTCCCCAGGGCCATGATCTCTTCGGCTAGGGGCACCGGGTTCCCGTCCCCAGCGGCGCCGTCGGTGACGCTGATCACCATAGGGGGATAGGAGCTTGGGTGATCGACTATCCAGTCGTGGAGCGCCTGGGAAGCCGTGGACAACGCCGCGCACATGGGGGTCCCCCAGCTGGCCGTGGGCTGGAGCCACACCGGGAACTTTCTGGTTATTTCCACCAAGCCGCCCGCGCCGTCCGACTCCTTCACCTGCCTGTCCTCCACGGTGGCGGCGTCGACAACTTGGCTGATGGTGAGGAAGGGTTCCTTCGGAGAGGTCCCTGGAAGGGCGGTCTGCACGTCCGGATTTCCCCGATCGTCCGTGGTGTATGTGATTATGCCGACGTGGAAGTAGTCGCGAACGTCCATGCCCTGTGAGCAGCGTTGGGAGATGGCGTCGAGGATGCGATTTACGGCATCGGCCGCCCCGTCCATCTTCCGCAGCTCCGGTTGGCCGCCCAGCGCCCCCTCCATCGAAGCCGACTGGTCGATCAGGAAGAGGAAGCAGGCAGGGTTGTTTCGGCTGATATCCGCCGTGTAAGACATATGGATCACCTCCTGTAACTGTTCAGACTTCCGTGGGATCTGATCGGAGTCCCATGCGTCGGAAGTGCCAATCCAGCTATGAAAGACTGCTTTCGTTGGACGGATCTTCCGAGAGATCCCTCACTCTTGTATGTTAGTGGTGGTACCCAATAGTGACTTCACAGAGGTGGAGTGGGGTGCGGCAGACCGACCAACTCTTGGTCATCAAAGACCGTTGTTCAGCGAGGGTCGCCGCACCACCCCCAAACAGAGCCCGAACAGTTGCCTGGGCAAAACGAGCCCGCATCGCGCAAGGAAGGGCCAGTACTTCACACAGGAGGTATGGATGGAACAGGAAGCAGTCTACGTAGGCATTGATGTGGCCAAGGCCCATCTGGACGTCGCGGTCCGCCCCATAGGGCAGAGGTGGACCATCTCCAATGACGAGCCTGGGATCCGGGAACTGGTCTCTCGGCTCAGGGCCCTCGAACCTGCCATGGTGGTGCTGGAGGCTTCGGGCGGCCTGGAGCTGCCTTCGGTGGCAGCCCTGGCGGCCGCATCGCTGCCAGTGGTCATCGTCAACCCCCGGCAGGTTCGAGACTTCGCCAGAGCCACCGGGACGCTGGCGAAGACTGACGCCCTGGACGCGGCCGTACTGGCCCACTTCGCCGACGCCGTTCGCCCAGCCGTGCGCCCTCTGAGGGACGCCGAGACCCAGGTCCTCAACTCGCTGGTTGCCCGCAGGCACCAAGTGATAGCCATCTTGGTGGCGGAGAAGAACCGGCTTGGGAGCGCCATCAGCGCCGTCCGGCCCCGCATCGAGGCCCACATCGCTTGGCTTGAGCAGGAGCTGACCGACATTGACGAAGGGCTGCGGCAGACTCTCCGCAGCAGTCCGGTGTGGCGAGAGAAAGACGACCTCCTGCGCACCGTCCCCGGCGTGGGAGAGCAGCTCTCCCTCACCCTCCTGGCCCATTTGCCGGAGCTGGGCACGCTGAACCGGCGGCAGGTCGCCGCCTTGGTGGGAGTGGCTCCCTTCAACCGTGACAGCGGCACCATGCGTGGCAAACGGCGCGTCTGGGGCGGGCGCTCCCGGGTCCGAGCCGTCCTGTACATGGGAACGCTGGCCGCCAGCCGCTTCAATCCCGTCATCCGGGACTTCTACCAGCGGCTGCTGGCCGCTGGTAAGCCGAAGAAGGTGGCCCTCGTCGCTTGTATGCGCAAACTGCTCGTCATACTCAACTCCATGCTCAAGCAGCGCTCTCCCTGGCGCGCTCAGCGCGCCACCACACCGGCACTCGTCGGTCACTCTTCTTGACTTTCAACACAGTTGCTGTACAGTTACCACCTCCTTGGTCGGCTTGTCAACGATCTGACGGCTACATTGTTTGCTTCTCTTAGGGGAATGGCTACAAGGCGGTCAGATCCCACGGCGCCTCGCCGTTGCCGCCGACTGCTCCAAACCTAACGATACACGACCGGACGTAACTGTACAGCAACTGTGTTGAAAGTCAAGAAGAGTGACCGACGAGTGCCGGTGTGGTGGCGCGCTGAGCGCGCCAGGGAGAGCGCTGCTTGAGCATGGAGTTGAGTATGACGAGCAGTTTGCGCATACAAGCGACGAGGGCCACCTTCTTCGGCTTACCAGCGGCCAGCAGCCGCTGGTAGAAGTCCCGGATGACGGGATTGAAGCGGCTGGCGGCCAGCGTTCCCATGTACAGGACGGCTCGGACCCGGGAGCGCCCGCCCCAGACGCGCCGTTTGCCACGCATGGTGCCGCTGTCACGGTTGAAGGGAGCCACTCCCACCAAGGCGGCGACCTGCCGCCGGTTCAGCGTGCCCAGCTCCGGCAAATGGGCCAGGAGGGTGAGGGAGAGCTGCTCTCCCACGCCGGGGACGGTGCGCAGGAGGTCGTCTTTCTCTCGCCACACCGGACTGCTGCGGAGAGTCTGCCGCAGCCCTTCGTCAATGTCGGTCAGCTCCTGCTCAAGCCAAGCGATGTGGGCCTCGATGCGGGGCCGGACGGCGCTGATGGCGCTCCCAAGCCGGTTCTTCTCCGCCACCAAGATGGCTATCACTTGGTGCCTGCGGGCAACCAGCGAGTTGAGGACCTGGGTCTCGGCGTCCCTCAGAGGGCGCACGGCTGGGCGAACGGCGTCGGCGAAGTGGGCCAGTACGGCCGCGTCCAGGGCGTCAGTCTTCGCCAGCGTCCCGGTGGCTCTGGCGAAGTCTCGAACCTGCCGGGGGTTGACGATGACCACTGGCAGCGATGCGGCCGCCAGGGCTGCCACCGAAGGCAGCTCCAGGCCGCCCGAAGCCTCCAGCACCACCATGGCAGGTTCGAGGGCCCTGAGCCGAGAGACCAGTTCCCGGATCCCAGGCTCGTCATTGGAGATGGTCCACCTCTGCCCTATGGGGCGGACCGCGACGTCCAGATGGGCCTTGGCCACATCAATGCCTACGTAGACTGCTTCCTGTTCCATCCATACCTCCTGTGTGAAGTACTGGCCCTTCCTTGCGCGATGCGGGCTCGTTTTGCCCAGGCAACTGTTCGGGCTCTGTTTGGGGGTGGTGCGGCGACCCTCGCTGAACAACGGTCTTTGATGACCAAGAGTTGGTCGGTCTGCCGCACCCCACTCCACCTCTGTGAAGTCACTATTGGGTACCACCACTAACATACAAGACTTGAGGGGACGAATGCCCGCAGAGGGCGGGGATACAGCCTTGCTCAAAGATAAATTGCCCTGTCGGCGGTGCCGCTGGTCAAGCAGATCCCCCGAAGTCTGAACAGTTACGACCGGACGCCTCCCATCCAACACGGAGCGGAGGCTCGAAGCAACGAAGAAGGCCGGGCGGAACTAACCGCCCGGCTTTGCTTTCGCTGGCAGGGAACCTTGGTGCAGGCCCCCTCAGGTCACGGCCCGTTGAGTCGGTCAGGCCCCCGGTAGGGCCAGGGCTGGGTATGGTCCATGAGCATCACCGCAACCCCGCCGTCCACCGAGCAGGCCCACTCCATCATGGCCCGCAGCTCGTGGGCGGTGGGCGGCTCTCCACATCGCTACTCCGTCGCCCGGTCTTCGGACAGCAGCCACCGGCGGGCGAACTCCTCCAGGGGAAGCCCCGGACCGATCCTCCAGCCGCCCGAGCCGCACGGGAAAATCCTCGGGAAGGGGCGGGGCCGGAGAGCCCCTGCTGATAAACCGCTGATCGTCACAAGGCATACTTCTACCTCCTCTCTACTTCGGCGCTTCGTCGTCGCCGTACATGATCAGGTCGTAGCCGCCGGGAATCTCGCGGGCCAGCTCGATGATGGCCCAGAGATAGGCCCCCGAAGGAGGCCCTCCGCTGCGCCACTTCGCCAGGCCGCGCTGCGTCACGCTGAGACGCTCGGCGAACTCGCCCCACGACCGCCCGGACAGCTCCTTCAACCGCTCCAGCCGCTCCCTGAAGTCCTCGGGAAAGGGCGGGGGCCGGTTGTTCAACGTCCGCTTCCGTTCCTCGGTCGTCATAGTCCCTCCTCCTTTGCTTGAAGATCGCCTATACGTTCCGTCTCATTGACCGCAGACCCTCCAGGTCCAAGCCTTCGGGCAGGTCACGTTCGGGCTGCATCAGAATCCCGTCCCGCAGTCCCATCGCTCCGGCGATGGTCAGCAGCATGAAGAGATGGGTGTGGCTGGGGGCCGCTCCCTTCTTCCGCCACTGCCTGAGCCGGTGGAGGCTGACGCCGAGCAGACGGGCAATCTCCTTCCAGCTCAGCCCGCTCTTCTGCTTGAACAGCTCAAGCCGCTCCGCGAAGTCAGGGGGAAAGTCGTACTCGACGGGCCGGTATACCCGCTTTTGCACTCCCATGCCTTACTCCTCTCCGTGGTCCCCGTACAGGGCGAAATCGACGGCCAGGGGCGGCTGGTAGACCCCCACAGGCGGGAGGACGTGCACCCCGAAGAGGATGTACATGCCTCCGGGGATGCGGGACGACAGCTTCACCAGGGCGTTCACCCCGTCACCGCTGGGCTTGGTGCCTTCCCGCCACCGCTGAAGCTGGCGAGGGTCCACGCCCAGGCACGCGGCAAGGATGTCCCAGGAGAGGCCGGTGGCCTCCTTGAAGGCTTCTATGCGTGTGCCGAAATCCGGCCCTATGAGGCCGTCGTCGACGATGAGGTGGGACGGGAGGAGGCCGATTCTCACTCGACGTCCTCCAGGTAGAAGAGGTCATCGAAGCGCGTGACGCCCAGGGCGTCCATGAGCCGCTTGCGGAAGGCCGCCGAGGGGCAGCGCGTCCCGGACATGAGCTGGGAGAGGTAGCTGGACGAGGTGCCGACCAGCCGCGCCAGCTCGTTCTGGGTCATGTTGAGCCGGTTGAGCAGCGCCCACACCTTCTGGGGATCGAGCTTGACCCGCGATGCGGGCTGTCTGCGCTTCACGCCGCGCCCTCCTCCCGGACGGACTCCCCGCCATCGGGCGTCTGGCCGTTGGCTGGGGTTGCGCCGTTGCGATACAGGTGGGGGTTGGCCAGGTAGTGGCGTGCGATGATGCGGGCCAGAATCCGCAGGCCCTCGATCCGCTGCCGCTCCTGCTTGGCCGTAAGCCTTCGCTTGCGCTTGCTATTCACTCGTTGCGTCTCTCTCGCGGGTTTCCGGCGCTGCCACGACGGTGTGGCCTTGGGGAGCGCCGGTGATGTATACTGAGCCGAGAATTAGAAAAGGCGTTCTGTGCGCATAAGTGTAGCAATAGGGAGTACAGCGAGGCAATGGCCGAAGGGCGTAAATCGGCCCTTTGAGAAGGGTTCATTGACAAGTGCTCGCTCTGATGTAACAATTGTTTAGCAGGAGTTTAGCTGAGATGTTGCAGACATACCGTGCGCGGAACCGTCCGCAGCTACGGACTCAAAGGGGGAGACGACATGGACGAGCCTGAAGTCGACCGGGACATGGACGAGCGCCGGGAGATCGAGGGCGACGACGCGATAGGCCCTCTCCTCAGACGGCTGCGGGGAGACCTCAGCCTGCGGGACGTGACCGGTCGCATCGGCGTCTCAAGCTCCTACCTCTCCCAGATAGAGCGGGGCGACCGAAAGCCCGGCTCCAACGTGGTCCGCAAGCTGGCCGACCTCTACAACGTGGACGCCGAGGAGCTGATGAAGCGGGCCGGGCGGGATAGCCACATCGACCCCTACAGCGACGAGGCGATGGAGGTGGAGCGGGCCTACCAGTACGTGCTGGCCGACCCCGTGTTCCGCGTGGGCACCCGGCCCGACGGCCCCATCACCCTGAGGACCAAGCGGTTCATCGTCGAGATGTACGAGCGATTCGCCAACAAGAGGCTGCTGGAGTGAGCATGAACAGAACGAGAGAGGACTTCTGCCGCATACTGCTGGACGACCACCCCCAAAAGGCCCTGGACCCGGAGACCCTCGCCGCCCGCTTCGTGCGCTACTTCGATGTGCCAGCCCGCCCCACGATGGAGCAGATCAAGGCCCTGCTGAAACGGGCCGGGTTCGGCGAGGTGTCGGGCAGTAGGCAGATGGACGCGAAGGGCATCCACTACAGCGCGCCGGGGGGCGGCTACGACATCCACTACCGGGAGGACCTGTGGGAGGGAACGCAGGACTACTCGGTGATCCACGAGACCTATGAGATCATCTACGAGACCCTCTGCGACATGGAGTCCGGCTCTCCGCCGGACCGGAAGGTGTGCACGCAGGCCGAACGCTTCGCGGCGGCGGTCCTGATGCAGCCGAGGGCCTTCGAGCCGCTGGCCCTGGAGTGGGGACTGGACGTCCTGAAGTTGCAGCGGGCTTTCCGCTGCTCCTACGCCGCCGTGTCCATCCGGCTGGCCGAGGTGCTGCGGGACCCGCCTCTCATGGTGGTCCTGTACGCCAGGGAGGACGGGAGAGACTCCAAAGACCGGGCCGATTCGCCTGACCTCCGGGTAAACCCGAATCCACCGAAAGACGACTTTGGGGACAGTCCTTGAAGAAGCCAGAGGGTGCTCCTCTGAATCTGGGAGAATGGTTTTGAAACAGAAAACCGCCCGGAAACAAGGAGCACCCAGTAGATGCTGCCACAGAACAATCCCGACCGTATCGGCGTCGTCTTTGACGACCACCGCCTGGTGGCCAATGCCGGCCTGCTCCTGCCGGCCACCCTTGCACAGCACCTGGGCCTGCGGGAACTCGTCGACCATCACCTCGACCTAGGCTGCGCATCGGGGCGGGCGAACACGGGGGACAAACTGCTGACGCTGGTCGCTTCCGCGCTGGCGGGCGGCGACTTCATCGACGACGCCGATGCGCTGCGTGCTGGTGGGACGGTCGGTGTTCTCGGCTGCGTGGTCAAGGCGCCATCCACCCTGGGCACCTTCCTGCGCAGCTTCCGGTGGGGGCATGTCCGTCAACTCGACCGGGTGAGCCGCCAGTTGCTGGCACGCGCATGGGCCGCTGGGGCCGGACCCGGCGACTCGCCCCTTACCATCGACCTGGACTCCACCATCTGCGAGACCTATGGACTGGACAAAGAAGGGGCGCGACACCACAACTACACCGGCGTGCGGGGCTATCACCCACTGCTGGCCATCGCCGCCGGAACCGGCGATGTGCTGATGTCCCGGCTGCGCGAGGGCCGTGCCAACACCGCTCGCGGCGCTGCCCACTTCCTGCGTGAAACGGTGGGGCGGGTGCGCTACGGTAGGGCCAGCGGCCAACTCACGGTGCGCGCCGACAGCGGCTTCTACGCCCACGCTCTCGTCGCCGTCTGCCGCGAGATGAGTGTCCGCTTCTCCATCACCATCCGCCAGCACAAAGGCCTGCGGGAGTTGATTGAGGCGATCCCCGAGCAGGACTGGACGCCGATTCCCTACTGGATGGACGGCGCCGCCGATGTGGCCGAGACCACCTATACCCCCTTCCAGAGTGAACCCGACGCCGCGCCGGTGCGGCTCATCGTCCGGCGGGTGAAGCCCACGCCCGGTTCCCAGTTGGCCCTCTTCGCCACCTACAGCTATCACGGCTTCATCACCGACCGGGACGGGGAAACCCTGGAACTGGAGGCCGATCATCGCCGCCACGCCGAGATCGAGAACGCCATTCGAGACCTGAAACACGGCGTCGGACTCAACCATCTCCCCTCGGGGCGCTTCGCCGCCAACGGCGCCTGGCTGGCGGTGCAGGTGATGGCACACAACCTCGCCCGCTGGACAGCGCGCATCGGTCTGGCCGAACGGACCGTGACCACCAAGACCCTCAGGCGGCGGGTCTTCGCTCTGGTGGGACGGATCACCCGCTCGGCGCGCCGCCTTACCCTGCATCTTCCCCAGCATTGGACTTGGGAAACCCAGTTCACTCGCGCCATGGCCCGGCTGCGAGCCATTCCACTCCCCGCCTGAACTGCCAGCCTGCAACTGACCCAACTTCCCTGAAAACTCGTGCCACCCCGGTCCCGCGAGAGTTCCCTGCTGCGTATTCTCTCGCCATCCCGCGCATCGCAGCTCCCGCAGAGGGCCATAGGGGCGCAAGGCGGCGACTGAAGACCGTTCGCCGACCTCCAATCTACCCCAATGAGCCCAGCCATCTCCCCTGTAGCTCCCTCACCCACCCTGCCGCTGTCCTCACGCCGTCCATCGGTGTCCTTCGGTGGATTCGGGGTAAAGGTCGCCCGGCGGACGCGGGGATTCGGGACGCCGAGCGACTTCCCCATCTGCGGAGAGCGGGGCGGCGTTCCCCGTTGGGGCAGGCCCATACCCCCCGGCTCCCTGGCGGAGCAGGCCGCCCGCTATGGCACCGCGCGCTTCGCCCACGATGGAGGCGTAGCCGCCTTAGCCCGCCCCGTGATCCGGAAGGGCGAGCTGGCTAGGGTGGTCGTCGTCGCCGTGCCCGAAAACCACTCCGCCGTCCTCGGACCCCAGATGGTCGCCTCGGACATGCCTGGGCGCAGGCGCAGGCCGGTGACGGCTGGCCCCTGGTAGCGGTTGAGTCCTGTTCTGTGACCGTGTATAGTAAGACATAGCACTACATCAGGAGGCAAAAGAGAGAGCATGACCACTCCCAGGCGATCCAAGACCATCACCTTCTCCCTGCCCCCGGAGATGGAGGCGCAGGTGCGGCAGGTGATGAAGGAGGACGACCTCTCCGTGAGCGAGCTGCTCCGGCAGGGGATTCGCCTGTTCATGGAGGAGCGGGAGTGGCGAAGACGGGAGCGGCTGGAACGGCTGCGCTCCCGCACGACTACCGAACAGGATGATTCAGGGAGGAGAGACTGATGAACGACCAACTCGATATGATACCGGCGGCCCTCTACGCCAGAGTCTCCAGCGACCGCCAGGACGTTGACCTGTCCGTTGCCGCCCAGCTAAGGGCGCTCAGGGACTACGCCGAGAAGAACGGGTACCTCGTCGCCCGCGAGTACGTGGACGAGGCGGAGAGCGGACGCATCGCCGACCGGCCCCAGTTCCAGAGGATGCTGGACGAGGCCGGCAAGCCGGAGGCTCCCTTCAAGGAAATCCTCGTCTGGAAGTTCTCCAGATTCACCCGGAAGCGCGAGCACGCCGTCGCCTTCAAGTCCATGCTGAGGCGCAGGGGAATCCGCGTCGTCTCCATCACCGAGCAGGCCGAGGACACCGCTTCCGGCAGGCTCCTTGAGGCCATCATCGAGAGCGTGGACGAATTTTACAGCGAAAATCTTGCCCAGGAGGTCGTCCGGGGGATGCGGGAGTCCGCTTCCCGTGGCTACTGGATGTCGGCCTACGCCCCCTACGGCTACAAGCGGGTCCACGTTCAGGACGGGCCGAAGAAGCGCCCCAGGCTGGAGCTTGACCCGCCCGCCGACGCAATGGTCCGCCGCATCTTCGACATGGCCCTACAGGGCAGGAGCATCCTCGACATCACCAAGACCCTCAACGCCGAGGGCATCCCCACGGTCAACGGCAAGAATTGGCTCAAGACCACCGTCCACGCCATGCTGAACAACGAAGCCTACACGGGAGCCGTTGTCTGGGGAACCACCGCAAAGGACGGCCAGCCGCCCGTGCGGGTGGAGGACGCGCACCCCGCCATCATATCCAAGCGAGAGTTCCGAAAGGTGAAGAAGCTGCTCGGCTCCCGCGCCCCGAAGCAGGCGAACCCCAGGCGGGCGTCCAGCCCCTACCTGCTCAGCGGCATCCTCAAGTGCGAGACCTGTGGCAGGGCCATGTCCGCCTCCGAGGCCAAGAGCGGCAAGTACACCTACTACGTCTGTCAGTCCCTGATGAAGAAGGGCAGCGGCACGTGCAAGACCCCCAGGCTCAACGCCAAGAAAATCGAGAACACCATCGTCGATGAGCTTCGCGCCAACATCCTCACAGAGTCCAACATCAGAGACCTGGTGAAGCACTTGGACGAGGAGATGGACGGAGCGGCCCGGGAGCACCGTCAGAAGCTGGAGAGCATCGAGGCGGAGCTTGAGGAGGTGAAGAAGCAACTGGGCCGAGTCTGGCACTTCATATCCAAGAGCGACAGCATCGACGTGGCCACGGCCTCGGATCACATCGTGGAACTGCGGGAGCGCAAGGAGAATCTGGAGAGCGCCGCAGACGAGGCAAGGGCGGTGCTGGCGGAGCGGCGGCAGTACCTGGACAGCGCCGACACCATCGCCACCTTCGCCGAGGAGATGAGCGAGTTCCTCACGACCAGCGAGCTGACTGAGACCAAAGCCTTCGTCCACTCGTTCGTCAAGGAGGTCCAGGTCAAACCTGGAAGAGCCGCCATCATCTACTCGATGCCTACTCCTGATGACAGCCCGTTAGGGGGAGCGGACTCCGCTGAGATCGCTCTCAATGGCGGAGTTCGCAAATCGGTACGTCATGGTGGGCCTATTTTGACGATAGACAGATCCTGGGCGGGGTGCCCCGGAGAATCTTGTACGACAACACGAGACTGGCTGTGGCCAAGATCCTGGGAGACGGTCGGCGCCAGCGTACTCGCGTCTTCTCAGAGCTGGTGATGCTCCTAATAGAAGTCAAGCTGTGGTTTGAACTATTCGGGCTGAGGTCCGCAGGGCGGAGAAAACCTCGCGAGCCACATAGCGTTTGAGGCAACGGGACCGGCAATAATAGTTGACGCCGACCACAGGTCTAGGCTCCGGGCGGCAGGATGGGACCACGTATAGCGAAGGAATGGGTGGGGGGATCTTGTTAGCGCCCGTTAGAGTGAGACAGCCGTGAGACGTTGTTCATTTCCCCAAAACAGCGACGTGGTGTACGCACACAGGCATTTTGGGACCTGGCGTTGACACCCTTGGCACGGGTCTAGCCGGCCTTCAGGGCCGTCAGCTTGCTGTCGACGTTCTCCGCCTCCAACGCCAACCTCTCCCACTCATCCCAGAGGGACTGCACCTCCTCTTTGAGCACACGGTGCTGCTCTCCTGAGGAGACAATCTGAGTGGGCTCGTCAAAAAGGTCGGGGCTGGAGAACATGACCTCCAACTCCGCAATGCGGGTCTCGTGGTCAACCAGGGAGACATTTATGTTCTCTATCTGCATCGCGAGTCTGCGGGCCTCTTTTGTAAGCGACCGGCGCTGCCGTTCCTCGGCGCCGGTCGGCTGACCTGAGCGGCTCATAGCCGGGCCTCGTTCTGCAGCATCTCTGGCCGTTCCATTGGCCCTTGCGTTGGCGTTTCTCTTATCGGTCTCAGTCTGCTTTCGGTACAGATAACTGTCGTAGTCTCCGGGGAAAACCGTGGGCCGGCCGCCGTCTATCTCTACAATCTTGTTTGCAACCTGACGTATTAGAGTGCGGTCGTGGGTAATGAAACAGATAGTGCCGTGATAGTCGCCAAGGGCGTCTGCGAGGATTTCCCTGGAAGCGATGTCAAGGTGATTGGTCGGCTCATCCATGATGAGCAGGTTGGTTGGCTGAAGGAGCAGCTTAGCCAGGGCCACCCGGGCCTTTTCACCGCCGGACAGTACGGAAATAGGCTTGCGCACATCGTCGCCGCTGAACAGAAACCCGCCGAGGGTCGTGCGCAGGTTCTGCTCCGACTCCATTGGCGCGGACTGCTGCAATTCCTCAATGAGTGTATTGTTCGGGTTGAGGAGTTCAAGCACGTGCTGGGCGTAATAGGTAGTGACGACGTTGTGGCCGGTCTTTCTTTCCCCCGCATCAACCGGAACGACGCCTGCAAGTATCTTCAACATGGTGGTCTTCCCGGCGCCGTTCGGTCCGACTAGTGCAACACGGTCGCCGCGCGAAAGCCTCAGGTCCATGCCTCGGTAGACCACGATATCGCCGTAGGCCTTGCTTACATTGGTCAGTGTTATGACCTCGGAACCGCTACGCGGGGGCTCCGGGAAGGAGTAACGGACCCTCCTAGTGGCCCTTGGCAACTTGATGATCTGTATTTTCTCGAGTTGCTTCAACCGGCTTTGCACCTGGCTGGCCTTCGTCGCCTTGGAGCGAAACTGTTCCACAAAGCGCATTTGCTTATCTATCTCGCGCTGCTGCCTGGCGGAGGCTGCCCGCTTGTTCTGAAGTGTGCTCTCGCGTACAGCGAGGTAATCGTGATAATTGCCCGTGTGAAGCGCCACATCATCCGGCTCTATGGCAAGAACCTTGGTTGCGGTCTGATTCAGAAAAGCGCGATCGTGAGATGTGACGAGCACGCCGCCTTGAAAATTAGCCAGGTATTTCTCAAACCACAAGTTTGCATCAAGGTCCAGGTGGTTGGTTGGCTCGTCAAGGAGCAAGAGATTGGGCTTCTTGAACAGAATTCTGGCCAGGCCTGCCCGCATGACCCAACCGCCGCTGAACTCACTCATCGGCCGGGGAAAGTCACCCTGCTTAAAGCCAAGGCCTGAGAGGATCGCTTTAGCCTCGTGCTCACGGTCGTCTCCACCAGCGGCCTCCAAAGCCATGTCAAGCTTGCTGAGGCGGTTCAGCAGATAGCCTTGGCGCACGGGGTCGGTCTCCGATGACAGCGCTTCCTGTGCGTCGGAAATCTCAACGACGAGGGCGTTCACCTCGGAGCGGGCGTCCAACACCTCTTCAAGCAGAGGCTTGCCGGTAAACGACGCTGGTTCCTGCTTGAGGTAGCCCATAGTAACGTTGCGCCGCTTGGATATGCTCCCAGTTTCTGGGGCGGTCTCGCCTGCCAGGATATCCATGAGCGTGGTCTTCCCGGAGCCGTTTGGGCCCACCAGTGCAATACGGTCCCCGGCGGCTACGCTCAGTGTGAGCCCACTGAACAGGGTCCTGTTTGAGTAGACTTTGCTGATGTCGGATGCAAATAGCATATCGTTTTACCCAAACTATCATACTATCCGAAGGATATATGTGCAGGGACAGGCGCGTGGTTATTGAGATTGCCCGGAAGTGGTGGGCCTAAGCAGACTGTATTGCGAACTTTTCGGTGGACAGTCTCAATTTAGACCAGATACTTCAGGATCACCTTTAGCAACGCCCGAGGGGCTAGCTGAAGATGCAATGGCAAGTCGAAGCCTCGCTATCAAAGGCTATCAGAAACAGCCCAAGGCGCGCTCGCTAGCAGGGTGTTGAAGAAGGCTGTTTTCGGTAGCGGACAAGTCCCGGATGAGGTCTCTGACGGTCGAGGTGGTCGTTGATCTGAGTCAGTGACGGTGTGCGATGTTCGGGACTGTCCCTGGTGAGGGCCGTACCGGCGCCGTCAGAGCCGTGTTCAGGCCGGGCTCTGTGTCAGTTTTGCCAGGCGGACGAGGTTGTATCCGGCCACTGTCAGCTCCACCCACATCTGGTTGCGGTCCACTCCACGGTACCTCAACTTGCGACCGCCTCCGGCCGTCTTCACCCAGCCGAACACCTCCTCAACGCGTTTGCGCACACGCTGACTCAACCTGTATCCGCTGTGACGGGTGGTCCGTCCATCTATCGCCGAGTGTCGTCTCTGAGCCACGTGCGGTGTGATGTGCATGTCCCGGCAGTCCCATACGAAGTCCCTCGTGTCGTACCCCCTGTCCGCACCCCCCCTAAAAGGCCAGAAATGGACGGCCAGTTTATTCTCTCTAATATATATAATATCCTCGCGTTTGTGGTCATCTCTCATCAATTCGTATCTGGAAACAACAACCAACATCCGTATGAGCGTCGCCTTCCGCGCGCGTAAGCACGCGTAAGCAACTGGTACCATACATCTAGGATACATCAGCACAGTCACAAGAACTGGAAGTGTCGAACATGAGGAGACGGCATCTATCAGCAGGGGAGATCAGCGAGATGAGGCGGCTGTTCGGACGCCGGACACTGGACGTTGACCGCCGCGTCTGGGGGCTGGCGCGACGACCTGGACGCGGTGGCTGTGGACGTCGACTACGAGGACGGGCGCGACTTTCAGGTCCTTCGTGCTCGGCGGGTTCCTCGAGGCCCGGACAGACGCGACTCTGGGGCTCGCGCCGCCGCTGCCCAACCGCGATTGGGACTCGAAGGACGGCCAGACCGTGACCATGACGTTTTCCGAGCGGCCCGCGCCCGCCGTGGTCACGACGCCGGCGACCGAGACCTGCCCGTAGCGCCACCCGGGACCGCCCGGACTCTATGCACGAATGAACCAAGCCCTGAAGGACAATCTTTCAGTCCGGGCGATGGTTCCGGGGGGGGGGGGGGGCTGCGCGGCCTATCGGAACGGTGGCCGGTCCCCTTTGCGGTGTCCGTGCTCCTGGCGCTGGCGTCGTTCGGTTTTGGCGTGGCGTGGGTCGTCGTCTGGTATGTCCGGCTGGTCAAGGCGGCGTTTGACGCCCAGGCTGGGTTGCACTGATTCATTTGATGGCGGATTCAGTAGTCTCCGGCTCTTCGCGGCGGTACAGATGTCGGGTGCCCAGCATCAATCCTCGTTGGAAAAGCCGGCAACCTTCCTCGCGTCGTCTCGTTCATTGACTATGTTGACCAACTCATTCTTGAGGGCTGCCGCCTCCCGCATATCGATGTCCAGCTTGTGAACCATGCCTTGGGCGTCCGGCGTGTTGGGTGTTGCTGTTTTCAGTTGGCTGGTATGCCGTTGTATATCGACGGTAGTGACGGCCATTCGAGGCAGCAATGGCTTCATTCGGCTGCGGCTCCGCTCGATAATCTCTTCAAGGCAAGCCATTTTGTGGGCCGCTTCGTCTGGTTGCTGGATGTAGTTCCTTTCTCTAGTTGCCGGCGAGAGCCGCTCCGAGGGGCAAGGTCACTAGGGACGCGGCGACACCGATCTTGCCCTAGGACGATGCGACCAGCGGTCATACCGCCTAGACCTAGAGTGGCAGCGCGACCGATCCATGCAGCGGTGGCTGCGCTGGCGGCCGCTCCGGAAAGGACTCCGATGGCTGTCCCGGTAGCGGCAGTACCGTAGATACCCACCAGGGTCTAGGCGGCGGCGGGAGTGCCTATGCCCAGGCCGAAGGCCGGATCGCTCCGATGAAACTACGGGCGCGATCGGGGTTGTTCTCTACGCTTTCAACTTCTTCCTGAGGTCTGTACCATCCGTAAATCACGTTGCTGCTGAAGTCGGATGTCAATGCGCCGGTGGACAGCAGGATTTCTTGAGCCGCGGCGAAGTGGGCGTCCATAGCCTCTAGGCTGGACTGGACCTGTGCTTGGACCTCCTTTTAGGCAATCAAGCTCCCCTCGTGTTGTTTCCGGCGGTTTCCGTACTTGGTCTCTGCCTCCTTGTGTTTAGTAGTTACCGACAGGCCAAAGGTCATGGTGGCGCCCAAGTCTCTAGCGAACCCCATTTATTTGCCTCCTATCGCTTCTGATTGGGCCTCATCGCCTGCAAGAGGCCACACCCAGTAACCCCTAGGGCGCGTCCTCTCCGTTGATCTCGAACCGGATGGTCATGGGTAGGTCGCCCTGTTTGAATAGGGCCTTCATGACCTCGACAAAGTCATGGTTTCGGTCCCTGTATCCATTAGGGTCAGGGGACGCCCACTCTTCGTGGCAGAGAGGACAATTCACGGCAACCTTCATGACCGCAGGGGTTTGCGAAACCTCACCGCCACAGTGGTTGTACCGGAGGCGGACTGCCAGAATGTCCCGAAGGTCGAAGATGTGGCGCGTCTGCTTGACCATCAACGCTCGCCCTCCTAGGCCGCTTCTTCGGCGGTTAGTATACCGAAGGCGCGTCCCAACGACACCTTGTTGCAGGCCCTGGAGGGGATACTTCGGGCGGGTTGGCCTTCACGATGTCGCGTCCCACTTCCTTCCGGTCATTCGGGTCACTTCGCCGCCCTATCTGCCAGTAAGCCCGCCACGCATCCGCGTGTCCCACTTTCAGTTATTTGGGGACTCCCGCGACCCAATGGACCTGAGTACCCTTATCGCCCTGCTGCTCCTTATTTGGCTCGTGCTGGTGCTGGCGGCTGTCGACGGTCAGCGAAAATGTCACTCGTGCTGCTCGCGATGATAACAGGCGGCTCTTATCCGACCCGATCCCACTTCATGGGCGGGCTCACAGCTTCCATGTACTTCTTCGCCGTGTCCCGATGGATACCGACTTCCCGGGCAACCCCTCGAATCGACAACCCCCTGCGCTTCGCCTTCTGAACAGCGTTCCACCTTGCCGTCTGAAGTGGAGTAGGCCTTCTACTTGACCTGTCAGGTGCCTTGCGGACTCTGACAGTGCCGTTGTCGACAGCGGTGTCGTCAGCATCGGTGATGTCCGTTCCGGTGTCGAGTGCTGCCAGGGCTGCGTCCCAGCGCCTGCCCAGACCGTTGAGACCGCCATGTGTGGGTGTCCCGTGCCAGGTAGAGCCGTTGAAGCTTCTGAGTATGCCTGGGCGGGGCGGCGCCTCTTGGCTGGGGATGATCCGATCCCCGTGCCGCACCGCCAGCTGACCTTCCAGGCCTTCCAGCACATCTACCACCGCTCCTGCATAGCTGGGTCGCTCCATGCCCGGCAGCAACTGAATCGTTCTCCAGCGGTACTTCACCGTGTTGTCCCTGGCCACCCTGCGGCTGTGTCTGAAGCAGAGGGCCGTATCGAGGCACACTCCCGATCCCAACGGGCGGTAGGCAACTTGAGGATGCTGTGCCGGCACTCCGAAGCGAGCGTTGAAGCGGACGAGGAAGTCCTTCAGCACGACGTTGGCCATCTCGATGGTGGTTGCACCCGCGAGACGAAGCTCAGTCACCAACCTGTCCTGAAACGTTCCCCCGGTGCGCTCCACTCTACCCTTAGCCTGCGGTGACAGGGCAAAGACCATCTGTATACCGAGCTCGTCCATCGCACGACTGAACTGTGTGGGTGCACCGGCGTGCCCGGACCCGGGCACGTTCTTGAAGACGGAGTGCCGGTCGGTGTAGAGGGCGATAGGCATACCGTAGCGCTGTATCAGACCCCTCATCAGCAGGAAGTAGTCGCGGGTGTTCTCCTGCTCGCAGAACATGGCGTTGACCACGATGCCAGTGGCGTCGTCCACGGCCAGCAGCAATGTGAACTGCGGACCATCGTCTCCAAGCCACCGGTGGTGGCTGCCGTCCACCTGTACCAGCATGCCCGCGCGGGGCATCCGCTGCCGGCGGACACGGTGCCGGGGCGGTCGACGGTGGCGTGGGCTCTTCAGACCGGCACTCGTCAGCATGCGCCGCAGCGTGGTTCGACCGATCTCTATGCCTTCGCGCTCCCTGAGCAACTCGCTCAGATGAGTGTGATTGGTCTCCGAGTAGCGGGACCGAGCAAGGCGCAGCACCTCGGACCTCAACGTCTCCGGTGTCTTGTTGGGTGCTCGGCGTCCACGATGACCGTGAGCGAGTGCGGCTGCTCCCTCCTCTCTGTAAGCCGCCAGGATGCGCCTGGTGTGGCGTGCGCTCACTCCCATCAACGTGGCCGCCTGGTCCAGAGTCATGTGCTCCGCCAGTAAGCTGTTGAGGACCTGTAGCTTTGCCTGCTCCTTCTGCGTCAATGTCACATTCTCCATAATGTGACATTCTTGCTGGCCAGTTAGGGAGGACGCTTATGCTGGCCATCAACACCCCGTGTCCTAAGATTTCTCCGCCCTTGACTCTTACGGCAGAGGCTCTGATGGAGTCCATGGTAGTTATCGGCGTGCCTGAGCACTTCCGAACTGGCGGAGAGCAGTGACGGCAAAGCCACAACGGCATTAGGCCTCATGGCCCACTAGACTACTGTCCACTGGCGACCGGTGCTCTGATTGACTAGCATTGGTGGGTGGTTCAAGAGATCTGGGGCGGGCCAAGGGGACGGACTGGGCTGCGCCCGACTCGAGTTGAGCGGTGAGATTACCGGGCGGGTTAGGAGCAGATGCGATGGAGGCCTACGACGTGTCGGCCTTAGAGGGTGTTTTCAAAGTACATCATGACGGAGCTAAGCGTCGGAGCATGAGATGAATCGCAGCTATGTGCAGCCACGCTTCCGTTGTACCGGTCAAGGCTTCATAGTCCTTGCTCAACCGGCGACAACGTCCCAGCCACGCCAGTGTTCGCTCAACCACCCACCTGCGTGGCAGCACCTCAAACTGATGGCTGGCCCTGGGACGCTTGACGATCTCCAAGACCCAGCCCGACATGGACATCACCCAGTCCACCAACTGGCCGCTGTAGCCAGCGTCAGCCCAGATGAGTCGCAGGCGTGGGAATCGTCCTATCAATTTATCGATGACCAGCCTCGCCCCATCTCGGTCTTGGATATTGGCAGGATGCACCACCACCGCCAACAGCAAGCCCATGGTATCTACGATGACGTGTCGCTTTCGACCGTTGATCTTCTTACCAGCATCATAGCCACGAGGCCCCCTTTTTCAGTCGTCTTCACGCTCTGGCTATCTATGATCGCTGCGCTGGGAGTAGGATTTCTACCTTCGGCCTCTCGGACGCAGGGGCGTAGCGTCTCATTGACTCGTTCCCACGTTCCATCCATGGTCCAACTGCGGAAGTACTTGTACAGGGTCTGCCAGGGAGGCAGATCGTGCGGGACCATCCGCCAGGGGCATCCGCTCCGAAGCAAATACAGGATGCCGTTCACTACCTCCCGCAGATCCACTGTACGGGGCCGGCCTCCGGGTTTGGCTGGTGGGAGTAGGGGGCCGAGGATCTCCCACTGTTCGTCCGTCAGGTCGCTGGGGTACGATTTGCGGCTCATTCATCAAGTTTAGTACAAGTTCAAGACTTTGCAAACACCCTCTTAGTGAAATCGCAGGGAGTACAGATCGGCGTCCTTCATGACTACCCGCAGTCGCACGGGCTTGCCAGCCAGCTCGCTCACCGAGCAGCCGCCATCCCATGCAACGGAGCGTCCGATCTCGTCGCCGACCAGCTCGCGGCACTCATCCAGCCCGTGTCCGGGCACAGGTCTGCCCTCGCCGTCCTGGATCTCGACCTTGATACTACCGGCCGCGCTTGTGGCGTAGTTGATCTCCAGTTGACGACCTGAGAAGGTGAAAGGACGGGTGGTCATCTCCCCGCCGTCGTAGGGTGCGTTGAGCGACGCGAAGCCGTCGAGGCGCAGTGTCATCCGCTCGAGGTGCGCCGTTTTCTGAGCGTAGTCGCGGTTCACGTAGAGCGACATCTCGGTGGGGCCTGTCTGCACCACGCCGCACCCAGGATAGTTGTTACGCGTCGTCCAGTTGTTGAGGCCGATGCTCGGCCTTACAAAACTCTCCCTGAATGTGAAATCGTACATCGTCGTTCCGGCCCGGGACGTAAGGAGCACTCCATCCGAGACATCTCCCGCGTCACCAGCCCTCGGATCGACCTCGGTCTCATAGAACCTCCGTACCTCTTCCGTGATAACGCGCCTGCGGGCAGCGGCAATGTCGTCTTCCCGAGAAATGTGACGTAAGCCGCCCGCGAAGAAGATGCGCCCCGGCAGTGAGATGTAGATGTGGGGCGCGCGGAAATAGGGATGGGTCTGGTTCGTGTAGAGCTGTTCGGACGGCGTGGTGGTGCCCGTATCGCTGAACTCCATCAAGGTGGGCCCCGTCCAGTTTGCGAAGTCCTCGGAGGTCGCCCTAGCTGTGGCGCGCCTGCCGCCCTCCATGTGGCGGGCGTAAAGCAGGTAGAGCTCCTCTACCTCGGACCAGAACATCACGCTCTGCGCGTCGAAATGGTTCACCAGCTCTCTGGGCACTATGACTTCGTCGCGCAGCTTTCTCCAATGAATGCCGTCAGCCGAAACGTAACCGACCAGCCCACCCTTCTCTAGGGAGTTGGCCTTGTACCGCTCGGATTCGGGTACTCCAGCGCGTCCGTCGATAAACGGAAAGAGCGGCCGGCCCCTGACCATCGCGTTGTTCTCGGTAGACCCTTCTACCTCCACGAGTCCCAGGCTGGGCTTGGTCCAGTTGATACCGTCGGTGCTCTCCGCATAGCACGAGTAGGCCATATCGCCCCTGTAGTACATGCGGTAGATATCGCCGTCCTTGATGACGGTGGTGTAGAAGGAACAAGACCCAACGGGACCGCGTTCACACGGCTGGTCGTACTCGATGGCGACCCCGGCCGGCCTCGGTTCATGAAGCTTGAGCCTCGCGCCGTTGAGGCTATCTACGAGGAAGCTGTCCACGAACAACTCCCGCCTCGAACCGATGTTCAAAATCGCAGTCATTGCTGCTAAAACTCCTTCAACCAGCGTGGGCGGGCGCTGGCGCGCCCTGTCAGTCGCACGCGCGGCCGGCGAGGATGGTCAGACACTGGTGCCGGACCGTGGGTCCAGTGCGTCGCGCAGACCGTCGCCGAAGAAGTTCACCGCGATCACCGTGGCGGAGATCGCGAGGCCGGGGGGGACCCAGAGCCACGGGACGTTCCTGAGTATGTGCATCGACTGCGCGGCGTTCATCATGTTGCCCCAGGTGGCGGTAGGAATCTGTACGCCCAGCCCGATGAAGCTAAGCCCGGATTCGGCGAGGATGACACCGGCAATTTGCAGTGTGGCCGACACCAGGATATAGGGCAAGACGCCAGGGAAAATGTGGACTGTAATGAGGCGAAAGCCGGTGGCGCCGACCCCCCGGGAGGCGGTCACGTAGTCCATCTCTTTCAGGGACAACACCTGGCCGCGGACAAGTCGCGCCTTCCCCTCCCAGCCAAGCACACCCATGATTATCATCAAGTTGAGCACGCTGGGACCGACAACGGAGACGATTATGATCAAGGCGAAGAACGTCGGGAAGGTCATCACCACTTCGGTGAAGCGCATCAGCAGGTTGTCCAACCAACCGCCAACGTACCCGGAAACCATTCCGATGGTGGCCCCGATGAACGAAGCAATCACGGCCGAAATAAGGCCCACGGCCAAGGACACTCGTGCTGCATAGACCATCCTTGAGAAGACGTCGCGTCCGGAAGCGTCGGTGCCGAGGATGTGGTCAAAGCTGGGTGGGACTCTGACGGCGCTCATGTCGGCGAAGAAGGGCTCATGCCAGGTAACCAACGGGGCAAACACGGCCATGAAGCTAAATGTCACCAGGATGGCGAGCCCGAAGAGTGCCCCCTTGTGGCGGCGAAACCGCTGCCATCGTCTCTTCCCGGCGGGCCTGCGGAAAGCCTCCGCCGGCGCGGCAGCGCCCAAGCTGCTATCGGTGCGAGCCATTGTCTTCCTGCTCTCTGGTCGCTCTCATCGTGGTGTCGCTCATGAGACGCGGATGCGTGGGTCGGCCCAGGCGTATAGTACGTCGGCGAGCAAGTTCGCTAGTATGACCATCGTGGAGACAATGAACCCCACTCCCATCAGCATGCTGTAGTCCCTATTGAAAGCTGCCTCGATGCTGAGCCGGCCCAAACCCGGCCAGGAGAACATGATCTCTACGATCAAGGCGCCCCCGAAGAGACCCGGCAGCTTCATAGTGTTGATGGTGACCAACGGTAGAAGCGCGTTGCGGAAGGCGTGCCTCCCGAACACCGCTTGCTCGGACAGCCCCTTCGCTCGCGCGGTCCTCACGTAGTCCGATCTCATCACTTCCAACATCGCCGTGCGAGCAAATCGCGTGTTGCCGGCCGTGGCATCGAGTGCAAGTACCAGCGCCGGGGCGATCAGGTGGTGGAGATTGTCGAGGATGCTAAAGCCCTCGCTGCCCGGGTCCTGGATACCGAAGGTGGGTATCCACCCCAAGACGAGGGCGAAGATGTAGAGCACGGCCAGCGCGGAGAAGAACGTCGGGATCGCGACGCCGATCAACGAGACGAAGCTGAGCACGTTATCATACAGGCTGTACTGCCGAAGGGCCGCAATTACTCCAAGCAAGGTCCCCAAGACCGTGGAGAGCACAAGCGCAGTCCAGGTTAACTCAGCGGTTTGCCAGAAACGCTCCTTAATTTGATCCAATACGGGCCGGTTGCTCTGGTACGAGTGACCGAGGTCCCCCCGTACGATCCTACCGAGCCAGTGGACGTACCGGAGCGGTATCGGTTTGTTCAGCCCCAGCGCCTCGCGCGCCTGTTCCTTCGCCTCCTCAAAGTCCACCACGCTGGAGTAGGCTTCTTCTCCGAGCTCGAGAGGGTCGATCATGGCGTCGACAGGGTCGCCGGGCGCCAGGTTGATGAACGCGAACAATATCACGGTGATGATGAACACCAGAGGGATGGTGAGGAGTAGGCGGCGCAGTATGTATTTCTTCATCGACCTCCGCTCCCCGGTCGCCTACCGTCTGCTGTACACCGTCGTACCGGGACCCCAATACTCGCCGGGCCCAGACGGAACCTCACCCCAAACAAAGTAGCGCTGGGGTTCACGGATCTTCCCCCCCTCTCCGCAGCGGAGAGGGGCCAGAGGTGAGTTCTTGTCACGGCATCAAGAACCGACACTCAAGTAGAGACATAACAGACGCGGAGAGCCCCGCTCTCCGCGTCTGTTATGTCTCTGCACGCCTGGCTCAGTCGGTAACGTCCCACAGCCAGACCTCTAAAAGCGAAGCGTCGGTGCCTCTCCAGAATGGCGGGTAGAAGGGTACGTCTCTGAGGTCGGTCGCGGTACTCTCGTGGAGGTTTATCGCTTCGTACCCTGGAAGCAGAGCCCTCTTGGCAACAGCGTAGTACGACATTTGGCCGAGAGTCGCGATTTCGGGCATGTCTTCCATCAATTGATCGCCTAGCGCATGGAAGCGGGCAACAGCGTCGTCCCGAGTTATGGCCGCCTGGAGAGATTCGATCTTCGCGTCCCACCCGGAGCCTAACGCCAATTGGTCGGCGGCGTAGCCGGTCTCGTCTCTCCCTTCGCTATGCCACTCCCTCCTGAATTTGTTCGCGGGGTTTTCGCCTCCCCCCAACCCCGGCAGCCTACTGCCGGCCCTTCGAATCTCGTAAGCGAACGTGTTCATCACGTTTGCGTGGGTCGATCGTTCCAGCACGTTGTATTTGATCTTGATGCCCACGTCCGCAAGATACTGCTGCTCGATAGGCATCGCGGCCTGATCTGTCGCCCTCGGATTGGTGAGAGTGACCTCTACGACGCGGTTGGAGTCCCACCCCATGTCCGCGAGGAGCGCCCTCGACTTATCCGGATCGTACTGGTACATGGTCTTCCATTCGGGTCTCGCGTCTGGGTTGAGGGTCAAATTTATTGGGGCAATGACGCCACGACCTTTGAGGATTCCCTCCAGCATGGCCGGCCGGTCGAAAGCGTATGCGAGCGCCTGACGGAACCGGGTGTCTTTCAAGGCGGCGTCGACATTCTTGCTGAAGCTGTATGTTGCTGGGTTCCTCCCGGTATTCCGGGCGACACTCCAATTAGGGTCGAGGAGGATCCCCTGGTAGGCGTCAACCCCAGAAAGCCCCCCGCGGATGCTTATATCGACTTCCTGTCGGTGCATGGCGACTTCGGTGGCATCCGGGGTGGCGATGTATACCAGCAAAAGCTTGTCCAGAATCGGTCTTCCGAACCAGTAGTCTTCGTTAGGCACAAGCTCGATGAACTGCTGGACCACGTGCCTGGCAACCTTGTAGGGACCGCCTTGTGTCAAGTCATCCTTCCAGTACGACGACTGGCGGAACTCATCCACCGGGAGGTGAGCAAGGAGGTGTTGAGGCAATATGGACCAACGGGTCTGGAGCCCGTGCATCAGCTCTACGAAAGCACGTTCAGGCTCATCGAACTCGAACCTGATCGTGTGGTCGTCCACGACCACTACACCGGGGAGCTTGTTGGTCTTCCAGTTGGCAAAGTCGTCGCTGAACGCCTGCCCGCCCTTAAGGCCATTGAATTGCAAAGCGAAGGGGCTGGTCGGGTCGAGATACATCTTGTAGCTAAACTCTACGTCCCTGGCCGTGATCGGCTCTCCGTCGTGCCACTTGGCGCCCCTCCGGAGGTAGTACGTGGCCGATTTGAAATCATCAGCGAACTTCCACCTCTCCGCCAGGTCCGGGGTCTGCTTTTGCTGGATAGAGTCGGTCCTTACCAGGTGGGTTCCTATGAAGTTATAGATGATATCAATGGACCCGCTGCCCGTGTAGTGCGGTGCGAAGGAGTCAGCCATGCAGCACACGCGGGCACGCAGGACCTTCTCCCCTCTCGGCACCTCTGTGACTACCTCGACCGTCCTCTCGACTATAATCGGTTTCTCTACCTCGACAATCCTTACGACCTCCTTCTCCACCACCACCGTCTCACCCGGCACCTTTACTTCCTTGATGACCTCCTTCTCCACCACCACCTCTACCTCTACCTCTCTTATGACCTCCTTCTCCACCACCACCGTCTCGCCCGGCACCCTTACCTCTTTGACGACCTGCTTCTCCACCACCACCGTCTCGCCCGGCACCTGTACTTCCTTGATGACCTCCTTCTCCACCACCACCTCTACCTCTACCTCTCTTATGACCTCCTTCTCCACCACCACCGTCTCGCCCGGCACCTCTACCTCTTTGATGATCTCCCTCTCGACCACCACCGTCTCGCCCGGTACCCTTACCTCTTTGACGACCTCCCTCTCGACCACCACCGTCTCGCCCGGTACCTCTACTTCCTTGACCACCTCTGACGTACACGCTAGGGCAGCGACCAACGTGAGGACCGCGGCTAGTGCGAACAACAATCTCATATGCTTCATCATCGCTTCCTCCCAAATGACTAAGAGTAACGCCTGTCCCTCATGGGCGACGCTACAGGACCTAGAAACCCAGATTCGCCTTTTACCACACTTCCCAGGGCTTGTCAAGAGTATCGCCTGCAAGCCGACGACTTCTTGCAACTAACACCCACGGCAGGCTGAGACATGACCGGATATCGGAGTGACCGCTCCACTATCCTCACGGAAGTCGTTACAACCTGCAGGGCTTCCGGTGCCCAGTCCGGGCGCCTTCGTGGAGGGGGCTGGTCAGACTTCTGCCATGCGGCGTGGCCGCTCGGCCTCCACGCTAATAGCGACTTCGCAGCTCACTCCGATCAGCCTTCAAAGAACCACGAGATTGGCAAGCCTATGCAGACCTCCCCACTCGTACTTGGGCGGCTCTGGCCCTCCCGGCGTTGCCGTTCGCTCGCGGGCAGGTCTCGCCGATCATGGGCCGTCCCACCCTCGGAGTCCACTATGTACCCGGCTCGCTCGACACCTCCGAATTGGATGATGGCCCGGTCCTTCCACAACGTCAGATAGGGATACATACCCTCGATGTCATTGGAGGGCAGTCTGGGTGAGAGCCGCATGGCCCGGTAGTTCCGAATGGGTGGAGTCTCCACGCGGTTGACGTCACCACTCTGTTGAAAGACGGAGAAGACGTTCCTTCCCCGTTGCCAAGTCTCCCCGCCGTCTTTGCTGACGGCGGAGGACAGGCGGTGGCGCTGCAAGCCGCCCTCGATCTCATCCGCCGAGGACTGGTTCCATATGATCAGCAGGTCATTCGTACCGGGAATCCTCGCAATGGCCGCCGGGGACCTCGACGAGGCCAGGGTGGTGGGCTCGGGTTGAGACCAGGTCCCGCCGTTGTCGCTGGACCAGGACTGGTAGAGCCGTCCCAAAGGTGTCCGGTGAATCATGAGGAGGTGTTCGGGGCTGACCTCCACCATATCGGGCTCCTCGCAGGTGTAGTGGCCGCCCGCACTGGTGTCCAGGGTCACGAACAGGTCCCCTCCCGTCGCCCAGACCCCCTTCGCATCGTTCGGGCGCCACGTCTGGCCCTCGTCGTCCGAGTGGTAGCTCCAGCAATAGGACATGGCATTCTCGTGACCGTGGTGGCCCACCAGGGCAAACGTGTCCCGGAAGGGGGCCTTGCTGGGCTCCCTGCGCAGGTGGTGACCGATGAAGTCGTAGACGGGAGCGACTATGCGGCCGGTGCTCGTGACGACGGCGGCCCCATGCATCACGGCATTGTTGTGCGGCTCCGCCACTCTCACAGGCTTGGACCAAGTCTTCCCCTCGTCATCGGACCGCGTGAACCAGGGGCTAAGCCCATAGGGTTTCGCGTTGTTGGACTCGCCGCCGAATCCACCGATGCCGCCCGACTTCAACCGCAAGAGGCGTATGCCGGTGAACTGCCAGCCGGTGTGCGGCGGGAAGAGACTTACCAGCCCTTCCTCTAGCTGCATCCCGTTTTCGTCGCAGATCGGCTCCGGTTCTCCCCAGGTCACTCCTCCATCGGGCGAAATGGACCGGCCGGCTGCGGAAAGGCTCATAAGCGTCCCGTCCTTCAACTCGATCATGCCGCCAAGATTGCGGCCGACATGA
Organism: Dehalococcoidia bacterium; assembly: GCA_965262055.1. Taxonomy (GTDB): domain Bacteria; phylum Chloroflexota; class Dehalococcoidia; order Lucifugimonadales. The sequence continues at coordinate 2,388,768 of CBDHEI010000002.1, forward strand.
AGGAAGAGGACATCCTCGGGTACGTAGGAACGGACTTGCTCAACGAACTCCTGGTGCATGATCAGGCCCTCCTCAATCTCTCAATCTGCTGCCGGCTACGCTCCGTGCGGCTTCGCACCCCGGCCCTACTGCCAGTTTCGGTGGGTGATGATTCGGAGGCGGTCGGCCTCGGTTAGGTGTGTCTCCATCTTCTCCACGAACTCGGCCAGGGTCTCGTCGATCGTGGCCGTGCTGGTGTCGAGAACGAAACGCCGGCGAATGAACGACCTCTCGTACTCCTCCTCGAAAGCCTCCAGGACGTGCTCGATATCCTTCTCCTGGAGGAGACCCTCGCGATGGGGGTCCTCTCTCATGCGCTTGGCAATGACCTCCGGCGAGGCCTTCATCAACACCAGGACGGTATCGGGGGCAACCTCCATAATATGAGATTCTGTGAGTCGTCCCTGCCGGCTTCGAGACTTGGCGTACCCGTCCTCCTCCAAGCTGTATCCGTAGTACAGGGGGGCGTAGACCGCCTCGTCGATGTGGAACCCGACCAGATTGTGGTGCGAGTCGCCGTAGAACGCAGCCGAGAGATGGTACTCCATCTGGAACCGCTGAAAATGTTCCTTGAGCCGTGGAGAGAGACCACGCACCTGCTCGAGCTCCTCGTCCGTGAAGTACAACTGCTCGCTGTCGGCGGTCATGTGGCCGATGAGATTCGGCACCTTGAAATGGTCGTGGAACCCCATGTCGTCGCCCATGGCCTCTTTCGCCCACCTGCAGATCGCCTGGGCCAGGGTCGTCGTACCGGCATACTCGCAGCCAACCAATAGCGTTCTCATGTCTACCCCCTTTGTTCGTCGATTTCTCGAGCGACACTTGCGAGATCAGATTGCTTATCCGCGAAGCCGCAGCAAAACCGAGTGCGTCGGACGGTAACACCATCTTTCATTGCGGTCAATTCGCATACAGCCCACCAATGCCTATGGATGCGAACTCTATTGGCTATTCATCCTGATTGCGCTACTGCTTCGCTCAACGCAGAGCCAAGACATAACCTCGTCCAAGAGACCAACCTAAGTCACTGATGAGGGGTCGACCTCAGGTACACGGCGTACAACCTCGGCTCCAAGCTCTCGTGTCTGCCCAGGTGGACCTTCAGACGCACAATCTTGCCTGACAACGCCGACGGGTCCTCAGTCGGCCACCACACGTCGGACTCCAGCCCCTCACCGGCTTGCGGGATGCCGCTGTCGGGGCCGGAGTACCCCGGCAACAGTCCGAACCGTTCGTCCGTTAGCTCAACTCGCATCAGCTCCGGGTGGTCGGCGTTGAGCACGATACTGAAGCCCCCGGCCGGTAACGTCACCGGTGCGGACCAGACCCAGCCGTCCGACTGTTGCGGAAACAGCCCCAGGGCCCCCCAACGGTCACGTGGGAGGGTCGCCAGAGCCACCTCAGCGTAGTAGCCTCCACCAGGTGGCGCGTTGCGCCAGCGCCCGTGGTAGATGCGGGTCTCGTCGCCGACGTTGAGGATACCGTTGCACTGGCACAGAATGGTCGGATGCTCGTGGCCTTCGATGGGCGTCACCGGCGAGTCGTGGCGGGAGATGTAAACGTGGCCCCTGACCGGCTCCCTGAAGTGAATGCCGTCGTTACTCACCACCAACCCGAAGTCGCAGCTCGTCACCTTCAGATTGAACAGCGGCGATTCGCCCACCCCCTGGTGCCATAGCCCGAAGAGCCCAACCTGCACGTTGCCGAAGTTGGCGGCGCCGACCCCGAGATGGACCTGGTCGTAGACGAACATGTGGCCCCGCTGGCTGGGGTCGGCCGGTTCCGGCAGCGTGAACGCCTCGGCCCAGCCCGGCGTCCACTCATCGAAGTCGGGAGAGACCCACACATATCCCTGCCGGCCATGTTCACTACCCCCCTCGCCTCCACCGATGAAGAGCCCCTGCCCGTGGACGTAGTACATACCGTCGTATTTGTAGAAGGCCGATTGCTCGGCGAAAACGTCGATCGGCCATGGGCCAACCTTCCAGTGGATACCATCCGGGCTCGTTGCCGTACGGATAGTCGATATCGCCTGGCCGTAGCGGTCGGCCACGGGGCCGCTATCCTGAGCGGGGTCGTAGACCATCTTGTAGCGCCGCTGCGGGTCCGGGTCCTCCTCGTCCTTGATCACCGAGGCGCCGTAGGTCTGCTGGCCCGGCAAGTCCAAGGCGTTGTTGTCGCGGCGGCCTTTTACTTCCTTCTGGCCAAGGCTGGGCTTGCTCCAGTGAATTCCGTCAGAGCTTTCGGCGTAGCAGATCATGCTCGTCTCTCGCGGCCTCGGCAGCACTTCGTTCATGGCGTAGTACCACATCCGGTACCTGCCTTCGTCGTGCAGCACAGTCCCGTAAAAGTGGGCGACCATATGGTCAGCCGCTTCTGGGTTCCCCGAATTGGGGGTCAGAACCGGCTCCCTGCGGACATCCGGCTTAGTCAGGTAGTACGTCAGGTGCCGTCTGAAAGGCAGCGAGTGATCGTCTATTGCAAGAAGAATCAAAGCGGACCCCCTTATGGTTCTCGTTGAAGCTCGCTTATCCCTCGCTTTAGGTAAGGTGGAGGAACTATTTCAGTGGGTTAGGATACTACCACGACGGGAACGGAGGTGTTTGAGTCATGCCCGGTTGAGAGTATCCCAAGGGCGTGGGTCTGACTAGGGGATGTAGGAGCTTGCAGTCCTAGCCGGCTGGATGCCAGTAAGACTTGAGCCTGTCTCGCCTAACCCAGCCCTCATTTGCTATATGGGGACTCCCCACTGAAGAGTTCGCAGTACACATAGACCTACCAGGTCCTGCTTGATCTGATGCTGAGGGAAGAGACGGGGTCGAACCGATGAGAGTGATCTTGGAGACGGGCGGCACGCCGTCAACTATTATTGCCGGTCCTGTTGCCTCACCGGAGAATGTTACCGAACTTTCGGCGGTTTTCAATTGACGCCCACAGGTCCGATATCACCCAGTCGCACCTCATCGATCTCCCTGTTTTCGGCTGAAGCATACACCAGCTGTTTGGCCATCACGCCGCGCCACTGTCTGACCCTGCGCTGAAGCGTCCGAAGCTGACGCCTACGGTAACGTTCTGGGTAGCGCCGTATCAGCCGGTCCATCAGTTCCGCGGCCGTGGCCTCCGGCTGCTTCTGAAGCCAGCTCAGTATCTCGCACCATGCCCCCTCGAACGGGTCCGCTCTGGTCCGCCATGTGCGAGGCCCCCTGGCCATCCGTGTGTGTGTCGGACGCACCTCAACCTGTCTCCACAGGTCAGGCAGCCGGTTAAGAAAGCTCTCCAGGCTCTCTGCATCCGGTTTGCTCCCCGGCTTGGGAGAGCCGAGAGCTGCTAGCGCGGACTGGGACTCCCTTAGAGGGTGTTTGCAAAGTCTTGAACTTGTACTAAACTTGATGAATGAGCCGCAAATCGTACCCCAGCGACCTGACGGACGAACAGTGGGAGATCCTCGGCCCCCTACTCCCACCAGCCAAACCCGGAGGCCGGCCCCGTACAGTGGATCTGCGGGAGGTAGTGAACGGCATCCTGTATTTGCTTCGGAGCGGATGCCCCTGGCGGATGGTCCCGCACGATCTGCCTCCCTGGCAGACCCTGTACAAGTACTTCCGCAGTTGGACCATGGATGGAACGTGGGAACGAGTCAATGAGACGCTACGCCCCTGCGTCCGAGAGGCCGAAGGTAGAAATCCTACTCCCAGCGCAGCGATCATAGATAGCCAGAGCGTGAAGACGACTGAAAAAGGGGGCCTCGTGGCTATGATGCTGGTAAGAAGATCAACGGTCGAAAGCGACACGTCATCGTAGATACCATGGGCTTGCTGTTGGCGGTGGTGGTGCATCCTGCCAATATCCAAGACCGAGATGGGGCGAGGCTGGTCATCGATAAATTGATAGGACGATTCCCACGCCTGCGACTCATCTGGGCTGACGCTGGCTACAGCGGCCAGTTGGTGGACTGGGTGATGTCCATGTCGGGCTGGGTCTTGGAGATCGTCAAGCGTCCCAGGGCCAGCCATCAGTTTGAGGTGCTGCCACGCAGGTGGGTGGTTGAGCGAACACTGGCGTGGCTGGGACGTTGTCGCCGGTTGAGCAAGGACTATGAAGCCTTGACCGGTACAACGGAAGCGTGGCTGCACATAGCTGCGATTCATCTCATGCTCCGACGCTTAGCTCCGTCATGATGTACTTTGAAAACACCCTCTTATGCTGTGCAGCAGGGACACCGGGTCCAGCTCCAATCGACTCTTCCGCAACATCCGCTTCGTCTCCTCGCTCACGTCATCGCGCTCCAGCAGCCTCTCGCAGGGTGTGGCCGGCTTGCTGTAGCGCTTCGTCACGCTACTGCCGTTCCGGCTCTTTGCCAGCAACTGGAACGAGGGCTGGAAGTAATTCACGTACAGCCGCATCGCCCCGTAGAGGTGGGCCAGCACCTGACCGGCGACCGCTCCTGAGTGGCGTTCATGTCCGACGAACCTGCGGATCACCGAGCCGTTCTTCTGCTCTATCCACGCCTGGTCGTTCTTGCGGTACGCTCGAGAGCGGGTGAACTCTATGCCCATGTCCGCACAGTACCTCACCAGGGTTTCGTTGATGAACACGCTGTCGTTGTCGGAGTCTATCCCGCGGATCGGCACCGGGAAGACACGCGAGATGGCCTCGAGTCCCTCCACCACCAGTGACTGCTCGCGTGCCAGAAGCGGCACCGCCTCTGTCCACCCTGAGCTGACGTCTGTCACCACCAGGCTGTGGATGAAGGCTCCCTACACGCCGCCTCCGCCGTGAGCAACCAGATCTATCTCGAGGTAGCCCGGCCTCGGTTCGTTCCAGTCGGTGAAGGTGCGAACGGGTATCTGGCTTCCCACCTTGCTCTTCCTCTTTTGCCTCCTGCGGCTCCCCGCCTTATCCGTCACCGGCCTCAGCAGCCGGTCTATCGTGGAAGCGCTCGCAGAGAACAGCCGCTCTCGCACCTGCGGGGCGATGTCCAGATGCCCGTGTCTCTCCAGTGACCGTACCATGCTGGGCAACGCCGCCTTGAGTCTCTTGCCGCATATCCTGTCCGAGGCTTCCCACACCACGATCAGAGCCTGTCTGACAGCCTCGTCGTATCTGCGTCGGCCCCTGGGAAGAGCGCGTGTCAAACTGTTGTTGTTCTACGATTATGTCCCCTTAAGTGAAAAGCGAAAATGTCACCCTGGCTAAACTGCGGCGATCAATGATGCGGCCATAGCCTCGGCCCTGGCACGCTCCTTGGCGCTGAGTAGTTTGGTTGGGGGACTCTCCGCCAGGGCGTATTTGCTGGCGGCTACGCGTGACATGCCCAGCTTGCGGGCGATGGCCCGCAGGGAGAGTCCCTGCCTCTTGGCCTGCTGCACTGCCTCCCAGCGGGCCTGCTGGGTCAGAGTAGGCGTCCGGTGCAACGAGTGCCGAACCGGCTTCACTGCACCACGCCCAACCTTGGTGACTACCCTTTTGGCGCTGACCTCTTCCTCGTCGGGCGGTTCCAGAGAGTCCAGCAGTGTCCGCTGAGCGTGGCTAAGGTGGCCGTTGGCTGGATCGTCAGCGATGGGTTGGAGTTCCGGGCCGAGGGAGCCGGGATTGGTCGCTCCCCACAACGAGGACAAGGGCTGGGGCGATTCCTGAAAATCGACGGTCTCTCCGTGGTAGCCGATCATCAGCTGGCCGTCGGCCCGTTCCAGAACCTCCACCTGGAGGCCGGCATAGCTAGGCCGGTCCATCCCGGGAAGCAGTTGCAGGACCCGCCAGTGGTATTTGACCGTGTTGTCTCGTCCCACCTTGCGAGGGTGTTTGAGGCAGATGGTCTCGGTGAGAGCCAGTTCGGCGGATACCGGGCGGTAAGCTTTCTCGGGCTGTTCCGCGGCCACGGCGAACTGGGCGTTGAACCGGGGCAGGAACTGCTGGAGGACATCGTTGGCCTCCTGGATGGTGGCAGCACCTGCCAGGCGCAATTCGGTGACCAGCCGGTCCTGGAGGGTTGACCCCATCCGCTCCACTCTTCCCTTGGCCTGGGGGGAGAGGGCGTAGATCTGCCTGATGCCCAACTCCCGTATCACCCTGGCGAACTGGGTGGACTCGGCAAGCACCGGCGCCTGACGGGCATTGTATTTGAAAGCCGCGTGGCGGTCGCTGTAGAGGGCCAGGGGGATTCCCCACTGCCGGACCAGGCCCTCCAGCATCACCAGATAGCCCCGAGTGTCCTCCCCGGTGTGAAAGACCGCTTGGGCCACGACGCCGGTGGCATCGTCCACGGCCAGGAGCAGCACCAGCTTGGGCCCCCGCTCCTCCAACCAGGGATGGGTGGCTGCCGTCGATCTGCACTAGCATGCCCTCCTGGGGCATGCGCCGACGCCGGAACCGGTGTTGTGAGGAGCGGCGGCTTCGCGGGCTGCCCATGCCGGCCTTGGCCAGTATGCGGCGCACCGTGGGCCGGCTCAGGTCTATGCCCTCACGATCCCGCAGCAGTTCGGTGAAGTGAGTGTGGTTGGCGCCAGCGTAAGTGTTGTTGGCCAGCTTCACCACGGCAGCCACAGCGGCCTCAGGGACGGCGTTGTGAGGCCTCCGGTCCCTGTTCCCGTGGGCCAATGCCGCAGGACCGTCTCTGCGGTAAGCCGCGAGGAGACGCTTGGTATGGCGTTGGCTCAATCCCATAATCTCGGCAGCCTGTGCGATGGGAAGCTGGTATTCCAGAACGCTGTTGAGCATCTGGATCCTGGTCTGTTCTTGCTGATTCAATGTCAAATCCCTCATGGGGTGACATTTTCGCTGACCAGTTAGTCGGTGACATAATCGTAGAACAACAACAGCAATCGCCAGGGTCTATGGGCCAGTCGTCGCCAGGGTCATTGAGCCACCCTGTGGGCCTGTAGATGGACTATTATCACCGTTAGTTTTGAGGGTCAAGCACCTCCTTTCGGTCAAGCAGGGCCCTGTGGGGTGACAAGCGTTCGCGGTAGCTCTGGCCCTCGATGACGATCTGGTAGCTGGCGGTGGCGAGCCGGTCGAGGGCGCTGTTGCCGAGGATGGAGTCGTCGAAGAGTCCGAGCCACTCGTCGACAGCCCTGTTGGAGGTGATGACGAAGCTGGCGGTACGATGCCTGGCGATGACCAGCTCGTAGAGGTCTATGGACTGCTGTTGGGTCATCCTGTGGAGACCGAGGTCGTCGAGGATGAGCAGGTCCGGGGCGAGGAAGGAGCGGAAGGTCTTGTCCGTGGAGTGGTCGACCCTGGCCTGAGCCATGGCCCTGAAGAAGTCGTCGGCATGTACGAAGCGGACGGTATGCCCAGCTCTGACGGCAGCATATCCGAGGGCCTGAGCGATGAAGCTCTTGCCCACGCCGACCGGTCCGACGAGCAGGACGTGCTCGTTGCGGTCCAGGAACTGGAGAGAGAAGGCGGCGTCTAGGAGTCGTCGGTGAGTGTGATGGATGCGGACCAGTCGAAGTCTTCGAGGCGGCAGGTCTGCTCGAAGCCGGCCCTCTGGAGGCGGAGCTCGAGCCGCCTGTGATCTCGGCGGTTGATCTCATCGGTCAGTATGATCTGCAGGAAGGATGCGTAGTCGATCTGCTCCCTGCGTGCGAGAGCGACCCTCTCCGGCAGGGTGTTGAGCACGGCGCCGAGCTTGAGGCGCTTGAGCAGCGGGGTGAGTTCAGTCGTGGTGGTCATGAGCGTTCTCCTTGTGCTGATTGAGCGGTGCGGCCGTTGGCACGAGCGAAGACGGCGCCCGGCCTGGCGAATCGACCTGGGGGCATCGGTGGAGGCTCCGGCTGCGTGGTCTCCTGCTCCAGGGCCTCGACGAGTATGCGCTCGAGACGGCGCACGTCGATCAGGTCTACGGAGAGAGCCCTCCGGCATGCGGCATCGAGACGCTCAGGGGAGTAGCGTTCTCCCAGCCGTATGAGCTTGTGTCCCTGCCTGAGCTTGGCCCATGGCAGCGGGCCGTCGAAGAGACGCTCGGCATAGGCTGCCACGGCCGGTCCCTGTGACGCCGCGCTGCGCTTGATCTGCTCCGGCGCTCTGAGGGTGTAGGCGCTCAGCTCTGCCGGGTAGTCGTCGGGGTCGGTGGACCTGCCGCCGCGACCCTGGCGCGGGTGGACCTTGATCAGTCTTCCCCGGTGGTAGATGCGCACCAGTTTGCTGCCGAGCCGCACCTCCACCTTCTGCCCGGGTGGGCATGTCGCAGACGGCACCGAGTAGAGGGCGTACTGGCAGGCTATGTGATGGTCGGGATGCACCTTGGCCGTGCGCCAATCGGTCATCTCGTAGGGCTCTGCGTCCCACTCTCCGAGCGTGTGGCGCTCCTCATCCCGGAAGACGGCCAGGGGCTGCCTGCGGGTGGTGCCGTGTATCCTCTGTCCGGCCACCTCCAGGCACCACCGCCTGGCAGCAGACCTCATGTCCGAGAGGCCCGTGAACTCCCCGCCCTTGAAGAACCGCTCCCGCACGTAGGGCACTCCACGCTCCACGCGCGGCTTGTCCCGGGGATGGCGCACCCGCGCCGGGTCTGAGATGAAGCCCCGGTGCTGGGAGTACTCCAGGAAGCCTCGCGTGAGACGGGGATGGAGCGGATCGACACCCGCCACTGCTGCGGGGAAGTTGTCGATCACCAGGTACTTGGGAACGCCCTCGAAGAAGGCCCAAGCTGCCTCCAACCCCTCGATCACGTCGACGAGCTTCTGGCTGAACGTCGGCCAGACGAAGCTGTGCCGCGAGTAGGTCAGGACGATGATCAGCGCCCAGACCGCACGGCGGCGACCGGTCTCCGGGTCCTCTATAAGACCCAGACGACCGAAGTCCATCTCCGCCACCTCGCCTGGTGCGCTCTCCTCCATCCGCACCGTCGTGGCGCTTCGTCTCTGCCAACCCCGCCGACGGATGAACCGCCTCAACGACGCGTACGAGACCCGGCAGCCCCGGCCCGCAAGCAGCTCGTGGATGCGGGTCACCTGCAGACGGTCGGCGGTGAGCCACTCGTAGACCTGGTCCGCCCAGGGGACAAGGACCTCCTCGGTCGGCGTCTCCACCTTCCGGGGGCCCGCAAGACTCAGCCCCGCCAGGCGGGTCAGCTGCTCCTCGCTCGGAGCAGGACCGTCTCGGGCCAGGCCCGCCTCCACCGCCGCATCGATGTACCTGCGGACTGTCGCGCGAGACAGCCCCGTACCCGTTGCTATCTGCCGCTGGCTCATGCCCGACTGCCAGCGGCGTACCACTTCTGCTATCTCCACTCTAGACACCTCCCTGTACGCCATCGCTGCTCCTTACATCCAAGATGCAGCAATGGTCGCCAATCCGGCGCCCAGGGTGGTCAACCTCCTGGCGAAGTGGCCTATAGTTCCTGGCGTTTGTGTTGTTGTTCTACGATTATGTCACCGACTAACTGGTCAGCGAAAATGTCACCCCATGAGGGATTTGACATTGAATCAGCAAGAACAGACCAGGATCCAGGTGCTCAACAGCGTTCTGGAATACCAGCTTCCCATCGCACAGGCTGCCGAGATTATGGGATTGAGCCAACGCCATACCAAGCGTCTCCTCGCGGCTTACCGCAGAGACGGTCCTGCGGCATTGGCCCACGGGAACAGGGACCGGAGGCCTCACAACGCCGTCCCTGAGGCCGCTGTGGCTGCCGTGGTGAAGCTGGCCAACAACACTTACGCTGGCGCCAACCACACTCACTTCACCGAACTGCTGCGGGATCGTGAGGGCATAGACCTGAGCCGGCCCACGGTGCGCCGCATACTGGCCAAGGCCGGCATGGGCAGCCCGCGAAGTCGCCGCTCCTCACAACACCGGTTCCGGCGTCGGCGCATGCCCCAGGAGGGCATGCTAGTGCAGATCGACGGCAGCCACCCATCCCTGGTTGGAGGAGCGGGGGCCCAAGCTGGTGCTGCTCCTGGCCGTGGACGATGCCACCGGCGTCGTGGCCCAAGCGGTCTTTCACACCGGGGAGGACACTCGGGGCTATCTGGTGATGCTGGAGGGCCTGGTCCGGCAGTGGGGAATCCCCCTGGCCCTCTACAGCGACCGCCACGCGGCTTTCAAATACAATGCCCGTCAGGCGCCGGTGCTTGCCGAGTCCACCCAGTTCGCCAGGGTGATACGGGAGTTGGGCATCAGGCAGATCTACGCCCTCTCCCCCCAGGCCAAGGGAAGAGTGGAGCGGATGGGGTCAACCCTCCAGGACCGGCTGGTCACCGAATTGCGCCTGGCAGGTGCTGCCACCATCCAGGAGGCCAACGATGTCCTCCAGCAGTTCCTGCCCCGGTTCAACGCCCAGTTCGCCGTGGCCGCGGAACAGCCCGAGAAAGCTTACCGCCCGGTATCCGCCGAACTGGCTCTCACCGAGACCATCTGCCTCAAACACCCTCGCAAGGTGGGACGAGACAACACGGTCAAATACCACTGGCGGGTCCTGCAACTGCTTCCCGGGATGGACCGGCCTAGCTATGCCGGCCTCCAGGTGGAGGTTCTGGAACGGGCCGACGGCCAGCTGATGATCGGCTACCACGGAGAGACCGTCGATTTTCAGGAATCGCCCCAGCCCTTGTCCTCGTTGTGGGGAGCGACCAATCCCGGCTCCCTCGGCCCGGAACTCCAACCCATCGCTGACGATCCAGCCAACGGCCACCTTAGCCACGCTCAGCGGACACTGCTGGACTCTCTGGAACCGCCCGACGAGGAAGAGGTCAGCGCCAAAAGGGTAGTCACCAAGGTTGGGCGTGGTGCAGTGAAGCCGGTTCGGCACTCGTTGCACCGGACGCCTACTCTGACCCAGCAGGCCCGCTGGGAGGCAGTGCAGCAGGCCAAGAGGCAGGGACTCTCCCTGCGGGCCATCGCCCGCAAGCTGGGCATGTCACACGTAGCTGCCAGCAAATACGCCCTGGCGGAGAGTCCCCCCACCAAACTTTTCAGCGCCAAGGAGCGTGCCAGGGCCGAGGCTATGGCCGCATCATTGATCGCCGCGGTTTAGCCAGGGTGACATTTTCGCTTTTCACTTAAGGGGACATAATCGCTGGACAACAACAGTTTGACACCGATATGGGAAATCCCAGCTTATTCTGTTGCGGCGATTCACCATTGCGAATCACATTCCGAACCGCCATTGACTGGATAGTGGACGAACATTAAGCCCACATTTCCCATATCAACCCTGCAGGGCTTGCCGTAATCAGCAACGGAACTACCCGATGTAGCCGCATAGCAGAGCACAGTGGTGATCATGAGTGCTAGACTGGTCGTGATAGACTGCTTTAGATCTTGATAACGTACCCACTCTGGAGGCACCCAATGGGTGAAAGCACAAACCTCCGCGCCAAGCTCCGTTTCGACCGACGTGTACGGTTGGAGTTCCACGGTGCCACTATTACCTCAGACGCCGGACTGTTGGCCTGTCGCGAGCTGGATGATGCGCTGGGACTGACGGAGACGACGAATGAGTGTCTGCAGGAGAGTCGGGGCGGTCGCAACGTGCAGCACCGATTGGTGGGCCTTCTCAGGCAGTCGGTGTACAGTCGTCTGGCGGGCTACGAGGATACCAACGACGCTGAACGGCTGGCCCAGGACCCGACGATGCGGATCATCGTTGGACGGCGAGGTGGTCCTGAGAGACCGGCCGCCAGCACCAACACCATGAGCCGGTTCGAGACCGAGGTGCTCACCCAATACGGCAACGTGGAAGGGTTGGGCCGACTGAACGCTAAGTGGGTGGATGGAGCTATGTCCCGCACGCCGCACCGGCGGGTGATCTTGGACATGGACAGTTCGGAGAGTCCGGTACATGGAGAACAGGAGGGAGCATCGTACAACGGTCACTTTGGGAGCACGTGCTATCACCCATTGTTCGTGTTCAACCAGTTCGGGGACTGTGAGGGCGCCAAGCTGCGTGCGGGGAACGTACATAGCGCGCACAGGTGGCGTGATGTATTGGATCCGATCCTGTCGCGTTACGGGGCGACAGGAGTGCGACGGTACTTTCGCGCCGACGCCGCATTCGCTAAGCCGGACATCTATGAGTACCTCGAGGAGCGGCACGTCCTTTACGCTATAAGACTCCCCGGCAACGAGGTGCTGCAACGGGAGATCGCCCCTCTGCTCAGGAGGCCGGTGGGGAGGCCGCCGAAGCGTCCAGTGATCCTATACGACGACTTTTGGTATCGTGCCGGGAGTTGGGACCGGGCACGGCGGGTGGTGGCCAAGGTGGAGTGGCACAGGGGAGAGTTGTTCCCCCGGGTGGGCTTCATCGTCACGAACATGACGGCTGGCCCCGAAGGAGTGGTGCGATTCTACAATGGTCGCGGGACAGCCGAGCAGTGGATCAAGGAGGGTAAGTACGCCCTGAACTGGACTCGGCTGTCGTGCCATCGGTTCGTGGCCAACCGGGTGCGTCTGTCTCTGTTCGTCCTGGCGTACAACCTTGGGAACTTCCTTCAGTAGAGTCCCAGGGAGTGGTGTAAGAGGGAGAGGGTCTGGAGAAAGAGAGACCACCGCGTCATCCTTAGCGGGCAAAGAAGAAAGCTCGAGGAAGGAGGACAACGGTGGTCAAGGAAAAGATGGACCTGCTGGAGCTGTTGCGCAAGGGGGGAATGGACGGTGACGTGGACTTTCTACGGGAGGCTCTGAGAGTGCTGGTAGAGGGGATCATGGATGCGGAGGTGTCTGCCAGGATCGGTGCTGAGTATGGAGAACGGAGCCCTGAGCGGGTGACCCAGCGCAACGGGTATCGGTCCCGGGCGTGGGATACCCGGGTGGGGACTATGGAGCTGCACATCCCGAAGCTTCGAGAGGGGAGCTACTTCCCGAGCCTGCTGGAGCCACGGCGTCGCAGCGAGCGAGCTCTGCTGGCGGTCATACAGCAGGCCTACGTGGAAGGGGTATCCACAAGGCGGGTGGATGACCTGGTCAAGGCCCTAGGGTGTGAGGGCATCTCCAAGAGCCAGGTGTCGCGCATCTGTCAGGATCTGGACGTGGTGGTGGATGGCTTCCTGGGCCGTCCGCTGGACGGTGGACCCTACCCTTACCTGTGGCTGGACGCACTGACCCAGAAGGTCAGGGAGGACGGCAGGATCGTCAACGTCAGCGTGGTGGTGGCAACGGCGGTCAATGGCGAGGGCAAGCGGGAGATCATTGGGATGGACGTCGGTACCAGTGAAGACGGCGCCTTCTGGCTGGCCTTCCTACGCTCGCTGTCCGCCAGAGGCCTCAGCGGGGTGGAGCTGGTGGTCTCGGACGCTCATCAGGGACTCCGCGGCGCCATCGCCGCAGTCTTCGGCGGAGCCAGCTGGCAACGGTGCCGCACCCACTTCATGACCAACCTGCTCACTCGGGTACCCAGAAGAGTCCAACCATGGGTGGCCACCATGGTCCGCACCATCTACCAGCAACCCTCCCCCGATGAGGTACACGCCCAACTCGACAGGGTGACCGATCAACTCGGAGACCGGTTCCCTCAGGTGGCCTCTCTACTGGACGAGGCTGGACCCGATATCCTGGCCTTCTCCAGCTTCCCTGTCCCCCACTGGAAGAAGATCTGGTCCAACAACCCCCTGGAGCGCCTCAACAAGGAGATCAGACGTCGCACCGATGTCGTGGGCATCTTCCCTAACCGACCAGCCGCGCGTCGCCTGGTTGGCGCCGTCCTGGCTGAACAGCACGACGAATGGGCCGTTGGCCGCCGATACCTCACACCCGCCATTCTGATCCTAAACGAAGCTCTTCCGGAGGCCGATCTCGCCGAGGCGACTGCGGCTTAGCCCGAATCCACCGAAGGACACCGATGGACGGCGTGAGGACAGCGGCAGGGTGGGTGAGGGAGCTACAGGGGAGATGGCTGGGCTCATTGGGGTAGATTGGAGGTCGGCGAACGGTCTTCAGTCGCCGCATAGGGCCCCTATGGCCCTCTGCGGGAGCTGCGATGCGCGGGATGGCGAGAGAATACGCAGCAGGGAACTCTCGCGGACCGGGGTGGCACGAGTTTGCAGGGAAGTTGGGTCAGTTGCAGGCTGGCAGTCAGGCGGGGAGTGGAATGGCTCGCAGCCGGGCCATGGCGCGAGTGAACTGGGTTTCCCAAGGCCAATGCTGGGGAAGATGCAGGGTAAGGCGGCGCGCCGAGCGGGTGATCCGTCCCACCAGAGCGAAGACCCGCCGCCTGAGGGTCTTGGTGGTCACGGTCCGTTCGGCCAGACCGATGCGCGCTGTCCAGCGGGCGAGGTTGTGTGCCATCACCTGCACCGCCAGCCAGGCGCCGTTGGCGGCGAAGCGCCCCGAGGGGAGATGGTTGAGTCCGACGCCGTGTTTCAGGTCTCGAATGGCGTTCTCGATCTCGGCGTGGCGGCGATGATCGGCCTCCAGTTCCAGGGTTTCCCCGTCCCGGTCGGTGATGAAGCCGTGATAGCTGTAGGTGGCGAAGAGGGCCAACTGGGAACCGGGCGTGGGCTTCACCCGCCGGACGATGAGCCGCACCGGCGCGGCGTCGGGTTCACTCTGGAAGGGGGTATAGGTGGTCTCGGCCACATCGGCGGCGCCGTCCATCCAGTAGGGAATCGGCGTCCAGTCCTGCTCGGGGATCGCCTCAATCAACTCCCGCAGGCCTTTGTGCTGGCGGATGGTGATGGAGAAGCGGACACCCATCTCGCGGCAGACGGCGACGAGAGCGTGGGCGTAGAAGCCGCTGTCGGCGCGCACCGTGAGTTGGCCGCTGGCCCCACCGTAGCGCACCCGCCCCACCGTTTCACGCAGGAAGTGGGCAGCGCCGCGAGCGGTGTTGGCACGGCCCTCGCGCAGCCGGGACATCAGCACATCGCCGGTTCCGGCGGCGATGGCCAGCAGTGGGTGATAGCCCCGCGCGCCGGTGTAGTTGTGGTGTCGCGCCCCTTCTTTGTCCAGTCCATAGGTCTCGCAGATGGTGGAGTCCAGGTCGATGGTCAGGGGCAAGTCGCCGGGTCCGGCCCCAGCGGCCCATGCGCGTGCCAGCAACTGGCGGCTCACCCGGTCGAGTTGACGGACATGCCCCCACCGGAAGCTGCGCAGGAAGGTGCCCAGGGTGGATGGCGCCTTGACCACGCAGCCGAGAACACCGACCGTCCCACCAGCACGCAGCGCATCGGCGTCGTCGATGAAGTCGCCGCCCGCCAGCGCGGAAGCGACCAGCGTCAGCAGTTTGTCCCCCGTGTTCGCCCGCCCCGGTGCGCAGCCGAGGTCGAGGTGATGGTCGACGAGTTCCCGCAGGCCCAGGTGCTGTGCAAGGGTGGCCGGCAGGAGCAGGCCGGCATTGGCCACCAGGCGGTGGTCGTCAAAGACGACGCCGATACGGTCGGGATTGTTCTGTGGCAGCATCTACTGGGTGCTCCTTGTTTCCGGGCGGTTTTCTGTTTCAAAACCATTCTCCCAGATTCAGAGGAGCACCCTCTGGCTTCTTCAAGGACTGTCCCCAAAGTCGTCTTTCGGTGGATTCGGGCTTAGACAACATCAACAGGATGACGCACTCTTACACCACTTGACGGGACGTGACCCTTCCTTCGCCGGCTGTGTCTGCCCAAGGCGGTCAAGCACTGGTCGCTGCGGAGCGTGCAGGTCAAGCTGATCAAGATGGGAGGCCGTCTGGTGCGGCACTCCCGGTGGTTGATCTTTCAGTTGTCCGAGGTGTCGGTTCCTCGACGGTTGTTCCAGGGAGTGTTGGATCGTATCGGCCGGTTATCGCCGGCGCCAAGCTGAGGGAGGGTACAACCACGATCTTGCCAAGAGGGGGAGAGCGCTCCAGGGAGTCGCCTTGTCTTCAATGCGCTTTCACCCCACTGGCAGGGGACACGAGGACGATGAAGACGGACAAGAAGGGTGCTCTACGACTGCAAACGCATCTCTTATCGGATAGACCGGCGATTGACTGGCCTTGCAGGACCTGACTATGATGCTACCATCTCGTTTGGGCTGCCCCTTGAGCCTGAAGACTCCCAATATGGGAAATCCCGGTCTATAATACGGATTCAGGCACAGTGGCGGGAATCCTGCCATCGTCTCCCTGCCGTACAGGCCAGACCTTCTCCACAGAGGGTAGCGGGACCCATAGGCAGTTTGACCGTCGACGACAACCGCTCATGCGGACTCAACATTCGCCGCCACGGTCTACGTTGGACTGATCGCCTTCAGACTAGACAGTGGTTTCACAAGGGATACCACCTACATCGTGCGCGTCGGCATGTGTCTGACCACCGCCTGCGACCTCGACGAATGTCGTCTTCGCATCGGAGCGCATGGTTACGGCTCCTATGGAGCCCTAACAGACCAGGTTCCGGTGAAGCGGGGGCGACGGCGTTGGAACACGCCAGAAACAGTCATGAGAGAGGCGATGCACGGGCTGGCTGCTCAGAGGGCGACTGGCCCGAAAACGACCCGCGAGCAATCAGGACAACCTGCTCCCGATGAGCTGGCGGCAGGCGGAGCCCGGGCGGTGGAGTCTGGCTGACGAATGAGACCTCGCCGACCCGCGTTGCCCGGCGCCTCCAAAGCCATTGGGGCGATAGTCGCCGGTCCCTCCCTCATTGCGGCGCTATGCCTCGCCGGAGCGTTGGCCGCATTCTTGGTCTACCCGGTTTATGCGCAGAGCGGCGATGCGGCGTCAGCTCCCTCCAACCTCACCGCGGCGATAGCGGACGGCGGGGTAATCCTGACCTGGTCATCTCCGGTCCAGGACGCTGCTTCCGTCACGGGCTACGAGATCCTGCGGCGGCGTCCGAAGGAGGGCGAGGGTACCCTGCTGGTCCCGGTGGCGGACACCGGGTCCACGGCCACCACCTACATGGACGCCACGGCAAACGAGCCGGGGGTTCGCTACGTCTACCGGGTCAAGGCGCTTCGTGGCGGCGAGAAGAGCTTCAGGTCCAACTACGCCCGCGTCGACCTGCCCGAGGAAGCCGATGAGACTGAATCGACACCGGCTCCCGCGCCCAGAGGCGCCACCGTCCAACCATCGGACGCCCAAAGCGGTGACCCGTGTCCAGACCCAGCGCCGACGCCCACGGCAGTGGACGTGACAGCCGTTCCCATCGTCGTCGAGTCCACTACTGACGACTACTTTGTGCTCTACGTGAACCACGAAGTGAACGGCACGGAGGCGGAGCTGCCGGTCTTGGTGAAGCGGGGCGAAACCGGGACTACGACACTCGCCGAGAACGTGGAGGCACTGCCCGCCGAGCGCTACCGGGTGGAGAAGTACCTCATCGCCGACCCGGCCGACGTCGACGGTGACTGTGTCGACGACATCACCGAACTCGACGACTTTGGGAGCATGAGCCCGGTGAACCCCGCCGCCGCTATCGAACTCAGCGATGGCGCGGTAGTCATTCCCGATACACAAACATACGATGCGCTTGCCGTAGGAAGATACTTCAAGTTCGGTCTGATCGGCATGGACACCGACCGACCCAGTGCCTACTTCATCAACGCCAAGACGCATCCTACGCATCAAACCTTCTTGGATGACAGGAATATCAACCGGCAGCGGGTAATTCTCGGCACGATCGCCTACAACCAGAACCTCGTTGCCCCCGACGGCAGCCAGGGCGTCTACCGTTACTCGTTTAATATACTCCCATCCCGCTACTCTTTCTCCTTCAGCCTTATGGAGCGTGCCCATACGTTGCTCGCCGCCAGCATGCCGCTGCTCGAGGACAACTTGGCCTTGTATGTGCGAAATCATGAGCTTTCGCATATCCAGTCCGATTTGCCGTTGTACCGGGAATCCCGCATCAACCTCGTGTTCGAGGGAGACGTCTACTCCGGCATCGACTTCCTGGCGTTGAACCCGGGGGAGGGGTACGGCCTGTTGCAGGTCCTGGAGCCGGACGACCGTCCCCACCCCCGCAACATCGTGATCTACGAGACGCTGCCCAACGAGCTGCCCCGCGTTGCCGGCATCATCACCACCGTACCCCAAACCCCGCTCTCGCACATCAACCTGCGCACCGTGCAGAGCGGCATACCCAACGCCTACATCCGCAACATCCGCGAAGACCCTGCCCTCTCGCTTTTGATCGGCAGCTACATCCGCTACGAGGTGGCCGAGGACGGATACTCAGTACGCGCGGCCACCAAGGCGGAGGTCGATGCCCACTACGAGGCGTCCCGGCCTCAGCCCCAGACGCCGGAGCGGGACCTCTCGGTTACGGAGATTACTCCGCTTAATGAGATTGGCTTTGACGACTGGAGGGCGTTCGGGGTAAAGGCGGCCAACCTGGCCGTACTGGGGAAGCTCGGTTTCCCTGAAGGCACCGTGCCCAACGGATTTGCCATTCCGTTCTATTTCTTCGACGAATTCATGAAGGCCCACGGGTTCTATGGCGCCATTACGGATATGCTGGCCGACGAGGACTTCCAGACGGACTTCGACGTCCAAGACGACATGCTCGATGATCTGCGCGACGACATCAAGGACGCGGACACGCCGCAGTGGATAGTCGACGCCCTGACCACTATGCACGCCACGTACCCGGAGGGGCAATCACTCCGCTACCGGTCAAGCACCAACAACGAAGACCTGCCGGGCTTTAACGGAGCGGGCCTGTACGACTCCAAAACCCAGGACACGGAGGAGACGGAAGAGGACGGCATCGACAAATCCCTCAAGGGGGTGTTTGCCAGCCTGTGGACCTTCCGGGCCTTCACCGAACGCGAGTTCCATCGCATCGATCATCTGGCTGCGGCGATGGGGGTGCTGGTCCATCCCAACTACACAGACGAGTTGGCCAACGGGGTGGCCGTCAGCTTTGATCCCATCTACGGTCAAGATCCCATCTATGGTCAAGATGATAGGTACTACCCGGGATTTCCCATATTGGGAGTCTTCAGGCTCAAGGGGCAGCCCAAACGAGATGTTAGCATCATAGTCAGGTCCTGCAAGGCCAGTCAATCGCCGGTCTATCCGATAAGAGATGCGTTTGCAGTCGTAGAGCACCCTTCTTGTCCGTCTTCATCGTCCTCGTGTCCCCTGCCAGTGGGGTGAAAGCGCATTGAAGACAAGGCGACTCCCTGGAGCGCTCTCCCCCTCTTGGCAAGATCGTGGTTGTACCCTCCCTCAGCTTGGCGCCGGCGATAACCGGCCGATACGATCCAACACTCCCTGGAACAACCGTCGAGGAACCGACATCTCGGATAACTGAAAGATCAACCACCGGGAGTGCCGCACCAGACGGCCTCCCATCTTGATCAGCTTGACCTGCACGCTCCGCAGCGACCAGTGCTTGACCGCCTTGGGCAGACACAGCCGGCGAAGGAAGTTCCCAAGGTTGTACGCCAGGACGAACAGAGATAGACGCACCCGGTTGGCCACGAACCGATGGCACGACAGCCGAGTCCAGTTCAGCGCGTACTTCCCCTCCTTGATCCACTGCTCGGCTGTCCCGCGACCATTGTAGAATCGCACCACTCCTTCGGGGCCAGCCGTCATGCTCGTGACTATGAAGCCCACCCGGGGGAATAGCTCTCCCCTATGCCACTCCACCTTGGCCACCACCCGCCGAGCGCGGTCCCAACTCCCGGCACGATACCAGAAGTCGTCGTATAGGATCACTGGACGCTTCGGCGGCCTCCCCACAGGCCTCCTGAGCAGAGGGGCGATCTCCCGTTGCAGCACCTCGTTGCCGGGGAGTCTTATAGCGTAAAGGACGTGCCGCTCCTCGAGGTACTCATAGATGTCCGGCTTGGCGAATGCGGCATCGGCACGAAAGTACCGCCGCACTCCTGTCGCCCCGTAGCGGGACAGGATCGGATCCAATACATCACGCCACCTGTGCGCGCTATGTACGTTCCCCGCACGGAGCATCGCCCCCTCGCAGTCACCGAACTGGTTGAACACGAACAAAGGGTGATAGCACGTGCTCCCAAAGTGACCGTTGTACGACGCTCCCTCCTGTCCTCCATGTACCGGACTCTCCGAACTGTCCATGTCCAAGATCACCCGCCGGTGCGCTGTGTGCGTCATCGCCCGGTCCACCCACGTAGCGTTCACTCGGCCCAACCCTTCCACGTTGCCGTCTTGGGTAAGCACCTCGGTCTCGAACCGGCTGATGGTGTTGGTGCTGGCGGCCGGTC
The DNA here is from genome assembly GCA_965262055.1 of Dehalococcoidia bacterium. Taxonomy (GTDB): domain Bacteria; phylum Chloroflexota; class Dehalococcoidia; order Lucifugimonadales. The sequence continues at coordinate 2,408,898 of CBDHEI010000002.1, forward strand.
TCTCAGGACCACCTCGCCGTCCAACGACTACCCGCATCGTCGGGTCCTGGGCCAACCGTTCAGCGTCGTTGGTATCCTCGTAGCCCGCCAGACGACTGTACACCGACTGCCTGAGAAGGCCCACCAATCGGTGCTGCACGTTACGACCGCCACGGCTCTCCTGCAGACACTCATTCGCCGTCTCCGTCAGCCCCAGTGCATCGTCCAACTCGCGGCAGGCCAGCAGCCCAGCGTCCGAGGTGATGGTAGCGCCGCGAAACTCCAACCGTACACGTCGGTCGAAACGGAGCGTGGCGCGGGGGTTGGTGCTTTCACCCATTGGGTGCCTCCTGAGTGGGTACGTTATCAAGAACTAGAGTAGTCGCTCACGACCAGTCTAGCACTCATGATAACCACTGTGCTCTGCTATTCGGCTACATCGGGTATCGCTGTTGCTGATTACGGCAAGCCCTGCAGGGTTGATATGGGAAATGTGGGACTACGTGAACACGCAGGTGGGTGAGGACTTGGTGACCAATCCCGAGGCCCACTCCATACCGGAGGAACTCCTGTTGACGCGAGATGATGATACTTACACCGTCCTGAACACCTCCAACTTGGTAGAGCCGGGGGAACTCCTGATGAGCGACGCCCAACTCGTCCAGCTCGCACAGCACCTCACCACGATCCATGACCACTTCCAGGGGCTGTACAGCCCCGCCCCCGGCGAACCGTTTGCCATGGAGATCGAGTTCAAGATCACCAGCGAGAATGTCCTGGCGATCAAGCAGGCCCGCCCCTGGGTCTTCGGCGGCGCTGCGCCGCCCTCACCCGACAGGGCGGGAACAGTAGCCTTGCAGTCAACGCAACCTCAGGTTGGCGCGGCCCTGACCGCCACTCTGACGGACCCCGACGGCAGCATCTCCAATATCACCTGGCAGTGGGCCAGTTCCCCCAACGGAAGCTCGAACTGGGCCCCTATCAGCGGCGCCGCATCGGCTAGGTACACGCCAGTGGATGGCGACGTGGGCAATTACCTGCGAGCGATGGCGTCTTACACCGACGGCCACGGGGCGGGCAAGAGCGCACAGGCGGTCTCGGCCAACACGGTGGAGGATGCACCGCCTCCACCACCACCGCCTCCACCACCGCCACCGCCACCACCGTCGCCGTCGCCGTCGGAGGGAGGCAGTGGTAGTGGTGGAGGGTCATCCGCGCCCCGCCAGGATCCCTCCGTGATCGTCTTCTCCCCGAAGACTCTCTCGTTCGAGGCCGTGGAGGGTGGAGACAACCCGCCGCCCCAGACCCTCCGAGTTTGGAACGCGGAGGAGCGGGAGATGGCCTTCGGCACTTCGGAAAACGCCCCATGGCTCGTTAGGTCGCCCTCGGCAGGCATAACGGACGGCCCGGACGACGCGGTAAGGATAAACTTGTCAATGGACGTGTCTGGCCTGGAGCCGGGCTCGTACACTGCCTCCGTCCGCATAAGCGGTCGCCGGATAGGAAACTCACCCCAACGCGTGCCCGTGACCCTGACGGTACGGCCCCCGGGATATGCCCGCGAACGCGTCTCTCCCAGCGAGCGGACCGAGATCGTCACACCGGACTCCACGGTGCGGCTCATCGTACCCGTAAATGCCGTGTCCGCCGACGTGGACATCGAGGTAGAGAAGCTGGACCCTGCATCACAAACTTCCCCGCCGGGCGACCAGGAGCGCGTAGTGCTCGCGGTGGAGATCCAGACATTCGCCCCCGGGAGCGAGAAACCTCGGCCCACGACCTACGCCCCCGGAGTGGAGCTGAGGCTGCTGCTGCCGGAGGGCGAGGAGGACTCGTGCGCCGCTGGCCGCGTGAGCGTCTACCGGGTGAGATCCGGAGAGTGGGAGCCCCTGGAGCACCGCTGCGAGACCGGAGAGGATGGCCGTGTCTGGGCGGTAGCTACAGCGACGCGGTTAGGCGCCTTCGCGTTGACCGTGGACGACGCCGCATATCCCCCGGGGTCCGTATGCTGGTCGGTGTCGAACATACTTTCATGGACAACCTCGAGGACCTCCGAGAGCCAGGCCAGCGCCAACACCCTGTTCACATGGCTGCAGGGCGTGCTGAGGCTCTGGCTCAGCCTGTCCTGCCGGTGACAGGGGTAATCATTGACTCTACACGAACGTTTGCGCTGCCATACCTCCATGCTCACACTGGCACTTGCCCCCTTGCTCTCCCCCACCACGCCAGCCCCATTGACTCCGTAGGGGCTGCCCTTGTGGCTGCCCGCGCCTGCCTACCATCCACGTTGGCCCACCATGGTGCTGCCAGCCGCCAGCGCCACTTCCGCCGCGTCAGCGCCCGCGATCCGGCTGTCCCACAGTGTCGCCGTCCCTATGAAGCCGGCAGCGCCGGGACTCGCCAAGACACGCACGACCTTGACTTCTTCAGCGCCCGGGCAAAGCGCCCGTCAGAGTGAGACAGCCGTGAGACTGATTCGCTCCTGTCTCAGGGTCGCCTCGAAAGGTACACCAAAAACAGTTCCCCCTACCACTTCCCTGACTTCTATGACCGGCTCGTATGCGGCCTTTTTGCGTTTCAGGCCCTCCCCGGCGCGCTGCCACTACAACCCGTCAATATGCTCGAACCGCGCATAGTCAGGTCCGGCCCATGAGACAAGCTCGAAAGCCCTCTTGTCGCAGATGGCCCCAGTTTCCCTGCAACCAGGATGGCGAGTCTCGCTTGGCTGTTAGGGTCATCGTTGTTCCTCCATTCTCGGTCCATGTCTCGAAACGGCATCTTATTGGCTTCTATCTCAGGGCGGCCTCAACAGATACACAAAAAACGGTTCCGTCTACCACTCCCCTGACTTTTGAGACAGGCTCGTTTGTGGTCATCTCTCATCAATTCGTATCTGTAAGCCACACGCAACATACGCATGAGCGTCGCCTTCGGCGCGCGTAAGCCACTGGTAACATACATCTAGGATACATCAGCACAGTCACAAGAACTGGAGGTGTCGAGCATGAGGAGACGGCATCTATCAGCAGGGGAGATCAGCGAGATGAAGCGGCTGTTCGGACGCCGGACACAAGATCGCAGACCTGAGCCGGAAGTACGGCGTTGACGCAGGGTTATCTCTCGAATCGCACACCGGCAGGACCCACGGGAGTGGTCCCAGCGACCTTGAGCCGATTGTCAAGACGGCGCGCCCGGTCGACGGCCTTGTGGCGGAGTTGAATCGGCGGCGGCGGGCTCTACGGCTTCGAGGCGGGCTCTTACGGCTTGGTGTCCGGGCAGATCCCCGGCCTTCTGTTCGCGGCCGGCAATCCCCGCGCGGTCGAGGCCCCTTCACCGGCAGGACAGGCTGAGCCAGAGCCTCAGCACGCCCTGCAGCCATGTGAACAGGGTGTTGGCGCTGGCCTGGCTCTCGGAGGTCCTCGAGGTTGTCCATGAGAGTATGTTTGACACCGACCAGCATACGGACCCGGTAGGATACGCGGCGTCGTCCACCGTCAAGCCGAGGGTGCTGAAGCTTGTCAGAGTCGACACAGCCCAGACGCGGCCCTCCTCGTCAGTCTCGCAGCGGTGCTCGAGGAGTTCCCACTCTCCGGATCTCACCCGGTAGACCCTCACGCGTCCAGCGTCGCACGAGGCTTCCTCGTCCTCGGGCAGCAGCAGTCTCAGCTCCGCTCCGGGGGAGAAGGTGATGGGCTGAGGAGTCTCGCCGCCGGTCGCGAGGGTCTGGAGGTCCACCGCCAGGATGACGCGCTCCTGATCCCCCGGCGGGGAAGTTTGTGATGCAGGGTCCAGCTTCTCTACCTCTATGTCCACTTCGGCGGACACGGCATTTACGGGTACGATGAGCCGCAACGTGGAGTCCGGTGTGACGATCTCGGTCCGCTCGCTGGGAGAGACGCGTTCGCGGGCATATCCCGGGGGCCGTACCGTCAGGGTCACGGGCACGCGTTGGGGTGAGTTTCCTATCCGGCGGCCGCTTATGCGGACAGAGGCAGTGTACGAGCCCGGCTCCAGGCCAGACACGTCCACAGACATGGTTATCCTGACCGCGTCATCCGGGCCGTCCGTTATGCCTGCCGAGGGCGACCTAACGAGCCATGGGGCGTTTTCCGAAGTGCCGAAGGCCATCTCACGCTCCTCCCCGTTCCAAACTCGGAGGGTCTGTGGCGCAGGATTTTCTCCACCCTGGACGGCCTCGAATGAGAGGGAGGTCTGGGAGAGGACGATCAGCGACGGGTCCTGAGCGGGAGCTCCTCCTCCCCCGCCACCGCCGCCCGCACCTGTGACGCCGGTGATGCCGATTATCGGCGGCGGCGGTGGTGGCGGCGGCGGTGGTGGCGGCGGGGGGGCATCCTCCACCGTGTTGGCCGAGACCGCCTGTGCACTCTTACCCGCCCCGTGGCCGTCGGTGTAAGACGCCATCGCGCGCAGGTAATTGCCTACGTCGCCATCCACCGGCGTGTACCTCGCCGATGCGGCCCCGCTGATAGGGGCCCAGTTCGAGCTTCCATTGGGGGAACTGGCCCACTGCCAGGTTATATTGGAGATGCTGCCGTCGGGGTCCGTCAGAGTGGCGGTCAAGGCCGCGCCAACCTGAGGTTGTGTTGACGGCAAGGCTACTGTTCCCGCGCGGTCGGGGGGAGGAGGCACTGCGCCGCCGAAGACCCAGGGACGGGCCTGCTTGATCGCCAGGACATTCGTGCTGGCGATCTTGAACTCGATCTCCATGGCGAACGGTTCTCCGGCTGCGGGATTGTACAGCGCTTCGAAGTGGTCATGGATTGAATCAAGGTGACGTCGGAGCTGTATCAATTGGCTGTCACTCATCAGCAACCGCACCGATTCAATCAGATTGGAGTAGTGCAGGATGGTGTAACTCCCGTCCGGCTTCAGCAGCAACTCCTCTGGCAGCGAATACGCCTCCGGATTGGTGACCAAATCCTCACCCACTTGACTGTTAACGTAGTGGTGGCCTGCCTTGTCATAGAGCGGGTCAAAGCTGACTGCTACGCCATTCACCCACTCGTCAGTGTAGTTGGGATGCACCAAAATCCCCATCGCCGTTTTCGTGTGGTCGATGCGATAGAACTCTCGCTCTACAAACGCCCGGAAGTTCCAGAGGCTCGCCCATACCCCTTTGATCGACTTGTCGATCCCGTCTTCCTCGGTCTCGTCGGGGTCCTGCGTCTTGGAGTCGTACAGCCCGGCGCCGCTAAATCCCGGCAGGTCCTCATTGTTGGTGCTAGATCGGTAGCGCAGTGACCTGCCCGGGAACTCCGCGTGCATCTCCTCCAGCGCGGTGATGATCCAGTCCGGCGTGGTGGCGTCCTTGATCGCATCGCGCAGGTCCTTGAGCTCGGCCTCCTGTGTGTCGTAGTCCGTCTGGAAAGTGGGGTCGGCCAGCATGGTTGAGACCTTGGAATGGAGGTCGTTGGCCTTCATGAACTCGTCGTAGAAATAGAAGGGCACGGCAAATCCGTCGGGAACGGTGCCATCCGGGAAGTCCAAAGTCCCCAGCACGGCCACGTTCGCCGCCTTCACCCCGAACGCATCCCAGTCGTCGAACCCGATATAGCTGAGCGCTGTGATCTCGGTGACCGAGAGGTCCCGCACCGGCGTCTGGGTCGCGGTCGGGCGGGAAGCCTCGTAGTGGGCGTCGACCTCTGCCTCCGTAGCCTCGCGGAGTTCAAACGCATTCTCAGATACCTGGTAGTAGACGTATAGCCCAACAAGGGAGGAAATCTCCGCATTGTCCAGGGCATCCCGAATGAAGGCGTTGGGAATCTGGTCCTGCTTGGCCCGCAGGTTAACATGGGAGAGCGGCGTCTGGGGCTGCGTGCTGATGATCCCCGCGACCCTTGAAAGCTCAATGGGCAGCGTTTCATAGAGCACGATGTCACGGGGGTTGGGCCGGTCATCGGGCTCCAATACCTGTAGCCGCCCATACCCCTCCCCGGCATTCAATGCGCTAAAGCTGACGTCATGGAAGATAATCCCGTCATCCACCACGGGAACTCGGGGGTTCTCAACATGGACCCAATCACTCGGCAGCCCGTAGGTCCACCACGGGCTGTAGGCCAGGTTGTGGTCGACCACCGGCAAGTTCGCCGCAAGCAACGTGTGAATCCGCTCAATCACAGAGGAGGTATAGTCGCGGTTCAACGTGTAGTAGTAAACACCCTCATCTCCGTTGAGGAGAATGTTCGAATCATACTTAATCTCTGCAGGGGCCCAGATTGTGTTTCCGTCATCTATTCCCAAAAGGGCGGCGAACGGGATGTGTAATAAGTACTTCTCGGTGTTCTGAAAGTAGATCTCGGGCGTCGATGAACCCAGCTCAACCAGGACAAACTTCACCACACCCGCATTGGCCAACTCTTCGAAATGGGCGCTGTTGGCTATCATCATCGCCCCATCTTCAGGGTCAAGTTCAAGTCTATGGGAATGATTCAGAGGCGATGGGTCGGCCAAATCATCCAGGCAATCCAGATCCACGTCAGCCGGATCTGCAACCGCATACTTTTCCACACGGTAGCGCTCGACGGGCAGCGCCTCCACGTTCTCGGCGAGTGTCGTCGTCCCGGTTTCGCCCCGCTTCACCAAGACCGGCAGCTCCGCCTCCGTGCCGTTCACTTCGTGGTTCACGTAGAGCACAAAGTAGTCGTCAGTAGTGGACTCGACGACGATGGGAACGGCTGTCACGTCCACTGCCGTGGGCGTCGGCGCTGGGTCTGTACACGGGTCACCGCTTTGGGCGTCCGATGGTTGGACGGTGACGTCTCTGGGCGCGGGAGCCGGCGTCGGTTCAGTCTCATCGGTTTCCTCGGGCAGGTCGACGCGGGCGTAGTTGGACCTGAAGCTCTTCTCGCCGCCACGAAGCGCCTTGACCCGGTAGACGTAGCGAACCCCCGGCTCGTTTGCCGTGGCGTCCACGTAGGTGGTGGCCGTGGAACCGGTGTCCGCCACCAGGACCAGCAGGGCGCCCTCGCCCTCCTTCGGACGCCGCCGCAGGATCTCGTAGCCCGTGACTGAAGCGGCGTCCTGGACCGGAGACGACCAGTTCAGGATAACCCCGCCGTCCGCTATCGCCGCGGTGAGGTTGGAGGGAGCTGACGCCTCATCGCCGCTCTGCGCATAAACCGGGTAGACCAAGAATGCGGCCAACGCTCCGGCGAGGCATAGCGCCGCAATGAGGGAGGGACCGGCGACTATCGCCCCAATGGCTTTGGAGGCGCCGGGCAACGCGGGTCGGCGAGGTCTCATTCGTCAGCCAGACTCCACCGCCCGGGCTCCGCCTGCCGCCAGCTCATCGGGAGCAGGTTGTCCTGATTGCTCGCGGGTCGTTTTCGGGCCAGTCGCCCTCTGAGCAGCCAGCCCGTGCATCGCCTCTCTCATGACTGTTTCTGGCGTGTTCCAACGCCGTCGCCCCCCGCTTCACCGGAACCTGGTCTGTTAGGGCTCCATAGGAGTCGTAACCATGCGCTCCGATGCGAAGACGACATCGTCGAGGTCGCAAGCGGTGCGGGCTCTACTGTCGTTTCCATCGGCCCCCAGCATTTGACGTCCGCTCCACGCGTTGACGCGGCTCCGGCTGCTACGTACGGTTACCCTCGTCGTGAGTAACCTCATACTCCCTGATTTTCCTGGCCACCGACAATTACCAAATGCCATATTCCGGAGGGGGCATTTGCCCTGCCACGAGAACGTCCAATGCACTTCTGAACCCACATTTCCCATATCAACCCTACAAGGTGTGTCGTAAGCAGTACCAGCTGCACCTAATGGAGCCGAATAGCAGAGCGTTTTGCTTATCATGAGTGCTAGACTGGTCGTAGGCGACAGCTTTAGGTCTTGATAACGTACCCACTCTGGAGGCACCCAATGGGTGAAAGCACCAATCCCCGCGCCACGCTCCGTTTCGACCGACGTGTACGGTTGGAGTTTCGCGGCGCTACCATCACCTCGGACGCTGGGCTGCTGGCCTGCCGCGAGTTGGACGATGCACTGGGACTGACGGAGACGGCGAATGAGTGTCTGCAGGAGAGTCGTGGCGGTCGTAACGTGCAGCACCGATTGGTGGGCCTTCTCAGGCAGTCTGTGTACGGTCGTCTGGCGGGCTACGAGGATACCAACGACGCTGAACGGCTGGCGCAGGACCCGACGATGCGGATCATCGTTGGACGGCGAGGTGGTCCTGAAAGACCGGCCGCCAGCACCAACACCATGAGCCGGTTCGAAACCGAGGTGCTTACCCCAGGACGGCAACGTGGAAGGGTTGGATCGACTGAACTCCAAGTGGGTGGACGGAGCTATGTCCCGCACGCCGCACCGGCGGGTGATCTTGGACATGGACAGTTCGGAGAGTCCGGTACATGGAGAACAGGAGGGAGCGTCGTACAACGGTCACTTTGGGAGCATGTGCTATCACATACCCCAACCCGCCAAACGCCGACCCACCTCCCGACGTGACGACGCGGCCGCCCTAGTCGTGGTCGAGGACGACCTAGCCTCTGCAAATGGATCAGATATTTGAGCGCCGCGGGTGGTCCGCCGTCAGCCGCCAGCGTGGGAGCGGGACCTGTACCCTGCTCCAGAGAGGTCGAGCATGACGAGCCGATCGCGGACAACCCCATCCGCCGCGCAACGGTGGCGCGAGATGGTAGAGGGGGAGCACGCGCAGTCGGAGCGGACGCGTGAGTCTGGTCAGCCGCCCGCGGACCACTGGGCCGGCGTGGCCGAGCGCTTTCGTGAAGACCCGCGGCGGCCCATGGAGCCGTCCCTCAAGCGGCTGAGCGAGCTCATCGAGCCGCGCCAGACGGTCATAGACGTGGGTGCCGGCGCCGGCCGGCTGGCATTGCCCCTAGCGCTGCACTGTGGGGGAGTCGTTGCCGTTGAGCCGTCGCCCAGCATGGCCGCCATCCTCACGGAGGAGGCGGCGCGGCACCAGACCTCCAATGTCACTATCGTGCAGTCCGAGTGGGAGGACGCCAGCGTCGCGCCAGCGGACGTGACGCTGTGTGTGAACGTGCTCTACACCGTCCCCGACGTTGTGGGGTTCATCCGTAAGCTGGAGGCGCACAGCCGGGAGCGGGTGATCATCGTGCTGCACGCGGAGCACCCGCAGGCGCAGACCTACCCCTTCTGGCGGCTGGTGCACGGCGAGGAGCGGCTCCGTCCGCCGGGCCTGCTGGAGCTGATGCAGGTCCTGTGGGAGATGGACGTCTACCCCGACCTGGAGATGCTGCCGACCAGACCCCCCAACGGCTACGAGAGCCGGGAGGCCGCACGGCGGCAGCTGCTGTTCCGCCTCTTCCTGGACCCTGGCAGCCCGAAGGAGCGGCTCCTGGAGGAGGCGATGGACCAGCTGTTGGTGGAGACGGGGGACGGCGTGGGCATTCGGAGGGCTGGGCCCACGCGCCCCGGCCTGGTCACCTGGCGGCCGGGTGGGCCGTAGGGGCGGGCCAGTTCGCTAGCGCGAGGCCTCGTTGGGGGGCGCCCGTGCTTGAGCCCCTCGGGGGGTTCAGGGTGAGCGGGGGCACACGCACGCCCCCGGCGATTCAGTCGAGGGCTGCGGTGCGGCTCCGTATCTCCTCCACCAGCGCCGGGTCGAGGGGCCCCTTGGCGGCGGCCTCCATATTGGCCCTGAATCGAGCACGCCGACAACGGCGAAGACATTAAGGTCAGGGGCGTCGGTGGGAACGCGTGGGGAGTCGAACGCCGTTACCACAATCCGCCCCACGGACGTGGCTCGCCACCCTGCTGGGGATGGAAAGCGGCGTCGGGCCAACGGCTGAGTCTTCCGGTTTTAATGGAACGCATCACGGCCTGGTCCAGCTTCTGCGAGGACATGCGGGAAGCGTCATGAGGAAGTCTGGTTCAAGACCCTAAGCGGCTTGGGCGCCCAGAAAGCGCCTGCTCTCATACCGGTGTGTTCCAACTAGTCTGCTGTGTCAGTCACGGGCTCGAACAAGACCCCATGCCTCCTCATCTACGTGAGCAGCTACGCTGGATTCGACTGCGCCAAGGCGGCGTGGTTGGTCATGACCTCGGAGGTGACGGAAACAAAGACCGCCATCTCCTCTTCACAGACGCCCTTGGAGAGCGTTGCCTCGTATGCTTTCACGCGCCGGTGAAGCTCCAGCGTCAGCGCCTTGCCCTCGTCGGTCAGAGTCAAGAACACGACGCGCCGGTCGTTACGGGGGCGCCGCCGGCGCATCAGGCCCCTGTCTACCATCTTGGTCACCACGCGGCTTATCCAGGGAGCCTTAACCGGCAACACTTGCGCCAGTTGAGTGGTGGTCCACTCCTTTTTGCCCAGGAAGGCTCTGAGGAGTGCGAACTCCAAGGGGTTGAGATCGTGGGACGCCACCTGCTCCGCCATCCCCTTGTAGGCCGCGTTTACCAAGCCAGTCACACAGTCCCCGAGGTCCACGGGTGGCCTTCCCGTCAAGGCGGCTTCTTTTTGAGACGAATCCATGTACGCCACGACACACGCTCCTAGCAATTGTTTATCGTAAAAACAATTCTGCCAGGCGCGTCTGAATCTAATCTGAGGAAATGGAAGGAGAGTCCCTGAGGGTATTCTGAGGAACTCCTCAGGTCGACCGCAGCGAGGTCGCTCTGCACAGAAAAGTCCCCAGACCCACGGGACGTAACGTCGCTCGGACGCTCCCAACGAATACTTGGTCAGCGTCTGCCGAGGACTGTGGAGGCCAGCCGAGGGGCAGGAACTCTACTGGTCGGAGGTGGTAATGGCGTCACCCTTCGGATTGTCTAGGCCGTTGCCGGCCTTGCCATGCGGTAACCCACCCGACGTTCGGTAAAAATGTACACGGGCCGCCTGGCGTTGTCCCCCAGCTTGTTGCGCAGTTGCTTGACATAGGTATGCACGATCCGCACGTCGCTCTCGTACAGCGGCCCCCAGACCAGTCTCATCAACTGTCCGTGGGTCAACACGCGTCCGGCGGCGGTCGAAAGCTTGAAGAGCAACTTGTACTCTGTCGCTGTCAAGTGTACTTGGCGGCCCTCTACGGTCACGTGGCGCTCGGCGTAGTCGATCGCCAGGTCACCAAGCAGGAAAGGCTCCAGCTGCCCTGTCTGGCCGGGCGCCGTCCGCTTCCGTAAGGCCGCTCTGATTCTCGCCACCAGCTCCGTTGGCGTGAAGGGCTTGACGACGTAGTCGGCGGCACCAAGCTCAAAGGCACGGTCCATGTTTTGGGCGCTGCCATGCCCGGACACGAAGATGACCGGAGCATCGGAAATCTTGCGGGGCGCGCTCCATCAGCTCGAATCCGTCGCTCCATGGAAGCGTTATGCCCATCAGGACAAGGTGGGGCTGTTCGACCTCCATGAGGCGTTCGATGTCGCCGGGATTGCCGGTCAACACAGTGATGAAACCTGCTTCCGAGAGGATGTTGCGAATATGCCTCCGCGTCTGCGGGTCGTCATCGACTGCGAGAATGCGGCCATGGTCCCCCGCCGACCGTCGCGAGTCAGCGTTAAGCTGAGTGGAGTCGGTTTCGGCCCTGTACTCAATCTCGTCGACCACGGGCAGCGTGAAGGTGAATCGAACTCCACGTCCCGGTCCGGCGGTCTCTGCCGATAACCGGCCCCCGTGGGCTTCCACTATGCCTCTGCAGATTGCAAAGGCCAGGCCGCCTCTTCCGTTCCTCCGCCTCATGTCGTCGTCGGTCCACGAGAACTCCCGAAACCGGTGGGGCGCGCGATCCGCAGGTACCGCTCTATCCGCTCGGATGCCCGGAGCGCAGACGAGAGTCTCTTCGGCGATGCGGCGGACGACGCGGCTGCTGCGGTTGCCAAGGAGGAAGACCCCAATGATGCGGTTGCCAATGAGCAGGACGCCGGCAAGGAAGCCGAACAGGACCCACAGGGTTCCGGTGACGACTGGGAGCAGGACGGTGTACCGGAGAACCTCAAGGTGGTCGTGTCCATCAAGGGAGGCAGGGCCACCATCGGGGTACAGGGAGTCTCGTCTGACCCGCACATCGAGTCGTTCGACGACCGGGACCTGTCCGGGCTAACCCAGGAGGCCCTGGTGGTGATCCAAAGGGCCAAGGCCAAGTGGGAGGACGAACCCAAGCACCCTGCTCACGTAAGACCCGCTCCCCCGGCGAGGCGCAAGCTTCAAACGCGGAGGGAGAGTCGGAGCGGCAGCAGCCCGAGACGCTGAGGCTGTTCTGAGGGGCGGATCCAAGGACGGGAGCCGGTCGGCGCGGGACGCTGACCGCAGAAGACAGGGGGAGGTCGTCGCAACGGCGACGGCTTCCCCCTGCCCAGCCATATATTCGGTTTTTTTTGCGTTTCAGGCCGCCCGCACGGCTATGTGTTCGGGGTTTAGAGTTTCACCCTCGGGCTGTAGCCGCATCATCGACGCGCCGGTCTCCTCCTGGGGATCTTGCACCGAGTCGGCGCATTGGGCCTGAGCTCTCTCTCAGACCTACAGGCGCTCCCAGCCGAGCCGGGCAGATCGTGCCGGGTTTCGCGCTGGACGCTCCAGTCGGTGAAGATATGGCCCAGGCCCAGGTCGTCGGCCAGATCAAACAGCGCCGTCTGATGAGCCAAGTTGGGCCGCACGCCTTTGTACCTCCAACGTCGGATGGTGAGGGGGTAGGTTCCGAGACGGCGGGCGATCTCCGCCCACGACAGGCCGGACTCCACCTTGAACCGCTCCAGGCGCTGCGGGAAGTCGTCAGGGAAAACGTGAGTCCTTAGGCTGTAGTATGTGCGCTGTTTCGGCATGACGCACCGGGCCTCCCGTAGGACGCATCAGGACTCCCATGCACCGGGAGATTCCGTTGCGGGCCGGGCGACGATCCCTCCCGCACACCCATGATGCTGCCCTTTTTGCCTTTTAGCTGCACGGCAGCAGCAAGTCCGCGATCCCTATCTGCTAGTCGAGTAATCGTAAATGGAGCCGGTCGCCGTGCCGTCCTCGATCTGCCCGCCACGTGGGTTCGACAGCCGCAGCGTCATAGTCTCGGTGTCCTCGTACGCCGCGTCGAACTCTACCGGCACCCATATCGTCTTCGTAAGATCGCGCCTGCCAAACACCAGCGTCCCTGACTTCGGCTCGTAGTCCCGGCCCGCCACCGCAGTACCGTCCACGGTGACGTAGTCCACGCGCACTTCCTTGTTCGCTTCCCGGTTCAGGGTCACCTCGAAGATGAGATACGTCCGCGTGTCCCGCGATTCTTCCCTGGAGTTGAGGACGACATGCCCCTGATGAGGGCCGTCATAACGGCGACTGCCGATGTCGTGTCCAAGGTGGCGGAGACGCTGCTGTCGCGGGTTGTCGTCAGTTCGAGACCTTCCTCGTGATGCTTATCCAGTAGATCCCGGTCCGGTCGGTGCCCTCCGTCCCCACGGCGATGTAGTGACGGCCGGTGCTGGGCGCCTCCCAGTTGGTGACGAAGACCTTCTTTCCGGCGTCTCCCGCGCTGGCGGTGCCGCTGATCGTGTTCCCGTCGGCGTCTTTGATGCCCAGGATCTTGAGCTGGGTGGCTTGCAGCCTCTCCGGCAGGCTGGTCTTGGTCCTTAGTCTGACGGTGTACTCCTCACCCTGCTGGAGGTCTACCCCGAACCAGTCCTCGTCGGGGTTGGAGTCCCAGTTGTCGCCGAGAACGTGGTGGAGTTCCGGCCGCGATACGTAGTTGCTGTACTCGGTGCCGGCTAAAAGGACATGGCGTCCGCCCGTTCCGGCGGGGAGGTCGGAGTGGGTGGGGTATCCCTTGGGGCCTCCTGCCCACTGGTACTGTGCGTCGCCGTCGTCGTTGATCCGGCAGATGTTGTTGACCCGGACCTTGAGCTGGTAGGTGCCGGTGCCGTTGTTGCCTGAGGAAACCTCGATCTTGTAGGTGCGGTGGTCGGTTCGCAAGATGCGCCTGATGGCGTTGCCGTCACTCTTGGAACCGTAGGTAATCAACTCGGATCTGCCTCTGGCGTTCCAGATGGCGGGGATTTCAGGGTCCTCCAGGGTGAGGTTGGGGTGTTCCTCGACGCCGAGCATGTCGCTGCCGTCCACTCCGATGGCCTCGATGAGGTAGCTCTTGTAGGGGTCGAGCCTGATCTTGTGGAGGTTGGTGTCTCCCGCTTGGGTGATCTCACCGGTCAGGTTCTTGACGACGATGGCGTTGACCAGGTTGTCCAGGTTGTCGCACGGGGAGGCAAGCTTCACGCTTACCGTGACCTCCTGGCCTGCCGACCAGACCAGGCTGGCGGGCAACTCGCCGGAGGGAAAATCCCATCGATCGCCCTCGGCGCCGTCGTCCGACTCCGCGTCCGCTATGAACGTGTGCCCTTCAATGGTGACCTGGGTGCCGCGCGGCACCCTCGGGATAGAGCCGAAGTAAATGTGCCGACATTCCCCATATTGGGAGTCTTCAGGCTCAAGGGGCAGCCCAAACGAGATAGTGGCAGCATAGTCAGGTCCTGCAAGGCCAGTCAATCGCCGGTCTATCCAATAAGAGATGCGTTTGCAGTCGTAGAGCACCCTTCTTGTCCGTCTTCATCGTCCTCGTGGCCCCTGCCAGTGGGGTGAAAGCGCATTGAAGACAAGGCGACTCCCTGGAGCGTTCTCCCTCTTGGCAAGATCGTGGTTGTACCCTCCCTCAGCTTGGCGCCGGCGATAACCGGCCGATACGATCCAACACTCCCTGGAACAACCGTCGAGGAACCGACACCTCGGATAACTGAAAGATCAATCGCCGGGAGTGCCGCACCAGACGGCCTCCCATCTTGATCAGCTTGACCTGCACGCTCCTCAGCGACCAGTGCTTGACCGCCTTGGGCAGACATAACCGGCGCAGGAAGTTCCCAAGGTTGTACGCCAGGACGAACAGAGACAGACGCACCCGGTTGGCCACGAACCGATGGCACGACAGCCGAGTCCAGTTCAGGGCGTACTTGCCCTCTTTGATCCACTGCTCGGCTGTCCCACGACCATTGTAGAAATGCACTACCCCTTCCGGGCCAGCCGACATGTTCGTGACGATGAAGCCCACCCGAGGGAACAGCTCTCCCCTGTGCCATTCCACCTTGGCCACCACTCGCCGAGCACGGTTCCAGCTCCCGGCACGATACCAAAAGTCGTCGTATAGGATCACTGGACGCTTCGGCGGCCTCCCCACCGGCCTCCTGAGCAGAGGGGCGATCTCCCGTTGCAGCACCTCGTTGCCGGGGAGTCTTATAGCGTAAAGTACCTGCCGCTCCTCGAGGTACTCATAGATGTCCGGCTTGGCGAATGCGGCATCGGCGCGAAAGTACCGTCGCACTCCTGTCGCCCCGTAACGCGACAGGATCGGATCCAATACATCACGCCACCTGTGCGCGCTATGTACGTTGCCCGCACGGAGCATGGCCCCCTCGCAGTCCCCGAACTGGTTGAACACGAACAATGGGTGATAGCACGTGCTCCCAAAGTGACCGTTGTACGATGCTCCCTCCTGTTCTCCATGTACCGGACTCTCCGAACTGTCCATGTCCAAGATCACCCGCCGGTGCGGCGTGCGGGACATAGCTCCATCCACCCACTTAGCGTTCAGTCGGCCCAACCCTTCCACGTTGCCGTCTTGGGTGAGCACCTCGGTCTCGAACCGGCTCATGGTGTTGGTGCTGGCGGCCGGTCTCTCAGGACCACCTCGCCGTCCAACGATGATCCGCATCGTCGGGTCCTGGGCCAGCCGTTCAGCGTCGTTGGTATCCTCGTAGCCCGCCAGACGACTGTACACCGACTGCCTGAGAAGGCCCACCAATCGGTGCTGCACGTTGCGACCGCCCCGACTCTCCTGCAAACACTCACTCGCCGTCTCCGTCAGTCCCAGTGCATCATCCAGCTCGCGACAGGCCAGCAGCCCGGCATCTGAGGTGATGGTAGCGCCGTGGAATTCCAATCGTATACGTCGGTCGAAACGGAGCTTGCCGCGGGGGTTGGTGCTTTCACCCATTAGGTGCCTCCGAGGACAGTACGTTATCAAGAACTAGAGCAGTCTATCACGACCAGTCTAGCACTCATGATAAGCACTGTGCTCTGCTATTCGACTACATCGGGTATCGCTGTTGCTGATTGCGGCAAGCCCTGCAGGGTTGATATGGGAAATGTGGGATGTAATCGGGCAGTTGCGGGAGCGGGTGCGCAAAGGTGTGCACGGTCCAGACGTTGATGTTTGCGCCGCCGGGTTGGATCGTGTCGTCGACGATCGAGCCGAACTTGTCAAATTCATACCCGTTTAGTAATCCGTCACCCTCGGCGTCTGCCACCGTCATCGTCGTGCACCAGTCGTTGACCGCGGGACAGGGACTCGCCGCCGACACGACCGACACGTTCGCCGTATACGCGTAGATCGTGAGCGCGGCGAAAGCGGCGATGAGCACGGCCGCCAGGAGTCGAAGACGCAAACGTCCCGGCCACCTCGGTTCGGCTCTCATCAAAGCGGTGTCTTTTCTTCCCGTATCAACTTCCGTGTCAAACTGGTACCGTGATCGCATTGTGCCTCGCCCTCCGTGCTTGTGAATTGGTTCTTCCCTTTTAGCTTCATGAAGCTGCTCCAAACTGTCTTCGTGGCTGCATTCTGCTGTCAGGCCCGTGGGCCGGTCCGGCGCGGCCAGTGCGTTTTGGGGGCAGGGCCCAGACCGCTCCGATCACCGCGAGCAGCGCAACCGGCACATGTTCCCTGATTTCCTTGCCGCAAGCAATTACCAAATGCCCTATTTATTAGGGGCAGTTGCCCTGTCCGATATATGTGCAAATGTCTTTCCACAGACGATTGCCAAATGCCCTATGGAATTGGGGCATATGCCCTGCCAGGAGACAGGTAAAAAGCGCCATGGGCCCCTCTCCTGCACGCGCCCCACAACTCTGGCCCCGGCCAGATTCGGAGACAGTTATCCAGCGCCGCTCGCAGCTCTCCGTTTGTTGCACCTGTCCCGTGACGCCCCTGAAGGTACTATTGCTACAACTGCCAGCGCATATGTTTCTTGTGCGCATGGCCCCTGGTGGTTAGATTGATTGGAGATGCGCCGGGTACGCCCGCCCACAACTATCAAAGCGCCGCATACATTCACGGTCGGGGATACGAGATGCCTCACGGGTTCCACAGCGTGCGGATACGGCAGCTGGTGAAGAGAGCAGCCGCCTCCTTCCGGGTAAACGACTGGACGCTCAACCAGAGCGACCCGGACGGACTGAGGTACCTGGCGACCATTTCAGTCAGAGCGAACTGGTTCGTAGCCGCCATAGGTTTGATTGAACTGGTCTATCGCCCCAATCTCGACTTCGGGGTTGCCAGGTATGCCACCTTTGTGCTGCTCGTGCTGGTGTTGATCGGGTTCAACGGGTACATTCACTACCGTATTCTTTCGAGCAGGCCGATCACGTGGCGCTGGCTTTTCGCTCTCTACGCCTTGGACGTGTTCCTGGTTTCGGCGATGTTGGCGTTAAGCTACGGCTTCAGCCACGACTTCGTGCACCTGTTCTACTATCCCGCGCTGGCCTTAATGGCGGTGCTATTCTCTTCCTTCAGGCTCAACATGGCCTGGGTGACGATAGCGTCCCTCGTCTACGTGGCGATCAGCCTGACCGTGGGGGATGGAATAGACACCGAGGCCGGGGACGAGAAGACGCTCCTGGCCAGGATAGCCGTCATGTATGTGGTCGTGGCGGCGGTCAACCTGGCAACCAGGTTCGAGCGGATGAGATGGGGGCAGGCGGTGGAGCGCGAGCGGGCGCTTCAGCGTGAGCGGGTCGAGCTGTCCCAGGCCATTCACGACACGGCGGCCCAGTCTGCGTACATGGTTGGGTTGGGCATCGACACGGCGAAGACGCTTGCCGGAGACGCGAACCAGGAGCTGACCTCCACGCTTGAGGCGACGTCCCGGCTGTCCCGGTCCGTCATACTGGAGTTGAGACATCCCATAAACATGGGCGGCATCTACGAGGGCAGGGAGTTGAGCCGGTCTCTCAGGTCCCACGCGACCAGCTTCACGAACGTCACCTCGGTGCCCGTCGAGATGACTCACATGGGGGTCGAGCCGCCACTGTC
This sequence comes from Dehalococcoidia bacterium, assembly GCA_965262055.1. Taxonomy (GTDB): domain Bacteria; phylum Chloroflexota; class Dehalococcoidia; order Lucifugimonadales. The sequence continues at coordinate 2,426,933 of CBDHEI010000002.1, forward strand.
GGTCGAGGCCAGAAGCCTGCTCTTCTCGATCGCGCACAACGCGCTCACCAACGCATACCGCCATGCGGAAGCGAGCAGGGTGACTATAAACTTGGAGTTTGCCGAGAAGGATAGTCGCCTGTCGGTGTCGGACGATGGCGTCGGGCTTCCCGATGATTACGCGGAGCGCGGTAACGGCTTCACGAACATGAGCAGGGCCGCCGAGCGGCTGGGCGGGCGTCTTGTCGTGGACCAGAGAGGCGCTATGGGCGGCGCGACCGTGACCTGCGTGGTCCCGCTGGAAAGATAGTGAGAGGAGGACCGGGATGTCAGCAGGCGAGCGCATAAGGGTGATGATCGTTGACGACCATTCAATCGTGAGGGTCGGTCTGAAGCAGGTCCTCGATCAGTCCGGCGAATTCGAGGTGGTGGGACAGGCGGCGGATGGCGAGGAGGCGGTCAGGGTGGCAGCAGACGTGTCGCCGGACGTGGTGGTGATGGACGTGATGATGCCGAAGAAGGATGGAGTGGAGGCATGCAGGGAGATCATGGAGTCCGCGCCCGAGACCCGCGTGCTCATGCTCACGGCCTCGACGGAAGAGGACGCCGTCGTGGAGGCCGTGGCCGCCGGCGCCACCGGATACCTCCAGAAGGAGACTGACAGGGAACAATTGCTGTCAGCCGTGCGGAACGTGGCCCTGGGCAATCTTCGTCTGCCAACCGAAAGTGTAAGAAGGGCGTTCGAGGCGATACGAGGCGGCGGAAGGACGGAAGATACCCCCGCCGGGTTGACTTCGAGGGAGCGGGCGATACTCGTCTCCTTCGCCCAAGGTATGTCCTACGCTCGGATAGCGGAGGCGAGGGGGATCAAGCCGGTAACCGTTCGGAACGCCATCTACGGCATCCAGCGAAAGTTGAGTGTCGGGACGATGCAGGGGCTAGTACTCTGGTCCGTGCGTAACGGACTGCTGGACAACTATACAACGGACGGCTTGCGCAGGTGCCCCTGAACACGTTCATTTTGGCCTTGTCTTCACAGAGGCACAGCAGAGACATTAGGAAGGCCCAGCTGCAAACCTTATAGGGGGCTTGGGGCTGAGGAGACCACGATGGTGATCACCTGAACGTTTCCTTATGTTGGGACATCCCACCGGAAAGTTCGCAGTAGGGCCCGATGCTCCTATAGATGTCAAGGAGTGCTGCGGACTATATGGGCTGAGTCCCGTAGGGCGGACCGCAGGATCAAGGCAGCTCGCTTCCCCGCCACGAAGAGCCTCGACACCTTCGACTTCCTGGCCATGCCGTTAGTGAACAAGCTCCTGGTCATGCAGCTGGCACGCTGCGAGTACGTAGACCGGCGTGAGAATGTCATCGCCATAGGCAACAGCGGCACCGGCAAGACCCATGTGGCCCTCAGCCTGAGGCTCGCCGCCTGCCAGAGGGGGCTGTCGGTCGGCTTTGCCACCGCCGCCTCGCTGGTCCACGAGCTGATCGAGGCCAGGGATGAGCGACGACTACTCAACCTTCAGAAGAAGCTCGCCCGGCTCAAGCTGCCCATCATCGACGAGCTTGGCTTCGTCCCACTCTCCAAAACCGGCGCTGAGCTCCTCTGTCAAGGGCGGAGTAATCTTAGGCCACGGGGTGTCGACGCTCAGCGATTATGTCCGCTTAAGTGTCAAGGGAAAATGTCCTCTAAGTAGATTGCCATGCTAGCAGATTAAGGCACTGCCGACGTTGCGCGGGCGGGCGACATGGGTGGGCTTTCGGCATCGATGTACTTCCTCATGGTGTCTCTGTGTATGCTCAGTTCCCGGGCGATCCCACGGATGGACAGCCCCTTGCGCTTCGCCTTCTGGACCGCCTTCCATCTCGCCGTCTGAAGTGGGGTGGGCTTTCTGGATCGCGGAGTCGCAGTCCTGCGAACTCTTGCGGCGCCGTTGCGGTCAGCATCGTCGCGGAGTCTGTCCACTACGAGCATTGTGCCCATTGACGTCACCTCGTCCCCCGACCTCCTGATGACACCGTTGGTGTAGCGGCTGGGACCAGCCGTGTGCACGGTCCGCGTGTCGAAGCTGCGCAGGATATTTGGCCGTGGAGGCGCTTGCTGGGAGGCGACGGTACGCCCTTCGTGTTGCACTGCCAGTCGGCCGTCCAGCCCCTCGAGTACTTCCACCACCGACCCGGCATAGCTCGGCCGAGACTTGTCGGGAAGCAACTGCAGGGTGCGCCAGCGGTATTTCACCGTGTTGTCCCGTCCAACCCTGCGCCTGTACTTCAGGCATAGGACTGTGTCCAGGCACATCCCCGGGTCTGGGACCCGATACGCGGTGTCTGCGTTCTCCGGCGGCACACGAAAGCGTTCATTGAAGCGGGGCAGGAAGTCGTTGAGCACGCGGTTAGCGTCATCGATGGTGGTCGCGCCTGCGAGTCTCAGCTCCGTGACCAGTCTGTCCTGGAGCGTGCCCGCGGTGCGTTCCACGCGGCCTTTGGCTTGTGGAGATCGTGCGAATATCAGCTGTACGCCGATCTCACCCATAGCGCGCGAGAACTGGGTGGGAGCGGCGACGGTCTCCGACGGCGGCGTGTGCTTGAAGACGCCATGGCGGTCTGAATAGAGTGCGAGCGGTATGCCGTAGCTCCGTATCAGATCCCGCATCAGCAGTAAGTAGCTGCGGGTGTTCTCCCGCTCGCAGAACAGGGCATTGACGACACAGCCAGTAGCGTCGTCGACCGCCAGCAGTAGCGTGAACTGGGGGCCATCTTCTCCCAGCCATCTGTGGTAGCTGCCGTCGATCTGTATCAGCATTCCCTCGCGAGTCATCCGCTGCCGTCGAACACGATGCTTCGGCGGCCTGCGACGGCGAGGACTGTTCATACCGGCGTCAGTCAGTATCTTGCGTAACGTGTTACGATCGATGTCTATGCCCTCTCGCTCCCTCAGCAACTCGCTCAGGTGCGTGTGGTTGACTCCCGCGTATCGGGTCCGCGCCAGGACCACCACGTCGGTCGCCAACGGGTCCGATGTAGCGTTGGCCGGTCTGCGACCTCGATTGCCGTGAGCGAGTGCGGCTGCGCCGTCCCTTCTGTAGGCCGCCAGAATACGCCTGGTGTGGCGCGCGCTCACTCCCATCAAAGTCGCTGCCTGCTCCGTGGTCATATGGTCCGCCATCAAACTGTTGAGAACCTGAAGCCTTGTCTGCTCTCTCTGCGTCAATGTCACATGTTCCTTCATGCGGACATTTTCGCTTGACAGTTAGCGAGGACATAATCGCTGAGCAGTTACAGGAGTGGCGCTGCAAAACTGGACCACCCGCCGCCTTCTATAGAGTTGGAGGCAACTCGATGGAAGGTGTGAAGGATGTACAAAGTGGAACTGTACGTTCGAGTGCGCCGGGCCTGCATGGTGGAAGGGATGAGCACGCGAGAGGCTGCCCGCGTGTTCGGTCTGCACCGGGACACGGTGCGCAAGATGCTGGAGTACTCGGTGCCACCCGGGTACCGTCGACAGTCACCGCCGCGTCGCCCTAAGCTGGACCCGTACCACGGGGTGATCGACCGGATACTGGAAGAGGACCGCAGTCTTCCGAGGAAGCAGCGCCACACGGCGAAGCGGATCTATGACCGTCTGAGAGCTGAGCACGGGTTCACCGGCAAGTACACGATAGTCAAGGACTACGTGCGCGAGCGGCGTCTCCGGACACGCGAGATGTACGTTCCGCTCTCCCATCCTCCTGGTGATGCCCAGTGCGACTTCGGCCAGGCGAAGGCGGTCATCGGAGGAGTGGAGCAGACCATCCACTACTTCGTGCTGGACCTTCCCCACAGCGACGCGTGCTTCGTCAAGGCCTACCCCGCAGAGACGACCGAGGCGTTCTGCGACGGTCACGTCTCGGCGTTCTCGTTCCTGGGCGGCGTGCCGCGGAGCATCTTGTACGACAACACGAGACTGGCGGTGGCCAGGATCCTGGGAGACGGCCGGCGCCAGCGTACTCGTGTGTTCTCGGAGCTGGTGTCGCACTACCTGTTCGAGGATCGGTTCGGCCGTCCCGGCAAGGGTAACGACAAGGGCAAGGTGGAGGGGCTGGTGGGATATGCTCGCCGGAACTTCCTGGTGCCTGTGCCGTCGTTCCCGAGCTTCGATGCGCTCAACGCCTACCTAGAGGAGAGGTGCCTGGAACGGATGGGGAGACAGCTGCGTGGGCACAGGGAGACGATAGGCCAGCGGATGGAGCGTGACCTGGAAGCCCTGCTGGCGTTCCCCGCCGTGCCATACGACGCCAGCGACAAGCACGTGAGCCGTGTCAGCTCCCTGTCCCTGGTGCGGTACCGGACCAACGACTACTCGGTGCCCGTGGCCTACGGTCACAGGGAGGTGGTGGTCCGGGGCTATGTGGGTGAGGTGGTGATCAGTTGCGGGGCAGAGGTGATAGCCCGGCATCCGCGCTCATACGAACGCGACGACTTCGTCTTCGACCCTGTCCACTACCTGCCGCTGCTGGAGCGCAAGACGGGAGCGCTGGACCAGGCTGCTCCGCTGGCCGGGTGGGAGTTGCCGGAGGAGTTCGGCATGCTGCGCAGACTGCTGGAGTCAAGGATGGGCAGGCGAGGCAAGCGTGAGTTTGTGCAGGTGCTGCGGTTGGTGGAGAACTTCCGCAAGGAGGAGGTGTACGAGGCCGTGCGTGATGCCCTCAGGCTCGGCGCCATAAGCTTCGACGCCATCAAACACCTGGTGCTGTGCAGGATAGAGGGACGTGACCGAGAGACTCAATCTGGAGCTGTACCCCTACCTGCCCAGGGTCACCGTGACGAAGACGTCGGCCAGCGACTACATGGCGCTCATGTCGGGGATCGGGCGGTGAGCGAGAGGTCTACGGTGCTGTTGGAGCACCACCTCAAGGAGCTGAAGCTGCCGACGTTCCTGAGAGAGTACGGCAAGGTGTCCGGCCAGTGCGCCGCCGAGGGCGTCGACCATCAGGGCTACCTGCTGAGGCTCTCAGAGCTTGAGCTGATAGACCGCCACCATCGCATGGTGGAGCGCAGGATCAAGGCTGCGCGCTTCCCTGCCACAAAGAGCCTCGACACCTTCGACTTCCTGGCCATGCCGTCGGTGAACAAGCACCTGGCCATGCAGCTGGCACGCTGCGCCTTCACTGATGAGCAGGTGCGTTGGCTGGAGGCTATTCGCGACCACATCGCGGGCAGCGTCAGCATGACGCCGAGCAACTTCCAGTACGCCCCCTTCAACCAGCAGGGCGGCTTGGGCAAGGCGTGCGAGCTGTTTGGGGAGGAGTTAGAGGGACTGCTCGAAGAACTCAACCTGGAGCTGGTGGCGTAGATCGGACGTGCGGGGCTTTGTCCACCACCGCCAATATGACTGTTGAACGTCCAACGATCTCGTCTCATAATGAGGAGAGTGGTAAGGGGGAGGTAGTCGATGACCACCGCAGATGAAATCAAACAAGCAGTGCTGAGTCTTCCTGAAGCCGAGTACGCCAAGATCATAGACTGGCTTCACGAGTTGGCAGAGGAGGCATGGGACAGGGAGTTCGAGGAGGACGTGCTGGCCGGCAAGCTGGACTTCCTGAAGGCAGAGGTTGAACAGGCCAAGCGGGAAGGCACGCTGAGGGAGTTGTAGTGCATCGCACTACGCCCCAATTCTGGTCGCATTTTGAGCGGCTGCCTGAAACAGTTCAGAGGACTGCGCACCGAAACTTCCAGTTGCTCAAGGATAGTCCGAGACACCCGTCGCTCAGGTTCAAGAAGGTCAACGACTATTGGGCGGTTCGAGTGGGACGTTCCTACAGAGCTATTGCCATCGAAGAAGGACAAGATCTATTCTGGGTCTGGATCGGTAGCCACGACGAGTATATGCGGGTCATTGCCCGGTAGGAGGTCAAGCGGATGAACAATCAAAACAGGCTGCTACTGTCAGTCCGCCCTTCGGACGGAAGTCCAGCTTCACCTTCGTCAACACGGAGGGGGAATCGGAGCGGGAGAGCCTGGTAGTGGAGCGCCCCGACTTCTGGGCCACGACCAGCAACAAGCAGCTCAACTTCCTGCAGCACGTGCGAACCCTGCTGAAGATGCACGGGAGGGCGGCTGTCGTCGTACCCGACAACGTCCTGTTCGAAGGCGGCGCCGGTGCGGCGGTGCGGCGGCGCCTGCTGGTCGAGTGCGACGCCCACACCCTCCTGCGGCTGCCCACCGGCGTCTTTTACGCCCAGGGTGTCAAGGCCAACGTGCTCTTCTTCGACCGCAAGCCCGCCAGCGAGACCCCGTGGACCCGCGACCTGTGGATCTACGACCTTCGCACCAACCGGCGCTTCACCCTAAAGACCAGCCCGCTGACACGCTCCGACCTGTACGACTTCGTAGCCTGTTACAACTCGGAAGACCGCCGCGAGCGCCAGGAGACCGAACGGCTCCGCCGATTCAGCTACGACGACCTAGTGAAGCGGGACAAGGTGAACCTCGACATCTTCTGGCTGCGCGACGAAAGCATGGAGGACTCTGCCAACCTGCCGCCTCGGGACCAGATCGCCGAGGAGATCGTCGAAGACCTCCGTACTGCCCTGGAACAGCTCGAAGAGATTGCAGTCGACCTGTCGGCATAGACGGAGGTCCTCGTACAACTGGAATCCTTGCCATGATTATCCTACATGCAGGCGAGTCTGACGGCGCGCTGGTTCTCTGGGGCGAAGCATTGAGGGACGATGGCGTCCACCCGCCCTCAAGGCGTCGGCGAAGGACGAAGGTGTCCTATGCGAGTCCTCATCCGTTTGCCGCCAGCGCTCGCGACTTGGCGGAAGCCCTAAAGAAAACGGCGCTCGGTCCCAAACCGGCGGCAAAGCGGACTTGCCACGTGACGGCCTGGCTGCCGACCAAGGGCGACAGCCCCATTCCTTCCAGCAGCCTGATCGCAGAACCGCCCAGGTCTCGTGCGAAGACGAAGATTGCGCCATGGACGGTCGCAGCCTATCGACTCTCGACGGCGGAGGCCGTGGAGCTTCTGTGCGCGTCCATGGGCAGCCGGACGCTCGCGGCAGGCGTGATCGTCGGCTCTGATCTCGCGTACTGGGCGGAGGCGCTCCGCCTTGCAGGGTCGATGGTGGCGCGGCAGCAGTTTCTTCCGGGTCTGACGACCGACAATGATGCGCGCCGCGCGACATGGGATCCCATCTTCATGGGGACGGACGCGGAACGCCTGCCCGCGCTGGCCGGGCGGATGCCCGCGGCTGCGCGGTCGCTCTCCGAGCCCGGCGCGGCCGCGCCTCCTGAGAGGCCCTCCACCGAGGTGCTCAGGCAGTTTGTGGCCACGCTAACGGATCACCTGGTGCGCACCGCAGCCTCCGATGCGTCTCTACCCGCGCCCCGTCGTCGCAGGAAGAAGCCATCCTTCGTCAGCGTGCACGACGCTTGGCTTCATGCCCTCAGGTCGAAAGACGGGACCGTTGCGGGAGATGAGTACGATCTCTCCCAGTTCGCCGCACAGGTCCGCGAATGGCGGCGACCGGTCGCGGTTGCGGAAGGTTCCCAGTTCCGCCTCTGCTTCCGCCTAGAGGAACCGGAAGATACTGCGGGGACCGATAGGGCGGATGACAAGACCTCCGATGACGGATGGTACGTCCGCTATCTGCTCCAGCCTCACGACGATCCGAGCCTTCTCATACCGGTAGAAGAAGCGTGGAAGGCCAGGGCCCGCACGAAATCCGCGCTCAGGCGTAACGGCTCGAACGTGCGGGAGTTCCTGCTCTCCTCGCTGGGACAGGCTTCCGGCATCTGTCCTTCAATCACGGCCAGCCTCGAGAACGCAAGGCCCGCCGGATACTTTCTTGACACTGCGAGAGCTCATCAGTTCCTGACCGAGGAGGCCGTCGCACTTGAGCAGGCGGGCTACGGCGTGATGATTCCTGCTTGGTGGACGCGCAAGGGCACGAAGGTCCGGCTGGCCGTCCAGGCCAAGGTCAAGAGCCCGAAGATGCAGGGTGGAAGCGGTCTGTCTCTGGAGACGATTGTTCAGTTCGATTGGGAAGTGGCCCTGGGAGACCAGAGGCTCACCCTCCGCGAGCTGGAGGCGCTTGCGCGGATGAAGGCCCCCTTGGTCAGGGTCCGCGGTCAATGGGTTGAGGTGAGCGCCGAGGAGATTCAGGCGGCGATCGATTTCTGGAGGAAGAAGGGAGCTGAAAATGCGACCGTCCGAGACGTCATCCAGATGGCGCTCGGAGCTAGGGACGCGCCGCAGGGTTTCGGCTTCAACGGCGTCAGGGCCACCGGATGGATCGGAAAGCTGCTGAAGCAGTTGGATGGGCAGGCGGAGTTCAAGGAGCTTGCGTCTCCGAGGGGCTTCTCCGGCACGCTCCGTCCCTATCAGGTCCGCGGCTATTCGTGGCTTTCGTTCCTGAGGGAATGGGGCCTCGGAGCGTGCCTCGCCGACGACATGGGCTTGGGCAAGACGATTCAGACCCTGGCGCTCATCCAGCGCGATTGGCGGGCCGACGGCAAACGGCCTGTCCTCCTCGTCTGTCCAACCTCGGTGGCAAACAACTGGCGGAAAGAGGCCGCCCGCTTCACTCCTCGGCTTCCTGTGCTGGTCCATCACGGCCCCGGCAGGAAGCGAGGTGCGACGTTCAAGAAGGAGGTGGAGGGCCACGCCATTGTCGTCTCCAGCTACGGACTGGTGCATCGGGACCTCAAGTTCCTCAAGGAGGTGCCGTGGGGCGGCGTGGTGCTCGACGAGGCCCAGAACATCAAGAACCCTGAGACGAAGCAGGCGAGGGCAGCACAGTCACTGGTAGCCGACTACCGCATCGCCCTGACCGGAACGCCGGTGGAGAACAACGTGGGCGACCTGTGGTCGATCATGGAGTTCTTGAACCCCGGCTTCCTGGGCTCCCAGAGCGAGTTCAAGCGTAACTTCTTCGTGCCCATCCAGGCCGAGCGGGACGCGAGCGCGGCAGAGCGCCTCAAGCGCGTTACCGGCCCTTTCATCCTCCGTAGACTCAAGACGGATAGGTCGATCATCTCCGATCTGCCCGAGAAGCTGGAGACGAAGGTCTTCTGTCCGCTGACGAAGGAGCAGGCATCTCTGTATGCCTCCGTTCTCAAGGAGACGGAAGAGGCGTTGGAGTCGGCCGATGGCATCCAGCGGAGAGGGCTGGTCCTGGCCACGCTCTCCAAGCTCAAGCAGGTCTGCAACCATCCGGCACAGTTCCTGGGCGACAACTCCGGCATCAACGGCCGGTCAGGCAAGCTCACGAGATTGACGGAGATGCTGGAGGAGGTTATCGAGGTCGGCGACCGGGCGCTGGTCTTCAGCCAGTTCGCGGAGATGGGCGACCTGCTTCAACGCCAAGTGCAGGAGACGTTCGGCCTAGAGGCGCTGTTCCTTCACGGCGGGGTGCCGAAGCGCCAGCGCGACCGCATGGTGGAGCGCTTCCAGGATGAGGGCGGCGGACCGCAGGTCTTCATTCTGTCTCTGAAGGCCGGCGGCACCGGGTTGAACCTAACCTCGGCCAACCACGTCTTCCACTTCGACCGCTGGTGGAACCCTGCCGTCGAGGACCAGGCAACCGACCGGGTATTCCGCATCGGCCAGACGCGAAACGTCCAGGTCCACAAGTTCATCTGCGCCGGAACGCTGGAGGAGAAGATCGACGAGATGATCGAGATCAAGAAGGAAATCTCTGAACGAGTCGTGGGAGCAGGTGAGGGCTGGCTTACGGAGCTCTCCAACGACGACCTGAGAGAGGTCTTGGCTCTGGGCAAGGAAGCCCCAGGAGGATAGGATGGCACATCGTTACGATGGATACTTCGAGCCTTCCCGACCTCGTAAGGCGAAGGGCGGTATCAAGGCCCAGTCCACACGGGGCAGATTCGGCCAGAGTTGGTGGGCTAGCCGCTGGATAGAGGTCCTTGAGGGCTTCGACCTCGGAGCGAGGCTTGGCCGCGGCAGGTCCTATGCCCGCCGGGGCCAGGTGCTATCGATTGATGTCGAAAAGGGCGCTGTGATGGCCAGAGTGCAGGGATCTCGTGCCCGACCCTACCGTGTCGAGATCAGAGTCGAGATGCTTGGAGGTTCGGACTGGAAGAAGGTGACCACGGCGCTGTCAGAGCGGCCCGTCTTCGCCGCGAAGATGCTGGCTGGCCAGATGCCCGAGAATATCGAGAACTTCTTCTGGGAAGTAGGACTTTCCCTCTTCCCTGACAGGAGTGACGACCTTGAGACCGACTGCTCCTGCCCCGACTGGTCAAACCCTTGCAAGCACATCGCGGCGGTCTACCTCCTCTTGGGTGAGGAGTTCGACCGCGACCCCTTCCTGATATTTAAGCTGAGGGGAGCGGAGCGAGAGGAACTCTTGGGCTTGGCCGGGCTCGAGGCGGCGGGGAGCGGCATTGGAGCCAATGAAACGACCATCGAGTCTTCCGCTGCTCAGGTGCTAGATCAATCACCACCTGAGCCGCTTCCTGTTGACCCCACCGAGTTCTGGGGCCAAGAGAGCGCTGATCGAGAGGAGGCTGCTGCCCACGGAGCAGCGCGCATCCCAACGTTTTCTGCGGCGCTGCCGAAACGGTTGGGCAGCTTCCAGTTCTGGAGGGGTCAGGACAGCTTCATCCCTGCGTTGGAGGGGATGTACCGTAAGGCATCGCCAGCCGGAGTGCGTGTGTTTCTGGGTGAATGGCGGATTCAGAGCGATTGAGGGCCGCTGGTTCTACTATCAACGGCCCCCCCCGCGTCTGCGTCTTGGTGGACGGGCATAAGTCCCGATGGATTGTACCCCACATTTCCCATATCAACCCTGCATGGCTTGCCGCAATCAGCAACAGCGATACCCAATGTAGTCGAATAGCAGAGCACAGTGGTTATCATGAGTGCTAGACTGGTCGTGAGCGACTACTCTAGTTCTTGATAACGTACCCGCCCTGGAGGCACCCAATGGGTGAAAGCACCAACCCACGCGCCACGCTCCGTTTCGACCGACGTGTACGGTTGGAGTTTCGCGGCGCTACCATCACCTCGGACGCCGGACTGCTGGCCTGTCGCGAGTTGGATGATGCACTGGGACTGACGGAGACGGCGAGTGAGTGTTTGCAGGAGACTCGGGGCGGTCGTAACGTGCAGCACCGATTGGTGGGCCTTCTCAGGCAGTCGGTGTACAGTCGTCTGGCGGGCTACGAGGATACCAACGACGCTGAACGGCTGGCCCAGGACCCGACGATGCGGATCATCGTTGGACGGCGAGGTGGTCCTGAGAGACCGGCCGCCAGCACCAACACCATGAGCCGGTTCGAGACCGAGGTGCTCACCCAAGACGGCAACGTGGAAGGGTTGGGCCGACTGAACGCTAAGTGGGTGGATGGAGCTATGTCCCGCACGCCGCACCGGCGGGTGATCTTGGACATGGACAGTTCGGAGAGTCCGGTACATGGAGAACAGGAGGGAGCATCGTACAACGGTCACTTTGGGAGCACGTGCTATCACCCATTGTTCGTGTTCAACCAGTTCGGGGACTGCGAGGGGGCCATGCTCCGTGCGGGCAACGTACATAGCGCGCACAGGTGGCGTGATGTATTGGATCCGATCCTGTCGCGTTACGGGGCGACAGGAGTGCGACGGTACTTTCGCGCCGATGCCGCATTCGCCAAGCCGGACATCTATGAGTACCTCGAGGAGCGGCAGGTACTTTACGCTATAAGACTCCCCGGCAACGAGGTGCTGCAACGGGAGATCGCCCCTCTGCTCAGGAGGCCGGTGGGGAGGCCGCCGAAGCGTCCAGTGATCCTATACGACGACTTTTGGTATCGTGCCGGGAGTTGGAACCGTGCTCGGCGGGTGGTGGCCAAGGTGGAATGGCATAGGGGAGAGCTGTTCCCTCGGGTGGGCTTCATCGTCACGAACATGTCGGCTGGCCCGGAAGGGGTAGTGCATTTCTACAATGGTCGTGGGACAGCCGAGCAGTGGATCAAAGAGGGCAAGTACGCCCTGAACTGGACTCGGCTGTCGTGCCATCGGTTCGTGGCCAACCGGGTGCGTCTATCTCTGTTCGTTCTGGCGTACAACCTTGGGAACTTCCTGCGCCGGTTATGTCTGCCCAAGGCGGTCAAGCACTGGTCGCTGAGGAGCGTGCAGGTCAAGCTGATCAAGATGGGAGGTCGGCTGGTGCGCCACTCCCGGCGGTTGATCTTTCAGTTGTCCGAGGTGTCGGTTCCTCGACGGTTGTTCCAGGGAGTGTTGGATCGTATCGGCCGGTTATCGCCGGCGCCAAGCTGAGGGAGGGTACAACCACGATCTTGCCAAGAGGGAGAGCGCTCCAGGGAGTCGCTTTGTCTTCCATGCGCTTTCACCCCATTGGCGGGGAGCCTGAAGACGACAAAGACGGACAAGAAGCATGGTCCACGGCAAGAATCGCATCCCTTATCGGATAGACCGGAGATTGACTGGCCTTGCAGACCTGAATATGATGCCACTATCTCGTTCGGGCTGCTCTTTGAGCCTGAAGACTCACAATATGGGAAATCCCGGCTAGAAGCTGTGACATCGCCCCATGACCTGCCGCTGAAGTCGTAGACCTGCGTTGGGCAAGTCCAAGGAGCTATGCTGATAAGGAGACGGAAGTGTGGGAAATCAAGATGTACAGCAATACGCAGACTCCCAGGATCGCACCCAGTTGCGGGGCTACGTATTTCGAGCCATAGCCATCAGGCACGACCGTCCTAGTATGAGACAATGCAACATCCGGACGTGTTTGCTCTCCAACGCCAGCTACCAGATCGTCATAGAAGGCGCCAGCTACCGCGAGCGCTTGTCACCCCACAGGGCCCTGCTCGACCGAAAGGAGGTGGTTGACCCTCAAACCGCAGGGTGATAATAGTCCGCATACCACGGTGTCCAGGGGCCGTCACCCACCTGACGAGGTGGTATATAGGTCGTGATCACGATGGTATATAGGTCCTGATCATCGACACGTAGGAGCGTATTCCAACAGCCGCCGAACGTCCGCTGCAGGGGTACATGACCACGGGCTAGCATCTTCGATGCCGAACACATCGCCGGGAGGCACGGGCGTAGTGTCATCAACGCTGTCGGTGCATAACTCCAGCATCGCGTGGACTACGGCGTCACGGTCCTTGAATTGAGACGCCGCCAGCCAATCATCAAGGCCCTGCGTTCCTGGAAGCACCATGACGAACACCTTGTCCGCGCCCCTACCCAGCAGGAGCGTCCGCAGCCGCTTCACGGCCGCATTGACGTTCTTGTTCACCCGCACGTCACCATCGGGCGCGATCACGAACCTGTTGCCCTTGATGCCGAGGTCCTCGAAGTCTCCTATCGCGGTCGGAGGTCTTCCCGTGCGCCAATTGTTGATCCCCAGAATCCCCACGGCGGGAATGTCATGGGCGGCCAGCGCGTCAACGCGGGTCACACCTTCTGCGATAATTATCAGCTCGCCGGGCTGCGCCAGCCGGTCACGGGTGACGGGGGACGTGACCAAGACGTTCCGCTGACGCGCAGGTGTCATGAAGCGGCGCGGCTCGCCCTTGGCATCGGGGAAGTCTTCCGGGTTGTCGAGGCGAAGCTGGACGGCGGGGGGGTCTGGGGCAAGCAGCCCGTGAAGCGGAATGAGTAGGCCGCTGTACTTCCGCCCTAAGCCCCACGCAGCGGCATAGTCGCCGTCTATCGGCTTGCCTGCTCGGACGTGCCTATACCCACGGGCTCGGGCAACGTCCGGCAGGACGCCGCGCTCCGCGAGGTACTCGCTCCACTTCGGCGGAAGTCCGTAGTCTGTATGTGAGGTCATGCCCTACCCCCTTCCTCGAGACTCCCGTGAGAAGGGGCAACCAATCGGTCTGCGGGCCTTGGTTCGTATTTGAAACGAAGCGCGGTGAGCGCTGTACTGTGCGAATGCCCACGCGCATAGGGAAGGGTAGTTTCGCCTGGTAAGCCGCTGACATCGCTTCGTTTTAGACACGAAACCATCATGGCTCTTCAATCCGAACCTGGGGGCGGGGGACGGGGCCGTGCTTCGAGCCAGCCCTCAACCTCGAAGGCGACGCGGGTTCGCGGACTTGGATCTGGGCCCTGGGTTTCTGTTCGAGCCAAGCGTCTATCTCCGACCGGCACCAACGGTTAGATTGTGACGAAATCTGTAAGGGTCGGGGAAAATCCGCTGCCATCAGTCGGTACAGTCCGCTTCGGCTGATCGAAAGCAGCAGCAGCACTTCCGAAAGCGTGAGTAGGTCGTCCTGTCGAGTGTCCAATCCTTGCCTCCCGAAATGCAAAAAGCCCGCTGTTCGGCAAGCCGAACCTAGCGGGCTTTTTCAGAAAGGCAAAGCACGGCCATGCAGCACTTCTCTCTACATGGTCCGTGAGGCCAAGCGGGCGGACGAGCCGTTGTCGCAAACTGGGCTAGGTCGGCCCGCGCTACGTGGCGGTTAGGTCACGCACGGGCGGCCCCGTTTGGACAGCGATCTGTATCCGGGTGCCTTTTTAGGCTAGCAGCTTGTCCCATTCCGTGTCAACATTCGTGCCGACGTGTTCGCAATATAGTCCGACCACTGCTGCATGAGCTCGCGTCGCCGCTCGAACAGGTCGGAGCGGACGTAGGCAAGGACCGTGCCGTCTCCGAGATTGTGAGCTAAGGCGGCTTCCGCAACGGCCCAGGGCGCGTCAGTTTGCTCCAGCGCCCACGTGCGAAAGGACGCGCGGAATCCGTGAGTTGTGATGTGCTCGTACCCGGCCCGCCGGAGAAGCATCAGGAGCACCATGTCCGAGAGTGACCGTCCCGCCTTCCGGTTGGAAGGGAACACAAGGCCCTTGCCCTTGGTGCGCTCTTGGGCTTGCTCAAGGACTTCCAGCGCGCCAGTCGAGAGCGGGACGCGGTGATCGCGGCGCATCTTCATGCGGTCGGCGGGGACAGTCCAGACCTTGCCGTCAAGGTCAATCTCGTCCCACGTCGCCCGTAGGACTTCCCCGGTCCTTGCAGCGGTCATGACCGCAAACGTCAGCGCCGACTTGACAGTCTCGTGTCCGCCAGTGGTGCGAATTGCGTCAAGCGCCGTGGCGACCTCGGGGTACGGAAGGGCGGGGTAATGACGACGCTGTCGCGGTCGTCGGGGCAGTGCGGCGTTCAGGGCGACGTTGGAGGGGTTGTCCGAGCGCCAGCCAGCCGCGATTGCGAAGTCGAAGATTGTCGTCATGCGCTGGCGAACGCGGGTCGCCATCTCTCGCTTGTCGTTCCAGAGCGGCATCAGGACGTCGAGCACGTCGGCGGTGGTAACGGAGTCGACGCGTTTCTTGCGCAGCGCGGGGGGGACGTGGAGTCTCATGCTCGCGCGCCAACGCGTCGCGTGCTTGTCGTTCGCCCACGTTGGGGCGCGCAACTCTATCACAGTCTCGGCGGCTTGCCCGAACGTCGGGATGCTGGCCTTCTTGATTCGCTGCGCCTTGATGTGCACCGCGGGGTCTACGCCGTCCTGCACCAACTGGCGCATGTCCTCGGCTTGGTCACGTGCCGCCTTCAACGAGACATCGGGATACCCTCCGACTCCGAGTTGCCGGCGCCGCCCGTCCACGGTAAGACGGAGAACCCAATTCTTCCCGCCGGACGGGTGGACGCGGAGCATGAGACCGCCGCCGTCCATGTGGGTTCCGGGTTGCGCGTGCTTCACCTGCAGGGGCGAGAGCTTATTCCGCTTGACGTTCGCTATAGCTGGCCCTCCCGTCTGTGTACCACTTTTCTGTGTACCACTTGCGGGCATTGTATGGCACAAATCGGCACAGGTCAAGACAGGTGGGCGCTCAACTCAGATATGCAAACGGCCTTTTTTGGGGAGGTTCTACGGGCTGCTTAGTGCCCAGGGAGGGAATCGAACCCCCACTCCCTTGCGGGAAGCGGATTTTAAGTCCGCCGCGTCTGCCGTTTCGCCACCTGGGCTCCATATCCTGTTGCCAAGTCTACCAAGCCGGTCAACTTCCCGCTCTTGCCGCGAATATGGTCGATTCTCCCCAGTTCCGACAGGGCGCCCAAGGGCTTGGGGGACCAGGTGCGATTGCCCTTCGCGTCGCGATTGACTGCCTATGTCGTTGATACTATACTCGGACATGTCGTAGACTGTTGTTAAGCCGTTGAACAGTTACGTAGCTGGCGTCAGCTACGCATTGAAAGGAGCCCTGGATGAGCAAGGTCACTGCAAAGAAGCTCTGGGGTGAAAGTTTCCACGTCGTTCCCGAGGGACTGGACGAGGACGAGGTGGTCAAGTATGTCGACAAGCTCAAGGTAGAGCTAGACCGGCAGTCGGCGCTTCAAAAGCTCGCAGAGCAGACGGTCGTAGAGGCGGACAAGCTCGCCGGCAGTATAAAGGCACAGGGACGGAAGGACGCCGAAGAAGAGGCCGCCAGGATCAGGGCGGCCGCCGAGGCTGAGGCCGCCCGGATCACGTCATCCGCCGAGGAGGAGGCCACCGGGGTAAGGTCGTCCGCCGAGGAGGAAGCCACCAAGGCAAGGACGTCCGCCCAAGGGGAGGCCACTAAGGTAAGGGCGTCCGCCGAAGAGGAGGCCGCTAAGATCAAGTCGTCCGCTGAAAGGCAAGCGGCACAGCGGATCAAGCGCTTGCTGACGCAGGCCGAGAGAAAGGCTGAGGAGGAGGCCGTCTCCGTAGTGGCGAAGGCGATGCAAGAGGCGGAGGAAGTTGCGTCCGAAGCCAACCGCAGGGCCGAGGAGGCCACGGAGTCTGCCCGGGCCAGCGTACCAACTATTCGGGCCCAGGCGAAGCTGGATGCCGAGTACATGGTCAGGAAGTTCACAACCCAGTTCGTCGAGGAGATCCGCTCCGTTGTGACGGAGACGACCACCTCCATGGTCCCCACCCTCAATCAGATGCTCCAGGACTCCGAGGGGCAAGGGGCGCTGGAGGACGGACAGGAGCCTGCTCCTCAACCCGCAAAGGGGAGTTCGCGGTCGTCCAAGAAGTAGTAGGGCAGCCATAGGACTCCCAGGTATGAGAGCGGACGGCCTACGGGTCCAGAGCAGGCCCGCGCATCGCATACCACCGGTGCCGGCAGCATGACAGACGACACCTCTCCCGCTGAAGAGAAGAAGGTCCTGTGGGGCCAGGACTTCCGCGTGGTCACGGAGGGTCTCGCGGAGACCGACGTTGTGGTCTTCGTCGAGAAGCTTCTTGGTCGTCACCGCGAGAGGGTGCAGCAGCTTGATCACATCTCGGCGCTCAACGAGCTAGCCACCAAGACGGTCGAGGACGCACAGGCGCTGGCCCGGAGCATCGAGGACGAAGCGCGCGCCAAGGCCAGCTCCGAATCCGAGGAGGTCATCGCTGAAGCCCGGAGAGAGGCGGAGTCGATCCTCGAGGCGGGCCGCCGCACGGCCGCGGACTTAGTCAGGAACGGAGCGGCGGACGTTGAGTCGATGAAGGCCGACTCGCGGACCGCACTGCGCGAACGGATCCAGAAGATCGACGCAGCGCTCAAGGCCGTCGAGGACGCGGCTGTCCAGGAGCTCTCGACCAGGATGCAGTCGCACTACATCTGGAAGTACCTCAACCAGAGCGTCCACTTTCTGCCGGCTTTTAGGGCCCTGATAGACGAGGTGAAAGCGCAGCTGGACTCCGAGCAGGCCCCAGCGACGCCGCCCGAGGCGCCGGAAGCCTGAGGCGCTGTCCGGTTCCTCGTCCATTCTTCCCGGAGCCCTACGGTGAGCGGTGTGCGCCCGCATCACGCGTCTAGGGAAAGAGGCTCATGACTCGTAGCCTCGTGATCGCCCTGGTGGCGCTCGTGGCGGCAGCTATTGCGGCGGTCCAGGCCGAGACAGCGTTCGCCAACGGGCGCGTGGTCCGCTTCGACCGTCAGGTAGCCGGCCCGTACGAGGTGGCCCTTGGGACAATCCCGGACAGTCCAACGCTCGGCGCTTTGCACATGACCCTCACGGTCACGGACACGAAGACACAGGCCTATCTCCTGGACGCCGCGGTCGTCGTGGAGGGCACTGGGCCGGAGAGCGGCGCGACCATAGGCCCTCTTACGGCAGAGAAGAATCTGGACGACCCAAGGTTCTACGACGTGAACACGGTAGTTGACGTCGAGGGGGTGTGGACCGTCACGGTAAGGGTAGACGCCTCGTTGGGAGAGGCGGTCGCCGAGTTCCCCATCGAGGTGCGGAGCCCCAGCCCGATCGCCGGAGTGGCCACGCTAGTCGTGCTCCTTGCGTTCCTGACGATTCTCGGAATCTCCCTGCGTGCGTATCTCGGGGAGCGGCGAGGTCGGAAAAGGAGACGGCGGGCGAGGTGACCGGCTTCGACATCGAGAGAACAGCCTGGGCAGGCTTTCTCCTGGCTGTTTCCGGAGCCTTGTTCTGGCTGTTGCTCACGCCCGGGTCCGCGTCAGCGCACGCAAACCTTGCCAGGTCGGAGCCAGCGGGCAACGAGGTGCTGAAGGAGGCGCCCGAGCGGGTTGTCGTCTGGTTCACGGAGGAGATCGAGCGGTCGTTCAGCAAGATCGAGGTGCTGGACTCCAACGGATCCCGCGTCGACAACGGCGGCAGCACCGTAGACAGCAACAACCTTAAGGTCATGTCGGTCTCGCTGCCGCCTATTCCCAACGGCAGCTACACCGTCGCCTGGAAGAACGTCTCCACCGTGGACGGTCACCGCGTTCGAGGCTCCTTCGTATTTTCGGTCGGCGAGGCCCTTGCTCCGGGTATCGCCGCGCCGGCTGAGCGGCCTCTGCTGGAGTCGGCGGCGGAGCCCTTCGCGCGCTGGCTCATGCTGGGCGGCGCCCTAGCGCTCGCGGGCGGCCTCCTGTTCGCGCTGGTAGTTGCCGCTCCGGGCATCGAGGCGTCCCACTGCGGCCCTCGGCTCTCCGCGCTGCTCTACGGGCGCTGGTGGGTGGTGACCTGGGCAGGAGCAGGCGCGTTCGCCGGCGGCTCGCTGGCGCAGCTTGTGGTCCAGTCCTCGTCGTTTGCGGAGGTTGGGGTCGTGGAAGCCCTCGGGGGCCCGGCATTCACGGTCCTGGCGGACACGACTTGGGGGAGGCTGTGGCTGCTGCGGGTCCTAGCCCTGGCCGCCGTTGCGGCGGTCCTGGCGGTCGCCTACGTCAGGACGGGTGCTGGGCGTCAGCCCTCCACAAGGCTTCTGCTCGCGGCCGGGCTCCCCTCCGCTATGCTGATGCTGCTCTCCCTGAGCCTGGCAAGCCACGCGGCTGGGACGAGCGCCATCAGAGGCCCTGCTACGCTGACGGACTATATCCACCTGCTGGCATCTGCGGCGTGGGCCGGTGGGTTGATGCACTTCGCGGCAGTCGTGCCGGTAGTGCTAAGGGAGGTGGGGCCAGAATCAGACCGGCTCTTAAGGGCGCTCACGCCAAGGTTCTCGGTGGTTGCCGGGCTGAGCGTGGGGTTGATCATTGTGACCGGGCTGTACGGCTACTGGGCTCAGGTCACCATACCGGCCGCCCTGAAGACGCCTTACGGCTTTACGCTGCTGGCCAAGGTCGCGATCGTTGCGCCGCTTCTGCTGCTGGGCGCGGCGAACATCATCATAATCCGTCCAAGGCTTGCCGACAACGCAGCGGCCGCCCGGTGGCTCCGGCGCATCGTCGCCACCGAAGGGGCGCTCGTCGTGCTGGTGCTGCTGGCGGTGGGTTACCTGACCAGCCTGGAGCCGGCACGGCAGGTGGCGTCTCGCGAGGGTATAGGCCAGCCGTCGGCGCTTTCGTTCGAGGGTGTGTCGGAGGGCGCCCGAATCGCGCTGACCCTGGAGCCCGCACGGGTAGGCCCGAATAGCGTCACGGTGGATCTGAAGGACCGATTCGACGCGCCGATTACGAACGCCACCGACGTGCGGTTGACGCTCTCCTATCTGGGCCTGGACCTGGGAGAAGAGCCGGTCTCGGCGAAGCACACAGGCGGCGGCAGGTACGTACTGGAGGAGGCGCTGCTTGGGATCGCGGGGGACTGGGAGATCGAGGTGCTGGTGCGGCGGCCCGACGCGTTCGATGCACGGACGGCGTTCCGCTTCGAGGCGATTGCGGGCATCGGCGGCAGCGAAACCATAGGCCCATCTCCCGACACCGGGATGCTTCTGCTGGGCATCGAGCTAGGGACCGCAGGGGTAATCTTCCTGGTGGTGGGGCTGCCCCTCGGCGGCTGGTTCTCGCGCAGGGGCGCGGCTATCATGGGAGTGGGGCTCCTTCTCTTCGCAGCCGGGGCCGTGGCGGTCTTCAACGGCCAGGCGGCTGGCCCGGAGGACGACGCGCTCGTTCGGAACCCGTTCCCGCCGGACGCGGAGTCCCTGGCGGAGGGGCTTGCGGTTTACGAGTCGGCGTGCCAGGTCTGCCACGGCGAAAGGGGCAGGGGAGACGGCCCGGGCGCCGCCGGGATGGACCCGCTGCCCGCGGACCTCGTGGAGCATGTGCCGCTGCACCCGGACAGGGACCTCTACAGGTTTATTGACGAGGGCCTTGCGGGAACCGCGATGGTGCCGTTGGGCGACAGGCTCAGCGAAGAAGAGATATGGCACGTGATCAACTACATACAGGCTCTCGAATGAGACGGCTCGGGGCGGCGGGGATGCTAGCGGCCGCAGGGCTGGCCGCTAGTGCGGTCCCGGTGTATGCCCACGGCCTCGGGCAGCGATACGACCTGCCCATACCGCTGAGCTACTTTCTCGTGGGAGCCGCGGCTGCCGTGGCGCTTTCATTCGTGGTCATCGGCCTGTTCGTCCGGCACGAGGGAGGCACGTTCAGGTACCCGAGGCTCGACCTGCTCCGGGTGCAGGGGCTGGGAACGGTGCTGAAGAGCGGGATTACCCTGACCTGCGCCAGGTTTGCCTCGGTCTTCCTGTTCCTTCTCGTATTGGCCACCGCCCTGTTCGGTACTGACAACCCCCTGGAGAATCTCGCGCCGACGTTCGTGTGGATCATATGGTGGGTCGGCATAGGGTACGTGTCGGCGCTGTTTGGGAACGTGTGGGCGCTGATGAACCCGTGGAAGATACTTTATGAGTGGGTGGAGCGCTTGGCCGGGGGGCGGGACTCCGGTACCAGGGGCTCCGACGCCATGTTCGTCTATCCGGCCGGCCTCGACGTGTGGCCCGCGTTCGCGCTGCTGCTCGTGTTCGCCTGGCTGGAGAACGTCTACTCGGAGGCGGCCGTACCGGAGAGGCTCGGCATGCTGGTCGTTGCCTACTCGGTCTTCACCTGGGCGGGGATGGCCGTGTTCGGCAAGCATACGTGGCTGCGGTACTGCGAGGTGTTTTCGGTGCTGCTCGCCATCCTGGCGAGGTTCTCCCCAACAGAGGTGAGGGTTGTGGACGAGAGGGTGTGCCGCGCCTGCACCGGCGGGTGTGGGGCTCAGGGCGAAGCCTGCGTGGACTGCTACGACTGCTTCGAGCGGGCGGGGGCGCGCGGCCGGGAGCTGAACCTGAGGCCGCACGCCGTGGGCCTGATCCTTCATGGCCGCGCTTCGACGGGGACTGCGGCCTTCGTGGTGCTGGCGCTGGCGACCGTCACCTTTGACGGGCTGGCGGCGACGCCCTTCTGGCTCGACTACCAGAACTTCACGTACCCGTTCGGGCGGTTGTTCGGGGCATACGCTATCGACGCCGTCGACAGCCTTGGGCTGGTGCTGCTGCCCGCCGTCTTCATGACCGTCTACCTGGGCTTTGCGTGGGGCGTCAAGGGGATGTCGGGCGACTCGCGCCCTACCCTGGATGTGGCCCAAGCGTTCGTGTTCACTCTGGTGCCGATCGCGCTCGCCTACAATATGGCCCACTTCGTCTCGGTGCTAGCGATACAGGGCCAGTTCATCATCCCCCTGGCTTCCGACCCGTTCGGCTGGAGGTGGGACCTGTTCGGCACGTACGACTACGTGGTGAACGTCAACGCGATCAGCGCCAAGGCCGTCTGGTTCATCTCCGTGGCCGCCATCGTCATCGGGCACATCGTCTCAGTTTACGCCGCCCACGTCACGGCTCTGGGCCGGACGCCGGACCAGGGGGCAGCGCTGCGCGGGCAGTACCCGATGCTGGCGCTGATGGTTGGCTACACGGCGACCAGCCTATGGATAGTCGCACAGCCTATCGTCAACCAGTAATGATCGGACCTGAAAGCCGGTTTTCGTCTCGCGGATTTTGTCTTGACGGAGGGTTAAACCTCTTCTATAATCGCGCACTAATCCGCCCGCGCGCGCCCCTGGAGGTAGTGAATGAGAGGTTCACCGTTCAAAGAGATCAGGCGTGCCTACGGATTTGACGAAGTGGCCATCGTGCCGGGTCAGGTTACGATAAACCCGGACCAGACGAGTACGCAATTCTCTGTTGACGGGATCACTCTGTCGGCCCCAGTTTTCGCGTCTGCGATGGACGCGATTGTGTCGCCGTCCTTTGCCGTGGAGATGGGCAGGCAGGGCGGGATGGGGGTCATGAACCTCGAGGGCGTCCAGTCGCGGTACGACGACGCGGAGGCGGTGATCAGCGAGATAGCGGAGGTGCCTGACCAGGAGGCGACCGAGCTCCTGCAGAAGGTCTACTCGGCTCCTATCAGGGAAGACCTGATGGGAGCGAGGATAGAGGAGATAAAGTCAAGCGGCGCCAAGTGCGCCGTTTCCGTTACCCCGGCAAGCACCAAGAGGCTGGGCCCCGCAGCCGTGGACGCCGGGGCGGACGTGCTGGTTGTGCAGTCCACGGTCACCACGGCAAGTCATAGCTCCAAGAGCACGAGGGGTCTCGTGTTCTCGGAGCTGCTCGAGATGGTCAACGTCCCGGTCATGGTGGGCAACTGCGTCTCCTACGACGTAGCACTGGAGCTCATGGAGACCGGCATACACGGAGTCATCGTTGGCGTAGGGCCGGGCGCGGCCTGCACGACTCGGGAGGTCACGGGTGTGGGGGTGCCTCAGGTCACGGCCACGCTGGAATGCGCGTCGGCCAGGGAGGACTACTTCGCGCGCACCGGCAGGTACGTGCCCATCATCACCGACGGCGGTATCAGGACCGGCGGCGACCTCTGCAAGGCGTTTGCGTGCGGAGCCGACGCCGTGATGATAGGCACGCCGCTCGCCCAGGCGCGGGAGGCGCCCGGAAAGGGCTACAACTGGGGTATGGCGAGCCCTCACCCTGCGCTGCCCCGTGGAACCAGGGTGAAGGTGGGGGTGTCCGGCTCCCTGGAGCAGATCCTCTACGGGCCGACCTCGAAGACCGACGGGACGCAGAACCTAATGGGCGCCCTTGAATCGTGCATGGGCATGGTGGGGGCGTTCACTATCCGCGACATGCACAGGGCGGAGGTGATCGTCGCGCCGTCGATCAAGACGGAGGGCAAGCACTACCAGCTTGGCCTGTAAGTAGTACCGCATTCGGCAAAATGGGGCGCGCCTAACCAGTACGTCAGAGGGAGGACCGACATGAGGCTAATTCTCGTCGGATGTGAATACAGCGGCACGACCACACTGGCGGAGGCTATCTCCGAGTGGGCCAAGGAGGTCATGGGCGGCGGCTTCGGGTTCCATGACCACTGGAAGATACCTCACGTCTCCCATCCTCCGGGACTGACCGCCGAGGAGCAGGAGCAGTTCATGGCGCTCTCCCCGAACCTCAAGGAGATGTTCCAGCGCTACCACATCGAGTACCACCTGTCGCCGAGCTTCTACGGCGACCCGCACCACAGTAGTGTCGGCTTCCACATCGACGAGGCGGTGTACGCTCCGATGTACTACGGCTACGGCGGATCTGGAGAGTACGGAGACCGTGCGCGGTCGGCCCGCCGGACGGAGGCGCACATCATGGAAGTCGCGCCCGACACGGTGCTGGTGCTGGTGAAGGCCTCGCCGGAGGTGATACGCCGCCGGATGGCCGAGAACCCGCATGAGAACGGGCTGGTAAAGGACGAGGATGTGGAAAGGGTGCTGGAAGCCTTCCAGGAGCAGTACGACGAATCGTTCATCCGTAAGAAGTTCGATATCGACACGAGCGAGGCGACGGTCGAGGAGAGCCTGTCTGACTTCCTCGAAAAGCTACAGCCTCACCTGACCGACACTGACCGCCTGTGGATCATGTCCGGAAAGGCCATGCGGTAGCCTCGGCTACGCGTCTAACCCGTCGTCAAATCGGGCTGATAGCGTTGGACGCTGACCTCGTCCGCGCAGGCCCGCATCCGGGCGGCGTCGTACCAGGCCTGCATGCGCAGCAGCATGTCCATGCTCACGTCGAAGGCCTTCTCGATTCGCAGCGCCATCTCCGGCGACAGCGCGGCGTTGCCGTTCAACAGGTCCGAGAGCGTTGCCCGGCGGACGCCCAGAATCTCGGCTGCCTTCGTCACGTTAAGGCCCAGCTCCTCGATAACCTCGGTACGAATGAAGTCGCCAGGGTGCGAGGGGGTCATGTTTACTCTGATGCCGCCGGTAGTCATCAGTGGTAGTCCTCCAAGTTCAAGCGACTAACGTAGCCGTCCTCTTCTCTAAACGTCATCCGCCAGTTGACAGATACTGAAACGCTCCATTCATCTTGTCGGTTTCCTGAGAGTCTGTGGATGCGCCAGCCAGGCGGCGCGGCGGCAATGAAACTGTCCATGCGTTCAGCCAGGATGAGAACGGTCAAGACTTTACGTACCCGATCGACAAGCCCTTGTTCGATGAATCGTGGATTGTCGTCCTGCGCCGCCGACCCCGAGGCCGCCGATCCCCCCGACGCCTCCGTTGGGGCCTTCGCGCCCCTGCCATCGGTGAGGTTCATCTATGCCGTCCCCACCGACAGGGAGTTCTCCCCTGTGTTCGAGTCGGTGGTAGCGAGGTCGGCCCTCCACTTCCAGGGGTGGCTGCTCGACCGCACCGGGGGCACGTTCGTGATCAGGCACGGCCCCCTGCCTCAGAGGTGCAGGATGCCGGGGGCGCACGACCACTACCTGCGGGGGGAGCGCACGACCCACGAGTCCAGGGGGGACATATGGGACAACGTCATGGAGGGCGTGCGCGCCTGCGCGCCGGTCGGTTGGGATGACCCGTATACCATGTGGGTGATAAACGCCGCCATCGAGGAGCCCTGCGGGGAGGCCTTCGGCCTCGGTCGTGGGGGAGGGGGGATGGCTATCTTCGGAGCTGAGGACTCCGAGGCGGCGGGGTTCTCGGGGAACTTTGATGAGGAGGTGCCCTTCCACCCCCGCTGCAACGATAACCCCATCTACGTCTCCGCCTGGGGGATGTACCCCGGTGCGATGGGCCACGAGATACTCCACGCCCTCGGGGCCGTCCACCCCGAGGGGTGTGGGTCGTCCGGGCCTGGGGGCGAGCATGGGCCGTCCATCATGTGTTGGGGACTGTGGGACTACCCGCAGACCTACATAGACCCGTCGACGCTGGAGGCCCTGGAGGGCTCCCGGTTCATCCGCCGCTACGCCCGCTGGAGGTGAGGGGTATCCGGGCTCGTCGCCGAGGGCGACTGGATACACCTCGCCCACACGACGTCAGGGGTGGACGTCCCCAAGCGCCTGAGATAGCGTAGCGATACGGTCGGGACGTCCATACACGGCCCACCGGATTATAGCTATCACGCCAGCAACCACACCAGCAGGGCGATGGCGGCGATGACCCCAAGGACGAGGATTATCCCGACCGCCAGCTGCGCCAGCAGGGCGACGGCGGTGATGACCCCAAGGGCGAGGATCACCCCAAGCACCATCCACCAGCAGCCCATCGCATCACCTCCCCCCACCTGGGGCAGCACCCTGACGGGAGACTAGAACGGGGGGGGGGGGGGGGGGAGGGTAACGTGCCCACCACACCGCGTCAAGCCTCCTACGGGTTATCTAGTATACTGCCGGGGGAAGTGTGAAGGGAGACGATATGGAGATGAGAATACTCGCGGTCGCGCTCGCCGCGCTCCTGCTGCTGTCGCTGGCCGCCTGCCAGCCGGGGCCGCGAGGGGGGCCGGGGCCTGAAGGCCCCACGGGGCCGCAGGGCGAGGTCGGGCCGCGAGGGGAGCCCGGTAGGGAAGGGCCAATCGGCGCTACGGGCGCTCAGGCGCCTCCGGGGCCAGCGGGGGCCAGGGGTAACCCCGGAGGCGCACAGGGGCAGCAGGGCGTGCCCCCACCGACCGCCTCGGCCCAGGAGCTAGAGATATGGCCCGAGCTGCGGCTGGACTCCACGCTGCCCGGCAACTGCGCCGACCGCGTCCTCTCGGTGATCAAATACGAGGGCACGGCGGAGGCCATCCAGCGCCAGCAGGACGACCCCAGGCTCCTGCTGGCGCAGCCCGCGAGGTTCATGACGGACAACCACATCGACCGCATCCTCTCCTGGTACAGGACCTGGCTCGAGGCCCAACCGGAGGAGCCCGAGGTGTCGGAGCCCGAGGAGGACGAGTGCGATCTCCATATGAGGCTCCTGATCCGATTCAGGGCGCTGCGCCACGAGAACCCGATGGGCAACTTCCGCGAGCGGGCGATAGGGAGCTGGTGGGACTGCGCCTACCCTGACAGCGAGCTACTCCGCAGGGGCGGCGCGGAGGACTGTGGCATCACGGAGCACTGGATACCCACGTGGATACCGGCGCGATAGCCCGGTAGGCCCGTGAGGTATCAGCGACGTGGACGCCTCATCACCTCATCATGCACCTGGTCGGCGGCCTCACGCTCTATCTCGGCCCTGATGAGGTCTATCTTCGCGCCGGGCCATCGGTCGCTGGTCGCTATCTTCAGGATCTCCCGCTGGAGCCTGGGGCTCCGCGAGCCCCTGGCCGCCATCCGCCGCACCTCGAGCCTGCCCGGATGGGTTGGGCCGTGTCGGTTCACCCTGACGGATGGACGGCGGCGTGGGGATAGTATACGCTTCAGATCGATCACGGGGCACCTCCGTGGTTGTTTCGCCGGGTCGTCCGTGGGGATGGCAGGCAGCTTCTTGACACGTGCAAGAACGCCTGTGCTATACTCTCCACGAGCGCGAGCTTCAGCCCTGTCCCGTCACAGATAATCCGCTTGCCGAAGGGACAGTGACGCCGTACCCGCGGGCACAATGTCTCGGATTGACACCCCCGCGCTGGACGCGCGCCGTATGGATGCGGCGCTGAATAGTCACGCAGCCGCGGGCGTCCGGCCCCCAAAAGCCGGACACTGCACCTTGACAACCGAATAAGTGGCGTCGCCTAACACCACACAGCCGGATACCGACTGGCATTCCCGATGCCAGTACCCTCGCGCCCATTCGACTTCGAGCGGTTGTAGCTGAGACGGCGGGCAGCAGCCTGCCGTGGCCTTTCATGGTCGTCGCTCCCAATCGAGAATCGGACAGCGTCGCAGCGTACAGGGGACCGGTAGGCTCCGCTTGGGACATCCACCTTTGTCGTCGTAGACACTGCTGTGCGGACGGTCTGCTGAAATGCGGGCTAACACGAAAGGCCCATCCACCCCCGGCAGCTCGACGGGTCCCGGGGGGTCATGGATCCGGGCGGCGCCCAGCCCGCTTTTGCCCCCTGGGCTGGGGGTGAGGGTGAATACCTACTCCTGCCAGCCCTCAGGGGCGAGGGACTCGCTGTGCCGTCCAGATAAATCCAGGCTAACCTTCACTTCCAGGATGTTGGACCAATTAGGTACTGGCTGGCGGGCCGTCCCGTTGCTGCTGGGCCAGGTGGAGTCGGACGAGGCGGATCTCGTCGTATGAATAGTCGCCGCCGAGACGCTCGTGTACGGGCCCCAGCAGCTCTGCCCCGGCCTGCCGGAAGGCAGCCTCGATGCTCAGGCGGCGCTCATGAGGAGGCAGCCACTCCGAGATGTCGAACCGTTCGCCGGCTTCCAAGAGCCGCTCCATGTGGCCGATGACGGTGTTCTCGGCAAGGCCGCGCCGAATCGCGACATCCTCGATCGAGAGCCCCTCACGAAGCAGGTCCCTAGTCTGCGTGTAGGTCTGAGAGAGGGCCCGCGCACTCCTGCGCTCACGCCTGGCTGACTGCGGGATGGGGCGTTCGTGGAGTTGGTTCAGTACTGCGTAGTCGCGGATTACTCGCAGGAAGCTCTCGCCGTACTCCTCCAGCTTGGCTTGCCCCACGCCGGAGATGCGGGAAAAGGCGTCGCGGCTCTGGGGGTAGTAGTAGGCCATCTGATGGAGTGTCCTGTCCCCGAAGACCTGGTAGGGCGGCACACCCTTTGTGTCGGCGGTGCGCTTTCGCAGCTCGCGCAGCTTCTGGAACAGGTCGTGATCGTAGTCGAGGTCTCCTTGTTGGCCAGCAGCCGGGGCGGATTGCGGGGTCCTTGGCCGCGCCAAGGTCAGTTCGTTGCGGTCGCGCAGGAAGTCTTTGCCGGCCTCGGTGACCTCGTAGGTCGGATAGTCGCCGGTACGAAGTGCCAGCAGGTCCCGTGCCGTCAGTTGAGCAATGAAGTGCCTGAGCTCGCCAGCCGAGTGTTCGCGGGCGATGCCGTGAACGGACAGCCGGTCGTGGCCGCGCTCGGTGACCTTGCTGGACCGCGAGCCCCTCAGCACGTCGATGACGTGCCCAGCGCCGAAGCGCTCTCCGGTGCGAATGACCGCAGACAGTATCTTCTGGGTAATCACGGTAGCGTCTATTTGATCATCCTCTGCCATGCAGACATCGCACGCCCCGCAGTTCTCCTCACTCCACTGCTCGCCGAAGTACCGGAGCACCGAGCGGCGCCTGCAGTCCGCACTCTGGCAGAAGTGGATGATCTGATCGAGCTTGGCCGTCGCCTTCTCCCGCTCGTACGCCTGCTCCATCTCCTCGATGAAGTAGTCATGCCTGAACTTGTCGCCATAGGAATAGAACAGCACGCACTCGCTCGGCAGACCGTCGCGCCCGGCGCGCCCCGTCTCCTGGTAGTAGCCCTCTATCGTTTTTGGGAACGCATAGTGGACGATGAGGCGGACATCGGGCTTGTCGATGCCCATCCCGAAGGCAATGGTTGCGGCGATGACCTGCACCTCGTCCCTGATGAACCGCTCCTGGGTCTCTCTGCGCACGGCGTCGTCGAGGCCGGCGTGGTAGGGCAGGGCATTTATCTGGTTTGCCCGCAGGTCGCCGGCGATCTGTTCGGTCTCGCGCCTGGAGAAGCAGTAGACGATGGCTGACTCGCCTTGGTGGCCCCGCAGCAGGCCGAGAAGGCGGTCGAAAGCCTTGTCCTTGGGCTCCACGCGATAGATTAGGTTGGGGCGGTTGAAGCTGGCGAGGAACGTGCGGGACTCCCTGAGTTCTAGCTGGCTGACGATGTCGTCGCGTACCCTGGGGGTCGCGGTCGCGGTGAGCGCGACCATCGGGACGCCGGGCTTGGCGTCGCGCAGGGCCTTCAGGTTGCGGTAGTCGGGCCGGAAGTCGTGGCCCCACTCAGATATGCAGTGGGCCTCGTCGATGGCCAGCAGGCTGACATTAAGCGCCCGGAGGAACGCGGCGAACCCAGGGGTCGCCAACCGTTCGGGCGCAATGTAGAGGACCTTGAGAGCGCCCCGCACGGCCTGCGCCCGCACCCGGCCCGCCTCTGCGGGTGTCAGCGAGCTGTTCAGGAACTCCGCCGGGACGCCGTTGGCCTTCAGGCCGTCTACCTGGTCCTTCATGAGCGCGATCAGCGGCGATACGACGATGGTGACGCCATCCATTGCGAGCGCCGGAAGCTGGTAGCAAAGCGACTTACCGCCGCCCGTGGGCATGAGCACCAGCCCGTCTCGCCCGGACAGCACGTGGGTGACGATCTCCTCCTGCAACGGCAGGAAGGAGTCGAACCCAAAGTGCGTCGAGAGCAGACTATGTATGGACTCGCCGGGGCCTGTCATTGCGGCGGTGTGGGATGCGCGTTACCCGAAGTGGCTCAGGTCCTGGTAGAACCAGGAGATGGGCAGGCTGATGTAGGTGTCGGTCTGCCTGCCGAGCTTCAGCGGGTCCGGGAGCTCTCTGACGACCTCGCCCGGCTTGCCCACGATGTTGTGGGAACGCTCGATGCAGTGGAACCTGACGATGGCCCGGTCCTTCCAGAACGTCACGAACGGGTACGTGCCCTGGATGTCGTTGACAGGCAACCGGGGGGCGAGCTCCATGGCGCGGTAATTCGCTATCGCCGGCGGCTCCACGAACCTTAGGTCGGCCTCGCCGTACACGGAGAATAGGTTACGACCCCTGAGCCAGGTCGTGCCCCCGTCCTTGCTTATCGCGGTGGAAAGCCGGTGGCGCTGCAGGCCGCGCTCGATCTCGTCGGGAGACGCCTGGTTCCAGATCAGCAGCAGGTCATCCGTGCCCGGTATTCGCTCCAGCGAGGCGGGGGTGAGTGCCGCGGCCAGGGCCGTTGGCTCCGGGTGCGACCAAGTGGTGCCGTTGTCCGACGACCAGGACTGGAAGAAGCGTCCGAGCGGCGTGCGCAGCACCATCAGCAGGTGGTTGGGGCTAACCTCGGCGACGACCGGCTCGTTGGCGCGCCAGTGTCCGCCGGCGCTGAAGTCGAGTGTCACGAATAGCTCGCCGCCTCCGCCCCACTTGCCTTTGCCCTCGTTAGTGCGCCAGGTAGCGCCCTCGTCGTCGGAGATCAGCGCGAAGCAGTAGGTGAAGAAGTGCTCCCAGCCGTGTGCGCCTACGCGAGCCAGGTTATCGCCGAAGAGGACCCGGCTCGGCTGTCTGAGCGTTTTGCCGATCAGGGTGTAGACCGAGGCGACGATGCGGCCGGTGTGGGTAACCGTGGCGCCGTGCATGACGGTGTTGTTGTAAGGCTCAGAGGCTCTGACGGGTGTAGTCCACGTCTCGCCCTCGTCCTCCGAGCGCGAGAAGGCTATGTCATAGCCGTACAGTGGATCGCGCGCGTCTCTCTTAGGGATCACGAAGCCGCCGATCGCGCCCGACTTGAGGCGCTGCAGGTAGAGCATCCTGCCGGGGATAACGTCGCCGTTTGCGTCGCGGAGGGGCTGCGTCTCGGACCATGTCTTGCCGCCGTCCGAAGACGTAGACGCCCCCTGGATGTTGGTGCTGAGCAGGCGGCCGTCCTCGAGCTCAATCAGCCCCCTAGGGTTCTGCATCGGCTCGATGAGGAGCAGCTCGCTCTCTTCTGGGATGCACTCCAGTACTCTGCTCTCGAAGTCCGTTGTCATGTCGCCTCCTTACGTATCGGAACGGCGAAGCGCCGTCCGGGACTGCGCGTCTTTGCGGGTGGGGCTAGAGGCTCCGGCTCATGGGACCTGGATAATCGCCGGCTTCGTGGCCCATCTGGTCACGCTTGGACGCAATCTCGCCTATGTGGAAGTAGTGGTGCGCGGTCGTGCGCATGACGTAGTAGCGCAGGGTGACGTCCTTGCCCTGGTGGCGCGTGTACATACCCTGGTAGGGGATGCTCCGTTCGAGGTCGTCCTCCTCCAGGCCAGACAGGTATTCGCGAGCGGCCGCCCGCACCTCACAGGCGGCCTCAACAATGGCCCCCCAGTCCTCGGCCATGCCGGTGCCGCCGAAGCGGAACCTCTCCTCGCCGATCAGGGCGTGTGGCTCCTGACCCCCGAACCGGACGTTTATCCAGAAGTCCAGGTAGGCCGCCAGGTGACCGACCGTCCATGCGAAAGTGCTGCTTCCGGGCTGGCCGCCCGTGGCCTGCTCATCGTCCAGCCCGTCGATCACCCGGTTCAGGTCGTCCCATGCATCGAACAGCATGTGCACAAGCTTACTGCTCATTCTGGTTTTCCTCCGAAGTATAGTTGCATTTGCGACAGCCGGTTCATGCAGGGCCGCCGGTCGGCTGATCCCCGGCGAGGCTCTCCTCGAGCAGCTCCAGCAGGTCCTTGACCTGCTTCCGGTCGTCCACTCCCGCCGACTGGATGCCCTCCTCGAACATCTGCAGGCAGAAGGGGCACGAGACACCCACGGTGTCCGCGCCCGTCTCAAGCGCCTGCTCCGTCCGCATGTGGTTGACGCGGCGGCCACGGCTCTCATCCATCCACATGTGTCCTCCGCCGGCCCCGCAGCAGAAGCCACGTTCCCGCCGGCGCTCCATCTCGACCAGGCGGACCCCGGGGATGGCGTCGGCTATCCGGCGCGGAGGGTCGTAGATGCCGTTGTGCCGGCCCAGGTAGCATGAATCATGGTACGCGACCGTCGACTCTATGGTGGCCACGGGCCTGATCTTGCCTTCGGCGATCAGGTCGGCGACGAACTCGGAGTAGTGCTGCACCCGGAAATGGCCGCCAAGGTGTGGGTACTCGTTCTTCATCGTGTTGAAGCAGTGCGGGCATATGGTGACCACGGTCTTGACGTCGTAGCGCTGTAGCGTCTCGATATTCTGCTGCGCGAGCACCTGATAGAGGTACTCGTTGCCCATGCGCCGGGCCGGGTCCCCCGTGCAGGTCTCTTCGGCGCCCAGGATTGCAAAGTCCACGCCCGCCCGCTTCAGCACCGACGCCATGGCGCGGGCTACTCCCTGGGAGCGGCGCTCCATCGCTCCGGTGCACCCGACCCAGAACAGCACCTCAGCGTCCGGGTGCTCCGCCAGCGTCCTGACGTCCAGGCCCTTCGCCCAGTCGGTGCGGTCGTACACGGCGCCGCGCCACGGATGGCCCCGCTGTTCCATGCTGATGAGCGCGGCCATGCCCGTCTCGGGCATCTCCGCCTTTTCCATGACGAGGTGTCGGCGCATGTCGACGATCGAGTTGACGTGCTCGACGCCGACAGGGCACTCCTGCACGCACGCCCCGCACGTCAGGCAGTCCCATAGGGCCTCCTCGCCTATCCAGCCTCCGATCAGGGGCTTGCCGCCTTCCGTGCCGCCATTGGCCGCGCCGGTCCCTACCTCTAGGACGTGCTCCTTCAGGTTCTCGACGACGTGCATGGGAGAGAGAGTCTTCCCGCTCAGGTGCGCCGGGCAGCTATCGGTGCAGCGGCCGCAGACGGCGCAAGCGTAGCCGTCCAGCAGCTCCTTGCGGCTGAAGTCTTGGAGCTTTGCAGCCCCGAAGGTCTCCGCCGTCTCCAGGTCCGTCGGCGTGGGCAGCGCGCCCATCGGTTCCAACGACCGCATCGCGAATGAGATGGGAGAGGCCACTATGTGGACGTGCTTGGACAGCGGGATGTAGATGGCGAACCCGAGAATCAGGCCGAGGTGCCCCCACCATGAGACCTGGTACAGGGCGTCGGCGAGGGTGGCGCTCAGCCCCGAGTCGGCCAGCAGGCCGCCAAGGCGGTGCCCGATGAGGGTCTCCGAGGCGGGGCCGCTGCCACCGGAGGCGGCGAAGAAGACCTCGGCAGAGAGGGACAGCAGCATCAACAGCCCGATGAGCAGCAGGATGATGGCAGATTCTGCCTTCTGTGTCAGGTCGAAGGATAGCCGGTGCGGCTTGGCCGCCCAGCGCCTGACCGCGGCCCACGACAGCACCGCCAGGAACCCGACGGCGAGAAGCTCCAGGCATATTGCGAATCCCCTCACGCCCGCGTTCGTGAGCAGGGTGGCCGAGAGCTTGGGCCACGCCGAGTCGCCGTAGATGAAGAGCAGATAGCTCAAAAGGAACGAGAGGAAGCCCCAGAAGATGAACGTGTGCGCCAAGCCGGCCCTGTCTTTCAGGGAGACGCTCTGGAGGACCTTCGACTGCCCGAATGCCGGCTTGACGGCGCCTAGAATCCGCACCAGCGGCCTGTCGGACCTGCCGGGCTTCCCCATCAGCACCAGCCTGAAGACCCTGCGGTAGAACAGGAACGCCGAGGCGGCGAAGACGACCGCAGATAGAAGGTACACCCCGACCCAGGTGGGTACGACGCCGAGTACCGATTCGGGTGGGACCATGGCCTACTTCCGATCCTGTATCGTCTTGCCGACGACCGGGACCGCCCCGGCTTCAGCCTGCCCGTGGAAACGGCAGCCGGCCGTCAACAATGACCATCCATCAGAGTCATGTGGGAGCCCTGAGTGTAGCATAGGGAAGTCTGCAGATTCAGGTGGGTGATCCTCTCTCAGATCCGATGTCCCGCCAAACGAGACATCCTACAAGTCGTTTGCTGGTAGTTCTGAGAGCGTCGCCCTCGGTTCATAGCTTGACATAAAGACTGCCGATACTACTGGGCCTGAACACACTCTTGAGCAAAGAGAGACAGAGTTGTAGACTTTGGTGTCGGCCAGGTACTTGAAAGCAGAGCGCGAGCAATTTCGTTTGCTTTCAAGCCCAGCCACAGAGCACGTTGTCGCTGAGGACTTTGCGATCTTGGTCGTACCGCCCGACGGTAGTCATGCCATACTCGTACTCCCAGTCTCTTCCTGTCAGGCTCTCCCTATCCTGACTCCATAAGAGTCTAGGACTCTAGGAGCGTTGATGAAGGTTTTGGCCGCCTGTGCCTGGGTGGTGTTGCTTCTGTCGCTGGCAGTAGCGTGCGGGCTAGATCAGGAGTCTGCGCCCGTGCCGACCAGCACACCTACGCCGATCACACCTACGCCCACGCCGACCAGCACATCTACGCCGATGCCTGCCAGTACGCCGCCGCCCGCGCCGACCAGCACACCTACGCCGATGCCTGCCAGTACGCCGCCGCCCGCGCCGACCAGCACACCTACACCGATGCCTGCCAGTACACCGCCGCCCGCGCCGACCAGCACACCTACGCCCACGCCGACCAGTACGCCGCCGCCCGCGCCGACCAGCACACCTACGCCCACACCTACAAGCACGCCGCCGCCCACGCCGACCAGTACCCCCGCTCCTGCAACGACCAGTACCCCCGCGGCGACGCCAACCAGCACCTCCACGCCTGTGCCGACCAGCACCCCCCCGCCCATGCCGACCAGCGCCCCCACGCCTGTGCCGACCAGCGCCCCCACGCCTGTGCCGACCAGCACCCCTACCCCTGTGCCGACCAGCACCCCCACGCCTGTGCCGACCAGCACCCCCACGCCTGTGCCGACCAGCACGGCTACTCCCGCGCCGACCAGCACGTCTACCCTCACGCCGACCAGCACGGCTACCCCCACACCTACCATCGTCGTCGGCCGCACTGAGACGCTGAGAGTACCTTGGACGGTGGCCGGAGGTGTGTCAACTCGTAACAAGTATTCGGGCTATGTCGCCCTATCCATAAGTGGGACAGGAACAGCCGCTGGAGACTCGACCAACGACGCGTTCTATTTCGTCAACAATCCTGCCGCGGGTTGCGAGACTGAGTTCGTGATGCGCGTCTGGCTCTCAGGACAGGGGTCTCCGCGTCCACTTGCCAGCTTGATGCCCGACGGATGCCCTGACCTAAGCGACGATCACACCTACGAAGTCACCATCAATCTGGGGTCCTATGTCGGGCCTCTTAAGTTCGGAACCGGAGAAGTCGGTGTCTGGGACAATACGGGTGAGCTAGTCGTCTCTCTAACCCAAACGGTGGAGCCGACACCCACGCCCACGCCAACTCCACTTCCTGCAGGTCCCTTCGTCTTCGCCGAGGTTGACGTAGTAAGCGGACGGCCGCCCGACAGAACAGCGCAGCTCTCGTATGATTCACCTGCTTGTCGAAGAGCCGTGCCTCCGCTGCGGCTGAGGGAGGACTCGGGCATCGACGACACGGTGGACCTGGACGTGCTCTACGTGTCGCGCGAGCCGGTGTATGGCTACCGCCAGGCCAAGACCTTCCCGGACGTCGGAGAGTTCGTAACTTACACTGCCTACGTCGCCAACCGCGGAGGAGTGGATACGAGCGAGTCGGCCTCCGAGATATCGGTGAATTGGGAGATGTTGTCACCCTCGGGAGATGTGCTGTTCGATTTCACCGAGGCCTATGAACTGTCTCTTCCACCCAATGCTGTGGCAGCGTTCAAGGTGGGCTGGTTCTGGGAGGACGGCCCCAACCGGCTCACCTTTGAGGTCGACCCCGGGAAGAAGATCTCCGAATGGACGCCGGTGAACAATTCGGTGGAGATATTCACCAACGCCCTTCTTGTTGGGTTGGCCTTCGAAGAGTCCTTCTACGACTGGATGAGCTCGGCGATGAATGGGGACAGGGGTGTTGGTCGGTTCTACTGGTTCACCCGCGACCCTTCAAGTCCTCCGCACCGGCCCGAGGTGTTCGGTGCCGAGTCGTGGGCGCAGCGGCAGGTGGAGCAGATGAACGAGTACTTCCGGAAGGCGGAGGACGACTACTTCGACAGTGTGCGACACAGCTTGCCGAGAGTGGCCCTGCAGGCTGTGCCAGTGGAGCCGGAGGAGAGGATGAGGTCCAACAATTCGGGTCTAGACCCAGTAGGGGAATGGGGTGATCTGGACTTGGTGTGGGGATTCCAAGCTACTTTCGACCAGGCCCATTTCCCTCCAGCGTGCCGTACAATTGGTCCCCAAGGATTTTGGACATGGCTGGGGCACTACAATCCTCATTTTCGCACCGTTGAGAACCCGTTGATTCACGAATTGGGTCACCACATGGCCCTACGTCACGAGCGCGAGATATACGGGGAGTATGTGTTCGTTCCGGGCTCCGTGTCCATGACATTGACCGATGGGACGTTGGCGGTCCCGCCGGCGACCGAATTCATTGGTGACAGACAGGAAGTATTTGGCGTTATGCAGAATGGGGACTATTCCCTGGGGCTGTCCAAGTATGCGGCATACACCATGGCCCATCGCTTTCGGCCTATTCCGAATCGGGATGTTCCTTCCAGGATCGGGGCCATTAGCGGAGGGGGTGGTGGCGGAATCCCGCATGGATTCGGGAACTACTGGGACTCATACGAGACCAGGGACGTGTGGGAGTGGGTCGAGTTTGAGCAGCCGGACCGGGTCCGGCTCATAGTGGCTGACGGGGACGGTAAAGCGGTCCCGGATGCCAAGATCGATCTGCACTCCCTGGTGCCCCTGCCGGAAGAAGCGATGGTCCCTCCGGGTCTACCGGTACCCTTCTCAGCGCGCTGGGAGGGGTGGTTCGTTCCTCCCTCCACTGGCCGGTATACCTTCTTCACCTACAGCCTGGGCAACGTGCGGGTCGTGGTGGGGGACAGCGAGCTGGTCGACGATTTCAGACATGGTCAGCATCCCACCGACACCATCTTTCTCGTGACGGGGAGGCGGTACCCGGTCCTCATAGACCTCGACAGTTCCGATATATACGGCGGCCAACGGTTCATGTTGAGCTACAAGTGCCCTGAGTGTCCCGAGGCGCAGGATGGACCGCGTGAGTTCCGTACCGAGGACCTGTGGACGGTGGACAGAGGCTCCAATGGACTAGACGTTACATTCTGGGACGGACCAGGCTTCGGTGCCTCCGGTGAGAGAGTCGTGGCCCGGCGCGTGGTCCCAGGTCCCAGAGCGCTTCCAAGGGGCCATGTCGAGTTTAGCGAGACACCTACGATCGGCGGTGTTACCTCCGGCGATGGAGCCTTGTCTATAAATCCGAATGTTCTTTTCCCTCCCGGCAGCGGGCGAAGCTGGGTTGGTGGGAACAGGACCGCGGTAGTCATAATCCGCTTCAATGACCAGGAGTTCGTAAGGATTCTGTCACTTGCGGATATGAACCTGGCATTCTGGTCGGGTTCGCAAGAGCCTACGACCGCGATGAAGCTGGACGGGACGAGGGACGGCTTCCCGGCGCTCCTGTTGGTAGGTGAGGTCCCGTAGAGGCCAGACACATGGAGCCCACTGCAATGGGGTCATCGAGCTGTGGTTGGTAGGAACAATCCATGAGCAGTAGCAATGACCCTGCCGCCTCGACCATGGAAGAAGAGGTTGTGGGGGCCGTACGGGACGCCCGAGGCTTTGTAGCCACGATAGAGTTCTCACAGTGGCTACGCCGTGCGTATGTCTGGATCTTGGGCGAGGGGCGAGGGCGGTGGCTGACTCCCCCCTTGCTTGTCTTCTTATTGGTTGTGGGCCTCGGGCTCCGCCTATACGGAATCACCTGGGACCAAGGTAACTTCTTCCACCCTGACGAACGGTCGATATACATGCGTGTGGAGTGTATGCATCGGCTCCTCACCGAGGCCCCGGGCTTCGAGGACTGTAAGCGGGATGAGTCTTTCAGGGACACCGAGGCCGGAATTCCCAGTCCCATCGAGTTCTTGCAGGCGAGAAAGAGCCCGTTGAATCCTCACTGGTTCCCGCTGGGCACGATGATCATCTACCTTCTACTGGGAATCAAACTGCTGTTGGCGCCGGTGGTGAGCATGAGTATGGAGGATCTGGCGCTAGCAGGTAGGGCGCTTTCAGCTATTGCCGATACCGCCACGATAGCAATGGTCTATTTGCTGGGCAAGCGGCTGTTCAATAGGGGGGCCGGGCTGCTTGCCGCGACACTACTGACGTTCGCTGTGATCCACATCCAACACAGTCACTTCTACAGGCCCGAGCCTCTCACCAACCTCTTCGTGTTGGCCGCCATTTGGGGGATGCTTCGAGTTGTCGATTTGGGCAGGCTCAGGGACTCCGTGATATTGGGGGTCTTTGTGGGCTTGGCCCTAGCCACCAAGGTCAGCGCGCTGCCCATCGTGATCCCCCTGGCTGTCACGTATGGTTATGTCTTCTTCCGCGCCTGCACGGGCGCCGACCCGGAAGAGAGGGCCACTGTCCTGGAGAGCGTGGGCATGAGAGCGCTCTCGGGTTTCGCGGTCTCGGTGGCCGTGTACCTGCTATGGACACCCTACGCGCTGTTGGGCTTTCCCGAATTCCTGGACTGGATACTGCGTGAGCTGGAAATCGTACGGAACGCAGGTAGTGTTCCATACACGGTACAGTACGTGGGTGCGCCCAATCTCATCTACGAGATACGGCAAACAACCATATGGGGTCTTGGAGTCCCGCTGGGGCTCTTGGGTTGGGGCTGCTTCGCGCTAGCTATCTTCACGAATGCTCGGAGGCCAAGGCTAGGAGAGGTGCTACTCCTGCTATGGGCCGTGCCCCTATTGGTCCTAGTGGCATCCGCAGAGGTGAAATTCGTTCGTTATACTTTCCCGCTCATGCCGATACTCATCCTACTTGGGGCAGGCCTGGGAACAAGGGGGATCGAGTGGCTAA
This sequence comes from Dehalococcoidia bacterium, assembly GCA_965262055.1. GTDB lineage: Bacteria > Chloroflexota > Dehalococcoidia > Lucifugimonadales. Next base: position 2,465,833 of record CBDHEI010000002.1, read on the forward strand.
AGACGAATCGGCGTCGTCTCGCTATTGTGGGACGGGTTGGACTAGCCGTAGTAGTGGCGGCAACAGTGCTCTATGGCGTAGCCTTCGAGGCCATCTACACCAAGCCTCACCCGGCGGTGCAGGCATCCGAGTGGATCAATGCAACGGTTCCCGAGGGCGCCGTGATTCTTACGGACAATCATTGGGACGAAGGCATACCCAACCTGGGACGGTACAGGGTGATCCAGCTTCCCATGTTCGAGGGTGACTCGGCAGCCAAGATGGAGACTCTGGCCTCGAACCTGGAGGGAGCCGAGTACTTGGTCTTCTACAGCAATCGGACTTATGGCGCAATCGCTCGAATCCCTGGGCGTTATCCCCTCAGCAGCAGCTACTACAGATTACTATTCTCGGGTGATCTCGGCTACGAACTCGAACGCTCCTTCCAATCTGACCCGCGTCTGCTGGGAGTGACCCTAGCTAACGACCCCTTCAGAAGAGCTGGACTGGCGCGGCCACCGTCGCTTGAGCAGAGGGGCGACCTGCTGACACTGGACCTGGGCTACGCCGACAATGACATAATCACTTACGATCACCCCATGACTCTGGTATTCAAGAACACCGCAAAACACAGTGGAGACAGCCTGCTCGCTCTACTTCTCGCGCCCAGGACGGGAAGGCAATGAAGACGCCGATCGTGTTTCCTGTACCGCGCGCTAGGATCGGTGCCTCCGCGGAGTAGGCTCGGCACGGGTTTGGCCTTGGCAAGCCGCCATCGGCCTCTCCTCGACAGACCTAGACGCCGTGCTCGCCGGGGGAGATTCGTCTCTTGATTGCAAAGAACGCACGTGCTACTATGCCTCCATGCACAGTTCCGACCACACGCCGATAGCCCGTCGCCCCGCTTATCCAAAGAGCCACCTAGGCCCTGTCCCATTTCGTGTCGAAAGCCCATCTTTGGCGTCCATTCGTATATCGGAAGCGTTCCAATCTCGCTCCAAGCTGTCCAGGGCTCAGATAGGAAAAGAGGCGCTATGGAACAGTTTGAAACACTTTTTGGGTAAGCCCCCCGGGTTCACCAAGCAGCACCCCCGAAGCGCGGCGGGAGGGGGACCCATTCCCCGATACTGGAATTGACAAGCCGATGGATGCCCGCTATTATGAGCATTAGCAGTCGGAGGCGGTGACTGCTAATGAGGCCCGGCAGGCTTGGGCGCACGGCAAACGTGGGCATGGGACTGGCGGGTCAAGTAACGCCATACGAAACTGGACAATTCAGCAGGAGGATGCAATGGCGACGCAGACGAAGGTTGATTTCATGCCGTTAGGTAACCGGGTCGTGATCGAGCCGAACGAAGAGGACGAGCAGGTGAGCGCGGGCGGGATCTATATCCCCGACACCGCCAAGGAGAAGCCGCAGCTGGGTACGGTGGTCGCAGTCGGCCCGGGCAAGCTGTCCGACGACGGCTCGACGCGGGTGCCGATGGAGGTGTGCGTCGGAGACACGGTCGTCTACTCGAAGTACGCCGGCACCGAGTACCGCGAGGGAGACGTAGAGTACCTCGTGGTGCGCGAAGACGACATCCTGTTCAAGAAGTAGAGCAGCAACCAGACATCTAGGAGGAAACAGTTATGCCAAAGCAGTTATCGTTCGGTGTGGAAGCCCGAGCCGCGATGAAGCGGGGAATCGACATCATGACCGACACCGTCGGTGTGACGCTCGGTCCCAAGGGGCGCAACGTAGTGCTGGACAAGAAGTTCGGGCCGCCCCAGGTGTGCAGCGACGGCGTCACGATCGTCAAGGAGATTGAGCTGGAGGACCCCTACGAGAACATGGGGGCGCAACTCCTGAAGGAGGCCGCGAGCAAGACCAACGATGTGGCGGGCGACGGGACCACTACCGCCACGGTGCTTTCGCAGGCCATCATCCACGAGGGCTTCCGCAACATCGCCGCCGGCGCCAATCCCATGGCCATCAAGCGCGGCGTGGACGCGGCCGTCGTCGCCCTCCGGAACGAGGTCGGGAATATGGCGACCTCCGTCTCCGGAAAGAACCAGATCGCCCAGGTGGCCTCCCTTTCCGCTCACGACGAGGAGATGGGCCAGCTCATCGCCGAGGTGATGGAGAAAGTCGGCAAGGACGGCGTCATCACAGTCGAGGAGTCGAAGGGTCTCGGCTACGAGCAGGAGTTCGTGGAGGGGATGCAGATAGACAGGGGTTACATCTCCCCGTACTTCATCACCAACCAGGACAGGATGGAGACGGACATCGAAGAGCCCTACATCCTGATCACCGACAAGAAGCTGTCGGCTGTCGCCGACCTGCTCCCCGCGCTGGAGAAGATCCTGCAGGTGGGCAAGAACGTGGTCGTCGTGGCTGAGGACATCGAGGGCGAGGCCCTCGCGACCCTGGTGGTCAACAAGCTGCGCGGCACGCTGAACTGCCTCGCATTGAAGGCCCCGGGGTTTGGCGACCGCCGGAAGGCGATGCTCGAGGACCTGGCCATCCTGACCGGCGGCGTGGTGATCAGCGAGGAGGTCGGCAGGAAGCTCGACTCCGTTACGGTTGACGACCTTGGCCGCTGCCGCCGAATCGTGGCCTCCAAGGATGAGACGACCTTCGTAGAGGGCCGTGGCTCCGAGGACGACATCCAGGGACGGATCAAGCAGATCAAGGCCCAGATCGAAGAGACGACCTCGGACTACGACGGGGAGAAGCTCCAGGAGCGTCTCGCCAAGTTGTCGGGCGGCGTCGCCATCGTCAAGGTAGGTGCGGCCACCGAGATCGAGCTCAAGGAGAAGAAGCAGCGGGTCGAGGACGCGCTGTCGGCCACGCGGGCCGCGGTTGAAGAGGGCATCGTTCCGGGCGGAGGCCTTGCGCTGATAAGGGCGGGCGCCGTTCTTGACTGCCTCGACCTCAGCGGTGACGAGGGTACCGGCGTCCAGATCATGAAGAAGGCGCTGGAGCGCCCACTAAAGCTTATCTCGGAGAACACTGGCGTGTCCGGCGAGGTCATCCTCGCCGAGAGCCAGAAGTCCGAGGGCGACTGGGGCTACGACGCCGAGGTTGGGGAGTTCACCCACCTGCTGGAGCGCGGGATCATTGACCCGGCAAAGGTGACGCGATCCGCCATCGAGAACGCCGCCAGTGTGGCGTCCATGGTGCTCACCACCGAGTCGCTCATCACCGACATCAAGGAGGAGCAGCCGCCCATGCCGGCCGCGCCCCCGATGGACTACTAGACGGCTCCGGCGGGCGGGCATGTCAATGCCCGCCCGCCATCGCAACATGGCGAAGAAGGCGGCCCCGGGGTTTCCCCGGGGCCGCCTTTCATTAGGCCCCATCCTGTTGTGGCTGAGCCAACGGGAGACACCGCATAGGGCGCATTCCTTCCCGGAAAATTGCTCCAGGATTCTGCCGCCACAACCTTGAACCCCTTCACTGTACCCGCTGCTATAATGGCTGCCCGGCACCTTCGGGGTGAGCTCCCGGCGCACCGGCGGGTGGGAACCGCTCAGCGCTCGTCTGACAGTCTCCGGCGAATGGCATAGCAGAACCTTGTTCACTCATCTCCACGTACACACCGAATACAGCCTCCTGGACGGCCTCAGCAGGATCGACCCGCTGATTGACCGGGCCGGCGAGCTTGGTATGAAGAGCCTGGCGATCACCGACCACGGCGGTCTGTATGGTGCCATCGACTTCTACCAGGCAGCCAAGAAGGCTGGGATCAAGCCGATCATCGGCTGTGAGATGTACGTCGCTCCCGGAAGCCGCCGCGACCGGCTCCCGAACGAGAAGAGCCCCTTCCACATCACGGTCTTGGCGAAGGACCTGCGGGGCTACGGCAACCTCGTCAAGCTGGTCACCGCGTCGCATCTCGAGGGCTTCTACTACAAGCCGCGCGTCGACAGGGAGATCTTCGAGCGGCATAGCGAGGGGCTCATTGTGCTCTCCGGCTGTCCGAGCGGGGAAGTTCCCAAGCTGATATACGAGGGGCGGATGGACGAGGCCCGAAGGTCTGCTCAGTGGTACAGGGAAGTCTTCCCCGACTACCACCTCGAGTTGATGCAGCACGGCGGGGTGGAGCAGCTGCCGGCGGTCAACAGAGGTTTGATGGAGCTCCACCGAGAGCTTGGGATTCCCGTCGTCGCCACCAACGACTCGCACTACGTCAACGAGGCCGATGCCTACCTTCAGGATGTCCTGGTCTGCATCCACACCAATACCACCATCGAGGACGCTGGCCGCCTTCGGATGGAGGAGCCGTCCTACTACCTAAAGAGCGAGGAGGAGATGCGGGCGCTGTTCCCGGAGACCCCTCAAGCGCTGGAAGCCACCGAGCGCATCGCCGAGATGTGCAACCTCGAGCTCGATTTCTCACAGGTGCACATGCCGGAGTTCCCGGTGCCGGACGGACTCATTCCGGACGCCTTCTTGTCCAGGCTGTGCGAGGAGGGTCTGCGCCGCAGAATTGGCAGTGTGAGTGAGGAGCATCGGCAGAGGCTCGCATCGGAGTTGGAGGTGATAAGGCAGACTCGATATGCCAACTACTTCCTCGTCGTCTGGGACATCGCTAAGTTCGTGAGGGAGCGCGGGATTTACCTGGCCGTCAGGGGCAGCGCCGCCGCCAGCTTGGTGCTGTACTGCCTGGATGTGACGGATATCAATCCATTGGACTACGGGCTTGTGTTCGAGCGTTTCCTGAACATCGAGCGCAAGGAGATGCCCGACATCGACATGGACTTCCAGGACGACCGGCGCGAGGAGGTACTCAACTACGTAGTCTCCAAGTACGGCCGCGACCACGTCGCCCAGATAATCACCTTCGGTACGCTTGGCGCGCGGGCCGCGATTCGCGACACCGGGCGGGCTCTTGCAATGCCGTACGACGTCGTGGACCGGATCGCGAAGCAGGTGCCTACAAGGCTCCACATCACCCTCGACGATGCCCTCGATGAGAGTACGGAGTTGCGGGAGATGTACGAGGCGGACGAGGGCGTGAAGAAGCTGATGGACACCGCCAGAGGGCTGGAGGGGGTCACGCGCCACTCCAGTACGCACGCGGCGGGTGTGGTCATCTCAGAGGAGCCGCTGGACACCTACGTCCCTCTCCAGAGGCCTGCTAAGGGCGACGAACAGGGCATGGCGACCACGCAGTACGCGATGGACCCAATAGCCGAGCTAGGGCTTCTCAAGATCGACTTTCTGGGTCTCGTCAACCTGACGATCCTTGCCAAGGCCCTGGAGCTCATCGGCGAGACCCGAGACGTGGCCCTCTCTCTGAGCGACATCCCGCTCGACGATGCTCGGACATTCGAGATGCTCTCCAAGGGAGAAACGGTGGGAGTGTTCCAGCTGGAGGGCGCGGGCATGACTCGGTACATCCAGGAGCTCAAGCCCAGCTCGCTGGGGGATGTGGCGGCAATGATCGCCCTGTACCGGCCGGGGCCCATGGAGCACATAGGCACCTTCATCAGGGCAAAGTACGGGCGGGAGGACGTGCGGTACCCACACCCCAAGCTCAGGGACATACTGGAAGAGACCTATGGCGTTATCGTCTTCCAGGACCAGGTACTGCTGATCACGCGCGCCTTCGCGGGGTACTCTCTTGGAGAGGCCGATATCGTCCGCAAGGCCATGGGCAAGAAGATCCCGTCCATCATGGCCGAGGAGAAAGAGAAGTTCATAGCAGGGGCCCTTCGCCAGGGGCACACGAAGGAGCTCGCTGAGGAGATGTTCGCGCTCGTCGAGCCGTTCGCGGGGTATGCTTTCAACAAGGCCCACGCCTACAGCTATGGTCTGATCTCGTACTGGACGGCCTACCTGAAGGCCAACTACCCGGCGGAGTACATGGCCTGCCTGATGAACGCGAACGCGGACAACCTGGACAAGATGCCTACCATGGTCCTGGAGTGCCGTCGGTTGAACATCCAGGTGCTCGGCCCCAGCGTCAATCGGAGCGAGACAGCGTACTCGATAGAGAAGGGGCCCGAAGGCGCCACCGCGCTGAGGGTCGGGCTGTCGTCTATCAAGAACGTGGGAGAAGCGGCTGTACTGCCCATCATCGAGTCGAGGCGGGAGTCGGGGCGGTTCACCTCCATCGAGCACCTATGCCGCAATGCCGACCTGAACGCCGTAAACCGCAAGGCTTTGGAGAGCCTAATCCGCGCCGGGGCCCTGGACGAGCTGGGAGACAGGGCCGCGTTGATGGCGGCCGCGGACAGGATGCTGTCGCTTGCCCAGAGCGAAGCGAGGCTCAGAGAGTCGAACCAGAGTTCGATGTTCGACCTCTTCGGTAACTCTGTTCCCACTCCGCTGGCCGCTATTGAACTCCCCGACGAGACCGCGACGGCCCGGGAGAAGATGGAGTGGGAGAAGGAGTTGCTTGGGGTGGGGCTATCGGGGAGCTCGCTGCTGGACCTTTCGGCACAGGCGGGGTCCGACGTCGTTCTCTCGCGTCGTGACATTGTCCCCGAAATGGATGGCAAGAGAATCGTCCTCCACGGGGAGGTGGCATCGGTGACCGAGAGGGTCACCAGGAACCAGAAGCCCTACGCGATAGTGAAACTGAACCTCTTCAACGGCAGCATCGACGTCTTTGCTTGGGACAACGTGCTCCAACAGACCCAGGACCTGTGGACGCCGGGCGCGCTGGTGTCCATTGTCGGCTCCGTGAGGGCGCGTGAGGACCGCGTCAGCATCTCCTGCCTTAGTGCCAAGGAGGTCGATCTGTCCGACGGCACCGACGGATCCGCATCTGGGCAGCCCGCCCCTCCGGAGGCCGCCACGCCTGGGGCCGCACCCGAAAAGGTGGAGTCCGCCTCGCCGGAGGCTGTCGTCGTACCGCAGAAGGAGGAGGAAAACCGTCTTCCCGAGGCCGTTTCCGCAAACGGGGCGGGCGAAGGCCCGAGAGTGGAGTCGCCGAGTTACGTGCCGTTGGGCGGTAGCCCCACTCATACAGGCGTGGCTGGCGGAGTCTTGAACGATGGACCGCCGCCGGACGGCCGGGAAGTCTCTGAAGCTGCTGTCAACATGAACGGAACGTCGGCTGGACCGCCGGGGCCGAGGCGCCTCGTCGTGACGATCGAGGAGAGCGGTGTTCCGCAGGACGACATATACCTGCTGGACGAGGTGAAGCGCCTATTGATGGAGCATCAGGGCCAGGACGAGGTGAGCTTGGAGATACTCACGGGCGGCCGCATCGTTACGTTGGAGTGGCCTGTTGTGCGGGCGGACGTGGGCCCAGAGCTCCAGAGTGGGCTGCGGGAGGTCTTGGGACCCTCTGGCCACGCCCATGTGACCGAGCTCACCTAGTAGATGTCCAAGCAAGCCGGCCTGTCATGACAATGAGCTGGGTACTGCTCGCCACGGCCCCCTCGCTTCCCATAGCCGAAATGTGGAGGGAGATGCTCGCTGCGGAGGATATCCCCGTCCTCATTCGCCCCGGCGACGCCATGACAAGCTACCTGGGCGTAACCGCGTACCCGTGCAGGATCATGGTCGACGCCGGTTGGCTCGATCAGGCGCGGCAGGTACTCGACGGTGGGCTGGGGGACGATGACGAGCCGAGCCCGCACGGCGCGGAGTAGTTCAGACGAGACAGGGCCGCCCGCCCTCCAAGTCGAGCAGGCGCTGCTTGAGGTCCAGCTGCCTAGCGCCCCTGCCGAAGCCCCGTAGGTCCCCGTCGCTGGCGACGACCCGGTGGCATGGGACTATTATGGGGAGCCTGTTCTTGGCCATTGCCTGGCCTGCTGCGCGGACCGCCCTTGGGCTTCCAGCCTGGGCCGCCAGCCACCCGTAGGAACGCGTCTCCCCCGCCGGTATGGAGCGGCATGCCTTCCAGGCGGCCGCGTGGAAACGGGGCGCCCCCTTGAGGTCGATCGGCTCACCGGCAAAATCGACTTCGTCGCCTTCGAAGTAGGCGACCAGCCTCCGCTTCAGATCGTGGAGCCCCGCTCCCGACGCCTCGGTGTCCTCGATGGCCATCTCAGCCACGCACTCGTCGGGGGACCGCCGGGGCAGGGTGGAGCGGCACAGTCCATTCTCCGAGACCGACAGCCCCATCCATCCGAAAGCGGTCTCGAACACGTCGTATTGGATGATCATGCGAGACCTCCCTCACCGATCAGCGGCCCAGGAGCCTAGCGAAGGCGCGCGACAGAATGCCCACCCTGATTCGCTTCCAGGCGTTGTTGGCCTCTTCCTGGTCTTCGTCGGTGGGGTCCTTGCGGCCGTACCTGTGAGACGAGAACGACCATGCAATCCTGCGTGAGTCAGGGCCCGCCTCCGGCAGGACTCTTTCGATGGCGCCGGCGTATTCTAGAGGTGTTTGGCTGGGCTTCAGCTTCACGCCCGCGAGGCGCCCCATGCGGCTCAATCTTGAGTAGAGCCTTTCCACCGAGGCGGCTCCGGCAAGCACCCCACTCCAAGCTACACTAAGGAGCGCAACGATCAGGGCGATTATCCCCGCGCCAATCAGGGCTGGGCCGAGTAGCCGCCTCGTCCTGCCGAGACGATCCAATTCTAGCGGGATGTCGGTCGCCTCCAGCCCGGTGGTCAGCTCCAAGGGGTCCAGCTCGGACCCATCCTCCTCGCCGTCCAGATCGTCGATAAGCTCGGGGGTCTCGATGTCGGGCTCGGCGCCGGTGTTCAGCAGACGGGAAGGTACGGGGAACGTGGTAGTGGGCTCGAAGTCGATCCAACCGTAGCGCGGGAAGTAGACCTGCACCCACCCGTGGCTGTCGGAATCCCTGACTAGCAATCTTCCCAGCTCGGGGTCGTACTCGCCCGGCGCGTAGCCGACCGCCAGCCTAGCAGGAACTCCGACCGTACGCAGCATGACGGCCATCGCCGAGGCAAAGTAGGCGCTGTAGCCGGCCTTGGAATCGAACAGGAAGTAGTCCACACCGTCCCGGCCCCTCGGCGGCGCATCTATGTCGTGCGAGTAGGTGAGGGTGGGGCCTCTGAGGTAGGACTGTATGGCTAGGGCCTTGGCGAATGGGGTGTTCACATTCCTGGTCAGGTCCCTGGCTAGGTCTCCCACACGCTTGGGCATGCCCAGGGGAATCTGGAGATAGTGGTCCTTGATGAAGGCGCTGTAGTCCGTACCGGCGGCCGTCAGGTCGGCGTCGTCGGCCACCGAGACGAACGAGGACATCGAGTATACTTGGTTTTCCCGGAGCCCTTCGGTCAGCCGCCATGACACGATGTCGGGGGCCGGAGGCGGCTTGCGTTCCACCGTTATGGTCTGTACGAATCGAGTCGAGCTGACGTCGTTTGGGGAGACGTCAATAAGGGCCAGATCTTCGGGCAGCCGCCGTGAGATGAAGGCCTCCAAGTAGACATCGGGCGGAGGCACGAGACTTTGCCTCAGGTCGTTGGCGAGGGCACGGATGTCGCCGGGCAGCAGGGCGTCATTTGTGGAGTCCTGCATGTCTATAACGAAACGCTTCGGCGACAACATTTTGGCTGTTGCTTGGTGGGACATGGCGTCGATGGTGCCGCCGGCGAGGAACTCCGAGGTAGCGATTCTGGTGCTTATGGTCTGCTGTACGCTTACGCGCTTCTGAAGGTCGGCCTGTGGAGGGGGCACGGTGTCGGGGCCGAATTCCAGGGCCTCAGTGTCGCCGGATACCCAGCCGCTCGCCGTGTATTCGCTATAGGTGTGGGACAGCCAGTATGATGAGTAGTCCGTGCTCGCCTCGAATATAATATTCTCACCGAGGGAAACCTTGCCCGTGAAAGGCAGGTTCTCTCCGAATTCACAGCCGAAGTTCTTGCGGCACGGTATCCCCGCGGTCAGCCTTGCAAAGACGTCCTCCAGGGCCACGACCGGCTGACGGGCTGCTCCCCATACGGTCGCCAACTCGTATGAGACCAGCACCTTCAGGGGCAGGAACGCGGCGAGCAGGACCACTCCGATGCTCACCCACACGGCGGCGTGCAGGGTCTGCCAACCACTCCTGGGACTGAACGCCGTCCCGACCCGGCGCCAGATGTCTTGCCTGTGGACGACGTTGACCCGTGCCATTAGAAGCATCGCAAAGAACAGGAAAATGAAGAACTTCCAACCGTACTCCTCCGGCAGGAAGCTCAGGTTCGAGACTATCGTCAGTCCGCCGAGCACTACAGCTACCCACGCCGTATTGCTCCTGAAGACGAACCACGAGCTTATGTAGCCTAGGAGCCAGGTCAGCCCCAGAATTATCATGGAGATGGGCATCAGGTCCGCGCTTACGCCGCCCTCTTCCGCCTCCCTGTACCAGGCGATGAGGCGGTCCCCTATCTCCCTGGCCGCCCCGATCAGGTTTGGGTCCTCGGCTAGGGTCGTTGTCTGGAACACGACGACTACCATCCCCAGCAGCAGCGCCACGGGGTGCAGCAGCAGCGCGGGCAGTGGGAGCTTCGCTAGGACGAGTGCCGACACGACCGATAGGAGGAGGACGCCCGCTAGCCCGGGGGTCGATACCCACTCGACGGAGGAGACCGACTCGGCCACGGTACCCACCGACAGGAGCAGGAGCCCCAGAGTAAGCCAGCCCTGGCTGGGTGTGTAGCGTTTGAACAACGCGGACAAACGCTTGAGGGGGTCTGTCTGCCCGGCACTCTGCGCCGGGGCCGCTGCGCTGGTGGTGCTCATGTGGCAGCCCCTGCCGTAAATAGCTCCTCGGACACCTGAAGGCTGGGCGTCGTGTAGACACGACTCAACGACAGACGGATGTCGTCGCCTTGGCTCACTACGTACGGCGGTATGCCGGCTGAGTAGAGGTCGGGCACGACCTCCAGCGTGTCGTAGGCTCCCCCAAACGACCGCGCGTCGAGCAGCGCAACCGCCGCCCTCGATCTGCGGCGGGTCAGCTCCCTGAGTGCGGACACCCATTCGCTGAGGTGGGACGCGGTGATGACGATGAGCGAGCTATTGTACCCCCACAACTCCTCTTCCCTTGCCAGGGCTTGGTCGAGCGGCACGGAGCCCTCGGCCTTGCTCATAGCCAGGAACTCCATGATCCTCTCCTGCTGGCCTGCCCCTGTGTCGGCCGAGAGGAAGTAGCGCCTGTCCCCGTAGGCGATGAGGCCGACGGGAAGCTGGGCGTCGAGGTGTTTCTTAGCCAGGGATGCGCCAATGGAGACGGCGTATTCGTCCGTACTCTCGTCCAGATCCCCCGCCTGGGTGTCACGGGAGAGGTCGATGATTACCCAAACGTCGGACGAGTGGCCCATGTCGAAATCCTTGGACATCAGTCTGCCCATCTTCGCCGTGCTGTTCCAGTGGACCCGGCTCATACTGTCGCCAAAGGCGTACTCCCTGACGCTGGCGGCGTGGGGTGTCAGGTCATGGGTCCGCTTTCGGCTCGACCCCTCCCCGGAAAGGTGGGCGGCTGGGAAGGAGAATCCCGGCACGTCGAAGAGCTTTGGGTAGACGACCAGGTCCTGCTTGCTCCCGAACGACATGTCCCGCTGAAAAAGCCCGAACGCGTCGGTGTTGGAGACTCGCACCGGCCCGAAGCTGTAGACACCCCGCTTGCGGGCGGGCCCGTCGCTTGTCCAAGAGTTGGAGCCCTTGGTGAAGAAGCCCATGGCCATGGCGTTGGAGTATCCGGGCAGATCGGTGACGTCCTCGACCTCGATGACGGGCTTCGGCAGAACACTCTCGTTTGTCACGGTGATCAGGTCGTGGATCCGGTCGCCCACGCGCACACGTTTCGCTCGGCGCTCGACCGTCACCGTCAGCCAGCGCAGGCTAATCCAGTTCCATATGAAGCTGAGGACGATCAAGATGCCGAGCAGGTAGAAGAGCCGGTGATACAGGGAGAAGCCCGTCGCCAGGGCGGCAAAAGCCGTCAAGCCCATCAGGACGAGGAGCAGGTAGAAGCGCTTGAGGGGCCTTGGGCTGCCTTTGAAGATTCCTAACCCCCTGTGTGGGCCCTCGCTTCGGCGCCGGGCACCGGAACTTCCTCGAGCAGGCTGCCGACAATATCCTGGCTGCGCACACCGCGCATCCTGGCGGCGGCAGCGATGATGATCCTGTGGCTGAGCACCGGCACGGCCAGGGCCTTAACGTCGTCGGGGAGCACGAAGTCCCTGCCCCGTAGCAGGGCCATCGCCTGAGAGCCCCGGTACAGTGCCAGCGAACCCCTGGGCGACGCGCCCAGTGATATGTCCTCGTGGGACCTCGTCGCCCCTATAATGGCGACAACGTACCGCTTGACCAGCTCGTCTACGTAGACCTGCCTCGTTGTCTCCTGGATGCCTACGATGCCCTCTGCCGTCACGACGGACTCCAGTGTCTCTATGGGATGGGTCGTGCGCTGGTTCTCGACTATCGCCAACTCCTCCTCGACCGTGGGGTAGCCCAGCGAGATCATCAGCAGGAACCGGTCGAGCTGCGCTTCCGGGAGCGGGAAGGTGCCCTCGTACTCTATGGGGTTCTGGGTCGCCATTACCATGAACGGCCGCGGCACCTGGTGGGTTATCCCCTCCACGGTGACCTGGCGCTCCTCCATCGATTCCAGAAGGGCGGACTGTGTCTTCGGGGTGGCCCGGTTGATCTCGTCGGCCAGCACTAGCTGGGAGATGATGGGGCCCTGCTTGAATTCAAACTCTCCCGACTTCTGATTGAAGACGGAGACGCCGGTTATGTCGGTGGGCAGCAGATCGGGTGTGAACTGGATTCGCTTGAAGGTGCAGCTTGCGGAGCGGGCGAGGCTCCTGGCCAGCATTGTCTTGCCCACTCCGGGCACGTCCTCAATGAGAACGTGTCCCTGGCACAGGAGGCCGATGACGGCGAGGTCCACCGCGTCGTCCTTGCCGATGATCACCTTCCTGATGTTGCCGCCGATCTTGTGGGCCTCTGCGTTGGCGCGGCCAAGGTCTCCTTCTAGGGTCACGACATCATTCAAGCTGTCCCTCCCTGCAAGCTGGGAGAGCTTGCGTCCTAAGTGTTTCTCACATGCGGGCGTGCGGCGTAGGCGATTCTACGGTACTTCACGGGAATACGAAAGTCGGCGGCATTCGGATTCCCGGCGGGAAGCCGCCGAACGGCAACCTCATGCTATCATGAGCGCCCAGAAACAGACGAGGACATTGAAAATGCCTATAATTCACCACGGGTCAGTGCCTGAGGTGCCCTGGAGGTCGGGGTACCGGAAGTGGGACATCGTGGAGCCTGAGACGGGCATGAGCACGAATCTATCTTACTCCGTAGCTCAAGTTGGTACGGGGGCTCCTCTTCACAAGCACGAGGACGACGAGCTTATCGTGATTCTGAAGGGGGAACTTGAAGTACGACTCGGGGACGAAACCAAGGTCGTCGGTCCTGAGCACACAATTGCGATACCTCCCAACGTGGAGCACGGCTTTACTGTCGTAGGCGCCAGTGAGGCCACGCTCCTGGCTTTCTTTCCCGTCCCCAACCCCTTCGATAGGACGACATACTTGGAGGGAGCGCCTCCGGCTCAGCCCGGGGCTACACCATCTATCTCGCAAGGCCGCCCCACCTAATCCAATGACCGTTCTCTCGGCCCTATGACCTGTCCTTGGTGTAGCTACGAGAACCAGCCTCGGGCACAATTCTGTGGTGACTGCGGACGCGGCCTTGAATTCGGCGCCGTGTGTGCGTCATGTTCGACCCCCAATCCCATAGGCCATGGATTCTGCGACGCGTGCGGCGCGCCGTTCGTCAGACAGACAGAGCCGTTTGGGGCTGACGTCGTGCCTGCGAAGGGTTCACCGCCCCTTGCGGCGTCTGCCGCCGCTCAGGCACTCGCACGGCGTATTTCTTCCGTCGGGTGGCGCAGATTCCTCAGGCTGCCCAGCCCTGGTCTTGTCTGGGATCAGCCAACGCCCCAATGGCGCTGGTCTTGGAGCCATGTCGTTAACTGGGCAGGTCGACACAGGTTCGAGCTGGGCGTGGTGGTTCTGCTGACGCTTGCGGCCGGAGTCCTACGCATCTATCGCGTGGCGGAAGTGCCGGGCGGGCTGCCCGGAGACGAGGCGCTGACTGGGTTGGACGCTCTGCGCATAGTCAGGGAGGGCTGGATAGGCCCGTACGTTGGCAGCGCCCTAGGGCAGACGACTGGTCCGCTCTACTTCACGGCGCTGGTCTTTGCGTTGTCGAAGCCCACGATATTCACTCTGCATCTGTCGATGGCCTTGTTCGGCGTCGCTACCATCCCAGCCACCTACTTCCTGCTTGGAATCGGCTTCGGGCGTTGGGTGGCGCTGTTTGCGACCCTAGCTCTTACCTTCTCATATTGGCACCTCTTCTATAGCAGAGCGGCGTTCTTGGTGGTCTCAATGCCGCTTATGACCGCCTTGGCCGCGGCGGCCATCCTGCTCGCCCTGAGGTCGTCGAAGCGCTGGGCTTGGCTCCTTGCCGGAGCTCTTCTGGGTTTGGGTGCGCATTCGTACAACGGCTATCTGATGTTCCTAGCGGTAGTCGCCGTGTTCTTCGGTGTTGTGCTGCTAATTGGGAGGGACAAGCTGAAGCTCTATGCAGTCGGAGCCGCGTTCCTCACCATAGGATTCATTATCGTGGCTCTTCCGTTGATTCGCTTTGCTTACTCCGATCCGGAGTTATACTCCCAACGTTTCCGTACCGCATCCGTCCTCCGCGAGCCCAAGCTCCAGGCTGCGCAGACTTTGGGAGAGAGGGTTGAGTATTTCGCCGGACGCTCATGGGCCGCAGCGACCCTGCCACTGCGGCACCCAGAGGTCGACTCTGTAGACGGGATGGGGGGCAGAGGCGCCATGGACCCTCTCCTTGGATTGCTGGCGTACGCCGGGCTAGCTGTTGCCGTTGCGAAGTGGCGCAGCCCCCCCCACCTTCTCTTGGCTCTTGCATTCGTGTTCGGGTTGGGAGTGCTGCTTCTCGGAAGAGAAAACATGGGAGAGTTCCGCCGGACTCTCATCATGGTGCCGTTCGCATATGGATTGGCGGGCGTGGCAGTGGTCACGGGCGGGCAGTGGGTTGCCCGGTTTCTTGGAGACAAGGGAAAGCCGATAGCCTACGCCGGAGGAGCGATCATACTTATAGTGGCGGCAACCCTAAACGTGTGGACGTACTTCGGTCGGATCGCACAGGAAGATCACATGGACTGGGTCTACGCTTCAGACCTTGTGGATGTGCTGGATGCCACTCATGAGCTTGAAGATCCGGGGAGAGTCTACTTCTATTCAGGGCGCTGGTCGTACGACTACGAGACCAGACGCTTCCTCTATCCCGACACGCCGGGGATAGACCGTTCCAAGGAGTTCGGCAAATACTCTTTGGAGAGGCTCGACGAAGAGGGGCCGGTGACGTATGTCCTGCTTCCGCCATATGCGGGGGAGATTAACACACTCCAGGAGAAGTATCCCGGCGGGGAAGTTGTCGAAGAGTACGGCGCGGACGGAGAAAGGCGGTATAGTATCTACCGCCTTCCGAAGGTGCCAGGTGGGTCCTGATTCATGCTGTGGTCCTGACTAGTGGAGGCACACTTCCGCCCTCCGCCATCGCCAAACAGGGGTTCAGCGCGTTGACACCGGCGGCCTGCGTCTCCTACCATGGAGTCAGGCCGTGCTAGGCGGGAAGTTAGCGGTGTCCTGTACCCGCAATCCGCTATAGCGGGGCTGAATCCCTCCCGGAGGTCTCGTCCGGGGTGCCTCTACCGCTCGACAGTGGTGTTGAGGGCCGGGTCCTGCGCGGCGGAATCCTGCGAACCCCGTCAGGTCCGGAAGGAAGCAGCGGTAAGCAGTTATATTCCGGGTGCCGCAGGCCAGCCTGGCCTGAGCCGCTTCCTGCTGGTACGCATTCTCGGGCAGATCGAATCGGAGGTGCACGGCCTTGTCCGCAGCTACTGTTGCCTGCGGCGTTTCTTCGTCCGCTGGCGCCATGATGCTGCCTGCCACCGGCGAGCCGCCGCACCGGGCAAACAAGGCCCTTGGTCAGCACTTTCTCGTGGACGCCCGTGTCCGGCGCCGGATACTTTCGGCTGCCGATCTCGCTCCCGACGACGTGGTCGTGGAGATCGGGCCTGGGCGCGGGTTCCTGACGAGTTCCCTGGTGCGGCGGGTCGGCAGGGTCGTCGCCGTCGAGCTCGACGAGGCGCTGGCCGAGCGGCTATCGCGTGCCTACCCTGACCATGCCAACCTCGAGGTCGTCGCCGCCGACGCAAGAGACGTGGACATAGGCGCCCTTGTGGGACGATCAGACTACAAGGTTGTCGCGAACCTGCCATACTATGCGGCCAACCCCATCCTTCGGCGTTTCCTGGAGGGAGAGCGGAAGCCCAGTGTGATGGTGGTTATGCTTCAACGGGAGGTGGCAGAGGTCGTCGCCGCGCAGCCAGGCAGGATGGGCCTTCTCTCTGTGGCGGTGCAGGTATACGGCAGGCCGCGCATCGTGTGCGGAGCGCCGCCGAGGGCATTCAGGCCAATGCCTGGCGTAACTTCGGCAGTTGTTCGCATCGACGTGTACCCGGAGCCGGCGTCGCCAGAGGTCGGCGAGGGATTCTTCCGGCTGGTCAGGGCCGGTTTCAGCGCGCCTCGAAAGCAGATACGCAACTCCTTGAGCTTGGGTCTGCAAGCGGGCCCGGAGGCGGTCGACGCCGTGCTGTTGGCGGCAGGTATCGAGCCCAAACGCCGCGCGCAGACCTTGACAATCGAGGAGTGGGGCCGCTTGTACCGCGCCTCATTGAGGCTGGCGGATCTCCCCTTTGGGCAATCGGCTTGCGCAGGGGTATCGAAATAGGGAGCCCGCACACCCTACCACTGCCTGACGCCTCGAGGCCATACCGGCCGAGGTGGCTGACATGGGCGCCGTTTCTGATCAGGCCTCCGGCTCTGACCCAACGGCAATGGCATATCCTGCTACTGCTGGCTGCCGCGTCGGTCTTCGACCGGTACGACCTTGGCGTACTTCAACTCGCGCTCCCGCACATCCGCGAGGGCTTGGGCATCTCCGAGGGGCAGATCAGCAACCATGCCGCGGTTATACAGCTCGGCGCCTTGCTGTCCTTCACTCTCACGCTGGCGGCGGACCGCTGGGGACGCAGGAACGTCCTCATCGCCGTTGTGCTCGGCTACACCCTGCTGACTGGAGCCACGGCCTTCGCCCCTTCCCCCGGCGCCTTCGTCGTCCTTCAGTTCCTGGCTAGGGCGTTCATTACCGCCGAGGTACTGCTCGCGGTGGTGATAATAGCCGAGGAGTTCCCCGCCGCTCAGCGAGGGTGGGGAATCGGAGCCCTGCTGGCCCTGTCGACGCTGGGCGGCGGCCTGGCCGCGCTGCTCTTCGCCACGATAGACATACTCCCGTTCGGGTGGAGGGCGCTCTACATAGTCGGCCTCGCCCCGCTGCTCTTCATCGCGTGGCTGAGGCGGAGGATGCCTGAGACCGAACGCTTCGCGCAACGGCAGTTGATGGAGCGGAATGGCGAGTTCTGGGCAACGCTGAGGCCCGTCGCAAGACTGGCCAGCGATTATCCAGAGCGGCTGGCCGTTGTGGCCGGTCTCGTCTTCCTGTTTAACTTCGCGGGAGGCGCGGCGTTCTTCCTAGACCCGAGCTACCTGCAGGAGGCACATGGCTGGCAGCCGTGGCAGGTCTCGGTCCTTCTTACGGTCGCGGGTGTGGGTGGGTTGTTCGCAAGCACTGTGATCGGGATTCTGGGCGATCGTGCCGGCCGCAAACGGGTGCTTGCCACCTGCGGAGCCGCTCTGCCCGTGGCGATCATCGCTTTCTACAGCGCGTCGGGTGTGGCTGTGCTGGCGGTGCTGTGGGTAGTAATGGCGCTGGCCGCCCTCGGCGTGAGCGTGACGATGCTGGCAATCGGCGCCGAGATATTCCCGACCTCGTACCGGTCGACGGTCTCGGGGGCACGGACGATTGGCGGCACGCTGGGCACATCGCTGGGACTGGCGGCTCACAGCGCGCTCTACGGCGTGGTAGGCTCCCAGTGGACGGCGATCAGTCTGCTCTCTGTCCTGATGCTTGCCAGCCCCCTGCTAGTGCTCTACGGTCTGCCCGAGGCCAGTGGCAAAGTCTTAGAGGAGGTGGCGCCGGAGCGGTGAGCACTCAGAAATCGCTGACTGTCAACGCCTATGCGAAGGTCAACCTCACGCTGGAGGTCTTGGGACGCCGTCCAGACGGGTACCACGAGATCGTCAGCGTCATGCAAACTGTCGATCTTCATGACGTCTTGGAGCTGACGCCAGCGGACGGCGTGACGTTGGAGTGCGACCGGCCCGGGCTGGGGACGCCGGACAACCTCGTGCTGAGGGCCGCCGCCGCGCTGCGTACGGTGGCTGGCGTCCGAGACGGGGTCCACATCGAGCTGCGGAAGGCAATCCCCGTTGCCGCGGGTCTCGGCGGCGGCAGTAGCGACGCAGCCGCGGCGCTGCTAGGCCTGAGCAGGCTTTGGGGACTCGGCATGTCGGTCGGCGACCTGACCCCGCTGGCAGCGTCTCTGGGCTCCGACGTGCCCTTCTTCCTTCGGGGCGGTACGGCCATGGTACAGGGGAGGGGAGAACGCGTGCGCCCGCTGCCGGGGATCAACCTCCAATGGTTGCTGATAGTCACTCCGGCCATAGAGGTGCCCAAAAAGACAGCGTCGCTCTACTCGGCGCTGCCCCCGTCCAGCTACACCGCCGGCCACCTGACCCGCAAGCTGGAGGCCCGTATCAGAGGGGGTGGAGACGTGCCTCCCCAGCTCTTGTTCAACACCTTCGACGACGTTGCGGAGGAGGCATACCCCGGCATACGGGAGTATCTGGATACCCTGTACGCGCTGGGGGCCAGAGAGGTGCACTTGACCGGCAGCGGGCCGTCCCTGTTCACACCAATATCCAGGCGTGAGCAGGGCACTGCACTTCAGCTAGTGCTGCGACACAGGTATCGATGGGAGGCCCACCTCGTATCGCCGTGGCATGGTGGAGCTGGAGCGGAGTGAGCTACGTCCTTGCAGGCACATTCGGCGGGGTTCTGATGGCGTTGGTCTCGACGACCGTCGGGTCGCTCATGTTGTTCTTCCTGGTAAAGGAGCCGTCGCCCTGGTTCGCCGCCATGGAGGAGAGGCTCTCCCCAATGCAGATGACCATGGGCCTCGTAATCCTTGGTTACCCGATCTGGGCGTTATTGGGCGGTATGATGGGCATCCTGTACTGGGCGAGTACGGAGGCGGCTTCGGCGACGGGCGCCGGCAGCCCGAACTTGCTGTTTACCGCTCTGGTCGTGGTCGGGTCTGTCGCTGCGATCGCGCCGTTCGTGGCGCTGCTCAGGAGGGTGGTGGCCGGCTTCGTTGCGCTAGCACTCTGCTTTGCTGGCATTTTCGGATGGCTTGTGCCGCACATGGCCGGGTAGGAGTTCTGCTTGTGGTAGACTATCGAGCCGCGTGTTAGCACATCTCTTCTATTCACGATGACTCCTTTGGAAACACAAGCCGTGTTCCCCGGTCCAGAGATCCAACCGTCGCCGATGGATGACGTGTGGGTGGCGCTGGACCTTGAGACCACAGGACTCGACCCGGAGAGCGACGAGATCATCGAGGTTGGCGCGGTCAAGTTTCAGGGCGAAGATGTGCTGGACACCTTCCGGTCGTACGTCAACCCAGACCGCTCCCTGAGCAGCTTCATCACGGGGTACACCGGCATCAGCCAGCGGGACGTCGACGGGGCGCCCCCGTTTTCGTCCATTGCGAGCGAGCTGTCTGGGTTCATCGGTGCGGCGCCGGTGGTCGGCCACAACATCCCCTTCGATCTGTCCTTCCTGGCCGCCAAGGGACTGAGACCGCCGGGTCCGGTATGCGACACGTGGGACATGGCCTACGTCTTGATGCCGGGGCAACGCGAGTACGGCCTTTCCAGGGTGGCCGCAGCCCTAGGCGTCCCGCACCCGGAGCCTCACAGCGCCCTTGGCGACGCTGAGGCCGTCCACGGCGTCTTCCTGAAGCTCGTTGGGCTGGCGTCCAAGCTGGACCTGCTGACGCTGGCAGAGATGGAGCGGATGGCCTCCCGCTCCTCTTGGGTGCTCTCGTATTTCCTGCGGCGCCTGGAGCTGAGCATGGCCGCCGCCGGGACTTCGGAGCCGTCTGGTGTCGGCGCTATGGGGTTTGACGTCGGGGCGGTGCGCAAGCGGCTCAGGCATTCCCCCGCGCTGCGTCCCAACCGCACCCCGAATGGGGTGGACCCGGAAGAGGTGGCGGGGCTGCTCGAGGCCGGGGGGCCGCTTTCGTCCAGCATGGACGGGTTCGAGCTACGCGAGGAACAGGTCACCATGACCAAGGCCGTCGCCGAGGCGATCAGCGACGGCAAGCGCCTGATAGTCGAGGCGGGTACGGGCGTGGGGAAGTCCCTGGCCTACCTGCTGCCGGCGGCGTTGTACGCCATTAGGAACAACAAGCGCGTCGTCATCTCGACGAACACCATCAATCTGCAGGAGCAGCTCCTCGGCAAGGACGTTCCTGTTGCGGCGAAGGCGGTGTCCACCGTCGAGCCGGGGGAGTTCAGGTACTCGCTGCTCAAGGGGCGTGCCAACTACCTTTGCCTGAACCGGTGGGCGCATATGCGGTCGAGCCCCAGCCTGACGGACGACGAGGCCCGGGCGCTCTCCAAGGTACTGGTATGGCTGCGCGACAGCTCCACGGGCGACCGCTCTGAGATCAACCTGTCCGGACGAGGGCCACGGTCTCCCTGGGACAGGATGTCGGCCCAGGGCGCCCGCGACTGTGGGGGAGTCCAGGGCGCGTGTTTCCTGAGGGCGTCCCGCGACAGGGCGGCGGCGGCGCATTTGGTGATCGTGAACCATGCCCTGCTGCTAACAGATCTCGTGGTGGGAAGGACCCTGATCCCGAGCTATGACGTCCTTATCGTGGACGAGGCCCAACACCTTGAGGATGAGGCAACGAAGCAGTTGGGATTTGAGGTTGGCCGCCGCACGTTCGACGACCACTTCGAGGATATCGGAGGCGACCGCGGGCTGCTCGGAAGGGCGGTAGCCGCTTTGCGCGGCTCGCAAGCGGCCCAGTCGCGCCGGGAGACCGTCGAGGCCGCCGCCGCAGGCATCGCCGGCATGGTGCCCTCGATCAGAGACTCCGCAGCCCGGCTGTTCGGCGTATTGGGCGGCTTCATCGACAGTGACGGAGGCCAGGACTCGCAGCTGAGGGTCACGCAGTCCACGAGAAGCCAACCGGACTGGTCCAGCGTCGAGACGCAGTGGGAGAACGTCGACGTTGGCTTGGCGCGTCTCCGGTCCGAGCTCGAAGGCCTGGGCACGGCCTTGGAAGGGCTGGAGGACGCTCAGGTACTGGACTATGACAGCCTGCTGATGGAGCTTGACGGTCTGAGGCAGGCTACCTCGGATCTCCGGGGCCGGCTGCGGGAGTTCGTGCCGGAGCCCAAGGACGACGGCATATACTGGCTGAGCCGCTCGCCCAATACCGACGACATCGTCCTTCACGGTGCGCCCCTGGATGTTGGGGAGCAACTGGAGAAACTCCTGTACTCGCAGAAGTCGTCGATCGTGTTCACCGGCGCTACTCTCAGCGTGGGCGGTTCCTTCGACCACATCACGGAGCGCACTGGCTTCAGCGACTCAGACAGGCTGCTCTTGGGGTCGCCCTTCGACTACCCGAAGGCGGCGATTCTTTGCGTTCCGCAGGACATAGCGGAGCCGGGGATATGGGAGCATCAGTCGGCGGTGGACGAGGCCGTGGTCAACGCGGTCGAAGCGGCCGGCGGAAGGACGATGGCCCTGTTCACGTCCTACTCGTCACTCAACTCGACGTCGCGGGCCGTCCGCGGGCGGCTGCAGAGCGGCGGATTCAAGGTACTGGCCCAGGGCACCGACGGGACGCCACACCAACTGCTGCGGACGTTCATGGAGGAGCCCAAGTCGGTTCTTCTGGGCACCTCCAGCTTCTGGGAGGGGGTCGATCTCGCGGGCAATGCCCTGCAGGTGCTGCTTGTGGCTAGGCTGCCTTTCAGCGTGCCGACTGACCCGGTGTACGAGGCCAGGTCGGAGCTGTACGAGGACCCGTTCTATGAGTACGCCGTGCCGCAGGCGGTGCTGCGACTCAGGCAGGGGTTCGGACGCCTCATTCGCAGCAAGACGGACCGGGGAGTGGTAGTGATCCTGGACAGGCGCATCACATCGCGCCGCTACGGACAGGTATTCCGCGATTCGCTGCCTCCCGTCACCCTGAAACGATGCCGGCTCGACGGCATCGGCTCGGAAATACAGCGGTGGCTGGAGGCATGACGGAGGCGGAGGGAGGAGCCCATTACTGGGTCGGCTTGGACTCCCCCCTGGACCTGGAGAGTACCCTTTTCAGCGGGCAGGCATTCCGCTGGCGGCACACGGACGGCTGGTATCGAGGCGTGGCTTTCGGCAACGTCATCCGCATCCGGCAAGCAGACGACGGCCTCGAGGTCACCGCATGCCCGGACGGCGCCGCAGAGCTGTGGCCGTTGCTCGCGGACTATCTGGGTCTCGAAGCAGACTTGGATCGGATATACGACTCCATCTCGGTGGACAGCCGGATAAGGGAAGCCATCGAGCGCTTCCGGGGGATGCGCGTCCTCAGGCAAGATCCCTGGGAGTGCCTGATGAGCTTCATCTGCACCTCGGCCTCGAACATCCCCAGGATCTCCCGCAACATCGAGTCTATCTGCCAGGCATTCGGACAGCCCATCCCCGGGAGCGGCAGAGAGACGGCGCATGCCTTCCCCACTCCTGAGGCGCTGGCGGGAGCGACCGAAGCCGAGGTTAGGGATCTCGGCCTCGGATACCGGGCCGCCTACTTGGTGTCTACAGCCCGGACGGTCGCAGAGGGTGCCGTCGATCTGAAGACCCTGCGCGAGGCCCCATACGAGGAGGCCCTGGAGGCGCTGGTTTCGCTGGACGGGGTTGGTGACAAGGTGGCCAACTGCGTCCTGCTCATGTCTCTAGACAAGCCCGAAGCTTTTCCCGTGGACACGCACATCGATCAGCGTCTTCTGGAGTGGTACCTTGACGGCTCCAGGCTGAACAAGGTCAAGATGCGGATATGGGCCCAGGAGTACTTCGGCCCTCACGCCGGCTACGCCAACCACTACCTGTTTCACGACCGCCGACTCCAGGCTAGAAGCGCCCGCCAAGGGCAGCCACAGGGTTAGATGCCGGGAAAGCTACCAATCTGCTGCTGCCCCGACAATCGATGACCGGCCCACTGTGACTCCTCTGGGCAGTCCTGGAGCCGCGCTACTGCTGGACCTTCGAATTGCCACGGACAACTGTTGACAAGGGCGTGGTTGTGGTGGTACGGTATTTCGGTCACAATATGTGCCTCCACTATTGCTTGTTCCCTTTTAAGCGGGCCGCGCCTTTGGCGGTCTGTGCCTTCTTTTGGGTCATCTACCGCATAAAGTCGTCCCAAGCTGAAGCCTCATGGCGTCAGGAGCAAAGGAGCGTATGGTATCTACTGCTGCGCGAGTCACGGGTGGTGTGAACGGAGCCGTGCACACGTACGCCAGGACCCCACCGGTACTGGACGTGCCCAATCTAATCCAGGTACAGCTCGACTCTTTCGAATGGTTCAAGACCGAAGGTCTGAAGGAGCTCTTCAAGGAGATAACTCCTATCGAGGACTTCCCCGGTGGGCGTTTCGAGCTAGGCTTTCTAGAGCACAGGTTCGAGAAGCCACCTTACACGGAAGACGAATGCCGCGAACGTGAGTCCACCTATTCCGCCCCGCTGCACGTCACCGTAGAGCTCCACACCAAGGCGCCGGGTCCCGCCGAAGGGGAGCGGAAGCTCCAGGACCTGTTCATTGGCGACATCCCGATGATGACGTCGACCGGCACCTTTGTGATCAACGGAGCCGAGCGGGTGGTGGTGAGCCAGCTCGTGCGCTCTCCCGGCGTCTACTTCACGACCAGTGCGGACACGACCACCGGCCGCCTGCTGGCCTCCGCCAAGCTGATCCCCTACCGGGGGGCGTGGATGGAGTTCGAGACCAGCAATAGGGACGTAATATCGGTCAAGGTGGACCGCAAGCGCAAGAGCCCCGTGAGCATGCTGCTCAGGGCGCTGGGGTACACGACCGACCAGGAGATCACGGAGCTATTCGAGGACGTCGACGTAGACCCTGATCACCAGTACCTCAAAACGACGATCGAGAAGGACACCAGGGTAGATGACCAGGAGGAGGCCCTGCTGGAGTTCTACCGCCGGCTGCGGCCAGGCGAGCCACCCAGCGTGGACAACGCCAAGAACCTGCTCGATAACCTGTTCTTCAACCCGCGCAGGTACGACTTGGGGCGTGTGGGGCGGTACAAGCTGAACCGAAGCCTTGACCTAGACATCGGCCCCGAAGACCGTACGCTGTCGCGGGAGGACCTCATCAGCCTGCTGCGTACGATGATCCTCATCAATAGGGGGGAGCGCGAAGCGGATGACATAGACCACCTGGGCAACCGTCGGGTGAGGGCTGTCGGTGAGCTTATCCAGAACCAGGTCCGGGTCGGCCTGATGAGGATGGAGCGCGTCATCAAGGAGCGTATGACCACGCAGATGGACCCGTCGACCGCCACGCCGGCGGCGCTGATCAACATAAGGCCGGTGGTGGCCGCTGTAAGGGAGTTCTTCGGTGGCTCCCAGCTCTCGCAGTTTATGGACCAGACCAACCCGCTCTCGGAACTCACGCACAAGCGGAGGCTGTCGGCGCTGGGCCCGGGCGGCCTTTCCAGAGAGCGTGCCGGGTTCGACGTCCGGGACGTCCATCACTCGCACTACGGCAGGATATGCCCGATCGAGACGCCGGAGGGGCCAAACATCGGGTTGCTAGGGTCGATGGCGACCTACGCGCGGACAAACGAGTACGGCTTCATCGAAACGCCGTACAGGAAAGTCTGCACCGAGATCAGCAACAAGGATCCGCGTCTCGATGGCCGCACACTGACCGAGGACGTGGTATCCGATGACGGCACCACCATCCTGAAGGCTGGAGGCATGCCCACCAGGGGCAACGGCAGGCTCACACAGATCGCCGCACTCTCCGAGAGGACGATGAAGGTGTCGCCGTACGCCTCCGAAGACCTCGATGACATCGTCTACCTGTCGGCTGACGAGGAGGATCGGGTGCGGGTTGCCCAGGCCAACCTGCTGCTCGACGAGATGGGACAGTTCAAGGCAGACAGGGTGGAGACCCGCCACGGCGATACGGTGTACATGGAGAGTCCCGACAACATCGACTTCATGGACGTGTCCCCAATGCAGCTCGTCAGCGTGTCCACCGCGCTCATACCGTTCCTGGAGCACGACGACGCCAACAGGGCGTTGATGGGCTCCAACATGCAGCGCCAGGCGGTGCCGCTGCTGCGTCCTGACCCGCCGCTGGTGGGTACCGGCATGGAGCACAAGGTGGCGCGCGACAGCGGGCAGGTCGTCGTCTCCAAGGCGTCCGGGGTGGTCACCGAGGTGTCGGGGCAGCAGGTGACGGTCACCGAAGACGACAACCACGAGGTGGTCCACAAGCTGAAGAAGTTCGTCCGCAGCAACCAGGGTACGTGCATCAACCAGCGCCCCATCGTGAGGCAGGGCGACCTGGTCGAGGTCGGCGACATACTGGCCGACAGCTCGTCCACAGCGTCCGGTGAGTTGGCCCTTGGGCAGAACACACTGGTCGCCTTCATGAGCTGGGAGGGCTACAACTTCGAGGACGCGATCATCATCAGCGAGAGGCTGGTCAAGGAAGACCGGTTCACCTCGATCCACATCGAGAAGCACGAAGTGGAATCTAGAGATACGAAGCTGGGGCCGGAGGAGATCACGCGTGACATCCCCAACGTCGGTGAGGAGAGTCTCCGCAACCTGGACGAGGAGGGGATAGTCCGGGTAGGGGCCGAGGTAGGCCCCGGCGACATCCTGGTGGGCAAGATCACTCCGAAGGGGGAGACCGAGCTTAGCGCCGAGGAGAAGCTGCTCAGGGCGATCTTTGGCGAGAAGGCCAGAGACGTCAAGGATACGTCCCTCCGGGTGCCGCACGGCGAGCGCGGGAAGGTGATCGAGATCCGCGCGCTCAGCAAGGCGAACAACGACGAACTCCCTCCGGGCGTCAACAAGCTGGTGCGCCTGTGGATGGCCCAGACGCGCAAGATCGCCGAGGGCGACAAGATGGCGGGCCGTCACGGCAACAAGGGGGTGATCTCCAGGATCCTGCCGGAGGAAGACCTGCCGTTCCTGCCTGATGGAACGCCCTTGGACATCATCCTGAATCCCATAGGCGTCCCCTCACGCATGAACCTCGGCCAGGTCCTCGAGACCCACCTGGGTAAGGCGGCGAAGACGCTGGGCTTCAGGGCGGTAACC
Source organism: Dehalococcoidia bacterium (assembly GCA_965262055.1). Lineage (GTDB taxonomy): Bacteria > Chloroflexota > Dehalococcoidia > Lucifugimonadales. Next base: position 2,492,133 of record CBDHEI010000002.1, read on the forward strand.
CCGGTATTCGACGGCGCGCGGGACGTATCCGTCGAGGACGCCTTGGCGCTCTCGTGGATTGTCGAGAGATCGGGTGCGGTGGACCCTAAGCCTCTGGAGGGTACTAACCAGTCGCTCATCGACCTAGGAGTCGTGAGGGCCTGGCTCGCAGAGCGTGGGTACGACTATGACCGGCTGTTTAGCTCGCAGGTGCCGGGCGAGGCGGCGGAAGCCGGGCTCCGCATCTGGTTCCATGAAGAGCGTGGACTGGACGTTTCGGACAAGTCGGCTGAAGAGCTCCGGGACGAGATGCTGAGGCTGAATAGGGAGGAACAGGTCGCCGCCCCGATGCTGGGCAAGTCCATCCTGTTCGACGGGCGTACCGGCGAGCCGTTCGACCAGCCGATCACTGTCGGCTACATCTACATGATGAAGCTCATCCACTTGGTGGAGGACAAGATACACTCGCGCTCGACCGGGCCCTACTCGCTGATCACGCAGCAGCCCTTGGGCGGCAAGGCCCAGTTCGGCGGCCAGCGGTTCGGCGAGATGGAGGTGTGGGCGCTGGAGGCGTACAGCGCTGCGTACAACCTCCAGGAGATGCTGACTGTAAAGTCCGACGACGTCGTCGGGAGGGTCAAGACATACGAGGCGATCGTAAAGGGTGAGGACATCGCTCAGCCGGGTATCCCGGAGTCCTTCCACGTCCTGCTGAAGGAGCTCCAGAGCCTCGGGTTGTCCGTAGAGTTGCTGTACCAGGAGCAGGAACACTTGGCGCTCGACGGCGATTCGGTAGGCGACGGCGGCGTGCAGGGCCTGGGAGACGGCGCGGGGCTCGACGTGTTGGGAGAGGACTCTCCGATAGTCCCGTTCCTTACGATGCTAGAAGGTCAGAATGGCGCCGGGGGCGCGGAAAACGGTGAGGCCGGCGTTGGAGCGGACGGCGAGGCTGACAGCAACAGCTAGTCTGAGGCGTACCGGCGGCCAGCCGGTGGGGAGCCCAAGAGTCTGACAGGAGAAAGCCACATGGCCCAAAGCGGCAACGACTTCAACGCAGTACGTATCTCCCTGGCGTCGCCCGATCAGATTAAGACCTGGTCGTACGGTGAGGTCACAAAACCGGAGACCATCAACTACAGGACGCTGAGGCCCGAGAAAGACGGTCTGTTCTGCGAGCGGATCTTCGGTCCGACGAAGGACTGGGAGTGCTACTGCGGCAAGTACAAGAAGATCCGGTACAAGGGCGTGATCTGCGACCGGTGCGGCGTCGAGGTGGCCCGCTCCAAAGTGCGCCGCGAGCGCATGGGCCGGATAACCTTGGCGGCCCCGGTGGCACACATCTGGTTTTCCAAGGGCACGCCGAGCCGTCTCGGCCTTCTGTTGGATCTGTCACCCAGAAACCTCGAGAAGGTCGTCTACTTTGCGCAGTACCTGGTGACCCGGGTCGACGATGACCTGCGTCAGGCGGCGGTCCAACGCCTGCAGTCGGAGATGGGCCGGCTGGACGAGGAGGCCACTGCGAAGCCCAAGGAGCTTCAGTCGGAGATGGATCGGCTGGACGAGGAGGCCAGGACAAGGGTCGAGGAGCTGCAAGCAGAGCTGAGTCATATGGAAGAGGCGGCGAAGGCAAAGGTCGAGGAGCTCCAAGCGGCTGAGTTGCCGAGCCGAGAGGCGGAGGACGTCGCCGAGGAGGCCGTCGCAAAGATCAACCAGCAGCTCAAGAAGGACAAGGAGGCAATCGAAGCAACCGTTTCTCAGATCAATGAACAGCTCAAGAAGGACAAACAAGGAATCGAGAGCGAGCGCACGCCGCAGATCGATGGTCTTAATGAGGAAAGGGACGAGATTGACGCACAGGTTGCGGACCTGGAGGAGTTGCGCGTCGGCTTGCTTCTGACCGAAGGTAGGTACCGCCAAGTACGCGAGCTCGGCGGTGAGGTGTTCCGCGCCGGCATGGGAGCGGAGGCCGTTCTTGACGTGCTCGCGGAGTTGGACCTCGACCGGAAGCGCAACGACCTGCAGGAGGAGATCAGGTCCACGTCGGGACAGCGCCGGAAGAAGGCCATAAAGACGCTTCGCGTGGTGGAGGCGTTTCGGACGAGCGGAAACAAGCCGGAGTGGATGGTGCTCACGGTTCTGCCCGTGCTGCCGCCCGAATTGAGGCCTATGGTACAGCTTGACGGAGGCAGGTTCGCGACGAGCGACCTGAACGACCTCTACCGGCGAGTGATCAACAGGAACAACCGGCTCAAGAGGCTGATCGAGCTTCAGGCGCCTGAGATCATCGTGCGCAACGAGAAGCGGATGCTTCAGGAGGCGGTCGATGCGCTGATAGACAACGGCCGCCGCGGCAGGGCGGTATCCGGTAGCCATAACCACAAGCTCAAGTCCCTGTCTGACTTGCTGAGAGGCAAGCAGGGCAGGTTCCGCCAGAACCTGCTGGGTAAGCGAGTAGACTACAGTGGCCGCTCGGTGATCACCGTGGGGCCGAACCTCAAGCTGTACGAGTGCGGGTTGCCCCGCAGGATGGCGCTGGAGCTCTTCAAGCCGTTCGTGATGAACCGGCTGGCGCTGGAGGGCCACGCCCACAATATCAAGAGCGCCAAGCGCATGGCCGAGCGCGCCCGGCCGGAGGTCTGGGACATCCTCGAGGATGTGGTGAAGGAGAGACCGGTGCTGCTCAACCGCGCACCGACCCTGCACCGGCTCGGCATCCAGGCCTTCAAGCCGCGCCTGGTCGACGGGGGCGCCATACAAGTTCACCCGCTCGTGTGCACGGCTTTCAACGCCGACTTCGACGGCGACCAGATGGCCGTCCACGTTCCGCTGTCGCGCGGGGCGGTGCAGGAAGCGAACAAGATCATGATGAGCACTTACAACATGCTTTCCCCGAGCTCCGGTGAGCCCATAGTGGCGCCGACGCAGGACATGGTCCTGGGCTGCTACTACATGACGATGGTGAAGGAAGATGCGCCGGGAGCCGGCCGGAGGTTTTCCAGCTTCGAGGACGCGCGCTTGGAGTACGAGCTCGGTAACCTCCACCCGCGGGCGCTCATCAAGGTGCGCCAGACCACTCAGGACGGAGACTCCGAGTGGCTCGACACCACCGTAGGACGGATTATCTTCAACGAAGTGCTCCCCACCGAGCTGGGATTCAGGAACTTCGACCTCGATAAGTCGGCCCTCAAGGACATCACCGCCGAGTGCTACAGGCTGCTCGGCAACGAGAAGACCATGGAGGTACTGGACGCCATCAAGGACCTTGGCTTCCGCTACGCCTCCAAGTCGGGCATAACGATAGCGATCAACGACATCGAGGTGTCCCCTGAGAAGGGGGTCATCATCGGCAACGCCGAGCGCGACGTCGCCACCCTCGAGCAGCAGTACATGGACGGCCTTATCACAGAGGACGAGAGGTACCGAAACGCCGTACAGATATGGACGGGCGCCAGCGACCACCTCTCCGACGTCATCGAGGCTAATCTGCGCAACTACGGCGGCATCTACCTGATGGCCACCTCCGGGGCCAAGGGCAACATCGCGCAGATCAAGCAGATGGCCGGCATGAGGGGGCTGATGTCCGACCCGAAGGGACGGATCATCGACCGTCCGATCAAGTCGAACTTCCGTGAGGGGCTTAGCGTGCTCGAGTACTTCATCTCGACCCACGGAGCCCGGAAAGGACAGGCCGACACGGCGCTCCGGACGGCGGACAGCGGGTATCTGACCCGTCGCCTGATCGATGTCGCCCAAGAGGTGACCATCGCGACTGACGATTGCGGGACGGAGGCGGGCCTCTGGATACAGGACGACCGGGACGCCCCGCTGGCGACCCCGTTCGAGGAGCGTGTCGCCAGCCGTTTGGCCGCGTCCCCGGCAGCTCACCCTGAGACGGGCGAGATCCTGGTAGACCGCAACGAGGCGATGACCGATACGAACGGCAAGGCGCTGCGCGATGCGGGCGTGGACGGCATACTCGTCCGGTCGCCGATGACCTGCGAGGCCCCTAGGGGCGTGTGCAGCAACTGTTACGGCAACTCTCTCGCGACGTGGGCCCCGGTAATGATGGGCGAGGCGGTGGGCATCATCGCGGCCCAGAGCATCGGCGAGCCGGGTACTCAGCTCACGATGCGTACTTTCCACACGGGAGGCATCGCGGGCATCGACATCACAAGCGGTCTGCCTAGGGTGGAGGAGCTCTTCGAGGCCCGGTCGCCCAAGGGAGAGGCTGTGCTGTCTGAGATCGATGGTGTCGTCGAAGTGAAGGAGGTCCCGGACGGTCGCACTATAGAGGTCGTGAGCAGCGAGACGTACGCGGACGAGTACCCTGTACCCGAGGGCTTCAAGGTGCTGATTGCCGATGGCGACGAGGTGGTCATCGGCGCCCATCTTGCGGCGCCTCAGGAGGAGGACGGCGGCGGAGAGGATGAGTCCTCCATCCGCCAGGCGGAGGTGGCGGCAAGGGTGTCCGGCATAGCCCAGGTCGGCGACGGGGCGATAAGCGTGGCGTGGACGGACGAGGAGCGGCGTGAGTACGTGATCCCGGCCGCCGCGCACATCACCGTCAAGACCGGCGCCCACGTTGCAGCCGGCGAGGCTCTGACTGCGGGGCCGAAGAGCCCGCAGCAGATACTGAGGATCCAGGGTCGGGAGGCCGTGCAGAGGTACCTCATCGACGAAGTGCAGATGGTGTACCGCTCGCAGGGTGTAGCCATACACAACAAACACATTGAGGTCATAGTGTCGCAGATGCTGGGAAAGGTCCGAATCGACGCCCCGGGCGACACGGACCTGCTGCCGGGCGAGTTCGTAGACCACCACAAGTATGAGGAGATCAACTCGGGGATCCTGGCGGAGGGAGGCGAGCCCGCGACGGCCAGCCCAGTCCTGCTCGGCATCACCCGGGCGTCGCTCAATATGGAGAGCTTCCTGGCGGCTGCCTCCTTCCAGGAGACGACTCGGGTCCTTACCGAGGCGGCCATCAACGGCCAAACCGACTACCTAAGGGGACTGAAGGAGAACGTTATCATAGGGCGGCTGATCCCGGCTCGGTTCGACATGTCCGAGGAAGGCAAAGAGCGCCTCGGCCTTGAAGAGGCCGAGATGCTGGAGCCGGTTGGGGGGCTGCCCGGATCCATTGACCGGACGCCTCTGTTCCAGTCGGATGACGGACTGGAGAGGCTGCCTGCCCTGTAGGCACCATCCGGACGCGGGGGGCGGCTGTGACCGTCCCCGCGCCCGGCCCATTGCGGCACGCCGCGCGGCCGAGCCTTCTTGACCGTCTCATCGCTCGCTTGCTACACTAGGTGCGGCGTTAAAGGGTGCAAATTGGACTATGGGCAATGAATGGGCGGTTAGCTCAGCGGCCTAGAGCGCTGCGTTGACATCGCAGAGGTCATTGGTTCAAATCCAATACCGCCCACCAGCCTGCTTCTGGCTATGCCGTTCGGAGGTGTCAGGATCCTCATCGCGGCCCCGTGGTGTAGATGGCATTAACACACCGCCCTGTCAAGGCGGAGATCGCCGGTTCGAGTCCGGTCGGGGTCGCCACCAGAACTGAGGAACATAGTCCTCTTGTGCCTGAGACTAGTCGGTCCCCCTGTAATACCGTAGTGATATGCCAAGACGATCACAGGCCCTTAGTTCCCACGCAAAGAATGCAAAGTCGTGAGGTGAGCCATGCCTAAATACATCTGGAAGCCGTCCGAGTACATTCAGTGGATCAACGAAGAGTACGTCGACCACGACCATGACGAGTACACAGGGTCGACGAAGAGGACCGGCCGCAAGTACAAGCAGACGAACGTGCGGGGCTTTACGATGCCCGGCAGCGCCCAGGCAGAGGACAGGTTCGGCTTCGGCTCCAACCTGTGGATGGGCGCCAACTCCTTCGCACCCGGTGGGGTATACGAGGCCCACCAGCACGAGACGTTTCAGTACTTCTACGTGATCGAGGGCACGGCGAAGGTGATCGTCGGAGGTGAGGAGAGGACGGCCGAGGTGGGTACTTGGGTCTTCGTGCCGCCTTTCACCGACCACTACGTCGAGAACACGGGCGATGGACCGTTCACGTACATCCTTGTGGGCGGTAACCCGCCCGCCGAGCACGCCGAGTCGTAGACCCGCCCCGGGCGCACTCACTCCCGGCGCGCGCCCGTAGCTCAGCGGATAGAGCATCGGTCTTCGGAACCGAGGGTCGCGGGTTCGAATCCTGCCGGGCGCGCCAGCAATCCCCTTGAAATCCCGTCAGATCCCTCTTGAATCGTATTTGAGAGAGTGTCCGAATGCGTCTTGCATTGTCCCGAACCGTCTGCTACCATCCGCCGCAACGGTGGTACCCGGTGGTGGGACCGAGAGAGAAGGGGATAACGGGCAATGCCCAGACTCACGGCCTTGAAAGTGAAGCAAGCCCGGCCCACAGAGAAGACGCAACGGCTCGGAGACGGCGACGGCCTCTACCTGGTGGTGCGGGCCAACGGCTCGAAAGCATGGGTTCTCCGAATCCGAGACGGCGGTAAGCGCCGCGACCTAGGCCTTGGGAAGTACCCGATGGTCGCACTCAAACAGGCGCGGGAGAAGGCCACGGCCCTGAGAGAACAGGTTGAACAGGGACCGCGCCCCCCGACGTTCCGCGAAGTGGCCGAACAGTATCTACTAGCGAACGCCCCGACATGGCGACACCACAAGACGGAACACGACTCCCGCGCCCGTCTCGAGGCCCACGCCTACCCGGTGTTCGGTGACAAGCCCGTCGATCAGGTCTCCCGCCGCGACGTGTTGAGCGCCCTGTTGCCCACCTGGACGAGCCAGCCGTCCGCCAGCCGAAAGCTACGCCAGCGCATCCGGGGCGTCCTCGACTTCGCCATTGCCCATGAGTGGCTTGACCACAACCCCGCCGGCGACGTACTCCGAGCGGCCTTGCCGAAGACGACCGCCGTCCAGCAACACTTCCGGGCTCTGCCCTATCAGGACGTAGCCGACGCGCTGGAAGTGATCGAGGCGTCCGCCGCCGGACTCGCCGCCAAACTCGCGTTTGGATTCGCCATCTTGACGGCCGCTCGCTCAGGCGAGGTTCGGAGCGCAACGTGGAGAGAGATTGACGTCGACCGTCGCGAGTGGCGCGTCCCGGCTCACAAGATGAAGGCCGGGCGCGAACACCGAGTACCGCTGTCGGACGCGGCCCTAGAGGTTCTTGACCGCGCCCGCGAGCTGCAGGACGACTCTGGGCTGTTGTTCCCGTCGGCCAAAGGGCGGCCCTTGTCCGATATGACGCTCACGAGGGTTCTCCGGTACACCGGGCTGGCCGACCGCGCCACCGTCCACGGGTTCAGATCAAGTTTCCGAGACTGGACGCTCGAACAGACAGACACCCCGTGGGCCGTAGCGGAAGCCGCACTCTCACACGTCGTGGGGAATTCGACCGAGGCCGCCTACGCCCGCTCCGACCTGTTCGAGCGGCGTAGGGCGCTCATGCAGGAGTGGTGCAACTATGTCACGAACACGTAAGCGCACCCGCCCTGCAGTCCCGACGCTTGTGACCTTGGCGGAATGGGTGGACTCGGGCGTTTGCCCGACGAAGCCTTGGGCGAGGCCGGGCGGCTACACGTCGAGTTGACCCTAGCTCCACTGCGGGCGAAACTCGGCACAGATGTCCGATTGGATAGTGCCGAGGACTATCGCCGAGCGCTTCAAAAAGATTGAGGTCAAAGCCGATGGTATCTGGTGCGGGTGGGGCCTCCACCCGACGTACACCGAAGACTGGGACCGGCCCAAACTATGGAGAGGCTTCTGGAACTCCATACCTTTGGCAGAGCGCCAGTTCTTCGACATCGACATCCCGGACGACCGGAAGAACCCCCTGCCAGTGGGTTCCAGAGAGTCCAGGAGTGACCGGTGAGCCCCGTTAAGGTGGCCGTTGGCGGGGTCGTCGGCGATGGGTTGGAGCTCCGAGCCGACGGAGTTGGGATTGGTAGCTCCCCACAGCGAGGACGGGGGCTGGGGCGATTCCTGAAAGTCTACCCTCTCTCCGTGATACCTGATCATCAGCTGGCCGTCAGCCCGCTCCAGGACCTTCACCCGTAGACCGGCGTAGCTTGGCCGGTCCATCCCGGGCAATAGTTGCAGGACCTGCCACTGGTATTTGACCGTGTTGTCCCGGGCCACCTTGCGCGTATGCTTGAGGCTGATGGTCTCGCTCAGAGACAGTTCTGCGGCCAGTGGGCGGTAGGCTGTCTCGGACTGTTCGGCTGCGACTGAGAACCGGGCGTTGAAGCGGGGCAGGAACTCTGCAAGGATGGTGTTGGCTTGGTCGATTGTGCTGGCGCCGGTCAGGCGCAACTCGGTGATCAAGCGGTCCTGTAAGGTCGACGCCATACGTTCCACCCTTCCCTTGGCTTGGGGAGAGAGGGCGAAGATCTGCCGGATGCCCAGTTGCTGCATCATCTTTGCGAACTGGGTGGGTTCGGCAGTCAGCTGTGCCAGACGGACGTTGTGCTTGAAGGCCGAATGTCTGTCGCTGTACAGGGCCAGCGGGACTCCCCACTGTCGGATGAGGCCCTCAAGGAGCACCATGTAGCCTCGGGTGTCTTCCGTGGTGCGGAAGATCGCCTGGGCCACAGCACCGGTGGCGTCGTCCACCGCCAGCAGCAACACAAGCTTCGGCCCCCGCTCTTCGAGCCAGCGGTGGTGACTGCCATCGACCTGTACCAGCATGCCCTTCTGGGGCATGCGCCGCCTCCGGAACCGGTGCTGCGGAGAGCGACGACTGCGCGGGCTGCCCATGCCTGCCCTGGTCAGCATGCGGCGCACCGTGGGACGGCTCAGGTCGATGGCCTCGCGCTCTCTGAGCAGTTCGGTAAGGTGAGTATGGTTGGCGCCGGCGTAGTGTTCGCCGACCAACTCCACCACTGCGGCCGCGGCGGCCTCGGGGACGGCGTTGTGGGGCCTCCGTCCCCGGTTCCCGTGGGCCAGTGCGGCGGGACCGTCTCTGCGATAGGCCGCGAGAAGACGCTTGGTGTGGCGTTGGCTCAATCCCATGATCTCCGAAGCCTGGGCGATGGGTAGGCCGTATTCCAGAACGCTGTTTAGTACTTGGATCCTGGTCTGTTCCTGCTGGTTCAATGTCAAATCCCTCATGGGGTGACATTTTCGCTGACCAGTTAGCAGGTGACATAATCGTAGACCAACAACAGACGCTCACCCCCGCCTCGCCGGTCCATTATTACTCCGCCCTTTACAAGTGGGGACATGTGACATACACACACACGTGAACGCGGGAACATAATATATCCCACATTTCCCATATCAACCCTACAAGGTGTGTCGTAAACAGTAACATCACTACCCGATGTAGCCGAATAGCAGAGCACAGCGGTTATCATGAGTGCTAGACTGGTCGTGATAGACTGCTTTAGGTCTTGATAACGTACTGTCCTCGGAGGCACCCGATGGGTGAAAGCACCAACCCACGCGCCACGCTCCGTTTCGACCGACGTGTACCGCCAGCGCCAAGCTGAGGGAGGTTACAACCACGATCTTGCCAGGAGGGGGAGAGCGCTCCAGGGAGTCGGCTTGTCTTCAATGCGCTTTCATCCCATTGGCGGAGAGCCCGGAGACGATGAAGACGGACAAGAAGCATGATTCACGGCGAGAATCGCATCCCTTATTGGATAGACCGGCGATCCCAGATTCCCCACCTAGATAAGAGGAAGACCTCGTTGGAGCCCGCCGTGAAGGGGGCTAAGATGTTTCTTGGAAGAGAGAAACGATCACCAACGAGGTGCACCTATTATGAAGCAAGGGGTTCTGCCGTTCCAGTACGAGCAGGAGAAGAGCTCGCCGGGCATGACGGCGATGGCGGGCATGATGACGTACTTGGAGTTGATGCACGCAGCAGGTTTGAGGTCGTCGGTAGAGCGCCACGTGGGACTGCGGGAGTGTGGTCAGGGCTGGACGGACAGCCAAGTGGTCAGCTCGCTGATACTGCTGAACCTGGCAGGCGGTGAGTCAGTGGTTGATCTGGATGTTCTGGAGAAGGACGCGGGGTTGTGCAGGGTGCTTCGGGAAGTCGAGAGCTATGGGATGGGTCGTCGAGAGCGTAGAGCGTTGGAAGAGCGATGGCGTGTAGAGCGTCGGCGGAGCATGCCATCGGAGTCGGCGGTGTTCCGGTACCTGGAGAGATTCCACGAGGCGGGCGAGGAGTCCAGTCGGGAAGCTCACAGAGCGTTCATACCTTCACCCAACGAAGCGCTGGGGGGTCTGCATAAGGTGAACGCCGATATGGTGAGCTTCGTACAGAGCCGTTCGCCCTGCGCTCAAGCCACGTTGGACATGGACGCCACACTGGTGGAGACGCACAAGCAGCAGGCGCTCTACAGCTACAAGAAGTACAAGGCGTATCAGCCTCTGACGACCTACTGGGCCGAGGCTGAGTTGATAGTGCATTCGGAGTTTCGGGACGGCAACGTACCTGCTGGCTATCAGCAACTGCGAGTGTTGACCGAAGCGTTGGAGCATCTGCCTTGTGCGGTGGACAAGGTGATGCTGCGGTCGGACGCGGCTGGGTATCAGCACGAGTTGTTTCGGTACTGCGCCGAGGGCAGAGACGAGCGCTTCGGAGTGATCGAGTTTGCGGTAGGACTCAACGTGACGCCGGAGTTCAGGCGCGCGGTGTCCGAGGTTGCCGAACAAGACTGGCATGCCCCGCACCGCAGACTGGGCGCCACCTGGGTCGAGACAGGTCAACAGTGGGCGGAGGTGAACTTCGTACCAGACTGGATAGCCTACAGCAAGAAGAACCCTGAATACCGGTTCATCGCTATCAGGGAGCCGCTGAGCGAACAGCCTCTGCCGGGAATGGAACTGCAGCTGGAACTGCCCTTCCCTGTGATGAGGCTGGCCGGCGGAGCCTGGCACAAGGTCTCCGGGTTGGTGACCAACCGAGACCTTCCGGGAGATGAGATGATCCGGTGGTACAGGCAGAGGTGCGGTAAAGGCGAGCAGGTCCACAGCGTCCTGAAGAGTGACCTGGCTGCGGGCAGGCTCCCGTCGGGGCTGTTCGGAGCCAACGCCGCATGGTGGGCCATAGCGGTGCTGGCCTTCAACCTGAGCTCTGCGATGAAGCGGCTGGTGTTGGGCGGACAGTGGGTGAGCAAGCGTCTAAAGGCAGTGCGCTTCGCCCTGATCGCCCTTCCGGGCCGGGTGATGCGACACGCCAGGAAGCTGATCATCCGTCTGGCGCGGGGCCATCCCTCATACGAGTTGTTGATCAGGGCACGTCAGAGGATATTGGCGCTGTCCGCCGAGCCGTACCAACCATAAGCGGTCCTGTCTGTGCATCGGTTGAAGGCGACTCAGCAAGGTCGCCCAGGCTGCGCCATGCCTTCTTCGGCCTGAGGACAGCCATAATCGGTGCGGCTCCGATGCCCATACCCTCAAAGTCTTCGGCCAAGGTCCTACCTACGGCCCGATCCGACCATATGGAACCACCGAATCGATACTCAACACGAGCGTAAATCCACGAAGGCCACACCAACTATGTTAGGTGGGGAATCTGGGGCGATTGACTGGCCTTGCAGGACCTGACTATGATCGCTATTATCTCGTTTGGGCTGCCCTTTGAACCTGAAGACTCCCAATATGGGAAATCCCGGTTCACGGCAAGAATCGCATCCCTTATCGGATAGACTGGAGCTTGACCGGCCTTGCAAGACCTGAATATGATCCTACCGTCTCATTTGGGCTGCCATTTGAGCCTGAAGACTGCCAATATGGGAAATCCCGGTTGACTAGCGCTCATAGCCAACAGTTCCCTCAGTGGGCCATTGACGTCCGCGGCTTGCGGAAGGCCTACGGCGACTTCGAGGCCGTCCGCGGCATCGACTTACGCGTGGCACCCGGCGAAGTGTTCGCCTTGTTGGGGCCCAACGGCGCCGGCAAGACGACGACCGTCGAGATCCTGGAGGGCCACCGCAAACGGAGCGGCGGTGAGGCCTCGGTGCTGGGCTACGACCCGGGGGCGAATGACCGCGCGCTCAAGCAGCGGGTGGGCATCGTCCTCCAATCGACCGGTGTAGAGCAGTACCTCTCCGTGGAGGAGACTATCGACCTCTTCCGCGGGTACTACCCGCACCCGCTGCCGCTGGAGCAGCTCTTGGACCTAGTAGGCTTGCGGGAACAGCGGCGGACGCGCGTGAAGAAGCTGTCCGGCGGACAGCAGCGGCGGTTGGACGTTGCCGTGGGGCTGGCAGGCGACCCGGAACTGCTCTTCCTGGACGAGCCCACAACGGGCTTTGACCCGTCAGCACGACGCGGCGCATGGGAAATGGTGCAGGGGCTCAAGGCGCTGGGCAAGACCGTGCTGCTGACGACGCACTACATGGAGGAGGCCGAATATCTGGCCGACCGCGTCGCTATCATGGTGGAGGGACAGATCGTCGCGGAGGGCGCGCCGGGCGAACTGGCCCTCCGCGACCGCGCAACAACGGTACGCTTCCGCCTGCCCGACGACGCACCGGCGCTGCCTGGCGAACTGCAGGCGGCCTCGAGCGGCAGCGGGGCTTACTCGCTAGCGACGGACTCGCCAACGCGTACGCTGCACACGCTGACGGCCTGGGCGGTGGAGCACGGCATCGAACTGGAGGAGCTAACAGTCTCCAAACCCACGCTGGAGTCGCTCTTCATCGAACTGGTCGGCGAAGCCAGCGGAAACGGGGAGTAGCGATGAACTCCCTCATGCTCGCACTGCGGCAGGTCCGCTACGAGAACAGCGCCTTCTGGCGAAACCCCGCCGCCGCCTTCTTCACCATCGTCTTTCCGCTGATGTTCATGGTGATCTTCAACCTCATCTTCGGGAGCGAGGTGGTCACGGACGAGAGCGGCGGGACGTATAACCTGTCCACCTTCTACGTGCCCGGCATCATTGTCTTTGCCCTTGTGGGGGCCACGTACACCAATGTGGCGATGGGCATCGCCTTCTCGCGGGACGGTGGGCTGCTGAAGCGCATACGCGGGACGCCGCTGCCAAACTGGTCATACCTGGCGGGCAAGATACTGCACGCAGTGCTACTGGCGGTGCTTTTGGTAGTCGTCGTAGCTGGGGGCGGCATGCTGCTCTACGGCGTGGACATCCCCACCAACACGATGCCCGCGTTCCTGTTGACGCTCGCGGTCGCAGCGGCGACCTTTTGCACACTGGGGCTTGCCGTCACTGTCATCATCCCCAATGCCGACGCGGCGCCGGCGATTGTGAACGCGTCCATCCTGCCGCTGCTCTTCGTCTCCGACGTGTTCATCCCGCTGGACGAGGCGCCCGTATGGCTCACCACGTTCGCCGACGTGTTCCCTGTCCGTCACATGGCGCTGGCGCTGCACGCGTCCTTTGACCCATCTGCGAGCGGCGCGGGGTTCGAGTGGACACACCTGCTCATCATGGCCGCATGGATGGCGGGAGGGCTGCTGGTGACGCTGCGCTTCTTCCGATGGGAGCCGCACCGCTGAACACAGCCCGACGCACCTCCTCCGCTTCAGCTAACCCCGCGCCGCGAGAGCAGAATGCGCAGGAGTTCGAGCTTGGTTAGGTGGTCAAGCGCAGCATGACTCTGGACGGATGGAACGACTGAGGGAGGCCCGCGAGGCCCGGCTGAGGGACATCTTTTCCCCAGCCCAGCCCGACGTGACCACCAGCAGGTGCGCTGACGAAGCAGGGACCCAGGGCGGGATCAAGGTTTGGTGCTGCCCTGAGGCCCACGCCTCGGCCCATCGGCGAATGTTGGAGATCAAGGGATTCCAAGGGGGCGTGATCCCTCGCCCCCGGTCAGTCTAGCGGAAGGGCGGCTTGCTCATAAGCCGCCTTTCTTGGCGTCCGTCGATCACGGCCCCGCGCCGGTCCGGGCGGCTCGAAGTAACTGAGAGTGGGCCGTGCGCCGGGCGTCGGGGCTGACCGCCAGATAAGGCCGTTGCGCCGATTCTGTGCATGGAAGTGGTGAACGTGTCCCTATTGACCGGAGAGAAGTAGGCCCGCATCAACCGCGTTGGCTCGATGATGACCGCGTTCTTCAGCGGGGACGACGTGACCGGCTGGGCCTCGGTGTCCGCCTCGGACCGGGAGGCCTTTGGCCGGTTCTTCCACCAGATGCTGGACGAGGGGGTCTACCTTCCGCCGTAAAGTGAGAGATACACACACAGGAGAACGCGGGAACATAATATATATAGGGGGAGAGAGTTTAGCCCGGCCCGTGGTGCAACTGCGGTCTAGACCGCAGTTTTCGGGCCCGTTGGTAAGTGGCGGGGTAGAAGTCTCCCTGGAGGTGATTCTTTTCGAGTAGAACGGCGAGCCCGTCTGGGCGCGGGGTTGCCGCCGCAGCTGGTCGGCGGAGATCATGGCACCACCGCTGTCCCCCGTTCATGACTGAGATTGTAGAGGGGGTGCACGCGCAGTCGGAGCGGACGCGTGAGTCTGGTCAGCCGCCCGCTGACCATTGGGCCGGCGTGGCCGAGCGCTTTCGTGAAGACCCGCAGCGGCCCATGGAGCCGTCCCTCAAGCGGCTGAGCGAGTTCATCGAGCCACGCCAGACGGTTATAGACGCGGGTGCCGGCGCCGGCCGGCTGGCATTGCCCCTAGCGCTGCACTGCGGGGGAGTCGTTGCCGTGGAGCCGTCGCCCAGCATGGCCGCCATCCTCACGGAGGAGGCGACGCGGCACCAGACCTCCAATGTCACTATCGTACAGTCCGAGTGGGAGGACGCCAGTGTCGCGCCAGCGGACGTGACGCTGTGTGTGAACGTGCTCTACACCGTCCCCGACGTTGTGGGGTTCATCCGTAAGCTGGAGGCGCACAGCCGGGAGCGGGTGATCATCGTGCTGCACGCGGAGCACCCGCAGGCGCAGACCTACCCCTTCTGGCGGCTGGTGCACGGCGAGGAGCGGCTCCGTCCGCCGGGCCTGCTGGAGCTGATGCAGGTCCTGTGGGAGATGGACGTCTACCCCGACCTGGAGATGCTGCCGACCAGACCCCCCAACGGCTACGAGAGCCGGGAGGCCGCACGGCGGCAGCTGCTGTTCCGCCTCTTCCTGGACCCTGGCAGCCCGAAGGAGCGGCTCCTGGAGGAGGCGATGGACCAGCTGTTGGTGGAGACGGGGGACGGCGTGGGCATTCGGAGGGCTGGGCCCACGCGCCCCGGCCTGGTCACCTGGCGGCCGGGTGGGCCGTAGGGGCGCCCGTGCTTGAGCCCCTCGGGGGGTCAAGGGTGAACGGGGGCACACGCACACCCCCGGCGATTCAGTCGAGGGCTGCGGTGCGGCTCCGTATCTCCTCCACCAGCGGCGGGTCGAGGGGCCCCTTGGCGGCGGCCTCCATATTGGCCGCCATGTGCTCCAGGCTCTGCGTGCCGACGATGACGGTGTGCGCCGCAGGGTGGCTCAGCGTGAAGCGCAGAATCAACTCCATGGAGTGGATCTCCCGTTAGGAGACGTCCTCCCCCCTGCACAGCACGATTGCCGGGTTTCCCTGTCCCCGCCACAGCAGCACCGTCACTGACTCAGATCAACGACCACCTCGACCGCCAGAGACCTCATCCGGGACTTGCTCGCTACCTAAAACAGCTTTCTTGGACACCTAGCAGGGG
Source organism: Dehalococcoidia bacterium (assembly GCA_965262055.1). Taxonomy (GTDB): domain Bacteria; phylum Chloroflexota; class Dehalococcoidia; order Lucifugimonadales. The sequence continues at coordinate 2,507,735 of CBDHEI010000002.1, forward strand.
CACGCCCTGCAGGGTTGATATGGGAAATGTGGGTATATATAGAGCCAAAGTTTCTGACACCACGACAAGGCCCCTGCGGTCTAGACCGCAGTTTTTGAGGGCTAGACCAAACCTCCGCGTCGGCGTTGCTGGTGATGCCGTCGTTAGTGGTGGCTGGACGTGCGGCGGCTGAGCTCCTTCCGGTGATACCGACTACACGCCGTGCTGCAGACGGTCGGCGGTGAGCCACTCGTAGACCTGGTCCGCCCAGAGGACAAGGACCTCCTCGGTCGGCGTCTCCACCTTCCGAGGGGTGCACAGGTTCAGCCCGGCAGGCGACTCAGCTGATCCTCACTCGGAGCAGCACCGTCGCGTGTCAGACCCGATCCCATGGCCGCCACGATGTACCTGCGGACTGTCGCCCTCGATAGCCCCGTACCGCTCGCTATCTGCCGCTGGCTGTTGCCCGACTGCCAGCGGCGTACCATTTCTGCTATCTCCACTCTCGACATCTCCCTGTACGCCATCGCTGCTCCTTACATCCAGGCTGCAGCAATGGTCGCCAATCCGGGCGCACAGGGTGGTCACACCTCCTGGCGAAGTGGTCTATAGGTCCTGGCGATCTCCTCTTCTACTGGTACATACCTCTTGGCGTTTGACAAGTGGGTCTTGGACAAGTACAATGAGGGGTACAACCACGGCGTCGGGATAAGGAATCTGACCGCCTACGTGAAGCGCGAAGACGTGGGTGCCTTCATACTCAAGCAGGACATGGAGCTGGCGGTCGACAAGTGCAGGGAGGCCCAACCGTGAAAGGGTTGATTCCTACTGTCAGCCGCGCTAGCATAGGGCCGCGACTCTCCCACCCCTTGGGCTAGGGACGGCTCTACCCATGGCGCTGTCCCTCGCGCCGGCAACAGGAAAAGATACCGGCGATGGCAGACATCGAGCTGCGTGATAGGCTGGCTGGGCAAGCGGTCACAGGCTTGCTGGCGAGCCGTCCTCCAAGGAGACTGCCCGTCCAAGACGTCAGCAGAGAAGATGCTGCACTTGCTTGTCGCGCCTACAGCATCGCGGACGTGCTGCTAGAAGCCCGAACCGTTACCAAGGTTAACGCGATGATCGACAAGCTCCCAGAGGGTGAATCGGATGACCAAACTCAATGACGATGTGCTGAAGCAGGTTCAGGGTCTGTTTCAACGCTACGAGCAAGAGATGCTGAGGTCTGAGTACTCTACCAACTCCAAGAGTTCACGAGTCAAGAGTGCCAGAGACTTCGTCAAGTGGCTGTCCGGCCAGTACTCCCCTGGCGACTATAGACCCAAGTAAGAAGCAGGAGTCCCGCATATCTAATCTGAGGGGCGAATCTGAGAAGTACAGGTTGTGGTTCCGGGTCATACTTGCACTCGTAGTGTTCGGGTCCATGATTTGGGGGGCGACAGCTAACTTATCTCACCAGGTGATGGCACCCCTGTTTGCGATCATCGCGGCCACGGGATTGGCCGGCACATTGGGTGCTAGTGCTATCGGGATGCGGGGAAATATACTCAAGGGGTTCGTCCAGCTGATGGTAATTTTGGCCTCTTGCGCCTCCGCCATGTTTTGGCTTCTGAGTGCGGGGGCCGGACCTTGGATACAGTTGTGGGGTGTCGGCCTTATGGTGTTTGCTGTGGCGGGCTTGTGGGTGAATGCTGGGGACATGGACGCCGCGATAGCGAAGCAAGACCGTCCCCGGCGCCCCTGAATCCTGTACCTATGGCTATTGACTAGGCTTTTCGGCTGGCTCGGGCGCTGGCTTGGACGAGGGGAACCGGAACTGACGGTTCCTGATTTGGGTCGGCGCTCGGACTTCACTTTCCACGTGTGCGGTTGGGCTGACCTGGGCGGCGAGTTCGTCCAGTGGGGCTACTAGCTACTCTTGCCTATTTAGGCATACATCAGGGACATAATCGCCGATCACGACCGTTTCTTCTTCCTACCTTTCAATCCTCGACGTCGCCTCTTACGATTCTTGTTCATCCTGTTCGCCTTTTCTGCCTTTAGCCTCTCGAATTGTCTCCTTTCAGATTGAGACAGTTCTTGATTTGCCTGACGAATAGCCGAAGATGCTTTGACCCTCTTCAATTCTCTTTCTTGTCTGTCAATCGTCTGTCGAGCGTGACGTGGCATTAATGTTAGAATTTCCAAGTCGTCGAGCGGCTCTTGAAAAGCGTGCTCTGGATTTTCTCCCAATTCGTTTGCAATCAAAATCTTGTGTTGTTCGACGATCTTCGGGTACTCTTCTTTGGCCGCAGATATCGTACTGCTAAATACAGTCCTCAGTTTCTTGCGGTCCACAAACTCAATGCCTCTTTCTGACAATTCCCACAATAATCCATCCATTAAAATGGGGAGTTCTGACTCCTCGAAAGGCATAATTGTTCCCAATAAATGAAACAGGACATCTTGCCGTATTGTGAGTGGAAGGCCGACCGAGTTCAAGCGGTCGATGAAGCGGCTGTTTGACACGAAGAATACTCCGTTCGAAGTCCCTCCATCGACGGTATATTGTTTGTCTCTCAACTTTTGAACCAGGATCACCACTTCAGCTTCTGCCGATACCTGCCGATCGTGTCGGAAACTGTTGGATTGCCGTCTCTTGTCTTCTATCTGAGTCCTTAGTTCCTCTATTTCTGCGTAATCTTCTTGGACAAACCCTGGCACTTCAGCCAGTTGCATTAGCCGCACGCCATATTTCCGAATCAATTGGTCACAATCATCAATAGTTGCCGGAGTGCTCTTGAAGCCACATCGCTGTTGCATATATAACTCGAACTCTGTGCTAGTGATAGAGCCTTCTGCATATTCCTCAGCGAATCCACTCAGAAAGACGTTTGGTCCTTGTCCATCCTTTCCCGCGAGCTTATTAAATATGCCAACGCTAGTCGCTCCCCCTGCATCGGTTATTGCCCTAGTCGCATAGGCGGCGTGCTCGCGGACTTCTTCTAAGAGCTTAGGCGTTGTGATTCCTTTTGCTCCAATTCGTTCAATTCGGCCCATCAAGTCCACTGCTGCTCTATGGCCTGTTCCCGATATCGCAAGCAACGGTATTAGACTTGTGGAGTCTAATACTAACGTCATACCCTGTAGCGCTTCAGTTCTAGACTTGAGGGTGTTCTGGTCAACGCCCAAGAGATGAACCCCGAGCCGAGCTTGTAGTAGTAACCCGCATTGTTTTGCTTCAGCTCCGCTGGGAGCGGTAAGAACTCCTTGAACAACTTTTACGAGTGCCCGTGCGGAATCGGCGTCTGACAATCGATCAAAGAATCCTGGTAGCGCTTGTAACAAAGCAACCATCTGAAAATCTCGAGCCCCGACGTCGGGAGCATTCAGCACCATTGCAACGCCTAGCGAACGTTTTTCGATACACTCCTCAAAGAATAAACCGGCAGTTATTGCGACTTCGCCAGCAGCGTTCGCGTTTTCACCAACGTGTTGGTCAGCCCTGGAAGCTAGCGACGCTCGAAATTGATCACGGATTCGGCTAGCGACACCAGTTCGTTCTGCCACGAAGGAGTCACCGGCGACGGTGAGCCGAATCAAGGTATCGTGTCCTGCAGTGTCAACTGTAACCAGGCCACGGTCTTCCAGTTGGCTTACAATCGATTCAATTTCTTCTGAAGATTGGGCATCGGAGGCCTGAGTCTCTCCTGAAATCTGACTTGCTATGCGTCCGACATCAGCGCGGAGATCGTTTAGAGTCACCGAGTTCTGATGTTTGGTGACAGAAAGGATCCGAGCGGACAACAGCAACTTTGATGCCTCCGCTTGGACGCCGTTTGGGTCTTGGAGAACAAGGCTGTTATAAATTAGCAAGCCAGTCGTGTCAGGGTCGTATGAGGGCACAGGCCTTGGAAGCTGACCATAGTTCACCGAACGCCTCACGATCATGGAGCTATAAACATCCAACAAATCTCGGAGACCAACGTGAGTGTCCTGAACAATAGGATATCGTTTTATCTCAATATTGTAGAGGTCCCGTAATTCTTGGAGGTCGGCTTCGTCTTGTGAATCATCTCTTGATCCAAGAAATGCATAGATCGGCCGCTCTGGAACAGTGTAGCGGCCCGCCAATTTCAACAATCTCAGGATTTCTGGGTCACGGAGTCCAAATCCGACGAGCACGAGCCTCCGTTGCGTCAAGAATGATTTGAGTTGTTGTTGAAGAGAAGAACCGTCGAGGTACAGATCGTCATAGTCCTTCGATCCTATAACCAAGGTCGACTCGGTATCGGGCAAGCGAGCGGAACCGTGAATGTGCCATACAATGTCTCTCACATCACCTGAAACTTTTCTTACCTCGCTCGGTTGATTCCCAACTGGTATCCAACCGAGAGACTTGTTGATGCCGAGTGCTGCTTCAAGCAAATCATCGTAGTTTGTAGTCAAGTAGCCGGCAGCAGGCCAATCGGCTAAGAGTTTAGTCAGGTCGCCAGGTTCCTGCGTCTTCTCAAGAATTATGTGCCTCACCACGTCCATCACGTCCGCTTGTCCAACAATGTCCTGCATCCGCTGGAAACACTGGGCAAAGTCGTTACGCTCCTGCCCTTTTCGGAAGCGAATGTCCTTTTTGACCTTTGTTTGATCGTGAGAGGCTAGTCGATCGAAAGTTAGTGTGACCAAGCTGGCCCACGAGGGTAACCCAGCCTCTACCGAAACCCCGCTGCCAATAAGCACCCAGGCATTTCCACTGTTGATAAGGTCTAACAACTCTGTGTCTATCATTTCACGTCTCCGCTTGCGTGGTATTGCGCGATAGGTTCTCGACCTTGGGTGCTTGAGTTTGCGGCCCTTTAGTTATGATACATGAGAGAGCAGCCAAAAAATGATACATGACGAATGATATGTTGTGCTAGTGTGCGTGAGTCCCTCATATGATCGGCGACTGCCCTGCTCGGGGCACCGGGCACCATCACAGCTAGTGGGAGAATCCCCAGTAGGGATCAGCCAGTAGGGTGAATGTGCCTCTGAATCGCCCATGAGCCTGCCGCCCCCGCCGCGCCTGCCGCCCATGAACCTGAGCACGCCCCAGACGCGGAACGACCGCACTCGCCGACTAGGCCGGGCTGGAGTTGTCCGATATTCTGCCCTTGATGGACACCGGGCGACTGCCAGCCGACGACCTGCAGGAGTTGATGCACGAATTGCCACTGGACGATATCGGCGGGCTGCTGGATTCGGCGTGGGAGGAGGTTGCGGGCCCGAACGAACCCACCCGACACCTGGCGGGCCAGGTGGTGAATGCCGCCAATGTCGCATTGCGAGCTGACCTCACGGTACTCGCCATCTATGGGGCAGCCCGCTGTTAGATTGTGTGCGACCGCCCGCGCTAGCGTGTGGAGAGACCAGAATGTCGAGCATGCATGACTGCGTTGTGGTGGGCACCGGCGCCTCCGGACTCCTTGCGGTGGTCACCCTCTCGGAGGTGGACAGCGACGTGGTCGTCCTAGAGGCCAGGGACCGAATCGGGGGCCGTGTGAACAACGACAATCATTCTTGCCGGTGACGACAACGATTGTTGCCGGTCCGTAGATAAGGATGGTCTGGTACCCGGGAGGTGCCAGATTGGTCACGGATCAACAGGTAGTTGTACTGAGGCAGAAGTTGATGGAAGGCAAGACACAGCAGGCATCGGCGGCGTCAGCGGCCATGAGCGAGAGATCGGCGAGGAAGTGGCAGCGGGGATCGCTGCCGTCGGAGAGCAAGAAGGCCAGGCGGAGATGGAGAACAGGTAGTATTAGGAACAGCTACGAGTCTGCCAGTTGGTACCACCTCCCATACCACCACCCGGGGGCGCTGCCGGTTCGAATTGGGTTTCAGAAGGGTGTCCGCGCGAGCGGTTTCTCCCACGCGTTGAACTGCGCGGTCCCTACCTGACGGCGGCATGATCGAGGAGCATCAACGTTACATTCTCAGGGATTCTGCAACCTGCTTGATTAGATGCCATGTCGAAGATGCGCCGTACCATTGCGTCGGCGGGCGGGTCAAGCTCCAGCCTGGGGCGCTTTTTCGGCCCGTCCTGGATGTGGACCCGCTTGTAGCCGTAGGGGGCGTAGGCTGACATCCAGAAGCCTCGGGAAGCGGCCTCACGCATTCCCCTAGAAACCTCCTGGGCCAAATTCTCGCTGTAGAATTCGTCCACGCTCTCGATGATGGCCTCAAGGAGCCTGCCGGTGGCATTGTCCTCGGCCTGCTCGGTGATGGACACCACGCGGATGCCCTTGCGCCTGAGCATGGACTTGAAGGCGACGGCGTGCTCCCGCTTCCTCGTGAACCTGGAGAACTTCCACACCAAGATTTCCTTGAAGGGGGCCTCTGGCTTGCCGGCCTCGTCCAGCATCTTCTGGAACTGGGGCCGGTCGGCCACTCTTCCGCTCTCCGCCTCGTCCACGTACTCGCGGGCGACGAGATACCCGTTCTTCTCGGCGTAGTCCCTGAGCGCCCGCAGCTGGGCGGCCACGGACAGGTCCACGTCCTGACGGTCGCTGGAGACCCTGGCGTAGAGAGCCGCCGAGTGGGCGCTCACATTGGAGCAGGAAAAGGAGGCCGAGCCGGTCGGCGCAGGGCGCTAGACCGCAACACACAGGGGGAGGACACCGTAGTTCGGTGTCCTCCCCCTGCGAGTCCATGTATGCAGCCCTTTTTGCGTTTCCGGTGAGGCCGCTCCGTCACTGGACAATGTACTCGCCTCTATCGGGTTTCAGCAGGTCTCTACCCGTGTCCGACCGTGCTGGGGGGCTGACTGACGTGGGCGCACTACGACAGTTAGTCAACATCCGGGCTAGGTAAGCGTCTCCGTTTGACCGCCCATGTACGCCGCCTTTTTTGGTTGCCAGAAACCTACACCCCTGTCTCAGAGTTTCCGAATCGCTGTAGATTGACGGCAGATACCCGCAAAACTATACTTTCATTGTAAGGAGTTAGCAGGACATGGCGTCTGAAGAGGGTTGGGTCGGTATCGCTGACGTGGCTGCCCACCTGAGCGTAGGGAAGGACTCCATATACCGCTGGGTTGACTCAAAAAACTTCCCAGCGCACAAAGTGGGGAGGCTCCTACGCTTTCGGCTTTCGGAAGTAGACGAGTGGGTGAGGGCCGGGGGTGGCAATAGGCAGAAGACTCATCAAGGTCGCGGGGCGACACTGGCCGAAAGGCCGGATAACAGGTAGGCGTTTATGCCGCGTATCTTTGACAACCTTGCGTCTGACACCAGTCTCCTGCACGCGTTGCGGGAGACCTTGGACCTGTCGTCACGGGCGGACTTCTGCGTCGGCTACTTCAACCTGCGCGGTTGGGGTGGTCTTGCTCCGCTGGTGGACCGTTGGCAGTCGGATGACGGACCGTGCCGCGTGCTCATCGGGATGCAACGACTGCCGCACGAGGACCTCCGGGATGCTCTGAGCCTTGTCGACAGGCCCTCCAGCATGGACAACCAAACGGCGCATCGTCTGAGAGTCCAGTTGGCCGAGCAGCTTCGCCAGCAACTCACCATCGGCGCTCCTACCAACGCCGACGAGCGGACCCTACGGCAATTAGCTGGGCAACTTCGATCCAAGAAGGTCGTCGTCAAGCTCTTCCTGCGCCACCCGCTGCACGCAAAGCTCTACCTTCTGTTTCGCAACGATCCCATAAACCCTATCGTCGGCTACCTGGGAAGCAGCAACCTGACCTTCGCCGGTCTGTCGGCACAGGGCGAGTTGAACGTGGACGTTCTCGACCACGACGCTACGCTCAAGCTCAAGCAATGGTTCGAGGACAGATGGAACGACCGGTTCTGCGTCGACATCACAGACGAACTGCTCCAGATCATCAAAGATAGCTGGGCACGGGAATCGCTGATACCTCCCTACCACGTCTACCTCAAGATGGCCTACCACCTCTCCCACGAAGCTAGAGCCGGCCTTGCCGAGTTCAGGATTCCCAAAGTGTTCGGCGACCGGCTGTTCGACTTCCAAGCAGCCGCGGTCAAGATAGCGGCCCATCACCTGAACAAGCGCAACGGCGTGCTCATCGGGGACGTAGTAGGTCTTGGCAAGACGCTCATGGCCACCGCCGTCGCCCGCATCTTCGAGGACGACTACGGGCTGGAGACGCTCATCATCTGCCCAAAGAACCTCGTCCCGATGTGGGAAGACTACGTGTATCAGTACCAGCTACGGGCTAGAGTGCTGTCCCTGAGTAGGGTGCTCGGAGAGTTGCCGACCCTGCGCCGCTACCGGCTTGTCGTTATTGACGAAAGTCACAACCTTCGCAACCGCGAGGGCCGCCGCTACCGTGCCATCCAGGAGTACGTGCGCGCAAACGAGAGCAAGTGCATCCTCCTATCGGCCACGCCCTACAATAAGACGTACTTGGACCTGTCCAGCCAACTCCGCATCTTCGTGGAGGAAGACCAGGACTTGGGCATCCGACCTGAACGACTCCTGCGGCAGTTGGGCGAGATCGAGTTCAGCAGGCGTCATCAGGCTTCGCCGCGCACCCTGGCGGCCTTTGACTTCAGCGAGTACGCCGACGACTGGCGCGATCTGATGCGCCTCTACCTCGTGCGCCGTACCCGCAGCTTCATCCAGGACAACTACGCGGAGACGGACCACGAGACCGGCCGGAAGTTCCTCACGTACGAGGACGGAACGAGGTCGTTCTTCCCGACCCGCGTGCCAAAGACGGTCAAGTTCGCCATCGACGACTCCAATCCCAATGACCAATACGCGAAGCTATACTCGCCCAAGGTGGTCGACATAGTGAAGGACCTCCATCTGCCCAGGTACGGCCTCGGCAACTATCTGCTGGATAACCCCGGAACGCCACCTAGTAAGGAAGAGGAGCGGCAGATCGACGACCTATCCCGAGCTGGCAAGCGGCTCATCGGGTTCTGCCGCACCAACCTGTTCAAGCGTCTGGAGAGCAGCGGCGCGGCCTTCCTGCAATCCGTAGAGCGGCACGTGCTCCGGAACTACGTCTTCCTCCACGCCATCACGAACGGCCTGCCATTGCCTCTTGGCACGCAGGACGCCGAGATGCTTGACTCCCGATTCACCGACGAGGACGCAGACCAGGCGAAGGGAGCTCTCTTCGACCCTGACGACGATGACCAGGAGGAAGCGGTCGAGAAGACCGGCGGCGCATGGACTGCCTCCGACTTCGAGGCGCGGGCAGCCCTGATATACACCGAGTACCAGGGCCGCTACAGTGGCCGCTTCAGATGGCTCCGCGCCGACCTATTCAAGAGTTCCCTTGAGAGCGAGCTTTTCTCTGACTCCAACGCCCTCCTGGACATACTTCAGACCTACGGGGCTTGGGACCCTGCCAAGGACGCCAAGCTCGACGCGCTCAACTCACTGCTGACGGAGATCTTCCCAGACCAGAAGGTGCTGGTGTTCTCTCAATTCGCCGACACGGTTGACTACCTGGAAGCGCAACTCAAGAAGAGAGGGATGGAGGACATGGCGGGAGTTACCGGTAGCTCCGCCGACCCCACGGATTCGGCATGGCGATTCAGCCCAGACAGCAACCAGAGGCCGGGTCAGGGCAAACCGGAGCGGGAGCTTCGCGTCCTTGTCGCCACTGATGTGCTCAGCGAGGGCCAGAACCTTCAGGACTCCCACGTGGTCGTGAACTACGATCTGCCCTGGGCTATCATCCGACTCATCCAGCGTGCGGGTCGCGTCGACCGCATCGGGCAGAAGGCGGCGGAGATACTCTGTCACTCCTTTTTGCCCGCCGAGGGTGTTGAGCGCATCATCGACCTGCGCGGGCGTGTCCGGGAGCGGCTCAGGGAGAACGCTGAGGTGGTCGGTGCTGACGAGGCGTTCTTCGAGGACGAGGACGAAGACCACGATCAGGCTATCGTCAATCTGTACCACGAGCGAGCCGGCATCCTGGACGGCGACCCGGAGGGTGACGTAGACCTGGCGTCCCACGCCTACCAGATATGGAAGAATGCCATCGGCGCGGACCCATCGTTGGAGAAGGCCGTGGCCGACCTACCGGACGTCGTCTTCTCCTCACGGAAGCACATGCCTATCGCCCAACGACCCGAGGGCGTGCTCGTGTTCATGCGTACTTCCGATGGAAACGACGCCCTCGCCTACGTGGACCGGGAGGGCAGCAGCATCACCGAGTCGCAGCTTGAAATCCTGTCTGCCGCCGAGTGCAGGCCCGACACGCTGGCGCAGCCTCACCACGAGAGCCACCACGAGCTCGTTGCCGAGGGCGTCAGGCACGTCGTCAGAGAGGAGAAGCGAGTCGGCGGCCAGTTGGGACGACCGTCCGGCGCCCGCTTTCGCACCTACACTCGCCTCAAGGCCTACGCCGACTCCATCAAGGGTCAGCTATTCGATGTGGACGCTCTTCATAAGGCCATAGACGAAATCTACCGCTATCCTCTGCGCCCCTCGGCAGTGGACAGCCTGAACCGGCAGCTCCGTAGCGGCGTCTCCGACGACCAGTTGGCCGAAATCGTCATGTCGCTACGTGAGGAGGACAGGCTCTGCCTAACGGGGGACGCAGCCGTCGAGGCCCAGGAGCCACAGATCATCTGCTCCCTGGGCTTGTTCGATACGGAGGACGACTCCTGATGCCAGTCTCCATCGAAGAGCTACGGCCCCACCTACAAGCATTCGACTTTCCGCGTCTCTTCGTCGAGGGTCTGGGCTGGGACCACTACGTCACGGAGCCGTTCGTCGTCCGGGTCAACGAGCGGGACTACACGCTCAATCCCATAGCGGAGAAGGCAGGGTTCGCCGTTTACGAGTGCGATTCCAGCGTCGACAACAACGTCCCCCAGTACCCGGTCCGACGCAAGATTGAGAGCGAAGTTGCCAAGCGCACCTTCGAGCACCTCATCATCTTCACCGACCCAGGCCGCAAGGCTCAGGTCTGGCAGTGGGTAAGGCGCGAGAGCGGAAAGCCCGCCGCCTGCCGCGAGTACGCTTATATCACTGGCGGCAGCGGAGACCACCTGCTCCAGCGCATTCAGCCTCTATTCGTCTCCCTGGATGAGGAGCCGTCGCTGAACATCGCCCTTGTCGCATCCCGGGTCCGGGCGGCATTGGACGTCGAGAAAGTCACCAAGCGCTTCTACGAACGCTTCAGGACGGAACTGACCGCCTTCGGGAAGTTCATAGAGGGCATCACGGCCCAGGGCCACCGCGATTGGTACGCCTCCCTCATGCTAAATCGCATGATGTTCGTCTACTTCGTCCAGAAGCAGGGCTTCCTCGACGAAGACCTCGACTACCTGCGCAACCGGCTGAAGATGGTGCGGGAGCAAACCGGCGACGGGCGCTTCCAGCAGTTCTACCGTCTCTTCCTCTTGCGGCTGTTCCACGAGGGCCTCGGCCAGCCAGAAGCGCAGCGCACGCCCGATCTTGCTGCTCTATTGGGCAAAGTCCCCTTCCTCAACGGCGGTCTGTTCGATGTTCACGACTTGGAGCGGGACAACCCCGACATCTCCATCCCTGACGCCGCATTCGAGCGGGTCTTCGACTTCTTCGACGGCTACCGCTGGCATCTGGACGAGCGGCACTACCGGGAGGACAACGAGATCAACCCCGACGTCCTCGGCTACATATTCGAGAAGTACGTCAACCAGAAGCAGATGGGGGCCTACTACACCAAGGAGGACATCACCGGCTACATCTCACGCAATACTGTCATCCCGTTCCTGTTCGACGCCGCCAGAAAGGAGTGCCCGGTGGCCTTCGGGCCGGACGGCGGTGTCTGGCGCTTGCTGAGGGACGACCCGGACCGATACATATACCCGGCCGTTGGCCACGGCATGACCTGGAACGCACGAGAGGCCGAGGACCCGAAACGCCTAGACTCACCCTTCGACCTGCCCGAGGACATCGCCGCGGGCATCAACGAAGTATCCCAGCGCGGCGGCTGGAACGCCTCTGCGCCGGAGGACTACGCGTTGCCTACCGAGACCTGGCGTGAGGTCGTGGTCCGCCGTCAGCGTTACGAGGAGGTCAGGGACAAGCTAGCCGCTGGAGAGGTGACCGAGGTCAACGACCTCATCACCCTCAACCTGGACATCGCGCGGTTCACCGGGGACGTCATCGCCCAGAGCGAGGGACCCGAGCTCCTGCGCGCCTTCTGGCACGCCCTATATGGCAACCGCGAACGTAGTGACACAGGAATCTCTGTCCTCGATCCCACCTGCGGCTCTGGCGCGTTCCTCTTCGCCGCCCTCAACGTCCTGGAACCTCTCTACACCGCCTGCCTGGAGGGGATGCGGGGCTTCCTGGACGACGCCGAAAGGTCTGAGCGCAAGCGCAACCCTGAGCACTTGGGGGACTTTCGCCGCATCCTAGAGCAAGTGGACAATCATCCCAGCGAGCGCTACTTCATCCTCAAGTCCATCGTCCTGAACAACCTCTACGGCGTTGACATCATGGAAGAGGCCGTAGAGATATGCAAGCTGCGCCTCTTCCTGAAGCTGGTCGCCCAGTTGGAGAGCTACGAGCAGATAGAGCCGCTGCCGGACATCGACTTCAACGTCCGCGCCGGCAACACCCTGGTGGGCTTCACCTCCCTGGACGCCGTGCGCCAAGCGATGCGCAGCGTCAGGGAGCAAGGTGCTGACCAAGGAAGAATGGTGATGTTCGAGGAAGAGAAGGTGGCGATACAGCGCATCAAAGAGAACGCGGAGATAGCTAGCCGCGCCTTCGATCGCTTCAGAGAGCAGCAGACTTCTTTGGGCGGGGAGATCACGGCCGCTCACAAGGCCGACCTGCGCAGGCGACTCGACGGCCTCCGTTCCGAACTCGACCGTTACTTGGCCGCCGAGTACGAGATAGTTCCTAACGATCAGTCCGCCTACCGACGTTGGCGAACCACTCACCAGCCCTTCCACTGGGTCGTAGAGTTTTACGGCATCATGAACAAGGGTGGCTTTGACGTAATCATCGGCAATCCGCCATGGCGAGAATACTCAGCGATCAAGAAGGAATACCAGGTTCGTGCCTACGAGACGGAGCGGTGTGGCAACATGTATGCCCTGTGCGCAGAACGAAGCATCACTCTCGCGTCTCAACGGAGTTGGTTTAGCTTAATCGTGCAACTCCCATTTCTGAGTTCATCACGAATGGACGGTCTTCGGAAGCTTCTCGTCAAGAATAGCAGCCGTTTCTACTATATCCCGTTTGACGATAGGCCGGGTAAGTTGTTCGACGGGTTACAGCATTGTAGGAGTGTGATATTCCTAGCCCAAGTGCAGAGCGGCAAATCCAATTGCTTGATCCACGGTACAGGGTATCAACGGTGGGTCACCAAGACACGGGAGCATCTGTTCCACGGCGTCGCATTCACTAGCATCCCAGACACCCTGATCTATCGTGGTATCTTTCCTAAACTGGCTACTGAGTCTCAAGTCTCCGTGTTTCGTCGGTTAGGCGAGAGGCGCAGGCGACCGATTTCTCTTCATCTTAGACGTGTGCCCACTAATGATTTCGTGTTCTACCAGGAAGCCATGCAGTATTGGGCCAAAATTACTTACGGGCTACCTTTCTATTCAAAGAACGGCATAGAAGGCGCACCCCCCCACGGGCGTCACCTCTACACTGACCAGTCGTCTTCCGCCCAGTGCATCGGTGCGGTCCTCAATAGCTCGCTGTTCTATCTCTATTTTGTTGCATACGGCGATTGTTTCCATCTTAGCAACACAATTGTCCATGACTTCCCGATGGCCGAAGCGATGATGGGAGATACTAACTTGGTGAGATTGGGACGGGCGCTTATGAAGGACCTTCACGACAAATCGCAAAGTAAGACGATCGACACCAAGATTGGCGATTCCATCACGTATGAGGAGTTCTTTGCTGGAGGGTCCAAGCCCATCATCGACCAGATCGACCATGTACTGGCGGAGCACTACGGCTTCACGGAGGAGGAACTGGATTTCATCATCAACTACGACATCAAGTATCGTATGGGGCGGGAGAGATAAAGTGTCGACACAGAATCTGATGACTGCTCTGCACGACTATGATTTCGCAGACTTACTCAAGAGATCGGAACCCAAACGATGTATGTTCGACTTGGAGGGTCAATGCAACAATAGCCCTGTGGATGGGCACTTCATACAGGAAGGCCTGCTAAAACTCATACAGGATTCCAAAAAACAAGTTGTATCTTTCTACAACGTTAAGGCTACTGACTGGGCAGAACTCGACGTAGAATATGCTCTCAATCGCCCGACTTCACCCGATGAAGCAGCCAAATGCCAGTTTCTGTGTGACGATCATGAGAAGTTCTTTTGGCTTGTGGAGAACCCCAGTCCCAAACTGGGATGATCCTGAACACCGGGTAGTCACCCCGCTGCTCAAGCGCCTCAAGCTCGGCGCCGTGCTTAACACCCTGCCGGAGAGGGTCGCTCTCGCACGCAGGGATCAGATCGACTACGCATCCTTCCTGCAGATCATACTGACCGATGAGATCAACCGCAGAGACCACAGGCGGCTTGAGCTCCGCCTCCAGAGGGCCGGCTTCGAGCAGACCTGCCGCCTCGAAGACTTCGACTGGTCCGCATCCATCACACTCGACCGACGACTCCTAGACGCCGCCTTCTCTCTCCAGTTCCTGGACCGCAACGAGCACGTCCTGCTCGTCGGACCGGTCGGCGTGGGCAAGAGCTTCATCGCTCAGGCCCTCGGATATGCTGCCGTCAGAGCTGGGCATACCGTCCGCTTCGTACATGCCGACGACTTCTTCAGGGCCATGGCTCAGGCCAGGGTAGACCACTCCACGGACAAGACCTTCCGCTCCTTCCTCGCCCCGGATCTGCTCATCCTCGACGACCTCGGTCTCCACAGGATGACCCAACAGCAGTCCATAGACCTCTATGAGCTGGTCATCGCCAGGCATCGTACCGCCAGCTTCGTCATCACCTCCAACAGGGCTGTCGACGAGTGGCTCGGACTCTTCGACGACCCCATCCTGGGAAACAGCGCCCTCGACCGGCTCGCCAACGCCAGCTACCAGATCGTCATAGAAGGCGCCAGCTACCGCGAACGCTTGTCACCCCACAGGGCTCTGCTCGACCGAAAGGAGGTGGTTGACCCTCAAACCGCAGGGTGATAATAGTCCGCATACCACGGTGTCCAGGGGCCGTCACCCACCTGACGAGGTGGTATATAGGTCGTGATCACGGTGGTATATAGGTCCTGATCATCGACACGCATGCCGCTCGTTCAGCGCACGACCTCCGCTCCTCTTCAACTCGTGCGTGGCTGCCGACAGGTTGTCGGTGCGTAACTCCTCAGGCACACCTCCCAACTCCCACAGAGCCCCCTGCATGCCCTTCACCAGAGCCTCGAACGTCTCCCCATAGACAAGGTCCACATGCCGCCATCCCGAATGGCTCAGCACGAAGTGGAACAGCAGATGACCGAACGGCTCGCCTCCGACCGTCACCCCGAGCTCGCTGCAGTGAGTGAAGTCCACCTGAGCCTCGCGACCGGGCGGATGCTCCTGCTCGAAGAACACCTCTCGGTCCGGTCCGGACAGCGCTCGCCAGTCACGAACACGACGCTGCAGCGTCCGCAGCTGCGACACACTGAACCGGCCAGGATGCCGCTCGTCGAGCCACTCCAGAATAGTCGTCGCCCTCAGCGCTCCCTCAGCGCTCCCTCAACGTCGCTCCACAGGAGCCGCTCGACGTCCTCGATCCACACCCCGGCGAACGGGTCCGGTCGGGTTCGCCACCCTCCGCTTGCCCTTCTTCTCCGACGGCAGCCTGCCTCGCTGCCACGTCCGCGCCGTCCGCACGCTCATACCAGATGCCGCTGCCGCCCCTTGTTGTCTCTTGCCTTCCATCCCACATTTCCCATATCAACCCTGCAGGGCTTGCCGTAATCAGCAACGGAACTACCCGATGTAGCCGCATAGCAGAGCACAGTGGTTATCATGAGTGCTAGACTGGTCGTGATAGACTGCTTTAGGTCTTGATAACGTACCCACTCTGGAGGCACCCGATGGGTGAAAGCACCAACTCCCGCGCCAAGCTCCGTTTCGACCGACGTATACGGTTGGAGTTCCACGGCGCCACCATCACCTCGGACGCTGGGCTGCTGGCCTGCCGCGAGTTGGACGATGCACTGGGACTGACGGAGACGGCGAATGAGTGTCTGCAGGAGACTCGGGGCGGCCGCAACGTGCAGCACCGATTGGTAGGCCTTCTCAGGCAGTCGGTGTACAGTCGTCTGGCAGGCTACGAGGATACCAACGACGCTGAACGGTTGGCTGACGATCCGACGATGCGGGTAGTCGTTGGACGGCGAGATGGTCCTGAGAGACCGGCCGCCAGCACCAACACCATGAGCCGGTTCGAGACCGAGGTACTTACCCAAGACGGCAACGTAGAAGGATTGGGCCGACTGAACTCCAAGTGGGTGGACGGAGCTATGTCCCGCACGCCGCACCGGCGGGTTATCTTGGATATGGACAGTTCGGAGAGTCCGGTACATGGAGAACAGGAGGGAGCGTCGTACAACGGTCACTTTGGGAGCACGTGCTATCACCCTTTGTTCGTGTTCAACCAGTTCGGTGACTGCGAGGGCGCTATGCTGCGTACGGGGAACGTACATAGTGCACACAAGTGGAGGCAGGTGCTGGATCCGATCCTGTCGCGCTATGGGGAAACGGGGCTGCGGCGATACTTTCGCGCCGACGCCGCATTCGCCAAGCCGAACATCTATGAGTACCTCGAGGAGCGGCGAGTCTTCTACGCAATACGGCTGCCGAGCAACAAAGTGCTGCAATACGAGATCGCTCCCTTGCTGATACGGCCCGTGGGGAGGCCGCCGAAGCGTCCGGTGGTCCTATACGACGACTTTTGGTATCGTGCCGGGAGTTGGGACCGTGCACGGCGGGTGGTGGCCAAGGTGGAGTGGCATAGGGGAGAGCTGTTCCCTCGGGTGGGCTTCATCGTCACGAACATGACGGCTGGCCCCGAAGGAGTGGTGCGATTCTACAATGGACGAGGGACAGCTGAGCAGTGGATCAAGGAGGGGAAGTACGCGCTGAACTGGACTCGGCTGTCGTGCCATCGGTTCGTGGCCAACCGGGTGCGTCTGTCTGTGTTCGTCCTGGCGTACAACCTTGGGAACTTCCTTCGCCGGCTGTGTCTGCCCAAGGCGGTCAAGCATTGGTCGCTGCGGAGCGTGCAGGTCAAGTTGATCAAGATGGGAGGCCGTCTGGTACGGCACTCCCGGCTATTGGTCTTTCAGTTGTCCGAGGTGTCGGTTCCTCGACGGTTGTTCCAGGGAGTGTTGGAACGTATCGGCCGGTTATCGCCGGCGCCAAGCTGAGGGAGGGTACAACCACGATCTTGCCAAGAAGGAGAGCGCTCCAGGGAGTCGGCTTGTCCTCAGTGCGCCTTCATCCCATTGGCGGGGGACCTGAAGACGACAAAGACGGACAAGAAGCATGGTTCACGGCGAGAATCGCATCCCTTATCGGATAGACCGGAGATTGAGTGGCCTTGCAGGACCTGACTATGATGCTACCATCTCGTTTGGGCTGCCCCTTGAGCCTGAAGACTCACAATATGGGAAATCCACACTCTTATCGGATAGACCGGAGATTGAGTGGCCTTGCAGGACCTGACTATGATGCTACCATCTCGTTTGGGCTGCCCCTTGAGTCTGAAAACCCCCAATATGGGAAATCCCGGCCCATTAGCTTCTGCCTCAGTAGCACTACCTGCTGATCTGTGACCAATCCGGTACCTCCTGTACCAGATGGTCTCCCCCCACGACCGGCAAGAATAGTCAGCGTCTACCGGCAAAAGTAATTGTCGCTGATCAGGCGGAGCCTCCGTTAAATCAGGTACCCGGTGATGATAGCGGGGCATCATCGTGCTTCATTAGGATTTCCTTGATTTCTCCTAGGTTGTATGACACATCTGAGGACCATGGGCCGAACCAGCGTGCTGCTTGACGGCCTGCATCCACTGTTCTACTGTTCTAGGGCGCGGTGCTTAGAATGGCCCTGCTAGGAGAGATGACAATCCCAACATCGGTTTCCAATTCCCTCAACCGGAAAACGATGGAGGAGTGAAGGTGCCAAACTATCCAGACAGAACACCAAGGGACGAACACGAAGCCAACGCCAGGGCCATGTCTCCTGTAGTCGAACTCAACGTCCTGCTGGAATCTCACCGCTTGGATGAATACGGTCCGTACATTAGCATAGAAGATGCGGAATCCCCTTCCTACCGCATTGAAAGCGATGACGAGCAACAAAGCTATGTGGCAAGCGTCTGGCTGAATCCTTACAACCCCAAACTGTACTGGATAGTTTCGGGCTGGACGACAAACGAACAAGGAGAAAAGGCGGAGTTCCATGAGAACTACTTTGATACCCGTCAACACGCGTTGGTGTACATTCTTGAAAAGTTTCGGGACAGCGGATTCGCCCCTCACTGTGAATGGACTGAGTGGACGAATACGGGCAAGGGCGTGGAAGAGCGCGAATGTCTCCTGTGCCCCAAGGTAGAAGTCCGTGACCTCGATATATAGGCGACCTGCCCTCGAAAACTGGTCCAAGGGAAATGTTGGCAGAGAATAACCCGTGATGCTCCTCAACTAGGGTGGATGGGAGGCAGCAGCTCGTTGGCGTACTTGGGGACGAACGGCTGTTCTTTGATCTCAACCTTCGAAATACCGCTGACCTGATAGGCTGTAAAGGGTGTTACTGCTCAGCGATTATGTCCTCGCTAACTGTCAAGCGAAAATGTCCGCATGAAGGAGCATGTGACATTGACGCAGAGAGAGCAGACAAGGCTTCAGGTTCTCACAGTTTGATGGCGGACCATATGACCACGGAGCAGGCAGCGACATTGATGGGAGTGAGCACGCGCCACACCAGGCGTATTCTGGCGGCCTACAGAAGGGACGGAGCAGCCGCACTCGCTCACGGCAATCGAGGTCGCAGACCGGCCAACGCTACATCGGACCCGTTGGCGACCGACGTGGTGGTCTTGGCGCGGACCCGATACGCGGGAGTCAACCACACGCACCTGAGCGAGTTGCTGAGGGAGCGAGAGGGCATAGACATCGGTCGTAACACGTTGCGCAAGATACTGACTGACGCCGGTGTGAACAGTCCTCGCCGTCGCAGGCCGCCGAAGCACCGTCCTGCGGATATGGCGGTGGCTGCAGTCCGGCAATTGAGCGCCGATACTCGGTGCTACGTCTGCCGGACGGCCATCAGCGCGGACCGCAGACAGCGGCACCCCTCGACGATCACCTGCAGCACGGCGTGTAGTCGGTATCAACCGGAAGGAGCTCAGCCGCCGCACGTCCAGCCGCCACTATCGACGGCATCACCAGCAACGCCGACGCGGAGGTTTGGTCTAGGCGCTCAAAAAAACTGCGGTCTGCCTCAAAAACTACGGTCTAGACCGTAGCGGCCTTGCCGTGGTGTCAGAAACTTTGGCTCTATATATATTATGTTCCGGCGTTCTCGTGTGTGTGTATATCCGGTATTTCCCATATTGGGAGTCTTCCGGCTCAAGGGGCAGCCCAATCGAGATAATGGCATGATATTCGGGTCCTGCAAGGCCACTCAATCGCCGGTCTATCCAATAAGGGATGCGATTCTTGCCGTGAACCATGCTTCTTGTCGGCTTTGCACCAAAAGTCGCCTCTGATGCAAAAGTCGCTCGGTTGATGCAAAAGTCGTTGGCGACCGGCGCGGCTATGCAGAGCCCTAAGACTGCTAACATCGGGGCCGGAGGGAGGCACCGATGCACGACAGACAGGAGTTCCAAGCGGAGTGGAAGGGCTTTCGCATTGCGGGGGCCGGAGGGAGAATCGTCATGGTGCTAGCGTTGGGGGTGTTCGCCGTGATCATCTTCGGGGGTGCTCTGTTAGTCGTAGAGGCCAGAGGGCTTCTACTGTTCGGCTGGACGGTGTTCGCAAGCCTCCTGTTCGTTCCGTTCACCGCGTACGCGATCAAACGGGAACTCGACCGGGCCGACCGCGAGACCGAGCTGCTGGCCGAACGGCAAAAGTCATGACATGGAGCACAGCATCCTAATCGCGATCACGATGCCGAACACAGCATCAATGGCAACGACGATGCTCAGTACTAAGAGCCCCCTGGTGAGCCAGCGCATGGAGCGGGCATCGCGGTCCATTGAAGCCTCATGCCGCTGCTGAGCTCGCCTGTTGAGTTCATCGAGGCACATCTGAGGAACTTTAACGACGTTCTGTGCGAGCTTGTCATGCAGCGTGACAAGCTCTTCCTCGGTCATCGCCCTCAACTCTGCTAGTTTCATATCCCGCCTCCCGCCTCCTTTACTGCGAATACTGCGAACGCTGCTGTGCGAGCCGCTCCATCATATCGGCGGCTTCAGACTCGCTGTAGCCAACGAAGGTCACAGAGATGAGCACGAAGCCGATGAACCGCCTCCAGATGAAGGCAGAGCCGCCCGGTCCGCGCCATTCGTCGACCACGTAAGGACCTGAAGTCTTCTTGGCCGCATGAATCGCTGGACGCTCGCCTAGAAGTTCCCGCTGGTACTCCATATCACAATCGCCCAGGTCGATGCTGGATGTTGCCAAGTCCACGTGGTCAACCTCGGCGTACTTCCGGCTGCGGCCGTAGCGAACCCGGACGGCGTTGACCAACCCGGACTCAGCGTAGCCCCACTGGACGGGATCGCCGTTCGGCCAGCCGTATACGTCAAAGGTGAACTCCGAGCGCCGCCGCAGGTCAGGAGCCGTCAACTCGGCGACCTCTTGCCTGCGCCGGTAGACTTGCAAACCGCAGACTCCCAACCCCATGAGCCCCCACGTGGTCAAGACCACCACGACCACGGGCTCCCACGGGATCGGCTCTGCGCGGTACACTAAGTAGGCGGCGACCGCCAGCACCGCGACTGACTCCGTGACTAACCAGATCACCACCTTCACGACAGCAGCTTTCTGCGCATGGCCGCCCAGCGGCCCGGCGTGACACCCCGTGCCAGTCTGATTAGACCGCACGGGCGACATGCACAGCCCGGAACGTGGGGATCGGCTACCAGACCCTCAACCTTCAGGCTCATTGCGTCCTTGCCCGCCGCGACCCCCGCCTCGTAGTCGTCGCACCGCTGACACGCTGGCCGTGAGCAAGCCGCCGGGACGTGAGTCATTGCGCATCTATCATCTCGTCCACGAAGCCGCGAATGTCTTCTTGCGCAAGCAGGACGACTCGCCCGTCGCGGGCAAGCCACGCCTCCTGTTGGAGCTCGCCACGACGGTCCTCCAGTGCGATGAGGACAACGAGCCCGATGAGCACTATGCTTACTACACCAATACCCGCGTAGGTTCTGCCGTGCGTCTTCATAAACGCCCTCCCTATCCTTTTTGCACCAGATGCGCCGGGCGGTGGTACCCGCCCGGCGCGCGTCGCGGGGGAAATGGATAAACCGCCCGCGACGCGCCACAGTCTACCACGCCGGTACTCTACTTCCGGTTATGCCAGAAGAACCGCGCACGGCCATGCCGACGAGTCCCATCATGGCTCCCCTCAGCGTAGGTGCTTGGCTACGTCGATGACCGTGACCAAGTAGTTGAGCCAGATCCAATTACCGTCGTCGTCTTTGCCGACCGTCCAGTGCCCCCGAACGAGTCCCACCACCTCTCCGTCGGTGTTCAAGATGGGGCCACCAGAAGAACCCGCAGTGACGAACGCGAACACGAGGTAGTCGACCAACCCGCTGGAGTCCCTGAATTCAGCATTCACGACGTGACCGGGGAACGCCGAGAGGGTTGTGACGTCAAGTTCAAGGTCGGGGAATCCCATCACCAGAACGGACTCGCCCAAGCGTGGCGACGCGGCGGAGATCGGGAGTTCGCGGCAATCCGTAATGGGGCGGATCGGGCGCAAGACCACTTAACCGGGATTTCCCATATTGGGAGTCTTCAGGCTCAAGGGGCAGCCCAAACGAGATAGTGGCAGCATAGTCAGGTCCTGCAAGGCCACTCAATCGCCGGTCTATCCGATAAGAGATGCGTTTGCAGTCGTAGAGCACCCTTCTTGTCCGTCTTCATCGTCCTCGTGTCCCCTGCCAGTGGGGTGAAAGCGCATTGAAGACAAGCCGACTCCCTGGAGCGCTCTCCCCCCTCTTGGCAAGATCGTGGTTGTACCCTCCCTCAGCTTGGCGCCGGCGATAACCGGCCGATACGATCCAACACTCCCTGGAACAACCGTCGAGGAACCGACACCTCGGACAACTGAAAGATCAACCACCGGGAGTGCCGCACCAGACGGCCTCCCATCTTGATCAGCTTCACCTGCACGCTCCGCAGCGACCAGTGCTTGACCGCCTTGGGCAGACACAGCCGGCGAAGGAAGTTCCCAAGGTTGTACGCCAGGACGAACAGAGACAGACGCACCCGGTTGGCCACGAACCGATGGCACGACAGCCGAGTCCAGTTCAGCGCGTACTTGCCCTCCTTGATCCACTGCTCGGCTGTCCCACGACCATTGTAGAATCGCACCACCCCTTCGGGGCCAGCCGACATGCTCGTGACGATGAAGCCCACCCGGGGGAACAGCTCTCCCCTATGCCACTCCACCTTGGCCACCACCCGCCGAGCGCGGTCCCAACTCCCGGCACGATACCAAAAGTCGTCGTATAGGATCACTGGACGCTTCGGCGGCCTCCCCACAGGCCTCCTGAGCAGAGGGGCGATCTCCCGTTGCAGCACCTCGTTGCCGGGGAGTCTTATAGCGTAAAGGACGTGCCGCTCCTCGAGGTACTCATAGATGTCCGGCTTGGCGAATGCGGCATCGGCACGAAAGTACCGCCGCACTCCTGTCGCCCCGTAGCGGGACAGGACCGGATCCAATACATCACGCCACCTGTGCGCGCTATGTACGTTCCCCGCACGGAGCATCGCCCCCTCGCAGTCACCGAACTGGTTGAACACGAACAAAGGGTGATAGCACGTGCTCCCAAAGTGACCGTTGTACGATGCTCCCTCCTGTCCTCCATGTACCGGACTCTCCGAACTGTCCATGTCCAAGATCACCCGCCGGTGCGCTGTGTGCGTCATCGCCCGGTCCACCCACGTAGCGTTCACTCGGCCCAACCCTTCCACGTTGCCGTCTTGGGTAAGCACCTCGGTCTCGAACCGGCTCATAGTGTTGGTGCTGGCGGCCGGTCTCTCAGGACCACCTCGCCGTCCAACGACTACCCGCATCGTCGGGTCCTGGGCCAGCCGTTCAGCGTCGTTGGTATCCTCGTAGCCCGCCAGACGACTGTACACCGACTGCCTGAGAAGGCCCACCAATCGGTGTTGCACGTTACGACCGCCCCGGCTCTCCTGCAGACACTCATTCGCCGTCTCCGTCAGCCCCAGTGCATCGTCCAACTCGCGGCAGGCCAGCAGCCCAGCGTCCGAGGTGATGGTAGCGCCGCGAAACTCCAACCGTACACGTCGGTCGAAACGGAGCGTGGCGCGGGGGTTGGTGCTTTCACCCATTGGGTGCCTCCGAGGACAGTACGTTATCAACAGCTAGAGTAGCCGCTCGTGACCAGTCTAGCACTCATGATAAGCACTGTGCTCCGCTATTCGGCTGCATCGGGTAGCGATGGTACTGTTTACGACACGCCTTGCAGGGTTGATATGGGAAATGTGGGTATATAACTCTCACTCGCCACTTTCACCCCCCTAACCCTCGAGCGACTCATACAGAGTCGGCGGCAGAGGTCAATGAGCTGCAACTGCTGGCCGTAGGCGTCCTCGAGGGGAGATCGCTGAGGCGTCGTCGGACTCGGGGCTCTCTTGGCGTCGCGCACCGCCTGGCTGTGCTTGCGGCATTGTGGCCCACGGCTGCGCGAGTCGATGGGGAACGAGCACTGAAACTCCAGCGCGCCTCTGCGGACCGCGACCGTGCAAAGTCCCTCGGTGTAGGGGTAGCCCGTGGACTTCGCCCACGTCGCATACTGATGCGCCCGCGCGTCCTTCAACGTGAGTGGCCATAGCTCCGTCATGCCGGCGCCTCCTGGAGCGCCTCGGGGAGCTCGCGGTCGACGGCGCGTGGGACGGCTTGGCTCGGACACGCGGGACGGAGCGGCCACTTACCGCCGCAGCGCATCGTTGTCGGACTCCAGGGCGGATACCTTGGCGGTCAGCGAGTTCTCGCGCTCATGTAGGCGCTCGAACTGCTTCTGAATCTTGACCGCGTGCCGCTGTAGCGCCGCGCGGTCATCGTCTACGTGCTGCCTGGCAGCCAACGCGTAGGCGCGGTTGAGTTTGTCCTCTTGGGCGCGCGCCTCGAACTCCGCGATGCGCGCCCGAATCGCCGCTTAGACCGCCAGGAGCCGGTCAATCTCCCGTAGATCGTCGGGATGGTGCTCGATGTTGGCGACCAACGCATCCAGGCGGGCCTTCAGGGCCTCGAGCTCGTCGTCCTTGCGGTCCACTTGGGCGAGCAGGGCCTCGACCGTGCGTCTGAGCTTAGCCCGAATCCACCGAAGGACACCTATGGACGGCGTGAGGACAGCGGCAGGGTGGGTGAGGGAGCTACAGGGGAGATGGCTGGGCTCATTGGGGTAGATTGGAGGTCGGCGAACGGTCTTCAGTCGCCGCATAGGGCCCCTATGGCCCTCTGCGGGAGCTGCGATGCGCGGGATGGCGAGAGAATACGCAGCAGGGAACTCTCGCGGACCGGGGTGGCACGAGTTTGCAGGGAAGTTGGGTCAGTTGCAGGCTGGCAGTCAGGCGGGGAGTGGAATGGCTCGCAGCCGGGCCATGGCGCGAGTGAACTGGGTTTCCCAAGGCCAATGCTGGGGAAGATGCAGGGTAAGGCGGCGCGCCGAGCGGGTGATCCGTCCCACCAGAGCGAAGACCCGCCGCCTGAGGGTCTTGGTGGTCACGGTCCGTTCGGCCAGACCGATGCGCGCTGTCCAGCGGGCGAGGTTGTGTGCCATCACCTGCACCGCCAGCCAGGCGCCGTTGGCGGCGAAGCGCCCCGAGGGGAGATGGTTGAGTCCGACGCCGTGTTTCAGGTCTCGAATGGCGTTCTCGATCTCGGCGTGGCGGCGATGATCGGCCTCCAGTTCCAGGGTTTCCCCGTCCCGGTCGGTGATGAAGCCGTGATAGCTGTAGGTGGCGAAGAGGGCCAACTGGGAACCGGGCGTGGGCTTCACCCGCCGGACGATGAGCCGCACCGGCGCGGCGTCGGGTTCACTCTGGAAGGGGGTATAGGTGGTCTCGGCCACATCGGCGGCGCCGTCCATCCAGTAGGGAATCGGCGTCCAGTCCTGCTCGGGGATCGCCTCAATCAACTCCCGCAGGCCTTTGTGCTGGCGGATGGTGATGGAGAAGCGGACACCCATCTCGCGGCAGACGGCGACGAGAGCGTGGGCGTAGAAGCCGCTGTCGGCGCGCACCGTGAGTTGGCCGCTGGCCCCACCGTAGCGCACCCGCCCCACCGTTTCACGCAGGAAGTGGGCAGCGCCGCGAGCGGTGTTGGCACGGCCCTCGCGCAGCCGGGACATCAGCACATCGCCGGTTCCGGCGGCGATGGCCAGCAGTGGGTGATAGCCCCGCGCGCCGGTGTAGTTGTGGTGTCGCGCCCCTTCTTTGTCCAGTCCATAGGTCTCGCAGATGGTGGAGTCCAGGTCGATGGTCAGGGGCAAGTCGCCGGGTCCGGCCCCAGCGGCCCATGCGCGTGCCAGCAACTGGCGGCTCACCCGGTCGAGTTGACGGACATGCCCCCACCGGAAGCTGCGCAGGAAGGTGCCCAGGGTGGATGGCGCCTTGACCACGCAGCCGAGAACACCGACCGTCCCACCAGCACGCAGCGCATCGGCGTCGTCGATGAAGTCGCCGCCCGCCAGCGCGGAAGCGACCAGCGTCAGCAGTTTGTCCCCCGTGTTCGCCCGCCCCGGTGCGCAGCCGAGGTCGAGGTGATGGTCGACGAGTTCCCGCAGGCCCAGGTGCTGTGCAAGGGTGGCCGGCAGGAGCAGGCCGGCATTGGCCACCAGGCGGTGGTCGTCAAAGACGACGCCGATACGGTCGGGATTGTTCTGTGGCAGCATCTACTGGGTGCTCCTTGTTTCCGGGCGGTTTTCTGTTTCAAAACCATTCTCCCAGATTCAGAGGAGCACCCTCTGGCTTCTTCAAGGACTGTCCCCAAAGTCGTCTTTCGGTGGATTCGGGCTTAGGGGCCTCGGCAGCGTCGGCGTGCCGCTCCTGAGCATCGGATAGCATCGCCTGGGCGCGGCTGGGGGCGCGGTGGGTCTCTTCCTCCCTGGCCTCGATGCGCCGCTGCGCCTCCTCGCCGAAGGCTACGGCCTCGACCATGCGGGCGTAGAACGACGAGTGCGTTCCGATGATTCCCCTAAAGCAGTTGAGGCACAGCTTGAACGACACAGCGGCTCGGTGTCCCCACTCTCTAGGGTCTCGGTGGACGCCGCTTCGTTGAGCGTGTCGTTGCGAGTCTCGTGTGGCGCGGGAGGGAGTCATACCTAGCTATGAAAATGGCGTTGTACGAGGCGGCGGCGTACCGTTCCGTATACCTTACGTGCTTCTTGCCCTTCCACTAGACCCGAAATGAGGAGCCGGGGCGAGGAGGTCGTCGTTTGTCCGATCAGCCTTAGGGGGAATCGTCACAGATTGGGCGCTAGGGGGGGGTGTCCTCTTATCATACTCTTAGAGGGTGTTTGCAAAGTACATCATGACGGAGCTAAGCGTCGGAGCATGAGATGAATCGCAGCTATGTGCAGCCACGCTTCCGTTGTACCGGTCAAGGCTTCATAGTCCTTGCTCAACCGGCGACAACGTCCCAGCCACGCCAGTGTTCGCTCAACCACCCACCTGCGTGGCAGCACCTCAAACTGATGGCTGGCCCTGGGACGCTTGACGATCTCCAAGACCCAGCCCGACATGGACATCACCCAGTCCACCAACTGGCCGCTGTAGCCAGCGTCAGCCCAGATGAGTCGCAGGCGTGGGAATCGTCCTATCAATTTATCGATGACCAGCCTCGCCCCATCTCGGTCTTGGATATTGGCAGGATGCACCACCACCGCCAACAGCAAGCCCACGGTATCTACGATGACGTGTCGCTTTCGACCGTTGACCTTCTTACCAGCATCATAGCCACGAGGCCCCCTTTTTCAGTCGTCTTCACGCTCTGGCTATCTATGATCGCTGCGCTGGGAGTAGGATTTCTACCTTCGGCCTCTCGGACGCAGGGGCGTAGCGTCTCATTGACTCGTTCCCACGTTCCATCCATGGTCCAACTGCGGAAGTACTTGTACAGGGTCTGCCAGGGAGGCAGATCGTGCGGGACCATCCGCCAGGGGCATCCGCTCCGAAGCAAATACAGGATGCCGTTCACTACCTCCCGCAGGTCCACTGTACGGGGTCGGCCTCCGGGTTTGGCTGGTGGGAGTAGGGGGCCGAGGATCTCCCACTGTTCGTCCGTCAGGTCGCTGGGGTACGATTTGCGGCTCATTCATCAAGTTTAGTACAAGTTCAAGACTTTGCAAACACCCTCTTAGTCCTTACTTGGGGGGCTTTCTACCCCTTCCCCTAAGAGGGGAATAAGATTAAGAGGCCCCCCCGGTTCTTCGAGAGGCGCAGAAAGAGGGGCCGGAACGGACGGCGAAAGAAGGGGTTTCTTGTCAAACTCAACTCCGTGAGTTCGGCGGTCGCTTTCCGTTTGTTGACGGCCCCTGGCGACCCTCGACTCGGTGGGACCGTCCGACCGGCTCGGTGTCGATGCCCGTCGCCGTGGTCACGTCCGGGCCAGTGGCGCCCGTTTCCGTTGACGCAGCCTCTCGTAGTAGTTGCGAATGTCGTACAGGGCCATCGTGTCCATCTCGTGCGGGACGGAGGCTTGGTCAGCGACGCGGGTGTGGGTACGGCGGTTCGCCACGCCCGACACACACGTTGCCGCAACACCGAACGCCCAGGCGATGAGCTGCACCCGGTTGCCGTCAGCCCGCAATCGCCTCATGGCCCTCAACTCGTGCGGGTACAGCCAGCGTTCCAATCGACTAATTGAATCACACTTCTTTTGGTCACATGTCTACACGGAACCCTACCATAGTTTTGCTGTGCGAACACAAGAGCGCCAACAGCGCGGCAGCGGCTCCAGGTACGAGTTGGCTACGAATGAAGGAGAAGGGGGGGCGGTCTAGACCCCTATCCCGCTGAGGCGGGAGGGAAGGGCGCTTCGGGCGGCTCCTCCCGTGACCCGAATGTCGCGACCGTCACGAGCCCGACAACAGCGTCAAGGGTGTTCAGTCCGTCCGCCTCGTCCCGCGCGTACTGCCAGGCCCACGACCATAGACGGTCCTCATACGTGTGCCAGTCAGGGGGAATCTTCAGTTCCGGGCCGGGCGGCGGCCGATGGAGGTTTTCGGCTGATTCGAGATCTGCTCGGCGGACAGAGTACCGAAACGCGACGGCGGCCTCCAGCAGGGCGTCCCTTGCCTCTTTGTGCGTGGTCGGCTCGCAGCAGGTGCAATTGAGGGCTAGGTGCCGGATACGGCGCGCAGCCTTGAGCAGGTGGTGCTCGGCCTTCCTAAACTCTTGGCGGCGCTTTCTTAGGGACCGCTTACGGTTCCTGGCGCGCTTTGCATCGTGCTCTGCTATTTTCTCGTTGAATAACCGCAGGTACTTGCCGCTGAGCTTTTCGCGTCGGTTCGCAGCCGAGCACTCCGGTGAGCATGTCTTGGCGCTTGGCTGTAGTTGCTGACGCTCAGCCGAGATACGGCGTCGCCGACACACCTTACCCCACATTTCCCATATCAACCCTGCGGGCTTGCCGCAATCAGCAACATCTATACCCGATGTAGCAGAATAGCAGAGCACAGTGGTTATCATGAGTGCTAGACTGGTTGTGAGCGACTGCTTTAGATCTTGATAACGTATCCACTCTGGAGGCACCCGATGGGTGAAAGCACCAACCCCCGCGCCACGCTCCGTTTCGACCGCCGTGTACGGTTGGAGTTTCGCGGCGCTACCATCACCTCGGACGCTGGGCTGCTGGCCTGCCGCGAGTTGGACGATGCACTGGGACTGACGGAGACGGCGAATGAGTGTCTGCAGGAGAGCCGGGGCGGTCGTAACGTGCAACACCGATTGGTGGGCCTTCTCAGGCAGTCGGTGTACAGTCGTCTGGCGGGCTACGAGGATACCAACGACGCTGAACGGCTGGCCCAGGACCCGACGATGCGGGTAGTCGTTGGACGGCGAGGTGGTCCTGAGAGACCGGCCGCCAGCACCAACACCATGAGCCGGTTCGAGACCGAGGTGCTTACCCAGGACGGCAATGTCGAAGGGTTGGGCCGAGTGAACGCTACGTGGGTGGACCGGGCGATGACGCACACAGCGCACCGGCGGGTGATCTTGGACATGGACAGTTCGGAGAGTCCAGTACATGGAGAACAGGAGGGAGCGTCGTACAACGGACACTTTGGGAGCACGTGCTATCACCCTTTGTTCGTGTTCAACCAGTTCGGTGACTGCGAGGGGGCGATGCTCCGTGCGGGGAACGTACATAGCGCGCACAGGTGGCGTGATGTATTGGATCCGATCCTGTCACGCTATGGGGAAACGGGGCTGCGGCGATACTTTCGCGCGGACGCCGCATTCGCCAAGCCGGACATCTATGAGTACCTGGAGGAGCGGCGAGTCTTCTACGCAATACGGCTGCCGAGCAACAAAGTCCTGCAATGGGAGATCGCTCCTTTGCTGATACGACCTGTGGGGAGGCCGCCGAAGCGTCCAGTGATCCTATACGACGACTTTTGGTATCGTGCCGGGAGTTGGGACCGCGCACGGCGGGTGGTGGCGAAGGTGGAGTGGCATAGGGGAGAGCTGTTCCCCCGGGTGGGCTTCATCGTCACGAGCATGACGGCTGGCCCCGAAGGAGTGGTGCGATTCTACAATGGTCGTGGGACAGCCGAGCAGTGGATCAAGGAGGGCAAGTACGCGCTGAACTGGACTCGGCTGTCGTGCCATCGGTTCGTGGCCAACCGGGTGCGTCTGTCTCTGTTCGTCCTGGCGTACAACCTTGGGAACTTCCTTCGCCGGCTGTGTCTGCCCAAGGCGGTCAAGCACTGGTCGCTGCGGAGCGTACAGGTCAAGCTGATCAAGATGGGAGGCCGTCTGGTGCGGCACTCCCGGTGGTTGATCTTTCAGTTGTCCGAGGTGTCGGTTCCTCGACGGTTGTTCCAGGGAGTGTTGGATCGTATCGGCCGGTTATCGCCGGCGCCAAGCTGAGGGAGAATGCAACCACGATCTTGCCAAGAGGGAGCGCGCTCCAGGGAGTCGGCTTGTCTTCAATGCGCTTTCGCCCCATTGGCTGGTGCCCGAAGACGACAAAGACGGACAAGAATCATGGTTCACGGTAAGAATCGTATCCCTCATCGAATAGACCGGAGATTGACTGGCCTTGCAGGACCTGACTATGGTGCTACCATCTCGCTTGGGCTGTCCTTTGAGCCTGAAGACTGCCAATATGGGGAATGTCGGCGCAAAGAAGTGCGGGGTCAGTGAGAAGATGGCTCAGTACAGATTGGACGTCACTGGTGTCGTGAGACAGAATCAAGCCTTCTTAAGGAAGAGGCGCGCCCGACGATAGAGCTAGGGCATCGACGGAGAGCACGTTGGGCAGGAGACCGGGCTTCGGCCACCTACCGACTGCTAGCCACCTAACCAAAGGACTATCCTCCACTACATGACGACAAGTAAACGGGGACTGCACACAACTTCAGGCGGAAGTGGGACAGCCTCTCCGTACTCTACAGGTGGGGGTGGGGTGGTGCTTGAGCTGAGGTACGGAGCGCTTGTCCTCAGCCACCTACTAACTGGTGACCCAGTATACGAACTCGGTGACGACGCCACAGTGTACGGGGTCGAGTTTCAAGTTGGTGCCCAGAGTGATGTCGACGACGTACTAATCATAGGAAAGGGGAGTGACGGAACGGAACGGCTTGCGTCGGTTGCTGTCCGGCGCTCTCCGAAAATGGTCCCGAGCGACGAGCGATCGGTTGATCTCATTGTCTCATACCTCTCGATCCTTACAGATCGATGGAGGGATGTTCAGTCTGGAAGATGGCGCATCGCATTAGCGAGTACTCCTACCAATCCTGTTCGAGAGCTAGGAGAGCTGACTGCCATTGCCCACTCTTTGCCCGATGAGATGACGTTCCGGAAGGCTGTTTCCCGCCGAGGTCGTACCAACAATAAGGTACGCAAGCGCCTGGAGTTGCTCGATGAGGTTGTCGAGACCGCAGCCCTCCAAGCAGGTGCTGAAATCCCTACGTCCGAATTGACTTGGCGTTTCTTGTCTTCGCTTACAGTTCGGGAACTGAGGCTCGAGCCACCTGACGAGTCCGACCTTACGGCGGCGACTACACGCCTGAGAGCGGCAACTGTGACCGCGACGCCAGACGAGGCCAGACGGCTCCTGGCAGCAATCAACGATCTGGTCGATCGTTATGTGCCTACAGCGGCCAAGGTAACCGAGGTGATGCTCCGCAGGGATCTCGCTGGCTCGGCAGACCTAAAACGGTCATCCCGTTACTCCAAGGCATGGCAGAAGCTTGACGCACTTTCCGACCGTCTTCGAGAAAGAACAGGTCGTCATCTTGCTGATCCGTCGCAGCGTTCATTGAAACTTCGGCGGGAAAGGGCTCGCAGTTCCCTCGTCGAGGCTCTCAACAGGGTTGGGGCCTTCAGTGAGGACGAGGCTCCATTTCTTGTCATATCTGGTGAGCCGGATGTTGGTAAGTCGGCGCTTACTCTGGATGCAGTTGAGGAAGGAGGTAAACTCCGCAGCCTTGCAACACGGCTCTTAAGGGACTGCCATAATTTGGCGATGCCTGGGCTGGTTGTTGGCACTCTGGTCAGGCACATTGATTTGGTAGATGACGAGCTTGACGATTGGCTATCCCAACCAGAACTATGGCCCCTGGAGTTCAGTCGTGTTGCCAAAGAGATGAGCATACATGTCCAGGGGCCGGAAACCAAGAATACTCGTGGTGGAGAGCTACGGCGGTGGAGCTTTAGGGAAGCCGCAGCGTCCCTAACGGCAAATGCCGTATTCAGTGACGACCAAGAGCGAGTTACAGTACTGCGCGAATGTGGACGTCTACTGATGAGGCGAGCTAGACATGCTGTGGCAGACGTGGACCCAGACGATGGCTCGCACGATCATGAGTCGGAGGAGTTGACAACAGTGGCCGGCTGGGCCTCTGCACTGGAAGCAGGCAATTATGTACTCCGCTGGCTTGACGACGGAATCGTTGACATCCAATACCAACCCCCTGCCAGCATAAGGGAAGCTTTCCAAGTACGCAACGCCGCCCTAGGCCGAGGCCAACAGGTATACCGTCTAGTCCAGGCCTACATCCTTACGCAAGCTGTGGACCGCAACTCTATTAAGGAAGCTATCAGTGATGATCTCAGGCTAGCACGATCTCTTGCGGAAGATCCGCCAGATTGCGGACTTGACCCCGAGGTGGCTCCGGCAGCGGTGGCGGCTGCCGGAATATTGGCCCACTTACAAGAAAGCGTTAGTCTCAACCAAGATGAACTACACTGGGCCTCTGAACTAATCGTGAAATGCGCCATTAGCCCGCGACTAGGTCCCTTCGCCTTCGAACAGACCTTGAATTCCTTGGGAGCGGACCGGTCGGTCGCAGCTGTGCTGCCAGCGCTATTGGTACTCTCTGCACGAGACGAGCCCGGTGTCCTGCCTCGTGAACAAGTGGAAGAGGCCCTCGTGGCGAGCAGCACCAGCCTGTTTGACGAGGTACGACAGATCACTGCGACGGCATTGAGGCTAGTTTGGGACTCCGACTGTACATTCACGACCAAAGGCGGCCAACTCCCCAGCAACACCAACTTGCACGGGGGAATGAAGGGGGTACTTGTAAAAGCAGCGAGACGGGTTTGGCACGCTATCTTTGGGTCCGTAGCCGATGAAGTAGTCTGCATTCACAAGATTGCCTTAGACGCTACCGGCGTTGACATACGTGACCGTCACCTGGGTACTTACGGCTACGAGGGGCAGCGAGCTCCATCACTTCTTGGCGGTCCAATCCCGGAGACAACGGGCGAAGCGGTCCCTGACGCACCGATGATCTCTCACCTAGTTGCTCCAATCATCGCCTCCGGGGATGCTGCAGCAAGCCTGTGCTGCGTCCGCGACACGGCCCGTGAATTGTTTGGCGCTTTCCTTGAAGCCTATTCTCTCGGAGCGATCCTATGGGCCGAAAGAGACTACGACAGAAATGGTCACATTCACATAGCCAGAGTGTTGTTCTCTTACGCCGCCAGTGGAGAATCTTCATATCTAATCAAATGCCTGCAGGCTTATGCAGGTCACCCGGTCGTCCTCTATGAGTTACTGTACGATCTCTGCGAACTCGCAACTTATGACGACAAGCTTAGAGCATCCCTCCCGGTTGTCTGGCCATTCGCAATGGCAACATTGTTCGATGAGTTTGATGCAGGGGCGTATCCGCACGATGACCGACGCGACTCCAGCAGGGCCATCTCACAGATGCTACCGCACCCTGTGCTATCCCTTACCGACCGCGATAGTAAGGCAAGCATCGACAATGCCAATTCTGACTGGATCGACCCTGATCTGCTAGCCGGCCTTGTGGCTCGCTGGATTCCTCTGGCCCGCGGATCGCCAGAGTGCGTCGACGCACTAGTAGCGCTAGTAAGGACTGGGGCACCTACGTGGCAAGCCTCGATAGGCCTCGGGTGGGTTAACAACCTGATCGAAGGCTCATTCAAACAGATCGCCGGACAATCATTCTACCTAACGGACTGGCTTCAAGACCTTCGTAGCGCAGGACACTTGGACGCCCGGGCTAGTACGACGGCACAGCAGATCGTCGATGGGCTAGCTATGCACGGAGACATGCGTGCGGTTGCACTCCAGCGGGCGGAGGAGTAATCGGACAGCTTAGAGCGCATCCTCAAGACTACCTAGGCTGAGTTCACGATCCTAGAGTCGGCTACAAGCTGCGAAGGGCGAGAGGCGCAGAACGAGATGTGCGATAGGTGATCGGCCCTTACACAGTTTGAGCGCGGCCTTAGCCTCAGTCATGGAATCAGTTATACAACCACGGCGGTTGACGGGCTTGCCAGGGATCGGGGTAGGGCGTGTCCCCACGTCCCGCCCGTGGTAGCGCCAGCGGACGCACGGGTACTCACTCCGCACCTTGCCCAAGAGCCCGTTTCCGCGCCGTCCCCCCGGCGGGTGACGCTGCCAAGCGGTCGCGCTGAGAACTCCAAGGAGCGCCACAGACGCCCCGCAATCGCGCCCAGAGGCCCCAGAGCCGCCGTAACGTCTAGAAGGCGACGAGAGGGGTGGTGAGGGGGCTCTGTGTTCGTCCTGGGCCGCGTGACTGGGGTGCCACGGGTGGTGCGCCCCCTGGCTCGTGACCTCGTATCGCACGTGTTCCTCGACCGTCTGGAGCGTCTTCCACGTGGGCGGCTCCGAGAACGGGTATCGACTGTCCCTGAGCTTGGCGGCCGCCGTGTCCAGGACGCGGCACGGCGTACAGCATCGCCGCCGGCGTCCGTGATGGTGCGGCTGCAGATCGCCGTCCAGCTCCGCCAGGGAGTTGGCGAATCCCATCCGGAAGGCCCGGTATATTGCGCGGTCCAGCTCGTCGCGGGTGTACGTCTCGGTTGTCGTCATACTGGCTCCTTTCAGGCCCCCGTGGGACAGCCCACGGGGGCCTCCTGGTATGCGTGATAAAGTAGGGTTATCACGCACGTCAGCGCCGCCTCGACGTGCGCGGTCTAGCCTTGTGGCGGACACCGCACGCCCGCTTGCACTTACGGGACGTCTGGGCGTTGGTCGCGCGTCCGGCCAGCGCCGCAGTCCCTCCTGTCGGTACAGGTCCGGGGCTAGGAAGGACTGGACTGCGAGCCGGTCGTCGCCTCGTAGCCCGCAACGTCAGGGCCGCCTCGATGAGCTGCAAATGCTGGCCGTAGGCGTCCTCGAGGGGAGATCGCTGAGGCGTCGGACTCGGGGCTCTCTTGGCGTCGCGCACCGCCTGGCTGTGCTTGCGGCATTGAGGCCCACGGCTGCGCGAGTCGATGGGGAACGAGCACTGAAACTCCAGCGCGCCTCTGCGGACCGTGACCGTGCAAAGTCCCTCGGTGTAGGGGTAGCCCGTGGACTTCGTCCACGTCGCATACTGATGCGCCCGCGCGTCCTTCAACGTGAGCGGCCATAGCTCTGTCATGCCGGCGCCTCCTAGAGCGCCTCGGGGAGCTCGCGGTCGACGGCGTGTGGGACGGCTTGGCTCGGACACGCGGGATGGAGCGGCCACCTACCGCTGCAGCGCATCGTTGTCGGACTCCAGGGCGGATACCTTGGCGGTCAGCGAGTTCTCGCGCTCATGTAGGCGCTCGAACTGCTTCTGAATCTTGACCGCGTGCCGCTGTAGCGCCGCGCGGTCATCGTCTACGTGCTGCCTGGCAGCCAACGCGTAGGCGCGGTTGAGTTTGTCCTCTTGGGCGCGCGCCTCGAACTCCGCGATGCGCGCCCGAATCGCCGCTTAGACCGCCAGGAGCCGGTCAATCTCCCGTAGATCGTCGGGATGGTGCTCGATGTTGGCGACCAACGCATCCAGGCGGGCCTTCAGGGCCTCGAGCTCGTCGTCCTTGCGGTCCACTTGGGCGAGCAGGACCTCGACCATGCGGGCGTAGAACGACGAGTGCGTTCCGATGATTCCCCTAAAGCAGTTGAGGCACAGCTTGAACGACACATGCTCGTAGTCGATCCGATCTAGGGTCTTCGCGCCCCTAAACTCGCAGTTGTCACACTGCTTCGGGTCATCTGTGCCAAACTTGTGTTGGATCTCTGACTCCCTTCCTGGGTTCGGGGGTGCAAGGGCCCGGTTGCATTGGTGGCGGGCCTTTCAATGTGAGTCAGCGGATGGTGGGATGTTCTTCGCGAACCTGAATCTGTGCGCGGAGCCACACCTCGACCTCGGACCGGAGCCAGCGGTTAGAGGCGCCCCCAATCCGGATGGGCTTGGGGAGGCCATGTAGCTCCATGAGTTTGTAGAGTTGGGAACGACTTAGTTTCAAGATTCCCAGCAGTTCGTCTCGAGTCAACAGATCGGTCTCTTGCGTGGTCATCAGTGGAGCAGCCTCCTTTCCTTGGGCATCAGGGGGCGCGCACCCAGGGCTTTGTCGATAGCCCGCTGCACCAGGTTCTTGCGCGCGGCCAGCGTCTCCCGCGCATCGAGCCGCATCTCGCGGACGACGCGGACGAAGGTGTCGGTGTCCGCCGTCTCCAAAGGGAAGTTCGGGTGGGCGACTCCCACCACGAACACCTTCGTGATGTGCTCGGCGCCGCCGAGCACATCTACCTCGTCATCGGCAAGCCGTTCGCCCTGCTGCATGGCGTCCAGCAAGAGGCGCAGCCCCTCGGCCTGCCTGTTGAGAATCGCGACACGCACCCTGACGGGCGGTAGCAACATCTCCCCCCTCAGCGTATTTGCCTGCCCCAAGTCGTCGTAGATGACCTCGGCTGACAGCCCTGGGTCGGCCTCTCCCTGCTGTTCAAGCAGCGCCAGCCCCTTAACGAGTCGCTTCTCAGCCCGCGCGCGCTCCGTCCGAAGCGCGGCCTCGAGCTCCAGGTGGGCTGGCTTCATGCCGCCTTGGCTAGTAGGAGAGCCAGCTGGCGCACCGGGTGGCGGCACGTCTGCCGTGAGACCGAGCCTCTTCCAGCCTCTCACCGTGCGCCCATCTTCCTTCACGTGCACGATTTTCTGGCCGTAAAGCGACAGAATCACGTCGCGCAAATGATTCTCACGGGCTCCGGCGATAACATCCGCCTGGGGGTCAGCCTTGTGAACCTTGGCCCACGCCTCCCATAGCGTCCGGCGCCCCAAGTTTCTGTCGCCGCGCTGGACGACTTCCTGAACCCATACATGGAGCGCCCCTAGGAGCTGTGCGATCTTGGCCTTGGTCACTTGCCGCACGTGAGACGGAGCTTCGGCGGTGTGCGGCGGCTGACAGGCACTGGCCTCGCGTATCAGGCGTGCCAAGACGTGCGGCAGAAACCGGAGGTCGGCACGTAGGTCCTCGCGAATCTCCGGGGGGCGTTGCAGCTCGACGTAGCGCAACCGTTTCAAGAGCGCAGGGTCTCGCGGTAAGTTGTGAGGTGGCTCGTTCGCCATGAGCACGAGCGAGGCCGTGGCCTTCATGTCCTGAATCGCTTGGAAGTTCGGCTCGACGGGGAAGGTCGCCCCACCCCCGGCGGTCAACACCTTGAAACGCTCGGCGTCGAAACGCCAGTTGGTGCACTCCTCGGAGATCAACAGCCTCTTCTCGACCGCAGGTTGAAGATCTGGAGTCGGGCCGGCTTCGGCGCGGGGCCTCATCATGGTCGCGGGGAAGGTTCCGGCGTAGCCACCCATAGCGGCCAGCATGGTCTCCTTGATGGTCGTCTTGCCTTTGTGTCCATACCTCGCTGAGCCGACGAACATCAAGAACTCCTGCGGGGGCTGGCCCCATAGGCTGCGGCCAAACCAACGCCACACATACGCGGCTACGTCCGTAGGGTAGTGCGCCATGAGCGCCTCTACACCCTCATGCTCATCTTCCCCTTCGTCTGGCAGCCGGACGCCCGTTGAACGCGTCACCTTGTGCTTGCGCCCCTCCTCGGGGTGCAGAAGCGAGCCCGTCTCAAGGTCTACCACGCCGCTGGCAGTTCCGAGATACCGCCCTGGCAGGTCGAGGTCTCGCATATCGGCCTCTACAACCCTCTCGTCGCGGTCGGCGCCCCTCATCACGTCCGGTATCCGGCGTATCGCCTCGTTGACGGTCGTGTCCTTGAGCCGCTTCGATTCCTTGAGCGCGGCCAAAGCTTGCTCG
This sequence comes from Dehalococcoidia bacterium, assembly GCA_965262055.1. Lineage (GTDB taxonomy): Bacteria > Chloroflexota > Dehalococcoidia > Lucifugimonadales. Next base: position 2,545,637 of record CBDHEI010000002.1, read on the forward strand.
CCCTCTAGGTGCTCGAACGCAGAAAGCACCACCTTCCGGGCTATCTCCGTCAGCCACTCGCGGAGTACGACCTCCGCATCGGCCCACAGGCCGGTGGCGGGGTTAACCACGTAGGTGCGAGCGTCGCGCCCCCCGAAGGGGCGTTTCGGCGACGGCTTCGCGTCGTACTCCACCACCATCAACCTGTCTCCGCGCTCGCGAACCAAGAGCCCGCTGAAGTCCCGCGTGCCCCAATCAGGGCTGGCGACGGCGGCCGCGATGTTCTTGGGGTTTCGGAGAGCATTTTCCGCGCTCGCCTTCGCGCTGGCGATCATGGCCCGTACTTCGTCCCGCGGCACCGCGTTGGCCCGCGTTGCTTCCTTCAGCGGCTCGGTGTCCCCACTCTCTAGGGTCTCGGTGGACGCCGCTTCGTTGAGCGTGTCGTCGCGAGTCCCGTGTGGCGCGTTGCGGACTTCCTGGGCCCCTTTGTTGTACTTCGGCAGCCTGTCCATCTGGTCCCCTCCGGTTACGCTACGTTACACTAACAATAGGCAAACGCGCAACTTGTACAAGCGAGAGGTGCGTAGGGCACTCTTTAACGTGATGTAACCAGCTAGCCGGGTTGGGCTCTTGTCAAGTTTGGACAGGCACTCTCCGAGACACCCTTGCCCGCCGGTTCAGTGTGTTGGCACAGCGGGCCGAACGCGTCATCGTCAAGGCACCCCCATATCCCAGATTCCCCACCTAACATAGTTGGTGTGGCCTTCGTGGATTTACGCTCGTGTTGAGTATCGATTCGGTGGTTCCATATGGTCGGATCGGGCCGTAGGTAGGACCTTGGCCGAAGACTTTGAGGGTATGGGCATCGGAGCCGCACCGATTATGGCTGTCCTCAGGCCGAAGAAGGCATGGCGCAGCCTGGGCGACCTTGCTGAGTCGCCTTCAACCGATGCACAGACAGGACCGCTTATGGTTGGTACGGCTCGGCGGACAGCGCCAATATCCTCTGACGTGCCCTGATCAACAACTCGTATGAGGGATGGCCCCGCGCCAGACGGATGATCAGCTTCCTGGCGTGTCGCATCACCCGGCCCGGAAGGGCGATCAGGGCGAAGCGCACTGCCTTTAGACGCTTGCTCACCCACTGTCCGCCCAACACCAGCCGCTTCATCGCAGAGCTCAGGTTGAAGGCCAGCACCGCTATGGCCCACCATGCGGCGTTGGCTCCGAACAGCCCCGACGGGAGCCTGCCCGCAGCCAGGTCACTCTTCAGGACGCTGTGGACCTGCTCGCCTTTACCGCATCTCTGCCTGTACCACAGGATCGTCTCATCTCCCGGAAGGTCTCGGTTGGTCACCAACCCGGAGACCTTGTGCCAGGCTCCGCCGGCCAGCCTCATCACGGGGAAGGGCAGTTCCAGCTGCAGTTCCATTCCCGGCAGAGGCTGTTCGCTCAGCGGCTCCCTGATAGCGATGAACCGGTATTCAGGGTTCTTCTTGCTGTAGGCTATCCAGTCTGGTACGAAGTTCACCTCCGCCCACTGTTGACCTGTCTCGACCCAAGTGGCGCCCAGTCTGCGGTGCGGGGCATGCCAGTCTTGTTCGGCAACCTCGGACACCGCGCGCCTGAACTCCGGCGTCACGTTGAGTCCTACCGCAAACTCGATCACTCCGAAGCGCTCGTCTCTGCCCTCGGCGCAGTACCGCAGCAACTCGTGCTGATACCCAGCCGCGTCCGACCGCAGCATCACCTTGTCCACCGCACAAGGCAGATGCTCCAACGCTTCGGTCAACACTCGCAGTTGCTGATAGCCAGCAGGTACGTTGCCGTCCCGAAACTCCGAATGCACTATCAACTCAGCCTCGGCCCAGTAGGTCGTCAGAGGCTGATACGCCTTGTACTTCTTGTAGCTGTAGAGCGCCTGCTGCTTGTGCGTCTCCACCAGCGTGGCGTCCATGTCCAACGTGGCTTGAGCGCAGGGCGAACGGCTCTGTACGAAGCTCACCATATCGGCGTTCACCTTATGCAGACCCCCCAGCGCTTCGTTGGGTGAAGGTATGAACGCTCTGTGAGCTTCCCGACTGGACTCCTCGCCCGCCTCGTGGAATCTCTCCAGGTACCGGAACACCGCCGACTCCGATGGCATGCTCCGCCGACGCTCTACACGCCATCGCTCTTCCAACGCTCTACGCTCTCGACGACCCATCCCATAGCTCTCGACTTCCGAAGCACCCTGCACAACCCCGCGTCCTTCTCCAAAACATCCAGATCGACCACTGACTCACCGCCTGCCAGGTTCAGCAGTATCAGCGAGCTGACCACTTGGCTGTCCGTCCAGCCCTGACCACACTCCCGCAGTCCCACGTGGCGCTCTACCGACGACCTCAAACCTGCTGCGTGCATCAACTCCAAGTACGTCATCATGCCCGCCATCGCCGTCATGCCCGGCGAGCTCTTCTCCTGCTCGTACTGGAACGGCAGAACCCCTTGCTTCATAATAGGTGCACCTCGTTGGTGATCGTTTCTCTCTTCCAAGAAACATCTTAGCCCCCTTCACGGCGGGCTCCAACGAGGTCTTCCTCTTCTCTAGGCGGGGAATCTGGGCGGACCTGTAGCCTTGACATCGAGGAAGTCGAGCCCCTCCTGCGGAGCGACGTTGAGGGAGCGCTGAAGGCGACGACTATTCTGGAGTGGCTCGACGAGCGGCATCCCGGCCGGTTCAGTGTGTCGCAGCTGCGGACGCTACAGCGTCGTGTTCGTGACTGGCGTGCGCTGAGTGGGCCGGATCGGGAGGTGTACTTCGAGCAGGCTCATCCCCCTGGTCGCGAGGAGCAGATGGACTTCACACACTGCGGCGAGTTGGGGATGACGGTCGGAGGCTAGCCGTTCGGCCATCTGCTGTTCCACTTCGTGCTGAGCCATTCGGGATGGCGGTATGTGGACCTTGCCTATGGGGAGACGTTCGCGGCTCTGGTGAAGGGCATGCAGGGGGCTCTGTGGGAGTTGGGCGGTGTGCCTGAGGTGTTACGGACCGACAACCTGTCGGCAGCCACGCACGAGTTGAAGGGGAGCGGAGGTCGTGCGCTGAACGAGCGGTATGCGGCGGTACTGGCGCACTACGGGCTGCGGTCTACGAGGACGAACCCGAGGTCATCCCACGAGAACGGCGTGGCCGAGCAGGGTCACCACCGGCTCAAGGGCGCGCTAGGCCAGGCGCTGGTACTGCGCGGCAGCCGGGACATCGGGTCGGTGGAAGCATATCTCTCGTTCGTCCGGCAGGTGGCAGACAAGCGCAACAGGCTGGTCTGGGCGAAGCTGGAGCATGAGCGGCGCCACCTCCGGCCACTGTCGCCCGCTCCTGTGCCGGAGTACGTTGTCTACCGGACGTCGGATAGCGATGGGGCTCCTTTGAATGTGGTTATGGCGCACAGTATCCGCAGTCGGCAATGTCGGAACGTCCTGTGTTATGGGCGAAGCGGTAGGCTGCGTCTCTGTCCGAGAGGGGGGCATGCCACTTGCCATTCCGCTCGTTGTTAGTGCCATGAATGCCGCGGCCGTGGTTGCAGTACGGACACTCCGCCCTGTGCACCCGCGCTCTATCGTGAGTCCAGTTCTCGTAGACGTAGAAGCTGTTGGTCAATGTTTGTCCTACCTGGCGACTCCACTAGCTGAAGGTTCTTCCTTCACGGTGTCCTCCTTGGCTGTCACTTATCTATTCGGTTTCGTTCCACTCCTCCGAAGCTGGACCAGGCCATCTTTCCGATACGAGCTCGGCCATTCGTAGGCTTCTGGATCGGATGGTCTCCTCGTCCCAAGTAGCCTGAGTCAACAGCTCGTTGTTGAGCAGTAACACGCTGTGCTCCTGGAGCTCGTCGCGTTTGTTGTTCCAAGGGTCGTTCGACATGGAAGAATTGAGCTTCTGAGTCGCGAGCGTGAGGTTGCCAATGGAGTGGATGCGTATATTGCGTTGGTAGGCCGCTGCATCCGAATCGACACCCTCCGGGAGCGGCCAGTCTCTCCTATCCCAGCCCACCGGCATTAGATGCTCGATCGTCAGATTCTTCGGCACGGTGGGCTGTTCAGACTTTCCCGAAGAACGCAAGCGGCGCTCAACACCTTCGAGCACCAGTCGCAGCCTTCCCCTCGTCAGCAGGCGATAGAGTGGAGATGACTCCAGGGCATGGGCCACTGCTTCGTCGCCGGGCCACTCTCTGGCGTCTGCCGTCTGCTCTCTCAGGAATCCGGCGGTAACGGTGTCGGCCTTGTCCAACTCACATCCCCGCAAGCGGGTGGCCAATTCCAGAACCAACCTGTTGTAATCCTTCGTGGTCTGACGGCAAATCATTCTACGAACGAGGAAGCTCTCCAAGGCGTTGAAGGCCCTGATGCGTGTTCGTGCTTCAGCGGACAAGAGCAGTAGAAGTACGGGGGTGATCACGCGAGCCTGCATGACATCGACGTGGTAGTAGAACGACTTCTCCTCGGGACTGCGGCCTCCGGTCGATTCGAAATCACGGTAGTTCACTAGGTCGTGCTTGACCATGGACATCACCGCTTGGACCTCTCGGTCATCAACGTAGCTGCGAAACGCGTCAAACACCCTAGTTGGAGAAACGTCCGAACCCGTGCGCATCGCCAACCAGTAGTTGAGGAGCATGTCCAGGCGCGGCCTGAACAGGCGTCCTTGTCTAACCTCCATCCTCCACCAGCCATCGTCCAGGTTGCCCCAAACATCGCCCTGCCGGTCTCGCTGCTCAGAGAGGACAAAGTTCTTGATGAGGTCTGACTGTTCAAGCGGAGTGCCGCGGGCATTTAGGGTCTCGAATATGAGATTGGGGTCGTCCTGAGAGCCAAGGTCAATCACAACCATCTGGAGCATCGCGGTTGCCGCGGTCTCAAGTGCATCGATCCTGTGTTCAATTGGTCCCGTTGCGTCTTGAAGCCATTTGCGAACTTGTAGTTGGAAGAACTCGTGCGCTTGGACAATCAGCGACTCCTCGAAGTCTTTTGAGGCGAGTCCGTTGTCCATGGCGTGCCTGAACGCTTCCCTGTCGCCCCTGGTAGGCCACAGCTTGAAGATATGAAGCCTATCGTCCCCGACAAGTTCTTCGTCGTTGGTAACAAGCTTGGCCAGACGCTTTGCGACTCTCTTGAGGTATGGTTGGTCTGACTCCTCGCAAATCTGTTGAATGGCGTCCAGAAGCAGTTGCAGTGTGGTCACCCTCTGTTGGCCGTCAATCACTTCACGCTGGTCGATATCCTTGGCCGCCGTGGGGACCTGCTTGAGAACGACGGCGCCCAAGAAGTGGGAACTCGTCTTCTGCTCCGCTTCGACTCCGTCGTTGCCTGAGCACTCCAGCTCCTCAAGATAGTTCTCGGCCACGTTGCGGACGTCTTCCCAGAGCGGTTCCCATTGATCGTCCTGGGACCAAACGTAGGGACGCTGGAAAGGCGGGATGGTGTAGCGGACCTCTTTCTGGAACAGGTCTTTGGGAGTGAGAATATCTGTGTGCATCAGGCCCTCCTGTATCTTCTCGGACTTCCATATGGGGGCTAACGTTCCGTCTGGCTGCTATTCGCTCACCAATACGTCGATGGTGGTGCCAAGCGCACTGGCGATGCGGGCCAAGGCCGAGGTCGACCCCGGTTTTCGCCCACGCTCAATCTCGGAGATGTACCCCGCGGCGATGCCTGTTTTCTCGGACAGTTCCCTCAGGGTGATGCCCTGGTGGTTCCGAAACGCCAAGATGGGACCCTTCCCCCGCATAATGTCGAGAGCGACCCCGTGGGGTACACGCGCGCCGTCGTCTGCGTCCTGGGCAGCCAGCATGTCCTCAAGTTGGCTGTTTCGCTCGATGAGAGCGTCGTACTCCCTCCGAGTCAAGGTGATGGTCTTTTCGCTAGTCATAAGCTTCCCTCCTGTGTCGAACTCTCAGGACTATCAGAGTTGAGATCTCGCCATGTTGAGTGGTGAAGATGACGCGGTGGTGGCCGACTCTCAACCGCCTGTAGTCGCTGCCGGTCAGTGCGATCACTTGCCTGGCAAGGGATGCGGGGTTCTCGGCATACTGCTCAATCTTGGCGATGATCCGCTCTCTATCCCGTTCGGCGAGGCGGCGCATATCCCTGATCGCCCATGTTCCCCATTCGATTTGCATTCCCTCATACACACCCTCAGTTTCTCATATAGAGAACACTCCGTCAAGAGGCGGATCCCAGAAACATCTGAGGATCAGATTGGCTGGTCGGCAATGCGGCCCGCAATGGGGGAAGCGAACACTCCTGCGTCAGAAAGGGGCCATTCGGGGGGCACGCGCGCTGACCCCCTCTGGTCCGCGACCAAGGGCGGGGAGGCACGAGAGACGGATCTGCAAGGCATCCGGACGGAGGCCATTGGCTACAGGGAGCCCGACCCGCCGCCCGACATCTACTTAGCGTCTCATTCCGGGTCGCGACCGCTTGACAGTCTCCACAAGACCTTTAACCGGGACGGGTGCCGGCGCAATCAGTTCCAGGTTGTCCGGCACGTCCACATAGGTCTTGCGGTTACAGATCCTACTCGCGACTTTCACGGTGGACGTTGTACTTCCGCATCAGGTCTGTGATCGGGTGTCCGGCGTCGAAGAACCTCCTCATCTCGCTGACTTCCCCTGCTGATAGCTGTCGTCTCCTCATGGCGAATCCCCTCCAGTTCGTGGTCTATCTTGGGTCTATCGTACCCCGCGCCTATCGTGCGCATATAGACGGCGTGGGTCTATCCTATGGATAGCTTCCAGCTACGAATGGTTGGTCCATGACCTTAAGAGCGAGGATATTATATATATTAGAGAGATATTTCCTGACACCACGTCGATGGCTCTGGGGGGGGCTACCCTGGGCCGGCGAACCCTCCGAGTCGGCGGCGCTGGTGATGCCGTAGGTAGTGGCAGCGGCTGAGCTCCTTCCGGTGATACCGGCTGCACCCCGACGAGCAGGTGAGCGCCGTGGGAAATCTCTGCAGGCGCTCAGGTGGGATGCGATGGCGGCAGACAACGCACAGGACTCTCTGCGCCGGCGCGCCTGTCACTTCGACGGCCATTCCGGCGGGAGGTCATCAAGGAACCCTGCCATCCGCAACTCTTCAACCATCTCGTCGTCCGTAAGGTGCCACCCCTTCAGCTCCGCCAGTTGCGCGCCCACCAGCAGGCCCCTGGCGAAGCCCCGCTCTAGCCCGTGGTAGTTCGCATACTCACGGACCGAAAGCACCGAGTAGACCACAAAGCCCGCGCGCTCGATGCGGAACAGCACCTTGTCGAGCTCATACGCATACAGGACCACGGGATCGTATGTCCGGTATGGCTTACCCCGAATCCACCGAAGGACACCGATGGACGGCGTGAGGACAGCGGCAGGGTGGGTGAGGGAGCTACAGGGGAGATGGCTGGGCTCATTGGGGTAGATTGGAGGTCGGCGAACGGTCTTCAGTCGCCGCATAGGGCCCCTATGGCCCTCTGCGGGAGCTGCGATGCGCGGGATGGCGAGAGAATACGCAGCAGGGAACTCTCGCGGACCGGGGTGGCACGAGTTTGCAGGGAAGTTGGGTCAGTTGCAGGCTGGCAGTCAGGCGGGGAGTGGAATGGCTCGCAGCCGGGCCATGGCGCGAGTGAACTGGGTTTCCCAAGTCCAATGCTGGGGAAGATGCAGGGTAAGGCGGCGCGCCGAGCGGGTGATCCGTCCCACCAGAGCGAAGACCCGCCGCCTGAGGGTCTTGGTGGTCACGGTCCGTTCGGCCAGACCGATGCGCGCTGTCCAGCGGGCGAGGTTGTGTGCCATCACCTGCACCGCCAGCCAGGCGCCGTTGGCGGCGAAGCGCCCCGAGGGGAGATGGTTGAGTCCGACGCCGTGTTTCAGGTCTCGAATGGCGTTCTCGATCTCGGCGTGGCGGCGATGATCGGCCTCCAGTTCCAGGGTTTCCCCGTCCCGGTCGGTGATGAAGCCGTGATAGCTGTAGGTGGCGAAGAGGGCCAACTGGGAACCGGGCGTGGGCTTCACCCGCCGGACGATGAGCCGCACCGGCGCGGCGTCGGGTTCACTCTGGAAGGGGGTATAGGTGGTCTCGGCCACATCGGCGGCGCCGTCCATCCAGTAGGGAATCGGCGTCCAGTCCTGCTCGGGGATCGCCTCAATCAACTCCCGCAGGCCTTTGTGCTGGCGGATGGTGATGGAGAAGCGGACATCCATCTCGCGGCAGACGGCGACGAGAGCGTGGGCGTAGAAGCCGCTGTCGGCGCGCACCGTGAGTTGGCCGCTGGCCCCACCGTAGCGCACCCGCCCCACCGTTTCACGCAGGAAGTGGGCAGCGCCGCGAGCGGTGTTGGCACGGCCCTCGCGCAGCCGGGACATCAGCACATCGCCGGTTCCGGCGGCGATGGCCAGCAGTGGGTGATAGCCCCGCGCGCCGGTGTAGTTGTGGTGTCGCGCCCCTTCTTTGTCCAGTCCATAGGTCTCGCAGATGGTGGAGTCCAGGTCGATGGTAAGGGGCGAGTCGCCGGGTCCGGCCCCAGCGGCCCATGCGCGTGCCAGCAACTGGCGGCTCACCCGGTCGAGTTGACGGACATGCCCCCACCGGAAGCTGCGCAGGAAGGTGCCCAGGGTGGATGGCGCCTTGACCACGCAGCCGAGAACACCGACCGTCCCACCAGCACGCAGCGCATCGGCGTCGGCGATGAAGTCGCCGCCCGCCAGCGCGGAAGCGACCAGCGTCAGCAGTTTGTCCCCCGTGTTCGCCCGCCCCGGTGCGCAGCCTAGGTCGAGGTGATGGTCGACGAGTTCCCGCAGGCCCAGGTGCTGTGCAAGGGTGGCCGGCAGGAGCAGGCCGGCATTGGCCACCAGGCGGTGGTCGTCAAAGACGACGCGGATACGGTCGGGATTGTTCTGTGGCAGCATCTACTGGGTGCTCCTTGTTTCCGGGCGGTTTTCTGTTTCAAAACCATTCTCCCAGATTCAGAGGAGCACCCTCTGGCTTCTTCAAGGACTGTCCCCAAAGTTGTCTTTCGGTGGATTCGGGCTTACGTTCTCGTAGCCCACACCCCGGCGAACGGGTCCGGTCGGGTTCGCCACCACCGCTTGCCCTTCTTCTTCGACGGCAGCTGCACAGCGGGCCGAACGCGTCATCGTCAAGGCACCCCCATATCACTGGAAGAAAAGGCAACTCGGCCACGATATCAGCACGGCCATGAGTCGGGAGGAAGCGGGGTGCCCATAGAGATCGGGCTATTGAAGCCGAACCTTCCGTGGACAAAGAATCTTTTTGACAGCGCCCGACGCGCCCCCGTGATCTCCTGGGGGACGAGGGGACGGCCCCAAGCACGCCGGACGCCATATCTGAGAACTGGGGCCGACGGCGGGCTGACCTTCGGGCGGCCCTTCGTCTCTTAGCCCGAATCCACCGAAAGACGACTTTGGGGACAGTCCTTGAAGAAGCCAGAGGGTGCTCCTCTGAATCTGGGAGAATGGTTTTGAAACAGAAAACCGCCCGGAAACAAGGAGCACCCAGTAGATGCTGCCACAGAACAATCCCGACCGTATCGGCGTCGTCTTTGACGACCACCGCCTGGTGGCCAATGCCGGCCTGCTCCTGCCGGCCACCCTTGCACAGCACCTGGGCCTGCGGGAACTCGTCGACCATCACCTCGACCTAGGCTGCGCATCGGGGCGGGCGAACACGGGGGACAAACTGCTGACGCTGGTCGCTTCCGCGCTGGCGGGCGGCGACTTCATCGACGACGCCGATGCGCTGCGTGCTGGTGGGACGGTCGGTGTTCTCGGCTGCGTGGTCAAGGCGCCATCCACCCTGGGCACCTTCCTGCGCAGCTTCCGGTGGGGGCATGTCCGTCAACTCGACCGGGTGAGCCGCCAGTTGCTGGCACGCGCATGGGCCGCTGGGGCCGGACCCGGCGACTCGCCCCTTACCATCGACCTGGACTCCACCATCTGCGAGACCTATGGACTGGACAAAGAAGGGGCGCGACACCACAACTACACCGGCGTGCGGGGCTATCACCCACTGCTGGCCATCGCCGCCGGAACCGGCGATGTGCTGATGTCCCGGCTGCGCGAGGGCCGTGCCAACACCGCTCGCGGCGCTGCCCACTTCCTGCGTGAAACGGTGGGGCGGGTGCGCTACGGTAGGGCCAGCGGCCAACTCACGGTGCGCGCCGACAGCGGCTTCTACGCCCACGCTCTCGTCGCCGTCTGCCGCGAGATGAGTGTCCGCTTCTCCATCACCATCCGCCAGCACAAAGGCCTGCGGGAGTTGATTGAGGCGATCCCCGAGCAGGACTGGACGCCGATTCCCTACTGGATGGACGGCGCCGCCGATGTGGCCGAGACCACCTATACCCCCTTCCAGAGTGAACCCGACGCCGCGCCGGTGCGGCTCATCGTCCGGCGGGTGAAGCCCACGCCCGGTTCCCAGTTGGCCCTCTTCGCCACCTACAGCTATCACGGCTTCATCACCGACCGGGACGGGGAAACCCTGGAACTGGAGGCCGATCATCGCCGCCACGCCGAGATCGAGAACGCCATTCGAGACCTGAAACACGGCGTCGGACTCAACCATCTCCCCTCGGGGCGCTTCGCCGCCAACGGCGCCTGGCTGGCGGTGCAGGTGATGGCACACAACCTCGCCCGCTGGACAGCGCGCATCGGTCTGGCCGAACGGACCGTGACCACCAAGACCCTCAGGCGGCGGGTCTTCGCTCTGGTGGGACGGATCACCCGCTCGGCGCGCCGCCTTACCCTGCATCTTCCCCAGCATTGGACTTGGGAAACCCAGTTCACTCGCGCCATGGCCCGGCTGCGAGCCATTCCACTCCCCGCCTGAACTGCCAGCCTGCAACTGACCCAACTTCCCTGAAAACTCGTGCCACCCCGGTCCCGCGAGAGTTCCCTGCTGCGTATTCTCTCGCCATCCCGCGCATCGCAGCTCCCGCAGAGGGCCATAGGGGCGCAAGGCGGCGACTGAAGACCGTTCGCCGACCTTCCAATCTACCCCAATGAGCCCAGCCATCTCCCCTGTAGCTCCCTCACCCACCCTGCCGCTGTCCTCACGCCGTCCATCGGTGTCCTTCGGTGGATTCGGGCTTAGGGGGCGGGGTCGAGGACGGGCGTCTAGGTCGTCACGTAGTCTGCCCACTGTTGCATGAGCGCCCGCCGCCGCTCGAACAGGTCGCTTCGGGCATACGCCATGACTTCGCCGCCGCCGAGATTGTGGGCCAGCGCGGCCTCCGCCACGGCCCAAGGCGCGTCCGTCTGTTCCAGTGTCCAGTCTCGGAAGCTGCTGCGGAATCCGTGTGTCGTGATGTGGTCGTACCCGGCCCGGCGTAGCAGCATTGTGAACGCCATGTTGGAGAGCGCCCCGGCCTTCCGGTTGCTGGGGAACACCAGCCCCACGCGCGTTGTCGGCTCCTGAGCTTTCTGTAGGACAGCGAGCGCGCCGGTCGAGAACGGTACCCGGTGGGGTCTGCGCATCTTCATGTGTTCGCTGGGTGCTGTCCAGACACCTGCTTCAACGTCAATCTCGTCCCACGTCGGCTTGCCGGACTTCACCCGCTCGTGCGGCCGTCAGGATTAGGAACTCCAATCCCAACTTCACGGCGTCGCGTCCCGTGGTGTTGCGGACCGCGCGGGTCGCGTCGCCGACTTCAGCATACGGTAGGGCCGGATGGTGTTGCTTCTGTCGTGTTCGGCGGGGTAGCGCGGCCTTGAGCGCGCCGTTGCAGGGGTTGTCCTGTCGCCAGCCCGCCGCGATAGCGAAGTCGAAGACGACGGCCATGCGTTGCCGGACGCGGCCCGCCGTCTCCGGCTTGGTGTTCCAAATGGGCATCAGGACGGAGAGCATGTCAGCCGTCTGAATGGCGTCCACGGGGATAGAGCCGATGTGTGGTAGGGCGTGTAGTCTGAGGCTCTCCCGCCACTGCGTCGCGTGGCGGTGGCTTGACCACGTGGGGCTCGCAACTCGATGACCTTATCGGCAGCTTCCGTGAACGTGGGGATGCTGGCCTTCTTGATTCGCTGAGCCTCGATGTGCACCGCCGGGGCTACGCCGTCCTGTGCGAGTTGGCGCATGCCCTCGGCTTGTTCGCGCGCCGCCTTGAGCGACACGTCGGGGTATCCCCCCAGCCCGAAGTTTCGGCGATTCCCGTCCACCGTCAGCCGGAGCACCCAATTCTTCCCGCCGGAAGGGTGGACGCGGAGCGTGAGACCGCCGCCGGCCATGTAGGTCCCGGGGGCGTGTCAATGATCAAGAGCTAGGTACCGGTAGATCGAGAAATAATCAGGACCTATAGACCACCTAATCAGTGAGGGGGGCCACCCCGGACACCTGATTGGCGACCATTGCTGCAGCCTGGATGTAAGGAGCGGCGATGGCGTACAGGGAGGTGTCTAGAGTGGAGATAGCAGAAGTGGTACGCCGCTGGCAGTCCGGTGAGAGTCAGCGGCAGATAGGTAGCGGTACGGGACTGTCGAGGAAGACAGTCCGTAGATACATCAGGGCGGGGGTGGAGGCGGGCCTGACACGCGACGGTGCTGCTCCGAGTGAAGATCAGTTGACCCGCCTGGTGGGGCTGAACCTGAGCACCCCTCGGAAGGTGGAGACGCCGACCGAGGAGGTCCTTGTCCCCTGGGCGGACCAGGTCTACGAGTGGCTCACCGCCGACCGTCTGCAGGTGACCCGCATCCATGAGCTGCTTGCGGGCCGGGGCTGCCGGGTCTCGTACACGTCGTTGAGGCGGTTCATCCAGCGACGGGGCTGGCAGAGGCGAAGTCCGGCGACGGTCCGGATGGGAGAGAGCGCGCCCGGCGAGGTGGCGGAGATGGACTTCGGTTGTCTGGGTCTTATAGAGGACCCGGAGACCGGTCGCCGCTGGCGGGCCCTTGGGCAGCGGCATCTTCTGAGGGGGCGAGCATGAGCAAACCGACGACATCTTCGCCGCAAAGACATTCCTGGCCTCGGGCACGACAAGTGCCCCGAGGCGGCTAGCCTATTGAATCTCGCGCCGCTATGCCAGCGCTGCCATAATCGACACGACGGCCCCGACCGCCGGCGTAACCGCATCTTGAATCGCGGGCAGATCCCGCTGTTCTGAACGCCGCAAGCGCCCCAAGGAGCTATGTTCGGGACCTTGGGTGGTGTACGGGGCAGGCTCGAGCCCGTTCCGAGGGCTCTGTGGACGCGGGGGCGTCCCGAGAGAGAATCCGAACCGAGCCGGTGGTACCGAATGGCGATATGGGACGGGTATCGTATTTGAATCCTAATCGTGCCGGGACGCGCCATCATTTCCAGGCTCGTGGCCGTGGCTATCCTCTGCTGACGCGCCCCTTCAGGGCGAGCAGGGCGAGCGTCAGGCTGACCGCGCCCACTCCTGCTATCGACGCCAACCCCCTTGCGATAGCGGCGCCGTCCCAGCTGCCCGAAACTAGCGAGCGAAGGGCCTCAAGCAGGTAGGTAACCGGGTTGTAGGTCGCCATGGTGGACATCCAGCCCGTTAGGGCCTCCTTCGGCAGGAAGACCGTCGTCAGGAAGACGAAGGGGAAGAACAGCAGGAAGCTGGTGTTCACCGCCGCCTGGTTTCCCGTCCTGAAGGCGATCGCGTATGGGAACCCGGAGTACGCTACCGCCCAGACTCCCGCGATGCCGACGAACGCCAGGATCCCCAAGATCCCGGTTTCGAACTTCACCCCCACGACGAACGCAAGGGCCAGCACCGGCAAAGAGAGTGCTATGCTCATGCCCATGTCGGCTACCATGAGGCCCAAGAGTAGGGCGAGTCGGTTAACTGGCGTGAGGGAGAGGCGGTCGAAGTAGCCGCTCTGGATATCTGAGACGACCACCAGCGCTCTGGACATGCCCGTGACGGCGAAGATGATCCCCACCGGGAGCTGGAAAGCCTTGTAGTCGATCCCCGGGATGCTCTCGGCGAAGTCTTGGAGCGCGCCTACGTTGACGACGAAGAAGAAGACCGGAATGACGAGGGCGGGAATTAAGGCTTCAGGGTCCCTTCTTACGGAGCGAATCGCTCTGCCGCCCACCGCGGCTACGTCGTAGAAGAATGCCAGGCGCCTCTGCCGCTCGGCCGCCGGGACGGCCGCCGCGAAGCTCATGACTCGTCCTCGGCCGCCGGCGCGTCGACCTCCAGCCTACCGCCGGTGACGCTGAGGAACACGTCGTCGAGCGTGGGAGTGCGTAGCGTGAGGTTATTTGGGGTAATCTCTGAGTCGTGAAGAGCCAGCGCCACGCTGCTGATCGACGCCGGCCCGTTCTCGACGCTGATCGTCAACTCGGTCTCGTGGGCCTCTACCGCACTGACGCCCTCAATGTTGCGTACGGCCGAATGGGCCGCGGACATGTCGCCCTCGATCTCGGCGATGATGATGTCCGACCCCACGGTGCGCTTCAGGTAGGCGGGAGGCCCTTCAGCGGCCAGCTTGCCTTCGTCGATGATCCCGACCCTGTGGGCGAGGGAGTCCGCCTCTTCCAGGTACTGCGTGGTGAGAAATATCGTCACGCCTAGCTGCTTGTTGACCCGCTGCACTTCTTCCCAAACGCGCACCCGGCTGATTGGGGTCGAGCCCTGTCGTAGGCTCGTCAAGAAAGAGTATCCTCGGGCTGTGAATGAGGGCGGCGGCCAGGTCCAGCCGTCGTTTCATGCCTCCGGAATAGGTGCTGATGAGCCTGTCCATGGCATCGCCGATGTCTATCAGGTCCTCCAGCTCCCGGATGCGTACCTTTGCCTCCCGTCGCGACAGCCCGAACAGGCTCGCCTGCAGCCGCAGGAGCTCCCTGCCGGTCTGCTTGTTATCGAGAGCGGCGTCCTGGAGGGCGGCGCCTATGCGCATCCGCACCTGCTTGGGCCGATCCACTACGTCGAGCCCGCGATGAAGGCTCGCCCGGCGGTTGGCAGCAGCAGGGTCGTGAGCATGCGCACGACGGTGGACTTGCCAGCCCCATTAGGCTCAAGAAAGCCGTATATCTCGCCTTCGGCGACGGACAGGTCGACGCCGTCGACCGCCCGGATCTTGCCGAAGTCACGTACCAGCCCCTGTGCGAGAATCGCCTTGCCGTTCAAACCGTCGCTCAAGATTCTGCCGCGTCTTTGGCAGCCTCTGTGTAATACTCTAGCAAGTGCCCTGACAGCGCATTCGTTCGCGGTCGGCGCCAGTGAAGAACGGCACCATCCTCTCCACGAACTCCGCCAGCGTCTCCTGAGGTGTTGCGGAGGTCGTGTCCAGCACCATCTTGTTCCTGATCAGCGAAGCGGCGAACTCCTCCCGGAACCTGTCCAGTACCAGCTCGACGTCTTCCTCGCGGACCACGCCCCGAGTGGGCTCTCCGAAGGGCTTTGAGCGCTGCTGCGCTGCAGTTGTCTCGGCGTCTGGGAAGACATTGGCCCTCATGCGCTCCCTGATGACTTCGGGTGAGGCTTCGACCAGCACGAGCACTACCTCCGGCGCCCGCTCCAGGATCTCCTCCTCGTAGTGGCGCGCCAGCTCAGTTCGCTGGCCTTCAGGGCTACGGGTGGGAGCCCCGCTGTCCTTCCCGCCGTAACCGTAGTAGAGCGGCGCGTACACCGCCTCCTCTATGTGAGCGCCCATCAGGTTATGGTCGGCGTTGCTGTAGAACGACTCAGAGACGTGGTAGGAGATCATGAAGCGCTGGAGCATCTCCTTGATCTGGGGGTGGGCGGCCTTGTACTCCCCGGAAGCCTGGCCCGTCAACTCTGACGAGGGTATCGTGAAGTGGTCGTGGAAGTGGCTGCTGCTTCCCAAGTTGTGCGCGCACCACTCCACTATCAGGTCTGCAAGGGTCGTCTTACCTGCGAACTCGCACCCGGCCATAATGATGTTCATGATTTCCTCCTCTGCGGCTCCTCGGCTTTCTGGGCCGGCGGGCCTTCAGGCTGTTGGACGCCACCTAGAGTAGCAGAGGGCGTCCCCCTCGTGCGCCGGTTATGCGTATGTGGGGCTACGTGGTATTATCGCCGTCACCAAGGGAACCAAAGGAGGAGCCAGATGAACGTGGAGATTCGCGACGAGCGGTTCCGGGACGTGGTGGGCTCGGATGTCGTGATCGAGCAGCTCGGCACAGGGTTCATGTTCACCGAGGGGCCGATCTGGAACCACGTAGAGAAGCACTTGATATTCAGCGACATGCCTGGCGACATCATGAGGAGGTGGACGCCCGGCGGGGGCGTGGAGGCCTTCCGGCAGCCCAGCAACAAGGCGAACGGAAACTACTACGATCTGCAGGGCCGGCTCGTCACATGCGAGCACGCCACCAGCCGCGTGACCCGCACGGAGTCCGACGGGTCCATCACCGTCCTCGCAACGCACTACGAGGGGAAGGAGCTGAACAGCCCCAATGACCTTATCGTCAAGAGTGACGGCGCCATCTACTTCAGCGACCCCTCGTTCGGGCGGATGGAGTACTACGGCGTGCCGCGCGAGCAGGAGCTCCACTTCAGGGGACTATATAGGCTCGAACCAGATAGCGGGGAGCTGACGCTCCTGGCATCGGACTTTGACCAGCCTAACGGACTGTGCTTTTCCCTGGACGAGTCGATGCTGTTCGTCAATGACACTATGACGAACCAGATCCGCGTGTACGACGTCGACGCGGACGGCGGCGTCTCGAACGGCAGGGTCTGGGCGGAGCTTACAGGAGAGCTTGAGGGCGTGGCCGATGGTATGAAGATCGACAGCCAGGGCAACCTCTTCTCCACAGGCCCCGGCGGCATCCAGTGTTTCGCTCCGGACGCCACGAGCCTGGGCGTGATCATCATGCCGGAGGCAGTGTCGAACTTCATGTGGGGCGACGACGACCTGCGTAGCCTGTTCCTCACCGCCTCGACGTCCCTCTACAGGGTGCGCGTGAAGGTCCCTGGGCGCAGCCTCTTCTGAACGCCGAAGGAAGCTAGCTCGGCAGGCCAAGCATCTTGGTCAGTAGGGCCATGCGGACATAGAGCGAGTTCTCAGCCTGCCGGTAGTAGGCTAGCCTGTGGTCCTGCACCTCTATGGGAAAGTCCCCGCTGCGTTGCATCGGATCGAGTATGATGCAGTGCGGCTTCAGCAACGCCATGAATTCGCTGTCGATACGCAGGTTGAAGGCGCCGCGGGCCTGGAGGAACTGGACGTGCGCGAGCGTTCGGGGGCCGTTGAGGTACACGACGTCGGCCTCCCGCACGGCATCGATCCCCGCCTCCTCGATCTGAACGCCTCGTTCTTGGCAGTATAGGACGACATCCGGGTCCGCTTGGCCGCTGAACGGCACGACGAGGACCTTCACGCCTCGGAAGAGGGCGAGCCCGCGAAGCAGGGCGCTTACGTTCCGGTGATCGGGCCGTCCCACAACCGCCACGGTGACGCCATCGACCCCACCCAGTTCCAGTCCGATGGTATTGATGTCCGTCATGGCCTGCGTCGGGTGGTCATCGCCGCTGCCGCCGTTGATAATCGGTAGGGCGTCCGCCTCGGCCGCCCGCTCGACTATTTGCGGATCGCTGCTCCTCAGCACCACGATGTCGATGTGGAGACTTGCGAGCATGTTCATGATGTTGTCGATGAAGTTCGGCGACTTAACTGGGAAGAACTGAGAGGCGTCCTCAGTGTGGTGAGCGGAGCCCCCGAGCAGGTCTATGGCGCGCTCGAACGAGGTGCGGGTCAAGAAGCTCGGTTCGTAGAAGAGGCAGTAGAGGGAGTGTCCCGCGAGGGCCGTACTGGGGGCACCGTCGGATCTGAGCTGCTCGACCAGAGGGAAAAGGTCTTCCTCAAGCCAGGGGCGGTCGACCTGACGGGTGCTGATGAGGTGCCTGAGAGCTGAAATCGGTGTGCCCTTCCTAACTCGAGCTGGCGGAAACGGCGGTTCGCTGCTAGTGAAAGTGTACATCACTCCGTATCTGCCCGCCAACACGTCGCCCATCCCTCTCGGCGCATTGACACCCCCAGCCCGTCAACTATAATCGGCATGAGCCCCGAGCGTGGGGATATAGCTCAACTGGGAGAGCGCGGCGTTCGCAATGCCGAGGTTGGGGGTTCGAGTCCCCCTATCTCCACCACTAACCATTCCGACCCTGTCCTGTAATGTCCCATAGTACCCCTGTGTTGTAGCTGGTCGACGCTGATAGGCGTCCCATCCGTGCCGCATGCATCCCTCAGTATCCCGTCCCAAGTGTGGTAACATATGTGGGAACTCTTCATGGCGCGGGGGACCTCTATGGCACTATCGGCGACGCGGGTCAAGGCCCTCAAGGAACCGGGGCGATACTCCGATGGCGGTGGCCTGCACCTATACATCAGCAGGGCGGGACGCAAGTCATGGGTCCTGCGCATCACCATCGACGGACGCCGACGCGATATCGGCCTGGGCGGATTTCCGTCCGTAAGCCTGGCTGGAGCTCGCGAGAAGGCGGCGGATCACCGGGGCACTGTAGCGGAGGGCCGCGATCCTCTGGCCGAAAAGCACGCGCCTGCGTTGCCGACTTTCAGGGAAGCAGCCTGTGCCGTCCATGAGGCGAACAGACCCCGCTGGCGCAACGCCAGTCACATCGCAAGCTGGATGCAGACTCTGGAGCGTCACGCCATGCCGACGCTGAGCAACAGATCCCTGGACCGGATAGACCGCGGTGACGTGCTGCGAGTCCTCACCCCGATATGGACGACCCGGCCGGAGACGGCGAGGCGGGTGCGTCAACGGATGAGGACCGTCTTTCGATGGGCAATGGCGCACGGCTTCATGGAGACCAACCCTGCGGGAGAAGCCATCGACGGCGCGTTGCCCCCCATGCCGAAGGTGAAAGCACACCTCAGGGCGCTGCCCTACCAGGAAGCCGGGTCGGCGCTCGAGACCGTTGAAGCGTCCCAAGCCTCAATACCCGCCAAGCTGTGCTTCCGGTTCCTGGTGCTGACGGCGGCGCGCTCCGGTGAGGCCAGGGGCGCCACCTGGGACGAGATCGACCTTGCGGGCCAGGTATGGCGAATACCGTCCGAGCGGATGAAAGCAGGCATGGAGCATCGGGTACCCCTGAGCGGGCAGGCACTCGATCTGCTTGGCAAAGCATCCGCCCTGCGCGATGAAACCGGCCTGGTGTTCCCGTCGCCGCTGAAGCCGGGTTCGGCGATGTCCGACATGACGCTGACGAAGATTCTCCGTTCAGCGGGCCTGGCGGAACGAGCGACCGTCCACGGATTCCGCAGCAGCTTCAAGAACTGGACCTTGGAGCAGACGGACACCCCCTGGGCTGTCTCAGAGGCGGCGCTTGCCCATATCCTGGGCAACTCGACCGAGCAGGCCTACGCGAGGTCCGATCTATTCGAGCGCCGCCGCGCACTGATGCAGCTGTGGGCGGACTACCTGACCGGCTAGACTTGAGGGAAGCCGAGACAGTAGGAATCCAATCGCCGGTTCCGGTCATCGAGGCCACGTCCAGGCCGCGCTGGGCGGACCAATTTCACCCCTCGGGCCGTGACTCCAGCCAGCCCGTGATGTCGCTCTCCCTCCACCTGACGGCAGCACAGCCGACCTTCACGGGCCTCGGGAACTGACCGTCCTGCATAAGCCGATAGATCGACGAGCGGCTCATGCCCGTGATTTCCTCAACCTGTCGACGCCTCAGTAGTTTGTCATGCATAGTCATAACCTCGTTATGTACTTCGATTCGTACCAGCGAAATACTGGTCTTCCAGGCTTCCGGCGCACGGCCCGTGTCCCGGCGCAAACTCGTTCACCCCCTTGCGGGCCCAGGGGACCGGGGCCTCTCAAGAGAGTGTGAACGTTTCGTAGGACGGGCATCACCTCCTCGCTATTGACTGGGGACGCCACGACGTCCCATCAGAGGAAGCGTAGACCGGCGCGCCGCCCCAAAGTGGGTCATTAAGTAGGGAGATTAGTGATACGTTGTATCGTGAGTTGCCCCTGCAAACGAGGGCAATCGCCCCCGCCAGGGGACCCGTTGTCTCCGACAGTCCATGACCGAGGGGAAGGCACCTTGGGTGACCGGGAGCTGCGGGGAGCGGTCACTCCCCGAGAGGGGATCGGAGGAACCGTAGCCGGAGGGAGGCTCAGGCCTCAGTGGTATGGAATGGCCCGGTGCGTGTGGCGATGCCCTTCGAATGTTTCCGGAACTCGGGCATGAAAGGCCTGTCCCAGATGCGCTTCACGCTGTCTCTGGAAAGACTCACGTTGCCTTTGGAAAACTCCAGCGCCTCTGACACGATATAACAGCCGGAGACGTGACCCCTCGGCTTTACTCCAACCCTTTGCAAGACCGCGATGGTGAACTGAATCTGGAGGTCACGCAGGAGGTGGGCTGGATTGACGGGGCGATGGGATGGGACAGACCTCCTGGCGGGCCGCCGCCTTAGCCCGCCGGCAGCCTTCGCCCGCCACATGTCGAGCGGGCCGGGGATGACCTCGCGCCGGCTGTCCAGCTTCTCCGCCATGCGCTCGAGAGCGCCGAAGTACGCCCGGCTGGCTTCGGAGCGCTCGATGTACTCTCGCATCGCGCCGGGGGAGCGTACTCCGATGGGGGGCAACAAGAGAGCTGCCAGAACTTCCGAAACGGCTTCGAACTCCCACTCGGAGTCAAACCGGTCCGTGTTCGGGATGTCGGCCAGCAGTGGCGTGGCAATCCGGAGGCCCTCCTGATGATCCGGGCGGCGCCTACTGTCGGGAGAGCCACATTCCGCCCTCCGTAGGGCGGCCCGCCGATATAGACTGGTGAGAAGTTGACGTTCGGGAAAATCCTGCCACCACTCCCTCACCTCAGCTCTCATGTAGTCCACAACGTCCTCCTCCTCAGCTTTCCAATCCGTCCCCAGGGACCGGAGAATGCGTTTCATCGCATCTTCCTTGCCGGGTGCGCCGGTCCCGGAGGCTTGGGAACCGCAAGCGACTTCTTCAATGAGTTGCAGGCGTATTTCGATGCCCCACCGGATGATGGGGATCACGTCGGCGACTACTTTCGGTAGCAATTTCAGCCGCCGGGCCTTCTTTCCGGTCACGCGTTCTTCCCTTCCGTCGGGCGGCGCCTGGGGTCTAGGAGGTCGCCTAGAAATATACGTTGCCTCACCGGCGTGCCTCAGGGTGCCCGGGAGGACGGCGCGGCCGAGGTGGCGGCCCGGACGGCGGCGGACGGCGGAGCGCACCATCTCGTCCCCGCGGTCCATCGCCCACCTATTGACGCCGGGCATGGCACCGGCGTAGCCGTACGGCAGCGCCAGCTGCCCGGCGCACTCAATGGCCCCCATCCGGCTCTTCGGCAGTATGGTAAGAGTGTACGTACAGACCCGTTTCGCTCGCAAGCCTTGCCTGTTCTTTTTGAGTCAAAGTCACATTCTCCATGGGGTGAATGTGACATTTATGCCGGCCAGTTAGCGAGGACCTTTTCGCTGAACATCAACACCCTTTACCCTGTCAAACGCCAGGAACTATGTACCAGTAGATAGAGAGATCTGTTGTTGTCCAGCGATTACGTCACCCTAAGTGAAAAGCGAAAATGTCACCCTGGCTAATCCGCGGCTACCATCGATGCGGCGAGCGCCTCCGCCTTGGCACGCTCTTTGGCGCTGAAGCGTTTGGTGGGAGGACTCTCCGCCAGGGCGTACCCTTCTTCGACCTCGGCGTCGACCTCGATCCGCCCTCCAGTGTAGTTCAGAAAGACATCGTCCAGCGTGGCGGTGCGCAGGGTGATCTCCTGCACGGTAGCGCCGGACTGGTCCAGCGCAATCGCCACCGGGCCGATCACCTTGGAGCCCTCGTCCACGCTCAGCGTGACCTCATCGCCATGGACTTCGACGCTCTCGACGCCGCGCACCCGCTCGCACGCCCGGGCCGGGCCGCTGGTCTCGCCTTCGACCCTGGCGACAATCACGTCGGAGCCGATAGAGTGCTTCAGGTCGGCGGGCGCCCCCTCCGCGACGATCTTGCCCTGGTCGATTATGCCGACGCGCTGGGCGAGGTGGTCGGCCTCCTCCAGGTACTGCGTGGTTAGGAAGATCGTGACTCCCCTCTCCCGGTTGACGCGCCGGACCTCGTCCCAGACCTTCACTCGGCTGATGGGGTCCAGCCCGGTCGTGGGCTCGTCCAGGAAGAGGATCTGCGGGTCGTGAATCAGCGCCGCGGCCAGGTCGAGCCTTCTCTTCATGCCGCCGGAGTAGGTGCCAATGAGCCGGTCCATGGCTTCCCCGATGTCGACCAGTTCGGCGAGGTCCTTGATCCGCTGCCTAATGACCCTTCCTCTCAGCCCATAGAGGCGGGCTTGTAGATTGAGCAGCTCTCGGCCCGTCTGCTTCGCGTCGAGGGCCGCCTCCTGGAGCGCGGCCCCCATCTTCAAACGAACGGCCGTGGGCTCCCTGACGATGTCATGCCCGGCAACCTGCGCTGAGCCGCTGGTGGGTAGCAGTAGCGTGGTCAGCATCCTGATGACGGTCGTCTTGCCTGCCCCGTTCGGACCCAGGAAGGCGTGGATTTCACCGACCGGCACCGCCAGGTCCACCGAATCGACGGCCCTCACACCGCCAAAGCTGCGGGATAGGGCGCTGGCCTTCACTGCGTATTCGCTCAATCGAGTCTCCTTTGGTTTACTAACCATCTCACTTGTACGTATACGTAGCCCGCCAGACGACTGTACACCGACTGCCTGAGAAGGCCCACCAATCGGTGCTGCACGTTACGACCGCCCCGGCTCTCCTGCAGACACTCACTCGCCGTCTCCGTCAGTCCCAGGGCATCATCCAGCTCGCGACAGGCCAGCAGTCCGGCATCTGAGGTAATAGTGGCGCCGTGGAACTCCAACCGTATGCGGCGGTCGAAACGGAGCGTGGCGCGGGGGTTGGTGCTTTCACCCATTGGTGCCTCCGAGGACAGTACGTTATCAAGAGCCAAAGCAGTCGCGCGCGACCAGTCTAGCACTCATGATAACCACTGTACTCTGCTATTCGGCTACATCGGGTAGCGATGTTGCAGGGTTGATATGGGGAATGTGGGCTAAATAGCTTAGGTCGGCGTCGTCTGGATCGGTCGCTTCGACGAGCGGACCGACAAACTCGCCGCCGGACAAGTAACCGGCCCTGTTCGTCGAAGTCGCGACTTCGACGTGGGGACGGTCGACGCTGAGCCGGCGCGCCGCAATGGGCGAGTCAAACCTCGGCGCGTCGTTGCCTTGCACGATGCTGGACACGAGGAACCTTGACGGTCTCGTGCGCTCTGGACCGAATATGAATCCGGCCAGAATGAGCATAAATAGCCCGCATCGTAGACGATCTAGCTCAACACCGCGTCCCTGATCGCCTTTGCGTAAGGGAGGTCTTCGACGACGCCCAGCCGCTGGGTCCTGTCGATTATGAGTTTCATATTGCCCTCCTCGTGGTGGACTGTTGGCTAGGACCCTGGCTGTGACATCTGGCTGAGTCTCCAGAGGATGGCATGATCGCGGGCGCCGCTGCGTATGACCATCACCCTCATCGCGCGTTTTCCTCCTTGGGCATCGTGAGCGTCGCGAATATCGGACTCCGGATTGTTTCAGATCATCTGGGCTTCGCCAGGCCCACCCCTGAAGCATAGAGGGCGTGTCAGATTGCTCTCTCATCCGTCTTCCCGATTCGAGCTCTCCCTCGATCTGAATGTGATTGAAGAAGCGCGCCAGATCAATTCTGTTGTTCTTTCCTTGCTGTGTCTCGCCGCCGCCGATCTTTGTGGAGACGCTCAGAAGGAAGGGGAATATACTGGAGCATCTCTGAACCGGCTTCCCGCGCCCGTCCGGCGTGACCGTCATTCCCTGGCACGGCTATGTCGACACCCTCGTCCAGACCGGCATCTGGGCCAAGCTCGTTGAACGGTTCTCTCGTTCCGGCTCAACCCAGCGTGAGGCTCTCGATACCTGCGACTTCGCCCTCAGGGAGCTCAGGCAGTGCGAGAAGTCCGAGATGACCGCCGTCATTCTCGGTGACAATTACCACACCATCTGGACGTCTCGAAACTAGCCGCCGTTCTGAACTTTTCCTCAGTGTATGTTCTGATTGCCCTGCCTGTTGCTAGGAAGGGTGTGGTGCTGAATAGAGCTATCTCTCCCAAATAGTAGCCGCCCGCTCTGCGAGTTCCTCGCCCCTGGCCGCAATTGCATGCTCGTTCCACTGGTCTTGTTGGAGTACTGTAGAGGTCAGCGAGAATTTGGAGCGCGACAGCAACTCCTTCTTCTCATGGAATGGCGAATCGCTTAACTCAGGGTTATAGCCGGTCAAAGTGAGATTACCCGGCGTGTCCAACCATCGCGAGTGGATTTTCCACCCATCAGGACCCAGCATCTCCATCCACTCACTGGCAAGGTTCTGTGGCATTATGTGTTCTATCGTGATTTGCTCAGTAATCTCTGGAGATTCCTTGTGCTCAAAAGACTCTTCTAACGACTCGAGAATTAGTCGAGTTCTAGCTAAGCGAGATCTAAGGTAGAGACGGAAACCGATAAAGGCTTCTTTGAATTCACTGTCTAAAGGCCATTGATTTGCCAATAAGTATTCGTGAGCGGACGTAACAAAGTCCGTAGGAGCAACCTCTTCTGACATTCTAGCAAATATTCGGCGAAGTTGGTTAGTTGGTATTGAACAAACTGTCCTACGCACCACGAAAGACTCGATCATTCCTATGACGGTCTTCATTTCATCGGAATCGACCTTACAATCCTCGACCCAACTCAATGATCGCATTAGAAACGAGTAGGCAACATCGACTTCCCATGTATTGATTCTCTTTATCTCTCTTATGAGTAGGTCATCTTGGTCTTCGACTTCTCGGAGCCGACGATAGAATCTGGCAAACTTTGAAAACTGGATCAGTTCATCCTTTGCACGCTGAGTGCCGCCAGGTCCAAAACGGCGTTTGACCTCTTCGAATGTTTCACCCCATGTTGGTAGGCTCCCATCCATCATGAGGTATCGCCAGAAAAAGTCGTCGAGATAAACGCCAGTCTTTTCTTGCATCGGGAGCCAATACTGATCGTAGGCTTCCTCCGCAACGACCTCTTCTGGGATATTCATAAAGATGAGATTGCGAATGAGGTCGGAGTGACCGAGCTTCATGCCAGTGTTGTTCAGGCTTTCGAAGATTCTATGGGGGCTATCCTCGGTGTCCAAAGTAATGCTGACTAAGTCCAAGTGATTCGTGACGCAAGACTTCAGCTTGCTCAAATCGAGTGCGTTGCCTTCCAAATCACCATCAGTAATCCTCCTCAGAAAATGTTTGAAGGCGGCGATGACTTGTCCTTCCCCTTCAATGTCGCCGTCTTCATTTACAATAGTCGAAAAGGGCTCACGATCTCGTTTTGTGGGATGAAGTTTGATCCTACCTTTTTCATCAGACTCAAATTTATTTACAAGACAAGTTTCGAGTATCTCCTGCGAAAGGCCGTCATCGCCCACCTCAAGTGCTTTCCTGCGCAAGCATGAAAGTATTATGCAAATCGTAGTCAACCTTTGTTGTCCATCAATCAACAGGTGCTTCGAGGCACGTTCCGGAGCGTCAGGAACTGGTTGAGTAACAACCGCACCAATAAAGTGATTTCGAGGTTCGTCCATAGCGTATATTTCCAAAATATCCGTCCACAGAGTTTCCCACTCCCTTTCAGTCCAGTTATAGGTCCTTTGAAACAAAGGTACACGATACTGGATTTTTCCATCTAAGAGTTTCTGAAGTACGACTTGGCCTGCTTTCATACTCTACCTTGTTTCCTCTCCATTTGTTCTTACTCGCCGCTATACAGTCCTTTTGACCGGGATTCCTCATATTGGGAGTCTTCTGGCTCAATGGGCAATCTAAACGAGATGGTATCATCATAGTCAAGTCCTGCAAGGCCAGGCAATCTCCGGTCTATCCGATAAGGGATGCGATTCTCGCCGTGAACCATGTTTCTTGTCCGTCTTTGTCGTCTTCGGGCCCCCGCCAATGGGGTGAAAGCGCATTGAAGACAAGGCGACTCCCTGGAGCGTTCTCCCTCTTGGCAAGATCGTGGTTGTACCCTCCCTCAGCTTGGCGCCGGCGATAACCGGCCGATACGATCCAACACTCCCTGGAACAACCGTCGAGGAACCGACACCTCGGATAACTGAAAGATCAATCGCCGGGAGTGCCGCACCAGACGGCCTCCCATCTTGATCAGCTTGACCTGCACGCTCCTCAGCGACCAGTGCTTGACCGCCTTGGGCAGACATAACCGGCGCAGGAAGTTCCCAAGGTTGTACGCCAGGACGAACAGAGACAGACGCACCCGGTTGGCCACGAACCGATGGCACGACAGCCGAGTCCAGTTCAGGGCGTACTTGCCCTCTTTGATCCACTGCTCGGCTGTCCCACGACCATTGTAGAAATGCACTACCCCTTCCGGGCCAGCCGACATGTTCGTGACGATGAAGCCCACCCGAGGGAACAGCTCTCCCCTGTGCCATTCCACCTTGGCCACCACTCGCCGAGCACGGTTCCAGCTCCCGGCACGATACCAAAAGTCGTCGTATAGGATCACTGGACGCTTCGGCGGCCTCCCCACCGGCCTCCTGAGCAGAGGGGCGATCTCCCGTTGCAGCACCTCGTTGCCGGGGAGTCTTATAGCGTAAAGTACCTGCCGCTCCTCGAGGTACTCATAGATGTCCGGCTTGGCGAATGCGGCATCGGCGCGAAAGTACCGTCGCACTCCTGTCGCCCCGTAACGCGACAGGATCGGATCCAATACATCACGCCACCTGTGCGCGCTATGTACGTTGCCCGCACGGAGCATGGCCCCCTCGCAGTCCCCGAACTGGTTGAACACGAACAATGGGTGATAGCACGTGCTCCCAAAGTGACCGTTGTACGATGCTCCCTCCTGTTCTCCATGTACCGGACTCTCCGAACTGTCCATGTCCAAGATCACCCGCCGGTGCGGCGTGCGGGACATAGCTCCATCCACCCACTTAGCGTTCAGTCGGCCCAACCCTTCCACGTTGCCGTCTTGGGTGAGCACCTCGGTCTCGAACCGGCTCATGGTGTTGGTGCTGGCGGCCGGTCTCTCAGGACCACCTCGCCGTCCAACGATGATCCGCATCGTCGGGTCCTGGGCCAGCCGTTCAGCGTCGTTGGTATCCTCGTAGCCCGCCAGACGACTGTACACCGACTGCCTGAGAAGGCCCACCAATCGGTGCTGCACGTTGCGACCGCCCCGACTCTCCTGCAAACACTCACTCGCCGTCTCCGTCAGTCCCAGTGCATCATGTCGATGATCAGGACCTATATACCATCGTGATCACGACCTATATACCACCTCGTCAGGTGGGTGACGGCCCCTGGACACCGTGGTATGCGGACTATTATCACCCTGCGGTTTGAGGGTCAACCACCTCCTTTGCATCCAGTCCGTCCAGCAGAGCCCTGTGGGGCGACAACCGCTCCCGGTAGCTCTGGCCCTCGATGACGATCTGGTAGCTGGCGTTGGCGAGCCGGTCGAGGGCGCTGTTGCCGAGGATGGAGTCGTCGAAGAGTCCGAGCCACTCGTCGACAGCCCTGTTGGAGGTGATGACGAAGCTGGCGGTACGATGCCTGGCGATGACCAGCTCGTAGAGGTCTATGGACTGCTGTTGGGTCATCCTGTGGAGGCCGAGGTCGTCGAGGATGAGCAGGTCCGGGGCGAGGAAGGAGCGGAAGGTCTTGTCCGTGGAGTGGTCGACCCTGGCCTGAGCCATGGCCCTGAAGAAGTCGTCGGCATGTACGAAGCGGACGGAGTGCCCGGCTCTGACGGCAGCATATCCGAGGGCCTGAGCGATGAAGCTCTTGCCCACGCCGACCGGTCCGACGAGCAGGACGTGCTCGTTGCGGTCCAGGAACTGGAGGGAGAAGGCGGCGTCTAGGAGTCGTCGGTCGAGTGTGATGGATGCGGACCAGTCGAAGTCTTCGAGGCGGCAGGTCTGCTCGAAGCCGGCCCTCTGGAGGCGGAGTTCGATCCGCCTGTGGTCTCTGCGGTTGATCTCATCGGTCAGTATGATCTGCAGGAAAGATGCGTAGTCGATCTGATCCCTGCGTGCGAGAGCGACTCTCTCCGGCAGGGTGTTGAGCACGGCGCCGAGCTTGAGGCGCTTGAGCAGCGGGGTGAGTTCAGTCGTGGTGGTCATGAGCGTTCTCCTTGTGCTGATTGAGCGGTGCGGCCGTTGGCACGAGCGAAGACGGCGCCCGGCCTGGCGAATCGACCTGGGGGCATCGGTGGAGGCTCCGGCTGCGTGGCCTCCTGCTCCAGGGCCTCTACGAGTATGCGCTCGAGACGGCGCACGTCGATCAGGTCTACGGAGAGAGCCCTCCGGCATGCGGCATCGAGACGCTCAGGGGAGTAGCGTTCTCCCAGGCGTATGAGCTTGTGTCCCTGCCTGAGCTTGGCCCAGGGCAGCGGGCCGTCGAAGAGACGCTCGGCATAGGCCGCCACGGCCGGTCCCTGTGACGCCGCGCTGCGCTTGATCTGATCCGGCGCTCTGAGGGTGTAGGCGCTCAGCTCGGACGGGTAGTCGTCGGGGTCGGTGGACCTGCCGCCGCGATCCTGGCGCGGGTGGACCTTGATCAGTCTTCCCCGGTGGTAGATGCGCACCAGTTTGCTGCCGAGCCGAACCTCCACCTTCTGCCCGGGTGGGCATGTCGCAGAGGGCACCGAGTAGAGGGCGTACTGGCAGGCTATGTGATGGTCGGGATGCACCTTGGCCGTGCGCCAATCGGTCATCTCGTAGGGCTCTGCGTCCCACTCTCCGAGCGTGTGGCGCTCCTCATCCCGGAAGACGGTCAGGGGCTGCCTGCGGGTGGTGCCGTGTATCCTCTGTCCGGCCACCTCCAGGCACCACCGCCTAGCAGCAGACCTCATGTCCGAGAGGCCGGTGAACTCCCCGCCCTTGAAGAACCGCTCCCGCACGTAGGGCACCCCACGCTCCACGCGCGGCTTGTCCCGGGGATGGCGCACCCGCGCCGGGTCTGAGATGAAGCCCCGGTGCTGGGAGTACTCCAGGAAGCCGCGCGTGAGTCGGGGATGGAGCGGATCGACACCCGCCACTGCCGCGGGGAAGTTGTCAATGACCAGGTAGTTGGGAACGCCCTCGAAGAAGGCCCAGGCAGCCTCCAACCCCTCGATCACGTCCACGAGCTTCTGGCTGAACGTCGGCCAGACGAAGCTGTGCCGCGAGTAGGTCAGGACGATGATGAGCGCCCATACCGCACGGCGGCGACCGGTCTCCGGGTCCTCTATCAGGCCCAGACGACCGAAGTCCATCTCCGCCACCTCGCCTGGTGCGCTCTCCTCCATCCGCACCGTCGTGGCGCTTCGTCTCTGCCAACCCCGCCGACGGATGAACCGCCCCACAGACGCGTACGAGACCTCGCATCCACGAGCCGCAAGCAACTCGTGGATGCGGGTCACCTGCAACCGATCGGCCGTCAGCCACGCGTACACCTGGTCGGCCCACGGAGCAAGCTTCTCGTCGGTCGGCGTCTCAATCTTCCGAGGGCTGCACAGGGTCAGCCCCACCAGGCGGGTCAACTGATCTTCACTCGGAACCGGGCCGTCTCGTGTCAGGCCCGCCTCCACCCCCGCCCTGATGTATCTACGGACTGTCTTCCTCGACAGTCCCGTACCGCTAGCTATCTGCCGCTGACTCTCACCGGACTGCCAGCGGCGTACCACTTCTGCTATCTCCACTCTAGACACCTCCCTGTACGCCATCGCCGCTCCTTACATCAAGGTTGCAGCTATGGTCGCCAATCAGGTGTCCGGGGTGGTCCCCCTCACTGATTAAGTGGTCTATAGGTCCTGATTATTTCTCGATCTACCGGTACCTAGCTCTTGATCATTGACAGGCATCATCCAACTCGCGACAGGCCAGCAGCCCAGCGTCCGAGGTGATGGTGGCACCGTGGAACTCCAATCGTATGCGGCGGTCGAAACGGAGCGTGGCACAGGGGTTGGTGCTTTCACCCATTGGGTGCCTCCAGAGTGGGTACGTTATCAACAGCTAGAGTAGCCGCTCGCGACCAGTCTAGCACTCATGATAACCACTGTGCTCTGCTATTCGGCTACATCAGGTAGCGCTGTTACTGTTTACGACACACCCTGCAGGGTTGATATGGGAAATGTGGGTTTAGTGGGCCTGGAGGAGGCTGACGATGATTTTTGGTTCTTCGACATCGCGTCGCCGAGCGGGCAGCTGCACGTCAGCCCAGTCGGAGCTGACGACCGGCTGGGCCTGACCGACGACCGGGTCTATCGGCTCGTCGTGACCGCGACCGACCAAAAAGGCGGGGGGACAAAATCGAAGTGGGTGTCTATCTGGATTCAGCAACCCGCTCGCCAAGCGGCGACGGCCAGTGTTCGTAAGGAGGCTTGCCATGAAAAACGATCCGATGTGCGTGGTGTGCTACGAACGAGGAAAGCAGGATGCGCAGGAAGGCGTGGTGACAGTTTCGGCCCTATTCGAGTTCATGGAATCGGATGCGGTTGGACTCACGGTGAGTGCGGTGGTCGTCCTGGCGGTCAGGTTCGTCGCGGGCTGGGCCGGGTTTGAGCCCGTGGCGCTGGCGAGCGGCCTCGTTTTCGTGGCCGCTGCGGCCGCTGCGGCCACGGGCTGGAGCCTTCGGCTATGGCGGTGGGCTCGACGCGGCCAGAGCATCAACCGCCTGGGGGTCGAGGGCGGCGGGGAACCGTGACCGTGGGGGCGCTGGCATGGCCTAGGGCCGACGAAAGCCGCTCGGTGGTGTCCCAAGCATGGTCGGAGGCCGTTGGCACCCCTCTACGGCTCGCAGGCTAGGGCATAGGGTGAATATGGCTGGACAGGGGGTAAGGTGTACAAGGTTCAATCAGGGCAGGACTCGTGCAGGATGTGCGGCGACCAGATTCCGCGTGAGCGGCGCCAGAGGTGGGCATGGACCGTGACGTGCGCCCGTGAGTGTGCCGATGCCAACGCAGCCGATGCCGGACGGCGGGCGCGGCGGGCGTACAGGCGGCGGCGGCAACGTAGCCGACAGGAAAGGGCATGACCGAGACGTACACCCGCGACGAACTGAACCGCGCGATCGAGACGGCTGACAAGGGCCACGAGAACTGGAGGCAACGAACCATGGCGAACACGATGAGACGGGGGCTATCAGCAGGGGAGATCAGCGAGATGAGGCGGCTGTTCGCCGCCGGACACCCGATCGCAGACCTGAGCCGGCATTACGACGTCCACACTTCAATCGCGAGTCAGAATTGTAACCGCAAGACCTATGTGAACGTGCCGGACGACTTGGAAGTGATTCGGAGGGCGGCTGGGACTGATCTAGGCCGTGGGGTTGGAGGCGCGGCGTCGACGGTCGTTGATGTACGTGTGGACGACCCACCGTATGAAGTCCGAGCGGCTCATCCCGTGGGCCTCTGCTTCCTCGGAGATCGCCTTTGCCCAGGCGGCCGTGTCCTTGAACACAACGCAGGTGTCGAGCTCGACGTGGCCCCAGCGCGTCACGCGGCCCTCCGTCTGGCCTTCCGTCATGGCAAACCCCCTGGCTGGCGGGCTCTAGGCCCTACCCCCCCCAGGGCCGTACAACCCCCCCTGAAGGCCGCGCAAGCCACACTGAGTTGAGACCTTCTATATATATAATATCCCCACGTTTGGGGGGCTTACATAGTCAGGCTTGTGCGCGAGTCCCATACCTGCTCAGCTGTGGCGTTGGGTGACGGCGCGGGAACGGAAGACTACCCGCCAGATATTCACACTCTCACCACTCACGGGCTGCACGACAACAGGCAGACACCCATGCGCTTACACCTGTGTTTGGTAGCGCTACGGTATACTTATAGTCGCTCCATTGGTACTGAGGTGGAAACATGCTGACAAGCGAAACGGTTGCCAAGATCAAGTCGTACTTGGAAGACGGGCATCGCATAGGGGAGATCGCAGCCGCCTACCAGATCTCGCGACAGGCCGTGAGCAAGATTGCATCCGGGCGGACTCATGCGGGTGTGCGGCCGGCCCGCAGCGTTCCCGCGCTGAGCAAGGAAGCGGACCGCATCCGGCAGGCTAACCGCGCTGCCCAGCTAAAGGCCTTGCGGTTGCACCAGAGGGCCGTCCAGCAGCAGCAGGTGTCCGAGTTCAAGCAGCAGTCGGACGCGGCAATCCGGGATGAGCAGAGGCGGCGGCTGGACGCTGAGCGCCGGACAGAAGAGTTGGCGCGCCAGGTCGAAGAGTTGACGCGCCAACAGGCCCAGACCACGCCTGCCGCGCATGAGCCTGCCGCCCCCGCCGTGCCCTTGATGGACACCGGGCAACCCCAGCCAGCCGACACCCTGGACGTTAAGACTGCCGAAGAGAAATACCTGCGAGCTAGGGATGCCTATAGTGCGGCGTCGAATGACCCAGACTGCTCTCCCGAAGACCGCCGCCGCGCCATGGACAAAATGAACCTGGCCCATTCCGCGCGACAAAAGGCAAAAAAGACCGAGAGAGAGGAGCAAGCCCACACCCCCACGCCATGATGCCCCCCACGCTGGCCCGTAGAGTCCCCTGAACGCCCCGCGACCATGCTTGGGACACCACCCAGGGCCGGACCCGTCGCTCCCTGCCGTGCCAGCGGGGGAGCGCGCCCCGGTCTCGCTGTATACTCCGGGATGGCGGCGTTCCGAAGAGACGTAGAGCCATGTCACCGGAAGACTCGGCCCACGGCGCGCCGCCGTCACGTGGGGCGGGCACACTGATGCGGACATTCGCTCGGACATGCCCAAGGCCAAGCGCACGATGCGAATAGCGATCTTGGTAGTCGCGGCCGGCCTCGCCGGTTTCGTCGCGCTGCGGGCCGTCACCCCGCTGGAGCCGCGAGCGCAACACACTGTGCGGCTATGTGTTGACCGGCCTCCGGTGGCGACTAAACTTTTCCGGAGTCAGCAGTTCCTGTCCGGCGGCGAGGTCGTCGCGGTTTTCACCCCTACCGACTTCGGGTTGGACTCGGTGTCGAGCGCGCGGCTGGCGTCGGTCGAGGACGATAAGGTCGCCGTGCGCTACTTCGCAGTCCGGGTTGAGAATCAGGCGGCCGCCAGCTCGCGCGTCGTGGTCGTGGTGAACGGCGCGGGGGCGCGGGTTCTCCGCGCGGGCGAGCTCTACCCGGTGAGGGTTGAGGGCGCTGGCAGCGGCAGCCGGGGGTTGTTGGAGTTGAGCGTGTTCGTTGACCCTGAAGTGTCGCCTCAATGCGACGGGCGTTGCCCAGGGGAGGTGCGATCATGAGGATTCTACGGAACTGCCCGCTTTGGGGCCGGGACGTTGCGATGGCGCGTCCCACTTCCCTCCGGTAAACTGTGTCACTTCGCCGCTTTCTTGCACAAGGAAACCCACACCAGCGTATCTGGGCGGTCAGCCCCGACGCCCCTAATCCGACATTCCCCATATCAGAATGCGGGTGTCCAAAGAACCCACCATCCTTCACGACGGTGATGGTAGAGGCATCCACAAACGCCGTCAACTATCCCATCGGGCTCCCAAAACCATCTCTCGGTCCCGTGAATTGGCGTCCGCCAGGCAACGGAGGCGGCTTTCAGCAGGTTTGCACACGCTTCAACTCATCCAGGCGCACAGCTCCCCCTTAGCTATCCTCGTCACCTCCGATGATCCCAAGGATACTCACTACCCTGGTGCTGGATGGAGCCCGCCGATACGCTCCAGCACTTGTCGTATTACCTCCCGAGGCACTGCTACCTCGGCTAGCTGAAACACCAGCCGCCGGGCGTGGCGAACTAGCCTCCCCCCTATCTTGATAAGTTTGACCTGGAGGCTCCTCAGCGACCATTGCTTGACCGCCTTGGGCAGGCATAGCCTGCGCAGCAAGTTCCCCAGGTTGTAGGCTAGGATGAACAGGGCCAGTCGCACCTGGTTGGCCACGAACCTGTGGCAGGACAGCCGGGTCCAGTTCAGGGCGTACTTGCCTTCCTTAATCCACTGCTCGGCAGTACCTCTGCCATTGTAGAAATGCACTACCCCCTCGGGGCCAGCCGACATGTTGGTGACGATGAAGCCCACTCGAGGGAATAGCTCTCCCTGGTGCCATTCTACCTTGGCTATCACGCGACGCGGTCGGTCCCAACTCCCCGCTTGATACCAGAAGTCGTCGTACCAGATGATGGGCTTCTTCGGCGGCCTTCCCACCGGCCTTCTCAACAGAGGGGTGACCTCCCATTGCAGCACCTCGTTGCTGGGGAGCCTGATAGCGTAGAGGACGCGCCGCTCCTCCAGGTACTCGTAGACCTCCGGCTTGGCGAAGGCGGCATCGGCCCTGAAGTACCGGCGCACTCCCTTCCGCCCGTAGCGGGCCACGATGGGGTC
Organism: Dehalococcoidia bacterium; assembly: GCA_965262055.1. Lineage (GTDB taxonomy): Bacteria > Chloroflexota > Dehalococcoidia > Lucifugimonadales. The sequence continues at coordinate 2,579,981 of CBDHEI010000002.1, forward strand.
CAGCACCTCCCGCCAGTTGTGGGCGCTGTGGACATTCCCAGGACGCAGCATGGCCCCCTCGCAGTCCCCGAACTGGTTGAAGACAAAGATCGGGTGATAGCACGTGCAGCCAAAGTGGCCATTGTAGGCTGCTCCCTCCTGTTACCCATGTACCGGGCTCTTTGAGCTATCCATGTCCAGGATGACCCGCCGGTGAGATGTATGGGCCATAGCCCGATCTACCCACCGAGCATTCATACGGGCCAAGCCTTCCGGATTATGCTTTCGGGTGAGCACCTCCGTCTCGAACCGGCTTATCGTGTTGGTGCTTGCTGCCAGTCTTTCAAGGCCTCGCCGTCCAACGATGACCCGCATAGCTGGGTCCTCTTGCCGATTACGACACGCCCACGGAGCTCATCTGGGAAATGTGGGATATAATATAGTGTGGTCGAGACTCTGTACGAGGCCACTGGCACCTGAGCGGCCGCGTCTTACGAGGACGGGCGCGACTTCAGGACCTGCGTGCTCGAAGGGTTCCCGAGGGCCCGGGCAGGCGCGACTCTGGAGTTCGTGCCCCCGTTGCCCAGCGCGATTGGAACTCGAAGGACGGCCAGACCGTGACCATGACGTTCTCTGAGCGGCCCGCGCCCGCCGTGGTCACGTTGCCGACGACCGAGACCCTGCCCGGTAGCGCCACCCGGGACCGCCCCGGACTCTATGCACGAATGAACTTAGCCCTGAAGGACAATCCTTCAGTCCGTGCGATGGTTCCGGGGGGTGGCTGCGCGGCCTATCTGAGCGGTGGCCGGTCCCCTTTGCGATGTCCGTGCTACCTGACTATGATGCTACCATCTCGTTTGGGCTGCCCTTTGAGCCTGAAGACTCCCAATATGGGAAATCCTGGGCTAGAGTAATTCGCGCTATGACTAGGCTGAAGTACGCTGCCTCAGGCCGACTGGGGTTTTGGGATTCGATGCCCAAGGCCGATACCTTCCGCTCCGCTCTAGGCAAGCTTCTGGAAGCCCACTCCCGTGCGGTTATCGAGACTGATGCTCACGCTCTGACCGAAACCAAAGTCCCCGCGCTGGCGGCCATCACGGCCGTCTGCGACAAGATCGTCGCCCGGGGCAACCCCGCTTTGGTGGATCCAGGTTTCGAGGGGATGCTGTTATCCGGACCGGGCGCCGAGTTCTTCGACTGCCGCGAGCTCGTGGACGAAGCGGACCTAGGGTTTCACTTCCAGAAGTCACTGCTGCCGCGCAGAAGCTCAGGTGAGATCTTGGACGCGGTCCAGGACTTGCTGGACTTGCCCTATCGCGAGGACGCGCCGCTGCCGGACCAAGGGCTCTCCCCCGACCTGCGGAAGCTGTGCAGCGACGAAGAGGAGGCCTTTTACGATGGCCTTGTTTCGGTCCTGGGGCCATGGGCGGCGGGGTTCATCCAGCGCCAACCGCTGATTCTCGACCTCGTGGACAGAGAACTACCCACAGTCCTCACCGGCAACAGGGTGGACTTCGTCTTCCAGATGAGCCGGGTGCGCTGGGTCTTCGAGATTGACGGGGCCCAGCACTTGGAGCCTGGCGAACGGGAAAGGGATATGCGGCGGGCCGCCACGCTGCAGCGTGGCGGCTGGAAGGTCTTCCGAGTTCCCGCGGCTACCGTGCGCTTCGGTCCGAACGAATGGCTCAGGGAGATGCTGGAGAAGGCCGACGCAGGGGAACGCCGGTCTCTGAGTGCGGCGAACAAGTGGCGCTCGGTGGAATCCGCGATGGAGCACTCAATGGTGCATCGGGCGGCCTGGCACTTGGTCCTGATGCCGCTCGCGGTGCAGCGCTGTCTGCGCGGCTTGTTGAAGCTCTATTCCCATGGCGCGCTGGGTGCGAGCGGCCAGCGCGTGCTGGTTGTCGAGGAAGATGCGCCAGTCGTGGTGGACGCCTTCCGTTTGCTCTTGGAGCTGTGGGGCTTGGTGTATCGCCTGTCGCCGCAGCGGGGTGTGCCTCCGCCGTTAGTGTGTCTGGACGTTATTGGCAAGGACGGGCCTTCAGGCGATGGCCTCTCGGTCCGCCAGGTTGAAGAGCCCGATGGCGATTATGACGCTGTCATCTCCCACAGCCTGCTGTTGGGAGAGGAGCGGGTTGGCCCACTGCTGAATCGGGTAGCGCCGCATTGGGCGGGAGGCGCGATCCGCATCCGTCGAGCGGTTGGCCTCCGCCATGGCGAGCGCCGCCTGCAGCGGTCCGAGAGCTTTCACTACGAACTGGACGGCGATTCCGAGGTCCAGGCCGATGCGATGCGGCGCCTCCTGCAAGTGGTCTTTCGGAAGCGGGACTTCCGGGACGGTCAAGCGGAGGCGATTCGGCGTCTGCTGGCTGGCGAGCCTGCCATTGTGCTATTGCCCACGGGCGGCGGAAAGTCGCTGATATACCAGTTCGCGGGGATGTTGTTGCCCGGAATGACGGTGGTCATCGACCCCATCATCTCGCTGATGAACGACCAGGTCATGAACCTGCAGCGCATGGGCATCGACCGGGTGGGCGCCGTGTCGGGCCAACTGGCAGCGGGAGACCGAGTCGAGCTGCTAGGCCGCATGGCCGCCGGCGACCTTGCGTACATTTTCATCGCGCCCGAGCGGCTGCAATCTGAAGAGTTCCGTGTGCAGCTCCGTTCGGCGTGTGGCAAGTCGCCCGTCTCACTGGCGGCAGTGGACGAGGCCCACTGCCTGTCGGAATGGGGCCACGACTTCCGGCCCTCGTATCTGCACCTGCCGCTCAACCTACAGCGGCACTGCTCGGACGAGCGGGGTATGAAGCCCACTCTGGCGGTGCTAACCGGCACCGCGTCCTTCGCGGTGCTGGAGGATATCCAGGCGGAACTGGGGATCAACGACGAGGGTGCGACCATCCGCCCTGAGTCGTTTGACCGGCGAGAGCTGAATTTCGACGTCCTACAGGCCCCCTGGCAGGGACGGCCTGCGGCATTGAAGCAAATTCGGGAGATCCTGCCCCAGCGTCTGGGCGTAGACGCCGAGGACTTCTACCGACCAGACCGAGGGGGCGATACCGACTGCGGCCTGGTGTTTTGCCCTCACGTAAACGGGCCGTTGGGCGTGGTGGACGTTGCGGCTGGCCTGGCGCACGGCAACTACTACGCCGGCACCAAGCCGGGGATCTTCGAAGGCGACTGGAACCGCCACAAGGAGGAGATGCAACGCTATTTCACGCTGAACCAGGTACAAGCCTTTGGGATGGGTATCGACAAACCTAATGTCCGCTACACGGTGCATTACGGAATGCCCACATCGGTCGAGACGTTCTACCAGGAGGCGGGGCGCGCTGGTCGCAATGGCAAGCAGGGCTACGCGCTCTGCACCGTGCTGTACTGCGACGATAGCTGGGAGCAGGCGCAGACCATCCTGAATGAGCCGGATCACCAGGCAGCGTTACGGCAGTTGAAAAGGGTGCCGCGGAACCGCCAGGGCGACGTGTTCGTCCACTTGTGGTTCCTGTTGAATTCCTACAGGGGTCGAGAGGAGGAGAAGAAGGGCACGCTGGAACTTTGGGATAGGTGTCTGGCTGGCACGTTGTCCGATACCCAGGTCGGCGGGCTAAGTTACGCAGAGGTGCGTTTCGGCCAAGACCGGGACCGTCAAGACATGGAGAAGTGCGTCTACCGGTTGGCGATGCTGGGACTGGTCGAGGACTACACCGTTGAATGGCGGCTGCGTCAGTTCCGGGTCACATTGCGCCACGCGGGCGCCGAGGGGGTGCGGGCCAAACTCAGGAACTACCTGACCAAGTACAAGTTCCCAGACTACGTGGAAGGCTTGCTTGATCCGCTGGCCGCTGGCAGCGTGGACACGGTGGTTAAAAGCGCGATCGGGGTGTTGGTGGACTTCATCTACGATGAGGTTGTCGCCAAGCGCAAAGAGGCGATACGCACGATGGCGCAGCTGTGCCGGGACTATCGAGATAGCGATAGCTTTCGAAGCGAGATTCTGGCCTACCTCCAAGAATCCGAGTTTTCTACATTGCTCAACGGGTGGCGGGGCCGTTCCCTTGAGCAGATCGGGTTGCCGGCAGTGCGGGGAGTGCTGGATCGTCTTGATGCGCCGGACGCCCTCCGGAAGCTCATCGGCACCACCCGCCGGGTGCTTGAAGCAGACCCCAGCAGTGTTGCCCTGCGTTATCTTTCGGTTTGCGCTCGGGCAAGCAGCCATTGGGAATCAGACGATAGTGTTCTGGAGGAGATGAGCGCGTTGCTTGCCCGGCTGCCCTACGGCGCATCCGACCCAGACGCCGTGCGGATGGAATTGTTGCGCGACCTGGAGCACCTGCGACCTTTCCTCATGGGGAGGGTTGCGGCCGTGATGATGTCCGCTGACGGCGGCGTCGCACTGGCCCGCCGTCTATTGTCTAGCAGCGAGCGGTTAGCCGGGGTGGTCCATCTGGCCGCTCTTGGGGCTTTGGCCGACAATGCAGTGAGGGCGGCAGCAAGCTCCCGCGGCTTCTACGATCTTGGGCGGCCAGGAGGTTAGTGTTGACAGAGAACGCGGCTCATGGGATGAACCCGACCATACTGGCGGCTGAAGCGAGCATCCTGAAGATCTCAGAGGAACTGGCGCGGATGAAGCGGGCGAGCGACCTGTTGGAGGATGCCGGTCAACAGTCGCAACAGCTGCGAGATGCTACGGGAAGGTTGGTAGCGGAGATTGGAAGTCTCGTGGAGCTCAGCGGCCAGATCATGACCGCGATGAACCAAGTGGACATGAAGGGTGTGGTGTCGGAGTTACGCGCAACCCTGATGCAGCGTCTGGATGGTCTCGAAGCGGAGGTCAAGACCGGTATCGTCGAGCAGGTGAAGGCTGAGCACGATACTGTGATGCAACGGCTCGACACCCTTGGCTTGCAGGAAACCAAGACGGCGTCGGAGTTATATGCGGCCCTGAAGCAGCGTCTGGATGGTCTCGAAGCGGAGGTCAAGACCGGTATCGTCGAGCAGGTGAAGGCTGAGCACGATACTGTGATGCAACGGCTCGACACCCTTGGCTTGCAGGAAGCCAAGACGGCGTCGGAGTTATATGCGGCCCTGAAGCAGCGTCTGGATGGTCTCGAAGCGGAGGTCAAGACCGGTATCGTCGAGCAGGTGAAGGCTGAGCACGATACTGTGATGCAACGGCTCGACACCCTTGGCTTGCAGGAAGCCAAGACGGCGTCGGAGTTATATGCGGCCCTGAAGCAGCGTCTGGATGGTCTCGAAGCGGAGGTCAAGACCGGTATCGTCGAGCAGGTGAAGGCTGAGCACGATACTGTGATGCAACGGCTCGACACCCTTGGCTTGCAGGAAGCCAAGACGGAGTCGGAGTTATATGCGGCCCTGAAGCAGCGTCTGGATGGCCTTGGAGCCGAAGTCAAGGCTGGGGACAACGCTCTGGTGCAAAGGCTTGATGCGTTAGACTCCTATGTGGCTGAGACTCGAAGCCTAGTAGAGCAATGGTCGAAACGGAAAGGGATCCTTTTCTAGCCGTGCCTTCCTCATCCAAAGCCTCTTCCGAGTGGGCTGGCCTCTAGAGATTCTTCTTGACTCTGTCGTCTTCATCAGTATATCCCCCGTGATAGCACGTGCTCCCAAAATGACCGTTGTACGACCCTCCCTCCTGTTCTCCATGTACCGGGCTCTCCGAACTGTCCATGTCCAAGATCACCCGCCGGTGCGGCGTGCGGGACATAGCTCTGTCCACCCACTCAGCGTTTCAGTCGATCCAACCCGTCTACGTTGCTGTCCTGGGTAAGCACCTCGGTCTCGAACCGGCTCATGGTGTTGGTACTGGCTGCCGGTCTCTCAGGACCATCTCGCCGTCCAACGACTACCCGCATCGTCGGATCGTCGGCCAACCGTTCAGCGTCGTTGGTATCCTCGTAGCCTGCCAGACGACTGTACACCGACTGCCTGAGAAGGCCCACCAATCGGTGCTGCACGTTACGGCCGCCCCGACTCTCCTGCAGACACTCACTCGCCGTCTCCGTCAGTCCCAGTGCATCATCCAGCTCGCGACAGGCCAGCAGCCCAGCGTCCGAGGTGATGGTGGCGCCGCGAAACTCCACCGTATACGGCGGTCGAAACGGAGCGTGGCACAAGCGTTGGTGCTTTCACCCATTGGGTGCCTCCGAGGGCAGTACGTTATCAAGAACTAGAGTCGTAGAACACGATCAGTCTAGCACTCCTGATAACCACTGTGATCGGCTATTCGGCTACAGCGGTCGCCTATGTTGCTGATTACGGCACGACCGGCAGGGTTGATATGGGAAATGTGGGCTAATGTGTCCCACTTTCAGTTATTTCGAGCCGCCCGGACAAGAACCGGCGGGGCCGTGATCGACGGGCGCAACCGCTACCTCGCGTGTCAGGAGTTGGGCGCCAACCAGGCGACGCACGGCTGGCCGGCTAGGGAAGATGCCCACCACATCGGTGCGGCGTCTGATCTCCTTGTTGAGACCCCGGCCCTGAGCCCTTTGATTCGGGGGCTCCAGGGGCGCAAGGATCCTGCCGCACTCGGAACCCCCGGCCAAGAGCCCCATCAGGCCCGTCGCCCACGGCGGTTGACGCTCTAGGCGCCGTGGGCGCGGCTTCCTTTCAGCCACCGCCATAGCCTCACGGCGAAGCCCACGCCCGCCATGATCGCGAGGGCGCCGAACAGGAATCCGGTGGCGTCCGCCAGCGCCTCAAACCGCAGCGGCCACACCGCGAACGCCCTGATGGCCAGAGGGATGGTCAGCGCGGCCACCAAGAGCCCCCCACCCGCGGGTGAGTTGACGCAGCGACAGCCTCGCCCCACCCAATTGCATCCCGTCAAGATCGACCGGGACTGCCTGTCCGGCTCTTCCGTCTCGGGTCCAGCGGGTTACCGGGCCGAGGCTGACCTGAATCGGGAAATCATTGCACGTTACGGCGACGTACCTTGGGAGCAGAGCCGCATGGACGCTGCTGACGCGGCGTTGGAGACCGGTCAGCGTCTGTAGGAGTAGGACAGAACGCGCGGCATAGGAGGCCGTTCAACACCCTGATATACTGTGACCCACTTCTTGTGGATGACGCTGTTACATGCCTATTGTGAACCGTGAGGATGCGGTTGAAGTGGAGAGCCGCACCGAGCGCATCTTTGCCGCCTCGCCGTCCGAGCGGGCGGGCGAGATTCGCGCGCTGTTCGTCGAGGTTCTGGACTTCGATCAGGCGTCCGGCCAGGTGGCATTCGACACCGCGCCGAGTAACATCGCTCTGCCCGCTTCCGCAGAGCGCATCGCGGAGCTCGACGGCGTTCACGTCCTGTACGTCGCGCTCGATACCCCTGAGTCTGATCGGGTGCGCAAAGGGGAAGTCGGGGCTGCGGCCAAGCTTATCGCAGAACAGCTTGGCGACGACTTGCTCCTGGTCTTCACCAACACCTCAGCCAGCCAGTTACACCTCATCCTGCCCAGCTTCGAGGGTGCGCGGCCGACGCTGCGCCGCATGATCGTCGAGCGGGACCTGCCGCGACGCACCGCCGTGCAGCAGGTCTCCAACATCTACTGGAATCATCGGGACAGTGGCAGCATCCGCACGGCGCTGGACAGGACATTCGACGTCGAGGCTGTCACGAGGGCGTTCTTCGCCGAGTACAAGCGGGTCTTCGACCTCGCGATAGACCGCGTCGAGGGCTTCGGAGGCGGCGAGGAGGAGCAGGAGGGCAAGAAGCTCTTCGTCCAGACCCTCTTCAACCGCCTCATGTTCATCTACTTCCTCTCGCGGAAGGGATGGTTGAATTTCGGAGGCGACAAGGACTACCTCAACGCGCTGTGGAGGGACTACCAGGCCGCCGACGGCGACGACAAGAACTTCCACGTCGACAGGTTGCGGCTCCTATTCTTCGCCGGGCTGAACAACTACCGGTCCGAGGACCTCACGTCCGAGCCGGAATCGCGAAGGCTCATTGGCGAACCGCCGTTCCTCAACGGCGGGCTGTTCGACAAGACGGCGGAGGACGACCGCTTTCCCCTCGTCCCCGACGAGTGCATATCGGAGATCTTTACAAAACTCTTCGACAGGTTCAACTTCACCGTCATGGAATCGACGCCCTTCGACATCGAAGTCGCGGTGGACCCCGAGATGCTGGGCAAGGTGTTTGAGGAGCTGGTCACCGGCCGCCACGACACCGGCTCCTACTACACGCCCCGGCCCGTCGTGGCCTTCATGTGCCGCGAGGCCCTCAAGGGCTACCTCGAAAAATGCGGCGCCGGCCTCGCAGCCGAGGAGATAGCAAGGTTCGTGGACGAGCGCGACACCTCCGGCGTCGGGCTGGCCTCCGCGCCCAAGGTTGCCGAGGCGCTGGAAAACGTCGCTGTGGTCGACCCGGCGTGCGGCTCCGGCGCCTACCTGCTGGGCATGATGCAGGAACTGGTCGATCTCCGGACGGCCCTGTTCAACGTCGGCGTCGACGCCCGCAGCCTATACGAGCTGAAGCTACACATCATCCAACGCAACCTGTACGGCGTGGACATAGACGAGTTCGCCGTCAACATCGCCATGCTGCGAATGTGGCTCTCCTTGGTAATCGAGTACGAGGGCGACAGGCCGGAACCGCTGCCCAACCTAGACTTCAAGGTCGTCCGCGGCGACAGCCTATTGGGCCCGGACCCCAGCCCGGACAACTACGGCGATCTCTTCCGCTACAGGGCACACAGCGTCGCGGCCCAGCTCGCCGACCTCAAGGCCCGGCACATGGAGGCGACGACTGGCAAGGACGCGCTGAGGGAGGAGATCGAGCGTGTCCAGGGTGAACTGAGGGATGCCCTTGCCGACACGCCCGCACCGGCCGGGGCTGTCGATTGGCGCGTGGAGTTCGCCGAGGTGTTCGACCGAGGCGGCTTCGATGTGGTACTGGCGAATCCACCGTATATCCAATTGCAGAAGGACGGCGGCAAACTAGGGCAACTCTACGGGGATGTCGGTTATGGTACGTTCGTCCGAACCGGCGACGTATACCAGCTTTTCTACGAGCGGGGCTGCCAGCTTCTCCGGTCTTCGCGCGGCCTATTGGCCTACATCACCTCCAACAGCTGGCTGAAGGCCGAGTACGGCAAACCTCTGCGCCGCTACCTCTCCGAAGAGAACGAGCCGTTGGTCCTTGTTGAGCTCGGTAAGGACGTCTTCGCGAGCGCCATCGTCGATACCGGCGTTCTTCTGTTGCGGAAGGGAAGCATGAACGGAGCGTTCCCCGCCGTCGACGTGGACCACCTGCCCAACAGCCAATTCCCGCCTGACGGGAGTTTGTGGGGACGAGTGCGCCCCGACGGCGAAGCACCGTGGAGCATCCTGTCGTCCTTGGAACAGAGCGTCATGGAGAAGATGCAGACTAAGGGAACGCCGCTTGGGGAGTGGGACGTCAAGATCAATCGCGGAGTCCTCACCGGGTACAACAAGGCGTTCATCATTGACGACGCAACTAGACGGGCGCTGGTCGAAGAAGACCCAAGCTCAGCAGATATCATCAAACCTGTGCTACGAGGGAGGGATATTCAGCGGTACAAGGCCGAGTGGGCAGGCAGGTGGCTTATTACAACCCTTCCGTCGCTCGGGCTGTCGATTGACGACTATCCAGCGATCAAGGAGTATCTCTTGTCGTTTGGGAAGGAGCGACTAGAGCAGACTGGCGCGACGTTATCGAACGGGATCAAGGCGCGAAAGAAAACCTGGCACCATTGGTTTGAACTGCAAGATTCGATTGCATACTACGGGGAATTCTCCAAAAAAAAGCTGTTCTGGATGGACATGTCGCCCCAGAGCAGGTTCGCCTATTCTGACACAGAGATGTATTGCAACAACAAGGGGTTCCTCATGACGGGTGGGCCCCTGAAGTACCTTTGCGCGGTTCTAGACAGCTCCCTGATCACTTGGATGATGAAGAATACGGCACGGACAACCGGGATGGGGCTCATGCAATGGGAAAAATTCGCCGTTCAGCGGTTGCCTATCCCAAGGATAACCACCGCCAAGCAGCGTCCGTTCATCCGGTTGGTCGACAGCATCCTCAAGTCCAAAGACGCCAACCCTGACGCGGACACGAGCCATTTGGAATGGGAGATCGACAGGCTGGTGTATGAGCTGTACGGCTTGACGGAAGAGGAGGGCACGGCCATAGAACGCAGCCTGGGATTGATACACGCCACCGACGAGGAGGAGGACGTGGCGCTGGTTCGGGCCACTAAGGAGAGTCTGACAACCGAGCAGGTCAGCAGGAAAGATATCTTGGAGGACGGGACATGATTGCGAACGTGAAGGCCAGATTCTCCGACGGGGTGCTCACACTGTTGGAGCCGCTTGATTTGGAAGAGGGCAAGGAGGTGATGGTGTCCATCGACGAAGCCCCGCAACCGACCCTCACCGGGGAGTCCATCCTGGAGATGTTCGAGAGGCTCCGCAAGTCCTATCCGCCGGACATGTGGGACGGTCTACCCACTGATCTGGTCAAGAACAAAAAGCATTACCTCTATGGCCACCCGAAGGAAGAGGAGTGATGCGGGCGCTCTTCGCAGACTCAGGCTACTGGATAGCGCACATGTATCCCAGTGATCAGCTGCACGAACGGGCGAGAGAGGTGGCTGCGAGCCTGGAATCCGTCCAAATTGTCACGACACAGATGGTGCTGACCGAGGCCCTCAACTTCATGGCAGGCCTCGGCGAACTTCGGCGGCGATTCGCGGCGCAGATGGTTCAAGAGCTGGAGCACAGCCCTGACGTCGAAGTCATCCCACAGACGGATGCTCAATTCAAGGCCGCCTTAGAACGGTACGCTTCTCGAAGTGACCAGAATTGGAGTTTGACCGACTGCGCGAGTTTCCTCTTGATGGAGGAACGGGGCATAAACGAGGCGCTTGCATACGACAGGGATTTCGAGCAGGCTGGCTTCGTTGCTCTACTTCGAGAGAACGAGGGATGACAGCAACCTTCGGATACTGCCTGGGTCGTCCACTCCCCCAATGGCATCGTGCAGGTGACCAGTCGCCTTGAACATCCTCCACGCCAAGACCGATCCGACCCTGCTGTGCCGGCTGAAGGAGATGCTGGGCAGCTCTGCGCGGGCCGACATTGCCGTCGGGTACTTCTTCATCAGCGGCTTCGAGGCCGTGGCAGACGACCTGGCGCGGCTGGACAAGGTGCGCATCCTCGTAGGGCGAACGGACAGGCAGGTCCTGGAAGAGGTCGCTCTCGGCCTCCAGCAGACACAGGCGCTAGAGGCACGTATCGAGGCTGACTCGCTTGTACAGCGTAGACAGCGAGCCGAGATCTCGCAGCAGGCAGTGGCGCGCATTTCAGAGGGTGTGTCGGTGCTGCCACAGGAGCGCGGCACGGAGTCCGCCGTTTCTAGACTGCGTGACATGGTGGCCGTGCGCCGTGTGGAGGTGCGGGCCTACCTGAGAAGCCCGCTGCACGCCAAGGCGTACCTGTGCTGGTACGACAACCACGCCGAGCCCGGCGCTGCCGTAGTCGGCTCTTCCAATCTGACGCTGGCTGGGTTCGAAGGCAACACCGAACTCAACGTGCGCGTCACAGGCGACGCGGAAATGTCGGCTCTGCGCGACTGGTTCGATGCGCTGTGGGACGACTCGGAAGACATCAGCGGGGAACTGGTGACAGAGCTGGAGCGGTCGTGGGCTCTGGCGAAGACCCCACCGTACCACGTTTACCTGAAGGCCCTCCACGAGCTGTACTACACAGAGATTGGCGGCGGCCCGCTGCCGGTCCCGCCCCGTGACGAAACGCTTGCCAACTTCCAGTTGGACGCCGTGAGTCGCGGCCTGTCGATGATCGAAGCCCACGGCGGCTGTTATATCGGTGACGTAGTGGGCTTGGGCAAGACATTCATCGGTGCGGAGCTGCTGAGGCAGCTTCGAGTTAGCTATCCGAACGACGGCCCGCCGCTCATCCTCTGCCCCGCTGGACTGAAGCCCATGTGGCAGGTGTTCAACGAGCGGTTCGCCCTCGGGGCCGAGGTCGTATCCCACAGCATGATCGCGGCGCCCCCAGAGGCCGAGTTTGACGAAGAGCTGGGGCGTTACGTAGATGTCGATCCGTCCGGTCACGGCATCGTGCTTGAACGCGAATATCCCAACCGAGGCCCGGTGTTGGTAGACGAGGCGCACAACTTCCGCAACGTGAACCGGCGGTCGAAAGGCCTGAGCGACTACCTGGAGTCCGGCGACCACAAAGTGGTGTTGCTGAGCGCGACTCCTCAGAACCTGGGGCCGATGGACATCTACCGCCAGCTCAGGCTGTTTCTGGACGACTCTGAGCACGGATTGAACATAGAGCCGGTCAGCCTGGAGGAGTATTTCCGCAACGCCCAGAAGTGGCTGGAGTACCGCGCCGAGTACGAGAACTACGAGGCCGAGTTCGGCGCGTGGCGGGCCGGCGGGTCCATCGGAGCACCCCCGCTGCCGCCCAACAAGCCCGGGGTTCCCAAGGCTGAGATAGACCAAGTGCTGTCTGCCGTCTTCATACGACGGCGGCGCAAGGACATACGGGACCTCTACGGCGACACGGCGGTGGTAGGCGGCAAGCCGGTGCGCTTCCCCGACCCGGCGCTCAACAACGTAGAGTACCGGCTGGACAAGGTGTACGCAAAGGCAGGCTCATTGGATGAACTGGAGAGGCTACTGCGCAAGCACAAGGCGGCGAGATACCGGGCCACGGAGTACCTCAAGCCGCAGGCCAGGGAGCGTTCAGAGTACCGTGACCTGTTCCGGGCGCGAGACCGCATAGCCAGGCTGATGGGCGTGCTGCTGTTCAAGCGGCTGGAGTCGAGTATAGAGGCGTTCCGCTCGACACTGCGCTCGCTGATGAACAGCAACCGCAACTTCCGGGACGCGCTCGCGTCTGGCTATGTCCCCATCGGCAGCACGGCGACGCGTTTACTGTCGGGACAGTCCTTCGACGTGGACGATCTCCTTGAGGTCCTGAGACAGGAGGAGGAGCGACGCCAGCAGTTGGGGAGCAGGCGCGACAAGCTGGTCCACAACATCGGCGACTTCCAGACCGACAGGTGGACCGAAGACCTCGATGCGGACTTCGACCTGCTGAAAGACGTCCTGGGTAGAGTAGAGGGCATTGAACCGGAGGACGATGACAAGCTTCGGGCGCTGCGGCGTTTCCTGGACAGACCCGAAGTGCGTGCGGGCAAGGTGCTGATCTTTTCCGAAGCCGAGACGACCGTGGAGTACCTGTACCGGGAGTTGAATCCCAATGGGCAGGACCCGGAGATTGCGCGGCTGACCGGCAGCACGAGCTACGATGCGGAGAGGGTCGTCAAGCGATTCTCTCCAACGTGGAATCTAGCCCAGCGTGAAAAACGCCCCGGACCTGAAATCAGGGTGCTGCTGGCGACAGACATAGTATCCGAGGGTCAGAACCTGCAGGACTGCGCCCGGGTGCTGAACTACGACTTGCACTGGAACCCGGTGCGGCTGATCCAGCGGTTCGGCCGCGTCGACCGTATCGGCACTGAGCATGAGGTGATTAACCTTCACAACATGTGGCCGGACGTGGAGGTCGACGCCGAGTTGTCGCTGACGGAGCGTCTGCACAGACGTATACAGTCGTTCCACGACCTGATCGGGCTGGACAGCAAGCTACTCTCCGTCGCGGAGCGGCTGAACGCCAAGGCGATGTACCGAATCTACGAGGGCAAGAAGCTGCCAGAGATTGATGACGGGCTGGACGAGGTGGCTGCGAATCAGCGGGCCATCACGCTGCTTCAGCGCATCCAGGAGGAAGACCCGGAGCTATGGCAGACGATCACGAACTTGCCGGACGGGATACGCTCTGCGCTTCGGGCGCGGGCAGCGCAGTCCGAGGAGTCCGACGAGAGCTACGCCCAGAACGTATTGCCGATAGAGGGAGCACAGGCCCCGCTCGTGTCGCCGACGATACTTGCCTCCATACCGTCGCCGTTCGACGACCCCAGGCAGGGTGAGACGCTGGTGCTATTGAGCGCAGGGGGCGTCAGGAACTGTTACGCGGTGAACAGCGAACTGCAGCCGCGTCCCATAGGCCCCGCCCAGCTCATAGCGGCGGCCGAGTGCAGTCCAGATAACCCGGCTGAGCGGCTGCCCGCAGACACGAACGAGCGAGTCATGGCGTCGTTCGAGGCGTTCAGAACAGACTTCCAGCAGCGGTTGGGCAGGGCCAGGAGGCCGCGAGACTCCCAGGTGCGCCGGTATGTGTCCCGCCATCTCAGCATGGCAATGCGCGAGGCCGGGGAGGATGGCGCTGCAATGCGCCGGATCGAGGTCCTCAGACGGATATTCCTGGGAGATGTGTCACCGCAGGTCGAGAGCGCCCTAGGAGAAATCAGGAATCTGAGGCTGGAAGGCTCCGTGCTGCTGACCCGGCTGGAGGCGCTGCGCGAGAGGTGCCGCCTCAATCCACCCGACGACTCCGACCGCCAGCGGCCCCAAGAGCCCCAGGTAATCCGCATCGTCTGCTCGGATGGGCTAGTGTGAGGGCTAGGGCGACGTAGCAGTGAGGATACAACCAACGTGACGACTTCAAACCTAACTCACGCGAGTGATCGAGTCGGTGGACGAGTCGATGGAGGAATACTACACCAAGGTGGACACCTCCCTGGTCGAGACGGTCGAGGAGTACGACTCGCTGCTCACCCTCTATCGAGAGCAGAGGGACGCCGCGCTCACGGAGTACGGGGAGGAGGTGCGCAGGGTCACGTCTAGGGGGGTGGAGGAGACGAACGACGCCCTCCGAGAGGCCCTGTCTGCGATAACGATGAACACCGATGTCAGGGACGCACTCTGCACCTCCGACTGGCTGTCGACCCTGTGGGCCACGGTGGAGGCCCTGCTGGTTCACCTGGAGGGAGGGGACCATCACCATCGAGGACCTCCGGGGATACGGACGCGGCATCTCCGACTACGGCGACGAACCCACGGATATCTGTCGGAATGACACCCGACGGCACCTGGGAGGTGAAGTGATGCCAAGGCACATGAGGGCGACGGCGTTCGTGGAGAACGAGGCGGGTGAGGTGTTGCTGGTGAAGCACTGCCGGGCGGCGCGCGGCGCGCGGGTAGGCGAAGCGCAGGGGGCTGTCGATTCGAGGGGTTGTACGGGAACTGGGCATACATCGGGACACGGCGAAGAAGTACATGGAGGCCGAGAGTCCACTCTTGTACCCAGATCGTGTCCGGTAGGATCCATCTGTTAACCTCGCGGATAGCACAAGCGACATTTATGCTGGCCACTTAGCCGGACATTTATCCTGACCATCGACATACAACTACCGCACGGGCGTGTTTCTGAGAGTCTCGCCCGTTGGAATTGTGGGAATAAGTGTGGGAACTACCGACAGGGTACGGCTATGTCGTAGCTAAATACGAGTCCCCCTATCATCCACCACGACTTCTTGCATCAGTCCTCTGGTCTTACATATAGGGCCAGCGCGGAGAGGACTGATAGCAGATTGGCAATACCGCGAGCAGCAGAGTCCCCACAACAGCTAGATCGTGTCAACAAGCACCACAGCGGGCATGGAATGATCAAGTTGTCTTACCAAAACTACTATGGCCGGACTCTCTACGCGCTGCCGTTCCTAAGGACCCTTCCTGGTCGGGCGCGCGTGTGTCTTCCTCCGTCGATCACTGGCTTGCCTGCCACGAAAACGTAGGGTATGCCGGTCGGAAACTGGTGTGGGTCTTCGAAGGTAGCGTTGTCGAGGACCGTATCTGGGTCGAAGAGGACAAGGTCCGCGATCAGGCCCTGCTTGATCCTGCCCCGTCGCTTGAATCCCAAGCGTTCGGCGGGGAAGCCGGACATCTTGTACACGGCCTCCTCTAGCGTGAGGACGGCGGGCTGCTCGCGCACGTACCGGCCGAGGATTCGAGGGTACGGGCCGTAGAATCGGGGATGTGGCTTGAAGTCCTTGTAGAGGCCGTTCGGCGATATGGCATTGCCGTCCGAGCCGATCATGGCCTGAGGCTGACCTAGGAAGAAGCGCATATCGCTCTCGACGCGGTTGTGTATGACGGCCATGATTGCGTCCTTCTCTTCCTCGATTAGTTGTAAGGTCGCCTCGGCTGGCTCCACACCGCGTATCTCGGCGATATCCTCGAGGTTGAGACCGATCACATCGCGGTTCTGCTCGGAGCTGGTATTGCTGATGACATGGATGTGCCATAGCGGCGGTATCCCTCCCTCTCGCCCCTCGTTCATTTCGGCGATGGCGCGCTCACGGAGCTTCGGGTCGCGCAGCCGCTCCATGAAAGTTAGGATGCCCCCTTCCTGCATCCACAGTGGGACGAGCTGGTTCAACCCAGCGCCCGCAGCCGTGTACGGGTACATGTCGTAGGTGATGTCTATGCCCGCGGCGCCTGCCCGCTCGATCACTTCTACGATCTGAGGGCCGTGGCCATAGTAGCGCCGGTCGATGATCGCCATGTGGGAGAACTGGACGGGGATTCCTGCGCGGCGTCCGATCTCGACCGCCTCTTCGACCATCCTGACGTGCCATCCCGGCAGCGCCCGCGCGTGCGTCGCATAGAAACCGCCGTAGCTCGCGGCGACCTCCGCCAGAGCCACTATCTCGTCGGTCGGCGCGTAGCCAGACGGGGCGAGGGACAGGCCGGTGGTTAGGCTGAAGGCGCCTTGCTCCATCGTCTCGGAGAGCAGGCGCTCTTGAACGTCGAGCTCGTCGTGCGAGGCCGGACGGTTGTCCAGGGCGTTGGCGGCGGCGCGCAGGGGCGTGTTCCCGACCTGTGGCGCAACGTTCAGGCTGACGCCCTGCGACTCCATAAGGCTTGCCCATTCGTCCAGGGTACGCCAACGCCACTCTTGCCGCGTCTCGAAGATCCCTCCCATGACCCGCCGCATCTGCTCCGGCGCAAGGTCGCCCATCGGAAAGGGTGAGTAACTGCAATTCCCGGTGACCTGAGTCGTGACGCCCTGGTAGGCCATGCTCTCCCCGCCGGGGTCGTCGAGCAGCGACAGGTCCGAGTGCGTATGCATGTCGATGAATCCCGGGGCGAGGACAAGCCCGCTCGCGTCGATCCTCCGTTCGGCCTCTGCCTCGGGCAGTGAACCGATCGCGGCAATCTCTCCATCTTCGAGGCCGACGTCCGCCTCGTAGCGAGGGGAGTTTGTCCCGTCGACGACCGTTGCGCTCGTGATAAGGGTATCAAAGGGCATACCGGACTCCTTGTCGTACCAGGGAGTTTTGAAGACTGGACCGGGCCCGCTGAGCTGCGTGGCCTTGGCTCAGTCCGTGGTGGTTCGGTCCCCTGGAGACAGCTTCGTAATCACCCGCTATCCTCAGTGCGGCGGAGTACCAGACAGGTGATGTCGTCGGACTGCGGTGTGTCGCCCACAAAGCTTCTCACGGCCTCGAACATCGTGTGAGCCGCTTGCTCGGAGTCCTTCGGTGGATTGGCCGCGAAGACCTCATGCATGCGCCCTACTCCGAACTGCTCTCCATTGCCATTCATCGCTTCGGTAATGCCGTCGGTGTAGAGCACTACGGCGTCGCCGGGTTCGAGCTGCACGATGCGGCTTGAGAATTGCAGGTCCGGCGCGACGCCAAGCGCAACGCCGCCGGTGATGGGGAGGAGCTTCGATCTTCCGTCAGGTCGGACGAGCAGCGGTGCATCGTGTCCGCCGCTCGAATAGGTAAGCTCACCGCTGTCCGGATGGTAGATGGAATACAGCACCGTGACGAACATCATGGTCTCGTTCTCTTCGTACAGCAGTTCGTTGACCTCCCGCAGCGCCTCACCTGGATCGAAGGTGCCGATTGCCGCACCCTTCAGCAGCGTACGGCTGGACATCATGAAAAGGGCGGCCGGCACGCCCTTGTCGGAAACATCGGCGATTGCCAGACCCACGCGGCGGCCTTCCAAACGGATGACATCGTAAAAGTCGCCACCGACGTTGCGAGCAGGCTCCATGTGTGCGAAGACCTGAAAATCTGAGCTCTTCGGAAAAGTCTTCGGCAGGATCGACTGCTGCGTGCTGCTCGCAACGTCGAGCTCGTTTTGAAGGGATACCAACGCGTCGCGCGAAGAGAGCGCCGCCCGCCACGCATCGAGGTGGCGGAGAGCCCGTTCTACGGTGACCTGCAGGTCCTCGAAGTCGAGCGGCTTGGTGACAAAATCGAAAGCTCCTCTGTTCATCGCCGTACGGATATTCTTCATATCACCGTACGCCGATACGACGATGCACAGCAAGTCGCTGCTGGCGCTGTCCGGTATCTGCCCAAGAAGAGTGAGGCCGTCCATCCGCGGCATGTTGATGTCCGTGATGACCATATCGATGTCCCGATTCAGGTCCAGTACCTCTAGCGCCTCAATACCGTCGTGAGCGAAGACGAAGGTGTACATGCCTGATCGGATCTTGCGCCTCATTCGCTGCAATATCAGCGGCTCTAGATCAGGCTCGTCGTCAACTACAAGAATCCGGTATGGTCGTTTCATGTTCCCGCCATCTTGCTTCGCCTCAAAGCCTCTTTATGCTTCACTGTCAGGATTCGGCCGCAGCGTCGCTCTCGATTTGCGATGTGACCAGAGCGTCGCGCGACGATAGCGCCTCTCGCCACGCCTCGTGGTGGACGAGTGTCCGGCTGATCGTCTCTTCCAGTTCTTCGAAGTCGATCGGCTTGGTGATGAAATCGAACGCACCCATCCTCATCGCCGTGCGGATATTCTTCATGTCGCCATATGCCGACAAGATGATGGCCCGGACGCTTGGATCGACTCTAGGAATCTGTTCGAGCAGCGTCAGGCCGTCCATTTGGGGCATATTGATATCTGAGATGACGATGTCTATGTCTTGATGTTCCTTCAAAACGTCTAGAGCCTCTACGCCATTGTGAGCGAAGACGAAGTTATACTCACCTGATTCGATCTTGCGCCTCATGCCTTGTAGCACCAGAGGCTCGAGGTCCGGCTCGTCGTCGACCATGAGAATCCGGTAAGGACGTTCCATCTAGCAGGCTGATGAAAAAGGCCAATCTCCGAAGATGCGATCTGGGGTACGGCAGACCTACCAACGATAACCGTTGAAAGATCAGCCCACGATGATCTAGTTCCTCTTGGGGAAGCTGTCAAATCGCCGTTTATCGCCAAGGTAAGTTGCGCCCTGAAACCTCCCGAGAGTTTTTCAACACCCTGCTAGGGGGCTCCTTCCTGTCGAAGTCCCGCCACCAGTCGCAGCATCAGTGACGCAAGGATATCATGCATCATATCCCTGTGAGTCTCAAGGGTGGTTGAAGTTTCCCGGCCTCGCAAGGCCTATTCCGCGCAAGCGCCTGTGTGGTAGCATCTCGTGGCCTGAGCTGGCGTTCGAGGGGGGCATGCGAGATGCCTGACGACATGGTGCCGAGGCACGCTAGAACGGTCGTCGTTGGCGCGGGGATCGTCGGCTGCAGCGTGGCATACCACCTGACAGAGCTTGGCTGGCGTGACATCGTGGTTGTCGAACAGGGGCCCCTCTTCGAGACCGGAGGTTCGACCTCCCACGCGCCGGGCCTCGTCTTCCAAATCAACCCCTCCAAGACTATGGCGAGCTTCGCGCGCTGCTCCGTAGACCTGTGGTCGCGGCTTGAGCTCGACGGCGTTCCCTGCGCCAAGGCCGTGGGCAGTCTGGAGGTCGCCTGGACCCCGGAGCGGCTCGCCGACCTGAAACGAAAGGTGGGTTTCGGCATGAGCTGGGGCGTCGAGGCCCACCTGCTCGGTCCCTCCGCGGCGCGCGCCCTCTTTCCCATGCTCTCCGACCGCATCCTGGGCGCGATGTACGTCCCATCGGACATCCAAACGAGGGCGACCAGGCCGGCAGAGGCAATGGCGCGAGAGGCGGAGCGCAAAGGAGCGGCCTTCTACGGCAATGTCGAGGTTACCGGCTTCGGAATCGACGGAGGCCGCGTCACCACGGTCCACACCACCCAGGGCGACATCGAGACGGACATCGTGGTCTCCGCCGTCGGCATCTGGGCGCCGAGGCTGTGCGCTCTGGCCGGCGTGCATATCCCACTATCGCCCATGCAGCACATCTACGCGGTCACCACCCCTCTGTCGGAGCTGACTGGAGCCGCTGAAGAAATATCCATGCCGTTCCTGCGCCACCAGGACAAGTCCATGTACTTCCGTCAGGTGGGCGAGTCCGTCGGCATAGGCTCCTACCTCCACCAGCCCCTTCTTGTGGAGTCCGACGACATCCCCGACCAAGGCCAAGCTCCCATAGCTCCGGCCGAAATGCCCTTTACCCCTGAGCACTTCGAGAGCGCGATGGAAGCGGCGCGGGAGGTGATGCCAAGCCTCGAAGGCGCGGGCCTGACGCGCAGGTTCAACGGCCTATTCTCTTTCACGAACGACGGCTTCCCCGTGCTTGGCGAATCGCCCCAGGTGCGCGGCTTCTGGTCGGCGCAGGCCGTTTGGATTACCCACGCCGGAGGCGTCGGCAGGGCGGTCGCCGAGTGGATCGTGAATGGCGAGCCTACTACCGACCTCCGGGAGTGTGACATCCAGCGCTTCCATCCACACTCCCTCAGCCGCTCCTATGTCCGGGCGCGCGCCGCACAGCAGTACCGAGAGGTGTACGACATCATCCATCCGCGGCAGCAGATGGCCAGCCCCCGAAACGTCCGTCTGACACCCTTCTTTGAGCGGCAACAGGAGCTCGGCGGCGTCTTCTTCGAGACCGCGGGATGGGAGCGCCCCCAGTGGTATGACGCGAACCGGGGCCTCCTAGACTCGCTCACCGTCACCGGTGAAACGCGTACCGGATGGGCGGCGCGTGAATGGTCGCCAACCATTGCGGCCGAGCATGTCGCCACCCGTGAGCGTGTCGCCCTCTTCGACCTCACTCCATTCGCCAAGTTCGAAGTGGCCGGCCCCGGCGCGCTCAGTACGCTACAGCGCCTCGCATCCAACCAGATGGACAGGCCCGTCGGATCTATCACATACACATCCATGCTCACGCCAAACGGCGGAATTAAGTGCGATCTCACGGTCACGCGGCTCGGCAAAGAGCGTTTTCTGGTGGTCACCGGCGGAGCGATGGGACTCCACGACCTGGACTGGATTCGATCTCATCTGCCGGACGACCGTTCGGTCAGCGTGGAAGACATCTCTTCGGGGCAATGCTGTATAGGCCTGTGGGGACCGGGGGCGCGCGACCTGCTCAGCCGCGTCTGCGAAGACGACGTGAGCAACGGAGCATTCCCATACATGACCGCGAAGCCGTTAACCATAGGAGAAATCCCTTCGCTGGCTCTGCGTATCTCATATGTGGGTGAGCTTGGCTGGGAGATATACGCCCCCGCCGAACAGGGTCTGCGCCTGTGGGACACTCTCTGGGATGCGGGTCGGACCCTCGGCCTCATTGCCGCGGGCGGCGGCGCCTTCGACTCGCTGCGTCTGGAAAAGGGCTACCGGCTCTGGGGAAACGACATCCACACCGAGTACAACCCATACGAGGCGGGCATAGGATTCGCGGTTAGGATGAGTAAGGGAGATTTCATCGGCAAAGATGCCCTCCGAGAATCACGGGGCCGAGGCCTGACCCGCAGCCTGTGCTGCATGACCTTCGACGACCCGGCCTCTGTAGTCGTGGGCAAGGAGCCTATCCTGGACGGCGACCGTGTGCTCGGCTACGTGACCAGCGCGAACTACGGCCACTCCATAGGCCGCGGCATCGTGTATGGCTACCTGCCCATCGACTATGCAGGGGTTGGAACGAACGTAGACGTCCTATACTTTGGTGAGCGCCTCCGGGCCACCGTGGCGTATGAGCCCCTATACGATCCGCGCGGCATCCGGATGAAGGCATGAGCCCGTCTGGCCCCGCCTGTTCGCGTAATGGCTAATCGGCGCAAAAAACTATTCGAATGGAGGTCCTCAGGTGACGCAGACTCTGGTAATCGACGGTCTAAAGCAGCGCAGGGTGCCGATCAACCTGCGGCAGAGTGGAAACAGCGATGCCCGCATGCTGATATCCACGCGCATCCGAAAGTCCCCGTGGTGGCACCTGTCTAAGCAGGCGGGGTGCTGGGCCTACACAACCTACAACCACTTGTACCATCCGCGAGCGTACTTCACTCCCGAGGAGGGCGGGCTGTTGGGGGAGTACAGATACCTCACCCAGCACGTCAGCATGTGGGACGTTGCGGTCGAGCGTCAGATACAGGTCAAGGGCCCGGACGCTGCGGACTTCGTCAACCTGTTGATAACCCGCGACGTCCACACTTTGGTGCCAACAATGCAGGCGCGCTACGTGATTCTGTGCAACCAGTACGGCGGTGTCGTCAACGACCCTGTGCTGCTGCGTGTCGCCGATGACGAGTTTTGGTTCAGCATCTCCGATTCCGATGTCCTCCTCTGGGCGCAGGGAGTTAACGCCTCCGCCGGATACAACGTCGAAATCAACGAGATCGACGTCTCCCCGGTCCAGATACAGGGGCCCAAGTCGGTGCTGCTAATGGAGAAGATGTTCGGCTCCCACGTCAGGCAGATTCCCTATTACGGCCTGGTTCACGAAACGCTGAACGGCCACGCGGTAACGATCTCCCGCACGGGCTTCTCCGCCGAGGTCGGCTTCGAGATATACCTGCACGACGCCACGCTCCATGCCGACGACGTCTGGCCTTACATCCTGGAGCAGGGCAGGGAGTTCGACCTGCGGGTTATCGCCCCCAGCCACATCCGCCGCCTGGAGGCTGGAATCCTCTCCTACGGCCAGGACATGGACATAGAGAACAACCCCTACGAGGTCCGCCTGGGCTGGCAGGTCGACTTGAGCAAGAGCAGCTTCATAGGGAAGGACGCCTTGGCAGAGATCGAGAAGAAGGGCGTCAAGCAGCACCTCGTTGGCCTCAAGATCGGAGGAGAGCCGATCCTCTGGTATAACGAGAGCTTCTACCCGGTCAGGGACGTCTGCACCGGCGACGATGTGGGCTACGTCACCAGCGCATTCTGGTCCCCAAACGTCGGATCGAACATCGCCCTGGCCGTCATGCCCCGAACGCACTGGAGGCGAGGCACCCGCGTCCAAGTGCAGCTCCCCGAGGAAGGCATAGTCGACGCTGAGGTGGTGCGGGTACCCTTCTTAGACCCGTCGAAAGAGCGTCCCAAGACGTCTCTCTGAAAGAGGTCTTTGTTGGCCCCCAGGCCACCTCCCCAGACTTGGGAATGCTAACGGTTCAAGGCGGTGAGGTGGGGACAATGCTCAACAGCACCAGAAGGGACAGTGATGCCTGGCGACATAGTTCGACTAGACCCGGTAGACGTCATGTACGTGCGCGAGTGCGACAAGCCTGGCGAGGAGGCCTTCACAGAGCTGGAAGCTGTGGTCGGGCTGAAGGGAAGACGCTTCTACGGGGGTATTCGACGAGGGTGCGGGGAAGTATTGGGCATGTGTCCGGCGCCGCGAGCAGGACAACCCCGCCAGACTCGGCCTTAGAACTGGTGCAATCGAGGGCGGACTGTACGCGTCTGAACGGCTGCGTGGCGACTACGAGGCCCTGATCGCCCCCACGTTTGAGGCGATGGCAGCGAGGCATCGCGTCGACTCATCGAGGCCCGCCATCGAGTTCTGTCGTCGGCACGACGACTTCGTGCTGTACCTTCCTATTGATGAATAGGAGGGTGGCTAGAAGGGCCACGAAGGAGCTATCGGTAGGTTCAACGCTCGGCATGCTTGACGCCTGAGAACACCCGTGCTATTATGCCCTCATGAACAGCTTCAACACCTGCGCCGACACGCCGAGACAGACAACGCTTTCGAGGCCATGTTTCAATATCGTTCCAAAAGCGTCTCATTTATGCCCATTCGTGTTCCAGATCCGCCTCGAATCGGTCCCAATCAACCTTGGGCCTCAGATAGGAAATGGAACATAATGGAACGGAATGGAACACTTTTTGCCGAGAGGCTCTCTCAATTCGGCACGCTAGATACGCTGGCGGTTTGCGAAACAGTGGGGTGTGATATAAGGTTGTGCGAACATCGACGGCAGGTTATCAGGAGCCATCGACCCGCAGAGGGGGGCGTCATGAGAACCTTGCGGATTGTGTCGATTTGTCTACTGGCGGTCCTGGTATCGGTGATGGTTGCCTGTGACCGCGACAGCGGAGAAGATGAGGCCTTCAGGATAGGCGTGATGGAGTCGCTCACGGGTCCCGGCGAGACCTACGGCACCGTCGCCAATCAGGCCAAGCAGTTGGCCGTCGACGAGATCAACGCCGCCGGCGGTATCAATGGGCGCATGATCGAGCTCGTTGTCGAAGACTCGAAATGCAACGCCCAGGACGCCATCACCGCGTACAATAAGCTCACCGATGTGGACGGAGTGAAGATCATCCTCGGCACATCGTGCAGTGGCGCCATGCTCGGCGCTGCGCCTCTGGCGGAGAAGGAAGGCGTCGTGATGTTCTCCGGGCTGGCGACCAACCCGGACATCGCCGAAGCCGGAGACTACATCTTCCGGACCGCGATGAGCGACGCACAGCTTGGCATCGACACCGGCAACCTGCTCTGGGCCGACGGCGTCCGCAAGCTGGCCACCCTCAACGAGGCGACCGACTACGCCGAGGGCGTCAGGCGCGAGTCCGTCGCCCAGTTCGAGAAGCGAGGCGGCGAGGTTGTCGCTGAAGAGCGCTACTCCTCCGACGTCACAGACTTCAGGAGCCAGCTGACCAAGCTGTTTGGCGCCAATCCGGACGCCCTCCATGTCGCCGCCCAGGCTGAGTTTGCCGGTGGCACCATCGTCAAGCAGGCCCGAGAGCTTGGCTTCGACGGTCCCATCTACTCCGATGTTGTCGTCGCAGGGGCGACGGCCCTGGAGATCGCCGGAGACGCCGCCACGGGCGTCATTGCAGTTATTGCGGACCTCGACCCCGTCAACAACAAGGCCCAGGAGGTCCTCAAGAACTTCAAGGCAAAGTACGACTATGTCACTCTTCGCTGGTACATCGGCTCGGCCTACGACGACGTATACATAACCGCCGAGTGCCTCAAGAAGACGGGCGACGACCAGGATGCTGACGGGTTCAGGGACTGCCTGTACGACATCACCTGGAGCGGCGCAATCGGCGATAGTTACAGCTTCGACGATAAGGGTGAGGTCGTCGGCCTTTCCAACCTCGTAGTAGAGGTACTTCCCCTGGACGAGAGGACCGATGACAACCAGGGATACAAGGCCTTGGGCGGCGCCCCAATAGAATAGACGGTATCGCAGGGGCCGCGCGGCCCCTAATCGCCGACGACGCTCGAAACGCTGAGGCCCCCTCTGGTGAGACGTTTGCTGGCATACCGCGACCGCCCAAACAAGGTGCTGGCGGTCGCCCTGACAGTGGCCGTTGCGGCTTATCTCGGCTGGAAGATCACCGAGTCCCCCGATCAGGCCGTCCAGTTCGCATTCAACGGTCTCTCCGTTGGCGCCGTGTACGCCCTCCTCGCGATGGGCTTCACCATCGTATACAGCACCGTCTGGTTCTTCGACCTCTACTACGGCGCCGCCGCCGCAATGGGCGCGTATGGCGTCTTCTACCTCAGGTCCAAAGAGAATCTGGGCGGGCTGTACCACATGCAGCTACTGTCGTTGAACGTCCTGTTTGCTGCGGTGGTCGTTGGAGTGGTCGCCTGGGCGCTCCACGAGAGTCTGTTCAACCGGCTCCGTACTCGCTTCGATCCAAAGGCCCTCCGCGTGGCGGGTGGCGTGCTGGCCGCTGGCGCCGGGGTCTACACAGGACTCGTCCTGACATATTCGGATAACATCAACGTCGTCCTCAGTCCCGCAGTCGGGATCGCGGTGGGCGCGGGCGTGGGCTGGATGCTGTATCGAGCCTCCCGGGTCGTCCAAGCGGACGCCAGCCGGGCGAAGTACGCTGCCATTGCCGTGGTTTCTGTAGCGGTGGGGGTGTACTGCGCCGTGCTCGCAGCGAACGCTCCAGGTTCGAAGCTCTACCTGAGCTGGGCGGTGTCGTGTCTGCTGGCCGGGGCCGTCGGCGTCGCCCTCTACAGGGGCCTTTACGTCTACATGCGTGAGCGAGCCAGGTCCCCTCTAATCATGCTCGTCGCCTCGCTCGGCATTCTACTCGCTCTCACGGCCGCCACCGCCATCGTATTCGAGAGCGCGCCGCGTCCGCTTCCGCAGGCATTCGGCAGCGAGCCATGGACGATTTGGGGTGGCAACATCAAGGGATTCAACCTCTTCACCGTCGGCGTCGCCCTCGTCGGCTTCGTGGGCCTGCTCCTCCTCCTAAAGAAGACTTCCTTCGGTAGGGCGATACGCGCCATCGGCGATGACGAAGAGGTATCGAAGGTCGTGGGCATCAATACAACGGTCGTCATCGCCATCGTTTTCTTCATAGGAGCGGTCTTTGCGGCGGCGGCGGGCGTGTTGAGCGGCCACGATACGGCCATCCAGCCGAGGATGGGCCTGCTGCTCCTGCTCAAGGGCTGGATAGCCTCCGTGGTCGGGGGTATAGGGAACCTGTACGGCGCCGTGGTTGGCGGATTTGCCCTGGGCATGATCGAGCAGTTCGGCATCTGGGACCTGGCCGGGGAGTGGAAGGAAGTCATATCCTTCGTCGTCCTGATCCTCTTCCTGTCGTTCTGGCCCAAGGGCCTGTTGCCGAGGAAGTAGGGCTGTGCCTATGAAGTCCGGGGTCGTTGGCGGTCTGGTGAGAATCGCGCGCGAGCCGCGTGTGGTCCTGAGGCTCGCCAACGGCAACGTGGAGTTGTGGGCGAACTTGGTCGTCATCACCTGGGCTGTCGCGTTCGCGATATGGCAGGGAGTCGGGTTCGCAATCACCATAGGCACGGTCTTCGCCATCTGGGCCATCCTGGCTGTCAGCCTGAACCTCGTCGTGGGCTTCACCGGCCTGCTCTCGGTGGGCCACATAGGCTTCTTCGGCATCGGCGCCTACGCGGTGGCCATCCTCACCTCGGGCACAGCGTACGAACAGCTCCGCACCGATGCCATCCCGACGTTCGGATGGCCCTTCTTCGCCGCATTGCCCATCGGCGTGGCCCTGGCAGGCGTGACAGCCTTGGCGGTGGGAGTCGTCTTCAACCGCTTCAGGGACGACATCTTCGTCCTCGTCTCCTTCGGCTTCGCCATCATTGCCTTCAATGTCTTCCTGAACTGGCGGGGCCTTACGAGGGGAGCGTTCGGCATTCACGAGATAGCCAAGCCCGCGATAGGCGGGTGGGTCTTCGACGGCGAGCTGGAGTTCCTCGCTCTTGCCCTTGTGTTCCTCGCGCTCGTCGTACTGGTGTCCTGGTTCATAGTGACCTCCTCCTTCGGGCGCGTGCTCACCGCCATTCGGGAGGACGAACAGGCAACTGAGGTCTTCGGCTATCGCGTGACCCATTACAAGCTGGCCGTATGGGTCATATCGGCCATGATGGCGGCTGTCGCCGGCGGACTCTTCGCAAGCTGGACGACCTTCATCGACCCCAACTCTTTCATCCTGCTCGAGTCGATGCTGCTGGTCTCCATAGTGATCCTCGGCGGGCTCGCCACCATCTGGGGCTCCCTCCTCGGCGCGATGGCCTTCGTGCTGCTGGAAGAGGGGATGCGCTTCTTGCCGTTCCTGCCCACGGAGTACATAGGCCAGGCCCGCCAGGTAGTCCTAGGCATCCTGCTGGTACTGCTCATGCTCTTCAGGCCCCAGGGCCTGGTCGGGAGGTACAAGCTGTGAGCGCTGAGCTCGATCCCCGTGTCTTCGCTCTGGAGACTAAGGAGGTCTCAAAGCACTTCGGTGCGGTTAGGGCCGTAGACCGGCTCTCTATGTCCATCTTCCGCGAATGGATAACCTGCATCGTTGGGCCAAATGGATCCGGGAAATCTACCCTGATTGACCTGCTGAGCGGGATGCTGCCTCTCGACGGAGGAATCGTAATCATCGACGGCGTCGGCCTCCGGGTCTTGAAGGCTCACCAGACACCCGACCACGGCATCACGAGGACCTTTCAGGATGTGAGGCTCTTCGACCAGATCAGCGTCTGGGACAACATCATGGTGGTCTTGACCGAACGCCGCCTCTTTCCATCCCTCCTGGAACGGACGAAACCTCGCTATAAGGAGAAGGCCCAGAGTATCTTGCAGAGTGTTGGCATGTGGGAGAAGCGGGACTCAATGGCCATGGATCTGTCCTACGGCCAGCGGAAGCTGCTGGAGATCGGGCGCGCCATAGCCTTGGACGTGGATATATACCTGTTCGACGAACCCTTCGCCGGCCTCTTTCCCCGGATGCTAGAGAGGGTCAAGGCCATATTGAAAAACATGCGGGAGCAGGGCCACACCATCGTTTTCGTCTCCCACAACATGGACATCGTTCGAGAGTTGTCGGACCATGTCTTCGTCCTAGACAGCGGCACCCTCCTCGCGGTGGGGGAGGTCGAAGAAGTGCTTGGCAGATCGAACGTGATAGATGCCTACCTGGGCAACTAGCATCGGTACTGAGTTGGGATGATGCTTCTCGAGATGGCTGGCATCTCAGTGCGCTACGGCGCCGTGTCCGCCCTCGAAGACGTGTCCCTCGGAGTCCGCAAGGGCGAGGTGGTTGCGGTCATGGGCCCCAACGGCGCGGGAAAGTCCACCGTCCTGAAGGCCATCATGGGCCTCGCCCCGGTCGTCTCCGGGGAGGTCTACTGGCGTGGCGCGCTGCTGACGTCCGCCACCCACGAGATAGTCAAGGAGGGCATCGCCTTCGTCCCCCAGGGCAGGCGCCTCTTCACCCACCTCACCATCGAGGAGAACCTGGAGATGGGCTGCATCTACGTGAAGGACAAGGCCGAGCGCCGGCGGCGCATGGAGTCGGTCATGGAGCTCTTCCCCGTCCTACACGGGAAGCGCCGCGACATGGCGAGCCAGATGTCGGGCGGACAGCAGCAGATGCTGGCTTTGGGCCGGGGCCTGATGGCCAGCCCGGAGGTGCTGCTGCTCGACGAACCGACGCTGGGCCTCGCACCCATAGTGGTCAAAGATGTCTTCCGCATGGTCTCCGTGATAGCCGAGAGGCTCGGCACAACCATCCTGATCGTCGAGCATAACATCAAGGGCGTCCTCAACATCGTGGACCGCGCCTACGTGCTCGACAACGGCCGCGTCGTATTCGAGGGCACCCCCCAGTCCGTCCAGGAGACCGACATACTCACCGAGGTCTTCCTGGGCAAAGTCCAGCCCCGCGACGAATAGGGGCCCGTTTACCGGATCTCCCGGCAGAGGTACTCTACCAACCTCCTGAAGTGCCGGCAGTGCAGGCTGACCTGAACGGCCTGCAACAGCGAGAAGGCTTCAAGGGCTGCGTCTCCTACTCCTCGGCGGGAAGGTACGGGATTAACCCTTGCTCGAAAGCGATCTCCTGAATCTCCCGGGGCATTCGGCGCGCATCCACCACCAGACCGTTCACTTCGATTATCCATGCCAGTGGGTGACGGTCCAGGAGACTTGTCAGACACCAGTCTACGTCCATGGGTCTCATGTTGAGCGTATCGCGGATGAGCGAGGCCTTGTTTGACTCCGTACTCTGCTTTACACCGAACTGGCCGCACACGTCTGCTGTGCTCATGTGAGGGTCTTGGCTTTGATCGTGCAGGAAGTTGACCGAGCCGACCGCCAACACGACTCCGCACGCCCAGATGTCGATTCGGCCCCTCACGAGTGGCGACGGGCGCTTCCTGCACAGCGCGGCGGCCGCCTCGCGGACCAACTGGCGGTATTCCTCGTTCAGCCACTCCAAGCAGAAAGGGTCGGTAAGAGCCCTGATATCGTCGAACGTCGACTTCATCATCGTGGGGACTCTTTCGGACCGAGCGGCCCTCGCCATGTGCTCATACCTCCGGAGCTATTTTGCTGTTCTCATGTCGCGGGTGGTTAGAACTGTTTGGCATAGACGACCGTTACTTCGGTGATGCGGGGGGTACTCATGCCTTTGTCGGCACCTAGGGTGAGGCGGTACTGGAGCCACTTGCCTGGGTGGTTGGCGGCTTCCTCGGGGGCGACCCATGGCGCGGAGGCGAGGTCGTTCTCGGAGGCTGCGAACCTCATGTGGGCTTCGACCCACGTGCCGGCGGGGACGGATGCCTCCCACGAGATGTCGTGCACCGCCTCGCCAGGGGGGAGATCGAAGGGCTCCGAGACGTAGTGCTCCTCGGGGCCGCGGTCGATTATGCTGCCGGGCTCTATGTTGCTGATGCCGTGGGGGCCATCGGTGGGCAGGGTGGTGACGCGGCGCTCCGAAAAGCCGCCTGGGCCGTTCCACCAGACTGCGGAGTGGGCCTTGTGCTCCGCTTCTACGCGGTGGTACCCGATCGCGAGGTCGGTCCAGCCGTTGCCGTCGAAGTCGGCCGCAATGCACCCCGAGGCGGAGTGGGTCGGCATGCGTGTCCGGTCGGCGGCGGAAAAGCCGGTCTCGCGCTGCCAGTAGAGGTAGGAGTCGATGTCGCGCTGCTGACCGTCGTGGTAGGAGGCGACGAACAGGTCCAGGCGGCCGTCGTTGTCGAAGTCGGCGATCGCCATGGAGTTTATAGCGTTGCCGGGCAGCAGGGTCTTGTTGTCGTCGCGCAGTCCGTCCGGGCCGTTCCAATAGACGTGGGCGAATGAGTCGTGGGGGCCTTCGTGGGAGGGCTCGTGGCCGCCTACGATCAGATCGAGGTAACCGTTGCCGTTCAGGTCTGCGGCGCGGGCGCACGCGGCGTGCCAGACTGAGAGCATCTGCAGTCGATCCATGGAGAAGCCCTCCGGGCCTCCCCAGAGGACGAAGATGCGATCCGAGCCGATCTGGGGTACGAACAGGTCCAGCCAGCCGTCATTGTTCCAGTCGGCTAGGTAGATCCACCTCGGCTCGTCGTAGAGCACGCCGTCTCGTTCCATGTGTATGCGGACCGGGTTGTCGACGTCGAAGCCGCCGGGGGCGCCGTAGAAGATTACGAGGTCGGGGCTGCCGATGGAGGCAAAGATGAGGTCTAGATATCCGTCGCGGTTGATGTCCGCGCATACCATCCCCTGAGCCTGATCGGTGGGCAGGGTCATGCTCGGCTCGGCGGGGAAGCCGTCCAGGCCGTTCAGCAGCACGTAGGAGCCGGTGGAGATGTCGGGGGTGTTGGCGAAGCTGTTGCATATGACGAGGTCGGTCCGGCCGTCGTCGTTGACGTCGGCGTAGAGGGCATCGACGGCGCGAAAGCCGGGGATGGTCTGCCGTCTGTCCTCGGAGAAGCCGCCGGGGCCGCCCCAGTAGATTATCGAGTCGATGTCGCCGTGGAGGTTGCGGCTGCGGTGGTTGATGAAGACGAGCTGGGCCGGTTCTCCGGCGGGGGAGTGTGGTATGAAGGCGCGCCTCGGCTCCTCGGTGTGCAGGCGGCGGGCCTCCTCGAGGAGGCCCCCGGGGCCGCAGCGGTAGACGACGGACTCGGTGTCGTAGGAGGACTCGGCGCGCATCTGGCAGATGACGACCTCGTCGGCGCCGTCGCCGTTGAGGTCGCCGGCAACGACATCGCAGGCCATCAGGCTCTCCAGCGCGGTGCGGCGCGCTTCGTCGTAGCTGCCGTCGTCGTCCCAGTAGACCCATGAGCGCTGGGCCTCGCCATGGGGCTCGCGGCAGGCGAAGACGATGTCCTGGGAACCGTTGCCTCGCAGGTCGGCTACTGCCACTGCCATGGGACTCTGGACGGCGAAGGTGAGCGGCGGGCCGAATTCGCGGTCAGGGGTAACGGGGACGAGTGCGGCGCTGTCCTGGGAGGGGGCGAAGAGGTGGGGGATGCCCCGCAGGGTGACGGCGCGGGCGAGCGGCTGGGCGTCCGCGAGGTACGCGGCGAGCTCGTCAGGGGCCTTCTCTTCCGCTGTGGGCATGGCCGTGCCGGGGACTGCCGAGGCCCGCGCGGTAGTCAGGCCGCCGGGGCCTCCCCAGTAGACGGTGACCTGCCCCGACTCGGTGCGGGCGACCAGGTCGTCGTAGCCGTCTCCGTCCAGGTCGGCGGCGTCGACCTGCTCGGCGTCGAGCTCGATGTCGGTGAACCGCTTCATCTCCAAGCCTAGCTCGGACTGCCGGAAGAGGCGCAGGTACCGCTGCGACGAGCGGGGCTCGACCTGGCAGAGGAAGGCAAGCGCGGGCCTGCCGCTGCCGTCGAAGTCGCCGGCGGCGACGGATGCGGCCATGGGGGCCGGGAGTACCTGGTGGCGCCTCTCGCTAAAGCCGTCGGGGCCGCCGTAGTAGACGAAAGCGTTGAGGTCGGGGCGGAGGCCGTTGTGGAAGTTGCCGATGACGAGGTCGTCGTAGCCGTCGCCGTTCAGGTCGGCGACTGTGCCGGCCCTGGCGCCGTCGGCGGGTATCTGTATGGCCTCGCAGCGGCCCAGCGGGTCGCGATAGCTGAGGGCCGGGGGCTTCTCGCCGTGGTCGTGGTCGTTGGAGAAGACGAGGTCGATGTAGCCGTCGCCGTTCAGGTCGAACTGGTAGATGCGCTGGAGGACGCCCGCGCGGGAGACGTAGAGGTTGTGGCCGGCGTTGCCCATGGAGCCGCGGCTGAAGCCCTCGAAACCGCGTGTGACCCAAGTCTTCGATTCACTCATATCGCCTCCGTCCTGGCACCGGGGGCCTCCGGGCCGCCGTGCGCACGGATTGTACGGGTGGGCCTATGGGCGGTCAATCACGGGGTCGCCATCGCGGTGGCAATCGCATCCGCTGCGGGACCGCTCATCAAGAAGGGAGGAATTTCCGCTGTAGGTAACATTTTGTAACGTTTTGTCGTATTTAGCTTTGGGGTGAGCTACAGGAACGTGACGCGGATTGGACGGGATGCGACACGGGTGTGACGGGATGTGACACCGATGTGACAGGATGTGACACGCCTTCTTCGACAGGCTCTTCGCTTCGGAGGTCCCGAACGGCGAGTCCCAGGCGGATCTCAAACCCGACGCCGCGATTTGAATTGTTGGTCACTGAAGAACCCTCCCACAGTTTCAGGGCGAGCGGACCGGGGGCTGCTGTCATGGGAAGACGATAGCACACAAGTTCGTGTTGGGCAAGCGAGGTAGGGGCCGCGGTGGCGCTATCCGGGCAGGCCCCTTTGGGGCACGGTGTCTGCTACACTCCGGCTATGGACCGTTCGCAGTTCGAGAAGCTGGTGCGGCAGGCGCTTGAGGAGATACCCGGCGGGCTGCTGGCGTTCCTCGATAACGTAGACGTCATGGTCGAGGACTGGCCGGCGCGGGACCAGCTTGGCGGTCACGTGCTCGAGGATGGGGAGGTGCTGCTCGGGCTGTACGAGGGCATACCTCTGACGGAGCGGTCGGACTACGGGATGGTGTTGCCTGACAGGATCACGCTGTTCCAGGAGGCCATCGAGTCGGTCTGCGACAGCCCTGAGGAGGTGGTGGAGGAGATCAGGAAGACGGTGGTGCACGAGGTGGCCCACCACTTCGGCATCGACGACGACAGGCTGTCGGAGCTGGGGGTTTAGGAACGGGCCAAGGCTCGTGTTGGCGGTGGCCGGGAGCGCCCTAGACCTGGCAGTGCTACTATTCGATTCCGTCTCAAGACTATCAGGCCACAACAGCAGCGGTGAGTGAGCCTTGCCTTCTCCTCTGATAGACATTCCCTGCGACGATATCTTCAGGAACGATCGATTGGGTTTAGAGCCCGCGATCGAGAGCCGGACTGCTGCCATACTGTCTCGCAGTCCCCAGGCTATCGCAATCGATGGACGCTGGGGCACTGGGGGAGCAGACAGGTTTCTGACGCTGGTTTCTATGGGAATAGACTCCGCACACCAAACAGCGAATGTCTTGAAGTCGCCCGCAACATCAGTCACGGAGTGGCTAATAATGGGTAAGGTATTTTGTTGAAGATTGGCTTTCCGACCAGCAAGATATCTATGGCGAAGCACGTGGTATCCCGACTGACCTCGGTTGGGCGCATCAAGGCCAAGTATCGCCAGATGTACCGTCGGCACATGAGCGACTCTCATGTCAAGGATATCCTAAGGCACTACAAAGAACGCGACCCCAAGGAGAACCAAGACTCCACTCCACCTGACCATGAGTTTGTCGACCTGATATGTCTGTGGGCGGTGGAATTTTATACACCTGCTCATACGGATGACTTGGTTGACAATCTGAGGAAACTCGGTTGGGGTGAGGGCGACAGCAGAGGCGATTCGAGTAATCCCATAGCCTGGGTTGAGGGTCTGCGGCGCCATCACTATGGCGTGGGATGGATGAATCTTGGGATGCTGACTCCAAGGGAATCAGAGCCCGTCATCGGCGGACTGAGTCACAGCGTCCACTTGCCCAGCAACGTCAAGTATGCATTGGCTGGGATCTACTCGCTGACTCCATCACTAATCGGAGTTGTTGTGTGTTTTGTTTTCGAAGAACCTTCATCAGGATTATTTGACAAGACCTTTAGGGCCGACCGTAGCACCTATGTGACACGGACCGGAACTGGGTGGCGATTTCATGGTCCAGCCGACCAAAAGAGGGACGGCGTCACACAAATCCGTGCGGATTTGTCGCAACTCGCCGCCGACTGGTTTTCCAAGAACCTCCCTGGCTTGTTTTCCTCGGGGCTCTTGAATGGTGAGATACCAACATGCGAACTGATTGCAACACGCGTAGCTGAACCATTCCCGTCGCACACTTCAGGTGCACGTCATCTCTTTGAGTATTCAGGGCTATTGGGAATAGAACGAGCTCTTGATATTTGGCAACATAAGGATGACTCGGGTCTGAAACTCAAGCTTCCAGGTGATGGGGAGCGCGGTCCACGATACCATGCAATTCTTGCCATACGGGAGTCGAACGCCAATGGTTGTCAGGGCAACGACGTCGCTAACCAGACCACGCGGGACAAACTTCACGAACTAGACTTAGTCATACCAAACTGCCTCAGCGTGTGGGCTATTCTGCCCATGTTGGAGGGATATACTAAACACATTAAGCAGATTCGTGACTCGACGACGCTGAGACCAAAGAAGAGTAAGGATGCCGTCAGAATCCTTGAAGCCCTTCGGAGCCATGTGTCGTATAGCGTAGACATTGCCGCCGTTGCTGCCGAGTTGGCTACAAGTCGAGATGCGCTGTCCAATTTCAACTTTCTTGCTGGAGAATTTGAGGCTCGCCCCGAGGGGTCTAGCCCAAGCAAGTCCTTAGACTGGTATCTTACACGGGGAATTCGAGACCGCGCTAACTGGCTCCTCCGAACTGACAGGGCACTTCGAGATCAATTGACGCAATATGGCTCGTTGCTGGGTACGGCAGAGAATGTTCGCTTGCAGAAGACAATTGGGTGTCTTACTTGGGTACTCGTAGTATTTGGCGTTGCTACAATATTGATGTCTGGCCTTGCACTGACTCAAACACCTTGGTTCCATGGCGCTATAGAAAACCTTAGGAAGTTTTTCGCAATTGCGTAACACGGACGTGAAAAGGCGTTAGATAGCACGAGAGGATGCGTGGGCTACCGAGGCGCTGCGCATCGTGACTCCGGGTTTGTCGCCACAGCGTCCTGCTTCTGTGGACGGCGGGGTTCGGGGAGCTCCTGCTTTGGTACGTGAACCTCGAGGAGCCGCTGAAGCGCACCGCTATCGGGTTCGACTACCTGGACCAGCTTCTTGACATCGAGATTGCGGTGGACCTGTCCAGCTGGAAGTGGAAGGACGAGGACGAGCTGGATGCGGCGGCCGAGAGGGGCGTCATGACGCCGGAGGATGCGGATAGGGTCGGGGAAGAGGGGGAGAATGTGATCGCAGCGCTGGACGCAGGAGAGTCGCCGTTCGACGAGCCGTGGGAGCGGTGGCGGCCCGATCCAGTCTGGACGGCTCCCGGTCTTCCGGATGGCTGGAGCGACCTGTGCCGGTATCCGGCCCGCGGCGGGGACTTCCGAGGTATGCGTCGCGGGTGAGTGGTTGCCTGCTCGGAGGCGGGAATCGTTGGCTTGCTCTTGGGGTCCTGAGTAGCGCAGAGACTAGCAGGCTGCGGAAAAACTCTTCCTGACCTTCTTCAGACTCCTTCCTGTACAGGAAGGAGAAAAAATTATATCTGAGGGACACCCTCAGACTCCCGGCAAAGGGGCTCTGCCCCTCTGCACACCCCATTTTCAGCAGCCTGCTAGGGAACCAGGAATCCTGCATATGCCCTTAGGCGTCGGGGAACGGGACCGCTCCTACTGATAGGTCCTTAGGTTCCTCACTGCGTTCGGAACTACAATTGCGGGGATGCGCCGCGTTCGGAATCACGATGGCCTTGTGAAGGCCACATAGGGGGATGGAAACGGGTGCAGTCCGTCGCTCTGCCGCAAGGTGGAGTCCATGGGTCCGGGGATGGGGTCCCGTTTTCACGGGAACGACGGAGTAGGGCGTGGCGCGGCTATTTTCGCACCAATGACGACGCCTTGCGAAGGTCATGTAACGGGGGTGAAGACAGGGTAGCCTTGGCATGAGGATTACAGACGAGACGGGTCGGCGAGGGCGGGTTTGAAACCCGCCCCTACGGAGTGCTCAAAGACTATGTTCATGGTGACGGCCTTGGCGAGTTGGCGCCGCGTTAGGTGATGACAGTTGGGGGTGACGTGGATGTGGCGTGGGGTTCCGGTCTGTGTCTCGTGCGGCTACGATAGGCGGCGTCGTGAGCAGGCAGACGCAGGCATACCTGTACGCTGGGTGCGCGGTGCTGTTGTGGTCGACCGTGGCGTCGGCGTTCAAGGTGTCGCTGCGGTATGTCGAGGCGCCGCATATGCTGCTGTACGCGGCGCTCATGTCGACGGTGGTGCTGCTCATTGCCGCGGCGTGGCAGGGCAAGCTGGGCCAGGCGTTCGCGTGCACGCCGAAGGAGTACCTGAGGTCGGCGGCGCTCGGTTTCCTCAACCCGTTCCTGTACTACCTGGTGCTGTTCGAGTCCTACGACCGGCTGCCGGCGCAGGAGGCGCTGCCGCTCAACTATACGTGGCCGCTGGTGGTGGTCATCCTCTCGGTGCCGTTCCTGAAGCAGCCGATAGGGAGGGTATCGCTGGCCGGTATCCTGGTGAGCTTCTTCGGCGTGCTGGTCATCTCTACGCGGGGCGACCTGCTGAGTTTCCGCTTCAGCGACCCGGTGGGCACGGCCCTGGCTGTGGGGAGCGCGTTCATATGGGCCACGTTCTGGCTGAGCAACGTGCGGGACGACCGGGACGAGGTGGTGAAGCTGCTGTTGAACTTCGCCTTTGGGCTGGCGTTCGTCGGCGTAGCGGCGTTCGCGCTGGCGGGCCCGCCTCCCCTGGACCTGCGCGGCATCGGAGGGTCGGCGTACGCGGGAGTCTTCGAGATGGGGGTGACGTTCCTGCTCTGGATGAGGGCGCTGTCCCTCTCGCGGACTACGGCGCAGGTCAGCAACCTGGTCTACCTGTCGCCGTTCGTGTCGCTCGTGCTCATAAGCGTGATCGTGGGGGAGAGGATCCTGCCGTCTTCGGTGATCGGGCTGGTGTTCATCATCGGCGGCATCGTCATCCGCCGTTTCGACCGGAACGCGCCCCTGCCTGGCTGAGGGGGTATGGATAGGTGGGCAAAGGGCACTGCACACGGCCCAATGGTCAGATGCCCGATGTCAAACGAGAGCAGAGGAGAATGACCAACGATGGCGACGTCGAACAACAAGATAAGCACGTTCCTATGGTTCGAGAGCAGGGCAGAGGAGGCGGCTAACTTCTACGTGTCGGTCTTCGGAAACTCGAAGATATTGAGCGTCTCAAAGGTGCCAGCGGGTCCCGCGTCGGGCGGCGCACTCGTGGAGTTCGAGCTGGAAGGCCGGAGGTTCTCAGCGCTCGACGGCGGGCCGATGTTCAGTTTCACGCCGGCGATCTCGTTCGTCGTGACGTGCGACTCCCAGGAAGAGATCGACTGCTACTGGGACAGGCTGTCCGAGGATGGGGAGCTGGGTTGGTGCGGGTGGCTCAACGACAAGTTCGGGGTGTCGTGGCAGGTGGTGCCGGAGGCGCTGCCCGAGCTGATGGAGGGGGCGCCGGAGCGGGTGATGGAGACGATGCTGACGATGCAGAAGATCGATATCGCGCGGCTACGCGAGGTGTCTGGCGGTTGACGAGGACGCGCGCATGGGCCATCAGGGCCTCGTACTGCTGAACCGGAGTTACGCGTCTCCGGTTGTCAGTGGCGGACGTAATCGTCCAAGACAACAACAGGCAGACGTTCAAGGCGGCTAAAGTCGCCGTCATCGGTTATGGAGAGCGTGCAGTCGGCATGTAGGGCAGTCGCCGCGTGGAGCGCGTCCGGCGTCTTCAAGCCTGTTGCGGCACGTATGAGCGCGGCACTTTCCCACAGGGCGCGTCCGGCAGGGATTAGCTTCACCTCATTGGAATCGAACAGCGCGCGAAAGAGTTGCTCGACGACGGTGTCGCCCTCACGCAGAGGCTTGATGAGCGTTTCGAGTACGGTCAGATCACTGCTCACGATAACGAACTGTCCAGCTTGAGCCTGCCGCCACATAGGTTCTAGCAACGTTCGGTAGGGCTCGATGCGCTCCACGCTATATATGAACGCGCTCGCATCCAGGTAGATTGGCCCTGTGGGCGGCAGCGTCAGCGGTCCCATGATTCCCGTTCGTCCTTCAGGTAGGACTCTACGTCCTCTGCCGTCTTAAAGAGGCGATGTCCTGGCGCTTCCTCCAGAATGTCGACAGCGGACCGCTGTGATGATGGCGAAGAATGAGTTACGGTCACATTAACGGCCTCACCTACTGGAAGCTCCTTGTCCACGAGCTCGATTTTTCCTCCAGGCAGAACCGTGGTCTTGATATGCAGCACCTTTTGCACGACTGGCTCCTTCACTTAGTGTGTTCGTATCATTCTACGCAATAGTAGCTGGGTCTCTCAACCGGGTCTTTGTTGCCCATCACATCGACAAGGCCTATCGTCTGAGATGACATTATATTCGGCCTCTTACGGAAGCGGGAATCAAACCGGCCACTATAGTTCGAGGCTTTTCCTGCACCCCTGTTGCTCAATGGATGGCATGTCTGGAGGAGGTGCAAGTCAGGCCTCGGATGGGCCGAAGAGGTCTTCGAGGTCGCGCTCTACTTCGGCCTTGAGGTCTACGGCGTCGCGCCATCCGAGGTCGCGATAAGACTCGGCAGAGCCGTAGTCGCGGGTCTGGAATACTACGGGCATGGGCAGGGCGTGTCCGAAGGCGAGGGCCTGTTGCTTCGACTCGAGCCGCGACAGGACGGTGCGGAGCTTGCGGCTGCCGGATACGCCTGTGAGCACGGCGTCGACGTCCTTTTCGTTGTCGAGCAGGCAGGTGATCTTGGTGCCGAGCTGGCTCATCACCTCGTCGTCGATGCCGCTGGGGCGCTGGTCGACGATG
The DNA here is from genome assembly GCA_965262055.1 of Dehalococcoidia bacterium. Taxonomy (GTDB): domain Bacteria; phylum Chloroflexota; class Dehalococcoidia; order Lucifugimonadales. The sequence goes on from CBDHEI010000002.1 coordinate 2,619,338, forward strand.
AGGAGGGTGACGTTGTACTTGCGCATCTCGCGGGCTATGGCGCCGAAGGTGGTCTGGGAGGCGACGGACGGGGTGAGGAACTTGTGGGCCTCCTCAATGGTGATGACGAGCGGTCGCGGCTCCTGGGCAGGGTCGCCCATGGCGCGCTCCTTGCGGTCGACGTACCGGTCGTGGATGCGGCGGGTGAGCAGGTTGGCGACGAGGATGTATGCGGCGAGGTTGCTGCCGTAGCGTCCGAACTCGAGCACGACGTGCATGCCTCGGTCGAGGTACTCGATAATCCGGTTCACCGAGTCGTGGGCCGCCGACTTGTCCATGAAGTCGAGGCGGGCCAGGCGCCGAAGCCGGTTCTGGAGGGTGATCAGGGCGCTCTGGTTGACGTTGATGCGGTCGGCCACCTCGCCGACTTCCTCGCGCCCCGAGAGGCCCAGAAAGCTGTTCAGCCACCTACTGCCGTACTCGCGCTGCAGGGAGAAGGCGGCGTCGGCGGCGACTTCCGAGAGGCCGAGGGTCTCGCGGAGCATGGCGATATCCTCCGGCTCGACCTCCTCGTAGCCGATGCGCACCACGTAGTCGGGGTTGATCCCCCGGCGCTTCGAGCTCTCCTCGTCGAGTGAGAAGAGGGCAACCTGCGACGAGAATAGCTGCTTCAGGCCCTTGACCTCGGTGCCGCCCTCGCTGTAGCCCTTCCAGCCGTACTCGCTCTGCATGTCGAATACGAGGTTGCTGGCCCTGCGGCCCTGTAGGATGCCTATGAGCAGCAGGCGGGTGAGGAAGGTCTTACCGGTGCCACTCTTGCCGAAGACGCCGTTGCTGCGCTTGACGAGCTCCTCGACGTCGATGCAGAGCTTTGACTCCATGTCCATGGGGTTGCCGATCCAGAACCTGCGCTCGCTGGGGGCGCCGAAGACGGTCTCTATGTCGGCGTCGGTGGCGGCGGATACGGTGGAGAAGTGGGCCGGGACGGTCTTGGCGGGCGAGGGGCCGTCCTCTCCCAGCACGGCGTCGGCTCCGCCAATGGCAAGCATGGGCTCGACCTTCAGGGCGCCATAGGCGGCGGTGCCGGAGACGACGCGGGCGATGAAGGGGTTGGAGACGTCGGGGGGCGTGCCCCTGAGGGCCCGGTCGGTCGCGTCGAGGGCGACGTCGGTGACGACACCGAAGAAGCGCATGCGCTCGCCCTGGATGCTGACGAAGGAGCCTACACGGACGTCCTCCACGGAGGCGCCGGGGTCCAGCTTAACCTCTACGCCTTCGGTCAGCGAGCCGCCGACGACCATGCCGAGCCTGCCGCCGTTCACGGGGCGAGCCTCTTGAGCAGCGAGTTTAGGCGGGGGATCTGGGTGCCGAGGAGGGCGGCGAGGTCCCTGCCGGCGGCGACGAGGAAGGCCTCACGGTCGTCGTGCACGTCGGCGGCCTGCCGCAGGAAGGCGGCTGCCACGTCGTCTGGGCTGGCCACAGGCGCGGCGAGCACGCCGGGCAGGAAGTCGAGGGAGTCGCTGAGGCGACGCAGCTCGGCGGCTGTGCAGAGGGAGACGAAGGCGTGTATGCGCGGCGGGGACGGGGGCAGGTAGCGCAGGAGGCGGTCTCCGGCGACGTGGGCCACGGTGACCGCGGTGATCTCGGTGGAGAGGAGGCGGCCGAGCTGGGGGTTGCGCCTGTATACGTCGTCGTCGGTGGCCTCGTCGTGGCCGACGGCGGTTGGGCGCCTGCCAGGGTCGAGGCTGCGCGTGGTCACCTCGCCGACTATGGCGTACACGGCGTAGTCGGCGGGTCCGCAGCGTACGAGCGCACCCAGCGGCGGGGCGTCGTAGAGGCGGTGGCACTGTGCGACGAAGCCGGAGGTGGAGGCCTCCACGACCTCGCCGACGCGGGCTTCGTCCGGCGTCGTCACTGCTCCAGCCTTGCCATGCAGAAGCTGTCCACAAGCTCACGCAGGATGTGGCAGTCGTCTTCGTTGACGGCGCGTACAGTGACGTTGCTCATGGGGGTGCGTGACCGCTCAGGTCAGAGCCAGCGGAGGCTCTTCGAGCGCGCCTTCTCCGAGGTGAAGACGGGCAGGCCACCGCGTTGCAGCGCTCCGTTCACCATCTCGCCGAAGTAGCGGCGGTCGGCGCCTGTAACCACGGCCTGCTCGTGGGCCTCCATGAGCGCGACGGGGTAGCCACGGCCCCTGGCGCACTGGTCGATGATCAGCGCGTGGACGAGGTCCAGCAGGTCCGGTCTGTCGGCTACCCAGGAGGGCACCTCGACGCGGCCAATCTCCTCCCCTGCGTGGACGTAGAAGAAGGCGACGCCTGTGCCCATGTAGTATTGCTCGACGGCCGTCGAGCCCGTAGCGAACATGGCTGACCGTTCGCCCGGCTCCAGGGTGCGCGCGAAGATGTCGCGGTCCCTTACGCCGCCCACGCAACTGTCGCAGGGCTCGCGGCCAGGGCCATAGAAACTGCACCGGTAGCTGCCGCCTTCCAACTCGTATGGGCACGTCGCGGCGCGGATGCCTGAGACGACCTCGGCGCTGCCCGGGAGGCTGACGTAGCCTGCGACGGCCAGCGCGCGTGAGCGGGCCATCTCCTCGAGCTCTTCCAGCGCGCGGACGAAGCCTTGCTCCACCAGCTCCCTGAGCACGAAGTCCTGGTTCAGCGCGCCGACGAGGCCGAGCATGATGAGTGAGCCGTCTACGAGCGCCAGGGTAGGGAGGTCTGGAGGGAGTTGTTTCACGGCTTTAACGAGCGCGCGCATCTCCTCCACTGTGCGCTTGGCGCCCAGCACCGCGTCCTCTATGGGCTGCTGGCGGTAAGAGCCGGGGTCGCTTATCACTAGCTCGTCGTCGGCGGCATAGAGCGTGGGTTGGCTGGTGAGGAGGGCGTCCGGTTGCGAGCCGTAGGTGAGGACGGCGAGGCCAGTGTTTATCAGGAAGCACCGGGCGGCCATGTGGCGGTCGACGTCGATGTGGGAGCCGTCGGCGGCGGCCACGGTGAAGTCGGGTGGGACTTGGGGGGGCGTATGGCGGGAGGTTGGGGGCTCCAGGAGCTCAGGCATCGGGCCTGAGGCCTCGCTCCCGCGCCGCTGCCTCAGATTCTCGTACTCGTCGGGGTCGATGCGGGCAAGCGCTTCGAGGGCACGGCCCACGCGCAACTCAGCCTCGCCTCGCCGCGACGATAGGGCGCGCGACATGTCCTCTATCTGCGTGACGGTGCGGGCGAGATCGAGCGCCATGGTTAGTGTCTACCTGAGGACGCGGGCGTCGCCCACGCGGCGGGTGACTCCCTGCTGGTCGAGGTGATCGAGCAGGGAGATGGCGTACTTGCGGCTGGTGTCGAGCATGTCCCTAACGTCGGCCACGGTGACCTGGCCGCGCTCGCCGGCGAAGGTGGAGATGCGGTCGGTCATCTCGGCATAGGCTTTGGATGTGAATACGACCGTTTCGCTGACCCTGACGACCTTCCCTTCGTCGGCGAGCATGGTGACGAGCTCAGGCTCCAAGAGGTCGTCGGTAGGGGGAGAGTAGGGCGCCGAGGCGAGCAGCTCGACATAACGTTGCGCGGCGGCGACCTGGGCTGGCGACGGCCTCGGTGTGTGGCCGGGGCGGTGTACGAGCGAGTCGCGCTCTGCCAGTACGCCGCTCTCCGCCAGCCGCGGCATGGCCTGGCTGAAGAGCTGTGGCCCCAGCTTGAGGCGGCTGCGCAGCTCCTCCCTGGGCGCGCCCGGACGCAACGGATGGCTGGTGTGGTAGGCGTCCAGGAATGCCGTCGCTCTCCCTGCCAGGTCGGCCCAGCCGGAGGCGGTGTAGACGGCCTCTCCCTTTGCGAAGGAGCCGTTGCCGAGTGCTACAATCAGCCCCTCTGCGGCCATTTGGCGAAGCTCGGCGCGGGCGGCGGAGGGCTCCATGTTAGCGCGGTTGCTCAGGGCCTCGGGCTCGGCTGGCTCGGATGCCTCGATGCTCTTGAGGAGCACGTCCCTATCGGAGCCCTGGAGCATGAGCTCAAGCCGATCCAGGATAGGGGAGTGCCGGCGCCGGTGGCGCTTGGCGTGCAGCTCGACGATATTGCCTCCGCCGAGGGTGGTCTGGTTGGAGCGTATTACGAAGCAGTCGCCCTTGACGACGGCGATGGGCTGTTCGGTCTTGATCTGCGCCCAAGCGTCGGCGCCGGGCTCGAGCCGGTCCTGGTCGAGCAGCCGCAGCCTGCCGACGGCCTCGCTGCTCCCGGTGTGCACCGTGACGAACATGTTGTGCCTCACCGCGCGCGGGGCGTCTGGGATGACGCGGAGATGGACGTCCATCGCGTCCGTGGGGCGCAGCCAGCCGGGCGTCGTGAGCACGTCGCCCCTCGCGACGGCTGACGGGGCGATGCCCGCGAGGTTTGCCGCGGTGCGGCGGCCCGGCGGGACGCTATCCAGCTTGTGCTTGTGCGACTGGAGTCCGCGGATGCGGCTACGGTGACCCGACGGCACGAGCTCCACCTCCTGTCCCACTGAGACGCTGCCGTCGATCAGGGTGCCTGTGACCACCGTGCCGAAGCCGGACATGCTGAAGGACCGGTCTATGGGCAGGCGGGGACGGCCCAAGTCCTTGCGGCTGTCGGTCTCCTGGAGCTGGGAGTCGATGGCGCTGACCAGATCGTCGAGGCCGTCTCCTGTGGCCGCCGACACGGGGACCATCGTGGAGCCGTCCAAGGTGGTGCCTTCAAGGGCGTCCTCCACGTCGGCCATTACGAGCTCGAGCCAGGCGTCATCTACGAGATCGCGCTTGGTTATGGCGACGAGGCCGCGCCGGACGGAAAGCAGATCGAGGATGGCGAGGTGCTCACGGGTCTGAGGCATGACCGACTCGTCGGCGGCGACCACCAGGAGGGCGAGGTCGATACCGCTTACGCCAGCGAGCATGTTGCTGACGAAGCGCTCGTGGCCGGGGACGTCGACGATGCTGGTCTCCTTGCCGCTGGGCAGGGTGAGCCAGGCGAAGCCGAGGTCTATGGTGAGGCCGCGCTCCTTCTCCTCGATAAGGCGGTCCGGGTCGATACCGGTCATGGCCTGAACGAGGGTCGACTTACCATGGTCGACGTGGCCGGCTGTGGCGATTACGTACATGTGGGGGCGACCTCGTGCTACGAGCCCAGAATAGCACAGACCCCTTCGAGGCGGTACGGCGGGCCGGTGTCCGGGGCTACACGAACCGGCTGAAGACCTCGTTTCCGAGGAGGCGCCCGCGCGCCGTCAGGGTGACGGCGCCGTTCGAGGTGTGGAGCAGGCCCACGTTGGTCAGGTCGTCCAAGGTGGGGCCGTAAACGCTGCGCAGCGTCGCGCCGAAGCGGGCGGCGAAGGCGTCGTGGGAGACCCCGGCGCTCAGGCGGAGACCCAGCATCAGGGTCTCGTCCATTGCCGTCTTGCGGTCTACGACTTCCACGCCGTCCACGACGGGCACTCCGGCGATCACGGCGGCGGGAGTAGCGTCGGAACCGTTCCGGTGGAGGGGTGCGCAGCCGGTGAGACGGTGGATGTAGTCCCTCGGCGACGTGAGGTTGGCGAACCTACAGCCGGCTAGGTACGAGTGCGCGCCCGGCCCAACGCCCAGATAGGGTTGGTTAAGCCAGTAGGTCAGGTTGTGGCGGCTTTCGCGCCCCGGCAGGGCCCAGTTGGAGATCTCGTAGTGGCGGTAGCCGGCGGCCTCCATGACGCTCTCGATGTGCTCGTACATGTCGGCTGCCAGGTCGGGGTCGGGCTCGGCGACCTGGCCGAGCTCTACGCGCCGGTGCATCGGCGTGCCGGTCTCCAGCGTAAGGCAGTAGGTGGACAGGTGCTCGGGTTCGAGCTCCAACGCCTGCTCCAGTGTCGCCTGCCACTCGACGAGGGTCTGGTCCGGGAGGCCGTACATCAGGTCGATGCTGAGGTTCGCGAAGCCCGCGCTTCTGGCAGCCTTCACCGCGTCACTAGCTTGGGCCGCGTCGTGGCGGCGTCCCAAGGCGGTCAGGTGGCGGTCGTCGAAGGACTGGACGCCGATGCTGATCCGGTTGAAGCCGCACTCCAGCCAGGCGGCGAGCTTTGCGTCGTGGAGGTCGTCGGGGTTGGCTTCCAGGGTGGTCTCGGCATTCGGGTCCAGTGCGAAGGCGTCTCCGACCGAGGCCATCACGGCGCGGATGTCATCAGCGGGGAGGTAGGACGGCGTGCCTCCACCGAAGAAGACGGTGCCGACCGGCGCGCGGCCCGTCAGCCTGCCCCAGAGGCCGATCTCGCGCTGCAGCGCCTCGGCGTAGCCGGGCATCAGCGGCTCTATACCAGCATAGGTGTTGAAGTCGCAGTACGGGCACTTGGTCTCGCAGAACGGGACGTGCAGGTACAGCGCGATAGGGATGTCTGTATGGAGAGCGGTTGCGGGCATGGCGCTAGTCTAGATGCCGGGCGGTGTACTCAATGGCCGGTGTTGGCTCCATCTCGTGGGAAACCGTGTTGACCTTAAGCCCGAATCCACCGAAGGAGGGCCTTGGGGACAGCCCTTGAAGAAGCGAGAGGGTGCCCCATGAATCTGGGATAATGGTTTTGTAACAGCAAACCGACCCCAGAACAAGGAGCACCCAATAGATGCTACCACGCAACCACCCCGACCGCATCCGTGTCTCTTTCGACGACCACCGCCTGGTGGGCAATGCCGGGCTGCTCCTTCCGGCCACCCTCGCCCAGCACCTGGGCCTGCGGGAACTCGTCGACCATCACCTCGATCTGGGCGTCGCGCCGGGGCGGGCCAACACGGGGGACAAGATACTGACGCTGGTCGCTTCCGCGCTGGCTGGCGGCGACTGCATCGACGACGCCGATGCGCTGCGCGCCGGTGGGACGGCTCGCATCCTGGGCGGCACGATCAAGGCGCCATCCACCCTGGGCACCTTCCTGCGCAGTTTTCGCTGGGGCCACGTCCGTCAACTGGACCGGGTGAGCCGGGAGCTGCTGGCCCAGGCCTGGGCGGCTGGGGCCGGACCCAGCGACGCACCGTTCACCATCGACCTTGATTCGACGATCTGCGAGACCTACGGACTGGCCAAGGAGGGCGCCCGCCACCACGGCTATACCGGCAAGCGGGGCTATCACCCGCTGCTGGCCATTGCCGCCGGAACCGGCGACGTGCTGATGGCCCGGCTGCGTGAGGGCCGCGCCAACACCGCCCGCGGCGCCGCCCACTTCCTGCGGGAAACGGTGGGGCGGGTGCGCTACGGCGGGGCCAGGGGACAACTCACAGTGCGGGCCGACAGCGGCTTCTACACCCATAGCGTGGTCGCCGTCTGCCGCAAGCTGGACGTGCGCTTCTCCATCGCCATCCGCCAGCACAAAAGCCTGCACAATCTCATCGAGGCGATACCCGAGGATGCCTGGACGCCGGTTCCCTACTGGATGGACGGCGCCGCCGATGTGGCCGAGATTACCTATACCCCCTTCCAGAGTGAGCCCGACGCCGCGCCGGTACGGCTCATCGTGCGGCGGGTGAAGCCCACGCCCGGTTCCCAACTGGCCCTCTTCGCCACCTACAGCTATCACGGCTTCATCACCGACCGGGACGGGGAGACCCTGGAACTGGAGGCCGACCACCGCCGCCACGCCGAGATCGAGAATGCCATCCGAGACCTGAAGTACGGCGTCGGACTCAACCATCTCCCCTCGGGCCGCTTCGCCGCCAACGCCGCCTGGCTGGCGGTCCAGGTGATGGCCCACAACCTGGCCCGCTGGACAGCCCGCATCGGCCTGGGTGAGCAGACCGTGACCACCAAGACCCTCCGGCGGCGGTTCTTCTCCCTCGCCGGACGAATCACCCGCTCGGCCCGCCGCCTCACCCTCCATCTTCCCAAGAACTGGCCGTGGCAGGAGAAGGTCAGTCGCGCCCTGGCTCGATTGCGAGCCCTGCCATTGCCTGCCTGACGGCGCCGTCGGTGACCGAGCTACCCACCGCACAACCGAAGGTCCCCGCAAACTCGCGCCACCCTGGCCCGCGAGAGTTCCCTGCTGTGTATTCTCTCACCATCCCGCGCATCGCAGTCCCCGCAGACGGCCATAGGGACCCTGTGCGGCAACTGAAGACCGTCCGCCGCCCTCCCATCTACCCCAATGGAGCCCAGGCCATCTCGCCTGCAGCTCCCTCACCCCCCTTTCGCTGTCCTCACGCCGTCCATCGGTGGATTCGGGTTAAGACCCCGGCGGCTGCTCGGCGTCCACGCCTACCGAGACGAGCACAGGTCTGCGGATGCTGACCATCTCTGCGTCGTTCAAGGCAAGCTGGCGGCGTATGATCCGGTCATACCGGACACTGTGTGACGGGTCTAGCTCGCCAGTGTCCCAGGTTACACTTCATTGTCTATCAGCAACTGGGATGCCGGACGTCTTAGGGCGTTGGCTAGGGATGTGAGGGTCTCGAGCCGGGGTAGCTGCTCGCCGTTCTCGATGCGGACGAGCGTTACGCGGCTGATCTTTGCCGCGCCGGCGAGTTGCTCCTGTGTCATGCGCGCCTCCTTGCGGAGGCTGCGGACACGGCGGCCCATGGCACTTTTGCCATGGGCCGCCGTGGCTTCCGCCCCGGCTCGGTAGGAGGGGTCGCAGTAGTGGCGGGCGAAGTCCCAGGGGATGTCCACAGGCTCGCCCTCAGCCGGTAGGAGGACGAGCTCGTGGGGGCTGGGCAGCTCGACGCCCGCAATCTGCTTGCCGTTGATTCCACGGATGTCACCGAACGGGATCACCCCGGCGCGTCCATCGGCGAACGTGATTTCGACGCCATCTGCAAGTACGCGCGCAGAGTTCATCAACCGGGCGGCGTTCTTCACCATCGTTTCAAGAATAGTCACTTACCGCCTTCCGTGTATACGCTCCCATGTACACACTATCTCGACGGCATGTTTGCGATAGGCATCCCTGATGGCGCGTCGGACACCAACCGGAGGGGAGTCCATGAACTCTCCTCCATACAACCCGATGCGACATAGGCTCTCGCTGCCAACATATACATGCACATGGGGAGGCTCGTACGGCAACTCGTTGGTGTGTATCCTGAACCGGAACGGCCCTTCTACAACCACTGTCGGCATTGGGTTCTCAATTAAAGTATAGTTTGCGATACATCAAGTCAAGACCCTCCCGCGCAGCTCCTCGACTAGGCTGGCTAATGGCACCCGGTCCTGGGCCATGGTGTCGCGGTCGCGGATGGTGACGGCGTGGTCGTCGAGGGTGTCGAAGTCTACGGTGACGCAGAGGGGGGTGCCTACTTCGTCCTGGCGGCGGTAGCGTCGGCCGATGCTCTGTGCGTCGTCGTACTGGACGAGGCCGTTGATGGCGCCGGAGCGCCGGACGAGGTCGTGGACCTCGCGGGCGGTGGGCGCGAGGCGCTCGTTGCGACTGAGCGGGAGGATGGCGACCTTGACGGGCGCAAGCGCGGGGTGGAGCTTGAGGACCACGCGGGTCTCAGGCTTGCCCCTAGCGCCGACGGTCTCCTCCTCGGTGTAGGCGTCCACCAAGAAAGACATGACGGCGCGGTCTACGCCTGCGGACGGTTCGATCACGAATGGGGTGACGTGCTCGCGGGTGGTGTCGTCGAAGTAGGCCAGGGCCTCACCGCTGCGGTCCGAGTGGGCGCGCAGGTCGAAGTCGGTGCGGTTAGCGATGCCCTGGATCTCCGCCCAGCCCCATGGGAAGCGGTACTCGACGTCCGTGGTGGCTTTCGAGTAGTGGGAGAGCTCGTCGGGGTCGTGTGGCCGCAGGCGCAGGCGGTCCTCGTGGATACCGAGCGTGGAGTACCAGCTCACGCACTCCCGGACCCACGTCTCGTGCCACTCCTCGTCCTGACCGGGCTCCACGAAAAACTCGATCTCCATCATCTCGAACTCGCGGGTGCGGAATATGAAGTTGCCGGTGGTGATCTCGTTGCGGAAGGCCTTGCCGATCTGCGCGATGCCGAAGGGGGGCCTGCGGCGGGTGGCGGTGACGACGTTGTTGAAGTTTACGAAGATGCCCTGGGCGGTCTCAGGCCTGAGGAAGGTAAGGCTGCTGTCGTCCTGGACGGGTCCGAGGCTGGTGGTGAGCATCTGGTTGAAGTGACGAGGCTCGGTGAGCTCGCCGCCGCAGTTGGGGCAGCCGCGCTCTTCGAGCTGGTCCTCGCGCCAGCGCATGTGGCAATTCCGGCACTCGACGAGCGGGTCCGAGAAGTGGTCGGCGTGGCCGCTGGCCCGCCACACGTCCGGATGCATCAGGATGGAGGCGTCCAGGCCGACCATGTCGTTGCGGCCCCAGACGAAGTGCTTCCACCAGGCGCTCTTGACGTTGTTCTTGAGCTCGACGCCCAGGGGTCCGTAGTCCCAGGTGCTGGCTAGGCCGCCGTATATCTCGCTGCTCTGGAACAGGAAGCCGCGCCGCTTGCACAGCGACGTTAGGGTGGTCAGGTCTACCTTAGATGCCGTGTCTGTCATTGTAGCCTCGGGTGGTCGAAGTTAGGGCAGGGTAGCAAGGAAGGTTGAAGGAAGTCAAAGAACCGGACGAAGGTAGCTCCGCTCGGCTGTGGTGCGGAGAACGCCCCTCAAAGTCCTAGGCTTGGGTACGATAGCATGTAAGTGTGATGGGCATACTGTAGTCAACATCAGGGTTGGAGCCAATGGAGATGAAGCGCACACGGGTACAACTGGACGAGGCAACCTATGTACTGGCCAAACGGAGGGCCTCTGCGGAGAACAAGTCGCTGGACGCCGTTATCAGAGAGGCCGTGACGCAGTGCCTTACGTCCCCGTCCGGTCGTCCGGCAGGGCTGGAAGGCTTCACCTTCATAGGGTCGGGCCGGTCCGATTCCAAGGGGCCTCGCCTGCTGTCAGAGCGTCACGACGAGGCGTTGGCCGAGGACTTCGCCGAGTGATCATCCTGGACACTTCGGCGGCGCTGGCCTACGACGCGGACTTCGAGGCTGAGGGGTACGAGGTGCTCGGGTAGATAGGTCAGTCGCCCCTGGCGCCGGCGATGTCCCTGCGGAGGAATATCCAGAAGGCGGCTGCGCAGAGCACGGCTGTGTACGCCAGAATGACCAAGAAGGCCTGGAGGGTGTCGGGCTGATTGGCAGCGGAGCTGGCGCTCGAGATCTCCACTTCTACGACTGCGGACTGCATCCATTCGTTCACGTTATTGCCTAGGAGGAAGTCCGCGATATTCTCGCCCCAACTGGTGATGTTCAGGAGGGGGGAGGCTATAAGCTCGATGACGTAGTACCCCAAGGCGATCGAGATGCCGGCGGCGGACGACTGCGCAAGCACGGCCAGGAAGGTTCCCAGCGCGATGTATGGGGCGAGGGCGTAGACGGCCTTGACGAAGTTCAGGGCTATGTCGGACCACTTTCCCGCGGCGTCGAGCCTGTTGACTTCGTCGGGTGGGATGACCGCGGCTATCAGGCTGGCGACGGCGACGAGAACGGCCACGATGATGAAGCCGGCGGCGCAGGCCAGTAGCACGAGGACCAGCTTGGAGGCGAGTAGCTGCCAGCGGCCTGTGCCGCGGGTCAGAGTCGTTCTGAGCGTGCCCCAGCCGTATTCGGTTCCCATGATCGACGCGGCGAGGATGAGGATGAGGATCGGGGCGAAGCCTACAAGTCCCGTGAAGGTACCGGCGATGGAGTGCGGGATGGTGAACGCCTTGCGCAGGTCTTCGCGCAGGGCGGTATCGGCGCAGCTCTGGTCGCGGAACTTCTCAATGTCTTCCAGTATCTGGGTCCGCATCTCCTCGGGGAGCGTATCAAGCTCCGGGGGCAGGCCCTCGTTTGCGAGACTTATGCACGACACATTTATGTCTATGGTCTCGCCGTCCACTTCCTCGCTCACTCCGAAAGAGCTGCTTCCTCCAGAAGTGAGCTCCTGCAGAGTCTGGTTGTGGTACGCCGCGTAGGCGAACCACATGCCTAGTTGTGCGAGGACGACGGCGATGGCCAGCATGATCCACGGCATCCAGCGTCCGCGGAGTTTGAACCACTCCCAAAGGGTCAGGCGCATCACATGGGCGAACATTTAGGGCTTCTCCTGCGGGGCCTTAGGCCCGGATGACGAGGTCTCCCGCAGACAGGTCTTCAGAGAGGAGAGGAATGCGCGGGTTGCCACTGTGACCGGTTGGCGCCGAATGCCGAGCGGAGACACGATGTCTGAGATGGAAACTATCCTACGCGACCACCGCTTGGAGCAGCGACGCTGCTGCCCTCTTCGGGAGTCTCCGGACGTGTCCTAGGTATCCGCTCGAACGCTCCCTCGAACATGCCTTCGAGCCGGGCCAAGCCTTCCTTGAGACTAGAGATATCGGCTTCGACCCGCTCGAATCGTCTATCCATGCTATCGAAGCGGCTGTCCATGCGCCTTTCCACGTCGTCGAAGCGCTTGTCTATCTGTTTTCCCATGTTGTCGAGGCGGTTGTCCAAGCGGTCGTGGACCCACTTGAGCGACCCGAACAACGCTACTGCCAAGGCTACGATGGAGCCGAACAGCGCTATGATGCCGATGAGCTCCGGTGTCACTTCACCCTACCGTTCGCCTTCTTCTCGGACCGCATTCTTCGCCGACACAAGCCATTTTACAGGAACAGGGGGGCGAAGACGAGGGCGACGATGGACATTAGCTTGATCAGGATGTTGAGGGCGGGGCCGGAGGTGTCCTTGAAGGGGTCGCCCACGGTGTCGCCCACAACGGCGGCGGCGTGGGCATCGGAGCCCTTGCCGCCCAGGTGTCCGGCCTCGATGTACTTCTTGGCGTTGTCCCAGGCGCCGCCCGCGTTGGCCATCATGATGGCCAGCAGGAAGCCGGTGGCTATGGCGCCTATGAGCAGCCCGCCGAGGGCTTCGGGGCCCAGTATGGCGCCCACGGCCACGGGCGCGATTATGGCGATCAGGCCCGGCAGCACCATCTCTCTCATGGCGCCCTTGGTGCTTATGTCTACCGCCCGGGCGTAGTCTGCCTCGGCCGTACCTTCCATCAGGCCGGCGATCTCTCGGAACTGCCGTCGTATCTCCGTGACCATCGCGGCGGCAGTCTTGCCCACGGCTTGCATGGTCAGCGCCGCGAACAGGAAGGGCATCATGCTGCCGATGATCAGGCCCATCAGCACGTTCGTGTCCCTCAAGTCGAAGACGTCGACGTTGGCCACCTGCGCGTAGGCGGCCATGAGGGCAAGGGCCGTCAGGACCGCCGAGCCGATGGCAAAGCCCTTGCCGGTGGCCGCGGTCGTGTTCCCGAGCGAGTCGAGCGCGTCCGTGCGCTCGCGCACCTCCGGGGGCATGTGCGCCTGCTCGGCGATGCCGCCGGCGTTGTCGGCGACGGGCCCGTAGGCGTCCGTCGCCAGGGTGATCCCAAGGGTGGACAGCATCCCCACGGCGGCCAGGGCGACGCCGTAGACGCCGGCCAGCTCGTTGGCCATCCACATCGATACGACCACCACGATGCCCGGGATCAGGGTGCTGAGCATGCCCAGTCCCATCCCGGCGATGATGACCGTCGCCGGCCCAGTCTCGGCCTGCTTCGCTATGTCCTTGGTGAACCTGAACTCGTAGGAGGTATAGATCTCGGAGGCGGTCCCGATCACCTGTCCGGCGACCAGTCCGACGACGATGACCCAGAAGAGGGAGAACGGGAGCTCCAGCACCGAGATGGCGATTACGGCGCCTATGAGCACCAGCACCCCGGCGCCGAATATCCCGATTCGGAGCGACCAGAGCAGGCGGCCCATGCTGGCGCCCTCCCCGGTGCGGACCAGGAACGTTCCCAGGATGGAGGCGAACAGGCCGGTGGCCGCCACCAGGATAGGGAGCAGGAAGATGGAGGCCTCGAAGTTAGAGCTTATGTCGTTGACGCCCACCATTCCCTTCAGGGATTCGAACTGCGTCTGCACGGAGGTGCTGAGGGCCGTCTCCTCCAGCAGGAACAACGCGCCGGAGGCGGCGAGCGCGATGGTGGCAATGATGGAGCCGACGTAGGACTCGAACAGGTCGGCACCCATGCCGGCCACATCGCCGACGTTGTCGCCGACGTTGTCGGCTATGGTTCCGGGGTTGCGGGGGTCGTCCTCGGGTATGCCGGCCTCTATTTTGCCCACGAGGTCGGCGCCAACGTCGGCGGCTTTGGTGAAGATGCCGCCGCCCACCCTGGCGAACAGGGCTATGGAGGACGCGCCCATGCCGAAGCCGGCGATGATGCCCACGTCCTTGAATATCCAGTAGAGGACGGTAACGCCGATGAGGCCGATGCCGACCACCGAGACGCCCATGACGGCGCCGCTGCTGAAGGCCACTCGGAGGGCCGGGTTGAGGCCGATCTGGGCCTTGACGGCGGTGCGGGTGTTGGCCCTGACCGCGATGCTCATGCCGATGAACCCGGCGAGGGCGGAGCCGACGGCGCCGGCGAGGTAGGCTACCGCGGTGCTGGGGAAGGAGCGTTCCTCGCTTCTTCCTACCCTATCCAGGACGTCGTAGTCGATGAACAGGGCCAGGATGATCACTACGACGATGACGAAGCCGGCGAGGAAGATGTACTCCCGCCTGAGGAAGGCGTTGGCGCCCTCCTGTATGGCGCGTCCTATGAACTGGACGGTCTCGTCGCCCTTGTCCTGGCGCAGGATGTAGAGGGTGAGGGCGAAAGCGAAACCGAGGCCGGTGATCCCTGCGGCGATGGCGAGGTAGAGTATGGTCAAAGGGCGTCTCCATAAGAAGGTCTCCCGCTTCGGGGAGACCCGTGCTGGCGCTCGTAGCGATGCGGCGTCAAGCTACCACAGGGGTATATGGCAGTCAAGACGAACCGCCTTTCTCAAGTCCACGCCGGCTTTGGACGAGGGGCTTGAAGGGTGGGATCGGGGGCCTGCCCCCGATAAATCGTTTCAAACTGTTCCATATCGCCCTGTTTCGTAGCTGAGGCACGGGCACTTTGGGGAAGGATTGGAACGCATATGAGGCACAAGTGGACGCCAGACGAAGGCATTTGAGGTGAAATGGGGCAGGCTTTCGGGGGCTTCTGGGGGCGTTGGGAGTGGCGGTGGGGGTATGGGGGAGTCGGTGCATGGGGGTATAGTAGCACGGGCGTTCGCGAGGGTCAAGCAGCGGTTGTCAGTCGTAGGATTGCCCAGGGCCGATGTAATGCTTGGTGAGTGAGGGATTGTCTGAATCAGGATTGACGGGATTTTGGCATTCTCATGATAAGTCTGTCGCCTAGCCATGACGGGGTATTGTCCTGGTTAGGAAATCGGGGCTTTGGCGAGGCAGTCTAGGGGTATGGAAGCAGGGACGCTTCCGACTTTGGGAGCGGATCGGTGGTGGTTGGTGCGCTGTAGGTCCTAGATTGACGGGGCAGACGGCTAAGCCAAAGCGATGCGGGTCCGTGGGCCGCCGTCGCGCCGGTGCTGCTGAATGAGAGGGTGGATGTCCTCGCGCACGCCGCAAACGATTTGCGTCATTTTGATATATTAGTCGGGAAACCCATGTGCGGCGCCCTGCTCAGGAACAGAGAGCAAACCTTTGGCCCCCCCCCGGGAACGATTCCGGCATCCGGGAGAGGGACTGCGGGAGATGGATCATCGTCCTGAAACAGACCTGAAGAGATCGCCCGGGTGATCCAGTGGTTCACGGAATCGGATCCCGCCTAGGGTATTGCCCCGGGCTGCTCCAGACATGATGGTGAGGTATCAATGAAACCTTGGCAGTTGATCGGCCGGGCCCAAACCCCTGGCGGAGGAGCGGAGCTCGTTTTGTACCAACGTGACTCTGAGTTCTCGCTCAGAGCGGATAACCTGGAACTCATGAACAGTCGGGTTTATGGGTTAGAAGAACCCATGGCCAGACTGGGCTGTCAGAACTTGGCAAAACGGCCGAGGGCCCGTGTTCTGATTGGCGGTCTGGGAATGGGCTACTCGGTGAGAACGGCGCTGGACATCCTTGGCGAGGATGCCCGGGTGGTGGTCGCGGAGCTGGTGCCAGCCGTGGTTGAATGGAACCGGGGAGTGCTTGCCGATTTGGCCGGCCGACCTCTTGACGACCGCCGGACTGAACTCCATGAAGCCGACGTTGTCCAGTTGATAACGGCTGCCAGAGGTGACTACGATGCCATCATGCTTGATGTCGACAATGGCGCGGAGGCGATGGTCCGAAAGGGCAACAACTGGCTTTACAGCCTGCCGGGGCTGACCGCCGCCTACGCGGCGTTGCGGCGCGGCGGGGTATTGGCGATATGGTCTGCCGGTTCTCAACCGCCATTCGTCAGACGTTTGCGCCGTGCCGGTTTCGAGGCGGATGAAGTCAAGGTGCGGGCGCGTGGTGGAAGCAGCCGCAAGGGAGGCGCACATCATGTTGTCTGGATTGCCACGCGCGGTTGATGGAGGACAGCGTTGAATGGTGCTGGCACGGTGTCGCTGTTCAGGGAAAATGTCCGTTTAAGCGGCCGGCTGTAAAGGGCGGAGTAATAATTGAGATGGATTAGCGCGTTGTGCGGGACCTACTCGGTCTTGGCGAAGACGCCGTCGCATCCGTAGCCAGGTTGAGGATACTACTGGCCAGCGAGCCATCCATTCATGGGTCGAAGCAACGGGAGCTCCCTTCCTAGCAAGAGAGCTGGGGGCTATGCGATGTCCGCAGCGAAAACGTCCTCGTGTAACTCTTGGTAAACCTCTTCCGTTTCACGGAGTGCCCTTGCTAAGTGTGCGATGGCGAACTCTTTGCGGTTTCTACCCGGCAACGATACTCCTTCTGCATTTCGAATCTTCTCAAATAAGACTTGTAGGTGGTTACACTTTTTCATGTCATCTTCCCTAGGGTTAGGGAAAGGATATGCTTCAAGGATACTATCGATAACACTATCTTCCGCACCGACATTCTGAAGAGCCTTACGAACGACCGCTTTATCCCAAAGATAGTTCTCTATTTCTCGCCGCCGCAATACCCGTATACCTCTGCCGATTGATTCTTCTCTAACCCCATCAGGCATATCGTCTCGATCAATCAGTCGCCAGACTCTAACCTTAGGGACTACGGTCTCCAAGACGGGAATCATCTCACCCTTCTCGACATCATTGGAGCCACCACGTGAAATGAACAGAACATCGGGATGGGACTCTTCAAAGACTCCATTGTAGATTTTCGCGTCCGTGGCCTCGGTCCCCTCACACAGAACTATGCAAGCTGGCGCTACTAGACCAGCAAGATCATCTTGCAGAACATCGTACATCTTGCGGAAGAAACGTTGATTCGGAATAGTAGGAGTCAAGCACACGGGTTTATCGAAATCATGTCCTGAGAAGTCCAAGAACGCTACATTATCATTATCTCCATTCAGTTCTACTGCTTTGCGAACAAAACCAGTGGAATGAGTGGCGACCCACAATTGACTCTCGTCTGGGATCAAATCGAGCATTGCTTCAAGAAGGCGTCCATGAATTGCGGATGCAACATGGGATTCAGGCTCATCTATGCAGTAGATGGCATCCGTGTACTCGCTCCGTTTGACGAATATGTCGAGAAGCAGGTCGAACGCGGCTTTCTCGCCGCCAGACAAGTTCTTGTAGTGGAAGTCTTCAATGGCTCCTTTCTTGAAACGGAAGGCTCCGGAGTCTACGCCCGTACCCAAATCCTGAAGACTAAGGGTGGGCTCCTCAAACAGATTCTCTAATGCCAACTTTATCTCTTCCAGAGTATCTTTGCGGAATTGGCCTAGGGACTTGTCGTCAGGCTCAGTCTTCAGAGCGCCATGCAATGCACTACGACCTAGTCTATTAAAGTTGTCTGATACGGCTTGATCTTGATCGATGATGCGCTGGAAGCGACGAGATTCATATGCGGGTTTGACAGGCCCGAGATTGGTGTTTGAAAAATCTGCTTCATGCCTATAAGGAGAGCGAATGATAAAAACCTTCGACCATTCGTCGACTTCCGTATTGAGATTGATTTGAACCGATTTAGCGACCTCATTAGTATTTTGAGGGCGAGTACCTGCGGTTTCGTCCTTAATGAGATAGCCTTCATAGATGCCGTCTCGTAGTCGCAAATTGGTTCTCTGCGAATGTGATTTGAGGAGGAAGGCATCAAAGACTGAAGACTTACCCGACCCGTTTGGCCCGACCATGACCACCAGGCGAGCTGCTTGAGGGATGTCAGTGAGTTTAAGATCGGTGAAACGCTTGTAATTCCTCAGATGTACGCTGGTGATTCGCATGTGTCATCCTCTGGTCAGGTGCTACGGCTCTCAGGGCTGATTGTACTCAAGGTTGGTGGAAGATGACATTATGGTGGCTGTAAATGCATTCTGTCCACGGGGCGGCAGAGGGCTTTGGCTTCAAGTTAAACATTGGATCGCTTCTAGGGAGACACCTGCTGAGGGCGGCGTAGGTTCCGTTCGAGGAACGGCTGAACTTCATCAGCGGCGGCACCTATCAGTACGTGCGCGAAGACGGCGATGGCGGAGGTTCCCACCGTGTTGGTCATCAGCCTTGGTCCTGGAGGCGGGAGAGGCGGTCTTCGAGGCGGCGCTGGCGGAGGACCATGGTGAGGTCGCCCCGGGTTGTGATCGAGAACAGTCTGAAGGGCGCGAGCAGAAGACGCTCTGTGCTCAGCTCGGTGTGCTTGGCCATGGGCGGCGCTCCTGCGGGCTTGCGATGGTAGTGAGGTGGGCCGCCAGAGATGGCACGTTGACATCGGTCGTTCGTCAGACGGGCCAGCTACGGGCCGTCGTTGCCAGTGTGGTTCTGGAGGCGGGAGAGGCGTTCTTCTGGGCGGCGTTGGCGGGGGGCGCGGGTTAGGTAGCCTCGGGTGCGCTCGGGGACGCTGCGGAGCATGTCGGTGTTGCGCCTGAGGCTGCGGGTGAGGGCGTCGGGGTAGTCTATTGTGACGAGCAGGGAGTAGACGTCGTCCATGGTGCCGAGGAGGTCTTCGCAGGGGGAGAGAAGTAGTCTTGGCGGTTCCTACGACCTGTTAGAGCCATCGGGCCATCCAGTCGTATGCCTTGGCGCCGCTCCACTCGTGTGATCCATCGAACTCATCGACATCGAAGCGCTGGGGTACTCCGGCAGCGGCGTAGGCGCGGCGGACCGTGTCCGACGCCCGTCTGCTTGCCTCGATGGGGAAGCCGCTGTCGCCCGTAGCCGACTCGATTAGCAGCGGTCTGGGCGCGATCAGGCAGGCGACGTCTTCCATCTCTCCGTACTTGAGTAGGCCCAGGGGGAGCTGGGCGCCGCAGAAGTTGCCCCTGTTGAGCGCGAATGACTCGAACCGGTTCAGGTATCCGCTGATCACGGCGCACTTGATGCGTTCGTCAAGGACCGTGGCAAACAGCGTCATGGTCCCGCCGTAGGAGAGCCCCGCGCAGCCGATGCGGTCCGGATCGACTTCCGGGCGCGACTGCAGGTAGCTGACGGCGCAACGGGCGTCCCAGACGTTCAGAGTGAGCAGATTGTCCCCGAATAGGAGCGTCTTGTCCTGGAGCAGATCGCAGACGTCCCTGTTTGGCGCGGAGCCTCCTGCCCTGCGCTCGCCGAAGGCGCGCCAGTCCGGTGCGATCACGACGTATCCGCGCAGGGCGAATTGGCGGGCGTAGTCGTAGTTGAGGGCGGCGATGCGGTTGACCCGCTCGGCCTCGCCGTGGCCGATGCCGCACACGTCGTCCTTGCCGCCGCCGTGGCCGTGAGCGGCCAGGATGGCGGGGCGGCGCTCGGACGGCGCAAGGTCGTTGGGCACGAGAACGTAGGCGACCACGGACATGTCCGGCTCGGAGTCAAAGATGACCTTTTCGCGCCGGTATGCACCCTCGTCGACGACCTCGATCACATCGGGATGGGGATCGACGGGGTCGGGAAACGGCCCCAGGCAACGTGTCACGACCTCCCGGAACTCGCTTTTCCACGCCTCGAACTCCCCAGGGGTGGAGGCGTCGAACGCCAGGGGGCGAGGAGTCCGCCCGTACTTGCGGAGGAAGTACTCGCCCATCGACAGGTTACGGAGGCGCTGGGTCACGGCTGGAAGAGGACCTCCACGGGGATGGCAGCCGACGGTCGCGAGTCTATTGATGGCTTTCGGGGTTGTCAAACCCGACGAGCGCGATGGGAAAGAGGTAGTTCGATTCATAGGGTGTCGGCTGCCTGGGCCCACTGCTCCCGCAGCAGGCTGTACCCCAGCTCGGTCGTCTGGTTCTTCGGGTCGACGGTCAGCTCAACAAGGCCTACTACACGGCCCTCGAATACGATGGCGAACTCGGCTTTCTTGTCCCAGGGTGACAGCACCGCCTGCGCGACCATGTATTCGGTAGATCCCCGGTCGTACGGCCGTGGGTAGAACGCAGCCCAGTCAGGATCGCTGGCGTAGTCGAGCACGTCGTCGATGTCCGACAGCCTGAAGGGTCTGAGCAGAAGCCGCTCTGTGTTCAGCTCGGTGGGCTTGGTCATGGCCGGCGCTCCTGCGGGCTTGCGATGGTAGTGCAGGCGGACCAGCTACGCGCCGCCGTCGCCAGTTTGGTCCTGGAAGCGGGAGAGACGTTCTTCGAGGCGGCGCTGGCGGAGGGCGAGGGTGAGGTCGCCGCGGGTGCGTTCGAGGACGCCTCGGAGCATGTCTGTGTTGCGCCTCAGGCCTCGGGTGAGGGCGTCCGGGTAGTCTATGGTGACGAGTAAGGAGTAGACCTCGTCCATGGTGCCCAGGAGGTCTTCGCAGCGGGAGAAGTCGTCGCGCCTGAGGGAGTCCAGGATGTAGCGCCTAAGCTCGCTGGCGGCCTCTGCGAGGCCGTTCATGTAGGAGGCGGCGCCCACGCCCAGGTCTTCGGGGCCAGGCAAGGGGGCGCCGCCGGTGAAGGCGAGCGCGGCGTAGGCTTCGGCGTACTCCTTGTGGGCGTCCTCTACGTAGCCGGCGTAGAAGATGGCGGGGTGGCCTGCGAGCCGCTCAGCGATTCGCGCCACGAGGCCGGATGCGTCCTCCAGTAGGGCCTTGGCCCGATCGAGCTCGCCCCGGTGGGCGGCCCTGATGGCGTTGGCGGAGGTCCTGACTACCTCGCGGGAGAGCCTGAGGGCCTCCTCGCGGGCGGAGTGGGCGTCGGTGAAGGCGTCGAGGGCCCTCTCGCCGATGCTGGCTAGCTGCTCGCTGTGGTCTTGGGTCACTGCGGACTCCTTGGCTTGGCAGACTACGGAAAAACTCTTCCGGACTTTCTTTCAGCCCCTTCCCAGCCAGGAAGGGGGAGAGAATTGTATCTGAGGGACATACTCAGACTCCCGGCAAAGGGGCTCTGCCCCTCTGCACACCCCGTTCTTCAGCATGCTGTTAGTGCACTTGCTAGGCGCGGGCACTCTGGATGGCGTGCACGATGGACCTGGCAGCGTCCTCGGGGGAGTCGGCCATCGTGACGGCGCTGACGACGCAGACGCAGTCGGCGCCGGCGCGCACGACTTCGGCGACATTACTGCGGTCTATTCCGCCTATGGCGACGACGGGCTGGGAGACGGCGGCCTTTACGGCGGCGATCATTTCAGGGCCGACGGCCTTGCGGGCGCTCTTGCCCATGGTCGCGGTGGCGTAGACGGCTCCCACGGCGAGGTAGTCGGCGCTGGCGGCCTGCGACTCCAGGGCCTCCTCCACGCCGTTGTTGGAACGGCCCACGATCTGGGCGTCGGAGAGGATGCGCCGAGCGTCGGGGACGGGCAGGTCGGTCTGGCCCACGTGGAGGCCGTGGGCACCGCTGGCGAGGGCCACGGCAGCGTCGTCGTTCATGATGAAGAGGGCACCGTGGCTGGCGCATAGCTCCTGAAGGCCGCGGGCCGTCGTGAGGACGTGGCCGGTGTCGTTGAGCTTGTCGCGTAGCTGGATGACGTTTGCGCCGCCTCGGAGCGTCGCTTCGGCAACCTCGAGCACGGGACGGCCCCGTGTGGCCTCGGGGTCGACGATGATGTAGAGGCCGGAGATGCGGTCGGCTATGTTTGCGCGGACTTGGCTTGCAGCGGCGTTCCTGGCACTGGTGAGAACGCGGCGGGCTTGGGAGAGCCACTCGGCATCCAGCGGAGAGCCGCCTGGGTGTCGTGTGCTCTCCAGGAGGTCGAGGGTGGCGGCGGCGCGGGCTGCTGCTGCCAAGGCAGTTGAGGGTGGGTAGTCGGTGAGGTCGCGGCGCGCTTCTTGCGTGGGGTCGTTGGGCTGGGGCCGGGGGATGGAGAGTCTCAGAGCCCGCAGGTCGGAACGGGTCTCAGGGCGCGTCGCGGGTAGGGCTTCCAGTAGGTGAAGTTCCTCGATCAGGGAGCTGAGATGGGATTCGGTAAGGGGGTCCATAGTTGCGGCGATTGTACCATCGGGGCGGCAGCGGTCGGCGGGGTTGTAGCTATTCAGAGTTAGGGGTGCGGGGGCCGCTCGTGCGGGAAGAGGGTTGGGTTACAATTGGGGTATGACGCCAACGCTTGTGTTATGCGCAGCCGGTCGGGTTTTTGGGATGTCCGTTGTCGCGGCTGTGGCTTTGCTGCCGGCGGTTGGGCCGCTGCTGGACCATCACTACGCTGGGCGGCAGTTGGGGCATGGTCACCTATATCTGGGCGCGGTGCTCTACGACCACATGCACGGGCATGAGGTCACTCACACTCACAGTGATGGCGGGGTCCATATCCACGCCGACGACGGCCACGACGGGCAAAGTCACGGCGCTCCGTCGGGCGTGGTCTTCCTTGCCTCGCACAGCGGCGCCGTGCATGGGCATGCTTACGTGCCCGCGTCGGCGCTGTCGGTGGACCTCTCGTTCCCGGAGCCGGGTGAATCGCTCTCCATGCTGTTGCCGCGCGAGGGCGTTCTCTCTCAGCAGAACTTCGTCACTCCTCCCACACAGCCTCCCCGCGCATAGCTCCTCTATCCAACACGCCCGCGACTGTCTCGCGGCCCGTTCGGAGCGGGCTGGGTATTGTCCATGGCGGACGCGCGGCCGTTTCGCCCCCAATCATCCGAGGACTGAGGAGCTTATTATGCATTTGCCTTTGTGTAAGAAGGCGCCGCTCTTGCTTGCGGCGCTGGTTGCGGGCCTGATCGTTGCGGCTGGTATCGCGGTCGCCCACGACGACAGGGAGGTGGGCGAATACCTGCTTACCGTCGGGTTCAGGAACGAGCCGGCGGTGGAGGGTCTCGCCAACGGGATCGAGTTGAAGGTGGAGAAGAAGGCAGAGTCCGGCGGCGACGGAGCGATGGAGTCCGAGGAGGAGTCCCACGGTGACGCGATGGGCGAGGGCGGAGGGCACCATGAGAGCACTGTAGCCGTGGAGGGGCTGGAGCCGACGCTGCAGGTGGAGGTGACGCACGTCGCGTCCGGCGTGTCCAGGACGCTGCCACTGCGCCCGGTGCTGGGTGAGCCGGGGGTGTACATCGGCGACCTGATCCCGACGGCGCCGGGCGTCTATACGGCGCGGTTCTTCGGCGCCATAGAGGGGAACCCGGTCGACGAGACGTTCGAGTCGGGGCCGGGTAGGTTCAGCAATGTAGAGTCGGCCACGGACCTGCACTTCCCGCAGGCACTTCCCACGGTGCGGGAGATCGAGGGCGCGGTCGGGGGCGCGCAGTCGACGGCCGAGCAGGCGCAGGACGCGGCTATGGAGGCTGGCGACGGCGCTTCCAGCGCCCAGGTGTTCGGCATTGTCGGCCTTGTGATGGGCCTTGCAGGCGTCACGATGGGCGCCGCCGGGTTGGCGATTGCGATGAGGCGGAGATGAGTTTATGACGGAGGCGCCCACTCCAATATGAGTGGGCGCCTCCGGTAACTGTTCAGATTTGGGGACTTCCATCTCAATCTTCCCCCGTCGGAACCGAGGGAAGAGGTAAGAGCCAGTCCCAGCAGGTTGTTGCGGCGTCGTGGGGCTAGAGCGAGTAGGCCTTCACGGCGTTGCCGCCCCGGATCATGGCGAGATCTTCGGCGGTCATGTAGGGGCAGCGCTCTTTCATGTAGTCGAACTGGTGGCGGTACTGCTTTACGGTTGGCCGCTCGATGCTTGTGAACTCGGAACCCCACATCAGCCGGGAGGGGCCGAAGGTGTCGTAGAAGGCCTTGATGACCTCGTCGTTTGGGCCGTACCGGTTCGGCTGCCCGCGCTGGACGTCTATGCCGGTCAGGAGCTCGATGTAGACATTGTGCTCGGCAACCATACGGACGGCGGCCTCTGGTATGTAGACGGATCCGTCGTCCCGCAGGCAGCTAGGCGGGTCTATGCCGTGGACCACGACGACAGTCAGATCCGGGTGCTTTTGCAAGACGTTCAGCAGGGCGGGGGCGAAGCCGGTGAAGTTCTGGGGCGACGCAGTGACGCAGGCCGGCACGCCCAGCGACTCGACCAGCTCCCACATGGGGTCGTAGCGCTCGTGGTCGAAGTAGTAGAAGGGGCTGGGCTCCCCCCAGTCCTTGGGGTCGAGGCCGGCGGCGACCAACTCCTCCGGGGGCCACGGGGCGAACCACCACGCATTGAAGCCCCAGTCCTCAATGTCCCTGCGGATCCGCTCCAGGCCCTCGTCGTGGGGCAGCTTCCTCTCGTCCACGCAGGTGATGGCGCCGAAGCGGTCCGGGTACTCGCGCATGACGCGCCCGACGTACTTGTGGAGGTACTGGAAGGCGGTGCCGCGGCGGGCGCAGCAGTGGATGATCTGCTTGTCCACGCCTACGGCGTCCATCAGGAGAAGGTTGTCCCTGTGCGACATGCCGTACTGGAAATACTTGTCGAACTCGTCCTCGATGTCCTGCACCTCCGCCCGGCTCATGTGGCCGTGGACATCGACGGTTGGGGTTCTTGCGCTGTCCTGTGACGTTGGCATGTCTGGGCTCAATCCTCCTTGCGGTGTGTCAGCAGCCTGAGCCGGTCGATCTCCGTCCAGAAGGGGTCCATCTTGCGGACCCACTCGGCGAGCGTCTCGTCAGAGGTCGCGTCCGTGGTGTCCAGCTCCAGCCGGTTGAAGTAGACGGCCCGGTCGTACTCCTCCTGGAAGCGCTGCAGCACGTACTCGACGTCCGCATCCTGAAGCACCCCGCGCACGTGCGGGTCCGCCTTCATGCGGCGGCGGATCGTCTCGGGGGTGGCCTTGAGGTGCACCACTGTGGTGCCGGGGCCGAGCCGGAGTATGGAGCGCTCCATGGAGCGGGAGGTGAGGGTCCTGTCGCCGATGCCGCCTGGTTCGCCGTAGCCGAAGTAGAGGGGGGCGTAAATCATCTCCTCTATGTAGTGGCCGACCATGCAGTGGTCGTCCATGTCATAGAAGAGGGGGTGCATGTGGTACTCCAGGTTGGTGCGGACTATGAGCTCCTTCATGGAGGGGCTGAGCTGCATTAGGAGCTGCTGGTCCTCCTCGGAGACCTCTCCCGTGGCTATGTGGGGGTACTTCCAGTGGGAGTGGAAGTCGTTGAGCCGGGCGCCCATGTTCTCCGATGCCCACTGCTCGATCTTGTTGGCGAGGGTCGTAGTGCCCACGTACTCGCAGCCGACCAGGATGAGTCGCATCTGTGCCTCCGCCGCGTCGTGGGTGTCACGTTAAGGGAACGTGGCGGGGTTGTAAAGACGGTTTGCGGCCTGAGTAATGTGATACAATGTGATACGGCTGGCATAATTATCCGGGGATGCCCCGATGGTGTTGATCGAGGGACTGACGTGGGATGAGCGCGCTGAGGAACACATCTGGCGACACGGTGTCACGTTCGAAGAGGTGCAGCAGGCGGTATTGGGATTCCGGTATGCGCGGCGGTCCGGCCCCTATCTGCTAGCGATAGGACAGACGCTCCAAGGCAGGTATCTGGCTATCGTGCTGGACGACGAAGGAGATGGACTCTGGTACCCGGTCACCGCCCGGCAGGCTACTATCGGAGAGAGGCGGCTAGCCGCACGGCGTGGCTGGTAGCGAGGAGTATGGAAATGACACAGGAGGACAAGAACCGTAGACGAGAGGCGGCCAGGGATTACTGGCAGCGGCACGGCATCGACGAAGGAGCTGATGGCTCCCAGCAGGAAGAGGTCGTGATTGGTAAGAGGCCGCTCAGGGCGATGTTGTCTTTGCGGCTGGGTGATGACGACCTGCGCGAGCTCACCCTTCTCGCCAGGGAGAATGAAGTGGGGGTAACGACCATGGCGCGCAAGTTGCTGCGTGAGAGCATCCGTGAGCCGAGGAGCCGCTTATCTCGGCGGCAGGACCGCGGTCCCGTCCTAGACCGGGTCGCGGAACGCGCCGGGGAGCCATACGTAGCGTCGGAGGGTCAGGACGGGGAGTTTTACTTACTCTCTAGGCGGGCACTGGACGACATATGCGGAACTGTTCAGGCGGAGGGAGTCAGGCTTCTGGTAGAAGCGGTAGTGCAGAGAGCCGTGCCGGTCGACGCGGCGCGCGGGGAGTTGTACGATCGGCTCCGTGAGATAGACGGACCGGAGTAGGGGACGTTCGGCCCGACGGCTAGCCGCGGCAGGTATCCTGCGTTGCGCTTGGTGCGCTAGCTGGGCTGCCGATGGAGGACATGCCCTTGGCTCGCGTGACGTTGCCGAGGGCTTTGGCGAAATACCTTGGGTCGTCCTCTTCCAGCGCCGCGTTGAGATATTCGACCATCGCCTCGTCGCTGTCGAGAAAATCGGTCGCGTCGAATCTCTTGAGCTTCATAATGTCTTCCCTCAGAGTTGCCAAAAGGGTCATTCTACCGGGTCGTCTTTCACCGACTGTAGGGCGTCCTCAATTTCCATCTAGCGACCGATACGTGCTCGGAGTTCATTCAGCACGCTGGCTCTCTGCTCCTTGAGCTCGGCGAGGGGGACGCCTGACTCGACTATGTACTTGTCTCCGAAGGCTTCAGGATCGGACTTTAGGGAGCGTCCAGAGAATCGCGTTCGCATCCTAAGGAACCGTTCTTCTAGGTCTTCTACGAGCTGATTGGCCATCATCTCACTGGTACTCTCTGTCATCGCAGTCATCACCTCCGCAATTGGTGTAAGGGATTCAGTTCACCTTTTCTGGATCAACCAGACTAGCACATCAGACTGAGTTCCAAACTTGCCCATGTCGACTAACTTGAGGCAGGACCGCTTACGTAACGGTGCCCTTGGGTTCGTGCCTGTAGCGGTAGCGGGCGTTGGGGCCCTCGAGGATGGCGCGTTGGGAGTCGGTGAGGCCTTCGTAGTCGTCGGGGTCGAAGTAGTGGGCGGACCATGAGATGGGGTTGGGGCTGTACTTGAAGAAGATGGTCCGGCGCTCGTCGGTGCCCGTCCAAGGCAGGGTGCCGTGGGTGAGCGCTTCGGTGAATATGATGGCGGTGCCGGCGGGACCGGTGACGCGCTCGACGAGGGGCCCAGGCTCGTCCAACTCCTTCCACTTCTCAGGGAAGGGGTAGTTGCTCTTATGGGAGCCGGGCACGCACCCGAAACCGCCGTCGTTGGGGCCCACGTCCTTCAGGTTGTAGGCGACGACGGACAGGCCGTTATGCATCATCCCGCCCTCGAAGCGGAAGTAGTGGGTGGGTTTGAAGGGGGTCGCGCCGCCGTGCAGCGTCGTACCTATCGGCCTCTTGCCCGACCTGATGATGTCGAGGTAGACGTGGTCCAGCCGGAACTGGTCGCCAAGGAGCTCGGCCACGTAGGGGGTAACAGCCGGGTTGTCGATGAGGTCGCGGTAGTCCTTGCCCCAGTCGAGCAACGGCACGAACCTGTGGGTGCGCATGTCCGACGGACACTCGTCGATACGCTCGTCCAGCACGCTGTTGAGCCTGGCCACCTGCTCCTCGGTCAGCGCCTCGGACACGACGAGGTAGCCTTTGAGGTCGAACAGGTAGCGCTCGTGGTCGTTCATGGGTTGCCTCCTGCTGCCGGGGCTCTTCCGGGTCAGTGGCCGCGCATCTTGGTCGGGGTTATCCGCAGGGCCACGTTGTAGTCGCGGGCGACCTGTTCCGGCGTCATGCCCAGGGCGGCTATTCCGCGGCTGTACTTAGCGAGGTAGTCCTGGTTTTCGTCCGGCGCGGGCGCGTTTGGATCGACCCAGGCGTCTCCCGTGAGCACGCCGACGTGCTCGCCTTCGAAGTCGGTGTTGAAGTGGACGGCCACCCTGGGGCTGCGCTCGATGTGGCGAAGCTTGTGCGTGTTGGGCTCGCTGTAGACCAGCAGCGTCTCGCTGTCCCACACGAACCAGACGGGCCGCGGCTGTGGGGTGTTGTCGCTGCCCACGGTGGTGAGCCAGATCGTGTGCTCGGACTCTAGCTGCTTGCCGATGCGCTTTCCCAGGTCGGTGCTGAAGTCCAGCATGGTCTCCTCCGGTAGATTGGGTTTTCGCTGTGCCTATGTTACCCCACGTGGGCGGGAGTTTCGCCGGCGGCGTCCAGCCTGCGGCGGGCTTCAGCGTACACATCGGCGGGCAGGGGGCCTGCGAGCGCGGCCTCGACGTTCTCCTGGAGGTGGACGGCACTCGTGGTGCCGACGATCAGGGTATGGATACCGGGGTGGGCCAGGGCAAAGCGGAGCATGAATGACGAGGTGGTCTCGCCGTCTTCCATCAGTGCTGCAAGGCGCGCACGCTCGAACGCGGCCCACCGCCCCGGTACCTCGGGCCGGACGCCTCCCCGGACGACGACCCCGGCGCCCGCCTCGGCGATCCTGGCGATCCAGTGCTCGTGCTCCCGCTGCACCGCCGAGTACGGCACCTGGAAGTAGTCGAACACATCCCACTCCAGGAAGACCGGCAGGTGTGGCAGCTCGGTGGAGATGCCGGTCCACCCGACCAGTCCGCTGCTCCGCATGTCCGCGAGAGTCTCGACGAGCCGGCCTCTCTCACACTCCTCGACGGTGGGGCTGTGGAGCTGCACCATCTCCAGGCTGTCCCGGTTGAGGCGCTCCAGGCTCTGCTCGACGCCCCGGTACAGGTTGTCGCGGGTCCACTCGTGAATCGAGCCGTTGACGTGGTACGGTTCCCGCCGCTCCGTGCAGCCGCACTTGGTGGACAGGTGTATCTCGCCGTACCTGTGGGAGAGGGCGAGGCCTATTCGGATCTCGCTGTCCAAGTAGTCGTTGGACGTGTCCAAAAAGTTCACGCCTGCGTCGATGACCTCGTTCAGCAGGCGGTCGGCGTGCTCCTCGCCGATCCTCTTGCGGAACGCGGCGCCGTAGCCGAGCCGGGTCACCTCCAGGTCGGTGCGCCCGAGGACGGCCTTAGGTAGGGGCTGCGATTTGCGCACGGGCCGAGGCTCCGTCACCTGTCCCCCCAGGGATTCAACAGGTCAATACCGCAATCTTCGAATCCCTCGGAATCTCTCGTGGCGACAGATGCCCGTTGGGAACGGGCTATCGCCGCGATCTGGCAGTCGGCTTGGCTGATGGGATGCCCAGCCGAGCGGCGGGTGGCGGCTATCACGGCATAGGCCCGAGCGGCATGGCTATCGAAGGGTAGGATGCGCCCGTTGAACTCTTCCTTAAGCATTTCTTCGATCTCGGCGAGGAGCCTTTCGCGGCGCCGACCAGCCGATAGTATCTCGGCGCCGTAGCGGAGCTCGGCCTCGGTGACGGCGGTGACAAACAAAGTGCTTTCAGGCTGATCGTTCACCCACAGGAGCACCTCAGGCTGGGGACGGTCCCGCATTAGCTCCGAGACGACGTTCGTATCGAGAACGAACGTCACTCTGAAGCTCGGCCGAACTGGGGCGGTTCGCGCATCGGTTCCCGAGGAGGAATCTCCAGGTCCACGCCACCGAGCCTTTTAAATCGCTCGTTGATGGCTGTTCCGAGACCCTTGGTCGGCGCAGTCTCCCGCTGTAGCGCCTCGCGCAGGATGTCGCGGGCTTCCTGTTCCATGGAGCGTCCGTTCTCCGCGGCTCGAATGCGCAACCGGCGCTTCAGCCCATCTTCCAGGTTACGGACTGTGATGCTGGCCATCATCGCGTCTCCGCAAGCAGTGTCGTCTGATTATATCAATGATTGCATTGCAATCACACAAGGGTGGCGGTTACTCGAATTCCTCCGTTACCCGGGTTATGCCGAGGCATACCTGTGCTGCGTAGATGGCTAGGCGCTGAGCCTGTAGTGGGCGGCGGGGCGTCCGCCTTTCGGCAGGCCCAGGGGGAGGCGCACGTCGAGGAGGAAGGGGCGTTTCTCGTCGTCCACGACGCGGAGGCCCTCCTCTATGGCGCTTCTGACGGCGTCTTCGTCGGTGACGGTCTCCGACTCAACGCCGAAGGCCTCGGCGATCTTGGACGGGTCCATGCCCTCGAGCACGACACCGGCGTAGTTACCTGTGCGGGTCATGTTGCCGTCCACGCCGCCGAACGAGCCGGCGACGGTGCCGTACGACCGGTTGTTGGGCACCACGAAGAGCACAGGGATGTCGTGGTGCGACGCGGTCCAAAGGCCGGAGTCTGCGTAGTAGAGGGAGCCGTCCCCGATCAGCCCGACGACCCGGCGCTCCGGATCCCCCAGCTTCAGGCCGATGGCGCCTCCGACTCCGTAGCCCTCGGAGCCCCCTGCCACGTACATGTACGTGCTCTGCCCGGGGTCGTCCTTACTGGCCATGCTGGCGATGGGCAGAGCGAACTGCTCCATCATCACGGAGGCGCCGCCCCGGTCTTCCAGCACCTCGTCCAGGGCGTCGAGGAGCAGCCACGGCCTCACCGTTCCCTGTTGCGCCTCGACGTCGCGGGCCGTACGCAGCCGCTTCTCCCGCAGCGCGGAGGCGCGCCCGCGCGCGCAAGCGCGGCGCTCTGCGAACGCACCGGCGGTGGAAGTGCCGGTGCGTTCGAGGCGCTCCAGGGTCTTACGCTCGTCGGCCAGGATGGCAAGGTCAACGTCCTGGATGTTCTTGAGGTTGCGCACGTCGGAGCCTATGGCGACGATCCGTGGGGCGAGTCGGGCAGGGGTGTACGGCTCGGGGAAGCCGGTGCCGATGTGGCGGGCGCCGATGCAGACGATCGTGTCGTAGTCCCCATCGGCAAGCGCCTCGTACACCGGCCCGCAGTGGAGCGGGTGCTTGATCGGCAGGCTTCTGAAATCTCCGCAGACAGCGGCGCCGTAGCGTTCGGCGAGCGCGGCCACGTGGTCCTGCGCGCCGCTCTTCCAGACGCCGTCACCTACGTATAGCAGGAGCCGCTTCGCGTCGTGCAGGGCGCGCTCCAGATCCTCCAGGTCGGAGTCGTCGGGAGCGCCGGCTCGGACTCCGTGCCGGGCGCCCTCTATTATGGTCGTCTCCACCTCATCGGCTCCCAGCATCCGGTCGTAGACCGCTAGGTGGACGGGTCCCACGGGCGGCGTCGCGGCGACCCTGAAAGCTCGGTCCACGGCGTGCGCGAGGCCCTCCGGCTCGACGACCGTCCAGCTCGACTTGGTGAATGGCGCGGAGATCGACGTGGGGCCGAAGCTGTGGTCGAACTCCATGCCGATCTTGTCGTAGTAGCTGCCGGTGTCGCTCGCGAAGGTGATGATCACGACGGGCAGGCTGCCCTCGTATAGGTTGATCACCTGCCCAAGGCTCTGGGCCAGTCCGGCGCTGAGATGCACGACCATAGCCGCCGGCTCCAGGTTCGCCTGGGTGTAGCCTCCCGCCATGGACGCCACGCTGCCCTCGTGGAGGGCCAGGATGCCGTGGACGTCGGGATGGGAGTGTAGCGCGTCCATGAAGCGCGCCTCCCTCGAGCCGGGGTTGTTGAAGACGTACTTGACGCCGGAGGCGGCAAGCTGCTCGACGATAATCTGGGACGGGTTCGCGGTTATGGGCCTTCTGGAGGTCTGGGAGCTGGTTGCCATGTGTGGTTGGACCTCGGGAGTGTCTCGGTTGGGTCTCTATGTTACCCGGAAATGAAGTCTACCACTCCAAGATCTGGCGACTGGAGCTTCCTTGGTGCGGAGGAAGGTTAGCCCGAATCCACCGAAGGACACCGATGGACGGCGTGAGGACAGCGGCAGGGTGGGTGAGGGAGCTACAGGGGAGATGGCTGGGCTCATTGGGGTAGATTGGAGGTCGGCGAACGGTCTTCAGTCGCCGCCTTGCGCCCCTATGGCCCTCTGCGGGAGCTGCGATGCGCGGGATGGCGAGAGAATACGCAGCAGGGAACTCTCGCGGGACCGGGGTGGCACGAGTTTTCAGGGAAGTTGGGTCAGTTGCAGGCTGGCAGTTCAGGCGGGGAGTGGAATGGCTCGCAGCCGGGCCATGGCGCGAGTGAACTGGGTTTCCCAAGTCCAATGCTGGGGAAGATGCAGGGTAAGGCGGCGCGCCGAGCGGGTGATCCGTCCCACCAGAGCGAAGACCCGCCGCCTGAGGGTCTTGGTGGTCACGGTCCGTTCGGCCAGACCGATGCGCGCTGTCCAGCGGGCGAGGTTGTGTGCCATCACCTGCACCGCCAGCCAGGCGCCGTTGGCGGCGAAGCGCCCCGAGGGGAGATGGTTGAGTCCGACGCCGTGTTTCAGGTCTCGAATGGCGTTCTCGATCTCGGCGTGGCGGCGATGATCGGCCTCCAGTTCCAGGGTTTCCCCGTCCCGGTCGGTGATGAAGCCGTGATAGCTGTAGGTGGCGAAGAGGGCCAACTGGGAACCGGGCGTGGGCTTCACCCGCCGGACGATGAGCCGCACCGGCGCGGCGTCGGGTTCACTCTGGAAGGGGGTATAGGTGGTCTCGGCCACATCGGCGGCGCCGTCCATCCAGTAGGGAATCGGCGTCCAGTCCTGCTCGGGGATCGCCTCAATCAACTCCCGCAGGCCTTTGTGCTGGCGGATGGTGATGGAGAAGCGGACACTCATCTCGCGGCAGACGGCGACGAGAGCGTGGGCGTAGAAGCCGCTGTCGGCGCGCACCGTGAGTTGGCCGCTGGCCCTACCGTAGCGCACCCGCCCCACCGTTTCACGCAGGAAGTGGGCAGCGCCGCGAGCGGTGTTGGCACGGCCCTCGCGCAGCCGGGACATCAGCACATCGCCGGTTCCGGCGGCGATGGCCAGCAGTGGGTGATAGCCCCGCACGCCGGTGTAGTTGTGGTGTCGCGCCCCTTCTTTGTCCAGTCCATAGGTCTCGCAGATGGTGGAGTCCAGGTCGATGGTAAGGGGCGAGTCGCCGGGTCCGGCCCCAGCGGCCCATGCGCGTGCCAGCAACTGGCGGCTCACCCGGTCGAGTTGACGGACATGCCCCCACCGGAAACTGCGCAGGAAGGTGCCCAGGGTGGATGGCGCCTTGACCACGCAGCCGAGAACACCGACCGTCCCACCAGCACGCAGCGCATCGGCGTCGTCGATGAAGTCGCCGCCCGCCAGCGCGGAAGCGACCAGCGTCAGCAGTTTGTCCCCCGTGTTCGCCCGCCCCGATGCGCAGCCTAGGTCGAGGTGATGGTCGACGAGTTCCCGCAGGCCCAGGTGCTGTGCAAGGGTGGCCGGCAGGAGCAGGCCGGCATTGGCCACCAGGCGGTGGTCGTCAAAGACGACGCGGATACGGTCGGGATTATTCTGTGGCAGCATCTACTGGGTGCTCCTTGTTTCCGGGCGGTTTTCTGTTTCAAAACCATTCTCCCAGATTCAGAGGAGCACCCTCTGGCTTCTTCAAG
The DNA here is from genome assembly GCA_965262055.1 of Dehalococcoidia bacterium. Taxonomy (GTDB): domain Bacteria; phylum Chloroflexota; class Dehalococcoidia; order Lucifugimonadales. Next base: position 2,652,805 of record CBDHEI010000002.1, read on the forward strand.
GACTGTCCCCAAAGTCGTCTTTCGGTGGATTCGGGGTTAGGAAGCAAGGTCTTCTTACTTGTCCTAACTGAGGAGTTGGATATGCTGTCGGCGGCGGGTTGGTCACACCTCAATGGCGTTTCTGATTACGTCGAAGCGGAGGAGGCGGCCCTGGTGGGTGAGGATGACGGCTGCGAGGTCGATTCGCCAGTCGCGTGACTCGGCTCCCTCGGACTGCAGGTACTCCTGGGCGGCGTCGGCCATGTGGGAGCGCTTCTTGGGCGTCAGGGACTCTTCGGGGCTGCCGAGGGACTGGGTGGAGCGGGTGCGCACCTCGACGAAGACGAGGGTGGGGCCGTGCTCGGCGACCAGGTCGATCTCCCCGGCCTTCGTGCGGTAGTTCGTTTCCAGGACCCTGTAGCCGGCGGCTTCGAGACGCTTGCGCGCCACAATCTCGCCAAGGGCGCCAAGGCGTTGGCGGGGTGTACTCGTCACAGGAGGGCGGGCTGTCGTACGGGCGCGAAGGAGCGGCGGTGAATGGGGCAGGGGCCGCGCTCTTCGAGCGCCCTCAGGTGGTGGCGGGTGCCGTACCCCTTGTTGGTGGCGAAGCCGTAGGGAGGGTAGGCGGTGTCCTCGGACTCCATCATCCTGTCGCGGGTGACCTTGGCGACTATGGACGCGGCGGCGATGGAGAGGCAGGTGGCGTCGCCTCGCACGATGGGCTTCTGCGGCAAGGGTAGGTCGGGGAGCTCGATAGCGTCGATCAGCAGGAAAGCGGGCGCCACGGCGAGCGCCGCGATGGCCCGCTGCATTGCCAGGCGCGTGGCCGGCACGATGCCGATGCGGTCGATCTCGGCGGCGGTGGCGGCCCCGGTCGCCAAGGCGGGCGCCCGGGCCTGGAGCTCGACCAGTACCCGCTCACGCTGCCGCGCGGTCATCTGCTTGCTGTCGCGGGTCTCGGAGACCCATCCTCCTCTTGGATTGCGGGGGAGTATGGCGGCTCCGGCGACGACCGGGCCGGCGAGGCAGCCACGTCCGACCTCGTCGAGGCCTGCCACGGGGGCGAAGCCTTCCCGCAGCAGCCGCCTCTCCTCGCTGTAGGTCGGCCTCGTGCGGCGGCCCTTTTTGCGGCGCGCTCCCAAAGGCGGTTAGCCTGCCGCGGCCTCTGCGAGCGCCTCCGGCACTGCGGCGGCAGCGGGCGGCTCCAGCTCGATGATGCCCCCGCCAAGCAGCCGGTCCCCGTTGTAGAAGACGACGGCCTGGCCGGGGGTCACGGCGCGCTGGGGCTCGTGGAAGCGAATCTCGGCGAAGCCGTCGTGAGGCGTGAGGGTTGCAGGAGCCTCGCTGGCCTTGTACCTGATCTTGGCCGTCACCTCCACGGGAATCCCGGGCGCGATGCCCTGCGGGAAGTTGACGGAGGACGCCCACATGGACGTGCTGTACAGGTCGTCCTCGGCGCCCAGCACTACCCTGTGGCGGGCTGCGTCGATACGCACCACGTACTTGGGAGAGCCGGTGTTTCCCCCGAGGCCGAGCCCGCGCCTTTGCCCCACGGTGAAGAACTGTACCCCCGGATGCGCACCAAGCACTTCCCCGCGCGTGTCGACGAGGTCTCCCGGCCTGGGTCTGGCGCGGCCACTGATGAACTTGCGGTAGTCGCCGTCGGGTATGAAGCAGATCTCCTGGCTGTCGGGCTTGTCGGCGACGGGGAGACCGGCCTCTGAGGCCAGCTCGCGCACGCGGTCCTTGGGGTGCTCGCCCACCGGAAGGAGCAGCCGAGCCAGCTCGCGCTGGGTCAGGGTGAAGAGGACGTAGGACTGGTCCTTCCTGGAGTCGATTCCCTTGAGGAGCTCGAACCCGGCCGGGCCGCGCCTGACGCGAGCGTAGTGGCCCGTCGCCACGTATTCTGCGTCCAGGAAGAGCGCCCTGCGCAGCAGGAAGTCGAACTTGATCTTGTCGTTGCAGGCGAGACAGGGGTGCGGAGTGCGGCCCCTGTCGTACTCGCGGCAGAAGTAGTCGACGACGTGCTCCTCGAACTCGCGCTCGAAGTTCATGACGTAGTGCGGGACTCCTATGGTCTGGCAGACGCGGCGGGCGTCGTCGACGTCCTCGACGGAGCAGCAGCGCTTGCTGGCGGCGGGGAGGTCGGCCCGCTCGACGGTCCACAGGCGCATGGTGACGCCCACGACGTCGTAGCCCTGCCGCTTCAGCAGCAGGGCGGCCACGGAGGAGTCTACGCCCCCGCTCATGGCGACGATCACGCGCCCCTTGGTCATGGGGAAGAGCGTAGCATACGCAACTGGGGCCCAGCAATGGAGGGGGCCCGCCGATGGCCACCGACTAACGGAGGGTAGGCCTCTATTTACTCGGCCACCCTCCCCGAAAAGGACTCGTGGGGGACACCAAGTCACAGGTAGGGGCCGGTCAATCCCAGTCCGGCGATAGTGGGTCAAATCCAACCCGGCGTCGACACTCCAAGGCTCTGGGTGAAGAGCCGAATCTCATGCACCGGTCGCGTGATGCAGGCCCCAATTCAGTTTGGCGTAGAGGGTGTGGTAAGGTGCGGCTGGGTGTCGATGGCGCAATGACTAGCGGGTCCGTAGGAGGGCCGGTTGCGATGTACGTGCTCTCTACGCCACTCTTGGTGTTGGCCAAACGCGGTCCTCGCGCGTTGGGAAAGGGCGAACTTCCGTCATGCGTGTGCTGGCGCTATGGTGCGCGGCCGCCGTCTTTCTTGCGGCGTGCGGTCTGCCTTCACGTGCGTTGGCAGCCCCGCGTACCTCTGACAAGGAAGCGCTGGTCGCACTCTACAACGCGACGGGCGGCGAGAACTGGAAGAACAACACTAACTGGCTGAGCGACGCACCGATTGACGAGTGGCACGGCGTCGTCACCGACGACAGCGGTCGCGTGGTCGCGCTGAGCCTACACTGGAACAATCTCAGGGGTTGGATAGTCGCTGACCTGGGGAACCTGTCCAACCTGGAGTACCTGAGCCTCGCCTCGAACCGGTTGACTGGGCAGATACCGCCCGAGCTGGGCAGCTTGCCCAAGTTGGAGGTGCTCAACCTTCCGGGCAACCAGTTGAGTGGGGGTATACCTCTCCCGCTGGGACGTCTTTCCAACCTGGAGTACCTGGACCTTTCGGGCAACCGGCTGAGTGGAACGATACCACCCGAGTTGGGAAGGCTCTTCAATCTGGAATACCTGGGACTCTCAGAGAACCACCTGAGCGGGAAGATACCTCCCGAACTTGGCCAGCTCCAAGACTTGGAGGGCATGAGCCTCAACGGAAACCACCTTACTGGGGAGATACCGGCGGAGCTGGGCAGTCTCGTCAACCTGGAGCGGCTGCACCTCTCGGACAACAGCCTGGATGGAGAGATACCCTCCGAGTTGGGCAGCCTCTCCAGTCTGAAAGGGATGAGCCTCCACGGGAACCAGCTGAGCGGGGAGATACCCCCCGAATTGGGAATGCTGTCCAACCTGAGAGTGATACACCTCTCGCGCAACCAGTTAAGCGGGGAGATGCCCCCCGAATTGGGAATGCTGTCCAACTTGGAGCGGCTATATGTCGAAGGAACCCAGCTAAGTGGGCAGATATCGCCCGAACTGGGAATGCTGTCCAACCTGGAAGGTCTGTACCTGCGCGAGAATAGGTTGAGCGGAGAGATACCACTCCAACTTGGGCTGCTGTCTAACCTGGAAGAGCTATACCTCTCTCACAACGAGTTGAGCGGAGAGATACCACCCGGGCTGGGAAGCCTCTCAAACCTGGAAACGTTAGACCTTTCGCACAACCAACTGAGTGGGGAGATGCCCTCGGAGCTCGGCAGCTTATATAGGCTGAAGACCGTGCGCCTCTCTCATAACCTGCTGAGTGGAGAGACGCCGACCGAACTGGGCAGACTGCCCAAGTTGATAGACCTGCGGATCGGCGGAGGCAGCCAGCTAACCGGATGCATCCCCGCGGGGCTGCGAAATGTGAGCGGTGACTTTGCCCAGCTTGGTCTGCCGTTCTGCGTCTCCGCAGCTACAAGCGGGGCGGCTGCCGGCGGGCCCATCTGGGATAGGGCCGTCCTGGTCGAGCTATACAGAGCGACGGAGGGCGCGAGATGGAAGGACAGTACCAATTGGCTGAGCGACGCGCCGATAGGCGAGTGGTACGGAGTCGCCACGGACAGCAGCGGGCGTGTCATCGCGCTCGACCTCGCGGGCAACCAGTTGAGCGGGGAGATACCCTCCGCGCTGGGAAGTCTCTTCAGGTTGGAGAGGCTGGGTCTCTATGGGAACAGACTGAACGGAGGGATACCGCCGGAGCTTGGCAAGCTCTACAACTTGGAGAGTCTGGGCCTGTCGCACAACCAGCTGAGTGGAAACTTACCCGCGGAGCTGGGGAACCTCTCCAACCTGGAAAGCATGAGCCTCCACGAGAACCGGTTGAGTGGGGAGATTCCAGCCGAGCTGGGAAACCTCCGCAATCTGGAGAGCATGAGCCTTGCAGGCAATCACCTGAGTGGAGAGATACCGGCGGAGTTGGGAAGGCTATACAACCTGGAGGAGCTGTACCTGAACAGGAACAACCTGAATGGGGAGATACCTGCGGAGATAGGCAGCTTGCCCAACCTCGAGGGGCTGTACCTCTATGAGAACCAGCTGGACGGGGAGTTGCCACCGGAGCTGGGCAACATGTCGAACCTGGAGGTGTTGGGCCTCCGCGATAACCGGTTGAGCGGGGAGTTGCCGCCGGAGCTGGGCAACATGTCGAACCTGGAGGTGCTGGACCTCCACGACAACCGGATAAGTGGAGAGACGCCGTCTGAACTGGGTAATCTGTCCAACCTGGAAAGCATGGACCTCTCTGAGAACCAGCTGACTGGGGGCATACCGTCGCAGTGGAGCAGCCTCTCCAACCTGGAGTTGATTGACCTTTCGGACAATCAGCTAAGCGGGGAAATACCATCGGAGCTGGGCGGCCTGTACAACCTGGAAAGGATGGACCTTTCGGACAACCAGCTGAGTGGGGGAATACCGTCCGAGCTGGGCAGTCTCTACAACCTGGAGAGCATGGACCTCTCCGACAACCAGCTGCATGGTGATGTGCCGCCGGAGCTGGGCGGTCTCACCAACCTCGAAACGCTGAGGCTCGCTGGACGGGGCCAACTGACAGGCTGCGTACCCGATGGGCTGCAGGATGTACGCGGCGGCTTCCTCCAGCTAGGCCTGTCATTCTGCGGGGCCACAGTTCCAACGGTGACACCTTCTCCCACACCAGTCGCCATCTCCACGCCAGATAGGGCCGCGCTCGCTGCTCTATACAAGGCGACGGGCGGGGCGACCTGGAAGGACAACACGAACTGGCTAAGCGACAAGCCGGTGGGCGAGTGGCACGGGGTCACCACAGGCGACAGCGGGCGGGTAATCGAGTTGGACCTGTCGCACAACCTGTTGAGCGGGGAGATACCTTCCGAGCTGGGGGGCCTTTCAAGCCTTGAAGACCTGAACCTGGGAGGGAACCAGCTCAGCGGGGAGATTCCGCCCGAGCTGGGCGGTCTCTCTAGGCTGAGGGTACTGGAGCTTTGGAGAAACAGGCTCAGCGGAGAGATACCGTCCGGCTTGGGCGGTCTCGACGGCCTGCAGAGCCTGTGGCTTGGGAGGAACCAGCTCAGCGGGGAGATTCCGCCCGAGCTGGGCAGCCTCTCCAGCCTGATAGTGCTGGAGCTCCGTGACAACAAGTTGAGTGGAGAGATACCGTCAGGGTTGGGCGGCCTGACCAACCTGGAGTGGGTGTGGCTCGGCGGGACCAATCAGCTAACTGGTTGCATACCCGTGGGATTGCGAGGTGTAAAGGGCGGCGACCTCGACACGCTGGGACTGGAGTTCTGCGTGAGCGCCACAGATGGCGCATTCCTGCTGCCCGGAAAGCGGGGCGTAGAGGTCGCTCGTATGAACTGGGTGGAGGACCTCCATCGCGCCGGTCTGGGCGGCCGAGGTTTCGCCGCCGCCTCGGTTTGAAGTACCATGGCGGCATTACCTAGCAGGGAGACGCCCGATGAGATTCGCGAGGTACGAAGCGCATGGGGAGATAGCCTACGGTGTGGTCGAAGGAAACAGGGTCAAGCAGCTAACGACGACGCCGTTCGAGGAGTACGAGGTCACCGATCACGAGCACGGCCTGGACGAAGTGCGGCTGCTGGCGCCGTGCACGCCGAGCAAGATCGTAGCCATCGGGCTGAACTATGCCAGCCACCTGGGCGGGCGCGAGGCGCCCACGGTCCCGGAGCCGTTCTTGAAGACGCCGTCGTCGATCATCAACCCCGGGGACACCATCGTTATCCCGCGCGAGGCGACTGAGGTCCAGGAGGAGGGGGAGCTTACCGTGGTGATCGGCAAGCGGTGCAGGGGAGCGTCCAAGGAGGACGCGCTGAGCTACGTGCTGGGCTACACCTGCGGCAACGACGTGAGCGGCCGCAAGTGGCAACGCGACGACCTCCAGTGGTGGCGTGCGAAGTCGAGCGATACCTTCGCGCCGTTCGGGCCGTTCATTGTGACCGGCCTGGACCCCAGCGACCTTCACCTGCAGGCCCGCACGAATGGGGAGGTGGTCCAGGACAGCAGCACGTCGGACCTGATCCACGACGTGCCCAGCATCATCGAGTTCGTGAGCCGTGTCATGACCCTGCTGCCGGGCGACATCATCATGACCGGGACGCCCGGGAAGCCCGGCTACCTGGAGCCCGGCGACACCGTGGAGATAGAGATAGAGGGTATCGGCGTCCTGAGCAACCCGGTCGCCGCGGAGTAGGACGGCGTGGGAGCGAGGACCGGCCATTAGTCCCGTCCGGCGCTGCTAGAAGAGCTGCTCGGCCCTGAGGGCCAGCAGCTCGGACCCCTTGCCGAACCCCCAGTAGTAGATCAGGTAGCCGCCGGCTATGATCATCGCCACTTTGCCGGCAGGCTCGACCCAGAGCATGATCTTGCGTATCCAACGCGAGACGGCGTCTTTGAAGAAGACGATGCCGAGGGTAGCGCCCACTATCACGGTGCCCATGCCGAGGCCGTAGCTGATGGAGCCTACGACCGCCTCGGCGACGCTTCCGGCGCTGAGGCTCTGGCCCGCCACTATGCCGACCGCCACCAGGAACAGCGGCAGCGCGCAGCTCAGGGACGCTATCGCGTAGGCGATCCCGAAGAGGAAGACGCTCCACAGTCCGCGGCCCTGGCCGAGGTTGACCCGGCTCGCCGACATGATGGCGATCTTCCTGCCGGTCACCAGCAGCCAGATCCCGGTGCCCATTATGACGATACCCACGCCCAGGCCGACGAACGGCAGCAGCTTGCCCACTAGGGCGCCTCCCGCCGCCAGCACCAGACCTACCGCCCCGAAGACGACGATGAAGCCCGCGGTCGCTGCCAGCCCCATCAGCAGGCCGTTGAAGCCCGACTTGACGGGGCTCGCATCCGCCTCGGCGGTGCCGAGCTGGTACCCGACGTAGGCAGGGAACATCGCGGCGCCGCAGGGGTTGAAGGCCGCCGCGATGCCGGCTGAGAACGCGAACACTAGTGGGACGTCGATGTTGATCATCTCTACGCCCTGTTTGAGCCAGAACACTCAGTCACACGCAATCGGAACATCGAAAGATCGTATTGGCTGTCGGTCGCTGAAGATGTGACGATGTCCCCGTCGTCATTGAATTCAACCAGTTTGAGTTGCTGGTTGGACAGAAAACTGCCCTCCACATTTGTGATCTCGCCGCGCTTGATCTTCCTCGATAGCTGTCCGGCGAGGTAACTTGCCAGACTGAACTGCGCGCCGGAATCCTTTCCCCCTACGGGGCGGCCGAAACACCTAAAGTCTTCCGGAAACCTCTCTTTGAAGAGAATGGCGAGTTGATAGGCCGTTACGAAAGGCTTGCCAAAATGATGGTGCGGATCGGCGTAAGAGACGTCGGCCAACACCTCAACAATCTTCTGGGAAGACCATGGTCTTCCCAGAAGTTTCCAGTACTCATCGAGTCTCCTTAGGTGGGAGCGGCCGGGAAGCCGCAGAATACCTCGTAGTCGATAAGCTCCGTTACTGTCGGGTTGTCGCCGCAGAGGGGGCACCTGGGGTTGCGCGTCAGCTTCACGGCCCGGAAGTCCATCGAGAGCGCGTCGATGAGCAGCAGCCGCCCTGAAAGAGAGTCGCCGATGCCCATGATGAGCTTGACCGTCTCGGTCGCCTGGATGGACCCCACGAGGCCGGGGAGCATGCCCAAGACGCCCGCCTCGGCGCAGCTCGGGACCTCACCGGGGGGAGGCGGCTCCGGAAACAGGCATCGGTAGCAGCCGCTGCCTGGGAGGAAGACGGTCGCCTGGCCATCGAAGATCAGGATGCTGCCGTCCACGAGAGGCTTGCCGCCCAGGTAGGCGGCATCGTTAGCCAGGTAGCGCGCCGGGAAGTTGTCGGCGCCGTTCACGATGATGTCGTAGCCGGCCATGATTTCCATCGCGTTGTCGGAGGTGAGCGGCTCTTCGTGGGTGATAACGTTGACGTCCGGGTTGTAGGCCTTGAGGGTCTCCCTTGCCGATTCGGCCTTGGAGCGCCCTATGTCATCATTCTGATGCAGTATCTGGCGCTGGAGGTTCGTAATGTCCACGGTATCGAAGTCGACTATGCCGATGGTGCCCACGCCGGCGAGCGTCAGGTAGATCGAGACCGGGGAGCCGAGGCCGCCGGCGCCGATGATGAGGACCCTGGCGTCCAGCATCTTCCTCTGACCGCCGCTGCCCACCTGGGGCATGATGATGTGGCGGCTGTACCGTTGTACCTGATACGGGGTGAGAGTGCGCGTCGTCGTGGCGACCATTTCCGTCTCCTGAGTGAGTAGCGGGGCTGGATACGATTATAGCACCGCAGCCGCAGGCTCAGGCAGAAGCGCGTGTGGGCGCGTGTCTTCGTGTCGTATGAAACGTTCCTAGGGCCGCCAGGTTGGCTACGACGTGGCGATGATCGTGTTGGTGGAGTCTGTTATGACGGACTCTGAGTAGTGGTTGACGGTGACTCCCTTGGCCACGGGGGTGCGGCGCTGGACGATGAACTCGATCCAGTCCGGCCTGTTGAAGGCGCTGAACGCGAGGTAGAGCGAGTCGGCGAGGCTGCTGAAGGGCTTGTCGAGGTCGGGATAGAGCACGGGGCCTGTGTCGGTCTGGAAGAAGTCGTATCGCTCGCTGACGTTGATGGTGAAGACGGGGTACTCCAGCTCGACCCTGTAGCCGCCGGAGGCGAACTCGGTGCGGGCGATCAGGGGGCTTCCAGCGTCGACGGCCGCTACGACCTCCGAGGGGGTCTCGAGAGCGATGCCTTCCTCGTACCTGAGCATGAACCTGTGGCCGTGGAAGGCCTCCCGCGTGGCGATCACGTGGCGCTCCGGCTGCGGCCCCAGACTCGGAGGTGTCAGCATTACGCCCCGGTCGTTGCGCTCCCAGCTCTTCATGATGAGCGTCTCCTCCTCCGACATCACGGGGCGGAAGTCGGCGTTCGGTTGCGTGAATATCCCCAGGGAGCGGTCAGCGCCGACGCGTTCGGTCTTGCAGCTCTCTCCCAGGTAGAAGTCGACGCGGCTGCCGTCTTCGCCAGTGATGGCGCATCGGCAGTCGATCCTGATGCGGGCGCGATTGTGGAGGTTCTGCCTGCTGTCGGTGACGGTCTTCGGCGGGAAGGCCTCGAAGTCAATCTCGAACATGAAGTAGGATCGGTGGTAGTCTAGGACTTGCATTTGGACGTCTCCATACGGGTGCGGTTACGGTCTGAACTGGTCGATATCGACCATCGACTTCTCCGGGCCGATCGGCATGACCATCGTTTTGGCCCTGTCGGCGCCGACAACAAGGATGGTGTAGCGGTCGGCACTCTCGAGGACCGGCATGGTGATGTTGAGACGCTGCTCCTCGGTCAGCTTCTCCAGCCACTTCCAGTTGGCGGCGACCCTGGCCTCGCCCTCCAGGGGCATGTACTGGACCATCTTGCCGAGGCTGGCGTTGGCGTGGGTGTGGATGAACTCGGCGGCGCCCCGTTTTGTGAAGCCCTGCCTGCCGACGGGGCCGGCCACGTCGGGCGGCATCAGGATCAGTGTCTCCCTGGTGTGGCGCTCGCCGAGGCTCCGGTTGCCGAAGGTGCAGCCGTAGGCGACGGTCTTTAGCAGGCCCTCGGCGGTGTCGTTACCCTGGTCCTGCACGTCCAGCTCGCCGTCGGTGATGAAGACCGTGACGGCGCTGCTGCCGGCATCGAAGCCCTGGTCGGCGTGGTATGGCCCCCAGGGGCTCGCCTTCTCGTTCTCGGCGATGCACATGACGAACTTGCGGGTCGAGCCTATCGTGTCCATGTCCATCTTGTTGGGGTACCAGTAGCCGATGTTCTTGAGGCACAGGAAGAATGCGCGGCCTATGGTTATGTTGACGGCGTTGTCGCGTCCGGGGCCGAGGGCGGAGCGGGCGTTGATCCCGAGCTCGGCCGCCGCGGGACCGTTCACCACCAGCAGGGGCGCGCTGGGGCTCGTGGACATGAGGAGCGACTTGCCGCCGTGGGGGCCGACCTGTGAGAGGGCCTTGACGGCTGCGACGATCACCGGCATGTGCTCCGGCCTAGCGCCGGCGAGGGCTGCGTTGACGGCTATCCTCTCTACGGTGGCGAGACCGAAGCCTGGGGGCATGTCGCAGACGACGTAGTCCCGCGGGAGGGAGACGCCCTCCAGGAGAGCGTCGACCGCCTCCCTGGTGGAGGCCATGAGCGGGAAGCCGTCTCCCAGGTCGCGGGCGATGTACTCCTCGTTCATCCGCAGTAGGGCGTCGAGCCTGTCGTCGCCCTCGAACGTGTCGACGCCGCCCACGCCGTCGGACTCGGCGCTGGAGGCGAGGCCGCCGGCCGTGAGGGTCCGAACCAGATCATCGAAGGCGGGCTCGGTATTGCGTATCGATTCCTCAGGGCTGAGGTTGCGGTAGATGCGCGGCACGACGACGAACTGCAGGTCGGGCATTCCGAAGGTGCGAGAGCTGGCGATTGCGTCTCCCTCGAAGCGTCCTGAGACGAGAGGGACGGCGGGCCTGCCCATCTTCTCGACCTCGATCATGTCGTGGACCATCCACGACGCGCACGTACCTCAGTCGGCTGTGGCTCCGACCACGACGTCGCACTCCTCGGCGGCCTGCTTCAGGATATGCGGCGGGTTGGGGTAGTTGCCGCCGGTGTAGAATCGGGTGTCCAGGTCGTCGAAGCGCTCCTGGAGCATCTCGCCCACGCGGTTGAGCGCCACGTCGCCGCCGTGGGTGCCGCTCCAGACGAGCCCGACCGTCTTGCCGCTCAGGTCGCCGGGGCGGGGGTTGGTGGGCAGGGTGGCGAGCATCCCTCTCTGCTGGGCCACCGGGTTGAGTACTTCTAGCAGGTGCATGGCGGGCTTACCTCCTGTAATTGGGTCGCGTCAGCTTGGTAGGGGTATGGTGCAGACTCTGCGGGTTGTGGCGCAGCAGAGCCATATTTCTCCGTCGTGGAGGGCTAGGCCGTGCGCCTCGGGGTCCGGGACCTCGATCTGGTCGAGGATCTTGCCAGTGTCGGGGTCGAGCTTGTGGATGAGCTTCATCGTGGTGTCGGCGCACCATAGGGCACCGTCGTGGACGAAGATGCCGTGGGGGCGCGCCCCCGGCGTGGGGATGGAGCGCTTCGTCTCCATAGTGCGGGTGTCGACGAGGAAGAGCCGGCGGGCGGGCGGCACGGCGACCCACATGCTCCCGTCGTCCAGCCACTGGAGGCCGTGGGCGCCGGACCGTCGGTCGTTGCCCTCTATGACCCCTGTGCCGGGGGTATCGTAGCGGGCCACGGTGCGGCCCTCGTAGTCGACCTTGACGAGGTCGAGGGTGTAGGTCGAGGCGACCCAGAGGAAGCCGCCGCCCTCGGTGACGCCGCTGGAGTGCTCGGTCTCGGTGGGGAGCCGGGCAATGACGGAGCCGTCGCCGTAGTCGAGCTGGTACAGGGCGTTGTCGACCTGGTCGATTACCCAGAGGCCGCCGCCGGAAGCCTGGAGCCCGTTGGGCTGCGGCCCTGGGGTTACCCACCTATCCCTAATCTCGGTCAACGGCCCTGCACCTCCCCGTTGGACTTGGCGGTCTGAAGCGGGGGTATTCCCTGGGCAGCGCCAGCGGCGTCGGCCAGCGACTGGGTTTCCATGGCGGTCATCGCTATCTGCTCGGGAGTGATTATTCCGCCCGACAGCACCATGCTCATGGCCTGCCGGACGGTCATGTCGACGTTGTACACCTTCTCGATGGGCACTACGCCCACCCAACCGGAGTTAGGGGTCGGCGCGGTGGGCACATAGACGACGCCCATCTCTCCATCGTTCGTCATGGTGGTTGCCGTCAGGAAGCCTATCATCCACGTGTCGGCCTTGGGGTATTCGATCAGCACGACGCGCTTGAAGCCGGACTCTGAGGTGCCTGTGAACGAGTCGATGAGTCTCCGTGCAGGGTTGTAGATGGCGCCTACGATGGGGATGGACAGCAGCCAATTCTGGACCGCGCCGATAATCCTTTTCCCGAGGTTACTCAGCTCCCAAAGCTGCCCGATGACGTAGACTAGCAGCACAAAGGCAACGATGCCGATGCCCGGCACGTCCCTTCCTATCCTGTCTTCGATGACAGGGCCAAGGAAGCCGTCCAGCAGGTTGAATACCAGGCGCAGTACCCAGAAGGTGATGGCCAACGGCACGACGATGATCAGCCCCGCAGTCATCACCCTGCGGAGATGCCCCAGAGTTACCGCTTTCAGCACACGCACGCGCCACCTCAGGCGGGGTTGCCCAGTCTACCGGAAACTGTACCACAGGCGTTCGATACGACGGCTAGCTATTCGGGGGTCTCGTATCCTACGTTGAAGCCGCCGAGGCTGGACAGCAGGCGCTCCGGTGACTCCAAGGCGGGCCCTCCTGCGCGAGTCCACGTCCCGATTTCGTCGCGGTGGCCGAGGCGCCGGAGGGCGCTCCAGGCTGCCCCGTAGTCGGAGCGGAGGTTGGTGTCCCAGATGAAGAAGTTTTCCACGCCGGCGCCGTACAGCGTGGCCGCCTTTCGCCTGTACTGCTCTACGCCCATCCTGCGGGGGAGGAGGTTCAGGGCCAGCGTGCATCCCGTGCCCCGCGTGAGGTTTACGAAGTGGCCGGCATCGCTGACGTCGGGCCACGACTCGTTGGCGCTCTCGTAGAAGGCGTCGTAGTTCGGTTCGGAGGAGTAGGGGACGAGCGTATCGACGAGGTCCTCGGCGAGCCATGTCTCGAGGTCGAGGCCGTGCTCCAAGTTCTCCCGCACGTCCCGCATCACGATGGCCGTCACGCCGATGCGCCGGTCGCGGCGGTGCTCCTGGGCGGCGTCATCCAGGGCGGCGCGCAGCTCGCGCATGAACTGGGTCATGGCCCCAGCGCGGTGGGAGAGCCAGCGGGGGTCCGTCTCGTCGAGCGCGCGGGGGTCAAGCCCGTGCCTCGTCTTGAAGCCCTCGACCAGCGGGGGCTCGTACTCGACGAAAGGAGGCCTGCGGTTGTACATGAGGCAGACGCCGTCTATTGGGTACGAGGCCATCTCCCGGAAGATGGAGACCACGTAGCGGCGGGTCTCGGGGTACGAGTAGGCTATGCGCGGGGTCGGCTCGCCTGCGCGGGTGACGCCCCTTAGCTCCGGGTGGCGGCTGTAGAAGGAGTCTCCGACGCTGAGGTAGTCCTGCGGCGGCGGGCTGCGGAAGTTGGAGACCCGGTACCCGGCGTGGAACTCCAGGCCCATCGTGTGTGTGTGGTCGATGGCGACGCGGAACGGATCAATGCCCTGCTCGCGGAAGGCGCGCCAGCTCTCGCCGACGAAGCGCTCTCCGGGACGGCTGAAGTCGCCGACGTTTTCGTAGGTGTGCAGCCTCCCTATCTTCGTGTAGTACTGGAGCATGTCCCCGCCGCCAGCCTCCCAGTAGAGGCGCGAGAAGTCGGAGTCCCGCAGGGGCTCTAGGTCGCGGCACAGCTCCTCAGGCGTCGTTGGCCTGTATGCGAACATGAGCGACCAGCCGTCGTTATGCGCGAAGAGGCGGCGCGTGTCGGTATGGCGGCGGTCAGCCTCAAGTGCGTCCACCTCGCGGTCGGAGAGGGGCACCAGCTTGACATATGCCACCCTTGCGTTCGTACACAGGTACGAACCAGGACCCTCGCCGGGGGCTACCCGATTCTTAGCTTGGCCTATCACGATGTCCTGGCCGGTCAGGTCGGCGACCTTCCAGAACAGCTCGTGAACGATTGCGCCGCGCTCTTCCTGGGGCGGCATCGATAGCAGGCTGAACTGATCGTCGCCGCTGAGCCTCGCCAGTACTGACACGGGAACGTTGAGCAGGCCGTGCCTGACGTAGGTGCCTATCGATATGGCGTGGTAGCCGGAGACGCCGAGGGGACAGGTGATCTCAGGCGCGGCCGTCTCCGGCCCTGCCGTGAGCATCGTGCCGGAGACCCCTTCCGCCTCGTACTCCATGAGCCTCCAGTGGCGGCGGAGCGGGTCGCGGGAGAGGGCGCTTCCCGGCATGCACCGGTCCATGTCCGATACGAAGAAGGGCTCGCCGCCAAACCCTTGGTCCGCCAGCAGGTCAACCATGTCAGTACCTCCTAGAGTCGGGAACGCCACACATGATAACGGAAGGCGATCCTCCCAGAGCAATCGGATTCAAGGGCGCCGCTGCTCCGGTCTTGCTCGTCGAGAGGGAAAATCCCCGATATCTGTCACATTCTGTCTCATTTTGTCTCATTCAGCTTTGGGCTGCGAGACAGTGCGTGACACAAGCGAGATAGAAAGAGGCACGAGCGAGATACGATGAGGCACGAAAGAGGCAGATTGAGACACTCCTTCGAGGCTCTCACCCCGGCAGGGCTGGCTTTCGACAGGCTCAGGGCGAGAGGGAGGGCCCATATGTGGGTCAACTGCCGTCATGGGGATACTATAGTACGGGTGTTCGTGGCCATCAAGGACGACTGTGATTCCCCAGATTCACCACCTGATTGAGGCCGGCCAGCGTGACGGACTGCTTCCGGGGTAGTGGTGCACCTTGCCGGGGATGGATTCCCGCCTGCGCGGGAACGACGGAGGCGGGGGATTGACCGGGTTGATTCAATGGAGTAAAATAGTTCGTGTAAGACGAAGTATGAGGCATACGATCGTGGGCGTCAAGGATAGCCTGGCTGAGCGTTTTGTGGAAGCTATGCAGCGCATGTCTGTGCGGATGCGGTCGCAGCCGTCTACCGGGTGGGCCGACCCGGAGTTGACGATGCCCCAGGCGAAGACGCTGTTCCACCTGAGCGGCGGCCCCCGGCGAATGCGGGAGGTCGCTTCCTTCCTACGAACCGGCATGCCGTCGGCAACCAGCATGATCGACCGGCTGGTAAAGAAGGGGCTGGTGCGCAGGGCCGAAG
Source organism: Dehalococcoidia bacterium (assembly GCA_965262055.1). Taxonomy (GTDB): domain Bacteria; phylum Chloroflexota; class Dehalococcoidia; order Lucifugimonadales. Next base: position 2,668,239 of record CBDHEI010000002.1, read on the forward strand.
ACCCCGGCGACCGCCGGGTGGTCGCCTGCGAGCTTACGGACGGCGGCATGGAGGCTGTGGAGCGGTTCTGGCGTGTGAGCAGGGTACGAGCCGAGTCGATGGCCGACGCGCTGACGGACGAGGAGCTGGCGCAGGTGGCCCCAGCGCTGGAGGTCCTGGCCGCCGCCATTGCCCGCCGCGATGCGGCGGAGCTCAGGGAGTGCGAGAGACGGGTGGCCGTCCCGGCAGATGAGGCCGCGGCTGTTGGAGGGGGCGGGACGTGGCGGTGATTGCGCGCAGCCGCGGGTCGGTGGGGCCGGGGACGCTGAGGGTGCTGCTGCGCCTGTCGAGGTACGGGCTCAATCACAAGAGGTACATGGCCGGCGCGTTTCTCGCGTTGTCAGGGGCGTCCGCCACCGCCATGTTCATCCCGCGCTTCCTCGGCCTCGCCATCGACAGGACTGTCGAGAACGGCTTGGAGGGCGACCTTCTCGTGATCGCCGGCGCCATACTCGCAGTAAGCGTGCTGCGCGGCATATTCGGCTACGGGCAGAACTACCTGTCGGAAGCGGTGGCCGAGAAGGCCGCCTACGACTTGCGCAACGACTTCTTCCGCAAGCTCCAGGGCCTCAGCTTCGGCTTCCACGACCGGCAGCAGACGGGCAACCTGATGTCCCGGGCCACGGCTGACGTCGAGGTGGTGCGCCGCTTCATCTCCATGGGCATGGTGCGGGGGCTGTCCGTCGTGCTGATGATCGCGGCGGTTGCCGGGCTGATGCTGGCGACCAACTGGCGCCTTGGTCTAGTCTCCCTTGCATTCGTGCCCCCCATATTGTGGCGAGCCTTCATCATGTCGCGGGGGCTCAGGAAGACGTGGTACGAGGTGCAGGCCGAGACGGGCCACATGACCACCGTACTGCAAGAGAGCCTGGCCGGGATCAAGGCGGTGAAAGCATTTGGGGCGGGGGGGCACATGTCGGCCAGGTTCCAGGAGAAGGCCTCCATCCTGCGAGACCTGACCTACTCGGCGCTCCGGGTGTTCGCGTCGCAGGGCTCGTTGATGACCCTCATATTCACGAGCGCGACCGGCGCGATCCTCTGGTTCGGCGGCCGGGAGATCGCCGCCGGGCGGCTCACGCCCGGCGAGCTGGCGTCCTTCATCCTCTACATCGGACTTCTCACCATGCCGGTGCGCATGGTGGGCTGGCTCGTCAACACCATCTCCCGCGCCGCGTCGGCCGGTCAGAGGCTCTACGAAGTCCTGGACGCCGAGTCCCGGGTCCGGGACCGGCCGGAGGCGCGCGAGATGCCCCGGTCCAGGGGCGGCGTGAGCTTGGAGGACGTGTCCCTGAGCTACGAGCCGGGGCGGGTGCCCGCGGTGCACAACGTCGACCTGGAGGTTGAGCCTGGGCAGGTGGTCGCGATACTCGGCGCCCCGGGCTCCGGCAAGAGCACCATCGCCCACCTGATACCCCGCTTCTACGATCCGACGGAAGGGAAGGTGTCCATCGACGGCGTCGATATACGCGACTACACGCTGGCGTCGCTGCGGAACAACATCGGCATCGTGCTGCAGGACGTGTTCGTATTCACCGCGTCAATACGCGACAACGTAGCCTACGGGGCACCAGACGCTTCCCAGGACGACGTCGAGCGCGCCGCCAGGGTCGCCAATCTCCACGACTTCATAGCGGGGCTGCCGAACGGTTACGACACCTGGGTGGGCGAGCGCGGGGTCACGCTGTCGGGCGGCCAACGTCAGCGTCTGGCCATTGCCAGGACCATCCTGCTCGACCCGCCCATACTGATCCTCGACGACTCGACCTCCAGCGTCGATACCGGCACCGAGTACATGATCCAGCAGGCGCTCGCGGAGGTGGTGAAGGGGAGGACGACGTTCGTGATAGCGCACCGGCTCTCCACCGTGAGGCGAGCGGACCTGATACTGGTCCTGGAGGACGGCGAGATAGTGGAGCGCGGCGCCCACAGTGAGCTCATGGGCCTAGACGGCCGCTACCGGCGTATCCACGACCTTCAGCTTAGTCCTTTGGAGGGAGCGGAGGGCACGAGGGCTGTTGCGGCGTCCGAAGGGGGCCCCGGATGATGCACGGGGGCGCGGGAGGCGCGGGAGGGATGCGCAGCGCCATGATGCGGGGGGGGCCGGGCCCCGGCCGGTTCGGCCGCATGGGTCTGGACGAAGGTGGGGGAGGAGCGCCGTACGACCACAAGGTCGTCGTCCGGCTGTTGGCCTACTTCAAGCCGTACCGAGGGTACATAGCGGTTACGATACTGGCGATGCTGGTCTACTCGGCCACCGTGGTGGCGCAGCCGTGGATCGTCAAGTGGACCATCGACTCGTTCATCAGACGGGGCGACCTGTCCGGCCTTAATGTCGCGGTGACGGCCTTCATATTCGTGGCCGTCATACAGTACCTGAGCAGCTACCTCAATCAGAGGCTGATGGCCCTCGTCAGCCAGCGCGTGCTCTACACGCTGAGGGTGCGGCTGTTCGACCACCTGCAGCGGCTGTCGATGTCCTTCTTCGACCGCAGCGAAACGGGCATCCTGATGTCGCGGGTGCAGAACGACGTGCAACAGCTACAGGCATTCATGGAGGTGGTCCTGACCAGCCTGGCCAACATATTGAGCCTTGTGGGCATAGTGGCGGCAATGATCGCGATGGACCCGAGTCTCGGCCTGCTAACGCTGTCTGTGGCGCCCGTGCTGTTCGTCATCCTGGTGGTGTGGCAGAGGGCGGCCCGCGGCACGTTCATGCGTGTGCGCGGGGCCATTGCCGTCGTGAACTCCGGTCTGCAGGAGAACATCTCCGGGGTGCGCGCAGTCCAGAGCATGAACCGCGAGCAGGCTAACATCCGCCGCTTCGGACGGGCCAACTACGACAACCTGGAGGCCAACCTCCGCGCCGGCCGGCTCACCGCCGCGCTGCTGCCGTCTGTGGAGATAATGACGGCCGCGGGGCTGGCTATGGTGGTCTTCTTCGGGGGCAGGCAGGTGCTGAGCGGGGATCTGGAGGTGGGGGTGCTGGTCGCTTTTGCGCTGTACATCCTGCGGTTCTTCGATCCCGTGCGCCAGCTGACCATGGAGTATGGCCAGCTTCAGCGCGCCATGGCTGCGGGGGCGCACATCTTCCAGCTCCTGGACGAGGAGCCTGAGATAGTCGATCGTCCGGGGGCGGCTGTACTGGACAGGGTGCGCGGCGAGGTGCGTTACGAGGACGTCTGGTTCGAATACGAGCCCGGCATGCCGGTGATCCGCGGGGTGGACTTGCACGTCCGTCCCGGGGAGACCGTCGCGATAGTGGGGCCGACCGGCGCCGGCAAGACGACCATGGCGTCGCTGCTGATGCGCCACTACGAGGTCACCCAGGGGCGGATCACGGTAGACGGCAACGACCTGCGCGACGTGAGACTGGGCTCGCTGTCGCGCCAGATGAGCATGGTCCCCCAGGAGCCGGTTCTCTTCTCCGGCACCATCGCAGACAACATACGCTTCAACCGGACGGACCTGAGCGATGAGCGGGTGGCGGCGGCGGCCAGGGCGGTCGGCGCGGACGAGTTCATAGGCAAGCTGGGGGATGGCTACGACACTCAGCTCAACGAGCGCGGCGGCAACCTGAGCGTCGGGCAGCGCCAGCTAATCAGCTTTGCCAGGGCGCTGGCGGCGGACCCGCGCATACTCATCCTCGACGAGGCGACGGCGAACATCGACACCTACACCGAGTCGCTGATACAGCAGGCCCTCGCGGAGCTACTGCGGGACCGTACCGCCGTAATCATCGCCCACCGCCTGTCCACCATTCGCAACGCGGACCTGATTGTGGTGATGGACCAGGGCGCCGTAGCGGAGACGGGTACCCACGACGAGCTGATGGCGCGCGGCGGTCTGTACGCCCGGCTGCAATCGCTGGCCGCCGGAGGCGGGGAGCCTGAGCCGCGGCAAGACGGCCCAGAGGAATCAAGGTGAAGGTGCGGCCGAGCGGACCTGCACGGGATGTCGCGAAAAGTCCTGCGTAGACCTAATCGAGAATCCTACCCGGAAAGCTCGGAGACTCTGGCGTCGATAGCGTCCAGTATCCCTGGTGGAATCCCGCTGAACCTGTTGAGGTGCTGGGTCAGAAGTTCATTCTCATCGTATGATGCAAAGCAATCGACTTTGCCCTTCAGGTAAGGGGATAGGTACCTGATTGAAGGTGGGACTCCCTTCGCCACGGAAAACTGGTACACGTACTTCAGGTGGTCTTTCAAGTATCCGACTACGGGAAGGAAATCGGCGTCGCCGCTCACAAGGATAGCAACGTCGTAATGAGGCATCTTCGCAATCATGTCTACGGCGATGCCTATGTCTACCCCCTTCTCGCCTACCTGAACGCCCCTGTAGTTGATTTCCCCGTCGTCGTTCTGTTCAATACGGTACACGCTGAGGGGATGAATCTGATACTGACCGACATACCTGAATTCCAGGAAATCTGTCTGTCTTTGGATGTTTTCGAAGATGTCCTCTCTCAGCCGCTCAAAGTAGTTTCGTTCGCGAGTGTACCAACTATGGGCGAGGGCGATAACTTTCTCCACCGTAAGCCCCTCAATCTCCGGGTGCTGGTCCACTATCCGCTGCGCCAATCGCACCCTGTCTCGCTCCAACGGAATCCAGGGCGATATGCTCGCGGCATGGTACCAGTGGACGCGGAGCAGCTGATGTTCCCAGCCGGTTGCCTGGTCGAACTCCCTGAGCACTCCGTCGTAGAAGCTCTTCCAGTCGAAGTGGTGCTCCTCCAGCCTGTACCTGGGTTTGTCAGGGTGGGGAGGCTCGGACACGAACGAGAAATCACGGAGGTTTCCGCGGAAATTCGCTCCGTCGACGAAGATTGCAGTTCGCAGAGCCATGTCCCCTGCCGAAAAAAAAGGGGGCCTATTCGGCCCCCGAGCCCCATGATGGGTAGTGTGACAAGCGCGGCACAATCTTGGCCGCAACTATATCCTAGCTCTGTGTCCCTGCCGTTGTCAACAGTCGTGACATCTACCGGTAGTACTTGGATGGCCGATCATATAGCTCTTCCCGACTCCAGGTGCGCGGCCCCATGTCGCGGCTCAGCCTGTCAGATGTCTCTCTGAACTTGGTGATGCGTTCCCGTTTGTCGGTATCGCCGCGTTCGGAGACCGACGCCAAGCATTCCCTCTCCTCCTCCATCGGTGCCGTGTCCTCGTTCATCGCGGTCTTGCTCCCTCCCTGACCACGCTTTCCACTTAGGCTCGTCTCACAGCCAGGTCAAGAAACGCAGCCGAGCAACTGCGGTCAACTACACTGTACTTGGGGCGCAGTCACGTAAGGAGAGCGCACCACATGCTAGGAGCGAATCTCCTCGCGTAGGAAGCGGGCGTAGGAGATGCCGAAGCAGGCGGCCGCGAGGGCCAGAATAGCGGCGAGGTGGGGCCAGACCAGGTTCAGGCTCTGGCTCAGAGGCAGCGGCCTGAGACGCTCCAGCCTCGACCCCTCTTGTATCAGCGTCGGCCCCAGGCTTCTGACCGTGGGCGTCAGTATGGTCACCGTAGCCTCCTGGAACAAGGTCACCGGGGAGAGGCGTCTTGCCATCCGCTCGACGCGCACCCTTTCGATGGCCTCTTCTTGCGTCTGTGGGTTCGATACGATGGCGTCCGAAACCGCGCCGGCCACCATCAGCATGATGAACCCGAAGAAGAGCCACAGCGCCAGGCTCGTCATGGCCGAGCTGACGGCCTGGTTGAACCATACCGAGCAGAGCATGGCTATGGCCAGCCAGAAGGCCATGTAGATAATGGACGCAACGGTGAAGATGGCGATGCGAAGGGAGAAGTCCAGGGTCGGCCCGAAGCCCAGGATGAACATTCCTATGCCGACGACGATCGCCACTATGCTGACCTGAACCACGGTGATGGTAGTCAGCCCGGCGAGGAACTTGCCGTTGAACAGCGCGTCGCGGTATACGGGCTGCGAGAGGACGCGCGAGAGCGTCCCCTGCGAGCGCTCGGAGTTGATGGCGTCGAACCCCAGGGTTATGCCAATCAGCGGGCCGAAGAAGCTGAGGAAGAACAGGAAGGGGGGGATGGCGCCGCTGCTGCCGGTGAATAGCTGCAGGAAGACCAGGTCCGGCGGGACCTCGCCCGCAAGCTCCGGAAGCGAGCGAACCGCGACGAAGCCGGCCCACGTCGACGCGAATAGAATCAGCCCCAGCAGGATGACGAAGCGCCGCCTGCCGAAGTGGTCGGACAGCTCCTTCCAGAATACCGGGATCATGAGGCCGACGCCTCCGCCGCGGCCTCGGCCTGCCTGAAGAAGTACATATAGATGTCCTCCAGAGTCTTGTCGACCGTTACGAACCGGCGCAACTCCACTCCGCTGTCCATGATCTTGCTTGCCACCGCTCCTCTAACGTCCCCGACGCAGTCCAGTACGGCCTCTCCTCCTCTGGTGGTCACGCCGAGCACCCCCGGCACCCCCCTGAGGGAATCGGCAATGGAATCGGCGTTGCCCGCAACTCCGATCTCCAGCCTGACGCCGCCCTCGCCGCTGCCGGCCTTGCTCAGCTCGGCCACCGTGCCCTGCGCCACCAGGCTGCCCCTGAACATGATCCCGACGCGCGAGCATATGCGTTGAACCTGCTGAAGGATGTGCGAGGAGAGGAAGATAGTAATGGACAGATCGCTGGCCATCCCGACGATTATGTCGAGGAGTTCATGTATGCCCTCGGGGTCCAGTCCGATGGTCGGGTCGTCGAGGAATGCCACCCTGGGCTGCTTGAGCAGGGTGTCGGCGATGCCGAGCCTCTGCCGCATGCCCCTGGAGTAGCCGGCCACGGCCCTATCCGCGGCCTCCGACAGCCCGACGAGCCCAAGGAGCTTGTCGATGCGGTCGTCCGCCTCGCGCTTGGGGATCCGGTTGAGCTGGCCGATGTAGCGCATATTCTGCCGGCCGGTCATGTCTTCGTAAAACCCGACGTTCTCGGGGAGATATCCGACGTTGCGCTTGACCTCCAGTGGGTTCTGCAGGGGGTCGAGTCCGGTCACGCGGGCATAGCCCGCAGTCGGCTCCGTCAGGCCCAGCAGCATGAGTATAGTGGTGGTCTTGCCGGAGCCGTTGGGCCCCAGGAAGCCGTATATCTCGCCCTCTTCAACGCTCATATTGAGGTTGTCGACCGCGAGCACGCTGCCGGAGCGCCTAGAGCTGCCGTAGCGCTTAGTAAGGTCGTGGGTCTCTACGAGGATCTCGGCCATTACAGTCTCACTATGCCTCTAATTCGGATATCAGGGGTGGGTCGGAGGTCCGCCTCGGTGCGCCGATTTGACAAGCGGCAGTCGCCATCCCATATTGTGCTGTGGCCCAGCATAGCTACAAATCCATAGTACCACAGGAGGGTAGCCGGCTTCCGCCCCGATAGTGGGGAGCAAGCGGCCGCGGTCAACCGTAAGCGGTGAGGAACCTACTCCGGCTGGTCAAGTACGCAATGGAGCGCAGGGCGCTCTTCATCGGGACGGCCATTGTGATGGCCGCCGGGAGCGTGCCGTATATGGTGATTCCGCGCCTTGCCGGCAACGCCATAGACGAAGCGTTGGCTCACGCCCAGAGTGAGGTGGCTTTCATAGTGGGCCAGATCGTACTGGCCGGCGCAATCGGCGCCGTGCTGCACTACTTCGCCCTCTACCTGGCGGAGAAGACTGGCCGGGTAACGGAGTACCGGCTGCGGAACGACTTTTTCGACAAGCTCCAGAGCCTCAACTTCGGGTTCTACGACCGCCAGAAGACCGGAGACCTGATGTCGAGAGCGACGGTGGACATTGGGTCCGTATCGTATTTCATTTCGGTCGCCGTGCTGCACGGCGTGTCCGCCTTGGCTTCCTATACCCTCCCTATCGCCTTCATGATCAGCATCGAGTGGCGTCTGGGACTCGTCGTCCTCGTCTGCTTCGCCCTAATCTCGTGGATTGGGATACGGCTGGCCGCCCCTCTTTACCGCGTCCAGAGAGAGGCCTTCCGGGAGACCGGGCGGATGAATAACGTAGTGCACGAAAGCATGACCGGGATCAGGACGGTCAAAGTGCTGGGCTCGCGAGACCACGAAGTGGCGAGATTCAGGGAACGGGCCGGCGCGGTCGCAACCCATCTCACAATCGCCGAACAGCTATCGGTGACCAGAGAGGCCGTCCTAATGCTGCTGTTCGCGTTGGTGATAGCCGGGATACTGCTGCTAGGCGGATGGCAGGTGCAGCAGGGGATCCTCACTCCCGGCGTGCTGGCGGCGTTCGTGCTCTACCTCGTGACGCTGGCCGGCTCTATTCATGGGATGGAGCGGAGGGTGTACCTGTTTTCCAGGGCCGCGGCTGCGGGCGAGCGGATCTTCGAGGTGTTGGACACGGAGAACCCGCTCGCGGTCTCCAGGGAGGCCCGGGAGTTGTCTGCCAGGGGACGCGTCACATTCGACTCGGTGTCCTTCGAATACGGCAGGGATGTCCCGGCATTGCATGACGTGAGCTTTGAGCTGCGGCCCGGTCAGTCGGCAGCCATCGTTGGCGCCGCTGGCTCCGGCAAGAGCACGATCGCGCACCTGCTGCCCCGCTTCTACGACGCCTCGGCGGGCAGGGTCCTCATCGACGGCGTGGACGTCCGCGAAGTCACCCTCGATTCGCTGCGGCGCAGCGTCGGCATTGTGCTCCAGGATGTGTTCGCCTTCTCGGCGACTATACGGGACAACATCGCCTACGGGGTCGACGAAGCGTCCATGGACGACGTGGTGAGGGCGGCCAAGGCTGCCCAGCTTCACGGGTTCATCGAGGGCCTGCCGGAGGGTTACGAAACGTGGGTGGGTGGGCGAGCGCGGGGTAACCCTTTCCGGCGGTCAGAGGCAGAGGCTTGCCATCGCCCGCACGATACTTCTGGACACGCCCATCCTGGTCCTGGACGACTCCACATCCAGCGTCGACGTTGCTACAGAGGCGCAGATACACGAGGCGATGGCGAACGTTATGCGGGACAGGACGTCCTTCGTCATCGCTCACAGGCTGTCGACGGTCCGTAGCGCGGACCTTGTGCTCGTGCTCGACCAAGGTAGGGTCGTAGAGCAGGGCGCCCACGACGACCTGATGCGGATGAACGGCTTCTACCGCAGGGTACACGACCTCCAGCTCCGTCCGGCCGAGATGCGAGGCCGTATCTGATGGCCGCACCGGTGAAGCAGGCGGCGGGTGGCGGGACGCGCCTCGACCTGGGGGAGGAGCGCCAGACTCGCTACTGGCGGACGTTGGTCCGGCTGGTGCGGTACGCCCTTCCGTACCGCGGGCGGCTTGGCCTCGCAATCGTCACGATGTTCGCGTACAGCGGCGCCGTCGTAGCGTTGCCCTGGACGGTCAGGCTGGCAATCGATGGACAGGTGATGTCGGACGAGGGCAGCCTGGGCGGCCTCGCCTCCGTCGTTGGGCTCTTCTGCCTCGTTCCGGTCGTCCGGTTCGCCGCGGGTGTGGTCCATAGCCGGACCATGGTAAAGGTCGGCCAGTGGGTGCTATTCGACATTCGTACCCGCCTCTTCGAGCACGCCCAGGGGCTGTCGATGTCCTTCTACGACCGCAACCAGGTGGGAAGGATCATGTCGCGCGTCCAAAACGACGTGCAGCAGCTGGAAGAGTCGCTGTCCGTGCTTGTCTTGTCGATGGCCAGCTTCGTGAGCGTGGTCGGCATCGCCGGGGCGATGCTGGCCATGGACTTGCTCCTCGCCGCGGTCACGCTGGCCCTCGTCGCCGTGCTGATACCAAGCCTGATATTCTGGCGCCGGTTCGCCCAGCAGCCCATACGAAGGGCGAGGGAGACCATCGCCGGCGTGAACTCCAGCGTCCAGGAGAACATTGCGGGCATACGGGTCGTGCAGAGCCTCAACCGGCAGCAGCAGAACACCCGCGGCTTCCAGAGTGTGAACAGGGAGAACCTCGATGCCAGCCTGAAGTCCGCCCGCTACCGGTACGGCCTGTGGCCGTCGGTCGAGCTGCTCAAGGCCCTTGCGATCGCTATGATCGTCTTCGTCGGCGGACGAATGATCGGGGTGTCCCAGGAGGTGGGGCTGCTCGTCGCCTTCGCGTTGTACGCAGAGCGGCTGTTCGAGCCCATTCGCGACCTGACCGGCGACTTTGGCCACCTCACCGGGTCGTTGGTGGCGGCCGACCGGGTATTCGAGCTCCTGGACATCAGGCCGGACGTTGCGGCCGCGCCGGGTGCAGTCGCCCTGCCGCCAGTGGCAGGACAGGTGCGGTACGAGAACGTGAGCTTCCACTACGAGCCGGAGAGTCCGGTCCTGCGGGGTCTCGATCTGGATGTCGAGCCCGGCGAGACCGTAGCACTCGTGGGGCCGACCGGCGCCGGCAAGACTACCTTCGTGTCGCTGCTGATGCGTCTCTACGACGTCACCGAAGGGCGCGTCTCCATCGACGGGTACGACCTGCGTGGGCTCAGGCCGGACTCGCTCTCCCGGCAGATCGGGATGGTGCCACAGGAGCCTTTCCTTTTCTCCGCTACAGTAAGCGAGAACATCCGCTACAACCGGACCGACCTGACTGAGGAGGCGGTCGTCGGCGCCGCAAAGGCCGTGGGGGCGCATGAATTCATAATGCGGATGAAGGACGGCTACGACACCAAGCTGGACGAGCGCGGCGGCAATCTGAGCATCGGTCAGCGGCAGTTGATCAGCTTTGCGCGGGCGCTGGCGCGGGACCCTAGGATACTCATACTCGATGAGGCGACGGCCAACGTCGACACGGAGACGGAGCTGCGCATCCAGCAGGCCCTCGCGGAGCTGCTGCAGGGCCGGACCTCCTTCGTCATCGCGCATCGTCTCTCTACGGTGCGCAACGCTGACCGCATCGTGGTCATGGACGGAGGTCGCATTGTCGAGCAGGGTCCCAACGATGAGCTGCTCGCAAACAAGGGGTTCTACCACCAGCTCCACACGCAATCGGCGTACACAGCTTCTTCTTGACGCGCCGACCGGTATTGCGGCGCTCTCGCAGGACCTGGGCAGTCGGTCCTTGCTGGGAATACCGCCCGACCTCAGGGCATGCGTCGGCTGTCTGGTATACTTTCCTGGGCTTGGATGCGTGGTTGGGACACTAAGGAGAAGCTGGATACATGACTGTTTGCGCGGTACTTGGAGGGCAGTGGGGAGACGAGGCCAAGGGAAAGATAGTAGACATGTTGGCGAAGGACGCCGACATCGTCGCGAGGTTTTCCGGCGGAAACAACGCCGGACATACTGTCATTAACGACCAAGGCGAGTTCATCTTCCACTTGGTGCCCTGCGGCGTTCTCTGGCCCGATGTACAGGGTTACATCGGAAACGGAGTCGTCGTCGCTCCTGACGCGTTTCTGGACGAAGTTGAGGGGATCGAAGGTCGCGGCATAGATATCCAGGGTAGGGTGCTCATCAGCGAGCGTTCCCACCTGGTGATGCCGTACCACGTCGTAATGGACAACCTCTTCGAGGCAGCCAAGGGAGACGGCGCCATCGGCACCACCGGCAGGGGCATAGGTCCCGCGTACACCGATAAGGCCAGCCGAATCGGGGTCCGGGCCGCAGACCTGATGGACCTGGAGTCGCTCTATCCGAGGATGGAGTACATTCTCAGGCATCACAACGCCGTTATTACCGGCGGGTACGACGGAGAGGCCGTAGAAATCGAGAGTATGTTCGACAAGTGCCGGGACTGGTCCGCTCGTCTCAAGCCATTCATCGGCCCGGTCGAGCACTATATGCACGACGCAGCGAATAAGGGCAACAACGTAATCATCGAAGGGGCCCAAGGCGCCCTCCTGGACCTTGACCATGGGACCTACCCCTACGTGACTTCGTCCCACCCCACGATTGGAGGAGCAGCCCACGGCCTAGGGCTGAATCCTGGCCAAATAGACACAGTGATCGGGGTGTTCAAGGCCTACAGCACGAGGGTCGGAGCAGGTCCTTTCGTCACGGAGATCACCGGCGACATGGGCGATAGGATTCGCAATCTGGCGAACGAGTTCGGCGCTACCACAGGGCGCGCCCGCCGCGTCGGATGGTTCGATTCTGTGGTGGCACGGTACAGCCATCGGATCAACGGCTATACTGGGCTTGTGGTGGCGAAGCTCGATATCCTCGACAGCTTCGATGAGATCAATCTGTGCGTAGCTTACGAGTTGGACGGCGAGCGGGTGTGGGACTTCCCCGGCAGCGCGGCGCTGCTGCAACGCTGCAAGCCCATCTACGAGACGCATCCAGGCTGGCATAGCTCCACGAGAGGACTCACGAAGCTCGAGGACCTTCCGAGGGGCGCCCGGGCGTATGTCGACCGGCTAGAGGAGATGGCCGGCGTCCCCGTGGACATAATCTCCACAGGTCCGCACCGTGACCAGACCATAGTGGTGAAGTCGTTCGTGCAGGTGTAGCGACGTCGGTCGCGCCACCGCGTAGCTTGAGCCGCGTCGGCGCAGGTCGAGGCCCTGCTCAAGGACTAAGCCGCAACCTGTTCCGCATTCATGTATCGCCTCGATACGCCTGGCGATGAGAGGTAGGAAATGGCCGGCGTATCTCTGCTGGAGTTCCCGGCCCTGCCTGTCCTGACCGGTGACACGTCCACGACAACGGGTTGAGCCGCAAACGCACTCCCACGTACTCCTGAAACTGTCGCTCGCTTCAAAGAGTGCGTAGTCCACAGTGAGCTCCTCTCCGGGTCCAATGTCTCGGCGCGTTACGAGGGTGACTGCGTCCTTCATCCAGACGTTCGGACCGCAGGAATGGTTCATGAAGTAGGTGTGGGGGCCTCCCCACGCTCTTCGACGCTGTACAGGCCATCATCAAGCTGCATCACTACTTTCCCTTCAACCCTGGCACGGTCAGCCTCTTCCTTCCCCACCTAGGGACCGCCCCAGATCACGATAAACTCACCTTCAGCGATGGGCGACGACGCGAGTATTCCTCGTGCATGTATAGGTGATAAGCCTATTTCGACCTTGGGATTGACCCAGGACTCCCTGGGCTTGGCGATCTTGGTCAACGAGTCGGTCTCAGGGACACAATGGTGCGCCACATGGCGGCGTTACGAGGCAACAGGTCAGGGTTGACAGGAACGTGGTCGATACCGTTGCTCTTGGCATCCCTCTGTGCTGGCGAGGTAGGTCTAGTCAGCGAGCGTCAGCGTTGTTAGCTAGGCTACACTCCCCAAGCGCCTTCGACGCTCTGGACGGTCCACGAGACGCTGTCGGCGGCGTCCAATACCGGGGCGAAGACCTCGTCGTGAATGGGCCGGGCGACCCACTCCTTGCGCTCCTGCTCGGACCGCCAGAAGGCGACGACCTCGAATGGGGCAGGGGGCGAGCCGGCTTCCATGGCGGACAGCTCCGGCTCGGGGAGAGGCTTGATCAGCGCACAGTTTACGAACCCCGGCTGGTCCGACATTGCGGGCAGCCACTTCTCCAAGGTCGCCGACACCAGATCGCCTTCGCTGCCGGTCTTTGGGCTGAGGTAGACGTGGAGTGTGATCATGGCTGCTCTCCCAGAGTACAGGCTGAGATCGGATTCTATGGAAGGCGCTGTCGGCGGGTCAACGCGGACGCGTTTTGGCGCGGCTACCCGGCCGGCTGGACCGCTTTTGCGGTTACGCTGTCCAGCGCCGCCTTGGTCCGGGAGGCGATTTCGCGGTACTCCTCCAGCACCGTCGCGCTGTTGAGGACGGCTGGGCGGGAGGTGTCGCGGTAGTCTTTCCGGAGGTCCAGCCGGCCCAGGAACGGGAGTTGCATCTCCCTCGCCAGCTCCTCGCCGGCGCCGGAGCCGAAGATGGGCCCGGCGAAGTTTTCTACGACCCCCAGCACGTCGACGTTCAGCGTGCGGATCATGTTTATGGAGCGCATGGCGTCCATCTTGGCCAGCTCTTGGGGTGTGGTCACGACAACGAAGCCGTCTACCGTGATGGTCTGCATGACGGTGAGCGGCGAGTCGGATGTGCCCGGCGGCAGGTCGATGAGCAGGTAGTCCATCTCGCCCCAGTCGGTGGTCTGGAGGAGCTGGTTGATGGCGTTGTGGATCATTGGTCCGCGCCAGATGATCGCCTCCTCCTCGTTCTTCTGGAAGAAGCCCATGGACATCACCTTGACGCCGAACCGCTCAGGCGGCGTGAGGCGGTTGTCGTCTCCCACTTCGGGGGGCTCGGCGACCTTCATAGCCTTGACCACGTTGGGGCAGTCGATGTCCACGTCCAAGATGCCGACGCTGGCGCCGTCCTGCGCCAGTGCGACCGCGAGGTTGACGGCCACCGTGGTCTTGCCGACGCCGCCCTTGCCGCTGTAGACGCCGATCTTCGTCTTGATGCCCGCGAGGCTCGACTCGATGGCGCGTCGCTGCTCGAACTGGCGCTTCATCTGTTCGATCCTGGCGCGGGCCTGGCCGGCCTGCGGATTGGGAGGATGGCCCGGGTCTGGGCGGTTCATTGCTGGGCTCCTTCCGACGGTGATAGGGGCGGCCTGCAACGCTGCACGCCCGCCCCTAAGGCTTCGTGACTAAGTGTGTCGTCGCGCGGCGTTCAGTCAAGGCCAAGCTGGGCCTTGCCCTCCTCCGAGATCATGTCGGGGTTCCAGGGCGGGTCGTAGACCATCTCGACCTCTACGTCCTCGACGCCGTCCAGCTCGGCGATGCGCCACTCGGCCTGCTGTGCGATGTAGGGCCCCATGCCGCAGCCGGGGAAGGTGAGGGTCATCTTGACGCTCACGTCGCCCTCGTCGTCGACATCGCAGTCATACACCAAGCCCAGGTCGACTACGTTTACCGGTATCTCCGGGTCGAATACGTCTCGGAGCGCTTCGAGTACGCTCTCTTTGGTCAACTCTGCTACTTCAACCATCGGGCTCCTCCTCAAGGCCGGCGCGTCCGCGCCGTGCGGATTCATTCTAGACGCACACCGGAACGGGTGTCAAAGCGAAGTCGTCCCTCCTAACGGGCGAAAGTCTCGCTGTCGACCGCCAGCTTGCGCAGGTCGATGATCTGATCTCGCAGGAGGGCGGCCTTCTCGAACTCCAGGTCCTTGGACGCCCGCTTCATCTGGGACTCCAGGTCCTTGATGAGCCTCAGCAAGTCTTCCTTGGGGATCTGGCCCTGGACGATATAGGGGGCGGGTGTCTCGGCGACGGCCTTCACCCTCTCCGTGATGTCGTGAACCGTCTTCTGAATGCCCTGCGGGGTGATGCCGTGCTCCAGGTTGTAGTTCTCCTGCAGCTTCCTGCGCCGGTCCGTCTCGTCGATGGCCCGCCGCATGGAGTCGGTCATCACGTCGGCGTACATGATGACCCTGCCATTGATGTGCCTGGCGGCCCTGCCGATGGTCTGGACGAGGGCTGTCTGCGACCGCAGGAATCCCTCCTTGTCGGCGTCCAGGACGGCCACGAGGCTGACCTCAGGCAGGTCCAGGCCCTCGCGCAGCAGGTTTATCCCGACCACCACGTCGTAGACGCCCAGTCTCAAGTCCCTGAGTATCTCGCTGCGCTCCAGGGTGTCCACCTCCGAATGGATGTAGTGGGTCTTTACCCCGGCCTCCCGCAGGTAGTCGGCAAGCTCCTCGGCCATGCGCTTGGTGAGGGTGGTTACCAGGCAACGTTCTCCTTTCTGGACGCGGACGCCTATCTGGTGCAGAAGGTCGTCGATCTGGCCGTCTGTGGGCTTCACCTCCACGACGGGGTCGGTGAGGCCGGTGGGCCTGATGACCTGCTCTACGATCTGCTGGCTGTGCTCGTACTCGTAGGGACCAGGTGTGGCGGAGATGTAGACGATCTGGTTGACGCGCTGCTCGAACTCACCGAAGTTGAGCGGCCGGTTGTCCAGGGCCGACGGCAACCTGAAGCCAAAGTCCACGAGGACCTCTTTGCGCGACCGGTCGCCGCCGTACATCGCACGGACCTGTGGCAGCGTCATGTGAGACTCGTCTATGAAGATAAGGTAGTCTTCCGGGAAGTAGTCCATCAGGGTGTACGGAGTGCTCCCGGCGGCGCGCTGCGCGAGGTGGCGGGAGTAGTTCTCCACGCCGGAGCAGTACCCGGTCTCGCGCAGCATCTCCAGGTCGTACCGGGTGCGCGACTCGAGGCGCTGGGCCTCCAGCAGCTTGCTGGACGCCTTGAGGCGGGACAGGTGGTCGTCGAGCTCCTCCTCGATGCTGGTGATCGCCAGCTGGAGGCGCTCGTCCGACGTGACGAAGTGCTTTGCGGGGTATATCTCGATGTCGTCTACCTCGCTCAGCAGCTCGCCGGTCAGCGGGTCCAGCGTGACGATGCGGTCTATCTCGTCCCCCCAGAACTCCACGCGGACACCCACCTCATGCTCGTAGGCGGGCAGTATCTCCAGGGTGTCGCCCCTGACCCTGAAGCGCCCCCGGGAGAGGTCGTAGTCGTTGCGCTCGTACTGCATGTCGACGAGCTGGCGCACGAGGCGGTTACGGCTGCGCATCTCCCCCTTGCGCAGGAAGGCGACGAAGCTCTGGTACTCCTCCGGGGAGCCCAGGCCGAATATGCAGGAGACCGAGGCGACGATGACCACGTCGCGGCGGGTCAGCAGCGCGCGGGTCGCAGCGTGCCTCAGCTTGTCGAGCTCGTCGTTGACGTCGGCGTCCTTCTCGATGTAGGTGTCGGTGCGCGGGACGTAGGCCTCCGGCTGATAGTAGTCGTAGTAGCTCACGAAGTATTCGACAGCGTTCCGGGGCAGGAAGTCCTTGAACTCTGTGGCAAGCTGAGCGGCGAGCGTTTTGTTGTGCGCTAGGACAAGGGTGGGCTTCTGGACCCTCGCTATGACGTTGGCCATCGTGAAGGTCTTGCCGCTGCCGGTGACGCCGAGCAGAGTCTGGTGCCTAAGGCCACGGTCGAGGCCGTCGACCATCTTTTCGATGGCCTGGGGCTGGTCGCCGGTCGGGACGAAGTCTGATGCTATCTCGAAGTCAGGCATGGTCTACATCCAGAGGGCTTCCGAAGGGGCCAGCCGCTCTTCGACCGGGTCCACAGCGAGCAGGAACCCCTCCAGCGTGTGAGCGCCTATGATCGGAGGGTCGTCCGGCTCGCCGAACACACAGTGTATGGTATCCGTCGTACCGTCCAGCTCGGCGGTAACCAGTCCAAGACGGCGCTCATGGGGTCTGCCGTCCGCAAGGCGCATTCGTACAACGCGGCTGGGGTCGTACCTGAGGTCCTGGAGCACCGCCGCCGGGATGACGGTGAAGGTGGAGCAGGTGTCTACCAGGGCCTCCACCACCTCGCTACGGCCTTGGGAGGCCGAATGCAGAGTGATCGGATGTGTGAATGTACCCATAGCGTCGAGCCCCATCATAGCCCAAAGAAGCAGGGGCGGCCAAACCAGCGCGTGAAGGCCGTCTTACGCGGCCGCCGCGGCGACCCATATCATCTCGGTGCTCTCTTCGTCGAACCCGGTACGGTCGAAGCCGCCATAGAGGTCGAGTATCTCGTAGCCGCATGACGTGAGCAGGTGGTGCATCTCCCAGCGGTGAGCGTAGCGGAGCTGGAAGTCGCGGTAGATACGGCGGTCCACCGCTCCCCGGTCATCAAGCTGCTCGATGATGAGACGGGTCGAGATGGTCTGGCTGTAGTTGTCGAAGTCGCTCAGGTGCCAGAGGACGTAGCTGACGCCGGTTTCCGGGTCGGTCACGTCGCGCAGGTGGCGCGGCACGTCGTCGTCCTGTACGAGCATGTCCAAGTCTGGGACGAAGACATTGAAGACCAGCCGGCCTCCGGGGGCAAGATGGCGTCTGACGTTGAGCAAGGTATTCGTCTGGTCCTCCACGGTAAGCAGCGACAGGAAACCCCGGAATGGGACGATGACGAGCGGGAAGAGGCGATCCAGCTCAAAGCACCTCATGTCCGCATGGGCCAGCGTGAGCGTCCCGCTGCCGCCAGGTAGGGAGCCAGCCTTGCGCCGCGCCTGCTCCAGCATCTCCGGCGAGGAGTCCAGCCCGACCACGTCGACCCCTGCCTCGGCGACGGCGACGGCGACGCGGCCCGTGCCGCATCCCAGATCCAGGACGGGGCCGCCCGAAGCGACGGCCTCCCCTACGTAGAAGGGCAGGTCCTGCCTGACGTAGGCGTAGACCGAGTCGTAGACATCTGACCAATCGCCGAAGCGAGTCACCGCGCGCCTTCTTCCGCGGCCATTTGCTCGATGCTGTAGCGCACCTGGTCCTCCAGCGTCATCGATGGGTCGCGGGGTAGGGAAGATGTTGCGGCCCTGATCTCGGCAACTGTGTAGCCCAGGGCAGTCAGCGCCGAGACGAGGTCCCCGCCGGACTGCGCGACGGGCTCCCAGTCGAGCTTGCCCTTTAGCTCGAGGAGGATGCGGTTTGCGGTCTTGGTTCCCACTCCGGAAGCGGCCTTGAAGGCGCTTGGGTCAGAGCCGTCGATGGCCGCGGCGAGGGCCTCAGTGCTGAGTGCGGACAGGATCGCCAGCGCTATGCGCGGGCCCACGCCGCTGACGGTGATCAGCGCCTCGAAGGCTGACCGCGCCTCCTCAGTTGGGAACCCAAACAGCGTGATGTTGTCGTCACGGACGTTGAGGTAGGTGAATATGCGGACCCGCTCGCCCAAACCGCCGATTTCTTCCACGGCCGACTCTGGCATGCTTGCCCTGAGGGTGACCCCCCCTACGGAGACGTCCACCCACCCCACACCTGAGCCTGCGAGCGTTCCCTCGACGGAGGTAATCAAAGGGCCATCGCCGTGTTGGCTTCTATCGTGCTGATGTGGCAGAGGGCAACGGCCAGCGCGTCGGCGGCGTCGCTCGACTCCAGCGAGCTGTGGAGTCCGAGCAGGACGGCCACCATGCCTTGCACCTGCTCCTTGGAGCTGCCGCCGTAGTCGGTGACGGCCTGCTTCACCTGCCGCGGGGCGTAGGTGGACACCGGCAGACCGTGCTTGGCTGCGGCCATCATCGCCGCGGCCTCAGCTTGTCCTATGGAGATGGCCGACTTCACGTTGCGGCCCGCGAAAGGCTGCTCGACTGCGACATCCGCAGGCATCCACTCTCCTATCTTGTCGCACAGGGCCTCGTACAGGTAGTGAAGCCGGCTGGAGATAGGCTCCCGGCGCGGCGGGGCGAGCACGTCGTAGTGTACAGCGGTGAGCGAGCTCCCCTCTGAGTCCACCACACCAACGCCCATCTTGTAGGTCCCGGGGTCAACGCCAAGGACGCGCACCGACTTCCTCCTGGGTATCCACCTAGGTTGGGGCTGGCTGGGAGCTATGGGGCAGGGTAGGCCTAGCCCTTGGACTCGTACTCCTCCAGGACCTCGTCCGGGAAGTCGGCGTTGGAGTACACCCTTTGCACGTCGTCCAACTCTTCGAGGCTGTCCAGCAGCCTGAGCGCCTGTTTCGCAGTCTTGTCGTCCAGGGGCACCGTGTTCTTGGCTATCATGGAGAGCTCGGACGACTTTATGGATGCGCCGGTTTCCTCGAGGGTCTTGCGGATGTTCTCAAGCAGATCGGGCGCGGCGTAGGCGTGCAGCGTCGAGTCGAAGGTCTCAAAGTCGTCAGCGCCAGCGTCTATGGCAGCCAGCGCCGCATCTTCGGCGTCTCCATTCGCCGTCTCAGCGATGACCACCCCTCTCTGCTCGAACTGCCAGGCGACGGCGCCTGCCTCCGACATGTTCCCGCCGCCCTTGGTGAGCGTCGATCGGATGTCGGATACGGTGCGGTTGCGGTTGTCGGTCAACGTCTGTAGCAGGATCGCGGTGCCGCCCGGCCCGTAGCCTTCGTACACCGCCTCCACCATCTGGTCCTGGCCGGGCCCGGAACCAGAGCCGCGCTTGATGGCCCTGTCTATCGTCTGGTTCGGCATGTTGCCTTCCCTGGCGCGCTGTACGGCCATGCGAAGGCGAAAGTTCGACTCCATGTCGGGACCGCCCTGCTTCGCGGCAACTATGATCTCCCGAGCCAGCTTGGTGAACAGCTGGCCCCGGCGGGCGTCGGTGACCGCCTTGCCGTGTTTGATGGTCGACCACTTGGAATGACCTGACATCGCCGAATCCCCCAAGTCGATAATCTGTGCTCATTCTAGCACCGGCCCGAATGGGCGGTCAAAGCCGCCTCGTAACATGGATGGACAGGATGGACGTGGGTGAAGACCGTGGGATGCGGGCGGGCTAGGGGACAAGGGCGGTCAGCAGACCGAAGGGCAGGTTTCTGAGCGCCCAGAATGCGACGACTCCGGCCAGAAGCGCCCAAATCCACCGTGGGTGTAGGAAGACGGGACGGGGCGCCGGGAGGTGGAACGCCCGCAGCGCCCCCGCGGAGAACGAGTAGACGATGATCGGCAGCGACAGCACGGCCAGGGGGTTGTAGCCGAGGGCGCTCGCGAAATCGCCGTACAGCAGACTATGCAGGGCGCGCAGCGTGCCGCAGCCGGGACAGTAGCACCCGGTCAGCCCCAGGAACGGGCAGATGGGGTAGCTGCCCGGGGTCCGGGGATCGATGGCGTACAGCACTGCAAGGCCCGCAAGTCCCAGCAGCGCCAGCAACACGTACGAAGCTCGCGGCGAAATCAAGTAGCCCCGCATCAGTCGAAGAACGGCCATGAATCCAGTCTAATGGCGACGACAATCATCAACGCATATAGCGCGACACTGGCCAGCGCCACTCCGAAGGATACCCACGCCCAAGTCCTTGCGGTGGCGGACGCCTGCCGAGCGCCCGCGATGTCTCCGGCCTGGAGTTTCCCGTTCACCTGGGCAGCGAAGACGATGGACACGATTCCGAGAAGGGCATGCAGCAGAAGATCGTTACGAGGATGGCCTGCACCAGGTAGTTGGGTACGTGCGGTGGCGGCCCCGCTACCTCTGTGGGCTCAGGCTCGAATCTCCTTGCGCCCTGCGCCGGCTCAGCTATGGCCTTTCCGCAGCTCTTGCAGAACCTTGCGCCGTCGTCATTCTCGGCGCCACAGCGTGTGCAGTACATTGCTGGCCTCCAGTTGGCAGCTACTCGTGCGCGTAGAGAAGGATCCGTTCGATGAATCGGCGCACGAGAGGACGGTCTTGCTCTATGGAATCATCCTCCTTGAAGCCGTGGTAGAAGTTGGCGTGAAACCCCTCTGCCACTGAGAATCCGGCCTTCAGGAATTCGTCGTTGTGTTCCTCGGCTATGCGGTTCACCGCCTCTCGAACAGCCCCGTGCTTACTATAGGGCCAGCCCCTCTGCTGGGCCGCCATCATAACGGCGTGACGGGCGGCCCCCCACAGCTTCTCCGAGCCTTGCAGGACATCCCCGACCGCGAATTCGCGGTCGGCGGCTTCGAGGAAGTCTATTGCCGTCTGCGCGTGCTCCTGAGTCTGCATCGCTATCCCCCTGTTGTGGTTAGCTGTATTGTCTTGTCACCGCACGGACCTGCCGCAATTGTGGCAGAATCTGGCGTCGCCGTCGTTCTGTGCCAGCTCGAAGTTGGCCCATGCTGAGGAGGGGAGGGTGGAGCGGAGGACGTTTAGGACAGGCCCTCTGGAACGCGGACCGTCATTTTGCCCTCTTGCGTGTCTACGTCCAGCACCACGTCGGCGATGGCGGGTAGCAGGACCTCACGCCCGTCGCCGTCCCGCACCGTGTAGACATCGTTTCCTCCGGTGCGCAGGATCTCGGCGACCTCGCCGAGGGAGTCTCCGGACTCGTCGAATACCTCCATGCCGATGATCTGGAAGTGGTAGTAGGTGCCCTCACGGCTGAGTGGCGGAGCTTCCTCTGGGCTGATGGTCAGGGGCTCTCCGCGCAGTGCTTCGGCGGCATTGCGGTCGTCGACTCCGTCCAGCTTCACGATGAACAGCCTGCCCGACTTCCTGGATCGCGCGATCTTGGTTGGGCGGCCCCGGAGGCACAGGACGCTGCCGGGGAGGAAACGTTCAGGATTGTCGGTGAGGGGGTCTATTCGCAACTCGCCCAGAATTCCCCACGGGGCTGCGACGTGACCGACTACTACGCTGGCGGGCCCTGCGGCATTGTAGGGCTGCTCGGGACGCACGGGGCTTGGGCCGTTGGAGTGAGGCTAGACGATTTCGAGGACGGCGCGGGTTCCCCGCTTGACGGCTGCGACCCTCAGAAGGGTGCGCATCGAGTGGGCGACGCGGCCCTGGCGGCCGATCACCTTGCCCTTGTCCTCTGGGGAGACCTCGAGCCGAAGCACGATCTGGTCGCCATCGTCCTCCTCGGTGACCTTCACGTCATCGGGGTGGGAGGCTATGGACCGCGCGATGTACTCGATGAGATCCTTCATTGCTCCTTGAGCTTGTCCATGGTGCCTAAACGTTGGAGCATCTGCGCCACGGCGTCGGAAGGCTGCGCGCCTACCCTCAGCCATTTCAGGGCCTTCTCCTCATCGATGACGACGGTCGGGGGCTCGGTCCGGGGGTTGTAGTGTCCCAGGTGGTCCACGAAGTTACCGTCTCGCGCCTCACGCTGGTCCGCGACCACCACGCGGTAGCTCGGTTGCTTCTTGGCTCCAACTCTTCTCAGTCGAATTCGCAGCATGTCGTATTGTTTTCTCCTCGGAAACGGAAGGCGCCTATATTTGGGCGCATACGGGATTCTAGCCGCAGAGGCGAATGGCTGTCAACGTGAGCGGCTGCAGAGACGGTGACGGACGGGGAATCCGGGCACAGAGTTACGGTTGGGGAGCGGCCATGGTGAGGGCTCGCTGCGGGTTGTCGTTCAGGAGGCCCTGGATGGCCTGCTCGGTGAAGCCGCGGGCGCGCATCCGGTCCGTTATATGGCAGAGGATGTAGTGGTACCCGTGGCCGCCGTACCGCACCAAGCGGTGCTTGCTGCATATGTCATGGGCGACGACGATCTTGTCTCCGTAGCCCTGCGACGAGAGCCAGGCGATGTCGTCCATGCGCTTGGCGTCGTTCGGCATGTCTATGGCGGGGTTGGCCGGGTAGTGGGACTCCTCGCGGCCGAATAGGTCCCACTCAAGGTAGCAGCCGGCGCGCGCGAGGGCGAGTAGGGTGTCCTTGAGGAAGGCGGTGCGGTCTATGTGGGAGATGATGGTGCGGCTCGGGTCGCCGCTCGCCTCGACAATGACGTCGACTATCTGCAACGGCGCGGCCTCGTCGCGTCCGGGGTGAATCAGCAGCGGGGCGCCGGTCGCCCGCTGCGCCCGCGCCGATGCCCTCAGCACCTTGCGCTCGTTTACTTCGAGTGGCCAGGAGCATCCCACCTCTCCGATGACGCCGGAGCGGATGCCGTCTTCCGGGCCCGCTGTCACGTCCCTGACGATCTCCTCGAAGATGTCGTCTTCGCTCATCGTGTCCACACTTGGGGGGTGGGCGACGCCGACGTAGTACGACGCGCCCATAACGATGTGTACTCCTGTGGCCTTGGATATGCGCACCAGCCCCGCCGGGTCGCGGCCGATCCCTCCGCTGGTGGCGTCTACCAGGCAGCCTCCGCCGTGCTGTTTGAACAGCCGCACTTCGTCGATAGCCGTCTCGACGCTGGACAACACCGAGTTGTCGGCGTTGGGCGCTCCTTGGTGCTTGATCCTGCCCAGTGTCTCGATGGAGACCTGAGCGCTGTAGAAGTCGCCGTGTTCCGTGCTGTCGGGGCCTCCGTAGAGCACGCGGAGGTCGATGAGCATGTGCTCGTGCGTGAGGGTAGCGCCGAGGTCCGCGGGTTCTACGGCGCCAAGGACGGTCTGGACCTTGCCTTCAATGTCGGTCATTGGATTGTGTCCGCGGTCAGCGCACCGTGATGGTGGCGACCATGCCCTGAGTCCCGTGTGGAATGCAGATCAGCTCGTAGGTCCCGGCCTGGTCGAAGGTGAAGGAAAACCGGATCGTGCCGGAAGCGTCCACGGCCTCGTCGATGTCCAGATCGTCGACCGTGAAGGTGTGGAACTCCGTTTCGGCTGTCAGAGTGAAGGCGATGACGTCGCCCACGTTGAAGGTCAGGCCGCCGGGGTCGAAGCCGTACTCTCCGCTGCCGCCAGGGTCTTCCAGGTTGACCTCGAAGGGGTCTCCTTCCACCTCGCCGGTTGTAGCCCTACTCTCCTTTACCGGCTCGGATACGGCGTCCGCGATGCGTGATACCAGCTCCACGGGTGCGCTCGGCGGCGGTGGAGGAGATATCCCGGAGGTGCGGACAATCGGGGGCTCCGAGGTCGTGCAGGCGGCGATTAGCCCCAGGAGCCCTACAGCGGAGATCACCAACAAAGCCTTCCTGATCATACTTCCCCCAACGGATTGGACATGGCGGACCTTATCATATAACAACCCTGCGTCGATGACATGAGCAACAGGGCTGCAGTTGCGCAGTTTATAGCCTATATGGTCTGAACTGTGATTGTTGATGGAAGTGATTGATGTGATGGCGCCGTTGGGTTTTCCGGAGGGAATACCATCGTACCAATGAAGGTACTCGTGCACCTGGATATGGACTGGCTCGGTGACATGGGACAGCGCGTGGAATATACTTGTACCCTGCGGCGGGCCATACGGTGACAGGAGGCGTTCCGGTGCCGGTCAACATTCCCAGCGAAGAAGAGGTGCTCGGCTACTTCGAATCACTGAGCAACTGGGGCAGGTGGGGAGATGACGACCAGCTAGGCACGCTCAACCTGCTCTCGCAGGAGTCCACCCGGCGGGGTTTCACCACGGTGAGCGAGCATGTTGCCGTCTCGTGCGCCCGGACCGTATCGTACGAGCCGACCCTCGACGCCCCGAAACCGGCACTGCACTTCATGACTAACAGCGGCGAGGGCGACAACCCGCGCGTGGCCGTGGACTTCTTCGGGATGGTCTTCCACGGGTCCACGATCACGCACATGGATAGCCTCGCGCACTTCTTCTGGAAGGGCCAGATGTACAACGGGCGGCCCTCTCATCTGGTGTCCACTGCCGAGGGTGCGACCGTGGAGTCGATAGACCTCGCCGGGGGCGGCATCGTGACGCGGGGAATACTGGTTGACGCGCCGCTCATTCGCGGGGTCCCATGGCTGGAGCGCGGCGAGGGCGTGATGCCAGACGACATCCTGGAGGCGGAGCGGCGCCACGGGTTCAAAATAACCGAGGGCGACGTTCTGCTGGTCAGGACGGGCCAGCTTACGCGCAGGGGCGTAGAGGGCCCCGCGGACCCTGAGGCCGGCTCCACCGCTTGCCAGGCCGCATGCCTGCCGCTGTTCCACGAGCGCGGCATCGCGGTGCTGGGCACCGACACGGGCAACGACGTAAAGCCCACCGGATATCCTTCCCTGACTAACCCGGTACACCAGGTCGGGATCGTCGCGATGGGGCTGTGGATACTCGACAACGCGAATCTGGACGATCTCGCGGAGGAGTGCAGGAAACGGGGCCGGTACGAATTCCTGATGATGATGTCGCCGCTCAAGCTAACGAACACCACCGGGTCACCGGTCAACCCGCTCGCCATCTTCTGAGGAGGCACACGCAATGGCA
This sequence comes from Dehalococcoidia bacterium, assembly GCA_965262055.1. Lineage (GTDB taxonomy): Bacteria > Chloroflexota > Dehalococcoidia > Lucifugimonadales. Next base: position 2,693,687 of record CBDHEI010000002.1, read on the forward strand.
AAGTACCGAGCAGCTGTTATAGGTCTTGGCAGGATGGGCAGCACCTTCGACGACGAGATCCAACGCGGAGGGTCGGTCTTCACCCCGTATTGCCACGGGCCGGCCTACCACGGCTCGCAGGTGACCGATCTCGTGGCCGGGTCCGACCTGCACGACGGCCAGCGCGAGCTGTTCGGGGAGCGCTGGGGTCTCTCCGGGGACCAGCTCTACAGCGACTACAGGGAGATGCTGGAAAAGGAGAAGCCGGACATCGTCAGCGTGTGCACTTCTGCGCGACACCGCGCCGGCATCGTCAAGGAGGTGGCAGAGTCGGGTGTAAAGGCGATATGGGCCGAAAAGCCGATGTCCCTGAGCCTGGCGGAGGCGGACGAGATGGTTGAGGTCTGCCGCGAGCGTGGAGTGGCCCTGGCCGTCAACTGCGTGAGAAGGTGGACTCCTGTGTTTACCGAGGCGCGCGCGATTATCGAGGGTGGCGAGCTGGGCAAGATACTCCAGGTGACCGCGTACGCGGAGTGCCCCCTGTCCGCCAACGGCAGTCACATGCTTGACGCCGTCCGTTTCGTGGCGGGAGGCGACGTGGAGTGGGTATTTGGGGAGATGGAGTCGGACGAGGCCGCCGCCAGCGACGACGACATCAAGGGTAACGGTTACCTAGCCTTCGACAACGGCGTCCGGGCGTACGTGCGAGGCATGGATACGGGGGCTGCTGTTTGGGACTTCGACATCATCGGCGAGACCGGCAGGATACGGATACTGAACAACTGCCTGCAGGCCGAGCTGACGCTGACGCAGACGGCAGAGCCGGACGCCATAGGCGCCAGGTCGATCTCGAACCGCTTTCCGGTGACGCTGCCAGCGGTTTACCCCTATCCATGGCCTGCGCATATCCAGGGCACGGGGCTATCGATCATCGATGACCTCGCGTCGTGCATCGAGTCGGGCGGGGACCCGCAGTGCTCTGGGGAGGACGGACGGGCGGCGCTGGAGGTGGCCATAGCGATGCGGGAGTCGCATCGGACCGGCGGCGTGAAGGTAGGGCTGCCGCTTGAGGACCGCAGCCTCAGGATACTGTCCAGCGAGATCCATGGCGATGAGGTGCCTAGACGCTGGAGATGATGACGGCGATTTCCAGGCTGGGCACGGCGGCGCGCGGTCCCACGCTCAAGCATGCTCTTGCGCTTCTGCTGGTCCCCCTAATGCTGGCACTCGCGGCCTGCTTGGACAGCGCCGAGCCGGAGACGCCCCGTGGGACCGGGATCGTCGGCGAGCTGAGGGAGAATGCCGAGGAGTTCGAGTACGTCATAGGTAAGCAGGGCGGCGCGTTCACGTTCGCAACCATCTCCGACCCGCTTACCTTCAATCTGGCCATTGCGACAGACGCCTCGTCGTCGGGTGTTCTGGGATACCTCTTCGAATGGCTGACCGAGACCTCGTGGCTGACCGACGAGGTGGAGCCGGCGCTGGCCGAGTCCTGGGAGCGCTCCGAGGACGGGCTGACTTGGACGTTCCGTCTTCGCAGGGACGTGGAGTGGCACGACGGGGAGCGGTTCACCGCCCACGACGTCGACTTCACCTTCAACCGCATCATCCACAACCACGAAATCCCGGCCAGCAGCCGCCCGTCCTTCCATTTCCGCTTCCTGGACGATGAGAGCGGGGAATGGGAAGAGGCGCCGATGACGGTCACGGCAGTGGACGACTTCACGGTCGAATGCGTCCTCCCAGTGCCGTTCGCGCCGTTCCTCCGCTCCATGGGCACCGCGATATACCCGAAGCACATCCTCGAGAAGCACGTGGACGACGGCACTTTCGTGGAGACCTGGGAAATCGACACGGACCCGGCGGAGGTGATAGGCACCGGCCCTTTTACCATCGAGAGCTACGAGCCGGGCGAGCGCGTGGTCATGCGGCGCAGTCCCAACTACTGGCTTAAGGACGCCAAGAACAACAGGCTTCCGTACCTGGAGGAGATCGTTCAGATCATCGTCCCGGACCTGGAGGCGGAGCTTGCCAAGTTCCTGGCGGGCGAGTCGGACGCTCACGGGGTGCTGGGCGAGGAGCTTGCGGACCTGGAGCCGCTACAGGAGGATGGGAATTTCACCATATACAAGCGCGGCCCCGCCTTCGGGACGACGTTCTTAGGGTTCAACATGAACCCCGGCAAGAGCGAGGAGACCGGCGAGCTCTATCTCGCTCCTGAGAAGCTGAGGTGGTTCCAGAACACGAAGTTCCGCCAGTCCGTCGCGCACGGCATCGACAAGAAGGCGATAATCGACGACGTACAGCACGGCCAAGGCTACCCGCAGTGGTCATCCATAAGCCCGGCGGCGGGCGACTTCCACAACCCCTCCGTGCGGCGGTACGAGTACGACTTGCAGAAGGCCAACGAGATCCTCGACGGCATCGGCTGGAAAGATACCGACGGGGACGGGGTCCGGGAGGACGGCGATGGCACCACCATAGAGTTCTCTATGGTGACCAACAGCGGCAACAGCGTGCGCGAAAGGGTAGGTGAGATAGTCGAAAAGGGCATGAAGGAGATCGGCATCGGGGTGAGTTACGAGCTGGTCGATTTCGGAGTGCTCGTTTCCCAGCTAACGGCCACGTACGACTGGGAAGCGATGATCATCGGCTTCAGCGGCGGTACGGAGCCGCACGGCGGCATCAACTTCTGGCACAGCGGCGAGAACCTGCACCTGTGGCACCCGAACCAGCCGGAGCCGGCGACGGACTGGGAAGCGGAGGTCGACAGGCTCTACATCGAGGGCAGCCAGGAGCTCGACCACAGCAAGCGCGTGGAGATCTACCACAGGGCGCAGGAGGTTGCCGCCGAGAACGTACCCGTGATCTATACGACGCTGCCTGAGCGGCTGACTGCGATCCGGAACGTCTTTGGCAACATGACGCCGACCCTGTACGCTATATGGGACGTCCGCTACGTATACAGGACTGACCGGTAGGGGACCGTCTGCATAGACAAGGGACATGGGCAACGCGGAGGGGACGTGGCTGACGAGGACCTCATAGACGCGGTGGTGGAATGGCTCGCGGAGATGCGAGTATGCCCGCAGTGCGCGACGAGGATCCGGTTCGGCGACTACGAGTGCCCCCACTGCGGAGCGGACCTGGAGGAGGCCTTGCGTGAGTGGGCGGGCAGCCTCATCGCCGAGGTGCGGTCGGGAGAGGGATAGGGCGACGCGGCCCGCGCCGCCAGCCTGATTCAATTCGGAGCTCCTCGTTGGGAACGTCAGACACCACTTCGAGGCCGGTAGAGGAGGGCGCCCTGCTGTGGGAGCCGCCGGACGACGTTGTGTCCGCGGCGAACATCACCGCCTACATGCGGTGGCTGAGGGAGACCCGGAGACTGAGCTTCGAGTCCTACCAGGAGCTGTGGCGCTGGTCTGTTACCGACCTCGATGCTTTCTGGGGGTCGATATGGGACTTCTTCGAGGTCATCGGACACAGTCCACATACGGCCGTGCTGGCGGATGACGCGATGCCGGGGGCGAGGTGGTTCCCGGGCGCGCGGCTCAACTACGCGGAGCACGCTCTCCGGCGTCGCGGCGACCGCGTCGCGGTCATCTCCAAGTCGGAGCTGCGGCCCACAACGCACCTGACCTACGCCGAGCTCTACCGGCAGGTGGCACGGTTCGCCGAGGGACTCAGGCGTCATGGTGTCCGCCGCGGCGATCGCGTGGCCGCCTACATGCCCAACATCCCGGAGACGCTGGTCGCCTTCCTGGCAACGGCGTCCATCGGGGCCGTCTGGTCGGCCTGCTCGCCGGAGTTCGGCTCCCGCAGCGTGGTGGAGCGCTTTCAACAGATAGAGCCGGCGGTGCTCATCGCCGTCGACGGCTACCGATACGGCGGCCGCGACTTCGACCGCATCGACGATGTAGCCTCAATTCAGAGCCGGCTGCCATCCCTCAAGGTCACCGTGCTCGCGCCGTACCTCCACCAGGAGGCGCGAACCTCCCGGCTGAGCAACGCCGTACCCTGGGCGGAAATGAGTGGCCGAGGTGGAGAGATCGAGTTCGAGCCGGTGCCCTTCGACCACCCGCTGTGGGTGCTGTACTCCTCGGGCACGACGGGGCTCCCCAAGCCGATCGTGCAGGGGCACGGCGGAATACTGCTCGAGCACCTGAAGTACCTGTCGCTGCACGCGGACCTGAAGCCGGAGGACAGGTTCTTCTGGTTCACGACGACCGGATGGATGATGTGGAACCTGCTCATCGGAGGGCTGCTACTCGGCACGACGGTTGTGCTGTTCGACGGCGACCCCGGCTACCCGGACATGAACACGCTCTGGCGCCTCGTCGAGGAGACCGGAGTGACCTACTTCGGGGCCTCGGCTCCCTATATACAGGCCTGCATCAAAGCGGGCGTGCGGCCCGGCGAAGAACTGGACCTGAGCAGGGTACGGGGTGTCGGGTCGACTGGTGCGCCTCTCTCTCCGGAGGCGTTCCGGTGGGTCTATGACCGGGTGAAGGCCGACGTGCACCTGGGGTCGATGAGTGGAGGGACCGACCTGTGCACGGCCTTCGTAGGCACCTGCTCGATGCTGCCGGTGTACGCGGGCGAGATACAGTGCCAGTGCCTGGGGGCAAGCGTAGAGGCCTACGGCCCCGAAGGGCAGCCGCTGACCGGGGAGGTGGGAGAGCTAGTCATCACGAAGCCCCTACCTTCCATGCCGCTGCGCCTCTGGAACGACCCCGGCGGGCGGCGCTACCGGGAGAGCTACTTCGAGACGTACCCCGGAGTGTGGAGGCATGGCGACTGGATCAAGGTGACCGGTAGAGGTAGCTGCGCCATCTACGGGCGGTCGGACTCGACCCTGAACCGCGGCGGCGTCCGGATGGGCACCAGCGACTTCTACCGCGTAGTGGACGACATGGAGGAGGTACTGGACAGCCTGGTGATCGACACCGGGCACGCCGGCAGGGACGGGCGGCTCATCCTGTTTCTCGTGCTGCGGGACGGTGGGGCGCTGGACGACGACCTAAGGGGGCGTATCGCCGGCAGACTGCGCAGGGACATTTCGCCGCGCCACGTGCCGAATGAGATGTACGCCGTGCCGGAGGTCCCCAAGACGCTGAACGGCAAGAAGATGGAGGTCCCGGTCAAGCGCATCCTGTCCGGCGAACCCGTTGACACCGCCGTGAGCAAGGACGCCATGGCCAACCCTGAGTCGCTGGCGCCGTTCCTGGAACTGGCGGGCGAGCAGTAGGTTAAAGGTCTGCGCAGGCAGGGGCGGGGAGCGCCCATTCGTTGCGTGTCAGCCCTGGATGCCCGCCAACTGTTCTAGTATCTCGGAGACGGATGGGCGGTCGCCTATGCCGCTGGCGACGAATTTCCACCTGATGACCCCGTCCTTGTCCAGAATGAAGGTGGACGGCGTGGCCAGGTTATCGTTCAGGAGGTTGAACACGCCGTACTCCTGCGGCACCCCCTTGGAGGGGTCGTACAGGATGGGGAAGGGGATCCCTAGCTGCGACACCACCCTCTCCGCGCCGACAAGATTGTCGACGCTGACCGCCAGCACCTCAGCATCCGATGCCTCTATGTCCTCGTACACTCCTGTCAGCTCGCCGAGCTGAGCGCGGCAGAATGTTCACCAGAACGCCCGGTAGAAGATAAGCACCACGTTCTTGTCGCCCCTGTAGGACTCCAGCGAGACCTCGGTGCCCCCCGCCACAGCGAGCGTGAACAGGGGGGCGGAGTCCCCGACATCGGAGCCCACGGACGCGACGGTCGTGGGTTGCTCGGGCACTGGGGTGGCCGTGTTGGTGGGCGTAGGCGAAGGCGGCACTGCAGTGGCCGTGTTGGTAGGCGTGGGCGTGTCGGGTACGGCGGTGGCGGTGTTGGTAGGCGTGGGCGTGTCGGGTGCGGCGGTGGCGGTGTTGGTAGGCGTGGGCGTATCGGGTGCGGCAGTGGCGGTGTTGGTAGGCGTGGGCGTGTCAGGCGCGGCGGTGGCCGTGCTGGTAGGATCGGGTTGCTCAGGCACTGCGGTAGCAGTGTTGGTGGGAGTGGACGCTTCGGGCGCGGCAGTGGCGGTGTTCGTAGGAGCGGGCGCTTTGGGCGCGGCAGTGGCCGTGTTCGTAGGAATGGGTGCTTTGGGCGCTGCCGTAGCTGTGGGCGTATCGGGTACGGCGGTTGCCGTGTTGGTGGGCGTGGGCGTATCGGGCACAGCGGTGGCTGTGTCGGTGGGGGTGGGCGTATCGGGCACAGCGGTGGCTGTGTCGGTGGGCTGTTCAGGCACAGCGGTGGCCGTGTTGGTGGGTGTGGGCGTATCGGGTACGGCGGTCGCCGTGTTGGTAGGCGTGGGTATGTCAGGTACGGCAGTGGCCGTGTTGGTAGGTGTGGGCGTATCAGGTTTCGCCGTCGGTTCGGAGACGACAGCGACCGCCTGAGAATCTTTCTCAACCTCAACCGTCCCGCCACATCCGACAGCTACGGTGACGGCTATAGCCCCTGCCAGAAGTACGACCGCCCTTAGCATATAGTCAGTCTACCATATGAGCCGAGGAGGTCGCCTCATAGCCTGGATCATAGGACAAGCGGCTCTGCGTCGGCTGTCGCCCGTCCGTTAGATGCGTGGCGCCGTCGCGATGCCGGGCCAGAGGAGCTCCTGCAGCACGTCAATCGACCCTACCGGCGTCGGCGCATCCGTCTTCTCGATCTGCTCGGCGACAGCATTCGTGCCGAAGTCGTGAAGCAGAGTCCATGCCACCATTCGCCGTGGAAGCTCGTCATCTGTCATCAGAACAGGATCGTACGCCTTGAGGAATTCATGCATCGCCCCGATGTCCTTATCGAAGAGGCCGAACCACAACGGCATCCACTCGTAATCTCTCAGACCGACCTTGGCGTCGCCGAAGTCTATGATGGAAGCCACCGCCCATTCGCCGCCCGATCTTTCCAGCAGTACGTGGTCGGATTCCAGGTCGCCGTGAACTAGAACGTGCGGGGTCTGGCTGCTTCCGCCGATAGCCTCGTCGAGGGTATCGGCGAGAGCCTCAGCCACCCCGGGCGTGATCACCCCCGCACGTGTTAGCTCAGGCAGCGCCTCTCTGCGTCTCCGGTCGACGAGGGCTTCCCAAGACTCGCCAGCGTCGATGTCGTCGAATAGCCTCACGTCGGTCAGGTGAAGCGCCCTGACGACCGCACCCACCTCGGAAGCGATCCCAAGCAGGTCCTCCCTGGTAATCTCTGGCCTGATAGCTTCGAGCGTGAGTCCAGGGCAGTACTCCTGTATCAGGTAGCTCCAAGAGAGCCTGTCCAGCAACTTGCCCGACGCGACTATTGACGGAGCAGGAACGGCCCCGTTCCTGTTCAGCACCTCGATCAGTCTGCACTCCATCTCGAACTCGGGCCAGATCGGCTTGTAGATCTTGAGGACCAGACTGCGGTCAAGGATGAACACGGCGTTCGTGTTCGATCGGGGAGTTTCGATTCGCCGGTAGCCTATCCCTTCTTGCTCACAAATGGCGTCTATCGCCGGCCTCAGGACTTCGACATCGAATATGGATGACCAATCCGACCATGAGTCGACCGGTGGCAGCAACATAACAGAGGAATTCAAGCTCCCAGTGGCTATGCGCCTAGAGCCCGCATCAGTTTAGTCGGTCTGGCGGGTTGGTTGGGCAGGATGGTCACGCCTGGAATGTCACTCCCGCGAAAGCGGGAGTGACATACGGGTGACGGGGGGTTGGACGGCGAAGCGCCGCCGTAGGGTATCTACGCGAGCGTGGCCTCGACGCTGAGCTCCACGTTGCCCTTGAGGGCGCCTGAGATTGGGCAGCCGTCTTTCGCGGCCTCTGCGGCCTTGCGGAACCCGTCGGCATCGATGCCGGGGACGTCTCCACACACGGTCAGGGCGCTCGACGCGACCTTGAAGCCGCCCGTCACCTGCTCGAAGGTCACCGTGGCGCTTACCTCCAGCTTCCTCGGCGGGGTGCCAGCGCGGCCCAGGCCGGCTGAGAGGGCCATGCAGTAGCAGGAGGCGTGGGCCGCCGCGACGAGCTCTTCGGGGCTGGTCTTGCCACCGGGCTCCTCCGTCCTGGCCGCCCATGAAACGGGCAGGTCCGTGAAGCCTCCGCTGCTGACGGCGCTAACGACTCCATTACCGCTCATCAGGTCGCCTTCCCAGGTAGCTTCCGCACGCCTAGTCGCTGCCATGGTCTGTAGTCCTCCGTTGTGGTGTTGTCTGGCCGGGATGGTACCACATTCAGGTTGACCGGCCCTGATACGCGGGCTACCATCCCACCTGTCCCCGAAGGCGCCATGCAGACTGTACTTAAGCTCGCTTCTCGCCACAGGCTCTCGCTCAGGGCGACCGTCGAGAGCCACGGATGGGTCCACCTCGCGCCGTGGTATTGGGACGGCTGCCGGGAGCGGCTGTCGCGTCCAGACCGGCTCTCTTCGGGCGCCGTCGAAACGATCGCCGTCCGGCAGACAGGGCCCTCCGAGCTCCGTGTGGAGGTCGACGCCACGCTTGACCGCCAGGGGGAAGAAGAGGTGCGGGAGATAGTCAAGCGCTGGCTGTCTGTATGTTGGGACCCGTTGCCGGCGGTGGAGACGGCGCGACGGATCGACCCCGCCATAGCCGAACGCATCGAGGTGGGAGGCGGGCGCCTGCTGCGTTGCAGCACGTTCTACGAGGACTTCGCCAAGACGGTATGCACGATCAACATCTCCTGGGCGGGCACGCTCCGCATGTGCGGCGGCCTGGTGAGCCAGATAGGCGACGGCGCATTCCCGACGCCCAGGCAGGTGCTCGATGCGGGCGTCGACGTGCTGTCCGGCGGTGTGCGCATGGGGTTCAGGTCCCGTGTGCTTTACGAGGCGACCGGGACGCTGCTGGACCGCGGGCTGATGGACGAGGTGGGGCGGGGCCGCGAAGATGCGATCTCCTACGACGACCTGCTCAGCATCAGGGGCATCGGCCCCTACGCGGCCAGCCACACGGCGACGCTGTTGCACGACTTCAGCCGCGTGCCTGTGGACTCCGAGGTACGCCGTTTCTGCTCTGAGAGGTACGGGCTCGCAGAGGACGAGATCGAAGCCTACTTCGAGGCGTGGGGCGAGTACCGCTTCCTCGGCTACAAGCTGGGCCGCCTCACAACCGCCTAAGGAGCGCCCGGCGATGGTTCTCGGAACGGAAGACGCTGTGCTACCATCGATGCTATGGATCCGAAACTGGTCAGAAACTTCTGCATCATCGCGCACATCGACCACGGCAAGTCGACGCTTGCGGACCGTCTGTTGGAGCATACCGGGGCGCTCACGGGGCGCGAGATGGTCGAGCAGGTGCTGGACTCGATGGACCTGGAGCGCGAACGCGGCATCACGATCAAGGCGCAGGCCGTTCGCCTCGACTACACGGACGCCTCTGGCGCCGCCTACCAGCTCAACCTGATCGACACCCCTGGCCACGTCGACTTCTCGTACGAGGTGTCCCGCAGCCTGGCGGCGTGCGAGGGCGCCCTGCTCGTGGTTGACGCCGCGCAGGGCATACAGGCCCAGACTCTGGCGAACGTCTACCTGGCGCTTGAGAACGACCTGGAGATCATCCCGGTCGTCAACAAGATCGACCTGGACGCTGCCGAGCCGGAGCGGGTCGCCCTGGAGGTCGAGCAGGCATTCGGGTTCAAGCGGGAGGAGATGCTCTTCGTGTCGGCCAAGGACGGGACCGGCGTCGACATGGTGCTGCAGGCCATCGTAGAGCGTGTCCCTCCGCCGAAGGCCGACGCGGCGCTGCCGCTCAGGGCGCTCATCTTCGACTCCAAGTACGACGCGTACAAGGGCGTGGTCGCCTACGTTCGGGTGGTGGACGGCTCGGTGGGACGCAACAGCAGGCTCAGGGTGATGTCATCGGGGGCGGAGAGCGACATACTGGAGATAGGCTGCTTCAGGCCCAGCCCGACCCGCGTCGACTCACTCTCCGCCGGCCAGGTTGGGTACATCGCGACGGGGTTGAAGGCGGTCGGCGAGGCGCCCGTCGGAGATACGATCACCATGGCCAGGGGCGGGGCCTCGGAGCCTCTCAGCCGTTATACGCCTCTCAAGCCGATGGTGTTCGCGGGCCTCTACCCGGCGGACGGGGAGGACTACAGTGACCTGCGGGACTCGCTGGAGAAGCTCAGCCTGAACGATGCGGCCCTGACCTTCGAGCCCGAGAGCTCGGCGGCCCTCGGGTCTGGGTTCCGCTGCGGCTTCCTGGGGCTGCTGCACATGGACGTGGTGCAGGAGAGACTGGAGCGCGAGTACGAGCTGATGCTGCTGGCCACGGCGCCCAGCGTCGCCTACAGGGTGGTCACGACGGACGGCGAGACGCGGGAGGTAGACAACCCGTCGTTCCTGCCGCCACAGGACCGGATTGAGGAGGTGCAGGAGCCCTGGGTGGATCTTACGGTCATCGCCCCGGCGAACTACATCGGCGTGCTTATAGAGCTGGTCAGGGGCAGGCGGGGCGAGTACGTGCGCATGGAGTACATTCAGGCGGGCTCTGACGCGGGGGCAGGGCAGGACAACGGCTACCAGGAGCTGCGCGGTTCGGCAACCAGCTCACGTGTACTGTTGGAGTTCCGCATGCCGCTGTCGGAGATGCTCATCGACTTCTACGACCTGCTAAAGTCGAAGACGCAGGGGTACGCTTCCATGGACTACTCGATGTCCGGGTACCGGGCAGACAAGCTGGTGAGGCTCGATATTTTGGTCAACGGCGAGCCCGTTGACGCCCTGTCGCTCATAGTCCACCGCGACCTCGCCTTTACCACGGGTAGGGAGCTGGTCTCGCGCCTGAAGGAGCTGATACCGCGCCAGCTATTCGAGGTGCCGATACAGGCGGCCATAGGCAGCCGCATCATGGCTAGGGAGACTATCAGGGCGCTCAGGAAGAACGTCCTGGCCAAGTGCTACGGGGGCGACGTGACCCGGAAGCGCAAGCTCTTGGAGAAGCAGGCAGAGGGGAAGCGGCGCATGAAGCGCGTCGGCCGGGTGGAGATACCCCAGGAGGCGTTCCTGAGCATGCTCAAGATGGAGCGCTAGGCGCCCCATGCCGGCGGCCTTACTGCCAGGCGCCGATCAGCAGCCCCATCAGCGCGAAGGACACGACCGGGTAGCCCGCGTTGATGAGGTACAGCTTCAGCGGCCTCGACTCGAAGACGTAGCTGACACCCGCGGTCGTCGCGACGAACCCAAGCCCAGCGGCCAAGCCAAGAATCAGCCCCTCGATTGCTGTGTCCGAGCCGGCGGCCTCGGCAAAGGACGCGATGGCGAACGCCACCACCACCGAAACGATGACGCTCACTACGTAGCCCTTCGTGGCGCCGCCCGCCTCTCGGATGCTCTTCTCGGTGAAGCCGTTAGCGGCCATCCAGGGCTTGGCGAACAGGATGGGCGAGTACCACAACGCGCCGAGGCCCATGTTGATGAGTATCGCGATTACAATCGCCAGGTAGTTGATGCCGTCGAACTCGATAACCAATGGCGTCTCCTCGTCGTGTTGCGGGCTCGGTGCCGCCGGATTATAGTTACCGCCGGAATACACGGCAACTCAGAAACCCACGTAGGAGCCCTCGCTAACCATGCTGTCCACACTGGAGAGTTTCAACCTGGATTCCGTCGCGCCCGGAGAGAAACGCGCCCAACGGCTCGACATTTGCGAACTGGCGGGCGGCGACGTGCTCCGGCTGCCCATGCTCGTCGTGAAGGGCGCAAGCCCGGGGCCTACGATCGTGGTGTTGGGGGGAGTGCATGGCGACGAGTACGAGGGGCCCTATGCGGTGCGGCGCCTCTACGGGTCGCTGGACCCCACGGAGATGAGTGGGACCTTCGTCGGGATATCGCAGACCAACCCGCCGGCCTTCGCGACGGGGACGCGCACGAGCCCGATCGACGGCGTGAACCTCGCCCGCATATTTCCGGGGGACGGAAACGGCACCCCCACCGAGCGCATCGCCTATCGTGTAGCGCACGACGTCATCGACCGCGCGGACTTCGTGATCGACCTTCACAGCTCCGGCACCTACATGACCATGCCTACGCTCGTCGGCTACGACGCCGGAGACACCGACGCGGGGCGCAGGTCGCGGGAGGCCGCCTTCGCGTTCGGCGCTCCTGTCGTCTGGGCGCACCTAGAGCTGTCGCCTGGCCGCACCGTCAGCAGGGCGTGGGAGCGTGGGATTCCCTGGCTCTACACGAAGTCCCCCGGGGGCGGCTGGCTAAGTGCCGAGAGCGCTGGCCTCTACGTGCGCGGGGTGATTAACGTCATGAAGGTGATGGGCATCCTGCCCGGAGCGGTGGAGGCTGGCGAGCCAACGCACCACCTCTGCGGCAGCGGCGACGTGGACGGTTCCCTGACGGCGGGCACGGCGGGGTACCTCGTGCGCGAGGTTGAAGTGCTCGACCGCGTCGGGCGCGGCGACGTGCTCGGTAGGGTGCTCGCGCCAGACGGCAGCGTGGTCGATGAGGTCCGGTCGCCGATGGACGGCGTGGTGATCATGATGCGGATGTCGCCTTCGGTTATGCCGGGCACCAACGTCTTCATGGTAACGGGTGTGGTATAGCCGGCTAACTGCATAGGAGTAAAGCGTGGAGCGGGAAGGGCATTTCAGCAACGAGTTCTTCGGGTTCCTGGCGGAACTGAAGCTCAACAACAACCGGGAGTGGTTCCAGGCGAACAAAGACAGGTACAGCGCCGTCGTGCTAGACCCGCTCGTCGACTTCGTGGCCGACTTCGGGGAGCACCTGCGGGGGATCAACCCTCACTTCGTGGCCGACCCCAGGCCCATCGGCGGGTCGGTCTTCCGCATATACCGGGACGTGCGCTTCTCCAAGGACAAGAGCCCATACAAGACGCAGGCCGCCATCCACTTCCGGCACGAGATGGGACGCGAGGTCCACGGGCCCGGCTACTACCTGCACCTGGAGCCCGGGGAGGTGTACGCGGGCGTGGGATTGTGGCGCCCAGGTTCCGAATCGCTGGCAAAGATACGGGACGCCATCGTGGGCAACCCGGAGCGGTGGAAGCGGACAATTGCAAGCGACGAGTTCACCTCGGTCTACCAGATGGAGGGCGATTCGCTCAAGCGGGCGCCCAAGGGCTACGACCCAGACCACCCCATGATCGGGGACCTGAAGAGGAAGGACTTCGTCGCCGCGACCCAGTTCACCGAGGAAGACGCCTGCGAGGCGGACTTCATCGAAGCATACGCGGACTCCTGCCGCAGGGCAGGTCCGTTCATGGAGTTCCTGACCACCGCTGTGGGCCTGAACTGGTAGGCGGTACGAACTCGCCTATCCACCGTACGTTTTCGGCCATTGGGCTCGCCGCCCGGAAGAACTTCTCGTCCGCGGTCCACAACTCGCAATCGAGGGACTCCGACAGGGCCAGATAGTGCGCATCGTACACGGCTCCCTGTTGGAGCTCGTGTGCAAGCTCCAAGGCTCTGCCGTGAAGTTCGAGCGCCTCTCGCAACTCAATCCCTGAAGATATTAGACTGTTGATGCGACGTTTAGCGGCCTCTACTGTCAGCTCACCCCGCACCACCCGCTTGTAGAGTGCGTTGGCCACTTCCACCGGCATGAGGTGGGGGGCTGTCGGTGTTACGTCTTGGCTATTCCAGTATTGGGCGATCGCCAAGGCCTCATCGGAGTGCTCTTCCTTGACCAGCCATTTGAATGCCAGACTCGCATCAACGACGACGAGTCCACTCACGATATGTTCCTAGACTCGCGGGCCTCTCGGATGAACTCTGCCCCGTTACCTGGCAGCACCTCGCCATCAAATGAGTCCTCTTGGAGTGTTGCGAATCGCTCTATGGCCTCCGGGCCAAATGGCAGCTTTACCACGCCGTTGGCCTCATCCATCGCGAGCTCCTTGTCAATGGCGGTCAGGCAGTACTGGCGCATGCTTATACCCTTGAGCGCTGCGACGGCCTTCAAGCGCCGTTGGACGGGGGGGTCCAGGTCGAGCGTCAGTCTTTTCTTCTTGACTTGCATTGCTGATTGCTCCTCAGGATGACTTGTAATAAGAAAGATTAGCGCAAACACAGAAACGCGTCAATGAAGTCAGCCGCCCCGCTCGAATCCTGCGCCGCGCCAGCCTCTGAGACGCTGTTTGGGCAGCGTGACTGTGCGCTCCGGGTCCGGCACGGTGTGCCCGATCCGGTATGCGTCCGTGCCGTTGCCGCGTGCGATATCGATCGCGGCATTCACGTCCTGCTCTGGCAGCACGACACAGAAGCCGATGCCCATGTTGAAGACCTCGTACATCTCCTCTTCCGGGACACTGCCTCGCTCCTGGATAAGATGGAAGATGGGGTGCGGTTCCGGCAGGGAGTCGATCATGTAGCCGACGCTGGCCTCCAGACGCGGCAGGTTCAGGAGGCCGTCCCCGGATATGTGCGCGAGGCCACGCACGTCGAGGTCGGCCCTCAGCATCCCCATCACGTCGTCCACGTAGATGCGCGACCGCCGTAGTAGTTCCTCGCCCAGCGTGCATCCCAGCGCGTCCACGAGGGCCATCAGCGTCATCAGCTTGTTCTCGCGAGCCTGCTCCAGCGTTATGCCGAAGGCCTTGCGCGCCAGCGTCAGTCCGTTGCAGTGGATGCCGGAGCTGCGGAGGCCGATGACGGTTTGGCCCGGCTCTACACGAGACCCGGTGATGGCGCCGCCGGGCTCCACCGTGCCTATGCAGGTGCCGGCCAGATCGAAGCCGTTGCCTCCTTCGTGGCTCAGCAGAAGCTCTGGGAGCTGCGCGGTCTCGCCGCCGACCACCGACACGTGTGCCGCCGCCGCGCCCTCGCATAGGCCCGCGCCGATCTGGTCCATCATGGCGTCGTCGGCGCGTTGCACGGCCACGTAGTCGACGAAGGCGTTGGGCTCGGCGCCGACGGCTATCACGTCGTTGACGTTGACCGCCACGCAGTCGTAGCCCACCGTGTCGTACCGGCCCAGGAGGTCGGCCACGACGGTCTTGGTGCCCACGCCGTCGGTCGATATGGCCACGCCGACGCCGCCGAGGTCCACGACGTTCGCGAAGTGTCCCAGGTCCAGCTCGACGTTGCCGCGGCCCCAGGTGCCCCGCAGCCTGGCTAGCAGAGGCAACAGCGCGGTCTGGGCGCCGGCCGTGTCGACCCCGGCGTCCCGGTACGCGCTGCCGCCGTGGGGAGTTGCCATTGCGGCGACTATTCTAGCCTATTCGCCGTGGACGAAGGGGATGGACGCGGGCACGCCGGTTGACTCCAATCACCGCGTTTACTATCATGGGAGCCGTGCTTTGGGGGAAGCCTCCGAGTCCGCGCAAAGGCCGAGCCTACCCCCGTAGACGCCGGTACAACTAACACTCTTTTCCGCCTGACAACGCGGACGCCAGGCCAAATGGAAAGGAGTGCCTATGCCCCATCGTCCTCTGCCTGCGCGGCCGAACCTTGAGCAGCTCAAGAATCAGGCCAAAGACCTCCTGAGGGCATTTCGGGCCGGACAGTCTGCCGCCCGTATGCGCTTCCGGGAGTCGCTGCCCCGCCTACGCGGGGCGTCCGATGGCGACCCAGCGAGACCATCCCTGTCCCTCCGCGACGCGCAGCACGTGGTCGCGGTGGAGTACGGGTTCTCGAACTGGTCGCTCATGCACGCACACATCCAAGAAAGAAAGGATATCGTCATGCTAGAAATGACCGTCGACCACGTAGCGGTGAACCCAAAGAGCCAGCAGCGAGTAGTCGTTCTCAAGGGAAAGGAGGTCAGCAAGTACCTGCCCATCTGGGTGGGTCCTGCCGAAGGCGACTCGATCATGTTCAAGCTCCAGGGTAAGGAACTGCCCCGCCCGATGACACACGACCTGATGGACTCGATGATCAGAGACCTCGGCGCCGAGGTGACGCAGGTGGTAGTAAGCGCTTTGGAAGGGGACATGTTCCTCGGAAAAGTCGTGCTGCGGCGAAACGGCACGACCATCGAGCGCGACTCCAGACCGAGCGACGCTATCGCGCTGGCCGTCCGCACGGGCGCTGTCATCTATGTGGAAGAGGACGTGCTAGACCGCGTTGGGGTCAGCTTCGATCCGGAGACGGGCCTGCCGACTTCAACCAACGCGAATTGGTCCCTTCCCTCGTTAGAGGAGATCGACGACGCGTTCTCAGATGAGGCCAAGGGACTGCTGCGGCAGGCTGGCGCCCACGCGACGCGCCTCGGGCACAAGGAGATCGCGCCCGAAGATATCCTCCTGGCGCTCATCGGCGAGCCGCAGGGAGTTGGCGCGAGGGTACTGGCCGACCTCGGCCTCGACCTTGCCGAGGCCCGATCGAAGATGGAAGTGCACGTAGAATCTGGGGAACCTTCATCCAGTCAGGCGCACGAGTTCAGCGAGGCGGGCCAGCATGTGCTTTCCATGGCGAGAAGGGAGGCGCACATGCTCTTTAGCGGGGAGACTGGTACGGAGCATATAGTGCTGGGCCTGGCGCTCACCGACGATGGTCTGGCCTCGCGGATATTGAAGGACGCCGGAATCGAGGTTGAGACAGTGCGGGCTGCCATGACTGGAATGCCCCAGGCTTGAGGCCTGTGTTCGAGCCTAGGCCGACCGCTCAACGACGCTCCACAGTTACCGCCTTGGACTAGCGTATCGCAAACTTCCTCCGTTCGTGGTATCTTGCCCCGGCGGCCATGGCCGCCGGGGCAGGGCAGCGATCATGAAAGCAGCGGTCTACAAGGGTAAGCAGCGGCTCGAGGTTGAGGAGATACCGACGCCCGAGCCGGGCGCCGGCGAGGTGGTGCTCAAGGTCAAGCACTGCGCCATCTGCGGTACTGACGTGCATGCGTTCCTGTACGACGTGGCGGAGCCGGGCACCGTGATGGGGCACGAGTACAGCGGCGTCATCTCGGCCGTCGGCCCCCGCGTGACACGCTGGCGCGAGGGAGACCGCGTGATAGGCGGGGGCCCGCCGCCTCCGGGGGTGCATTTTCCGCTGCGACATGAACCGCGGTTCAACTTTCCCAAGAGAGGGTACGCCTCCGAGCGCAGGCGAGGCTATGCCCAGTACGTGCTGATGCCTGAATGGGAGCCGCTGGCCATTCCCGACGGAGTGAGCGACCAAGACGCCGCGTTGGCGGAGCCCCTGGCGGTGGCTGTGCGAGCGGTGCGCAGGTCGGCTATGAAGGTGGGAGACCTCGTAACCGTGCTGGGCGCCGGGCCGATCGGGCTGATGTGCGTCGCGGCGGCCAGGGCCGCCGGCGCGGGCAAAGTTTTCGTATCGGAGCCGACCGAGGCGCGCAGACAGGCCGCGTTGGAGATGGGCGCGGACGGAGTCGTCGATCCCACCTCTGAGGACGTGATCGAGCGCATGGTCGCACTCACCGCGGGCCACGGGCCCGATGTGGTGTTCGAGGCGGCCGCCGCGAAGCCGACGCTGGACCAGGCCCTGAACATGGTCAGGAGATGCGGGCAGGTGATGCTGGTGGCCATCGCGTGGGAGCCCGTCGCCGTGCTGCCCGCCGAGTGGATGGCGCGTGAGGTCGGCCTCAATACGACGTTCAGCACCGACGAGGTTGACTGGCGGACGGCGCTGGGCCTGATCGCGTCGGGTAAGGCAGACATACAGCCGATGGTCAACCAGGCCAGCTTCGTGCCGATGGACGACATACAGCAAGCGTTCGAGGCGCTGGTCGTGCCCACCACGCAGCTCCAGATGGTGGTCAACCCGTGGGACTGACTGCCCAAGCCAGGGCCCTCAGCAGCTGAGAGTGCCGACGAACGGGATGGCCCGCTAGGAGTCGCTTCATGGAGATTTCACTTTCGGCTGTCGTGATGGAGGGGTCTGACAAGATGCCGCTGATGGATCCCGTCAAGTTCCTTGAGATGGTTGCGGAGGTCGGCTTTCACGGCGTCTGCATGAGGGCCTCCATCGCCGGGACGCATACGGACAGGGCCGAGCGGATCGAGGTGAGGCGGGATTTGGACCGCCTGGGGCTTCGGGCGACGATGGTGACCGCCAACTTCAATGTCCCGCTGAATAACGCGCAGGGCCCGCTCGCGCTGAGGGAGATAGGCCCCCACCTCGACGTGGCGGACGACTTCGGCTGCAAGCTGGTGCGGGTCTGCATTCTGAGCTGGTCCGACCTGAAGTGGGTGCAGCGGGCGGCGGACGAGGCGCTGGAGAGGGGCATCACCCTAACGCACATGGCCCATGGCCAGAGCATGTTCGAGACCGTAGATGGCTCCATCGAGTACGTCCGGCGGGTCAACCGGCGCAACTTCGCCCTCACCTACGAGACGACCAACTGGGTCTGGTGCCACCAGGAGATCGGCCCGGATACGATCAGGCGGGTCGCCCCCTACATCTGCTACGTCTACCTGAAAAACACGAGGATGTGGGACAGCGGCACCAAGCGCACGCTGCGGTGGCATCCCGGCTGGGTGAGCTACGACGACGCGCAGTTCGGCGAACCGGGCACCATAAACTTCGGGGAGATACTGACCGCGCTGGACGAGGTGGGCTACGACGGGGTTGTCGCCGTGCACCAGTCTCCACTGGAGGGCGAGAGCATCGAGCACTGCGCCCGCGCAACGTACGACCACCTGACCTCTGTAGGCGAATTCGCGCAGCGGTCGTAGACACATATCAGGGGAGATGACCATATGCTGACTCAGGATGAGGTTGAGCACTTTAGGACGTTCGGGTTCACCGTGCGCCGCCAGATATTTTCGGGTGAAGAGATGGCTGGAATCACCAGCGAGTTCGACGACGTATTGGCGGAGGCCCGCGGGTACGAGCCGTTCGACGGGAAGCAACGACAGGCGGTGCAGCCCTTCGTGGAGAAGCGCAAGCTGCTCACCAACGTCGTGGCGGACGACCGTATCTACCTGCCCTTGCAGCAGCTTCTCGGCGAAGGCTTCATATGGGTGGGTTCCGACGGGAACCTGTACATTGGGGATACGGAGTGGCACGGGGACCGCTTCCAGGGCGAGGACGGAGACCACCAGCCCTGGGA
Source organism: Dehalococcoidia bacterium (assembly GCA_965262055.1). GTDB lineage: Bacteria > Chloroflexota > Dehalococcoidia > Lucifugimonadales. The sequence continues at coordinate 2,712,680 of CBDHEI010000002.1, forward strand.
CTACGCGGCGATCAAGGTTGTCTTCTACTTCGACCCCGTGAGGGCGGACAGCGGGTGTCTCCGGGTCATACCCGGGTCGCAGCGGCAGGAGTTCGGCGACCACCTGGAGTTCATGTGGAGGCTGGGCGCGCCCAGCCGGCCGAGGCCGTTCGGACTGGCCCCCGAAGAGGTGCCGAGCGCGGCGCTCGAGTCTGATCCGGGGGATCTCGTCTTCTTCAGCATGGGGATGGCCCACGCGTCGTTCGGCGGCGGGGCGGGCCGAAGGATGCTGGCACTGTCGTTCATGCCGGCGCCCCGCAGGCACGAGCACGTCGCCTTCCTGAGGCGCGCCTACGGGCGCATGACGTTCGGCCTGCACCCGGTTGACAGATGGCTAGCCCACGAGAACCCGAGGATCAGGGGCATGGTGGAGCCGTTGGCCACCCTAGGATTCGAGACGATAGGGGCGTGACGCGCTGAAGCACTCAACGCTGTTCAAGGGCACGGACTACCAGAGCGCCTTCCCGGACATAGTCCGCCTGGCCAGCGGTGACCTCCTCACGCTCTTCCGACAGGCTCCAGCCCGTCCCGGCCACGGCGACCCTGCCCACAAGAGGGACGAGGCGCTGCGTCACTACCACCTAGACCCAGGATCGCGAATAGTCGCCGTCCGCTCGGACGACGACGGCGCCACATGGTCCGAGCCCGCTGTTATGGACTCCTCGGATGGCTCCCAGGACCTCAACATGCCGGTCGTGACGCAGCTCAGGTCAGGGGAGCTGATAGCCCTCAACCACCGTTGGGACTTGGGAAAGTCCAGCGAACAGATCGCGGCGCTGAACGGCAGCAGATTTCTCCGCCCCATGCTGCCACGCAAGACCTTCGGCTCGGAGCTATTAGACAGCATTTACATGTTCCGCTCCTCCGACGACGGCCGTACTTGGAGCGGGCCGGAGCCTGTCGAGCTGCCAGGGTTTGGCTTTGCGGCCTTCGTCGGTAAGACGGCCATAGTCGAGCTGGACGACGGCACGTGGCTCATGCCAATCTACGGCACCTTCCAGGGTGAGAGTGTCGCCTCTTACCACGTCCTCAGGTCCCGCGACGGCGGCCGCTCCTGGGGAGAGCCGACCGCGGTGGCGCGCGACCCGCACGACTGTACTGGCTTCTATGAACCCCCCCGTACTCGACCTGGGGGGAGGTCGGCTGCTGACGATGATGCGCACGCTGGACACCGACGGCTTCCTCTACCAGGCGTCGTCCTCGGACGGGGGCTGGATATGGACCGGGCTAAGACGCTCCACCATCTGGGGGTACCCGTGCCACCTGCTCAGGTTGGCCAGCGGACGGCTGCTCTGCTCCTACGGCTACCGGCGCGAGCCGTTCGGCGTCAGGGCCGTGACCAGCAGCGACGACGGTGAGACGTGGGACATGGACAACGAGCTGGTGATCAGGGACGACGGCCTGCACTACGACCTCGGCTACCCTGCCTCCGCCCAGCTCGGTGACGGGCGGATATTGACCGTCTACTACTTCCACGACGACGCCGGCGTCCGCTACATAGCGGGCAGCACGTACTCAGAGAGCGATTTGGACAGGTAGGGGCGGGTTTCAAACCCGCCCTTGGCGATTAACTAGAGTGACGGCTACCGGAGGTACGGATTTGTCCCGACATAGGGTAAGAGTGGGTTTCGTCGGGGCCGGCGCCAACGCGAGGAACGCGCACATACCGCGTTTCAAGGCCATCGAGGGCGTCGAGATCCTGGGCGTCGTCAACAGCACCCGCCATTCGAGCGAGCGCGTTGCGCGCGAGCAGGGTATCCTACGGGTCTACGACGAGTGGACGCAGCTTCTCGACGATCCTGATATAGACGCCGTCGTCATAGGCACGTGGCCCTATATGCACCACCCGGTTACACTCCAGGCGTTGGAGAAGGGCAAGCACGTGCTGACCGAGGCGCGCATGGCGATGAGCGCGGACGAGGCGCGGGAGATGCTTGCGGCCAGCCGCAGCAAGCCCAAACTGGTCGCGCAGGTCAATCCCGGCTCCATGGCGAGCCCCGCCGTCGTGCAGACGCTGATCGAGCTGGTGGGCGGCTCGATAGGCGAGGTGCTGGCCGTCGACTTCACGCAGGCGTCGGGCTTCGCCGACCTGGAGCCGGTCTACCCGTGGCGCCACGACAGAGACTTGAGCGGGTTCAACATCATGATGGTCGCCGCCCGGTACGAGGACATGCTCCGCATCTTCGGCCCGGCCACGAGCGTGACCGCCGTTACGAGGCTGTTCTACCCGCGGCTGAACAGCCCTTCGGGCGGGCGCATGGTCACCGACATACCAGATCACGTCGAGATAACCGCCGAGCTATCGGGGCGGGCCACGATGCACATGCGGTTGAGCACGGTCACGGGCTTCGCGCCTGCCAGCGAGCTGTGGGTGTTCGGATCGGAGGGGACGGTCCGGTGTGTGCTCAGCCCGCCCGGCACTCCGGAGTCCTCCGGGGTGTGGCTCGGCCGCCGCGGCGACGACGCAATGTCCGAGGTGGTAATACCCCGGGAGAAGTGGCGGCCCATGCAGGCGGTGGCGGACTTCGTGGGGGCGATACGGGGCGAGTGCCCCGTCGGCGAGACGACCTTCGAGGACGGCCTCAAGTACATGGAGTTCACCGAGGCCGTGGCCAGGAGCGCCCAGGAGCGCCGGACGATACCTTTACCGCTGTAGCCCGATCCCTGAACCTAAGGAGCGCCGGAATCATGACAGCACAGAAACAGCTATTCATAGACGACCAGATAATCGAGGAGGAGAGGGGCGTCTGCCGCACGCTGAACCAGCCTGCCAAATACGGCGGAAACCCCATATTGAATCCGATCTACCCTTGGGAGGGCAGGGTAACTGTGTACGGTACCGTGACCCGCGAACCCGGAGACGGGCTGTTCAGGTTGTGGTACCAGGGCTACGGCGGCATGGGAATCCCGCCCATAGGCTCGGCTGACAGCGGGCCGTGGAAGGGCTTCGACGCTGCAAACCTGCTGTACACGATCGGCTACGCCACCTCGAAGGACGGTATATTCTGGGAGCGTTCGAACCTGGGCCTCGTAGAGTTTCAGGGCTCGAAGGACAACAACCTCGTGCTTCGCGACGCTGCCTTCGCCAACGTGATCAGGGACGAGCGCGATCCGGACCCGTCCAGGCTCTATAAGTCGCTCTTCTTTGAGGCGCGCGATCCGGCCGGCACCCCGAACATGGGAGACGGCGTTTCGGTGGCCTTCTCGCCCGACGGGCTGCGCTGGACGAAGTACGCGGGCAACCCGGTCATCCAGAGGTCCAGCGACTCGCATATGCTGTTGGGGTGGGACGAGAACCACGGCAAGTACGTGGCGTACGCCCGCCCGTCGGTACACGAAGGAAACAGGATCAGGCGCATAGGCCGGGCGGTCAGTGACGACTTCGTCAGCTGGACCGACCCGGAGGACGTGCTTGTGCCCGACGATGAAGACCCGCCCGGCACGGAGTTCTACGGGATGCCGGTGTTCCAGTATGAGGGCCACTACCTGGGACAGCTATTCGTCTACCAGACGTTCTTGGAGGAGCCGCAAATCAGGTTCTACGGCACGATAGACGTCCAGCTAGCGTCCAGCCGAGACGGCATCTCGTGGGAGCGGGTAGGGGGCAGGAAGCCGTTCATACCGAACGGGCCCCCGGGCAGCATCGACGCGGGCGAGGTGTACACCGCGAGAGGGCCTGTCCAGGTCGGGGACGAGCTCTGGTTCTACTACTCGACCTGCGCACTCGAGCACGGCGTTAACGGGCGCAGCGGTTCCATTGCCCTCGCCAAGCTGAGGCTTGACGGCTTCGTATCGGTCGACGGCGGCGACGAGCTCGGGTACCTGCTCACGAAGCCGTTCCTGTGCGAAGGAGGGCAGCTGCAGATCAACACGGCTGCGCGCGGCGGCGCGGTGCGGGTCGCCGTGCTCGACGAGAGCGGTGTCCAGTACGACGGGTTCTCCAGGCCCGACTGCGCGCTGTTCGACGGCGACTCCGTGAGGCACCAGGTCACCTGGCGCCAGAACACGACCCTGGACGATCTGCGCGGGCGCACGATACGGTTGAAGTTCTACCTGCGCTCGGCAAAGCTGTACTCGTTCACCGTGGGAGGCTAACGCAGTCCTTGTAACTCGATTTAGGGGAGAGAATGGCGGCCTCGATCTGGCGGGAGGCGGCCCGCCAACCTTACGCTGGCGCAGATAGACGGCGGCCAAGCGGTTACGCCCGGTCGAGGTCGTCCTTTGATATGCCGAGGTCCCTTATCATTGCTCTTACTGTGCCCGGTTTGAGTTCTCTGCGCCGCCAGTTGGGGACTGTTGTCCTGGAATGGGTGGTCTGTTAATCTAGACTTCGTGGTCGCCTCTGCCCTGCCGGTCGAATCTGCAGCCCAGTCTCCGCAATCTGCGTGTGAGCTCTCTGTAGGTCACACGGCTACCAATAGCTCGTTGGTTACGGTTGAATCGGCCAATGCCGATGCGACAGTGGGCGGAAGCTCATCTCCGTGGTCGTTGTATGACTCGATGAAGGCCGCAGTCACGCTCTGGAGGATGTGGAGGGCATCGACCGGCGTATTGCCCCAGGCGCTGCATCCAGGGAGAGCGGGGATCTCGGCCATGTACTTGTCCTCGGTCTCTTCCGAGGGGTCGTGCATAACGTAGCGTAGCCTGTAGTGCTTCATGGCATCCCCCCTGCTATGAGCGGACGCCGCGTTCCTTCGATGAGTCGGTTATAGCCACTGACAAGGTGCTGTCTCTGGAAGTGCGATGAGGAAGATGAGCTGCGGTAGGCCCTAGCCCGCGGCGGCTTCCGGGGCGGCGGCGGCGGCTAGGTGGACCTTCAGGAAGGTCCCCGTGTGGGACGACTCCATGGCTGCCACCTGCTCCGGGGTGCCATCAGCCACGACGTAGCCGCCCTTGTCTCCGGCGCCAGGCCCAAGGTCCACGAGCCAGTCGGCATTCTTCACCATGTCGAGGTGGTGCTCGATCAGGATGACGGTGTTGCCGGCGTCCACGAGCCGGTGAAGCACGCGTATCAGGTACGCGCAGTCTTCGAAGGATAACCCGGTGGTGGGCTCGTCGAGGATGTACAGCGTCCTGCCGGTCACGCGCCGTGACAGCTCTGTGGACAGCTTGACGCGCTGGGCCTCCCCGCCGCTGAGGTGTGTCGCCGGCTGGCCCAGCCGGATGTAACCCAGCCCCACGTCGGCCATCGTCTGGAGCTTGCCCCTGATGCGCGGCTGGTTAGAGAAGTGGCCCAAGGCCTCGGTCACCGTCATGTCGAGGACTTCGGCGATGTTCTTGCCCTTGAAAGTTATCTCCAGGGCCTCGCGATTGTAGCGCTTGCCCTTGCAGACCTCGCACGGCACGGTGACGTCGGGTAGGAACTGCATCTCTATGCTGATGTACCCGTCGCCGCTGCACGCCTCGCAGCGGCCCCCCTTGACATTGAAGGAGAACCGGCCCGGCTTGTAGCCCCGGGTGCGCGCCTCTGGCATCGTGGCGAACAGCTCACGTGTCGGCGTGAACGTGCCGGTGTAGGTGGCTGGGTTGCTGCGCGGCGTCCTGCCAATCGGAGACTGGTCGATGTTCACGACCTTGTCGACGTTATGGACTCCTTCCACAGAGTCGCAATCGCCGGGTCTGTCCTTGGCCTTGAAGAGCCGCTGGGCCAGGGTCTTGTAGAGCACCTCGTTAATCAGGGTGCTCTTCCCCGAGCCCGAAACCCCCGTGACGCAGACAAGCATGCCCATGGGCAACTCGACGTCGATGTCCTTCAGGTTGTTTTCTCTGGCGCCCTTTATGGTCAGGGACGCGCCGTTGCCCGGCCGGCGGAACCCCGGCGTCTCGATCTGCCGCCGCCGCCCTAGGTACTGACCTGTTATGGAAGCGGGGGAGTCTATAATGCGGTCCACGGGACCGGTGGCGACCACCTCGCCGCCGTGCTCACCGGCGCCGGGCCCCAGGTCGACGATGTGGTCGGCGGCCCGCATGATCGCCTCGTCGTGCTCTACTATGATGACGGTGTTGCCCAGGTCGCGCAGGTGTTGCAGCGTACCGATGAGCCGGGAGTCGTCCATGGGGTGCAGCCCCACGGAGGGCTCGTCGCAAACATAGAGGACGCCCATGAGGCCGGAGCCTATCTGCGTAGCCAGCCTGATCCTCTGTGCCTCCCCGCCGCTGAGGGTGGACGCGGTGCGCTCCATGGTCAGGTAGTCGAGCCCGATGTCCACGAGGAACCGCAGCCGGGAATCGATCTCCTTCAGTATCTGGGACGCGATCGCAAGCTCTCTGTCGTTCAGAGGCTCCACCGGGCCTCGCCCGTTGGTGGTCTCCTGCCCCGACAGTGCGCGGGTCCACTCCAGCGCGTCGGCGATGGACCTCCTGGACACCTCCATGATGTTTGCCCCGGCCACCGTCACGGCGAGGGCCTCGGGCTTGAGACGCTGGCCCTTGCAGACGGTACACGGGCGCGAGGCCATGTAGCGCTCGATGTCGGCGCGGACGTGGTCGGACTCTGTCTCGCGGTAGCGCCTTTCGAGGTTGTTTACCGCTCCCTCGAAGGTGGTGTCCCACTCGTACGAGCGGCCGCGCCGTGTCCTGTGCCGCATCCTGACAGACCTGCCTCTGTTGCCGTACAGGATCAGGTCCAGGTGCTCCTCCTTCAGGTCCTTCACCGGTACCTGCATGGAGAAGCCGTAGGCGTCGGCAAGAGACTCGAGGAGGCTGATGAACCACGGCGAGTACGCGCCCGCCCGCAGCCACGGCTGCACTGCGCCCTGTGCCAGCGTCAGGTCCCTGTTCGGAATGATCAGGTCGGGGTCCACTTCGAGGCGGTAACCCAGGCCGGTGCAGGTGGGACACGCCCCGTGGGGGCTGTTGAAGCTGAAGGTGCGGGGCTCAAGCTCCCCGAGGCTGATGTTGCAGTGAACGCATGCGAGATGCTCGGAGAAGAGCATCTCCTCGCCGCCGGCGATGTCGATGAGCACGACGCCCCCGGCCATCTTGAGGGCGCTCTCCACCGAGTCGGCGACGCGGCTCGCCTCCGCGCTGTCGGCGATGACCAGTCGGTCAACCACTATCTCGATGCTGTGCCACTTCTTCTTGTCGAGGACGGTGTTCTCCGAAAGGTCGCGCACCTCGCTGTTGACCCGGACGCGCACGTATCCCGCCTTCCGGGCGTCCTCGAACACCTCCTTGTGCTCGCCCTTGCGCCGTCTGACCATGGGCGCGAGCACCTGTATCCGGCAGCCTTCCGGCAGCGCCAGCACGGCGTCCACGACCTGCTGCACGGTCTGGCGGCGAATGGGCCGGTCGCACTTGTAGCAGTGGGGCCTGCCCGCGCGTGCGTAGAGCAGCCTGAGGTAGTCGTAGACCTCGGTTATCGTGCCGACCGTGGAGCGCGGGTTGCGCGAGACGCCCTTCTGGTCGATGGAGATGGCAGGAGACAGGCCGCCAATGTAATCGACGTCGGGCTTGTCCATGCGCCCCAGGAACTGCCTGGCGTAGGCGGACAGCGATTCGACGTACCGGCGCTGCCCCTCCGCGTAGATGGTGTCTAGGGCGAGCGAGCTCTTCCCCGATCCCGACACGCCAGTCACGACGACGAGCTTGTTGCGCGGGATGGTGACGTCGATGTTCTTGAGATTGTGCTCTCGGGCGCCCTGAACAACTATGTCTTCAAGCGCCAAAATCGAGCCTCGCGTGTGAGTTGCGGTCTAGGGAGACCGGCCCCATTCTAGCACCGGACCGGTGATGGGGGGAGTGAGCAGGCGGCTTCGCGACTTGTCGTTGTCGCACGCCAAAGGTACCATAGCTGTTATGGGAACCCCTCAGTTAGCCGGAGGCGAGGCACGATGGCCAATGCGCTCTTGGTGACCGACATGGTTGTCGGGTTCTTGGAAGACGGCCACAATCTCTATTGCGGCGACGAGGCGCGCAGTATAATACCCAACGTGCGGGCCCTGATAGCGCGGGAGCGCGCCGCTGGCTCGGCGGTTTTCTTCATCTGCGACAACCACGACCCGGACGACCTCGAGTTCCAGATGTTTCCCGTGCACTGCGTCAAGGGGACCGAGGAGCCGCAGGTGATCGCGGAGCTTGACTCGAGGGAAGGGGAGTACGTTCCCAAGAAGAGGTACAGCGGCTTCTTCGGGACCGATCTCGAGGCCAGGCTGGCGGAGTTGAAACCGGAGAAGGTGATCGTTTGCGGCGTATGCACCGACATCTGCGTGCTGCACACCACGGCCGACGCACGGAACAGGGACTATCCGGTAGAGGTCCCAGTGGACTGCGTGGCGTCGTTCAACCCAGAGGCGCACCGGAACGCCCTGGAACACATTGAAAAGATCCTGGGTGCGCGGCTGGTGCAGACTGCCCCGGCGACCCAGTAGTCCCGGAAGAAACAGTTCAAGTCCTGGAAGAAATGCGCCCCGGTATCGCCTGGGAGTGAAGTGACATCATGGTCTACCCCGATTTCGAGATAAGGCGCTCCATCCTAGTGGGTGATACCGCCGAGGCGTACCTGCAGCGCACACTGACCATACTCCGTACCGAGAACATCAACCCAGTCGTGACGTTGGAGTTCTCCCCGGAAAGCGAAGGCATCTTCAGCGGGCTGGCCGAAGCCCGCTCCCTGCTGGGCCGTATCCTACCGGAGACGGGGAGCGAAGTGTGGGCCGTCAGCGACGGAGACGCAGTCGACGCCCTTGAGGTCGCGTTGCGAGTCAAGGCGCCTTTCGGATCGATCGGGCTTTACGAGACGGCGCTTTGCGGCGTACTGGCGTCCTCCATGGGGTGGGCAACCGCCGCTAGGGAGTGTGTGGACGCCGCGGCGGGGACTCCCATCATATCGCTGGGCGCCCGGGACCTGCACCCCAACGTGGCCGCCAACATGGACTATTCCGCCGTAGTGGGCGGCTGTGTCTCCTGCTCCACGGTACACGGAGCGAGACTGGCAGGGGTCACGCCGGCAGGTAACATGTCCCACGCTCTGCCCGTTCTGATGACCGATACGGTTAGGGCGATGGAGTCTTTCGACAGGCACCTGCCGCAGGAGGTGCCCCGCATCGCCCTGGTAGGCAGCTTCAAGGACGAGGCCGAGGAGGCGCTCGATGTCGCCCGGTCACTACGTGAGAAGCTGCGTGGTATTCAGCTCGACACGCCTTTCGAGAGAGGCGGCGTCACAACCGACCTGATTAAGGAGGTGCGGGCGCGACTCGACCAAGCTGGGTTCACGCACGTCGAGATCACTGTCAGTGGCGGCCTGACTCCGGAGCGTATTCGGCGATACGTGGCCGAGAGAGCCCCGGTGGACACGTTCGGTGTGGGTTCCTACATAGGCTCTGCTAAACCGATGTCGTTCAGGGCCGATATTCACGAAGTGGACGGCCGCCCGATGGCCAGGCGGGGACGAATACCCGGTCTGACGGTTAACCCACGCCTCGACCGCATAATGTAGCTGGGGGACTAGCCCTTAGCCAGCAGCCGGCCCTCCTGAAGGGCCTTGCTGGCGTCCACCACCATCTGCGTGGCATACGCCATATCGACGTCGGTCGTGTTTATGACGATGTGGTACAGCTTGGGATCGTCTGGATCGTCGATGTCGAAGAAACGCTTGAAGTTGGTCTGCCGCGCCCTGTCCCGCGCCTCGATGATGGCTTCGGCCTGCTCCCGGTCAATCCGTTCACGCTCCATGATCCGCGCCACCCTGGCGTCGTAGCTGGCCACGGCGCCCACGCGCAGTACCCGTGGGTCGTCGCGGAGGACTATGCCGGCGCCTCGCCCGACTAGGACTACGTTTCCTGTGGAGGCCACCTCGACCATGACGGAGCGCATCGCTTCGATGTACTGGTCGTACTCTAGGTCGTGGCCGCGCGTGATGGTCGGCTGAGGTATGTCCTCGAACTCCTGGGTAAGGTAGGCCATCGTTCCCGGGCCGAAGTAAGGGTCGCCCCCCGCGCCGGTGGCCGCGGAGCGCTCGAGAACGCGCTGCAGGAAGCCGGTAAAGCGTTGCGCCGCGCTGGGCAGCCGCTCCTCCACCTGGTGCAGGGCCTCCACGGTGGCCCCCATCTGCCGGGCGGCGGTGGTGAGGATCAGCCGGTCCACGTAGTCGGCGCCCAACTCCCTGGCAACCTCCGGGCCCAGCAGCCTGCCGCCGCCGCCGGTCTGTCCGCCAATTGTGATCACCGACATTGACTGCCTCCCTTTACTCCGCGCTCAGTACCATCACGGAGCCCGGTCTATGAGCCTATTCTTAGCACCGGCCCATTGCCATGTCAAATCTTGGCAATCATGTGACCTCTCCCATTCAACGATTCGGGTTGAACACAGAGCCAGCCGGTAGTATTCTTTCGTCACAACCGAATATTCGGCGATGTGGCCATATATGGTGTAGGATGACCGCCCATGCCCTAACTATAGGGCTCCGCATCCAAGGGACTTGAACTGCTTCTCCCGGCCCTCTGCCAAGAGCCTTCATGGGACGATGGTTTGACACTGACCGATGAATGGGGTTCTTCGGGGCTTCAACTGGGGACCTAAGACTGCCCTGCGCGGAGTTGCCATGATCCTGGCGGTCGCGAGAAACTTATCGTCACGCACGTTAGACAGCGGATTCGCGCGCAACCTGGTTGCCGGTGCCCTGCCGGTCCTCGCTCTTGCCTTCTGCCTCAGTCTGGCTGCGCTCGTCTTTGGTGGCAATACGCATGCCCAGGATGACGAGTCGTTGCCGCTTGTGAGCTTGGAGAGCCTCTCGCCGTCCCCGGTGCGGGAAGGCACGGGGCTGACGATTGTGGCGCGCATCACTCCGCCACTCCCAGCGGCAACTAGTACGGTCACCAGGAGCGGCGTTCGGGTATTCGATTCATGGATCGGCCCACAGCCGGATCGATTGATCGCCCTGGTGTTTCGCGGCGGTCAGCCGACACGAACCGTGGCCTTTGAAGTAGTAGACGATGGCGTGACGACGACAGACCGGACAGTCTGTATAGACATTCATCCCGGCTGGGATGACAACAGTCCGGGTGAGCCAAGAGCGATGGTAGTCCGGGTGTTTGACAAGGATGTGGCCAACCCGCCTGCAGATACGCCTCCCCTGGTAAGGGTCTCCGGCAACTGCTTCGACGATTCTCCCGTGAGACCTGCTGCTACACCCACACCCACACCCACGCCTACTCCTGTGCCGCCGCCACCGCCACCACCTCCTCCTCCACCTCCGCCTCCGCCGCCTCCACCACCGCCTCCGCCGCCTCAGGATACAGCTACGCCCACTCCCACCGCGACAGCTACCAATACACCCACAAATACGCCCACTCCCACTGCAACGGCTACCCCTGCGCCAACTGCCACGGCGACCATCACTCCCACCCCAACTACTACGCCCACTCCACGGCCTACCGCTACCCCCTTCCCGACATCTACTCCTACGCCCAGGCCGACCGACACGCCTATTCCCACACCGACGGCTACGCCCACAGCCACTGTGCCGCCGACTCCCACTCAGACACCCACGCCTACGCCTACGTCTACAGCTACGTCAACAGCCACGCCGACGCCTACACCCACGGCCACTCCCACGTCTACTCCGACTCAGACGCCCACGCCAACAGCTACGCCGACGCCGACATCAACGCCCACACGAACACCCACTCCTATCTCCACTGCTACACCCACGCCTAGGCCCACAGCTACCGCGACGCCTACCCCCACGGCTACCCTCACACCTACGCCGACTCAGACGCCCATGCGAACGCCTACCCCCACCTCTACTGTGACTCCCACGCCTACGCCCACGCCCACAGCTAGCGCGACGCCCACCCTCACTGCTACTCCCACACCTACTCCGACTCAGACGCCCATCCCCACGTCCACACCAATACCCCCGGCTACCGCCACTCCGAGCCCTACACCGACGATAGAACCTCCGAGCAGGCCTGAAATCCCAATTATCGGGAACGCCGTAGAGCGCATGCGCAACGTTCTGCCCAGCTTCTCCACCACCCAGCGCCAGCGCACAACCCTGATCATCATCCTGCTCATCACGGGCATTCTGGCTGTCCTCGCCTTCGCGTACCTGGTCTTGAGGCGAGACGCTAGCGGGACGACTAACAGACGACCTCCTCCTACGGAGGAAGACCGGGATGAGGGCAACTCGCCGTAGGCGATGCCCTATGGCAGCCCTATGGCAAGGTGCTGGGGAAGATGCAGGGTAAGGCGGCGCGCCGAGCGGGTGATCCGTCCCACCAGAGCGAAGACCCGCCGCCTGAGGGTCTTGGTGGTCACGGTCCGTTCGGCCAGACCGATGCGCGCTGTCCAGCGGGCGAGGTTGTGTGCCATCACCTGCACCGCCAGCCAGGCGCCGTTGGCGGCGAAGCGCCCCGAGGGGAGATGGTTGAGTCCGACGCCGTGTTTCAGGTCTCGAATGGCGTTCTCGATCTCGGCGTGGCGGCGATGATCGGCCTCCAGTTCCAGGGTTTCCCCGTCCCGGTCGGTGATGAAGCCGTGATAGCTGTAGGTGGCGAAGAGGGCCAACTGGGAACCGGGCGTGGGCTTCACCCGCCGGACGATGAGCCGCACCGGCGCGGCGTCGGGTTCACTCTGGAAGGGGGTATAGGTGGTCTCGGCCACATCGGCGGCGCCGTCCATCCAGTAGGGAAGTCCGTCCTGCTCGGGGATCGCCTCAATCAACTCCCGCAGGCCTTTGTGCTGGCGGATGGTGATGGAGAAGCGGACACCCATCTCGCGGCAGACGGCGACGAGAGCGTGGGCGTAGAAGCCGCTGTCGGCGCGCACCGTGAGTTGGCCGCTGGCCCCACCGTAGCGCACCCGCCCCACCGTTTCACGCAGGAAGTGGGCAGCGCCGCGAGCGGTGTTGGCACGGCCCTCGCGCAGCCGGGACATCAGCACATCGCCGGTTCCGGCGGCGATGGCCAGCAGTGGGTGATAGCCCCGCGCGCCGGTGTAGTTGTGGTGTCGCGCCCCTTCTTTGTCCAGTCCATAGGTCTCGCAGATGGTGGAGTCCAGGTCGATGGTCAGGGGCGAGTCGCCGGGTCCGGCCCCAGCGGCCCATGCGCGTGCCAGCAACTGGCGGCTCACCCGGTCGAGTTGACGGACATGCCCCCACCGGAAACTGCGCAGGAACAGGGTGGATGGCGCCTTGACCACGCAGCCGAGAACACCGAGTCCACCGATAGGTCGCCGCCGGCACGCCGCGCAACGTCAGCGGCAATCGGCAACCCCAGTCCCGCGCCCAATGCGCCGTCGCGTGTCGAGAAGAACGGGTCGAATATTTTCCCAACCACATCCTCTGAAATGCCCGTGCCGTTGTCCCGTATCCGTATTTCCACCACACCGTCGGCGGCCCCCTGGCTCGACACGGTCAGGAGAGGCCCATAACTGTCGCCCTGCTCGTCTTGCTTAGTTCTCATGGCATAGCAAGCATTCGAAACCAGGTTGACTACCGCCTCGCTGAAGTCCTGTTGTACCAACGGCACCGGTCCAAGAGAGTCGTCCAGGTGGAAGACTATCTCCGCCGCAAATGCGTCCGAGCTCGCCCGGAAGGAGTCGTAAGCCGCCTGCACCGCCGGACGTAACGCTTCATTCAGATTCAACGGGACCAGCTCTCCGCCAACGACTCCCAGTCCACGCATCCGCTCCACGATAGCGGAGGCTCGCCCTTCATTTGACTGGATACGCCTCAGGCTGTTCATGAGCTCATCACCGATGTCCTTCACCAAGGCCATATCTTCTTCCGACATCTGGTCGCGGTAGCTGTCCAGCACCTCGGTCAGCTCCCCGTACAGCTCAAGCGACCCTTCGGTGAAGTTCTTGACGAAGTTCAAGGGGTTGCTCATCTCGTGTGCTACGCCGGACACCAGCCCACCCAGCGCTGCCAGCTTCTCCTGGGCCACCAGGCGGTCCTGCATCCGTTGCAGCTCCTCGTTCGCCTCGCGCAGTTCCCCGTAGAGACGCTCGACCAGGTTGAGACGCTGCACTTCGAGGGCCTGCTGCCGCCACACCTCCAATGCGCCCGCCAGCTCCCCAATCTCGTCCGGCTGCACCTCGGGCATCGGCGTCTCGAGGTCTCCGCCAGCCATTCCTCGCATGCGTTCTGAGAGCCTGGAGAGCCGCTTCAAAACGCCTTGCCCCACCCACAGCCAGGCTGTCAAGGTGGCCACTACAACACTGGCTATGCTGATCGCCGCCAACAGGACTCGCCCTTCGTCGAAACTACGTACGGACGACTCCAGCGCCGATGATGACTCCGTGCGAGCACCCGCCAATAGCCCGGACACGGAACCATCTAGGACCGCGCTCGCCTCATCGAAGGCCATAGCCAATTCTTTGGACCTGGACCGCAACGCCAGCTGCTGGCCTCGCACTACGTACACCCGCTCGCCCAGCGCCGTGTCGACATCATTTCTGGTCAGTCCCGCGAACTTGTCCCACAGGTCCTGTAAAATCTTCTCATCGTCAGCCCGTAGCGTCAGTCCCAGGACCGCCGCGACTTCAGCCGATCCAGGGTCGCCGGATATTTCCCCGAGACGGGCCCGCAAATCGGCCTCGGCAGCGTTGGCGTCCAGCACAACGTCCCGGTGAACCGCGAGCTCGTCGATAACCTCGGCAAGACCATAGGCAGCATCCTGGACCGCACTCACATGCGGCGCTAGAGCCTGGACGCCTCCAACCGTGGCCAGAGCAGTTTCCAGTCGCTCCAGAGATTCGTCCACGGAGCCCGTCTGCACGTACTCGGAGCCGGAACCAGGCTCTACCAGCAGTCCCAGTCCCAGGACCCTCAGGCGTTCACTCTCATGAGCCAGTGACCAGGTCGCCTCCAGCGCTGGCACAGACTCAGACCGGACCTGGTAGTTTAGGTCCCCGCTCCGTTCGAAGTAGTACACACCCACCGCGCTTGACACCAGGGTGAGAAGTACCGCAAACCCCAGGGCCAGGTACAGCCGGGTGCCGATGCGGCGCCAACGGTCAACGAGAAAGCGCATTGCACACCGTCCTACCAAGGCCGCCGCCTGCTTGGCGGCGGATAAACGTTCTGTTGAGCAGGATGTTACCACAAGGGACCGGGGCTGGCCGGACCGAGAATCGCCGGGGCGTCGGGCGTTGACGGTGTATGCAATAATGGGGGCCGCCCGGCCAGTGAGTCCGGCATCAACAATGCGGAGGTTTGCCTTGAGACTGATTCTGATCGGATGCGAATACGTAGGGACGACGGCCTTCGGAGACGCCATTAAGGAATGGTTCAAGGAGGCGATGGGGGCCGAGACGGGGTTCCATGAGCACTGGAAGATACCGCACGTCGCCCACTCCGAGCTGACCGAGGAGGAGCAGCAGCAGTACCTGGCGCTCAGCCCCAGGTTGAAGGAGCTGATGCAGCGCAACAACCTCGAGTACCACGTCCAGCCGTCCTTCTACAACGACCGCGACCACTGCATGGTCGGCCACTACATCGAGGAGAAGATATACGGCCCGATGTACTTCGGGTACGGCGGCCCCGACGACGACCAGAACAGGGCCATAGTCGCCAGGCACCTGGAGCGAAGCATCTTGGAGCTCGGACCCGACACGGTGCTGGTCCACCTGAAGGCGTCCGCCGACGTGATCAGGGAGCGAATGAAGGCCAACCCCCACGAGAGCCAGGTGATCAAGGAGGAAGACGTGGAGGTGGTGCTCCAGCGGTTCCAGGAGGAGTACGACAACGCCGTCTTCTTCAGCCGGATGGAGCTCGACACGACGACCGCGACGGTCGAGGAGACCTTGGCGGAGTGGGTAGAGCAGATGGAGCCCTTCTGGTCGGACGCAGACCGCATTAGGATGCTCATGCGCCGCTCATAGCAACAGGCCGGCCTGTTGAGGAGGGTCAGCTCTCGCCCGTGAGGGCCCGGCGGGGATTGTCCACCATAATCTGTCTGAACTCCGCCGCGCTCACGCCGATGTCCCGCAGCTCATGCACGAACTGGTTGGGGATGTAGGCGTAGCCGCCTCCGCCGTAGGTGGTGTACATCCATCTCACGCACACGTCGTGGGACAGCAGCAGGTGGTCTATCAGGCCGGCGTCTAGGATGTTGCGTATCGAGCGCAGCTCCGTGCTCTGGTCGTGGTCGTTGCGGCTGCCCATGCCCTCTATGGATATATAGGCGCCCCGGCGGGCTATCTCCCGGTGGTACTCGATCCGCGGGTCGCTGTTGGCGTGGCTGACGATGACGCGGTCTAGGGGGACGCCCTCCTGATCGAGGATGTCTAGCTGGTCGAGGCCGACGGGGCCCCAGGCAGTGTGGGTTGAGACGGTGACCCCCGTCGCCTTGTGCGCCCGGGCAGCAGCTCTGAAGACCCGCTCCTCCACGGGCGAGACCCAGTTCAGTTGCGATCCGATCTCCCCGATGATGCCAGCCCTGATGTCGGTGCCTTCGATGCCCTCCGTCAGCTCTGCGACTATCTCCTCAGCTATCTGGTCCGTCTTCGCCCGCCACAGGTAGGGCTCGTAGTACTTTTCCCGGTACCAGCCGGACCCCAGCACGATATTCAACCCCGTACGTTCCGCCACCTGCCTTACGCCTTCGGCGTGCTTGACCGGGAGCAGGAATTGGTCGTTGCCGCGCAGGCCCCCGTTCGTCTGGTCGACTACGGTAACGCCGCCCGCCTCCTTGTACAGCATCAACTCCCTGTAGGCCAGCTCCGGATCATTGAGGAAGCGGTCCACGGACCACTCGTCGCGCATCATGTCCAGGAAGATGTGCTCGTGGACCAGCGTGAAGCCGAGGTCGCTGGCCTCCACGGGACCTGTGACCGTCATGACGGTTGGCAAGCGAACAACCTCCGGGTAAGTGGCCCTAGGGCGTGGATCTAGTCGTCGCCCGTGAGCAGGCGGCGCGGGTTGTCGAACATTATCTGGTGGAACTGCTCCTCCGTCATGCCGATGCCCGCGAGGTCGCCAAGCAGGCGCGTCGAGCAGTAGTCGTAGCCGTCTCCGCCGTAGGCGTGGTACATGGAGCGGTAGCAGACGTCGTGTGAGAAGAGCAGGTGGTCGATGAGGCCGCACTTCAGCACCTCGTCCACGAACGCGAGCAGCTCCTTGTGGCCTCGCTCGCTTGTGGGTTGCATGTTGTCGAAAGAGAGGAACGCACCTCGGCGGGCGATTTCCTTCTGGTAGTCGATGTCGGGATGGCTGAAGCAGTGGCCGACGGCCACGCGGCGCAGGTCCACCCCCTCCTCTTCCAGGATGTCGAGCTGATCCAGCCCCAGTGGGCCTCGCGTTGCGTGCGTCGTGAGCGCCACCCCGGTCCTCTTCTGCGCCCTGCCGGCGGCGCGCAGCACGCGCTCCTCCACGGGCGAAATCCAGTTGAAGTGGGCGCCGATCTCGCCGATCAGCCCGGCCCTGACATCGGTGCCGTCGATGCCCTCGGTCACGTCGCGCTCGATCTCCTCGGCGATCTGGTTGGTCTTGGCCCGCCACAGGTACTTCGCATAGTAGGTCTCGCGGTACCAGCCGCATCCCAGCACTATGTTCAAGCCGGTCCGCTTTGACATCTCGCGAATCGCCAGCGGGTGCTTGACAGGCAGTATCTTCTGGTCGTTCTCCGTCAGGCCGCCGCTGGTCTGGTCCACCAGGGTCACGCCCCCGGCGTCCTTGTACCGCATCAGCTCCTGATAGGCGAGCTCCGGGTCGTTGAGCATGTAGTTGCCGCCCCAGGTGTCGCGCATCAGGTCGAGGAAGATGTGCTCGTGGGGCAGGGTGAACCCCAGCTCGTTGCTGGGAACGGGCCCAGTCACTGTCATAACGTCGGTCATGTCTCGTCCGGCTCCAGTGGGCCTCCGTGGACCCGGGGCTCAGCCCAGGTACTCGTCCAGCACCTCGAAGAATCGGTCCAGGTCGTCCCGGTTGTTGAATACGTGCGGGTCGATGCGCAGGGTGCTGTTGTAGGTGTGCCCGCCGTACACGTCCACCTTGCGCTCCGCCATGAACGCCTCAGCTTCCAGCACGTCCTCCATGACCACGGCGACCACGCCGCCTCGCCGCTCCGGCTCCTGTGGCGTCAGCACATCCAGGCCGCGCTCCCGCAGCCCCCCGACACAGTAGCCCGACAGGTCGAGCACGTGCTCCTCGACCTTGTCCATCCCCACGCCTAGCAGTATTTCCAGCCCCGGCCTCGACGTGGCGAGCCCGATGAGGTTCGGTATCCCGGTCTGGAGCCTCTCGGCCCCTGGCTTGGGCTCGAACTTACTGGTCTCCGCCGGATGGTGCGAGCCTGCGCTTCCAGGGGCGGCCGCGTGGGGAGGCATCGCCTCTAGGTGGCGGCGGTTGGCGTAGAAGTAGGCCAGCCCGGACGCGCCGAGCAGCCACTTGCACGCGCCGGCGGCCAGGAAGTCCACCCCCTGCTCCTTGACGTCGATGCGGAGGGCGCCTGCCGACTGGGCAGCGTCCACGAGCAGCAGCGCGCCGTGCTCGTGGGCGGCCTCCGCGACAGCGCCGAGGTCCTGCCGGAAGCCCTCTCCCTGGGTCACGTGGGAGATGCTGACCGCCAGCGTATCGTCGTCGATCGCGCGAGCCAGGTCGTCCACCTCGATGCGTCCATCCCTGGCGGGGACGAAACGCCTCTCGACGTGTGCGCGCTCCGGCAGCGTCCAGGGGTAGATGCTGGAAGGGTAGCTCCACTCGTCGAATACCACGTTGCCGCCAGCGCGGGGCTCGATCATCTCCACTGCGAGATTGGAGCCCATGCCCGTGCTCTCCACGATGGCTATCTCGTCCGCCGAGGCCCCTATCAGCTCGGCGAACAGCCCCCGCACGATGTCCTGCTCTTCGCGCAGGCGGCCGTACAGGTCCGCAATCTCGAAGGTCCACTCGTCCATCAGCCGCTGGGCCGCTTCTCGCGCGCCGGAGCACGCCGGCGAGTGGCCGCCGCTGAACAGGTACGTCCGCTCCTGTAGGATGGGGAACTGCCTGCGGGCCTCGGCCAGGTCCATCGTGCCTACGCCTCCAGGCCCAGCAGCTTGATCGCGTTCAGGCCCAGGACCTTGAGCTTCACCTCGTCTGGAATATCGGCGGTGACGATGCGGCCCACCTGCAGCCGGGGGTCCATCAACGGCATATCGGAGCCGAACAGCACCCGGTCCGGGCCTGCACCTTCGACCAGGTACTCTATGGTGCCGTGCTCGCCAAGGGACGTGCACGTCTCCAGGTAGATGTTCGGGCACGCCTGGGCGGCCTCGACGGCCTGCTTCTGGCCCTGCGCGCTGTTCCCGGAGTGGGCCAACACCCACCGCACCCTGTCGTACCGCTCCGCAAGGGCGATGAAGCGGTGGGGGTTGGTAAGCATGTCGTGGTCTCCAACGTAAGACGAGTGGCTCATGATCACGATCCCCCGCTCATTGCACCACTCGAATATGTGGAGGTAGTCGGGGTCGTCTATGGGGCGCTGGAAGTAGGTGGGGTAGAGCTTCAACGACCTCAGCCCCAATGTGTCGAACGCGCGCTCCAGCTCGGCTATCGTCTCGTCAGGGTAGTGGGGCGTGACGAACGCGACGCCCACGAAACGGTCCGGGTGCGCCGCGACCAGGCGGGCTACTATATCGTTGCCGCGCGTTGCGTCGCCGTGGAAGATGCAGTTGACGTTGCCCCTGTCCACCCCGGCGGCGTCCATCGCCTTGAGCACGCGGCTTACGTCGTCGTCGGTTGCCTTGTTGCCCCAGCGTCCGGCGTGAACGTGAAAGTCGAAAACGGGAGTGTCCAACTCCTCACCCCATCCTCAGGAGCCGTTCCAGGTTGCCGGAGCATATCGCTGTCAGGCTCGACTCGCCGAGCCCGTACCGGTGCAGTTGGTAGAGCTGCGGCGCGATGGGCGAGTCCGGGAACCGGGACCCGAACATGAGACGTCCTTCGCCCACGGTGTCCAACAGCGTCTCTATGCCCCACAGATTGACGAACCTGGAGTACTCGACGTTCAGGTTGTGGACGGCAGCTAGCAGAGGCAATGCCCAGTTCGTGTGCGAGTAGTGAACCTCGCTGAGCACCGCCTGGACTCGCGGGTTGTCGCGTAGGGTGTCGTGCACCTCCGACGGATCGATCTGCCCGGCGTGGAGCCAGAGGGGCATGCCAGTCTCCGCGAGCCAGCCCATCCAGGGCCCCACGATCCAGTCCCTGAACGGGTAATCGTGGGGCTTGGGCGCCATGCGGACCGAGCGCACGTCGTGCGCCTGGACGCTCTCCGCGAAGGTCTCCATCTTGTCGAACGCCGGGTTGACGACGAACTGGGGCGCGAACCGCGGCTCGCCGGCTGTCAGCTCGATAAGGAGCTCGTTGCCCTGAGGGCCGTCGAACTCCACGGCGTGCTGCGAGTAGACGACGGCGCTCTGCACGCCGGCCATGTCCATCGCGGCGAGAGCCCCCTGAGCCGTGTGGCTCCTAACCGGCCGGTCATGGCGCCTTCCAAGAGCCATGTTCGCGTCGAACACGGCCACAGGGGGTCTGAAATGGAGGTCAACCTGTCCCATGAGTGGCAGTGAGTCTAGCAGCGGTTACTATGGCCGTCAACGGCAATGGCCGGGCCGGCCATAGTAACCGCATCTTGCTCGTCGAGAGGGCCGGATCCCCTTTGCGACTGTCACACTCTGTAACATTTTGTCACTTTTCAGCTATGGTTTGTGTTACAGGGGGTTACACGAACGTGACGTGGATGTGACTGAATGTGACACCGATGTGACACGCCCCCTTCGGCAGGCTCTTCGGCAAGCTCAGGGCGAACGTCAAATGCGACGGTCCCGCGCGGGGGTAGCCCCTGCCACAGGAGGTCGCAAGCACACACGTTCGCGCTCGTCAAGGACTATGGCGCGCGGGTCAATGGGATACAATCCACTCCTACAACCGGCATTGCCAGCTTCCAGGGCGCCGGGTACAGGAGGGTGATATGCACGTAATACGGGACGGCGAGCTGCGTAGCCTCGTCAGTAGCATCCTGCGGGCGGCGGGCGCCGACGCCAGGAACGCCGACCGGGTAGCCGAAGCGCTCGTGTCGTCGAACCTCGCCGGCGTGGACACGCACGGAGTGATGCACCTCCCCGGGTACGTCAAGGCTATAGGTAATGACGAGATCGTGCCCACGGCCTGGCCCGAGGTGCTCAGCGAGACGCCTGCGACCGCGCTCGTCAGCGGCAACTGGGGACTTGGGCACGTCACCGCCAAGTACGCGATGGAGCTGGCAATCGAGAAGGGCCGCGAGCAGGGCATCGCGGTCGTCGGCATCGTGCAGACCAATCACATCGGCCGCCTGGGCGAGTACGCCGAGCTGGCGGCCTCCCGGGGCATGATCGGCCTCGTTTGGGCCGGGGGCTACGGCGAGCAGAAGCCCATGGCCGTGCCCTTCGGCGGGAGCAAGGCGGTGCTGCACACGAACCCGCTTGCGATGGGCTTCCCCGCCGGGGACGAGCCCACCATCGTGCTCGACTTTGCGACCACGGCCATCGCCGGCTCGAAGGTCCTGCTCGCGCAGCAGGGCGGAAAGCCGATCCCGCCCGACGCCCTCGTCGATAAGCACGGTAACCCTACCACCGACCCCGCCGCCTTCAACGACGGCGGTGCGCAGCTGCCGTTCGGCGGCCACAAGGGCTACGCGATCATGCTGGCTGTGGAGTACCTTAGCAGGATACTTCTTGGCACGGCCCGGTACGCCGACCCATCCAAGGGCGGCATATATATGCGCGACCAGGGCGTGTCGATGATGGCCTTCAAGGCCGACCTCTTCCAGCCGTTGGATGAGTTCGAAGCCTTGGGCGCCGAGATGGAGCGCCGCGTCAGGGCCGTCCCGCCCGCGCCGGGCTTTGACGAGGTGATCGTCCCCGGAGACCCGGAGGCCCGCAACCGGGCGGAGCGCACCAGGAACGGCATCCCCATCACCGACGAGATATGGGCGTCGCTGCTCGAGACCGCCGAGTCCCTGGGGGTCTCCACCGGTTGACTCCCCATAGGGCGCTATCTATGCTTGCCGCAATCCGGCAACTCACCCATTCCCAGTAGGAGCAACGCTATGGGTTCCTTCGACGGTAAGGTGGTAATCGTCACCGGGGGCGCCTACGGCATAGGCCGGGCGACGGCCCTTGAGTTCGCGAAGGAGGGCGCCGCCGTCGCCATCGCCGACATCAACGAGGAGGTTGGCTGCGAGGTGGAGGCCGACCTGAAGCGGCTGGGCGCGGGCGGTCTGCTGGTGAAAGCCGATCTGGTCCACCTGGACGAGTGCCGCCGGGTGGTCTCCGAAACGGTGGACGCCTTCGGCGCCGTGGACATCCTCTTCAACAACGTCGGCATCCAGTCGCCCACCTCCTACCTGAACGTCGAGGACACTCCCGAAGAGCTCTGGGACCGCATCGTCGACGTGAACCTGAAGAGCTACTACATGATGTCGAAGTTCGCCATACCGGAGATGCGGAAGCGCGGCGGCGGCGCCATCATCAACACGGCCAGCGTCCAGGGCCTCCAGTCCCAGAAGCTGGTCCCGGCCTACGCGGCCAGCAAGGGCGGCGTGCTCTCCCTGACGCGCCAGATGGCCCTCGACTACGCCGAGGAGAATATCCGCGTTCTGGCCGTCTGCCCCGGCACCATCGACACCGAGATGGTGCGTACTATAGCCCGCACGGAGCAGGGCGACACGGACCAGATCGTCGCCGGCTGGGGCAAGGGCCATCCCATAGGCCGGGTCGGGCAGGGGACCGACATCGCCAACGCCGTGCTCTTCCTGGCCAGCGACAAGGCCAGCTTCATGACAGGCGAGCACGTCAACGTCGACGGCGGGTTCATGGCCCAGGGAGCCTGGGCAACGGGCGCCGGGTCCCAGGACTAGCGGAACAACAAAAAAGGGGTTGTGTATTGGGACAAGGCCCCTTGCCGGGAGCCTGCCTGGAGCCTGTCGAAGGGGTGTCCCTCAGTCATGGACCGAATCGGGAGGAAGGACACGATGCGACACCCTAACACTCTGCCTGATGTCGAGGATGAGCTCGAAGTGGCCCTGAAGGCCCGGCAGGAGCTGGGTAAGGACCATGAGGACGAGATTATCGAGTCGTTCCTGTCCCGCGTGCGAGACAAAATTGATGCCCGCGTGGAAGCGAGGGTGAGCGAGGCGCTGCAACGAGTCCCTGCGAGGCGCCGCTTTATCAGCCCATCGGATGGGCGTATTAGGGTCGCGCTCGGCTTTGTTGCGGTCTTCCTAGCCATGGCGATTCCCTTAGCAAGCGTAGCGGGAGAGCTGGCGGCCTTGGTCGCCGTTGCCGGCGGAATCGTTTTCGGCGCAGCTATCCTTGTAATTCCCGAAGGGGAAGCACCTGCTGAACCCGGCCCAGGCGAACGTGGCAACAAGTGATAGCGGCCCCATAGCCATGTGACGCGGGTTTGTCGGTTCTGCGTGTGTATGCAAGAGTTCTTCGCGACCTGTTAGTGACAGGGCGGAGCCAGGAGGGCACGGAATGAAAGGCAAGGTAGCCATCGTCACCGGCGGGGGCGGCGGACTGGGCTCGGAGATATGCCGCAGGTTCGTATCCAGGGGCGCCGCCGTGGCAGTGGTCGACATGAACACCGATGCGGCCGGGCAGGTCGCCAGCGGCATAACCTCCGGCGGAGGCCGGGTGCTGGCCGTGCAGGCCGAGGTCACCGACGAGGCGTCGGTGGAGAACGCCGTGCGCGAAGTCGTGGAAGGGCTGGGCAGGGTGGACTACCTCGTACACTGCGCCGGCACCAACATTAAGGCCCCCATCCTGGAGATGTCCCTGGAGCAGTGGAACATATCCCTCGAAGCCCACCTGACCGGGGCCTTCCTGTTCTGCCGCGAGGCGGGCAGGCGAATGGTCGAGCAGGGCGACGGCGGTAGCATCGTCCTCATGTCGTCGGTGGCCGCCACAGCACCCGTGCCGGAAAGGGGCGCATACGGGCCCGCCAAGGCCGGGCTGATTAATTTCGCCGGACAGTTGGGCCTGGAGTGGGCCCGGTATGATATCAATGTCAATGCCATCTGCCCGGGCGTCGCCCTTACCCCTATGACCAAGATGGTCTACGAGCGTGAGCCGGAGCTCAGGGCGCAGCGGCTTAAGAAGTTTCCAATAAAGCGCGAGGTCACCCCCGAGGAGGTTGCCGACCTCGTCCTGTTCCTGTGCAGCGAGCAAGCGCGCTACATCAGCGGCGTCGGCATCCCAATTGACGGCGGCTTCCTAAACTCCGGCTTCTACCAGGACCCGGAGAGCTGATCCCCCTTTCGCACCCCCGGAACGCAGCGAGATTGGAGCTAATATTCCCATGACAAAGCCCTGGAAGTGGGATGTCACCATCTACGACCGGCCCGGCTGGTACACGATCTCCGATAACCACAAGCAGCTATACCTCTCTCCCTCCGGCAGGCTCGGCCTGAGGATATGGTCGTCTCCGGCGGCGCTCACTGCCACTGACTTCTGGAAGGAGCAGTTCGACAACAGGGTGCTGGTGTCGGACGACGGCGGCATGAGCTGGCGCACAGGCACCGGCTCCGACGTGCCGCCCAGGCGCTCGGTCAGGACCGCGTCGGGTCGCATTGTCTCCATCCTCAGCTCCGAAGTGTTGCAGGCCCCCGAGGACCGCAAGCGCCACCTGGAGAGCGTCGGACTCGGCCACCTCTACAGCGACACCACCTTCTACCAGTACGGCCTCTGGCCCGAGAGCATGCGTGACGAGGTGGCCGGGATGGGGTTGTTGGTCCACGAGGTAGGCAATGGCGTGATCGGCGCGCACACGGGCCAGACGCTGCGCATCTCAGAGGACGATGGCAAGACATGGAAGTACCGCGAGCTGACCGAGTTCCCCTACCACGCGAAGATGATCGGCTTCTTCCGCGACCCGGTCATCACCCCCTCGGGCGTCATAGTGGGCGCCAGCGACGGCATCCCCAACCCGGAACGTGGCCCTGCGGAGGGCCTTAAGTCCGTCGACCACTGCCTCAGGAGCGAGGACGACGGCGACACGTGGGAGCTGATCCCGGTTGGAGTGGACCCTGAAGGCGTCCGCGAATTCGCGGAGCCCCAGGTGGCTCTGCTCCCGTCGGGAAGGATCATCATGATGATGAGGTCGGCCGCGGGAGAAGACGACCGCCACATCTACCAGAGCTTCTCCGAGGACGACGGCAAGACCTGGACGCCCGCGGAGCGCACTCCGATGTGGGGCAAGCCCCCCAACCCGGTAGTGCTCCGCAGCGGCGCGCTGCTCTGCAGCTACGCCTACCGGCGCGAGCCCTTCGGCATCCGTGCCTGCGTCAGCTACGACGAGGGCGCGACCTGGGACATCGCCAACGAGAAAATCATCCGCGACGACGCCGTCACCGGCAGAATCAGCTACCCCACGGCGGTCCAGCTAGAGGACGAGAGCGTCTTCGCCTTCTACGGCATCAACAAGGCCTGCGAGCCGCTGCCCGAAGAGCAGAAGATAAGCGGCGACAACATCCGCGTCTACCTCGCTGGCAGCCGCTTCCACCAGGACTGGGTCCACCCGGAGCCGGGTCGGTAGAGACCCCGGCAGCGCCCTTCGCGCATCTCACTGCTGTAGACGAACGCAGCCCATCAGGGCAATATCAACAAGGAAATCTCGTCGTCCTGACAAAACGCTAGGACATCGTCGTAGCAGTTACGGAGCAGCGCAGCTACATCTGCCGTTGTGCTATTGCCAAGTCGCAGCCAAATGACCTTCGGCGGATGCCCCAGTGTAGCGCTCAATCGCATGAAGTCGGAATCCTTGGTAACAAGCACACTGCTGTGGGACTTGGCGTATTCTCACACTACGGGGTCCGGCGTCGAGTTGAGCTCTACATCCCAGGCGTGGGAGCAGTCCGGGTAGAGGTCCCGCAGATGCCGCTTGAGATAGCGAGAGAGATTCTGATCGAACAGAAGCCTCATGCTGTCGGGAGCGACTTCTCCCGCCGCTCCGGGTCAGCAGCGAATGCGAAACAGGCGCGAATGTCCTCTTCCGTTAGCTCGGGGAAGTCATGCAATATCTCCTCTACGGACATGCCGCCGCCGAGGTATTCCAAGATATCGTACACCGTTATGCGCATTCCCCGAATACAAGGTTCCCCGCCGCGCTTGTCGGGTTCTGTGGTGATGATCTTCCTGTAGTCGACCGACATGTCTCAGACCTCCCCTCAGGGGTGTGCTCTAACTTGCCACATCCGACAAGTCATGCGGTTGGACTTCTGTAAGCTCCATTCCCCGGCCTGACGAAGGCCTTGTTCGCCCTTTCCCATCTACACAAACTGCATCGCGTATATCCTCGCCCTGCGCATCCTAAGCCTGACGCGCACCGGCCTGCCGGCCCACTGCGACACGTCCGACTCGCCTTTCCACGTCACGGTATGGCTCACGCTGTCGCCGGTAATCGGATCGCAGTCCTCGAAGGAGCGGCCCTCGATCGCAGGGGCGTGGACGCGCCGGTTGTCGTTCGACGCGTCGGCCAGCTCGACCAGTATCTCGCCGCCGAAGCGGGTCCAGGCATTGAGCCGCATGCTCGCGCCCGTGAAGTCCAGTATCAGGGTAGTGCAGGCGCCCTCCGACTCGGCGTCCAGTGACACGAAGCCGTCCTCGCGCCACGTCGCGGTAGCCACCCCCGTCTCCGGCATAGAGTTGTCGAAGAACACCCGGTTATGGGACGCGCGCCTTGGCGAGAAGGGGATCGACCACTCGCCCGGCCTGAGGCCGACGATGCCCGTCCCTGCGTAGAGGCCGCCCTCCGACCACGACCCAGGCTCCCCGGTCGGAAGCACCGCCTCGCGAAGAGGCCGCTGCCAGTTGAGACCGTCGCGGCTGGTCATCATGTGTACCTCGGAGAAGTCGCCGTTGTGCCTGTAGAAGGCCGGGAACAGCAGGTGCGCGTCGGCGCCGTGCCAAGGGGTGTAGCCGTTGGTGTACACGTCCACGTCTACGTCGTCGTACATCGCCGTGGTCACCAGCGGCTGGGGCGTCGGCCAGCTATCGAAACGCTCCGTCTCCGCGTAGGAGATTATCCGCCGCCCGTGGGACGTTCCGTGCTCGTGCTTGGTCCAGCCGCGAAAATAGCCCACGTACCTGCCCTTGTCGGGGTCGAAGCGCGCCACGATCTGTGTGTCGCTCAGGTACTCACGGATGAGCGGCTTCTCTATCATGCGCCAGTGCAGCCCGTCGGGCGACGTGCCCCCAAAGACGCAGAACCTGCCCTCGTAGCTGCCTATGTGGATGATCTTGTACCTCTCGTCGGCGGGCGCGCTGGGGTCCTTGAACACGGTCCCGCCGTGGGAGTCGCGGCCTGGCGAGACGTCGAGCCCGTAGACGAGGTTGTTCTCGCGGGAGCCCTGGTAGGTGACGGTCCCGACCACGGGTTTAACCCAGTTGACCCCGTCGCTCGATTCGGCGTACGCCATCACCCTCTGCGTGCCGATGTCCTCATCGACGTCGAGCTCGCCGCTCATGTCTCCGCTGTCGTAGTAGAGCCGGAACAGCCCATCGTCTTCGAAAAGGGTGCAGTAGACGCCTATCCCGGTCAAGGCGTTTCCCATCTCCCATGGCCTGTCGGCTGTGACTATTGGTGGGTCCAGCCGGGGCAGGTGCGGCTTAAGGCGCACCCCGTAGGGCATCTCCCAGCTCTCTGGCTCGTCTCCCCCGAAGGACAGGCCGTATCCGGGGTCGATCAGGCTCCAGTCGATGAACACGTGCTTCCGGGACCCGAGATGGTAAGGCTCATAGGGCATGGCTTCCTCCGTCTGTCCTGAATATCGACACGGCGCGCCCGAACGGCTCTTCCTTGGTTGCGAATCGTGGAAGTTCGGCCATAATACGCACCAAGACATTATACGGCCCAAACTCGGCCCGGATGAGCTGTGGAACGGAGGTCCATGCTCGTGAGCGAACGTCAAATCAACATAACGGCGGGCCCTGTAGTAGTGAATGCCGCGCTGAACGACACCGCAACTGCGGCGATGATATGGGAGGCTCTGCCCATCGAGGCCTCCGCCAACACCTGGGGCGACGAGATCTACTTCGGCATACCGGTCTCGGCCGGTGATGAGGCGGGACAGGAGGTCGTCGATCTTGGGGACCTGGCGTACTGGCCGCCCGGTAACGCCTTCTGCATATTCTTCGGGCCTACCCCCATGAGCAGGGGCAACGAAATTCGCCCCGCCAGCGCCGTAACCGTGGTCGGGAAGATTTGTGGCGACCCAACTGTGTTCAAGCAGGTAGCGTCAGGCGCCCCGGTCCTAATAGAGCGGGCCTGAGACTGCCGAGAAGGAGCCATCATGAGCAGTCCCGGCCGCACCTCTATCGTTCCTCACTACACCTTTTCGGACACTCTGGCTGAACAGGAGGCCGAGCTCAGGGCCAACCCCTTGTTGCAGCGCATGATCGCCTCGCGAAAGGCCAAGTCCGACGATCCTCACCGGCCGGTCTACCACTTCGTCAGCCCTGATAACAAGCTGAACGACCCCAACGGGCTCTGCTTCTGGCAGGGCCGATGGCACCTTTTCTACCAGGGCTATCCGCCGGAAGACCCCCGTGCGCACTGGGGGCACGCCGTGAGCGATGACCTTGTCCACTGGCGCGACCTGCCCTATGCGATCTACCCGGACGTCGAGGAACGCTGCTATTCTGGTTCGACCCTCGTCGAGGAGGACCGGGTAATCGCCATGTATCACGGCACACAGGCTGGCAACATGGTCGCCGTCTCCAGCGACCCCCTCCTGCTGAACTGGGAGAAGGTCACAGGCCGGCCGGTCATTCCCATCCCCGAGGATGACGGCTTACCGCAGCCCTACGCAGTGTTCGATCCCTGTATCTGGAAGAAGGGCGGCGCCTACTATGCGCTCTCTGCCGGGGCCTGGAGTGACACACCTGGCGGCAGCCGGGTTGCCGCCGACTTCCTGTTTCGCTCCGACGACCTGGAGAGCTGGGAGTACCTGCATCGTTTCACCGAAGACGACCGCTTCACGCTCGTGGGAGACGACGGAGCGTGTCCGTACTTCTGGCCCATCGGCGACAAGTATATCCTGCTCTTCTTCAGTCACATGAGCGGCGGGCAGTACCTCCTCGGCGACTACGACCAGGAGCGCGACAAGCTGGTGGTCACCTCTGGCGGCCTTTTCAACTTTGGTGCGTCGACCCCCTCCGGGGTGCACGCTCCCTCGGCGACGCCCGACGGGGAGGGGGGAGTCATCGTCATCTTCAACATGAACCCCGGGTTTCCGACCGAAGGCTGGGACCAGATCATGACGCTGCCCAGGCGTCTCACGCTGGAGGGGGGTCAGGGGCTCAGGATTGAGCCCGCCGGCGACATCGAGTCCCTGCGATATGATCGCAGGCGTATGGGAGAGACAGCGCTGCCCGCCAACGAAGAGGTCGTCCTGGAAGGAATCGAGGGCAGGGCGATGGAGCTGATCGTCGAGCTTGATCCTCAGGAGGCGTCGCTGGTGGAGTTGAACGTCCTCCGCTCGCCCGGTCGGGAGGAGTTCACTCGGATTGCCTTCTTCAAGGACCGGGGATTCGCCGTTCAGTCTCCGGCTGTGTCAGGCGCGCAGCACCATAGCAGCGGACCTACAGTGCTCGGTCCTCGACAACCGCGGCCTCGGCCCACTCAAGTGCGTGAGAGTCTGCTGACGCTCGACACCTCCTACTCGTCACTCCTTCCCGGCGCGCTCTCGCGGGCCCCTGAGACGGCGCCGCTCCTGCTGGAGGATGGCGAGACGCTGCTGCTACGCGTCTTCATCGACCACAGCGTCGTGGAGGTGTTCGCGAACGGAAAGCAGTGCGTCGCGGCACGAGTCTACCCGGGGCGCGAGGACAGCACGGGCGTCTCGCTGCGCGCCCAGGGGTCGAGCGCCCTGGTCAAGTCGCTCAGCGCATGGCAAATGAGCAGCGCTTACGCATAGCGGCGTCGGCTCCTCTATCGGCTTCTAGCAGACTTTCAACGCGCAATCTGCGCCGCGCGGGTACGCAGCTCGTACTTCTGGATCTTCCCGGTGGCCGTCTTCGGCAGAGGCCCGAACACTACCGTTTTCGGCGCCTTGAAATGGGCCATGTTGTTGCGACACCAGCCGATCAGCTCTTCGAGCGTGGTGCCTTCGTCGTTTGGTGTCAGGGTGACGAAAGCGCAGACGGATTCCCCCCAAATCTCGTCGGGCTTGGCCACCACTGCCGCCTCCATCACCTTGGGGTGCCGGTATAAGACCTCCTCGACCTCCAGGCTCGAAATATTCTCGCCCCCTGAGATGATGATGTCCTTCGACCGGTCCTTGATTTCAACATACCCGTCCGGGTGCATCACCGCGAGGTCGCCGGTATGCAGCCAACCGCCTTCGAACACCTCCGCCGTGGCCGCGGGATTCTTCAGATAGCCTTTCATTACGGTGCTTCCCCGTACCATCACCTCGCCGATCGTGGCCTCGTCCGCCGGAACCGGGAGACCCGTCTGGGGGTCGCCGACCTTCAGGTCCGAGTGGACCGGAAACCGAACGCCCTGGCGAGACAGCTTCATGGCCTTATCGGTCGCCGAAAGCCCGTCCCACTCGTCCTGCCAGGCGCACACGCTGGCAGGGCCGTATGTCTCCGTCAGGCCGTAGAGATGCGTCACTCGGAACCCCATCTCCTCCATCGCGGCGATCACCGTGCTGGGTGGGGCCGAGCCTCCCGTGGCTACCTCGATGGTGTGGGCGAAGGCCTGCTTGACCTCTCCGGGCGCATGGACGATCGTGTTTAGCACTATTGGCGCCGCGCACATGTGGGTCACGGCGTGCTTCTGGGCCATCTCGAATATCGCAGACGGCTCCGGCCGTCGCAGGCATACATGGGTACCGGCGGCTGCCGTTACTGCCCATGTATGGGTCCAGCCGTTGCAGTGGAACATCGGGAGGGTCCACAGGTACACAGACTCTTTGTTGAGCCCGAACGCCATCACGTTGCCGATGGCGTTCAAGAACGCGCCCCTGTGATGGTAGACTACGCCCTTGGGGTTTCCCGTGGTGCCTGACGTGTAGTTGAGAGCCAGCCCCTCCCATTCGTCTTCCGGCATCCGCCACTCGAAGTCTGGATCGCCCTCGCTTAGAAGTTCCTCGTAGTCCAGCTCCCCCAGCAGATCGCCACCCTCTCCCAGCTGGTCGTCGATATCGACGATCAGGATCTTCCGCTCAAGCTTGGACAGCGCTTCTTCGACGATAGGCGAGCTCTCGCGGTCGGTTATTAGGGCCTTTGCCTCTCCGTGCTTGAGAATGAGGGCTACGGTCTCGGCATCTTGTCGGATGTTGATCGCATTCAGGACTGCGCCGGTCATCGGCACACCGTAGTGGGCCTCGAGCAGGGCAGGGACGTTGGGTGCCATGACCGCCACGGTGTCCCCAATACCAACATCCCTTGAGGACAGCGAGCTCGCCAATCGCCGGCACCGCTCGTAGAATTTGCGGTAGGAGTACTGCGTATCCCCGTGCACCACAGCGGTCTTGTCTGGATACACAGAAGCGGCCCAGTCCAGGAAAGTCAGTGGAGTGAGCGGTTGATGGTTGGCGGGGTTGCGGCTCAAGTCCCGCTCGAAGATGTTCTCTTCCAGTGCCGCCATCGCTACCTTATGTTCTTAAGTCCTATTCCAGGCCGAGGTCGGAAGCAACTATATACCTGGTCGCCAGCTCGCGCAGCCGCTCCCACGTCGCGTCCTCCACCTCGATGCCCTCCTTAATCTTGCGCTGCGTGGTCAGGTGCTCCAGCTCGCCCGGGTAGTAGACTTGGCTGAATCCTGGTGCCGGCGGCGTCTCCTTCAGGTACATCGCAAAGTCGGTCACCTCCTGCTTGAACTCCTCCAGCGGGCGGAAGGCCTCTACGTCGAACGCGGCCATGAACACCCCGTCGTTGTGGCGGCCGGAGGGCTCCACCCCGAAGCCTAGTCCCGTCAGTATCCCGGAGAATATCTCCACCATGACAGAGAGGCCGTACCCCTTGTGTCCCTGTTCGCCCCCCAGGGGCAGGGAAGAGCCGCCCTGCTGGAGCGCAGCGGGATCGGTCGTGGGCTTACCTTCCTTGTCCACGATCCAGCCTTCGGGGATGCGCTCGCCCCTGGCCAGTGCGAGGCTGATCTTGCCGCCTGCCACGGCGCTCGTGGCTATGTCGATGAACAGCGGCCCCTCCAGGTTGCTCGGCATTGCCATGCAGATCGGGTTGGTGCCCAGCCTCGCCTCGCGCCCGCCGAACGGGACCACCTGCTTCGCCGAGCGCCCGGAGTCGGCGGTCATCATCCCGATCATCCCGGCTTGGGCCGCCATCACCGGGTAGTCGGTTACCCGCCCGACGTGCCCCTGGCGGTAGACGGTCGTCGCGGCGACCCCATGCTCGCGGGCCTTGTCTATCGTCATCCGCATCGCCTTCTCCGAGACCGTGTAGCCGAAGCCCCAGTGCCCGTCGATGACGGTGATCGTCGAGGTATCCCGCACAACCTCGAAAGGCGCCTGGGGGACCAGGTGTCCCACGTCGATACGGTCGATGTAGGTCGGTATCTGGATGATGCCGTGCGAGTCGTGGCCCGCGAGGTTGGCGTCGATGGAGTGCCGCGACACGATCGCTGCCTCCTCATCGCTCGCGCCCGCGCCACGAAGCAGCGCGGTGGCTATCTCCCTCAGCTTGTCTGGGGAAACGGTCGGCATGCTCTCACTCCTCGGTCTGCGAATAGTTGCCCCAGCCAGCGCCGGCGCCTATGGGATGCTACTACACATGCGGCCCCGTCGTCTCCCATCCGCAACGGAAGTCGCCGTCCTGGCGAGCAGAGCTTCTCGGAGAGACACCTAGGAACTGCTTGAAACACCTACTCGTGGCCCCTCTACAATTCTCCACGCGGAGAACCAAGACAGGCTTCTCCCGCATCGCGACCAGGAAGCTCGGAGGACCGGCTACAGATGACTATTTCGATGTCAACCCATGGTTCTACGGAGAGCGCGCATGAGGGCGAGGAGTGCCGCCACCGGTGGGCGATAGAGACGCCCTCCGGCAAGTTCAGTACCGGTGTCTGCAATCTCTGTGGGGAAAAACGCCAGTTCCAGAACTACATCGAGGGTTCCACTTGGGGCAGCGATGTCTCGCTGGATCAACTCATTGGATCCTCCGGTGTAGGCGTTAGACGTGGCACCAAGCATCCCAGCGGGCCATTCTCAGAGGACGATTACTAGCAGGCTGTAGCGCTGTGCCGCCACTCCCGCGCGGCGGCGGAACTCGTCTGCTGACGCCGACATCCTCAGTCGGACGGCTCGACGAACGTGAGTATTCTCGCCGGGTTGTGGACTAGCAAACGCTCGAGGTCGTCGTCGGTGAACCCTCGAATCTTGAGCCAGGACACGACCTGCTTGAGGATGAAGAAGTAGCCGTGACCCCCGTAGGCGGTCCATTTGAGCTTTTGTGCGACGTCGTGGCCCGTGAGGATCTTTTCGCCGTAGCCATGCCCGATCATGTGGGCGATCACGTCCGCGCGTCCCGCGTCGTTGAGCATCGTAATCCTCGGATTGGGTGGATAGTAAGGCAGGCCCAATCCGAAGTGGTCCCACTCGAGGTAACATCCCGCTTCGGCGATACGGAGCAGCACGCGGCGGTCCATGACCGTTCGCTCGAGGTGCCCGATGATGGTGCGCCTGGGGTCCCCTCCTGCTTCAACGATAACGCCGATGATTTCCTCCGGTGAGGGCTCGTCCCTGCCGGGGTGGATGAGGAGGGGTGCGCCGGTTGCGCGCTGAGCCCTGGCCGAGGCCCGGAGCACCTTGCGCTCGTTGTCCGACAAGGGATAGGAGCAACCGACCTCTCCTATGATCCCCGACCTGATGCCGGATGTTCCGACGCCGGTCGTTACGTCCCTGACGATCTCCTCATAGATTTCGTCCTCCGCGAGGTCGTCCATGTTGGGAGGGTGCGCCTCCTTGACGTAGTAGGACGAGCCCATTATGAGGTGGACTCCCGTCGCACGGGATATGCGCGCCAGGCCGTCGGGGTTTCTGTTCAGCCCGATGCTGGATGCCTCCACGATGGCGCCGCCGCCGTGCTGCTTGTACAGGGCGATCTCATTGGTGGCCGTTTCCTCGTCGTCCAGTCGCAGGTTGTCCAGGTTCGCGAAGTTGTAGTTGCTGATGTACCCGAGGATGTCCATGCGCATCGGTGCGTCGTAGATCTCGCGCGCGAATGGGTCCTCGGGGGGCTAGCCGATGTGCGAGAGGTCGGAAAGGATGTGCTCGTGCGTGTGGGTGACGCCAAGCGCTCCAGGCCGCACCGGACCGAGCACCGTCTGAACGTAGCCCACCGGTGTCTCGCTCTCCATGATGCCTGACGTCATATCTATATCACCCCAAGTGCATCGTCTACGCAGTCTGGAATATACTACCGCCACCAATCACTGGGGTACGTGTTCAATCCACCTGTAATTGCCGTTCAAATCACTCAGCTATTTCTCGATAGAGAGCCGTCATATCCCTGAGTACCGGCCTAGCTCCTTCAACCCAAGGGCATTCTACATTCGCTGTCAGGAGACCAACTGTACGTAGCACCTGCCCAAGTTGCTCTAGGAGACAGAGGAACGTCACCTTAACTTGTACTTCATCGTAGTGACCACCAGGGAGTAAAGTCCGCCGTACAGTTGTGAGTGCCAACAGGCTTCGACGCCGTGGGTGTGCGGCTCTTTCGCTGAGGTATCCGTATTTCTCATCCCACGCTTTTTTGGATTCGGGTGAAATTCGTTCAGCCATTTTGCCATAGGTCAGGTCTCCACTGCTGATAGATCCTTTATCATCGAGTAGCGCGTCCAACGTTTGAGGATGGGTTTCTGCGTCTTCTGCAACAAGCTGGTCCTCCATGGCCATCCGTACCAGTACCGACGCCTGCTGGTAGTAGCCGCGTTCCAATAACTGTCTGGCAATGTGCAGTGAATTGAAACTTCTCACGGCAAGGAACATTTGGACATCTTCCAGTCGGCTATCTGGTCGTTGCTTCTCATAGGCGAAAGCATCTAAGCCTTGGAGAATCTGATCGAGGGCGGCATCGACAACTTCAAGCTCACTACCATGGTTCATTCGTATCTGAGATGAAACGTCGTTTTCGTTCAACTCAATCACTCTCATGTGGCGTTGTCTGAACTCAGTAGACATTGACTTTCCTCCTGAAATGCCCTCGCGATGCGGTTCGGCGCATGATCGGACGCTCAGTTCGTCAGCGGGTATCCTAACAGGCTGCGGAAGAAAGGCAAGGCGCTCAGCCGCAGTGTATGGAGCCTCGACCGTGTCCGTACAAACTTTGGCAAATGTACAAACTTTAGAACCTTCACTCTCTGGACTCAATCGACACGGAAAGCTTAAGTACTCGTGGACGGTCGACTTGGGTCCGTTTAAGCCCGGTCAAATTGTTAGGCACTAGCAGGCTGATGAAAAACGTTGATGCGTACCTGCCGGAGAGGGTGGGGCCGCTGGGAACGGGAGTGGCGGGCCCGGGGGAGCCGAACCCAGCTAGGCGTTCCGGCGCCGAGCTAGACGAGCAGGGATGGACGAATGGTCTCGTCCATGACGGGTCCGTCCCTGTCAACAGTTGAGGACCCGCCCAGATCGGGGGAAGCCTATCTCCCGTCAGCTGAACCACTCCAGCTCGTAGCGGCCTGGTTCCCCGTCGATCTCCCCGTATGTGGCAAGGTCGAACATTGGAAGTTCGTTGACATCAGGCATCCATAC
This sequence comes from Dehalococcoidia bacterium, assembly GCA_965262055.1. GTDB lineage: Bacteria > Chloroflexota > Dehalococcoidia > Lucifugimonadales. The sequence continues at coordinate 2,748,400 of CBDHEI010000002.1, forward strand.
GAACGGTATCGGCACGTCTCCCAAGTCCCTGCGGGTGCACCCGTGCTCCTTCAGCCACAACTCGGAGTGTCACCGCTGTCGACGCTCAGCGATTATGTCCGCTTAAGTGTCAAGGGAAAATGTCCTCTAAGTAGATTGCCATGCTAGCAGATTAAGGCACTGCCGACGTTGCGCGGGCGGGCGACATGGGTGGGCTTTCGGCATCGATGTACTTCCTCACGGTGTCTCTGTGTATGCTCAGTTCCCGGGCGATCCCACGGATGGACAGCCCCTTGCGCTTCGCCTTCTGGACCGCCTTCCATCTCGCCGTCTGAAGTGGGGTGGGCTTTCTGGATCGCGGAGTCGCAGTCCTGCGAACTCTTGCGGCGCCGTTGTGGTCGGCATCGTCGCGGAGTCTGTCCACTACGAGCATTGTGCCCATTGACGCCACCGCGTCCTCCGACCTCCTGGTGACACCGTTGGTGTAGCGGCTGGGACCAGCCGTGTGCACGGTCCGCGTGTCGAAGCTGCGCAGGACACTGGGCCGTGGAGGTGCTTGCTGGGAGGCGACGGTACGCCCTTCGTGTTGCACTGCCAGTCGGCCGTCCAGCCCCTCGAGTACTTCCACCACCGACCCGGCATAGCTCGGCCGAGACTTGTCGGGAAGCAACTGCAGGGTGCGCCAGCGGTATTTCACCGTGTTGTCCCTGCCAACCCTGCGCCTGTACTTCAGGCATAGGACTGTGTCCAGGCACATCCCCGGGTCTGGGACCCGATACGCGGTGTCTGCGTTCTCCGGCGGCACACGAAAGCGTTCATTGAAGCGGGGCAGGAAGTCGTTGAGCACGCGGTTGGCGTCTTCGATGGTGGTCGCGCCTGCGAGTCTCATCTCCGTGACCAATCTGTCCTGGAGCGTGCCCGCGGTGCGTTCCACGCGGCCTTTGGCTTGTGGAGACCGTGCGAATATCAGCTGTACGCCGATCTCACCCATAGCGCGCGAGAACTGGGTGGGAGCGGCGGCGGTCTCCGACGGCGGCGTGTGCTTGAAGACGCCATGGCGGTCTGAATAGAGTGCGAGCGGTATGCCGTAGCTCCGTATCAGATCCCGCATCAGCAGTAAGTAGCTGCGGGTGTTCTCCTGCTCGCAGAACAGGGCATTGACGACACAGCCAGTAGCGTCGTCGACCGCCAGCAGTAGCGTGAACTGGGGGCCATCTTCTCCCAGCCATCTGTGGTAGCTGCCGTCGATCTGTATCAGCATTCCCTCGCGAGTCATCCGCTGCCGTCGAACACGATGCTTCGGCGGCCTGCGACGGCGAGGACTGTTCATACCGGCGTCAGTCAGTATCTTGCGCAACGTGTTACGACCGATGTCTATGCCCTCTCGCTCCCTCAGCAACTCGCTCAGGTGCGTGTGGTTGACTCCCGCGTATCGGGTCCGCGCCAGGACCACCACGTCGGTCGCCAACGGGTCCGATGTAGCGTTGGCCGGTCTGCGACCTCGATTGCCGTGAGCGAGTGCGGCTGCTCCCTCCTTGCTGTAGGCCGCCAGAATACGCCTGGTGTGGCGCGCGCTCACTCCCATCAAAGTCGCTGCCTGCTCCGTGGTCATATGGTCCGCCATCAAACTGTTGAGAACCTGAAGCCTTGTCTGCTCTCTCTGCGTCAATGTCACATGCTCCTTCATGCGGACATTTTCGCTTGACAGTTAGCGAGGACATAATCGCTGAGCAGTTACATCACCGCCGGTGTAAGAATGACCCAGTAGCGCCGGAATGGAATTGACCCACCCCTTAGCAGAGCGCACCTTAGCGTTGGGAGAATCCCGACGTGGAGGTGCCGAACAGATTGCTAAGAGGAGGGACAGTGAAAGAGCTGTACGAGTTGAAGGGTGAGGGTAGGTCGATCCGTGGGATCGCGCGGGAGCTGGGAGTGTCTCGGAACTCGGTGCGCAGGTATCTGAGGTCGCCGGGAGTGCCGAGGGAGAAGGCGAGGCGTCGCCGGGCATCCAAGCTGGACCCGTACGCAGAGTACATCGACGGTCGCCTGTCTGAAGGTCTGGACAACTGCGTGGTGTTGCTGCGTGAGCTGCGTGTCCGAGGATACAGAGGCGGGTACACGATCCTGAAGGACTACGTTCAGCCGCGCCGTCGCCGCCGGCAGCCTCGAGCGACGGTGAGGTTCGAGACTGGTCCCGGTGAGCAGGCTCAGGTCGACTGGGGGAGCTTGGCGTACGTCGCACAGGACGGTCGCAAGCGCCGAGTGTGGGCGTTCGTGATGGTGCTGGGCTGGTCTCGGGCCATCTACGTGGAGTTCGTACGCCGTGCCGACGTCGCGACCTTCATGCGCTGTCACGTCAATGCGTTCGAGTACTTCGGCGGCGTGCCTCGCCGATGTCTGTACGACAACGCGAAGGTGGTGGTGTTGGGGCGCGACGATGCCGGTCGTCCCGAGTGGAACAGCCGGATGCTGGACTTTGCGCTGCGGGTCGGCTTCGAGATGAGGTTGTGCCGACCGTACCGTGCTCAGACGAAGGGTAAGGTTGAGAGCGGGGTGAAGTACGTTCGCCGCAACCTGTGGCCCACTGTCCGGTTCAGCGACGACGCGGAGATGAACAGGCAGGGTATGGAGTGGTGCGAGACGGTGGCGAACGAGCGTGTGCACGGGACGACGATGCAGCGGCCGAAGGTGCTGCTTGCGAAGGAACGGGCGCACATGCTGGCTCTGCCTGAGCGGTCCGGTCTGGCGCCGTATCTTCGAGAGGAGCGGAAGGTGGGCCGTGACGGGTACGTGCATTGGGACGGCGCGTGGTACGGCGTACCGTGGTCGTGGGCAGGCAGGACTGTGCAGGTGGGGCTGGGGTCCGGGACGGTGGAGATATGGTTGGGCTCCGACCGGCTGGCGGTGCATCCGAGGGCACACAGGCGAGGGCAGCGGTTGACGCTGCCGGGCCAGTGGGCCGGGCTGGTCAACGGGGATGAGGGTCCCAGGAGGGAGGCCGTAGCGGTTCAGGTGTCGGCAGGCGAGGTAGAGCGTCGGTCCCTGGAAGTGTACGAGTTGGCGGCGGCAGGGGGTGTGAGATGATCGCCCTGGAGCAGGCGCGTCAGTACATGGAGAGCCTGGGGCTGACTGAGGCTGTCGAGGTGCTCGACAGCAGACTCGACGCGGCCGCCAGTAAGCAGATGCCGTACCCCGACATGCTGGCGGACCTGCTGGGTATCGAGGTGGCGGCCCGCAGAGAGCGGTATCTGACCACCAGGACACGGATGGCCCACCTGCCCTTCCGGCGTACCCTGGAGCAGTTCGACTTCGCCTTCCAGCCCTCCATCGACGAGCGCCAAGTCAGGGAGCTGACCAGCCTTGCCTTCGTTGCCGAGGCGACCAATCTCCTGCTGTTGGGTCCTCCGGGAGTGGGCAAGACACACCTGGCAGTGGCCCTGGCCCTACGGTCCATCGAGAACGGGTACGGGGCCTACTTCGTGCGAGCCTACGACCTGATGGAGGACCTGAGGAAAGCCCGGGCCGAGCACCGGCTGGACCGACGCATGAGGGTCTACCTGGCTCCGAAGGTGCTCATCGTTGACGAGTTCGGCATCTGGCCCTACGACCGCGACGCCGCCACCGCCTTCTTCAGCCTGATCTCGGCCAGATACGAGAGGGGCAGCATCATCCTCACATCCAACAAGGGCTTCGCAGAGTGGGGAGAGCTGCTCGGAGACACCGTGATCGCCACCGCCATCCTTGACCGGCTGCTGCACCACAGCCACGTGCTCAACATCCGCGGTGAAAGCTACAGGCTCAGGGACAAGCGGCAGGCTGGTCTGTTGACCTCTCAACAGCTGCTCAATCCATCATCGGAGGAAACCCAAAACACGAAATCACAGCCAGGGGTGGGTCAATACTAACCCGGCGATAGTGGGTCAAATCTAATCCGGCGTTGACAGGAGACCCACCAGGGCATCGAGTACTCGCCGCCCTGTCCCTGATAGACCAGGTGGAACCTACGGCATCTCTTACACCTTCGCACGAATCCCTGGCACGTCTCGCAGACCCTGATCACGTCGCGACTGTCGCAGGAGAAGCTAACTGTCTCGGGATCCCCCCAAGTGTGCCTGCAAGGCTCCGGTCCTTCGCCCGCTTCAAGAGGCGGAGGCGGCAGGCTAGCCGCCCATACACTCCTGGCCTTGCGCTCCCTGGCCTCACGCGCCTCCCTTCGTTTGCGTACCCCCCGCCGTAGTTTGGAGCGAGTCATACAGTCTACTCCCGGCCCTCGTCGAGCCTGGTGTTCTCCGGAAGCATCACTTCCATGCCGCCATGGACCGACAGCGCCAAACGCATGATGTGCCACACCTCTCCGCCAGTCGGGATCGCCCCCGTACGCCATGCCGCCACGCGGTCGTTCTCGACGCCTAGGCGCTCAGCGAACTCCTCCCATGTCAGCCCTGCGAGTTCTACGAGCCTCGCCAGCCGCTCCGGATAGTCCTTCGGGAAGAGCTCCGGGTAAGAGCCCTCCGTCCGTCTACGTGAGTCCATCGTCCTACTTCCTCATTCCCTAGACCACTATATTCCCTAGACCACTATGAGGCCCTGATTCAGAAGCTTGCCAAGCCCCGATACTCGTGGGAGGTCGATTCGGATACAACAGCGAAAGGTCGGGCGCGTCGACAAGTGGTTTCGCCACGGCAGCCCTGGGTACCGATTCCAACCTTCCCAGGTGGGCCTACGTGGATAGTAGGTAGTACCATCTTCGAGATGCGGTTGGGAGCACTCACTGTGAGCCCCTGAGGGCCTGCCATCATGCAATTGCTACGGACGGGTATGGGGACTGGCAACTTCCACAGTGATACCGATCAAGGCGACGACGCCTTGGTTCGCTGGGCGATCTCCCTGTAGGTGAAGGCATATTGCCCCGCTACCAGGCTCGGCTGAGCCCATGCAACTCCATTCTACCATCTTGCCGTGTATGCCCCAGGGCGATATAATAGGTGTAGTTTCTTCATTTAGCTAGAAGGAGTTGCCGGTGGCGACTGCTACAGTGATACCGAGGGGAATATCGGAGCGGAACCGCCGTCACCTCACGTCCCTGTATCGGAGCGTTACAGGGCCTTTCTCTGTCCAAGAGGCCGCCGACGCTCTCTCTCTGACTATCCCGCGAACCCATCGATTCCTCGCCTACCTGGCCGAGCGAGGGTGGCTAGTGCGCGTGTGCCGCGGGCTCTACGCGCCTGTGCCCTTGGACGCCATCAATCCGGGCGAGTGGAGGGAAGACCCGTGGGTCGTCGCGGACAAACTCTTCGGCCCTGACTACTATGTCGGAGGGTGGACGGCGTGTGAGCACTGGAACCTAACCGAGCAGATATTCAGAGAGACCGTCGTCGTCACCACGCGGAAGGTAAGGAATAAGGAGACCGAGGTCCAGGGCTTTCCCTTCCGGATCAAGCGCGCTCCAGAGCGGAGGATGTTCGGGGCCAAGGCCGTCTGGCGCGACCAGACCAGGGTGAGCATCTCTGACCCTTCACGCACCATCGTCGACATCCTCGACGACCCGTCATTAGGAGGGGGCATTCGCCACGCAGCCGATGTCGTGGGCACGTACTTCAGGGGGGAATACCGGGACGACGATCTTCTGGGTGATTACGTCTGGCGAGCCGGCAACAGGGTGGTCTTCAAGCGTCTGGGCTATCTTGGCGAGCATCTCGAAGTCGATGCTCCCGCGCTTCTCCAAAAGTGCGAGAGAGGCGTGAGCTCCGGCGTAACACGGCTGGACCCCGGCTTACCCAATGAGGGTCCAGTGGCGCGGCGTTGGAATCTCCGGTTGAACGGGAGGTTGCAGACCGAGAGGGCGCTGAGTTGATAAGCAGGACGGAACTAAACGAGAGAATCAGCGAGTGGGGCATTCGCGAGGATGTGATCGAGAAGGATTACGTCATCGGGTGGGTGCTCTGGGGCATTGGGTCGGCCCCCAGCCTATCGACCTCGTGGGTCTTCAAGGGCGGCACGTGCCTGAAGAAGTGCTACGTTGAGACCTACCGCTTCTCGGAAGACCTGGACTTCACGGTCTTACCCGGAGGCCCGTGCGATCCGGGCCAAGTGATTCCTCTGTTGAAGGAGGTGTTGGAGCGGGTCTACGAGGAGTCCGGAATTGACTTTCAGGGTAGGGAGCCTGCTCTGCGTACTCGTCCGGATGGCCGGTCCGCCGAGGGGCGCATCTACTATCGCGGTCCACGGAACGCGCCCGGCGTCGCAAGCCTCCGCGTTGACCTCACCACGGCGGAACGGGTGATCCGTCCCACAGTCCTGCGGCCCATAGCACACCCGTATCCGGATGTGCTGCCGGAGTCTGCGAAGGTCCGCTGCTACAGCTTTGAAGAGGCTTACGCCGAGAAGCTGCGGGCTATGGGAGAGAGGGCCCGCCCTCGCGATCTCTACGACATCATCACACTATTCAGAAGGAGGGCCATCCTTCCAGAGTCGGCCCTCATCCGAGCTGTGTACCGGGAGAAGTGCGAGTCCAAGGGCGTGCAGGTCTTCACCAGCGAGGCGATCCAGGCATTGACATTGCGGAGAGAGTTGGAGGAGGAATGGGGCAACATGCTGGCTCATCAGCTTCCGGCGTTGCCGCTCATCTCCGCCTTCCGGGAAGAGTTGCCTCGCCTATACGCATGGTTGGAGGGAGTGGTCCCGATAGAAGAGTTGACTTCAATCCCCGCCCAGGAGGAGTTGGACGAGGAATGGAACCCTCCCGCAACCGTAACGGTCTGGGGCCAAAGAGCGCCGATAGAGGAGGTGCGCTTCGCCGCCGCCAACCATCTCTGTGTCGAGATCGGCTACCAGGATCGAACCCACTTGATTGAGCCCTACAGCCTGAGGATGAGCCGCTCCGGTCACCTCACTCTGTACGCCGCGGAGTCCGACAATGGCGAGGTGCATTCCTACAGAGTCGACCAGATTCAGAGCATCGCGGTGAGCACGGTGTCGTTTATTCCAAGGTTCGTCGTGGAGACCGCAGGCATAGGAGGGCTCTCGTAGTGCTGCCCGCAAGCAAGTACGTCCCCGGAGCGCTGGTCCATGCCCGCAGCAGAGATTGGGTGGTCCTGCCAGCCGAGGAGCCGGACGTAGTGCGACTCAGGCCAGTTGACGGCTCCGACGCTGACGCTGTGGGGATATATCTCCCACTGGAGCCGGAAGCTCTCAAGCCGTCGGAATACCAACGGCCCGACTCTGAATCGGCCGGAGACTTCAACGGCGCGCTGCTGCTTCGAGACGCCGTACGCCTCGGTTTGAGAAGCGGCGCTGGGCCGTTCCGTTCCATGGGGAGGCTGTCGGTAGCGCCCCGCCCCTACCAATTTGTTCCGCTCATCATGGCGCTCCGGCTCGATCCGGTGCGTTTGCTCATCGCGGACGACGTGGGCGTGGGCAAGACCATAGAGGCGGCCATGATCGCCCGCGAGTTATTGGACCGTGGCGTCGTGCGCCGCATCTGCGTTCTCTGCGCCCCGCACCTGTGCGAGCAATGGGAAGAAGAGCTGCGAGCCAAGTTCAACATCGAGACAGCCGTGGTCCAGTCTTCGAGGATCGGCCGGCTGGAGCGTGGACTTCCGCGGGGCGATGTCTCTCTGTACCGGCACTACCGCCACCTGGTCGTCAGCATAGATTTCGTCAAGTCGGACCGGAACCGGCAACGCTTCCTGGACAACGCCCCGGACTTTGTAATCGTCGATGAGGCGCACACCGCCGCACGTCCGCGCGGCGACCGCAGTGGCGCGCAGCATCAACGGTTCGCTCTTCTCCGGGACATTGCGAAGGACCCGAAGCGGCACCTGGTTCTGGCGACTGCAACCCCTCACAGCGGCATTGAGGAGAGCTTCAGGTCGCTGCTCGGACTCTTGGACCCGTCATTCGATGTGCCGGAGGAGTCCGACTCGCCCCGTTCGAGGTTGACGCCCCACTTCATCCAGCGGAAGCGGACAGACCTTCAACGCTGGCTCGGCGTCGAGACGCCGTTCCCTGAGCGGGAGTCAGTCGAGCGCAGCTACCGGATGTCGGCGGACTACCACCGGCTCTACCAGGATATTCTGGCCTACTGTAGAGAGTACGTGTCGAGCGAGGGCATGGCGGAGCAGCGCCAGCGTGTCCGCTACTGGGCGGCGTTGTCCATCCTACGCTGCGTTCTCTCCAGCCCAATGGCCGCCAGGGCAGTGCTGGAGAACCGCAAGCCGTCGTTTGGTGGACGGCAGAACGGAGTCGTGCCCGACGAGATTTTCAGCCAACAGATCGTGGACTCCGCCGACGAGGACCAGGCCACTGACTACGTACTGGCGGCCCCACTCAGCGATTCCGACTCCGCTCTCGACACGAGCGAAATGCGGAGGCTGAATGCATTTCTGAGGCGGGCTGACGCCCTCGCCGGCCCAGTTGGAGACGCGAAGATTCGAGAAGCCGTCGCTGCTGTTTCGGACCTGCTGGATGAGGGTTGCAGTCCCATCGTCTATTGCCGCTTCATCCAGACCGCATACTACGTCGCAGAGCATATCCAGAGCACCCTTCGACAGCGACATCCGGGGTTGCAGGTCAAGGCGGTGACCGGGAACGAGGGCGACAGCGAACAGCGCAAGGAGATCGTGCTGTCGCTGGCGAAAGAGCAGGTGAGGGTCCTGGTGGCGACGGACTGCCTGAGCGAGGGCGTCAACCTTCAGGACCATTACGACTCCGTTGTGCATTACGATCTTCCCTGGAACCCCAACCGCTTGGAGCAGCGCGAAGGCCGGGTGGACCGCTTCGGCCAGAGCAAGGCCGTTGTCAAGACCGTGCTTCTCTTTGGAGCCGACAACGAGGTTGACCTCGTTGTGCTCGACGTCCTGCTGCGCAAGGCGAAGACCATACGGCAACGCCTGGGCATCTCCGTGCCCGTGCCGGTGGAGTCCGAGCACGTCGTGAGCGCCCTCGTCAACAGCGTCCTGCTGCGAGGGCGAGGCCGGGGACAGCAGTCCAGACTTGCCCTGGAGGATGAGTCTGTGAGCCGTCTCCACGAGGCTTGGGATCAGATAGCGAACAAGGAAGACCGCTCGCGGGCGTACTTTGCCCAGCGCGGCATCGAGCCGGACGAGGTGGCCCGGGAGTTGACGGAGATGGAGCCCGTCCTGGGGAGCGCCGGGGACGTACGGCGATTCCTCGCCAACGCAATCCAGCGTTTCAATGGTGAGCTTCGCGCTACCAAGACCGACGGCGTTTTCCAGCTTCTGCCCGGAGACCTCCGGGACCGCATTGCGGCCCGCGACCCCCGCTCGGCGTTCCCCATGCCGGTTGCCTTCGAGGGTGTCCCGCCGCCCGGCGTGACCCTGCTGGGACGCAACCACCCGGTCGTAGCCGCCGCCGCAGAGGTGGTCCTTTCCCAGGCGTTGGAGGGAAGCGACTCTCGCTTTGCCAGGTCCGGCGCGATCTTCACCAGGGCAGTTGAACGCCGCACGGCCATTCTCATTCTACGTCTTCGCTACCTGATCGAAGCTGAGAGCCAGCAGTTCGCCGAAGAAGTCGTGGCCGCCGCGTTTCGGGGAGACGGGGACGGACTTCGCTGGTTGTCCCCGCTGCAAGATGAGGCCCTCCGGCTGCTACGGGACGCCGAGGTCGCGGCGAATATGCCCCAAATTGAACGCCAGGAGCACGTCCAGTGGGCGTTGGGAATGCTGGAGGGCGATTGGGCCGACGGCATCGTCGCCGAACGCGTCTCTGCCCTGGAATCTGCCCATGTGCGGCTCAGAAGGGCCGTCAAGGGCTCAAAGGCAGCGGTGACGCCGCATCTACCCCCCGACGTCATCGGCTGCTACGTGCTGGTCCCGGCAGGGGTTGAAGCATGAGTTACGCGACGATCAACATTGAGGGCGGCCTGTTCTCGCCCGACCTGCTGGAGCGCATTGCGGTCGCTGACGGCGACATTAGGGGTCAAGCGGCGAGAGACTTTGGCCTTCCTTCCAGCAGACACCTGCTCGACGAGATACAGCGGAGTTTCTCGGATGCGCGCCTGTATTGGGACGCCTTCAGCAGGAGACTAGAACGCTCGCAGGAGAGCCGGACGACGCTGACCCGGCAATACTGGATGGCTGAATTATTTGAGGTCCTTGGGTTCGCGCCCTTGGAGTACCAGCGGGCGGCTGTGGATGCTGGGGGAGCGTCCTTCCCAATCTCGCACCGCACCCACAGCGCGGAGAACGCCCCACCTATCCACATCGTCGCTGTGGACCAGGGGCTTGACGAGCGAGGACCGACAACTCGCCGGACTCCGCACGCCTTGATCCAGGACTTCCTCAACCGTTCCGAGTCCCTTTGGGGTGTGGTTACCAATGGAGCCAAGCTCCGGCTGTTGCGGAACAGCGCGCGCCTGTCTAAGCCCACTTATCTGGAGTTCGACCTCCAGGCCATGCTCGAAGGAAACACCTACGGTGAGTTCGTCGTTCTCTATCGGCTGCTTCACGCCACCCGGCTCCCTCACGACGGAATCGAACCGCAGGAGTGCCTACTGGAGGGCTACTACATCCAGGGGATCGAGGAAGGGGGCCGGGTTCGAGAGAAGCTCCGCGACGGTGTGAAAAGCGCTCTGGAAGTATTGGGAACCGCACTCGTAGGACATAGTCGCAACGCCCCCCTGTGCAATGAGATTAGCGATGGACGGCTGGACGAGACCGACTACTATCGCCAACTCCTCAACTTCGTGTACCGGATGCTCTTCCTGATGGTCACCGAGGAGCGAAAGCTTCTCGCCACTGAGTCCGACGCCCAGCGCCAAGCAGTCTATGACCGCTACTACAGCGTCACGAGGCTGCGAGACCGCGCCGAGCGGTACTTCGCGGGCGATGGACATGGAGATTTGTGGGAAGGGCTTGCACAGACCTTCCGGCTGTTCCGCGATGAGACCGCTGCCCGGCAGTTGGGCCTATCGCCGCTCAATGGCGAGTTGTTCGGCCAGTCGGCGTGCCGCAACATTGAGGGCGCGTTCTGCCCCAACGAGTCGTTCCTTGCCGCCATGCGGCATCTCTCGACATTCGATGACGACGGCATCCGACGCCGAGTGAACTACGCTCATCTGGACGTGGAGGAGTTCGGCTCCGTCTACGAGAGCCTGCTGGATTACCGTCCGGTTGTGGACCTGGGCGGCTTCTCAGGAACTCGTCCCAGCTTCGAGCTGGCCGCCGGCACGGAGCGGAAGCAGACCGGCTCCTACTACACGCCGCCGGAACTGGTGCGTGAGTTGATCGAGAGTGCGCTGGTTCCTGTAATGGAGGAGAGGCTGACTGCTGCTAGAACGCCGGAGGACAAGGAGAAGGCGCTCCTGGCTCTGAGGGTGTGCGACCCCGCATCCGGCTCCGGCCACTTCCTGCTGGCAGCGGCGCGGCGCATTGCCCGTGAACTAGCCAAAGTCCGCACGGGCGACGAGGAGCCCGCTCCCTCCGAGTACCGGAACGCCATTCGCGACGTGGTTCGCAGTTGCATCTACGCGGTGGACAAGAACCCCTTGGCCGTCGACCTGTGCAAGGTGGCCCTGTGGATAGAGGGCCACGCCGCCGGACTGCCCCTTGGGTTTCTCGACCATCACGTCAAGTGCGGCGACAGCCTTGTGGGAGTGAGCGACCTGACCGTTCTGACCAATGGCATCCCCGACGATGCTTATAAGCCCGTCACCGGCGACGACAACGAGGCTGCGAAGCTCTATCGCCAGCGTAACAAGCTGGAGCGCGCCGGGCAGCAGCGGATGATTATGGAGCAGCCACAGACGCACTCGTCGAGGCTGGCCGAGGACTTTCAGGTCTTCGGGGAACTGGAAGAGCACAGTCCCTCCGATGTCCATGCGAAGGAAGAACTTTACGGAGATCTACGAGGCCCGGGAACCCCGTGGTGGCAAATGAAAACAGCCTGCGACCTGTGGGCCTACGCCTTCTTCGCGCCCCTCCGACCAGCAGGGGGCGACGGCTTGGATCACGTGCCGACGACGGACAACGTTCGCAATGCGTTGGATGGCCGAAGGACGCAAGCCCAACTCGAAGGAAAGGCCATTGCCGCCTCCCAGGTAAACCGCTATTTCCACTGGCCCCTGGAGTTCCCCGACGTGTTCCAGCGCGGCGGCTTTGACGTGGTGCTGGGCAACCCGCCTTGGGAGCGCATCAAGCTACAGGAGAAGGAGTTCTTCGGCGCCCGAGACCGCGACATCGCCACCGCCCCCAACAAGGCCGCCCGCGACAGGTTGATTCGTGCGTTGCCCTCGCATAATCCTGCGCTGGCCGAAGAATTCGCCCGAGCTGTCCACGGCTCGGAGTCGACGAGCAGGTTCGTGCGCGGCAGCGGACGGTTCCCGCTCACCGGACGCGGCGATGTTAATACCTATTCCATCTTCGCGGAGACAGCCCGGACTATTTGCGGCCCGACGGGACGGGTAGGCATGATTGTCCCGTCCGGAATAGCCACCGACGACACGACCAAGGTCTTCTTCGCAGACCTGGTGGACAGACGCTCCCTGGTCAGCCTTTACGACTTCGAGAACCGGGAAGGGGTCTTCCCCGGTGTACATCGCTCCTACAAGTTCTGCCTGCTGACCCTAAATGGTGCAGACCGTCCAAGCCCCCAAGCGGAGTTCGCATTCTTCCTCTACCGGGCCGACCAGCTGCAAGACGGCGAGCGGCGGTTCGTCCTAGCTCAGGAAGACTTCGCCCTCTTTAATCCCAACACCCGTACCTGTCCCATCTTCCGCACCCGGCGAGACGCCGAAATCGCCGGCAAGATGTACCGCCGCGCCGGAGTGTTCTGGAAAGAGGCCAAAGGGAAAGAACCGGAGGCTAATCCCTGGGGCGTGGCTTTCCAGAGAATGTTCGATATGTCCAACGACTCCGGGCTGTTCCGCACTCACGAGCAGTTAGTCGGAGAAGGCTGGCAGTTGGAGGGCAACATCTTCACGCGGGGCGACAAACGCTATCTTCCCCTGTACGAGGCCAAACTGTTCCACCAGTACGACCACCGGTTCGCCACCTTTGGCGACGTGGACGACAAGGGCCTCAGAGGCGGGAACGCGCGGGAGATGACCCCAGAGGAGAAGGCAGACCCCGAGGTGGTAATCAGACCGCGCTATTGGGTGCCCGAGGAAGAAGTGGAAAAGCGACTTGACAAACGAGAGGGAACCAGCGACACCATCCTAGACAGACAGACAGACAGACAGACAGACAGACAGACAGACAGACAGACAGACAGACAGACAGACAGACAGACCTCGACCGTCTCGCAGAGTTGGCTCGCAACTCGTGTTCAGGAATATCGTCAGAGCGACAGATCAGAGGACGGGCATAGCGGCCATGATCCCGCGCGTTGGAATAGAGGGCACAGGCCAGAACATCTGGGTTGCCTCGTTGCGTTTAGAGATATTGTCCGCTCAACCGACAGACGAACATCAATCGCAGGCGTCCTACCGAGATTTGCCATGAGCCACCACGTACCCCTCCTCCATATCGACCCCACAGAGTGGCTCCAAGTATTCCGTGACATTACCAACGCCACGAATGAGCGAACTTTGGTCGCCGACAACATCCCCAGAGTCGCCGCCGGCCACACCGTTCCGCTGATCGACTACGAACACGCACGGCAAATTGCATCAGCGTTCGTCTTGGCCAACATGAACAGTATGGCTTTGGACTGGGTTGCGCGCCTCTCCGTCGGCGGAACGCACATGAGCTTCTTCATCGTCAAGCAGCTCCCCGTCCTTCCGCCGGAGGCGTATCTGGAAGAGGCACGTCCGGGGCTGACCTACGCCGAGTTGGTCCTGCCGCGCGTCCTGGAACTCACCTACACGGCTCTCGACCTAAAGGGGTTCGCGCAAGACCTCGGCTACGACGGCCCGCCATTCCCCTGGGACGCCGAGCGGCGTCACCGGCTGAAGTGCGAGCTTGACGCCATCTATGCTCGGATGTACCAACTGGAGCGGGCAGACCTGGACTGGATTCTTGACGCGGCGGAACCCTCCCAGTCCTTCCCGGGATTGAAGCGCAACGAGGTGCGGGAGTTCGGCGAGTACCGCACCCAACGCTACGTGCTTCAAGCCTTTGACCAGCTGGCCCGTGGCGATCTCCCTAACATAGAGGAGTGAATAAGAGACGGCCATGACGCTAGACGTATTTAGGCTTAGAGAATCGGTGGTCTCCGAGTACCGGGACTACGTTCAGAGCTTCGTCCAGGTATTGGACCCGCGAATCGACGGCTACGTCAAAGGCAAGCTGGCCGAAGGCGCACTGTGGCCCGATGCGGTCCTCCAACTAAACCCGGCCTTCGAGATGGATAAGACCCTGGGTGAACTGTCCGCCGCTGGCCTTCTCATGCCGGAGACGGCCCGCTTCTTCGGCGAAAACCTCAGGCTCTATGCTCACCAGCGCGAGGCAATCGACCTTGGCCTCCAGAGTGAACCATACGTGGTCACTACGGGGACGGGTTCCGGCAAGAGCCTGACCTACCTTGTTCCCATCTACGACGCAATCATCCGCAACGCTCCTGAACGGCACTCGGTCCGGGCGCTGCTGATCTATCCGATGAACGCCCTCATCAACAGTCAACTCGAAGCGTTGCAGGAGTTCCAGGACCGGAACTTCCCGGACTCCCCCGTGCGCTTTGGCCGCTACACCGGCCAGGATCGTGAGGAGGCCCGCGACCGGATTCTCAATGACCCGCCCCACATCCTGCTGACCAACTACGTGATGGCCGAGTACATCCTGGTCCGCCCCAGCGAGCGCCCCCTTTTGGCTACAGCCACGCGCGACCTGCGAACGCTGGTCATGGACGAACTGCACTTCTACCGGGGGCGCCAGGGAGCGGACGTTGCCATGCTGACCAGGCGTTTGCAGGAACGCGCCGGGAAGGACCTCCAGGCGGTCGCCACCAGCGCCACCATTGCCGCTGGCGGTTCCCGGGAGGACCGCAAACAAGCCGTTGCGGACTTGGCGTCGGGGTTCTTCGGGCTGGACATACCCGCCGCCAACGTCGTGGATGAGACACTGCGGCGCGTGGCCGAGGCGCCCCGGCCCCAGGGAACCGAAGAGCCGCGCGCGGCTGTCGAGGCAAACTCGCCTGATCCTGAACCGGATGCGGTGAAGCGTCACCCGCTCACGGCATGGGTGGAAGAGGCGTTTGGCATCTCCACAGAGGACGGACGGCTCATCCGCCACGCGCCTGAAACGTTCGATGCAGTGGCGCGCCGACTGAGCGATGAGAGCGGCCTGTCGTTGGAACGGTGTGCGGACCGGCTTCGCGGCCTCCTGGAAGCTGGGAACCAGGCTAAGTCGGATGACGGCCAGCCGGTGCTGGCCTTCCGACTCCACCAATGGCTCTCGTCTGGCAGCAGCGTCTATGCGACCTTGGAGGACACGGGAGTCCGCGAACTCCGAATGGAGGGCCAGTACAAGGCCGACGAGGAGAGGGTGCTGTTCCCACTGGCCTTCTGCCGGGAATGCGGGCAAGAGTACTATCTCGTCTCGCGCGTTGAAGAAAAGGGTGCTGAACAGATGCTGCCGCGCTCGCCGATGGTCGGCGCGCCGGAAGAGGACATTGAGGGTGAAGGAGGCTTCTTTGCTCTGGAAGATGGGGGACTCTGGGAGGGCGATTGCGACGAACTGCCTGAGCTGTGGTTCAATGAGCGTCGTTCCGGAAGGGTCATTAAGCCCAACTATGCCCGGTTTCGCCCGGTCAAGTACCGGGCTGCAACCGACGGCTCACTCGGCGAGGCGGACGGTTCCGGCGTGTTGGGCTGGTTCCAGCCCCGGCCGTTTCTCATCTGCCTGCGTTGCCGCGCCGTATACGAGACTCGACAGGGCGACTACCGCAAGCTCTCCTCGTTGAGCCAGACGGGGAGATCGACGGCGACGACGATAGCCGTGAACGCAGCAGTCGCGGGCATGGCTGATCAGAGCTTGCCTACCGAGGAAACGAAGTCCCTCAGCTTCACCGACAACCGGCAGGACGCCTCCCTGCAAGCCGGGCACCTGAATGACTTCGTGCAAGTCGCGTTGCTCAGAGCCGGAGTGGTCGAGGCGTTGCGCAGAAACGGCAGACTCGGCTTCGACCAGATGGGGCCGGAAGTGTTCGAGGCGCTTGACCTGCGTCCCAGCGACTTTCTGCAAGAGCCTGTAGACAGCGGCCCCGGCTTCGAGCAGGGCAAGCGGACCATGATTGACCTATTGGAGTACCGGGTGCTGGAAGACCTGAGCCGCGGATGGCGGATCACTCAGCCTAACCTCGAACAGACCGGACTGTTGCGGATCGAGTATCATGGCCTCTCTGAACTCGCCGCAGCCGATGCCAGGTGGCAAGGCTTGCCGGCTATGGGAGACGCAGGCGCGAAGAAGAGACATGAGGTCCTAAAGGCGTTTCTTGATCATCTGAGGATGAACCTAGCCATAGCAGCGGACCCCCTGACTGAGGCTGCGACCCGCAGATTGGCGGCTCTCGCCAGCGCGTGGCTGAGGGACCCTTGGCGATTGGACGAGAGAGACCGGCTCAGGGGACAGGGCCTTGCCCTAATGCCGGGGGTGCAACCGTCCCTAGCCGAAGGAAGACAGCGCGGCATCCTGAGGCTTGGCCCACGGTCCGCCGTTGCCAGGTACTTGAGGTCATCCCGCACCTGGGACACCGGGGCCAATCTGTCCGCCGAGGATGCAGAAGACCTCGTGCGGGGAATCGTCGCCGGGTTGAAGGGCCACCTGCTGTCGGTGGTATCCGACAACAATAGCCAGGACAGGGGAGTTCGGCTAATGGCCGCGGGAATGCGCTGGACGGCAGGAGAAGGGCGTCCGGCGCAGCCCGACCCGGTAAGGACAAGGTCCCTCCACCTGAGGCGCGAGATCACCGGCGCCCGCGAAGCCAACGCGTACTTCAGCAGTCTCTACAAGAACCAGGCGCGCCAGTTGCGTGGGATGTTGGCGGCGGAGCACACAGGCCAGGTAACTGCCGAAACCCGGGTCAAGCGCGAGCAGCAGTTCATAGCCGGAGAGGTGTCAGCCCTATTCTGCTCCCCGACGATGGAGCTCGGCGTCGATATTCGCACGCTCGATGCGGTCCACCTTCGCAACGTCCCGCCGACTCCAGCCAACTATGCCCAGCGAAGCGGTCGGGCCGGCAGAGGCGGACGCCCGGCTCTCATCGTCGCTTTCGCGGCGCAGGGCAACGCGCATGACCAGTACTATTTCAGCCGACGCAACGACATGATCGCCGGAGCGGTCGCTCCGGCCCGCATGGACCTTCGCAACCAAGAACTGGTGAAGGCCCATCTGTACTCCACCTGGCTGGCCGCAACGGGGCTCTCGCTAGGCAGCGGGATGGCGGACATCCTTGACCTGAACGGCCCTCATTTCCCAATTGCGCCGGAACGCGCCGCGCACGTGGATGGGCCAAATCGGGAGAGCAACTTCCGTCAGGCGCTGGACCGCGCCCGGCAGATCATCAAGAGGACGCAGGACATTCGCAACGCCACATGGTTCTCAGATCACTGGATAGAGGAGACGATTCGTTCCGCGCCCGAAGCTTTCGACAGGGCCTTCGACCGCTGGCGTGAACTCTACCAGTCTACATGCGCCCTCCGTGACGCGGCCCGGCGAGTTGTGGACGATCCCCACGCCACCAGAAAGGACCGTGGGGAGGCGGAGCGTCGAGAGACGGAGGCCCGTCGAGAGATTTCCTTGCTGCTCAATCGGACCAACCGCCAAGAGGAGTCTGACTTCTATCCGTATCGCTACTTGGCTGGTGAGGGATTCCTGCCGGGGTACAACTTCCCAAGGCTGCCGGTGCGGGCGTCGGTGACGGTGGGCAACAACGCTCAGATGATTGACCGCCCCAGATTCCTGGGCCTCACCGAGTTTGGCCCTGGGAACCAAGTGTACCACGAGGGTCGGAAACACAGGGTTTACGCCACGGTACTGCCTCCGGCTGGCATTGA
Source organism: Dehalococcoidia bacterium (assembly GCA_965262055.1). Lineage (GTDB taxonomy): Bacteria > Chloroflexota > Dehalococcoidia > Lucifugimonadales. The sequence goes on from CBDHEI010000002.1 coordinate 2,766,329, forward strand.
GGGAAGACTTACGAGAGCTCGACTGTGCAATGTGTGTGGGTACGCCCATGCCGGGTCTAGCACAGACGTGGAGCTCTGCGAGCATTGCGGGACGCGTCTGGACGCCGCAACGTCGGACTTCCCCCAACGACTGCTGGACCAACCCATGGTGAGGGCGCGCCCCTCGGAACGCATTTCGTCTGAGGAGGAGGAGCGGGTTCGAAGTGGCTATCGTGTGACGACTCACTTCAACCTCGCAGAGGGGCGCAGTCAGCGAGCGGTCGTACATTCCGCAGATGGAGAGAACATCCTAGACGCCCTCTATGCTCCAAGCGCTCGCCTCTGGCGCATCAATCACGGTTGGAAGCGGAGCGATCACATCGGCTTCACTATCGATCCTCAAACAGGGCAATGGGGAGGCCGCAGAGACGGCGATGACTTCGAAGATGACCCGGCCATCTCGGGTCCGCTCACAGGAGTGAAACCCTACGTTCAGGACTTTCGGAACATCCTCTTGCTAAAGCCCCATCAGGACGACTCATCAGACGACTTCCAGACGACCCTGCTCCATGCCATCAAACGATCGGTCCAGTTTGTCTATCAGGTGGAAGATCAGGAGATTGAGGCGGAACTCATTGGACAGGGCGAACATCGCTGCCTGCTGTTCTGGGAGGCTGCGGAAGGGGGCATCGGGGTCTGGGAGCGTTTGGTCAATGAGCCGGGAGCTTTCGCTGCGGTGGCGCGCCTAGCCCTGGAACTCTGCCATTTCGAGGACTCGGTTGACGGGACAAATAGTGGCGAGACAAGGGTAGAGGCGTGCGCAGTCGCCTGCTACGAATGTCTCCTGACCTACTCGAACCAGTTGGACCACCGGCGTATCGACCGGCGTCTTATCCGGGACTATCTCCGTCTGCTCGCATCAGCGACGACTATCCCTGAGCGAGAACGAAGCCCAGACGAACAGTACCAATGGCTGGCGCGGCTCGTCGACCCGAACTCGTCGCTGGAAAGGGAGTTCCTCCGTTTCCTCCGCGACAACCGTCTGCGGCTGCCCGACAACGCCCAGAATCGCCCGGCTCCCGAAGTGCACGTCCAGTCCGACTTCTACTATGCCCGTGAGAACCGTCCCGGTGTCTGCGTTTTCGTTGACGGACCTCATCACGACGGGCCTGAGCAGCAATACACAGACACTCAGGTTCGCACCCAGTTGCAGGATTACGGCTTTCGAGTCATTGCAATCAGACACGACCGCTCCTTTATGGAGCAGGTGCAAGACCATCCGGATGTGTTTGTTTCGGAAATGTAATGAGGTTCTCAGAGGGTTTCTGACTCAGGGCAACTAGAGAGGCCCACATACATGGATGTCCGTGCGGATCACGTTTTGGATAGTGCGGGCCTGAAACGCAAAAGAGGCTGCATATTTAAGGACTAGCCCGATGCCTCGACAGCTAACCCACCACAGCAGAAGAACGTATGATTCTCCTGACGACTTCCCGCAGCGCCTGGTGTGGTTCAAGCATGCGTCAGGTCTGTCGTGGGCAGAGATCGCCCGCCGCCTCGGGATCGATCCCATCACCATAAGACGCTGGTGGAAGCGCGGAGTGCGCCCCAATTATAGACATCTGAAGGCCCTTCACGACCTGGCCGACAGCCTGGGACTCGGTCATCTGTTCGCCGACTGAGACGACCTGGCAACCACAGATCCTGAAACGCAAAAAAGTCCGCATATACTGACAGGCGGGGAAGACCGTCGCTCCTATCTGCGACGGCCTCCCCCGTGTCTCTGCGGTCAGCGCACCGCACCGGCCCCTTTTCTTCCGGTTGCGGTTCCTCGGCTTGAACAGCCCAAGGCCCAGGCCCCTAGAACAGCCTCAGCGTCTCGGGTTGCTGCTGGTGTGTCCCTCCTTCGGCGGCCTCGGCCTGCGCCGCAGCCTGCGAACGCCGGGGCTGACGCCTCGCCGGTGGAGCGGGTCTTTCGTGCGCCGGATGTTTGGGTTCGTCCTCCCACTTGGCCCGCGCCCTTTCGATCACCGCCGTGACCTCCTGCGTCAGCCCGGAGAGGTCAGCGTCATCGAACGACTCGATGTGCGGGTCGGACGAGGGTTGTTGCACCCCGATGGTGGCCCTGCCGCCCTTGATGGATACGACGACCTTCAGGTCCTCGGACGAGCCGGTCTCGTCTCCAACGGCCTGCTCCTCGGCGTCATCGGAATCCTGCGGGTCCTGTGCGGTCTCCTCGTCGGCGTCCTGCTCCTCGGCAACTGCGGCTTCCGTGTCGTCCGCCGCTTCGCCGAAGAGACTCTCGTCCGCGCTCGGGGCATCCGAGCGGGTTGCTTCCGTTCCAACTTCGTCAGGCATGGTTTTCTCCTTTCCTTGTTTCTTCTCTGACCCTTGCTCAGGCTGCGAGCCTCGACTGTCTCCTGATCTCGCCGAGGGTCAGCGGCACCCAGTACAGGTCGCGCTCCACGGCAGGGACGCTGCCGAACACGGTTACCTCCGCAAGCTCCGTCAGATCAAAGTATCCAAGTTCCACCTCGAATCCCTCGACGAGGCCGAAGCACAGTCCGGTCTCGGCGTCCCACTCGGTGACGTACCAGCGCCAGCCGTTGTAGGGGCTGAACATTTTCACCCTGGCGGCGACGGCGTCGGGGTCGTCCACGCCGTCATTGGCGTACAGGGGCGGGATGGTGTCGGCAAGCTCTTTGGTCATCAGCTTGTGCCTGCGAGGCCCGCTGTGGTTGTCCTGCCAGGTCGTGGTGGTTGCCTTCTCGTTAGACATGGTCTTCTCCTTGTTCTTTCTCTGATTGCGTCTGAGTTCGCCCGGTCCCCGGCTAGGAGTCTGACCTCACCACCCGCGCCACCGTCTCCGGCGTGGCGTAGGTCGGGGTGACCGTCCCTTGCTCCATGTCCAGGTAGAGGCCCATGAAGGGGCAGGTTCCCGCCGCCATGCGGCGGACTACCTGTAGCACCAGCGACGCCATCATCTGGTTGATGGTCGGGTCCTGGTCGGTGAGGTCGAGGGCCGCCGCGCAGTCCACGTCAGGCGGCGTGGTCGACACCGCCGTCAGCAGGTCGGGCCGCTGCACCGTGGGCGCGGGGAGCAGGTAGCACGTCTCTTCGACGAAGGCTTGTTCGTCCCCGAAGTCCCGGTCGGCGACATTGCCAACCAATACCTGTCCCCAGTTGGTGTCGTTGCCCGCGTCAATGAGCCACCGGCGCGGGTCGCCCGGCAGGGACTCGGCCATCGCCCGGCGTGCTGCGGCGTTGTCGGCGCAGCCGATGAGCAGGGAGTTCCCGTAGGAGGGAAGGCCGGGGTAGCGGCCCCCGTCGGAGCGGGAGTCCTCCTCCCGGAAGGCGTAGACCGAGTAACCCACAGGACGCCGGTAGGCCCGTGCCAGCCGGTCGGCGAGAGCCTGGCTCTTGAACTTGCCCACGTCCTCTGCGTAGAAGTTCTGGCGCAGCAGGTTGTGGGGCTCCACCCGGTCGTGGTCGACCAGGACGATGGTGGCCTCCCGCCCCTGGAAGAGGCGGCAGAGGCCCTCGGCCACGAAGCCGCCGGTCCCGCCGCAGCCGACCACGGTGATCCACGGGTTGTCCAGCAGGAACGCGTTGTCCAGGTAGTAGGGCATTTCAATCACCTCCTTGTCGTTCAGTGGGTGTTCGCGTTAGCCCATCGCCCATGAGCAGGACGCCCGGGTCCGGGCCGTTGAACACCTGCGGCCAGTCCACCGGGGCGAAGTGGCCGTAGACCCCCATCCGGAGACACAGCTCTGGTAGAGGAGCATTGAGGCGTCCGACGACGCCGTATATTCGGAAGCCCTGCTCGTCCCGGTCGTCGGTGGCCGAGAAGAAGGCGCGGGAGCTTCCGTGGGAGTGGAACTCGGCGACCACCCCTGCGGGGGGCTGATACGCGAGTCTCGTTGCGGTCCCGGCCTGCGGGGGGACCACCAGCCGGTAGCCGTCCCAGTCCCAGCGCACCGCAAAGAACCGTTCGGTGTCCGGGGCGTCCTGGAACCAGCGAAGCCCCAGCTCGAACAGGCTTGCCGGGATGGGGCCGTGAGTGAGTTGCAGCTTCTCGGCCACGGGAGCGAGCCCCCGCACCGTGCCGGGGGCGACGGTTACCCGCGCCGTCAGGTGAGCGCTCTCGGACTGGACGTAGAGTCCGCCCGATCCCAGAACGTAGTCGTAGCCGATGCCCTGGACGCCGGCGAGGCCGCCGGGGTGGTTGACCAGGTAGCCCACCGGCCCCGGCGCGGGGCTAGCGGTAGCCACGTCTCCCTTCGGAGACCGCCATAGCCTGGGCCACCGTGCACTGGGGAACCAGGTCCTCAGTCGGGTACGCAGTTTGTCCATCGAGTTCCTCCCATAGCGCTTGCAGGTTGTCGGGATGCTTCTTCGAGCGGTCCCGTGAATCGCCGGTAAGCGAGAAGTAGGACTGGAAGAAGGACTCCGGTATCAGCCCCACCTCCTCAGGGAACCGGTGGCTTCCGGGGCAGACCCTACCGTCTCTGAAGACGTTGAAGGCCGGGGCCCGGAAGAGATGCTGCTCAGGGTCGGTCGGCCGGCTCGTTGCGGCGTAGACCCAGGGGGCGCGGCCCGGCGAGCAGACGAAGACCAGCCCCGGCATGGGAAGCCGGAGCCGGGCGGGGGGCTTGAACGCCTCCCGTTGCAGGGCCACCGACCAGAGCTGAGGCGGCCGCCAGAGGGCCACCACCTGTCCGGTCTCGCCCTGGTTCCACCACAGGGCCTCCTGGGGCAGGAGCCCCGAGGAGAACCCCAGGTACTGGGTGAACACGTTGGCGATGGCGTCCGCCGAGACGGTCCGCACCCAGGTGGCGTCGTTCTCGAAGCCCCGCAGGAGGATGGTCTCCTTGTAGACCTCCAGCTGGATCTGGAGCTCGTCCCTGGGCATGTCCGCAGGTCCCGGCAGGGACCATTGGGTCGTATCGACTGCATCAGTCATGGTTGTTGTCCTCCTTTTCGTGATTGGGGAGCCGCCCCAGGACGAAGTCCAGCATCTCGGCGAAGCGGCCGGGGAGGTCCTCCTCCAGCCAGTCGGTCAGCTTGCCCACGGAGTCCATGAGGGCGACGGCCTTGCGCCACTCCTCCGTGCCCTCCTGGATGATGTCGTCGTCCCAGGGGTCGGAGAAGCCGTCGTAGTTGCCGTCTTCGTAGGTGTGGTCGAGGAAGAAGTTGCCGGTCTCGGCGAAGACCCAGGAAGCGGCCTGCGCCGCCCCCTCGAACCCGGTCTCCCTGAGCGCGTCGGTGAGGTCGTCCAGGGGTATGCCGCCCTGGGGAATCCTCTCCAATGTTTCTTGCGGGATGCGTTCGGCGGCTGACTCCAGCCAGGCCACCCGTATCCCGTCGTCTGCCATGTAGGAGGAATCGGGGGGCTGGGCCAGGAGGACGAGGGCCGAGAAGCCCTCGCGGTAGCCGTCCCACATCTCGTGGAGGCCGTCGTAGCCGAAGCCCATCAGGTCGAAGGGGATGCCCTGCCTCAGCCAGGACCACGGAGGTTGTTCCCCCTCCTCCTCCGTCCAGAACTCGATGAACGGCGCGTAGAGGGGGAAGTGCCGCTCTCCGAAGAGATTGGCGAAGCGCTCCACCCTCCCGCGTACGTCGGGGGCCGCAAGCGCCGCCTCCGCCTCCTGGGGGAAGAGACGGCGCACCAGCCCCACGAACCATGCGTAGTCGTCGGCGTAGCCAACGAGCGTGACCAGCTCCCGCAGCGACGGCGGACGCCGCAGGAGCAGTCCCGCCAGCACGCTCAGTTGCGCCGGGGCCGCAGCTGCCATCGCAGCGCCTCCAACAGGCGGCCCGTGGCCGCGGCGTAGTCCTGGGCCTGGACGCAGGCCGACTCCACGTCCTGCTGCCGGGCGGCCGCGGCGTCCAGGTCGAAGGAGCCGTCGGGCCGTGTGATCTCCGCCGTGAGCTCAAGGATGCTGAGGCCCGCCGGAGGCGTCGCCGCCAGCAGGCCGGTGAATGTCCGGTTGTCCATCGGACTCCCTCCTCTAGCTCCGTGCGTTGGTGCAGGCGCCCTTGGTGCCCACCCGCCGCTGGAACTCGTAGATGGTGTCGTCGCCGCGCTTGGTCTCCTTGACCGAGGCGTTGGCGATCTCCCCGTAGAAGTCGCTCAGGGTTGCCTTGACCTGGTCGACGCTCACCTGGGGGTCGGGGTCGGGGAACTCTCTGTCGTCGTAGACAAACACGCGTGCCATCGTTCTTCTCCTTTGTGATTGCTCTGTCTTGTTGCGTTTCCACCTGCGGGGAGGCCGCCGCTCCACTGGCGACGACCTCTCCCGTGTCCTTGCGGTCTAGCGTCCCGCGCCGACCGGCTCTTCCTCCCGCTCCTGTTCCACCGCCCACGCGAACAGGGACAGTGACGGGGCCTGGGTCTTGCGGCCCCTGGGCTTGACCGGCTCCTCGGCCATGAACTCCGCCCAGGAGAACAGCGACTGCTGCGCCTCCGGGGACTCGTCCTCGTGGTGGCCGTTGGTCCCGTTCCCGTTGACCGGGGCGGGCGTGTGCCCGTTGCCGTTGGCGTGGCGGCCGTTGGCCGGCACAAGCTCGACCGTTGGCCCGATGTCGAAGGGGTCGTGGTGGCCGTTGCCATTCCCGTTCCCGTTGACCGAGACCGTTTCCGGCTCGATCTCGACGACCTTCCAGCCGTCGTCCACCAGCAGCTCCTCGGCCTCGCTCTCGGCGTTCCTGGCCTGGGCGAAGACCTCCTCCATCGTCTCGTTCTCGTCCTCCTCGTCGCCGCTGACGATCCTGCGGGCCAGGGCCATCATCATGTCGTCGCCGTCGTCGCCGTAGGCGGCAAGCCCGTCCTCCGGCAGCTCACCCTCGACGGCCAGGGAGCTCTGCATCTTCTTCGCCACCAGCTTCAGCGCGTCGGCCTGCAGGGTGTTCCTGTAGCTCATGAACACCACCTTCACCGGGCGGGTCTGCCCGATGCGCCACGACCGCCGCGACGCCTGGCGGACCACATAAACGCTGTAGTCCGTTTCGTCCCAGACGATTGTCGGGAAGTCGATCAGGTCGAGGCCGGTCTGCACCAACCTGGGGTGGCAGATGAGGACATCTATGCCCTCGTTCACCTTGTCGGCGACCCACTTCTCCCTGCGGTTCGGGGCCACCGCGTCGGCCTTCATCACCGCCACCCTGAACCCGTGCCGGGTGAGGAAGTCGTCCATCCGCCCGGTGATGTCACGCGTCCCCGTATGGGTGACGTAGACCAGCACTCGCCGTCCCTCCATCCGCTCGGCGGCCACCAGGTCGATGAGCGCCTTCTCCTTCGGGTAGAGCTTCTCCTCGGACAGGGGCGGCACCTGCACTATGACGTCCCCGGTCCGGGGGTCGAAGACCGTCTCCCCCCTGGTGCAGCCGTCGGGGTAGGCCAACAGGGTCTGGAGGTAGGTCGCCAGCAGCCGCTTCGAGCCGGATTTCAGCGCCTTCGCCAGCTCCTCCTTCAGCGTCTCGAACACGTGCTTGTAGGCGCTGCGCTGGGAGTAGCCGGTGGCGTCCTCCTCCGAGTCCATCGAGGACACGAGGATCTTCTCCTCGTAGTCCGGCAGGCCGGAGGCAACGTCCGCCAGTCTGAGGAAGACGGTGTTCCCGATGATGTGGAACAGGGCGCTGGGAACGAGTCCCGGCCGCTCCCTGGTGACCTTGCGGTAGCTGCGCCTCCTGCTGTTGCGCCCGTCCTCCACCGCGTCGTCGTCGGGCTTGCCGACGGTGACCTCCTCGAAGCCGTACCGCTGTATCCAGCGGTGCTCGTCGGAGCGCCCGAACTCAGTGCGAATCTCCGGCGAGAACCGGTAGAGCAGGTGGAAGATGGTCGAGGAGTAGCCGCCGAGGAGGGTTCCGGTGAGGCTGAGGGACTTGCCGCACACGTCGGCGAGGATGCCCGCGGCGATGCCCTGGGCGCTCCCTCGCCCCTTGAACTCATGCACCTCGTCGCCGATCAGCAGGTCGAAGAACCCCTTCATCCGATGCTTGATGTAGTCGGCCAAGGGGTAGCGGGCCGGGCCGGACCTGTCCGCCTGCCAGAGGGGAGCGCCGCAGCCGGCGCAGACGTGCTTCCTGCGGTTCAGGTCGGCGTCCGTCAGCGGCACGCCGTCCTTGTCCACGATCTGCGCCGTGCAGTCGGGGCAGCAGGGGACCCGGAAGGGCTCCCCCGTCTCCTCCTCCCGCAGGAGCCTTCCCTTCGAGACGGCCCACCGCTCGATGACGGCGGGCATCCAGCGGTAGGACAGCTTGGCCTTCTCCCGGCTCATCACCGCGAACAGCGGGCCAGAGCCGATGGAGAGGCGAAGCCGCTCCAGGTCGGTGATGGACTCGACGATGGCGGCGCGGACGCCGGGCACCGTCATCTCCACCTCCCGCTTCCACTTGGGCACTAGGTGAGGCGGGCAGATGATGAGGATGCGCTGGAAACCCGCCATGTGCGCCGCCGCCGCGCCGATGAAGGTCTTGCCCGTTCCCATCTCTCCGACGACGGTGGTGCCCCGGTGGGCCTTCAGGGAGAGGACCGCGCCCCTGATGGCGTCGGTCTGCGCCCCCAGGGGCTTGCGGAGCAGTCTGGGGATCGTGCCGCCGTTCTCCGAGGGGCGGTAGAGGGGCGGGTAGGACTCCACCACCCTTCGCGCTATGGCGTCCTTGAACTTGTCGATGAAACCTCCGAGGTTCATGTCAGTCGTCCTCCTATTCCGTGGTGGGCCGGAGGACGACGCAGGGACCCGAGACGCACCACGCCCCCGGTGGGGACGTTTGCGTGTCGCGGGTCCCCGGAAACGTCCCCAGGCGGTTGCTTGAACGTGCGAACCCGCGCAGTCGGCGGGCCTCGTGAGTGCGGCTCGGTGCGAGCCGTCTATGCGGCTTTCAGGGCCTCCCTGCGGGCGGTCTCGGCAGCTTTTGCGTCGTCGTAGCAGCGTCCCGTCAGGTGGTATGCCTTCACCGGCGAGGACACGGCCCTGCCGTAGTCGTCGATGTCCACCGAGGCGGTCTGCATGGCCGGTTCGCCGGGGGCGATGGGCTGCCCGCACCGGCAGCAGGCTTCGAGGGTCATGGTGGTCTGCATCTTTCGACCTTCCTTTCCTTGATAAGAGGGGTCTTCTGGGTCGTTCCGATAGAGCGAAGGCCCCGCAGGTCGAATGGACCAACGGGGCCTCGTTGCGCGGCTCAAGATGAGCCGTCCGAGCTAGGCGGCGATGTCCTCGATCCGTCCGTCGTCCAAGTCGAGGGCCACCACGGTAGTCGTCAGCTTCTCGCGGTGGACCTCCTTCTCCGGGGCGTCCTCCACCAGCACCATGTCCTTCGAGGTGCGGCCCTTGACCAGGATGCGCCTGTCGTCGGCTTCGAGCACCAGGTTGTCGAGGAAGCCCGCCGCCACCAGCATCGCCATGTGCCCCCGTCTGAGAGGCATGAGCGGGCGGGTGCGGCTGTCGCTCGCGGGCCACAGAGAGTCGGTTATCTCCGTGCTGGCCCACAGCCCCGACCGCCGCGCCTCAGCCGCAGCGGCCACCGGATCGACGGTGCGGGTGGTGAACAGGACGTCGCCACTTGGAGTCGTGGCGGGGGTGTACTCCGGGTAGGTATAGGAGTGGCGCTGGGAGCGCAGCGGCTCCGGCTCCCCGACCGCCCACTCCAACGTCATGCTCTCGGCTGCGGCGTCGGGAACGGGGTCGGCCTTCCGGTAGCCCATCAAGACCACCTGGTCGAAGACCACCCGCTCAGGGTCGGGGAAGGCCCAACAGCGCATCCGCCCGTAGTGGGTGGAGAGGTAGCGGGCCGAGACCGCCAGGCGCTGCCGCGGCACGATGAAGACCAGCAGGCCGCTCTCGGCCAGGTAGCGAGTGGTCTGCGTTAGGAAGGCGTGCTCCGTCCGCTTGTCCTCCGAGTCGTGATCGTAAGGCGGATTCAACAGGAGCAGCCCGAATGCTCCGTTCGCTATGGAGGTCGCGAACAGGTCGGAGGCCAGGGTGCGGTGGAGCCGTCTCTCGGCCTCCTCAGCCCTGTCCCGGTGCAGCTCGACGCCGAAGGTCTCGATGGACAGGGCGTTGGGCCTGTCCAGGCGCTCGGCCAACCGCTCAAGGGCGTCCCCGGCCCCGCAGCAGGGGTCGAGGATGCGGATGGTCTCCCGGCCCCGGTGGTAGGAGCCGGTGGGGGTGTGAATCAGCTCGGCGACCAGGTCCACCACCCGGTCGGGAGTCGGATAGTAGCCCCCTTTGGCTTGTGCAGCGAGTCTCATGTCGTCTCTCCTTTCGTGTCTGGTGTCGTGCGCCGCTTCAGGCGGCGATTGCCAGGTCCTTGTGGCGAGTGTCGATGCCGACCACCTCGCCAATAGCCACGTTGCGCTGGTAGCACAGGACCTGGTGCGTCCCGATGCTCTCGGCGCAGGCCGTGCAGAAGGCGGTGACAAGCTCGGCGTGGTTGGCGACGGTCATCCGCCGCACCAGCATCGAGCCGCCGTCCGGCAGTGTGTGGCGGTAGAGCATGACCGAGGGGTCCCGCCGCTCCGCCTCCGTCGCGGGCCGGAAGAAATGGGGCTGCCCCGACCGGCAGAGGTGCTGCGAGCGTAGGGTAGGCCGCCGGCGAGTTACTCCGTGTACCGGAGCACTTTTCCGTCGGCCCCCCTCCGAACCGGACGTGCGGCTTTCACCGCATCCGGCTCTCCAGTGTCAGTTGGGTGAGGGTAGATGTGTCAGCGTTGCGCGACGTCGGTGGACGTCTCGTGGTAGGGCTGTAGCGTAATGTGGTCTACTTCGTGCTACGCCGGTGCTGCCGATAGACACGCCATGTTTGGTCACCGAGGTCTATACGGTAGCGATAGGTGCGACCTTTTAGGTGGACGCTTTCGCCAGCCATTGGGAACGGGTAGTCGATGAGTCTGGTTCCGTGACTACCCGGCATTTTGGCGAAGGCGGACAACACCCACGGGGGGATGTCATCCGTGTTTCGGTTGGTACCGATTAGCTCCCATTGGTTGGGATTCCGCCGGAAAGGCCACATGTGCCCCTCCTAGAGTTGCGATTATCCCAAGTGTACCATGGGGCCGTATTCAATTGTATTGCTGACACTACTTGCTTCACTTACTTTGGCTTGCGCGGTTGCCAGTCGCCGCCGTGGGCGTTTAGGTGACACGTCCGGCAGACCACGAGGGTCTTGCGTTTTCGCGCCGCCATGATTTGTACCCACTTGGGCTTCTCCCGTTGGCCTTTCACGTTCAAGTCGCGAAGTGCGCGGACATGGTGGACTTCGACATCCACCGTTGAGCCGCACATCTCACATTCGTCCGCTAGGAGCCGTTTGACAAGCTCGTTGCGTTCAAACCTGTACCGTTGGGGCTTCTGGTCGGCGAGAACTGCCTGCCGGTTCCGCTTCAGGGGTATGCCACCGAACTGTGCCACCAGTGGGCGTTTCCCATTGCCCCGCTGGACTTCGACCTTGAGGCAAGCCCGTTCCCCGTGCTCGGTTAGTGCGGTGCTCCGGTAGCGCCGGAACACCTTCCGGGTCGTGGTTTTGTGCTTGCTCGCAAGGGTTTTGGTCAGCGACTGTCCCATGACCCATTGCAATTTCCCGAAGTGGGAGACGTTCTGGGCCAGCAGGTAGTACTGAACGACGCCCCGGAACTCCGATTGATACTTGCTCACGATGGAATAGTCCTCATCGTGTATCAGCACGCTGCGGTGTGCCGGTTTGCCGTTGCTCATGTAGGCTTGGCAGTGTTGCTCGATGACTTTGGCGGGAACTCGTAAGCCGATACGACCATTGACGCTGCGCCGACCTGTGTGGTCGAGCTTGTCGTTGACCTGCTGGTTCACGAATTCATAGCCGAGGAACTTGGCCGCCTGGCTGGTGGCATGGGTTATGAGGGTCTTTTCCCTGGATAGCTCCAGCTTGAGTGTATCGCGCAGGAACGTCTTCAGGGACTCTTTTATCTGCTCGGCTTCGGCTTTTGGCCCACTAAAGCCCAGCACGAAGTCGTCTGCGTATCGGACGTATCGGAGCCTGCGGAATCCAGGGTCATGAGGATCGACTGACGGGAGTTGTTGCATCTGCTTGCGCAGTTGCGCCGCCAGCGTGTAGTTCCCCTTTTCCTTCTGGTACGCCATTCGGCCCTTCAACGCATTCCACGGACGGTTGACTCTTCGGGCTGTGCCACGGGTATGTGCTGGAATCAGCACCCTTTCGACGAATCTGTCCAACCGGTTTAAGTAGACGTTGGCGAGGATTGGGCTGACCACGCCGCCTTGCGGCGTACCGCTCAGGGTGCGGCCATAGTGCCAATCCTCCATGTAACCCGCCTTCAGTAAGTACTTGAGCAGGTTGAGGAAACGGTTGTCGTGAAGCTTTTCTCCGAGCGCCGACAGCATGACCTCATGGTCGATGTTGTCGAAGCACCCCTTGATGTCGCCCTCGACGAACCAGCGGACACCGGTCCAGTGAGTGACCACCTCGCCCAAAGCGGTGTGGCACCCCCGGTCGGGCCGGAAGCCGTGGGAATGGTCGGAGAACTGCGGCTCGTAGTAGGCTTCCAGAATCATCCGGATGACCTCCTGAAGCAGCTTGTCCGTCCACGTCGGTATGCCCAAGGCGCGGGTATTGCCGTTAGGCTTGGGAATGTTCACCCGTCGCACCGGCGTCCATCGGAACCGCTCGTAACGAAGCTCGTCGATGATGCGGTCGATTTTCGCCAGTGACATACCGTCCACGGTCTCTGCGGTGGTTCCCTTGGTCATCGCTCCCTGGTTTGAGTAGAGACGACCGTAGGCCCGCAGGTAGAGTTCCCGGTTGTATAGCAGCCGATAGATGTTCTCCAGCGGCAATCCTCGTTCTCCGCGTTCGCGTATGACGTTCAGTACAGTTTCGGCTGGTCTCATCCTGAGTACCTCCCTGTCGTATTCCGTCGTTGACACCTGCCCTCCTTCGCCATGTACCGGGCTTTCCCCGGCTCGGACTACTACGAGGGCTCCGTGACCATAGGGGTCTCCCCCCGTAGGCCATCCCGCGTTCCGTTTGACATAGGACGTCCGAGCGCGACTGTAGGTGCCCCGTTCGTTCCCTTGAATGACCACATCGGTCATCGCCCACTCACCGGAGGTGCACCGGTCACGACGACCGGCCAGTGCAATGAGTGGCGCCGGGTTACAAGCGTTCTACCGGCGGGCGGCAATAACACCATCTAGGAACTGGGGTTCAGGCAATCAAGCTTTCACCGTATCGCGCGGGCCTTGCGGAACCGGCCGTACAACACTTTCAGACCGTAGCCGCTTTACCGACATGCTACTTTCCCCCTAGGCTTTCGCTTTGAGGTGGGTCGGTTGGCCCAGAAACTTCCTCCGAGTTTCTCCCGATTGAGTCGGGGATCCTATGCCGCGTTACGCGGCGCACCGTCGTGCTCGCAGTAGCGGCAGGTCTTCCCGTCGGGGGAGAACCGCTGCCATGCCCCGTGGTTGCGCTGTCCGCGCCTCTTGTTGTTGCGCTTGGCCCGCTTCAGCGTCCTATCCATCGGACGCCTCCCTGGGCAGCGTCAGCCTGCCCGACGCAACGGCGTCGGACAGGTCGTCCCGCAGCTTCTTGGCCTTGGGAGAGCACCGGTAGGCGGAGACGCCCACCGATTGCAGGGGGACTATCTCCTCTTCCTCGATGCCCCGCTGCCAGAGCCAGCCCGCCCAGGAGCCGTGGAGGGGGAGCGGGCTGCGCTTGTCGAGGAACCGGTGATGGAGAGCCGGGGCCGCCTCCTCCGACTGCGCCAGCAGGAGGAAGGAGTCCTTCTCGTAGCCGTACTCCGCCGTTTTTGTGTAGACGAGCGCGTGCCATCCGCCGCTCGCCGGCAGGCGGGCGATCTTGGTCGTCCAGGTGCCTACGGTCTCGTGGGGAATCTGGCACCGCTGGTAGCCGCCGCTGAGGGCCATCCCGTCGGCGCCCTTGATGATGTGGGCAACGTCCGGGGGCTGCTTGAGCAGCGAGGCCCAGATCGCCTTGAGCGCCGTCTGGGAGCCGACCATCGAGACGAACCAGAGGCCGTCCGTCAGGTCGTCGCGGGCGAAGGCGTCGGCGGTTGCCGAGAACCCCCCGGCAGTGATGGTGTAGAGGTCTTCGGGGTCGATGGTGTGAGTCTGCAACATGGGCAGTCTCCTTTCGTTCCTTGATGTGGGTGATGCAAGCGCGGGAGGGTGTCCCCCGCGTGAGAGCCTGACGGCGTGGGCCGTCAGGACATGAGGCCCCGTTCCTTGAGGCTGACGAACCGCTCGCCGCCGATGACGATGTGGTCCAGCAGCTCGATGTCCAGCAGCTTGCCCGCCTGGACCAGCTCGCGGGTGAGGGCCGCGTCCTCCGGGCTGGGCGTCGGGTCCTGGCTGGGGTGGTTGTGGCTGACGATGATGCTGGGGACGGCCTCGATGACCGCCGGGCGGAAGACCTCGGCGTTCCTCACGATGGCCGAGGACACGTTGCCCTGGTAGATGATCCGCTGGCCCACCACCTGGTTCCTGGTGTTGAGCAGCAGCACCCGAAGCTGCTCCTGGGCGAGGCCGGACATCTCCGGCCCCAGCAGCTTCCGCACGTCTTCGGGGCAGTTGATGGAGGGCGGGTCCTCCGGGCCTTCCGGCCTCGTCTCCACGTCGTAGCGCACCGCCAGCTCCCCCAGCAGGCTCAGGTTGATGCGGAGCGCGTTCAGCAGAACAGCGTCCTTGGTGAAAGTCTTCTTCCTGGTCATGTCGGCCTCCTTCGCTATCGGTTAGAACAAAGAGCGGGGCCGCCCCCTGTAGTGGGAAGCGGCCCCGTGGCGCGCCTTCGGGAAGGTGTCGCTCTGCGGTTGTGGGACTAGAAGGGAGAGGCGCCGACCGGCTGCTCGATGTCCGCGGCGTCGCCGGTGCCGTTCCCGCCCTTGGAGTCGAGGAACACGACCTCGGAGGCGTGAATCTCGGTGCGGTGGCGGCGCTGGCCGTCGTCGCCCTCCCAGCTGTTCTGGACGAGGCGGCCCGCGACGTAGACGCGCTGGCCCGTCCCAACGTACTGGTTCACGGCCTCGGCAGTGGCGCCCCAGACCACGATGTTGTGCCAATCCGTCTCGTTCTCGGCGTCCTTGCGGTAGCGGTCGGTCGCCAGCCGAAGCTTGGTGACGGCGGTGCCGCCGGGGGTGTACTGCATCTCCGGGTCCGTTCCAACCCTGCCCAAGAGCTCTACCTTGTTGATGGTGCGTGACATGTGATTCTCCTTGTGTGTGTAGTGGCGCGGTGTTGCCGCGCCCGTCTTGAATGAGAGCGGGGCCGCCCCTATAGAAGGGAAGACGGCCCCGTCCTGCGCTCCCAACAGGGGAAGCGTCTAGGTGTTCACCCGCACGTACTCAGACTCGCTCTCGGTGACGATCTCGGCCCGGACCTCCGGGTCGAGTGCCTCGTTGAGCCTACGGTGGTTCACCGAGTACCTGGTGGAGCTGACGAGGGTGACCGTCCGGCCCCCCACCGTCGCTTTCGAGTCGCCCTGCCGGCGCATCCACGCCTTCAGGGTGTCCAGCGCGGCGCGCTTGGCCTTCTCGGGCTCCTTGATGGATTCCTGAGCCTCTGCGTAGGCCGTCACCGCGTCCCGTGCCTCTTCGTCGCTCACCTCCTTGTCCTCTATCTCCGTCTCCTCGCTCGCTTCCGCCATTCCCGGCAGGCAGACCGCCAGGAAGGGGCAGCTTCGGCACTGCCAGCTATCGGCCGAGAAGTCCCGCTCCGGCAGCGCGTCGGGGTCAAGCCCGCTCCGGACGTGGTGAGCGGCAAGCTCACCGAGCCACTCGCTGGCGTCTTGCAAGGCCCGCTCCAGCCGTGCGGCCGGAATCCGCTCCCAGTCCCAGGTGCGAGCCCCCGTGTCCATCGTGGCGATCACCGCGTCCCGCAGGTCGCCGAACTCGCCGAGCGAGTAGAAGGCGGCCTGGGCCACCGACGCCGGGTGGCTGCGCTCGGCTCCCAGCGTCCGCCAGCGCTTGAACGCCTCCGGTCCCCGCGTCTTGATCTCGACGACCATCGGGTCGCCATAGGCCGGAGCTTCCGGTTCCTCGTCGAAGAGGAACAGCTGCGGGGCAGCCGCTTCGTCCCCCTCCACCGGCATCCGCACCGTGCCGTCCGGGTGGCCCGTGACCAGCAGGTTGGGGCCTACCCGCACCGCCACCTGCTTCGGGTCCTGGGGGTCGGGGGCATCGACCTTCCAGCCCGCCCGCTCCATCGCCCGCACCACCACCGGCTCAAGGGCGTTGCCCGCCTCCATCGCCGTCAGCGAGGACTCGCTGGGGGGATTCATGGCCTCGTAGCCGGTGGCTGCGTACCAGAGGGCGCGGCGGCAGCCCAGGGCTGACGATGCCCGCACCTCCATGTTGCCGTCGTCGTCGAACCGCGCCGCAGGGCGAGAGAAGACCTCCGCCCGCTCGTCAATCGTCGTTACCATCGTCGTCGCCTCCTTCCTGTAAGTGAGAAGCGGGGCCGCCCCCGAAGGAGACAGCCCCGCCTCGATGCTGGTGTCCTGGCCGTTCATGCGGCCGCTTTCATCTCAATCGCCGCCTCTTGCACCGTCTCCGCCTCCCGCTCCTCCCTGGCCCGCAGGTGGGCCTTGAGGATGTGCGCTATCCCGTCGCCGAGGCCGAGCACCGCAACGCTCTTGCCGTCGGGCATCGTGTTGAAGAAGGGCTGCATCTCGGCTATCCCCTGGCACTGGTCAATCACCTCTTCGAGGGGAGTCCCGCGCCGCAGGTGCAGGGAGATCAACCGGCAGGCCAGCTCGGTGACGCCGTGCTGGAAGCTGCCTCCCTTCCCCAGCCAGCCGAACACCTCGAAGGGCTCTCCGTCCTCGTCCGTCGAGACGGTGACGTAGAGGTTGCCGAACTCCGTCTGGAGCTTGGTCGTTGTGCTGGGCAGGGTGCGGGGCCTGGGCCGTGTCGTCGCGGTCATGGCCTGCCCCCTTCCGCACGGCAGAGCGGGAGCGTCTGGCTGCACTCGACGGCCTTCAGCTTCCCGTAGGCCCGCACCATCTCGGCGTCGCCCACGAAGGACTCGGCCTCGATGCGGGTGTCGAACCGCCCGAACGGGTCCGTCCCGAAGCCGCTCCGGTAGGCGACGGCGTGGTAGTGGATGCCCGGCGGGCAGTCGCGGAGGTGCGGGAGGGCCGGAGCGTAGCGGTCGAAGTAGCCCGCCACCTTCAGGGCCATCTCCCTTTCGTTGTCGTCGCCCAGGCCGAGGAGCGTCCTGACGATGGGCTCCTCGCAGTCCTCCTCGGCGAAGGTGGGCGTGAACATGGCGGACCGGACGCAGTCGGGGATTTCGGCCCACCGCTCGCGGCTGAGCTTCAGCCCGCCGTGGCTGGGCGTCCAGACCCGCCAGACGCCCTCGGCCAGCTCCTCGATGTCGTGTGTCCAACCCCAGGGGGTGCTTACCAAGGTCTCAGTCGTTGTCATGGCTCGTAGCCTCCTTGTCCTGTAGTGAAGGAGCGGGGCCGCCCCCGAAGAGACGACCCCGCTCGATTGCGAACCCGATGGACCGGCAGACTAGGCGGCCTGGGGCTGCTGCATCTGCCGGAGCTTGTTGGCGGCGGCCTCCACCAGCGGCCCGAGCTCGGCGGCCGTCAGGTCGTCGAGGCTCTTGCCCGTCCGGTCCACCACGGCCGTCCGCACCTGGTCCTCGTCGAGGCCCTGCTCGGATGCGATCTCGATGAGCCGCTTCCGCAGCTTCTCGGCCTGCGCGTCGGCCCGGTCGTTGGCCTGGCTCCTGCTGGAGTTGCCGTTGGATTGGGACTGGACGGACCTGCCGTTGGACGGGGCGGGAACGCGCTGCGGTTGCGGCTGGTTGCCGACCTGCGGCTGGTCCCCGTAGAAGCCGTTGCCGAACTGCGCCCCGAAGCTGCGGAACGCCCGCTTCAATCCGTCAGTGACCGCTCCCTTGATGGCCGTGTCGTGACCGTCGAAGTTGTCCTCGGCCACCGGGTGGACTCCTATGTCGGTGCGGGGCAGCGCGCCCGCGACGGAGACCCGCACCGGTGCGCTGTAGCCCTGTTCCACCTTCACCTCGCCGGTCTGGGGGTTGACCGTCTCGATCCGGCGCAGGGTGACGTCGCCGACCAGCTCGTAGCCCCAGCCGCCGTAGCCGAATATCCGGTTGGCCTGGGCGATGACGATGTGGCCTTCGAGGTAGTCGAAGGACTTGCCGCCGCGCCCCTTGCGCTGGGAGGCCAGCGCGGGTTCGAGGGGCTGTCCGAGCGCCTGCGTTACGGCGGGCGAGAGCCCGTCCCAGAGCAGCTCGTGCTCGGCGGGGATGGCGGCGTCGGGCTTGTGCCCGTTGCCGTTCCGGGCGACGACCGCGGTGTCCTTGTGGACGCCGTTCGCGCTCCCGTTTCCATTGTTGCTTCCGTTCTTGTTGAACATCTCAATCTCCTTCTTGTCTGTGTGGTGTGTTCCTGTAGCGAATGGCCGATGGGCGGACTCCCCCTATGGGAATCCGTGGGCGGGCAAAGCCCGTCGTGCATTGGGCATAGGGCCTCCTGGGTGGTGAGAGTGGGGACGGTGAGGGGGGCGGACGGGGAAGCCCGCAGAGGAGCGGCGGGGAGCCGCTAGCGGGCGGAGCGGGCCGCCTGTGAGAGCAGGCGAAGGAAGGCGGCCTGTCCGTGGGGAAGGGCGGCAAGCTCGGCCACGTCGCCGACGCCTGCGGGAAGGGCGACGACGGCGGCCCTGCGCCCGAGCAGGGTCATAAGCCGCTCCGTCGCCTCGCGCCCCGCGTCGTCGTTGTCGAAGGCGAGGAAGACGCGGGGGCAGCCCCGGAGGGCTGAGGCGACCCGCTCCATGCCCTGGGTGCCCAGGGCGGCGCAGGCCGGGATGCCCCACCCGGTAAGGGCGAGCCAGTCGAAGACGCCCTCGGCGACCACCGCCCAGGGCGGCGCGGGGCCGAGACGCCCGAGGCCAAGCACCGGCTTGGGGCCGGGCGGAGCCTGGAAGCGGGGCGTCCGGTGGGGATCGATGGCCCGGCCGACGAGCCAGCGGACGAGGCCGCCGGAGGCGTCAGGTACGACGACCATGCCAGCGAACCGCTCCGCGCCCCGCTCCATGAAGAGCCCCGAGTCCTGGATGCGCTTCTCAGAGAAGCCGAGGGACTCCAGGGCCAGCCGCAGCCCGCCGCCCGGCGCATAGCCGAGACTGAGGCGGGCTGCGGCGACCGGGCCGATGCCCCGCGAGGCCAGGTAACCCAGCGCTTCTGAGGACCGCCGGAGTTGTCCGGCGTAGAAGCGCGCCGCCGCCGTCAGCAGGGCGGGGTCGCGGGGAGGCAGCGCGGCGGACGGGGGACGCCGCGTTCCGGCTGGACGAGTGGCGGCCCTGGGCGCAAGCCCTGGGCTGCCGTCCAGCCGCGCGATGGCCTCGGTCAGCGACAGGCCCTCGGCCCGCTGGATGAAGTCCAGCACGTCGCCGCCGAGGCCGCAGCCGAAGCAGTAGAACCGCTCCGAGTCGCCGTACACCGTGAAGCTGCCCTCCACCTCGTCGTGGAAGGGGCAGACGCCCTGGCGGACCCGGCCCCTTCCCCTGAGCCGCACCCCTGCGGCCTCCACCGTGTCGCCCAGGGGGTGCCGGGCCTTCAGCGCGGTGATGTCCACGCTGGCCGTGACCATCACGCACCTCCGGTCAGGGGACGCAGGCCCCGGAGGCTGCGCCCCGAGACGACCTTGCCGGGCCGCCAGCGCATCCCCAGGACCGCCGCGACCTCCAGCGTCCCGCCGTCGCCGGTGGGCACCAGGGCAGCGGCCCGTCCCGTGCCCTGGCTGTAGACCAGGGCGCCGCGGCCGCCGAACCGCCGCTTCACCAGCTGCGTCCACTCGGAGAAGGCCCACCGGGCCTCCTTCTTCTCCGTCTTCTCCGCGTCCACGCCGGCGAGGACCGCCAGCGCGCCGTCCACGTCTCCAGCCTGCCTGAGCCGCCTCGCCTCGTGGATCGAGCGCACCGCGCCCGTCTCCGCCGTCTCCGGCTCCTGCTCCTTGAACCCCATCGCCGCCATGAGCTGGTCGACCAGCTCTTCGAGGCTGCGCCGGGGCCTGTCCACCGTGTCCATCGACCGATTGCCTGTTGCCAGTGTTGCCGTCGTCATCGTGCACCTCCTAAGTGCCTGTGATTTGTGGCCTTGCCGTTTGCGCCCGCTTGCGGGCAAAGAAGAAGGGCCGCCCCCGGATGGGAGACGGCCCTTTGCGTTGAGTTGGGTTGTGAGGAAGCCGGAGACCCCGTCGTCAGCGGCGACGGACCCTCCCTGCCGGACGCCGGGGCATGAACCGCCGGAGCAGCAGCGCCCCGATGCCCAGCCCGACGAGGTTCAGGAAGAAGAGCTCCACGTCGCCGGTTATCAGCGGCGCCGCAACGACCAGGACGACCGCCCCGGCCACGACGACCCGCTTGCGCTTCCACCACGGCTGCTTCTCAGGGGCCTTGACCGCGGTGTCATTCACCTGCGCGTAGGCCGTCCAGATGGGCAGCCCGATGAGCGCCTCCAGCTCGGTTATCACCACGCCGGCCGAGCAGCCCCCGGTGTGGCACTTGACCTCGATGCCGTTGCCGTCCGGTCGCTGCCGGAACGCCAGCCCGTCCGACTTGCCGCCGTGACAGATGGCCGTCGTCGTCCAGAACCAGCCCCGCTCGAAGCTCACCCGGCGCCCCAGCAGGTTGGCGACCCGCATTGCGCTCGGTCCCACGTACTGTTCCGTCCTGTCCTGTGTCCGTGATTCGTCCATGCCTATGTACCTCCTTGCTGATTGGTTTGCCGTTGCCGTTGAACCCGTGCATCCGTTCCGAAGACGCACTCCGCCCACGGTCGCATGTCGAACGCGGAAGACGGAGTGGGGTGAAAGAAGACGCAGCTCGACCCAGGGTGGATACCGTCCGAGTTGAGGGAAAGCTGCGAAACGTGAAGCGGCCAGCCTGCTTCTCAGTCGCAGACCGGCGCGTGTCGAAGCTGCGGCCCTAGCTGTGTGTCAGCCGTGCCGCAGGCATGTTGAATCGGCCGGGGCGAAAGACGCACTCCGACCGACTGGGCGAGGAAGAGGCGCAGCAGGCGCTCCATCCTCAGAGTCCAGCGGGAGAAGCGATCAACTCCAACCACCGGACGGGTGTCCGACGGGAGAAGGACTTACGTCAAACTCCAACCGACGGACGTGGACCGAGGACGAAGGACCTACGTCAAACTTCGTCGTTTCGGCCCGTGCTGCTTGCGGAGAGCTACGTCAAATCCGCAGCGGCAGCAATTCCCTCGTGGGAGACCGTTCAGAGAGCGAATCATCCGTCAGGTCAGACCCGGGCAACAGGGATCGCGCCCCCAGGTTTCTATGGTCGGAAACCTTGGTTGAAAGCCAAACAGTGCCACCATTATTACCGCACCAAAGACCCGATGTGAAGGCTTTCGGGCAGTCCACGCCAACATCGTTCACAAAACTTCACGGAAGTTAACAGGAAGCCCGTGGAGTAACCCGCCGCAGTAACCCGCCGGGTTATTTCCACAAAACTCCGCAGGTCAGCGAGTGCAGAAGCTCACGCTTTCTCAGCGCTCTCCGCGTGTCGGAGAGCGCTGTCTTCCGCCAGTTGACCTGCCCGTTTCGGTCGAAGCCCCGCAGCGGAAATGTCGCCGGGGGAAGCGTCAGCCCGTGCCCTTCCAAGAGCGTCAGCTCCAACGCCAGGAACCGCTCCTCGGTGCGCAGCCAGGACAGGCTCTTTCCCTCGTCGGGATGAACGGCCTTCAACTCCCGCCACTCGACGATCAGGGGCCAGACCTCGCCGAACAGTAGAGTCCCAGGGAGTGGTGTAAGAGGGAGAGGGTCTGGAGAAAGAGAGACCACCGCGTCATCCTTAGCGGGCAAAGAAGAAAGCTCGAGGAAGGAGGACAACGGTGGTCAAGGAAAAGATGGACCTGCTGGAGCTGTTGCGCAAGGGGGGAATGGACGGTGACGTGGACTTTCTACGGGAGGCTCTGAGAGTGCTGGTAGAGGGGATCATGGATGCGGAGGTGTCTGCCAGGATCGGTGCTGAGTATGGAGAACGGAGCCCTGAGCGGGTGACCCAGCGCAACGGGTATCGGTCCCGGGCGTGGGATACCCGGGTGGGGACTATGGAGCTGCACATCCCGAAGCTTCGAGAGGGGAGCTACTTCCCGAGCCTGCTGGAGCCACGGCGTCGCAGCGAGCGAGCTCTGCTGGCGGTCATACAGCAGGCCTACGTGGAAGGGGTATCCACAAGGCGGGTGGATGACCTGGTCAAGGCCCTAGGGTGTGAGGGCATCTCCAAGAGCCAGGTGTCGCGCATCTGTCAGGATCTGGACGTGGTGGTGGATGGCTTCCTGGGCCGTCCGCTGGACGGTGGACCCTACCCTTACCTGTGGCTGGACGCACTGACCCAGAAGGTCAGGGAGGACGGCAGGATCGTCAACGTCAGCGTGGTGGTGGCAACGGCGGTCAATGGCGAGGGCAAGCGGGAGATCATTGGGATGGACGTCGGTACCAGTGAAGACGGCGCCTTCTGGCTGGCCTTCCTACGCTCGCTGTCCGCCAGAGGCCTCAGCGGGGTGGAGCTGGTGGTCTCGGACGCTCATCAGGGACTCCGCGGCGCCATCGCCGCAGTCTTCGGCGGAGCCAGCTGGCAACGGTGCCGCACCCACTTCATGACCAACCTGCTCACTCGGGTACCCAGAAGAGTCCAACCATGGGTGGCCACCATGGTCCGCACCATCTACCAGCAACCCTCCCCCGATGAGGTACACGCCCAACTCGACAGGGTGACCGATCAACTCGGAGACCGGTTCCCTCAGGTGGCCTCTCTACTGGACGAGGCTGGACCCGATATCCTGGCCTTCTCCAGCTTCCCTGTCCCCCACTGGAAGAAGATCTGGTCCAACAACCCCCTGGAGCGCCTCAACAAGGAGATCAGACGTCGCACCGATGTCGTGGGCATCTTCCCTAACCGACCAGCCGCGCGTCGCCTGGTTGGCGCCGTCCTGGCTGAACAGCACGACGAATGGGCCGTTGGCCGCCGATACCTCACACCCGCCATTCTGATCCTAAACGAAGCTCTTCCGGAGGCCGATCTCGCCGAGGCGACTGCGGCTTAGACAACATCAACAGGATGACGCACTCTTACACCACTTGACGGGACGTGACCGACCCCGCCCGGCGACGAGATAACCCTCGTCAACGCCGACCGGGAGTTCGTTGAGCGCAAGGGCGGCGGCGAGTTCGTCGCCCGCCCCGTCTTCGACCGGCAGATCGCGGCGCTCCACTACGCCGTCCGCGACGCCGACACCGGCGACTGGATAAGCGCCATGTACCGGGTCAGCGGCGGCGAGAAGGCGAGAAGCGACGGCTGGGAGTACTCGTGGGAGTACCCCGCCCTGGACGAGCAACCCGACCTCGACCGCGACCGGGCCTACCTGCTGGTCATGCTGGCCCAATCCGAGGACGGACTCAGGGGTGACTTCTACTCCGTCGTCCCCATCCACCAGCCGGGGCGCATCTGGGACAAGATCCTGTCCGCCCTCAACCCTGCGCGGTGGGCTCGGGCCTTCGCCGGCTGGGTGGTCGAGGGAGTCCACGGGACCCTCTGCGGCGTGGTGGAGCGGGCGTCCGGCGAGGACGTCGACAACTGCGGGGGTCGGTAGCGCATGAGCGACATCCTCACCGGCACCCCTCCCGACCTGACCTACGCCCACCACCTGGTCCAGCAGGCGTGGATGGTCGTCTGGGCCATCACCTCCGGCGCGCTGATGGTGATCCTCGGCTGGATGGGCCTCAGCTTCATCGTGTCCGAGCACCTTGGCCGCTCCCAGACGGGATGGCGGGAGATGGTCCCCCGGCTCGTGCTCGGACTCGTGGCCGCCGCATCGTCCCTGTGGTGGTGCGCCTTGGTGCTGGACGTGGCCGACGCCGTGTCAGGATTCATCGCCGTCTCCCTCAACGTCACCCCCGGAGACCTGCTCAGGGCTCCCCTCGACACGTTTCTCACCGCCGTCCAGGCCGGGAGCGTCGGCATGGCGCAGCTGCTGGCCCTGCTCTACCTGGTCTACGGCTTCTTCGTGCTCTACGTCATCGTGCAGATGGTGCTGCGCCTGGCCCTCATCGACATCCTCCTCGCCCTGGCCCCCATCGCGTTGGGGCTGTGGATTCTGCCCCACACGGCGGGCTGGGGACGCCACTGGCTGCGCCTGTTCATGACGACGGTGTTCCAGCAGGCCATCCAGCTCATCGCCCTGGCCCTGGGTTTGGGCTTCCTCAACGAGTTCGCGTCGATAGCGGCCTTCGAGCCGGTGCAGGACCTGATCTGGAAGCTCCTGATGTCGCTGGCCTTCGTCTACATGGCGACCCGGGTGCCCTCGATGCTGGGCAACTCCGGGACCTTCGACTCCTGGCTCTCGATGCTCTATTTCGGCATGAATCTTCCGTCGTCGCTGATGCGCTCGGCCCGGACCATCGGGCTGATGAGCGGGGCCGCGGGAGGGCCGGGCGGCATGGCGGTGGGAGCGATTGCGGCCAGCGCGGGCGTGTCGGCAGCCGCCAGCGGCCTGAGCTCGGCGGCCTCGATGGCCACCCCATCGGCAGGCGGAGATGGCGGCGGCGAGCCCCGGAGCAGCGGCGAGTAGCAAGAAGACGCAAACACGAGGGTTCGTGTCGATAAGCAAAGCAAAGGAGGGGGAGCGATGCGCAGCTAGCGGAGCTTATGGAACCCAATCGGTAGAGAGAGAACGGAAAGCTCGGAACAAGAGAGGAGCAATAGCAATGGAACAACTGACACAGACCATCTCGAACCTGGTGGGCATCCTGCTGGGCGTCGTGGGAGCGGTGGGCGTGGGCTTCTTCATCTACGGCGCGTACATGTACCTCACCGCCAGCGGAGCGCCCAACCAGATGGAGCGCGGCAAGAGCGCAATGATGACCGCCCTGGCGGGCATCGTCCTGGCCCTGGTCGCCTACGGCGTCGTGGAGCTGGTGATGAACGCCGTCGTGGACCCGGGAATCGACATCGACGACGCCCTGCCCGAACCCACACCCCCATCGGACAGCTAAGCGGACGCGAGGAGGGAGGAACAGAACATGAGAGAACACGAGGTACCAACTCACGTCCAGGCCGAGGACAAGGTCCTGCTGGGGTTCACCTTTCCCCAGATCGTGGCGGTGATGGCGGTGTGCGCCATCTCCTACGGCGCATACCGCTACGCCCCGGTAGGCCCGTCCGAGGTGCGCATGGCCCTCGCCGCCGTCCTGGCCCTGGCGGGGATCGCCATGATCGTTGGGAAGGTGGGGGGCAGGCGGCTGCCCCTGGTGGCCGCCGACCTGCTGAAGTACCGGCTGGGAGCCCGGCTCTACGTTGGGTCCGCGTCCCAGCTGGTGCGAACCGAGCCGCCCGCGCCGGCGCAGCCGGTCAGGAGCGGCCCCGGCCCGCTGAGCCTTATGGCGAAACGCGCCGGGCGCGGGCTGGGAAGGCTGCGCAAGAACAGGAAGACCCGCAAGAACAAGGAACGCCGCAACGGACGGATGCGCTGGTTCGGCAAGCGCAGGGGGAAGGACGCGGGCAGCGGCCGGCGTCCCGACCACCGGGCCGAGACGCTTCAGAGCCGAAACCGGAAGCCTAGAAGAGGCATGTTTGCCCTTGCGGTCGTGGCCGTCCTGGCGGCGGCGGTCATGACCGTCCCCCAGGCGGCCCTTGCCGACGGCCACGAGCCCTGGCGGGACGAGATCGACTTCGAGGTCGCCGAGCCGGTGGAGGGACGGCGGATATTCGTCGAGGGACTGACCGTCTCCGGCGACCGGGCCGCCGTTACCCTCCGGGCCGCCACGGAACTGGACATACGGGTGCGGGCCTTCGGCGGTCCGCAGGGGAACTGGCTGCGCTTCTGGGGGGCGGCGTCCCTGGCTGAGGGGGAGCGCATCGACTACTCGCTCCCCCTCAGCGGCCCGGCGCCGTCCTTCACCGTGTCGTGGGAGGACTCCCTGGGACAGGCCGGGGCGCTGACCTTCGAGGAAGCGCAGCTTCCCTATCCCCTGCCGGTCGTGGAGGGGGAGTTGTGCGACCTGCGCATGACCTCCCTGGGCTGGACGCCGGGAGCGGTCACCGTCGTCGTCGAGTCCGATTGCGCCGCCGTCGTCTTGGAGCCTATCGAGCTTCAGACCGTGGCCGGACACGAGAGCGTCACCGAGACGGCGCTCTTGGACGCCCAGGTGACGACCATCACGGGGACGGTCTCGGCAGCCACCGGCGCGTCCCACGCGAACGTTCCGTTCGTCCCCAATGGCGAGACCCGCTTCCGGCTTCCGGTCGGAACGGGCGAGGCCGTCCACGGCGTCACCATCGAGGCCGACATCGAGGCTGCGCTCCGCATCCCGATGCCACCGCTGACGCAGCTCACCCACCACCCGGAGAGGGTCGAACAGGTCACCAGGACCGTGCACCTCCATCGCCCGGGGGACAGCGACTCCGACAGTGATACCGCGACGGCCACCTGCGAGGACGGAGCCACGGCGTCCGCCACCGCGACGGCGTACGCCTACGTCCCCAGCGCCACCATCGCCAAGCAGGTGACGGTGGACGTACTGCACAAGGAGCACGTCAAGGCCGAGACGCTGGACCGGTCGCCCATCACGAGGACCAGGGGCGAAACGACGTCTCTGGCGTCCGGCGTCGGCAGCGACGACCCCTTCGAGGCGCTGGTCCTGCCCGAGCCGGAACCGGAAGAGCCGCCTGCCGAGCAGGAGCCCGCCGACGGCCTGCGCCAGTGGTTCGACCTGCTGGGATGGGAGTGGCCCTGGTGAGGCCCGCGATTGCGGTCACCCTGCTGGCCGGGGCTGCGCTGGCGACAACCGGCGCGGCCCCGGCGGAGGAGCAGGAGATGCTCCGCCAGTTCGACCGGGTGCTCACGGCGATGGCCTACGCCGCCTCCGGCATCTGCGTCTTCGCCATCGTCTGGGCCGGTTTCATCCTGATGGCCGAGGGAGGCGAGGAACGCGGCGGCGGCAGGGCAAAGGCCGCCGTCGTCATGGCGGTGGTGGGCCTCGTCCTGGTCCTGTCGGCCAAGGGCGTGGCCGCGCTGCTAAGCAGCGGCCTTGTGGACTTCCCAACCCCATAGAGAAAAGGAATCTACCGAATTGAAGAAGCTGCTTGAACGAATCACAAGACGCGGAGGGGAGACCCCGCCAAGGGAGTCCGCCGCTCCGCAGGAGATGCCGGAGGGCCAACTCCCCACGGAGTCAGCACCCGGTGGAACGACGGAGGCCCATCCCAAGCTCCCGCCGGAGCCACCCCTGTTCTTCATGCTGTCCCACCTCGACGACGACGGGCCGGTGCGCCTGGACGGGGTGAAGCTGGGGGTGTGCGAGGTGATGGGCCTTGAGATAGACGAGCCGAAGCTCGGGGCCTTCGCCGGGGCGCTCAACGCCCTGGACTTCCCGGCCCAGCTGCTCATCAGGCAGCACCCGCCTAGATTGGAACGGATGCGGGAGAAGCTGCAAGAGGCCCAGCCGGAGGACCTGCCCCCGCAGACCAAGGCGGCCGCCGAGTCCCTGGGGCGTCTGCTCACCGACCTTGAGACGCGGGACGGCATCCTCGACCGGCGCTTCTACGCCGTGTGCGAGTTCGCCCGCGTCGACGACCTGCGGGGCCTGCTCTCCAGGGGCGGGCTGTCCGTCCACGTCCTGAGGGGCCGCCAGCTTCGGATGTTCCTCGTCGCAGCCGCCTTGGGCGGCTCTCCCGCCGAGTTCGACGAGGAGACCCCCGTCGAGGTGGAGGTGGGCCGGCGCGACGTGCGCATCGGCCACCGCCTTGCGCGCTCCCTCCACCTGGGCAAGTGGCCCCGGTCCCTTGCCCCCGGCTTCCTCCAGGGGCTGATGGCAGCCGGAGCGCCGATGGACCTGGCAGTCCACGTCGGCCCGATACCGGCGGAGCAGGCGGCGAGGACGCTGGAGTGGCAGAAGGTCCGCTTCGAGTCGGCCCAGTCCCTTTCCTTGAAACGCGGGCGCACCATGTCCCCGGAGGCGGAGATCGCCCTGGAGGACATCACCCGTCTCCGCGACGAGGTCCAGCGCGGGCGCGAGCGGCTCTTCCACGCCTCCCTGTCTGTGACCCTTCACGCGAAGGACGAGGCGTCGCTGAGGGAGATGACCCAGCGGGCGAAGGCCCACTTCGCCGCCACCCTGGGCAAGCTGGACAACCTGGCCTTCCGCCAGCGCGAGGGACTGCTCTCGACCATGCCCCTGGCCCTGAACGCCGTGGCCGAGTGGCGCAGCCTCGACACGTCCAGCATCGCCCGTCTCTTCCCCTTCTCGCCCCCGGACCTGGACACGAGGAGCAGCACCCTCTACGGCATCGACATGCGGGCCTGCTCCCCGGTGGTCTACGACCCCTGGGACGGAACGCACATGAACGCCAACACCGCCGTCCTCGCACGGTCGGGCAGCGGCAAGAGCTTCGCCACCAAGCTGGGCGTGCTGCGCGGCATCACTCGCGGCATCACGGCCTACGTCATCGACCCCGAGGGCGAGTACGCGGACATGGCCCGCGCCGCTGGTGGGCGGGTGCTGTCCCCCGGCGTCCCCGGCCAGGGCATGAACCCCTTCGTCATCGACAAGGGCGACTCCGAGGAGATGCTCCAGCGCATCGGCAGCCTGCGCCGTCTCATCGAGGTCATGGTGGGAGAGAGTCTCGGGGCGGAGCGCCGCGCCTCCCTCGACCACGCCCTGGCGGGCTACTACGCAAAGCCCCGCGAGCGCACCGGCTTCCGCGATTTCTACGCATATCTGCAAGAGGACGAGGCGGGCGACCGCGACCCCGAATCTAGTTCGGGGCAGGCTCTGGCCCGGCTGCTCAGGCCCTTTGCCACCGGCAGCCTCCGCCACCTGCTCTCTGACGAGGGAGACGACCTGCTGGGCAACGAGGCCCTCGTCACCGTCTTCGACCTTCGGCTGCTGGAGCCGGAGCTGCGGCCCGCAGCCGCGATGGTCTGCACCGAGACGGTGTGGGCCGCAGCCGCCCAGGACCCCAAGCCCCGCCTGCTGGTCGTCGATGAGGTGTGGAGCATCATGCAGCACCCGGAGGGAGCGGCCTTCATGGTGAGCATGGCGAAGCGGGCGCGCAAGCACCGCCTGGGGTTGCAGTTCATCACCCAGGACGTCCAGGACCTCCTCTCCGAGGATTCTTCAAGGACCATCACCGGCCATTCGGGAAGGGCGCTCTTACAGAACGCCGCCTTCAAGCTCCTGCTCCAGCAGGACGCCGCCGCCATCAGCACGGTCGGCGACGCCTTCGACCTGCCCAAGGACCTTCAACGCTGGCTGCTCTCGTGCCCCAGGGGGGACGGCTTGCTTCTCGCAAAGGGCAACCGCTTCCCCGTCCGCATCGAGGCCACCCCGGAGGAGACGGCGGTCATCGAGTGGACGCCCGGACGCCATTAGAGAAAGGACTATACCGATGAAGCTGAACCCGAAGAACCTGTTGTTCGGAGACGACACCGAGAAGAAGCCCGTCCTGCTGACGGTGACGCCGCCCCGCGCCGGGGAGCGCACCCTGCTGGGCGTGGAGAACATGCTCGGCTCCATCGCGGTGCCGGAGCCCTTCTCCCTGGAGCTCGCCGCCGACATGGACGGCGTCACCCTCATGGCCCGCTGCCTCGACGACGAGGTGGTGCGCGGCCAGCTCTCGGCCCACTATCCCCAGGCCCGCATCCAGAAGCTGGACCCGGACGACGACCCCCTGCGCATGGGCGACGGCGAGCAGGCGTGGAGCATGACCCTGCGGGCCGACGCCCCCGAGTACGTGCCCCTGAGGACCTTCAGGGACGACGACCTGCTCGATCCCGGCTCAGACCCCCTCATCGCCCTCATGGGCGCTCTCTCCAACATCAACAAGGATGAGCGCATCGTGGCGCGGCTGATGCTGCGCTCCCTCGGCCCCGACTGGTCGCAGGGACACCTGGACAAGGCCCACAAGCGGCCCGGCATGGAGCCCAGGGAGCCCGCCTACACCTTCCAGACCAAGCCCCTGCAGATGGACGGCATCACGATGGCCGTCCTCGGCCTGGGCGCGCTGGCAGCCCTCAAGGGCTACCTGTGGGTGCAGGACGGGGAGATATGGAAGGCGGCGCTCCTGGGGATAGGCTCGGCCCTGGGGCTGGCGGTCGGCGGCTGGGCATGGCACCGCTGGAAGAAGGCCCGGTCCCGCGTCGAGGACCCACTCCTCATCAAGGAGAAGGTGTCACGCATCGCCTTCGACGCCGAGCTTCAGGTCACGGCCATACTGCCCGCCGGGACGAGGCCCCAGCGCGCCGGCGAGCTCCTGGGGCCGGTCGCCGCCGCCTACCGCCATTTCGACAACCCCGCCGGGGCGCGCTTCAAGGTCGGCAAGGTCCGGCCAACCGCGACCGACCCCGACATGATGCACCCCGCAGGCCCCGGCCTGTTCGGCGGGCGCAGCGTCCTGGGCGTCCGCGAGATCGCCTGCCTGTGGCACCCGCCCGGAGCGGGGGACGAGACGCCCTTGGTGGAGCGCTCCGGCGCGAGGGCGCTCCTGCCATCGGCCAAGGGTGTCAGGGGCGGCGCGCTGGTGGGGGACACCACGGCCGGCAAGCCCCGGCCCATCCGATTCCCCGACGACCTGCTCAGGAGGCACCACCTCTACGTGGCGAGGACCCGCATGGGCAAGTCCACCCTCATGCACCACCTCGTCACGCACAAGATGCGGGAGAAGGCCGAGGGCAGGGACAACGACGCCATCGTCGTCGTCGACCCCCACGCGGACCTGGTGGCAGGGCTGCTCGAACATGTGCCGGAGCCCCTCATCGACCGGGTGCGGCTCATCGACCTGGCCGACCAGCGGAGGGCGCCGGGCATCAACCTGCTCGACACCCGCGTCTTCGCCGACCGCGACCGCACCGCCGACTCGGTGGTGCGCGTCGCCAAGGGCCTGTGGGAGCAGTGGGGGCCGAGGATGCAGTCCATCCTCGAACAGACCGTCAAGACCCTGCATGAAGCGAACGAGCACCCCGAGACGGACGAGGGCAGCCAGCACACCATCCTCGACGGCCTCAAGCTCCTCTCCGACAGGAAGTTCCGGGACGGCGTACTCAAGAGGATCGAGGACCCGTACCTCCTTGAGTGGTGGGCCAGGGACTTCGGAGGCTGGCACCAGCAGTACCGCGCCGAGGCCCTCGCCCCCGTGCAGACCCGCCTCTCCTACTACGCATCCTCCAAGCGGGCGCGGGCCATCCTCGGCCAGCGCCGCTCCACCATCGACCTGCGCGACACCATCCTGGAGGGTGGCATCCTGCTGGTGTCCACCGCCCAGGGCACGGTGGGTAGGGACGTGTCCGCCCTGGTGGGAGCGTCCCTCCTCAACCTGGTCGATTCGGTGATACGGGAGCAGGAGAGCGTCTCACTCAGCCAGCGGCGCGGCGCGCTTGTCGTCGTGGACGAGATGCAGTCCATGCCCGGCGTGGACTACGAAAGCATGTTGTCCGAGCTGGGCAAGTTCGGAGCGTCCTTCGTCCTGGCCACCCAGAGCCTCGCCAAGCTCGACGACCTCTCCCGCACCATGCGGGACACCCTGCTCGCCAACGTCGGATGCCTGGCCGTCTTCCAGGTGGCCGGCAACGACGCAAGGCAGCTGGTGTGGGAGCTGGGCAAGGAACGCGTGACCGAGGACGACATCACGTCGCTGCCGGTCCACCACTGCTACGTCAGGGCCACCGTGGGCAAGGAGCGGATGCCCGCCTTCTCGATGATGGTCAGAAAGCCGGAGGACGGAGACCCCGCCGTCGCCGCGCAGATCCGCAGCGCTGCCTCCGCATACACCCTGACGGCCCAGGACCTGGAGGACGCCGGGGCAGCCGCCCAGAAGAAGGTCCGGGACTTCAAGGACCGCGCCGCCGACCTGGAGAAGGACGGCGAGGAAACGGAAGACAAGGCCGCCAGTAAGGACGCGGCGGAAGAGGAGGCCGAGCAGTGAGAACTGAAGGATGTGAAGCCCAGACCCTCCGAGCCCTGGCGGGAATGCCCTTCCTCGACCGGACGGAGATGGTGGCCGTCACCGGCTGGTCGAAGGCCGCGGTCCACGAGGCCGTCGACAAGCTGGACTCGGGCGGCTTCTGCGCCGCCGTGCCCCACGCCACCCCCCCTCTTTCCCTCCTCGACCCAGAGGTTCCACCTCACAGCCGCCGGGCTCCGGCGGCTGGCTGAGGAGGAGGAGACCTCCCTGGACGAGCTCGTACGCGACCGCCCCGTATCCGCCGAGTGGCGGCGCAACTTGATGGGACGGCTCGACTCCCTCGCCGCGATCTACCGGCTGGCGGTCGCCGTCTCCGGCGTCGCATACCCCATACGGTTCCGGTGGTACAGGGCCTCGACCCTGGACGCCGCCGTCGAGCTTCCCGGCGGCCGCACCGTCGGCATCGTCAGGCAGGGGCTCACCGCCGACAGGACCGGCTTTTCCAACCGGATGTGGAGGCTGCGCCAGGGGCCGCTCCCCGGAGCCGTTCTCGTGCTGATGGCCGACGACGTGCGGCTCAGGCACGTCCGCAGGACGCTGGCCGGCGCCCCCGTTCCATTCTATCTCGCCCTCGAACGCGAGGCGGTCGCGGCGTCGCCGGACGACCCGGTGTGGAGCCCGCCCGCGGTCAACGCCTCCGTCGAGCTGCGCTCTGTCCTCGACCGGATAGAGAAGGGAAGCCTCTTTCCCGAGGAGGACGAGCCACAGGTGGCCTCGCTCCCAGCCGACCTCTCCGTCGAGGGTCCGGGGTGGAAGGTCTCCGACTATCTGCTGCCCGCCACCCTCAAGCCCGCCGAGAAGCGCGCCCTCGACCTCATATCCGACTGGCCCTGGATCACCTTGACGGACCTGGCCGGACTGATGGCCATCTCGGTCCCCAGGGCCTCCCAGATCGTCACCCCCCCTCGAAGGGTTCCGCCTCGTCACCCGGCCCATCGCCGGAAGCGGGCGCATGGCCCTCACCGACCGGGCCCTGGCCCTCCTGGCCCGCAGGGACCGGACGTCCGTGGCCGTCGCGAAGAAGCGGTGGAGCGCCGCTCCACTGTTCCCCGGCACCCCATTCGTCTGGGACAACGTGACCGGCGCGAGGAGCCGCCAGCTGCTCAGGAACGTCGAGCACACCGCAGCCGTCCACTCCTTCCTTGCGGCCATGACCGTGCAGGCGGGACTCCTGGATTGGGAGGTCTCCCAGGTCGACCCGCCCCGCAGGGCCTCACGACACTTCAAGCACGGCGACGGGATGCGCTCGGTCAACCCCGACGCCTTCGGCGTCCTCAGAAAGGACGAGACCACATGGCCCTTCCTGCTGGAGTGGGAGCGAAGGGCCGTGCGGCCCTCGACCATGTCGGAGCGCCTCGCCCCCTATCTGCGCTACTTCTCCTCTCACCGGCCCACCGACGACCACGGCACGCGGCCCTCCGTCCTCATCGTCTTCGACGACGAGATCGTCCAGACCCACTTCCTGCGCCTGGCGCGGGACGAGATACAGGCGAAGGGCGTGACGGTGCCCCTGTGGGTGTCGCACAGGGCCGCCATCGAGCAGATGGGGCCGCTGGGACGCGCATGGCGCGCCCCGGGCGACTGGCAGTCCCCCCAGGCCATGCCGCCGCAATGACCAACGACTGACATCGGGGAAGCGGCGCGACGGCTCGCGCTCCCTTCCCCCAGAGGAGACGAAGAGCCATGCGTTCGCAAGACGACCACAACAAGAAGAAAGGCCCCCGGAGGCGTGGTGGACGGACCGTTGTCCGGCTCAACACGGCGGCCCTATGGGAACGGCTCACTCTGCTGAACCGCTCCCAGAACTGGCTCGCCAGGGAGGTCGGGGTCAGCCCCGGCTACATCTCGATGCTGGTCAACGCGGGGCGCACACCCTCCGGTCGCATTCGCCGCCGGATGCTCAAGGCCCTGGGTTTCGACGACTTCGACCAACTTTTCACTATGGAGGATAGAGATGACGAACCATAACGATTCGTCCCGTTTCGACGGGACCACGGAACAGACCTTCGACGAGGAACAGGACCTGGCCCTCCAGGCCGCCGTGCTGGCGGAGGACTTCCCCAAGCGCCTCGAACGGCTGCACGAGGTCAGCGGCCTCACGTGGGCCGCCTTCGCCAGGGCCATCGGCGTGGACCCCAAGCTGGTCCACCGGTGGCGCAACGGCGTCGAGCCCCGCGGCTGGGCCATGCACGCCCTCTTCCGCTTCGCGGCTCGGATGCCCGGAGGCATGGCGATCCTCGTGACCGAGAGCTTCCAGATGAACTTCTTCAAGGAGCACAGCTAGACCAGCGGCCCCGCCGGGCGCAGGCGCAACGGCGGCACGGCGGGGCCTGAGACGGCTGGATGCCGCCGGCGCTCGCCCGTTCCGTCGGCGCCGGCGGCCCAGCCGCAATCCCGTGTCGAGAGGCCAGCGGCCCACCAGACGCCGCTGCGACTACGCAATATGAAAGATACCACCGGAAAGAATGAACAGAACAGGCGGCGGAAGCCCCGTGGCGACGCCTTTGAGATAGGCGTCATCAGGGTCTCTTCCAGACCCGCACCCGACGCCCGGGACCGCTTGCGCCGCATCATCACCCTGATGATCAAGCACGCCGCCAGGGACAGGCAGGCCGCGCACGGCGAGGACACTCCCCCGAGCGACCCGCAAGCTGATGACACCACCGAGGCGGAGGCATGATGAAGCCCGAACCGTCTCTTACCGTCCTCAGCCTCGGCGGAGGCGTCCAGTCCTCCGTCATGGCGCTCATGGCAAACGAGGGGGCATTCGACCGCATCCCCGACTGCGCCATATTCGCCGACACCCGCTGGGAGCCGCCCAGCATCTACGAGCACCTGGCGTGGCTGAAAGACCGGCTGAGCTTCCCCCTGTACGTCGTGGACAACGGACGCAGCCTCCGCGAGGATGTGAAGGCCCTCACCAACCACTCGGACTCCCGAAACTACGTGGACATACCCGTCTACCTGAAGGGAGGCGACGGGGAGGGCGACGGCATCGGCAGGCGGCAGTGCACCGACAACTACAAGATCAGGCCCATCAGACGCAGGATAAGGGAATTGCTGGGCCTGAGACCCCGGCAGCGCGTCCCCGCCGGAACCACCGTCGAGCTGTGGCTCGGTATCTCCACCGACGAGGCCATACGCATGAGGACCTCCCGCGACCGGTGGATGACGAACCGTTACCCGCTCATCGAGAAGGGGATGTCCCGCAGCGACTGCCTGAACTGGTGGAAGAAGCGTTACGACAGGCCCCTGGAACGCTCGGCCTGCGTCGCCTGCCCCTTCCAGTCCCGCCACAGATGGGTGGAGACGAAGCGCAGAGCCTGCCCCCGACCTGATCGGGGGTGGCCGGAGATGTTCGCCGAGGCGGTGGAGATCGACGCCAGATTGCGGGAGGGGCTGTCACTGGACAAGACGCCGTACCTGCACTCCCTGCGGATGCCCCTGGCCGAGGCGGTCGCCCTTGATGAGGTGGACCTGGGAGAGGACGGGCTGCGAGACGGGTTCGGAAACGAGTGCGAGGGACATTGTGGGGTGTGAGGTGGGGGTGAAGTCGAACGACAGAGGTCTGGGCAACCCACAGCTGCACGGGCTATCACCGGCATCGAGCGTTGACAGCCGCCGCCGCTCGTGGTATTTTTCTTCTACCACCCCTATCGCTTCGCCGGTAGGGTCGAGACCGTCCTCCGGGGCGGTCTCTGTCTTTGTATGGGAGTAGCGATTGATCACCAACGTCTACATCGACGGCTTCAATCTCTACTACCGCGCCCTGAAGGACACGCCCTACAGGTGGCTGGACCTCCGGAGGCTGGCCGAGACGCTCTTTTCCCAAGACTCGATCAACCGGGTCTGCTACTTCACCGCCCGGCTTGATGCCCGTCCCGGTAATCCCAATCAGCCACGTCGCCAGCTCGTCTACCTGAGAGCCCTGGCGACGCTGCCTGGATTCGACACGTACTACGGCGTCTTCCGGTCCGGCGTCAAGCGCCGTCCGCTGGCGGAGCCTGTGACGGGGCTGCCGTCTTACGTCCTGGTGAGGGACTCGGAGGAGAAGGGGTCGGACGTGAACCTCGCCACCCGTCTCCTGGTCGATGGGTTCAACGGGGAGTACGAGCAGGCGGTCGTCGTGTCCAATGACGCGGACTTTGCGGGGGCGATGCGCTACGTTCGGGACGACCTGGGGCTTCGGGTCACGCTGGTCAACCCGGACCCCAGGAACAGCAGTCCGAGGGAGCTGGCGGACGCCGCGACCTACGTCAAGCGCCTGTGGAAGAGCCACCTGAGACGGAGCCAGCTTCCCGACACGCTGACTGACGGGATCGGAACTATAACCAAACCGGCGGGGTGGTAGCGAATGACTGACCTACTGGCGGGTGACGCGCTTTGACGCCGGCCCCCCAATCGCGGTATCATGGGAGCGAAAGTTGGCCCGGCGATGCAGCAAACACCCCGGGCCGTGGCGCCACCTGATTGGACAGGTGATGCAGTAGCATTGTACTACTCGCAGACCCGCTCCCGACAGGAGGCGGGTCTTTTTGATTTCAGGGAGTCGGAAAGGAGGCAGCAATGGCGAGAATCACCGATAGAAAGACGGAGGCGAACCGGGCGGCCATCTACGCCCGCGTCTCGGACAAGAGCCAGGACGGGGAGGACAAGACCTCCATCTCCGAGCAGACGGGCGACATGGAAGCCTACTGCGAGAGCAAGGGACTGACCATCACCGCCCGCTACCAGGAGGTGGGCCGGGGCTGGTCGAAGAAGCGGCCCGAGTTCCAGCGGATGCTGGCCGACGCCAGACGCGGACGCTTCGATACCATCGTGTGCTGGAAGTCCGACCGCCTCAGCAGGGGCATGTACCCCGCCGCCGCCCTCATGGAGGTCGTCGAGGCCCATCAGATTCGGCTCGAAGCCGTCTTGGACGCCATCGACATGAAGACCTTCGGACTCATGGCGGCCATCGGCAAGATAGAGTTGGACAACTTCCGGGAGCGGTCCACTATGGGCAAGCGGGGGACTGCCAAGCAGGGACGGGTGCCCACCGGCGGCGTCCCCTACGGATACCGCATCGGGGACGACGGCAGGTTTGAGGTGGTTGAGGAGCAGGCGGAGGTCGTCCGCCGCATCTTCCGCATGTACGTCGATGAGCGGATGGGGTCCTACTCGATTGCCGTGCGGCTGACCGACGAGGGGGTCCCCACGCAGTCCGGCAAGATGCTGTGGCTTCAGTCCCGCGTGCACCACATTTTGGGGAATGCCACCTACACGGGCACCTGGGTCTACGGAAGGTACCGCCACGTCTCTACCGAGGACGGTATGAAGGTCTACGACCAACCCAAGGACACCTGGATTGAGATTCCGGTCCCGCAGGTGGTCGACGATGAGACCTGGAAACGGGCGCAGAAGTTGAAGAAGCAGCGGGGCACGAAAGCCAAGAGGAATACCAAGGTGGTCTACCTGTTGCAGCACCTTCTGAAATGCGGCGAGTGCGGCCGCAACTTCCATGCGAGGGCGAGTTGGACAACCACCAGCGTTCGCAAGGGCAAGGCTTACACCTACGACCTGCCCACTCCCCGCCGCTACTACATGTGCAACGGGATGCAGAGTATGCGCCTGGGCTGCCGGGAGAAGCCCTACATCCGGGCTGAGCAGTTGGAGGAGCCGATATGGCGCGAGGTGAAGCGGGTACTCCAGAACCCCGATCTGATCGTCGCCGGTATCGCCGACCTCGATTCTCAGGATGGCGTCGGAATGGAGGAGGAGATCGCCCAGGCCGAGCGAGACCTGCGGAGCATCCAGATGGAAGAGGACCGCGCCATCAGGCTGTTCGTGTCTGGGAAGATCACTGAGGCCCAACTCGACCTTCAGCGTAGGTTCATCACCGAGCGGCTTGAGAGCGCCAGGGCGAAGCTGGACGATTATCTGGTTCAGGAGACGAGTGGAGCTGAAAAGCGGCGACTGATGGAGGAGGTCCTAACCTGGGCGAGAGAGTTCGGCCAGGGCCTGGACGAGGTGACCCTCGAGGAGCGTCACGACTATCTCCAGATGCTCGTGGAAGAGGTCATTATCGACAGGGACAACAACGTGGACATCACGCTGGCTTTACCCATCGACGATGATTCCTCAGACCCTGATTCTCCTGACCCTGAGTCCCCTCAGCCTGAGTGCGTGTCAATTGGTTCACAGGAACCTTCGCCTTAAGGTTCGTTCTGGACCTCTCATTAGGCCTTGGTCCAGTGCCGCACCGGGAGACCGTTCGCCATTGGTCAGTCCTCCACGTTTAGGCTTGTGCCGACTGCGCACCTTCCAAAATCGGACTGCCCACTATGCCGTTGTCGCATCGCCTGCATTCGGTGTCGTCGCACCGGGTGATCTCGGGCCGATTACGGATCGCCTCCGAGGCCCGCTGGAGCAGTGCCGCGATGGGGAAGATGCGCCAAAGGCTGTTGCCTACGGCGGCTCGGCGCTCGATCGGCCTGAGTGCCGGTTCGATGTTGTTGAAACCCCGTGAGCATCCACCGACCTCCGCTTCGATGACCTCGCCGCCGCGGTCGTTCGCCCACCGGCGGAAGAGTACTCGCCCCGCCATCTGCTCAGCCAAGTGCAGCGCGGTCATGCTTTGCAGATCGATTCCCATCATCACGACGTAGCCGCCAAGTCGATCTAGCCTTCTGAGGGGCGCGTATACGTCCAGCGGCGCCTGACCGGCGGTCAACTTGCCCGCCATCGGTCCGACTGCGGCGAAGGAGTTCAGAGGGTTATTGCCGCGCGACCGGCCTAGCGTTTCGACTACCGCGGCGGAAATGGCCCCCATAGAGTCGTCGATGTCGTTGCGGTCTGGCGTGTAGACTTCCGACGAGACCACGGGCGGGCCGTCGCCGTAGTCCCACGCGTTGTGGGGCAGCCACCGCCCGGGCGGCGGGGTGGCGGCGAAGGTATAGCAGAACGCGGGCGCCATGACGGTGCAGCCTGCGTCCAGCATGCCGTCGACGACGGCGCGCGCTCCGCCGCTGACGTGCCCGAAGGAGCTCAGCGACGAGTGGACGCACAGCGCGGCACCAAACAGGCCGTTGTCCGTGGCAGCGTCGGCTATGTCCTGCTGGGTGACCTGCATTCCAACCCCTTCCGTGACTGGACTTGGAGTCACTCCAACATAGCCTGGGGGATTGGGGATCACAGCTCTTGGCGTTTGACACCGTTGGCGGTCATTCGACTGGTTTCCCAAGTGGAACAGCCTCTCTAGGTGACTTCAGTGCCACGATTGGTGCACCAAAGAGCGGACGGCAATAAGTCAATGAGCAGCCACCGTATGTCGCTTTGAAAAAGACGCCGGCCGGTGAGACGTGTTCGAAAAGGCTGATGAGTTGGTTTTCCTGAAACAGGTCAGGATTTCCGAACAACATGAGCATGTCTGGCTCTAACGAAATGTTATCGTCGCCCTTCGACAGCCAATTCACGGCAACCTGTTTGAAATGCTCGTTTCAGTCCAGTCTATGATTCATCCCTGCGACACCTCAGCTAAACAGATCTCTCCCCCTTCCAGGACAGGAAGGGTCTGGATGATGTTCTGGCAGCCGGCCCGCTACCTGAACAGGTCCAGGGAGCGCTCCCGGAGCAGCGACCGCGCCGTCCCGTCCGTCTCCTGGTACTCGTAGCCCCGCACTATGGCGACAGGGATACCCGCCGTCTTGGCCATGACTAGCTCGGCGGCGGCGGCCAGTTCGTCGACAACGGCGATCATAGTTACCTTCAGGGGCTTCCCCACAGCGTCTATGCCCCCCCTGTAGTCCACGAGCGGGTCGATACCGGCGGCCCCGATTGCGTAGTTGGTCTGGCCTTCCCTCCACGGCCTGCCGAAGGTGTCCGATACGATCACGGCAACGGTCTTGCCGGTTTCCCGCTGTATCTCCGCGCGGATCCCTCGCGCCGATTCGTCCGGGTCCTCCGGCAGCAGCGACACGACGTCGTCCCCCGCCACGTTGGAGGAGTCGATGCCGGCATTGGCGCAGATTAAGCCGTGCTTCGTCTCCGTGATCATGATGCCTCTGGCCCTGTCCACCCTCACCACCGACGCGCTCTCCCGCAACACCAGCTCAGTCAGTCTGGCGTCGCGTCCGCTGCTCGCCGCAAGCTCGACCGCATAGGGCGACGGCGCAACAGAGTCGAGGCGCACAAGCCTCCCCTCGGCCTTGGACACCACCTTCTGTGTGACCACGACGACATCCCCGTCCCCGAGTGAGTCACCCTGGAGGGCAGCCGCCTCGGCGATCAGCGCCCCAAGCCGGACGCCCGCCTCGATCTCCGGAATACCGAGCACGCCGGTTACCGTGATACGGGGAGGGGAGTGCGCGGCCCCGCCGCCTGTCCCGTGCATGTCAGGACTACCTCGTCCTAGTAGCGGCGGGCAACGACGTAGCGGGCGATCTGCTCCAGCGAATCGCGCGCCGGGCTCGGATCAAGCACCGCCAGCGCCTCGACAGCGGCCATGGAGTAGCTGTCGGCTACGGCGTACGACTGGTCGATTATCGCCGGGTCCTGCGCCGTCTTGACAGCCAAGGCCAGGATCTCGTCGTCTCCGGGGCGCCTGAGCGACTGCAGCACCGGGTTTTCGGCCTCGCCCGTCTCGACCGCGATGATGGTGGGCATCGTCATGATGCCCTGGGCCAGGTCGGCGCCCACCGGCTTGCCGACCTCTTCCCTGGTTGCGTCGAAGTCGAGGATGTCGTCGACGATCTGGAACGACATGCCCATGTTGTAGCCGTAGCTCTTCAGCGCCGTCACCTCGTCTTCAACCGCGCCCCCCAGGATTGCGCCAGACTCGGCGGCGGTCGTAAAGAGAGATGCCGTCTTGTCGTAGATGCGCTTCAGGTATGCCTCCCTCGCCTGGGTCGTCTGGAAGGCCGAGGCCATCTCCTGGAGCTCGCCGCTCGCGAGCGACATGATCGTCTCCGCGAACCTGCGTATCACGTGCACGTTGCCCGTGTCGCACACGTAGGTCGCCGATGTGGCGAACACGTAGTCGCCCACCAGCACCGCCACGTTCCTTCCCCATAGGCTCGACACCGTGGCGAAGCCGCGCCGCAGGTCCGAGTCGTCCACCGTATCGTCGTGGATCAGCGACGCGACGTGGAGCAGCTCCACTGCTGCGGCCATCAGCTCCGCGTTGCGCCCGTCGTTGGGATGCAGCCGCGCCGCCAGGAGCGTGACCGCGGGCCTGAGCCCCTTGCCCGTAGTCTGCAAGATGTGCTCTAGGGGCTCGGCCAGGTATTCATCCTGGTCGCTGGCGAGCCGGCGAAGCCCCTTCCTGACGCGTTCGAGCTGCTCCTGGATAGGCTCATAGAGCCGCTCCAGCTGGTCAGGAAGGACCGCAGTTTCCCTCATGTCCGCTCGCCTCATGTACGTGTGGATTTCTCAACCGGGCGCACCCGCCGCGACCCGCTGTTCAGCCATGCACCCGCGCGGTTTCCTGCTCGATCACCGCCTCGTCCAGCTTGGCGAACAGCGGCTCCGGCCTGGGCATAGGCTGCCCCGGCTCGATGGCGTCAGGGTCCCAGCGCCAGCCTTCGTCCTCCAGGGAGCCCTCGAGGCCCAGCATCGCGTGCAGCTTCTCCGAGCTGAATGGCAGGTAGGGAGCAAGAGCGACCTTCAGGCAGTTGACCGCCGTCATCGCCGTCCAGAGCGTCGTGGCTGCGGCAGCCTTGTCCGTCTTGATCTGCCGCCACGGCGCTTTTCGGTCTAGGTACCGGTTCGCCTCTTGCGCGAGGCCCATGGCAGACCCCAGCCCCGCGCGGAACTGGCACCTCGATATAGCCCCGTCCGTCTCGTCCAGCCGCGCTCGCGCCGCCGCCAGCAGCGCCTCGTCCTCTGCCTGGAGTTGCCCCTTCTCAGGCGCCCGTCCGTCGAAGTTGCGGTGGGACATTGTAAGCACGCGGTGCACCAAGTTCCCGTACGTGGCGACCAGCTCGTCGTTGTTGGCCCGCACGTACTCGCGCCACGAGAAGTCGGAGTCGCTGGTCTCCGGCATGTTCGCGGCCAGCACGTACCTGAGCGGGTCGGGCTCGTACCTGTCCAAATAGTCTGGCAGCCACACCGCCCAGTCCCGGCTGGTGGAGAGCTTCAACCCCTCTAGGTTCAGGTACTCGTTCGCGGGAACGTCGTAGGGCAGATTCAGCCCGCCGTAGCCAGTGAGCATCGCAGGCCAGATGATCGTGTGGAAGGGTATGTTGTCCTTCCCCATGAAGTAGTACGACCGGCACTCCTCTTCTTGCCAGAAGCTGCGCCACCGCTCCGGCTCTCCGTTGCGGGCCGCCCACTCCTTCGAGGCCGATAGGTACCCAATTACCGCCTCGAACCAGACGTATATCCGCTTCCCGTCGTACCCGTCGAGGGGCAAGGGGATCCCCCACTCGATGTCGCGGGTAATAGCCCTGTCCTTCAGCCCGCCCTCCAGGTACCCGATGGAGAAGTTGCGCACGTTGGGGCGCCAGTGCTCCTGCTCTCGCACCCAGTTCAGCAGCCCCTCCTCGAATGAGGTCAGCTTCAGGAAGAAGTGCTCCGTCTCCCGGATCCTCGGCTCGCCGCCGCAGAGGCGGCACGCCATGTTCACGAGCTCGCGAGGGTCGAGCGTCCGCCCGCAGGCGTCGCACTGGTCGCCGCGGGCCCCGTCGGCGCCGCAGTGGGGGCATATCCCCTCCACGTACCGGTCTGCCAGGAACCGCCCGTCCGTGTCGCAGTAGGGCTGGTGCATCACCCCCGGGTAGATGTACCCGGCGTCGTGCAGTCTTGTAAAAATATCCTGCGCGACCTCGTGGTGGTTCTCGGTGTGCGTCGAGGTGAACAGGTCGAAGCTGATGCCCAGCCTGTCCCAGTTGTCCAAAAACTCCGCGTGGTACTGTCCAAAAACTTCTTCGGGCGAAACCCCGCGCTTTTCGGCCTCCAGGGTCACGGGGGTGCCGTGCGAGTCGCTCCCGGACACCATCAGGACCTCGTTGCCCTTCAGCCTGTGGTACCGCGCGAATATGTCCGCAGGCACGTAGGCGCCCGCAGCCTGTCCAACGTGGATTGACCCGTTGGCGTAAGGCCACGCGACAGCGACCAGTATCCGCTCGCCCATTGCCTCCCCCTTCGTATCACCCCGTCAAAAGGGTTCGTTAATCGTATCACAAACGCCCGAACCCAGCCCCGGAGCCGACCAGTTCCAGGTTGGCTCCGGGTACGTAGAGCCCCGTTGCCAACCTCCTCCTCCGGGCCCTAGCGATGCGCCAACCACGTGCTCGGAACCCGTCGGGGTGTGCAGAGG
The DNA here is from genome assembly GCA_965262055.1 of Dehalococcoidia bacterium. GTDB lineage: Bacteria > Chloroflexota > Dehalococcoidia > Lucifugimonadales. The sequence goes on from CBDHEI010000002.1 coordinate 2,809,615, forward strand.
GGCGGAGCCCCTTTGCCGGGGGAGTGGGGGTGTCCCCCACGATTCCCTGCTGGGGGTGGGTGGGTGGGGCAATCAAGACGCCTCCACCATCCGCCACGCGGTGGAGGTCGATTCCCAAAGGGATAAGTTTAACTACTTACTCCGATTCGCAAAATGGAAGGCCAGCGGTGTGAATGTCGTTTACCGGCACGTTCCTCCATCCGTCGGGAACACACCCAACCAGATTGTTATCAGATACGGCCAACAGTCTCAGGTTGGTCAAGTTGCCAAGCTCGGATGGTACCCTTCCGCCCAACTGGTTGTAGTAGAGGTACAACTCTTGCAGGTTGGTCAAGTTGCCAAGCTCGGACGGTACCTTTCCGCTCAACTGGTTCTGACCGAGGTACAACACTTCCAGGTTGGTCAGGCTGCCAAGCTCGGACGGTATCTCCCCGCTCAACTGGTTCTGTTGGATGTACAGCTCTTGCAGGCTAGCGAGATTGCCAAGCACAGAGGGTATCTCTCCGCTCAACTGGTTCAGACCGAGGCCCAACAGTTGCAGGTCGGTCAAGTTGCCGAGCTCGGACGGTATCTCTCCGCTCAGCTGGTTCAGACCGAGGTGCAACACTTGCAGGTTCGTCAAGCTGCCAAGCTCGGACGGTACCTCTCCAATCAACTGGTTCTCAGAGAGATCCAACACTTGCAGGTCGGTCAAGCTGCCAAGCTCGGCCGGTATCTCTCCACTCAGCTCGTTTCCCCATAGGTACAACTTTTGCAGGCTATCGAGGTTGCCAAGCGCGGAGGGTATCTCTCCGCTCAACTCGTTCTGAGAGAGGTACAGTTCTTGCAGGCTAGCGAGGTTGCCAAGCTCCGACGGTATCTCTCCACTCAACTGGTTCTCAGCGAGGGACAACAGTTGCAGGTTGGCCAAGCTGCCAAGCTCGGCCGGTATCTCTCCAACCAACTGGTTCTGAAAGAGGACCAACCTTTGCAGGTTGGTCAGGCTACCGAGCTCGGACGGTATCTCTCCGCTCAGCTGGTTCTCACCGAGCTCCAACAGTTGCAGGTTGGTCAAGCTGCCAAGCTCGAACGGTATCTCTCCGCTCAGCTTGTTCTCAAAGAAAACCAATACGTGCAGGTTGGTCAAGCTGCCGAGCTCGGCCGGTATCTCTCCGCTCAACTGGTTCTGAGCGAGGTACAGTTCTTGCAGGCTAGCGAGGTTGCCGAGCTCGGCCGGTATCTCTCCGCTCAACTCGTTTCCCCATAGGTACAGTTCTTGCAGGCTAGCAAGGTTGCCAAGCTCGGACGGTATCTCTCCGCTCAGCTGGTTCTGAGCGAGGTACAGTTCTTGCAGGCTAGCGAGGCTGCCAAGCTCGGATGGTACCTCTCCGCTCAGCTCGTTGTCATGTAGGTACAGTTCTTGCAGGCTAGCGAGGTTGCCGAGCTCGGACGGTACCTCTCCAACCAGCTGGTTATCAGAGAGATCCAGTTCAGCTACTCTTCCGCTGGCATTCGTTGTCACACCATGCCACGTGCCGATTGGGGCATTACTCAGCCAGTTCTGTCGCTTGGCCCAGTTCTCTCCGTTTGTGGCGTTGTAGATCGCGACCAAGGCTTCCCGGTCAGTGTCGCGGATAGACGTGGATGTGCGTTCTGGTGATGCAGTAGGTACAGCCGTGGGAGTGGACGACGGATATGGTGTCGCTGTCGGGTATGGTGTAGGTGTCGGCGTGAGGATACTGGTGGAGACCAGTTGGGGAGCGTGGGTCGGTGCTGGGTCGCCTCCAAAGATGCCGCAGGCCAAGATCACCGGCAGGACAAGTGCACAAACAGCCAGTTTCCAAAGCGCGCCCCATGCCAGGCGTCCGGTATTCCTATCGCCCATGCCGCAGGTCCTCCAGGTCGCCAGTCCGCCTAGACCTTGACCCGTTCTCTGCCAGGCTCCAGCACCGACCAGGATCCGCACAATGTTAACGTTGCCCTCGCTGACTACCTCGATGAGAACCAAGTCACTGTAGCGATTCGTCCCGTTGACGTCGCCCGCCTATATTAACGCAGGTAGAACTCCTACGAAGCCGTACCAAGGCGCGGCAACATTATGCACTTCCATTGCCAAGCAGTCATGCTTGACACCAATCGGAAGGCCCCCCTATACTGACTTCTGTTCGAAACATACCGACAGGCTGAGATCGGGACTAGTACGCCTCCAGCGAAGCTCAGAGAGCCGGGTAAGCTGCGAGCCGGCGCCGGCGCAGAGGCCGAATGGACCCGGGAGCCTCCATCCGAACCCCCGCGACGGGGCGTAGGCGTGGACGGGTTGGGCGCCGTTATCAGAGCCTAGGGCATCTATGCGCAGACACGCATGCGCCCGTTACGATGAAGCCGTTGGCGGAGACGCAGGCGGCGAAGCAGGGTGGCACCACGAAAAGCCCCGTCCCTCGATGGACGGGGCTTTTTGCGTCAGGAGGACTGCTCATGTTGCAGACACAAGAAGCAAGCGCCGCCGCAACCGGACTCGTGGCCGAGACCAGGAAGCGCGTATTCAGCGGCATACAGCCGTCAGGCGAGCTACACCTGGGCAACTACCTGGGCGCCATGAAGGGATGGGCAGAGCGCCAGAGCGAGAAGGTCAACTTCTTCTGCATAGTCGACCTGCACGCTATCACGGTGCCCCAGGATCCGGAGACCCTGCGCCGTAGGACGCGCTCGGTCGCCGCGATGCTGCTCGCCGTCGGGCTCGACCCCAACCAGTGCACCCTCTTCATCCAGAGTCACGTGTCCGCCCACGCCGAGGGATGCTGGCTGCTCAACTGCATCACGCCCTTGGGCTGGCTGGAGCGGATGACCCAGTTCAAGGACAAGGCCGCCGGCCAGGAGCGCGTCTCGACGGGCCTGCTCGACTACCCGGTGCTGATGGCCGCCGACATCGTCCTCTACGACGCCGACGAGGTGCCGGTGGGCGGCGACCAGAAGCAGCACGTCGAGTTGGCGCGAGACATAGCCAGCCGCTTCAACCGCCTCTACGGCGAGACCTTCGTCGTGCCCGAGCCCATGATCCCGGAGGTGGGCGCGCGCGTCATGGGACTGAACGACCCCACCGTCAAGATGTCGAAGACCCACTCAACCGTCCGAGGCCACGCCGTCGCAATGCTGGACGAGCCGAAGGAGATCGAGCGCTCCTTCAAGCGCGCGGTCACCGACTCCGGCAGCGAGATAGCCTTTTCGGACGACCCGGCTAGGGCAGGGGTGAACAACCTCCTCGGCATATACAAGGTGGTGACCGGCAAGAGCAAGGACGAGGTGGAGCGCGACTTCACCGACGCCCGAGGCTACGGCGACCTGAAGATGCGTGTCGCCGAGGTCGTGATCGAGGAGCTGCGCCCAATCCAGCAGCGCTACTACCGGCTCATGGACGACCTCTCCGAGCTCGACGCCCTGATGGCGAGAGGGGCGGAGCAGGCCGAGGCCGTCAGCGGCCCCAAGCTCAGGGAGGCAAAGGAGCGCATCGGTCTCGTGCTCCCCGGAGCTCCCGCCGCATGAAGAGGATGGAGAGATAGCCTTGTACCGCCCGACGTTGGAGGAAGTCCGCCACATGGCCGGCCGGGGCAACCTGGTCCCGGTCTACCGCGAGATTACCGCCGATCTCGACACCCCCGTGTCGGCCTACCTGAAGGTCGCCAGGTCCCCGTACTCCTTCCTGCTCGAGAGCGTGGAAGGCGGCAACCGCATCGCCCGCTACAGCTTCATAGGCACCGAGCCCTACGACGTCATCAGGACGGGGCCGGGGGAAAGCCACGGACCCACGGACCCTCTGACCCACGTGGAGAATGCGCTGAAGCACAGGGTGCCCGTGGGTATGCCCGAGGACCAGAGGTTCAACGGCGGAGCCGTGGGCTTCCTCGCATACGAGGCGGTCAACTACTTCGAGCGCCTGCCATCCCCCGATTCGGACCCGCTGGGCCTGCCAGAATCGGTCTTCATGATGACCGACACCTTCATGATCTTCGACCACCTGATGCACAAGATACGAATCGTCAGCCACGCCCATCTCGACCTCGGCGTCGAGCGCGCGTACGCGGAGGCCGTGCGACGGATTGAGGAGATCGTAGTCCGGCTTGACCGGCCCCTCACGCCCCCGTCAAGCGCCGGTAGCGGCGCGTCTGGCTCTCAGTTCATATCTAACATGTCCCGCCCCGACTACGAGGAGATGGTCGAGGCCGTCAAGCGGTACATCTACGAGGGCGACGTGATCCAGACCGTAGTGGCGCAGCGCTTCAACCGGCCCACATCAGCCCACCCCTTCGAGATCTACCGCGCCCTCCGCGCCATCAACCCATCTCCGTACATGTACTACCTGGAGCTGGACGGTTTCCAAATCGTCGGCGCCTCCCCCGAACTGCTGGTCCAGGTCGAGAACGGCCAGGTAGCCACCCACCCGATCGCCGGCACGCGCCCCCGAGGCGACTCGACCGGAGAGGACCTGGAGCTGGAGGCCGACCTGCGCACCGACGAGAAGGAGCGCGCCGAACACATCATGCTAGTCGACCTCGGGCGCAACGACATAGGCCGCGTCAGCCTGCCCGGCTCCGTACAGGTAACCCAGCTCATGGACGTCGAGCGCTACTCCCACGTCATGCACCTCGTCTCCCACGTAACCGGCAAGCTCAAGAGCGACTACACCTGCTACGACGTGCTGCGTGCCTGCTTCCCCGCCGGCACCGTCTCCGGCGCCCCCAAGATCCGCGCCATGGAGATAATCGCCGAGCTGGAGCCCGACAAGCGCGGCCCCTACGCCGGCGCCGTCGGCTACTTCGACTTCAAGGGCAACATGGACACCGCCATCACCATCCGCACCATGGTCATGAAGGACGGCGTGGCCCACGTGCAGGCGGGCGGGGGAGTAGTACACGACAGCACGCCGGTGGGCGAGTACGAGGAGACTGTGCACAAGGCCTCGGCGCTGATGCGCGCCATAGACCAGGCAGAGGCCGCGCGGGGGCGCAGCTCATGACCACACGCCGCTACTCTGCCGCCGAGCCCGTCGGACAGCTCGTCGAGGAGTTTCACAAGCTGCCTGGCATAGGGCCCAAGACGGCCCAGCGACTCACCTACCACCTCGTGCGCATGCCCAGGGACGACGCACTCCGGCTCGCTGGTGCCATACTCGCCGTCAAGGACCGTATCGTCCTCTGCTCCCAGTGCTACAACATCACTGAGGCCGATCCGTGCCCCCTCTGCGGTAGCCCCAACAGGGACCGCACCCGCATTTGCGTCGTCGAGGAGGCCCTCGACGTGGTGGCGCTGGAGCGGACGGGCGCCTACGCGGGGCTGTACCACGTGCTCCACGGCGTCATCTCCCCCATGAACGGCATCGGTCCCGAGGAGCTCAAGATCCGCCCCCTGCTGGAACGCCTCAAGGGCGGCGACGTGCAGGAGGTCATCCTGGCCACCAACCCGAACCTCGAAGGGGAAGCGACCTCCATGTACATCTACAACCTTATCGCCCCCTTGGGCGTGAAGGTCACGCGCCCTGCCAGGGGCCTGCCCGTGGGCGGCGACCTGGAGTACGCCGACGAGATCACCCTGGGACGGGCCATCGAAGGACGCCAGAGTATCTGACAGCCCATGGCGAGGCCCCGCACATACAAGACCGAGGGCATCGTTCTCAAGCAGATGCCCCTGGGCGAGGCTGACCGGATACTCACCCTCTACACTACCGACCTCGGCAAGCTGCGCGCCGTGGCCAGGGGCGTCAGGAGGCCCAAGAGCAGGTTGGCCGGTCACCTTGAGCCCCTGACCCGCGCCACGGTTTCGGTCAGTGAGGGTAGGTCGCTGGACCACATCGCCGAAGCGGAGACCCTGCAGAGCTACCGCCGGCTGCGCGAGGACCTGGAGCTCGTGAGCAAGGCCCTCTACCTTGCCGACCTCATAGACAGCTTCACCGTCGACCGCTCCCCGTCGCTGGCTCTCTTCGAACTGCTCGCCGGCTCGCTGTCACGGCTGGAGAGCGCCCTCAGGGCCGACCAGGTGCTTCGCTACTTCGAAGTGCAGCTTCTCCACACGTCTGGGTTCGGGCCGGAGCTGAGAGAATGCGTGGAGTGCAGGGCGGCGCTTGAGCCGGCCACACATCTATTCTGCCCTGCGGCGGGAGGCATCCTCTGCGCCGAATGCGGGCCGTCCGCGAAAGGCGCGCTGGTGCCCCTCTCAGTCAACGCCATCAAGGTGCTGCGCTTCTTCCAGCGCGAGCCGCCCGACGCCGTAGACGCCTTGGAGGTGCCTACCCACGTCCTGCGGGAGACGGCAAGGGCCCTCCGAAGCTATACGACCTACGTCCTGGAGAGGGACCTCAAGAGCGCCCGCTTCATGAACCTGGTCGCATCGGAAACGCCCCGCCGCGAGCCAACCGCTATCTGAGGGTAGCCAAGCTCAGCAGCGACAGGTAGAGGCGCTCTGGCAGCAACCACTTCGCCACGACAGCCGCGCGCGCGTCCGGCCCCACCACGTACCGGAACGCCGGCCGCCTCGACCGGATGATCTTCCGTATCACCCGCGCCACCTTGACCGGATCGCCGCCCAAACGCCCATACTCCTTGCGCTCCCCGCCCCGCGCCTCCTTGCAGCCGTGGGGCAGGGTGTCCGAGCCGGCCTGTTCCGACGACACCTGGTTCTCGAGGAAGCTGGTCTTGAATAGCCCCGGCTCCACGATCGCAACCCTCACCCCCAGCGGCCAAAGCTCCATCCTCATCGACTCGCTCATGCCCTCCAGGGCGAACTTGCTCGCCGAATACGCGCCGCTTAATGGCATGCCGATACGCCCCACCACCGACCCGACGTTGACCACCGTGCCCTTGCCCTTTTCCACCATCCCGGGCAGCACCGCCCGCGTCAGGCGCAGGGCCGCGAAGACGTTGGTCTCGAACTGGGCCCGGATCTCCTCCGTCGACACGCTATGCAGCGGCCCCCGCAGCCCGTACCCTGCGTTGTTCACCAGCGCGTCGATGCCCCCGGTGTCCCGGATCAGCCCCGGCAACTCCTTCTCCACCGAGGCGTCCGAGTTGATGTCCAGCTCCACCGCGCGGATTGGAAGTCCCCGTTCTTCGGCCTCTTGACTCAGGCCCTCCAGCCGGTCCAACGACCTACTGGTTGCTATGACGCTGTACCCATCCCCGGCCAGAAGCCGCGCCGTGGCGAGCCCGATCCCCGAGGAGGCCCCGGTTATCATCACCGTCTCCCGCTCACGCGCCATCTACCGACCTGACCCCGCGCGCCCGGCAATGCGCTCCAGCATCCACGGGTTCCTGGCGCCGTAGTAGTCGCCGCTGGGCCGCGCGGCCTTCACGTCGTCGCACACCCGCCTCGTGAACACCAGCATGTCCACCATCTCGTCGCCGTCCCGCAGCCGCCCACGGTACCGCCCCTCCTCGGAGAACCCTGCACCGCGCAGCAGGTCGGTCTGGCCTCCGTCCCGCTCACCGACGTAAACCTGCAGCACCCCTATGGACATCTCGGCGGCCTTCGCCGCCGCCGCGTCGAGCAGCTCCCTCGCCTGCCAGAAATAGGCCGGGCACACCCGGAAGCTCAGCTGTGCCACGTGCTGCTCCTGATAGGTGTCCATCCGCTCGAATGCCGCGAGCCCAACGATACGCTTCCTCGGGTTCTCCAGGACGAGGCAGCCCCCACGCTCGTCTTCGATGCGCCGCATCAGCTTCACGAAGTGGCTCTCGTACCGCATGTCCCGGAACGTCTTGGTCAGGTGGTCCTTCACGAGCCAGTCCGGCTCCGGATGGTTGTAGAGCGCCGCCGCGTAGGGCAGGTCTGCAAATGTCGCCCCGCGGACGTGCGCCGCGCCGTTGTGGGCGAAGAAGCTCTCCTCGAAGTCGTCCGCACCTGGCGCCAGGTACCTCAACCCGTCGCCGATCGTGTACCAGAAGCCGTGCTTTTCGTACAGCGACCCCGCGATGGGGTTGCCGGTGCACAGCATCAGGGCGAGGCCGCCCTCGGCGTTGAACTTCTCGATCAGCACCGCCATCAGCGCCGACATGATGCCCTTAGACCGGTGCGCCTCCGCCGTCTCCACGAACTGGATCAGCCCCACCTCCTGGTTGTGCGTCGACGTGTAGTAGGCGAGCGACCCCACCAACTCCGGCCCGATCTCCCCGACGGCGTAGGGCGTGTACAGCCACGGCCTCATCTCGCCGGAAATCACCTCGTCCTTGATATCCCCCCACAGCCAGTTGACCAGCCTACCCTCAGGCGACCGCCGCGCATACTCCGTCAAGGGCGGCTCCACGATGCTGACCGACATCCGCTCCCCGGACCGCAAAGCCACAGAGCTTACGTCTGACATCCCACACCTCCTGGGGCAGTGAGTATATCACCGGCAGCCCAACTCCCATTCATCAGCGTCTATCCCGTTCCCATCCATGTCTCCTCTGCGCCGATCATGGGGGCGGTGCTGACCTTGGTCACTCATCGGGGTCGGTAGGCTCTGGGGTATAATCGATTCGCGGAATCATTGGGAGCGACGGGTACCGCCACCTCCTGAATGCCGTAGCGTTGGCGCACGAAGACACATGGGGGGAGAGGGGGCTCACAGGCGCCATCCCATCAGCCCCGTTCTCCGAGAGAACTCTGGTCCGCGGAGCAAAATCGCCGCGTTCGCCGGGCAGACCTGGTCCCGTCCGGAGGGCCTGAGGGAAGTAGCCGTTGCCAGACCAACCTAACATCCTCTTCATCCTCACCGATCAACAGCGCTTCGACTCGATGAGGTGCTACGGCAACGACTGGATAGAGACGCCGAGCTTGGACGCTCTCGCAGACCGGAGCTTCGTCTTCGAAAGCGCGTACGTGACGCAGCCGGTCTGCACGCCGTCGCGGTCGTCCATAATGACGGGCCTATATCCCCAGACGGCAGGCACCGTCAGGAACGGCATCCCGCTGCGGCCGGACACCAGGACCATTGCGGAGATGGTATCGCCCGACTATGTCCGCGCACATTACGGCAAGTGGCACCTCGGGGATGATACGACCGCTCAGCACGGCTTCGAGGACTGGATCAGCATCGAGGGCTCCCACCCTCTGCGTGAGCGGCCGCCGGAGGCCGAGGTCGTCGAACCCGATTACAACCGCTTCCTGCGCGCCAATGGTGTAGAGCCGCCTCCGCACGGTGTCAACTATGAGGCCTGGGCGGCTGGCGCCGGGCTATCCGAGGAGCTAACACAAGCGGCGTTTCTGGGTAATGAAGCGACGCGCTTCCTCCGAGAGTACCCGCACTCGCCCCGTAGCGGTCGCCCGTTCATGCTCTATGTCAGCTTCTTCGAGCCGCACCCGCCGTACACGGGGCCGCTGAACGGACTGTACGAGCCTGCTTCGGTCGAGGTGGGGCCGGCGTTCCTGAAACGGCCTGAACGGGGCGCCTTGGTGAACCGTCTCAGGGCGGAATACTACTTGGTAGGCAACCTGAACCCCCTTGGCGTCGAGGGTGGCGACCTTCACGACACGACTACCGAGGCCGGTTGGCGAAAGCTGCGCGCTCAGTACTTCGCCAACGTGACGCTCGTGGACCGGAACGTTGGCCGAATCATGAGCGCCTTGGAAGAGTCCGGCATGGCGGACGAGACGATAGTCGTCTTCACAAGCGAGCACGGCGAGATGGCCGGCGACCACGGCATGCTGGAGAAGCGCAGCCTGTACGAGGAGGCGTCCCGGGTACCACTGCTGGTCTGCGTTCCGTGGCTGTCGACCCGACAGACCCGTGTCAGCGGCGTCTTCGGCCAGATCGACTTGGTGCCGACCCTGCTGGATCTGGCAGGCGAGCCGGTACCGGACCACTTGGAGGGAGAGAGCCGCGTCCCGGTGCTCCGCGGTGAGGCTCAGTTGGACGAGAACGCGGCCTTTCTGCAATGGAACGGAGTCGGAGACCGCAATCTCGGCACCCCTGAGATCAACCGCATGATTGCGGAGCCATGGCGCGGCGTAGTTACCGGCGACCGATGGAAGCTGAACCTCAGCCCCGGCGACCGGTGCGAGCTATACGACCTGAACGCCGACCCTCATGAGATGCGCAACCTCTTTGACGACCCGGCCCACCGCGATCGGGTCCGCAGCATGTCGGCGCGCGTCGGCGCTTGGCTCGACCGCATAGGAGACACTACGCCCCTGCCCGGAGTATGAGCCTTGGAATATGATTAAGATTCCGGCTAATGATTCACCTGCCCGTCTTGGGTAACTGTAGTCTTGAGGCACATTCTCGACTTCGGTAACCATATTTTCTTGAGGTCATGCGCCCACTTGACACCACATCGCCAATAGCGCATATTGCGGCCTACCCGCTTAAGCGCCGGATCTGCGACAGGAGGGTCTTGACCATGGCAGGCATGTCGGCAAGTAGGATCGGTGGCTTCTCACTCCCCTTGGGGGCCGTATTGGGATTGGTCGTCATGCTGATCCGCTGGGCTGGGCATGTACCTCCGCTTCAATTCAGGCCTCCACAGGGTCCTCGCCATCGTGGTTGGCTTGGTCTGCATCGCCGCGCTCGTATTGCTGGTCATCGGGGATCACTTCCATAACCTTAGGACCCTCTACACGATTGCCAAACTCGCTGTCATACCGCTGAACCTCTGGGCCATAGTCCTTGTCGTAGCGCTCTACCAGGAGCACTCCAGTCTGAGCCCCCTGGCACAATCGGAGTAGCCAGTCTGCGCATTAGCTGTAAACCCGCCACGAGCCATCCGTTGCGATAGAGACTGTCGAAGCCAAGGGGTTCTCTTGGCCGTTCCCGAATGGGCGAGACTGTGGCCGCGTAGCGGCGGCGCTCGCAAACTTGCCCTGCACGACGCGTTGTTGCCACGCCCGGTCGCGCAACTTTGGAAGTTCTCCACTGTTCCTGACGCAGGCTCAGACCGGTGAGAAATCTCGAAGATACCTACTACAAGAAGACCGTTCCCTTCAGGATCGGTGGTCTCAACTTGTCGTCCCACGTATCACAGACCCTCTTTAGCAGCCACGCAGTAGACGTCGGCACCGAGTTTCTATTGCGGACCCTTCACCGTACGGGAGCCCGGTTTCAGAAAGTGCTGGACCTTGGCTGCGGCTACGGTCCCATCGGCGTGGCCCTGAAGGGCTTAAACCCCGAAGCAGTCCTGCACATGGTCGACCGGGACGCGCTCGCCGTCACCTATGCCGCTAGGAACGCGCTGCTGAACGGCATTGACGATGCCATGACCTACCCCAGCATAGCGTTCGACGATGTCGAGGACAGGGACTTCGACCTGATCGCCGCGAACCTTCCCGGAAAGGCCAATGAAGAGGTGATCGCATCTTGGCTGAGAGACGCGGCGCTATACGTTCGCGACCAGGGACAGATAGCCATCGTGGTCATCTCACCCCTTGAGCCGTTCGTAAGTGAGGTGATCAGTGGGATGCCTGGGGCCAGAATCGTGCTCAGCAAACGAAGATCGGGGCACACCGTGTTCATCTACGCCGTTGATCACGTCGAGAGGCCCACACGCCTTTCGGCGAGCTCGTTTGATCGTGGCGACTACGATCGCACTCAGGCTGTCTTTTCGCATGGACAGGTCCGGTTCAGCATGAAGACAGTCTTCGGACTTCCCCAATTCGACTCGTTGAGCTATCTGACGCTGCTGTTGATCGACGTCCTGCGAAGTCTGGACGCACAGCCAACCAGGGCCCTCGTGCTGAACCCGGGACAGGGCCACATTCCGGTTGTCCTCTCGAAGACCCTTATGCCAGCCTCCATCGACATTCTGGACAGGGACCTGCTGGCCTTGCGCTGCTCGGAGAGAAACCTCCTGCTCAATGGGTACGACAGCTCCAGGTTCTCCACCAAGCATCAGCCGGGGATGGGCGACGATGGACCCAAGTACGACCTCATCGTCGCGGAAATGAGGGACGTCGAGGGGTCTGACGTGATCGCTACTCACTTCCGGCAAGCCGCCTCTCGCATCGCCCCGGGTGGCCGGATGGTCATTGCCGCAAACTCCGCCACCATAACGCGGCTGGTGGCCGTGTGCAGGAAAGAGCGCCTGGGCGCCATCAAGGAGCGTAGGCGTCGGCACGGCAGCAGCGTCCTGGTCGTGGCGTAAGGCCTGCGAGAAAACGTTGGCCAAGAGCGCACTGCTCACGCGGGCCGCATGCAGCCGCTCCCCGTTCGCGAGGCGACCCCGCCTGCGACAATCACCCCGGCCATTGACGAACACGAACGTGCGTGCTATTGTATCCCCATGCACAGACACCGCCGCTCGCGCCGATACCCCGCAGCGCCGCAGCCGGCGGCAACCTCAACCCTGTTCCACATTCGTTCCAAGAGCGTTCCAAATGTGCCCATTCGTGTCTCAGAAACGCTCCAAATCGGTCCCAATGAGACCCGAGGCCCCAGATATGAAATGGAACAAAATGGAACAGAATGGGACACTTTTTCGGCGGGAAGGCCCCAACAGCGCCTTGAATAGCCGTCTCGACGCCCTGGTCTCGGTATGCTAGAGTGCCTTCCGCAGTCACGTTGGGAGTACTAGGCGAAATGACCCCGGACTACCTGGAGAGCCTGAGAGACGTGGTCCAGCAGGCCATCGACGAGGGCAGCTTGGGCGCCCCGCGGTACCTCAGGTGCGTTGCCGCGATCCCGGTCGGAAACGGCCTCGAGGACGCCGTGGGCGGACTGGGCGACCTCGCCTCGGCATGGTTCGGCTCCGAGCCGAGCCAGTGTCATAGGCTGGGCGGCTCCGGTGCGGTCTACGTCACCGACATGCAGCAGTGGTCTATGGGTCAGGGCGCCATCATCACCGTATCCCGCTCGCAGTCCGCCTCGACGCTTGACCTGATGCTCGTCGGCAGCCGGGGCACCCTGTACCACGAAGAGTAGGGGGCTAAAGAATTGGCCGAATACGGAGTGCTGCTCGTTGGGGGCAGCCGCACCCACCAGGAGAGCCACGCCAGGGTCTTCGCCGCCCACCCCAAGTGCCGCCTTGTAGCGGTCACCGACGAGGAAGGCGTCTCAGACTACAGGGCAGACCTCGACCGCAGGCTCGCCAGGGAGCACGGAATCCCCTACGTGGCCGCCCTTGAGGATGCCCTAAGGCTCGACGTACAGATCGTCTCCTCCACGCCGGAGGTCGAGCGGCGTGGCCGCGTCGCCGTCCGCTGCATGGAGGCCGGCAAGCACGTCTACCTCGACAAGCCCCTCGCCAGCACCATCGCCGACATCGACGCCATAGTAGAGGCCGCCGACAACACCGGCATAACGGCCCAGATGTTCACCACCATCCAATCGCATTGGGCCCAGGCGGCCAAGCGGGCCGTCATGGACGGCGCCGTCGGCGAGCTGCAGGCCGTCCACATCGAGAACCTGTTCGCCAAGGGCAGGGCGGGCACCGTCCCGGACGGCGTCGTGCGCCAGGAGAGGGAGAGCATGGGGCAGGTCACCTTCGTGGAGGCCAAGCGCGAGATGTTCGACGTGAGCATCTACTGCATCGCCCTTGCACACTGGCTCACCGGTCGCCGCGCCGAGTCCGTCTACTGCCAGACCGGCAACTACTTCCACGCGCAGCACGCCCGCGTCGACGTCGAGGACTTCGGCGCCATGGCTATCAGGATGTCAGGCGGCCTCACCGCCACCATCGTGTCGGGCCGCTTTGGCTGGACCAGCCACCCGCAGAACGGCCCGCAGCGGATCATCCTGATCGGCACCGAGGGTTCCCTTACCTTCGACGCCTACCGCCGCAGGGTTGAGATATACAACGACGACCCCGACCACACCCATCCGCCGCTGCACCTGGGAGATCCCATGGCCATGTGGGGCTCCACCGCCGTCGAGAACCCGCCGGTGCCCAAGAAGCGCTGGGCCTCCTTCGACCAGGCCGACGCCATGGTCACCGACGTGGCGGACTTCATAGACTGCATAGAGACCGGACGCAAGCCCGAGATCGACCACCACGTCGCCGCCGCGTCCACCGAGGTCATCCTCGGGGGCTACGCCTCGGCAGCTAGAAAAGAGGAAGTCACTCTGCCTCTGCCCAGGGGATGACCTACTCGCAAGGGCTACCGAAACGCCTTTCGCGGCGTGAAGGACCTTCGGATAGCCGCGCCGGAGCCTAGCTCCACCCCTCGTCCGGCGGCCACACGTTGTAGGCGCCGCGTCCCGCGCCCGTGGGGCCGTCCTCCCGCCACTCCGCAGTGGCGTCGCGCCACCTGATGAAGTGCGGCGCCTTCGTGTGCTCCTCGAAAGCCGCCTCGTTCTTGTAAACCTCGTACAGCCATATCCGGTTCGGGTCGTCCCCGTCCTGCACGATGTCGAACCGCAGGCACCCCGGCTCGTTCTCCACCGAACCCTTGGCGTCGAGAATCATCTCCTCGACAAACCTGTCCCTGAACCCCGACTTTATCTGGATCGGCGCAACTATGATGTACATATCCGCTCCTCCTGCCTTGGAGATTGGTCGGTCAGGCCGTCGTCATCGCCCTGCTCGCCGCGCCGACTCCGGCCCCGGCCCCAACCTCGAATCCCGCCTCGGGCAGTATCTCCTCCAGCGCCACGAGCAGCGCCATCACGTTCTCAAGCCGGCACGAGGCCCCCATCAGCCCGATGCGCCACACCTTACCCGCAAACTGCCCCAGCCCTCTGCCGATCTCTATGTTGTACCGCCGCAGCAGCCCCTGTCGCACATACAGGTCGTCCACGCCCTCGGGGATCCACACGGGCGTTATCTGGTTCAGCCGGTGCTCCGGCGTGACCACCAGGCCGAGCCCCAGCGCCTCCAGCCCAGCCCGCAGGGAGGCCGCGTGCCGGGCGTGCCGGGCGTAGCGCTCCTCCAGCCCCTCCTCGAGGGCCATCCGAAGCCCCTCCCGGAGCCCCAGGATCATGCTCACGGGCGCCGTGTGATGGTAGACGTGCTCCTCTCCCCAGTAGTTGGCTATCAGCCCCAGGTCGAGGTACCACGACGCCGGCTTCTGCTGTCGCGCTCGAATCGCCTCATGGCCCTTCGGGCTCAGCGCCGCAGGGGAAAGCCCCGGCGGACAGCCGATGCACTTCTGCGTCGCCGCGTAGCAGTAGTCTATCCCCAGCTCGTCTACCGTCACCTCCGTGCCCCCCAGCGAGGTCACGGCGTCCACCATGAACAGGGCGTCGTGCTCCTGCGCCAGCCGCGCGATGTCGCCGAGCGGCTGCAGAACCCCAGTCGAGGTCTCCGCGTGAACGGTGGCGACCAGCTTCACCCGTTCGTGCTTCTTCAGCTCGGCCTCCAGCATCTCCGCCGGAAAGGGCTTCCCCCAGTCCGAGCGCAGCATCACCAGGTTCGCGCCGATCCTGCCAGCCATGTCCGCCATACGCTCGCCGAAGAAACCGCAGACGCATAGTATTACCGTGTCGCCCGGCTCCAGCAGGCTGTTGATGCCCGCCTCCATCCCGGCCGAGCCGGTGCCCGATAGCGCCATCGTCACGCTCTCCTCGGTCTGGAAGACCACTTTCAGCAGCTCGGACACCTCGTCCAGCACGAGCATGAAGGCGGGGTCCAGATACCCGATCACGGGCGACATCATCGCCCGTAGCACCCTGGGCTCGGCGTTGCTCGGCCCAGGCCCGAGCAGGGTTCGGGGAGGCAGCTCGGGCATCTTCGACTCCGGCAGTTGATTCTTCGACATACGCAGTCTTCCTCGATACGCTGGGATAGCCTCTGCAAAAGGCCGCGCGCATTATATGCGCCCCGCCTCGACCCTGTCACGCATCGCCACTGCTTCTGGAGACACCACACGGTACTCCCCACATGGCCGTCCAATGGCATACAATGCCCCCACTCCCACAGGAGATCGAGACATGACAACTGACATCTTGGAAAGGCTCTGGCGCTACATACCCGCCGACGCGGAGCTCGTCTACGAAGACAGCCTGGACCACGTCAACAAGATCGAAGGAAAGGATGGCGGCCTGATCGGCTTCACCCAGGATGGCAGTCTCATCTCGTCCGGAGACGGCAAGACTTGGTCCGAGCCTCAACCCGTACGCCGCGCGTCATCATCGGGCGAAGAGCACAGGGGACTCATGCACCTGCAACGGCTCAAGTCCGGCGCCATCGGTGCCTTCACCGTCCCCGAGGGCAAGGGAAAGCGCTGGAAGGGCGAGGTAGAGGGCCAGTACGGCAACACCCTCTGGTTCACCACTTCCCAGGACGAGGGCGTGAGCTGGTCCGATCCGGTGATGCTCTCCGAGCCCTTCAACAACGCCGTCATGCACGGCGCCACCGTCACCCACACGGGCAGGGTGGTCGTGTCCGCCTACAACCTCGTGGGCGAGCACCTCAGAGAGATGTGGGTCAACGTCGAGGGGAGCCGCGCTACCTACGGCGACGACTGGGTCAGCGTCGGGCCCCACGGGTACGACGCCTTCATGACGTACTGCTGGGCCCACTTCTCCGACGACGAGGGCCAGACCTGGAGAACGAACGACAAGAAGGGCGTCTGGGCCGCGGGCGGCGAGCTCTTCGTCAACCGCGACCACTCCGCCGGCGGCCACTGGCGCGCAAACGAACCCGTCGTCGCCGAGGCCGCCCCTGGACTGCTGCTAATGCTCCAGCGTACCCCGCTGGGTCGCCTCTACCAGTCGTGGTCGTCCGACAACGGAACGTCCTGGTCGCAGTCGGAGCCCACCTCTTTGGCCTCCGCGCTGGCCCCGGCCGCCCTCGTCAGGCTGCCCGACACCGGCGACCTACTGGTAGTCTGGAACCAGGCCTCCCGCGACGAGATAGAGCGGGGAGTGCAGCGACACAGGCTCTCCACAGCCATCAGCAAGGACGGCGGCGCCTCCTGGCTGCGCGGGCGAAACATATTCTCGCAGTACGGCGAAGGCGACCGCAGGTACGTGGAGCCCCCGCCATTCGGCAACTACCGCGCCATGGAGATAGCCCCGAAACTGCCCCCGGACACCGCACGCGGCACCTATCCTAACATCACCCTCTGGCAGGACAGGGTCATAGTCCAGTTCGGCTTCTCATTCAACGTCCCGGCGGAAGGCGCCGATAACCCCACGGAGGCCGGCCGATTGGGAGGCCAGGTCCGCGTCAGCCTCCCCACCTCCTGGTTCTACGAGGACCTGCGCCCCTTCGGCTAACCCGGCCCGCTTGGGAAGCTATCCCCTACGCAAAGGTCGAACGTGACCAGATCGGTGCCTAAGCAGGGATGAAGTGCTGTCGCTGCTGCGAGCGCACAAGACCGTCTTGGTTGAGCGTTTCGGCGTTGTAACGTTGGCGGTCTTCGGCTCAACTGTGCGTGGTGAGGCGACGCAGGACAGCGACATTGACATACTGGTGCGCTTTGACGGCCCCGCAACGTCAAAGAGATACTTTCGGTCTCCAGTTCTACCTGGAAGACCTGCTCAAACACCCTGTGGACCTTGTGACTCACAAGGCGCTTCGCGACGAGCTTCGTCCGTACGTGGAGGCAGAGGCAGTTGATGTCTGACGCCCAAGAGACCTCGCGCCCGTGGTGGTTCTATGTGCGGGATATGACTGGTTTCTGTGAAAAGGTCTTGTCCTACACTGGAGACATGGACCAATCTGGCTTCGTCGACAACAGACTCGTATACGATGCAACCCTTCGCAATATAGAGCCTCATAGGTGAAGCCGCCACCCGTATTCCTGAACACGTCCGACAGGCGCATTCGGAGATACCCTGGCGGAATATAATCGGGGCACGCAATCGCGTCATCCATGTCTGTCTCGGCATAGACGATGACACGGTCTGGAACATCATCGTGGAAGACATTCCCGCTCTGCTCCCTCGGCTTCGCAGATTGTTGGAAGACGCCGACTAGGGCTAGCCCTGACTCTCCCAGATGCTCCGCATCCGCCACGCGTCTAGGGACAGCAACTTCGCGTCACCGCCCACCGCGCTGACCGACACCCCGGTGCTGTCCTCCCTGGAAGGGTAGGCCCGGAGCGTCACCGACTGCCGCCCGTTCGCGAATACCTCTACTATGCTCCTGTCCACGAATATCCGCAGCCGCAGCGGCTCGCCCGGCCCTAGCTGGAACGGCGCCACCTCCGGCGGGCGCGCGAACACGTCGGGCAGCAGCGACGACCGTGAGTTGTCCAGCACCAGCGCGTCGCCGCGTTCCCTCCCGCGCCATCCCGGACCCTTGCGCATGCCCCCCTGGCTGAGGAACGTGATGGCCGTCCGCTCCTCGCCGCCCGGCGAGCGGAGCACGTCGACGGACACCTCCCGCGCTTTCCCCGAGTCTATCTCGATCGCCAGCTCCATGGAGTCGCCGCGGATGCCGCTCATCTCGACCTCGCGGTTTGCCGGAAGCGGCGTCGCGCCGACCCGCCGGTGCTCCGTTCGTAGCTTCTCGATAGCGGGCACGGGCTCTATGTTCAGCGTGTCGTCGGAGCGAAGCGTAAGCCGGCGCACGAGGGACATGACGTGGTTCCATCCTTCGGCGGTCCTGCCGTGGTTGACGTTATGCACCACCCACAGACCACCGCTGCCGTCCGGCGTGGCCGATGGCGCGTGCACGCCGCCGTGCTCCATCGCACCGAAGTTGAAGCGCCCGTGCGTGCTGGGCCTGAACCTGTGCCGCACCTTGTCGAAGTCGCCGACTAGGTACTGGGAACCGCGTTGGTGGCTTGCGAAGACCAGGATGTGCTTGTCCCCGATCGGCCAGAAGTAGGGCACCGCGCAGTCCTCGCCCGGCGCGGTGAAGATGTCTCCCTCCAGGAACGGCCCCAGGTACGCCCACCGCCTCAGGTCCTGGGAGAAGAACAGGTGCGGCATGGCCCGGCAGTCCTCGAATATCTGCCCGTCCCCGTAGCTGCCGGACAGCGCATAGTAGCCCTCCTCCTCCCTCCAGATGCACGGGTCGAACACCCTGTACGGCCGCCCCATATCGTCCGTCTCAACCAACGGAATGACCGGGTTGCCCTCGATCTTCTCCCAGTTCAGCAGCAGGGGGTCGCTGGCTACCGCCACCATGTTGCCCGCCTTGGTGCCGTGGTACATGGCGACGACCCGGTCTTCCTCGACCAGCGTGGAGCCGCTGTAGCACGCCTCCTCAATGCCCGGGTAGATCGCCAGTGGAAGGTCTTCCCAGGTCACCAGGTCGTCGCTGACCTCGTGGCCCCAGTGCTGTCCTCCGGAGGGTAAGCCTGGTAGAAGAGGTGGTACTGCCCCTGCCAGTAGCACAGGCCGTTGGGGTCGTTCAGGGTGCTCTCGGGGTTGACGTAGTGGTAGAGGGGCCGGTAGCGGTCCGACGACAGCTTCTCGCGCGACTCGGCGAACCTTTGGAGAAGGCCGTCCGACCTGAGCTGCCGGAGCTGCTCATCCTTGGTGGAGGCGTAGTTGCGCTTCGGCACCTTGGAAGGGAAGCGCTCCTGACTGTCCATTGCCATGATGCCTCCTCATGCGTTGGTGGCACACCGCTGCGGACTAGGTCACCGCCACGTCTCAGTGTCGTCCTGCGGCGAGTACCCGATTTCCTTGCAGGCATTCTCGATGTCGTGGATACGCCACCTGTTCTTCGACACGCCGTAGAACACCCCGAACCGCACGCTATTCGGCGCCTCGATGCACCGCGAGACCAGCTCCGCCAAATCGCGGTGGGTCAGCAGGGTCGCGAAGTGGCGTATGTTAAGGGGCCGGTTCTCGCGCACCACCGAGCCGATCCTGAGACAGATCACCGACAGGCCAAAGCACTCTGAAAAATAGCGCCCGGAAGCCTCGCCAAAGGCCTTCGCGATGCCGTACGGTCCATCCGGCCGTATCGGCATGTCCACGGTGATCCTGGATAGTGTCTCCGGGTCCAGACCGTCGTACCGGCCCGCCACCACGTCGGAGTAGGGCGGGTCGTTCTCGTACAGCCCCGTGACGTGGTTCGAGCTGGCGAAGACCACGCGCCGGACTCCGGCCTGCTTGGCAGCCTCCAGCACGTTGTAAGTGGACGGGATGTTGTTGGCGTACACGGGACCCCACGGCGTGTACATCTCGGACGCAGCCGCAAGGTCCACAACCGTGTCCACGCCGCGAAACGCCGGCGTAATCGCTTCCGGGTCGGTCGTGTCGGCCACCACGGAGTCGGACCCTTGTGCCGGCCGCCTGTCCAAACTTCTCAGCACATACCGTCCCTCGAACGCACTGGACAGCACTCCACCTATCAGGCCGGCAGCCCCGGTTATCAAGACCGTCCTTTTGTCGTTCAATTTCGCTTGACCTCGTGCCCGGTCTAGTGCTCAGGCCATCCCTACAGCCTGCTCCGAGGCGCGCCTCTGGAAGATGCGCCGCAGAAGTCCCGGAATGCTCTCGTTGGCCAAAGTGTACACCACCGGCACAACGACCAGCGTCAGCACTGTGGAGCTTATGAGTCCGCCGATAACCACCGTCGCCAGCTCCGCACTGAGGATGCCGCCCTCGGAGCCAACGAACGCGGCTAGTGGCAGCAGCGCAAAGCTCGTAGTAAGGGCCGTCATGAGTATGGGCCGAAGCCGCACCCGCCCGCCCTGGATCAGGGCGTCGTACACGCTCAGCCCCTTCTCGCGGAGCTGTTCCACGAACGCTATCAGCACGATTGCGTTCGTCACGACGATGCCGATCAGCAGCAGGATCCCCATCATTGCTGGCAACCCCATTGACCGGCCCGTAACTGCCAGGGCGGCCAGGGCGCCGATGAGCGCCAACGGCAGGCTCGTAACGATGACGAACGGGTTTCGCAGCGATCCCAGGCTCACGACCATGACGAGGTACACCAGCACCACCCCCACGCCCATGGCAAGGAAGATGCCCTGAAACCCCTCGGCGATCTGGGTGAACACGCCCCCGCTTTCGACTTCTACGCCCGGCGGTAGGATCAGTTCGTCTATCGTCTCCTGCACCAGAATGCCTACTGCCTGGGTGTCCTCGCTGGTTATACTGCCGCTTATCGTCGCGGACCTGAGCCCGTCAGTCCGGCTCACCGATACGGGCGCCTTCTGGATCGTGACCTCTGCAAGGTCGGCCAATGGCGCCGCGCCCATGGGGCCGGCTATCATCATCCCTCGTACGCTGTCTACGTCTGTAATGTCGTCTGACCGGCCCGTAAGCACTACGTCGATCTTGTCCCCGTCGATTTCCACCTCCGCGACAGACCGGCCAACTAGGAACTGGCTGACTTGGAAGGCCACGGTCTGGGCGCTGAGACCCACGGCGCCAGCCTTGCCTGGGTCGACGTCGATGACAATCTCGTCCCTGGCCTCGCTGATGTCGCTGGATACGTTGACAACGCCGTCGATTGTCCCAAGCTCGGCAACGAGCTCCTCCGTAGCTGAGGCTATGTCGTCGTAGTTGTTGCCCGTGACCCTGATTTCAAGGCCTCCTTGTGGAGGGCCTTCCACGACCTCCGTGATATTGACGGTTCTTCCAGGGACCCCTTCTAGCTTCTGTCTCAGATCCGCTGCGATGTCGCTTCCGGCGTCTCCCTTTAGCCGGAGGAAGATGCTGCCTTGGTTGAAGCCGCTGGGGCCTCCGCCTCCGAAAGACGCCTCGGGACTCCCGATCGTAGTCAGGTATACGTCGGTAATGTCCTCTATCTCGGCCTCTATTGAGGCCGCCTCCTCGACCGTCCTGTCGGCTGCCGTGCCGGGAGGCATCGTCATGTCTATCTGGAGGAACCGATCTCCGCCAGACGAAAACAGGTTGACGGGTATGAATGCCATCAGGCCGAGGCTGCCCACGGTGAGTACTACAGCAGTGACAAGGGTGATGGCTTTGTGCCGCAGAGACCAGCGGAGCACCGGTTCGTAGGCCCGCTGCATCCACGTCTCTCGCTCCACTATCTCGTCTTCCTCCCCGGTGCCCTCGGGAAGGCCGCCCGGCCGCAGCATGTAAGCGCCGAGCACTGGGACCGCCGTCAGGGCCACGGCGAGCGATGCAATCAGCGCGAAGCAGACCGCTAGAGCGAACGGGAAGAAGAAGGCGCCCACGAGTCCTTGTATGAATGCGAGCGGCGCGAACACCACTATGGTTGTAAGCGTGGATGCCGTTATCGCCGGCCCGACCTCGACCGTAGCCTGAACGGCAGCGCGCCAGCGCTCACGTCCTCCCTGGATGTGCCGGTAGACGTTCTCCAGCACCACAATGCTGTCGTCCACGACACGGCCGACGGAGATCGCCAGCCCTCCTAGTGTCATGAAGTTCAGTGACAGCCCTTGCCAGTCCATGAGCAGCACACCTGTGAAGATGCTCAACGGTATCGAAAGGGCTATGACTACGGTGGGACGAAGCGTATTGAAGAGTCCGCGAGGCACCGTAGGCCTCAGGGTAACCATGAACAGGAACACGACCGTGATGGCAAAGATGAACCCGAACATCCCCTCCCGCTGCAGCGTGTTTATCTGACCCTGGATGGCCGGGCCGTCGTTGGAGACCGTTACGATCTCCACGTCGCTGGGCAACGCCACGCCGTCCAGGGCCTCCAGCACGGCGCTCGTTACGTCGATTGTGTTGGCGTCAGGGTCCTTGATTACTCCCAGTCCCACGCTGGGCCTGCCGTTGGTGCGGGAGATGCTGGTCGCCGTAGCCGTCCCCAGCGTGACCTCGGCCACGTCCCCTAGCCGGACGGGCGCCGGCGGACCGGACGGCCGGTCGGCGGCTGGCCCCTGCGCCCCGAGGGGCATCCCGACCACTAGGTCGCGCAAGTCGTCCAGGGAACGGTACGAGTTCGTCGCCTTGATTGGGAATGTCTGCCCCTGGCCCGTAATGGTCCCAGCCGGCAGGGTGATGCTGTTGTCGCTCAACGCTTGAGCCACCTGGAACAGTGAGATGCCGCTCCGCAGCAGCTTCTCAGGGTCTACGGTCACCAGCACACGGCTCTCGACCTCTCCGGCCACCTCGACTCTGAACACGCCCTCGACCGAGCTGATGGCCGGAAGTATCGACGATTCGAGTATCTGCTGCAGCTCCTCGATGTCGCGGTCCCCTATGATGCTGAACTGGAGCACCGGGAACGAGTCTGGGCTGATCCGGCTTGCCCTAGGCGTTTCCACGGTGGCCGGCAGCCGCACGCTGTTCAAGTTCGACGTTATGGTGCTCTCCGCCTCTTCCATGTCCGTGCCGAACTTGAAGCTCGCCAGTACTATGGAACGGTTCTCCGACGATATCGACTGGATAGTCTCTAGCCCGTCCACGCCCGAAATCGCGCCTTCTATGGGAGCCGTCACTTCACGCACGACTGCGTCGGGATTGGCCGAGGGATAGAAAGCGGTAACCGTCACCAGAGGAAACTCTATCTCGGGGAAGAGCTCCACGGGCAGGTTCCTGTATGTGAATATCCCGGCAATGAGCGCTAGGACAATGCCCAGCAGCGTTACTGTCCGGCGCCGGACGGCCAGCTCGGTGACAATGCGCATTACTTTGGTTTCTCCTTAGGGTGGGGGATAGCTGTGACCTGACCAATATGCAGGGCGTGACCAGCCTCCCATGCACGTTTTCCATTGTAACTTTTCAAGTGCCTAGCCGGATAACGTACGTCGGGTAGACGCTTTTCGGATTTCCTGTCGGCCTCACCGCCCGCCTGGCCTGCCCAGGACGAGTAGTAGCTTCAGCGGTGCCGGCCCATCGTTGCGAAAGCTGTGTACGCTACCCTGGGCCAGCAGCAGCGCCTCCCCGGGACCGAGCTGGATATCTTCTCCGTTCACCGTCGCCGTACCCTGCCCGGACAGGCAGTACAGGATTTCTTCCTGCGGCTCGTCTTCCGGGTGGGAATGCTCCCCCCAGGCCACGCCTGCCGGTAGCTCCCACACGTATACCCTGACCGGCAGCCGGCTCTCGCCCTCGAAGAAACGGCGCGCCAGCACCGTGCCCTCCCCGCCGTGCAGCGCCTCGATACGCTCTATCTCTTCCGAATCACTCTGCTTCCAGTACATGTCGCCTCCCCGAGATCAATCACAGGTCATCAGCCAAATCACCCGAATCACCACAGTTCAGACTTTCTGGTATCGTATGGGCGCCGCGTACCCCAGCGCCAAGGAGAAGGAAATGCCCATCCTCAATGAGAACGATTCCCCGCAGGTGGAGTTATCGCCCGGCTTCGAGCGCCGCGAGCTGGTCAGCGGAGAGCTAGGGGCCGAGTCTCTCACGGTCGCCCACGCAACGCTGCACCCCGACGGCGGAGCCCCGCTTCACACCCACCCCACGGAGGAGGCGATGGTCATCCTGGAGGGGGAGGCCGTAGCCTGGCTCGGCGACGATGAGGTGGTGGTGAGTAGGGGGCAGACGGTGCTCGCGCCCGCGGGCGTCAAGCACGGTTTCGTCAACAGGTCCGGCAAGCCCGTCCGCATCATGGCCATCTTCCCCACCGGCAAGGTAGAGAGGACGTTGGTCGAGTAGCCCTTATATAACGGCGTGCTCGTTCACCTCGCGCTGGTAGCCGTTGACCGTGTCGCCCGCCACGTCCTCAAAGTGCGTCGGCTGCCCGGAGTGCCCCGACTCGAGAAAGGCGTAGCATAGCGCTACCGCGTCCAGTCCCACCTGGCCGGCCATCTCCGGCTGGCGGCCGTGCTCTATCGAGTCCGCCAGCTCCTTCAACCCCATCGCGATGAACTTGCGGTCGATGTCTGGGCCGCGGTACTCGTAGGAAGCGATCCGCCGCCTGCCTTCGAAGAACGCCGCCGTCAGGTCGTCGACCTCGAAGTCTGGCACGAGCGCAAGCGCCTCCTTGTCGGACATGGGCTCCGTCTCCCCCATCCGCGTAACTTGCGTCGGCCGCCCGGAGCGGCTGCCCGGAAGCTGGATCGACCCTTCGCCGCAGTAGATGACGTCCGTGCCGAGGAGCTGTCCCGGCGCCGCGATCGACTTGCCGTAGTAGCCTATGGCGCCCGACCTGAACCGCACCAGCCCCAGTGACATGTCCTCGGACGTGCACTCCAGTGTCTCGGCGAGCTCCACCTCCTCCTTGACGCGGTGGGCGTAATAGGCCGCCAGCCCCCACGACTCCGGCTCGGCGGCGTGGTGCTGTGCCGTCTGCCGCACAGGCTCCCAAAGCCGCGTCTCCGCGAAGACGCTCTCGATCTCGCCCAGGAAGTACAGGAACAGGTCGGTGTCGTGGACGCCGTAGTCCAGCAAGAAGCCGCCCCTGTTCTTGATGTGCCTCCACGCCGTGCCGTGCGGCAGCGAACGCGTCCCGCCCAGCGACGCCACGTGCATCAGCCGCGGCGCGCCCAGCGCGCCTGAGTCCAGTATCGCCTTCACCAGCCGGTTCACCGGGTCGCGCCGGTGGTTCTCCTCCACCAGCAGCACCTTGCCCGCTCTCTCGGCGGCCTCCATCATGCGAAGGCAGGCCCGCACCGTTACGCCCATTGGCTTCTCCACCGCCACGTTGACCCCGGCCTCGAAGGCCATGAACGCTAGTCGGTGATGGAGCCCTACGTCCGTGACGATGTCCACCGCGTCCAGGTCCTTCTCCGAGTCGAGCAGATCCTGGAAGTCGGTGTAGACCGTCGGACGCCTGCCGAGCCCCTTCTCCGCCTCGTTGGCGACGTGCTCCGCCGCCGACCGGTTCAGGTCGCATACGGCCACCACGTCGAAGCTGTCGGCCCTCCGCTGAAGCTCCACCTCCCCGTACAGGTGACGAAGCCCCATGCCGCCGCATCCTACCTGCGCTATTCTGAGGTCTGCCATTCGGGCTGTCTCCTACCTGAATCCCACCGAACCGTCGTTTCGCGTCAGCGTGCCCACCGGGCCCGGAGAGTAGACATACGACCTCGCCTTCTCCTCGTCGAGCTCCACGCCGATGCCGGGCGTATCAGGCACGGCGATATACCCGTCCTTCACCTCCATCGGCTCCACCACGACGTCGTCCTTGGGGTCGGGCCTGTACTCCAGCACCAGGAAGTTCGGGATAGCCGCTGCAAGCTGCACGTGCCCAGCCGTCAGAACCGGCCCTCGCGCGTTGTGCGGGGAGACCGTAGCGTGGTATGCCTCGGCCATGCCTGCGATCTTCTTGCACTGGCT
Organism: Dehalococcoidia bacterium; assembly: GCA_965262055.1. Taxonomy (GTDB): domain Bacteria; phylum Chloroflexota; class Dehalococcoidia; order Lucifugimonadales. The sequence continues at coordinate 2,835,575 of CBDHEI010000002.1, forward strand.
GAGTCCGCCTTGTAGTCCCACGTCCAGCTTCAGGTCTCGCGCGGCCCCGCTGCTCAGCACCTCCTTGAACTCGTACATACTGTGGAGCCGTTCCCCCGTAGACACGGGCACGTTGACCCGCGCCGCCACCTCCGCCATCGACTGTATGCTGTCCGGCGGTACAGGGTCCTCCAAGAACAGGATGTCGAACTGCTCCAGCCGTCGCGCCACCGCAATGGCCTCCGAAGGTCCCAGCTTGCGGTGCACCTCGACAGCCACGTCGACGTCGGGTCCCACCGCCTCCCGCACTGCGCCGACATGCTCCGTGACCTCTTTGGTGAGCCGCGACATCGTCCAGTTGGCGTACTCTGGCGGGAACGGGTCTATCTTGACTGCCGTGTGGCCGGCCCTCACTGCTTCGGTCGAGTCGCGCACTGCCTCGTCCCGGTACCCGGACATGCACAGCGCGCACATCCTGATCTTCTCGCGGTGCTTGCCGCCCATCAGCGCGTACGCCGGGGCTCCGTAGTGCTTGCCCGCTATGTCCCATAGCGCGATGTCCACGGCGCTGATGGCCGCGCATATCGCCGGGCTCCTGAAGTAGCCGTTCCGGTACAGGTACAGTGCGTGATGGTCGATGGCCAGCGGGTCTTTGCCCACCCAGTAGGAGGCGAACCTCTTCACCACCTCCGCCGTGGCCGGAAGCTGAGACCAGAAGGTCGCCTCGCCCACGCCGCTGATGCCCGTGTCCGTCTCCACCTTCACCAGCACCCAGTCCTGGGCAATGATCGGCTCTACGCTCTCGATTCTCATCGGACCTCCAATTTCCGCTCTGGTAGCCCTACGGCCCTCTCATGAACGGGCGCTCCCGTATGTCGTACCTGCCTGGCTCCATGACAGGTAGATGCCCCGACTCCACCAGTTCGTCCAACGGGTGCTCAGACGGCGCCAGCGGCAGCTCAACCCGCCGGTGGTGCAGGGCGGACTCGTACACAGCCATGCACATCTCCAGCGCCTTGTAGCCGTGCGTCGCCTCTCCCCGGTGTGTGTCCGTCTTGCCCTCGATCCAGTCGGCCAGCTCCACGGCCTGCGCCGCGCAGCCCTCCTTGTACTCGTTCCATTCCGGCCCCTGCTTGGAGAAGACCCCGTCGGGCGCGTGCTCCGCCCAACCGCCCGTGCCTGTGTTGAGCAGCCTCAGGCGCTCCGGCGTCAGGTCAATCGTCCCGTCTGTGCCATAGAACATTCCGCCCTGGTAGTAGTGCGGGTCCAGCCCGCTCAGCACCAGACCGATGGCCCCGCCCTTGAAGCCCACTGTGCACACGGCCCTGTCTTCGACGCGCAGGTCGCGCTCGTACCTGTCCGTCGTCCTCTCAACGCTGCCCATCACCCACTCGCAATCGTCGTCCAGGATGTACCGGAACATGTCCATGAAGTGGCTAGCCCAGTTCAGCAGCCCATCGTTTGAGTAGCACCTGGCCAGCTGCACCTCGCCGATCGCGCCTTCCGCTATCATCTGCCTAGCGAGGTTGTAGGCAGGTAGGAACCGCCGCTGGTGGCCGATGACCAGCTTCGCGCCATGCTCCCCGCACACGTCCATCATCTTCCTTGCCTCGGCGAGACTTCCGGCCATCGGCTTCTCGCAGATGATGCCCGCCACGCCACGCCTCGCCGCCTCAATGGTCCACGGCGCGTGCCCCCGGTGCCAGACCGACACCGACACCACGTCCAAGCCCTCCGCGTCCAGCATCTCCGCCGCGTCGGAATAGTGCCGCCCCGTGTACGAGGCGTGCGCGCTGAAGTTCTCGTCCATCTCCGCCAGCGCCTCGGCGCGCGGGTCGGCGATGGCCGCGAGCTCGTAGCGTCCAGAGTCCAGGTATCCCCGCGCGTGACGGCGGCCTATGCCGCCGCACCCGATGATTCCAGCCTTCAGCATCTCTACAGCCTCCGCAGCTAGCCCTTCAGCCTGCCCGTCGCCCGCAGCAGGGTCTCCTGTACCAGCAGCTCGTGGCCGAGGGAGCGGTCCGGCTCCTTCTCGCCCCTGATGTCCCGGATGAAGGCGGCCAGGCTCGCCACGTACCGCGGCCTGTCCTCGAGTGCCATGGTCGTTATGCCCTCCGGGTACCCGCCCTTCGCTTCCGGCAGGCAGAGCCGCAGCGTTTCGGCGGGCTCGAAAGGCTCCATGATCGCCCAGCCGGCCGTCCCGTACACCTCGAACCGCCGCGCCCGCGGCGGCGTCTCCATGGCCGCGATGTCGACGATCGCCATGGCCCTGTCGTACTCGAACACCCCCAACGTGTTATCGGCGAACCCGGGCGCCATCTCGTCGTCGTGCCTCAGGAACGACGTGACCGTATGCGGTCTCCCAAGCAGCCAGACGATCTGGTCGAGCACGTGCCCCCCGAGGTCGTAGAAAATCCCGCCCCTCTGCTCGCCGATCCGCACGCGCGCCTTCTCGTCCGCTAACGTCGCCATCCGCGCGCGCACCGAAAAGACGTGCCCCAGGAAGCCTGAGCGGGCCCACGCCGCGATCCGCTCGAAGCCGTCGTGGCACCTGAACATGTACCCGAGCTGTATCAGCAGTCCCTTCTCGCGCGCCTTCGCAACGACGCGTTCGAACTGCGCATAGTCATCCCCCGCCGGCTTGTCGTAGAAGACGTGCTTGCCCGCGTCCACGATTTCCTCGGTCTGGTCTAGGCTCTCGTTGTTCATGCCCTCCGACGAGACCGCAGCGATTGTCGGGTCCTCCAGTATCTCTCCCTTGTCGTCTATCCACCGCACCTGAGACCATGGATGCTCCCCCGACGCCTCCAACTCCCGTCGCCGCGCCGCGTCGGGCTCGTAAACGCCCACCAGCTCGACATCCGGATTGGCCAGCATCACTGCCAGGACCCCCGGCGCGTGTGCGTGCTTGGTCCCGTACTGCGCCATCCTCACACGCTGCTGCCCGTCCGTCATCTGCGTCCTCCCTCAGGCCTGCAGGCCAACTCAGATTGCCTGCCGCATTCTACCACCCCTGACCCGTTCAAAAAGGCTGTGCGGCAGGGCGGGGTAGGGACCCGCTGGTCCCGGCATGTCACCACAGCAGCCACCGCCGCCTGAGCAGCTTGCGCCCCAGGAACTCCTCGACTTCGTTGCGCTTTAGCCCGATCTGGCTGGCCACCGACGCCGTGTCGTCCAGTATCCAATCTGGAATCTCGTTGCGTATGCGGGACGCACCCATCTGCCCCGTACCGACGATGGCCATGTTGCCCGACACCGTCCAAGCGCCCTCTGGAGGCTTGCGGTCCTTCGTGTACCTGTCGCGGCTCAGGAGGTTCTCGAGAACCTGGCGCGGCCTGTCCCATGCGCGCTGCTGGTACTCCTCCAGCGTCATCGGACTGCACCAGCCGGGCATCCCCACCCCATCCGGCAGGTGCTCGCGAAAAACGTCGCAAAGCACCGTCGACGACAGCTCCAGCACGTCGGTGTCGGCGAGCGACTCGCGGCCCGACTGCCTGAGCGCGTCTACCCGTGTAGTCATCCGCCGCAGGTATTCACGATAAAGTCCTGTGGTCATCCGGTCCCGTATCCGTGCGATTGAGCGCTGGAGCCTATTGCGGACGGCAGTCTGGTCTCCCGGCAGCGAAGTGCGCGTGTAGATCATCAGGCACCGCTTCACGATCTCGTCCTTGAAGTTGCGCGCCTCCGCGTTCATAGACAGGGCGAAGCACGGGTACTCCTCCGCCTGGATGTAGTCCTGCTTGATGACCTCCTCCGCGTGCCGGTTGAACCTGTCCCGCGCTACGTCGTCGAACACCACAGGCAGGCGCTTGAAGCTCTCCCGCAACCCTCGTAGGTTGGAGCGGGTGAACTTGTCAGTCTCTACTATCCGGGGGTACGAGAACATCGAGTGCATCAACGTCTCGATCAGGCTCGTCTTCCCGCAGTTGCTCGACCCGTACAGCACCGCGAACATCGGCTGCTCGAAGCTGAAGCTCCCCGAGCGCAGGGCGGAGTTGCGCACGTCGCAGAGCAGGGGCGAGAAGTAGAACCAGCTCATGAAAGTGAAGTAGTCCCGTTGCAGCCGGGGCACGTCGCCCTTGAACCCGTTCTCATAGTTCCCGAAGAACTCTATCCAGCGCGCAGCGTCGTCCCGTACCTCCTCCGGCTTCGCCTCCAGGCGCATCACCTCGCCCGACAGCACGAACTCCCGCCCGTCGTAAGACAGGTACACGTTGGGCTGCTCGTCCTCTCCGGCCCTGGACCGCGATATCGTGATCGACTCCTTCACTATCTTGGGAGTAATGGAGACGTGGCCGTTCCTGTCTGGCCGGACCTCGGCCAACGCCCGCCGCAGGGGGCCTGCCACCTTCACGACCGTCTCCAGCATCCTGGGCAGCGAGACCTCGGCCTCCTCCTCACCCTCGGCGGGAACGTAAATCCGCACGTCCTCCTGCTTCTCCTCTACCTCTCTGAGCGTAGCTATCTCCTCGACGGGGATCTGCTCCGCCGGTATAGGCTTGCTTCGCGGCGTCAGCCTGCTCGCCGCCGTGCTGCGCACGGCCTCGTACTGCGCCGTGTAGTGCTTCCACGCCGTCTCGTCGTTGTCGAACATGATCAGCGTCTCTGCCTGCCGCCCGGAGAACGCCGTCTCCGACAGGTTCGCCGAGCCCACTATCACCCGGCGCAGCCTGTCACGCTCCAGCAGGTATATCTTCGCGTGGGCGATCTTGTCCTTCACGACGAAGAAACGGGCCCTCTCGCCCGCAACCAGGTCGAACAGCGCCTGCCGACGGTCGTCGGAAGTCTTGACCGCCACGAACGCCTTGCTGAGGTTCGCCGCCACTACGCCTTGGAAGGCCAGCACGTCGCTGAGGTCCGGCCTCAGGATCCCCGAGTGTCCGAAGATGCACTCGAAGTTGTCGTACTCGTGGTCCCGCAGCAGGCCGACGATCATCCGCATGCTCGCCGTGTACGTAAGCGCCCGCATCGACGTGAACCCCGCAAACATGCTCATGTCGAACGGCTCCACCCGCTGGCTGCTGGCCCGTACGACCGACAACCCCGCGTCGCGCGTCAACGAGTCCGGGTCATCGAAGCCAAACCTACGCTGCTGCGTCACTCCCGCCCCTTGAGACCATAAAGCGTGTACCCCGACACCTCATCGATGACTGCATATTCGGTGTCCAAAAAGTCGAAGAAGGGCTGGAAGGCGTCTGGGTCGTGTAGGTATCTTCTGTTACTGGGTCGCCAGCCTTCTCGTTCCTCCCGGCCTAAGGGCGCCAACAGGCCATGCCCTGTATCGATGATCATCGCTGGCCTGCTGTCGATGACGTCGGACATGAACTCGCTTCGCTTCGTATCGTTCGTGTAGCTAGGCTTGACCAAAGGGTTCTGGTAGAAGAACCGAGTGGGCGCGGCACGACCCGAAAGCGAATATATCTGCGTCTCTGCTCCCCATACAAGGATTAGGTAATCAGGGTCTGTCTCCTGCCGGACGCGCTTGGCAACGAGATCATGCCTGCTCGACGCGGCTATGCGGTCGAGGTCACCGTACTTGTCTGGCAGTCGGGCTAAGTGGCCGTAAGGGACCTGATAGTACAGCAGCGCAGCCAGCGGCGCGGCCAGTAGTAAGACCGGAACGGCGAAGCGCCTCTCCTCCAAGAACTTCACCAGAAACGCAAGAAGTACCGTGGCGACCGGGAAGATAGCGAGATAGTAGTGAGTATACTGGAAGCCCGACACGGTGATAAGTACCACTTCGATCGGCCCAAGAATCAAGGCGAGCGGCAGGAGATGTTCGAAGGTGCTGCAACGTGCCTTACCGGTAATCCAATAGTGAAGGCCGATACCCCAGCTGGCCGCGAGAGGCAGGGACAGCATCAGCATGTCCCTTCTCATATCGACCAGCACCTTCAGCCTGTCTTTCAGAGAAGAGTCCACATAGACGAAGTTGTACCTTATGAAGGCGTCCCATAGCCCACTCCACCCGCCGGCCAGTGCGAACACGATGGAAACGACTAGGAGCACCGACAGCCCGCCGACTATGGACCACGCGGTCCACCTGAGGCCGTGGTCTCTCTTGGAGAAGCCAATAAGTTCCTATAGCAGCCACACGCCAATGAGATTGGCCCTGAGGAGGAACGCTCCGGCGCCCAACATACCAATTGCCACGGCCGGCCAGATGTCCTTGCCACTACCCCGATGCCCAATTCTCACAAACAGGAGCAGGGCTGAGAACTGGAATAGCAAGGCATAGTGCTCCGTGAGATTCCCTCCCTGAGCGAACTTCGGGAAGTGCATCAGGAAGATCGCGAGTGATATCACGGCGGCCGTGGTACCGAACGCCCCTTTCGTTGTCTTGAAGGCGAACCAACTGGAGCCAATCAGAAAGAGTGATGCCAGGACCCAGATTCCCTGAACTCCTCCAACAAACAGCCCGGCAGCATTCAGAAGATAGATCAGTGGTCCCTTGTGGTCCCAACGGTCGACATAGGGGATCTCTCCGTCCAATAAGCCCTGCGCGACGTATATGAAGACACTCGAATCTCTGCCGGGGGCCTTTACCATAGAGTCGAGCGCGATGATGAGAAATGCCGCGATTGCAACTGCCCACCCAACGTGGAGCAGCAATTCAACCCTTGACGCGACGAATCTGTCTAAGAAGGCTCTGGTAGATGAAAGCACCGGAGCTAACGCAGGGTGCTTGTGCGGAGAGTGCATGGGAGCGGCGATGCTGAGTTCCCTGTCAGACCTGGACCGCGCGGGTCCGGCACTGGCTCGTGGCTCCGTGGTGTGTCAATGATGCGCTCAAGCCGTCATTCCGACCTTGCGCGCATGGGCAATGTCGTCGCTCGTTACCGGACGCGCTTGGTTTGCGGGCACCGTGGCAACGACTACCGTGCTGCCGTCCAGAGGCGTGAACTCCACAACATAGGCATCCCGCCCCGGATGGACGTGAACGATCGTACCCACGTCCCCGGCCTTGAGGTCCCCGACACCGGCCGTGAGCACAATGAGGTCGTGTTCCTTGAACATCCCTCAGCCTCTAATCGGGTACATGGCGACTGGAGGCCCCCGGACGCCACACCATCTTCATAATATACACACCCCCGCCTCCACCAGCATCTGCGCCAGCCGCCAGCACCGCGTCTCCCTGCACTTCGCCCTGGCTATCCCAGGTAGTCATTGCGCTGGTACGGAGGCCGGGCCTCGTACGCCTCCATCAGCCCACGCGCCCTCAGCGCCTCGCGCACGTAGTCCGGCATCTGCTGCAGCAGTCTACTCAGCGGCGCCACGCCGGCTTGTGCTCCCGCGGTCTTCCTGGGGACGGCCGCCGTGCGCTAGGTGACCTGGAGGGTAGGGGAGCGAAATGGGGGATTGATCCCGCTGGGCCCGAGAGGAATTACTTCCTTCTGGTACACCTGCACCCTGAACGACATGTAGTCGGGGACGAACATCCTGCCCTTGGCGTCCAGCTCCACCGACCGCGGGCCCCTGAGCCGCTTCTGCGGCTCCAGCACCGACATCTCCCGCAGGCGGTTGGGCTTGGCGTTCGACATCATGTACTCCCGCGCCAGCTTCGACAGCGTCGCGTCGCCGATGAACCGGTCCACGTATCGACGCTCCTCGCTGAATTGCTGCACGCGGTTGTTGCCCGTATCCGCAACATATATGTCGCCGTCGCCGTCCGTCGTCACCCCGGCGGGCCGGCGGAACTGACCCTCGCCGTCGCCGCTGGAGCCGAGCGCGAAGACCAGCTCGCCCTCCGCAGTGAACTTCTGGATCCGGTCGTTGCGCCAGTCCGCCACGAACACGCAGCCCTCGTCATCGACGGCCAGCCCCCACGGCATGTCGAGCTCGCCCTCCGCGCTGCCCTGCCTGCCCCAGCCCAGGATGTACTCGCCCTCGGCGGTGAACTTCTGGATGCGGTGGTTCATGGCGTCGGCCACTAAGACGTTGCCATCGGCATCTATAGCCACGCCCGCCGGCCTGCTGAGCTGCCCCTCGCCGCTGCCCGGGTCGCCCCACGTGCGCACCACCTCGCCGTCCTTGGTCAATGTCGTGATGCGGTTCAGCGCTTCGTCCGACACGATCAGGTTCTCGTCGCGGTCGAGCGCAAGCGCCACCGGCCACTTGAACTTGCCTTCGTCGCTTCCGCCGCCCGCGATCACGCCCAGGATGTCGTCCTCGATCGACAGCTTCGTGATCTCGCCCGCGCGCCCCAGCACGTACACCACCCCGTCGCTGTCTATCGCGACGTCCACGGGCGTGTTCGTCACCCGCCTCATCCCGATCGTCTTCAGATATGGGAACCCGGCCCTCAGGAGTCCGTACGCTCTTGGCATCGTTATCTACGACCTCCTAGATTGTTGACATTCGACTATCGGTTGGTCACGTCATAGGGAACGATAGCGCTCCCCACCTACAATCCTAATCCTGAAAATCCCCTAATCCTACGAATCCTGATTCAGACCTACGCCGCCTCCACGAAGGGCCGTATCTGCTCGAACCGCCCGTTCACGATGGGCGGCGCCTCGAGCGACAGCCACTGCTCCAACACCGTGGAGTACAGCCCTCGGAAGTCATAGGTGTGGCGCAGGTCCTCGCCGTTCAGCCACTGGTCCGGCGCCAGAGGAGGGTACTCGGCGTACAGGCCGCCCGCGACCCTGTCCCCGATAAGGAAGGCGCCGCCCCCGGAGCCGTGGTCGGTCCCCGTGCCGTTGTCCATCATCCGTCTCCCGAACTCCGTGAAGACCATTATCACCACCTCGTCGGAGGCGTCGTGGTCCCGAAGGTCCTGCATGAAGTCCATGATCGCGCCCGACAGGTCGGAGAGCAGCACCGGGTGGTCCGGCATCTCGTTGGCGTGCGTGTCGTAACCGCCATGCTGCACGTAGAAGATGCGCGTCCCCAGGCCCGCCGTGTGCACCCTCGCCACGTCGCGCAGGTTCCCCGCGATGGCGTTCCCCGCATACTCGACGTTGGACTCGTACATCGCCGGGGCCGCCTTGAGCTGGTCCGCGCCCGTCAGCACGTCCATGCCCGTCTGCGCCAGGTATTCCATGACCGGACCCGTCCCGATGGCCGGGCTGTACATGCTCTTGAAGGTGTTCAACGCCTCTTCCCGCTGGCGCTCCTCGGATATGCCCGTCAGCAGCCCGTAGCTGTCCAGGTTCCCCACGGAGGTCACCGGCACTCCGGTCACCGACATGGCCCTCGGCAGGCCCCTGCCGAGGTTGACCCCTGTCAGCACGTTCTCCTTCTTCGGGTCCAGCTCCCGGATGGCGCGGCCGACCCAGCCCTCGGTGCCCAGGGCGACGGGCTCGCACGTGTGCATGATGTCCATGGCGCGGAAGTGCGACCGGCTCGAGTTCGGGTATCCGATGCCCTGCACGACGCCCACCTTACCCTGGTCGTACAGCTCCTTGAGTGGCGCCGCAGAGGGGTGGAACGCCAGCGTGTCGTCGATCGGCAGCGCCTCCTCCTCCTTGACGCGCACCAGCGGCCTGGCGTCGTGGTACGCCGGGTTGGTGTAGGGGACCACGGTGTTCATGAAGTCGTTGCCGCCCGAAAGCTGTAAGACGACTAGGACCGGGGCCTTTCCGTTGCCTTCCATGAAACGCCTCCTGGCTTTCTGTCCCGAACTCCTGATTCCGATTAAGTCCCTTCCCCCTCAGGGGGAAGGGTAGGATGGGGGAAAGCCCCCCTAAGCCATCTGGTACTCCCTCGAAGCCACCACCAGTTGCAGCATCCGCGTCGCCCTCGCCGTGCTCACCTCCGCCTCCTCCTCGGTGGCGAAGCTCATGTCTCCGCCCGTCTCGGCGAACCTCGACAGGCTCGCCCGCGTCTCCGCGCCCGCGGCGAAGGGGCCGGCCAACTCCAGCGACCGCTCCACGAGCTGGTCGGCGGGCAGGGTGCTCCTGCCGCCCATGAGCCCTTCGATGAAGCTCTGGACTCCGGGCTTGTCCGGGGCCACCTCGTTCACCGCGAAGTTGACCCGCTCGTTGAGCGTCCCGCCGTCGATCCACTCCTTGCCCGTGTGCCACCCCTCCACCGTGGGCGGGTTGAGTAGCTCCTGTCCCATCACCTTGGTCGCTTCGGCGTAGGCGTCGAAGCCGGGCTCCGGAAACCTGTGCGTCCCCACCAGCTTGAGCACGCCAGAGACCAGCTCCGCCGGGCTCTTCACCTTCCGTTGCCGCGCGTTCTTGAAGAAGTCGGAGTTGAACAGCACGCGTAGTACCGACCTGATCTCGTAGCCGGACTCGAAGTACGCCGCCGTCATGGCGTCGATGGCGTCGGGGTCCCTGGGAGGCTCGACGCTCCACGCCGGCACCTGGGCCTCGTCGGCTACGAAGAAGTTGTACAGGTGTCTGGCGATGAACCTGGGCGCCGCCGGCTGACGCGCGACTATCTCGATGATATCCTCGCCGTCGAAACGGCCATTCTCGCCGAGGAACGACTTCTCGCTGTCGTCGTGCACCTCGGGGTCGTAGACGAAGGACGCCTCGTAGTGACCGTGCGGGTACAGGGGGATGGGCTGGCTGAATGTCCAGCCGGTGAAGGCCCGCGCCGCCATCTTCAGGTCCTGCTCGGTGTAGTTCCCGACGCCCATCGAGAAGAGCTCCAGCAGCTCGCGTCCGTAGTTCTCGTTCGGCTCTCCCCGGTGGTTCTCGTTGTTGTCCAACCAGAAGATCATCGCCGGGTCTCTGGACAGCTCCATGAGGATCGTGGGAAGGTCGCGCATCCCCACCCGGCGGAAGGTGGCGATCTGCCGGTTCAGGGAGACGGGATGCTCGCTCTTCGAGTACGCCGTGGCGAATACATGGTGCCAGAACAGCGCCATCTTCTCCTGTAGCGGGCGTCTCGTGTTGACCATCCGGTACATCCACGGCGCGGCCCCGGCGGACGTCACGTCCCAGCCGAAGTAGCGCCCCATGATGTCCACGTCCACCTCTGGGAAGCGCTCCGGGTGCAGGAGGTCTTCGACAACGTCCTCGTACTCTCTCGCCGCGGCCGCTTCAAGCTCCTCGCGCGTCGCTCCGAAGCCGGCTCGCCGGTACAGGTGGGCCATTAGGGCGATCTTGTCGTCAGCCATCGTCAGCTCCTCGAAGCGGTGCTCCGGCATAGCCGGGCCGGGGCAGGGGAGGCCAAGTCCCTAGAGGGTGAGTGATAGGTGCCTGCCGGGCCATATTGTCCGTTCGCCCTGAGCCTGTCGAAGGGTCGTTTCATGGTTCGACAATCCCATCAAGGACCGCTAGGGGCGGCATGCCTCTGCCTCCAAGCACAATATACTACCTCTCACCCACCGTTTCCACCGAAACGCGGCTTGAGATTCGTGCCCCTTCGTGCCTTTCGTGGACGAGTTGGGACAACTCCCGCGACGAATCCTGACATGGCGGCAACGGTGTCCACCGGCTATACTTGTACATGAGGTGACGGATTCATGCGCAAGAGCCTGATACTGGTACTAGTGGCCCTGCTGGGACTCACGTTCGCGGCCATCGCATGCGGAGGCGGCGGAGACGCCGAACCCACAGCCCGCCCCAAGACAACCACAGCACGCCCAACGGCGGCCCCCTCTACTTCTCTCCCCTCGAAGGACCCCAACGTCGTGAAGGTCGAGAACCAGGACACGGGCGGCACCGGCGAGTACAAATTCGTTCCAAAGGACTTCACCTTCAAGGTCGGCGACACCATCACCTTCGAGATGTCCGGCGAGACCGAGTTCCACACCTTCACCGTCGACGAGCTAGGCATAGACGAGGTAGTCGACGGCGGCGAGACCGTCACCTTCGACGTCACCTTCGACAAGCCCGGCCAGTTCGAGCTCATCTGCATCACCCACCAGGCCTTCGGCATGACCGGCACCATCACCGTCACCGAGTAGCTCCCTCTATTCTTAGGGGCGTAGAGTTCCTGAGTGCGGGTCTTGGATCGCTGGCTACCAATCCATCCCTAGACTCCGTTTGGAGTATCATCCGGGATTTCCCATATTGGGAGTCTTCAGGCTCAAGGGGCAGCCCAAACGAGATGTTAGCATCATAGTCAGGTCCTGCAAGGCCAGTCAATCGCCGGTCTATCCGATAAGAGATGCGTTTGCAGTCGTAGAGCACCCTTCTTGTCCGTCTTCATCGTCCTCGTGTCCCCTGCCAGTGGGGTGAAAGCGCATTGAAGACAAGGCGACTCCCTGGAGCGCTCTCCCCCTCTTGGCAAGATCGTGGTTGTACCCTCCCTCAGCTTGGCGCCGGCGATAACCGGCCGATACGATCCAACACTCCCTGGAACAACCGTCGAGGAACCGACATCTCGGATAACTGAAAGATCAACCACCGGGAGTGCCGCACCAGACGGCCTCCCATCTTGATCAGCTTGACCTGCACGCTCCGCAGCGACCAGTGCTTGACCGCCTTGGGCAGACACAGCCGGCGAAGGAAGTTCCCAAGGTTGTACGCCAGGACGAACAGAGATAGACGCACCCGGTTGGCCACGAACCGATGGCACGACAGCCGAGTCCAGTTCAGCGCGTACTTCCCCTCCTTGATCCACTGCTCGGCTGTCCCGCGACCATTGTAGAATCGCACCACTCCTTCGGGGCCAGCCGTCATGCTCGTGACTATGAAGCCCACCCGGGGGAATAGCTCTCCCCTATGCCACTCCACCTTGGCCACCACCCGCCGAGCGCGGTCCCAACTCCCGGCACGATACCAGAAGTCGTCGTATAGGATCACTGGACGCTTCGGCGGCCTCCCCACAGGCCTCCTGAGCAGAGGGGCGATCTCCCGTTGCAGCACCTCGTTGCCGGGGAGTCTTATAGCGTAAAGGACGTGCCGCTCCTCGAGGTACTCATAGATGTCCGGCTTGGCGAATGCGGCATCGGCACGAAAGTACCGCCGCACTCCTGTCGCCCCGTAGCGGGACAGGATCGGATCCAATACATCACGCCACCTGTGCGCGCTATGTACGTTCCCCGCACGGAGCATCGCCCCCTCGCAGTCACCGAACTGGTTGAACACGAACAAAGGGTGATAGCACGTGCTCCCAAAGTGACCGTTGTACGACGCTCCCTCCTGTCCTCCATGTACCGGACTCTCCGAACTGTCCATGTCCAAGATCACCCGCCGGTGCGCTGTGTGCGTCATCGCCCGGTCCACCCACGTAGCGTTCACTCGGCCCAACCCTTCCACGTTGCCGTCTTGGGTAAGCACCTCGGTCTCGAACCGGCTGATGGTGTTGGTGCTGGCGGCCGGTCTCTCAGGACCACCTCGCCGTCCAACGACTACCCGCATCGTCGGGTCCTGGGCCAACCGTTCAGCGTCGTTGGTATCCTCGTAGCCCGCCAGACGACTGTACACCGACTGCCTGAGAAGGCCCATCAATCGGTGCTGCACGTTACGACCGCCACGGCTCTCCTGCAGACACTCATTCGCCGTCTCCGTCAGCCCCAGTGCATCGTCCAACTCGCGGCAGGCCAGCAGCCCAGCGTCCGAGGTGATGGTAGCGCCGCGAAACTCCAACCGTACACGTCGGTCGAAACGGAGCGTGGCGCGGGGGTTGGTGCTTTCACCCATTGGGTGCCTCCTGAGTGGGTACGTTATCAAGAACTAGAGTAGTCGCTCACGACCAGTCTAGCACTCATGATAACCACTGTGCTCTGCTATTCGGCTACATCGGGTATCGCTGTTGCTGATTACGGCAAGCCCTGCAGGGTTGATATGGGAAATGTGGGATCATGATGCTCCAGACGATGTGGCGTCGCAGCTTGAGACGATAGCAATAATGTCGGTGGCCCTTCTGACAACGAAGGTCTGAGCCAATGGAGAGCAGGATGGTAGCGCCGGAGAACCTCATGGACGCCGTCAGCCGACTCAAGCCGCGGGCGATACTGCTGCTGGACACCAACACAGTCATGGACGCTCCCAAGCTCGACTCATATGATATCAATTCACCAGGGCCATTTCTGCTAGTTATCCCTCTCGTCGTAGACAACGAACTCATGAGCGTGAAGCTAGGGGGTAGGGACGAACGGACCAAGCAAAAGGCTTCACGTGCCTGGAATTTTTTGAACAAACTTTATGAGGGAGGTAATCCAACTCGAGGAATTGATCTCGACAGCGGTCGCTGGCTGGTCACGGCGAAGTCCCCTGAGCCCCCGGATCTCGGTGGGGCAGAGGATCAACAGATTTTCAGAAATCTAGGAAGGGTTGACACCGCGCTACTGAGGCTGGCGGCTGCTTGCGCGCAGGACTGTCCCGATACCTCGACGGTGCTTGTCACCGGAGACAGGAATCTCACGCATGTCTCGAAGGCTCAAGGCCTTTCTGTTTGCCGACTCTCTGACCTGAGCTCACCTGAGGTGTTGGAGAAGGTGCTTGTTTGCGCCGGATCCATTCGAGTCTCTAATATTGACTTTTCTGCACTTCTTGACCGCGATGTGGAACGGCCCGTGAAGATATCGATGACGCTCGAAGAGCTCAGGAGCGAAGGGGATGCTTTGATTGCCCAGGGATCGGGTCGTCTCAGCTACGACGAAGCACGATTCCCTTTCCGTTGGACATTCCCCTACCCAGACTTAGCGTCCTACGAGAAGCCAGATACGGTCGATGTCCACGAGTTGGACGAGAGTGCAGTCATGTCATCTGAGAACCTCGACTTCATGGGCGCGGACGAGCAACTCCCGGAACCCGTAAAGAAGTTCGTGTGCAGTCTACTTGAGGATTCTGCCCGATGGTCGGACACAGGTAAGTCCTTACAGTCTCCACTAACGCGACTGCGCTTCAACTTAGTCTGGCACTCTGCCATGGGCACTTTGATAGGAGAGCCATATCGTCATCGAGCCGAAATCCACAAGAAGCTGATGAGCCAAGAGTCGGTGAGCACGTACGACCACCTCACCAGTCAACATTACCGACACCTGAGGTCATTGCAAGATGGAACAGCCGAGAGTTTCGGTTGCGCATATCGCTCAATGTTTCAATTGAATGAGGCTTTGTATGGACTATTGGGATTGGAGGAAGAGTACGATCCAGAAGGCGGGCCATTGGACTTGGTATCCGCGCTGATATTCTTTCTTGATACTGCTTTGGGAACGTGGTCGGTTGGTGAGACACGAGAAGCGGAGTGGGTCTACAGTCCATTCTCTTGGCTCGAACACAACAACGAAGCTTCCAATGATAGCCGTCAAGCATCTCACTGACCAGGTCGACGTGTACCAATAACCTCTAAAGGGTCACACAGCGAACTTGAAAGCACATCATGAGAGTTGAAGTGTTTTTCCGTGACATCCTGTTTCGATTAGCCCAGCCTCTTATGACGGACCAGACAATCGAATGGCGTAACCTGAAACAGGCGTCTGGGTATCTCGAGAGGGGATGTCCTGATGATGCGATGGACATCATCCAGAGGGCTACAGACTCCGGTACGAATAACCCCTTCTTCTACCAACTTAGGGGACTCATCTACGAATTGGAAATGAAGCATGACAAGGCGATATCAGATTTTAGTAAAGCTATAGACTTGGGCACTAGCGAGTCCGGATCGTATCTTGCCAGTTTGTACTACAGCAGAGGAATGGTCTGGAACAAACTCAGGGAGTACGAGAAAGCCGTCAACGACCTCAGCATTGCCATAGATCTGAATCCCGACGCCTACATTCACTTGGAAAGAGGAGACGCCTATACGCAATTGGGAGAGTATTATGCAGCGCTCGACGACTACGATCAAGCCCTCACTCTCGACCCAGGGGCCGACGCCTACACCGCCAGAGGGATCGCATACTATCGGTTGCAAGATCATGACAAAGCCTTGAATGACTTCAATAGGGCGACCCTGATTGACCAATCCGCTACTGAGGCTTTTGTCATGCGAGCCACGATCTACCAGCACCAGGAAAACTACAGAGTTGCGATTGATGAGTACACGCAAGCAATAGCTCTAATCGCCGAAAATACCGACACTGACATATCTAATCTGAAATTGCTGAACATCGATATCCAGCATGGGTTATACGAATTAGCAATCCTGGACCTTGGTAACGCATTTTGTGCGAGGGGCGTCTGTCGCTCGCGCACGAAGGACTACGATGGAGCCCTCGCCGACTTCGAGGCTGCCATTAAGCTCATCCCTACGAGTGCAAACTTCTACTGCGCGCGAAGTCTTGCCTACGCCGAGATGGGCGAACATGAGAAGGCTATGGAAGCCCTGGCGGTGGCAATTGAGCTCGAACCCGGGAGTGCGAATCCTCTTTTCGTGAGGGCGAAACTTCATTTGGATAAAACGAGAGTACAGGACGCAATTGCAGATGCAGATCGAGCGATCGAACTTGATCCGAGTCGGAGTGATCCCTATTGGATCAGAGGATGGGCTCGTCTCCATCTTGGAAAATATGAGAGGGCAATAGAGGACTTCGACAGAGCGATTGAAGTGGCATCAGGGCATCACTCGGCACCAGATACGCAGAGCGGTGCCGAGCTAACGCTAGGATCGTCGATTGTGTCTGCTGTGTATGCATCTCGGGGCCTCGCCCACCTACTGTCGGGCAATGATTCTAACGCTAGAGACGACTTTAGAAGAACTCTGGAGCTAGGATATAGTCAGGCCGAGATTGAAGAAGAAATAGCAGAACTGCCTCTAGATGAGCAAGTTAGAGAAACAGTCATGAGTCTTGTTCGGAGCATTGCTACAGATAGACGAACCGGAGTTACCGTCCAATCCGAGGACTTAATGTCAAGGGCTCAGACACGGAGGCACCCCACGGACTCTGGTAGGTTTGTAGCGATGGCCCTAGTGAAAGAGCGTAGTACATTGAGCAAAGATGAGTACACCAGGCTATTCGGAGACTGGGGTTTTTCGACATCGAGACTGGCAAGACCCTAAAGCACCGTAGACCTATACCGTCACTTTACTTCAACTGCAGATACGGTGCTGTGCCTTTATAGTTTATACGAAACACGAACATCGTTATCATCCTAATATGTTGGATCAACTCCCCCCTCAAAAGAGAAAGGACGCCAAGCATAATCTCATGACGATCGTCCCAAAGAGTGGTAGGGAGCGTGAGGCTTTTGAGGAACTGCTCATTTGAGCAGTGGGTGGAGGCAACTACAGGCTGACGGTGCTCAGTTTGTGGACCGAGGTCAGCAGCAACAATGATTGTTCGATGGGATACTGTGGGCTTCGTGGGTGGGTGTGTTCTCTGCTGTGCTAGCGGCACGAGACGAATCTGCATCTGTTCCTGAGGAGCTACCGGCCCAGAAGGCCGCTCTAAGCCAAAGTTCCTCAGATCACATCCCAAGCCACTGGCACCCTCACCGTCACCGAATAGCCCCTCCCTCCTTCTCAATCCTCTGACATCATCCCAAGCACACACATCACACGAATCACAGTCACAGTTCAGTCCTTGACCATACAGAACGCGCGTGCTACTATACCTCCATGCACACACCGGCACATACTCCTCTGCGCCGCGACCCCGCCGCCCGGAGCCGCCGAAAACCCTGTACCATTTCCTTCCAACGGCGCTCAGGCGCGTATCATTCCTGCTCCAAAAGCGCTCCATACCGCTCCCGAATGTCCCACGCCTCACATACGAAACGAGGCGTTATGGAGCGTTTTGAAACACTTTCTTGGGCTAAAGCCCTCCTGCCTCACCCAAACAGCGCCCTCGGGCTCCCTCCCCGGTCGCCTGCAAAGCCGCCTGAGGTCCCAAGCTCAGATCAAGCCTCCCTCGGCAGCTCCAAAATGGTGTGCCAAGTCTCCCCATTCCCGCATCGCCGCCGTATCCTGTGAGACCGGAACTACACCAAGCTTGACCATCCAACCTCCGAGTCGTACACTCCCCGGCGTCGTAGACTGCGGTAGCCCTCGTATCGGAGGCAACATGGCCAAGCCAATCAGCCATATCGTCACACGGCCTGGGAGGGTTGCCGGAGAGCCCGACGTCGAGATCCCCGTCGCCGAAGACCTCGCCACCACGCCTGGCATCCCCCTCCGAGAGGTCGACGTCTCCTTCTACAGCCGCGTCGACCCCCTCGAAAGCCAGAACGTAGAGAAGGGCGCCGACAGGGACTGGGTATGGTCCGTCTACGCCCCCGACGTGGCCGACTACATCAAGGGCCACGACGAGCGCATGAAGCCCTACGTCGACGAAGCCCTCGTGTCGGCCTCAGTCGAGCCGTCGGGTGTACCTCAGGAGGGCGAAGACCTCACCGACGACATCCGCCGCGCCGCCCGCGAGCTTGGGTTCGGCGAGATCGGGTTCACAAGGTTCGACCGCCGCTACGTCTACGAGAGCAAGCGTAGCTGGGTCAAGTTCCCCCACGCGATCTGCATCGCGCTGGAGCAGGACTACGACCAGACCCAGAGCCTCCCTAGCCTCGAAGCCGAGCACGCCCACTACGGCACATACGAGTTCGAGAGCGAGAAGGCCGGAAAGCTCGCCGAGCTAATACGCGGCAAGGGCTACCACGCCCAGCTCCACAGCCCGCGCGATCCCAGCGCCGCCGTCATCCCCATGTTCGTCGCCGCCGGCCTTGGACAGCTAGGTGCCAACGGACAGCTTCTCTCCCCCCACTTCGGCTCCAGGGCCCGGCTCATGATGATCTCCATCGATGCCCCCGTCCGCTACGACAAGCCCGTGGACTACGGCATCCACGCTTTCTGCCAGAAGTGCTTGGTCTGCGTCGACAGGTGCCCCGGTCGCGCCCTCGTCAGGGACAAGGTCTGGTGGCGGGGCGCCGAGAAGAACAAGCTCATCTACGAGCGCTGCCGCCCCGTCATGGCCGAGTACGAGGGCTGCGGGGTCTGCATGAAGGTCTGCCCCATACAGAAGTTCGGCATGCCCTCCGTCATGAAGCACTACGTGGACACCGGCGAGGTGCTAGGCAAGGGCACCGAGGAGCTGGAGGGCTACGCCCTGCACGACAAGGGCTACTTCGGCCCCGGTCAGCTCCCACATTTCGAGCGTAGCTTCTTCGACTTCCCACACGGCCGACGCGAGGACTGGCTCTTCGAGCAGTTCAAGGAGCGCCTAGCCAACGACGACACCCCCGACGGCGGCGAGCTCTCCGAATTCGCCCAGAACGTCAAGGCGGCCATGAAGAAGAGCCGCATCACCCGAGACGAATAGGTCCGCCCACAATATCCGCCCGAACCCGGTGCCAGCAGCAATGACCTCCAAGGCTCCCGTAGACGCCGTGCTGGTCGGTGCCGGACGCAGGGGCTACCGCAACTTCGGTAGGTACGCCCTCGAACACCCCGGCGACCTCCGCATCATCGCCGTGGCCGAGCCCAACGACGCGCTCAGGACGCGCTTCGCCCGAGCCCACGACATCCCCACGGAGCTTACCTTTCGCTCTTGGGAAGACCTGGCTGACCGCGTCCAGCTAGCCCCGGCCCTCCTCAACGCCTCCAACGACACCACCCACTATGCCTCCACGATGGCCGCGATGGAGGCCGGATACCAGGTGCTCACAGAGAAGCCCGTCGCCACCAGCCCGGAGCAGTGCGTCAGCCTCGCCCGCACCGCCGACAGCCTCGGCGCCGACGTCTGGGTCTGCCACGAGCTCAGGAACAGCAACTACTTCAGCACCGTGCGCGAGATCGTCCGCTCCGGACGCCTCGGCGAGATCGTCCACGTCGGCCACCGGGAAAACGTCTCCTACTGGCACATGGCCCACAGCTTCATACGCGGCAACTGGTCCAACAAGTCCACGTCGGGGCCCATGATTCTCACCAAGTGCTGCCACGACTTCGACATCCTGTCGTGGATACTAGGCATGCGCGTCAAACGCCTTTCCTCGTTCGGCTCGCTGAGGCACTACCGCCCCGAGCGAGCCCCACACCCGGACGTGCCGGAGCGCTGCACCGACGGCTGCCCGGTAGAGGACGAGTGCCCGTTCTACGCCCCCAGGATCTACTTGGGAGAGCGCATGGAGCTCCTCGCCGGCTCCGTGTCGCTCGACACCAGCCGGGCCGGCGTAATGCGGGGACTCGAAACTGGCCCCCTCGGCATGTGCGTCTACCGCGCCGGCAACGACGTCGTTGACCACCAGGTAGTCAGCATGGAGTCTGAAGACGGTTTGACGGTGACCCTGACCATGCACGGCCACTCCCACGTCGAGGGCCGCTCCATGCGGTACGACGGCAGCCGCGCCACCCTCATCGGCGACTTCTCCGATCCGGAACCCGACATCGTCGTCCACGACCACCTCAACGAGACCAGCGAAAGGATTGTGCCCTACGCCTCCGCCGGTCACGGCGGCGGGGACGAGCGCCTCATGGCGGCCTTCGTTCGCGCCGTGCGGGACGGCGACCGGACGGGCCTCAGCAACGTGCAGGAGGCCGTCCAGAGCCACCTGCTCGCCTTCGCGGCCGAGGAGTCCAGGCTCAACGGCGGCGTGTTGATCGACATGGACGAGTACGCCCGCCGGTTCGAGACCGACGTTGACGCCCAAGGGGAGGCGCCATGAAGAAGCCCAGGCTCATCTACTACAACGACCTGCGACACTACCTGATGTACCGCTTCGACCCGCCGATGAGCCTCCACCAGTTCCGGCGGCCGGTCGACGAAGTCCTGTGCACGGGAGTCGACACTCTGTCAGTAGGCCTCGCGTCAGGCCAGACCTTCTGGCATGACACGAAGGTTGGACTGAAGTGGGGAGAGCGCGTAGAGCGCCACAACAACGGCGTGATGTGGTGGCGGGCAGGGGAGAACCTCGACCACGCCCTCAGTCAGGGTATAGACCCGCTGAAGGTGGTCATAGACAGGGCCCACGAGAAGGGGTTGCAGATACTATGCAGCCTAAAGCTCAACGACCCCTCTCGTCTGGAGTCCGACAGGCTCTACTGGCTCGGCAAGCTAAAGTGGGACCACCCCGAGGTGATGATCGGCGAGGAGGACCTAGACGAGCCGAAGATCGCGACCTGCTCCGACTACGCCCATCCCGAGGTGCGCCAGGAGCGCCTCGACGTTCTGGAGGAGGTGGTCGGAAACTACGGCCCCGACGGGATCGAGCTCGACGACTGCCTGAAGGACAGCCATCTATACTTGCTAGATAGGCTCTGGCGACCCTAAACCGTAGCTAACAGGCGTCCAACTCCGTCTTGTACCGTCCAGTCTTGTGTGGTACCATCTGGTATATCCCGTGGTACTAAGAGGTAGACGTGACAACTCTGACGGCCTTGAAGGTCCGGGCCCTGAGACCCGGCGAGAAGACGGAACGACACGGCGACGGGTTTGGCTTGTACCTCGTCGTTCGAGCGTCAGGCTCGAAGGCGTGGATACAGCGCATCACGGTCGACGGACGCCGAACGGACATAGGACTAGGCAGATACCCGGACGTGAGCCTGGCCCGCGCACGGCAGAAGTCGGCCACAATTCGCACCACAGTGGCGGACGGCCGCGACCCACGGGCCGAACGCCGTCAACCCACACTCCCGACGTTCCGTGTCGCCGCCGAACGCTACATTTCGGCCAACACCCCCCGGTGGAAGAATCCCAAGGAAGTCGTCGACTGGCGGGGGAGCCTGACAACGTATGTCTACCCGTCAGTCGGCAGCACCAAGATCGACAGAATCACAAGAGCCGACGTGCTGGCGGTCCTGAGACCCATATGGACGTCCAAGCCGTCCATCGCTCGGAAGCTCCGACAGCGCATCCGGGTTGTGTTCGCCGCTGCGATGTCGGAGGGACATATCGACACGAATCCCGCCGGCGAACTCATCGACGGCGCGCTCGTACCCATCCCAGCCTTCAAAGAACACTTCAAAGCCCTGCCCTATGCCGACGTACCCGGCGCGCTGGCCATGATCGAGGCGTCCACATCCCGACCGCCTGCCAAGCTGTGCCTCAGGTTCTTGATACTCACGGCCGCCCGGAGCGGTGAAGCGCGAGGCGCGCGGTGGGATGAGATCGACCTGAACGCTCGGACATGGACCATACCCGCCGAGCGCATGAAGGCCAATCGTGAACACAAGGTTCCGCTGGCAGACCAAGCCATTCAGATTCTCGAACAGGCCCGCAGCATAGACGACGGCTCCGGGCTCGTGTTCCCGTCCACCAGGGGCGGACAGCTCGGCAACATGACCATGACCAAGATGCTGCGGTCTACTGGGCTCTCTCAGGCGACTGTCCACGGATTCAGAACGTCGTTCAAGACGTGGTGCATGGAAGTCGCCGATGTCTCTTGGGCCGTGGGAGAGGCGTCGCTGGCGCATCAGCTTGGCGGCAGTGTAGAGCAAGCCTATGCAAGGTCAGATTTGCTCGAGAGACGAAGGGTGCTCATGCAGAATTGGGGGGATTATGTTGCAAGAACCTAAACTGAGCCGACCCGACTTCCTGGATACTGCCGCCGAGGCCGTAGAGAAGGACGCCTCGGAGGTGGACACACTCACATCTGTGCTTCTTTCGAAGGCTGCCCAGGAGGACGGCGAACTAAGGACGGAGCACGTCGTCGACGTGCTGGTAGTGGTGCTGCGCGCGAAGGACTGCGAACTGTACGAGGAGGACATCAAGAGTGGCGCAGAGTATCCGGAGCCCTGGCAGGATTAGGAATCAGCTACGGAATACGGCTTGAAACACCACTGGGTGCCACCGGCTTGAAAGGCGGTACGGTTCGGGTCTGGAGTGAGTAGCAGGCCCCGGCACGTTTCTCTAGCAGGGTGTTGAAAAAGGGAATTATATACAATCCTAGCCACGCCGCCGCTGGCCATCATCGAAGTGCCACGTACTTAGCCAACTTGATGCCGTGCCTTAGTTGAACATGGCAGGTATCGCGGCTTACTCCCACCCGCTCAGAGAGTTCGTTCAGGCTCACATCTTCTAGTTGGTCATGGTACTTGATGCCGAACAGGATGGCTTGAATGGCGACCTCCCCAGCTGGCGCGGCCCGGCGCATCTCCCTGAGTATCGCAGTGGCTTGGTCTATAGTCATACGTCTCCTCAACTCCCCCCGACCCCTAGCTATGGCGATGCGGCCTTGCCGGACCATCCGCTATTCGCTTTAGGAGCGCCTCGATGCGCTCCTCGTATTCCCTACGCATCCGCCTGTCGAAACGCTCTTCGCAATCACTCATCAGTGAACGTCCTCGGAGCCACTTCCGAGTAGCCTGCTATGTCGTGAATTGGACCTATATCTAGCCACATTGGTGTTGGCGAGGATATCTGTCTATCGATAACGAACCGGAATTCTCGCTCCGCTTGGTAGCTATCGCGTTTCGTGAATAACGGCTCCAATGTCATGGGGTCGGTGCGGATACCAATGGCCGGGTCATAGTACTCTACTCGCTTGTAGCTGAGCCTGTAGTTACGTTCTTCAACTGCCTTCTTCACCCGGCGGAGGAACTCTTTGGCGTCCAAGATGGCAACTGCGGAAGAACCAAGGCGGTGAACGGATTCTGGTATTACAAAGTAGAGCTCGCCAGCGTCCCGATAGCTGTCTGCTAGGACCATGCAGAAGATATTCAAGGTATCAAACCACTGCGGGCGCAGAGTGACTGGCCCGGCCAAATCGGACGCAGTCAATGTGAGAGGCGATAATATCGGCTTCTCGCCCGACGGGGTGAGCGTCAGCCTCGTACTCTCCGTTAGTGGGAAGGTTGCGACACCCTCGTCTTCGTCGCTTCGTATCTCTTCACTTTCCAGTTTCCTGAAGTGGCCGACGGTGTTGGCAAACATCACACCGTCAAGAAATGCGTCGGCATACTCCTTCCTGTCGTATAGCTTCACCAGCACAGACACCTCCGCATCCATGATCCCCTCTACCAGCACTCTCAGAGCCTCCCGTAGGAAGTCCACGTCACCGTCCATTCCCCCCTTGCGCAACAGTTCCAGCAGGTCCATTCTTTCCTTGACCACCGTTGTCCTCCTTTCTCGAGCTTTCTTCTTTGCCCGCTAAGGATGACGCGGTGGTCTCTCTTTCTCCAGACCCTCTCCCTCTTACACCACTTCCTGGGACTCTACTCTCAGATGAGAGTGATTGGCATCCGGGTAGCGGGACCGAGCAAGTCGCAGCACTTCGGCCCTCGTCGTCTCCGGCGTTGCGTTGGTCGACCGTAGTCCACGGTTACCATGAGCGAGTGCGGCTGCGCCCTCTTCCCTATAAGCCGTCAGGATGCGCCTGGTGTGGCGTGCGCTCACCCCCATGAGGGTTGCCGCCTGATCCAGGCTCACATGCTCTGCCAGTAAGCTCTTGCCTGCTCCTTCTGCGCCAGCATCAATGTCTCCATAGTCGGACATTTCCGCTGGCCAGTTAGGGAGAACAGAATCGCTGAACATCAACACCACTCCTCAGCGCTCACCCCCGCCTCGCCGGTCCATTATTACTCCGCCCTTTACAGACAGGACGGTAGGCCGGGCGGCTACGAATCGGCGAGGTCGCTGAGGAACGAGTCTGCCCAGGCAGCGGCCGTGTTCGTCCGCACCTCGTCGAGGAGGGGGGTCCACCGGCGCGCGCGTTCGCGGTGTCCCATGGCTATCCCGCGGTGGATGGCGTCCGCCGTGCCCTTGATGTCGTACGGGTTGACGATCAGCGCGTCGGTCATGGTCTCGGCCGACCCGCAGAATTTGGATAGCACCAGGACGCCGGGCCTGTCATCGCGGCTCGCGACGTACTCCTTGGCGACCAGGTTCATGCCGTCCCTGAAGGGTGTGACGAGGCAGACGTCGGCCTCGTTGTAGAACCCGGCCAGCTCCCGCTGGCTGAACGACCGGTAGAGGAAGTTGACCGGGATCCACTGGTCCCGGGAGAACCGTCCGTTGATCCGTCCGACGATCTCGTCGGTGCGCCGCTTCTCGCTCGCGTATTCTGGGACGCGCTCCCGCGAGGGCACGGAGATCTGGACCAAGCTGATTTTGCCTCTGATCGACGGGCGCCGTTGCAGCAGGCGCTCGAAGGTGGCGAGGCGCTCCGGCACCCCTTTGGTGTAGTCGAGCCTGTCCACGCCGAGGACCAGCTTCTGGTCGGGGAACAGCCGCCTCAGCCCCGCGACCGCTTTAGTCTGGCGCGGAGCCGCTCCGAGTCGTCTGAATGTGTCCGGGTCGGTGCCGACCGGGTAGACGCCTACGCGGCACCGCTTCGAACCGTAGACGAACGCGTCGCCGATCTGGGCGCCGCGAAACTCCTCGATCAGCGTGTGCATCAGGTTGCGGGCGTGGCTGCGAGTCTGCAGGCCCACCAGGTCGTAGACGAGGAGGTCCTCCAGCAGCTCCCGCGCCCACGGCAGGATCGAGAAGGTGTCGACGGACGGAAACGGGACGTGCAGGAAGAAGCCGATCTTTCCCGGCCATCCGAGCTCTCGAAGTGCAGCGGCGAGCGGGAAGAGGTGGAAGTCGTGGACCCACAGGGTGTCGTGGGGCCGCAGATGGGGCGACAGGCTCTCGGCGAATCGTCGGTTGACCCGCCGGTAGGCGGAGTACGACTCGCCTCGTACGTCAATCCTGTCCGGGTAGTTGTGCAGCAGCGGCCACAGCGTTCGGTTGGAAAAGACGTTGTAGTACAGGCTGGCGTCGCGCCTCGGCAGGTCGAGTGCGACCATGCGCCGCGGGCCGAAGTCCGAAACGGAGACGTCGCCGCCGTCGCCGGCCGCGGTCGTCCCGCCGCTCCAGCCGAACCACAGCGACTCTCTTTGACCGAGAACGGGACGGATGGCGCTTACCAGACCGCTCACCTGGCGTGTGGCGAGGTCGCTGTCGCCGCTCAAGTCCTCCGTCGGAGGCAGTCGGTTCGAGACGAGTACAATGCGCTGCGCGGTGCCCATCGTCTACCTCACGTTCGTTCGGTCGGTCGGACCGGTGCCGGTCAGACACGATTCGCTGTATCGACGCCCACGTGCCGGGTCGTGTCCGTCGTGCCCCATACGCCATCTAGCCCGCGGATCTGACCGCGTGGCCGCCGAACCGGTTCCGCATCGCCGCGAGCAGACGTGCGCCGAATGGCTGGTCCGAGCGATGTCTATGCCTTCACGCTCCCTGAGCAACTCGCTCAGATGTGTGTGATTCGTTTCCGAGTAGCGGGACCTAGCAAGGCGCAGCACCTCGGCCTTCGTCGTCTCCGGCGTTGCGTTGGTCGCTCGCAGTCCACGATTACCGTGAGAGAGTGCGGCCGCGCCCTCCTCACGGTAGGCCGCCAGGATGCGCCTGGTGTGGCGTGTGCTCACTCCCATTAGAGTCGCCGCCTGGTCCATAGTCATATGCCCTGCCAGCAGGCTGTTGAGCACCTGAAGTAAGTAAACTTGGCGCGCGCCTGTGTACGCGCCGCTGGGCTGGATGCGGAACCGGCCGCCGATGTCCTCGTCGAGGATGGACGCGAAGACGCTGGGTGAGTCGAATCGGGGCAGGCAACACCAATCAACGGAACCATCGGTACCGACCAGCGCTGCCGAGGACATGTCGCCAACCAGTCCGTAGTTGTACATATTGCCTCCTCGACGTCAGGTGTATGGCAGTTGCACCATTCTAGCATCCCATAGCTATGAGACCTATTCTGGGTTAGAGGTATCCTCAAAGGCTGCGCAAAACATCAGGCGGTGTATCCTCTCAGTGAAGCGCGCGGACTTGGAGGCCCCAGAGATGAGATTCACCACCCATGGGGAATAAAAGCGTCGGTAGAGGATCGGAGTCGCCAGTTGACGGCTGGGGGATGCAGGGTGTAGGAAGAAGGGCGAGAAGGTATCCAGCAGGTGAAAGTTGACATCGACGTGGCGGTGAAGGAGTGGCGAGAGACACTGAAGTAGGTTGTCGGGAAGTTGCGCAGGTCCGAAAATGGGGCCGTGACTCCGGAAATACAAGCCGAAGCGGCCGTGGTCCGAGCTTGAGAAGAGGGGCATCTCGCAACGAAATGATTCTTCCACCTCGAGTAATTGATGACCTGGACTCTTTCTCCCAAATCCTGGGCGCCGGCCGCGTGGGCCTGTTCAGCGACTTCGATGGGACTCTCACTCCCCTATTCGATGACCCTCGGAGCACGTTCCTGTCTCCGGCGATAAGGGACACACTAAGTGAGTTGTCAAAGAAGGTGGAGCTAGTGGCGGTCGTGTCCGGGAGGGAGGTGAGAGTTCTGCGGGAGATGATTGGCTTGAAGAGTGTGACGTATGTCGGAAATCACGGGCTGGAGGAGTGGAAGACCGAAGGAGAACAACAGGAGTACGTGGTGCAGGTGTCGGATGGCCTCTTGGAAGAAGTTGAGAAGAGAGTTGCGGGTATTGGGGTCTCGGGGCTATCCGTGGAGAACAAAGGTCTGAGCGTGGCGGTGCACTACCGGAACGCCCCAGATCCCACGGCGGCACGGTTTGCGGTATCGAAAATGTTGAAGTCCTTGGCTGCCACCCGTGGTCTGGCGATCAAGGAAGGCAAGATGGTTTTGGAGGCCGGACCTGATGTAGGGGTGAATAAGGGCACAGCAGTGGGTCGCTTGGCGCGAGAGTTTGAGTTGACGGGAGCGATAGTTCTTGGGGATGACGTGACGGACTGTGACGCATTCGATGCGTTGCACGGACTGATCCGTGAAAGAGGTCTAAAGGGAGCGGCAGTAGCGGTCGTG
Source organism: Dehalococcoidia bacterium (assembly GCA_965262055.1). GTDB lineage: Bacteria > Chloroflexota > Dehalococcoidia > Lucifugimonadales. Next base: position 2,863,069 of record CBDHEI010000002.1, read on the forward strand.
GATGAGGAAACGCCGGAAGCCGTGCTGCGGAAAGCAGACTACTGTCTGTCGGGGTCGGGGGAGGTGGAGCAGTTTCTGCGTTGGATGGCTTACGCTTCGCCCAGGGCGGCAAGGAAGCTGTAACACCAGTCTGGGGCGGTGTGACTGCTTACATCCCCGAAGAGGGCCTTCCAGCGACGTTGTCGCTCGGGTTTGGGCATGGTCAGGGCAAGGTGGATGGCGGAAGCTGTCTGCTGAGAGTCGTAAGGGTTGACCGTGAGAGCGTCCTGCATGGACTCTGCTCCGTCCCTGGCAGCAGGTGGAGCGTTCTCCAGCGGTACTTCACAGTGTTGTCCCTGGCCACCCTGCGGCTGTGCCTGAAGCAGAGGACAGTGTCGAGGCAGGCTCCCGGTCCCAACGGGCGGTAGGCAGTCTCAGGGTGCCGTGCCGCAACGCCGAAGCGAGCATTGAAGCGGTCAAGGAACTCCTTCAGCACGGCGTTGGCCTCCTCGATGGTGGTTGCACCAGCGAGTCTGAGCTCGGTCACCAACCTGATGCTCCTATAGATGTCAAGGAGTACTTTGGGATAGAGTTGAGTTCCGTAGGGTGGAGAAGACTTCTCGAGCGACATAGCGTTTGAGGCAGCGGATCACCTCAACCTTGCTCATCCCCACGGTGGTGCGACGACGCATGTATGCCTGGGTCCGCTCATCATGACGAAGTCTGACGACAACAATGCGATGGAGTGCCGCGTTGGCCTGGCGGTGGCCGCCTCGGTTGAGCCGATGGCGGTTGGTCTTGCCCGCAGGTATGGGATTGACACCGCAGAGGGAGGCGAAGGCAGCCTCGGAGTGGAGGCGGTCCGGGTTACTCCCGGCAGCAATGAGAAGGGTCGCCGCCGTGTCTGGTCCTGGCAGGATTAGGAATCAGCTACGGAATACGGCTTGAAACACCACTCGGTACCACCGGCTTGAAAGGCGGTACGGTTCGGGTCTGGAGTGAGAAGCAGGTCAGAGTACATGTGGGCACCCCAAGGACTTGAGGGGACCATGCACGTAGTTGGCCCAAGTCCCCAACGGGTTGCTCCACACCCCATCGTGAACGGGTCGCTCTCAAGCTTACCGCATTAGAAGACGGAGTACTGCATCGGTCATGCCCTCTATGCGTGTAATTCTGTCTGTCTCGTGCCAATCTCGCCTCTAGCTCCAGCGCAGAGAAGGGCTTGGGGCCAGCACTAGCATTGAACCCGTTCGAAATGTGGAGGACTACCCCCACTCCACGGCGAGCCCAGAAATGCGTTAATGCGAGCCTTCAGCCGAACGTCGTGCTCTGGGTTGGGCAGGACGAAATAGACGCGGGGTGAGCGGCGCCGGTAGCGGAGCGCCGTTGGCTCTGCTCCAGCGAGTTTCCGGCGCAGCTCCTCGCTCCGGATTCTTATCTGCTTGCCTGCGTCTGCCTTGCGTCCCCTGTACGTCCTCCCCACATGGTGGTAGACGACCAGGCTTTGGCCCCGCTCCCAACAAGACTGGAGGTCGTCGTAGTAGACATACTTCGGTCCCATCAGGCTCCTGGAGCTGCGGCTTGGGATCTCGAGGCCGTTGTCGGGATCGAAAAAGACGATTTCAGCATCCTCGACCCGGCGCAGGCCGGCGTTGAGCCACTTGTGCCGCTTCACGCTCCGTTCTCCAAACGGTGTCCCCTTAAAGCTCAGCCCCTCGCTGAAGAACACCGTGTCCGCGGGCAGCACGCAGTTCGCCTCCACTGCGGCGACTGAGCGATCATACTTCACGAGATGGAGCATCCTGTCGAAGAGGTCGGGGTCGCATTGGCGCAGGAACCGCTCATGGCGGGACGGTGCGAAGAGGTAGTCGGTATAGCGCCCGTCGTTAGCGGCGGCCGAGTCGTCCCCGTCGAAGCGGTACCACAGCACGCCGAGTCGAAGCGCCGCACCGTGCTCGTCCCCACGACACAGCGAACGTAGCAGCCCGTACTTCCCGAAATCTCCCACGTCTCCGACGTAACGATCCTGCATCGCAAATCTCCTCATCTTCGGCTATGGTACGCTGGGCAGATAGCAATTCCCAGCCCGTGTCCAAAAGAAGAAACCCGAACGACATGAGAGCTATGAGTACCCCCTCCTATGACCGGGCACCTTCCGATGAACTGAAGGCCCTCCTCTCCCCCAAGGGGTTCCTCGCGCCTTTGGTAGGACTCACCGGGAGGAGACTCAACGGCTTGGAGCTCGACGTGCATCTCCGCGTCAATGACGAGGTCCAGATCTACTTCGGCCTGACGCGAGTCCTGAATGTTAGCCCGAATCCACCGAAGGACACCTATGGACGGCGTGAGGACAGCGGCAGGGTGGGTGAGGGAGCTACAGGGGAGATGGCTGGGCTCATTGGGGTAGATTGGAGGTCGGCGAACGGTCTTCAGTCGCCGCATAGGGCCCCTATGGCCCTCTGCGGGAGCTGCGATGCGCGGGATGGCGAGAGAATACGCAGCAGGGAACTCTCGCGGACCGGGGTGGCACGAGTTTGCAGGGAAGTTGGGTCAGTTGCAGGCTGGCAGTCAGGCGGGGAGTGGAATGGCTCGCAGCCGGGCCATGGCGCGAGTGAACTGGGTTTCCCAAGGCCAATGCTGGGGAAGATGCAGGGTAAGGCGGCGCGCCGAGCGGGTGATCCGTCCCACCAGAGCGAAGACCCGCCGCCTGAGGGTCTTGGTGGTCACGGTCCGTTCGGCCAGACCGATGCGCGCTGTCCAGCGGGCGAGGTTGTGTGCCATCACCTGCACCGCCAGCCAGGCGCCGTTGGCGGCGAAGCGCCCCGAGGGGAGATGGTTGAGTCCGACGCCGTGTTTCAGGTCTCGAATGGCGTTCTCGATCTCGGCGTGGCGGCGATGATCGGCCTCCAGTTCCAGGGTTTCCCCGTCCCGGTCGGTGATGAAGCCGTGATAGCTGTAGGTGGCGAAGAGGGCCAACTGGGAACCGGGCGTGGGCTTCACCCGCCGGACGATGAGCCGCACCGGCGCGGCGTCGGGTTCACTCTGGAAGGGGGTATAGGTGGTCTCGGCCACATCGGCGGCGCCGTCCATCCAGTAGGGAATCGGCGTCCAGTCCTGCTCGGGGATCGCCTCAATCAACTCCCGCAGGCCTTTGTGCTGGCGGATGGTGATGGAGAAGCGGACACCCATCTCGCGGCAGACGGCGACGAGAGCGTGGGCGTAGAAGCCGCTGTCGGCGCGCACCGTGAGTTGGCCGCTGGCCCCACCGTAGCGCACCCGCCCCACCGTTTCACGCAGGAAGTGGGCAGCGCCGCGAGCGGTGTTGGCACGGCCCTCGCGCAGCCGGGACATCAGCACATCGCCGGTTCCGGCGGCGATGGCCAGCAGTGGGTGATAGCCCCGCGCGCCGGTGTAGTTGTGGTGTCGCGCCCCTTCTTTGTCCAGTCCATAGGTCTCGCAGATGGTGGAGTCCAGGTCGATGGTCAGGGGCGAGTCGCCGGGTCCGGCCCCAGCGGCCCATGCGCGTGCCAGCAACTGGCGGCTCACCCGGTCGAGTTGACGGACATGCCCCCACCGGAAACTGCGCAGGAAGGTGCCCAGGGTGGATGGCGCCTTGACCACGCAGCCGAGAACACCGACCGTCCCACCAGCACGCAGCGCATCGGCGTCGTCGATGAAGTCGCCGCCCGCCAGCGCGGAAGCGACCAGCGTCAGCAGTTTGTCCCCCGTGTTCGCCCGCCCCGGTGCGCAGCCGAGGTCGAGGTGATGGTCGGCGAGTTCCCGCAGGCCCAGGTGCTGTGCAAGGGTGGCCGGCAGGAGCAGGCCGGCATTGGCCACCAGGCGGTGGTCGTCAAAGACGACGCCGATACGGTCGGGATTATTCTGTGGCAGCATCTACTGGGTGCTCCTTGTTTCCGGGCGGTTTTCTGTTTCAAAACCATTCTCCCAGATTCAGAGGAGCACCCTCTGGCTTCTTCAAGGACTGTCCCCAAAGTCGTCTTTCGGTGGATTCGGGGTTAGGAGAAACGGGAGCGGCACCGTCAGCGTGTCGGCCCACCAAACATACAGCAGGCAGGAGTGCGCCAGGGCCATCCTCCGACGATGGAACACCGACGAAGTGGACGAGTTCGGACGGGCCTTGGACGCCTACCTCGATTCCGTGAACGTTTCCAAGAGGCACACCGCGACAGAGGGCGCTGTTCAGTCCATGTGGCCCTCAGCCTGGGGCTCGCAGCCTGCCAGAGTGGGCTGGCGGTAGGCTTCACCACCGCCGCCTCGCTGGTCCACGAGCTGATCGAGGCCAGAGACGAGCGACGACTGCTCAACCTTCAGAAGAGGCTTGCCCGCCTCAAGCTGCTCATCATCGACGAGCTTGGCTTCGTCCCACTCTCGAAGACCGGCTCGGAGAGACTGACCGGAGCCCTGCTGGACCGCCTCACTGACTTCACCAGAAGTGGGGCTGCAGCCCTTCTCGTAGTCTGGGTACCCGATGGCAATCCGAACCGGAACACCCGCCCACGTCGATGTCCGTTCCAGGGCTCGCGCACCTCTAGCGCGGCCAAAGATGTTCGGCCAGGAACCTGTCACTCGACTTCCCCTACGTGGGAGTGCCACAATGTAGTCTGAGGCAGCTCATGGTGAATCGCTTCTTCGAACAACCCATACTCAACTCCCCCTACGAGTACCCGGCGAAGCACTGGGAGCTCGATGATTCGGGTCAGCCGACCCAGCAGGTCATCGAGAACCGGCGCGGCGCAGAGTTCATTACTCCCATCCCAAAGCCCAAGAAGCACAAGGCGGCTAAGAACCAGCAGCAGTTCGTCATCGACGAGGGCAAGGGGCTGTCCACTCAGGAGCAGCAGTACGACGTCACAGCGATGGTGAATGAGATTCGCCGTCAGGTCGATCAGTGGAGAGAACTGCGCAATCCCAACGACTGGCGCGTCACGCCCGAGACCGCTCGCCTGCTCCAGCATTGGCGACACCACGACTTCAGCGACATCCAGCCCTTCTTCTGCCAGGTAGAGACGGTTGAGACGGCTATTTGGCTGACCGAGGTTGCGCCCAAGTCCGGGCAGGCCGGAAGGCGTCTCCTCGACCGCCTCGCCAACGCCAATAACGACGCCAACCCGGAGTTGTCGCGCCTAGCGCTGAAGCTGGCCACCGGCGCCGGCAAGACCACCGTCATGGCCATGATCATCGCATGGCAGACCATCAACGCCGTCCGGCATCCGAACAGCAGGCGCTTCACTCGGGGTTTCCTGGTAGTGGCTCCGGGCATCACGATCAAAGACCGGCTGCGCGTGCTCCAGCCCAACGACCCGGACAGCTACTACGCCAGCAGAGAGTTGGTGCCGAGAGACCTGCTCGGAGCCCTTGAGCGTGCCAGGATAGTCATCACCAACTACCACGCACTCAGGCTGCGTGACCGAATGGAGCTTTCCAAGGGGGGACGAGCGCTCCTACAGGGCCGTGGCGCCGAGCTAGATACAGTGGAGACCGAGGGTCAGATGATCCAGCGCGTCTTGCCCGATCTCATGGGCATGAAGAACATCTGGGTACTGAACGACGAGGGACACCACTGCTACCGCCACAAGCCGGGAGAGGACGACGAGGACACGCTGAAGGGCGACGACAAGAAAGAGGCCGAGAAGAACAGCGAGGCCGCCCGTGTGTGGATATCAGGGCTGGAAATCGTCAAGCGTAGGATCGGCGTCAGGCAGGTTGTCGACCTGTCAGCGACTCCCTTCTTCCTGCGAGGCTCCGGCTATGCCGAGGGCACCCTGTTTCCCTGGACGGTGAGCGACTTCTCGCTCATGGACGCCATCGAGAGCGGCATCGTCAAACTGCCCCGTGTGCCGGTGGCTGACAACATCCCAGGCGGCGACATGCCCAAGTATCGAGTCCTGTGGGAGACCATACGCGGTGACATGCCCAAGAAGGGCCGGGGCAAAGCGAAGGGGGCTCTCGACCCACTCAGTCTCCCTGTGCAGCTTCAGACCGCCCTTCAAGCTCTCTATGGGCACTACGTGAAGACCTACGAGGCCTGGGCCAAGGCAGGAATAACCGCGCCGCCCTGCTTCATAGTGGTCTGCAACAACACCTCTACGTCTAAGCTGGTCTATGACTATATCTCCGGCTTCTACCGTGAGAACGAGGACGGCTCCGAGACCCTGGAGCAGGGGCGCCTTGCCCTGTTCCGAAACTTCGATGATCACGGCAACCCGTACCCTATACCCCGTACGGTGCTGATAGACAGCGAGCAGATCGAGTCCGGCGACGCACTGGACAGGGACTTTCGCAAAATGTCCGCCGATGAGATCGAGCGCTTCCGTAGGGAGAGGGTGGCACGCACAGGCGACGCCCGCGAGGCCGAGAATATCACCGACCAGGACCTTCTCAGGGAGGTGATGAACACCGTAGGCAAGGAGGGACGTCTGGGGCAGTCCATCCGCTGCGTCGTGTCGGTCTCCATGCTCACGGAGGGTTGGGACGCCAACACCGTCACCCACGTTCTCGGCGTGCGGGCCTTCGGGACCCAGCTTCTGTGCGAGCAAGTCATTGGCCGCGCATTGCGCCGACAGTCCTACCACCTCAACGACGATGGACTGTTCGATGTCGAGTATGCTGACGTGCTCGGCGTGCCGTTCGACTTCACGGCGAGGCCGGTCGTGGTAAAGCCACAGCAACCTCGCCAGACGGTACAGGTCAAGGCGGTACGGCCAGAACTGGACCATCTCGAAATCCGGTTCCCCAGGGTCTCGGGCTATCGTATCGATCCGCCCAGGGAAGAGCTCGCGGCGGAGTTCAATGACGACTCGTACTTGGTGCTGACGCCCGAGCTGGTGGGGCCGTCGACGACCAGGAACGAGGGCATCATCGGCGAAGGCGTCGATCTCAACCTGGCACACACGGAGGATCTCAGGCGTTCAACCCTGCTGTTCCACCTCACTCAGCGACTGCTATACACCAAGTGGCGTGACTCAAACGAAGACCCCAAGCTGCACCTCTTCGGCAGACTCAAGGGCATCGTCAGACAATGGATGGACGGCTACTTGGTCTGCAAGGGCGGGACCTATCCAGCCCAGCTCATGTACCAGGATCTGGCGGACAGGGCCTGTGAGATCATCACGGCCGCCATCACCAACAGCCGCGCGAACGGGTATCCAGTCAAGGCGCTGCTCGACTCATTCAACCCGACCGGCTCGACCGCGCACGTGAACTTCAGTACGTCCAAGCCGAGTCGCTGGGAGACGGACTCTCGTAAGTGCCACGTGAACTGGATCGTCCTCGACAGCGACTGGGAGGCCGAGTTCTGCCGCGTGGCCGAGGCCCATCCCAGGGTCAAGGCGTATGTGAAGAATCATAGCCTCGGGCTGGAGGTGCCGTACCGCTCCGGCTCCAACGCACGTATATACATTCCCGACTTCATCGTCCAGGTGGATGACGGACACGGGGAAGACGACCCTCTCAACCTTGTCGTGGAGATCAAGGGCTACCGCAACGAGGACGCCAAGGCGAAGAAGCTCACCATGGAGACGTACTGGGTCCCCGGCGTGAACAACCTCCGCCAGTACGGCCGCTGGGCCTTTGCCGAGTTCACCGATGTTTACAATATGGAGGCCGGGTTCGACTCATTGATAAGTCAGACGGTGGCTCAACGACAGAGTGGTGAGCACCAGAGTTACGATGGTCTCGACTTCAAGGGGCTGCTGGCCGCCGCTCCGCTAGAGGGGATTGATCTTGCTAGGCCGCGAGAGTTCCCGCGTGAAATCGTGTTTTGATGTTCCTGCTGGATACAAATATCATCTCGGAAGTCAGGAAAGGACGGCGATCCGACCCCAATGTCTCCAACTGGTATGCCAGTGTCAGCCAATCGCAGCTCTTCATAAGTTCGCTCACCGTCGGCGAGATTCGCCGGGGCATCGAGCTTGCTCGCCGACGCCGCGACGTCAATCAGGCAGGAGCGCTGGAAACGTGGTTACAGACAGTCATCCACCGTTTCTCGGGCCGAATTCTGACAGTGGATACGGAGGAGGCGGACACTTGGGGGCAGATATCCGCCATTCGTCCGGTTCCCGTGGTTGACGGCCTGCTGGCCGCCACCGCCATCGCGCATGATATGACCCTGGTAACTCGAAATGTTTCCGACGTTGAAGGGCTGGGTGTGCGAGTGCTCGACCCCTTCAGCGGAAACGACAACTCGCACGAATCAGTCCAGTAGAGAGGACAACGACTCTCATGCCCAAAGGACGAGCCAAACGGCCCAAGTCAGTCGAGACCCTCACACACGAGGAGGCCCGGCGCAGGAACCTGCCGTCCGCGGAGCACCAGCCGTTGATGCGGGAGGACGAGGAGAGTCCCGTCAGGCTCGCCTACGAGCGGCGCAACCACGATCTGGATCCGCAGCTGGTGTGGCGAGGCAAGGACGAGCAGGACTGGTCGGACCTGGTGGTCAACGCGCCACCGCTGTACATCCAAGAGCGGGTGCACCCAAAGGCTCTGATCGACGACCTCGTACGCCAGTCTAGGAACGGTCGCAGGCCCGACGAGTGCCAGACCGATATGTTCGCCGACTTCAACGGACTTCCTTCCGAGGACGCCAAGACCGAGTTCTACCAGCACGACGCCAACTGGTCGAACCGCATGATCCTCGGAGACAGCCTGCAGGTAATGGCATCCCTCGCCGAGCGCGAGGGACTGCGTGGTAAGGTGCAATGTATCTACATCGACCCGCCATACGGCATCAAGTTCAACTCCAACTTCCAGTGGTCCACGACCAGCCGTGACGTGCGAGACGGCAACGCCGCCCACATCACCCGCGAGCCTGAGCAGGTGAAGGCTTTCCGCGACACATGGCGAAATGGGATCCACTCGTATTTGACCTACCTGCGCGACCGTCTGACAGTGGCACGCGACTTACTCGCCGAATCAGGCTCAATCTTCGTGCAGATCGGCGACGAGAACGTTCACCGGGTTCGTGCTCTGATGGACGAGGTGTTTGGCGAAGAGAATTTCATATCATTGATTACCTTTAAGAAAACTCCCTATCTGGAGTCCGAAAACGTTTCCAACATAACGGATTTTCTGCTCTTGTACGCGAGAACCATCAAGTCAAATAAGCACCGCAAGCTCTTCACAGCGGCTAACTTGTTGGACGTGGACTACTCAAAATACACAAGAGCATTTACTAATGATGGAATCCGTCACATTCCACGGGAATGGCGAGAAAACCCCAACAGATTTGAAGAGGGGTGGAGACCCTTTAGAAATGACATCACACTGACCCAAGACGGCGATTCGGACGATGGTCAAACGGTGTGGCACGTACATGGAAGAGAATATGTACCCGGCAGAGGGCGTCACTGGAGGACGCACGCTGAGGGCCTTGATAGGCTTCTGAAGGCGGGACGAGTAAATCCGAGCACTTCGAGGCCATTCTATATTGAAGGCTATGACGATTCACCATCGACGAAAGCGACAAACATCTGGACTGAGAGCCTGTCTGGCGCACAAGGCAAGGTATATGTAGTCCAGACAAACGAGAGAGTAGTGCAGCGCTGTATCCTGATGACTACTGATCCCGGAGACCTCGTACTCGATCCTACCTGCGGGTCCGGCACCACCGCGTACATTTCGGAACAGTGGGGGCGCCGGTGGATAACCATCGATACGTCCCGGGTTGCGCTTGCGCTCGCGCGAGCTCGTATCATGGGCGCACGCTACCCCTATTATCTGCTTTCGGACAGCCGCGATGGCCAGTTCAAGCAAGCCGAGACCGAGCGCAGGGCCACATCGGATTCACCTACCTACGGCGATATTCGCCAGGGCTTTGTCTACGAGCGGGTACCGCACATCATGCTCCGAGCCATCTCCAACAACTCGGAGATCGACGTTATCTGGGAGGCCGCCCAAAGGGACCTGGAACCGCTCCGGAACGAGTTGAACCGTGTACTTGGCATATCGTGGGAGGAGTGGGAGATTCCTCGCGATGCGGAAGATTCATGGCCGGACGAGGCGAGAAGCCTCCACGCCCGGTGGTGGGAGCGACGTATTGCCCGCCAGAAAGAGATTGACGCCTCCATTGCAGCCAATGCCGACTACGAGTATCTGTACGACAAGCCCTATGAAGACCTCAGTAAGGTGCGCGTGGCAGGGCCGTTCACAGTCGAGAGCATCTCGCCCCACCGTGTCCTGGGAGTGGATGAGAACGGGGATGTCATCGCGGAGTCGCCCAACGGTTTCGGGAGCGAGTACGACTTCGCCAAGGTCATGCTCGACAACCTCGGGTCGTCCGGCGTCCAGCAGGCGCACAGGGAGGACAGGATAGAGTTCACGTCAGTCGCCCCCTGGCCGGGGCGGCTGGTATGTGCCGATGGGCGCTACTTGGAAGGCGGCGAGGAGGAAGGCACGGAGCGTCGCGCCGCAATCTTCATCGGTCCAGAGTTCGGCACGGTGTCCCGCCCGGACCTGGTAGAGGCAGCGCGGGAGGCCGCTGACGGCGGATTCGACGTTCTGATCGCCTGTGCCTTCAACTATGAGGCGCACACCACCGAGTTCGAGAGCCTGGGCCGGATCCCCGTGCTGAAGGCGCGAATGAACGCCGACCTCCACATGGCCGAAGACCTGAAGAACACGGGCAAGGGCAACCTGTTCGTCATCTTCGGCGAGCCTGACATCGACATCCTCGACGCTGACGATGGCCAGATCCAAGTAAGAGTCAACGGCGTGGACGTGTTCCACCCCAACACAGGGGAAGTACGCAGCGATGGGCCGGACGGCATAGCCTGCTGGTTCATAGACACCGACTACAACGAAGAGGCATTCTTCGTCCGCCACGCCTACTTCTTGGGAGCCAGCGACCCGTACAAGTCGCTGAAAACCACGCTCAAGGCCGAGATCGACGCAGACGCTTGGGCAACGCTCCACAGCGACACCTCGCGCCCGTTCGACAAGCCCGACTCAGGCCGCATTGCTGTCAAGGTCATCAACCACCTCGGCGACGAGGTGCTGAAGGTGTTCCGGGTGGAGTGATGAGTTGATTGCGCCGAAGTCCGTGTATCTAAACGTTGGGGGGGGCAGCAACACTTCGATGGAATCTGTGGACGACATAAACAGGCTAGTAGAACCTCGATTCAAGATCACCGAGGCAATGCTTGAGGACTGTCGAGCGAAGGGCCAATTCGGGTCCCTGGTATTCGAACTCTACAGAGAGGCAGGAGGCCTAATCTCTGCCATTAGTGCTTCTTACCTAGGAAACACTGGGGATACGGTTAAGTTCGACCGGAACCAGGCGATCTGTGTAGGATTGTTGATCCGCATATCGAAGCTCATGCTATCAGTCGTCAAGTTATCTTCGGACATCGAGCATGGGGAGACGGTTGAAGTCTTGAACAGGTGCATTATTGAGTCATACGTCAATCTTAGGTACTTGTTGCTCAAGGATTGTGATGAAGTATATGACCTATTCGTAAAGAACGGCCTCAGAGCTGAGCGAGAACTCCATGACATTATTCGCGAAAATATTGAGCGAAGAGGCGGAAAACAGTTTGCTATAGAAGAGAGCATGTTGAAGTCGATAGCCGATAAGTGCGAATCGTCAGGACTGACGATCGAAGAAATCAACCTGGGAGCTGGTAGTTGGGGTAGTTTTAGAGACAAGGTGAGGGCCTTGGGGTTCGACGAAGGTGCATATACCATGTTGCAGCGGATCCCTTCCCATGCGATACATGGAACCTGGATGGATCTGCTCAACAACCACCTGTTCAGAAACGAGGATGGTTTTGAACCTAATTTTGACCATCTACAAACCGACGGCGAGCTTCTAATGCCGGTAGGTTGCTTCGCGATGGACGCGGCACGGGAGTACCTGGACAATTACTTTGGGCGCCATATTGCGGGGCCACTCTATGAGAGGCTAGAGAGCGTACAGGCGGGGCTAATGAAGATCGAAGCATCGCGAGCCGACTGGCAGTTCGTGGACAGGTAGAACCCGTCAAAGATCAAGAGATGCAATTCCGAATCGCTACCACGTTTACAGCCAGCCTAGCGAAGCTGAGCTCTGGTGAGCAGACGGCAGTCAAGACGACAGTGTTCGATCTGCAAACCGCCCCGACACGTCCCGGGTTCAGGATGCATCGAATTGAGGGAACCAGGGACCGCAACTTTCGATCCGCTCGCGTAACCCAGGACATCCGCATCATCATCCACCAGTCCGACGACGGCATGACGCTATGCTACGTCGACCACCACGACAACGCCTACAAGTGGGCGCATGGCCGCAGGATGGAGGCCCATCCCCATACCGGCGCGATGCAGATCGTCGAGATACACGAGACTGTCAGGGAGATCGAGGTCCCCGTGTATGTCGAAGCACAACGCCGGACGCCGCTGAGGCCGCCTCCAGCTGCGGGGATGCCGGATGATCAGTTGCTGAGTTACGGCGTTCCAGTCGAGTGGCTGGAAAGCGTGCGTGACGCGGATGAGGACGACCTGCTGGACATGGCCAGCCATCTCCCTGAAGAAGCGGGTGAGGCCTTGTTGCAGATTGCCGCCGGTGGAACTCCGCAGCCCGCCCTTCCAGTCCCCGCTGGAGCAGGCCCGTTCGACCACCCAGACGCGATGAGACGCTTCAGGGTCATGAGGGACACCGAGGAGCTCGCCCAGGCTCTGGACTACCCGTGGGAGAGGTGGAGCATCTTCCTGCATCCGGCCCAGCGTGCGATTGTCGAGCGCGAGTACTCTGGCCCCGCCAGGGTGTCGGGCTCGGCAGGTACAGGGAAGACTATCGTTGCGCTACACCGTGCGGTCCATCTGGCTCGCACGAATCCCAACGCCAGGGTGCTGCTGACGACATTCTCGGAGATCCTTGCCAACGCCCTGCGCGACCGGCTGCGTATACTCGTCAGCTCGGAGCCCCGGCTCGCGGAGCGAGTGGAAGTCTACGCCATCGACGCTCTTGGGGAGAGGCTTTTCGAGCTCAACCTGGGCGCACCTTCCTTTGCTTCAGACACGCAGATTCGCGCGTTGATGGAGGAGGAGGCCGCCAACGTCAAGGACAGCAGATTCCCAACAAGCTTCATGCTGACAGAGTGGGAGCAGGTTGTCGATGCATGGCAGCTGGATACGTGGGAAGCCTATCGCGATGTTCCTCGACTTGGCCGCAGGCGACGGCTACCTGAAAGCCAACGTCAGGTCCTCTGGTCCGTATTCGAGCATGTACGGTCAGGGCTCAAAGAGCGGAACCTAACCACACGTTCGGAGCTGTTTGGCCAGCTTGCGTCAAGGTTCGGTGAGACCCAGAGGTCGCCTTTCGATTTCGTCGTCGTAGACGAGGCGCAGGACATGCGCGTAGCCCAGCTTCGCTTTCTTGCAGCCCTGGGAGCGGAGCGGCCCGATGGACTGTTCTTCGCCGGAGACCTGGGCCAGCGCATCTTCCAGCAGCCGTTCTCATGGCAGGCGCTGGGTGTGGAGATTCGTGGGCGCTCCCGCACGTTGAAGATCAACTACCGGACCTCACACCAGATCAGGAAGCGGTCCGACCTTCTCCTAGGGGCGGAGATATCCGACATCGACGGCAACACGGAACAGCGCTCAGGTACGATATCGGTATTCAACGGACCCGAGCCGTCCATAGCGATCTCCCAATCCATTGACGAAGAATCCAAGACTGTTGTCGACTGGCTGACCGATTCGATGGGGAAGGAGGTGCAGCCCCACGAGATCAGCGTCTTTGTCAGGTCGACTGATCAAATCGACCGCGCCACTACTGCTATTGAGAGGGCCGGACTACGGTCCAGAGTTTTGGACGATCATGTTCAGACGATCGGAGGGCACGTTTCGGTCAGCACTATGCACCTAGCGAAAGGATTGGAGTTTCGCGCCGTCGCTGTTATGGCCTGCGACGATGAGGTGATTCCGCTTCAGGAGCGGATCGAGTCGGTCACGGATGACTCGGACCTGGAAGATGTCTACAACACCGAGCGGCATCTTCTCTACGTCGCCTGCACCCGCGCCCGGGACTACCTCCTCGTGACCGGCGTCGAAGCGGCGTCGGAGTTCTTGGACGACCTTCGAGTGTGAGTAGAGCTCACCACGGGAATCATCACTACTGGTCGCCTCGCCTGAACCCGTGTCCCCACCACGGCCACGTCGCGCCCTAGCAGGGCAGTGGGTGAGCGGGTTGGCGTCACGGTGCTCGTGAATATCGAGGATGAGACGTGAGACGTGCAGGTCATTGTCTGACACGACCTGTTCGCCAGGCGTCGCAGGGAGCTCGGCAGCCAGTTCGTGGAGGTCACCGGCGCGTATCGAGCTGGCACGGGACGCCGAACCTGGTAGTGACCGACATGCGCACCGTTCGCTCCGGCGTGGCCATGTCGCCATCCCGCGGCTAGCACTGACACGCGGTGGAGTGATGGGCTTGCGCGGGCAACTCCGATAGGCTCATGATGGGTAAGAGATGTGCGGGATATACAGTCGGGAAGCACGACACCGCCCGAGAAGACGATCTTCAGGCAGATGCGCGACACCTGGCTCTTGGAGATACCCTCACACCCCAACGCCTTGATCAGATCATCCACCCGCCTTGTGGATACCCCTTCCACGTAGGCCTGCTGAATGACCGCCAGCAGAGCTCGCCCGCTGCGACGCCGTGGCTAAAGCAGGCTCGGGAAGTAGCTCCCTCGCGAAGTCCCCAAATAACTGAAAGTGGGCCACCAGAGCGCTGGGTGGCCTGAACATCAGATATGGCGGCGACGTAGACTCTGCGCAGAGAAAGCGTGAAGTGGCGCGATTTACCGGAAGGAAGTGGGACGCGCTGCACAGGCGGGCAGGGGGGTAGCGAGTGCGGCGAAACCCCGTCGCGCTGCGGCGCTGGCAGGGGTAGGGCGTGAGGGAAGGCTCGCAGACGCCCCCTCATTCATGGTCAAGGCCCGTTGCCACGGCTCTACGGGGCTCCGGCATGTGTTGCCCGCATCTTGTGCAAACGGTGTAAACCTCTTGGGGCAGGAACAGGCCCAACCCGCCCTCTGTTGCTCTACCTGAGAACGTCCAGCTGCTGGGGCGCGCCCGTCCTCGAAGTCAGTACGAGACGGCGTACAATCCGCCGTCCGGGGGCCGCGCCCCGTCGCACCTCGCCAAGGGGAAGCCGGCACGCCCGCTCCAGTAGCCAGACATGGAAGTCTGAACAAAATGGGGTTGACTGGGGCGATATGGTGGAAGTGGCCCCCCGGAGGATCACCCGTATCCAGACGGGGTAGGAAGTGAGTGGACAAGAACCGATGAACCTTGGGACCCTTCAAATCTCGGTACGGAATGTGAAGGTCATCCCTGCTGATAGCATTGGGGCCGAAGACTCCAAGACTCCTAAGTCGGGATCGTCGACCAGCGAGGCGTAGATGAAGGCGCGGCAAGCCGCGAGCGGCCGCCTCGCCCACCAAATGTGCAGCGTCGAGATGTGCCCATGGCGCACGTTCTTCTCCCGCCGGGAGTGGGCGGAGACCTCCTCCAGCGGGAAGGCTACTTCTATGAGGCGCTTGCGGCGGGTTGTGGTCATAGTGGTGGCGTTCGTTCCTCTCCCGGATTGCCATTCTCAGACGGACCCCCCGGAATGACTTCGGAATCAGTCTCAGACAAATCAATCTCTAACACTAAGGGCGTTCCTTCGCTAGCCACGGCACAAAGGAAAAAGGGGACACCTTTGGCTACTTCAGCTGGAACAGCTGGTGTAACTGCTCAGCGATTATGTCCTCGCTAACTGTCAAGCGAAAATGTCCGCCTGCGACGAGTGTCGTTGGGAGTCCTTAGTGGCAGCGAGGCCGGTGGAGTCTAGGCGTCAGGGGAATCGCTGGCTGAGCGCGTGGTGACGGCCTGCCGGCTCTGCTTGAGGCGGTAACTCTCGCCGTTCATCTCCAGGATGTGAACTCTGTGAGTGAGGCGGTCCAGCAGGGCGCCGGTGAGTCTCTCGGAGCCGAAGACCTCGGTCCACTCATCGAAGGGCAGGTTGGTGGTGACCAGGACCGCCCCCCTCTCGTATCTCTGGCTGAAGACCTCGAAGAGGAGCTCCGCGCCGGTCTTGGAGAGCGGGACGAAGCCAAGCTCGTCGACGATGAGCAGCTTGAGCCGGGCCAGTCTCTTCTGGAGGTTGAGCAGTCGCCGCTCGTCCCTGGCCTCGATCAGCTCGTGGACCAGCGAGGCGGCCGTGGTGAAGCCGACCGACAGTCCCCTCTGGCAGGCGGCGAGCCCCAGACCGAGGGCCACATGGGTCTTGCCGGTGCCGCTGTTGCCGATGGCGATGACGTTCTCCCGCCGATCGACATACTCGCAGCGTGCAAGCTGCATGACCAGGTGCTTGTTCACCGACGGCATGGCCAGGAAGTCGAAGGTGTCGAGGCTCTTTGTGGCAGGGAAGCGAGCCGCCTTGATCCTGCGCTCCACCATGCGGTGGTGGCGGTCTATCAGCTCAAGCTCTGAGAGCCTCAGCAGGTAGCCCGGATGGTCGACGCCCTCGTCGGCGCACTGGCCGGCTACCTTGCCGTACTCTCTCAGGAAGGTCGGCAGCTTCAGCTCCTTGAGGTGGTGCTCCAGCAGCACCGTAGATCTCTCGCTCACCGCCCGATCCCCGACATGAGCGCCATGTAGTCGCTGGCCGAGGTCTTCGTCACGGTGACCATGGGCAGGTAGGGGTAGAGTTCCAGGTCGAGTCTCTGAGGACGGCCCTCTATCCTGCACAGCACCACCCGCGCGAGCTGCACGGTCCTTCACGCCCGCCAAATGCGACACCGTGGCGCATTTGCGCTCAGACCAACCGAGGGGCGCGGCGTGGTATGCTGTGTGGTACCAGCTAGACACGCCGTAGCTGAGGCCCTATCTAGAGACTAATTTCTGAAGGACAGCCATCTTCGCGTCTTCTTCAAGCCGTCGGAGGTGCGGCGAAACACCCCCATACTCACCGGCTTCATCCGCGATGTCCGAAGCCTCCTTGACCACATGGGGGAGAAGTGGGGCCGCCGCATCGGTCTCGCGATGCGTGTCCATCCCACTGAGGATGGGAACCTGGAAGCCGGTATGGACGTGCGTACCTGGCTGTCGGAGGGACTCCTCGACCTCGTCGTGCCGTACCTCGGCGGACCCCACGACAAGCTCACCGACTCCCAGTTCTCCTTCGACTGGCTCGCCGCCACCGCCCGCGAAGCCGGCGCCTGGGTCTACTCGCCGGCTGGCCGTGTGCCCTACGACGACCGCCACTACGAGCAGACCATAGAGATGTTCCGGGCGACCGCCTCCAATCTCCACGCGCGCGGTGCCGACGGCCTCTACCTCGAGGACCTGAAATGGCCCCACGACCGGGACCAGTACATGGTGCTGCGCGAAATGGGTGACCCGGACACCTACGCCCGCAAGACCAAACACTACATGTTCGTGCCGGGCATCGACACTCCCGACTCCGCCCCTCTGGACCGCCGGCTGCCCGTGACCATGACCGAAGGGCTGACCGCCTGCATCCCCGTATTCGTCGGAGACGATCTCGACTCCGCCCGGCAGGATGGGGAGCTGAAGTCGGTCGAGTTGGGCGTCCGCATCGTCCAGACGGGTCCCGACGACCGTTTCACATTCAGGTTCAACGGTGAGGAGCTATCCGAGGACAACGCCGAGATAGTGACCTACTACGGCGGCACTGTCTCATATGCCGCCTTCAGGGCGGGGCTGCCCGCGCGGATAGACACCTACTACTGGTACCACTTCGACCTGCCCATCGACCTGGTGCGTCACGGTCAGAACACCTTCGAACTGACGATGGACAGCCGTTTCGCGCCGCGAATGGAGGAGCGATTGCTTCACCAGATCGAGCTAGTCGTCAACTACGTCGAGCCGCCCATGCTGGTACAGGGCCAGATGTAGAGGCAGCCCAGCGGCGGCTAGCGCTCCAGGAAGACCCGCAGCTTGTTGGCGCGGGAAGGGTGGCTGAGCTTCTGGATGGCTTTCGCCTCTATCTGGCGAATGCGCTCTCGCGTCACCCCCAGCTCCTTGCCGACTTCTTCCAGGGTGTGAGTCCGACCGTCGTCTATGCCGAACCGCATCCTGATCACCTTCGCCTCGCGCTCGTTCAGCGTGTCCAGAACTCTGTTCACGCCTTCTTTGAACAGTTGCCGCGAGGCTAGTTCCGCCGGGGCCTCCTGATTCTCATCCGCGATCAGGTCGCCGACCCGGCTTTCTCCCTGATCGCGTATCGGCGTGTCGAGGGATACGGGCTGCTCCGAGATGCTCAGCAGCTCCCGCACCTTCTCTGGAGAGATGTCCATCTTGGCGCTGATCTCTTCGCTGGTCGGTTCGCGGCCGTACTCCTGCACCAGCCGGCGCACTACCTTGACCAGCTTGTTGATCGACTCGATTACGTGCACCGGCAACCTGATGACCCTAGAGTGCTCTGCCAGGGCGCGTGTCACGCCCTGGCGGACCCACCACGTCGCGTATGTGCTCAGCTTGTATCCCCGCCGGAAGTCGAACTTGTCCACGGCCCTGATCAGCCCGATATTCCCTTCCTGGATCAGGTCCGGCAGGCTCAATCCCCGGCCTGCGTACCGCTTCGCCACGCTGACCACCAACCTCAAGTTTGCCTCGGCCATCATCTGCTTGGCCTTGCTTCCGTCGTTCCTGATGTACTTGAAGTGCTGTCTGCAAGTATCGGTATACCTCTGCAGTCCCGTGGTGGCCGCCGGCCGGCCCAGGTATCGCTGGAGTTGGCGCGCCTCCAGGTGTCCGATGCCGTCGCGCACAACTTCAGGCGGCACGAGTCGGCGGCAAACGGAGAGTGAGATCGCCAGCGCGGTGGTCTCCTCCGGTTCGCATTCCAGCTCTCCGGCGAGGAGATTCATCAGGTCCTCGGACAATTCGCCGTCGATCGCGTCCCGTACCCTCCCGTCGTTGACCAGCACGGATATGGTGGACGGATGCGCGCCCAGCAGTCGGCCCAGCGCTTCGGCGAGCTTCGCCGTGCTGTGCAGCCGCCCCAACACCTCCTGGAGAGTCTCTAGTGCCAGCGGAGGCCTGCCGAACCTGGCCTCAAGGCCCGCTTCTAGGTACTTGAGGCTCCTGCAAGTCTCGATGCGTCTGCCGAGGTCTCCTTCGTCGACCCGGCCAAGGAGGCTTACCTTGCTGATGTCATGCAGGTAGATGCCTATACCATCGGCACTCGGCTCGCCGGAGCCCGGCCTCTCCGTCACCCTCGGGACCGCGGACGTGCCGCCCCCTTGGAGGAAGTGGTCAGCGTTGCCTGTTTCCCCGCCCGGCAGACGGGCAAGGTCGCTCTCACTGTGCACGGTGCTCTCAGCCATAAATCGCCCTCGCGGAGCAAGAGAATAGCCCGACGTTATACTTACTACGCCCGGTTCACGTTTCTGGATTCCCTGCGCCCACAGGGCAGTGGATGGTTGGGCTGAGCGCCGCCCGGATCCATGGCCCCCCGGGACCCGTCGAGCTGCCGGGGGTGGATGCGCCTTTCGTGCCGGCCCGCATTTCAGCAGACCGTCCGCACAGCGGTAGCTACTACGACAAGAGGTGGATGTCCTTAGCGGAGCTGACCTGTCCCTATGCTACAACGCTGTCCGATTCTCAGAGGGAGCGAGGCCGGCAGGCAGACTGCCTGCCGCCAATACTACGACCGTACCCGAGATCGAATGGGAGCGAGGGTAATGGCATCGGGAATGCCAAGGTATTCCGCCGTGCGTTGCTAGGCGGCGCACTTATTCAGTTGTCAAGGTGCGAGTCCGGCTTAGCGGGGCGGACGCCCGCGGCAGCGTCACAACAGCGCCACATTCCATGGCGCGCGTCCAGTGCGCGCCATGTCCTGTCGGCCTGGAGTTGGATTACCTGTTGGACATGGCTGAAGCTCGCGCTCCAGGTGGAGTATAGCACATGGGTTCGGAGCTATCGACATGGATGGACAGGATGGGCCCCACATTTCCCATATCAACCCTGCAGGGCTTGCCGTAATCAGCAACAGCGATACCCGATGTAGCCGAATAGCAGAGCACAGTGGTTATCATGAGTGCTAGACTGGTCGTGAGCGACTACTCTAGTTCTTGATAACGTACCCACTCAGGAGGCACCCAATGGGTGAAAGCACCAACCCCCGCGCCACGCTCCGTTTCGACCGACGTGTACGGTTGGAGTTTCGCGGCGCTACCATCACCTCGGACGCTGGGCTGCTGGCCTGCCGCGAGTTGGACGATGCACTGGGGCTGACGGAGACGGCGAATGAGTGTCTGCAGGAGAGCCGTGGCGGTCGTAACGTGCAGCACCGATTGGTGGGCCTTCTCAGGCAGTCGGTGTACAGTCGTCTGGCGGGCTACGAGGATACCAACGACGCTGAACGGTTGGCCCAGGACCCGACGATGCGGGTAGTCGTTGGACGGCGAGGTGGTCCTGAGAGACCGGCCGCCAGCACCAACACCATCAGCCGGTTCGAGACCGAGGTGCTTACCCAAGACGGCAACGTGGAAGGGTTGGGCCGAGTGAACGCTACGTGGGTGGACCGGGCGATGACGCACACAGCGCACCGGCGGGTGATCTTGGACATGGACAGTTCGGAGAGTCCGGTACATGGAGGACAGGAGGGAGCGTCGTACAACGGTCACTTTGGGAGCACGTGCTATCACCCTTTGTTCGTGTTCAACCAGTTCGGTGACTGCGAGGGGGCGATGCTCCGTGCGGGGAACGTACATAGCGCGCACAGGTGGCGTGATGTATTGGATCCGATCCTGTCCCGCTACGGGGCGACAGGAGTGCGGCGGTACTTTCGTGCCGATGCCGCATTCGCCAAGCCGGACATCTATGAGTACCTCGAGGAGCGGCACGTCCTTTACGCTATAAGACTCCCCGGCAACGAGGTGCTGCAACGGGAGATCGCCCCTCTGCTCAGGAGGCCTGTGGGGAGGCCGCCGAAGCGTCCAGTGATCCTATACGACGACTTCTGGTATCGTGCCGGGAGTTGGGACCGCGCTCGGCGGGTGGTGGCCAAGGTGGAGTGGCATAGGGGAGAGCTATTCCCCCGGGTGGGCTTCATAGTCACGAGCATGACGGCTGGCCCCGAAGGAGTGGTGCGATTCTACAATGGTCGCGGGACAGCCGAGCAGTGGATCAAGGAGGGGAAGTACGCGCTGAACTGGACTCGGCTGTCGTGCCATCGGTTCGTGGCCAACCGGGTGCGTCTATCTCTGTTCGTCCTGGCGTACAACCTTGGGAACTTCCTTCGCCGGCTGTGTCTGCCCAAGGCGGTCAAGCACTGGTCGCTGCGGAGCGTGCAGGTCAAGCTGATCAAGATGGGAGGCCGTCTGGTGCGGCACTCCCGGTGGTTGATCTTTCAGTTATCCGAGATGTCGGTTCCTCGACGGTTGTTCCAGGGAGTGTTGGATCGTATCGGCCGGTTATCGCCGGCGCCAAGCTGAGGGAGGGTACAACCACGATCTTGCCAAGAGGGGGAGAGCGCTCCAGGGAGTCGCCTTGTCTTCAATGCGCTTTCACCCCACTGGCAGGGGACACGAGGACGATGAAGACGGACAAGAAGGGTGCTCTACGACTGCAAACGCATCTCTTATCGGATAGACCGGCGATTGACTGGCCTTGCAGGACCTGACTATGATGCTAACATCTCGTTTGGGCTGCCCCTTGAGCCTGAAGACTCCCAATATGGGAAATCCCGGGTAAGTTGTCAGTGGTAAACGCCGCGAGGTTGCGCGGCTATATGAAGCCCACATTTCCCAGATCAGCCCCGTGGGTGCGTCGTAATCCGGTAAGAGTGTTGCCTATTTGAGCCGCATACCTGGGCATTATGGGCAGTGTGGGTGCTAGACTGGCCGAGCTAGCGGGTCTAGTTCTGGATACCGCAATCTCGCTGGAGGCACCCAATGGGTGAAAGCTCCGACACCCCTTTGAAGCTCCAATTGGACCGCAGAGTCCGCCTGGATTTTCGTGGCGCTACCATCACCTCGGACGCCGGACTCCTGGCATGCCGCGAGCTTGATGCCGCTCAGGGGCTCACAGAGACAGCCAACGATTATATCCATGAAAACCGCACCGGCCGCAATGTGCAACACTCGCTGTTGCCCTTGCTCAGACAATCGGTGTATAGCCGTCTCGCTGGCTACGAGGACACCAACGACGCTGAACGGCTTGCCCAAGACCCGGCTATGCGTGTCATCGTCGGGTGGCAAGGTACTGATAAGTAGGCAGCCAGCACCAACACTATGAGCCGATTTGAGGCTGAGGTGTTAACCGAAGAGGAGAACCTGGATGGGCTTGCGCGCCTGAATGTTGAGTGGGTGGACAGGGCCATGGCCCAGACATCTCACCAGCGAGTTATCCTAGACATGGACAGCTCTGAAAGCCCGGTGCATGGGCAGCAAGAGGGAGTCGCCTACAACGGCCACTTCGAGTCCGTATGTTATCACCCGCTCTTCCTGTTCAACCATTTCGGAGATTGCGAAGGTGCAGTGCTTCGCCCGGGCAACGTCCACAGCGCTGAGCGGTGCCGGGAGGTTCTGGAGCCAGTCGTGAAGTGATACCAGGAGAAAGGAGTCCGGCTGCTGTTCCGGGCCGATGCTGTCTTTGCCAAGCCCGAGGTGTACGAGTACCTGGAGTCAAGGGACACTGGCTACGCTATGCGGCTTCCGGCCAACGAGGTATTACAAGGAAACATCCGGCACCTACTGAAGCGGCCCGTGGGCAGGCCGCCTAAGAAGCCCGTAGTCCGGTATCATGACTTCGTTTACCAGGCCCAGAGTTGGGACATTCCCCGGCGTGTGGTCGCCAAGGTGGAGTGGCACCAGGGTGAGCTATTCCCGAGGGTCGGGTTCGTCGTCACCAACCTCAACCTACCGCCGGCAGGCGTAACCCACTACTACAACGGGCGGGGCACGGCCGAGCAGTGGATCAAGGAAGGTAAATACGCCCTGAACTGGACGCGGCTCTCGTGTCACAGGTTCGTTGCTAACCAGGTGAGGCTGTGGCTGTTCGTGCTGGCCTACAACCTGGGCAACTTCATGAGAAGGCTGACTTTGCCAGAGTCAGTGAAACACTGGTCACTGCGAAGCGTGCAGACCAAGCTCATCAAGATGGGTGGGCGTCTGGTGCGGCATGCCAGGAGGTTGGTGTTTCAGCTTGCTGAGGTGGCAGTGTCCCGGGAGGTATTCCGGCAAGTGTTGGAGCGTATCGCCGGGCTCCATCCAGCACCAGGGTAGCGATTATCCTTGAGGTCATCAGAGGTGAAGAGAGGCAACCAAGGGCGAGGTGCGTGCCCGGAGGAGTTTGAAGGGAGTGCAAACGTGGTGAAAGCCACCTCCGCTGCCTTGGGCCGCTAACTCACCACGCCGAGAGATGGTTTTGTGAGCTTGATTGGATGGTTGACGGCATCCGTGAGTGATACTACGATGGCTCTCGTCGAGGATGGTGCGTTACTTGGGTCCAGGCACGCTTGATATGGGTAATTCCGGCGAAGGATAGTCGATCTGTGATGTCAAAGCGCATCCAAGCAGGTGACTCGGGACCGGGAGCCTTGGCTTGCTGAAGGCCGGCATTGGAGCCGTGCAGAAGTGGGTGATGCTGGGCAACCTGGCCGACCCGGGACGTAGTCCTGCATGCCGCAAGGGTTTCGGTCTGGGGTCGCTGGTTCATCTGGCTTGTCAGCATCTTTCAGATGGCCTACCTGCCTGGTTTCTGGTTTCCTAATGACATCGAATACTTGCCCTTTCCCCTGCTGCTGGCAGTGTTCAACGGCCTGGTCCACTACCGGCTCCTGACGAACAGGCCGGTGACATGGCGATGGATGCTTCTCCTCAGCGCCATTGACGTTGCCCTGATCACGGTCGGGGTTGTCATCGGCGGGGGATTCACGAGCTTCATCTTCCTGGCCTACTACCCGGCTCTCGCCGTTTTTGCCGTGGTCTTCTCGTCTCATTGGCTCAGTCTCGCTTGGACGACGACGGCCGCCCTTGCCTACGCCGTCGTGTGCCTGATGGTGGGCTCCGGTCTCGACCTGGATGCGGGCAACGAAAAGGTTCTGGTGGGCAGGCTGGCGGTGATGTACCTCATGGTGCTGGGCATCAGCTTCATCACTCGGTTCGAGCGCGTCAGGTGGCAGACCGCGGTGTCCAGGGAGCGGCAGTTGCTGCGGGAACGCATCGATCTCTCCCAGACGATTCACGACACGACGGCTCAGACCGCCTACATGATTGGCCTGGGCATTCACAGGGCTCGGGAACTGGCCGGCGAATCGAACGAGGACCTGGTGGCCGCTCTGGATGCAACGTCTGCGCTGTCAAGGTCGGCTATGTGGGAGGTGAGGGGCCCCATCGACGCGGGCCACATCCTGGAGTGCAGGGAACTGGGACGAGTCTTGTGGTCGCACTGTGCGACCTTTGAGAGGATCACGGGCGTCCATGCCGAGATGTCGCAGTCGGGAACCGAGCCCCCTCTTACCACGGAGACCCGAGCTCGTCTCTTCTCCATCGCGCACAACGCGCTGACCAACGCCTTCCTGCACGCCCGGCCTGGGAGAGTCGAGGTCAGGTTGAGCTTCGAGGCCGACCAGATCAGGCTCTCCGTGTCGGACGATGGAGTGGGGCTTCCCGACGGCTACGCCGAACGCGGCCGGGGCTTCAACGGGATGAGGTCGGACGCTGAGCAGATGGGCGGAGCGCTCATCGTGGAGAGCGGCGAGGGGGTAGGCGGAACGACCATTTCTTGTGTGGTCCCCCATGTAGGAGATCAAAGAGGAGGCTGAGATGTCAACAGCAGGTCGGATAAGGGCAATGGTGGTGGATGACCATCCGATCATGAGGAGTGGCCTAAGGGACGTGCTGGAAGCATCGGGCCGATTCGAGGTGGTGGGACAGGCTGAAGATGGAGAGGAGGCGGTGAGGACCGTCGAAGAGCTGAAACCGGAGGTCATCGTCATGGATGTGATCATGCCGGGAAAGGACGGTATAGATGCCTGCCGGGAGATCATGGAACTTCTGCCCGACACGCGGGTCATGATGCTGACGGCCTCGTCTGAAGAGGATGCGGTGATAGAGGCGATCGCCGCCGGCGCGACGGGCTACCTTCAGAAGTATTTACGACCGGAGGAGTTGGTGGAAGCAGTTTTGGATGTGGCCGAAGGTCGGCTACGAGTTCCTGACAAGGCAGTGAGGCGGGTCTTCGCGATGATCCGCAGCGAGCGAAAGCCCGTCTCCCGTCAGCCTTCGGACAAGCTGACGGCGCTGGAGCGGGAGGCTCTGACGCTGTTCGCCAGCGGCAGGTCTTACACCGAAATCGCCGAGGCGAGGGGCACCAGTACTGTGACCGTCCGGAACACCCTCTACCGCATACAGGACAGGCTGGGAATCAAGACGAAGCAGGAGCTCGTGATCTGGGCTGTGCGGAACGGCCTGGTGGACGACGTCGTGGTGGGTGTTGACTCCCAGCCAGTGCCGGAGGGGCAGTGACCCACAACCAACCGCCGCGACGGGTCTGGCGTCCCAATAAGCCAGCGACCTGCGGGCGCTCCGCGCTCACTTCAGGCGGCTCGGCCGCAACCTGGGCGAGGAGCGAACAACCCCCACCTGCTTCTTCGCCGAGCCGGGTGTCGGCTACCGGATGCCGATGGCCGAGGTCACCTGCTCCCCGAATCCTGGACCAGCCGGAATGCGAGTTTTGTGGGATGATCTAAACTGCAAGATTAGGATCATCGTCCCCACGAACAGTCCCGGTACACCACGTAGGAGGTCGCCTTCGGCCTGCGCCAGGCGGAGGAGGGCAAACGGAAGACGTGTGACGGTCGCGCTACCCGAGGGTGGGAGTTCGTCCTAGGACCACACCGTTCAAATTCAACGCGCTCCTGCTCCAGCGTCAGCACCCGCTCGAACATCGGGAGGGTCGCGGGTTGAAGCTTCACCGGCTCGTCGGCTATGAACTCGGCCCAGGAGAAGAGTGATGGCGAGCCGAAGAGTTATGAATTCAGTCTTGTTAGGGAACCTCTGAACAACTTCGTGTAAGCCGTATGGGGTGTACAGAAGGGGTATTGACAGGGATGTCCGCTCTTCTATTACATGCCGATTGATGCTGCCGTTGCCCTAAACGGCTCTGCCGGGGCGTCTCGTCGCACATATCTCTGATTTGGGCGCACTTCGCCCACGTCAAGCCACCATATATCGATCTGCCGTTATCAGGTTGGTCAGCCCAAGCAGTAACATCAGTCGTTGCGTGTTCTTAGCCAGCCCCCGGTACCGAACCTTGGCGTACCCAAAGTGCCGCTTCACGTACAGGAACGGATGCTCCACCTTCGCCCTGATCGATGATTTGTGCTTCTCCGCAAGCGCCTCACAGCTCCCTTGCCCCAGTTGCCGTCGCCGGCCGGGCCTCATCGCTACCTGCCAGTCCACACCCAACTCGCGGTTCTCCACACGCTTGTCGACTCCCTGATACCCCGCATCGCCCCACACCCGTTTCTCTCCGCCGTGAAGCAATCGGTGAGCCTCTGTCACGTCATGCACGTTCGCCCGTGTCGTAGTTACGCTATGAACTACTCCCGTCCCAGCGTCCGCACCGATGTGTACCTTCATCCCAAAGTGCCACTCGTTCCCCTTCTTCGTCTGACGCATCTCAGGGTCGCGATCACCAGCAAGATTCTTCGTCGATGACGGCGCCTCGATGATGCTCGCGTCCACGATCGTTCCCTCCCGAAGCCGCAGTCCCTGGGACTCCAGATGACGGTTGATCTCCTCGAACAGACCCTGCCCCAACTCGTGCTCTTCCAACAGATGACGGAAGTTCAGGATCGTCGTCTCGTCCGGCAGCGGACCCGACAGCCTCAGACCTACGAACCGTCTCACCGACTCGACCTCGTAGAGCATGTCCTCCATACCAGGATCACTGAGGTTGTAGAACAACTGCACGCAGTGTATCCGCAGCATCACCGACAACTCATACGGTCTTCGGCCTCGCCCCGCCTTGGGATAGAAGGGGCGAATACGCTCCTCTAACTCATCCCACGGGATCAGACTATCCATGCGCTCCAGGAATATCTCCCGGCGGGTCTTGCGCTTCTTGCCGTCGTATTCCAGATCCGCAAATGTTGGCTGGTCCATAGTATCGTTCACCTCAAAACATCCTCCCTCTTCTGGATGACATGGTACTATGACACACCCCAACAGACTTGCTCAGAGTATCGTTAACATTCATGCTGGGATGGGACACTCTACTTTGCTGCGTATCCTAATGCCCCGTCGCCCTGGACAAGACCGTGGGATGGCATGTGGTATTAAAGGTCGTACATCTCCGCTTCCGTAGCTAAACAGACCAAAGTTCGAATCCCACCCTCTCCGCCATTCTACTGCCAGAGTTGTACGACACGGGTAATGTGGGACTCGTTCACCGGTACGCGGGAGGGCGAGATGCGAATTCCAACACAGCTACCGGCGGCCCATTACGCTGCCAACGGCGCTTTTGCTGGCAAGCCCAGGCCAATTGCTCAACAATGCGTCGCTGGCAGGTATACCTGGACGCGGTGGCGGTTGGCCTCGATGACGTAGAGCCGTCCCTCGCGGTCCAGCTTCACCGACACGGGGCCCCAGAAGTAGTGCTCGATGCGGGCCGACTCCTCGTATGGCGTGTCGACGTCTTCCGCCAGCTTGGGATTCAAGTCCGCGCCCGCTCGGGCCTCGGCCTGGTCGCGGTTGGCGTCCATGAACTCCTCGCCCCACTTGGACAGCGTCGCTTCCCCCCGGAGACTCTGGAGCAACACGCCGGCGGCGTCGAAGACCCGCACCCGCTCGTTTCCCCAGTCGGCGACGTAGACGCGACCGCAGGGGTCGACGACGACGCCGGCTGGCCGGCTGAGCTGGCCTTCATCGCCGCCGGACGCCCCGAACGTAGCCGTGAACCGGCCGTCCGCCGTGAATTTCTGGACGCGGTCATTGCGCCAGTCGGCGACGTAGACGCTGCCGTCCGGCCCCACGGTGATGCCCCAGGGCAGGTTGAACTCACCCTCGGCGTCTCCCTCCCGTCCCCAGCTGAGGAGCCAATCGCCCCCGGTCGTGAACTTCTGGACGCGGTGGTTGAGATGGTCGACGACGTAGAGCCCGTCTTCGGCGTCGAAAGCCAGGCCGGAGGGCCCCCTCAGCTTTCCGGCCGCCGTCCCCTCGACACCCCAGCTACTCAGGTACTTGCCCGACTTGTCGAACACGGTGATCCGCTGATTGTGCTCGTCGGCGAGATAAAGACGGTCCCGGCTGTCGAACGCCAAGGCGGTCGGCCAGACGAACTGCCCGTCTCCGGAGCCGTAGGAGCCGAAGTCGCCGAAGTAGTCGCTGTCCAGGTTGAGTATCCCAACGCGAATGCCCTCGGTCTGCACCGGGTTGGTACGGCTGAGCACGTAGAGCCGGTCGTCGCCGGAAATCGCCAGATCGACGGGGTTGCTGAACCCGCGGCCCTCCATGGCCGTGAGCCCCAGAGTCAGGCCGTATCTCATCGAGAACGCCGCGGCGTAGTTGGACATCCGGGCAGGCCCTAGCCGGAGCTACCTACCATGTGCCCCATACGACCGGCTTCGTCAGCTCGTCGCCGAGCGTCCCGGCGGTGTGGGTGAACTCGTGTGGATGGGCGTTGACGCTCAGGAGGCGAAGAATCGGTCTGGACATGGATATCTCCGTGCGAAATATCGGTGCTGCCTGAGGCGCCTAGAGTCTATGTGCCGGACGACCGCAGGTCAACCGGGCTCGGCCTCGTCTAGCAGCGTGAAGCGCAGGGCAATCGCACTATGAACGGAATCAGCTTTGGCGAAACCTGCCCTGCCTCGTCTATGCGATGATATGGTCGCGCGGCCAGCGCCAGGGGTATCTCAGATGCGAGTCGGATTCATCGGCGTCGGGAACATCGGACGCCCAATGGCGGGACAGATAGCCAGGGCAGGCTTCGACCTCACCGTCCACGACCTGCGGAGGGACGCCGCGGCGCCGCTGCTGGACGTGGGCGCGGCGTGGGCCGACTCGCCCAAAGACGTGGCGGAGCGCTCGGACATCGTATGCACCTGCGTGCCGGGCCCCGCGGAGATGGAGCCGGTGGCTCTCGGCGAGGACGGGCTGGCGTCCGGCCTCAGGCCCGGTACGGTCTACGTCGACCACACGACGAACTCACCCGCGCTGGTCCGCCGCGTACACGACGTGATGCAGGCCAGAGGCATCGACATGCTGGACGCCCCGGTCAGCGGCGGCATGGAGGGCGCTCAGACACGCGACTTGACGGTGCTCGTGGGCGGCGCGGCAGACGTCCTGGAGCGGAGCAGGCCTGTACTCGACGCGATGGCCAAGACCGTGAGCCACGTCGGCCCCATCGGCGCGGGCTGCATCTGCAAGATCGCCCACAACTGCGCGTCCTTCGTCCGTAGCATGGCCCTGATGGAGTGCCTGACCCTGGGGGTGAAGGCTGGCGTCGCGCCCGACGTTCTCATCGACGCGTTCAACAGAGGCGCGCTCGGCACGAACCTCGACCTTCGCGTCCGCCTGCCCGCGACGGTATTTCAAGGGGACTTCAAGCCGCGCTTCGCCCTCAAGACGGCCCTCAAGGACATCACGCTTGCCACTGAGCTGGCGGCGGAGGTGGGCGTACCGGTTCAACTCGCCGAGGCGTGCAGGGCCGAGATGAACGAGGCGCTGGAGCGCGGCCTCGGGGACTTGGACAGCTCCGTCGCCCTCACGCTTCAGGAAGAGCGCGCCGGAGTGCAGGTGAGACTACCGTAGAGGTCCCGCCCCCGTCCCGGCCAATCGCATCCGGATCGGCTCAGGCTAGCTGGTATTCCCTCGTCGAGGCTATGAGTCCCAGCACCTCTGCGACCCGTTTCCCGGACTCCACTGCGGCTTCGCAACTGAAGTCCACGTCCCCGTCTTCGGCCACGTGGCTAACCAGCGCCCGCCGGGTGTCGTCGTCCGTCGCGATGGGCCCCAACATGTCGAGGCAGCCGTCCACCATCTGGTCGGGCGACAGGACTCCGCCGTCGAGGTCGCCCAGCCTCTCGACGATGTCCCGCACACCCTGCTGCCGCATATCGCCCAGGTACCTCGCCGCGAAGTTCACACGCTCTACAAGCGCGCCGCTGTCGACCCACTCGTTACCCTCGTGCCAGCCCTCTACGGACGGCGGGCCGAAGAGCTGCTGGCCCATGTAGCCCGACGCGAGCGTCACGCCGTGGACCTCGAGTGTAGGCCACCGGAGGGAGCGGGCCAGCCTCAGCGTGCCGACGATCAGCTCCACGGGGCTCTTTATCTGCACGAAACGGACCGCCTCGGACTTGAAGTGATCGGAGTTGAACAGCGTCCGCAGCATCGAGCGTATCTCGTATCCGGAGTCGAAGTAGGACCGTTCCAGGTCTCCAATCAGTCGCTCGCCATCCCCGTCGACGTCCTGCGAGACGAAGAACTGATAGAGACGCAGCGCGACGAACCGGGCTGTCGCGGGCTGTCTCACGATTATGTCGACGATGTCTTCGCCGTTAAAGCGTCCGGTCTCGCCGAGGAAGGTCTTCTCGCCGTCGTCGTGGTCGTCCTCGTCGTAGTGGAACTGCCAGGCGATTTTGCTGTATGGCCAAATGGACGCGCTGTTGCTCCGCAGCGCCATGTACTTGGCGTTCTCGATGGTCCAGCCGGTGAACGCCCGCGCGCATTCCTTTATGTCGTCCTCTGTGTAGTTGCCCACACCCATCGAGAACAGCTCCAGGAGCTCCCGGCCGTAGTTCTCGTTGATAGCCTGCCGGTGGTTGTCCTGGTTGTCCAGCCAGAAGATCATCGCAGGGTCTCTGGACAGCTCGACGAGCAGGGTCCTGAAATCGCCCAGCCCGAGACGCCGGAACATGTCGAGCTGGCTCAGCATCGACTTCTCCTGGAAGACCTTGGTGTCGCTTGTGGCGAACAGGCCGTGCCAGAAGAGGACCATCTTCTCCTCGAGCGGGGCGCTCGTCGTTACGAGGCGGTACATCCAGGTCGCGCCCACGCTGTCGATGAGGCGCGCCTCGGCCTGGTCGACGTGGTACCGCCGGATCAGGTCCTCCGGCATGGACTGGGTATCTGCCGGGTCGAGTAGCTCGTCCACGGTGGCCGCGTATCCCTTTTTCAGGTACTCGTCGAGCTCGGCGCGCGTGGCGCCGAAGCCGGCGCGCCGGAGCAGGTGGGCCATCCGCCCGATGTCGTCGTTCATCGGCTGTCACTCCTGGCTGGGCGCACCTTATCCTGGCGCGAACATACTCGCGGCGTCAACGGCCCGCATGAAGGCAACGCCTTGGTAGCTCTGCATGTCACGGATCAGTCGACCGAGCATCCGAAGCCGTCCGGGGCGGCCGATGACGTACGGGTGCATCATCGGCACGAGGCTGCGGCCATAGTGATACGATCCCTCGAACGCCGCCGACCATACTTGGTAGACATGGTCCGGCGTGGCCATGAACTGCCTGATGCCCAGCGACGGCGCATAGTTGAAGTAGGCTACGTCGTCCAGCTCCCAGTGGGTCGGGACCTCCACAATCCGACGGCGGCCAGCGTCCACAAGATAGGGGATGTCGTTGCCCATCAGGCTGGTATCGTAGACGAAACCCCGTTCGGCCAGCAGCTCCAGGGTGTGATCGCTGAGCTCCGCAGACGGGGCGCGATACCCTAAGGGCCGCTGTCCGGTCAGGCCTTCGAGGATGGCCGAACCCCGGTCGAGCACCTCGACCTCCCGCTCCCTGGACAGCGTGCCGGGAGGCTCGTGCATGTACCCGTGGTGGGCGATCTCGTGACCCCGCCGGGCGATGTCGCGGACCATATCCTCGTGCGTCTCCGCGACGTAGCCGGGCACGTAGAAGCTGGCGGGTACCCCAAGCTCGTCCAGCAGGTCCAGGATGCGCGGAACGCCCACGCTGGGACCGTACTCTCGCACGGACATCAGGCCGGGGAACCTCGCCGACTCGGGGTCGACGTTGAGCGCCCCAGATACGCCGTCTATGTCGAAGGTCAGCACAACGACGCACCGGATGTCGCCGGGCCAGATTCCGCTCACGTGCCACCTCTCTGGCGCGAGTATACCGTATCGGCGCTTCGGTACGTTTTGGAACATATTGTTGGGCGTGGAGCTTCCCAGGATTATCCGTGATGTCCTCCTTAATGCCGGACGACAGGTCGCCGCACTCCTGGTGCAGACTCCCCCCGAATTGTGTTACGCGCCGGCTGGGCATACAATCGGGGCCGCCGATTAGATCAGGTACACGTGGGTTAAGGGAGGCTCTGATGATTACGGGCATTGCATACATCGAGATGCGGACGCGTTTCTGGGACGAATGCAGGGAGGTCTACGGCAAACACCTCGGCCTGACCGAGCTGCAGAACACCACAGCGGTGCTCAACGAGAAGGGCGAATGGGTCGACAGCGCCACATCCGAGAGTGGCAACCGCGAGGCCATCCTCCAGGTTGGAGACTCCTTCCTCGTTCTGCACGAGGACGAGACCGCGCCCATGCAGGTGTCGCCCAAGGGCGAGAGGATGCGGGAGGCCTGGGGCTCGGTCGGACACTGGTCCTTCTTCGTCGAGGGCAACTTCCACGCCTACTCCCATCTGAAGGATTACCTCGCCTTCAACAGGTTTCCTGGCACCAAGGAGGGGCCCAGCGTGCAGCCCATGAACCACGCCTACATGCAGAGGACCCTGCTGGAGTTTGCCGACCCCAACGGATACACCATCCAGATATCCGAGATCATAGACCCCAGGCTGCATAACCAGGAGCGGCGCAGAGAGAAGCAGAGGGTAGCCAACCTCTCCACCGGCGGGGTCATCAAGGGTTTCGATCACATAAACATGCAGTGCCCGGACATGGCTAGGGGAAAAGAGATGTACGGAGACCAGTTGGGAATGGGCATTATCGACCACTCGGACAGCGAAACGCATGAAGGGTACGTCTTCGTCGCCGGCATGTGCGACATAGAGCTGAGCACTCAGAAGGACGGCGCGAACGCCGACCGCCTTGGCAGCGGCGTCGTGGGCTCGTTCGGCTTCTGGACCGATGACGTGGACGCGCTGGCCAAGGAGATAGGCCACGCCGACCCGCCGGCGGAGCGCGACCTTGCCCTCGGCGTGCCGATACGGTCGATCACCCTGGACGCCGGAGACGGCCTCCCCGTGGAGGTTGCCCAGCGCCTCTAGTGGGCGGGGCTACTAGCGGGCAGCTGAAATACGGGGTGTGCAGAGGGCGGAGCCCCTTTGCCGGGAGTCTGAGGGCCTGCCCTGAGCCTGCCGAAGGGGTGTCCCTCAGATATTGAATCTCCCCTTCCTGGACAGGAAGGGCTTGGAGAAGGATCCATCTGGATCCTTCTCCAAGCTGTTAAGCTGACACCACCGTACTTGATCCGTACCGGTCGAATTCCAGCCGCAGCCCGGTCTGGTCCGCCGGGATGTTGCTCAGTTCCTGCATCGTGTCGATCCAGGTCTGACGCTTGGCGCTGCCCTGCGGGTTGGACAACCACTGCGCCCTGACCCCGTCGTTCCAGGGTATCGACGGGCTCGGGGCGGGCTTCCAGTACGTCGGCGCGATGCTCCGCATCGTCTCGACCTCTTCCGGTGTTTCCGGATAGTGGAAGAAGCTGACGCAGCTCATCTGCCTGTCGTTCCCGCCGCCCCACGTAGCGTGGAAGATCCTCAGGTCGAAGGCCACCGCGTCGCCGGGGCCATACTCGCAGATGTGGCTCGGTATCTTGTCGATAGCCTTCCAAGCCTCGTCCGTGTCGTACCACTCCCGGCCTAGTGGCGGCACCGAGGCCAGCACGTCCTGGTAGAGCGGTAGGTGCGAGCCTGGGATGAACCTCAACGCGCCGCTGCTCCCGTCCACAGGCTGCAGGGCGAACTGGAACTTGATTCCGTAGCCGTTGAAATTGCTGGAGCCGTCGTTATAGTGCCACCGCGTGTTGCCAACATACCGGTAGGCGTTGCTCTCGAAGGCGAAGGTCCTCTCCCCGAATAGCTGCTCGGCGACCTCGTAGAATCTCGGCATCTCCGGCAGGGACGCGTAGAAAAGCGTCTCCTCGCCCTGCATGTTGAAGTACTGCATCTTGGTGCCGTCGAAGGGCTCGAATTCGGAAGCCCGTCCCGCCGCGAATTCGAAGTCCTTCCGAATGAGCTCCAGCTCATCGGAATCGAAGAAGTCTTTAAGCACCACGAACCCAAAGGCCTTGAACTGCCTCACCTGCTCCGGTGTGAGCCTCATGTCGTCTCCACCCCCGTCCTGGATGCCGGCCAGTCTAGGGACAACCCTCAGCCTTGTCAAAGCGTCATCGCGTCTGTTGCTGCTATAGTTGTAAGGTGGTCAAAGGTACCAATCGATGCGCACTACCCAAGGATGAATAGCACTATCTCAATCGCCTCCGATCAGAAAGGGGTGGTGTGCTGGCGGCGCGTGGGCTACGCTGCCTCGCTCGGCCTGCTGGGCGCCGCCGTGGGCGCCGCCATAATACTTATCAATTTCCTGTCCCGGATACCGGTCTACGTCGAGCCCGAGCATATCCGGGCTACGCCGCACATGCTCGCCGCCGCCGCTGGCGCTGTAGGCGGCATGACCATGGCGGCGGCCGTCGGCTACGTCGTTTACGGTGACAGGTTCTTCGCCTCCACTCGGCAGGCGTTGTCCCCCTGGTGGTGGCTCTCCCTCGGCTTCGGCTTCGGTATAGCGCACCCGCTCGCCGCGGGCGGGCTCTTTCTCCCGATCGCCGACCTCGCATACGCCAGCTATCTTGGAATAGTAACCCCCCCTCAGATCTTCAACGCTTCCGTCGACCTGCTCCTTCTAGCCCCGTGGAGGGCAGTTACCTCGGGCACCCAGTTCGTGTTCACCGGCATGGCTGTCGGGCTCGTATTGGGCGCGTGCGCATTGCTGGTCGACAGGGCCAGCGTCTCCAGCAGCCGCCCTGCGGCCAGGGCCTGGGTTGCCTCGGTGGCTTTGAGCTCGGTGGTAGTCTCCGTCGCCGCCTTCGGCCCGCCGGCACTACTGGCTAGAATCGGATAGCGCAGAGGTCGGGGCCGGCTTCTACCCGCCCAGCAAGCCCGAAGGGACTCCATAGGGGCCGCCCCGCCACCTGTGAGGCGGAAGGGGCCAGCCCTGCCCTCCCATCAGCCGGAAGCCGTCGGAGGCGCCGCACAGCCAGGCGTACATGCCGGCTGCGTCGTAGCTGTCCCTGAACTGGTCTCGAAACGTCGGCACCCCCTGGCCTCCGATGGAGAAGTCCGCCATCGCTAGGTCGAAATCCGGGTCCGTTATCCAGTCCCTCTCCGGCGGCGTGGTCCTCCAATAGTTGTACTTGAGGTTGTTCCGAATCCCTGTGCCCTGGGAGGCCGACCGGCGGTGCCAGATCGAGTAGACCGTCAGGAATATCGACCCGGCTGGGGCGACTGCGTAGTGTGAGCCCTTGATTGCCCCGTAGCGCGCTAGTTGGTGTTGGGGCAGATACAGAAAGTGAGAGCCCGGCAGCAGCTCCGTCGGCCCCATGTCCCTGGGACAGTCCTGCGGGTAGTAGAACACCTGGAGGTAGTTGAGCTCCGGTCCGTACTTGGACCCCCCGTCCGTATGCCATTCTTGGGCCGGCTGCGGGCACTCGACGCGGTGGTTGGCCATGAGATTCGGCAGGGCGAAGTCCCTGCCAAGCAGAGAGCGGACCGCACCCGCCGCAACCGGATGGCAGATGACGTTCTCCACGAACCAGCTCTCATCCATGATCTCGATAGGCTGGCCCGAGGGGTGGACGTCGACGAACTCAAGGGTTCTCCTGTTTATCTCGTCGGGCACTATCCCTTCGAGCATGAGGAAGCCGTTGGCGCAGAACTCGATGACCTGTCGGTCGTCCAATGTCGGGGCGCAATCGTAGATGTCCATCTCGTCAGTACCTCTCGAGGACGAACTCGTGCCCGAGTCCGTAGGTGCGGCTATCGTCCATCGCCAACGCAAGCTCGGGGAGTTTGATGATCCGCCATCCGTCACGAACCGCTTCCAGGACCGTCTTATATGGCCAGTCGTCCGGGTCCTCGGGGCCGTCCGACACCTCGCCGTCCTCGATAATCCTCATGCCGACGATCTGGGACGCGGGCGACGTCGTGACCGCGTGAAGGAATAGCACGTCCTGGCTCGACCTGCCTGCCGCGTCTATGGTCCGCGACACGCTCTTCAGCCTCTCCACGGTTAGCAGGCCCCTGCTCAGATCGTCGATGCACTGCTCGATCTCGGCCTTCACCCTCCGCAACGTCTCGGCCTGGTTACCCATCGATTCTTACCCGTCTCGCGAGTCCCGTATTCACCGCTCTCCCTCCTACGACGCCCCAAGTGGTCAACCTTGTGCGGCGCCGGTGGACCTGAATATAGCCGCTAATTCGAAACCGTGTCAACAGCGCTTGACGAGCGGTAGGCGATAGGTTAGATTCCTCGGACTTTCAGGGTCCAACCGTGCGCCGTGACCGCGAGTGTAAGGAGAGACAACCATGAAGGTAGATAGAGACCAGTTCATGGATCAAGGGTACCTGATACTCCGTAACTTCATCCCGGCAGACAAGCTGGAGGCCATGCGCACTAGCTGCGAGACGGTCCTGGAGCGGCAGAAGATGACCTGGGCGCGCGAGCGAGGACCCAACGACCCACCGGGCGGCGAGTACGAGAAGGCCAGGCAGCCCCGCGTCTTCATGGAGAAGCCGGGGCTCATCGACGAGGAGACGGCCAACGTCGTCGAGGACTTCTGGGTCGCCGATGAGACCCTCGACACCGCTAGCCAGCTCCTCTGCAACCCGCAGCCCAACGTCACCCAGATGATGATGATGTGCAGCCCGGTGCGCGACTGGCCCGGCGGG
Source organism: Dehalococcoidia bacterium (assembly GCA_965262055.1). Lineage (GTDB taxonomy): Bacteria > Chloroflexota > Dehalococcoidia > Lucifugimonadales. Next base: position 2,899,920 of record CBDHEI010000002.1, read on the forward strand.
ACGGGATGGCACCGCGACATTCATCCTGTGGATATGGCCCCCCTGGACGCGCTGACGGCGGACATCCTGGAGAACGGGCCGAGATACACGCAGTGGAACGTGCCCCTCTACGACGACAACGTCCTCTGGGTCGTCCCCGGCAGCCACCGGCGGCGAAACTCCGAGCAGGAGAACGACGAGCTGCTGAAGGACCGCAAGAAGTCCGTATCCAGTGGCGTTCCGGTCGAGTTGAACGCCGGAGACGGAGTCATCTACAGCAACTTCCTCATCCACACCGGTAGCAACTACACGACCAAGATGCGGCGTACACTGCACGGCGGCCACGCCATCTACGGTACCTACCCTGAGTTCGGCTTCGCCGATACCCTCGCTCCCTGGGCGCGCGAGAGGTTCGAGTCCTTCGCCGACCGTGGCGAGCGGATGAAGGACAAGACCGAGTCGACGCTCCGCGCCGTGTTAAACAGGGACGAGGCCGGCTATCGCGCGGGATTGGAGTCGCTGCAACCCGGGGCGGGATCTCACGGTAGGACGGTGCTCACAATCTACCTGTCCAAGACTGCGCTCCACATTCGCACTCTCAAGGACCCCGATTTCGCGGCCACGGCGCCCGTTCGGTTCTGGGCGATGAGAGCCGAGCCCATCAGTTTGAACTGGGGCCCCGATTTCGCAGACCGCTTCACCAAGGAAGAGTCGGTGACGCTGTGGGACCGGTTCGAGGGACTCGATAGCATGCTCCAGGACGACGTGGAGATGTTCGAGCCGGCTTTCCAGTCCGGCCCGATGCACTACTACTTCAACGATCTGCCTGAGGGCGCAGACGCCGAGAGCTTCATCGCGAGCTGGGCCAGCGGATAGGAGACAGGCAGCGCTTCTCAGCCGTGAAGTCATCCTGGTCGTCGGTGAGCCGCGGCGAACGGCAGACAAATGGCCTAGGTTCCACCGACTTGCAGGGTTCCGCTGGGGCGATGGCATGTTTCGGACTGGTTGGAGACGATCGGGAGACGGGCGAGTCGTTGAAACGGCGGTCGGGCAGGCCATACAATGCTGCCATTCCGCAGTGTGAGCATACCAACGGCACCTGGGAGCATAGATATGTCAGCCAGCGAATCCGGAATCCCGGAGCGCCGACTCCTGGGACGGAGCGGCGCCACGATAAGCGCGATCGGACTGGGTGGGGGCAACTGGGGCAGGGAGATCGACGAAGAGTCGTCGTACCGCGTCATGGACTACGCCCTGGAAAAGGGCATCACTTTCTTCGACACCGGCGACAGCTACGGCGGGAAGCAGTCCTGGGAGTCACGCAAGGCGGCCTATGGCACCACCGACCAGCGCGAGACCACCCTAGAGATGTACTCCTCGGAGAAGATCATCGGCCGGTGGATGCGCTCCCGCGGCTGCCGCGACCAGATCCAGATATGCACCAAGGTGGGCACCGGAGGGAGCCCGGAGAACATACACCGGGTCGTCGAGGGCAGCCTGGAGCGCCTCGGCGTCGATCGCTTGGACATATTCAAGCTGCATAGTACCTATCCCGACGTGCCGCTAGACGAGACCCTGCACGCCATGGACGAGGAGGTGCGCGCCGGGAGGGTGGGCGTCATAGGCTGCAGCAACCACACCGGCGCCGACATGCGTGCCGCCTTGGACGTGAGCGCGGCTAACGGCTGGGCGCGCTTCGAGATTACACAGCCGCCCTACAGCCTGGCCGACCCGAAGGCGGAGGTCGAGCTGCTGCCGCTCTGCCAGCGCGAAGGGGTGGCCGTCACGCCCTACAGCCCCCTGGCCGCCGGGTTCCTGACCGGCAAGTACGGACGTGACCCATCGACCTGGCCCCAGGGTAGCCGCTATCACATCATGCCCGCTCATGCCGACGTCTACTTCTCGGACCGGAACTTCCGTATCGTCGAGCTCCTGAAGGAGAAAAGTGAGGAGCTTGGCAAGTCTGCCGCGAAACTGGCGATGGCTTGGGTCATGACGCACCCGGCCATCACGGCGGCGCTTATCGGCACCCGGCACTCGGGCCAGGTCGACAATGCGCTCGAGGCGCTGCGGATGGGCCTCGACCCCGAGCTACGCGCCGAGATGTCGGCATGGACCACCGGGCCCATGCCATGACAATGCCTGAAGAGGCCCCATTCCAGTTCCTCCTTCCCATGAGAAGGGGGTAACTTTTACGTTGGCGCGGTAGGTGGGCGGGTGCTACAATTAGTCAGCCGTCGCACTCCGAAGTTCGCTTCCGGCCCATTGAGGCCGCCTCGACGCTCCGCAGTAGCTCAGTGGTAGAGCGGTCGGCTGTTAACCGATTGGTCGTAGGTTCGAATCCTACCTGCGGAGCCAAGACTGAACCCCCTGCGCCAGTCTGTACAGCCGTTACCGCACTAATCTTCAGCCCCTTGCGTACCGTCATTTGCGGTGGGACAAGATGTCTAACCCGGGATTTCCCATATTGGGAGTCTTCAGGCTCAAGGGGCAGCCCAAACGAGATGTTAGCATCATAGTCAGGTCCTGCAAGGCCAGTCAATCGCCGGTCTATCCGATAAGAGATGCGTTTGCAGTCGTAGAGCACCCTTCTTGTCCGTCTTCATCGTCCTCGTGTCCCCTGCCAGTGGGGTGAAAGCGCATTGAAGACAAGGCGACTCCCTGGAGCGCTCTCCCCCTCTTGGCAAGATCGTGGTTGTACCCTCCCTCAGCTTGGCGCCGGCGATAACCGGCCGATACGATCCAACACTCCCTGGAACAACCGTCGAGGAACCGACACCTCGGACAACTGAAAGATCAACCACCGGGAGTGCCGCACCAGACGGCCTCCCATCTTGATCAGCTTGACCTGCACGCTCCGCAGCGACCAGTGCTTGACGGCCTTGGGCAGACACAGCCGGCGAAGGAAGTTCCCAAGGTTGTACGCCAGGACGAACAGAGACAGCCGCACCCGGTTGGCCACGAACCGATGGCACGACAGCCGAGTCCAGTTCAGGGCGTACTTACCCTCCTTGATCCACTGCTCGGCTGTCCCGCGACCATTGTAGAATCGCACCACTCCTTCGGGGCCAGCCGTCATGTTCGTGACGATGAAGCCCACCCGGGGGAACAGCTCTCCCCTATGCCACTCCACCTTGGCCACCACCCGCCGAGCGCGGTCCCAACTCCCGGCACGATACCAAAAGTCGTCGTATAGGATCACTGGACGCTTCGGCGGCCTCCCCACCGGCCTCCTGAGCAGAGGGGCGATCTCCCGTTGCAGCACCTCGTTGCCGGGGAGTCTTATAGCGTAAAGGACGTGCCGCTCCTCGAGGTACTCATAGATGTCCGGCTTAGCGAATGCGGCATCGGCGCGAAAGTACCGTCGCACTCCTGTCGCCCCGTAACGCGACAGGATCGGATCCAATACATCACGCCACCTGTGCGCGCTATGTACGTTCCCCGCACGCAGCTTGGCGCCCTCACAGTCCCCGAACTGGTTGAACACGAACAATGGGTGATAGCACGTGCTCCCAAAGTGACCGTTGTACGATGCTCCCTCCTGTTCTCCATGTACCGGACTCTCCGAACTGTCCATGTCCAAGATCACCCGCCGGTGCGGCGTGCGGGACATAGCTCCATCCACCCACTTAGCGTTCAGTCGGCCCAACCCTTCCACGTTGCCGTATTGGGTGAGCACCTCGGTCTCGAACCGGCTCATGGTGTTGGTGCTGGCGGCCGGTCTCTCAGGACCACCTCGCCGTCCAACGATGATCCGCATCGTCGGGTCCTGGGCCAGCCGTTCAGCGTCGTTGGTATCCTCGTAGCCCGCCAGACGACTGTACACCGACTGCCTGAGAAGGCCCACCAATCGGTGCTGCACGTTGCGACCGCCCCGACTCTCCTGCAGACACTCATTCGTCGTCTCCGTCAGTCCCAGCGCATCATCCAGCTCGCGACAGGCCAACAGTCCGGCGTCTGAGGTAATAGTGGCACCGTGGAACTCCAACCGTACACGTCGGTCGAAACGGAGCTTGGCGCGGAGGTTTGTGCTTTCACCCATTGGGTGCCTCCAGAGTGGGTACGTTATCAAGATCTAAAGCAGTCTATCACGACCAGTCTAGCACTCATGATCACCACTGTGCTCTGCTATGCGGCTACATCGGGTAGTTCCGTTGCTGATTACGGCAAGCCCTGCAGGGTTGATATGGGAAATGTGGGCTAACATACGAAGGGTAACGGAGGTCGCGCCGGTCGCGTCCTCGAACCTAGGGCTGGGGGGACGGGCGGGGCGCGGGAGTAGTGGTCGGGATGACCCTTCCCCCAGGGGAAAGCGGACGCAACATTTCCCCCGGACCTGTTGTAGCCTCTGGCGTCGTTCTCCGTCGCGGAGCTGCGCGGGTCCGTACCTGACCGGGCGCGCGGTCGAGGGGGTTGGTGCTACAGTTTACGGAGAACTGTTGCATGGTCAAAGTCACCCCCAAGGCGCGATAACACGAGGTCGCGTGGAGTGGCTGTACACTCAGCGGTGGTCTCTCGGTCACGTCCCGTCAAGTGGTGTAAGAGTGCGTCATCGTGGTGATGCTGTTTAGGCGGCAGTCGCCTCGGCGAGATCGGCCTCCGGAAGAGCTTCGTTCAGGGTCAGAATGGCGGGTGTGAGATATCGACGGCCGACGGTCCATTCGTCGTGCTGCTCAGCCAGGACGGCGCCAACGAGGCGACGCACGGCTGGCCGGTTAGGGAAGATGCCCACCACATCGGTGCGGCGTCTGATCTCCTTGTTGAGACGCTCCAGGGGGTTGTTGGACCAGATCTTCTTCCAGTGGACGGCAGGGAAGCTGGAAAAGGCCAGGACGTCGGGGCCGGCCTCGTCCAGTAGAGAGGCGACCTGGGGGAATCGGTCCTGGAGTTGATCGGTCACCCTGTCGAGTTGGGCGTGTACCTCATCGGGGGACGGTTGCTGGTAGATGGTGCGGACCATGGTGGCCACCCATGGTTGGACTCTTCTGGGTACCCGAGTGAGCAGGTTGGTCATGAAGTGGGTGCGGCACCGTTGCCAGCTGGCCCCGCCGAAGACTGCGGCGATGGCGCCGCGGAGTCCCTGATGAGCGTCCGAGACCACCAGCTCCACCCCACCGAGGCCCCTGGCGGACAGCGAGCGTAGGAAGGCCAGCCAGAAGGCGCCGTCTTCACTGGTACCCACGTCCATCCCAATGATCTCCCGCTTGCCCTCGCCATTGACCGCCGTTGCCACCACCACGCTGACGTTTACGGTCCTGCCGTCCTCCCTGACCTTCTGGGTCAGTGCGTCAAGCCACAGATAGGGGTAGGGTCCACCATCCAGCGGACGGCCCATGAAGCCATCCACCACCACGTCCAGCTCCCGGCAGATGCGCGACACCTGGCTCTTGGAGATACCCTCACACCCCAATGCCTTGATCAGGTCATCCACCCGCCTTGTGGATACCCCTTCCACGTAGGCCTGCTGAATGACCGCCAGCAGAGCTCGCTCGCTGCGACGCCGTGGCTCCAGCAGGCTCGGGAAGTAGCTCCCTTCTCGAAGCTTCGGGATGTGCAGCTCCATAGTCCCCACCCGGGTATCCCACGCCCGGGACCGATACCCGTTGCGCTGGGTCACCCGCTCAGGGCTCCGTTCTCCATATTCAGCATCGGTCCTGGCAGACACCTCCGCATCCATGATCCCCTCTACCAGCACTCTCAGAGCCTCCCGTAGGAAGTCCACGTCACCGTCCATTCCCCCCTTGCGCAACAGCTCCAGCAGGTCCATCTTTTCCTTGACCACCGTTGTCCTCCTTTCTCGAGCTTTCTTCTTTGCCCGCTAAGGATGACGCGGTGGTCTCTCTTTCTCCAGACCCTCTCCCTCTTACCCCGAATCCACCGAAAGACGACTTTGGGGACAGTCCTTGAAGAAGCCAGAGGGTGCTCCTCTGAATCTGGGAGAATGGTTTTGAAACAGAAAACCGCCCGGAAACAAGGAGCACCCAGTAGATGCTGCCACAGAACAATCCCGACCGTATCGGCGTCGTCTTTGACGACCACCGCCTGGTGGCCAATGCCGGCCTGCTCCTGCCGGCCACCCTTGCACAGCACCTGGGCCTGCGGGAACTCGCCGACCATCACCTCGACCTCGGCTGCGCACCGGGGCGGGCGAACACGGGGGACAAACTGCTGACGCTGGTCGCTTCCGCGCTGGCGGGCGGCGACTTCATCGACGACGCCGATGCGCTGCGTGCTGGTGGGACGGTCGGTGTTCTCGGCTGCGTGGTCAAGGCGCCATCCACCCTGGGCACCTTCCTGCGCAGTTTCCGGTGGGGGCATGTCCGTCAACTCGACCGGGTGAGCCGCCAGTTGCTGGCACGCGCATGGGCCGCTGGGGCCGGACCCGGCGACTCGCCCCTGACCATCGACCTGGACTCCACCATCTGCGAGACCTATGGACTGGACAAAGAAGGGGCGCGACACCACAACTACACCGGCGCGCGGGGCTATCACCCACTGCTGGCCATCGCCGCCGGAACCGGCGATGTGCTGATGTCCCGGCTGCGCGAGGGCCGTGCCAACACCGCTCGCGGCGCTGCCCACTTCCTGCGTGAAACGGTGGGGCGGGTGCGCTACGGTGGGGCCAGCGGCCAACTCACGGTGCGCGCCGACAGCGGCTTCTACGCCCACGCTCTCGTCGCCGTCTGCCGCGAGATGGGTGTCCGCTTCTCCATCACCATCCGCCAGCACAAAGGCCTGCGGGAGTTGATTGAGGCGATCCCCGAGCAGGACTGGACGCCGATTCCCTACTGGATGGACGGCGCCGCCGATGTGGCCGAGACCACCTATACCCCCTTCCAGAGTGAACCCGACGCCGCGCCGGTGCGGCTCATCGTCCGGCGGGTGAAGCCCACGCCCGGTTCCCAGTTGGCCCTCTTCGCCACCTACAGCTATCACGGCTTCATCACCGACCGGGACGGGGAAACCCTGGAACTGGAGGCCGATCATCGCCGCCACGCCGAGATCGAGAACGCCATTCGAGACCTGAAACACGGCGTCGGACTCAACCATCTCCCCTCGGGGCGCTTCGCCGCCAACGGCGCCTGGCTGGCGGTGCAGGTGATGGCACACAACCTCGCCCGCTGGACAGCGCGCATCGGTCTGGCCGAACGGACCGTGACCACCAAGACCCTCAGGCGGCGGGTCTTCGCTCTGGTGGGACGGATCACCCGCTCGGCGCGCCGCCTTACCCTGCATCTTCCCCAGCATTGGACTTGGGAAACCCAGTTCACTCGCGCCATGGCCCGGCTGCGAGCCATTCCACTCCCCGCCTGAACTGCCAGCCTGCAACTGACCCAACTTCCCTGAAAACTCGTGCCACCCCGGTCCGCGAGAGTTCCCTGCTGCGTATTCTCTCGCCATCCCGCGCATCGCAGCTCCCGCAGAGGGCCATAGGGGCCCTATGCGGCGACTGAAGACCGTTCGCCGATCCAATCTACCCCAATGAGCCCAGCCATCTCCCCTGTAGCTCCCTCACCCACCCTGCCGCTGTCCTCACGCCGTCCATCGGTGTCCTTCGGTGGATTCGGGCTTACACCACTCCCTGGGACTCTACTACAGACACCACCGCAGACTACTGGTACCACAGTTGTCCGAGCAAAGCCGCCGCAGCGGCTTGCCCCAAGTCACACTGGCTGGGCCCCTGCAATTGTCGGCGGTGGCGATCGTGAGACTGACTTGAACATCTCCTCCCTTATCGTCAAGTAACGCCTCCTTCCGAACCGGTTGAATGGAATTCGAGCAATGGGGACGCAGCGCCAGTTGTAAAGAAGGACTGCGTGGCAAGACTGAGGTTCTTCGGAAGAGGTTTGGCGCTACGGTGTCCCAGTCAGGTGTGCCTCCGAGTATCGACTCCATATTCCGCCGTGCATCCGAATTCAGACACATGCTGTGACTCCTTTCACGAAGTTGACTTCGCTACCATGGTAAAGTAGAGTCCTGCCTATTCGGGGACCCGAAACGGAGTGCTCCAGTTTGGACTGCTGCGATCCCAGGAGGATAGCGATGCGAGAGCTACGGATAAGTATGCTGCTGGTGGCCTTGGTATCTGTCTTCACACTGGGACTTCTGGCGTGCGGCTCCGACGAGCCGGAGCCCACCACAGCGCCGCCGCCAACGGCGGCCCCAGATCCCACGGCGACCCCCGAGCCCGAGATGATGATGATGGAGGTGCGGGCCGGCTTTACCCGCGTCGAGGTGCCTCCGCACCCCATATCCGCGCCCGTGGACCCGGCCGGCGGACTCGAGAGCGAGCAGAAGCTGATCGTGGTCATCCCCAGCAAGAGAAGCTCGATCGCGCCGTGGAGAGAAGGCTTTTACGCCAGGATGTTCCAGCCGAACGTCTTCATGCCGCCGTTCCGGTTCGACCCGGACTTCAACATAGTGCAGGGATTTGCGCTGGCATACGACTACAACGACGCGCACGACACCTTCATAATCCATCTCGACCCGGAGGCCATCTTCCACGACGGCACGCCGGTCACTGCCGCGGACGTCAAGAAGGCCTGGGAGGTGGGGTCATGGCCCGAGAACCAGGTCTCCTGGGGCGCGTCGCTCCTCTACCTGCGGTCGGTCGAGGGCATAGACGCGGTGGAGAAGGGCGACGCGACGGAGGCGTCCGGGTTGACGGCCCTGGACGACCACACCTTGGAGATCAAGCTGACCGGCACCAAGACCACATTCCCGATCGAGTTGGCCCTCTCCTGGCTGGGCATCTTCAAGCCGGACTTCGACGACCCTGAGTGGCAGCTCCATCCCATAGGAGCCGGCCCGTTCACCGCAAAACTCGACCCCGATACCGGGCTCATAGAGGTGGAGAGGGCCGACAACTGGTGGGGCGAGAAGCCCACCTTGGAGAAGCTGGAGATATCCAACGTTCCCGACACGCAGACCCAGCTCATCATGTTCGAGAACGGCGAGGTGGACGCGATCTACGCGGACCAGATACGCCAGCCTTCCCTCCACACAGACCCCGACCACCCGCTCCGGGAGCACCTAGAGTGGATCAAGGGGGTCGGCTGGCATGCGTTCGGGTTCGACCAGGACCAGGCGCCTTTCGAGGACATGAAGGTGCGGGCGGCCATGTCGCACGCGGTGGATATGGAGTCCGCGGTCAAGGCGGTCTTCGGACAAACGGCCGAGCGTGCCGTTGGTCTGATGCCGCGCACGATGCCATGCTACAGAGGTGATACGGCGTACGAGTTCGACGTTGACCTTGCCAAGAAGCTTCTGAGCGAGTCGACCTACGGCAGCGCCGATAAGCTGCCGTCCATAGTGGTGGCCGACTCCAGGCCGGCGTTCATACGTCTCTACGAGGTCTTGCAAGAGCAGTGGAAGGACAATCTCGGCGTAGAGGTAACGATCGTGCAGCTGGAGCGCGGGCAGGACGCTCCGGAAAACCGTAATATGCCCACCAACAACCACACGTGGGGCTACAACGACCCTAGCCAGCCACTGACGGACGAGGGCCATCCCGAGTCGTCAGCCGCAACGACTCAGACCCACCACCAGAACGCCGAGCTGGCAGCCCTGATCGACGCAGCCAACCAGATGTCGCTCGATGATCCGGGACGCTGCGCGGCCTATCAGGAGGCCGAAGACATCATCATCGACAACTACTACTGGATGCCCATCAAGCAGAACAACGACGTCAGAGCGTACCTCGTGCAGCCGTGGATCGCCGGATGGAACAGCGGCCCGCAGGACGAGATAAACACACTTGGCACGCTGAAGATCGGCAAGCGGGAGAAGTAGAGCTCGACAGGGGGATTGGGGCCGGTCTCCATAGATTGACAGGCGGTGCGATGCTCGGGTCTCCGGCCCGAGCATCGCTTACAAACCGGACTGTCCATTCGCTGCGATCGGGTAGGGACGGTTAATTGCTCCAGTACATCGCTCGGCGGCTCCTGCTTTCCATACCCGTCCTGTTTGCGGTCTTGTTCATCACCTTCACACTGGGCTTCTACGGCCCCGGAGACCCCCTCATTTTCATGCTGGGAGAAGACTACGTAGCGGACAAGGTGGTGCTGGACCGCCTTCGCCACGTCCACGGCCTGGACCGCCCCTTCTGGGTACAGTTCGGCGACTACGCCGGCGGACTCGCCGTGGGAGACTGGGGCAAGTCCATACTCACCAACCAGCCGGTCTTGAGGCAGATGAGGAAGGGGCTGGTCATTTCTGCCCAGCTAGGCGCGGCGTCGGCCCTCGTTCTCATTGTCGTGGGCATCCCCCTCGGCGTGCTGGCGGCCATGAGGCAAAACTCCTTCGTCGACTACTGGATCGTCCTCCTGGCGATCACCGTCCGGTCGATCCCGGTCTTCGTCATGGCCCCGATGCTCCTGATAATCCTGGTGCTGTGGCTGGACGTGATGAACACGCCGGTGGGGTGGGATGGGATATTCAGCACCAAGGCCATTCTGCCCGTCCTGCTCATGGCGGCCGGACCGCTGCTGGTCGTCGTCCGGCAGACCCGTACCGGCGTACTGGAGGTGGTGGGCCAGAACTACGTGCGCACGGCAAGGGCCAAGGGCCTCAATGAGCGTAAGGTCGTCATGGGCCACGTGGTCAAGAACGCCATGACCCCCGTTCTGACCTCGTTGGGACTCATTCTCAGCGGTCTGATCACCGGCGCCCTCTTCGTCGAGCTTATCTTCGGCCTGCCCGGGTTTGCGGGCCTCGGCATCTACGGCTTCCAGGCCAGGGACTACCCGGTGATACTTGGCACGACGGTGATCGGCGCGGTCATAATCATAGTATCCAACCTCCTCGTGGACATCGGCTATGGCTTCCTGGACCCGCGAGTCCGCTACGAATAGCGGCGGCAGCGCCGCCCACTGGATAGGACCGCCCCCATGAGCGAGGCATCCTATGGTACGCCCGCCGTCGGGGCCATCGAAGAGTTCGAGGCCGTCAAGCAGCGCAGCCTCTGGATAGACGCTCTGGAGCGCCTCATCCGTAACCGCGCGGCCATGATCGGGCTGTTCGTCGGCATCATCCTGGTCCTCACCGCCGCCTTCGGGCCGCTGCTCGCGCCCTACGACTACACCAGGACCGACATCTCGAACATCGCGGCGCTCCCAAGCTGGGAGCACTGGATGGGCACGGACCTGATCGGCCGCGACGTGTTCAGCCGCATCATTCACGGCGCCAGGACAGCCGTCTTTGTCGCCTTAGTCGTAATCACCATCAGCACCGTTCTGGGCGTCGTGCTGGGGTCGGTGGCCGCGTACCTGGGGCGCATAGTCGACGACATCATCATGCGCCTGACGGACACCACGCTTTCGTTCCCCGACCTGTTGCTGGCCGCCTTCATCAGCGCGTCCGTCAGGCGGCCCGTGATCGACTGGCTTACCACCCTCCAGAACAGGACCCAGTGGGGATTCCTCGACGAGACCATCTTCGTAGACTACGCCCTCGTGTTCGGCGCCCTGGCCCTGGTCTCGTGGGCGGGGTACGCACGGCTCATACGAGGTCAGGTTATCTCGCTCAGGGAGCAGGACTTCATCCGCGCCCAGGAGGCGTTGGGCATCCCCGACCGCCTGATCATCATGAGGCACCTGATCCCCAACGCCATCGCGCCGGTGATCGTCTCGGTCACGCTGAGCGTGGGGTCCGTAATGCTGCTCGAATCGTCGCTGAGCTTCCTCGGCTTCGGTATCCAGCCTCCCGGGGCCAGTTGGGGTAACATGATCAACGCCAATCTGCACGAGTGGCGTTTCCATCCCCACTTGGTCGCCATGCCGGGTCTAACGCTGGCCATGGCGGTCATCGGCTTCAACTTCCTGGGCGACGGCATCAACGACGCCCTCAATCCACGGCAGATACGCCGGTAGCGCAAGCGGCCTGACAAGGAGGCGGTATTGGAAAGCGTACGCGTAGGCATCATTGGCGCCGGGAATGTCGCCCAGGGCAGGCACATCCCCAGGCTTAAGAACGTCCCCGGCGTGCAGGTCACCCACGCCTGGTCCCGCACGCCCGAAACGGCCCAGCGGGCGGCGGCGCAGTTCGACATCCCGGTCGTCGTGGACGACTGGCGTGAGATAGTCGATTCGCCGGACGTCGACGCGGTGGTGGTGGCAACGCCGCCGCTGCTGCATCTCCCGGCGACGTTGGCGGCGCTCGATGCTGGCAAGCACGTCCTCTGCCAGGCGCGCATGGCGCGCAACCTGGCCGAGGCGCGGCGCATGTGCGAGGCGGCCCGCGCTACTGACCTGGTCACCACCCTGTACCCCCCGCTGCCGGGCCTGACCGGCGACCGGCTGGTGAGGCGGCTCGTGCAGCAGGAAGGCTACGTCGGCGAGGTCACCGAAGTGCGCGTCACGAAGCTTGACAAGCCGGCGGTTGCGCTCCCGCCTTGGAGCAACGACCCGGAGGTCGTGGGCGTGAACGCCATGATCATGGGCATACTGGCCGAGGTTACCAACCGGTGGGTGGGGCCGGCCGCGTCCGTATCCGCGTCCGTCAGGTCCCACGAGGGAGGGGGCCCTGTGCCCGACTCGGTGAGCGTCTCCGCGGAGCTGGCGAGCGGTGGGACTATGAGCTACCACCTGTCCAGCCAGGCCAGGTTCGGGCCGGGTGGCTGGATTGAGATATATGGCACGCATGGGGCGCTGGTGTACAAGCTGTTCGCCGAGGAGATCATGGGCGCCGGCGACGGGGACGAGGCGCTTGGGCCTTTGGAGGTCCCGGCTGACGAGGTACGGACGCAGACCACGGACGCCGAGTTCATCGCCGCGATACGCGACGGCACTCCCGTCTCGCCCGACTTCGAGGAGGGCCTGCGCTACATGGAGTTTTGCGAGGCGGTGGCGCAGTCGGCTATGTTCGGCCAACGGATACCGATGCCCCCGGCGCCGAAGATGGACGCTTGGGGGAGCTACCTGCGGGAGGATGCTGAGTGACGCTAGCTGAGCCGGTCCTGGTCGTCGAAGACCTGGAGACGCATCTGCCTTCGCGGGAGGGCGTGGTCAAGCCCGTCAATGGCGTGTCCTTCCGGGTGAACCAGGGTGAGACGTTGGGCATCGTCGGGGAGAGCGGCTGCGGCAAGACGATGACCGCGCTGTCCATCATGGGCCTCATTCCCGCGCACCTGGGGATGGTCGTGGGCGGGCGCGTCCTCCTGGACGGCGAGAACATGGTCCAGCTTTCTGACGAAGAGGTCCGGCACCGCCGCAGCACCAAGATGGGGATGGTATTCCAGGACCCGGCCACGTCCCTAAATCCGACGATGAAGGTGGGGCCCCAGATCGCGGAGACGATGCGCTTCCATCTGGGCTTGGGCGAGGAGGACGCGCAGGCCCGCACCGTCGCCCTGCTAGACCGCGTGGGCATCCCGTCGGCATCGTCGCGCTACGACGACTACCCGTTCCAGTTCAGCGGCGGCATGCGGCAGCGGGTAATGATCGCAATAGCCCTGTCGTGCAATCCCCTGCTCCTGATAGCCGACGAGCCCACGACCGCCTTGGACGTCACGGTGCAGGCCCAGCTACTGGACCTTGTCAGGGACCTGAAGCGGGAGCTGGGCATGGCCGTGATCTGGATCACCCACGACCTGGGGGTGGTTGCCGAGCTGTGCGACCGGGTGGCGGTCATGTACGCGGGGTTCATCGTGGAGACGGGGAGCGTCGAGGACATATTCTTCTCGCCACGCCACCGGTACACCTCCCTGCTGCTCAGGTCGCTGCCGTCCACCGAGCGAAGGCAGTACGATACCCTCGCCTCGATCCCCGGGCTTCCTCCCAGCCTCGCCGACCTTAAACCGGGATGCCCGTTCGCGTCGCGCTGCGACACGCCGGTGGAGCGGTGTCGTGACGAAAACCCCGGCCTAGCGGAGGTCGGCCCCGGCCACCTCGCCGCATGCTGGAACCCGGTTTCGGAGGCGAGCTAGCCCGTGGAGAACGGAGTGCGTAACGGCGGCGATACGATTCTCGAGGTCCGGGACCTCAAGAAGCACTTCCAGGTCGGCACCAAGGGCGTCGTCTTCGGGATCGGCGCCAGCCGCAGCAGCGTCCTCGCCGTGGACGGAGTCAACCTGTCCATCCAGCGCGGCGAGACCCTGGGTCTGGTCGGTGAAAGCGGCTGCGGCAAATCGACCCTGGGCTACACGGTGCTCAGGCTGGAGCAACCGACCTCGGGTAGCATCTTCTTCGAGGGCCACGATCTGACCAGGCTTACGAAACGGGAGTTGCGGCCCTTCAGGCGCAGGATGCAGATCATCTTCCAGGACCCCCAGGCCGCCCTGGACCCGAGGATGACGGTGGGCCAGGCCTTGGCCGAGCCCCTTCGAGCGCACGGCATCGTCGGCAAGGGGGAAGTCGAGGACCGCGTCGAGGAGCTCCTCAAGACCGTCGGCCTCAACCCGTACTACAAGAACCGGTACCCCCACGAGTTCAGCGGCGGGCAGCAGCAGCGCATAGTCATCGGCCGCGCCCTGTCCGTGGAGCCAACGTTCCTCATTGCCGACGAGCCCATCTCGGCGCTGGATGTCTCCATTCAGGCGCAGATCATCAACCTGCTGGAGATGCTCCAAGACCAGTTGGGGCTGACGTACCTGTTCATCTCTCACGACCTGCGCGTCGTCCGGCACATCAGCGACCGCGTGGCCGTCATGTACCTCGGCAAGATCGTCGAGGTAAGCACGGTGGACGAGCTGTACACCAACAGCCTGCACCCCTATACGCAAGCCCTGCTGTCCAGCGTACCTTCCCCGAACCCGGAGGCCGCAAAGAATAGGGAGCGCATCATCCTCACGGGCGACGTTCCGAGCCCCATCAACCCGCCGAGCGGCTGCAGGTTCCGGACCCGCTGTCCCATCGCGATCGACAGGTGCGCGGAAGAAGAGCCGCCCTTGAGGGAGGTCGTGGGCAGTCACTGGGCAGCATGCCACAGGGCGGAGGAAGGCTTGGAGCTGGCCGTGTTCAATCGGGCGTGACCCGTAGACATAAGGAGGAGAGCAGATGGACCGTTCAGAGTTGAAGAAGCAAATCGTGGGGCCGATAGCCACGGTCCCGACGCCATTCGACGACAACTTCGGCGTGGACTACGGCAAGATGCGGGCCGCTGCGGAGTGGTGGGTCGAGCAGGGGCTCGTGACGGGCAGGGCCGTCGTCAAGGTGGCCGCCGCAATGGGAGAGGGGCCGCAGCTCCGCGACAGCGAGTGGCCGGAGCTGCTCAAGACCGTGGTGGACGCGACCGGTGGGAAGGCGTCGGTGGTGTGCGGCATCCACTACAAGGACACCGTGCGGACCATCGAGGACGCCCGGCGCGCGCAGGACCTGGGAGCGATAGGGCTCCAGATATCGCCGCCTATCTTCAACGACCCGAAGCAGGACGACATCCTGCGGTACTATGGGGCGGTTTCGGACGCCATCGGCATTGGCATCCTGGTCTACAACACGCCCTGGCAGACGTACGGGAGCATCGAGGTGGCGACGTTCGAGAAGATGGTGGACTTCGAGCACGTGGTAGCCATCAAGTGGCACCCGAGCGAGCCGGAGGGCTACGAGGAGATATTCAAGCTGGCGAACGTCTTCAACATCATCGACAACAACTCGACGCCGGTGCAGTGCCACAAGCTGGGCGGCAAGGGGTTCATCAACCTGACGGCCGAGGTCTACCCGCCGTTCGACATGCGAATCTGGGACCTGATGGAGCGGGGCGACTACGAGACCGCACAGGCGGAATGGACCCCGGTAAACACCGCGCTCTACGAGTTCTACGGCAAGCTGGACGCTCGCTCCGGCGGGCAGGCGCGCACCAAGAAGGCGCTCATGGCCGCCATGGGCCGCGATTTCGGGCCCTCCCGGCCCCCGTCGCTGCCCGTAAGCGCCGAGGAGATGGAAGAGCTGAGGGGCGTCCTCCTCGGGTTTGGGTGGCCGGTGCCTGAGCCCGCGGCCTGAGAAGCGCAACCCATGAGCCGCGCCGCCGCGCTGAAGACGGCGGCCATGTTTCTGGCGCTGGCCGCAGCCGTCGAGCTCTGCCCGGCGGGCCGGCTCGACGCGCAAGGCCAATCCGAGGCCGTCGGACCGCCGGGCGGCTTTGCATGGACGGTAGCTGCACCCCCGGGTCGCCCCGCCGATGGGCACGTGTTCGCAGGGGTCACGGGCGGCGTCCTGCGGTCGTTGGACGGCGGCGATAGCTGGCACGAGGCCGCGGCCGCATCGTTCGTGCCGGCCCTGGCCGTCTCCCCGGACTTCGAGAACGACCTGACCATCTTCGCGGGTACATCCGGCGAGGGCATCCTTCGCTCCACGAACGGGGGAGAGTCCTGGGAGGGCGCCGGCGAGGGGCTGACCGACCTCAACGTCGAGGTCGTGACGTTCTCGCCGGCATACGAAGCCGACCGTACCGTGTTCGCCGGGACCTTCGGGAGCGGCGTCTTCCGCTCCACGGACGGCGGATACACCTGGCGCGCCGCAAGCCGGGGGCTCACGAACGACTCCGTCCTCGCCCTCGCCATATCGCCCCGTTTCCGGCAGGACGGGACCATCTTCGCCGGACTGCGCGGCGGCGGCGTCTTCGAGTCCTTCGGCGGCGGCAAGTACACGTTTCCCGACGGCGGGATATTCCGGTCCACGGACCGGGGCGAGACTTGGACGCAGGTCAACGCTGCAGTAGGGAAAGACACTGTCCTCGCCCTGGCAGTGTCGCCGGCCTTCCACTCGGACCGGCTCGTCTACGCCGGCATAGCCGAGAGCGGCCTGCTGCGCTCCACCGACGGCGGCGACACCTGGGAGCGGGTAGAGGGGCTGCCGGCGGAGGCCAGCGTGCGAGCCGTCGCCTTCCCGCCGGACGCCGAGCGTAGCCGCACCGTCTATGCGGGCGTCGGCGGGGGCCTCTTCCGTTCTTCGGACGGTGGCGAGTCCTGGAGCGAGGTCACGCAGGGCCGGACCGCCGTCCACGACGCGGTGCGCGGCCTGGCCGTCTCCGGCGACGGCTCGACCATCTTCATGGCCGCCGGCGAGGGTGGCGTCTTCCGCTCCACCGACTCCGGCGAGACCTGGCGTAGGATCGCGTCCGGTAAGAGCACCCCCGGCGTACTGGCCGTCGCGCCAGCGGTCTTCGACGCTGGGGACGCCGTAAACCTCGCGACCAGGAGCGAAGGAATCTTCCGGTGGGCCCCGACCGGCAGCTCTTGGGAGCTATTGAGAACGGGGCTGGAGACCGTCCCGCTCCGGGATGTGGCCGTGCCCCATGGCTACCTGGACACCGGTGTATTGCTTGCTGCGGCGGGGGAGCGCGGCATCCTACGCTCCGAGGACGGCGGCGCGTCCTGGCAGCAGGCCAACGAAGGCCTAGCGGACGCCTTCATCACGACCCTGGCCGTATCCCCAGCGTTCCCGGAAGACGGTATTGCGTTCGCGGGCTCCGTCGAAGGCGGCCTATTCAAGTCAACCGATCGAGGGGCCGCGTGGACCGAGATAGACGGCGGGCCGGGCTCGATATGGTCCATCCTGCTGTCCCCCGCCTTCGACGAGGACGGTACGGCATTCGCCGCCGCGGCCGATGCCGTTTACCACACCACCAACGGTGGCGTTGAGTGGCAACGAGTGGAGGCCCTGTCGGGAGGGGGAAATGTCCGGGCAATGGCCGTATCGCCGGCGTTCTCCCAGGACGCCACGCTCTTCGCGGCCAACGCGGGCGGCATACACCGCTCGACGAACGGAGGCGGCGATTGGCAGGCGGCTGGCCGCGGCCTAGGCGGGAAATCGGTGACGGCCCTGGCGCTGTCTCCGTCGTTCCAGGACGACTCGACCATGTTTGCCGGCACAGAGTCGTCCGGGCTGTTCCGGTCCACGGACGCCGGAGCGTCTTGGCACCGGGTAGGCGCGGTCCCCGGCGACACCACGATATTCGACATCGCGCTCTCCGCGACCGCCGACGGAGACCACGTCGTGCTCGCGGCGACTGAGCGGGGGCTGTTCCGTGGCAGAGGGTCCTCCGTGCCTCTCACGCCCTCAGGCGAGAACGTTGCCGACCTGGAGCCGCTCGCCGTCGCGGCCGTGGCCGTAGTCGCGGCGCTCCTGGGCGCGGCGGCGTGGCGTCTGAGGCGGCGCGTCCGCCGGCCCGCGCCCTGACCGCGCCGCTCAGCACTCAGGGTGTGTACGACTCAGGTCGCAGCACGAACCTGAACCGGGCGTCCTCGTTGGACCACATGGGGAAGTTGGTGCCCCACACGTTGTTGTACAAGTTGAAGTGCATGCCCTGTTCCAGCGGAGGCTGCCTGTCGTTGAAGTCCAGCAGCGACGGCTCGCCCGGAGCGACGAGCGGCGCGTCGGGGCTGTCGATGGTGAACCGCCCGCGTCGGTCACTATGCCGTACGCCCGCAGACACGGCATGAAGCTTCCGGTTCCCATTGCGGACCACCTCCAGGGGTGAGACCGGCTCGCCCATCTTGTCCAGCATCCAGCCGTCCGGACCGCTCACGTCCGGGCAGAAGGACAGCCACATCGCCTCCGGCAGCCGGTTCGCCCTCTTCTCGAAATACTGGAAGTCGAGCCGGACAACCCTTTCATCGACGGGGAAATCGACCTCGAGGAACAGTCTTGCCGGGGCGCCGAAGCACGCCGTAGGCTCGGCGGCCATCCCCATCTCCAGGACGATGCGGGTGCCCCGGTCGTCATCATGCCGCCACGCCCCCCTCAGCGTGGGCCGCCAGGTGTCGTGGGCCCCGACCGCGCCGGCCATGCCGGGCTTCGAGAAGTCCCGGACGTACCAGTCCCACCGCTTCTCCGGGTACTGGTACTGGTCCAGGTACCGGTCGTAGTCCTGCTGCGAGAACACCTCGTACATGAAGCGCCCCAGCGGCCTGTCGGCGCCCGCCCAGTCTCGGCCGCTGAGTCTGTCCGACAGGCCGGTGATCGCGCCGTCTGCCGGATCGAATTGGACCATGAAGTGGGCCGTCTCGATGGGATTCCCTACTTCGATCCTACGGCGGCCTTCCGTAGCGGGAAGGCGCGGCTCGCTGCCGGCCAGCCTGCTCCGCGCCGTCGCGGCCATCTCCGAGTCGCCCAGGGCCGCCAAGGCCGTGTCCAAGTAGTCGCGCTGCTCCCGCCACGACGCCTCGAGCTTCCTGAAGCCCGGGGTCTCCCGGGCCTGCGCAAACTCGGTTGCGCCAAAGCTGTGGTCGTCCCCAACGTGCTCCTTAACGTCCAGTCCCCAGGTATGCTCGGGGACCAGGAGCAGAGACCTGCTGAACGAGGCTAACCGGTCCGGCACGGCATCGGCGGAGCCGTCTTCCAGCCAGCCGCTGCGCATCCGGCATAGCTCGCGAAACCTGCGAATCTTGGCCGGGTCCGTGCCGGCGCCGTGTATCCAGGTGTCGCCAAGCTCGTCGGTAACCACCGGCAGCTCTGGACGGGCCGCGAGCAGACCGGCGGCGAAGTCGTTCAGTGTGGAGGCGGCGATACTGGCGTCCGGATAGCGGTGTCTAAGTTCGCGGTACGCGTCTTCGACGTGCTCTCTCCGGGGCGGGCCGACGTTGTCCAGGGTGTGGAAGACCGAAAGGGCGGCCGGCACGCCGGGCACCACTGTCAGCCCTCCGTAGTCTCCCTTCTGGTAGACGACTACGACCTCCGACCCGTCCGGGCTCCTCCAGGTGAACGCCTGCGGCACGTCGGGCGGCATGGACGCCGGGTTCACCCCGATGTGCAGCAGCCGGATGCCTGCCTCGGCCAGAAGGGGAACGATGGCGCGCGTGTGCCCCGGCACGTCGGTCATCTTACCCGCGATGGTCTTCCTGCCGAAGCGCGCGTCCAGCTCCCGCGACAGGCTGAGCCCGTACCGGAACAGCGAGGCGTCCATGAGCTCGCTGTTCGCGGTCAGCGGGAGCGCGTGCCACGCTATGTCCCCGGCGGCGATCGCCTCCTCCATCCGTCTCCGGTCCCTGGACGAGGCCTGCTCCAGGTACTCGTAGATCAGCCAGGAGCCGGTCGTCCAGACGAACCGCTCCTCGCCGCCTGCCCGCCTCAGAGACGCCGCCAAGTCCATAGCCGCGGGGATGAACGAGGAGAAATACTCCTCCTTCACGTCCCTGGCGAAGCCAGTGAACCCGATATCGAGGTGCGTCTTGAAAACCAGGTGTATGGTCTGTAGGCTGGCCGGCATCGCAGACCTCAACGTAACAAGCACGTCAACTATATGAACGTCATCTGGATAGTAGCCGATACCTTTCGCCAAGACCACCTCGGCGCGTACGGCAACCCGTACATCCGGACCCCGTCCCTCGACGCCCTTGCGGCCCACTCGGTGCGGTTCGACCGGCACTACGCGGCAGGCTTCCCCACGATGCCGACCCGCGCCGACCACGCCACCGGCCGCTGGACGATGTCGTTCATGGGCTGGGAGCCCATGTCCCGCGACGTCGAGACCCTAGCCGAGCTGCTGGCCCGAAGCGGCTTCCACACGGCGGCCTTGGTCGATACGCCGTTCTACCTGCGCGGCGGCATGAACTACGATCGCGGCTTCCAGACTTTCTTCGCGTACCCAGGCCAGTCGCTGGCGGACGTCGAGGTCCTGCCCAGGGGCCGCGAGGCCAGGGACGCCCGGGCCGCGTGGCGCTTCGAGTCGGACCGAAACGTCGCGCAGACCGTCACGAAAGCCATGCGCTGGCTCGAGCTTCACTCCAAGGAGGACTTCTTCCTCTACATCGATACCTGGGACCCTCACGAGCCGTGGGACGCGCCCACGTACTACACGGAGCTGTACCTGCCGGGCTACGACGGCGAGGTAGTGCGCCCGACGTACGGCTACTGGCGCGACGAGCCGGGATATACCCAAGATAGGGTCGCCACGGCGCACGCCACATACTGCGGCGAGGAGACTATGGTCGACACGTGGGTGGGATACTTGCTCCGGCTTGTGGAGAACATGGGGCTGATGGAAAATACGGCCATCATCTTCACATCCGACCACGGCTTCTACTTCGGTGAGCACGGCGGCCTGTTCGGGAAGATTACGCTGGCCCGCCAGGCGGACGGGACCCTCTACGAAGGCGGAGACCGCTGGGACTTCTGCCCGCTCTACGAGGAGGTGGCGAAGATACCGCTGCTCATCTACGCGCCGGGCGTCGCACCCGCCACATACGGCGGGTTGACCTCGGTGGTGGACGTCATGCCCACCGTCCTGGAGATGACGGACCAAGAGAAGCCGGCATGGGTCGAGGGTACGTCCCTGCTGTCGCGGATGTGGGACCCGGCGGCGCCCGGCCGGGACTTCACCGTAACGACCATTCCCTTTGCCAACGTGGGCGACCCGGTGCGCTCGGTGGACGACTTTCGCCGGTGGCTGATGCGCGCGCCCGCAACGACCGTCACGGTCCGCGACTGGTCGCTGGTCTACAGCCCCGAGGAGGGCCTCTCTGAGCTATACCACCTGCCGTCGGACCCGTCGCAGGAGAGAAACGTCATCGCCACCCAGACGGCGGTGGCAGCGGACGTTCACCGCCGGCTCGTCGAGTTCATGCGCGCGACCGCGGTCCCGGACCACCTGCTTACACCCAGGCTGGAACTGCGCATCTAGCCTTTTGCCCGCGGGAAGAGCGGCCTCTACAAGCAGCAGCTATGGCTGCCAGCGAGTAACTGCCGTGTGGGTAATGCGGTCGGCGTTGGTGATGTAATAGGCGGTGAGTACGCGGCCGTCGGATAGCTGCGTAGACACGGGGTAGCCCACGTCGCTCCGCCACCCATACCCGCCCCTCAGGCTGCTGTCATATCCGCCGTCGTCCCGCAGCACGACCTCGTTGTCCAGGTCCCAGGTCTGGCCGCCGTCCTCGCTGAGCACCGCGCGCACTCCCCCCGGCTCCATGCGGCGTCCGTAGGCGCACAGTATGCGGCCGTCGTGGAGCTTCAGCAGGTGCGCCGGCCAGCCCTGTATACCGGTGCTGAGGGGGTCCGTCCAGGTCACCCCGCCGTCGTAGGACCACCGCTCGACGAGAGGGCGCCGGTCGTTGCGGGCGTGTGCCAGGATGCGGCTGGGCGACACCTCGACCATGCCCGTTTCGTTGCACTCCAGCGCGTACACCTGGCTCCCCATCGGATACAGCCGCCACGTCTCGCCATTGTCGGTGGAGCGCCACACGTAATTGTAGGCCTCGCCGCGCAGGTCCGTGGCGTAGACGTGGTGTAGCAGGGTGCCATCCTCCATGAACGTGGCCGGCCTGTTGCTGCTGACTATCCTCATTCCGGGGACTACCCACTCGCGCCGAGACCAGGTATTTCCCTGGTCTGTGGAGCGGGCCGTGAACAGCTTGTAGCCCCCCACGGAGATCAGGCCGCCCGTGGGGTGGTCGACGACCTGCAGACCCAGCTCCTCCGCCTCCGCCCGGCGCTCGCTCGGCCAGTATTCGCAGCCGGCGGCCCCGGCGCAAAGGTAGGTCCCGTCCGGCAGCACCCTTTCGAGACGCTCCATCTTCTCCCTCGGGGTCGTGCCAGGCCAGTTGTACGGTATCGTCGGATCGGCGGTCTCGGTCCACGTCTCCCCGTCGTCCCCTGAGACGAACGCCAGCCAAGCGCCCACCGGCTCGTGGTAGGCGTGCGTCTGCACGCGGGCCGCCGCCACCAGCCTGCCGTCCGGCAGCACCTCGATGTTGGGCATACCCGAGTAGTGGCCCTCGCGCTTGAAGATGACGAAGTGATTCAACTTGGGCCTCCTACGCCTCCCAGCGTGTCGCGGCGGTGTGGGTGATGCCGTCTGACTCGGTGATGTAGTACGCCGTGAGAATGCTGTCGTCGGGAAGCTGGACGGAGACAGGGTAGCCGACATCGCTCCCCCATCCGTAGCCGGCCCTGAGGCTGAGGCTGCTGGGGTAGCCGCCGTCGTCCCTCAGCACGACCACGCGGTCCAGGTCCCATGTGCGGCCGCCGTCCTCGCTGAGCACTGCCCGGACGCCGCCCGGCTCTCGGCGGTACCCGAACGCGCACAGGATGCGGCCGTCCCGCAGGTTGAGCAGGTGCGCCGGGTATCCCCATATGCCGGTCTCCAACGGGTCCGTCCAGGTGACGCCGCCGTCGTCGGACCACCTCTCCAGCAGGTTCGACGGCCTCCCATCCACCCTATGGAGGGCGAGCACGCGGCCGGGGGCCGCCTCGACCATGGCGGTCTCGTTCACGTACAGCGGCAGCAGGTGAGTTCCCATGGGATGCAGCCTCCACGTGTCGCCGTTGTCCGTAGACCGCCACACGTAGTTGTAGTGGTCCCCCCGCGTGTCGGTCGTGTACACGTGGTACAGGATCGCGCCGTCCTCCATGAAGGTCGGCGGCCGGTTGCCGCTGACCTGCGCCATACCTGGGACGACCCACTCCCGCCGGTTCCAGGTCTTCCCCTGGTCGGTCGACCGCGCGGTGAACAGCTTGTAACCGCCTACCGATATCATGCCGGCGCCCGGGGGATGCTCCCGTATTTTGAGTCCCAGCGCCTCCGCCTCGCCCCTCCGCTCCTCCGGCCAGTACTCGGAGCCCACCGAGCCGGCGCACAGGTATGTCCCGTCCGCCTGAACAAGCTCCATCCGCTCCATCTTCTCCCGCGGCTGGTTGCCGGGCCAGTTGTACGGGATGGCCTGGTCGTCGGTCTGCGCCCAGGTGGCGCCGTCGTCCTTGGACTCGAAGGCCACCCAGTCGCCCACCGGCTCGTGGTAGGCGTGAGTCTGCACCCGGGCGGCCGCGACCAGCCGTCCGCCGGGCAGGACCGTCAGGTTGGGCATGCCCGAATAGTGGCCCTCTTGCTTGAAGATTACGCTTCTCTTCATCGTCGCCCCTTTCACGCCTCCCAGCGCGTGACGGCGGTATGAGTGATGCCGTCGGACTCTGTGATGTAGTACGCCGTCAGGATGCTGTCGTCCGGTAGCTGGACGGACACGGGGTAGCCGACATCTCCTTGCCACCGCCCGGGGGGAGGCCTCAGCGTGCCCTTCATGTCCTTTTTGAGGCTGCTCGGATAGCCCCCGTCGTCCCGGAGAACGACCTCGTTGTCGAGGTCCCACGTCACGCCGCCGTCGCTGCTCAGCACCGCCCTGACGCCCCCCGGCTCCCTGCGGTAACCGTAGGCCGACAGGATGCGGCCGTCGCGGAGCTTGATCAGGTGCGCCGGAAATCCCCATATGTCCGTTCGCAGCGGGTCCGTCCAGGTGACGCCCCCGTCGTCCGACCACCTCTCGATCAGGTACTGAGGGCTGACCTCGACCCTCTGGTGGGCCAGCACCCTCCCTGGCGCCACCTCGACCATACCAGTCTCGTCGATCTGCAGGGCGAAGTGGTGCGTGCCCATTGGGTGCAGCCGCCATGTGTCGCCGTGGTCTGTCGAGCGCCACACGTAGTTGTAGGAGTCGCCCTGTAGGTCATCCGCGTAGATGTGGTAGAGCACGGTGCCGTCCTCCAGGACCGTCGGCGGCCTGTTGGCGCTGACCTGGGACATCCCCGGCACCATCCACTCGCGGCGGGTCCATGTCTTCCCCCTGTCCTCGGACCTCTGGACGAACAGCCTTAGCCCGCCAACGGAGATCATGCCGTCATCCATGGGGTGCTCGCGCATGTGGAGCCCCAGCTCCTCCGCCTCCCCTCTCCGCTCCTCGGCCCAGAACTCGTGGCCGACGGCGCCGGCGCAGATATAGGTCCCATTGGGCTGCACCAGCTCCAGGCGCTCTAGCTGCTCCCTTGGCGTCGTGCCGGGCCAGTTGTACGGTATCGTCGGGTCGTCCGTCTCGCTCCACGTCGCCCCCTCGTCCTCGGAGACGAAGGCGCGCCAGCTTCCGACCGGCTGGTGGTTCGGCCACGTCTGGACACGGGCCGCCGCTACCAGCCGCCCGTCCGGCAGGATGTCCATGTTGGGCATCCCGGAGTAGTAGCCTTCGCGCTTGAAAATTACGCTGTGCCTCATCTACAACCTCCCCAAATCACCTGAATCACTCCAATCACAAGAATCACAGTTCAGACCACTCACTCGTCCTCTTCGGTCACGATGAGCGTCTGTCCGGCCTTTACGTTCATGAGCGTCTGCGTGCTGCCGCTGGGCCACCGCACCGTCACCGATTCCGCCTCGGCGGCGGCGCCAAGGCCGAAGTGGGCGACCAGCGTGTTCTGCCCCATCGAGCTCGACCCGGCAGCTATCTCACGGAGCTGCGTCCTGCCGGACGCCGTGACGGTTATCCGGGAGCCTACCCCGTCGCGGTTGCCGGACGTTCCCACGAGCCTGATTGCCAGCCATCCGTTGTCCGGCTGGCACACGCCCTTCAGCAGGCGCGCGGGGCCTCCATAGGCCGTCGTGACCAGGTCCAGGCAGCCGTCGTTGTCCACGTCCAGGTAGGCAACGCCGCGTCCCACCCCGGCGTCGTCGGAGCCGCTGCCTAGGGATACGTCGGCAAAGACGCCGTCTCCACGATTCCGCAGCAGCAGGTTCGGCTGCTCTCTGGGGTTGATCGGCAGCGGGTCGCCCCTCAGGAACCCGCTCACCGCGTAGATGTCCTCGTCGCCGTCGTTGTCGTAGTCGAAGGCCACGGCGCCCCAGGAAACACGCAGCTTTCGCTCGATGATGCCCCTGGCCGCGCCCGCCTCTCTGGCTCGCTCGGAGAAGACCGTGCCGTCCCCGGCGCTCGTCAGCAGCACGTTGTCCCCGATGTCGGTGATGAAGAGGTCGATGTGCCCGTCCAGGTTGTAGTCCCCGGCGGCCAGCCCCATCCCGTACATGGGGACGTCCGCGCGCGACGGCTGCGAAACGTCCGTGAACCGCCAGCCGCCGTTCTCCCCGGGGCCGTCGTTGCGCCACAGCACGTTGGCCTGGAGCTGCTCGCCCATGTCGTTGACGGTGTAGAGGTCGAGGTCGCCGTCGTTGTCGAAATCGACCCAGGCCGGTTGGAAGCCAGCGGCGAAGACCTTGCTGCTCGGCCCGGCGTATGCAGCATCCTCCGTGCGGGACTCGTCGCCGAGAGTCCCGGTCACGTCGGTGAAGGTGCCGTCGCCGTTGTTGCGGTAGAGCGCCAGGCCGCTGGCCCCGGCGTCGAGCTCGCCCGTCTTCATAATGTCGGGGCTCCACTCGTGCAGGTGGCGAGTGACCACGAGGTCGAGGTGGCCGTCCCTATCGTAGTCGCCCCATGCGCAGCCGGTGGACCGGTAGATGCGGCCCGCTGGCTCGCGCAGGCCCGCCGGCCCGGTCACGTCCGAGAAGGTATCCCCGCCGCCCCTGAACAGCCTGCTCGGGCCGTAGTTGGTGACGTACAGGTCCTTGAGGCCGTCGTTGTCGTAGTCGGCGGCGCAGCCCCCGTTCCCCCTGCCGGCTGGGTCGTCCACGCCGGCTTGCCGGGCGACGTCGGTCAGGACGCCGTCGCCGTCGTTCCGGTACAGCGCGTTGGGGCCGAACGAGTTTGCCAGGAACACGTCCTGAAGCCCATCGCCATTGAAGTCCAGCACGACGACCCCGCCGCCGATCTCCAGGAGCTCATCCGGGTATGCGTTGTGGATGAAGTCGATTCCAGCCGCAGCGGTCACGTCCTCGAAAGCCTGTGGCCAGACGCGTGCTTCGCCAGTTGCCGCATCGGCGCCGCTCTCCGTTTCGAGCGCGGACAGCCCGGTACCCCACGCCAGCGCGGCGAATCCCAGCATGGCGACGCCTCCCAGCACTCCCAGTCCCCATGTGCCTCCGGCAAAAACGGCGACGGCCCGGGTGGGCATGACTCCACGAAGACCGGCGAAGGTCACGGGCCCTGCGGCGGCCGAGGTGAACAGTAGCGTGGCCGCCGGGGCCGGCCCCATTCCGAGCAGCAGCAAGACCATGACGAGGGGGATCTCGAACAGCAGCGGGACGTTGATCAGCACGCCCACTGTGGCCGCTATGAGCACGGCGGTAAAGGTGTTCCCTAGGTGCTGCTCCACCGTGGCCGGGTTGAGCCACTGGATCACAAGGCCGCTGACGAGGCCGGCCCCCACCATGATGGGCGCGAGCCGGAGAGCATACCGGAAGCTGGCTCTCATCCAGTTCTTGAACGCGTCTGCCAGCGGAGGCTCGTCCGTCTCCAGCCCAGCCACGCCCACTCCCGGCTCGCCTTCGGCCCGGCTGGCGTCCCGTTGGGCGGCCCAGGCGACCAGGGGGCCGAGCGCCAACCCGCCCAGCAACGCGACCGCCAGGCGGTTGATGCCCAGAGCGGGCCCGAACACGAAGAAAGTCATGGCCAGCGCGGGGATGTTCAGCGTCGCCGAGCCCTGCACCACCGCGACGGCCCCGCCTATCCCGCCGCCGCCGCGCCGGTACGCCGTCGAGATGGGCACGATGCACGCGGAGCACAGGTTCAGCACCGGTCCCATTGCCAGGCCCTTGGCCGTTCGCGCAATAGCGCCCTTGGGAGGTCTAGGCGCGCTCGAGCCGGGGAACAGGAATGTCTCTGCCAGACCGGCCACCAGGAAAGCAAATACCATGCCAACGGCGACCAGCCCAAGGTACGTCTTATAGAACTCCCACCACGCCGATAGCAGGCTCGTATCGGACGGGGCCTCGGTGCAGAAACCCTGGAAACAGGGGGCCTCTGTCCCTGAGACGACGGTCAGATCGGCGTCCACCGTGTCCAGCTTCGGGAGCCGGTTCAGCGATACGAACAGGGCCAGCAGGACGGCGAAAATGGCCCAGCCTACGGCACGCCTCTTCCCCAAGGCCAACGGAGGAAGACTGTTGGTGGTCAGCCTGCTCGCCATTCTCATAGAGCAGCCCCTGCCGAGTGTCAGGGGATTGTACCACTCCCGCGATTCACGCACGCCCCCGCCGGCCTCCTCGTTTCATCCGGCTCTTTCCTCCCCCAGGACAGCCACGGGATAGGGGCCATCCGCTTAGCTGCGTCGAGGTTGACTCGCCACGAACAGACGTGCTATTCTATCCCCATGGACGGACCCCCACTCATCTACGTCGGACACCCCCGCAAGCGCAGCGCCTCACAGCGCCCAGGAGCCCTGTTCAAATCGTCTCAGAAGCCTCTTTCTGGCGTCCATTTGTATATCAGAAGCGCCACAATCTCGTTCCATCCAGTCCAAGGCCCAGATAGGAAAAGAGGCACTATGGCACACTATGAAACACTTTTTCGGGGAGGTTCCCGGATCACCGGCCGGCAGCGCACCCGGAAGCTCCTTGTCTGGCGCCATCCGTTGGCCTCTACAGGCGCCGCACCGCTGCGGCTGTGTTAGGATGTGGCCGCACAAACCGTCAGAGCGGAGGAAGAGATGCAGTCCATAAAGCTGTGTGTTTACGCCAGCGATTCCGGGGACAGGACCGGCAGCGTAGTTGACGACAGGGTCTACGATCTCACCTCGTGCTGCGAGACCTACCTGACCAAGGGCAAGGGCTCGGCGGGCGCCGGTCCGCTGGCCAACATGATGGTTCCCAGTGACCTGGGCACGTTCCTGAGGGGCGGCAACGATGCCCTGGCGGCCGCCAGGGAGGCGCTCGCGTGGGTGCTGGCCGAAGGCGCGTCGGAAGGTCCGTCCGGCGAAGCCTTGTTCGTGCCCCTGGCGGACACCAGGCTCAGGGCGCCGGTAGTCCCAACGGCCAAGCTGGTCTGCATGGGAGAGATGTACAAGAGCCACGTTGAGCTGGCCGGGCGGGACTACATCCCGTACCCCGTCTTCTTCACCAAGATGACCGCCCTCGCGGTCGGCCACGACGACTACGTCGACATCCCCGCCGACCACGACGGCCCCGTCGTCTACGGCACCGAGCTCACCCTCATCATGGGCAAGGAGGGGTACCGCATCCCGGTCGAGAGCGCAATGGACCACGTCTGGGGCTACACCGTCTTCAACGACATGACCTGCCGGGGACAGATCAACGCGGGGTCCGGCAAGGAGTTCGATACCAGCGCGCCGACCGGCCCGTGGGTCATACCCGCCGACGAAGTCGCCGAGCCCCAGAACATGAAGCTGTCGTTCCGCATGAACGGCGAGACCGTCGCAATGCAGGAGGGCAACACCAAGGACATGCGCTTCACTATCGCCGAGTGCATCGCCGAGGTGTCCAAGTGGTACACGCTGAGGCCCGGAGACGTAATTCCCACCGGCGACGTAGGCGCCAAGGAGCCCCCGGCCAAGCCCGGCGACCTCATGGAGGCCGAAATCGAAGGCATCGGCGTGTTGCGCAATCCCGTCCGCCTTAAGGAGTAACCATCCCTGATCAGCGGCGCCGACGGCTCAGTTGGTTGTTCGGCGGAGTTCAAGCGCCCGAAGCTTCAGGGGGGCTGCCAAGTTCCGAATAGACAACTTCACTCCACTCAAGGCTGTTTCCGAAGGGGCGCAGCTTTGCACGCGACCATCGTCCCGTACCCACTAAATCAAGATCTCCCATTGAAAAGTTCGCAGTAGAGCCTGTCCCAGAAGTGGAAATTGCCGAATAGGGGGAGCGGATAGAGGTCAGAGGGTTCGCTGAAAGGCCCTGGCCTGAGCGGGTAGTACAGGCGACGGAGCGATGGTCAGCTGCTGTCATCACTGCAGGTCAGGCGACGGGACGAGGCTCCGGGCCATTGAATAGATCGATGAAGGGGCTGGAGCGCCACACCCGCCAGAGAGTGCGCAGGTTGAAGGTTGTGGCCAACATAGTCTACTCGGCCGCCACGTTAACGAGGCCGCGCAGCAGGAACCTACGTGCCCCCTGTTGTTCCTTGATGATTCCGAAGACAGGCTCGACCAGTTGCTTTCTCACCCCGTAAGCTTCTTTGGCTGCTGAAGTGGACATCCAGGCGCGATGGCGACGCAGCACTGCGTCGTGCGGCCCTATGGCTAAGCTCCGCCTAATCTCCTTGGCCCTGGTACAGGCTCTGAAGGCTGGGCACGCCTGACAGACGGCGCCGGAAGCCCGGTACAGACGCAATGGTACTCCGGTCGCGTGCTGTATGCGGACGAACGCGAGCGTCTGTCCCTGTGGGCATGCCCATCTCCTGAGGGTCGGTTCCGTCGGCTGTGTGTACCGCCTATGTACCTACTATGCGGAATGTTTGACAATCTTGCGACCGTATCTGAGCGCCCGGCCCAATGTCACATTTCCTTTTAGGGAGAAATGTGTCGCGGTTTATACTTGAGACTCGTTGCCTCCCTGCGGAGCCACCACCAACGCCCATGCGCCAGTCTATCAAGCGTGTATGCCTTGGTCTTCACTCCCCTGGTGGACCGCCGGGTACCGCCTTTCGTGGGGCCCACTATTGCGGAGACGCAAGACTTAGGCGTCCGATTCGGTGCCCCCATCCGGGCGGATTGGCGCAGGGCGTCACTCTGACGACGACATAGACCCGCTACTAGCCTCTCCGTCAGCACTCCGGTAGGATACGAGGGCCTTGATGTAGACCCCAGCAGACTGGGCCGGAGGCGTCGACGTGGAGGGTTCGCTCTTCCTAGTAATGGTCGTGGGGGTCTATTTCTTGCCCACCGTAATCGCGCTGTTCAGAGGCAAACGAAACGGATGTGCCATCTCACTGCTGAACTTGCTCCTCGGCTGGACGGTCATCGGCTGGGTTATCGCACTGGTCTGGTCAGTAATGCACGAGAGCGTCGACGACTCATAGGACCTCTTGTCCGGCGCGACCGAGGGGGCCGGGGCTACAGTTTTATGGAGAAGTGTGACTTCGGCACCTCACGTCACGGCTTGGATCGCCAAGGCCGCCAGTACCAGCACGATCCAGACTAGGAACAGCAGAGCGATGCGGGTACTCAAGGCTCTTCTTCCTCCAGGCCGAGCCAAGCGTGGACAGGCTGGCCAGCGCCATGCGCGCAAGGGAACAGAGAGCCGCATCGAGCCGCATCGAGAGGAGAGTAGATGGCTGAAGTTATTCACCTAAATCAGGATTGGTGCATCGGAGAGCAATTGCGTTCAGGTGGTTTTGGACGCGTCTACCTAGCCCGGTCAGAGTTAGGCGAGCCGGCCGTCATCAAGCTCGTTCCGAAGGCACCCGGCGCGGACCGGGAAATCCTATTTGAGGACTTGGACGGCGTTCCAAACGTTGTTCCTATACTTGACCGCGGGGAATGGATGGACTTCTGGGTTCTCGTCATGCCGAAGGCCGATAAGTCGCTCCGGGATTATATGGGTGAGAACGTCGAACACCTCTCCATTGATGACACCGTAAGTGTGCTCTCTGATGTCACTCAAGCTCTCGTATCCATTGAGGGACGAGTCCTTCATCGGGACATCAAGCCGGACAACATACTTCTACTGGATGGACGCTGGTGTCTCGCAGACTTCGGCATCTCCAAGTACGCGGAAGCCACGACGGCGCCAGACACGCGTAAGTTCGGTATGACTCCTCCCTACGCGGCCCCTGAGCAGTGGCGTGGGGAGCGAGCCAGTAGTGCCGCTGACGTATATTCCATGGGAGTCGTCGCCTATGAATTGCTTGCAGGACAACTGCCATTTGTAGGCCCTGACCTGCATGACTATCGGCTTCAGCACCTAGAAGATACCCCGGAGTCTATTTCGGGGGTTCCTGTGAAACTCCAATTCTTGATAGACGAGTGTCTCTACAAGCGTCCTGAAGCAAGACCGAGACCTCAGAACCTGTTAGCACGATTGAGTGAGGGTGTCTGGGCGGCCTCGGAAGCAGCGAGTCGTCTGCAACTGGCCAACGCGATTGCCGTCAAGCGTAGAGCTGAAGTAGCTCGACAAGAGTCAGTGGCCAAGTCGGAAGCTGAGCGCAGGCTCGAACTATGTGACGCCGCGGATCAGTCGTTGGGACACATGGCTAGCCTACTGAACGATCAAATCCAGTCAAATGCTCCCGCGTCCGAGCGATCTGGCCTAACTTCGCAATGGTCATGGTCTTTGAATGAGGCGAACCTTAGCGTGGCACGGTCCCGGATGGCGGAACAAGGATCGGAGGCAGACATTTACGGCCTGCCGTTTGAAGTCGTGGCTTACTCGAGCATCACCCTCCAGATCAATGCTGACCGACATGGCTATGAAGGACGGTCTCATTCGTTGTGGTACTGCGACGCCCAAGAGGCCGGGGTTTTCCGCTGGTTCGAGACAGCATTCATTCGCTTTGGAGCTTACGGAGTAAGCATGGCACCTTTCTCGGTGTCACCGGCAGAGCGGGATGTTGCCCTCGCCCTAACTGCTGTCCACACTTATCAAGTTGCCTGGCCATTCACGCCCATCGATCAGGGTGACGAAACGGACTGTGTTGAGCGGTGGATTGGCTGGTTCGCTGAAGCTGCACGAGACCTGCTTCGCCGGCCTAATATCATGCCCGAGCGAGACACTGGAGGCACATGGAGACGCAAATAGCCGTTCGCCGGGAAACTCCCCGCTGAGACTGACAGACTCCCGCTGTGGCCCACGGTCATAGTGAGCGCCGTGGTCGAGGCGAGCGTCACCCCAGCCGTCACCGCGAGCGCGAGTACCATGAGTAGCAGTGTGGGGCGTATCACCGGACGCGCCCTTGGCCGAACGGTTCAAACAGCACCCCGTCAGCGCCTATTGGACGCGCCACCCCAAGCGATTCAAGGCGTCGGGGACGTTCGTGTGGGTCTGGCGGTGAACGCTGCGCTAAAAGACGCTGCGCTGGACTCGGTATCGCTTGCACAGGTCAGCGATTCTGTGACCGGAATCGAACAGCCGTCTACATGCGGAGCCATTCAAGAACCACATCACGGGGATTACCCTCAGCTACCAGATAGGACTCTGGTTTCCCTGCCCATCTGCAACTACCTGCCAGTGGCCAGCCCATCGCTGGTGCTGATAACATAGCCGGCGATGGCTTCACCGCTTCTCCCAAATCAGATCTGGTCGGACCGTATCGTGCCGGACAGACTCGCCGTTGCCGACGAATGGGACGCGGGAGACATGGGGTGTGGCGAGCTACTCATCCTGCTCAGGTCCCGGATGCGTAAGCTCGGCCCCGGAGAGGTGATCAAGCTGACCACCCGCGACCTCGGGGCGCCGGAAGAGATGCCCGCATGGTGCAGATTGACCGGCCGCCGCCTCGTCCATGCCGACCACCCCAACTACTGGATCGAACAGCCGCGCCGCTAATCTCCAAAGCCGAGGAAGATAGAGATGCCTGGGAAGTTCTGCGTCAATCTCACCTGCGCCAAAGACAACACCGACAAGGCCACCGTGGCCTTCGTGATCGCCAACGCCGCCCTGGGGTCGGAGAAGGACACGATGGTGTTCCTTAGCACCGAAGGTGTACGAGTCGCTGAGAAAGGGTACGTCGACGATGTCCACGAGGACGGATTCATGCCTCTGAAGGAGTTGATGGACATCTTCACCGGCGGCGGTGGGGAGATCTATGTCTGTGCGCCCTGCTTCAAGAAGCGCGGGTTGGACGAGAACAACCTCGTGGAGGGGGCCATGATAGTGGGTGGAGCGAAGCTCGTCGAGTTCCTCTCCGACGGCACCCCCTGCGTCACCTACTGAGCGCGCGGCGCAAGTCCGCGCACCCTAGGACTCCATGGACACGGAAGAACGGCACGCCCACGAGCCCGACGCGAGCTTCGATGGGGGCGACCTGGACTGCGGCGGAGGTCTACTGCTCCTCATCCGCAGGCACATAGACCCGTTGGAGCCAGGCGGGCTGCTGGAGATACTGTCCACCGATTCTACGACCGAGGTGGAGCTCCCGGCATGGTGCCGGTTGACCGGTAACGATCTCGTCTCCTGGACCAGGCGAGGCAACCGGCGCAGCTACCTCGTGTGCAAGGGTCCACTCTCCGGGCGCACACTCGATCAGACGCCCGTAGCTTCCATTGCTCAACGCCCTCGCGTGGAGGTGTCGGTGCCAGAGTCGCTTCCGCGCCCCGCCGCCGCCCCGGAGGTCCCGCCACTCTCGGTGATGGGCATAGGAAGCTGGCCCAGACCCGGATGGATGTTACGGACCATGCATCAGCGCCTGGAGGGCAGGCTCAGCGAGGAGGAGTTCCGCGCCGCCGCGGATGACGCCGTGAGACTATGCGTAGACGCCCAACTCCGGGCCGGGGTCGACGTGCTGACGGACGGCGAACAGCGGCGGGACAACTACGCCAGCTTCGTCGGTGGCCTCCTGGACAACTGTCAGCTCATTCCCCTCAGCGACCTGACCGCAATGGTCGACGACCCTGCGAAGTTCGAGAGAGATCTCCGAGCCCTTGATGTCCCCGCTGGCGAGGTCCGTCATCCTGTCGCCTACGGCAGACTTGGGCGGAGTCGCTCGATGGCGGTGCACGAGGTCGAATTCCTGCAAGTCTGTTCGGACATGCCGGTGAAGGCCGCCCTGCCTGGACCCTATCTGCTAACTCGCACAATGTGGCTCGACTGCCTGACAGACCGCCCGTACGAGAGCCGAGATGAGCTTGCGTCCGACGTCGTCCGCGTACTGAGAGAGGAGGCGCATTTCCTGCTCGCCTCCGGAGCATCGATGGTGCAGTTCGACGAGCCGGTGCTGACGGAGGTCGTCATGGGAGGACGGAGGGCCGGGCATAGCTTCATGTGCGGCGCCCTGAGTGAGCGTCTGGAGCCTGCCGCCGAGCTCGACTTCGCCGCCGGCCTGCTTAGCGAGGTCGTCAGCGGCTTGCCGCCGGACCGCCTCGCGCTCCACGTGTGCCGGGGGAACTGGACCCGGGACGAGTCCGCCGTGCTCGCCGGCGGGTACGGGCCGCTCCTCGACCTGCTGAAGCGCGTAGAGGTGGGTGTTCTGTTCCTGGAGCTCGCCACGCCGCGGTCGGGCGACGCAGAGGTGCTGCGCAGTATTCCAGGCGACAAGCGTGTCGGCGTGGGCGTCGTCAACCCGAAGACGGACGATGTAGAGACGGTCGACCTCCTCCGCAGCCGCATATCGCGGGCCGTCGACCTATTCGGCTCAGAGCGCGTGGTTCTAACGCCCGACTGCGGCTTCGCGACCTTTGCGGACAACCCCGTCGCCTCCGCACGGGTGGCCGAGGCGAAGCTCAAGTCCATAGTCGAGGCGAGGGACCAGTTTGCGTGATGGTGTGGGGGTGTAGGAGAGGATATGGGCTTTGACGTCCACGAACGCACGTGCTATTATGGCCCCATGGGCAACCCCTGCCACCTTACTCTCGCTGCGCCGAGGCCGGCAGCGCCCAAAGCCCCGTCCCAATTCCGTTCAAAGGCGGCCATTTTGCCTCATTTCAACTCAACGGCGTTCCAGACTACTCCCCAAGTGTCCGGGGCCCAGATAGCAAATGGAACAAATGGAGCAGAATGGCACACTTTTTCGGCTTGGCAAGCTCTCTCAGACCGGCCAACCATCCCAAATCCCTCGCCTCTCTCGTTTCCCGCGACCCGGGATTCCCTCCCCGATGAGGAAGCGCCGTCGTGACCTCGGAAGCGGTACGTCAGCCCAGCGGCCCTGATCAGGTCGTGGGTCTGTGGCTTGTTGACCGGCGCCGATAGCCGGGCCTACAATTGCGGAGTATGGAGAAAGTGTGAGACTTCAAATCGACGGCAACCCGGACTACGGCCATCTTCGCGTCGGATTGACCCCCGGGGAGCGCTTCCTCGCTGAGGGCGGCGCGATGACGTGGATGGACACGGGCGTAACGATAAAGGCCCGTCTGCTCGGCGGGTTCCTACGCGCCCTCATACGCAAGCTGACCGGGGGCGAATCCCTATTCGTCGGCGAGTATGCTACCGATAACGGAGGCGAGGTCGTCTTCTCGCCCGCAAGCCCGGGGATGGTCGTCCAGCGCACCATGCGCGGGGACTCCATCACGCTGACCGCCGGCTCATTCTTTGCCTGCACACCGGGTATCGAGTTGAGTACCAAGTTCGGGGGTCTGCGGTCGGTCTTTTCGGGCGAGGGACTCTTCTTCATGGAGTGCAGCGGTACGGGCGAGCTCTTCTTTAACTCGTTCGGCGGCATCGTCCAGAAGGAGATCGACGGCTCGTTTGTCGTCGACACCAGCCACGTGGTCGCTTGGGAGCCGGGGCTCAACTACTCCATCCGCGGGATGGGGGGGATCAAGAGCACATTGCTTTCAGGCGAGGGACTCGTGATGGAGTTCTCCGGCAGGGGCAAGCTGTATCTCCAGACCCGGACGTTGTCAGGCATAGCCTCCTGGCTGACCCCGTTCGCGAGGTAGGCCCGTCATATGCAGGTAGAGGCTGTACAGAAGGGAGCGTTTGGGTGGGCCTTTGTGAGGCTCGAACCCGGGGAGCGGTTCGTCTCCGAGGCGGGCTCTATGTTCAGGGTCTCCAGTAACGTCGATATCGACGTTACCACTCGGAGCCGGAGCACCGGCGGCCTGATGTCCGGGATCAAGCGGATGATCGCAGGTGAGCACTTCTTCTTGTCTACCTTCACGGTGGAGGACGACAATCCGGCTGAGGTGGGGCTTGCGCCCAAGCTCCAGGGCGAAGTGGCTGTCATCGATTGCGACGGGCGGAGCAAGTGGGTCTGCGCTGGCGGGAGCTACTTGGGGTCGTCCCCGTATCTCGACATAGACACGCAGTTCCAGGGGTTCCGCGGGCTCCTCTCCGGCGAATCGCTCTCCTTCCTGTCAGTCGACGGGCTTGGGCCTCTGATCGTCAACGCCTTCGGGAAGATTACCGAGATAGAGGTTTCCGGCGAGCTCACCGTAGACACCGGTCACGTGGTCGCGTTCGAAGACTCGCTGACATACTCTATCGGCAGGGCCGGAGGCAGTTGGGTACAGTCGTTACTGACTTCCGAAGGGCTGACTCTCAAGTTCTCCGGTCACGGGCGGCTGTACGTGCAGAGCCACAACCCGGACGAGTTCGGCAGGTCCATCGGCCCGCTCCTGCCGCCCCGGAGGTCCTGATGGAGTACACGATCGAGGCCCAGCCCAGCTACAGCCTCCTCGAGGTGACCCTGGACTCCGGCGAACAGATCGTCGCCGAGGCCGGCGCCATGACGTGGATGGACGCGAACGTGCACGTCGAGACCTCGGTGCGCGGCGGTCTCCTCTCAGGCATAAAGCGGACGCTCCTGAGCGGGGAGAGCTTCTTTCAGAACACCTACACGGCCCGTGACGGGCGCGCCACTGTCGGTTTCGGGCCGGGTCAGCCGGGAGACATTCACGCGTACGAGATGGACGGCGGCGAGCTTCTCTTGGAGCGCGGCGCCTACCTGGTGTCGACGACCGGCGTCGACACCAACGCCGACTTCCAGGGGCTCCGGGGACTCTTCAACGAGGGCCTATTCGTACTGAAGCTCTCTGGCAGCGGACTGGTCTTCTTCAACGCCTACGGGGACATCCAGGAGATCGAGGTTGACGGCTCGTACGTGATCGACAACGGTCATGCGGTTGCATGGGAGTCATCGCTGGACTACAGGCTCACTCGCGCCGGGCGCATTCGTTCGTTCCTCTTCTCCGACCAGATAATCATGGAGTTCTCCGGGCGCGGCAAGCTCTGGGTGCAGTCCCGCAACCCCCGCTCGCTTGCCGATTGGGTATTCCCCTTCCGCCCGGTCCAATCCAAATCAGACGGCTGACGGATGTAGCCTAGCTAGCGCAAGAGGGTAGGGGACCTCCGCAGCGGCGCATGTCGCAGCGGCGCATGTCGGAGCAGCGCTTGGCGTCCAGGCGTCGCGACCTTGCCGGAACCAAGGGCCTTTGCTATATTGCCTTGCAGACGGCGTCCCGCTGGCTGGTAGCTTGGGGCTGTAGCTCATCTGGGAGAGCGCTTCAATGGCATTGAAGAGGTAGGGGGTTCGAGTCCCCCCAGCTCCACCACTAACCATTCCGACCCTGGCCTGTAATGTCCCATAGTTCCCCTGTAATATAGCTGAGCGACGCTGACAGGCGTCCCATCCGTGCCGCATGTATCCCCCAGTATCCCGTCCCAAGTGTGGTAACATATGTGGGAACTCTTCGTGGCGGAGGGGACCTCTGTGGCACTATCGGCGACGCGGGTCAAGGCCCTCAAGGAACCGGGGCGATACTCCGATGGCGGTGGCCTGCACCTATACATCAGCAGGGCGGGACGCAAGTCATGGGTCCTGCGCATCACCATCGACGGACGCCGGCGCGATATCGGCCTGGGCGGATTTCCGTCCGTAAGCCTGGCTGGAGCTCGCGAGAAGGCGGCGGATCACCGGGGTGCTGTAGCGGAGGGACGCGATCCTCTGGCCGAAAAGCGCGCGCCTGCCATGCCGACCTTCAGAGAAGCCGCCTGTACCGTCCACGAGGCGAACAAACCCCGCTGGCGCAACGCCAGTCACATCGCAAGCTGGATGCAGACTCTGGAGCGTCACGCCATGCCGACGCTGAGCAACAGATCCCTGGACCGGATAGACCGCGGGGACGTGCTGCGAGTCCTCACCCCGATATGGACGACCCGGCCGGAGACGGCGAGGCGGGTGCGACAACGGATGAGGACCGTCTTCCGGTGGGCAATGGCGCATGGCTTCATGGAGACCAACCCTGCGGGAGAAGCCATCGACGGCGCGTTGCCCCCTATGCCGAAGGTAAAAGCACACCTCAGGTCGCTGCCCTATCAGGAAGTCGGGGCGGCGCTGGAGACCGTCGAAGCATCCCAAGCCTCAATCCCCGCCAAGCTGTGCTTCCGGTTCCTGGTTCTCACGGCGGCGCGCTCCGGTGAGGCCAGGGGCGCCACCTGGGACGAGGTCGACGTTGCGGGCCAAGTATGGCGAATACCGTCCGAGCGGATGAAAGCAGGCATGGAGCACCGGGTACCCCTGAGCGGGCAGGCACTGGATCTGCTTGGCGAAGCATCCGCCTTGCGCGATGAAACCGGCTTGGTGTTTGTCAAACGCCAAGAGGTATGTACCAGTAGAAGGGGAGATCGCCAGGACCTATAGACCACTTCGCCAGGAGGTGTGACCACCCTGGGCGCCGGATTGGCGACCATTGCTGCATCTTGGATGTAAGGAGCAGCGATGGCGTACAGGGAGGTGTCGAGAGTGGAGATAGCAGAAGTGGTGCGGCGCTGGCAGTCGGGCATGAGCCAGCGGCAGATAGCAACGGGTACGGGGCTGTCTCGCGCGACAGTCCGCAGGTACATCGATGCGGCGGTGGAGGCGGGCCTGGCCCGTGACGGTCCTGCTCCGAGTGAGGGGCAGCTGACCCGCCTGGCGGGGCTGAGTGTTGCGGGCCCCCGGAAGGTGGAGATACCGACCGAGGAGGTCCTCGCCCCCTGGGCGGACCAGGTCTACGAGTGGCTGACCGCCGACCGGTTGCAGGTGACCCGCATCCAAGAGCTGCTTGCGGGCCGGGGCTGCCGGGTCTCGTACACGTCGTTGAGGCGGTTCATCCAGCGACGGGGCTGGCAGAGGCGAAGTCCGGCGACTGTCCGGATGGGAGAGAGCGCGCCCGGCGAGGTGGCGGAGATGGACTTCGGTCGTCTGGGTCTTATAGAGGACCCGGAGACGGGTCGCCGCCGTGTGGTCTGGGCGCTGATCATCGTCCTGACCTACTCGCGGCACAGCTTCGTCTGGCCTACCTTCAGCCAGAAGCTCGTGGACGTGATCGAGGGGTTGGAGGCAGCCTGGGCCTTCTTCGAGGGCGTTCCCAACTACCTGGTCATTGACAACTTCCCCGCGGCAGTGGCGGGTGTCTATCCGCTCCATCCCCGTCTCACGCGAGGCTTCCTGGAGTACTCCCAGCACCGGGGCTTCATCTTAGACCCTGCTCGGGTGCGACACCCTCGGGACAAGCCGCGCGTGGAACGTGGAGTGCCCTACGTGCGGGAGCGGTTCTTCAAGGGCAGGGAGTTCACGGGCCTCTCGGACATGAGGTCTGAGGCCAGGCGCTGGTGCCTGGAGGTGGCCGGACAGAGGGTCCACGGCACCACCCGCAAGCAGCCCCTGGCCGTCTTCCGGCAGGAGGAGCGCCACGCGCTCGGAGAGTGGGACGCAGAGCCCTACGAGATGACCGATTGGCGCACGGCCAAGGTGCATCCCGACCACCACATAGCCTGCCAGTACGCCCTCTACTCGGTGCCGTCTGCGACATGCCCGCCCGGGCAGAAGGTGGAGGTTCGGCTCGGCAGCAAACTGGTGCGCATCTACCACCGGGGAAGGCTGATCAAGGTCCACCCGCGCCAAGGTCGCGGCGGCAGATCCACCGACCCCGACGACTACCCGTCCGAGCTGAGCGCCTACACCCTCAGAGCGCCGGAGCAGATCAAGCGCAGCGCGGCGTCACAGGGACCGGCCGTGGCAGCCTATGCCGAGCGTCTCTTCGACGGCCCGCTGCCATGGGCCAAGCTCAGGCAGGGACACAAGCTCATACGGCTGGGAGAACGCTACTCCCCTGAGCGTCTCGATGCCGCATGCCGGAGGGCTCTCTCCGTAGACCTGATCGACGTGCGCCGTCTCGAGCGCATACTCGTAGAGGCCCTGGAGCAGGAGGCCACGCAGCCGGAGCCTCCACCGATGCCCCCAGGTCGATTCGCCAGGCCGGGCGCCGTCTTCGCTCGTGCCAACGGCCGCACCGCTCAATCAGCACAAGGAGAACGCTCATGACCACCACGACTGAACTCACCCCGCTGC
Source organism: Dehalococcoidia bacterium (assembly GCA_965262055.1). GTDB lineage: Bacteria > Chloroflexota > Dehalococcoidia > Lucifugimonadales. The sequence goes on from CBDHEI010000002.1 coordinate 2,940,358, forward strand.
TCAAGCGCCTCAAGCTCGGCGCCGTGCTCAACACCCTGCCGGAGAGGGTCGCTCTCGCACGCAGGGAGCAGCTCGACTACGCATCCTTCCTGCAGATCATTCTGACCGATGAGATCAACCGCAGAGACCACAGGCGGCTCGAGCTCCGCCTCCAGAGGGCCGGCTTCGAGCAGACCTGCCGCCTCGAAGACTTTGACTGGTCCGCATCCATCACACTCGACCGACGACTCCTCGACGCCGCCTTCTCCCTCCAGTTCCTGGACCGCAACGAGCACGTCCTGCTCGTCGGACCGGTCGGCGTGGGCAAGAGCTTCATCGCTCAGGCCCTCGGATATGCTGCCGTCAGAGCCGGGCACTCCGTCCGCTTCGTACATGCCGACGACTTCTTCAGGGCCATGGCTCAGGCCAGGGTCGACCACTCCACGGAGCTTGTCTCAGAACTCCCTATTGGGGAAGTCCAGAGGAACCTGTCTCACAAAGGGTTGTTGGTGGTGATGGGGAGCACTGCATTGGTTGGTCGGATCCGCTGGGGGGCCGGGTTGGCGTGTCATGGCAGTCCGTGTGCGGGGAGGATGGCGGTCTGGCGCTCCTGGCATCCCCAGATTCGGGCCGAAGTTGCCGTCCAAGAGGTACGTCCGTGACGCCACATGTCCGCCCCGGCCCGCCAGATGCGCCAGAGGGTGCGCAGGTTGAAGGCCGTGGCCAGCAGCGTCCATTCGGCCGCGACATTGGCGATGCCGCGCAGCAGGAACCTGCGGCCTGCCTGCTGGTCTTTGATGATCCCGAAGACCGGCTCGATCAGCCCTTGCCTGCGCTCATAGGACCGGCTCGCCTCCTCGGTCGACATCCACTCACGGTGGACACGCAGCGCAGCATCGTGAGGCCCTATCTCCAGTGCGCGACCATAACGAGCGTCCTTCGTACAGGTCCCGAAGGCAGGACACGCCCGGCAGACGGCGCCGGAGGCCCGGTACCGCCGCATCGGCACCCCATGATTGCGCTTGATGCGTATGAAGCGCAACGCCTGACCCTGGGGGCATCTATAGCTGTCGCTGCTCTCGTCGTAGGTGAATCGGTCCTTGTGGTACGGACGCCGCAGCGCACGGCGCTGGGACTCTGGCATCGCCACCCGCTGGCCCCTGCTGGCGCACTCCTCCAGCGCCTGCCCCGAATGGTAGCCCGCATCGGCCAACGTCATGTCCGCCCTGGCGCCCGTATTGTCCTCGGCCTTGTCCAGCATCGGAGTCAACTGGCCGTGGTCGCCCGGTTCGTCCACCACCTCGACCGCCGTGATCAACATGCCTGCACGCTGTCCGTCGGCAGTCCGTGCGGGCGAGGCCATCGCCTGCGCGTTGTAGCCGGGCATGACGCCCTGGCGTGTCTTCATCAGACGAGCCTCTCGGTCGGTCAGGTTGATGCGCCGTCCCTCCTCGTTCGAAAGATCGTCCATCGCCTGGCGCACCTGCTCTCTCAGGACCCTCTTGTCGTACAACTCCTGCGGCAACTGGGCGGTTGGAGCATCCTCTCCCGATTCGTTCTGGGACTCCAGGTCGCTTATCGCACGCTCAAGCCGCTCCAAGAGCCGCCCCAGTCCCTCCGCATCGTATGTCCTGGCTTTCGATGCGTTGGCTCCAACCTTCGTCCCGTCCACCGCCTGCAACGCCAGGTCCACCAACTCCATCTTCACCGCCATCCGAACCGTACGCTTGAACAGCCTCCTCATCGCCTGGCGGTGGCTCTTGTAGAACCTCCAGAGTGTGTTGTGGTCCGGATATTGCACGCACGTCAACCACAGGTACGGTATCTGGTCCCGGCAGGCCGCCTCCAACTTGCGGCACGAGCGCACTCCGGTCATGAAGCCGTACAGCCACACGCTCAACAGCGCTCGAGGATGGTACGAAGGAGGCCCAAGATCACCTCCGTCTATCTCCACCCCAAGCTCCGCCCAGTCCTCTCGGTCGAGTGCGTCCACCACCTCGGCCACGAACCGCGAAGGGTGCTCGGCAGGGATCAGGTCGCCCAGGCTCGGAGGCATCAGCCACATCTGTTCTCGGTCCATCGCTCGCAGCGGCATCCATCTCTCCATCGCGGCCAGGATGGCCACAACTATATCCTTCCATACCCCACTGCACGACTTATGAGACAGGCTCCACGGACAAGACCTTCCGCTCCTTCCTCGCCTCGGACCTGCTCATCCTCGACGACCTCGGCCTCCACAGGATGACCCAACAGCAGTCCATAGACTCTACGAGCTGGTCATCGCCAGGCATCGTACCGCCAGCTTCGTCATCACCTCCAACAGGGCTGTCGACGAGTGGCTCGGACTCTTCGACGACCCCATCCTAGGCAACAGCGCCCTCGACCGTCTCGCCAATGCCAGCTACCAGATCGTCATAGAAGGCGCCAGCTACCGCGAACGCTTGTCCCCGCACAGGGCCCTGCTCGACCGAAAGGAGGTGGTTGACCCTCAAACCGCAGGGTGATAATAGTCCGCATACCACGGTGTCCAGGGGCCGTCACCCACCTGACGAGGTGGTATATAGGTCGTGATCACGATGGTATATAGGTCCTGATCATCGACACCGGGTGATGCGACACGCCAGGAAGCTGATCATCCGTCTGGCGCGGGGCCATCCCTCATACGAGTTGTTGATCAGGGCACGTCAGAGGATATTGGCGCTGTCCGCCGAGCCGTACCAACCATAAGCGGTCCTGTCTGTGCATCGGTTGAAGGCGACTCAGCAAGGTCGCCCAGGCTGGGCCATGCCTTCTTCGGCCTGAGGACAGCCATAATCGGTGCGGCTCCGATGCCCATACCCTCAAAGTCTTCGGCCAAGGTCCTACCTACGGCCCGATCCGACCATATGGAACCACCGAATCGATACTCAACACGGGCGTAAATCCACGAAGGCCATACCAAACTATGTTAGGTGGGGAATCTGGGGACAGTAGGAATCCAATCGCCGGTTCCGGTCATCGAGGCCACGTCCAGGCCGCGTTGAGCGGGCCAAAATTCACCCCTCGGGCCGTGACTCCAGCCAGCCCGCGATGTTGCTCTCCCTCCACCTGACGGCAGCACAGCCGACCTTCACGGGCCTCGGGAACTGACCGTCCTGCATAAGCCGATAGATCGACGAGCGACTCATGCCCGTAATTTCCTCAACCTGTCGACGCCTCAGTAGTTTGTCATGCATTGTCTTCACCTTTCATGTACTTCGATTCGTACCAGCGCAAACTGGTCTTCCAGTGTTTTGAATGGGCCGCCGACGCCGGATGGATGGGGGGTGCACCGGCTGCGTTGCGGCTCGGGTCCGCACTTGTCCTCCCAGAGGGTCATCTAAGAGCCCTCGCCCCATGAGAATGTCCAGGCCTCCGGCGCACGGCTCGTGTCCCCGGCGCAAACTCGTCCACCCTCTGGCGGCTCTAGGGGGCCGGGGCCTATCAAGAGCGTGTGAACGATTCATGGGACGGGCATCACCTCCTCGCTTTTGACTGGGGACGCCACGACGTCCCATAGGAAGCCTAGCCTGAAGCGCCGCCCAAAATGGGTCATTAAGTAGGGGGATTAGTGATACGTTGTATCGTGAGTTGCCCCTACAAACGAGGGCAATCGCCCCCGCCAGGGGTCCCTCTGTCTCCTAAAAGTCCATGACCAGAGGGAGGTATGGTGACCGGGAGTTGCGGGGAGCGGTCTCTCCCCGAGAGGGGTACGGGAGGGACCGTCGCCTGAGCGAGGCTCAGGCCTCAGTGGTCCTTAGTGGTATGGAATGGCCCGGCGCGAGTGGCGATGGCTTCCGAATATTTCTGGAACTCGGGCAGGAAAGGCCTGTCCCAGATGCGCCTCACTCTGTCTTCGGAAAGACTCACGTTGCCTTCGGAAAGCTCCAGCGCCTCTGACACGATGCCACAGCCGGAGACGTAACCCCTCGGCTTTACTCCAACCCTTTGCAAGACCGCGATGGTGAACTGAATCTGGACGTAACGCAAGAGGTGGGCTGGATTGACGGGGCGCCGCCGGAGCCCTCCGGCAGCCTTCGCCCGCCACATGTCGAGCGGGCTGGGGATGACGTCGCCCCGGCTGTCCAGCTTCTGCGCCATGCGCTCGAGAGCGCCGAAGTAGGCCCGGCTGGCTTCGGAGCGCTCGATGTACTCTCGCAACGCGCCGGTCGAGGGTACGCCGATAGGGGGCAACAAGAGGGTTGCCAGAACTTCCGAAACGGCTGCGGACTCCCACTCGGAGTCAAACCGGCCGGTGTCCGGGACGTCTGGCCAGCAGTGGCGTGGCAACCCTGAGGCCTTCCTGATAATCCGGGCGGCGCCTATTGTAGGGAGAGCCACAACCCGCCCTCCGTAGGGCGGCCCGCCGATATAGACTGGTGAGAAGTTGACGTTCGGGAAAGTCCTGCAACCACTCCCTCACCTCAGCTCTCATGTAGTCCACGATGGCCTCCTCCTCAGCTTTCCAATCCGTCCCTAGGGACCAGAGAATGCGTTTCATCGCCTGTTCCTTGCCGGGTGCGATGGTCCCGGAGGCCTGGAGACCGCAAGCGACTTCTTCAATGAGTTGCAGGCGTACTTCGATGGTCCACCGGATGATGGGGACCACGTCGGCGAGTACCTTCGGTAGCAGTTTCACCCGCCGGGGCCCGCTTGCGGTCACGCGCTCTTCCCTTCCGTCGGGCGGAGGCTGGGGTCTGGGAGAGCACCTCGAATGTACGCTGCTTCACCGGCGTGCCTCAGGTCGCCCGGGAGGACGGCGCGGGCGAGGTGGCGGCCCGGACGGCGGCGGACGGCGGAGCGCACCATCTCGCCTTGGCGGTCCATCGCCCACCTATTGAGGCTGGGCATGGCACCGGCGTAGCCGTACGGCAGCGCCAGCTCCCCGGCGCACTCATTGGCCCCCATCCGGCTCTTCGGCAGCATAGTGCAAGTGTACGTACAGGTCGGTTTCCCTCGCAAGTCGTACGCGTGCCAGGTAGCCGATTGCTATGCCCACGGAAAGGCGCCGGGCGCAGTAGTGCCGATGGCGTCCCGTCGGCCGGCGGGAGTGGCAGGCGGCGCACGCGACCTCCCCAATCCGGGGGCGCTCCTCGGGTGGCCGTCTCCGGCTGCCCAGGGATTGGGCCGCCGAGCAGACAGACACACCAGCGGAGATCATCAACCACGCGCTGGCCCATCTGGAGGGCAGCGCGACCATTAGGGCCGACGGCGGCGAGACTGTGGCCGATCCCATCCGTGCCAATCATGGCTACAGACCCCGACGGTAATCCCGTGTTCCACTCTCTGGCCCGCGCCGGCGACCCCGTGCGAGGCGAAGTCGGCGTGACGATCCAAGTGAAAGCCCGCACGGCCCCCTTGGGCGACGGGGTGTGCCCATGAGGTCGCGCCGCTGGCCGCACCATGGCCGCCAAGGGCACCGCCGCAAGGCCCCAGCCCTAGCCCCCAGCATGGGAAAGACGTTTTGCCACGTCTCTACGGCCATTCGGACAGGGGGTATATAGCTTATGGCTAACTGTCGGATATGCAACGGGACCATCGACGGTGAGCGACTTGAACGCTGGCCTTGGTGCGTGACATCTAGCCCGCGCTGCTCGGACGCGAATTCCGCTGATGCCCGTCGGCGCGCCAGCCGGGCATACAAGCGGCGCAGGCGGGGACGCGCCAGGATGGAGTCGGCATGAGGGTGGCGTTAGCGACGTGGGGAGAGCGCCATCGCCGTATCTGAGCGCCCCACGTGGCCCGCCAGCGGATTCAATAGTGATATAATGAAGGTGTGGCCCGAAGAAGGTTGTAAGTGAAGTCCACACGAACTGAAACGTTATTTGGGCTTGCGGCACTGGGGGTTTTAGTTCTGTTCCTTCTGGCCGGCTACATGTTTGCGCCAGAGCGAGTGCGCCCGTCACGGTTCTTGCGGCCGACTTTCGTGGAGGGCAACTCGCCGCCGCGGTTTGACGCGCCCATTGCGGCGCGCCGGATCTTCGTCGACCGTTCCCACGTCGAAGTCGCGACACTTCGAGTAGAGTCCCAGGAAGTGGTGTAAGAGGGAGAGGGTCTGGAAAAGAGAGACCACCGCGTCATCCTTAGCGGGCAAACACGAAGCTCGAGAAAAGGAGGACAACGGTGGTCAAGGAAAGGATGGACCTGCTGGAGCTATTGCGCAAGGAGGGAATGGACGGTGACGTGGACTTTCTACGGGAGGCACTGAGAGTGCTGGTAGAAGGGATCATGGATGCGGAGGTGTCTGGGAGGATCGGTGCTGAGTATGGAGAACGCAGCCCTGAGCGGGTGACCCAGCGCAACGGGTACCGGTCCCGGGCGTGGGATACTCGTGTGGGAACGATGGACCTGCGCATTCCCAAGCTCAGAGAGGGGAGCTACTTCCCGAGCCTGCTGGAGCCACGGCGTCGCAGCGAGCGAGCTCTGCTGGCTGTGATCCAGCAGGCCTACGTGGAAGGTGTATCCACGAGGCGGGTGGACGATCTGGTCAAGGCCCTGGGGTGTGAGGGTATCTCCAAGAGCCAGGTGTCGCGCATCTGCCAGGAGCTCGACGTGGTGGTGGAGGGCTTCTTGGGCCGACCGCTGGACGGCGGGCCATATCCCTACCTGTGGCTGGACGCACTGACCCAGAAGGTCAGGGAGGCCGGCAGGATCGTCAACGTCAGCGTCGTGGTGGCGACGGCGGTCAATGGCGAGGGCAAGCGGGAGATCATCGGGATGGACGTGGGCACCAGTGAAGACGGCGCCTTCTGGTTAGCCTTCCTACGCTCGCTGTTCGCCAGGGGCCTCAGTGGGGTGGAGCTGGTGGTCTCGGACGCTCATCAGGGACTCCGAGGCGCAATCGCCGCAGTCTTCGGCGGAGCCAGTTGGCAGCGGTGCCGCACCCACTTCATGACCAACCTGCTCACTCGGGTCCCCAGGCGTGCTCAGCCCTGGGTGGCCACCATGGTCCGCACCATCTACCAGCAACTCTCCCCCGATGAGGTACACGCCCAACTCGACAGGGTGACCGATCAACTCCAGGACCGCTTCCCTCAGGTCGCCTCTCTACTGGACGGGGCCGGACCCGACATCCTGGCCTTCTCCAGCTTCCCTGTCCCCCACTGGAAGAAGCTTTGGTCCAACAACCCACAGGAGCGTCTCAACAAGGAGATCCGGCGCCGCACCGATGTGGTGGGCATCTTCCCTAACCGGCCAGCCGTCCGTCGCCTGGTTGGCGCCGTCCTGGCTGAGCAACACGACGAATGGGCCGTCGGCCGTCGATACCTCACACCCGCCATTCTGACCTTCAACGAAGCTCTTCCGGAGGCCGACCTCGCGGAGGCGACAGCCGCCTAAACAACATCAACAGGATGACGCACTCTTACACCACTTGACGGGACGTGACCCGACTTCGACGAACAGGGCCGGTTACTTGTCCGGCGGCGAGTTTGTTGGTCGGCCCGTCCAGGCGACCGATCCAGACGACGCCGACCTAAGCTACTTCGTGGGCCTCGAGGACCCTGACGATGACTTTTGGTTCTTCGACGTGTCGCCGAGCGGGCAGCTGCACGTCAGCCCAGCCGGAGGAAACGACCGGCTGGGCTTGACCGACGATCGGGTCTATCGGGCTCGTTGTGACTGCAGCAGACCAAAAAGGCGGGTGGGATGCGGTCACGGTGGGGGTCTATCTGGATTCAGCAAGCGCCGCTCGGCGACGGCGTGTGTCCGAATTAGGAGGTTTTCCATGATGTGCGTGAAGTGCTACGAAGCCGGGCGGAACCGAGGAAAGCAGGAGGCCGCTGGAAGGCGTGGTGACGTGGGAGGCTTTCAGCAGCTCGCTGGAAGAGTCCGCGGGTGGGCTCACGGTGAGTGCGGTCGAGTTTGAGCCGGTGGCGCGCGCCTGCGGAGTCGTGGCCATCGGCCTCGCGGCCGCAGCGGTCACGGCATTCGGCCTTCGGGCAAGGCGGCGGTTGAAAGGAGGCGCAAGCGCATGACCCAACGACGGCGACTATCAGCAGGGGAGATTGCCGAGATGCGGCGGCTGTTCGACGCCGGCCACCTGATCGCAGACCTGATCAAGGCATACGGCGTCCACAGATCGGTCGTCGATAGGATAGTCCGCCGCAAGACTCATGCGGCCGTTCCCGACGACCTAGAGCCGATCATCGGGACGAGCCCGGAGTGATGGGCGCGACGGCGCAAAGGGTACAGTGCTGTCGAACCTATCCCTGCGCCTGCCCCTTGCGACGGTCGTTGATGTGGGAGTGAAGGACTAGCCTGATGAAGTCAGACCGGTTCAGGCCGAGGGCCGCCGCCTCTTGGTTGATGGCCTTCAGCCACGCGGGGGTCTCTCGGAAGACGACGCGCTCTGATACCTCGGGCTGTCCCCAGCGGGTGATCCGTGCCGTGGTGGTCATAACCGCTCCTGTTACCCTAGTGCACTACCACAGACCAGTGTACCATCCCCAAACCCCGATTTGATGGGGGGGGTAAACCTTTAGCCCTATATATATAATATACTCGCGCTTTTCGCCTGCGCACACCTTTCGTATCTGTTGGCCTCACATAGGGCCAGTGAGCGCTTTGGACACGTGGGGTGTCAGTGGTGGTGTGTGCATGGTTAAGCTATGTCAGGTACCATAGCTTAGTCATGCACACGCAGGCGCTCACCCCGACAACACTACGGCACTTAGGAGGTACTCCCATGGCACCACAACGACGCTTGAAGCAGGATCGGAGAGCAGATGTACGGAAGATGTTGGCCGCGGAACCCGCGATCCCGCCCCCGGCCAGACGACACTTGAAGGCGAATGAGATCGCGGCGATCCGCCGCGCACACGAGTCCGGACACCGCATCGTGGACTTGGCCGATGCGTACGACGCTCACCCCACGGTAATCTCCCGCATCGTGCATGGCAAGACACACCGGGCCGTTACCGCCATGGCCGAGCCCCTGCCCGACACCGACACCCCCGACTCCCGCGCGGCTCGCCGCGCGGCCGCTCAGCGCAATGAGGCACTCACTCGCGCGGCTGAGGCCGAGGAGCGCGCCGAGAAGGACCGCAAGGCCAGGCAAGACACTGAGCGGCGCTTGGAGGAGGCTGAGGAGCTCATCAGGAAGGAACGAAAGGCGCGGGAGAAGGCTGAGGAACGCGCCAAGGCTGCGCGCGCTCAGAGCGAGACAGAGGGGACGCCAGCTGACGACGCGCCCCCAGAGGCAGAAGACGAGCATGAGGAGCCGGAGCCCCGGACCATAGGGGATGCCCGCAAGGCTTACGTCGAGGCGAATGAGCGCTACAGCAACGTGCTCGGGAACCCGAAGTTCTCGCCGGAAGACAAGAAACGAGCCCGGGACGAGAACGACCGCACCTTTCATGTGTGGCACGAACTTTGACCGCGCCAACCGCGAGCTGGCCGCGCCGGCCGAGGACCTGGCGGAGCCGCTCTAACCCTTGCCCCAACAGCCCAAGGCCTCCGCGATGCTCGGGGGGGGCAGCGGCGTTGACGACAAGGGCATTGAGCTGCTCAAGCGCGCATGGGAGGCGCGCACGGGGGGTTGAGTCCTGAGCCGCTGGCAGACGGACCGTAGAGCCGTGGTAACGGGCCTTGACCATGCTGCGGGGCCCCTGCAACCCTTCCCCCACGCCTACCCATGCAAGCGCCGCAGCTCGCCGGGGTTTCGCCGCACTCGCTACCCCCTGTCAAGGACTTGCATACTTCGAGGCGGCGGCGCAGGGCTCGGCGGTTTCCTCGGGGCCCGGACAGGCGCGACTCTGGAGCTAGCGCCCCCGTTGCCCAGCCGCGATTGGGACTCGAAGGACGGCCAGACCGTGACGTTCGGCTTCACCGAGCGCCCACCGGCCGCAGCCGCAACCCTGCCGGCAGCGTGGAGGCCCCTTAGCGCCCCGCGACCCTGGGTGGGACACCACCCAGGAGCCTGTCTCATAAGTCGTGCAGTGGGGGTATGGAAGGATATAGTTGTGGCCATCCTGGCCGCGATGGAGAGATGGATGCCGCTGCGAGCGATGGACCGAGAACAGATGTGGCTGATGCCTCCGAGCCTGGGCGACCTGATCCCTGCCGAGCACCCTTCGCGGTTCGTGGCCGAGGTGGTGGACGCACTCGACCGAGAGGACTGGGCGGAGCTTGGGGTGGAGATAGACGGAGGTGATCTTGGGCCTCCTTCGTACCATCCTCGAGCGCTGTTGAGCGTGTGGCTGTACGGCTTCATGACCGGAGTGCGCTCGTGCCGTAAGCTGGAGGCAGCCTGTCGTGACCAGATACCGTACCTGTGGTTGACGTGCGTGCAATATCCGGACCACAACACACTCTGGAGGTTCTACAAGAGCCACCGCCAGGCGATGAGGAGGCTGTTCAAGCGTACGGTTCGGATGGCGGTGAAGATGGAGTTGGTGGACCTGGCGTTGCAGGCGGTGGACGGGACGAAGGTTGGAGCCAACGCATCGAAGGCCAGGACATACGATGCGGAGGGACTGGGGCGGCTCTTGGAGCGGCTTGAGCGTGCGATAAGCGACCTGGAGTCCCAGAACGAATCGGGAGAGGATACTCCAACCGCCCAGTTGCCGCAGGAGTTGTACGACAAGAGGGTCCTGAGAGAGCAGGTGCGCCAGGCGATGGACGATCTTTCGAACGAGGAGGGACGGCGCATCAACCTGACCGACCGAGAGGCTCGTCTGATGAAGACACGCCAGGGCGTCATGCCCGGCTACAACGCGCAGGCGATGGCCTCGCCCGCACGGACTGCCGACGGACAGCGTGCAGGCATGTTGATCACGGCGGTCGAGGTGGTGGACGAACCGGGCGACCACGGCCAGTTGACTCCGATGCTGGACAAGGCCGAGGACAATACGGGCGCCAGGGCGGACATGACGTTGGCCGATGCGGGCTACCATTCGGGGCAGGCGCTGGAGGAGTGCGCCAGCAGGGGCCATCGGGTGGCGATGCCAGAGTCCCAGCGCCGTGCGCTGCGGCGTCCGTACCACAAGGACCGATTCACCTACGACGAGAGCAGCGACAGCTATAGATGCCCCCAGGGTCAGGCGTTGCGCTTCATACGCATCAAGCGCAATCATGGGGTGCCGATGCGGCGGTACCGGGCCTCCGGCGCCGTCTGCCGGGCGTGTCCTGCCTTCGGGACCTGTACGAAGGACGCTCGTTATGGTCGCGCACTGGAGATAGGGCCTCACGATGCTGCGCTGCGTGTCCACCGTGAGTGGATGTCGACCGAGGAGGCGAGCCGGTCCTATGAGCGCAGGCAAGGGCTGATCGAGCCGGTCTTCGGGATCATCAAAGACCAGCAGGCAGGCCGCAGGTTCCTGCTGCGCGGCATCGCCAATGTCGCGGCCGAATGGACGCTGCTGGCCACGGCCTTCAACCTGCGCACCCTCTGGCGCATCTGGCGGGCCGGGGCGGACATGTGGCGTCACGGACGTACCTCTTGGACGGCAACTTCGGCCCGAATCTGGGGATGCCAGGAGCGCCAGACCGCCATCCTCCCCGCACACGGACTGCCATGACACGCCAACCCGGCCCCCAGCGGATCCGACCAACCAATGCAGTGCTCCCCATCACCACCAACAACCCTTTGTGAGACAGGTTCACGAGGGTTGCCCTTACGGTTACCGAACCGGGATCGGTCTTCAGGCGCCTTTGTAGTTGACGATTTGGTGGAGGGTGTGGAGGATGCGGGTGAGGTCTTTCTGGTCTTCCATGACCTGCTCGATGGGCTTGTAGGCGGAGGGGTGCTCGTCGAGTAGGGCCTTTGCGTTGCGGCTGTTCCAGGCCTTGCCGGTCATGTGCTGGTTGAGGGAGTCGACGGTGAAGGTGCGCCTGGCGGCCGTGCGGCTGTACTGGCGCCCGGCGCCGTGTGCGCTGGAGTTGTAGGAGTCGGGGTTGCCGAGGCCGGAGGTGATGTAGGTGGGGGCGCCCATGGAGCCGGGTATGATGCCGAGGTCGCCTTTGTCGGCCTTGATGGCGCCCTTCCTGGTGAGCCAGACGTCCTTGCCGAAGTGGGTCTCGCGAGCGGCGAAGTTGTGGTGGCAGTTGATGCGCTCCTCCTCGCGTAGGCCGCGGACGAGTGTGCGGAGGTCGGCGATGGCGGCGTCCATCATGAACTCGCGGTTGGTGAAGGCGTAGCGCTGGGCCCACTCCATCATCTCGACGTACTGGTCGAAGGAGGGGCCGCGCAGGGCTGCGAGGTCGCGGTCTTCGAGCTTTGCGGTGTTCTCCTTCTGTGCGCGGCGTATGAAGGTGGTGGCGATGTTGTTGCCGATGCCGCGCGAGCCGGAGTGGAGGACGACCCAGACGCGGTCGGTCTTGTCGAGGCAGACCTCTACGAAGTGGTTGCCGGAGCCGAGGGTGCCGAGCTGGCGGCGGGCCCTGTCCTGGTCGAAGCCGGCGGGGTGCGGAAGCGGGTTGTCTTTCAGCCAGCGGGCGGCCCTGCCGGCCTGGGCGCGCTGGGAGTCACCCTTGCCGGGGCGGTGCTCTCTGCCTACGCCGGCTGGGATGGAGCGGGAGAAGAGGTCTACGAGGGGCGTGAGGTCGCGGGGGAGTGCGTTGCGCTTCCTGTTGGTGCGGACGGCGATCATGCCGCAGCCGATGTCTACGCCGACGGCGGCGGGGATTAGGGTGTCGGCGAAGGTGGGTATGACGCTGCCGACGGTGGCGCCCTTGCCGAGGTGTGCGTCGGGCATGAGTGCGACGTGTCCGGCGATTCCGTGGGCGCGGGAGAGCATGTCGGCCTGCTTGCGGGTTACGTCGTCCAGGATGCTGGCCCAGTTCTTGACGTTTGCCATGGGTGTTGGGTTCTCCTTAGCAGGCTGCGGAAAAACTCTTCCTGACCTTCTTCAGACTCCTTCCTGGTACCAGGAAGGAGAAAAAATTATATCTGAGGGACACCCTCAGACTCCCGGCAAAGAGGCTTTGCGCCTCTGCACGCCCCGTATTTCAGCGGGCTGTACCCGTCCACCCACCCCCGGAGTGGGACTTGTGGGGGACACCCCCACACCCCCGGCAAAGGGGCTCCGCCCCTCTGTACACCCGGTATCTCTGCGGCCTGCCTAGCCTCGGCCCAGGTAGGGCATGCCGAGGGGGAGGATGATGGCTTGGTATAGGTTGACGTGGGGGGGCATGGCGGCCATGGCGACTGCTGCGTCGGCTACGGCGGCGACTTCCATCATGGGCTCGGGGTGTATTCTGCCGGGGCCCCGGGTCTCGATGTCGACGTTGCCTGGGTGTAGACAGCATACGGCGATGCCGTGGGCACGGCCCTCTATGGCGGCGGAGTGGGTGAGTCCGACGACGCCGAACTTGGAGGCGGCGTAGGCGGAGGCGTTGGGGCGGGGCATCTGTGCGGCGGTGCTGCCGATGTTGATTATGCGTCCGCCTTGCCGGGGCATCATGACCCTCATGGCCTCGCGGCAGCAGAGGAATACGCCTGTGAGGTTGACGGCGATGACCCTCTCCCAAGTCTCGAGGGGGAGCTCGTGCAGTGGGGCTCCGGCCTCGATGCCGGCGTTGTTGACGGCGATGTCGACGCGTCCGAAGCGTTGGACGACGTGGTCGAAGAGTGCGGCGACCTGGGCCTCGTCAGTCACGTCGGCCTGGTATGTTTCGACGGCACCGAGGGGGCGCATCTCGGCGGCGGCGCGCTCCATGCTGTCGCGGTTCCTGGAGGCGATGACAACGGTGGCGCCCTCGGAGGCGAAGGCGCGGGTTATGCCCCTGCCGACGCCGGTGGCGCCTCCGGTGATGATTGCGACCTTGGAGTCGAGCCTGGCCATGCGATACTCCTGGGTTGGCGTGATGCTGGTTCAGTATATGTTATCCACGAAGGGACACGATGGGGCACTAAGGGAGCGTGGCGCGGTTGGGGGTTGTCGGGTATGCTACGGCGGACTTTCGGGCGGCTGTTGAGGGCTGCAGTGGGTGCAGATGGAGGCGAGAGACCGTGGAAGTTACCGGCGTAAAGACGTTCCTGGCGCATCCGGGCGCTAGGAAGAACCTGTGCTTCGTGAAGGTGGAGACGGACGAGGGGATATACGGCTGGGGGGAGTGCTACACGCAGGCTGACCGGGACGTGCAGATAGCGGCGCACGTTGCGGCGCTGGAGCGTTACCTGGTAGGGCGGGACCCGAGGCACATCAAACACTTCATGCAGGTGGCGTACGACGACTTTGCCACACGGCGGGGCGCGATGGACCTGTACTGCGCGCTGAGCGGGCTGGAGCAGGCGATGTGGGACATCACGGGGAAGAAGCTGGGAGCGCCGGTGTACATGCTGCTTGGGGGCGCCTGCCGCGACCGCGTGCGGGTGTACGCGAACGGGTGGTTCGGGGACGCGAAGACTCCCGACGAGCTTGCGGAGGCGGCGTGCAGGGTCGTTGAGCGGGGCTTCACGGCGTTGAAGTTCGACCCGCTGCCGGGGGCGTGGCGGACGTTCGTGAGCAGGGAGGTGGAGGAGACGGCAGTGCGGAGCGTGCAGACGGTGCGGGAGGCGGTGGGGCCGGACGTGGACATACTGCTGGACATGCACCGGCGGCTGGCGCCGATGCACGCGGTGCGGGTGGCACGGGAGATGGAGCAGTTCCGGCCTTTCTGGTACGAGGAGCCGGTGCTGGCGGAGAACCTGGACGCGCTGGCGTCGGTGCGCCGGGATGTGCGGATACCGGTTGTGACGGGAGAGGAGCTGTACACGAAGCACGAGTTCCGGGAGGTGTTCGAGAAGCAGGCGGCGGACATCATCAACCCGGACGTGGGCAGCGTCGGGGGGATCCTGGAGATGCGGGAAATCGCGGCGATGGCGGAACCGTACTTCGTGGCGGTGTCGCCGCACAACTTCAACAGCACGACGGTGGCCCTGGCGGCGACGCTGCAGGCGAGCGCGGGGATGCCGAACTTCCTGATTACGGAGTACTTCGTGAACATGGAGGAGTTCGGGGACCAGGTCGCGGTGGAGCCGTTCCGGGTGGAGGACGGCTACATACGGCTACCCGAAGGCCCAGGGCTGGGCATCGATCTCGACGAGGAGGAGCTGGCCAAGCACCCGTACCGACAGCTCAGCCCGCGGCCGATCAGGCAGTACTACGAGGAGGGGCTGCCGGGCGAGGAGAGGCAGCTCAGGGCGGACATCTCGGAGTCGGAGAAGCAGCCGGGGGCGTAGCGCTATGGGGAAGCAGAGCGACGTCGGAAGGGTCGCGATAACCGGGGGCAGCGGCCGGCTGGGCCGGTGGGTCGTGGACTACTTCATGGCGCGCGCCGAGGTCACGGTGGTCGACGTGCGGCCTCCGGAGCAGCGCGGGGTTGGCTACGCCCCGGCGAGCGTCACTGATTTTGCGGCGCTGGAGCGGGCGCTGGCGGGCCACGACGCGGTTGTGCACCTGGCGGCGGTGCCGAACCAGCGGACGGCGCCGGCGAGCGTGACCTTCGAGGTCAACGTTCAGGGGACGTGGAACACGCTGCAGGCGTCGGAGAACGTGGGGATCCGGCGCGCCGTGGTGGCTTCCAGCGACGCGGCCACGGGGCTTCACTACAACCCGCCTGACTGGGGGCCGCAGTACCTGCCGGTGGACGAGGCGCACCCGCTGCGGCCCACGGACGTCTACTCCCTGAGCAAGCAGGTGACGGAGACGATCTGCCGCGCCTACGCGGTGCGGGGGAAGCTGCGGATTGCGGCGATACGCCCGAGCCGCATCATATATCCGCCACACTGGCATGAGGTGGAGGAGTGGGGCGCGGACCCGCGCAACCACCACATGTGGGCGTACGTGGAGCCTGAGGACGTGGCGCGGGCGCTGTGGCTGGCGCTTGCGCGGGATGGGGAGGCGTACGACGTGTTCTTCGTGTGCGCCGACGACACGCTGAGCCAGCGGCCTACGCTGGAGGTGCTGAGGGAGCGGTTCGGCAGCCTGCCGGAGATACGCAAGCCCGAGGTGTACGAGCGGAACCCCGGGGCGTCGGTATTCGACAACAGCCGGGCGCGCAGGGTGCTGGGGTTGGAGCCCATGAGCGACTGGCGGCGGTTGGCGGCGCAGGCGCGGGGCGGCGATCACATCGTCTCCAAATCCTGAATCTGCGTCCTGTCTGGTAGATGGCCCTGGTTAGGGCCTGCGGAATGGACCCAGGAGGACGTGTCCTATTACCTGGATGTTCTCGAACAGTATGGGAGGAGCGGACCATGGAACTCGGCGCCTTTTCGATCAGCCTGGCCGTTAAGGATCTCGAAGATTCAAGGGTTTTCTACGAGAAGTTCGGGTTTGAAGTTGTCGGAGGTGATTCTTCACAGAACTGGCAGATCCTGAGAAACGGAGATCACACAATCGGGCTCTTCCAGGGGATGTTCGACAAGAACATATTAACTTTCAATCCAGGTTGGGATGGTAACGGCCATACTCTTGACACCTTTACAGACGTCCGCGAGCTGCAGCGTCGGCTAAGGGCGAAAGGCGTCAACCTGCATAGTGAAGCAGACGAGGACGGGAAGGGTCCGGCCAGCTTTGTGGCTTTGGACCCAGACGGCAATCCAATCCTAGTAGACCAACATGTCTGATCATGAGGGTCGACCCGTTTGACAGTAGGTTTTCTCTCTAATAGGATGCGGACATATGGTAGTTTGTTGCGACGATAGGGCTTCCATGCGCCACATCATTACAGCGATATTCGTAATGATAGCATTGTTAATCGTCGCGTGGCAGCTCGATGATTCCATCTCGGCGGACGGCCCATCCGTTCTCGTCATAGAGATCGACGGAAACATCGAACCGCTGACGGCCGACCGTATCGCGCGCGGAATCGACGAGGCGCGGGGCCAGGGGTCGTCAATGGTGGTCATCCGGCTGGACACACCCGGCGGGCTGCTCGATTCGACACGCGAGATCGTGGAAGAGATCCTGGAATCGGACATTCCTGTCTCCGTATACGTGGGCCCCGCGGGCGCTCGGGCGGCGTCCGCCGGCACCTTCGTCGCTGCGGCGGCCAACTTCGCCGTCATGGCGCCGGGCACGAACATCGGCGCGGCCACTCCGGTCAAGGCGGATGGCCAGGACATTCCGGAGACCCTCGCCCGAAAG
This sequence comes from Dehalococcoidia bacterium, assembly GCA_965262055.1. Classification (GTDB taxonomy): domain Bacteria; phylum Chloroflexota; class Dehalococcoidia; order Lucifugimonadales. Next base: position 2,957,424 of record CBDHEI010000002.1, read on the forward strand.
GTCAGCGCAGATACGAGCGCGTTCATCCGGAGTATCGCGCAGGCGCGCAACCGCAACGCCGAGGCGCTGGAGAAGACCGTGCTGCTGGCCGCGGCGTACTCTGCGGAAGAGGCCCTCGATCTAGGGGTCATCGACCTGATCGTGCCCGACATGGCCTCGATGCTCGATCAGCTCGACGGCCGCACGACGACGACATCGACTGGACAGGTCACCGTCTCGTCCGCCGGCGCGAGCGTGCGGGAGCTCGATCGCACCTTCATGGAATACGCACTCGGGATCCTCGCCAGTCCCAACGTCGTTTTCGCGCTGTTCCTGATCGGCGGCCTTGCCCTGTTGGTGGAAATTGTCGTTCCCGGTCTCTTCGGTCCGGGCATCGTGGGAGTTATCTTACTCGCGCTGGCCTTTGTCGGGTTCTTCAATCTGCCGGGCAGCTGGCTGGGCGTCGCTCTCATCGCCTTGGCGATGGGGCTTTTCTACGGTGAGACCATAGCGCCGGGATTCGGTCCCTTCGGCGCGGGAGGCATCGTGTGTCTTGTCCTTGGAGCGGTCCTCCTGTTCGGGAACTTCTTCAGCCCTTCGGACCTGCCGGAACCCAGCTTCATGGTAAGCCCAATCATGATTGGTGTTATGACCGCGCTCATGACCGCGACGTGGATATTCTTCATTCGTTCCGCGCGGACCGAAGGCGGCACGTCCACCGGATTCCAGAGCGAGGAAGCAGCAATGCTCGAGGGACAGTGGGGTGTTGCCGTTTCAGACATACAGCCATCCGGCAAAGTATGGGTGGCGAACGAGGAATGGTCGGCCTCGACCGATCCCGGGGGTTTGATCAAAGAAGGTGAAGAGGTACGGGTCGTCGGCGTATATGGCGAAGTGCTGAAGGTCGAAAAGCTGTACGATGACTCAGAGGAGTCGAGCGAAGCGTAATGCGGGTCCCAATTAACACACATTAGGGGGGAGATAATGGCAGGCTTTCATACAGTAGGACCAAACCATGTCCTGATAGTATCGGGGGGAAGCAGTCGGCCGAGGGTTAAGGTGGGTGGCAGGATGTTCGTGCTGCCGTTCCTTCAAAAGGCGCAGTTACTTTCGCTGGAGGTCATGACCCTCCAAGTCAACACGGCGAGAGTCTACACGAAAGAGGGCGTTTCAGTCTCGGTCGACGGCGTCGCCCAGGTAAAGGTCGGACGTGGCGAGGAGGCCATCAGGACCGCCGCCGAGCAGTTCCTCGACAAGACCGTCCGCCAGATCGCAGAGGTCGCTCTGCAGACCCTGGAGGGGCAGCAGCGCGCCATTCTCGGCACGATGACGGTCGAGGATATATATCGCGACCGAGTGGCATTTGCCGAGCAGGTCCGCGACGTGGCTGCGACAGACATGACCAACATGGGGATGGAGATTGTCAGCTTCTCGATTCGCGATATTCAAGACGAGCAGGGGTACCTCGAGGCCCTCGGGATCAGGAGAACGTCGGAAGTCAAGCGAGACGCCGCCATCGGTGAAGCCGAGGCCGCGCGTGATTCGGGGATCAAGGCGGCCCAGGCGGACCAGCAGCGACAGGCGGCGAGATACAGCGCCGACACGGCTATCGCCGAGTCGGAACGCGACTTCGAGAGCCGGAAAGCGGAGTACGCCCAGCAGGTCAACGCGCGACGAGCCGAGGCCGAGCTGGCCTATCCCCTCCAGGAGGCCAAGACCCGCCAACGGATTCGGGAAGAGGAGTTGCAAGTCGAAGTCGTAGAAAGGCAGAAGCAGATCGAGGTCCAACAGCAAGAGATCGTGCGTCGGGAGCGAGAGTTGGATGCGACTGTCCGGCGTCCGGCAGAAGCCGAGCGCGACCAGCTCCAGCTGGTCGCGGAGGGGCACAGGCGCCGTGCCAGAATTGAAGCCGAAGCCGAACGATACAAGCTCGAGACGGTGGCCGAAGGTGAGCGCACCCGTGTTATCGCGGAGGCCCAAGCAGAGGCCGAAGCGATCGTACTGCGTGGAGAATCCGAGGCAACGGCCATCAAGGCGCGCGGCGAGGCTGAGGGGGCGGCCATCAGGGCCCAGGGACTCGCAGAGGCACAGGCGATGGACAAGAAGGCCGATGCGTGGAAGCAGTACGGACAGGCTGCCATGATCCAGCAGTTGTTCGAGTCGCTTCCACAGATCGCCGACGCCGTTGCGCAGCCGCTCGCCAAGACCGACAGCATCGTCGTCATCAGCAACGGCGGCGAGAACGGATCGGGAGCCGGGGCCAGCAAGGTGACCCAGGACGTCTCCGCCACCATCGCGCAGCTTCCCGCGCTCGTGCAGTCCCTCACAGGCATCGACCTTGTCAGCACTCTCAAGAACCTGCCCGGGATCGTCTCGGATGTCCCGGCGACCGAAGCCGCGACAGACGCGACCAATAGCGGGGGAGAGGCACCGAAAGACGGCGCAGATTAGATTATCGGTGGGGCGCTACGGGGGCGCATGAAGAGAATGAAGAGGGGACGCCGAGTGCGGCGCCCCTCTTCATTTGCCTGGGACTGCTGTATCGGACACGTCATCCCGGCGTATCGGTTTTCCCGCCAACGTGTTCTGCGACTGTCGCGTTGGCCGATACGATGATATCCGGCCTGCCGTAGCCGGTGAGATCGGCGACAATGACTTGGTTGGCGCGCGGCGAGAAGCCGTAATCTATGTTGTGGTCACGATGTGGTCTCGTGCGTGGTCACGGTTGGGTATATCATAGGGGGTGAGTCTGGACTGGCAGGAGGACTATCAGATGGAGCTTGCATTGCGGGAGGCGAAGGCGCGTCTCTCCGAGATCGTTGTGGCCGCGCAGAACGGCGAGCGCGTCGTAATTACGAAGCACGGCGAGCCGGCCGTAGAGGTAGTGCGGTTCCGCCGGACCGGTGGGATCGATTTCGAAAAGCTGGAAGCGTCCTGCGTGAGGCTGGGAGTGGAGGAGGAGGGGTGGCCGGAGGACTTCGACGATCCGGCGTTCAGCCGGCGGGTTCTTGGGCTCGGGTAGGGGAGAGTCTGTGCGGATTCTTCTCGATACGAGCTACCTCTACAGCCTGATGGCGGCGCGGGGACGGCTTTCCGATGCCGAGCGGCTCATTCTCACGAACCAGGCGGTGCAGATATACGTGAGCGCCGTTTCGATCTGGGAAATGCGGCTGAAGTTCCAAGCGCGTGATCGATCCGGCGGAAGGAAAAGCCCCTTCTCCCCCAGCGACGTGATCACCGTACTGAAGGAGCAGGACGTGGTTTTTTTGCCGATAACCGTGAGCCACGCAACAGCCGAGCTAGAAACTCCCATTGCCCATAGGGACCCCTTCGACGAACTTCTCCTAGTCCAAGCGCAGGAGGAGGGGCTTAGATTCCTGACGGCCGACAGCCAGCTTGTCGAGCATCCGCTAGCAGTCACCGCGTAATGATGTAGACGCCGGGATGAAGGCTTACTCGGCTGGCTCGGTTATGGTGGTTAGCTGGTCGACGGGGACGTCTGTCAGGGTTTGGGTACGGCCGCTGGGCCAGGTGATGACTATCTCGTCGACGGTGGCGGCTGAGCCGAGGCCGAACTCGAGGTCTGTGCTGCTCATGGAGATGTAGCCGGAGCCCGCTATGACCTCCTGTACCTGCATGTGGGGGTCGGCTGCGCCGTCGACGCGGGTCTTGACGTAGACTCGCGCGCCGACGGCGTCGGCGTTGCTGCCGGTGCCGTCGACGGCCATGCGGCCTACGAGCCTCAGGGTGATCCAGTGGTGGTCGCCTCCGCCGTTGAGCCATAGGAAGATGGGGCCGGGGGTTAGCTCAGGGGTGGGGGTGTCGGCGAAGGGGCCTGGGATGCCTGGGCCGCTGCTGTTGGTGCCTATCAGGTCGACGTAGCCGTCGCCGTTCAGGTCTCCGTGGGCCAGACCTTTGCCGTTCTCGTGGTGCTGGGGGTCGAGCTTGAGGCCCTTGACGTAGTTTGCGCCGGCGATGTTGAGCAGGCGCGCCCTCACGGTGATGTCCTCGAAGGCGCCCGCGCCGTCTCCGCGTAGCATGCGCCCGGCGCCGGGGTAGATTTCGCCGCCCGGGGCGCCGCCGCGGGCGATGGTGGAGCCGAGCCAGTAGAGGTCCTGGGCGCCGTCGTTGTCGTAGTCGAAGAAGGTCGCGCCGAAGCCGAAGTCGTAGGCAGCCAGCCCGTCTGGAGCCTCGAAGGCGGGGTGGATGTTGGCCGGGTCCAGCGACGGCGGCGGGAGGAACGGGCTAGGCGCGACGACGGTTGAGTGGGCCACCTCCTCGAAGCTGCCCACGGTGTCGGCGCCGGGTACGTGTTTCGTTCCGTCGTTGCGGAGGAGGAAGTGGGAGCAGGTACCCCAGTCGAAGGGCATGTGGTACTCGCATGTGCCCCTTGGCGTCTCGACGGGCGGGCGGAGCAGCGGGTGGAAGCCGATGTTGGTGACGAAGACGTCGAGGTCGGCGTCGCCGTCGTAGTCGCCCAGGGCGAAGCCCATCCATGAGCCCACGCTGTCTACGCCCACGGCGGCGGCGACCGGGGTGAAGCGGATGCTGCCCGGGGTGGAGTCGTTGCGGTAGAGGTGTAGGCGGTCGCCGTCGTTGGCCACCCAGAGGTCGGGGTCACCGTCGTCGTCGTAGTCGAAGAAGAGGACGGCGTGGGTCTGTCCGGTGGGGTCGCCTACGCGGTTGCCGAGCTTGTCGGTGCGGGCGGGATCGTAGCCCTCGTAGCTCTTGCCGGTGAGCGGGTCCTCGAAGAGGATGGGCTCGCCGTCGGGGGTGCGCATCAGGACCTGGGGGCCTCGGAGCCCCGCCTGCCGCGACATCTCCGTGAAGGTGAGGTCGCCGTTGTTGCGGTACAGGGTGTTGTAGTGTCCGGGGTGGTCGGGCCGGTCCATGATGCGGAAGTCGTTGTCCAGGAGGTTTGCGACGTAGATGTCGAGCCAGCCGTCACCGTCCACGTCGGCGCATGCGATGCTGGTCGCCGAGCGCAGGTTGGGGTCGTCTCCGAAGGCGGAGTCGGTGATGTCTCGGAAGGCGCCGTTGCCGTCGTTGAGGTAGAGGCGGTCCCTGTTGGGCGCGGCCTCGACCGGTGAGCGGAAGCCAAGGTTGTCGAACAGGACGCCCCAGGCGCCGACGTAGAGGTCCTGGAAGCCGTCGTTGTCTATGTCACACGCCGCTACGCCCGTGCTGTTGGAGCCGGTCGCATCTACGCCGGCCTGGGCGGCGACGTTGGTGAAGGAGCCGTCGCCGTCGTTGCGGTAGAGCCAGTTGGCGTGTCCGGTCTCTGAGGTGACGTAGAAGTCGAGGTCGCCGTCGCGGTCGTAGTCGAAGACGGCGACGCCTGGGCGGTCGTTCCAGACCTGGTAGCCCTGCTGGAGGACCTTCGAGTCGGGGGCAACGTTGGTGAAGGGGGTGACGTCCGAGGACTGCGCGAGCGCTTCGAGGGTGACGAGGCTCTCCGCGACGGTGGGCGTACGCGTCCTGAGGCCGGTCTCGTCTGCATCGAGCAGGGCGCCGAGGGCCAGGACGCCGAGGCCTCCCGTGAGGCCGATGACCCATGCGGAGGCGGCGAATGCGGCTATGGCCCGCTTGGGCATGACCCTGGCGACCCCCAGAAGGTGATCGGACCCGCGGCGGCGGCTGTGAATAGCAGTGTGGCCGCGGGGGCCGCTCCCATTCCGACGAGCAACAGCGCCGCGACCAGCGGTATCTCGAATAGCAGGGGGACGTTGATCAGCAGGCCGACGGTGGCGGCGATGGCTACGCCGGCGAGGTGGTTGCCCGCCAGGTTGGAGACGGTGTCGGCGTCGATCCACTGTATGACGAGGCCGCTGGCGAAGCCTGCTATGACCATGATGGGGCCGAGGCGGAGGAGGTACTTCAGGCTGGAGCGAAGCCAGGCGAGGCCGGCCTCGGACAGGGTCTCCCTCCAGGTGGATCCGTCAGGTTGCGGCGGGGCTTCGTCCGCGGGTACAAGCGGGAGCGAGCGGCCTAGCTGTCCGGCGGCGAGCGCGGCTATCGGCCCTATCAGGATGGCGCCCGCGACGCTCAGGAGGATGCGCGTGCCGCCGATCATGGGTGCGAAGACCATCGCGGTCATGACCAGTGCGGGCAGGTTGAGAGTGGACGATCCCTGGGCTATGGATATGGTGGCCTCGATGCTCGCGCCCCTGCTCCTGAATGCGGCAGAGACGGGGACGATGCAGGCGGAGCAGAGGGTCATGGCGGGGCCGACGATTAGGCCCTTGAGGGCGCCCTTGAGCCCGCCGGCGGCGAACTCCCTGCCGCTGAAGCCGGGGAAGATGAAGGCCTCGATGGCGCCGGCGACGAGGAAGGCGAAGGTCATGCCGGCGGCTACGAGCCTCAGGTAGGTGAGGGAGAAGCGCCACCAGCGTTCCAGGAAGGTGGTGTCGGGGTCGGTCTCTATGCAGAAGCCCTGGAAGCACTCGACCTGCGGCCCGGTGGCGGCCTCGAGGTCGTCCTGTACCTCACCGAGCTTGGGTATGCGGCTGAAGACCACGAAGAGAACGAGCAGGGCGCCTAGCAGCAGAAGGCCGACTGCGCGCTTCTTCTTGAGGGCGGTGTCGAAGATAGCTCCGGGGTCGGTGGCCAGCCTGCCCAAGCGGCGCCATGCCGACGCTGCGGCTTTGTCGGAGGGGGAGCGCATGCCGGCCGCGCCCATGTCAGCCGCCCAGCGTGGACGAGCGGAGCGGCGGGTTAGGGCCAGGCATCGTTAGTCAAGGGTCAGACGAACCTGGCCGAGGCCATCGAGGCGACGGCGATTACTACCAGCACCGCCGTTATGCGCCCCAGCATGGTCGCCTTGGCCGAAAGCCGACCAGCTTCGGCGTCCTCCTCGGCGGCGGCGGCGCGCTTGGAGGCCGATATGGCAACGGCTCCGCTGGCGACGGCGACGACGGAGGTGACGATCCCGATCAGGATTGCCCACGCCCAGCCGGAGCTGAGATCGAAGAGGTCGCGCTCCAGCCTGATCACGAGTGCCAGCCCAACCAGGATGGTGACGGCCGCACTGCCGTCGAGCGCGATGCGGAGCCCCGGAGCGAGCGCGCCCATTACCCTGCGCTGTGTGTCGGGCCCCAGCGCCTTGAGGCGCGGGTCGAGGACGGCTGCCAGGAAGATGGCAGAGCCGGCCCATATGACTCCCGCCAGTATGTGTAGCACGCGCATTACGACCATTTCTAAGTTCATGTGGCTTTGCCTCCGCAGCAGATTCTATGGTGATTGGGTACTTGATTCAAGTGGGAGCCTATTTGACCCGGGGTATAGAATCGCTGAGGCGCCTTGCATGGAACCGACCAACTCATCGCAGTCCCGGCGAATACTCTCCGACGACGACCGATATCGGCCTCGATACCACTACACGTCTCCGGCCAACTTTCTCGGCGACCCGAACGGGCCTCTGTTCTGGGACGGCAGGTACCATCTCTTCTACCAGTACAATCCCGACGGCGCATATGACAACTCAAGAAGGATGCACTGGGGACACGCGGTCAGCGAGGACCTCGTGCGCTGGACAGACCTGCCGGTAGCCTTGGGTCCGGACCCGGACGGCCCTGACCGCCATGGATGCTTCAGCGGCGCGGCCACCGTTTGGGACGGGGTGCCCACGCTGGTCTACTACGGCAACCCGGAGGGCATATGCATAGCGACTAGCACCGACGGCCTGTTGACCTGGCAGAAGCACTCTGCGAACCCGGTTATCCCTCACTCACTGCATGGGGGTCCAAGGGTATTCGACCCCGGCATATGGCGGGAGGATGGCGCCTGGTACTGCCTGTCGGGGGGAAGCGTTGAGGGTCGGAAGGATGCGGCGTTTCTGTTCCGGTCGGAAGACATGGTCGACTGGGAGTACGTGGGGCTGTTCTATGAGCCGGGCGGCGAGACCGACTGCGCGGTGCCAGATTTCTTCGCCCTAGGCGATAAGCATGTCCTGCTCTTGGAGTCGGAGTCGGAGTTGGAGTTGGAGTTGGAGTTGGTGAGGGCGTGTTTGTAGGAGTCGGAGTTGGTGTGTTGGTAGCTGTGGGTGAGGGTGTGTTGGTGGGTGTTGGAGTCGGCGTTGCCGTGGCAGTGGGTGTCGGCGTTGCCCGTGGCTGGAGCCGTGGGGATTGGCGTGCTGGTCGGCGTGGGTGTCGGGGAGGGAGAGGGAGTGAAGGTCGGCGTTGGGGAGGGAGATGGGGTAGGGGTAGGTGTTGCCGTCGCCGTGGGCATGGCTTCCATGGTGGCCTGGACGGCTGCTTCTATGGCGGCCTGCTTGGCGACTTCTTCGGCGGCTTCGGCTGTGACTGTCGCGTCGATGGAGGCGATCTTTGCTTCGACGGTTGCCTCTATGTCGGGATCCTCGCCGCAGGCGATGAGCACCGTCATTGCAAACAGGGCGGCTAGGACGGAGAAGATTGCTCTCGCGTCCAGTTTCACGGGCGGAGCCCCCATACGACAAGGAAGATGTGTGGCAAGCCTACACGAGAGAGTGTCCGAGTCAAGTAACTATTCGGTATTGAGCAGGTAGCCTCAGTGCATGGGTACTTAGATTCCTCGCTGCGCTCGGAATGACAGGGACATGGCGCCCGGCCGCGGGTTGTGCAAGGGGCACCGTACGCGGGAATGACGAATGGGCGGCTAGACGTGGAGGGTTTCGTTGGAGACGAAGCGTTCTATGTTGCGCCAGAGGGGGGTGTTGCTGCGGTAGTGCTCGCGCTGGTAGATGGGGCAGACGCTGCCGGGGGGGTCGATTCGGACGACTTCGTTGCCCTTGATTACGACGGTGTAGCGGCGCTTTTCTATCCAGACCTCCTCGGTGCGCTCTGAGATGGGGAAGGTGAGGGTCACGACGTCGCCGGGCTTGACGGCGCCTACGTTTGCGTATCGGCCGTTGAAGCCGGTTTCGCGGGTCGCGCCGGAGACCTCGCACCGCGTCGCGGAAGGGGAGACCCACTCAGGGATGCGGACGGAGAGGTCGCAAGGGGTCTTGACGCGTATGTCGACCCGGCCGGTGTAGGGGATGTGGCTGTCGATGTCGGCCCAGGGCGAGGCGCGGTTGAGGAGTAGGTCGACTCGCAGCTTGCCGCTGGAGTAGCCGAGGATGTGGTCCCAGATGAAGTATATGGTGCGCGAGGCGTTGCCGGTGCAGCAGTGCTGTATCTCGACGCCCCAGTCGTTGGCGAGAGGCCATCCGGCGAAGTTGCCGACGTTTCTTTCGATGACGCGGTCGTTGGTCTGGTACATGGGGTCGATGGCGGAGCCGGCGATTCTTCCGAGGGCGGTGGACTCGCGGTGGGTGCTCGCGCTGGGGTCGGTGTAGCGCTCCAGCCAGTAGCGGCGCTCCGGCGTGAGCTGGCCCTCGGCGAACATGTTGCGTATCCAGCGGTCGGCGTCGTCGATGTAGTCGCCGACCCCGGCGTCGGTCAGCTTGAAGGCCAGCGCTATCATGTCGGCGACCTCGCAGAGCTCGGACTCCTCCTGCTGCTCGCTGTTGAGGTATTCGGGGAAGTAGCCGAGAAGGGTGTTCCCCTGGGACTTGCCGTACTCGTAGCCGAGGCGCACCTTCTCCAGAAGGTCGGCGTCGTCGGTGAGGCGGGCGTGCTCCAGCATCGCCAGGAGGGTGTATGTGTGCATGTGGAAGTGGGCCCAGGGCGAGCCTGCCAGCTTGTGGTCGGCGACGAATGAGCCGTCCTCCCCGAAGTACTGTATCTCGTCCAGGGTGTACCTGACGAGCTTGTTGGCGAGGGTGGCGGCGGGCTCGTAGCCGGACTCGCGGTAAAGGTGTGCGAGCGAGAGGGTGATGAAGTTGACGTTTGCGCCCCGGTGCTTGTACTGGTGGCGCGGGTCTGTGGTCCTGCCTCGTATGGCCTGGTGCGCGGACGGGGAGAAGTATGCGAAGCTGCCGCGGTCGACGGCGAGGTCCGTGAGGGCGTCCACGACGCGCTCCGCCTCGCGCAGTAGCCTGGGGTCGCGGCTGCGCCGGGCGTAGAGCACGACCGACGAGAGGAGGCGGCCTCCGGGGAAGGGGGAGATGTAGAAGCCACCCTCGGGCTCGATGTCCCACCAGGCGGCGTTGATGAGCGCCCAGGGGCGGCCCACGAGGGGCATGTAGGGTGCGCCGTCGGGGCCTATCCAGCGGAGGCCCATCTCCATCCAGCGGCGGTCAACCTCGATGTTCTCGGTGCTGCCGCTGATGATGCGCATGAGGGGCAGCGCCTCCATGAACTTGACCTGGATGGCCACGTCGGAGTAGTCGTGCTGCATCATTGCGGGGCTCTGGTTGCAGCGGACGCGGAAGTAGACCTCGTAGTCTGCGTCAGGGTCGGTGATGCCGGTTAGGCCTGAGACGGACCATTCGGCGCGCTTCTGCAGGTCGAGGGTGTCGGGCACGAGTGCAGAGTAGCGCTCTCCCTCGTAGGCGGGCACGTCGAAGTCGGGGATGTCCTGCCTGATGTATTGTACGGGGTCGCCGCGCTTCCAGCCGGTGTAGTCAGGAGCAGTCAATGTGGGGCCTCCGTTATCAACATGGATGGACAGGATGTTCAGGATTAGGAGATCTAGGCGACGGTCTCTAAGCGCCGTTCTGTACGGGCGCGACCTGCTCCACGCCCTTCAGCTCCAGCTCCTGGGCGCGGTGGCAGGCGACGAAGTGGCCGGGCTCGATCTCCTCGGGCATGGGGGTGTCTGTGCGGCAGACGTCCTGCGCGTAGGAGCAGCGGGGGTGGAAGTAGCAGCCGGTGGGCGGGTCGGCGGGGTTGGGGGCGTCGCCGCGAAGCACGATGCGCTGGGCGCGGGCGCGCGGGTCGGCCACCGGCACGGCGGAAAGCAGGGCCTCGGTGTACGGGTGCTTGGGGGCGGTGAAGAGCTTGCGGGTCGATGCGGTCTCGACGACCTTGCCGACGTACATGACGGCGACGCGGTCGCTTATGTGCCTGACGACGCTCAGGTCGTGCGCGACGAATACGTAGGTGAGCCCGAGCTGGGCTTGCAGGCCCTTGAGCAGGTTGAGCACCTGCGCCTGGACGGAGACGTCGAGGGCGGAGACGGGCTCGTCGGCGAGGATGAGGCGCGGGCTGAGGGCGAGTGCGCGGGCGATGCCGATGCGCTGGCGCTGTCCGCCGCTGAAGGCGTGCGGGAAGCGTCTCATGAACTCGGGGCGCATCCCAACGAGGCGCAGGAGCTCGGCGACCCTGTCCTCGCGCTCGCGCCTGTTGCCGGCGCGGTAGTTGTAGAGGGGCTCGCTGACGATGTCGAACAGCGTCATGCGCGGGTTCAGGGACGAGAAGGGGTCCTGGAAGATCATCTGCATCTCGCGGCGTATTGCGCGGAGCTCGGAGCCCTGCAGGGTTGCCATGTCCACAACGCGGCCCGCCTGTGTGCGGAAGAGCACCTGGCCGGAGGTGGGGTCTATCGCCCTGATTACGCACCTTGCGGTGGTGGTCTTGCCGCAGCCGGTCTCGCCGACGATGCCGAGGGTCTCGCCCTCGTCGACGTGAAAGCTCACGCCGTCGACGGCCTTCACCTCGCCGCGGACGCGCCGTATCAGGCCCCGGCTGAACGGGAAGAGCTTGCGGAGGTCTTTGACCTCCAGCAGCGTTTGGTCTCCGGGCTGGCTCTCTGCGGTCAAGTCTTATCCTCCGTCGCTGTAGAGGAAGCAGCTCACGTCGTGGTTGGGTGATACCGGGAGCAGGGTGGGCGGGCGGGCGTCGCATGTGCCGGCCATGAACTCCGGGCACCTGGGATGGAAGAGGCAGCCCTCCGGCCGGCTGTAGGCGTGGGGCACGGTGCCTGAGATGGTGGCGAGCTCTCCCTCTGCCTCGGTGTCGATCTTCGGGATGGAGCGGAGCAGGGCCTTGGTGTATGGGTGCTTCGGGGCGTGGAAGATGTCGTCCACGGGGGCGCTCTCTACCACCTTGCCCAGGTACATGACTGCGACGTGGTCGGCCATCTCGGCGATGACGCCAAGGTCGTGTGTGATCATGATTATGGCCGTGCCCGACTGCTGCTGGAGGCTGCGCATCAGGTCGAGTATCTGGGCCTGCGTGGTAACGTCGAGGGCTGTTGTGGGCTCGTCGGCGATGAGGACGCGCGGGCTGGAGGCCATGACCGCGGCGATCATGACGCGCTGGCGCAGGCCGCCGCTGAGCTCCCAGGAGTAGGAGTCGAGGCGCTGCTCGGCGAGCGGCACCTCCACCTGGCGCAGCAGCTCGATTGCAAGGCTTCGGGCCCCCTTCTTGTCGATGTCCCTGTGGAGGCGGATGGCCTCGATGAGCTGGTTGCCTACGGTGTGGACGGGGCTGAAGGCGGTCATGGGCTCCTGGAAGATGTAGCCTATCTCGGCGCCGCGTATGGCCCGCATCTCCTTGCCGCTGGGCTCCAGGGAGGCCAGGTCGATTACCTCGTCCGGGCCGTCGTTCCCGTCGCGCTTGCGGTAGAGTATCCGGCCATCCACTATGCGTCCGGGCCGGCTGAGGGCCATCATGATGGAAAGGGCGGTTACGCTCTTGCCGCAGCCGCTCTCTCCGACGATGCCGAGGGTCTGTCCCTCGTACAGGTCGAAGCTGACCCCGTCCACGGCGACCACGTTCCCCTCGTCGAGGGGGAAGTGGGTCGCGAGGTCCCGCACAGACAGCAGGGGCTCCCGTGCGACGGGAGCGGCCCCGCTACTGGCCGTATGGGTCTGCTGCATCTCTGATACCGTCTCCCATGAAGTTGAAGGCGAGCACGACGATTATTACGGGTATGGCCGGTACGAGTACCCAGGGCGCAAGGGCCACCGTCTGGATCTTCTGGGCCTGCTGGAGCATCACGCCGTAGCTGATGGCGGGGGGCCTCATGCCCAGACCGAGGAAGCTGAGGGAGGTCTCGGCCAGGATCATGCCCGGGACGGCAAGTGAGGCGGAGGCAATTATGTGGCTGTAGAAGGAGGGCAGCATGTGGCGGAACATGGTCCGTACCTGGCCGGCGCCGGAGAGGCGGGCCGCCGTCACGAAGTCCTCTGTGCGCAGGGCTAGGAACCTGCCCCGCACGACCCTGGCCATGCCGGTCCAGCTAATGAGCGAGAGGATTATCGTTATGGCGAAATAGACCTTTATCACGGTCCAGTCCTGCGGCAGCGCAGCGGCCATGGTGAGCCATAGGGGAATGCCTGGGATCGAGATGAGCACCTCGATCAGCCGCTGGATTGCAGTGTCGACGATTCCTCCGAAGTAGCCCGACACCCCCCCTAGCACGATGCCGATGGTCATGGAGAGGACCACGCCCACGAGCCCTAGGGAGAGGGAGAGGCGGGTCGCGATCATGAGGCGGGACCAGAGGTCTCGGCCCTGCTCGTCCGCGCCCAGGAGCGATATGACGTCCTCGGCCTTGCGGTCTCCGCCGACGCCTATGAGGTGCCGGTCCGTCCTGATGAGTCCCAGGAACTTGTACTCGAAGCCGCGGGCGAAGAGCCGGAGCGGTATCTTCTGGCTCTCGTCCACCTCGTGGACCATCTTGAAGGAGACGGGGTCGCGCTTGCCTTCGAAGGGGGGGTACACGTAGGGCAGGGTGGGCTTCCAGCCCTCGAAGAAGTGGACCCGCTGGGGAGGCAGGAGGCTGCGCTTTGCCGCGGGCAGCCCCGGCTCGCTGGTGGCCATGAACTCGGCCCCTGCGGCTATGAGGTAGAAGCCGGCCAGCACGACGGCGGAGAAGACCGCCACCCGGTGCCTGCGGAAGCGCCACCACATCAGCAGCCACTGGGGCGCCAGGTATACGCGCTCCTCGGCCTCGGATGTCCTTTCTGCGATATCTAGCTGGGCCACGAATGCTTCCTAGTGTTGTTGATGTTTTCGACGGACGCGATGGGGTCTGGGACTGGAGCCGAAGGGCTCTTATCCGCTGCCGGCGAATCCCTTTCGTATGCGCGGGTCGAGCCACGCGAGCAGGATGTCAGAAATGAGGGTGCCGATGACGGTCAGGCCGCCTATGAGCATCATGATGAAGGCGGCTAGCTGGGTGTCCTGGCCGCGGAGGGCTTCCAGCAGCACCGGTCCCAGCGTGTTCAGGTCGAGCACCACGGAGACGATGACACTGCCTCCTATCAGCGCGGGGAGTACGTAGCCGACGCTGCTGATGGCGGGGTTCAGGGCGATCCTGAGGGGGTACTTGAGCAGCAGCCTCGTCTCCGGCAGCCCCCTGGTGCGGGCTGTGAGCACGTAGGGCTTGCGTATCTCGTCCAAGAGGTTGGCCCGAAGTATGCGGATGCCTCCGGCGGTGCCGGCGGTGCCGAGCACGATCCCGGGTATGACTAGATGCTTCATCAGGTCCCACACCTTGCCTAGGCTCCATGCGGCGTCGATGTAATCGGGCGAGAAGAGGCCGGCGACGGCGACGCCTACGAACTTGAAGATCAGGACCAGCAGGACGAGGGCTATGAGGAAGTCGGGGACGGCCATGCCTATGAAGCCGATGAAGGAGGCGGCGTAGTCGCCCAGGGAGTACTGGCGCACGGCGGAGTAGATGCCGATCGGGACGAAGAGAGCCCACGTCAGCACGGTGGCGGCGCCGGTGACGGCTATGGTCATCATGAATTTGCCGCTGACCACCTCCCATACGGGCGTGGGGCTTGCGTAGCCCCCGTAGGTGTAGGAGACGCCCCATCTGCCGATGGCCAGTCTCTGCAGCCAGTTGACATAGCGCACCAGCAGCGGCCTGTCGAGGGCGTAGAGCTTGCGGAGGTTGTTCATCTCCTCGTCGGTCATGATGAAGCTCGTGCCGCTCTCGCCGCCAGCCTGGAGGCTCATCGCGGTGGTGATCGCGTCTCCCGGGGGGAGCTCGATTATGACGAAGACGATGAGGGTGATGCCCCACACGGTCGCCAGGGCGATGAGGATGCGGCGGCCTATGTAGGCCAGCATTGGACGATTACCTACTCCAAAAGCAGAGGAGGAGCCACATAGCGAAGGCTCCTCCTCTGTCTTCTATCGGCGCCCCGCGGTTGGCGAGGCGCCGAGTGTTGTCTTTTCGAGCTTGTCTTACCGTACAGGCAGGAGCGTCTTACCCACTGCTACTTTAGGTACCACTGGCTGGGGAAGGCCATGCTAGGAGGCCGCCGCGCCGAGTGGACCGAGTCGAGTGCGCCCGTCTCCGGGACGTTGCCCAGATCGTTGCTTACCGCGAACATGGAGAGGGCGCCACCCTGTACGTTTACGACGGTGCCCATCAGCAGCATGTCGTTCGCCACGTTCATCAGCGCCTCCCGTATCAGGGGTGCGCCCTCTTCGATGGTAAGGCCCTTGGCCCTATCGAAGAGATCCTGGTTCTTGGCGGCGGTGCTGCCCGCGGGCGGCTTCTCTCCCTCTTTGCCTCCGGTCGCGTAGTAGACGGCCCACTTGGTGCCCCAGCTATGCGCGGGGTTGAAGGGGACCACCATGTGGGGCGAGATCATGGGCGTTAGGCTGCTGCCCAGGGCCCAGACGTGAATCGGGATCTCGTTGGTGGTGTGCGGCCCCCAGAAGGAGTTGGGGTCCACGACGTCGACGAAAATGTTGATCCCGATGTTCCGCGCCATCTGCTCGGCGATGTTTTCGCTGATGCCGACGTGGTCCACCTCACCGGTGCGGACCTGGATGGGTATGACCAGCCTCTCGCCGTTGTCGGTGCGCAGGCGGAAGCCCTCGGAGTCCTTCTCGGTGAGGCCGAGGCCGTCGAGGAGCTCGTTGGACAGGTCGGGCTTGAACTGGGTGTACTTCCTGACGAACTCACGCCCGGTGCCGTAGATACCCGCCTGCGGGTTTGACTGGCCGGGCTCGCCGAGTCCGAGGAAGAAGATATCGTTGAGCTCCTCTCGGTCGAAGCCGTGGGAAAGGGCGATGCGGAAGTCCTTGCTCTGGATCCACTTGGCGATCTCGGGATCGTCCTCGTAGGTCGTGTTGAAGATCCAGCCGCTGCCGGACCCGTCAGGGAAGTTCCAGAGCCTCATGCCGTAGTTGCCCTTCTCGGCGTTCTCGAGCAGGAAGGGCAGCCTGTGCATCTCGTCGATCTGCTGGAAGTGGTAGCGGCCCTCGGCGGTCCTAAGGTAGAGGACCTCGGGGTCGGTGGCCTTTTCGAACTCCACGCTGTCGAGGTACGGGAGCTGGTTGCCCTCCGTGTCAACGGCGAAGTAGAAGGGGTTGCGGACCATTATGGGCCGCTCTTCACCCGACGGGACTAAGAACATCCAGGGCGTGAGAACGGGGGCTTCGGGGTTAGCCTGGGGGTTGTTCTTGTTGCGGAAGAGCTGCTGCCAGTTCTCGAATCCCTCGTCCGCTGCCATCTTGTCGACTTCCGCCTGCCCGGCGTAATCGGGATGGAACTGCTCCATGTAGTGCCTGGGCGTGATGACGTCGTTGAGGGCCCCGCCGTGGATCAGGTGTCCGCCGACCCTTATCGAGCCGATCACGGACAGGAAGACCGGGTAGGGGTTTTCGAATGTGACACTGACCGTGTAGTCGTCGATCTTATTCCAGGCGCCCGGGTTCTCCTCCTTCACGGAGGAGAAGAACCACGAGGAGGGCGTGGGAGTCAGATCCTCGTTAGAGAGTATGTCCTCGTACCAGAACATGATGTCGTCGGCGGTGAGCGGCGCCCCGTCGGACCACTTCATGCCCTCCCGCAGCGAGAAGGTCATGGTCCGGCCGCCGTTGGAGATGTCAAAGCTCTTGGCTACCCAGGGAATGGGAAGCGAGTTCTCGTCGTGGTAGTTCAGGCTGCTGTTCATGAAGCCGCCAACGTTGGGGGTGAACCCCATCCCCATGACGATGGTGCCGCCGTACTGGCCGATCTCGTGAGCGGTCTGGATGACCAGCGGCTCGTTGGGCAGGCGCTCCTCCACCGGAGGCAGCTGACCCGACGCGACGAACGGTGCGAGCACGGGCGCCTCGTTATACGAGCCTGGGATGGCAGAGGGGTCCTGTACGACCGAGGGGATACCCTGCTGTACGCCCACGATCTTGACTACTTCCTTCTCTACCTCAACCTCAACTTCCTTGATTACTTCCTTCTCCACTTCTACTATCTTCTCCACCTCCACCTCTTTGACCACCTCCACCTCTTTGATGACCTCCACCTCTTTGATGACCTCGACGGTCTCAGTCCCGCAGGCTACGGCCATCGTTGCCACGAGACCGGCCAGCAAGAGGAGCAAGGTCTTCCAGTTACGAATTCGACTCATATCGATTCCTCCTGAGAAGTGCGCAGGGGTTTTCCCCTTGTTCTGCGCATCCATAGGCTTCCGGGCGGCCTTGGGCGACCGCCTCCAGAGAGGCCTTCCTCTAATCGTCAGGAAGACTACCCCATGTCTTGACTTGCAGTCAAGACATGGGCAGCTTGGGACTGTTTCAGGGAGTTTAGGGATTGATAGAGGGTAGACTCTGCCTTAAGCGTTACGAACGCAACAGAAAAGCTTACGAAGGCAACCGAAGGACCTGCAGGTTCCTGGCGCGCACTGTCCGCCAATCCGTTGGGGAAAGTCAACTGGTGCTGAGTGATGCGTGAGCGGCCCTCGCGAGACTGCGCCGCCCTATCCATTCAAGAGGAATTATGCGTCGCGGTACGCCTTGCCGCGCTTGCGGACGCCTTCCAAGAGCCATTCATCAAACGGCTCGACCTCATAGCCCTCAGGCTGCGGAGCGGCTAGGGGCAGTCTCTTCCCTCGAAGCACATCAGGGTTGCTGTAGTACCCGGAGTACGTCTCGCGGACCAGCGCCGCGAAGAACTCCGCGTGCTGCATCGCTACCTGCTTGAGCACTTCGGCCTTCTCCTGGTCCGACAGTCCGACGAACTCCTTGGAGTAACTTCCGCCACTGGTCGCCTCAATTACCTTCAGGCCGTTCGTAAGGAGCGCGCGCGACTGGGGAGTGACACCGGCGATGCCCTCGACGTGCTCCGCGACTCCGACCTCGCCCGCGCCGGGCACGCCGTCTCCCGGCGGAATGATCCGGTCGACGACGACGACCAGCAGATACCGATGAGACGGAGACAGGAACAGGCTGCGTTCGTGTGCGTGGTCGTAGGTGGTCATGTTGTCGTCAGTCGAGCAAGTGTCGCGCGTTCCCTTTAATATGGTCGGCCACCCAGAGCGCGAGGGCCTGGATCGTGGAGGTAGGATTGACAGCGCCGCTCGTCACGAACAGGCTGCCGTCGATCACGAACAGGTTCCTTACGTCGTGCGCCCGGCCGTAACCGTCCACCACGGACGTACCGCAGTCGGTGCCCATTCGCGCAGTTCCCAGCAGGTGCCAGCCCGCCCCGCGCATCGTTCGGTTGGAGGCAGTACCGAATGCGCCCGCCGCCTCCATCAACTCCTCCATGCGCGCGACGGCGTCGTCCATCATCCTCGTCGAGTTCTCGCTCATGGTGTAGTTGACCTTTGGGGCAGGTATGCCGTGTCCGTCGGTTAGTTCAGGGTCGAGCACGACCTCGTTGTGCAGCTCCGGGAGGTCTTCGCCGAGGGCCGCGAGGGGTATGATCTTCCCGAACCGTGTGTCGAACGCCTCGTGGTGCGAGTCGCCCCAGGGAATCGGCTGCTCCAAGGGGCCTCCGAGAGACGTGTTCACCGGGCCTAGCTGCCTGTTGGACTGCAACTGGTACCCCCGCACAAAGCCGCGCGACAGATCGGTCTCGCAGTGCTCATAGCTCGTGACCGAGCACGCGAGCGGCCCTATATACCCCTCCAGGTCCTCGTCGAAGATGCCCACCGTAGCGGCTACGGGATGGAACATGAGGTTCTTCCCTACAAGCCCGCTCTCGTTGGCCAGACCGTCCGGAAAGAGCGCGGACCGGGAGTTGAGGAGCAGCCTCGGCGTCCCGACTCCGTTGGCAGCCATGACGACGACTCGCGCCTTCTGGTGCTGCACGACTCCCTGGGCATCGTAGTACACCGCTCCGTCCGCGAGACCGTCCGGCCCCACGGTCAGCTCCGCCACCCGCGCCCCGGTCTTCAGCGTCGCGCCGTTGGCGATCGCCTTGGGCCAGTAGGTGACGTCGGCACTGGACTTGGCCTTCACGTAGCAGCCCGTTACGCAGGGCCCGCCGTAGGTGCAGGCCGGACGTCCGTCGTAGGGCGCGGAGTTGATGGCGCTCTCCGCCGGCCACCAGTGCCAGCCTAGCCGCTCGAACCCCTCCGTCAGCTTGTTGCCCTGCTTGCCGATGCCGAGCGGAGGCGTCTGGCGCGGGGGCATGGGAGGATAGGCGGGGTTCCCGGCAAGGCCGGCAACGCCCGTCATACGATCGTTCAGATCGAAGTAAGGTTCGAGGTCGTAGTAGGTAAGAGGCCAGTCATCGGCCACGCCGTCGAGCGTCTCGACCCGAAAGTCCGACGGCCTCATGCGCGGGAAGTGCGCGCCCCAGTGAATGGCGCTGCCCCCGACGGCGTTGTACATGAATGGGACTATCGCCGAGTCGTCGGTGTTGATCGGGTAGTCCTCCGGCAGGCCGCGCACATTCGGGTCGAAGTGGTAATCGGAGGAGATGTGGAGCTCCCAGTCCTGATGCGTCGAAGGGTACAGGCTCGGAGTGGGCCAGCCTCCCTGTTCGAGGCACGTCACCTGTATGCCGACCTCACTGAGACTCCACGTGAACGCCCCGCCGGACATGCCGGCGCCGATTACCAGAACGTCTACGGTGTCGGTCCTACCGGACATGGGGCCGCTCCAAGATAGGTGACCGTAGTCTATGGAGGGCAGGTCGGGATGTCAATTGACGCGGCCGGTTGTGGGTTCGCCGAGCACCATTACCTGCTGGTAATCGAGGGACCGCTCTAGACCGGTTGGGATAACATAGTGCGCGTCGATATTCGTCCCAGTATCCTGATGATCCGGACTTCATGGAATTGGAATAGGTCATTCCCTCAATTGACGACAGAGGCGCAGTCAGAGCAAGGAGACGGAATTGGAAAGCGTACGAGTAGGCATAATCGGCGCCGGAAAGGTGGCCCAGGACAGGAACATTCCCAGGCTCAAGAATGTCCCCGGTGTGCGGGTCACACATGCCTGGTCGCGTACGCCGGAAACGGCCAGGGGCACGGCGGCTCGGTTCGACATTCCTGTCGTAGTGGGCGACTGGCGGGAGATAGTCGAATCGCCGGACATCGACGCGGTGGTGGTGGCGACCCCTCCGGTGCTGCATCTCCCGGCGACCCTGGCAGCGCTCGACGCGGGCAAGCACGTCCTCTGCCAGGCACGGATGGCGCGCAATCTTGCCGAGGCACGTCGCATGCGTGACGCGGCCCGCGCCACGGACCTGGTCACGGTGCTCTATCCGCCGATGCCGGGCCTGAAGGGCGACCGGATGGTGAGGCGGCTGGTGCAGCGCGAGGGGTACGTCGGCGACGTGACCGAGGTGCGCGTCACGGCGATGGAGATGCCGGCGGCCGTGCTCCCGCCCTGGAGGAACGCTCCGGAGGTCGTGGGAGTGAACACGATGATCCTGGGGATACTGGCGGAGGTCACGAACCGGTGGGTTGGGCCGGCGGCGTCGGTCTCCGCAGCAACCAGATCCCACGAGGGAGGCAGCCCGGTGCCCGACTCGGTGAGCGTCTCCGCTGATCTGGAGAGCGGCGCTACGATGAGTTACCACCTGTCCAGCCAGGCCCGGTTCGGGCCGGGTAGCTGGGTGGAGATATACGGCACGAGTGGGGCTTTGGTGTACAAGCTGTTCGCCGAGGAGGTGATGGGCGCCAGCGCCGGGGACGAGTCGCTCGCGCCGTTGGAGATTCCGGCGGACGAGGAACGGGCGCAGACGACGGACGCCGAGTTCATCGCCGCGATCCGCGGCGGTCCGCCCGTGTCGCCGGACTTCGAGGAGGGCCTTCGCTACATGGATTTCTGCGAAGCGGTAGCGCAGTCTGCCATGTCGGGCCAGCGGGTAGCGATGCCCCCGGAGGCGAAGATGGACGCCTGGGGCGCCTACCTACAGGAGGAGTGACGTCTGTTCTTCAGACGTTGAACAGGATGTTCAGGACGTCGCCGTCGCGTACCGTGTAGGACTTGCCTTCCTGGCTTAGTGCGCCCTGGCGGCGCGCGTTGGCGGGCCCGCCCAAGGTTGCCAGGGCCTCGGCGCCCATGACCTCCGCCCTGATGAAGCCCTTTGCTAAGTCGGTGTGCACGCGGCCGGCGGCCTCTACAGCGGTGGCGCCCTCCGGCACGGTCCAGGCCCTGACCTCGTTGGCGTTGCCGGTGAAGAAGGTGATCAGGTCGGCGGCGTCCTGGGACAGCCGTATCATGCGGTCCAGGCCGGACTCTCCCAAGCCCATGCCCTCGCGCATCTCCCGCTCGTCGTCTGCATCCATCGCGGCGAGCTCCATCTCCACTTCTCCGCATAGGGCCGCCGCTCGCACCCCCGCGCCGGCGAGGCCGTCCTGAAGCTCGGACTCCAGGTCGACAGCATCGTGGAGCTGGTCCTCGCCTATGTTGGCGACTACGACCGTCGGCTTGGCGGTCAGGAGCTGGAAACCCTCCAGGGAGCGCCGGTCGTCCGTGGCTAGGGCTTGGTGGCGGACTGCGGTCTCGGCTTCCAGTCCTTCCTTGACACTTCGCAGGATCTCCCGCTCCCTGTCGAGGTTGACGCGCTCGGCGGCCCTGGCGCCCTTGGAGCCCTCGTCGATGCGGCCCAGACGGCGCTCGACGATCTCCACATCGGAGAAGGCGAGCTCCAGCAGCATCGTCTGGGCGTCGCCGAGCGGGTCTATGCGGTCGTCCACGGCGGCGACCGCGGGGTCGGTGAAGGCGCGCACCACCAGCAGCAGGGCGTCGGCGGACTGCATCAGGTTGAGGTATTCTCCAGAGACGCCCCGCGTTGTGCCGAGGCCTTCTGGCGGCGACGGCAGGTCAACGTAGCGCACCTCGGCAGGCATGACCCGTTTGGGCTGGTAGACGCCCGCCAGCATGTCGAGCCTGGGGTCTGCCACCTTGGCCACGCCGATGTTGGGCCTGTCCGAGTAGGCTGCCACCTCCGCATGTCCCCGGGTGACCGCGTTGAATACCGTCGTCTTTCCGCTCCGGGGCAGGCCTACGATAGTTACGTCCATGGGGAGGCCTTCAGATGGACGCAGCTACCGTGAGGGCTGTTCGTCGTCTTCGTCGTAGCGGTACGAGCCCTCTATGACGTCCTGCCTGGGGGGGCCGCCCTCGTCCTGACGGGGAGCCGGCTTCCTCCCAGTCGCGTGTTCCATCACCACGTCCCTGGGGCACATTGCCAGGAAGAGCGCTATGGCCGCGAGCCCGGCGATGAGGTCGTCGAAGCGGCCGACGAATGGGATGAAGTCGTGGATGAGATCGATCGGGGAAATGATGTAGAGGATGGCGGCGGGTATGATCAGCTTGACGCCGCCCGGCACCCGCCTGTCGAGCATTAGCTTGATGATGAGCCGCAGGCCGCCGCTCAGCCCGAGCAGACGGATCAGTCCGATCAACGCCGTCGCCCTCCTTACCCGTAGTGGGATATTATACCCCGTGCCGGCAGCCTTCTGCCGGAGCACGGGAGGAAGCCCCTGATACGTCTCTACTACGGCGACGACTCGTTCTCCGTCGATGAGCAGGTCGAGGCGATGGTCAAGCAGGTATCGCCGCCCGACCTCCGCGACGTCAACATAACCAGCTTCGATGGCAGGGAGGTGGCGTTCGCCGAGTTCTGCGCCACGTGCAGCACGGTGCCGTTTCTTGCGGAGAAGCGGCTGGTCGTCGTGCGGGGTCTGCTGTCGCGTTTCGAGCGACGGCCGGGTATGGAGCCCGGTGCGAGGGACCGCCAGGGTGCGGCGGAGTGGGAGGGTGTGGGCGACTACCTGCCCACCGTGCCGGAGACCACCGACGTGGTGTTCGCCGACGGACGCATCGGTGCCCGAAACCCGCTGTTGAGCGCCATCAAGCCGCATGCCGATGTAAAGATCTTCCCGTTGCCGCGCGGCAACCGGCTGTCGCAGTGGGTCCGGGAGAGGGCCGAGAGCCGGGGCGTCGAGATCGAGCCGAGGGCGTCCCAGGCGCTGGCCGACATGGTGGGCCCCGAGCTGCGCGTCCTGGACTCGGAGATCCAGAAGCTGGCGGCCTACGGGCGCGGCGGCGCCATCACCCACACTGACGTGCAGGAGCTGGTGTCCAATACCCGCGAGGCGAGCATCTTCATGGCGGTGGACGCGGTCATCGAGGGCCGTCCGGGAGTGGCGCTGGGGCACGTGGGGAAGCTGATGCAGGCAGGCAGCTCCGCCGGGTACGTGCTGGCGATGCTGGCGCGGCAGGTGAGGCTGCTCATGCTGGCCAAGGACCTGAGGATTCAGGGCGTGGCCCACAAGGAGATGGGACCGAGGTTGGGGGTGAGCGGCTATCCGTTGCAGAAGACGCTGGAGCAGGCGGGCGCTTCCGCGTTCGAGCGGCTGGAGGCACTGCACCGGATGCTGGTGGAGACGGACCTGGTTACCAAGTCGACTGCGGGAAACGACGAGGTGGCCCTGGACATGCTCATAGCCGAGGCGGCGGCCACCACCAGCACACGCGCCCGGCGGAGCTAGCTATAGATGGGACGATGGACCGCGTACAGAGTATTCGTACAATCACGCTTAAGGATCATGCGTTTCTTTGCATGGACTGGGCTGATGCGAGAGGAGTGTCGATCAAATGGATATAGGCCAGGCGCTGAAAGACCTCGACGCGACCGGGACTGCTCTGCCTGAGCAGAACAGGATAGATCTGGACGAGAAGGGGTACACGGTAATGCCCGGCGTGATGGACGGGCCGTGGCTGGCGGCGCTGCGGGAGCGGTTCGAAGGCCTGTGCGAGGCGGAGGGCATCGCCGCGGGGATAGAGGTCCACCAGGAGGAGGGCACGCGGCGTCTCGCGGACCTGGTGAACAAGGGTCCGGTCTTCGACCTCGTCTACACCCATCCGACGGTGTTGGCCGCGATCCACCATGTTATCGGGCGCGAGTTCAAGATGTCGTCGCTCAACGCACGTGATGCCCTCCCCGGTGAAGGCCACCAGGGCCTGCACACGGACTGGTCCAAGGACTACGACGGGCGCTTCCACGTCTGCAATTCGATCTGGCTGCTGGACGATTTCACCGAGGAGAACGGCTGCACTCGTCTCGTCCCCGGCACGCATCGAGGGAAGCACCCGGGCAACGTCCTCAAGGATCCCGAGGCTCCGCATCCAGAGGAGGAGCACCTTGTAGCGCCTGCCGGCACCGTCGCCGTGTTCAACAGCCATGTCTGGCATGGCGGCACCCGGAACCGTACCAAGGACAGCAAACGGCGCGCGCTGCACTGCTACTTCGCTGCGCGGGAGCATCCACAGCAGCTCAGCCAGCGCGAGTATATCCGCTACGATACGTGGAAGCGCATCTCCAGGGCCGCGCGGTACATACTCGACGTGGACATTGACTAGGACAGCGCGCGGGCAGGCTCACCTTGACGCTCCGTGGGGGCGCTAACTACAATTAACCCCGCCAGCCCCTGATGGGTGCTCGTCCACTCTTGGCCCGCTAGCTCAATTGGCAGAGCAACTGACTCTTAATCAGTAGGTTCTCGGTTCAAGTCCGAGGCGGGTCACTCCACTCCTCCCCAACGACGCCTCTTTGGCTGTCGTGGTTCTCAGCGGCTGAGGAACTCCATCAGCGCGTTGGCGATGACCACGTGCCCGGTGTGGTTGGGGTGGACCGGCTCGGCGCAGAAGGTACTGGGCGGCCGATACCGTAGCTGTTCTTGGAAGACGTCGTGGAGATTGAGGAGCAAAGTGTCATACTTGGCGCTCATCTCCTCCACGACCTCGATATACTGGGGAATCATGCGGAGCACCGTACCGTGGACCTCGTCGTCCACGTTCGTAGAGATGTAGAACGGGGTAATGAGGATTACCGGAATCTCGCCCAGGGCCTGGCGCGTAGCGGACAGTATCTCGTCGTAGTTCCTCTTGTAGCGATCGGTAGGGACGGCGTCGGGGTCACCTCGAAGGACGTTGTGCAAGTCGTTGATCCCAATCTTGATCGAGAGACGGTCCGGTCTGTGGTCGATCACATCGGGCTGCCAACGTTCCGTCAAGTGGGTGGTGCGGTTGCCCCCGATACCCGTATTGACCCACTCGATGCTTCGCTCCGGGTGCCTCGCCGTGGCTAGCTCCGTGAATATACTCACGTACCCGTCGCCGAGGGGAACGGCGCGGTCACGTCGCCCGCAGTCGGTGATGCTGTCGCCGATGAACAGCACTTTCTCGCCGTCCTGAATCCAAAAGTCGCTCATAGTAACTCCCTTACCTCTGCTGCGCCGCCGTGCTATTCGTCGGCCCTGTACTCCTCGCTCTTCGGCAGGCGCTCGCGCAGCACGTGCTCTCGCAGGGCGTGATTGATGTCCGTCTGGTATCCACGACCGCCTTGGGCGTGCGCCCTGAACCAGCTCACGATGTCCGCGTCCAGTCTCAGAGTGATCTGCTTCTTCACCGGCCGGTAGAAGACGCCTCTCCTGGAGTCCGACCAGTCGAGAATCTCAGGGGCGTCGGTCGTGTCGATCCGGTCGTCGGGAAGCTCTTCGAGCGCCGCCAACTCAGCTTTCTGTTCGTTAGTCAGATCAGTACTCTCCTTCTTCATAGGCCTCCCTCTCACGATTGGTCGCCTTCCGGGCGCTGATGATGCGCCCGGCCCGGACGCTGCTCCCTGGAGGGGCGTCGGGCCATGTATGCACTACCATCAGGACTAGCGGACCCACCATTCCCATAGTGCGCCACCGCTGCTCGTAAGCGTATGGGTCCTCCCGCGTGGCGGCGAGCGGGTCGTCGAAGACTAGCGCCGCGGTCTCGAAGCTGAGGCCGTGGCTGAGCCGGTTCGCCGCGTTCTTGTTCGGGTCCCATGTCCAACGCAATGAGTACGCCCTGATGTAGTTACAGTATTGTAGGTACACACACCGCCAAAGTCAAGCCCTGGCCCTGTTTGGGGTGGTAGGGATGCGTAACCTGAGGGAGTGCCCCCACGTCCAGGAGGGCTACCGGCTGTCCAGGTATAGCGGGGCGAGCATGTTGTCCACGGGGACGTAGTCGTCCCTGAGGATGACGCCGGGGTCTTCCTTCAGCCACAGGGCGAACTCCGTGCCGGGCATCAGCTCCGTTTCCGACGCCCTGCCGGCCCGGTTGGCGGCGATGTTGAGGTCGTAAGCGGTGAAGGGCCGCTTGGAGCCTGCTATGACGTAGGTGTGGCGGCTGGGGCTGTCCCAGTTCGAGTCGCCTCGTATCAGGTAGACGTAGTCGAACGTCTCCTTCATGGTCGACGCGAAGGAGCGCAGGAAGCGGCCGGCCTGGCGCTCGTCGACGACGTTCGCCACGTAGATGCCGTCGTCCGTGAGCAGCGCTGCCACGTCCTCGTTGAACTCCTTTGTGGTGAGGTGGTAGGGCACCGACAGGTCGTTGAAGGCGTCGCCCACCACGAGGTCGTACTTGCCGTGAGGGAGTCTGGGGATCTTCATTCGCGCGTCTTCGTTGTAGCTGATGACGCTCGTATCGCGGCCCAGCCCGAACATGTCGAGGGCGACCTCCGTCACCGCCGGGTCTATCTCGATAACCTCCAGCGTGCTATCCGCGTAAGTGTGCTCCAGGTAACGGGGCATCGTGTAGCCGCCGCCCCCGATGAACAGCACCCTCATCTCAGGCTTGGCCTGGGCTATGTAGTCGGCTATGTCTCCGAACACCTTCTCATAGGTGTACTGGAGATGCGCGGGGTCGTTCAGGTCGGTGAAGCTGTGGCGGAGCGCGTCGAGGGTCAGGATGCGGATCGTCCGGCCGTCGCGCTCCTCGTCCTTCACCTTGATGCAGAAGTAGGCGCTCTCCTCCAGGCAGTTGGGCAGCCTTTCCTTGACGAGATCGATTTCCCAGCGGCCCGTGACCAGCGCCAGCATAGCCAGGCTCCCAGCGATGGTCAGCAGTGCTATCGCCAGCGGGGCAATGTTGCCTACACCCATGCGCCGCATTGCGGGGCGCCACAGGTTGCCGAATGCAAGCGCAAGCAGCACGATCACCAGCGCCACGACGACGAGAATGGTGCGCGTGCCCCACCACTGGATAAGCACGAAGCCGGTCAGGAAGGTGCCCAGGATGCTGCCCGCGGTGGACAGCGCGTATATCCGGCCGACCACGTTGCCGGTCTGCTCAAGGTCCTTCAGCTCCAGCTTGATCACGACGGGGGTGACCATCCCCAGGATGATGCTAGGCGCGATGAAGAGCGACGTCACTATGAGGACGATGCGGGGGAGTATGGGAACGCTGTCGAACAGGTCGGAGACCAACGCGAATATGGGCAGGATGGCCAGGCTCGATACGCCGCCGGCAAGCAGAATCAGGCCGAGCGTCGTCGGGTCCGGCCTCCAGTCGGCGATGCGGCCGCCCAGGTAGTTGCCCAGGCTGATGCCCGCGAGCACGATGCCTATGATGCTCGTCCAGGTGTAGAGCGACACCCCGATAACCGGAGCGAGGATCCTGCCCGCAACGATCTCTATGACGAGGATGCAGGCGCTGGCTGTGAATACGACTATGTAAGGCTTGAGCGAGGCGATTGACATTAAGCTTTCTCCCTAACTCGACCTGCTGTCTGTCCATGCCACCCGGGCGCTGGGCATGCTGCCTTCCGCCAAGGCGCACCGTGCAATGATAGCCTAAACCCGAATCCACCGAAGGACACCTATGGACGGCGTGAGGACAGCGGCAGGGTGGGTGAGGGAGCTACAGGGGAGATGGCTGGGCTCATTGGGGTAGATTGGAGGTCGGCGAACGGTCTTCAGTCGCCGCATAGGGCCCCTATGGCCCTCTGCGGGAGCTGCGATGCGCGGGATGGCGAGAGAATACGCAGCAGGGAACTCTCGCGGACCGGGGTGGCACGAGTTTGCAGGGAAGTTGGGTCAGTTGCAGGCTGGCAGTCAGGCGGGGAGTGGAATGGCTCGCAGCCGGGCCATGGCGCGAGTGAACTGGGTTTCCCAAGGCCAATGCTGGGGAAGATGCAGGGTAAGGCGGCGCGCCGAGTGGGTGATCCGTCCCACCAGAGCGAAGACCCGCCGCCTGAGGGTCTTGGTGGTCACGGTCCGTTCGGCCAGACCGATGCGCGCTGTCCAGCGGGCGAGGTTGTGTGCCATCACCTGCACCGCCAGCCAGGCGCCGTTGGCGGCGAAGCGCCCCGAGGGGAGATGGTTGAGTCCGACGCCGTGTTTCAGGTCTCGAATGGCGTTCTCGATCTCGGCGTGGCGGCGATGATCGGCCTCCAGTTCCAGGGTTTCCCCGTCCCGGTCGGTGATGAAGCCGTGATAGCTGTAGGTGGCGAAGAGGGCCAACTGGGAACCGGGCGTGGGCTTCACCCGCCGGACGATGAGCCGCACCGGCGCGGCGTCGGGTTCACTCTGGAAGGGGGTATAGGTGGTCTCGGCCACATCGGCGGCGCCGTCCATCCAGTAGGGAATCGGCGTCCAGTCCTGCTCGGGGATCGCCTCAATCAACTCCCGCAGGCCTTTGTGCTGGCGGATGGTGATGGAGAAGCGGACACCCATCTCGCGGCAGACGGCGACGAGAGCGTGGGCGTAGAAGCCGCTGTCGGCGCGCACCGTGAGTTGGCCGCTGGCCCCACCGTAGCGCACCCGCCCCACCGTTTCACGCAGGAAGTGGGCAGCGCCGCGAGCGGTGTTGGCACGGCCCTCGCGCAGCCGGGACATCAGCACATCGCCGGTTCCGGCGGCGATGGCCAGCAGTGGGTGATAGCCCCGCGCGCCGGTGTAGTTGTGGTGTCGCGCCCCTTCTTTGTCCAGTCCATAGGTCTCGCAGATGGTGGAGTCCAGGTCGATGGTCAGGGGCGAGTCGCCGGGTCCGGCCCCAGCGGCCCATGCGCGTGCCAGCAACTGGCGGCTCACCCGGTCGAGTTGACGGACATGCCCCCACCGGAAACTGCGCAGGAAGGTGCCCAGGGTGGATGGCGCCTTGACCACGCAGCCGAGAACACCGACCGTCCCACCAGCACGCAGCGCATCGGCGTCGTCGATGAAGTCGCCGCCCGCCAGCGCGGAAGCGACCAGCGTCAGCAGTTTGTCCCCCGTGTTCGCCCGCCCCGGTGCGCAGCCGAGGTCGAGGTGATGGTCGGCGAGTTCCCGCAGGCCCAGGTGCTGTGCAAGGGTGGCCGGCAGGAGCAGGCCGGCATTGGCCACCAGGCGGTGGTCGTCAAAGACGACGCCGATACGGTCGGGATTGTTCTGTGGCAGCATCTACTGGGTGCTCCTTGTTTCCGGGCGGTTTTCTGTTTCAAAACCATTCTCCCAGATTCAGAGGAGCACCCTCTGGCTTCTTCAAGGACTGTCCCCAAAGTCGTCTTTCGGTGGATTCGGGCTAAAGCGCGGTGGGAGTAATATACTCACCCCGCCGCGCGCATGTCACCGGCCCGGACGGGCCGAGAGCGCATTCCTCTCAGGAGGCCAGCCATGAAGGTTACCCGCATAAAGACGTTCCACGTCACCGGAGACAACCAGCGCAGCTACTTCATAGTGAAGGTCGAAACCGACGCCGGGATTTACGGCCTCGGCGAGTCCGGCGCCCTCTTCTGGGGGCCGGCCATCGAGAAGGCTGTCGAGCACCTCTCGGAGATCGTCGTCGGTCAGGACCCGTTCAGCACCGAGAGGCTGTGGCAGCACATGTTCAGGGGCAGCTTCTTCCCCGCCGGGCTCGTCTATAGCTGTGCCATAAGCGCCATCGACATCGCGCTTTGGGACATCAAGGGCAAGGCAGTGGGCATGCCCGTCTACAAGCTGCTGGGCGGGCCGGTGCGCGACAAGGTCGTCTGCTACCCGCATACGCAGGGCGGGAACATCGACGAGCTGGTGGAGAACAGCCTCAGGGCCGTGGACGACGGCTGGAAGTTTGTCCGGTGGGGGCAGCCGGAGACTTCACCGATGTGGGAGGAGAAGAAGGAGGGCAGGCTGGAGCCGGTCCACTCGATGGACATTGCCGAGGAGCAGATGGCCCGCGTGCGGGAGGCAGTCGGCCCGGAGATACAGATATGCTTCGACGTGCATACGAGGCTCGACACCGCCCACGCGGTCTCGATGTGCGCGCGGCTGGAGAAGTACAGGCCGTTCTTCATCGAAGACCCGCTGCGCGCCGAGAACCCGGCCAGCTACCGGACCCTAGCGCGCCACGTCAGCCTGCCGATAGCCGCCGGCGAGCAGTGGTCCAGCAAGTGGCAGTTCAGGCAGGTTATAGAGGAGGAGCTGATCAGCTACGCCAGGATAGACGTGTGCAACGTCGGCGGCCTGACGGAAGCGCTGAAAGTCGCCCACTGGTGCGAGACGCACTACATAGACATTGCTCCCCACAACCCGCTCGGACCCGTAAGCGCCGCCGCGTGCGTCGCCCTGTGCATGGCGACCACCAACGTCGGCGTGCAGGAGATGCCGCGCAGGCCCGGCAGCGTAGATGCAGACGTGTTCCCGCAGCAGATAGGCTGGCAGGACGGCTACGCGTTCGCACCTGACGCGCCAGGCCTGGGCGTAGATATGGACGAGGCGGCCGCGGAGGCGGCGCGCACGGCAAAGCCGGTCGGCTGGCCGCCGCTGCTGCGCCGCAACGACGGGGCGTTCACGAACTGGTAGACGGTGATCGATGGATTGAAACCACGAGGACCGCTGATGTGATTTTCGATTCGGAGGAAGCAAGCGGGGGAGATTGGTGCAATGCATTGTGAGCTTCTGTGAGGTCGAGTCATGAAATACTCAGTAGTAGCACACAGTGCGGAGGAAGGCGGGTTCTGGGTAGATGTTCCCGCTTTGCCAGGGGTGCTACTCTCAGGGCGAGTCGGTGGACGAGTGTCTACGGAACGTGAGAGAGGCTGTGGAACTGTACTTGGAAGTGCTCAAGGACGAGGGAAGGGATGCGCCGAAGGATGCCGAAGTCGTGTATGAGGTGAGCGTGGCAGTTTAGGGGCGCATGAGGTCGCAGTGCTTCACCATGAGTGCCACTGATGTGGTCTACGTGGTAGTGATGCTAGAATCCAACCCGCATACGATATGAAGATTACCAACATCGAAACGTTCATAGTCGACGCCGGGTTCCGGCCGTGGACGTTCGTCAAGGTGGAGACCGACGAGGGGGTTACCGGCTACGGGGAGTGCAGCGACGGCAGGTCGCCGCTCGGCATAGTCGGTACCATCGAGGACCTGGCGCCCGTGCTCATTGGGCAGGACCCCAGGGCGTTCGAGATGCGCTTCTGGGACATGCTGCGCCGGGTGCGGCAGAGCCCCGGGGGTATAGCGTCCAAGGCGATCGCGGGCATCGACTGCGCCCTGATCGACATCAAGGCGAAGGCTCTGGGCATATCGGTCGTAGAGCTGTTCGGCGGGCCCACCAGGGACAGGACGAGGCTTTACTGGTCGCACTGCGGCACCTCGCGCGCCCGGTGGCCCGACCTGCTGGGGACGCCACCGCTGCGCACCATGGAAGACATCGCCGACCTGGGGCGCGAGGTCGTCAGCCGAGGCTACACGGCGCTGAAGACGAACATCGTGCTGCCGGGAGATCCGGCGGACGTCTTCTTCGGCGGCTTCGGCGGCGGCCTCGGCACGACGGACCAGTACGTGACGACGCCGCTGCTGCGCCACATCGAGACGCTCATCGGCACCTTCCGCGACGCGGTCGGGCCCGACGTGGACATCAACCTCGACCTGAACTTCAACTTCAAGCCCGAGAGCGCGATGCGCATCGCCAAGGTCTTGGAACAATTCGACCTGCTGTGGCTGGAGATCGACATGTACGACCCCGACGCGATACTCCAGATCAAGCAGTCGACCAGCACGAAAATCTGTACCGGCGAGAACCTCTTCTACATGCGCGAATACATCCCGTACTTCCAGAGGCACGCGGCCGACATCTTTATGATCGACGTGCCCTGGAACGGCTTCAGCCAGTCGAAGAAAGTGGGCGACCTGGCGGAGGTCTACCAGCTGAACGTGGCGCCCCACAACTACTACAGCCACCTGGCCGACTTCATCAGTGCCAGCCTGTGCGCCGTGCTGCCCAACGTCCGCATCATGGAGACCGACGTGGACGACGTGCGCTGGAAGCGCGACCTGGTGACGGTAGAGCCCCAGATTGTAGACGGCCACATCATGACCCCCACCGGCCCCGGCTGGGGCGCCGACCTCAACGAGGAGGTCGCCCGCGAGCACGCCTGGCGGCCCGGCACGTACTGGGAGGTCGCCCGCGAGCGCCCTCGCTAGCGCCGCCTCGCACGTCCCCTTCGTGCCCCTTTGTGGCCTTCGTGGATTAACGTAAGCCATAACTGAATGTGACAAAACGTTGCGGACACAGGGAAATACAGGAGGGGAAGAATGTCAGTGCTGTTGAAGGTGCAGGGAGAACCCCCCGATTGGGACAAGTTCAAGGCGGCAAAGGAGTGGAACTACGGTCAGAAGCCTGCGGGGCTCATCTCCGGGAAGACCTACCGTGCCGAGGGAGACCCGAGCAAGATACTCATCCTAGAGGAGTGGGAGTCGTCCGAAGCGTGGTGGGAGTACGTGGAGAGCGTCGGCGAGGAGTGGAACATCCACGCGGGGATTACCGCGGACAATAAGGTCGATTGGGATGACACCATCTGGGTCCTTTCGGATGCGCCGCAAGCGGGTAGGGCTGCGCCCTAACGACTCCTCGCGGGCAAGCGCTGCGGCAATGCTCTGGGGGCACTAGGCCGAGAAACAGAGTTTCACGCCGCACGCGAAGGAGACCTTCGCGATCGTGCTCAGTTGGGGGTCGCGTTGTCCAGACAGCGCGCGGGAGAGCGCGACCCGGTTTAGCTTGGCTTGGCGCGCAAGCTCGGACACTCCGCCCTGCGCCTCGGCCACGTTGCGAAACGCCTTCATGAGCAGCCGGGGGTCATCGTCCATATCGTCGATGGCGGATTCAGGTAGGCGGCAATGTCTTGCGGAGTCTTTAGGTAGTCGCTCGTCTTGTGTTCTCTAGTTGGCATGCCCGAAGTGTAGCCAGTAGGCTACAATGGGTCAAGCGCTGAGGCCCAACTGGTGCAATAATGGCACGTACGTGTAGGGGCACCAAGTCCTCCACCCTGGAGCGGAAATGAAGCGCATCGAGTTGCGTCCTGAGGACTACCTACCCGCCACGCCGTCGCGCGAAGTGCGGGAGCGGTACGGCATCGCGGTCGTGGGGTGCGGCGGGATAGCGCGGGGCGTCCACCTGCCTGCGTACCGCAAGTACGGGTTCCGCGTGACGGCGGTGTGCGACGTCGTGGAGGAGTTGGCTCGGGAGGCGGCGCGGGAGTTCGGGGTGGGCTTCTGGACGACGAGGCTGCAGGAGGTGCTGGAGCGCGGGGACGTGGACGTAATCGACTTGGCGGTCACTCCCGAGGTGAGGCTATCGCTGGTCGAGCAGATCGCGCCCTCAGGGAAAGCTATCCTCTCGCAGAAGCCGCTGGCGCCCACGCTGGTCGAGGCGGAGCGCATCGTGGAGGTCTGCGCGGAGGCGGGCGTGACGCTGATGGTCAACCAGCAGGCGCGCTGGGCGCCGGCGCACAAGGCCATGAAGGTGCTGCTGGACAAGGGCGTGCTCGGGCACCTGTACAGCGTTGTTCACGTGCACCGGCAGTACCAGGACCAGCCGGGCATCAAGTGGCTGAGTTTCCCGGACGCCACGATCGTCGAGAACGGCATACACTACGTCGACCTGTCGCGCTACTTCACGGGCCGCACGCCGGAGCGGGTCACAGCCGTCACGGCGATGGTCCCAGGCCAAATCGCGGTCTCGCCCATGATCTACACGATGCTGCTGGAGTACGAGCCCGAGGCGCGGCTGATGTCCACGCTGCACTTCAACAACATCGCGCCGGCGGCTCCGCTGCACCACTACCTCTGGTACCTGGACGGCACGGATGGGTCGATGCTGCTCTCGCGCGTTGGCGGGCTGACTCACGGGCGCACTGAGCTGACGGTCTCATTCGGCGACGACCCCGGGCAGCGGCAGGTGTTCGACATGCAGGGCCAGTGGAACCCGGACGCCTGGGGCGGCTCGATGGCCGAGATGCTGAACGCCCTGGAGGAGGGCCGCGAGCCTGAGACGTCGGGCGTGGACAACCTGGATTCGATCAGGGTCACGAACGCCGCTGTCGAGTCGTCCAAGACTGGGAGGCCAGTCGAGATAGGGAGGTTAGGGAGATGAAAGCCTTTCGAGTAGGCCTCGACGACATCCCGGCGCCAGACTCGCTGACGCCCAGGTCCCGGCGGTACCCGATCACGTGGAAGGGCAGGGCGGTCACCGACCTGACGCAGGGGATATTCCACTGCTACCTGTACCCCGTCTACTCGCCCTCGGGCGTATCCATGACATCCGAGAGCCCCGTGGACCACCCGCACCACAACTCGGTGACCGTGGGCGCGGACGTCTTTTTTGTTAGACTGCCGGCCCTGTCGCCGGAGGTCTCGGAGCTGGACGAGGAGGCCACCTACAACCTGTACGTCAACGAGGTCTTCCAGGGGCGTGCGCCCGGCAGGACGTGGATTGTGTCTCAGAGCGCGGAGGAGCTTTCGGATGCCCATCTCAGGGTGGTGCAGGGGGTGGAGTGGCAGGGCCCGGAGGAGTGGGGCCCCACCGGCATGAGGCGCGTGCTCGCCAGAGAGACGCGCACGATCGACATCTACCCCGGCGAGGCCGCGAACGTCATCGACGTGAGGTCGCAGCTGCGGCCGACGGAGTGGGACATAACCATAGGGCCGACGCGGCACGCCTACTTTACGGTGCGCCTGGCGGACTCGTTGAGCGTCGCCGCCGGTGGCGCGCTGGTCGACTCGGAGGGTCGCGTGGGCAGCGAGGCCATCAGCGGCGGAAACGCGGCCTGGGTCGATATGTCCGGCCCCGCGGGCCACGGCCGGAGCGCGGGCATCACCGTCATGCCGTACTCGACGGACGCCGACCTGCGTTGGTACGTCCAGGACTACGGCACGATGACGCTCAATCCGTTCCTGCGCACCAGGGGCGTGCTCGACCGGGGCGACACCCTAGACCTGGGGATGCGACTCATCGTCCACGACGGCAACGCTGCCGAAGCCGGTGTGAAGGATTACTACGAGGCGTTCAGGCGGGAGAAGGGCTGACCGATATTCGGAGCGAACTTTCAACCGGACGCGTACTAGCCTTTCAACTGGACGACTCCTAGCCTTGCAACCGGACGCACTTCACACTATTCCCTCGCCCCTCTTGACCCAGGTCCCCCACTTAAGTCGACGCTTGGCTAATCTAGAGATCTTGAACATCCTCTAATCTTGCGAATCCCGATTCTGACATACTCCCTCACCGCCCATCCTGTGCCGGCGCGGGGGGGAGGTATGCGCGGAGGGCTAGGCTGACGGGCAGTACGGTCGCGGCGAAGAGTCCCATGAGGCCCATGCTGGCGCGGATGCCTGACCAGTCCGCGAATCGCCCGAATACGAGCGGCGCGGTGAACTCCCCTATGGAGTTGGTGGTGTAGAAGAAGCCGTACATGCGGGAGCGCCGCTCCTGGGGCGTGAAGACGGCGACGGTGGCGTAGAGCGACGACGACGTACCGTTCAGCCCTACGCCGAGAAGCACCATCAGCGGCGCTATCAGGACCATCGGCGTGACGACGGTCGCGGCCAGGAGCGCGGCCGCCAAGGCCTTTG
Source organism: Dehalococcoidia bacterium (assembly GCA_965262055.1). Taxonomy (GTDB): domain Bacteria; phylum Chloroflexota; class Dehalococcoidia; order Lucifugimonadales. The sequence goes on from CBDHEI010000002.1 coordinate 2,993,047, forward strand.
TGGCCCATACGATGCTGATGAGGCCGTGGCGCTCGCTCAACCAGCCGCACACGTACTTGCCGAGCGCCCCGCCGGCCAACAGCAGGATGAGCATGACGAATATGAGGGACTCCTCCATGCCCCGGTCCGCGAGGATGAAGGGCACGAAGGTCAGCGCGCCGGCGCGAATCCCGGAGTCGATGAATCCGACGGCGCTGAGAATCCTGAACCCGGCTGTAGCACCGCCGCCGGGGGCCTGCTTCGACTCGGCGGGCTCTGGCCTGCCGATGTCGACGCTGTGCCGGACGAACGTAGACGCCAGGAAGAAGACGACCGCCGCGATGCCGGTGAAGAGCATAGTCTCGCGCCAGCCGTAGGCTAGGGCTACGATCAGGGCGACCGCAGGCGCGGCCATCTTGCCGAGGTCGCCCGCGAAGTTTACGGTGCCCACGGCGGTTGCCCGCGACTTGGTGTCGTAGGCGCGGGAGACGATGCCGGACGCGAGCGGGTGCTGGGTGCCGCCGCCCAGGCCGCCGAGCAGGGTGGCTCCTAGGAGCGCCGCGAAGCTCGGCGCGAGGGACATGGCGATCAGCCCCAGGGCCACCCAGACGTTCCCGCCCACCAGGAGCCAGAACTCTCCAACCCTTTCCGCTAGGAAACCCACCGGCACCTGGAGCACCGTGGACGCCGCGGCGTACAGCGACCTGAGCACCCCCACTTCCGTGAAGCTCAGGTCTAGGTCGTCCTTGATGAGCGGCAGTAGGGGAGCGTACAGGGCGAAGAAGAGGTCGCTCCAGACGTGGGTCGCCGAGGCGAACAGGAGCGTGCGCCGCGCCTGCGGCGCCCTAGTCCAGAAGCCGAGCGGGCTGCTCATAAGACGTTCCAGCGCGAGGCGCGCGCCGCCCGGATGAGTACCAACTCCATACGCATTGGTCTCGTCAACGCTCCCTCCTGTCCCGGGCCCGCCCGCTTACCCCATTATTGCGAGCGACGGGCGGCAGCCTCGGCGGGACGCCCCCAATTGTGTCCGAGCGGGCCCGTGGGCGCAAATGCCCTCGCGTTCCCGAGGTGCTCCCTTGGCGAGAATGACTGTTCAGACTCCGCCGGGGGTCTGGGGGGCTCTGCCCCCGGTTTCCATGGGCGCGTGGGTAGGGACCTAAACCCGAATCCACCGAAGGACACCGATGGACGGCGTGAGGACAGCGGCAGGGTGGGTGAGGGAGCTACAGGGGAGATGGCTGGGCTCATTGGGGTAGATTGGAGGTCGGCGAACGGTCTTCAGTCGCCGCATAGGGCCCCTATGGCCCTCTGCGGGAGCTGCGATGCGCGGGATGGCGAGAGAATACGCAGCAGGGAACTCTCGCGGGACCGGGGTGGCACGAGTTTTCAGGGAAGTTGGGTCAGTTGCAGGCTGGCAGTTCAGGCGGGGAGTGGAATGGCTCGCAGCCGGGCCATGGCGCGAGTGAACTGGGTTTCCCAAGTCCAATGCTGGGGAAGATGCAGGGTAAGGCGGCGCGCCGAGCGGGTGATCCGTCCCACCAGAGCGAAGACCCGCCGCCTGAGGGTCTTGGTGGTCACGGTCCGTTCGGCCAGACCGATGCGCGCTGTCCAGCGGGCGAGGTTGTGTGCCATCACCTGCACCGCCAGCCAGGCGCCGTTGGCGGCGAAGCGCCCCGAGGGGAGATGGTTGAGTCCGACGCCGTGTTTCAGGTCTCGAATGGCGTTCTCGATCTCGGCGTGGCGGCGATGATCGGCCTCCAGTTCCAGGGTTTCCCCGTCCCGGTCGGTGATGAAGCCGTGATAGCTGTAGGTGGCGAAGAGGGCCAACTGGGAACCGGGCGTGGGCTTCACCCGCCGGACGATGAGCCGCACCGGCGCGGCGTCGGGTTCACTCTGGAAGGGGGTATAGGTGGTCTCGGCCACATCGGCGGCGCCGTCCATCCAGTAGGGAATCGGCGTCCAGTCCTGCTCGGGGATCGCCTCAATCAACTCCCGCAGGCCTTTGTGCTGGCGGATGGTGATGGAGAAGCGGACACTCATCTCGCGGCAGACGGCGACGAGAGCGTGGGCGTAGAAGCCGCTGTCGGCGCGCACCGTGAGTTGGCCGCTGGCCCTACCGTAGCGCACCCGCCCCACCGTTTCACGCAGGAAGTGGGCAGCGCCGCGAGCGGTGTTGGCACGGCCCTCGCGCAGCCGGGACATCAGCACATCGCCGGTTCCGGCGGCGATGGCCAGCAGTGGGTGATAGCCCCGCACGCCGGTGTAGTTGTGGTGTCGCGCCCCTTCTTTGTCCAGTCCATAGGTCTCGCAGATGGTGGAGTCCAGGTCGATGGTAAGGGGCGAGTCGCCGGGTCCGGCCCCAGCGGCCCATGCGCGTGCCAGCAACTGGCGGCTCACCCGGTCGAGTTGACGGACATGCCCCCACCGGAAGCTGCGCAGGAAGGTGCCCAGGGTGGATGGCGCCTTGACCACGCAGCCGAGAACACCGACCGTCCCACCAGCACGCAGCGCATCGGCGTCGTCGATGAAGTCGCCGCCCGCCAGCGCGGAAGCGACCAGCGTCAGCAGTTTGTCCCCCGTGTTCGCCCGCCCCGATGCGCAGCCTAGGTCGAGGTGATGGTCGACGAGTTCCCGCAGGCCCAGGTGCTGTGCAAGGGTGGCCGGCAGGAGCAGGCCGGCATTGGCCACCAGGCGGTGGTCGTCAAAGACGACGCCGATACGGTCGGGATTGTTCTGTGGCAGCATCTACTGGGTGCTCCTTGTTTCCGGGCGGTTTTCTGTTTCAAAACCATTCTCCCAGATTCAGAGGAGCACCCTCTGGCTTCTTCAAGGACTGTCCCCAAAGTCGTCTTTCGGTGGATTCGGGCTAAAAGATGTCTGCCTTGTCGGCGCTATGCTGTTGGAGAAGACCTCAGCAAGACTGAACAGTTACTGGCGAGAGGAGGGCGTTGACGCCCACGAACGCCCGTGCTATTATGCTGCTGATGTACAAGTTATTGCTTGCATCCGCACCCAACGGAGCCGCAACGGTCGGCGCTCTGGACCCCGTTGCAATCTTGCTCAAACCGGCACTTCCAGCGTCCATTCGTGGCCCAAAAGCGCTCCAGACCGCTCTCAAATGTCCCAGGCCCCAGATACGAAAGGGAGCGGAATGGAACACTTCGAAACACTTTTTCGTGGAGGAGCTTCTAGGACCGGCCGGCTGTCGCAATCAGGGAGGCTGCATGATGTGATAACGTTGCTCACTGTACGGGTGACACTTGTGCTGACCACCCAGGCGGACAGTTAGGTTGGACACCGAGACTCCGCTCATGCAAGGCAACCTCGTAGTCGAAGCGCGTGACCTCACGTTCAGCTATGGAACTCTCCAGGTGTTGAACGGACTTTCGCTTTCCGTGCGGGAAGGGGAAGTATTCGGGGTGCTAGGGGCCAATGGCTCCGGCAAGACGACTCTCATGAGGTTGATGGTAGGCCTGCTTCGTCACGAGGGTGGGATGCTCGCCATCCACGGCGAATCTCCATCCCCTCGCCAGGCGGCGCGGGTAGGCTACATGCCCCAGCTGAGCGCCCTGTACCAGGAGCTCTCGGTAAGGGAGAATGTCGACTTCTTCGCGCGGATGTACGGGATGTCCGACCGTGCTTCGCGCGGCTGGTCCGTGGAGGAGGCGATCGCCCTCGTGGGACTGGCGCCGCGAAGCTCCGACACGATTGTCAATCTCAGCGGAGGCATGCGGCAGCGCGTCAGCCTCGCGATCGCTCTGGTCCACCGTCCGGCCCTGCTGCTCCTCGACGAACCTACCGTTGGACTCGACCCGGATGTTCGCGCCGTCTTCTGGGAGAGATTCAGGCGGATGGCCGAGTCTGGCACGACCATCATGGTCTCTAGCCACACGATGGATGACGCCACCCACTGCGACCGTCTCGCATTTCTGCGAGACGGGAAGGTCATCGCCCTTGACACCCCGTCCGCGCTCCGCGCAGCCACCGGACGCCCCGACGCCTCCCTCGAGGACGCGTTCATACACTTCCTTGGCCGGACCGACGACTGATGACTGTAGACCGCACCCTGGCCATCACAGAGCGGATCGTCCGCCAGATGCTGCGCGACCGGCGCTCCGTCGGCCTGCTGATCGTAGGCCCGCTCATCGTCATGTCGCTCGTAGGGTTTAGCCTCTTCGAGCAGCGGGCCATTCTCGACCGCGTCGCTCCCGGGCTGCTCGCGGTGTTCGTGCTGTTCTTCACCTTCATCCTGACCGGGGTCGGATTCCTGCGGGAGCGCGCTCAGGGAACGCTCGAAAGGCTCCAGACTACGCTCGTAGGCAGCTTCGACATCATGCTCGGTTACATGCTCGGATTTCTCATCTTCGCGATCGTGCAGACCGCAGTGATCCTTGCGTTCACCATCTTCGCCCTCCGCATCGAATACAGTGGGACGCTCTGGGAGATTGGAGCGATACTGTTCCTCGTCGTCACCGTCGCAGTGAGCCTGGGCATATTCATCTCCAGCTTTGCCAACAACGAGTTCCAAGTCGTCCAGTTCATCCCGATCGTTCTCGCGCCGCAGATATTCCTATCCGGCGTCATAATCCCCGTCGAGCAGATGCCCAAGCTCTTCGAGTGGTTGTCAGTCGTGCTACCCCTCACGTACGCTGTCGACGCGCTGCGCGAGATCATGTTGCGCGGAACCGACCTAACCGCGCTTTGGCGTGACTTGGCCGCCCTGGGCGTGTACTCGGTGGCGCTCCTGACCGCCGCGGTGGCCACGCTGAGGCGCTAAGGCCATTTGCGTAGATGCAGTAGAAGACTGCTAGTCTTGGCTATTGCCGACGTACCTACCCTGTCCTAGCGAATACGTAGACCCTTATGGTATATTGCGCGCATGATGCAGATAGCAGTGAAGAATGCGGCGGCGGTGCCTTCTCTCTGGAGCGGGAGCCTTGTCAGGGGTGGCCTGATAGTCGCCGGGGGCCTGATGATGGCCCTGACGCTCTACATGGTATTCTTATGGGTTCCGACGGAGCAGAACCTCGGAATTTCCCAGCGCATCTTCTATTTCCACGTGCCCCTGGCGTGGCTCGGCATGGCCTCCATCCTGGTGGTATTCACTGCCAGCATCATGCACCTTGTCACGAGGAAACAGAAGTGGGACAACCTCGCCTACTCGGCGGCCGAGCTTGGCGTGGTCTACATCTCCCTGCTGCTGATAACCGGCATCGCCTGGAGTCAGCCCACCTGGGGCCGCTGGTGGACGTGGGACGCGAAGCTGACTGCCACGCTCATCCTCTGGTTCATCTATGTTGGCTACCTGATGCTCAGGGCCTACGGGCCCAAGGGCTCGCAGGGCGCGCGGTACGGCGCGGTTCTCGCCATCATCGGAGCGATCGACGCCCCGATCATCTACTTCGCCACGGTGTGGTGGCGGACGCAGCACCCGGAGATGAACATCGGCCCGCTAGCTGGTGAGGGCATGCTCGCCCCCGACATGCGGATTACGCTGCTGGTGGCCACGGTGACCTTCGGCGTGGTGTACGTCGCCATGCTGGTAGAGAGGTACGCGCTCAGACGTGGAGAGGCTGACGTCGACGAGCTTTATCGATCTATTTCGTAGCGGCGGCTTCTGGGTCGCCGCCCTAGCCGCGGCAGTCTTGGTCTTCGTTGCCGTGGGCGCGCCGCGCACGGCGGAGGCCAGCTCCGCCGGCGGTGAGGCGGTTCTTCAGGATGCCCCCGTTCACGCCGCCATGTTGCAGGAGCGGGGTCCGGAGGCCAACCTGCCGTACCTGTTCGCCGTCTTCTTCGTCACGTGGGCGGGCTTCTTCGCCTACGTCTTCTATTCGTCCCGGCGTCAGCGACAGATGGAGCGCGAGATAGAGACCCTGAAGTCGGCTCTTGGCGATAGGGGACAAACCGCCCCGGACGGTGGGTAGGCGGACGGCCTTGGAGTACGCAGGCCTCCCTGAGCTGTCGCAGACGCAGGCGCGCGAAGACGGTTTGCTGTCTGCCCGCAACATCAAGATTTTCCTTGCCGTGACGGTACTGGTAGGCGCGTTCGGCTACTTTGCCTTTGTCGCCTTTGAGAGCGCGACGCGCTTCTACTATACGGTGGGCGAGGTCCACGAGAGCGCCCGTAGCGGCCAGATGGTGCGGGTCAGCGGCAAGCTGGTGCCGGACTCCTTCCACCGTGAGTCGGACTCGACGCTGGCCCGGTTCTCACTTACCGACGGCACGCAGACGCTGGCGGCCATTCACGACGGCGTGGTGCCAGACCTCTTCTTCAACGAGCACTCGGAGATCATCCTAGAAGGTGCGCTCCGGCCCGACGGCGTCTTCGAAAGCCACGACGTCACCGTCAAGTGCCCCTCGAAGTACATCGCCTCCAGCTAGCTCGGGCTCATCTGTAGGAGCGCCCAGCCTGGCAGGCTAGGGTCGGCCCCGCAAACCGCGGCTCAGACGCTGATCTTGGACCGGAACTCCGGGACGCCCTTGATTCCCAAGTTCAGCCTGAAGAGCGCTCCCGCGCCCGGACCGTCCTCGTCCCTGTTGTTGCCGCCTATGGTGGTGACGAAGATGTCGGTCAGGTCGGCGCCGCCGAATGTAACACTGGACACGAGCCTGGCGGGGAAGGGGATGGAGCGCTCCTCGCTGCCGTCGGGCGCGAACCTTCGGAGGGCCCAGCCACCGGCGCTGGCCGACCAGACGTAACCTTCGCTGTCCACGGTCATGCCGTCGGGGAACGCTTCATCGCCGGTCTCGGTGAAGGTGCGCCGGTTGGAGACCTCGCCAGTAGCGTGGTTGTAGTCGAAGATCGTGATGGCGTGGTCGAGCGAGTCGGTGTAGTAGAGGCCCTTCCTGTCCGGGGTCAGGCCCATGCCATTCGAGATGCCGGTGCCGTCGAGTATCTTGGTGATGGAGCCGTCGGTGTCGAGGCGGTAGAGGCTGCCCAGCCGCTTACCTTGTTCGGCCGGGATGCTGGAGTCCAAGGACATCGTGCCGCAGAAGACGCGCCCGCCCGAGTCGGTGAACACGTCATTGAACCGGTTCTCCTCTTCGCCCGGCAGCCCCTTGATCATGTAGTCTAACTCTCCGTCCCTCAGAAGCGCGATGCCGCCGCGTTCCAGGAAGAGCAGGAGCTCGCCGTCCTCCTGGATGGTGAATCCGCCGAGAACGGGTCCCTCGAAGTGCAGGTCGTGCTCGCCGGTAACCGGGTCGTACCAGAATATCTTGCCGTTCGGGATGTCGACCCAGTAGAGGCGGTCTTCTCCGTCATGCCAGAGCGGGCCCTCGCCCGTGTAGTTCCGGTAGTCGGCGACGATCTGAGGCTCCACGAAGCACCTCCCCGGCAGTATGGCTGTGCGGCCCGCGCGGCTCGAAGTGTAGGCGGGGTCAAACCGGGTGTCAACCAAGATTTACAAGAGCGCCGCTCACGGCTACAATATGAAAACTGACTGAGGCACGGGCCGCCCGGAGAATGGCAGCCGCTCAGTCTTTTTGTATTGGGAGCCGCGCCAATGGTCAGTAGACGGATCACTTACCTAACTCCCGAAGGTCGAATGAACCTCGACAAGGAGTTGAAGCACCTCATGACGGTGCGCCGCCGCGAGGTCGCCGCGCGAATCCACAGGGCAAGCGAGGCCGGCGGCACTGTGGACAACGCCGAGTACGAGGAGGCCAAGAACGAACAGGCATTCGTGGAGGGGCGCATCTCGGAGCTCGAAAGGACGCTTTCCAATGTGGTGGTGGAGGACTCCAAAGGCCGGGACGATGGCGTGATCAAGTTCGGGTCCTCGGTCACCGTGACCACTGACAAGGGCCAAAAGAGGATGTACAAGATCGTTGGCAGCGCCGAGGCCGCTCCGCTAGAGGGGAAGATATCCCTGGAGTCTCCCGTAGGGCGTTCACTCATGGCGCGCAGGGTCGGCGAAGAGGTCGACATCGAGACGCCCGCCGGCGTGATCAGTCTCAAGATACGGAAGATCAAGTAAAGGCGCCGGAGCCGTGCCCGAACCGGAAAGCCAGCTAATCAGGGCGCGTCAGGACAGCCTGGCCCGCTTCAGGGCCAGGGGCGTCGATCCGTACCCCCACAGGGTCGAAAGGACCCACACCACCGCCGAAGCCGTAGCGCGCCTGGAGTCGCTTGAGCGCGAGGGCGCCGACGCGGAATCCGGTGAGTGCGTGTCGGTCGCCGGACGCATCATGCAGGTGCGCGGGATGGGTAAGGCGACCTTTTTGGACATCCAGGACGGTCACGGCCGCATCCAGGCACTGCTCCGGCGGAATGTCCTGCAGGAGTCCTACGAGGGGATACGCGACCTCGACATCGGGGACTGGCTTGGGGTAACAGGCCCATTGATGCGCACCAGGACTGGCGAGCCCACGGTTGCGGTGCGCCAGTGGAAGCTCCTGAGCAAGTCTCTGCGGCCGCTCCCGGAGAAGTGGCACGGGCTCGTTGACGTCGAGGCCAGGTATCGCCGCCGCTACCTAGACCTGATATCCAACGAGGAGGCGCGGCGCATCGCTACGCTACGCAGCCGCGTCGTATCGGCCCTCAGGCGGATGATGGACGCCAGAGGGTTCATGGAGGTCGAGACGCCTATGCTGGTCTCCGTGCCGGCGGGCGGGACTGCAACACCGTTCTCCACGCACTACAGGGCGCTGAACCGGGACCTCTTCCTGAGAATCGCCACCGAGCTATATCTGAAGAAGCTCGTAATCGGCGGCCTCGAAAAGGTCTATGAGATCGGCAGAATCTTCCGCAACGAGGGCGTAGACCTGACCCACAACCCCGAGTTCACGACGATGGAGAGCTACGAGGCCTTCGCCGACTACAACGACGTCATGCGGATGGTTGAGGAGCTGGTGCACGGGATCGCGGTGGATGTGACGGGATCGGCCACTGTCACCGTGGAGGGGGAGTGCATCGACCTGACGCCGCCGTGGCCGCGCCGCACGCTGCGCGACGAAGTACGGGACCGCTCGGGCATCGACTTCCTGGAGTGCCCGGACATAGAGAGTCTCAGCACGGAGATGAAGCGAATCGGCCTGGACGTTGGCCGCCAGGTGAGCTGGGGCGGGCTGCTGGACAAACTCCTCTCGGACACCGTGGAGGCCCACCTGGTCCAGCCGACTTTCCTGGTTGACTACCCGGTGGAGATGTCCCCGCTTGCGAAGAAACGGGCCGACGACGAGCGGCTGGTGGAGCGGTTCGAGGGGTTTGCCGCCGGCATGGAGATATGCAACGCCTTCACCGAGCTCAATGACCCCGTGGACCAGCGGGAGCGCATGGAGCAGCAGGAGGCGCTAAACCTGCAGTACCGCGACGAGGAGATGGACCGCCTTGACGAGGACTTCCTGCTGGCCCTGGAGCACGGGATGCCTCCGACCGGCGGGCTGGGCGTAGGAATCGACCGCCTCGTGATGCTGTTCACCGGGCAACGGAGCATCCGCGAGGTGGTGCTCTTTCCCCAGCTCAGGGACGGCTGACGGTCACCGAAACCTCTCAGGGCCAAAGGGCGCACTGTCGACCGAGGTCTCGACGCCAGAGGCTATCTCGGCGACCAGCTTTCCCGTCATAGGCCCCAGGGTCATGCCGAGCATGGCGTGGCCCGTCGCCACTATCAGGTTTGGGACTTCCTCGAAGGCGCCGACGATGGGCAGCCCGTCAGGGGTGCATGGGCGCAGCCCGGCCCAGTAGTCGCCCACCGACGCCTGGGAGCCGTCGTCTACGAAGTATTTCGCCGCTCCCCGCACGATGGCGCCTATGCGCCTGTGGTTCAGCGACAGATCGAGCCCGCCGAGCTCCAGCGTGCCGGCCAAGCGAACCGCGCCGCCCATCGGATTGACGCCGACCCTGGCCTCTCCGAGGATCAACGGCCTCGTCGGGCTAACTCCGGGCTTGGCGTACGTCATGCTGTAGCCCTTGGCCGGCTGCACGGGGAGTTTCAGGGGCAGGCCGTCCACTATGCCTGGCGACCACGACCCGGCAGCTAACACGACCTGCTCGGCGCGGTAGGTCCCCGCGGAGGTGCTGACGCTGTCCACGCTTCCTCCTGAGATGTCCAGCCCGAGGACCTCCACCCCTTCCCGGACGGATACGCCCTTTTCCGGCAACGCGGCGGCCAGCCCTGTCACGAACTTCTGCGGGTCGAGGTAGCCGTCTCCCTCGTAGTAGACGCCTCCCGAGATATCTGGCCGCACGGAGGATTCCATCGCGTTGACCTCGGGTCCAGTCATCGTCTTTGGGGAGAGACCGAACTCGCTCAGCATGTGCCCTTCGTGAAGGCTGTCTTCCAGGCCCCTTGGGGTGCCGTACAGCATAATGATCCCGCTGCGTTTGAAGCCGCAGTCCAAGGTCTCGGCGGCGATGATCTCTTCGTACAGCTCGATGCTGGCGCCGCTGAGCGCGGCCAGCGCCCCTACGCCGAGGCGCATCTTCTCCTCCGTGCAGTTGGAGCGAAACCGCCATAGCCAGGATGCCAGACTGAGGTCGAGGCGCGGCTTGACGTAGAAGGGACTCTCCGGGTTGAGCATCCATCTAATGGCGAGCCCGATGGCTCCGGGCACGGGCAGGGGTATGCTGTGGCTGGGAACGATCAGGCCGGAGTTGCCGTAGGAGCTGCCGGAGCAGACCTGATCCCGCTCCAGGAGCGTGACTTGCCGCCCGTGGGCGGCAAGGTAGTAGGCGGCGCATACTCCGATAACGCCGCCGCCGATCACCACTACGTCAGAGCGCTCGGTCACGTTCGCATACCCCCCATTACGTTTCGGTGGCGCGCTATGCCTCGCTGGTGCCGCCGCGCTGGGTGTCGGCCTCTTCCAGCCACCGCTCCAGCAGCACCATGGACTCCTCCTTGCCGAAGTCCAACGAGGCGATTGCCGTCGCCCTGAATAGGACGCCTGTCCCCACGCGCGCCGTGACGCTGCTCCCCAGCGGCGGGACCCGTACCCCTAGAGCCCTCGCCATGTAGGCGCCGGCGGCCATCCCCTCCCTGGTCAGGTAGCAGTCGACAAGCGGCTTGCCCTGGTAGGTCAGCTTCAGTCCCTCGTCGTCCTGGGCGAGATCGACGCGCAGGTGGGCCCTGGGTACGGAGAGGAGCTCATCGACGTAGCTATGGACATGAGTGTGCACGGGAGTACGGGAGATTGTATCTGTGAGGCGGGCCACTTCACAAGCGGGCCCGCCTGTACTACCATCTTGTGGTAGTCTGCCGCCGACGCGGCTGAGAAGAAGGACCTATTGCAGGACAGATGACCACGTCCAGGAAGTTCACAGAAAACCTACAATCGTTGAACGTGCCCGAGACTTCCGGGGAGACAAAGGTGACGCAAGAGAAAGAGCAGGAAAAGGGATACAGCCGGGCTATGGTCGTGGTGGCCCACCCCGACGACGCCGAGTTCGGCTGTTCGGGCACCGTGGCCAAGTGGTGCAGCGAGGGCTGGGAGGTCGTCTACGTTCTGTGTACCGACGGCAGCAAGGGTAGTGGCGACCGGGAGATCAGCTCTCGCGAGCTGGCCCAGATAAGGCGTCGTGAACAGCTTGCCGCCGCCGAGGTGCTCGGCCTGAAGGAAGTGGTGTTTCTCGACCACGAGGACGCCATGCTGGAGCCTACCTTGGAGCTGCGGAAGGAGATCGCGCGCGAGATCAGGCGGCACCGTCCCGACATCCTCATCTGCACTACGCCGCAGCGCAACCTGGACAGCGGAATGGGTGTGGGACACCCCGACCACCTCGCAGCCGGCGAGGCGGCGCTTTCGGCTGTGTTTCCAACGGCTCGAGACCACCTGACCTTCCCGGAGCTGCTCGAGGAGGGGTTGGAGCCGCACAAGGTCTCGGAGGTGTGGGTCATGATGCACCCGGAGCCCGACCAGTTCGTCGACGTGACGGACCACATGGACACGTCCGCGAAGGCGCTTGCGCAGCACGCATCCCAGATCGGCGGCAAGAACGAGGAGGAGGTGGGCGAGATGATGCGCGAGTGGCGGCGCCGCAGGGCCGAGGGCCAGCCCATGGAGTATGCGGAGGCCTACAAGCGCATTGACTTCAACCGGCCGCGGCGCTAAGGGCCCAGCTATCCCTGCTTTTCTATCGCATAGACGGAGAGTCGCGGATTCCGGTTGTGTACCATGCCTATCCCAGGCTCTTGATCATCACCCATGACGGCTCCTCGACCAATCGGCTGCCCCCGTCGTCAAGGGGTTGCTCCCAACGGTCCAGCACCGGCTTACCAAGACGTTTGTACCCCAAGCGCTCGTACAGCCGGACCGGGTCCTCGTTCTCGATCGCGACCTCGAGGTTGACCTCGGTTAGAGCCCGGTCAGCAGCAGCAGCTTCGACGGCATTTACCAGAGCCGTCCCGACGCCCCGGCCTCGGAAGGCCTCTCCAACATCGAGTGCGAACAGCCGTAACGAGCCCGGTCTCGGAAAGCCGTGACCGCCCATACTGACGGTCCCCACGGGGCATCCGTCCAGTTCGGCCACGAGAATCTCCCGATACCCGTCGAGGCTCTCCTCAAACCGCATTCTCATTTGCGCCTCACCAACTCCAGGCGCAAGAGCCGCAGTCAGCCCTCCGATATCCTCTTGTTCCACAGGCCGGATCCTTAGATGCAGGCTCACTGCTCCTACTCGTCCGTCGTATAGACGGAGACCCAGCTGGGATAGAACCCCGCCGAGTGAGCCGTGCGCCGAGAGGCGATGTTGTCTACCCTGGAGCCGTAGAAGGGCACCTTGCCGCGAGCAAGGACGGCGCCTGCTACCCGCGAGGTCAGGACGGCACCCAGACCTCTGCCTCTGTGCTCCGACTGCACGTCTATCCCTATCTGCCAGAGGGCGTCCGAGTCGGTGCTGGCGGCGGCCGCGGCGACCACCTTCTCGCCGCGTATCGCAACGGCCGTTACAAAGTTGTGACGGCCTTGGGCAGCCCGCCTTGGGGATATCACGTTGGGCCAGCGCCCCGGGTCTAGCGGCTCCAATAGCTCTGCGCCGCCGACCTCGACGGCGTATCCGTATGGCGCCTCGCGGTCCCGCCAGTCTTGGCTGGAGGTCACGTTGTACGGGTAGGGACCGTGCAGCCGGAATGCCTGGCACGACACCCGCCTCGACACTTCGCCGAGCACTCGCGGGCTGAAAGCCTCGTCCGGGTCCAAGTTGCAGAACAGCTCTGTGACCCACGGAATCCAACCCGGCGTCGCGGACACGACAACGCCCGCGCCCATTGTCACGATGTGCAGGTCCTCCGATCGTATCGGATAGCGCCTGCGCAGCGGGTTGGTGGCACGGTCAGGCGACAGCTCCGAGAGGTGGACGCCTACGGTGCGAAGATCCGGAGGGTCGCAGCATGCTTCCGCCGAGAGCGCTGCGGCCACCGTGTCGAAGGCGTATACCCTAGTTACCCTGTCAGCTCTGGCCACTTTCATCTCAGAGTCAGGCCGTCGGGTCGAAGTAGGGGGGCAGGTCACCGCGTGCGAGCTTGAACGCCATCGGCACCCGACCCATGTGTCCCGGAGATAGATCGGGTAGGTCATTCTCCGAGAAGAAGCCCACGTCCGTTGTCTCCGGGCCCGCAATCGGGGTCTGGTCGTCACTTACCTCAGTCAGCCATACACCTGCGTAGATGTGATACTTGGTGCGGCTGCCCCACAGCCTGGAGTCGAACACGCCGAGCAGCTTCGTGGCCGTTCCTGTCACGCCTGTCTCCTCGCGAAGCTCCCGCTCCGCCGAATGCGCCCACGTCTCGCCCACATCGGTCACGCCTCCCGGCATTGCCCAAAGGCCGTCGTCTTCGCGCTTGATCAGGAGCATCCGCTCATTGCGGAAGACAGCCGCCTCGGCGCCGACGAACGGCGTATACCGGGATGGGCTTTCTTCGTACTCCGCCATAACGTCGTCTTCCGACCTCTGCTCTATGGCTGCGACGATTCGCGCGCTCAGGGAGAGGGCCCGCGCATAGCGTACACGGTCGTAGTCGTTCTCGGCGTAGTGCGCCCCCGAATCCGCTATGCTGCGGAGCTCGTCGGCGATCATGTACATCTCGTCTTGGAAGGACACTCTCTGCTCCATGGAATGGGCTTAGACGGGTGGCGCGCGACCGGCAATCGTTGACAGCGGGCGCAGGCAGCCCTGCGCCGTGGTGAGGCGGGATGGGTGAACCAGAGGCAGGGTCTCGGCTTAGCTCGTGCCCGCCTCGACGGGCTGCTCCGGGGAGGCCCCGGATGCGCGGTCGCCGCGGGTCTCCGCTGCAGTCTCGGTCACTCCGAGCGCCTCGCCTATCGGGCCCCAGACGCCTTCGCCGGTCCACGTACGGTAGTAGTGGTGGGCGATCTTCCAAGGCGGCAAGTCGGACGGCAGGCCGCGCCAGGGGCAGTCGGTCTTCAGGTGGTAGAGGATTGCATTTACGATCTCTCGCTTGCCGTACTTGCCGGGCCGTCCACCGGCCTTGGTGACGGGCACAAGGGGCCTGATGCGCTCCCACTCGTCGTTGGTTAGGTCGGAGGGATGAGAGGACTCCTGAGGCACCGCTTTCGCTTCGCTTGCCTCTGTCCCAACCGCTCCATTCCCGGCGCCGGCTTCTGGATCGAGCAGGACCGCTGCGCCCTCGCCGGATGCGGGTCCGGCGAAAGCCTTACGCAGGGCCGACAGCGCTCTTTCGTAGTCGCGGGGCAGGGTGGTCTGAGAGCTGGCGGCGTGTTCAGGCTCTCTTTCGCCGGAAGCGACGAAGTCCCCATCCTTTTTCTCGGCGTCCTCCACTGGGACGCTCCACCTCAATGCGCGGGCCACTGCGAAGGGGTCCGGGGGCTCGGCCGGGAGGACCCCGGCGCCGTAGACGATGCCGTGCAGGCTCAACAGGGCGATGGAGAGATGGTCGTCGGAAACTTCGTGGTGGTCCGACTCGTCGGGAAGGAAGGCGAACGCCTCTACGCGTACCAGCAGGCTGGTCACGGTGGGGCTGAGGTGTCCAGTCATCGCGTAGATGTCGACTAGCGTGCGCAGGAGCTGCGCCCCGAGGATGCGCTTGTGGAATCCGACCCACCGCGCCAGATTGGCCAGAAGATTAACGTCAAGCTGGACGCCTGTTCCCAGGGGAGTGCCGAATTGTTGGGCATTGGGGAGTCCAAGCGGCACGCCGTTCGAGCCGTGTGCGGCTGGGCGCTTTGGCATCCTGAACGCTTCGGACTGCGCTTTTCTCAGCATCTGCGTCAGGTCTTTGAGGGGCAGGGTCATCTTGCCCGGCTGTCCCGCTCCGCTGTCGGTAACCACCTTCGCGAGATCGTCTATTGCCATGGCAGGACTGCTCTTGCCACGTGTGGGCTGCGTTGCAGAAGCGCTGCGGTGCGCCTCGCCGAGCATGGCGTCGAGCTGCTCTGCCGACAACATCAGCCCGCCGTCAGTCCGTCTCGCCTCGGCGGCTTCCCCGGTGTGCTCGTCGACGCGGTCTTCCGATTGCATTCCTGTCCCCCCTAGAAGCGCCGTCGGCTCGCCTCGATGGGTTTGGCGCCGTTCGCGCCACTGGTATGTCTATGATATCTGGTTCATCCATGGGGTTTTCAAGCAGGTACGATGGCCGTTTTGGAGGTTTCTAGAGGTTCGCCGTAGAGCGTTGGCCTCAGAGCAGGGTCCGGGCCAGCACTACCGCCGCTACGAGCGCAAGAATGGCTACCAGGAGCCACCAGGGTATTCCGCCGCGGCCGCTTGTGGGCGCGCGGCGGGCTGCGCGTCTCCGGCGTCGGCGGTTAGGCCTCACGGCGTAAAGGCCATCGTGCTAGAATCTTCATGGCGCGAGGCTAGCCCGTTTTTGGCGGGCTGGCCCTTTCGGTGTTGAGAACATGTGCTGCGGGTAAGGGGGACTGTCGACTTGCCACAACGCCTCGGGGCGCTCTGGAGCCTACTAGAGGCCAGCCCGGAGTTCAAGCGCCTGCTCGCCGCCGCGGGCCGGGCGCATCTTGGCGCTCGGATGCAGGTCGCGTCCGAGGCTACGGCGTTCGCCCTATCTGCACTGTGGAGGCAGGCCGGTCTCCCGGTCTTGGTCGTCGCGCCCAGGCCGGAGGACGCACGCCGGCTCTACGACCAGATAGTAGTTTGGGCAGGCGACGACGCGGTCCTTCACTTTCCTGAGACCGAGACGTTGCCCTTCGAGCGCGTCGTGTCAGATTCCGATACGATCGTACAGAGGCTTCGCACGCTCGCCGCGATACTGGACCCGGGAGAGTGCCCGCCGCTGGTGGTCGCCTCCACGACAGCCATCGCGCAGAAGACGATTGCCCGCGACGCGTTCGAGGGAAGCCGGCACGTGGTCAGGCGAGGCGACCGGTTGGTCTTGGAGCGCACGCTGGAGACGTGGCGACGGCTCGGCTACCGGTTCGAGCCGGTGGTGGACGCGCCCGGCCTCGTGAGCAGGCGTGGCGGCGTCGTGGACATATACCCCGTCAGGGCCTCGGCCCCCACTCGCATCGAGCTGTGGGGCGACGAAGTAGACTCGCTGCGGCTCTTCGATCCGGCGACGCAACGTTCCACGGAGATGACCGAGGCCGTTGAGGTAACTGCTGCGCGGGAGGCGCTACCCGGCCTGATGGACCGCGACGAGCTTGCGGAGCACGTGGGGGCTGTCGACTATTCGGGGTGCACCGACGAGACGAGGGAGCGCATAGCCCGGGAGCTAGACGACCTGACGGAAGGACGCGAGGTGGAGGAGGTGGGCTTCTACAGCGGGCTTTTCAACAGGGGTTGCCTGCTCGATTATCTCCCCGACGGCGTGTTGCTCGCGACGTTTCGCCCCGGGGACGCCACCGAGGCCGCCCGGGAGCACGACGAGCGCTCTGGGGAGCTCAGGCGCGCCAAGGAGTCAAGGGGCGAGGTCCCGGACGGGATCCCGTCGTCGCACTTGTCATGGCCGGAGGTGGAGGCCGCTATGGCTGCCTGTGCCCGGACGCTGGACGTCACTCCCTGGGGCGCCCAGGAGCTGAGCGGGGTCGATGTCTTCATGATGCCCTTCGCGTCGGCGCCTGAGTTCTACGGGGACGCGTCGGCGCTGGCCGAAGAGGTGGCGCACCTGTCCGGCGAGGGGCACAGGGTGTTGGCGGTAACGTCGGTGCCGCAGCGGCTCTCGGAGATACTTGCCGAGTACGGCGTGGACCCTGTAAGGCTCGACAGCCTAGACTTGCCTCCAGCCGAGGGCGCGGTCACGGTTCTGCATGCGCCGGGCGCTGGGCTTAGCGAGGGGTTCGCTCTCACCGTCGGGAGAGGGAAGCTGGTCGTTCTGAGCGACCACGAGATATTCGGCGCTGCCAAGCAGAGGCGGTCGATCAGGCGGCGCACCGCCCGCCAGGCCGCCTTGGTCTCGGAGCTCAAGCCCGGCGACTATGTCGTGCACGTGGAGCATGGCATAGGGCGTTTCACTGGTACGGGCCGCAATCCCCGGGATGACGGGGACAGGGAGTTCCTGATCATCCAGTACGCGCAGAACGACATGCTCTACGTTCCGGTTGACCACTTGGACCGGGTGGCGCCCTACGTCGCTCCGATGGACAGGCCCCCCTCGCTGACCCGGCTCGGCAGCCAGGAGTGGAAGCGCGCCAAGGCCAGGGTAGCCAGATCCACCCGAGAGATGGCGTCCGAGCTCGTCGCCCTGTACGCCGCCCGCGAGCTCGCAGAGGGACAGAGCTTTGCTGGCGATGGTCCGTGGCAGGTCGAATTGGAAGACTCGTTCCCGTTCGAGGAGACGCCTGACCAGAAGGAGACCATCGTCGCGGTGAAGGGCGACATGGAGCGTGCCCGCCCCATGGACCGACTTGTGTGCGGAGACGTGGGGTACGGCAAGACGGAGGTGGCGCTCAGGGCGGCGTTCAAGGCCGTTATGGACGGCAAACAGGTGGCCATCCTGGCTCCGACCACTGTGCTGGCCCAGCAGCACTACGTCACCTTCTCCCAGCGCCTGCGCGCCTACCCGGTGGCTGTCGACGTGCTGAGCCGCTTCCGGTCGAGGGAGGAGCAGAGGGCCGTGGTCGAGGGCCTCGCCGAGGGCAGCGTAGACATATGCATCGGTACGCACCGCCTGGTACAGAAGGACGTAGCGTTCAAGGACCTCGGACTGGTCGTCATAGACGAGGAGCAGCGCTTCGGCGTGGCCCACAAGGAGCGCCTCAAGCAGATGCGTCACGAGGTGGACGTTCTGACCCTCACCGCGACGCCCATCCCGCGCACGCTCCACCTGTCGCTGGCGGGCATACGCGACATGAGCACGATCGAGACGCCGCCGGAGGAGCGGTTGCCGATCAAGACCTACGTGTCGGAGTTCAGCGACGACCTGATCCGGGAGGCGGTCCGCCGGGAGATAGACAGGCAGGGCCAGGTCTACTTCCTGCACAACCGCGTGCACAACATCGACTACATGGCCGGCTACGTACAGCGGCTCGTACCGGAGGCGACGGTGGGCGTTGCCCACGGGCAGATGCCGGAGGAGAAGCTCGAGCGCGCCATGCTCGACTTCTCCCAGGAGAAGTTCGACGTCCTGGTATGCACGACCATCATCGAGTCCGGGCTGGACATCGCCAACGTGAATACCCTGATCGTCAACCGGGCGGATACCTTCGGCCTTTCCCAGCTTTACCAGCTAAGGGGTAGGGTGGGGAGGGGCGCGCGGCGCGCGTACGCTTACCTGCTCATACCGCCGTCGCGCAGCTTGACCGAGACGGCGGAGAAGAGGCTGCGCACCATGCTGGCGGCCTCCGAGCTTGGCGCCGGCTTCCAGATCGCCATGAAGGACCTGGAGATCCGGGGGGCGGGCAATGTCCTTGGCTCCGAGCAGAGCGGCCACATACACGCCTTGGGCTTCGACCTGTACACCCGCCTTCTTGGGGAGGCGGTAGAGGAGGTTAGAGCAAGGGTCGCGTCCGGCGACAGTCCGGACCTGGACGGCATCGCCGGAGAGCAGATGGCCGAAGCACGGGAGACACTGCTGGGAGCCGCTGAGGCAAAGCCGAGGATCGACCTTGGCGTTCCGGCGAACATCCCGCAGCAGTACGTCCAGGATCTACCATCACGGTTGAGCCTGTACCGGCGCATCGGCGCGCTTGATTCGATGGACGAAGCGGACGAACTGGAGGAGGAGATGGCGGACCGGTTCGGGCCGCTGCCGGCGCAGGTCGGCAACCTGATGTACATGGCGAGGCTCAAGGTGCGCGCCCAGCGGGCGGGCGTTGGCTCGATTGCCAGGGAGAACGGCCACATCGTGTTTCGCCTGCATGACGACGTTGGGGGCGCCGCCCCGGCGCTGCGGAAACTCCTGGGGCGCGAGGTCAGCGTGGGCCACACACAGCTCCGTCTGGAACTGGGCAAGCTGCGCGACGGCTGGGAAGAGCCACTGATGGACATGGCCGAGCGCCTCGCCGTGTTCAAGGAGAGGCTGGCCGAACACGTCATCACCGCATAGAAGCGGCGCTTGGGAGATCGTGTGCGGGGCGCTTAGTTTCTTTAGAATGAAAGTCGGAGGCATATGTCTCGTGCCGGCGCGTCGTGTAGTCCGGTGCGGCATTGTCGATTGGTGGTGAGCGAGGTGAGCGATGCCGACCTATGAGTCATGGTTCCGGTGTGCCAGCGGCTGCGAAGGCCGCTTCGAGGTGACGGAGATCGTGTACCGGTGTCCGACCTGCTCCGGGCTGCTGGAGGTCGCGCACGACGTCGACTCTCTGAAGAGACGCAGCCCGGCGGCGTGGATGCGCCTCTTCGACGAGCGCTACATGAGGACCCAGTTCCCTTACGGCAGCGGTGTATGGGGAAAGAAGGAGCTGGTATTCCCAGGCATCGACGACGCGAACGTCGTGTCGCTGTACGAGGGGGGGACGAACCTGCATAGGGCCGTGCGGTTCGGAGAGTCCTTGGGCCTGGAGGACCTGTGGATCAAGCAGTGTGGCAGCAGCCATACGGGCTCCTTCAAGGACCTTGGCATGACGGTCCTGGTCTCGGCGGTGAAGGAGATAATCAGCAGCGGCGGCAACGTGGATGCCGTGGTATGCGCGTCCACGGGCGACACGTCGGCGTCGGTAGCGGCCTACTGCGCGGCGGCAGGCATCCCGGCGGTAGTCGTGCTGCCCAAGGACAAGGTAACTCCCGCTCAGCTCATACAGCCGACATCGAACGGAGCGCTGACGCTCGCGTTGGACACCGACTTCGACGGGTGCATGGAGGTCGTGGAACAGCTCAGCCGGGACAAGCGCTTCTATCTGGCCAACTCGGTGAACCCGCTGCGCATCGAGGGGCAGAAGACGATCAGCCTGGAGATCGTGCAGCAGTTCGACTGGGAGGTGCCCGACTGGGTAATCGTGCCGGGCGGCAATCTGGGCAACGTGACCGCTGTTGGCCTTGGGTTCCAACTCATGCAGGAGCTGGGCATCATACAGAGGCTCCCCCGGATAGTCTGCGCCCAGTCGGCCAACGCCAACCCTCTGTACCGGAGTTACCTCAAGGGATTCGCGGAGTTCGAGCCGGCGCCCGCCAAGCCCACCCTGGCCACGGCCATACAGATAGGCAACCCCGTCAGCGCGCCCAGGGCCATCAAGGTCCTTGAGGCGTTAGGCGGCGTGGTGGAGCAGGCTACCGAGAATGAGCTGTCCCATGCGGCTGCGTTGGCCGACTCCACAGGCCTATTTAGCTGTCCGCAGACCGGCGTCGCCTTGGCGGCGCTCTTGAAGCTGGTCGCCAGGGGCGAGATCGAACGGGACGACAGGGTGGTAGTGCTATCGACGGCGAGCGGATTGAAGTTCATCGACTTCAAGATTGGCTACCATGGCAGGACATTGCCCGGGGTGGAGTCCCTGCTGGCAAACAGCCCGGTGGAGCTGCCCGGCAGCGTCGACGCCGTTATCGAGGCCATCGCCTCGGTGACGTAGCGGCGCGGCGCCTTGGGTCAGGAGACCGGCGGCCTGTTCTGGACCCATGGGCGGGCGCGCTCGAAAGAGGCCGACGCGGCTATGACAGCTTCCTCGGCGCCTTTCCTGCCTACGATCTGCAGCCCGATGGGCAGCCCGTCCGAAGAGAAGCCAGCCGGCACTGTGGCCGCCGTGTGTCCGATGGCGTTGATGGGCATGGTGAACGCGCCGTTGAAGTACTGGTCTGGGAAGGCTGACTTTCCC
This sequence comes from Dehalococcoidia bacterium, assembly GCA_965262055.1. Classification (GTDB taxonomy): domain Bacteria; phylum Chloroflexota; class Dehalococcoidia; order Lucifugimonadales. Next base: position 3,014,143 of record CBDHEI010000002.1, read on the forward strand.
GACACCTCGCCAGGGTACTCGCCGTTTTGGAAGGCGGGGAAGCACGCCGTGGGAGAGAGCAGCAGGTCGTAGTCTTCGAACAGGTCGCTCATCGTGGCTTTCAGCCGGTCTACCATGCCGAGGCAACGGGCGTAGTCGGCAGCAGTGACCTTGAATCCGTGCTCGATGAAGAACCTGCCGTAGCCCGTGAGCATATCGCCGTGGGACGGTAGGTACTTGCCGTACTTGGCGTATGAGTCGGCTGTCATGAGCGCTCCGTAGGTGTCGTACGGAGGGTCTAGCTTCAGCGTCGTCTCTTCGACGTGACAACCCAGGTCTTCGAACACGCGGGCTGCCGAGTAGGTCACGTCCGCCACGTCCGGGTGCACGTCGGCGAAGCCGAAGTCGGGGCTCCACGCGGCGCGCAAGCCGCTGATGTCCGAGTCCACCGCGGCCTCGAAGTCTGGGGGCGCCTCCCTGAGCGTGGTCGGGTCCCTGGGGTCGCGCCCCGCAAGCACCCTGAGCAGCAGTGCAGCGTCCCTGACCGTGCGGCTCAGTGGGCCGTTTTGCGAGAACATGTTGGGCATCGGCGGGCCCTCGACGCCGGTATAGGCGGACACCCTGCCCTGGGTGGGCTTGATTCCGTAGACGCCGCAGAAGTTGGCTGGTATGCGGATGGAGCCCCCTCCGTCGCTGCCGGTTGCCAGGGGGCAAAGATAGGCCGCCAGGGCAGCGGCCGCGCCGCCGCTGGAGCCACCGGGCGTACGGCTCGTGTCCCAGGGGTTGGCGCCATCGGGGCCGAGCCGGTTCTGGCACGTGCCGACGAACCCCAATTCGGGGGCGTTGGTCTTGCCCAGCATTATGGCCCCGGCGGCACGCACCCTCTCCACGACCGCCGAGTCATGCTGCGGCACCCTGTCCTTAAATAGCAGCGACCCCTGCGTGGTGCGGATGCCGGCGGTCATCTGCGTGTCCTTGATGGAGATGGGCAGACCGTGCAGGGCTCCGAGGGTGTCGCCTCTGAGAACGGCGCTCTCCGCGGCCTTGGCCGATGCCATGGCCTGGTCGCCGGCGACAAGGATGAACGACCGCAGACGTGAGTCGAGCCGTTCGATGCGGTTGAGGTAGAGCTCGGTGAGCTCCACCGGGGAGACCTGCTTGGCCGCGATGAGCCCCAGCAGGTCGGTGGCCGGCGCGTACGCCAGGTCTTCGTCCATCATGTGCCGGTCTTGAGGGAGTTTGTCATGCCGGCGATGGATGGAGGACTACCCAGCTATCGCAGAGTCGATATGCTTCTTCAGGACGGCCTTGGGGACCGCACCGACGACCTGCTTGGCGACGACTCCGTTCTTGAAGATGAGCAGGGCGGGGATGCCTCGGATGCCGTAGGCGCTAGGGGTAGAGGGGTTGGAGTCGACGTCCAGCTTGGCCATCTTCACCTGGCCATCGTACTCTACGGCCAGCTGCTCCACCACGGGGGCGATGGCCTTGCAGGGGCCGCACCACTCGGCCCAGAAGTCCACGACTACCGGCGTGTCGGACTGTAGCACTTCCTGATCGAAGGTCGCATCGGTGACGGCGAAAGGCTTGCTCACTGGTATTTCTCCTGGTAATGAATGTCTGCCGGGGGCCGCTTCCCCTCAGGACGGGCGCTCGATGCGCTCCTTCTCCCGCTCTTCCCACTTGTCCCGCATCGGGCGGCCTTTGTCAGGCAGAGGGTCTTTGACCAGCCCATACATCTGCCGGCCCTCGTGGTCTTCGGGGAGGTACTCGGTTATGGGCAGGCCCTCCTCGTCCACGAAGAGCAGGCAATGGCAGTACTTGTAAATCTGCATGTCGTCGCAGGCGCACTTCCACGTGCGGTGCTTCGCCTCCTCTGCCTTGTCGGGGTAGAAGCGGCAGGGGCAGAGGGGCGCCTTCACCTCGTCGACGTTGGCGGCGAGCCCCAGGATTACGGACTCGGTGACTTCCGCGTCGGGATGGGTGAACGTCCCGGACTTAGCCGTGAACTTCTCGACGAACTTGCGCATCTTGGCCGTGGCTTTTTCGCTGGGCTGGTTGGTCATTCGACCCTCCGGTGAAGCAGGGGTGGTGTAGAACATATGGTATTGGCGAGCCGGCCCGAGTGTCAACTGCGGAAGGTCGCCGGCCAGCCTCGTCTAGCAATCGCATCCTGCGCATCAGGAGGGGCCGGATCCCCTTTGCGATTGTCTCATTTTGTAACATCTTGTCTCATTTAGCTTTGGCCTGCGAGACAGCGCGTGGCTCAAGCGAGATAGAATGAGGCACGGACAAGATAGAGTCAGACGCGAACGAGACAGAATGAGACACTCCTTCGAGGCTCCAGCCAGTAAGGCGGCCCTTCGGCTGGCCCAGGGCGAGCAACCCCACGCGCGGAGCCGCCAGTACCATGACAAGGCCCCCGGCATGCTTTGCGGTCTGTGGTCGTTCGTCCATGCGGAGATACTAGCACTGGCGTTCGTAGATATCAAGGGCCGTGCACCCAGATTCCCCACCTAGAGAAGAAGAAGACCTCGTTGGAGCCCGCCGTGAAGGGGGCTAAGATGTTTCTTGGAAGAGAGAAACGATCACCAACGAGGTGCACCTATTATGAAGCAAGGGGTTCTGCCGTTCCAGTACGAGCAGGAGAAGAGCTCGCCGGGCATGACGGCGATGGCGGGCATGATGACGTACTTGGAGTTGATGCACGCAGCAGGTTTGAGGTCGTCGGTAGAGCGCCACGTGGGACTGCGGGAGTGTGGTCAGGGCTGGACGGACAGCCAAGTGGTCAGCTCGCTGATACTGCTGAACCTGGCAGGCGGTGAGTCAGTGGTCGATCTGGATGTTCTGGAGAAGGACGCGGGGTTGTGCAGGGTGCTTCGGGAAGTCGAGAGCTATGGGATGGGTCGTCGAGAGCGTAGAGCGTTGGAAGAGCGATGGCGTGTAGAGCGTCGGCGGAGCATGCCATCGGAGTCGGCGGTGTTCCGGTACCTGGAGAGATTCCACGAGGCGGGCGAGGAGTCCAGTCGGGAAGCTCACAGAGCGTTCATACCTTCACCCAACGAAGCGCTGGGGGGGCTGCATAAAGTGAACGCCGATATGGTGAGCTTCGTACAGAGCCGTTCGCCCTGCGCTCAAGCCACGTTGGACATGGACGCCACGCTGGTGGAGACGCACAAGCAGCAGGCGCTCTACAGCTACAAGAAGTACAAGGCGTATCAGCCTCTGACGACCTACTGGGCCGAGGCTGAGTTGATAGTGCATTCGGAGTTTCGGGACGGCAACGTACCTGCTGGCTATCAGCAACTGCGAGTGTTGACCGAAGCGTTGGAGCATCTGCCTTGTGCGGTGGACAAGGTGATGCTGCGGTCGGACGCGGCTGGGTATCAGCACGAGTTGCTGCGGTACTGCGCCGAGGGCAGAGACGAGCGCTTCGGAGTGATCGAGTTTGCGGTAGGGCTCAACGTGACGCCGGAGTTCAGGCGCGCGGTGTCCGAGGTTGCCGAACAAGACTGGCATGCCCCGCACCGCAGACTGGGCGCCACTTGGGTCGAGACAGGTCAACAGTGGGCGGAGGTGAACTTCGTACCAGACTGGATAGCCTACAGCAAGAAGAACCCTGAATACCGGTTCATCGCTATCAGGGAGCCGCTGAGCGAACAGCCTCTGCCGGGAATGGAACTGCAGCTGGAGCTACCCTTCCCCGTGATGAGGCTGGCCGGCGGAGCCTGGCACAAGGTCTCCGGGTTGGTGACCAACCGAGACCTTCCGGGAGATGAGACGATCCGGTGGTACAGGCAGAGATGCGGTAAAGGCGAGCAGGTCCACAGCGTCCTGAAGAGTGACCTGGCTGCGGGCAGGCTCCCGTCGGGGCTGTTCGGAGCCAACGCCGCATGGTGGGCCATAGCGGTGCTGGCCTTCAACCTGAGCTCTGCGATGAAGCGGCTGGTGTTGGGCGGACAGTGGGTGAGCAAGCGTCTCAAGGCAGTGCGCTTCGCCCTGATCGCCCTTCCGGGCCGGGTGATGCGACACGCCAGGAAGCTGATCATCCGTCTGGCGCGGGGCCATCCCTCATACGAGTTGTTGATCAGGGCACGTCAGAGGATATTGGCGCTGTCCGCCGAGCCGTACCAACCATAAGCGGTCCTGTCTGTGCATCGGTTGAAGGCGACTCAGCAAGGTCGCCCAGGCTGGGCCATGCCTTCTTCGGCCTGAGGACAGCCATAATCGGTGCGGCTACGCTGCCCATACCCTCAAAGTCTTCGGCCAAGGTCCTACCTACGGCCCGATCCGACCATATGGAACCACCGAATCGATACTCAACACGGGCGTAAATCCACGAAGGCCACACCAACTATGTTAGGTGGGGAATCTGGGTGCCGAGGACTGCGGGCCCGGGTCGGCTGAGTGTGTTGGCTTCTGCTAGAATCGGTCGAAGGCTTGTTGTCTACGAATCGAACCGCTGACAATATGTCGGATTCTTGCCCTTCTTCGCTTTTCTCATGAGTCGCATCCAGACATACGCCGCATTCGCGGCGATTGCGATGGCAGCCGTGCTCCTTTCCGGCTGCAGGCAGAGCGAACTCGAGAGGGGGGAGGCGATATTTGGGGAGAACTGCGCCGTCTGCCACGGCGAGGTCGGGGAGGGCCAGCCGGACTGGCATATCCCCATGCCGAGCGGGGTGCTCCCGGCGCCGCCGCTCGACGGGGACGGCCATACCTGGCACCACGGAGACGGCACGCTCTACAGGACGGTGAGTCTCGGCGGCTCGATCTTCGAATCGCCGGAAGTGCCGAAGTTCAGAAGCGGGATGCCACCGTTCGGAAAGAAGCTGAGCCCCGAAGAGATCGTCGCCGTCATCAACTACGTCAAGAGCCTGTGGGGCGGGAAGATGTCCCGAGGCTTGGTCATAGGCGAGGCGCAGGCTCGGGTAAGCGAAGAGGACCCGTTTCCCAAGATTGAGCAGTAGCTGACGGCTTTTGGCTACTCCCTGAGTACCAAGGAAGCCGCTTGAGAGCCGTCAGCGTGCATGCGCCGTGCCGTCTCGGCTTCATCGGGAGTACACCCCACCAGCAGCTTCATCTCGCAATCATTTTCAGGACATCGACGGTTAGGACCACCCCGGCCAACGCCTCATCTCCAAGGCTGCCGCGCCAGATGTCAACACCGGCTCCGTCGTTGCTTGTGGTCCCTTTCAAGAAGCCGTAGTCCATCGGGTATACGAAAGACCACTTGGGGTGTCGGCTGCCCCTAGCAGGCTGCGGGAAAACTCTTCCTGACCTTCTTCAGACTTCTTCCTGGTACAGGAAGGAGAAAAAATTATATCTGAGCGACGACCTTTGGTCCCACATTTCCCATATCAACCCTGCAGGGCTTGCCGTAATCAGCAACGGAACTACCCGATGTAGCCGCATAGCAGAGCACAGTGGTGATCATGAGTGCTAGACTGGTCGTGAGCGACTGCTTTAGATCTTGATAACGTACCCACTCTGGAGGCACCCAATGGGTGAAAGCACAAACCTCCGCGCCAAGCTCCGTTTCGACCGACGTGTACGGTTGGAGTTCCACGGTGCCACTATTACCTCAGACGCCGGACTGTTGGCCTGTCGCGAGCTGGATGATGCGCTGGGACTGACGGAGACGACGAATGAGTGTCTGCAGGAGAGTCGGGGCGGTCGCAACGTGCAGCACCGATTGGTGGGCCTTCTCAGGCAGTCGGTGTACAGTCGTCTGGCGGGCTACGAGGATACCAACGACGCTGAACGGCTGGCCCAGGACCCGACGATGCGGGTAGTCGTTGGACGGCGAGGTGGTCCTGAGAGACCGGCCGCCAGCACCAACACCATCAGCCGGTTCGAGACCGAGGTGCTTACCCAAGACGGCAACGTGGAAGGGTTGGGCCGAGTGAACGCTACGTGGGTGGACCGGGCGATGACGCACACAGCGCACCGGCGGGTGATCTTGGACATGGACAGTTCGGAGAGTCCGGTACATGGAGGACAGGAGGGAGCGTCGTACAACGGTCACTTTGGGAGCACGTGCTATCACCCTTTGTTCGTGTTCAACCAGTTCGGTGACTGCGAGGGGGCGATGCTCCGTGCGGGGAACGTACATAGCGCGCACAGGTGGCGTGATGTATTGGATCCGATCCTGTCGCGTTACGGGGCGACAGGAGTGCGACGGTACTTTCGCGCCGACGCCGCATTCGCTAAGCCGGACATCTATGAGTACCTCGAGGAGCGGCACGTCCTTTACGCTATAAGACTCCCCGGCAACGAGGTGCTGCAACGGGAGATCGCCCCTCTGCTCAGGAGGCCTGTGGGGAGGCCGCCGAAGCGTCCAGTGATCCTATACGACGACTTTTGGTATCGTGCCGGGAGTTGGGACCGGGCACGGCGGGTGGTGGCCAAGGTGGAGTGGCACAGGGGAGAGCTGTTCCCCCGAGTGGGCTTCATCGTCACGAACATGACGGCTGGCCCCGAAGGAGTGGTGCGATTCTACAATGGTCGCGGGACAGCCGAGCAGTGGATCAAGGAGGGTAAGTACGCCCTGAACTGGACTCGGCTGTCGTGCCATCGGTTCGTGGCCAACCGGGTGCGTCTGTCTCTGTTCGTCCTGGCGTACAACCTTGGGAACTTCCTTCGCCGGCTGTGTCTGCCCAAGGCGGTCAAGCACTGGTCGCTGCGGAGCGTGCAGGTCAAGCTGATCAAGATGGGAGGCCGTCTGGTGCGGCACTCCCGGTGGTTGATCTTTCAGTTGTCCGAGGTGTCGGTTCCTCGACGGTTGTTTCAGGGAGTGTTGGATCGTATCGGCCGGTTATCGCCGGCGCCAAGCTGAGGGAGGGTACAACCACGATCTTGCCAAGAGGGGGAGAGCGCTCCAGGGAGTCGCCTTGTCTTCAATGCGCTTTCACCCCACTGGCAGGGGACACGAGGACGATGAAGACGGACAAGAAGGGTGCTCTACGACTGCAAACGCATCTCTTATCGGATAGACCGGCGATTGACTGGCCTTGCAGGACCTGACTATGATGCTACCATCTCGTTTGGGCTGCCCCTTGAGCCTGAAGACTCCCAATATGGGAAATCCCGGTTGGTATCGTGCCGGGAGTTGGGACCGCGCTCGGCGGGTGGTGGCCAAGGTGGAGTGGCACAGGGGAGAGCTGTTCCCTCGGGTGGGCTTCATCGTCACGAACATGACGGCTGGCCCCGAAGGAGTGGTGCGTTTCTACAATGGTCGCGGGACAGCCGAGCAGTGGATCAAGGAGGGCAAGTACGCGCTGAACTGGACTCGGCTGTCGTGCCATCGGTTCGTGGCCAACCGGGTACGTCTGTCTCTGTTCGTCTTGGCGTACAACCTTGGGAACTTCCTTCGCCGGCTGTGTCTGCCTAAGGCGGTCAAGCACTGGTCGCTGCGGAGCGTGCAGGTCAAGCTGATCAAGATGGGAGGCCGTCTGGTGCGGCACGCGCGGCGGTTGGTCTTTCAGTTGTCCGAGGTGTCGGTTCCTCGACGGTTGTTCCAGGGAGTGGTGGATCGTATCGGCCGGTTATCGCCGGCGCCAAGCTGAGGGAGGGTACAACCACGATCTTGCCAAGAGGGGGAGAGCACTCCAGGGAGTCGGCTTGTCTTCAATGCGCTTTCACCCCACTGGCAGGGGACACGAGGACGACAAAGACGGACAAGAATCATGGTTCACGGCAAGAATCGCATCCCTTATTGGATAGACCGGCGATTGACTGGCCTTGCAGGACCCGAATATCATGCTACCATCTCGTTTGGGCTGCCCATTGAGCCTGAAGACTCCCAATATGGGAAATCCTGGTATAGATGGATGGTACGCATCCAAATGAGAATCAGAGGGTTGACAATAATGAGACAATCTTTCATGTGAGTTAATGAACAATTGTCATAGTCTAGAGGGGGTAATCTCCATGTGGTGGAAAAAGATTGTCCTGCTTGGTCTGCCAATGCTCTTAGTTCTCGCCTGTGGTTCAGACTCCGACGAGCCTTTCACCATCGGCGCAATGGATGCCCTCACCGGAGTCGCCGAGTCCTACGGCAATCCCCTGCATCAGGCCAAATTGCTTGCCGTGGAGGAGATCAACGCGGCCGGTGGTATCAACGGTCGGGAGTTGAAGCTCATCGTCGAGGACTCCAAGTGCGGGGCCCAGGACGCCATCACCGCCTACAACAAGCTGACCGATGTGGACGGTGTCAAAATAATCCTGGGCACGACGTGCAGCGGCTCGATGCTCGGAGCCGCCCCACTCGCCGAAAAAGACGGTGTCGTCCTTCTTTCCGCTTCCGCCACAAGCCCAGACATCGCCTCCGCGGGCGACTACATCTTCCGAACAGCTATCAACGACCTTCGGCTGGGCACCGACATGGGCAACACCCTCTGGGTTGACGGAAGGCGCAGTATCGCCACTATCACCGAGTCGACCGACTATGCCGAAGGTACGCGCCGCGCCGTCGTTGAGCAGTTCGAGAAGCTGGGTGGCTCCGTGGTGGCCGCGGAAGGCTACTCCTCCGACGTTATCGACTTCCGAAGCCAGTTGACAAAGCTGTTCGAGAAGAACCCAGACGCGCTCCTCTTGGCCGCCCAGGGCGAGGCCTCCGGTGGCACCATCATCAAGCAGTCCCGCGAGTTGGGGTACGACGGCCCAATCTACTCCGAGATCGTGCCCACATCCCCAGACGCCCTGGGCATCGCCGGTGAAGCCGCTACGGGCCTGAAGGCCGTTATTCCTAACCCCGACCTAGCCAGCCCCGCCGGCAAGGAGTTCTTGGTGAATTTCAAGGCCCGCTACGGTAAGGTTGCTTCACTGCCTTGGTTCCAGGGTTCCGCCTACGACGACGTATACATCGCTGCCGAGTGCCTGAAGCAGACCAACGACGACCAGGACGTCGACGGCTTCCGAGACTGTCTGAACAACATTACCTGGACAGGGGCCATCGGCGACGACTACAGCTTCGACGAAAATGGAGATGTGGTTGGACTGTCCAACGTAGTCGTCGAGGTTCTCCCAACCTCCGAGCGTACCGATGACAACCTCGGCTACCGCGTGCTGGGTCCGGCTCCCACGCCATGACCTCGTCAACAAACTGTCATAGGTGACGAGGCAACTCTTTCGAATCAACTGCCGGAGAGACAGCACTCGACGGTGAGAATGAAGCGTCCCAGCGAGTCCAGTACTGGTTAGCCGTCTATCCTAACCCACATTTCCCATATCAACCCTGCAGGGCTTGCCGTAATCAGCAACAGCGATACCCGATGTAGCCGAATAGCAGAGCACAGTGGTTATCATGAGTGCTAGACTGGTCGTGAGCGACTACTCTAGTTCTTGATAACGTACCCACTCAGGAGGCACCCAATGGGTGAAAGCACCAACCCCCGCGCCACGCTCCGTTTCGACCGACGTGTACGGTTGGAGTTTCGCGGCGCTACCATCACCTCGGACGCTGGGCTGCTGGCCTGCCGCGAGTTGGACGATGCACTGGGGCTGACGGAGACGGCGAATGAGTGTCTGCAGGAGAGCCGTGGCGGTCGTAACGTGCAGCACCGATTGGTGGGCCTTCTCAGGCAGTCGGTGTACAGTCGTCTGGCGGGCTACGAGGATACCAACGACGCTGAACGGTTGGCCCAGGACCCGACGATGCGGGTAGTCGTTGGACGGCGAGGTGGTCCTGAGAGACCGGCCGCCAGCACCAACACCATCAGCCGGTTCGAGACCGAGGTGCTTACCCAAGACGGCAACGTGGAAGGGTTGGGCCGAGTGAACGCTACGTGGGTGGACCGGGCGATGACGCACACAGCGCACCGGCGGGTGATCTTGGACATGGACAGTTCGGAGAGTCCGGTACATGGAGGACAGGAGGGAGCGTCGTACAACGGTCACTTTGGGAGCACGTGCTATCACCCTTTGTTCGTGTTCAACCAGTTCGGTGACTGCGAGGGGGCGATGCTCCGTGCGGGGAACGTACATAGCGCGCACAGGTGGCGTGATGTATTGGATCCGATCCTGTCCCGCTACGGGGCGACAGGAGTGCGGCGGTACTTTCGTGCCGATGCCGCATTCGCCAAGCCGGACATCTATGAGTACCTCGAGGAGCGGCACGTCCTTTACGCTATAAGACTCCCCGGCAACGAGGTGCTGCAACGGGAGATCGCCCCTCTGCTCAGGAGGCCTGTGGGGAGGCCGCCGAAGCGTCCAGTGATCCTATACGACGACTTCTGGTATCGTGCCGGGAGTTGGGACCGCGCTCGGCGGGTGGTGGCCAAGGTGGAGTGGCATAGGGGAGAGCTATTCCCCCGGGTGGGCTTCATAGTCACGAGCATGACGGCTGGCCCCGAAGGAGTGGTGCGATTCTACAATGGTCGCGGGACAGCCGAGCAGTGGATCAAGGAGGGGAAGTACGCGCTGAACTGGACTCGGCTGTCGTGCCATCGGTTCGTGGCCAACCGGGTGCGTCTATCTCTGTTCGTCCTGGCGTACAACCTTGGGAACTTCCTTCGCCGGCTGTGTCTGCCCAAGGCGGTCAAGCACTGGTCGCTGCGGAGCGTGCAGGTCAAGCTGATCAAGATGGGAGGCCGTCTGGTGCGGCACTCCCGGTGGTTGATCTTTCAGTTATCCGAGATGTCGGTTCCTCGACGGTTGTTCCAGGGAGTGTTGGATCGTATCGGCCGGTTATCGCCGGCGCCAAGCTGAGGGAGGGTACAACCACGATCTTGCCAAGAAGGAGAGCGCTCCAGGGAGTCGCCTTGTCTTCAATGCGCTTTCACCCCACTGGCAGGGGACACGAGGACGATGAAGACGGACAAGAAGGGTGCTCTACGACTGCAAACGCATCTCTTATCGGATAGACCGGCGATTGACTGGCCTTGCAGGACCTGACTATGATGCTAACATCTCGTTTGGGCTGCCCCTTGAGCCTGAAGACTCCCAATATGGGAAATCCCGGCCTAAGCAAGGCTTTCGAGCGCCCGCAGCGCATATTGAACGTGGCTCGCTACCCGGAACTCATCGTGGAACGCGCGACGGATGACTCCGTCGCCATCAATAACGTAAGTAACGCGAGACGTACCCAGCCCGAACCGGCGTTCAACATCGAACAGCCGGCGTATCTCCCCCGCAGCATCGCTCCCAAGGTCGAAAGGAGTTCCGACGGCCTCACCGAAGCGCTTCACTCTGTCCACGCTATCGGTACTAATCCCGATGACGACCGCATTTCCGGCAGAGAGATCATCATACGACTCTCAAAATCCCCCGACCTCGGCCGTGCATCCGGGAGTAAAGGCCCGAGGGTAAAAGAACAGAACGATGTTCCGGCCTCGCTGCTCTGACAGCGTAAACCGTTCGCCCGAACCGAGAGTAACCGTAAAATCTGGAGCCTGAGAGCCAATGTTAAGCATTGCCTGTTTAACTATTGCCTGCGCCCCAATATGTCAAGATACCAGCGGAGCGTTATGCGACTGTTTCACCTACGACCTGCGAAAGTCTGTACGCTGTCGAGTATAATTGAGTTGCCAAGGAGTGAACGCGATGGAATCCGGACTGAAGACTCCCAATATGGGAAATACCGGTTGAGAGGTCGCCCACGGCCGTGATATTGCCGAAGCGCTTGGTAAGCCCCTCGGTCTGAATGACCATTTCGCTTGTCATTGCAACCTCCTACCTACACTTTGTGCTCCTAGAGCGTGAACGTGCACGGCACGGCAGAAGTCGCGATGGGCATCCTGCCCTTCTATACAGCTGTCCCGCGCTTCATGTGGACTCTTCGGCCCTCCCGCTCCCAAGCGCGTGTGTCGGGCAAGCGGCAATACGGGGACAACAGGCCTTGTCGCCGGGGTTGCGCCCCTGTTCCATCTGGGCGTAACGCAGGGCAATGGCATCATCCAGCAGCTGCGAGTTCGATTTCGCCAGTGTCTGGATATCCGTCCGGAGGATGAGGTCAGATATTCTGACCTTGTTCTCGGTGTTGATGGCCAGCATAAGCGTCCTCCCTAACTGGCCAGCAAGAATGTCACATTATGGAGAATGTGACCTAAGAGCCGGGACGCGGCCTAGGCGATGGCGGCGACTGCGGTGACCTCGGCCAGGGCCTCGGGGCCGTAGAGGGCGTCTATGATCAGCAGGGTGCTTGGGGGGTAGTCGCCGTCGGGGAAGAGATTCTCGATGATCTTCGTGCGCTCCTCGAGGAAGTCTGCGACGTTCTCGCGGCCAACGATGTAGGTCGTGAACTGGACGACGTTTGCGAAGGAGGCCCCGGCGCTCTCCAGGATCCGGCCCATATTGTCGTATATCTGCCGGACCTGCGCCTTGATGTCGCCCTCGCCCACGAAGTTGCCATCGGCGTCGATCGACACCTGCCCTGCCAGGTGCAGGAGCTCGCACGCCTTCACCCGGCTCAGGTGAGAGTAGTAGCCGGCGGGCGTGTGGACGGTGTCGGGGTTGGTGCGTTGTATGTTCGGCATAAAAAGAGGCTCCTTGGCAATCCCTACTAGAACTACGGTGCCGGCACCACCGCCACCGCGGTGACCTCGATCAGCATCTCGGGGTCCTGGAGCCCCGGTATGACCAGCAGGGTGTTAGGCGGGCAGGCGCCGTCGGGGAACAGGCGCTCGAAGAGCGGGGCCCGCGCTTCACGGTAGGCCGGTATGTTGTCAGCTTCGGTCAGGTAGGTCGTGAGCTGGACGAGGTTGCAGGGAGACGCTCCTGCGCTCTCCAGGATCCTCTCGATGTTGCGGTAGGCCTCCACGGTCTGAACGCCCACGTCACCTTTGCCGAGGAGATTCCCGTCGTGGTCGAGCGCCACCTGCCCGCCGAGATAGAGAATCTCGGCGGGCTCGGTCCTTGCGAGGTGTGAGTACATGCCGACGGGGTCGTGCAGGCCGTCTGGGCTCGTCATTGTGCGCGCCATTTCGTTGGCTCCCGTTCCGTCCGGTCTCAGGATGCGTCGTTCTCTGCGGCGCGTGCGTCATCGAGCAGCTTGCAGAAGGCCTGCTTGATCTCCGGCGTGAGCGCTGTATCCCGCGAGGGCAGCCGGGACACCCCGGCGGCGAGTCCGACGGCCTCCAGGCCGGGGCGTACGAATATACCCTCGCCGGCAGTTTCTGCCATTATGGCGTCCACGAGAGCGTTGTACGGGGTCATGAACCGGTCGAAGAGCTCCTCGGCATCCTTGTACCGTCCGGCCTCCATCAGCTCCCACACCTGCCAGGCATGCTGCGGGTAGAAGTTAACCACATGGGAGATCCAGCCGGTGCATCCGAGCAGATGGCCCAGCACCGGCTCCAGCGAATTGTCGATGACGGGTAGCTTCTGATTGAACCTGAGTACGCCCGCATGGAATCGCTCCAGGAATCCGGAACCCCACTTGACCGCAACCATGTTGGGTATCTCTATCAGCCGGTCCATCACGTGCAGCGGCACTTCGTACTTCGAGCCGCTATAGAAGTGGCTATAGGCTATGAGGGGCGCGCTCGTGTTTCTGGCCACCTCTTCGTGCCACTCGATGACGTCGTTGTCCCTGCAGTCATAGTAGAAGGCATTGCTGATCTGGCAGGCGTCGACGCCCACCTCCTCGCTGAAGTTGCAGAGGTCGATTGTGACCCTGATGTCCGTGCTCTGAACGCCGGCCATCACAGGGACCTTCCCTGCGGAGACGTCTGCAACGGTCTTGATGACCTGCTTCCTCTCCTCGGGGGACATGACGGTGAAGTCCCCCCCGGAGCCGGCCACCAGGAAGACCGTGTTGCCGACTGCCGCTCCCTGGTCGATGATCCACTGGACGTTGCTGGCGGTCCCGTCCAGGTCTAGAGAGCCGTCCTCGGCGAAAATGGTCACCAGCGGGACGACTACGCCTCTGAACCTGTTTCTGGCTTGTTCTCTGGTTAGCATGGCGCTTAGCCTGACATGGACGCGGCAGCCGTGGAGGCGGTGGCCTCTACGGGCCAGCCGAACCCGAGAAGCGCTTCGCGCACCTCGTCCAGCTCGCACTCGTTCATCGGCTTGGACGGAGGTCGGGAGGCGCCGACGGACTGTCCCATGAGGGCCATAATGCTCTTCTTGAGCCTGGCCTGCCCTCCCGAGCGACCGGCGAATTTTTCGTCCAGCACCCGCAGGGGCTCGTTGACGGAGTCGTGCAGCGCCTGGGCCTCGTCGTACTGGCCGGCCTCCAGCAGGTCCCAGACCTTGAGGTCGTGGGCGGGGTAAGCCTCTGCCGTGAGGTTGATGTAGCCGCGTCCTCCGAGCTTGTGGCAGATGGCTGGACCGGCGCCGTTGTCGATGACGCTGAATATCCCGGAGAACTTGGACATCTCCGAGTAGTTGACGCCCTCGGGGGCGCTCCACTTGATGGCCGCGATCTGCTCTATGTCGGCCATCTTCATGATGGTGTCGACCTCGATGCGGCCTCCCGACATCCAGTGCGTGTGGTAGACCATGATGCCAATGTCTATGGCGTCGGACAGCTCCCCGAAGTAGTCCAGCAGGTCGTCCTGGCTGGGGATGTTGAATATCGGGGGGCAGACCTGCAGCCCAACCGCGCCCATGTCCTGGGCGCGCTTCGCGTCGTCTATGGTCCTCTTGGTGTCCTTGTAGTGCAGCCCGCATACAACGGTGGCCCTGCCCGCGGACGCCTGCACGACGGTCCTGACCAGGAACGGCCACTCCTCGTCGCTGAGCATCGGCCCCTCTCCCATGGCAGCCGCAACCTTGATGACGGATCTTCCGGAGACCAGTCCGCCGTCCACCCATCTCTGGGTCAGGTCGTGCATGCGGGAGAAGTCGACCTCGAAATTGTTGTCGAATGGCGTGGGGACCGTAGCTATGGGTCCCACGAAAAGCGGCTTGAGCTCGTCGCGATTCATTTAGGTTTCTCCTTGAAGCTTAGGGTATGGACGCTCTGCTCCACGCCCGTAGGGGGCGTTGGGAGAGCGGGCGAGGCAATTATATGGCCGGGCCTATCGGCGGGTCAACAAGAACGTGATCCGTCGCGACCCGGCGGCCGATCGGATGTGCGCGGCGCCGGAGACTCGCGGGTAGGCGGAGAATAGATTATCAGGCGTCTTCTTCCTCGAATTCATCTACCACTGGCGTGATCGCTTCGATGAAGCGCTTGAGCGTGTCTGCCAGCGTATTAGCAAAGGAGTCGTCCAGTGCATTGCCACGACGCGTTACGAAAATCTCGCGGTTTCCAACTCTCTGATCATCGTACACGTGCAATCCCTTGAGCTTGCTCTCCAAGTCCTTGTTAGTTCTTTTCCAGTATGCGAACCCCAGAACAGCCCGCCACGTATCCGGGGCGTCGTCATTTTCGGGGTGCAAGTTAATCAGGTACGTCATTTCCCAGTTGCCCCAAAGCGGCCGCAAATACCACATATGGTAGTAACGCTCAGTGGGGTGTCCACCTGCCCACTTGCTTTGCCTATCCGGACTAATTCTAGCAGGTAGGCCGTCCTTGACCTGTTCCGCAACTCCTCTGAAGAAGCGCGTAACGCCGTCATTCCTGTTCCTTGCAAAGGTCTGTGCCAATGCACTGGTTCCCTGCACAACGGATATGTCTCCGGTTGGCGAGTCGCCTATCCCGATGAGGTAGTCTTCTATCCCTGGCACGGGGATGATGGTATTTGCCTGTACGTACAGCTTATCTGTCTCTGCGTCCAGGTACGGCGTCAATTGTACGCAGGTCATAAGGTTTTCACCGGGGGCTTTCTCGTTCAGCCACACCGCGGCTGAGGTCACTTCCCGCGCGAACCTGTGGCTGGCGAGGATGATTCGCTGGTCGTTGTTCAGAGCATTGAGATCGTCTGCGTTAAGATGTCTTAGTAACTGGTCCAAGGCGTCTTCATCGGACACTTTTTCATGGTCAGCGAGCATACGGATGATGTCTTCTTTCTTGGCGTGGTGGAGATAGCTTGCGTACTTGATGGCCTGCCAGTGGGCGTCTTTGCCTGAGTCATCGCGTTTCAATTCGATGATGACCAGCTTCCCCTCCTTATCAACTGCCAGCAGGTCGAGCCTCTCGTCGGTCCTGTCGAAGCCGCTGAACTCCTTGTTTATTATCAGCAAGTCTTCGCTCAGGATACCGGGGTTGTCGGCTACCCACTCCTGGATGTCTCTCCGCTCCTGCAATCCCAACCGGGCGAAGTCGACCTCGGTCATGGCCTCGGACTCGTGGGTAGATGGATCGATTCTGAAGAGCTGTGGGTCAGTGCTCATTTGCTTCTCCCAATTGCTGGTCTTGTACAGTCCTGCATCTACAGAGCTACTCAATTGATTGGGGTCGAACCGAATACTCCTCCGGCTCGCTGAGGGTGCGGAACCGCGGCCTCCAGGACCACTGCTGCTTGCCGACGAGGTAGTCCTTGACGTGTTGCGGCTGGTCTGCGAGGAAGCTGGGGCTCGGCTCCTGGCCGGAGTCGGCCTTGAACATGGGCGGCGTGTATCCGGTGATGATGATGGCGCGTTCGCGGTCGCTCCGTATCTGGCCCGTGGCGTGGATGAGCGACTCGGGGAAGAGGAGGGTAGAGCCCGCCGGGGCGACGACCTGGTGGATGAGCGACCGGTCTTCGTAGGCGCACGCGACGATCTCTTCGAAGGGCGCTTCGATCTTGTGACTGCCGGCGATCACGACGGTACCGCCGTCGTCGGGGCCCAGATCGGTGAGGTTGGTCAGGGTCTTTACGAAATTGCTGTGGAACAGCCCGTTGCCGGTGTAGGTGCCGTGGGGGGGCCGCGTCCCGAAGTGGAAGCCGAAACTTGGCTCTGGGTCGGAGTAGGTTTCTGGGTCGCGGGAGTTTATGATGGCCTCCGACTCGGAGAGGCGGACGACCCCGCCGACGACCTCCTCCGCCATGCCGACGAAGCGGGGGTGGGTCACGTGGTCGGAAATGGCCGGGTCGGTCTCGAGGACGTGGGCGAAGTGGATGTTCGTGGGCGTGTAGCTGGAGACACGGCAGCCTCTGACCGTTGCGCCCGTCGGATCGCCGGTCGCCTCGAACTCGCGTTTGAGGCGTTGCAACGCGTCGAGCAGCGCGGCCGTCTCCTCCGCCGTCAAGGTATTCTCGATGACGACGTAACCGTAGACGTCGAAGTGGTAGCGCTGGGCGGGCGTGAGGGCAGAGAAGGGCCGGGTGTCGACGGCGTTGGTCATGAGGCTCCTTCCCGGAATCTATGCTGGGATGGCCACTCGGCCTGCGTGCTCAGGTACCGGCCAGCCGAAGCCCCTCAGTATGTCAGCCAGCTCCGCCTGCTCGGCGTCGGTGACGGGGAGCGACGGGGGTCTGGAGTCGCCGGCGGGCCGTCCCATTGCTTTCATAAGGGCCTTCTTGAGGCGCGCCTGTCCGCCGGAGGTCTGCTGGAGCTTGGCGCTGAACTCCACGAGGGGCTTGTGCACGGAGTCCCAGAGCAGCTGCGCCTCGTCGTAGCACCTGCTCTCCAGCAGGTCCCAGACCTTCAGGTCGTGGGGTGGGTGTATCTCGGCGGTCCAGTTGATGTAGCCGCGTCCGCCCATCTTGTGGTTGCGCACCGGGTCCTTTGTGTTGTCGATGATGTTGACGACGTCCACCATGTCGGCGATGTCGTGGTAGTCCCCGCCGGGCGGAGGCGTCCACTTGAGGGCGACCATCGTGTCGAAGCCGGCCATTCTGCGGAATGTCTCGGGGTAGATGGTGCCGCCGGGCATGTTGTTCACGACGTACGCCATGACGCCGATGTCGACGGCCGCGCAGACGTCGTCGAAGTGACGGACGACGTCGTCCTGGGTAGGGCCGTTGAGGGACGGCGCCGACACCTGGAGGCCGACCGTGCCGAGGTCCTGGGCTATCTTGGCGTCCTGTACGGCGCGGATGGTGTCCTTGTAGTGGAGGCCGCACATGACGGTGGCCCTGCCGTCTGCCGCCTGCACAGCGGTACGCAGCAGGCGCTGCCACTCCCAGTCGTCGAGCTGCGGCCCCTCGCCCATGGCGGCGGCCACCTTGATGACAGCCTTGCCCTTGACGAGGCCGTTCTCTACCCACCACTGCGTCAACTCGTACATGCGCCCGAAGTCGACCTGAAAGTCGGCGTCAAAGGGCGTTGGCACCGTCGCGATTGGGCCAACGATCAGCTTCTTTAGCTCTTCCCTGTTCATGGCATCTCCCCTAATCGTCTCAGTCTTGCCATTATGCCATTGTGAGGCTTTGCCCGCCTTGGCTTGGCCGAGGCTTTGCGGTCAAGTTCCCCACTGGCTGGTGGCGTAGCCGATGCCTGTTGCGCCGAAGCGGTTGCCGGTGAACCAGCAGTGGAGATCCCCGCCACTGGAAACGACCGTGGGGTATGAGCGCTGCTCATCGTCGAAAGCGCCTTCGCTTCCGACGCCCAGCTCACCGTCGGGGCCGAGGCGCTCGGCCCACTCCCAGCTCAGCCCGTCGCGGCTCACCAGCCTGTGGACGCGGTATGCTGTGCCGAATGTGTTCACCCACATGACGTAGCCGTCCCGCTCCCTGACGACGCAGGGCTTCGAGCAGATGTACTCGTAGGGGGTGACGCCAAAGCCGCGCGGGGCGACCACAAGGTGGTCGAGGGGTTTCTCCCAGTGTAGGCCGTCCCTCGACTCGGCATAGGCGATTCCTATCCTGGGGATGGTGTCGCCGTGACCCGTCTGTGCACCTTCTGGCCTGGGGTAGTACCTGCCGATGGAGGTGTAGTACATCCTGAACAGGCCGTTGTCGTGGAGGACCCATACGCTGCCGCTTCCCTCCGCGTCGTAGGGGCGGTCGGGTGGGATGATGGGGTGCTCGGAATGATAGCGCCAGGTCTCTCCGCCGTCGTCCGAGACGGCGACTCCCGTGGTGTTGGGCAGCTTTCCGTCCGTCGGCTTTCCCCATGCACAGAAGTACAGGAGCCAGCGGGTGTCCGTCACGGGCAGGAGGAAGGGGAACCCGGGGCCGTGGAAGTTGTGGACCGTCTCGGGCTGGGGGCCGATAAGGGGCGAGCCGCAGGGTTGCCACCGATTCGGCTCTCCCACAGGAGACTCGGCTTGTAGGATGTAGTGGCGGGCCGCGGCGTCGCTTCCCCAGTAGACCATTCGGTAACGGTCGCCGTCCTGGACGACGTGGGCCGCGCCGGCGCGACCGTCGTCCAGGCCCGGGTGGAGGCCCCCCGGAGGGATGACGGGATCAGGCCGGGGGACCGTCCAGGCCGTCAATGCGCCGTGCTGCGAGAGTCTAATCGAGTAGTCACCTGCAAGCAGTCCGGGGGGATCATCTGCTTGTAAAATCGAGGAACCCTTCTTCGTCAAACTCGCACACACCGATCCGTCCGTCCCACACACACACGTAGGTGCCGTCGCCAGTTCTAAGAACTAGGTCGCCTCTCGATCCGTATATCCAGACTTCGCGGGTGCTGAATGGATCGAAAAAGGTGACTAGCCCACCAGATGCGGTGGTGTTTTCCCCTAGTAGGATAATGAGGTTCCCTTCGTCATCCAAGATTCTCAGCCGGGATTTCCCATATTGGGAGTCTTCAGGCTCAAGGGGCAGCCCAAACGAGATGTTAGCATCATAGTCAGGTCCTGCAAGGCCAGTCAATCGCCGGTCTATCCGATAAGAGATGCGTTTGCAGTCGTAGAGCACCCTTCTTGTCCGTCTTCATCGTCCTCGTGTCCCCTGCCAGTGGGGTGAAAGCGCATTGAAGACAAGGCGACTCCCTGGAGCGCTCTCCCCCTCTTGGCAAGATCGTGGTTGTACCCTCCCTCAGCTTGGCGCCGGCGATAACCGGCCGATACGATCCAACACTCCCTGGAACAACCGTCGAGGAACCGACATCTCGGATAACTGAAAGATCAACCACCGGGAGTGCCGCACCAGACGGCCTCCCATCTTGATCAGCTTGACCTGCACGCTCCGCAGCGACCAGTGCTTGACCGCCTTGGGCAGACACAGCCGGCGAAGGAAGTTCCCAAGGTTGTACGCCAGGACGAACAGAGATAGACGCACCCGGTTGGCCACGAACCGATGGCACGACAGCCGAGTCCAGTTCAGCGCGTACTTCCCCTCCTTGATCCACTGCTCGGCTGTCCCGCGACCATTGTAGAATCGCACCACTCCTTCGGGGCCAGCCGTCATGTTCGTGACGATGAAGCCCACCCGGGGGAACAGCTCTCCCCTATGCCACTCCACCTTGGCCACCACCCGCCGAGCGCGGTCCCAACTCCCGGCACGATACCAAAAGTCGTCGTATAGGATCACTGGACGCTTCGGCGGCCTCCCCACCGGCCTCCTGAGCAGAGGGGCGATCTCCCGTTGCAGCACCTCGTTGCCGGGGAGTCTTATAGCGTAAAGGACGTGCCGCTCCTCGAGGTACTCATAGATGTCCGGCTTGGCGAATGCGGCATCGGCACGAAAGTACCGCCGCACTCCTGTCGCCCCGTAGCGGGACAGGATCGGATCCAATACATCACGCCACCTGTGCGCGCTATGTACGTTCCCCGCACGGAGCATCGCCCCCTCGCAGTCACCGAACTGGTTGAACACGAACAAAGGGTGATAGCACGTGCTCCCAAAGTGACCGTTGTACGACGCTCCCTCCTGTCCTCCATGTACCGGACTCTCCGAACTGTCCATGTCCAAGATCACCCGCCGGTGCGCTGTGTGCGTCATCGCCCGGTCCACCCACGTAGCGTTCACTCGGCCCAACCCTTCCACGTTGCCGTCTTGGGTAAGCACCTCGGTCTCGAACCGGCTGATGGTGTTGGTGCTGGCGGCCGGTCTCTCAGGACCACCTCGCCGTCCAACGACTACCCGCATCGTCGGGTCCTGGGCCAACCGTTCAGCGTCGTTGGTATCCTCGTAGCCCGCCAGACGACTGTACACCGACTGCCTGAGAAGGCCCACCAATCGGTGCTGCACGTTACGACCGCCACGGCTCTCCTGCAGACACTCATTCGCCGTCTCCGTCAGCCCCAGTGCATCGTCCAACTCGCGGCAGGCCAGCAGCCCAGCGTCCGAGGTGATGGTAGCGCCGCGAAACTCCAACCGTACACGTCGGTCGAAACGGAGCGTGGCGCGGGGGTTGGTGCTTTCACCCATTGGGTGCCTCCTGAGTGGGTACGTTATCAAGAACTAGAGTAGTCGCTCACGACCAGTCTAGCACTCATGATAACCACTGTGCTCTGCTATTCGGCTACATCGGGTATCGCTGTTGCTGATTACGGCAAGCCCTGCAGGGTTGATATGGGAAATGTGGGCTCAGTCCACGCACGGTGAGAACCTGAGACTCAGTTGAAGGGGCTTCTCCTTGCGTACCAGCTTCACCTTGTGGACCAGTTTCTCCCCTATTTCCCTTCTCTCCCTTTGGCCCCTGTGGTCCTACTGGCCCCTCAGGCCCCTGTTGCCCTGGCGGCCCCTCAGGCCCCTGTGGCCCTACTGGTCCTTTAGGCCCCGGTGGTCCGACAACCCCTTGTGTTCCGAGCTCACCTTGAGGTCCTGGTTCGCCCCTTTCCCCTTGAGATCCCTGTTCGCCTTGAGATCCAGGCTCCCCAGTGTCTCCCTTGGCTCCCTGAGGACCCCGGTCTCCCAGAGGGCCGGGCTCGCCTCTGTCTCCCCGAGGGCCCTGTGGGCCTTGCGGACCCTCGGTTCCCTGTTCGCCCTCAGGCCCGTGAGGCCCTGGTTCACCTCGTGATCCCGGCTCACCCGTGTCTCCTTGAGGCCCCCGAGGTCCCGGGGGACCCTGAGGTCCCGTCTCTCCCTGCGGTCCCTGCGGAAGTTCTACCTTGGCTAACTCACTACGCACTATCTCCCGGATCTCTTCGTCGTTAGGGGAACAGGCGGAACTTGCTGCGATCGCCAGCACGGCCATAAGAGCTATGGCGAGAATACGGTACGGGTGCTTGGGTGTTGCCATCATGTCCGAGTTTCTCCCAATGCCGACCACGAACGTGACAGCCTAGTGCTCGTCCGTTTCAGCAAGTCAGTGGCCATCCGCCAAGTGCGAGGAGTGGGAGCCGCAACTGCTCATCTAGCCACTATTCATACTTCCGTTGCGCTGTGTTTAGGCGGGTACTGCGACCAGTTCGGGGACAGGCCAGCCGGCGCCTCTCAGGACTGCCCTGATCTGGTCCATCTCATCCTCGGTGAGTGGCAGCGACGGGGGACGCTGAGAGCCTACGGGGCGTCCCATGGCCGCCATGACGCCCTTCTTGAGGCGGGCCTGTCCGCCCGATACCAGCGCAAAGTCAGCGTAGAGCTTGTCCAGCGGGCCGGTGAGCCGGTCCCACATCTGCTGCGCCTCGTCGTACTGACCCGCTTCGATGAGATCGAGGATACGCAGCTCGTACGCTGGGTAGGCGGTTGCCTCGTGGTCGAGGAAGCCGTGGCCGCCGTTCTGGTAGCACCTCACAGGCTGGTTGCTGTTGTCCAGGATGTTGAAGTCCGCCGTCAGGCTGGTCATTGCCTCGTACGGAACATCCGCCGGGGAGTTCCACTTGATGGCCATGATCTGCTCGAAGTCCGCCATCTTGCGGAAGGTGTCCACCTCGATGCGGCAATGAGGCATCCAATGGGTGTGGTAGATCATCACCCCGATCTCGATGGCGTCGGACAGCGCCTCGAAGTACCGCAGCATGTCGTCCTGTGTCGGGTCGTTGTACAGCGGTGGCGACACCTGGAGACCAATGGCGCCCAGGTCCTGCGCCTTCTTTGCGTCCTCTATCGCCCGGATGGTGTCCTTGTCGTGGATGCCGGCGATGATCGGCACCTTGCCGTCGGCAGCCTGGACGACTGTGCGGACGAGCGGGCCGAACTCCCTGTCGCGGAGCTGGGGCACCTCGCCCATGACCGACGCAATCTTGATGCACGCCCTGCCGGTCACCACTCCGCTCTCCACCCACCACTGGGTGATCTCGTGCATCGTCCCCAGGTCCAGCTCGTAGTTGTCGTCCATTGGCGTCGTGGCGACTACGACGAGCCCTCGCAGCAGCTCTCTCAGCTCGGCTCTGTTCATCACGTTCCTCCTTGGAGTTCCGGCTCGCGCTGTCTACAACCCGGACGGAATGCCGAACGGCTTGTCGATGCGGTGTCCCGGCATGGGCCAGCCCTGGCCCCCTATGGACCCGTACTTGTCGTGCTCGCCTCGCATCCAGAGTAGCATCTCCGCGGCGTCGTAGCAGTCCCTGAACTGCTGCCGGTAGGTGGGCGCCGGCGACGTGTAGTCCGTGGATACGAGGTCGAACGACGGCTCGGATATCCAGTCGCGCTGCGGCCGCGCGGTGCGGAAGTAGTTGTACTTCAGGTTGTGGCGCACGCCAGTGCCCGTCGACTCGGAGCGGCGGTGCCAGATGGCGTAGTTGGTGATCATTATGGAGCCGGCGGGGGCCTCGGCGTACACGGAGCCCCTGATGCGGCCCAGGTGCCTCATGTAGTCCCGGTGCGAGTATAGGAAGTGGGAGCCGGGGAGCAGCTCGGTTGGGCCCAGCTCGCGGGGCGAGTCCTGGGGCAGGTAGAAGACCTGCAGGTAGTTCAGCTCGGGGCCGTAGACCGAGCCGCCGTCGGTGTGCCACTCCTGGGAGGGCATCGGGCATTCGACGCGGTGGCTGCTCATGAGGATGGGCATGCCGAAGTCCCTGCCGAGCAGCGACCTGACGGCCCCGGCGGCGGCCGGGTTCAGTATCACGCCGTCTACGAACCAGTCCTCGTGCAGTATCTCAGA
This sequence comes from Dehalococcoidia bacterium, assembly GCA_965262055.1. Taxonomy (GTDB): domain Bacteria; phylum Chloroflexota; class Dehalococcoidia; order Lucifugimonadales. The sequence continues at coordinate 3,037,813 of CBDHEI010000002.1, forward strand.
CGGCTCTATGCCGGGGCGCGCCTCGACGTACTCGATGGACCGGCGGTTGACCTCCTCCGAGACCACATCAGGCAGCAGGAGGAAGCCCTGCTTGCAGAACTCCAGCACCTGGGTGTCGTTCAGGGTAGGCTCGCAGTCGTGAGTCCGCATGGTACGTCCTCCTACCGTTCCAGGACGAAGTCGCATCCGAGGCCGTAGGTCCGCTTCTCGTCGAGCATGAGGGCCAGCTCGGGGAACTTGATGATTCTCCAGCCGTCCCTAACGGCATCGAGCACAGTCTTGTAGGGCCAGTCCTCGGGGTCCTCCGGCCCGTCCCACATCTCGCCGTTCTCGACGATCCTCATCCCCAACAGGTTCGAGCCGAGGGAGCTGCCTTCCGCTTGGAGGTACAGCAGGTCCTGAGGCTTGCCGGCTAGCTCCAGTATGCGCTGCAGGTCGTCTTCCGTGAGCACGCCGCGACGCAGGTCGTCGATGCACTTCTCGACCTGGAGCCTCGCCCGCTCGTTCATTGCTGGTGCCCTCTCTGAAGTCGTCCCGGTCACGCCCGAATCTACAGCGGCAGGGGCACCTTCATGCCCGTCTGGGCGCTTCGGGTGACCGCCTCGGTGAACTCCATGTACCGTACGCCCTCCTCGAAGGTCGTGTGGGTCACCTGCTCTACGCCCCGGATGGCGTTGATGAACTCCTCCTCGACCCGCCACGTGCCTGCTTTCTCCGGGGGAATCTCGAGCCTCTGTAGCCCGGAATCGCCGCGCTTGCCGCCGTACAGCGCGCAGCCGGCATCGCCCGCCTTCGGGCTCATTGTTATGTCGACCCGGAGGTTGCCCTCGGAGCCAAAGAGTGTCGCCTGGGCCGCCGGCATAAGGCCTACGACCTCGGTGAACCTGAGATGCGCCACAGGGCCCGATGCCATCTCGCACAGGATGTCGACGTGGTCGGGGATGGTAGTCACTTTTCGGCGACCGCCGGCGTCGACGCGCCTGGGAACGTAGCTCCTGGTCTGGGCCGTGACAGACGTTGGGGGGCCCAGCCAGCGCATGAAGCACTCGGAGATGGCGCCCATGAGCATGATGTTGTAGCCGCTCATGTCCCTGTCGTTGCGCCATGTGTAGGGGGCGGTGTGGTCCATGAAGCCCCCGTGGACGGCGAGGTCGGCGACGACCACGTCGCCGAGGTAGTCGTCGTTAATCAGGTCGATGATGGTCTGGTCGACCTCGAAGGTGAAGTCTGCGGGGACGACCTGGGCGACGAGGTCCGGGTTCTCCAGGGAGGCGTCGAGCATCTCGTGCGCCTCGGCGGCGTTCATGGCCATGCGCGCCTCGGTGAGCACGTGCTTGCCGGCGTCGAGAGCGGCCAGCACCAGGGTGCGGTGCATGTAAGGCCAAGTTCCGATGCAGATGGCGTCCACATCGGGGTCGTCGATAACGTCCGCCCACGTGTCGCCCACGGCCGGTATCCCGAACTGGTCGGCGACGCGCTGGCCGGACTCGCGGCTCCGGTTCGCCACGGAGACCACCTCCACGCCGTCGATGGCCTGGAAGCCGGGGATGTGCATCAGCGTGGTGTTTATGCCAGCGCCAATGACGCCGATTCGGATTGTCTCGCTCATGTGGGCCGGCTCCTAAGGGTCAGCGGTAGGACTCGCGGGACGGCACAGATTATAGGCCAGGCGCAGTTGGGAGTCCATACGCCATCTTTTAGGTGTTGCCGTACCGCATTCGCCCCCACCCTAATCTTCCCCCGCTGCGGGCTGGGTAGGTGAATGTGCAGGTGGGGGATTTTGGGAGCACTACCCATCGGTAAAGCCTCGTTCTGAATGTTCTAGGCGTTCTAAAAATAGGGCGCCGCTATGAGCCAACCGGCAATCCAAATAGACACAGCAATACCCCATGTGGCAACATGGCCGAATAGGCTAGGCATGGTTTTTCCTTTCGGCTTAGGTTGTACGAGCCGGGCGGGCGGTCACCCGCTCGGCTCATCTAAATCTTAGCACAAAAGCTCGTATTTAGCCCAGCTACAAAATTGACATCTGAGCGCATATCTGCTACCTGAGGTTGGGAATTGGCGATCTTGTCCAGAGTAGCCAAACCATCTGTCCAGCAAGGGGGTTCCTCATGTCGAAAACGCGCATTGGTTACTATCTGGTCGGACTGCTTCTACTCTTGGCCACTGCCGCCTGTTCAGGGGCGGAGGGGCCGTCGGGGGCGCAGGGAGAGCCCGGCCCACGCGGTGAGATGGGCACGCAGGGGGGGCAAGGAGTTCCAGGGCCTGTCGGCGATACAGGTGCTCAGGGGCCTCAAGGAGTTCCCGGTCCTGAAGGCCCGCAGGGAGAGCCCGGTCCCCGTGGAGAACAGGGTGCTCAGGGATCAGCAGGCCCCCGTGGGGCTACTGGCGAGCCGGGACCGCAAGGCGAAACCGGCGCTCAGGGGCCAGCAGGGGCGCAAGGCCCCGCAGGGCCACAGGGAGGGGATGGCCAACGCGGAGATCAGGGTGTCCAAGGGCCAGCAGGCCCACGTGGGGAATCTGGCGCTCAGGGGCCGGAAGGCCCGCCGGGGGCTCAGGGTTCGCCGGGGGCGCCTGGCCCGCCTGGGCCTCCAGGCCCCCAAGGGCCTTCGGGTGAATCCGCAGCGCAAGGCGCACAGGGCGAGGCAGGCCCCGCAGGGCCTCCCGGCCCACGGGGCGACGAGGGAGAGACAGGTCCGCCGGGGCCTCCCGGCCCACAGGGTCCAAAGGGAGACAAGGGTGAGGAGGGTGGAATTTCGAATGCCATCCTCCAGAAGCAGAACCGGCTGATAGAGTCATTGGATGCACTGGAGAGAAGGGTCAAGGAGCTCAACGAGGAGCTCGATGCGATGGAGGAGCAGCGGGAGCCGCTCATCCCCATGCTGACGACGGTCCCGCTGGCGTGCACGGGGAGCATGGAGCCATTGATCACCTGCCTCGACACTGTCACGCTGCTGACGAACTTCCACCCAGAGGACATCCCCGTGGGGGCTGTCATCGGCTATCGACACAACGGACGGCACATACTGCACCGTGTGGCTAGAATCGAGGTCGATTGGAAGGGTCGTAGGGTATTCTCCGCCCAAGGGGATAACAACCCGCTGCGGGATGAGGCCTTCATATTCGAGGACGAGATCGTGGGCTACGTCACCGCGATACAGAAGAATGTGCGTATGGAGAATGTCGACCTGCGGGACAGATATAACGCGGCCCTTGAACGCATGAGAACGGCCAGCGAGCACTACAGGGAGCTCCTCCGCCGACACTGCGGCGGGGGGGGCCTAGCGGATAACGTCTGCGACACCACGGACGCTATCTTCAGGGAGATCCTAGAGGCGCAGTCCGCCGCCAGACACTCCCTCTGCAAGTGGTACGAGCTATTCTACGAGGCAGTGGGGGAGCGGTGGCATCCGTCCTACTGCTGACCCCCCACCAACTACCCCATCCAGCAACCGGCCCCCAGGGGAAGTCCCTTGGGGGCCGGTTCTTTCTCAACAACACCAATCCCCATCACTCGAATCGACACAGTGACGGTGACCCCTACCACTTCCCCTTGGGAACGACTTTTGCATCAACCCCGACTTTTGGTGCAAAGCCCTTATTGTCCGTTTTTGTCGTCTTCGTGTCCCCCGCCAGTGTGGTGAAACCGCATTGAAGACAAGGCGACTCCCTAGAGCGCTCTCCTCTTGGCAAGATCGTGGTTGTACCCTCCCTCAGTTTGGTGCCGGTGATAACCAGCCGATACGATCCACCACTCCCTCGAACAACCGTCGAGGAACCGACACCTCGGATAACTGGAATATCAATCGCCGGGAGTGCCGCACCAGACGGCCTCCCATCTTGATCAGCTTGACCTGCACGCTCCGCAGCGACCAGTGCTTGACCGCCTTGGGCAGGCATAACCGGCGAAGGAAGTTTCCAAGGTTGTACGCCAGGACGAACAGAGACAGACGCACCCGGTTGGCCACGAACCGATGGCACGACAGCCGAGTCCAGTTCAGCGCGTACTTCCCCTCCTTGATCCACTGCTCGGCTGTCCCGCGTCCATTGTAGAATCGCACCACTTCCTCGGGACCAGCCGTCATGTTCGTGACGATGAAGCCCACCCGATTGATTCCTGGTGATATTAGGCAAGCCATAAACACAACAGAGGCTTTGCCCCGAGAAGCCCAATGACACCCTTGCCAAAAAGGTTAGCGGCATTGAAAGGCATGGCAATCACAGCACTAGCGATGTACGCCCTAGGCGGATTCTCGGCCGTCCTGGATATCCTCCGGCAAATGCTCGCATTTTGGAGCAGCGTCGATTAAATACTCAACCCTCCAAACCCTATACATGATGTACAAGAAGATGGGTGGGTAGACCGGGACACGAAGCTACTAATTGCATGGCATGTCGGGGGTCGCGGTGTGGAGGACGCTTCTAAGTTTACGCTTGACCTAGCCTCCAGGATAAAAGACAGAGTCCAGTTGAGCACCGTGGCGGCAAGTCGGGCATAGGAATAAAGCGAAGAACATCGAAAGCAAGGCAGCGCCCACCCATCCATCTCCTTGACACACTCACGAACGCCTGTGCTATACTCCTCCCGAGCGCGAGCTTCAGCCATCTCCCAACCGGCCAATCCGCTCCAGGCCAAAGGGACATGGCGCCGGACCCGCGGGCACAAGGTCGAGGATTGACCCCCCCGCGCTGGACGCGCGCCAGGGATGTGGCGCTGATTGTGACGCTGCCGCGGGCCGTCCGGCCCCGGAAAGCCGGACCCACACCTTGACAACCGAATAAGTGGCGCCGCCTAGCACCGCACGGCGGGATGCCCCTGGCATTCCCGATGCCATTACCCTCGCTCCCATTCGATCTCGGGTACGGTCGTAGCATAGCGGCAGGCAGTCTGCCTGCCGGCCTCGCTCCCTCCGAGGATCGGACAGCGTTGCAGCGTACAGGGGACAGGTAAGCTCCGCTGAGCGCATCCCGCTCTATGTCGTAGTAGCTCTCGTTGTGCGGACGGTCTGCTGAAATGCGGGCCTACACGAAAGGCGCATCCACCCCCGGCAGCTCGACGGGTCCCGGGGGGCCATGGATCCGGGCGGCGCTCAACCCCAACCCTTCGACACACCCCAGCCGGGTGAGGGTGAATACCTACCCCTGTCAGCCCGCGGCGGGGGAAGGGACCGGAAGGCGTCTGGCACAAGAATGCGCAACCGGAGCGGCCACTCCAAGGGGTCTGACGAGTCCGGTCCGCCGACGGCAGGCAGGTCGCCCTTCTCAACTTGGTCCGGCCTCTGGCTCCTCCGCGGGGGATGATGGGGCTGCTATGGGTTGGAGGGGTCGAGCTCGGGTTCGAAGAGCGTGGGGCGGTTGAATGAGTGAGGGGCCGAGGGTGGGATGAACAGCAGCTTTTGGCGCTCGGTGAGCTCGACGGTCGTTGGGGGTACCGCCTGGTGACGGGAGTACGCCTGGTGCGACGGCCCCATGCTGAAGAACAGGGTCCTTCGCTGGTGGGCGCCGCGCCAGGGGGCCGTTCCGTGCAGGACGGCCTCGGTAAAGATCGATACGGAGCCTGCTTTTACCTCTGGCACCGTGATGCCGTAGCCCTCGGTTGCTTCCTTGAGCTCCTGCGGCAGTTCGAAGTTGGACTTGTGGCTGCCGGGCAGGGCCATGAAACCGCCGAGCTCGCCGCCGGAGTCGGTCAGGTTCCACGCCACGTTGGTCAGGCCGCTGCGTATCTTTCCATCCCGCACGTAGTAGTAGTCGGTCTGTACGAAGGGCACGACGCCGCCATGCAAGGGGAGGGCCGCCGCGCCCGCGTTGGCCCACGCACCCCAGAAGTGGTCGATTCGGAAACCGTCTCCCAGCATCAGCCTCAGCACTGGCATGACCTTTGGATGGGCGAGCACCCGAGTGAAGGCCTGACCCCATTCGAGGAACCCGGCGCCCTCTTCTCCCGCGCCGCCGCCGGGGAGCCTCCCGGCAGTTTCCCGGGTCGACGTGAGACCGCTCTCGTCGATGAGACGATTCAGCTCTGAGACCTCCTGGCAGGTCAATACGTCGTCGATGACCAGGGAGCCGTGAAGATCGAACAGGTAATTTTGGACGTTCAAGCTGGTCACGGGGCTCCTCCTGCGAAGCTATAGCGGCTGTTTAGCCTCGGCAGGTTTAGGATACTCCTGAGGCTGCGACACCTCAACGAGGGAGAGGGTGCGTTAGCAGCGGATGAGACGGTGCTATAATCCGTAGCGGCTGGGCTACTCGCCCAGTAGGAGTCTCGCGTTGAAGATCACCGACTTGAAGATATGGGTGACGATGCCCGGAGAAGGGCGCACCTACGTCTTCCTGCGAATCGACACCGACGAGGGAGTCAGCGGGGCAGGGGAGGCTACCAGCTCTGGCGGGGGCGGCAGCATAGTGGTCGGCAACATGGCGCGGCTGCTCAGGGACTCGACGGTATCCCAGGACTTCCGCGACTCTCTGATAGGCGAGGACCCGGAGCGCATCGACGACATATGGCACAAGCTCTACCGCAGGTTCACCGGCGGTGGGGGACGAGGCGGCTTCGTGACTACACTGCTCAGTGGCATCGACATCGCGCTGTGGGACATCAAGGGCAAGGTGATGGGGAGGCCCATTTACGAGCTGTTCGGCGGGCCGGTCTGGGACGACGTGCCGCTCTACACCCATGTCAACGGCGGCGACCCCGCAGTGGCCGCACAGGAGGCGAGGGACCGGGTCGCGGAGGGGTACACCGCCCTGAAGACTGACCCGTTCATGCACGAGATGCGCCCTTACCACCGTCGCTACAGGAGCGGGGCCATCTCCGCTGCCGGGGCGGCCCTTGGCGTAGATACGATAGCCGCTATTCGAGAGGCTGTCGGGCCCGAGGTGGAGGTGTTGGTCGACGCTCACGGCAACTTCAACGTGCCCACCGCCATCGACTTGGCCAGGCGACTGGAGCCTTACGACATCACCTGGTTCGAGGAGCCGGTGCAGCCGGACAGCCTCGACGCGCTGCGGCACGTCAAGGAGAACGTAGGGGTCCCCATCTGCGTCGGCGAGCGACTCTACACGCGCTGGGACTTCGCCCCCGTGCTTTCCGAGCGGCTGGCGGAGTACATCATGCCGGACGTCGTCTGGACGGGTGGCATCAGCGAGTTGCGAAAGATCGCCAACCTGGCGGAGGTCTACTACGTCCCCGTGAGCCCCCACGACGCGTCAGGGCCGATTAACATCCTGGCGGGCGCACACACGATGATGACGGTCCCCAACTTCTACCGCGTGGAGATCGCGAGCGGGGTGCTGGACCTGTACGCCGAGATGGTGTCGCCCCGGTTGGACATCAGGGACGGGGTCCTGCACCTGTCGGACAGGCCGGGGCTCGGCATCGAGTTGAACACCGACTACCTAGACGCCAACTCGGACCCGGACTGGGCGTGAGGCCGCAGGATGAGTGAAACGGGCAGGGCGGACATAGCCTCGGCGCTGGAGGTCTCGGACGACGGCGTCATAAGAGTGGTGTGGGGCGACGGGCACCGGAGCGAGTACGACCCGAAGTACCTGCGGGTGAGCTGCGCCTGCGCCGAGTGCATAGAGGAATGGAGCCGGCGGCAGCTGCTGGACCCGGTCACGGTGCCGGCGGATATCCGCGCCGAGGACTACCTGATGGTGGGCCGGTATGCGGTGCAGTTCCTATGGAGCGACGGCCACTACACCGGCATATATCCATTCAAGATGCTTCGCGCCCTGTGCAGGTGCGACGAGTGCGGGGAAGCCAAGGGGACGTGACAGGCGGAGTCTGCGTGGCCTTCAGAGCTTCACCACCTTGCCGGTATGGGAGAGTCTGGTATTTACCAGGGTCTTCGCGTCGTTGTTGCGGGCCACCTCGTGGCAGGCGCGCACGCCGGCAGGCCCCAACCGCAAGATAGTCCCCAAGGCGATGTAGGCGACGTCCACCGCCTCCATGATGGCGTTTTCGATCTCGGCCCGGTTAATCGCGCGGGCGTGCTCGCCCGTCTCCTCGGACAGCAGAACAAGACGCTGCTTCATGGCTTCCAGCACCTCATCCAGATTCGAAGTGTCCACGCTGCCTATGCCGAACCTCTCGTGGAACGAATAAACGCTCTCACTGATGGCGCGGACCCCGTCGATGAAGCTCTCACGGTCGTCTGTCATCTCGCCTCCTCGTTTGCCTACGCGTTGCTGGGGGGCCGGCAGCAGTATGCAGCCCACCCGTTCTCCGGCCCTATGCGTGCAGCAGCGTGCCTCTGTCCACGCCGCTCTTGAGCCGTCCGTATTCGGAGCTGAGCTCGGCGCCCAGGATCAGGATAAAGCTGCTGACGTAGACCCATAGCAGCAGCGCGATCACGGGAGCCAGGGAGCCGTAGACGTTCTCGAAGTTGGAGAAGCCGTTCACGTATATCAGGAACAGGTTTTTGGACACCTCGAACAGCAGGGCACCGAGTATGGCCCCTGGCCATATGAACCGCCAGTAGGTCTTGGTGTTGGGCAGGAACTTGTAGACTACCAGGAAGATCGCCAGCGTCATTACGAAGGATACGGCCTGAAGGAAGAGCCTTCCCAGCGTCTCGGATGCCAGGCCCGACCCTGCGACCTCCGTATCCGAGGCCAGGCCAGCCATCCGCAGCAGGGCGGCCGCTCCCACCGATATCGCGAAGAGCACCGCGACCGCGGCGGCCATCAGTAACTGCCGGGGCTTTCCGACGTAGATGGGCCAGTCCTTGTGGACGTCCCATGCGCGGTTTACGGCCCTGGCGATGGCCCCGAAGACAGCACTGGCGGACCAGAGCAACCCGATCACAGAGAAGACGCCTATGGCGCCGCGAAGCCTGAGCACGATGTCTATGTTGTGGGTGATGAGCTCCGCCGACCCGGGCAGGTACTGGGCGACGAAGCCGACCAGCTCCTTCTGTGTCTCCTGGGAATCGACGAAGTAGCTCATTATTGCAGTGAGCCCCAGTAGGAGCGGGAAGATGGAAAACAGGGCGTAATAGGCGACACCCGCCGCCATGTGCGTGGCATCGTCAGCGGAGAGCTCCTGAACTGTACGTACGAGGAGCTTGACCAGGAAGTATCGTCCGAAGCGGTCGCGCACCGGCCCCAAGCGCTGCACCAGACCATCGACCAGGGCGGCGGGATCCATGGCCGCGGTCATCCCCACTGCCGCCCGGCCCAGGCGCCGCAGGCCGCGAGTCACCAATGCGCCGGCCCGTCTTAGGCCGGCGCTCATACTGGGTCGGGACGATGGACGTTCGGGGGTTTCTACTGGATTAGCTCCGCAGGTTGGGGTTGTTGTAGTTTGAGCCTAGCATACGCCCGCGGGCGGGCGCTACCGTAAGGCTGGAGCTCGATCGTCACCGGCGGTAGGCGACTGCTTCCCAGGCGGCCTTGAACCCGTCCAGCGACCTTTCCAGCGTGGGGTTGTCGACGGAGTAGGCGACGCGGAAGTGTCCGGGGACTCCGAACCCGCGCCCGGGGACTACGAGGACCAGGTGCCTACGCAGCTCGTCCGCGAATGCTACGTCGTCTGACATCGGCGCCTTTGGGAACATGTAGAAGGCGCCCTGGGGGCGGACGACTGAGTAGCCAATCTCCGTCAGGCTCCCGTAGAGGAAGTCGCGTTGCGACTGGTAGTGCGCCACGTCGATGGTCTCGGTCTGGAGGCGGCTGACGAGGCGCTGCATCAGGGCGGGCGCGTTTACGAACCCTAGGACGCGGTTGGAGAAGGTCAGGCCGTCCATCAGCTCGGCCTGATCGTGGTATCCGGGGTGTATGGCGACGAAGCCGATGCGCTCGCCTGCCAGAGACAGGTCCTTGGAGTGCGAGGTCGCCACGATGCTGCGGACGTGGTGATGAAACACATGCGTGTGCTCGGCGCCGTCGAAAAGTAGCTTCCTGTACGGCTCGTCGCTCAGGAGGAATATCTCGGTGCCATACTCTTCCTCCTTCAGCCGTATGGCCTCGGTGATCTCCCGGATTATCCCGGCGTCGTAGACGACCCCAGTGGGATTGTTGGGAGAGTTTACGAGCACGACGCGGGTCGAGGGCCCGATCGCGGCTTCCAACCCGTTCAAGTCGGGGAGGAAGCGGTCGTCGGAGCCCACCACTCTGCATACGCCCCCGTGGTTGTCGGCATAGTACATATACTCGACGAAGTAGGGCGCGAAGATTACGACCTCGTCGCCGGGGTCGAGTAGGGTCTTGAGTATCACGTTCAGCGCCCCGCCGGCCCCGCAGGTCATAAGTATGTGGTCCGACGTAAAGGGCAGGCCCGTCTCCACTGCCAGCGGGGCCGCGACCGCTGCGCGCGTCTCAACGTAGCCGGCGTTGGGCATGTAGCGGTGCGCGCCGGGCGTGGGGTTCTCGGCTTCCTTCCTGAGCTCCTCGAAGAACCTCCGCGGCGGCTCGACGACGGGGTTGCCCAGCGACAGGTCGGAGACGTTCTCCTCCCCGTACTGCTGTTTGAGGGCGATGCCCTCCTCGAAAATCCTGCGTATCCAGGAGCCCTGCTGCACGAAGCCCTTGGTCTTCTTTGAGATGGCCATGACGCGGACTCTAAAGGCCCGGCCGGGGCCGTGTCAATCGCGGCACACCAGCCAGCGGAACGAATATATCGGCTTGACAGGGCCTCGTGGGCGAGACTACGCTACCTTGACACCCCCTTGGGCCCGTAGCTCAGTGGTAGAGCGGTCGGCTCATAACCGATTGGTCGCAGGTTCGATCCCTGCCGGGCCCACATTTTCCAGCCTAAGCGTACTGAATTCGTAACTAGTCTAGGGCAGCCGCATGCCAAGCCTAAGGGATAAGCCTTGAAGACCTCCGCTTGTTCAGGTGGCCATTCAGCCTGGAGCCTGGGCGGGAGAGAGGGCCGTCCAGCTGTGGTGAGATATTGACTTTCCCTACCGAATTGGCGGCAATATGACAACGAACCAGACATCTGAATTGATGAGTTCCATCTACGAAGATCTCCGAAGAGGAGTTAGCTCGTGGGAAGTCTGGAAGGAGATCAATAATCAACTATCTCGGAATCCCGCTGGCCATTTCGAATTCTTCGAACCTGTCCAGGTCGCACTCTTGGATTCGGTGCTCTTGGCGATTTCAAGAGTTCTCGACAAAAATCCTAAAGCGATGTGTATTCCAAATCTAATGAAGACCGAATCAGCATTGTGCAATAGCAAGTTAAAAGACGATGTAGATAATCTCTTGCTGAACTACAAGCCGACGTCAAAAAAGATTGCGCAACGTCGAAATCAGTACATCGCACATAGTCAAGGCAGGAACAAGCGAAATCCGAATAGTCAGCTCTATGCGGTCGACATAGACAATTTCATCAACTCGATCGTGGACACTTTTCGAGAACTAGGGGGATTCCTACAGAGCACAGATTATATCTTCGACCACGTCCGTGAGAGTCGCAAGCGGGAGACCACCAAGGTCATGAAGGTTCTGCAAGAAGACTGGGAGAACCGCCGCCCTGGTAGCCGTCGCCCACTTACTGGTTAAGCGGTCCAACGAGTACCGAAGTCGATCTCCAATGGTTCACCTCGTTTCAAAGCTGGGCCCACGGTAAAGCGCCGATGAAACTGCTGTCATTGTCTGGTCTTCGCGGAGGCGCAGTCGCGATAGTCGGGTCTGGACTGCTCTCCCGCCGCTTGTGGGGAGTGGTGCGGCCACGACGGGATCGAGAAGCCTTCAACTCTGGAGGGTCGGAGACCCTTGGACCCACCAGGAATCCCCTGACCAACTCCTTACAGCGTGACCACCCACCGGAAAGTTCGCAGTTCGGACGCTCAGGCCCACCAGGCTGGACTCGGACCCCCCTAGCAGAACCTATGCGGCAACATCCCTCCACAGGGAGGCTGGCCTCATCCATGTACGGGCCGGTCGAATCCTTGTGCGCACTGCTCTTCGCCCAAGAGCTGTGGGAAGCATTGTGGGAAAATTAAGGTGGGATGCCCTATATTACGCTTAGATTCGAGTCCCGCCAGGGCTGTACGACGGCACCGCAGCCTACGTGCTCTCCCAGTCGCTGCCAGCCAGGCAAGCCGGGGCGGGAGGGATGCCGTTCCCCGGCGACGCCCTTACTCGGGTGGTGGGTGCAGACGACTTCTTCACCAGGGAGATCGCGGTCGCCGTTCCGGGGCTCGACGGCGTGGTTCACGAGGTCATTACCATCCGCTACTACGGCGAGCAGCACGAGATCGCGGCGCCCGAAAGCTACCTCTCCTTGCCGGAGGAGGCGATGGTTGAGACGCCCGCACCCGTAGAGAGCGTTGAGATCAGTGCCAGAGGCAGGACGGTCTGGGGCATCGGTTTCTTCGCTCGTGGCACTAACATAGCAACTGGTACAATGAGCGGGCAGGTCACGTTGGCCGCAAGCAGAGCTATTGACGGTGGCCTTGGAGCAAATCGGCAACGCATAGGAGGACTTGATGGCGGACATTGTGAAGCGGACGCTGGGACGCACGGGTTACGAGGCAACCGCGCTGGCCTACGGCGCGATGGAGTTGCGGGGCGCACCCCGCGGCCGCCACTTTGACTCTGAGGAGGCCGGTCGCATCCTGAACGCGGTGCTGGACGGCGGTATCAACTTGATCGACACGTCCATCGACTACGGTGTGAGCGAAGAGACCATCGGCCGGCACATCTCCCACCGCCGGAACGAGTACTTTCTGGCATCCAAGTGCGGCTGCTGGGCCACCGAGGGCGATCCGCCCTCGGACGCTGCGCCAACCGGCAGGCCCGTCTCCCACGTCTTCACCCGCGAGAATATCGTCAACGGCGTGGAGCAGAGCCTGCGCCGCATGAACACGGACCACCTCGACCTCGTGCAGTTCCACAGCAGCCCGGCGGTGTCTGAGTTGGAACAGCACGGCGCCGTGGAGACGCTGCTGGACCTGCAGCGCGAGGGCAAGATCCGCTTCCTGGGCATGTCCGGCACCCTGCCCAACCTGCCGGACCACATCGACATGGGCGTGTTCGACGCCTTCCAGATCCCCTACTCGGCCGTTGAGCGTGAGCATGAAGACGCCATGGCGCAGGCGTGCGCGGCCGGCGCTGGGGTCATAGTGCGCGGCGGCGTCGCCAAGGGCGACCCCGACAGCGGCGGGCACGGCGGCGACCGGTGGGCGCTGTGGGAAGAGGCCAACCTGAACGAGCTGCTGGATGGCATGACCCGTACGCAGTTCATGCTCCGCTACACCATCTCCAATCCCAGCATGCACACCACAATCGTGGGTACGGCGAGCATGGAGCACCTTGCGGACAACCTGCGGACGGCGGAGCTCGGCCCCCTGCCGCCGGACGTGTACGCGGAGGCGCAGCGGCGGCTGTCCACGGCGACACAGTCGTCGTAACGATCAGTCGGAAGGGAACCCTGTTCGCAGAAACTGGCATTTGGGTCGCTACGGGCGCCATGCGCAAGAAAGGCCAGGCTAGCGAATTGCCGAAGAATTCAACCGCGGGCTGAATCGTGGTTACAACCTTGCGCCGCTGCCAGCCGCCGTAGCGAAGTGCGGCCGCGCTGTCACGCCTCCGCGAGGCGCAGCACCAGCGCCCGGCTGCATAGAGCGGGAGCCCATCGGCGCTGCAGCCTCGATCTCGTAGACGGCACCAGGCGCGTATAGTGCGCAGAGTACTGTGCCCTTGCACTCACGAATTGGTCACGGATTGGACACAGAACGAGCCTAGACAGGACTAGACGGGGCATATCGACGCTTGGCTATCATACTGCGGGAAGCAGGCCGTGGCCTAACGCAAGCGGACAGGACAGAACGCGGCTTGCCACCTCCTCCAAGGCTTGAAATCCGGCATCCCTCGCGCTTGTGCGGTGGTGGTCCCTTGCTGAGCTCACAGCTCCAACCGCATCTCAAGGACTGTACTGCCTACCGTCCAATCAGGCCCGCCAAACTAGACGTAATCGAGAACCTTCATTCTTTGGAATCAATAAACACGGAAAACTCAGATACTCATGGGCGGTCGGTTTGGGTCCATTCAAGCCGGGGCGGATTTTTGGACAATAGCGTGCCTCACAGGGACTGGCGGAGAGGTAGGGGCCGTTGGGACGAGCGTGGCGCGCAACCTAGGCACCGAACCCGGCTAGGCCGTCCGGAGCTGAGCTAGAACGAGCCGGGATAGATGGGGCGTCTCCCTCATGACTGGTTCGATCCCTGTTAGCTTGGCCTAAGTTGACGGTAGACAGAACCATCTTCGAGATGCGGCTGGCTCTGTAGCGGGTAACTGGGCTACCAATGTGTGGACTTGATTCGATTGCTGGCCAAACACATCTACTCGGTCTCGAAGCCGCTGTCATCGAACTCCAGGGTGCGGCTGTTCTCGGTGACTATCCGCACGACCTGTTCCGGTGCGCCGTCTGGTATGTTGGCTTCGATTTCGAGGGTCAGCTTAACGTCCGCCCCAAGCAGTCCCGCGAGATGAGCAATCACTTCATCAGCAACTTGACTCGCGTCTCTCCCGACGCGGGTGGGGTCCAATTTCACCGACCCATGGTAACGTCTGGCCGAAGGTCGCGGAGGAGGCGCAGGTGGGTTCGGGTCCGGGGTCTCTCGGACCTCTCCACCCCTTGATGGCTCTTGGACGTAAGTAGTCCCACTCCCTTCAGTGGGAGTGGCTGGAGGCGCTGTTTCCGAATCCATCTGCCTTCGGGCGACCTGGGGATGAATCACGAGGCCAGAGTCGTCATCGGCGAGTGCACCTCGGGGTCCAGACTGGAGTCCACGGTATCTTCCCACGCTATCGTCATAGCCATCGGCGTATGCGAAGGAGTCTTGCTCCCACGTCATCAATGCCAGGCCGTTACGTATCGCCTCTAGCAAAACCGATGGGTCCTTGAGCCTGGGCAGGTAGGAATATCGGGCGAAGTCGTCCACCAACTGCCGCACCGCAACGTATTCTCCCCGCCACAGCGGAATCCGATCCAACTCCATTCGCAGGCGGGTACCCGCGAAGGTCGTTACCAGCAACTCATCGTTGCGCATCCTCCTGCTCGCCCGCTCTGCTAGATGCCCTTGCCCGGCCAATCTGATACCCTGCCATTCCACGTTCGACTGCGGCGTAAGCTGAACAGGAACCAGCAACCACTGATAAGTCTCACCGATACGAGCGCCTACTGCGCTGTCGGCGGCGGTCTTCTGCGATTCAGCTTGCCGCACCTGATGTGGCGGCAGGTCAAGAGCTTCCCGGTCGGCGAGAATTGACTGCCAAGCCAGATACCGTCTGACCCCATCCTCCAAGTCTTGGAGCCGAGTATCGTCCGCAGCCAGGAACGCTAGAGCATTCCTGAATAGGCGCGGCGCGTTTCCCCGAGATTCCAATATGGAATTGGCAGCCGCGACGGCCTTGCTTTTCGACTCGTCGGCCTTGATGTTCTTGCCATTTGCCCCTCCCTCACGTGTGTGGGGATAGGCTGGGCCGAGCACTACAAGGCTCGCATCTTGGTCGTCTTGAACGTCGTGCCCCGACGCCGGGAGCACATGCACCCTGTTGAAATCGCCCCGGCTGCTCAGATCTGCCCTGAGCCGCTTGTCTATCTCCTGGTCCACCGGGTCGCGATTCCTCCGGTATTCCTCTGCCCGGCTCTCGGCAAGATTGGCGACGGTGGGCTGAGTCGAGTACCAGTAGCGAGCTCCATCCTGGTACAGGTACGTGGCGGCACTTCCAAGCCGTCGCATCGCGTCGCCGAACACAGCGGGAGACTCTCCGGGAATGGCGCACCCGAGCTTGATCCGCCGGTCCTCGACGCCCTGGTTGGCTGCTGCCGGGATGGGGGCTGACCCCAGGTAGATGGCACGGGCCACCCTGCGACAAGCACTGTACCTGCCCAGATTGGGTACCTCCCCGTCAAGCCGGAGTGGGAGAGAGTTGGCGCCGTCTATGTCGCGCTCTATGACGGGCACCCAGTTGTCGGGTAGGTATCGCGTGAGCTCGAACTGAACGCGGGAGTCGTCCAAAGGGACGTTCGCCGGCAGAATCAAGGGGTTGCGGTCCCCCTTCTCCCAAAGGCTATGAATGACTGCCGCCATGAGCCGCAGCACGCCTCGCGTGCGCTGGAAGCTCTGCAACGTTGACCAGTCGCTGTAGAGGCGCTCGAAGACCTCCGGATGGATGGGGTACGCTGCACTAAGGCGCTTTTCGAAGTCGGCCTCTGCGCATTCCGGAGGAAATTCCTGGTGATTCGTCCGGTAGAGGTCGCAGAACGCGCGGGCCACGTTGTCGCGGGTAGCGAAATGAGCCGGGTCTGTTATGGGCTGGAATAACCGCCGTCTCACGATCTCGAAGCTCTCCTCCGCACTGGCTGGACGCCACGACGAATCAACACGTCCGATCACATTGCGCAGGCGGGTGAGTGCGGCGCGGCCCCTCAAGCCACCTACCTCTGCGTCGTCAGCCTGGGCAAGAGTTGAGTCGTTGGAGTCCGAGGCAGGGAGGCTGATGACCAGGAGGCAGTCCTTCGCCAGCTTTGCCGATTCCGACAGCGCCTGAGCAAAGGTGAACTGGGTCTCGAAACTGCCGGCGGGAAGGTCGCCCTCGTCGTGGAGTTGCCTAGCGTAGGCCACCCACTCATCTATCAGGATGAGGGAAGGGCTGTACTCGTTCAGCAACTCCCGCAGCGCGTCTCCCGGGTTGGTGGAGTGCTCGTCGTCTGCCCTGACGCGTTCATAGGCCCGGCGAGCCTCTGTCTCGCCACCTGCCGCCAAGCCGAGTTGCCAGGCGAGCTCTCCCCACAATGTCCGCACTCCGGGACGGCCGTCTTTGGTGTTGGGACTGCCCGGCGAGATCCGGTTGCCGACCAGCACGACCCGGTTCACCGAGGGAAGAGATGGGACACCTTCATCGCGTAGCACATTGTCCATACCGGATAGGCTGCTGACCGTTGCACCGGAGAACAGATGATAGAGGGCCAGCATCGAGTGTGTCTTGCCGCCGCCGAAATTAGTCTGCAGCTGCACTACAGGGTCGCCTCCGATGCCCGCCAATCGCCGTACGGCACCGCCCAACAACTGGCTCAGGCTGTCCGTGAGATAGGTGCGGCGGAAGAACTCCGTGGGGTCGCGATACTCGGGAACTCCCTCGCCGAGGTGCACCTGCCAGAGGTCGGCCGCGAACTCGGCTTGCTGGTATCGGCCGCTTGCCACGTCCTGATGCGGGCTGACCACTTCTCGCCACGGGGCGAGACCGCCCGCCGCCTGGCTCTCAATGGGAGTCCCCGCAGACCTGCGCCGCTGCGTTCGCGCCTGCTCGTCGAAGCGGACCCGCAGGAGTTCCATCTTCATGCTCTCGACCTCGGTGGTCTCCGAAGCGGAGACGGCCGCCAGGAGCCGGTGCGTCGAATCGAGAGCGCGGTAGGCATCGTCGCTGGAGAACGCCTCCTGGTGCGCCCAGCGATTCCGGACCTCCCGCAATTCGCTCACCAAGCTTCGTTCGGCATGGCCAAGTGTATTCCGGTAGATCTCGTTCCAGGACTCCCACATGACCCGCAGGAGCCCGGCGACGTCCATGCCGGCAAAGTGCCCCTTAGTGTCGTGCACAGGCTCTCCCAAGACTTGCTGCAATACCGTCGAGGAGTGGCCCTTGTGGTGATTGATGAACTCGCGCGAGACGAAGGGCGCAAGCCCGGTCTTGAGCGCGTCCATTGCATTGCCTACCCTATCTCTATTTGTTACGGCCATGAACCTCTCCCTCCGGCCTTACTCGCCGAGTATGCCGCGCCTCCTGAACTCCACCACTATGGAGTCGTAGAGGGCGCGGGCCTGAGACATTGCCCGATTCGCGTCGTCATCGTTGGGTTCCGGCCAATCGCCGGGATACCTAGTTTCGACTGCCCACTCCGTCAGCTCAGCCAGATCATCGTGCGTATCCCGCACAGCCCAACCATCCGGCAGGAGGTTGCGGAGGGCGTCCAGGTCGTGAGTGAACGCAAAATCGACCTCCTCCAATATCAAGACTGCTTTCAGCGCCTTTTCTGCTGCCTGCTGCGAAAGCCAGCAGGCGTGCCGGGGAGCGGTGGGAGCACCGGACATGAGTCGCGCCGCCACACTCAGGTCCTCCTCTGAGAACCGGAGCCAGCGGAGCGCTTCCTCAAACACGGGGTTAGGGCCGCTCATAAATGACCCTCCCTTCCCGCAGTGCCGCGTGTAGTACGGTTCCCACGACGTTACCCCGGCTCGTAATCTCGTCAGGCGTGGCAACGACGATGTCCTTGCTGACGGGTAGGTCTCCCAGCGACCGCCGTATCTCCACCGCGGTGCGGCGCTTGTCCGTCCCGTTCCCCATCACCACAAGCAAATCCACGTCGCTTGACTCTATGGCGGTGCCACGGGCATAGGAACCAAAGAGCACGACGCGAGACGGACCGAACCGTCCGACGATGCGGTCTACCATGGTTGAGATGATCGTTTCAGCGGTCATCGGGCAATCCCATTCTCCCCTGCTTGGGGCGGACAACTTGCTGGGCCAGCCGCGCGACCTCCGGCCAACTCTGTACGAGCGCATTGTAGCCAAGGGCCTCTTGGGAACGGTTCTTTTGGTCGCAGATGCGATAGAGGCGGTATGCCAACTCGCGAGCGGCCTCAGCATTCGGGCCAAGCTTGCTCATCAGCAAGGCGGTAGCGTCTTCGCCTTCCTTGTCATGCACACGGACTAGATGATGCACAGCCTCCCATAGGACGAGTCGGGTGTCGCTGTCTGGGACCCAGTCTTCGGGCAACTCGTGAGGCCGGAGCAGGCGGACTTTGCCCGCGCCGGAACGCAGTACACCCGCCTCCACCATGCCAGAAACGCTGGTGTTCTTGGCCTTGGAGAGCGTCTCGGCGACACCGAAGTCGCCCTCGGCAAAGCCCGATTGCTCGAACCAGGCCAGCGCCCATCTGGTGTCGGCGTCGAAGTCCCCTTCCCGATCAGCCAGCACCTCATCCAGAGTCTGGTTGATGAGTGTGAGGGCTTCACGGACGGAAACCGGTTCGCCGTTGGCGTCCAGCACCTTGGCGTAGCGAGTGAACACCGCCATGCCTGGGCCTATGGCGGCCTGGGCCAGGTCCACGGGGGCGATATTGCCTTGCTGCATCTGGCGCAGCCCGTCAGGCAACTCTGACTTCAGAGCATTGAGGAACTCTCGCCTAGTGGCAACGGGCGCATCGACGGGACGTGGGCGACAAACGAGAACGATGCTGGAGGCGAGGGCATTAGTGCCCATTCCAATCATACGGTTGCCCAACTCTGTTCGGATAGGCCAGGTGCCGCTGATTCCGAGTCCGGCTCGAATCACAGCACCGAGAAAGGTCTCCCAGCCCGTACTGATTCCGCTGTCCCCTCTGCTCTCCGACTGCTTGAAGGCGTAGTAGATGGTGACTGGAAACGCGGGATGGGCCTCCGTAAGGCGCTGCATCGCGTCTGTCATGCCATCTAGGAAGAACTTCTCTGCCTTCTCCTTGCTGCCATGGCGATAGGGAGTCGCGACCAACTCGTCACTCTTGGGCACAGCCAACATGGCGAAGAGGTCTGGATACACGTATCGCAACGAGCGACGCAGCCAGACGTAGTAGAAGTCCGAGAGGTCCGCGTAACCAACATTGTCGTAGTATGGCGGGTCTGTAGAGACTAATTTGTCTACGCTGCCAGACTGGATAGTAGCGTCATCCTGAATCGTGAATCCTTGCGGCTCAACTGAGCTGGAAAGCCCCTTCACGACACCATCAACAGATACTCCATAGTCACCGGCAGCCCCGGCGAAAGGGTTTACATCGGGGAAGTCCCAGGTCATAGGGATAGCTTGTCTCGCGAAGACAGTAACAGTCTGGCCCCTACCTGGAGTCCAACGTGCGATTGTGCAGAGCGTGTTAGCCATACGGTCTACCGCGAACGCCAAGTACACCCCCACCGCCTCGGCGTAGGCCGTCGCCCCGGTCCCACCATCCCGTAGATACACGCCATCACCCGGCATACGCGCAGCCGCGGCGTCGCGTTGGATGCGCTGCCGTGCTTCTGCCACTAGGTCGGAGAAAGTGGTGAGGGCTACAAGCTGGCGGGGGGTGAAGAGGTCTGCGAAGGTGTTCATCCCGTAGAGCGGCGTCTTAAAATCTCGTGGATTGTTGGGCAGTATCGTGTCGGGCTTCCACCTGGGACACGCTTTGCTTACGACGGCCTCATGCTCCAGAGTAGGTCCCAGATACACTCGCTCACGGTCACCCTCGGCTACAATCGTCATTAGCCGCGCTCCCATGCGGCCAGCCTTCCCCTCGGCGCGGATGTGATCGTAGGTTAGCGGCACGCTCGACATGAGGCATAGAAAGGCACTCCGCTTACCCGCTGTAGTGCCTTTCTTGGCGCTCTCCGGCGGCACGCCCGCCTTGACTATGAAGCGGTAACCCGCTCCCCCTCAGCGGCCCGGCGCCGTCCTTCACCGTGTCGTGGGAGGACTCCCTGGGACAGGCCGGGGCGCTGACCTTCGAGGAAGCGCAGCTTCCCTATCCCCTGCCGGTCGTGGAGGGGGAGTTGTGCGACCTGCGCATGACCTCCCTGGGCTGGACGCCGGGAGCGGTCAGCGTCGTCGTCGAGTCCGATTGCGCCGCCGTCGTCTTGGAGCCTATCGAGCTTCAGACCGTGGCCGGACACGAGAGCGTCACCGAGACGGCGCTCTTGGACGCCCAGGTGACGACCATCACGGGGACGGTCTCGGCAGCCACCGGCGCGTCCCACGCGAACGTTCCGTTCGTCCCCAATGGCGAGACCCGCTTCCGGCTTCCGGTCGGAACGGGCGAGGCCGTCCACGGCGTCACCATCGAGGCCGACATCGAGGCTGCGCTCCGCATCCCGATGCCACCGCTGACGCAGCTCACCCACCACCCGGAGAGGGTCGAACAGGTCACCAGGACCGTGCACCTCCATCGCCCGGGGGACAGCGACTCCGACAGTGATACCGCGACGGCCACCTGCGAGGACGGAGCCACGGCGTCCGCCACCGCGACGGCGTACGCCTACGTCCCCAGCGCCACCATCGCCAAGCAGGTGACGGTGGACGTACTGCACAAGGAGCACGTCAAGGCCGAGACGCTGGACCGGTCGCCCATCACGAGGACCAGGGGCGAAACGACGTCTCTGGCGTCCGGCGTCGGCAGCGACGACCCCTTCGAGGCGCTGGTCCTGCCCGAGCCGGAACCGGAAGAGCCGCCTGCCGAGCAGGAGCCCGCAGACGGCCTCCGCGACTGGTTCGAGGACATGGGCTGGGAGTGGCCCTGGTGAGGCGGGCGATTTCGGCAACGCTGCTGGCCGGGGTTGCGCTGGCGACCGCCGGCGCGGCCCCGGCGGAGGAGCAGGAGATGCTCCGCCAGTTCGACCGCGTGCTCACCGGCATGGCCTACGCCGCCTCCGGCCTCTGTCTCTTCTCCATCGTCTGGGCGGGCTTCGTCCTGATGGCCGAGGGCGGCGAGGAGCGCGGCGGGGGCAGGGCCAAGACCGCCGTCGTCATGGCGGTGGTGGGCCTCGTCCTGGTCCTGTCGGCCAAGGGCGTGGCCGCGCTGCTGAGGAACGGCCTGGTGGACTTCCCAACCCCCTAGAGAAAAGGAACCGAGCGAATTGAAGAAACTGCTTGAACGAATCACAAGACGCGGAGGGGAGACCCCGCCAAGGGAGTCCGCCGCTCCGCAGGAGATGCCGGAGGGCCAACTCCCCACGGAGTCAGCACCCGGTGGAACGACGGAGGCCCATCCCAAGCTCCCGCCCGAGCTACCCCTGTTCTTCATGCTGTCCCACCTCGACGACGACGGGCCCGTGCGCCTGGACGGGGTGAAGCTGGGGGTGTGCGAGGTGATGGGCCTTGAGATAGACGAGCCGAAGCTCGGGGCCTTCGCCGGGGCGCTCAACGCCCTGGACTTCCCGGCCCAGCTGCTCATCAGGCAGCACCCGCCTAGATTGGAACGGATGCGGGAGAAGCTGCAAGAGGCCCAGCCGGGCAACCTGCCCCCGCAGACGAGGGCGGCCGCCGAGTCCCTGGGCGCCTGCTCACCGACCTTGAGACGAGGGACGGCATCCTCGACCGGCGCTTCTACGCCGTGTGCGAGTTCGCCCGCGTCGACGACCTGCGGGGCCTGCTCTCCAGGGCCGGTCTGTCCGTCCACGCCCTGAAGGGCCGCCAGCTTCGGATGTTCTTCGTATCGGCCGCACTGGGCGGCTCACCCGCAGAGTTCGACGAGGACGCCCCCGTCGAGGTGGCGATAGGCCGCCGCGACATGCGCATAGGCGGGACCCTCGTTCGCTCGCTCCACCTGGGCAAGTGGCCCCGGTCGCTGGCCCCCGGCTTCCTCCAGGGGCTGATGGCAGCCGGAGCGCCGATGGACCTGTCCATCCACGTCGGCCCGATACCCGCTGAGCAGGCGGCCAGGACCCTTGAGTGGCAGAAGGTGCGCTTCGAGTCGGCCCAGTCCCTGTCCTTCAAGCGGGGACGCACCATGTCCCCCGAGGCGGAGATCGCCCTGGAGGACATCACCAGGCTGAGGGACGAGGTGCAGCGGGGCAGGGAGCGGCTCTTCCACGCCTCCCTGTCGGTCACCCTCCATGCCAGGAACGAGGCGTCGCTGAGGGAGATGACCCAGCGGGCCAAGGCCCACTTCGGAGCCACGCTGGGCAAGCTGGACGCCCTGGCCTTTCGCCAGCGCGAGGGCCTTCTGTCCACCCTCCCCCTGGCCCTCAACGCCGTGGCCGAGTGGCGCACCCTGGACACCTCCAGCATCGCCCGGCTCTTCCCCTTCTCGCCCCCCGACCTGGACACCAGGAGCGGCACCCTCTACGGCATCGACATGCGGGCCTGCTCCCCGGTGGTCTACGACCCCTGGGACGGAACGCACATGAACGCCAACACCGCCGTCCTCGCAAGGTCGGGCAGCGGCAAGAGTTTCGCAACAAAGCTCGGCGTGCTCAGGGGTTTGACCAGGGGCATCACCGCCTACGTGATCGACCCCGAGGGCGAGTACGCGGACATGGCCCGCGCAGCGGGAGGGCGAGTGCTGTCCCCCGGAGTGCCGGGCGAAGGGATGAACCCCTTCGTCATCGAGCGGGGCGACTCCGAGGAGATGCTCCAGCGCATCGGCAGCCTGAGACGCCTCATCGAGGTCATGGTGGGAGAGAGCCTGGGAGCGGAGCGCCGCGCCTCCCTCGACCACGCCCTGGCGGGCTACTACGCCAAGCCCCGCGAGCGCACCGGCTTCCGCGATTTCTATTCATATCTGCAAGAGGACGAGGCGGGAGACCCCGGCCTCGCAAGACTGCTGCGGCCCTTCGCCACCGGCAGCCTCCGCCACCTCCTCTCCGACGAGGGCGACGACCTGCTGGGCAACGAGGCCTTGGTCACCGTTTTTGACCTGCGGCTGCTGGAGCCGGAGCTTCGCCCCGCCGCCGCGATGGTCTGCACCGAGACGGTGTGGGCCGCCGCCGCCCAGGACCCCAAGCCGAGGCTTCTCGTGGTGGACGAGGTGTGGTCGATCATGCAGCACCCCGAGGGGGCCGCATTCATGGTCAGCATGGCGAAGCGCGCTCGCAAGCACCGGCTGGGGTTGCAGTTCATCACCCAGGACGTCCAGGACCTATTGAGCGAGGACACCTCCCGCACCATCACCGGCCACTCCGGTCGCGCCCTCCTCCAGAACGCCGCCTTCAAGCTCCTGCTCCAGCAGGACGCGGCGGCCATAAGCACGGTCGGCGACGCCTTCGACCTGCCCCAGGACCTCCAGCGCTGGCTGCTGTCGTGCCCGCGTGGAGACGGCCTGCTGCTGTCGAAGGGCAACCGCTTCCCCGTCCGCATCGAGGCCACCCCGGAGGAGACAGCGGTCATCGAGTGGACGCCCGGACGCCATTAGAGAAAGGACTATACCGATGAAGCTGAACCCGAAGGAAATCCTGTTTGGAAACGACACCGAGAAGAAGCCCGTCCTGCTGACGGTGACGCCGCCCCGCGCCGGGGAGCGCACCCTGCTGGGCGTGGAGAACATGCTCGGCTCCATCGCGGTGCCGGAGCCCTTCTCCCTGGAGCTGGCGGGAGACATGGACGGCGTCACCCTCTTGGCCCGCTGCCTCGACGACGAGGTGGTGCGCGGCCAGCTCTCCGCCCACTACCCCCAGGCCCGCATCCAGAAGCTGGACCCGGACGACGATCCCCTGCGCATGGGCGACGGCGAGCAGGCGTGGAGCATGACCCTGCGGGCCGACGCCCCCGAGTACGTGCCCCTGAGGACCTTCAGGGACGACGACCTGCTCGACCCCGGCTCCGACCCCCTCATCGCCCTGATGGGCGCCCTCTCCAACATCAACAAGGGTGAGCGCGTGGTGGCGCGGCTGATGCTGCGCTCCCTCGGCCCCGACTGGTCGCAGGGACACCTGGACAAGGCCCACAAGCTGCCCGGCATGGAGCCGCGGGAGCCCGCCTACACCTTCCAGACCAAGCCCCTGCAGATGGACGGCATCACGATGGCCGTCCTCGGCCTGGGCGCGCTGGCAGCCCTGAAGGGCTACCTGTGGGTGCAGGACGGCGAGATATGGAAGGCGGCGCTCCTGGGGATAGGCTCGGCCCTGGGGCTGGCGGTCGGCGGCTGGGCATGGCACCGCTGGAAGAAGGCCCGGTCCCGCGTCGAAGACCCCCTGCTCATCAGGGAGAAGGTGTCACGCATCGCCTTCGACGCCGAGCTTCAGATCACGGCCATACTGCCCGCCGGGACGAGACCCCAGCGCGCCGGCGAGCTCCTGGGGCCGGTGGCCGCCGCCTACCGCCATTTCGACAACCCCGCCGGGGCGCGCTTCACGGTCGGCAAAGTCCGGCCAACCGCGCCGGACCCGGAGGTGCTGCACCCGCCAGGCCCCGGCCTGTTCGGCGGGCGCAGCGTCCTGGGCGTCCGCGAGATCGCCTGCCTGTGGCACCCGCCCGGCGCCGGAGACGAGACGCCCCTGGTGGAGCGCTCCGGCGCGAGGGCGCTCCTGCCGTTCGCCAAGGGTGTCAGGGGCGGCGCCCTGGTGGGGGACACCACGGCCGGCAAGCCCCGGCCCATCCGATTCCCCGACGACCTGCTCAGGAGGCACCACCTCTACGTGGCGAGGACCCGCATGGGCAAGTCCACCCTCATGCACCATCTTGTCACGCACAAGATGCGGGAGAAGGCCGAAGGCAGGGACAACGACGCCATCGTCGTCGTCGATCCCCACGCAGACCTGGTGGCAGGGCTGCTCGAACATGTGCCGGAGTCCCTCATCGACCGGGTGCGGCTCATCGACCTGGCCGACCAGCGGAGGGCGCCGGGCATCAACCTTCTCGACACCCGCGTCTTCGCCGACCGGGACCGCACCGCCGACTCGGTGGTGCGCGTGGCCAAGGGCCTCTGGGAGCAGTGGGGGCCGAGGATGCAGTCCATCCTCGAACAGACCGTCAAGACCCTGCACGAGGCCAACGAACACCCGGAAACCGACGAGGGCAGCCAGCACACCATCCTCGACGGGCTGAAGCTCCTCTCCGACAGGAAGTTCCGGGACGGCGTGCTCAAGAGGATCGAGGACCCGTACCTGCTTGAATGGTGGGCCAGGGACTTCGGAAGCTGGCACCAGCAGTACCGCGCCGAGGCCCTCGCCCCCGTGCAGACCCGTCTCTCCTACTACGCATCCTCCAAGCGGGCGCGGGCCATCCTGGGCCAGCGCCGCTCCACCATCGACCTGCGCGACACCATCCTCAACGGCGGCATCCTGCTGGTGTCCACCGCCCAGGGAGCCGTCGGGAGGGACGTGTCCGCCCTAGTGGGCGCGTCCCTCCTCAACCTGGTCGATTCGGTGATACGGGAGCAGGAGAGCGTCTCACTCGGCCAGCGGCGCGGCGCGCTTGTCGTCGTGGACGAGATGCAGTCGCTGCCAGGCGTGGACTACGAAAGCATGTTGTCCGAGCTTGGGAAGTTCGGGGCGTCGTTCGTCCTGGCCACCCAGAGCCTCGCCAAGCTCGACGACCTCTCCCGCACCATGCGGGACACCCTCCTCGCCAACGTCGGATGCCTGGCCGTCTTCCAGGTGGCCGGCAACGACGCAAGGCAGCTGGTGTGGGAGCTGGGCAAGGAACGCGTGACCGAGGACGACATCACGTCGCTGCCGGTCCACCACTGCTACGTCAGGGCCACCGTGGGCAAGGAGCGGATGCCCGCCTTCTCGATGATGGTCAGAAAGCCGGAGGACGGAGACCCCGCCGTCGCCGCGCAGATCCGCAGCGCTGCCTCCGCATACACCCTGACGGCCCAGGACCTGGAGGACGCCGGGGCAGCCGCCCAGAAGAAGGTCCGGGACTTCAAGGACCGCGCCGCCGACCTGGAGAAGGACGGCGAGGAAACGGCAGACAAGGCCGCCAGTAAGGACGCGGCGGAAGAGGAGGCCGAGCAGTGAGAGCTGAAGGATGTGAAGCCCAGACCCTCCGAGCCCTGGCGGGAATGCCATTCCTCGACCGGACGGAGATGGTGGCCGTCACCGGCTGGTCGAAGGCCGCGGTCCACGAGGCCGTCGACAGGCTGGACTCCGGCGGCTTCTGCGCCGCCGTGCCCCACGCCACCCCCCTCTTTCCCTCATCGACCCAGAGGTTCCACCTCACCGCCGCCGGGCTCCGGCGGCTGGCCGAGGAGGAGGAGACCTCCCTGGGCGACCTCGTCCGCGACCGCCCCGTATCCGCCGAGTGGCGGCGCAACCTGATGGGACGGCTCGACGCCCTCGCCACGATCTACCGGCTAGCGGTCGCCGTCTCCGGCGTCGCATACCCCATCAGCTTCCGGTGGTACAGGGCCTCGACCCTGGACGCCGCCGTCGAGCTTCCCGGCGGCCGCACCGTCGGCATCGTCAGGCAGGGGCTCACCGCCGACAGGACCGGCTTTTCCAACCGGATGTGGAGGCTGCGCCAGGGGCCGCTCCCCGGAGCCGTGATCGTGCTGATGGCCGACGACGTGCGGCTCAAGCACGTCCGCAGGACGCTGGCCGGCGCCCCCATTCCCTTCTACCTCGCCATCGAGCGCGAGGCGGTCGCGGCGTCGCCGGACGACCCGGTGTGGAGCCCGCCCGCGGTCAACGCCTCCGTCGAGCTGCGCTCGGTCCTCGACCGGATAGAAAAGGGAAGCCTCCTTCCCGAGGAGGACGAGCCCCGGATGGTCTCGGTCCCAGCCGACCTCTCCGTCGAGGGTCCGGGGTGGAAGGTCCCCGACTATCTGCTGCCCGCCACCCTCAAGCCCGCCGAGAAGCGCGCCCTCGACCTCATCTCCGACTGGCCCTGGATCACCCTGACGGACCTGGCCGGGCTGATGGCCGTCTCGGTCCCCAGGGCCTCCCAGCTGGTGACGCCCCTGGAAGGGTTCCGCCTCGTCACCCGGCCCATCGCCGGAAGCGGGCGCATGGCCCTCACCGACCGGGCCCTGGCGCTCCTGGCCCGCAGGGACCGGACGTCCGTGGCCGTCGCGAAGAAGCGGTGGAGCGCTTCTCCCCTGTTCCCCGGCACCCCGTTCGTCTGGGACAACGTGACCGGCGCGAGGAGCCGCCAGCTGCTCAGGAACGTCGAGCACACCGCAGCCGTCCACTCCTTCCTTGCGGCCATGACCGTGCAGGCGGGACTCCTGGATTGGGAGGTCTCCCAGGTCGACCCGCCCCGCAGGGCCTCACGACACTTCAAGCACGGCGACGGGATGCGCTCGGTCAACCCCGACGCCTTCGGAGTCCTCAGAAAGGGCGAGACCGCATGGCCCTTCCTGCTGGAGTGGGAGCGAAGGGCCGTGCGGCCCTCGACCATGTCGGAGCGCCTCGCCCCCTATCTGCGCTACTTCTCCTCTCACCGGCCCACCGACGACCACGGCACGCGGCCCTCCGTCCTCATCGTCTTCGACGACGAGATCGTCCAGACCCACTTCCTGCGCCTGGCGCGGGACGAGATGCAGGCGAAGGGCGTGACGGTGCCCCTGTGGGTCTCCCACAGGGCCGCCATCGAGCAGCTGGGGCCGCTGGGACGCGCATGGCGCGCCCCCGGCGACTGGCAGTCCCCCCAGGCCATGCCGCCGCAATGACCAACGACTGACATCGGGGAAGCGGCGCGACGGCTCGCGCTCCCTTCCCCCAGAGGAGACGAAGAGCCATGCGTTCGCAAGACGACCACAACAAGAAGAAAGGCCCCCGGAGGCGTGGTGGACGGACCGTTGTCCGGCTCAACACGGCGGCCCTATGGGAACGGCTCACTCTGCTGAACCGCTCCCAGAACTGGCTCGCCAGGGAGGTCGGGGTCAGCCCCGGCTACATCTCGATGCTGGTCAACGCGGGGCGCACACCCTCCGGTCGCATTCGCCGCCGGATGCTCAAGGCCCTGGGTTTCGACGACTTCGACCAACTTTTCACTATGGAGGATAGAGATGACGAACCATAACGATTCGTCCCGTTTCGACGGGACCACGGAACAGACCTTCGACGAGGAACAGGACCTGGCCCTCCAGGCCGCCGTGCTGGCGGAGGACTTCCCCAAGCGCCTCGAACGGCTGCACGAGGTCAGCGGCCTCACGTGGGCCGCCTTCGCCAGGGCCATCGGCGTGGACCCCAAGCTGGTCCACCGGTGGCGCAACGGGGTGGAGCCCCGCGGCTGGGCCATGCACGCCCTCTTCCGCTTCGCGGCTCGGATGCCCGGAGGCATGGCGATCCTCGTGACCGAGAGCTTCCAGATGAGCTTCTTCAAGGAGCACAGCTAGACCAGCGGCCCCGCCGGGCGCAGGCGCAACGGCGGCACGGCGGGGCCTGAGACGGCTGGACGCCGCCGGCGCTCGCCCGTTCCGTCGGCGCCGGCGGCCCAGCCGCAATCCCGTGTCGAGAGGCCAGCGGCCCACCAGACGCCGCTGCGACTACGCAATATGAAAGATACCACCGGAAAGAGTGAACAGAACGGACGGCGGAAGCCCCGCAGCGACGCCTTTGAGATAGGCGTCATCAGGGTCTCTTCCAGACCCGCACCCGACGCCCGGGACCGCTTGCGCCGCATCATCACCCTGATGATCAAGCACGCCGCCAGGGACAGGCAGGCCGCGCACGGCGAGGACACTCCCCCGAGCGACCCGCAAGCTGATGACACCACCGAGGCGGAGGCATGATGAAGCCCGAACCGTCTCTTACCGTCATCAGCCTGGGCGGGGGCGTCCAGTCCTCCGTCATGGCGCTCATGGCAAACGAGGGCGCGTTCGACCGCATCCCCGACTGCGCCATATTCGCCGACACCCGCTGGGAGCCGCCCAGCATCTACGAGCACCTGACGTGGCTGAAAGACCGGCTGAGCTTCCCCCTGTACGTCGTGGACAACGGACGCAGCCTCCGCGAGGATGTGAAGGCCCTCACCAACCACTCGGACTCCCGAAAGGGACTTATATAGCATCCTAGCCGAGCCTCGGCTAGGATGCTATATAAGTCCCAAAGCAATCTACATCCTTCATACGAAACACTAGGGAGAACCACGATGCGAATAATCCTTGTCACACTACTGGCGGGAACGTTGCTAGCGTGCTCCCAGGGCATTGGAGGCAACGCGCCCGACGATTCACTCCCTGCTCAATCTCTGGCAAGAGACACGAGCGTTAGCTTTGCGGCAGTTCCTGTACGTGGTGAGACTTCCCTAGAAGAGAGGATCGCCAACTATCCCACCGTCGTCAGAGCGCGGATGACCTCCGAGTCCATTGAGGTTGTGGCCGGGGCGGGCAGGCTTCAGGGGAAATACTTCGCTGCCGTGAAATTCGACCTCACGGTGAGTGAGTACCTGAACGGGACAGGCGCCAACAAAATCAGGGCGATATGGGTGGGCGATGACTTCGACAACCACCAGAAAGCTGAAGGCGCGTTGCCTGACATCCGCGCTAGTAGGGATACCCAGTGGGATAACAGGGAGGCGGTCTTCTTCCTGAAAGATGTACCGCTCGATCTCATACCAACATTGCAAGGTGACAACCATTACTTCCTGGCGAGTGGATTCTCCTACGAGGACAATTACAGCCTGTCCAGCGAGTACTCCAAACTGTGGCTGCCGGCGGCCGCGGAAGATACCGGTGCTACCGGCCAGAGCGGGACGGTGGGGGACAGCCAGGATTTCCTCCTAGCCATGCCGACCGCCCCAGTTGGCGCTACAGGCGCAAGCGGTGCCAGCGCACCTGCAGGTACAACTATAACGCTGGGTGACCTGAAGCAGCTGCTCTCAGCCGTCAATGCCGAGATGGACGCCGGCGACGGCTCGGCAGAGTACAAAGATTGCGTCAGGCTTAAGCATCAATATGAACGCGAGGATAGATACCTAATAGCCGAGGGTAAGGGTCGGAGAGTCTTCCGCATGTATCCCGCACATGAGTTCGATTCTGGCCAGCCCGCCGGCACCACGATCTATGAAGACCAAGTCGCAGGCGCGGAATCAGATGAAGAGAGATCAAAGCTCTGGTTCGATGGACGAGACGCTGACCTGTTCAATGTCGTGACTGGCGACCTTGTGCCAGTACGCTCTGCATTCACATTCACCCAGACCGTGGTCTCTGCGCGTCCGATTCCCGCAGGAGAATACCGGGCCAATAACAACTTCCTTCGGTTCCCCTTCATCCCCTGCAATCACGTCTTCACCTACGAGATGGCGGTGACAGTGACAGCGCCCGAAGGCGCTGTTCACGAGGCGTTCTTCGACCCTGCGGTGATTGGCGCGGCGGTGGGTGCCGACAGTTCAAATGGCATTTTGAAACCAGCGTCTTTTGCGGTCGAGGGGGTGGGCACAACAAACATTAAGCGGCTCCAGTGGGAGTCAGGAAGGGTCGAGATGCAGATGGACCCGCCTGGCAGGCTTGCCGGCCATCACATCGACTTCATCGCCTTGGACGGTTCGGTTGTGCTGCGGCTGGACTTCGACGACGCTAGGGAAGTTGCTGAGGAAGGCGGGACGCGCGCACTGACATGGGGCGTGTGCGAGCAGCCCTGGAGTGATGGCGACCTTCTGATGCTGCGCATCAGTGAAAGTCCTCCCGACCTGACCGGCGCGACCAACGATGATCTATGTCCGCCGCCAGCACCGCAGAACCTAACAGCCTCCTCCACGCAGGACTCGGTGACCCTGACTCCCCTTCCCCCAAAGACCAAGCGGGAGTTGTTCGAGCGCATCCGGGCCGTAATTGCCCACGGCTGGCATGATCTCCCGTCCAGCTATGGCGGGACTGGCGCCCCCGGCATGTTCCTAGAGGACTTGCTAGGCCTCACGGCGGGCGCACTGGATATTCCCGACGCCGTGGGATGGGAGTTGTTCCACAAGGAAGCCGACGGCCCGGACGCCATCATGCGCTACATGGTGCGGAAGTACGGTTGGAAGGACAAGCTCGGACGTCTGAGCTTTCGGCATACCATCCGGGGTAAATCCGACCGTTTCCGGGTGGACGATAGCGGGCGGCAGCTCGTCGTCCGACCGCTTCTGGGTAACGGGCCTGTTCCGTACTGGTCGCATGAGGAATTGACGGCAGCGGCCGGGGCCAAGCTCCGACGGCTGATGATGGAGGGCGGGCGCGTCCGGTTCTATCAGGCGGACGCCTTCGAGGTGTTTAACCTGGTCGACTTCGTATTCGAGGTGCTGCGCGGGGAGATCGTGATCGACTTTGACTGCCGCGAGGCCAAGCCGGGGAGTGACGGGCTACGGAATCATGGGACGAAGTTTCGGATCTCCCCGTCCGCCGTCTGCCGCCTCTACATGCGAAAAGAACGACTCTAGTGGCGTTAGGTATATAAGTCCCATTGTATATAATTCCCAATGATAACGCTGATTCGGAAGAAGCGAAGGGAGGCTAGTGGTGAACCCTTTTGACAAGCACAACTACGCTGATGAGCCCATGGGGACATTGCGCATCGCTGGGGGCCCAGGCATCTACGTCGTCGAGCGAGTAGAGCGCTGCGGCTGTCCAGGATGCCAGATGGGCCATTGGAGAACTCTAGGCCCGGCATTTCCCATATTGGGAGTCTTCAGGCTCATAGGGCAGTCCAAACGAGATGATGGCAGGATATTCGGGTCCTGCAAGGTCAGTCAATCTCCGGTCTATCCAATAAGGGATGCGTTTCTTGCCGTGACCCATGCTTCTTGTCCGTCTTCATCGTCCTCGTGTCCCCTGCCAGTGGGGTGAAAGCGCATTGAAGACAAGGCGACTCCCTGGAGCGCTCTCCCCCTCTTGGCAAGATCGTGGTTGTACCCTCCCTCAGCTTGGCGCCGGCGATAACCGGCCGATACGATCCAACACTCCCTGGAACAACCGTCGAGGAACCGACACCTCGGACAACTGAAAGATCAACCACCGGGAGTGCCGCACCAGACGGCCTCCCATCTTGATCAGCTTGACCTGCACGCTCCGCAGCGACCAGTGCTTGACCGCCTTGGGCAGACATAACCGGCGAAGGAAGTTCCCAAGGTTGTACGCCAGAATGAACAGAGACAGACGCACCCGGTTGGCCACGAACCGATGGCACGACAGCCGAGTCCAGTTCAGGGCGTACTTCCCCTCCTTGATCCACTGCTCGGCTGTCCCGCGACCATTGTAGAATCGCACCGCTCCTTCGGGGCCAGCCGTCATGCTCGTGACGATGAAGCCCACCCGAGGGAACAGCTCTCCCCTGTGCCACTCCACCTTGGCCACCACCCGCCGTGCCCGGTCCCAACTCCCGGCACGATACCAAAAGTCGTCGTATAGGATCACTGGACGCTTCGGCGGCCTGCCCACAGGCCTCCTGAGCAGAGGGGCGATCTCCCGTTGCAGCACCTCGTTGCCGGGGAGTCTTATAGCGTAAAGGACGTGCCGCTCCTCGAGGTACTCATAGATGTCCGGCTTGGCGAATGCGGCATCGGCACGAAAGTACCGCCGCACTCCTGTCGCCCCGTAGCGGGACAGGACCGGATCCAATACATCACGCCACCTGTGCGCGCTATGTACGTTCCCCGCGCGGAGCATCGCGCCCTCACAGTCACCGAACTGGTTGAACACGAACAAAGGGTGATAGCACGTGCTCCCAAAGTGACCGTTGTACGATGCTCCCTCCTGTTCTCCATGTACCGGGCTCTCCGAACTGTCCATGTCCAAGATCACCCGCCGGTGCGGCGTGCGGGACATAGCTCCGTCCACCCACTTAGCGTTCACTCGGCCCAACCCTTCCACGTTGCCGTCCTGGGTAAGCACCTCGGTCTCGAACCGGCTCATGGTGTTGGTGCTTGCCGCTGGTCTGTCGATGCCTCGGTCTCCAACGACTACCCGCATCGTCGGATCGTCGGCCAACCGTTCAGCATCGTTGGTATCCTCGTAGCCTGCGAGACGACTGTACACTGACTGCCTGAGGAGGCCCACCAATCGGTGCTGCACGTTACGACCGCCCCGACTCTCCTGTAGACATTCATTCGCCGTCTCCATCAGTCCCAGTGCATCATCCAGCTCGCGACAGGCCAACAGTCCGGCGTCCGAGGTGATGGTAGCGCCGCGAAACTCCAACCGTACACGGCGGTCGAAACGGAGCGTGGCGCGGGGGTTGGTGCTTTCACCCATTGGGTGCCTCCGAGGACAGTACGTTATCAACAGCCAAAGCAGTCGCTCGCGACCAGTCTAGCACTCATGATAACCACTGTGCTCTGCTATTCGGCTACATCGGGTATCGCTGTTGCTGATTACGGCAAGCCCTGCAGGGTTGATATGGGAAATGTGGGCTAGGCATCCACCGTGACCGTGACCGGGCAGAAGACCATCTGAGAAGGCGGGGCGGGGGGTAGCGAGATAGACTGGGTTCCTCAATCCTGCTATCCTGGCGGCGGATGTAAGCCTCCCCGCCTCCCCGCAATGCGCCCCCGGCCCATGACGTTTGCAGGCGTCCTGAAAGCCGGGGGCCTTCCATTGTCAGCCCGCGAGATCCCGAGAGCCCTCGTTGGCCTCTCTCGCCTCAGCCTCATAGACTGCATCACACCGCCTAGAGCACGCGGGTGAAAACTGCGCCTTTCCACGGCGCTGTCGATACGGTCTTCCGCAGACCACGCAAGGGTGCATCATCATAGCCCACCCCCTTTCACTAGATAGACCAGGACGGTTGCACCTGATTTCAGCGCGCCCGAAACCGCCCGAATGTCGGCCTTGCCCTAAGCGGCAAACAACGAGGGGTTGACTGAGCAGCCCAAAAAGGTGTAGTGTCGCGGGTGGCATGATTTACGGGTACGCCAGAACTAGCAGACACGGGCTTGCGCTGGAGAACCAACTTCGGCAACTCAAGGAACACGGGGTAGCCCCAGAGGCCATCTACGCCGACCGGGGAATCTCCGGCGCATCTTTCGCGTCGACGCGGCAGCAGTTCACCCTCATGGACTCAGCCCTCCAGCCCGGAGACACCGTTGTGGTGGCGGCCTTTGACCGGCTCTCTCGGCGCCGGGCCGACCTACAGTCAATCTTCGCTAACTGGTGCACCCGCCGAATCCGGCTTCGTTCTCTGGCCTCCACTGAGGCGGGTATGACGCGACTCCTGGACACAGACCCCGACGACATATCGGGTGCCTTTGTGCGGGACACCATCGTTAGCCTCTTGGGGTTTCTAGGGGAAATAGAGCTAGAGACCCTGAAGCGCCGGACCGTTGCCGGGATGGAGCGCGCACGGGCAGAAGGCAAGCGGATAGGGCGGCCCAGGACCGCACAGGGTACGATAGACCTAGCGCGTCAACTTCACGCTGCGGGCAAGAGCATCAATCAGATTGCCAAAGACCTGCGCGTGGCGCGGGCATCAGTCGGAAGGTGGGTGAAGGAGGTACAAAGGGGCCAATGAGCATCTTTGCAGAGGCACCTGCTGACGGCCCAGACGGTCTAAGGCTGTGTGCCCACTGTGGGAAGCGCCGCAGCCCCCAGTCCTTTCAAGGGGAATTATATGGGACTTATATAAGTCCCTCCCGAAACTACGTGGACATACCCGTCTACCTGAAGGGAGGCGACGGGGAGGGCGACGGCATCGGCAGGCGGCAGTGCACCGACAACTACAAGATCAGGCCCATCAGACGCAGGATAAGGGAATTGCTGGGCCTGAGACCCCGGCAGCGCGTCCCCGCCGGAACCACCGTCGAGCTGTGGCTCGGTATCTCCACCGACGAGGCCATACGCATGAGGACCTCCCGCGACCGGTGGATGACGAACCGTTACCCGCTCATCGAGAAGGGGATGTCCCGCAGCGACTGCCTGAGCTGGTGGAAGAAGCGTTACGACAGGCCCCTGGAACGCTCGGCCTGCGTCGCCTGCCCCTTCCAGTCCCGCCACAGATGGGTGGAGACGAAGCGCAGGTGGCCGGAGATGTTCGCCGAGGCGGTGGAGATCGACGCCAGATTGCGGGAGGGGCTGTCACTGGACAAGACGCCGTACCTGCACTCCCTGCGGATGCCCCTGGCCGAGGCGGTCGCCCTCGATGAGGTGGACCTGGGAGAGGACGGGCTGCGAGACGGGTTCGGAAACGAGTGCGAGGGACATTGTGGGGTGTGAGGTGGGGGTGAAGTCGAACGACAGAGGTCTGGGCAACCCACAGCTGCACGGGCTATCACCGGCATCGAGCGTTGACAGCCGCCGCCGCTCGTGGTATTTTTCTTCTACCACCCCTATCGCTTCGCCGGTAGGGTCGAGACCGTCCTCCGGGGCGGTCTCTGTCTTTGTATGGGAGTAGCGATTGATCACCAACGTCTACATCGACGGCTTCAATCTCTACTACCGCGCCCTGAAGGACACGCCCTACAGGTGGCTGGACCTCCGGAGGCTGGCCGAGACGCTCTTTTCCCAAGACTCGATCAACCGGGTCTGCTACTTCACCGCCCGGCTTGATGCCCGTCCCGGTAATCCCAATCAGCCACGTCGCCAGCTCGTCTACCTGAGAGCCCTGGCGACGCTGCCTGGATTCGACACGTACTACGGCGTCTTCCGGTCCGGCGTCAAGCGCCGTCCGCTGGCGGAGCCTGTGACGGGGCTGCCGTCTTACGTCCTGGTGAGGGACTCGGAGGAGAAGGGGTCGGACGTGAACCTCGCCACCCGTCTCCTGGTCGATGGGTTCAACGGGGAGTACGAGCAGGCGGTCGTCGTGTCCAATGACGCGGACTTTGCGGGAGCGATGCGCTACGTTCGGGACGATCTGGGGCTTCGGGTCACGCTGGTCAACCCGGACCCCAGGAACAGCAGTCCGAGGGAGCTGGCGGACGCCGCGACCTACGTCAAGCGCCTGTGGAAGAGCCACCTGAGACGGAGCCTGTTCCCCGACACGCTGACTGACGGGATCGGAACTATAACCAAGCCAGCGGGGTGGTAGAGAATGACTGACCTACTGGCGGGTGACGCGCTTTGACGCCGGCCCCCCAATCGCGGTATCATGGGAGCGAAAGTTGGCCCGGCGATGCAGCAAACACCCCGGGCCGTGGCGCCACCTGATTGGACAGGTGATGCAGTAGCATTGTACTACTCGCAGACCCGCTCCCGACAGGAGGCGGGTCTTTTTGATTTCAGGGAGTCGGAAAGGAGGCAGCAATGGCGAGAATCACCGATAGGAAGACGGAGGCGAACCGGGCGGCCATCTACGCCCGCGTCTCGGACAAGAGCCAGGACGGGGAGGACAAGACCTCCATCTCCGAGCAGACAGGCGACATGGAAGCCTACTGCGAGAGCAAGGGGCTGACCATCACCGCCCGCTACCAGGAGGTGGGCCGGGGATGGTCGAAGAAGCGGCCCGAGTTCCAGCGGATGCTGGCCGACGCCAGACGCGGACGCTTCGATACCATCGTGTGCTGGAAGTCCGACCGCCTGAGCAGGGGCATGTACCCCGCCGCCGCCCTCATGGAGGTCGTCGAGGCCCATCAGATACGGCTCGAAGCCGTCTTGGACGCCATCGACATGAAGACCTTCGGACTCATGGCGGCCATCGGCAAGATAGAGTTGGACAACTTCCGGGAGCGGTCCACTATGGGCAAGCGGGGGACTGCCAAGCAGGGACGGGTGCCCACCGGCGGCGTCCCCTACGGATACCGCATCGGGGACGACGGCAGGTTCGAGGTGATTGAGGAGCAGGCGGAGGTCGTCCGCCACATCTTCCGCATGTACGTCGATGAGCGGATGGGGTCCTACTCGATTGCCGTGCGGCTGACCGACGAGGGGGTTCCCACGCAGTCCGGCAAGCTGCTGTGGCTTCAGTCCCGCGTGCACCACATTCTGAGGAATGCCACCTACACGGGCACCTGGGTCTACGGAAGGTACCGCCACGTCTCCACCGAGGACGGTATGAAGGTCTACGACCAGCCCAAGGACACCTGGATTGAGATTCCGGTCCCGCAGGTGGTCGACGATGAGACCTGGAAACGGGCGCAGAAGTTGAAGAAGCAGCGGGGCACGAAAGCCAAGAGGAATACCAAGGTGGTCTACCTGTTGCAGCACCTTCTGAAATGCGGCGAGTGCGGACGAAACTTCCATGCGAGGGCGAGTTGGACAACCACCAGCGTTCGCAAGGGCAAGGCTTACACCTACGACCTGTCCACTCCCCGCCGCTACTACATGTGCAACGGGATGCAGAGTATGCGCCTGCGCTGCCGGGAGAAGCCCTACATCCGGGCCGAGCAGTTGGAGGAGCCGATATGGAGCGAGGTGAAGCGGGTACTCCAGAACCCCGACCTGATCGTCGCCGGTATCGCCGACCTCGATTCTCAGGATGGCGTCGGAATGGAGGAGGAGATCGCCCAGGCCGAGCGAGACCTGCGGAGCATCCAGATGGAAGAGGACCGCGCCATCAGGCTGTTCGTGTCGGGGAAGATCACCGAGGCCCAACTCGACCTTCAGCGTAGGTTCATCACCGAGCGGCTTGAGAGCGCCAGGGCGAAGCTGGACGATTATCTGGTTCAGGAGACGAGTGGAGCTGAAAAGCGGCGACTGATGGAGGAGGTCCTAACCTGGGCGAGAGAGTTCGGCCAGGGCCTGGACGAGGTGACCCTCGAGGAGCGTCACGACTATCTCCAGATGCTCGTGGAAGAGGTCGTCATCGACAGGGACAACAACGTGGACATCACGCTGGCTTTACCCATCGACGATGATTCCTCAGACCCTGATTCTCCTGACCCTGAGTCCCCTCAGCCTGAGTGCGTGTCAATTGGTTCACAGGAACCTTCGTGCTGCGGTTCAGTCAAGCATGGCGATCTTGCTCTTTCCCTGAGAGACTTCTGGCGACAGTGCTGTTGGAGACAGCGGCAGGGTTCCAGTTGGCTGCGTAGAGCAGCGGTGCTCCCTGCACTGTCAATCGCAGGTGGTACAAGCCGGGCGTGGCGCATGGAGACCTGAGAGAGGTAGGAAGGAAGGAGACCTATGGCGAGTGTGTTGGCAACGCTGGCGGCCCTTGCTGTCATTGGTCTGTTGTTCGCGCTGGACCCTGGCGGGGCCATCGCCGAGAGTGGCTTCCCCGATTACCGGGAAATGGATTGGAAGCAGCTGACGGCCTGGGGCTTCCGGACGATTGGCGTCGGCGTCGGGCTGCTGCTCGTGCTGTTGGTGTGGCTCAAGTTCCGGTCCTGGCAGGAGATCAAGTATCCGGGTTCATCGGAGCCGGTAACCCGGCAGCCGAGCGAACTGCCGGCGGCGGCTGTATCGGTGCTGGAAGACCGGATGGTCAGCGACCGAACGCTGCTGGCGGCGATAGTCGAGATGTGCCAGCGCGGCACGTTGCAATTCGAGTGCGTCGGAACAGGGAGCATCTACAAGTACCGGCTGTCGAAGCGGGGTCCCACGCAGTTTGACTGGGAGCAGTTGATATGCAACAGATTGCCAGCGAGCCCCACAACGGTTCAAGAGCTGCATGACGGGATAAGCGAGCGCGAGGATGTCATCGGCTCTCAGTTGGGGAAGTACCTCCAGGGCCGAGGCCTCTTCGATGACAACCCGATGCGGGTAATGAGGGAACATGGAGATGATGGATTCGGCCTGGGAGTATTGGCCGCGGCTTTGATCGGCGTTGGCGGCGGGCTTTGGATGGCTTTATGGCTGCCCCAATGGTGGGCGAACTCTCTGGTCGGCGCGTTCATCGGGTTCATATATTGGCTAATTGCGACGCCGATGAACACGGGTAAGCTGCCGCCAACGGAGGCGGGGGCGTATGAGATAGGTCAGTGGCTTGGTTTGAAAGAATCCCTGCCCGGACCTGACCAGGAGGAAGGCCGGGACGAACCCGACTCCATGTTGGCCTATGCCATCGCACTGGATGCGGCTCAGCCCTGGCTGGACGTCTCGGTCCCTGCTCCATCATGGTTCGGCTCCGGTGAGGCAGCCTCCCTGAGCGCTTCCGACCTGGGCGTGGCCTATCACGGCTTTATGTCCGCACCGGCGTGGGGCCTCGCAGGACGGTCCAACGACGCGTCGGAAGCGGCTGCGGGGCCACACAACGAGGCAGAGCAGGAACTGTTACAGGAAGTGTCCCGATTGGCGCCGTTGTACACCGAGCAGGCTGAAGGGGCGGCGAATAGCCAGGGCGGTGGTGGAACGGTGCATGAGAGACCACAAACTGAGGGCGTCACGCCTGGGACGGAGGCGCGAGGGGAAACAACGGCAGATCCCGCGAGTTCGCCGCTGGAATATCGAAAGTACCGGCCACCGGGGCAGGTGGAGGAGACGAAGGGCGGACGGGGGGGCGGCGGTTGCTTCATGTGGGTGGTCCGCCTGCTCGGCATAGGGGCGTTGGTCGTGGCGGTCCTAGTCGGCATCAACTTGGCTTCACCGGCCGTCGACCCGTGTCCGGTGGACTCTCCGACAATCCCGCCACCCGGACTGCTGGGCGCGGCGCTTGACGTGTTCCTGGATGAGTGCGTGAGCGTTGCCGGAGACGTGGTGTCGCACGATGTCGGCGAGCTGGTGGTGGAGGTGGACCGGGGAGAATACGTGCAGTGGGTGAGGGTCCGTGGACCGGCGGATGTCTTCGAGCGGGTTTCCGTGGGCGAGCGCGTTCACGTGGCCGGACGGATCGGCGAGCATGAGGACGGGGGGTACGTGGTGCATCAAGGAGTGGACCGCGGGTGGTGGGGCAATTTCCGTGAGAACCTACCGGGGGACGTTCTCACGCCCTAAAGCCGCTCTGCGCTGCCTTCCGCGCTCCGGGAATGCTTTTTGGTCGCATGACGGCTGGCCGTGTCTGGTTCGTGCAGCAACGTGGTCCTCCCCGGACCGTGATGACGTGCTCCTCCTAGCCGACGAGCCACGGGGCTTCTGGTGCCGAGTCTCAATAGATACTTGCCAACGCTCATGATGTCTGTAACATGGGTATTGGATAGTTGAGGCTACCGTTGGGCCGTCGAAGGTCATTGAGGAGGTTGCAAAATGGCGCACGACCATCACGAGTGTGACGACCACGAGCATCACGCCCACGGTCACGATGAGCACGAGTGCGACGGCCACGAGCACCACGCCCACGCGCACGGCATGCATGAGTGCGACGACCACGAGCACCACGGGGACGAGTCTGGGCATATGCATGACATGCACGAGTGCGACGATCACGAGCACCACTCCCACGCGCACGACCCGCACGAGTGCGACGACCACGAGCACCATGCCCACGCGCACGACCCGCACGAGTGCGACGACCATGAGCACCATGCGCACGTGCACGACATGCACGAGTGCGACGAGCATGAGCACCATGGCGATGAGCTTGGGCACCAGCATGATTCGCACGAGTGCGACGATCACGAGCACCACTCCCACGCGCACGACCCGCACGAGTGCGACGACCACGAGCACCACTCCCATTAATCATTGGCATCGTGGCGTAGAACAGTCTACAGTGGGGCCGTGCGCGGAGCCGGCCCCATTTGCCTATGGTTCGGGACGCGTCCCTGCGCGAAGGCGTGCCCAGGCTTGTTGGGCTATCGAACGGGCCGGCGTCGGTAACGGGGTTCCAAGCAGTGCGACGCGTGGTCGCTGAACTGTTGAAGTCATTGGGGCGGAGCTCAGAGCCTTCGGGCGCTGTGTTTAGCCTTGCGAGTGAGTCCGGTGGTGGGTCTGGGCATGGCTCCGGTGGCAGCCACGGTCACGAAGACCACGACCGCGACGCCCACGGGCATGATGACCATGACCACGACGCCTGCGGGCATGATGACCATGACCAAGACGCCCACGGTCACGAAGACCACGACCAAGACGCCCACGGGCATGATGACCACGACCAAGACGCCCACGGGCATGATGACCACGACCAAGACGCCCACGGGCATGATGACCATGGCCACGACGCCTGCGGCCATGACGATCACGGTCACGACGATCATGGCCACGACCACGGCGGCCACGATCATGCTCACGACCTAAGAGGGGCGAGCCGGCGGAGCCTGATTATCGCATTTACGCTGATTTCGACCTACATGTTGGCCGAAGTCGTGGGTGGTATCTTGTCGGGCAGCCTGGCCCTCATAGCCGACGCGGGGCACATGCTCACCGACGCCCTCGCTATTCTAATGGCCCTCATAGCCATGTGGATTGCGGAGAGGGCGGCGTCGGCCAAGCGTACGTTCGGGTACCAGCGCTCCGAAGTGCTGGTCGCAATGCTGAACACCATCGCGCTATGGGTGATCGCAGGCTGGATAGTGTTCGAGGCGTACCACCGGACCTTCAGCGAAGAGATCGAAATAGACGGGTGGCCTGTGCTCTTCGTCGGGATGGGGGGCCTGCTGATAAACCTCCTGGTTGCCTGGATACTCCGTCGGTCCGCCGAGCACAGTATGAATGTCGAAGGCGCCTTCCAGCACGTGCTTGCCGACCTGATGGGATCGGTCGGCGTGGTGGTTTCGGCGATAGTCGTTCTGACCACGGGATGGATCCTCATCGATCCCATCCTGAGCGTCCTCATCGCGTTCCTGATCCTGTGGAGCAGCCGGCACCTGATGCTCACGGTGATGAACGTGCTGCTCGAGGGTGCTCCCAAGCACATAGACGTGAACAAGCTCAGCAGCGACATCGAAGACCTGGAGGGCGTGACCCTTATTCACGATGTGCACGTCTGGACAATAACGTCGGGAAGCGAAGCCTTCACTGCCCACACTCTCGTGGACCCCGCCTATCAGCATCTCGGGGCGCTGCGTAGCCGCATACAGGACATCACGCACAACGAGTACGGCATCGCTCACGTCACCGTGCAGCTCGAACAGTCGATGGCCGGCTGCAAGGAAGACCACCACGTCGACCATCTCGGGCACGCGGTCCGCCCGTCCGCGGGATAGGGAAGTCCAGGTGGAGGGCTTGACCGGCCGCCTATTCGAGTACGCGCAGCGTGGCCGGTACGTCCATACGCCGCAGCTTGCGCACGGTGAGCGCCGGGGCTAGGGCTACGACGACGATCCCCGCGGCCAGGACGGCGGCCATTTGCGGCGCGTCTATCGCGAGAATCACCCCCATGTCGGGATAGCTCGCGGGGATGAGCTCGCGGATGAACCAGAGCAGTATGCCGTAGCCGAGAACGAGGCCCAGTAGCGTGGCGAGCGTACCTAGGACGAGGCCCTCCGCGGCCAGGATGCCGAGCACCCTGCGCACAGGCACACCGTAGGCGAACATTGTCGCGTGGTCCCGCGCTCGCTCGTCGGAGTTTATGTTCGCAGTGTTGAAGGCGATCAGCAGCGCGAGGCCGAGCACGAACATCTGTATAACTATGAAGACGCTCGCGAACTGCTCGAACACGTCCTGGGCCGCCTTGGACGTCTCGGCTATGCCCTGCACGGTAGCGACGCCCGGGGAGCCGAACAGGGCGCGTTTGGCGTCGTTCAGGGTCTGGCCGGGGGCCGGCGCACCGGTGACGATGTTCGCGAACCCTTCGAGGCCCGCCAGACCGGCGTGGCGGATGTCCACGTAGGAGTTGAAGCGGATCGGGTGAGGATGGACGGCAAGCACGGGTATGGAGTTCGTGTCGAGGGTGAAGGAGTCGGGGCCGGTACGCACCGGGAGCGTAAGCGTGACGCTGTCGCCTGCGCCGACGCCGAGGTCTTCGGCGGCCTTGCGGGCGAGGACGATGCCGGGCCCAGCGGAGGACAGCTCCCCCTCCAGGACTGTAGGCCGCCAGGCGCCGCTCTCCAGGTCGACGTACTGGACGAGGACGTTGACGGACTCGCCGGCGCCCTGCACGCTACCTTCCAGGACGATCCCGGGCTCGGCTACTCTGAGCGCGCCTCCGTTCACGATGCCGTTCACCTCGGGCGAATCGACCGGGTAGAAAGAGTCGAGCCGTACGACGAGCCGGTCGGGCACGCCGCGGAGCAGCTCCTCGTCGCCCCGCGCCAGGGTCGCGAGCAAAGAGTCCGTCATGCCGACCACGCTGACGAGGAGCGCGAGCACTGCGGTGAGAGCTAGGAGTGTCAGGAGAGTGCGCCGGGGCGCCCGCATCAGGTTGCGGAAGGGCATGCGACCGAGACTGCTCCCCGGCAGGGGCATGCGGCTGATGGCCGGGGCAAGGCCGCCGCCCCGCGCTGCCAGGTGTCCGGTCCTGATCGCATCCACGGGCTGTACACGGACCGCGCGGAAGACGGGCCACAGCACGGCGAGGATCGGCAGCAGGAAGCCGATGGCCGCGACCCCTGCAAAGATGCCCGTCTGGAAGGGCGTGATGAAGACGGGCAGCGGCACGAAGCTCTCGAGCACGCCGGCCATGAGCCTTGCAATCACCCACCCAATGCCGATGCCGAACACGACCCCCAGGACGGCTATCTGGATCCCGACGAGCAGGGGCCGCACAGCTATCGCAACGGGGTTCACGCCGAGGGCCATGGACGTGCCGATCTCGCGTCGCTGCGTCTCGACCATGCGGGCCGCGAAGTTCAATGACGCGAACGCAGCGCCCGCGAAGAGCGCCAGCGCGAATACGTTGTAGAACTGCTGGTCTCCCTCCGGGTCGCGGGTGAGGGCGAGGTACGAGGCATCGTCCTCGGTCCGCATCAGGTCGAGGCCGGTTTCTGGGTGGCGCACCGCCGTCTCGGCAAGCAGCGCCGTCTCCACGTCTTTCAGGTCGGTCCCGGGCTCGACGGTGAGTACCAGGTCGTTGACCTGCCCGTGCCTGCCGGACAGCCCCTGCGCGGTCTCCAGGGACGTGAACACGACGGCCAGGTTCGCCTGACCGAAGAAACCGCCGTCCTCGACTATCAGGAAGTATTCGGGGGATACGGCGTGCCCGACGTACCGGGCGGTGATGCCTCCCCCAAGACGCAGCCCGCCCTCATCCGGAAGCTCGTAGTAGACGCCGAAGTTGCGCTCGATCAGCATGACCGGCTCGCCGATCTCCCCCTCCTCAATGGCCCGTCCGACGATGGTCTCGACGCCGTTCACGCTGGGTCCGCCGTCCGACATGTCGACGCCGATGATCCTGCCCGGCACGAAGATGGAGCCGTCGCCGGTGTCGACCTCGACCTGCGTCGGCGAGATAAGCCGCTCCTCGGCGGCCTCCACGCCGTCGATACCCTCCGCGATGGCTTCTAGGGCGCCCTGCGGGAGGAAGCCGTCCCCGCTGGGCCGCGCGCGGATATCGTACATGTTCGTCAGGGCCAGGCTCGCGTCGTTGGAGGCGAAGCGCCACTGGGTGACGCTGCTCAGGCCGGCGAACATGCCGGTCCCGATGGCGATCATCAGGGCAATGCCCGCCACCTGGACCCAGCGGGCTCTGGCGTCCCTCAATGCCCAGCGAAGCCTCAGGGCCAACAATTCGGCACCTCTACCAGCGCAGCTCGGAGAGTGGGGTCTTGCCGCCCTCCGGCGGGCCGTCGCTGACGATGTGCCCGCTGCTCATCTCGACGACCCTGTCGGCAATGCGCGATATCTCCCGGTTGTGGGTGACCACCAGGACGGCGCGGTCGGCGGACGCCTGCGCGATCAGCAGCTCGAGTATCTGCGCCCCGGTCCTGA
Organism: Dehalococcoidia bacterium; assembly: GCA_965262055.1. Lineage (GTDB taxonomy): Bacteria > Chloroflexota > Dehalococcoidia > Lucifugimonadales. Next base: position 3,082,749 of record CBDHEI010000002.1, read on the forward strand.
AGTCGAGCTCTCCCGTAGGCTCGTCGGCCAGCAGGACGGGATTGCCGGTGGCAAGGGCCCTTGCTATCGCGACGCGCTGCTGCTCGCCGCCGGAGAGCTCGTGAGGGAAGTGACCGATACGGTGGTCTAGTCCGACGGACTCCAGCACCGACTCGGGGGCCACGCTCCCGCGCTTCCCTGCGACGTCCACGCCGAACTCCACGTTCTCGAGGGCTGTGAGCCCTGGGAAGAGGTTGAAGCTCTGGAATATGAAGCTTACGGTCTGCCGTCTGAGTGCGAAGAGCTCCGTGCGCGATGCGGTGGTGATGTCACGCCCTCCAACCGAGACGGTCCCGGTGGTGGGGGTGTCCAGCGCGCCGATTATGTTGAGCAGGGTGGTCTTGCCACTCCCCGAGGGGCCCAGGACTACGACGAACTCCCCGTCCGCCACGTGCAGGTCCACCCCGTCCAGCGCCCGTACCTCTACGGGGCCGATCTGGTAGTGCTTGGAGACTCCGATAAGGTCAATCAACCCTCAACCCTCCGCAGCCCGCTCTTCCAGAATGCCCCGGCGTCCCACAGGACCGGCGCCGATTACTGTACCAGAAGGCTCGCGGATGTGTGCTCTTGCTGCAGGGGAAGGTTGCACAGCTCCGGTCTTGCTCGTATGGGGGGAATCCCCGATATCTGTCTCATTCTGTCTAATTTTGTCTCATTCAGCTTTGACTTGCGAGACAGTGCTTCGACACCAGCAAGACGAAACCAGACACCAGCAAGACGGAATGAGGCACTGACGAGGCAGAATGAGACACACCCTTCGAGGCCCCCACAAAGGGAAGGCGCATACCGCAACGCGAAGCGTCCGACGAGAAGGGGTGACCCCGTGCGGGGTCAGTCCTTGCTGTCAGGGCTCGCGTCATGTGCTCTCCTCTGCTCCGGCGGCGGTTTGCTATGGAGAAGAGATTAGCACATGAGTTCCGTATCCGTCAATGTCTATTCTTCTTCAACGCGGCCGTCACACCAAACGCCGCAGTAGCGACCAATGCCATCACCGGACCGGTGGGCATGTTGGCGTGGAACGAGAGGTACATGCCGACCACCGCCGAGATTACGCCGACCAGCGCGCCGATAATCATGACGTCCACGAACCGCCTCGCGAGCAGGAACCCCGTTGCTGCGGGTGTGATGAGCATAGCCATGACCAAGACGATGCCTGCGGCCTGGATGCCTATGACGATGACGAGGGCAAGGAGGGCGAGCAGCACGTATTCCACCAAGCGTGTCCTGATCCCCGCAACCTGCGCGCCCACAGGATCGAATGTGGTGTAGACGAGCTGCCGGTGAAAGATGTACAGCCCTGCTATCACCAGCGCCGCCAGCCCGAGAGACAGGTAGAGCTCTCCCGTGTTGACGCCCAGGATCTCTCCTATTAGCAGGTCCTCGATATTGGGTGCCTGCCTGCCCCTGAGATCGAGGAAAGCGTTGATGTAAAGGGGGCTCGAAAGCATGACGAGGCCCAGGGCGAACATTCCCGCGAAGACGATTCCGATGGACGTGTCTTCACTGCTTCCCGTGCGCCTGCTGATGTAACCCATCAACATGGCGATCGCGACCCCGGTCGGGACTGCGACGATCAGGGCGCTGCCCGTCGCCAGCAGCCCCACCCCCATGCCAGGCAATATGGAATGGGCGAGGGCGTCGCCCATGAAAGCACGCCCGCGGGCGACCACGTAGGCCCCGATGACCGGACACATCACCCCGACCAGTATCGATACGATCAGCGCCCGCTGCACGAAGCTGAACCGGAGCGGATCCGTGATCAGCCCCACTACGTCGCCTATCAATGGCCGCCCTCATCGTCATTGTCGTGGGGATCTACGTGGTGGTGGGCGAATTCGAGCCCGTGGGAGCCGTACAGCTCCTCCAGCACCTCGGGGGTAAATGCCTCATCCGGCGGGCCGTATGCGCACATGTGATGGTTGATGCACAGAATGCGGTCGAAGCGCTGGGCGATGTTGGTCAGATCGTGTGTGGAGATGATCACGATCCTCCCCTCGTCCCTCAGGGACTGGAGGACCTCCACGATGTCTTCCTGGGCGGCAACGTCGACGCCACTGAAGGCTTCGTCCATGAGGATTATCTTGGCGTCCTGAGCGAGAGCTCGGGCTATGAAAACCCTCTGCCGCTGGCCTCCTGAAAGCTGGGTTATACGCGAGGATCGCCTGTCCCACAGGTTGACCCGCTCGAGGCTCTGTCGGACCACATCCCTATCCAGCTTACCCGAGCGCCGGAACCATCCAATGCTGTTGCCGCGGCCCATCATTACCACGTCATGGACGGTGGCTGGGAAGCGCCAGTTGATGCTGTCTCGCTGGGGCACGTACGCCAGTGCCCCCCTGCGCTCCGCGCCTAGGACGGTCAGAGAGCCGTGCGCAACGGGCAGCAGGCCCACAATAGCATCGAACAGGGTACTCTTGCCCGCGCCGTTCGGGCCCAGGATGCCCATCAGTGTACCCGGACCGACCTCAAAAGTGATGCCGGTCAGCGCCAGGTGCCCACCGCGCTCGACTGATGCGTCCGTAACGACTATGCCAGGTTCTACCATCTCAGGTTCTCACGTCTGGAGTGGGAACTATCCGCGCGCGATACTAGCAGATTCCCCAACGGCGCTGCAGCTTTCACTTCAGTGCTTCGACAATCCGCCCGACGTTGGTCCGCACCATCTCTATATAGGTCGCCGCGTCGCTGCCCTCGGGCCCGAGGGAGCCGGAGTACAGCCGGACCAGTTCGGCGCCCGATTCCGAAGCCACCGCCTTGGCCAGACGCTCACTCACCGTCGTCTCCCCGAACACCGCCGAGACGCCATTCTCCCTCACCTCCTCGACCAAGTCTGCCAGGTCCCCGGCGGACGGCGCCACGTCAGTGGTGATGGACAGTACGACCCCGACGACCTCGAAGCCGTACAGGTTCGCAAAGTAACCGAAGCTGTCGTGGGAGGTGACGAGCAGTCTGCGCTCCTCAGGCACTGTCCCGGTCTGCTCCTCCGTCCAGGCGTGAAGCTCGTCGAGTCTCGCGTTGTAGGCTGAAGCGTTGGCGCGGTACGTGTCGCCCCGGTCAGGGTCGAGCACAGAGAGCCGCGCGGCTACGTCGTTGACCGCGAGCTTTACGCGGAGGGGGTCGAACCAGAAGTGGGGGTCCTCAACCCCATGGCCGTGACCAGCGTGCTCATCCTCGCCTCCGGAGGTGATGGCTTCTATGGCCTCTATCGCGTCCTCGGCCTCCATCTGACCGCCTTCAACCTTGCCGATTATGTCAAGCACCATGGCAGGCAATTCCTCTTCTTCATCCTCGGCGGCTTCCAGCAGCTCTTTCAGCTCTTCCAGGCCCGTCTCGGGGCTGATTTCACCTTCTTCCACCTCGTGTACGACGTGGCTGAGCTCCTCCAGTAATTCGACCTCTTCAACATGGCCTTCGCGGAACTCAAGGGGATCGATAATCTCCCCAATCTCTACTATCGACGATGGGTCCCGGGCGGCGTTTTCCAGGAGATCCTTGAGCCAAGCCCCTTCCAGGCTCAACCCTACGCTAAGCACGAGGTCGGCGTCGGCGATTCTGGCCACGTCCTTGGCGCCGGGCTGGAACGTGTGTGGGTCGGCTCCCACCGGCACGAGGCTGAAGACATCGATGTTGTCACCGCCGACGTTCTCAACCCAGTCCGCCACGATGTTGGTCGTTGTTACAACACTCACCTTGGGGGCTGCGGGCGTCTCCTTGGGCGCCTGCTTCGCCCCGGAGCCGGAAAGTGTGGACTGGGGCTTCTCGACGCCGTTATCGTCCGAACACGCGCCTACGGCAAAGAGAAACGCGATCCCCAGGGCCACCGCCATCAGCCGCAGGAGGACAGTAGTATTCTTCTTAATTTAGGGCCTCCTTACTCTAGATCTGCGTTCATCCTGTTCCGTGGTCGTGCGGCGTGCTTGCTCAGGTCAGGATGAGTGACACTAGATAAACACAGGACAGGGGAGCGATGAGGTACTGATATTCAGTATCATTATAAGGCCGGATTGTGTTTGCGTTCTCGTGATGGGAGCAGGGCGGAGCTAGGCGCTCGGCCCCTGCAGACAGCGGTCGCAGGTAACGTAGAACTCTATGCGATGCCCGACGATGTCTCCGGGGATGTCGTCTCCGACGGCCCGGAGCAGCCGTTCCACTGTCGCCGCGCGGAACTCGCCGACGGTCCCGCACCTGACGCAGACCGTGTGGTGATGGTGCTCGATGCGGGAAAGGCTGTACATGGGAGCGCCATCCATTAGGGCGAGCTTGCAGATCACGCCCGCATTCAGCAGCAGTTTGATCGTCCGGTACACTGTCGCTCTGCCGACCGAGGGAAGCTCGTTGCAGATATCCTCGGCGCTGAACCCGTCCTGTTTGCGCTCCAGGAGCTGGACGATCGCCCTCCTGGGAGCGGTAGACCGGTATCCCTGGTCCTCCAGGACAGCCATCAGATCGGGGCGCGATGCTAAGGTAATGATATCCAATCTCACTAAGGCGCCGCTATAACTTCGGCGTCAAGCTTGGGCAATCGTAGACTAGCAAGTATCCGGCGCCGTGTCAACGGAAAAAAGTTGCACTAGATGTTCCCCATCATCGGTGGTGGACATCAAGCTCTTCCCGGCTATACTATGGCGCGGCGTGACATCTTTCCCTAGGAGCTTGGCGCTCTCGAGTAGAGGGCATTCCAAACAGGCCAAGCGAGCCAGTTGGAGGTGCAGTGTGATTGCTTTGAGGCGTGTGGCAGCGATTTACATGCTCTGGGTAGCGGTCGCCGTGGCCGTACACTTCCTGGCCACACAGCTTTACCCCCCGGCGTTGGCTGATGCGGCGTCCACCGCGTGGCGAATTCTGGACCCGTTGATGGTACTCGGCGTCGTAATGGTGCTGGTTTTCGCCGTCGCCAGGAAGTGCCGCCTGGCTGCCGGCTCGGCCGTTGACCGCGAGTATCTGGAAACCAACTTCACCTTTTACTTCTCGGCAATGTTGCTCCTTCTGCTACTCTGGAACTGGTTCGGCTTTGAGTGGGTAGATCCCAGAAACGACCAAGCGCTGGTATGGATGTTCACCGACGCCACACTCCCGCTGCTGCTGGCTTCCAGCGCAGTTCGGCTGCTGCGGAAGGAATCGGACCAAGTAGGATAGCGCCAGAATTTCGGCCTCTTGGCCCTGAGATGACGAAATGCCTGCCTACTTGAGACTCGTCGCTGGCCTGGTTTCGCTGTTCCTGTTTGTCGCTTGCGGAGACTCCAGAGAGGATCCGACGGCGGCTGTGCCCAGATCTCCTACGCCTGAGGTGGAGGCTACGGAGGTAGAGAAGGTTCTGACCCTTCTCTACTGGCAAGCGCCTTCTCTGCCCAGCCCGTACCTGTCGGGCGGCTTCAAGGACCGGGATGCTGGCGCGGTCACACTGGAGCCCTTGGCCAAGTACGACCCGGAAGGCAACCTCGTGCCGGCGCTGGCCGCAGAGATCCCAACGCCGGAGAACGGCGGCATTGCTGAGGACCTGATGTCTATCACGTGGAAGTTGAAGGAGGGGCTGAAGTGGTCGGACGGCAGCGATTTGACGGCCGACGACGTTGTGTTCACCTGGCGCTACTGTGTTGATGAGGAGACCGGGTGCACGAGCGAGAGCTCGTTCGACGGCATCGCCTCGGTGGAGGCTGTAGACAACCTCAGCGTTAAGGTCACCTTCGAGGCCCCCACGCCGTATCCGTACAGCGCCTTCGTCAGTACCGGAGTGCCCATCATCAGCCGGGCTCAGTTTGGCGAGTGCATCGGGGCCGCGACCTGCGACGCGCAAAACACGGCCCCTCTTGGCACCGGGCCCTATCGCATCATCGATTTCAAGGTCAACGAACAGGCCGTATACGAGCGCAATCCCTTCTACCGAGGCGAGACGCCGTACTTCGACCGGGTCGTGCTCAAGGGCGGCGGGGATGCTGATTCGGCGGCAAGGGCCGTCCTGGAAAATGGGGAAGCCGACTATGCCTGGAACGTGCAGGTGGAGCCAGAGATACTAACCGAGATGGAAGAGCAGGGACGGGGCAAGGTGGTCTCAGCGTTCGCCAGCCTCGTGGAGCGCATAGTTGTGAACCAGATCAACCCGGACCCTGAGCTGGGCGAGGACCGGTCCGAGCACCTGGACGGGCAGAACCCGCATCCCTTCCTGAGCTTCAGGCCCATACGGCAGGCCATGTCGATGACCATCGACCGCGGTCGCATATCGGAAGAGTTGTACGGCTTTGCCGGGGAGCCGACCTGCAACTTGGTCACCGGTCCTCCGAGATATGTTTCGACCGCGAACGACGGGTGCCTGTCCCAGGTCATCGAAGGGGCGAAGAAGCTGCTGGACGACAACGGGGTTGTCGATACGGACGGGGACGGCGTGCGGGAGTACGAGGGCGTTCCTCTGCGGATCAGATACCAGACCTCGACCAACTCGATCCGGCAGGATACGCAGGCCCTGGTGAGTGATTGGTGGCGTGAGATAGGCATCGAGACGGAGTTGGTAGACCACGATGCCAGCGTCTTCTTCGGCGGCGATCCGGTGGATGACAAGGAGGCGTCGTACCGCCGGTTCTTCGCCGACGTGCAGATGTACGCTTCGGAGACCGGGATAGACCCGCAGGAGTCGCTATCCGACCTGCTTTGCAAGCATATCCCGACGCGGGAAGACAACTGGTCGCTCGGGAACATTGCGCGGGCGTGCAACCCGGAGTACGACAGCCTCTTTGCCCGGCTGGAGCAGACCGGCATCGGCCAGGAGCGGGAGGCGCTGGTGAAGCAGCTCAACGACATCCACGTGCAGAGCTATGTCGAGATCCCGCTGGTGAACCGGGGCTACGTGTCGGCGCACCTGAACACGCTGAAGGGCGTTCGGATCAACGGCTGGGACAGCGAGCTGTGGAATATCGCCGAGTGGCGCCGCTAGCGGTTAGCCTGAGGCGAAGGGCCTAGCGCTCGTACCAGCCGGAGGCGAATATCAGGCCGTCGTGCCTGACCGCCCAGGTGTGCTTCTGGTCGTTCTCGCTCGTCGCCGGGTTCAGGATGACGTATTCGACCCAGCGGCCGTCCTCGGTGGCGCCCAGCAGATCGCCGCCGTAGAAGTAACCGACGGTGTCCACGCGCAGGCTGGGGTCGCGGTTCCTGAATATCTCGTTGTGGTGGGCGATGGTGTAGCCGTAGCCGTCGATGATGAAGACGTACCACTCGCCGTCGACGCTCTCCAAGCTGTTGAAGTATTCGACGGTCGCTTCCAGGCCATCCCGCTCGTACCGCTGGACGGCGTCCTCGACCACGGCCTTTGTGTAGGCGCCGGGCTCGTTCTTGGTAGGTGCGGACATGGCGGTCGTGGTCGCATCGCTGTTCAGCGCTATGACCGCGACGACCAAGGCTGCAACGGAGAGCAGCAGGGCCGCGGCGGCTAGTCCGACAGCAACTCTTGAAAGTGTTTGGCTCATGTGTGGGAGCTATCCTTCCATAGGTGGGCGCTCAGGGTTCCCAGGAGTATGACGAACAGGGTGTTGATGATCACCCAGAAGAAGAGGCGGGTCTGGCTCTGGCCTTCCTCGCCGATGGTGAGGTCGTCGAACCAGTTCCAGAAGAAGAGGATGGCGAGGGTGACGGCGGCGTAGAAGGCGACGTTGACGCAGACGAAGGCGTTGGTGTCGGCGTCCGGGCCGGTGCCGCGCTTGTGGAGGTAGGTGACCGCCAGGGCGATGAGGACGCCAAAGGCCATGAACCAGTTGAGCACGTGCCAGACGGAAAGGGAGTCTAGGGCATCCTCGTAGAAGGGGCTCAAGACGAAGTGGAACAGCACGGCAACGGCCATGAGGCCGAGGACGAGGGAGAGCGGCTTTCTGAGCGGCGGGCCTATTGGTAGCACACGCCTTGGGCGGCGTCAATCGGGGCGCCGGGCCGGGTAAGACCCCAAAAAATCGTTTCAAAGTGTTCCATTTTGCCCCGTTTCGTATGTGAAGCGTGGGACATTGCGGGGCGGTTTCGTAGGCTTTTGGGGCGCTAATGGACGCCAAAATGAGGCATTTGGCGACGAATGGGACAGGGCCCCGGGGGAGGGCGCCCACTAGGGGCGGCCATACGGGCAGGAGGCGGTCAGGGCAGAACTGTCTGTGCATAAGGAGAGGATAGCACGGGCGTTCTCAGAGAGCAATGTCAAGATGTCAAGGGGCGGGGGTTGCGAGGGTATGGATGGCTTCGCGGAGGGAGACCTGGGGTTGCCAGCCGATGACTGCCTTTGCCCTGGAGTAGTCGGCGGACTTGCGGCGCTCCTCGAATTCGCCCCTGGGGTTGGGGTATATGTGCTCGACGGGGCCGCCGATCATCGCGGCGATCTCGTTGACGGAGGTCTCCTCGGAGGGGCCTATGTTTAGCGCGGTGTTCTCGCCGGCGGGCAGGTCTGCGGTGGCGGCGAGCAGGTTGGCCCGGACGACGTCGGAGACGTGGGTGTAGCCGCGGGTCTGATGGCCGTCGCCGTAGACGGTGAGGGGCTTGCCGGCGTCCCTCATCCTGAGGAAGTGGGGGATGACGAGCACGTAGGCGCCCTGGGTGGCCTGCCTGGGGCCGTAGACGTTGAAGTAGCGCAGGGAGACGACGCGCATATCGAAGAGGCGCGCGAACATGGCGGCGTACTGCTCGCCGATGAGCTTCTGGAGGGCGTAGGGCGACTTGGGCGTAGGGGTCATATCCTCCTGCATGACGTGGGTGGTCTGGTCGCCGTAGACGCTGGAGGAGGAGGAGTAGACGACGCGGGGGACGCCGTTCTCGCGGGCGGCCTGCAGCACGTTCAGGGTGCCGTTGACGTTGACGTTGTGGGTGCCGATGGGGTCCTGGATGGAGCGGGGGATGCGCGCCCATGCGGCGGTATGGAATACGCAGCCGGCGCCCTCGGTGACGGAGGCTACGAGGGCGGGGTCGGTGACGGAGCCCTGGACGAGGATCGCGGCGGGGTTGAGGTAGGGGCCCTCGCTGGTCGAGAGGTCGTCGAGGACGACTACCTCATGGCCGAGCTCGATGAGGCTGTCGACGAGGTGGGAGCCTATGAAGCCGCAGCCGCCTGTGACGACGTGCTTCATGGCCGAGGGCAGGAGCCTAAGGACGACGCGGCCTGCTTTAGGGTGCGAGCTGTCGCGCTGTTGCGCGTATTGGCTCCCATGCTATGATACGTCCCAGATTCAGGCGAGACCACAGACTATCCTCGACCCTAGGCGAGCCTTGATTCCAGCAGCCACCCTAACACGCAGAGTGCCCCACGGACAAGCTCAGGGCGGGCGCGTGGACGCTCGTTCGCGGTGAGGCTGTTCCAGGAGCCGAGGCGGGCGGTCATGGGCCGCGTGAGGTCGCTGGTTGCGCAGGTGTTGTCTCCTTCGGACCGGCGGGTGGCGCGGCAGACGTTCTGGATGGGCTCGATGACCGCGGTCGAAGTGGTGCGAGGGCTGGCCCAGGTTTCCATCACGGCCAGGATCTTGGGACCGGAGGGTTTCGGGGCACTGGCCGTCATCGTCGCGGTGAGCACTCTGATCCACGGACTGTTGGCCCTGCCCGGGGGCGATACCGTAACTACCTTCGTTACGCGGAGCGTCACCGAAGGGCGGCGCGAGGAAGCCGGCGCGATCCTCCGCCTCACGCTCGTCGTCTCCCAGGGGCTGTCGCTGGCCGCCTACGCCGTGATAGTCGCGCTCGCGCTCACCGCCAGCAGCCTGCTTGGCATCAGCGAAAGCCACGTGAACGCGCTGCTGCTTTACGGACTGCTAGGCGTCTTTCTCGCCACGGGGTCTGAGGCCCTTGCGGTATTGAGGCTGGCCGACCGCGTGAACCTCGGACTGGTAGTTACAGTAGCGGCCACGCTTACCAGCCTTGGCCTGATAGTCCTGGCTTGGCGGACAGACGGCGGGCTGCCTGCGGTGGTGACGGCGTATGTTGCCGCCGCCGCCGTCAATGGGATCGGGATGTTCGCAGCAGCAGTAGCGTCCGCTCGAAAGGCGGGGGCAGGTGGTCTTCTGACTTCGCTGTCGCTGAGGGCCCCTTCGGATGTGGTAAGGTTCCAATACGGGACGTTCGCAAGAACGAAGCTAGGGGCGTTGGTACAGAATCTGGATTCCGTCTTGATGGCCCAGTTTGCGGCGCAAGCGGACGTGGGGATATACAGGGCGGCACGGCAGATTGCCGATATGGCCAGACGGCCCTTTCAGCTCATACGCTTCGGGGTGCAGCCGGAGTACAGCAGGCAGTGGTACTCGGGAGAGGGGACAGAGCTGCGGCGCTCATTTCGCAGATTCGCCATCGTGTCGGTCTCGTTGGCCGCCGTGGGGTTTGCACTGCTCGCCATACTACACAAACCCATCATTGGCCTCGTGCTCGGGGACGGGTTTGCGGAGGCATCCTCGCCATTGCTGATCATGATCCCAGGGGCTTTCGTGGCCAGCACGGCGGTGTACAACATTCTGCCCGTGGCCACCGGTCGCAACTCGCCTATGCTGGTGTCGATGATAGCGGGACTCGTGGCATTTGTCGCCGTCATGGTGTGGTTGGTCCCCCAATATGGGGCTGAGGGAGCCGCGTGGGCCAGAACGACCTACTCGTTGGTTGCGACTCTTGCACTAACTCCTTTCGTTGTATCGATTCTGAGGCAGAGTCATCGGATCTAACCACTCTAAGCAGACCGCTTCTTCCTACATCAATGGCGTTCCAGATAAGTGCATAGTAGATAGAGGAAAATGTCGCCAGAGTCTAGCTGCGAGAATCCGTGTCCTGAGGTCAATTCTGCGAAAGTGAGGATGACTGACGTTATGAGATCGAGCGAATGTCTTCTGAAGTTTGCGTTCTCTAATGCGATGATTCGCGCAGCCTGGAACGAGTCCTGCTCTCACGCGACGGTCTCAGCGACGGCGTGATAGTTATGGTCCACACCAATTGATGAGCAATCTCAGAGTCTTGATCCTCACCAGCAGCTTTCTCCCCACGGTTGGGGGGCTTCAGTATGAGTTGAAGTGGTTCCTTGACAACTTGGACAGGCGTTTGAGCAAGAACGAGGGTGCCCAAACGTACTTCGTTTATCCAAACGCACGGTCGGAGCCGTATGCCCGATTCGAGAATATAACGACTTACGATCTGAGGTTGGAGGACAATCGCAAGCCCACCGTGGCAAGGATGCTCATGCGTCTGGGAATGATATTGAGGAAGACCAGACCTGACGTCGTTCACTGTCATAGCATCTTGCCTGATGGGTTGTGGGTCCTTGTCGCCAGCCGTATCTTCCGAGTACGAAGCAAGATAGTCGTGACCTCGCATGGACAAGACATCGTGAGTCTGCCCCAGTGGTCCTATGGGGCGCGTACCAGATGGGCGAGGTTACTAAACAGCTTTGTGGCCGGCCGCGTAGACATGCACGTGTTGCCCAGCAAGGCCATGATCGGGTACGCCATTCAGGCCGGTACTGCCAAAGAGAAAACAGCTGTCATTCCAAATGGCATTCCAGTCGAAGATGACCACGACTTCGAGAAAGATGGCACAGTCTCTTCACATGGTTCCAGGTCTCTTGACCTAGAGTTGAGCGACAATGACGGAATCAACATCCTTTCGCTTTCAAGCGGACGAGAGATAAAGAATCTCGACGCCTTGATTGAGGCGTTTTCGCGCGTCAGGCACAGGATGGGAAGCTCTAAGTTGCTTCTGGCATGCCATGGAGCCTCCGCGGAACGGATCATGCGCCTGGTAGGACAGAGGGAACTGAATCCGCACGTGCTCTTCGCGGGAGAGATTGTTGGGCTGATGAAAGAAAAGTATTTCCACGCAAGCCACGTCTACTGTAGTGTGTCCCATTTCGAGAGCTTTGGCATTACTCTGCTTGAGGCCATGAAGTACGGGAGTGCTGTCGTGGCGAGCAGGGTTGGCGGTATTCCTGAGTTTGTAGAGGATGGAAGGAACGGGCTATTGACTTCACCCACTGACGTGGATGAGATTGCGTCGGCCTTGGTAAGGCTTTACGCAGATACAGGCTTGCGCAAACGGTTGGTAGAAAACGGTCTGCGTACCGTCAAGAATCACTCTATTTCACGGACCATCAACGAATATGTGTCAATATATAGACGGGTCGCTTATCGAGCGGTAAGTCAAGGGTGATACCGAAAGGCGCGGTTGTTAGGCCACTTTTGTCCAAGCTGAGGGAGCTGAACGCCCGCGACGTCCCGGAGGAATGGTATCGGCTGGCGGCCAGGGTGCTGAGAGGTGGAGATGGTGGGGAACATGGGGTGCTGCTGTACAAGCTGGTCTTTGGAGGGCGAACGGGATGATGGGCCGGTGGTGGTGCTGGACGTGGGTACGGCGAGGGGGTTCTCGGCGATCACGATGGCGCGGGCGATGCTGGATGGGGAGCTGGAGGGGCGTGTCTACTCGGTCGACGTAATCGGTCACCATGAGCCGCTCAACTGGCATGGGACCAAACAGGAGGCCGATGAGCCGTTGGCGGGTGTGGAGATAAGCCGCGCTGAGATATGGGGGCGGTGGTTTGCGGAGGAGAGCGCCGCGGTCACGACTATCAACGGCAGGTCCACGGAGGTCCTGAAGGATTGGCGGCATGGGCCGATAGACTACGCGTTCCTGGACGGCAGCCACGAGTATGAAGACGTTAGGGGCGAGCTGGAGGCGTTGGACTCTCTCATGGCGGAGGGAGGGGTCATCGTCGTGGACGACTTTCACCTTGGAGTGGTCGTCTACCGTGTGCGGTCGAGGCTGCTCAACGCCGTCCCGGGGGTAATCGGGCGTCTCCTGGGCAGGATGTGGCCGAGGGCGAGGAGCTGGTCGCGGCGTCTGAGCGCGAGCAACGAGTACGCGATCGTCAGGCAGAGGATTTCCGGCGTAAGGAATGCGGTCGTGGAGTTCGTGGAGGAGCGGGATGGCCGGTGGTCGCTCGAGATAGTCTCGATGCCTTCGCGGGGAGAGTACCAAGGCGAAGACTATTCGCTGGCGGTGCTCAGGAGGGCGACTGCGGAGGATTGTAAAGTCACGTGACTCAAATGGAACACGGGATCGTGCGCTCGCTGTTCAACATCCTACCCACCAGAAGGCTCCGACGGCTGGCCAGGAGCAGGTTGGGCTTGGACATTCGCCATGCCCACAGCCGTGAGTTCGATTTCGTGCCATATGAGATGAACACCAAGTACACGCGGCGGCTGTTACATTTCGAGCGCCTTCTGCAGCGGATCGAGCGAGTGGATGGACGGATTATCGAGTGCGGTGTTGGTCCGGGGCGGTCTATTTTCGCGTTCTCGGTCATATCTGAATCATTGGGCCGGCCGCGCGAGATATGGGGGTACGATACGTTCGAAGGGATGCCGCCCCCGCAGGAGCAGGATGGCCCGGAGAACGCGCACAAGGGTGGATGGTGGAGCTATTCCCGCGAGCATGTTCGTGAGCTACTGCGTTTCAGCGGTCTTGATGAGTCGTTCATCAGGGACGGGATCACGTTCGTGCCGGGAGACCTCAGGGAAACTCTGCCGACGTACGACGGCGGTCCGATCGCATTGCTCCACCTGGACGTCGACTTTTACGCCTCGTACAAGTGCGCGCTTGAGTTCCTCTACCCCCACGTGTCGAAGGGCGGGATTGTTGCGTTCGACGAGTATGGCAGCGCAACCTGGATCGGGGCCACGCGAGCGATCGACGAGTTCTTTTCCGAACGGCCGGAGCGGGTCGTCAAGTCTCCGGTTGTCGACCTGTACTATGTTGTGAAGGAAGGGGACTGAGTCGTCCTGAGGAGTGAGCTTGCGGTTTGTGTTTACGGCTCCGAGGTACCACACTAACCAGCACTTTGTCGTCAAGGCGCTGCTGGATGCGGGGCATGAGGTATCTTTCCTGGCGCTGGGGCGGGGGCAGAGCGAGTACTACGAGGCGATCCAGCCTATCGTGCTCGGGGAGGCGGGGGTTGTGCGCCTGTGGCGTAGGGTCTGGCGGCAGATGAGGGCGCTTAGGCCGGACGTCGTGGTGGTGAGGAACCCGTTGACGGCGTTCGGGCTGGTGTCGATCGCGACGGCGAGGCTGACGGGTAGCACGGTGGTGCTCTACAGCCATACGCCGATGCACATGCGGTTCAGATGGTGGCAGAAGCTCAAGGGGTGGGCCGTGACGTGGATGTCGAGGGCGGCGTGGACGACGCCGGTGCTTGGGCAGCCGGACCGGCATCCGCCCGGCCTTGGCGCGATGCGGTACGTGCCGTTCGTCATCGAGCCGCAGACTGCCCCGGAGCGGCGGGAGTGGTTCCGGGACGGGGCGGTCAACGTGCTGTGCATCGGCAAGTTCCAGGAGCGAAAGAACCACCGGCTGTTCCTGGAGGCGGTGTCGAGACTATCGGGCCGGTATCCGGTGCGGGCCACGATAGTGGGAGAGTGCACGAACGCAGAGCACAGGCGCGAGATGGCGGGGGTCGAGGAGCTCCGCGCCTCCCTGGGCCTCGCAGACAGGGTCGTTGTCAAGACGAACCTGCCGTTTCCCGACGTACAACAGGAGTACGCGCGGCACGACCTGTTCGTGCTGCCGGCGCTCCGGGAGGCGGCTTCGGTGTCCGTGCTGGAGGCGATGGCGCACTCGCTTCCGGTGATATGCAGCGACTCGAACGGGACTCAGTGTTACATCCGTCCGGGGGAGAATGGGTATGTGTTCGGTACGGACGACGTCGACGGGCTGACGGCGGCGATGGGTGAGATAGTGGGGGACCGGGAGAGGCTGAAGGCGATGGGGCGGCGCAGCTACGAGCTGGTGGTGTCGGAGCACGCGCCGGAGCGCTACGTGCGGGCGCTGGAGGAACTGGTGGGCGCGCGGTTACGGAGATGAGACGCGCGACCGGGCCCTGGGGATGATGGAGGGTTGTGACGTGACTCCGAGGCCCGCGCGTCCCCAGGTGGCGTTGTTCATGGGCACTCTTGGGGGCGGAGGCGCGGAGCGGGTTATGCTGGACATCGGCCGGTTGCTGGCGCGCCGGGGGGTGGCGGTCGACCTGGTGGTGATCCGGGCCGAGGGGCCGTACCTTGAGATACTGCCCAAGGAGGTGCGTCTGGTCGACCTGAATTCGACACGGATGGTTACCTGCTTGGTCAAGCTGCTCCGCTACCTGAGGCGGGATCGCCCCAAGGCACTCTTGGTCACTATGGAGACTGCCGTGCTGCTCGCGCTGGTGGCAAAGGTGACCCTGGCCCGTAACGTTTGTGTGATAGTGCGGCAGGCGAATACCTTTTCGCTCACCTTTGCCCATGCCGGGTCCAAGGACCGGCTGATCATGAGGATGCTGAGGTTCCTGCTACCGCTGGCTGACGGCGTGGTAGCCAACTCGCGTGGCGCGGCAGGGGATTTGGGCCGAACCGTGCCGAAGATAACGTCACGGCTGCAGGTTGTGCCAAACCCCGTGGTCACGCCTGAGCTTGCAGAACAGGCGGCCTTGGCAGTTGAACATCCTTGGTTTGGGGACTCGGGCGTGCCGGTGATACTTTCGGCAGGGCGGCTGGTGCCGTTGAAGGACCATGCGACATTGCTGAGGGCGTTTGCGCGGGTGGTGAGTTCACAGCCGGCGCGGCTGGTGATCCTTGGGAAGGGTCCTGAGAGGGGGAAGCTGTTGCGGCTGACTGAGGAGCTAGGCATAGCGGAACATGTCGATCTGCCGGGGTTCCGGGTCAATCCGTTCGCGTACATGTCTAGGGCAAGGCTGATGGTGCATTCGTCCAGGTACGAAGGGTTCCCGAACGTGCTGGTGCAGGCGATGGCGTGCGGGACTCCGGTGGTGAGCACGGACTGCGATCACGGGCCCAGGGAGATACTGGAGGGCGGGAAGTGGGGACGGCTGGTGCCGGTGGGGGACGCGGAGGCGATGGCGGAGGCGATTATCGAGACGCTGCGGGACCCGATTTCGCCTGAACTGCTGGTGTCGCGGGCCGGCGCGTTCTCGGCGGATGCGGCGATTGACCGGTACATGGAGGTCCTCGCTTCGTGCTGATTGTTCCTTCTTGTAAAAGGGTGCGTAACGAGCTGCGAGCGTGATGGGTAGTAGAGACTCCCGTGGCGGGACGATGGCGGTATTCATGCCCAGCCTTGGAGGCGGTGGAGCGGAGCGCGCCATGCTGGACGTTGCAAGGGGGCTTGCGCAACGGGGGATGCCCGTGGACCTCGTGCTGGTCAAGGCGGAAGGGCAGTACATCGATCTGACGCCCAAGAACGTTCGCCTGGTCGACCTTCACTCCCATAGGATAGCGGCCAGTCTACCGAAGCTTCTCCGCTATCTCCGCAGAGAACGTCCGGCCGCGCTGCTGTCCACTCTGGCGGCGGCTAACGTCATCGCGTTGGTGGCGAAGCTGCTGTTGCGAGCTCAACTGCGTCTCGTGGTTCGCCAGGAAAATGTATTCGCCGCAAAGTTGCGGAACGTCTCGTTCAAGGAGCGGCAGGTGCTGCGGGTGCTGAGGATGCTATTGCCTGCGGCCGATAGCATCGTGGCGGTATCTCAAGGTGTGGCCGAGGAGTTGTGCGGTCTGGTACCGACAGTTTGTCGCAAGGTGGTGACCGTAAATAATCCCGTTGTGTGGCCTGACCACGCTGAGAAGGCAGCAGCGACGGTAGAGCATCCTTGGTTTATGGACGGGGTGAGGCCTGTTGTCCTCTCGGTTGGGCGCCTCGCATCGGCAAAGGACCATGCGACGTTGCTGAAGGCGTTTGCGCGTGTGGTGCGCTCGCAGCCGGCGAGACTGGTGATCCTGGGGGAAGGTCCGGAGAGGGGGAACCTGTTGCGGCTGGCGGAGCAGCTTGGAATAGCGGAGCATGTTGATCTGCCGGGGTTCCGGGTCAATCCGTTCGCGTACATGTCCAAGGCCAGGCTGATGGTGCATTCGTCCAAGTACGAGGGGTTCCCGAACGTGCTGGTGCAGGCGATGGCGTGCGGGACTCCGGTCGTGAGCACGGACTGCGAGCACGGGCCCAGGGAGATACTGGAGAACGGGAAGTGGGGGCGGCTGATGCCGGTGGGGGACTCGGAGGCTATGGCGAAGGCGATAATGGAGACGCTGCGGGACCCCATGGAGCCGGGGCTGTTGGTGTCGAGGGCCAACGTGTACTCGGCGGAGGCGTCGATCGACCGGTACATGGAGGTGCTCGGCCTGTGCTGACGGCTGCGTCCTCGGCTGCCGGGGCGAATAGGGGCGGGCCTGTGCGCTTGCTTTCCAAGCTGCGGGTGCGCTCGGCGGCGGGGCTGATCTTCGTGCTGCTGGTGGCGACGCTGGTGCTCAACGCTATGCCGAGCTCCCCGCTGCCGTTGGGGCCTCACGTCACGCTGGGGCGCATAACGGTGATGCTACTGGCGGGCTATGTGCTTTGGCGGGCGGCGCCGCTTCGGAAACCCTGGGCCATCGTCCTGCACGTGGTCGGGGAGTTTCGGCCTGTGTTCCCGATCATTGCGGTATCGACGGCGCTGATGGTATGGGCGCTGACGGTCTACCTGTTCACCGATACGCTACACCTTGCCCGGTTGTCGCAGATGGCGCTGGGGATTGGCGTGCTGGCGGGGGTGTACTTTTCGGTCGACACGGTGCATAGGGCCGTCGTGATGCTGCTGGCGCTCGTCGGCGCGACGTTAGTGTCCACGCTGTTCGGACTGGCGGTGCTGGTAGTGGGGGAGCCTTTCCTAACTGCCTGGCTGTACGCGGCGACGGTGAAGGTGAGGACGCTGCCTACGATCTTGATCAATGGCAGGATAGCGGGGTTGACGGCGGGGGCTATTTCTTTCAGCTATGATCTCGCATCGGCGATCCCTCCGGCGTTTGCGGCGTTGCTGTACGGGCCGTTTGGGAGGGGCAAACGGTCGTGGCGGAAATGGGGCGCCTTGCTGTTCGTGGCGCTGGTGATCATGGTGACAGGGATGATCGTGAATGCGACCCGGTCGCTGATCCTGGGCGCGATTGTGAGCGCGGTGATAATCGGCCTGCCGGTAGTGTTGGTGTCACGGTTCTCGCGGCGACTGCTGTTGGTGACCGCACTGACCACTGTGTGGCTGGCGGTGTTGTTCAACCCGTGGTTGACAGTGGGGGATGTAGCCGCCGGCATTGGAGACTCCCCGCTGCCTTCGGTGGGAGGGGGCGCCACGGTTAGCGGTCTCGCTGCGGGGACAGAGGGCCTCAGCGGCGGCGGTGATGGGCAGATCAACGGCCATACGGTGTGGGACCTGATTCCGGAAGAGTTGTACGCGGTGCAGGTGCGCGGAGGGAACGGGCAGGGGTTCGGGGCGGCGAGTGGGGAGGTAACCGCCGCGGCGGGCAGCGAAGGCAGCCTGTCGCTGGTGTGGTGGGAGCCGCATGGGGAGGCGAGCATCGCGGGCTACGAGCTCCGGGTGCGGGCGGCGGGCGGGCCGGACTGGCCGCAGTGGGAGGAGTTCGTGCCGAGGCTGAATACGGACAGCCTGATCGTCGGCGATCCCGATTTCAGCATCGATCAGAAGGTGGCTATCGCGCGCATCCTCCGGTACCAGTCAAAGAGGGGGCTGGAGCTGAACACGCGCGTCCTGGAAACCTCAGACTCGTCGGCTCGCGCCCGCATTCCCATGACTCTGACGGCGCTGCGGTACTCGTTGGACCACCCATTGGGGACGGGGACGTACTCGCCGACTAGGGAGCACATAGGCGAGGGGCTGGACGAGGCGATGGTGGAACACCTGCTGGTAAATACGCCGCACAACCAGTTCCTGAACGTGCTCGTGTACTACGGGTATCCGGGCCTGGTTCTGCTCGTGGCGTTCTACCTGCTCATACTGAGGTCGCTGGTCTACTCGGGGCGGTTCATACTGCGCTCGGGGGACGCCTCGCTGTATTTCCTAGGCACGGCGGTTGTCGGGGCGCTTGCGGCCTACGGGGTGAACAGCCTGCTGCACAACTCGGGGCCGTTCGTGGGCGATTGGGCGCACTTCTTCATCGTTGGCCTCGTGTTCAGCATCGAGCGCATCGTTGCCTCCCGCATGGCGGACGGTGAGGCACGTGGCGAGGCGGCTGCCGCGGGCTAGAGGTCCCTGAGCAGGGTGGAGACCACCTGGCTGACCTTGCGGCCCTCGGCCTTGCCTCGGATGCGGGGCATCACGGCGCCCATGACGCGGCCCATGTCGCCGGGGCCCGAGGCGTCCACCTCGGCTATGACGTCCCTGGCGATTTCGGCGATCTCGTCGTCGGAGAGCTGCTCGGGCAGGTAGCCCATGATGACGGCGAGCTGGGCCTCCTCCTTTTCGACCAAGTCGGGGCGGTTCCCCTGTTTGAAGGCGTCGATGCTGTCGTGCCTCTGCTTGGCCTGCTTCTCCAGGACGGCGATGACGCCGTTGTCGTCCAGCTCCTTGCCGTCTTCGATCTCCTGGTTGTGTATCTCAGAGCGCAGGTAGCGGAGAACGCCGGTGCGGGCCGTGTCGCGGCTGCGCATCGCTGTTTTGAGGTCTTCCATCAGCTTGTCTTTGATCGACATGGTTGCCGCTCCGTGGATCGTGGTGTGTCAGGCAGGGGCGACCGCGCTGTGCGCGGACAGCCTGTCCAGGGCTTCGTCTATGGCGGTCAGGGTACGGTCCCGCCCCAGGACCTCCATCGTTTCGAAGAGGGGTGGCGCCACCTTGAGGCCTGTCGTGGCGACCCTCAGCGCGCCCAGGAGCTGTCCGGTCTTCAGGCCTAGCTCGGAGGCCAGCGGCCTGAGCACGCCCTCGATGGAGGCGGTGTCGTGGGACGGGAGCGCTTCCAAGGCGGCGCGCGCCTTTTCCAGGGCTGTCAGCGTGCCGGGTTCGTCCATGCGTTTCTGCACCAGGTCTGCGGGGTCGTAATCGACCTTCCTGAAGAAGAACTGGACGAGGGGCGCGGCGTCGCGCAGGGTCTTCAGCCGCTCTTGGACCAGCGGCGCGATGCTGGTTAGGAGGTCGATATCTTCCGGCGCGGGGAACTCGTCCGGCGGGTAGCTGTGCCAGAAGTCGAGCAGGGCGTGGGCGAGCTCACTGTGGCTCAGGTTGCGTATGTAGTGGCCGTTGAGCCAGGTCAACTTGTCCGCGTCGAAGACCGCCGGGGAGCGGGAGACGCGCTCCAGCGAGAAGGCGCCGATCAGCTCCGCGGCCGAGAACACCTCCGTGCGGTCGTCCAGGGACCACCCGAGCAGGGCTAGGAAGTTGACCATGGCCTGCGGGAGGTAGCCCATTTCGCGGTACTCGGTGACGGCCGTGGCCCCGTGGCGCTTGCTCAGCTTGGACCGGTCCGGGGCCAGGATGATGGGCAGGTGTGCGAAGAGCGGTGGGTTCCACCCGAACGCCTCGTAGAGGCGCATGTGGCGCGGCGCGCTGGAGAGCCACTCCTCGGCCCTGAGCACGTGGCTGATCTCCATCTCGTGGTCGTCGACCACGTTGGCTAGGTGGTAGGTGGGGAAGCCGTCGGACTTGAGCAGTACGAAGTCGTCGACCAGCGCGTTCTCAAAGGAGACGCGACCCCTAACTATGTCGTCCAGGGACGTCGAGCCGTCCACCGGCATGGCGAACCGTACCACGGAGGGTCCGCCGCCGTTTTCCATATGCGCCCTCTGTTCAGGGGTAAGGCCGCGGCAACTGCGGTCGTAGCCGATGTTGCGCTTGCTCCGGGTCTGTTCGTCCCGCATCTGCCGCAGGCGCTCGGGGGTGCAGTAGCACGGGTACGCCTTCCCGGCGGCCACCAGCATACGCGCGGCCGCGTGGTACCTGTCTAGCCTCTGGGACTGGTAGTAGGGGGCGTAGCTGCCGCCAACGTCCGGTCCCTCGTCCCATTGGACCCCAAGCCACCGGAGGGCTGCCAGGATCTCGTCGACCGCCCCTTCCACCTTCCTGGCCTGGTCGGTGTCCTCTATGCGCACCATGAATGAGCCGCCGGTAGCGCGGGCCAGCAGCCAGTTGAAGAGCGCCGTGCGGATATTGCCCAGGTGGGGGCCGCCGGTGGGGCTGGGCGCGAACCTAACCCTCACGTTCGCCGAGCGGGCCATCGAGTCACCTCCGTGCGGCATTCTAGCACGGGAGTTATGGCTAGCCGCCGGGGATCAGCAGCGAGCGGTCGCTGACCGGCAGCGCGACGCGGGCCCCGCCCTGGAGGTGGGAGTGTGCGATGCCGAACTGGGCCTCCACGATCTGCATCGTAGTGTCGATGTTGCCCTTGGTGCGTTGGCCTGTCTCGATCTCCCTGATGATGTCCCGGATCGTGTTGACTGTGTGGCTCTCGCCGGTGGGCCGGAAGGTCTGCAAGTCGACGACGTCGCCGAACATGTCCCCGCGCCGGACGAAGTTGATTCCACCATTGTCCCAAGACGCGGCGAAGCCCTCGGTGCCGTGGACCTCGATGTTCCACCCTGAGCGGGCGGGAATGTAGACTCCCTCTGCGCCGTTCTCGTACCCGACGCGGTAGAAGTCCACCAGCGGGTCCGCTATCTCCTGGCCATCGGGCGGTACGAACCTGTGCCCTTCGGGGTCGTACTCGGGGTTGGGAAGCGGCAGGCGCTGGGATAGCCCCGGCCCGAACCTGGGCCCCATACGGGACTTGGTTGCGTCCAGGGGGTCGCCCTTGTCGACCAGCCTGCCCTCGACCCAGACCGGCTTGGGGTCGCCCAGCATCATGGAGACGGTGTCCAGCGTGTGGGGGTGGTGTTTGATCAGGTCGGTGAAGGTGAACACGACGGCGTGCGTCGGCTTGCCTATGCCGCCCTTGGCGATGGCCTCTGCCAACTGCATGTAGCCGCTGTGTTGGCGGCGGGCCGCCCCCCAGTTGAAGGCGACGCCGTTGCTGTTGCAGGCCTCTTGTATCCGGTCCGCCTCGGCGAGCGACGAGCAGAGTCCCTTCTCCGCGTAGATGCCCTTGACGCCGTGCTCAGCAGCAAAGATTATTGGCTCCGCGCGCGCAAACGTTGGTGTGGTCACGCTGACGATGTCGGGCTTCTCCACCTCGATCATCTTCCTGTAGTCGAGGTAGGTGTTGTGGAAGTCCCAGCGGTCACAGAAGGCCTTCATCCGCTCGGGGCTGCGGTTCGCCACAGCGACTACCTCGGTCTCCTCGATGGCCGCGTAGGAGGCGAAGTGGGAGTAGGGTTTCGAGTACCGGTTCGTGTACGGCTGCTCGTCCTCCATCAACCCGGCCATTCGTCCGGTCCCGATGATCGCCACTTTGTATTTCGACATGCTCACCTCCCTACAGTGTTTCGGTGGAGACTGTACCAGCAGGGTTGCATCCGCCGCAACGGATGTGACGCTTAACGGAGCGTAGCAGCTTCTTGATACCCCGCCCACCCGCCCCTGAAGGAATTGTGAGGGACACCCCCACACCCCCGGCCAGGGAATCTGGATTACGCTTCGCGACAAATACGGCGCAGGTACGGCGGACAGGGCTTGAACGGCTTGCGCTCATGATGTAGATTATCTGCAATCTAATCGGTGTACATGACGCAATGGGATCGGGGCGCAGGAGGAGACCATGACCTCGAACGGACACGACCGGTCGCTGGTGGTTATCCAGCTTTCGGGCGGAAACGACTATCTGAACACGCTCGTTCCGTACAACGAAGGGCTCTACTACGACTACCGGCCCGCCGTGAAGATAGAGCCTGAGCAGGTGCTCAAGCTGGACGACCAGTACGGGTTCAGGCCCGGCATGGAGCCGGTCAAGCGGCTGTGGGACGAGGGCAAGGTGGCGATCGTGAACGGGATCGGCTACCCGAACCCGAACCGCTCCCACTTCCGCTCCATGGACATCTGGCACACCGCTATGCCCGAGGACATCGGCAACGAGGGGTGGCTCGGGCGGGCCCTCCGCGAGCTCGACCCCAAGGGTGACAACGTGCTGACGGGCGTGAACTTCGGACGCGGGTTGCCCCGCGCGCTGGGGTGCAGGGGAGTGCCGGTGGCCTCCGTGGGAAACCTCGAGACCTACGGCCTCTTCCCGGACATGGAGGACGAGGCACTGCGCAAGTTCGCGCTGGAGACGTTCGCCAAGATGTACGGCGGGGCCCGCGGCGGCGACGCCGTCATGGACTTCCTCGGACAGACGGGCACGGACGCGTTGAAGGGCGCCGACATCCTCCGCACCGCGCCGGCCATCTACTCGTCCAGCGTCGAGTACGCGGCTGACCCGATGGGCCAGAGCCTCAAGGGCGTGGCCCAGGTCATGTTCGCCGACCTAGGCACCCGCATCTTCTACACGCAGCACGGTAGCTTCGACACCCACTCGGGCGAGCTGAAGACCCATGCCCAGCTGTGGGACGAGGTTGCGGGCGGCATCGGGGACTTCATGGACGATCTCAAGGAGCACGGGCGGGATGACGACGTAGCCATCCTGGTCTTCTCCGAGTTCGGCCGCAGGATCAAGGACAACGGCTCCGGCACCGACCACGGCTCCGGCGGGATTGCGTTCGTAATCGGTGGGGCTGTCGATGGCGGCATGTACGGCGAGTACCCCTCGATGAAGGAGGAGGACCAGCTAGCCGGCGACCTCCACTTCAACAACGACTTCCGGTCCACCTACACGACCATCCTGGAGGACTGGATGGGCCTGGAGGCCGCCCCGATAGTGAACGGCCGGTTCGAGTCATTCGACCTCATCAAGAACTGATACCGAATTGCCGTGATGGCAGAGGCGTTCCAACCCCGCCCCTGCGGTACAGATGGGAGGCTCAAATGAGCAGTAGAGACATGGAGACTATGGCGCACCTGATGCGCCGGGCCGGCTTTGGGGCCACGAGGTCCGAGCTGGAAGAGCACGTTGCCAGGGGGTACGAGGCGACCGTCGAGAAGCTTCTCGATCCCGGCGAGCCCAACAATCTGCCCGACGACGTGCTCCGGCGCTACCACGTGGACATGGGCGAGTCCCGGTTCCCGGACACTGCCGGCGCCTACTGGATGTACCGCATGGTCACGACGGAGAACCCCCTGGAGGAGAAGATCGCTCTCTTCTGGCACGGGTTGTTCGCCACCGGCTACGCCAAGCTGAACCAGGCGCGCTCGCTCCTTAACCAGATCGAGATGTTCCGGCGCGTCGGACTTGGCAGCTTCCGCGACCTGCTCGTGGAGCTGTCCAAGGACCCGGCAATGCTCGTCTGGCTGGACAACAACGACAACCACAACGGGGCGATAAACGAGAACTACGGGCGCGAGCTGCTGGAGCTCTTCTCAATGGGCATCGGCAACTACACCGAGCAGGACATCAAGGAGGCTTCGAGGGCCTTCACCGGGTGGACGCTTGGCAACGCCGAGTACATGGTGGCCAGGTCCATGAAGGACTCGATATGGCCCTACGGCAGAATTTCGTGGCACTTCGACTTTCGGGAGTGGGACCACGACGACGGCGAAAAGACCTTCCTCGGCGAGACGGGCAACTGGAACGGCGACGACATCATCGACATCATCGCCAAGCAGTCGTCGTCGGCTGAGTTCGCCTGCAGGCGTCTGTTCCAGTTCTTCGCCGCCGACGAGGTGGACGGGGAAGGTGAGGAAGTCGTCGCCGAGATGATGCGCAGCTACTTCGAGTCCGGCTACGAGATCAGGTCCGTGCTACGGACGCTGTTCAACTCCGACTACTTCAAGTCGGAGCGCTCCATGTACAAGAGGGTGAAGGCCCCGGTCGAGGTCGTCGTGGGCGCCGTCCGGATAGCTGGGAGTTACCGGGAGCCAACCCTGGGAGCGCCGCAGCTTGCCAGCCAGGCGTTCTTCATGGGCCAGGGGCTGCTCATGCCGCCCACGGTCGAGGGGTGGCACGAGGGCGGCGAGTGGATCGACAGCGGCGCGCTGGTGGAGCGCGTCAACTTCGCCGCGCAGGAGCTGAGAAACGTGGACCTGCCCGGCGTGCAGGACATCATCCACAGGCTCGCCCACATGAACGGGGGCACGCTCACGCCATCCGAGCTGGTGGACGGCTGCCTCGACCTGATTGGGCCGATCCAGGTCTCTGACGAGACTAGGGAGGCGCTGACCGGATACGTTGCCATGAAGGGCGATGTTCCCCTTCGGGACGGCGATTCCGCGGAGGGATCGGCGAACCGGGTCGGCGAGGTCCTCGGCCTCATATCGGCCACGCGAGAGTACCAGCTCGCATAGCCCGTACAGGAGTACCACCGCAGTGACTACACAGGCCGCCGCGCCGCCGCTGACCCTGAAGTACGCCAAGACTATCGGCATCGTCAACAACGGCTTCAACGGCCGCGGCTTCGCCTATCCCTACGATCTGGCCGTCAGCGCAGACGGACGCATCTTTGTCTTGAACCGGTGGGAAAAGGCCCCGCGCGTCGGCATATGCAACCTGGACGAGGACTACGTCGACGAGTTCGGCGGGGGATTCGGCAAGGACGAGGGACAGTTCACGCTTCCGGTATCCGTCGCGTTCGACAGCGAGGAGCGCCTCTACGTCAGCGACGAGTACCTGAACAGGGTCTCCATATTCAATACGGACGGCGAGCTGCTCGGGACGTGGGGCGTGGCGGGCTCCGGCGACGGCGAGCTTAACGGCCCGTCGGGCATAGCCTTCGACTCCGACGACAACCTGTACGTGGCCGAGCAGAACAACCACCGCGTCCAGAAGTTTTCACGAGCCGGCGAGTTCCTCGGCGGGTGGGGGAGCTTCGGGGACGGCCCCGGCGAGTTCAACATGCCCTGGGGCGTGGCCCTCGACTCTGACGGGAACGTCTACGTCGGCGACTGGCGCAACGACCGGGTCCAGAAGCTCTCGCCGGACGGATGCCACCTCGCCAGCTTCGGCGAGTCTGGCGAGGGTGAGGGCCAGCTCCACAGGCCGGCGGGCGTGGCGGTGGATGGCAACGGGAACGTCTATGTCGCGGACTGGGGCAACGAGCGAGTCCAGATCTTCGCGCCCGACGGCAGTCTCGTGGCGCTGCTGCGTGGAGAGGGTACGCTGTCCAAGTGGGCGACGGAGTTCCTGGCGGCGAACCCCGACGAGATGGTGGTGCGCGAAAAATCCAACCTCTTCCCGGACCTTCCGCCCCATCTCAGCTCCCCGTACCAGGTATCCTCGCAGACCGAGCCGTACTTCTGGGGCCCCGTATCAGTAACGCTGGACGGGCAGGGGCATCTGTACGTCACAGAGACGAACAGACACCGCTTCCAGGTCTACGACGTAGGGTAAGGGTTAGTCGTGATTCGGCGCGATGGGATGTCGCGTGCCAGCAAAATGAGGAGTCTAAGGCCGGGATTTCCCATATTGGGAGTCTTCAGGCTCAAGGGGCAGCCCAAACGAGATGTTAGCATCATAGTCAGGTCCTGCAAGGCCAGTCAATCGCCGGTCTATCCGATAAGAGATGCGTTTGCAGTCGTAGAGCACCCTTCTTGTCCGTCTTCATCGTCCTCGTGTCCCCTGCCAGTGGGGTGAAAGCGCATTGAAGACAAGGCGACTCCCTGGAGCGCTCTCCCCCTCTTGGCAAGATCGTGGTTGTACCCTCCCTCAGCTTGGCGCCGGCGATAACCGGCCGATACGATCCAACACTCCCTGGAACAACCGTCGAGGAACCGACACCTCGGACAACTGAAAGATCAACCACCGGGAGTGCCGCACCAGACGGCCTCCCATCTTGATCAGCTTGACCTGCACGCTCCGCAGCGACCAGTGCTTGACCGCCTTGGGCAGACACAGCCGGCGAAGGAAGTTCCCAAGGTTGTACGCCAGGACGAACAGAGACAGCCGCACCCGGTTGGCCACGAACCGATGGCACGACAGCCGAGTCCAGTTCAGGGCGTACTTACCCTCCTTGATCCACTGCTCGGCTGTCCCGCGACCATTGTAGAATCGCACCACTCCTTCGGGGCCAGCCGTCATGTTCGTGACGATGAAGCCCACTCGGGGGAACAGCTCTCCCCTGTGCCACTCCACCTTGGCCACCACCCGCCGTGCCCGGTCCCAACTCCCGGCACGATACCAAAAGTCGTCGTATAGGATCACTGGACGCTTCGGCGGCCTCCCCACCGGCCTCCTGAGCAGAGGGGCGATCTCCCGTTGCAGCACCTCGTTGCCGGGGAGTCTTATAGCGTAAAGGACGTGCCGCTCCTCGAGGTACTCATAGATGTCCGGCTTAGCGAATGCGGCGTCGGCGCGAAAGTACCGTCGCACTCCTGTCGCCCCGTAACGCGACAGGATCGGATCCAATACATCACGCCACCTGTGCGCGCTATGTACGTTCCCCGCACGCAGCTTGGCGCCCTCACAGTCCCCGAACTGGTTGAACACGAACAATGGGTGATAGCACGTGCTCCCAAAGTGACCGTTGTACGATGCTCCCTCCTGTTCTCCATGTACCGGACTCTCCGAACTGTCCATGTCCAAGATCACCCGCCGGTGCGGCGTGCGGGACATAGCTCCATCCACCCACTTAGCGTTCAGTCGGCCCAACCCTTCCACGTTGCCGTATTGGGTGAGCACCTCGGTCTCGAACCGGCTCATGGTGTTGGTGCTGGCGGCCGGTCTCTCAGGACCACCTCGCCGTCCAACGATGATCCGCATCGTCGGGTCCTGGGCCAGCCGTTCAGCGTCGTTGGTATCCTCGTAGCCCGCCAGACGACTGTACACCGACTGCCTGAGAAGGCCCACCAATCGGTGCTGCACGTTGCGACCGCCCCGACTCTCCTGCAGACACTCATTCGTCGTCTCCGTCAGTCCCAGCGCATCATCCAGCTCGCGACAGGCCAACAGTCCGGCGTCTGAGGTAATAGTGGCACCGTGGAACTCCAACCGTACACGTCGGTCGAAACGGAGCTTGGCGCGGAGGTTTGTGCTTTCACCCATTGGGTGCCTCCAGAGTGGGTACGTTATCAAGATCTAAAGCAGTCTATCACGACCAGTCTAGCACTCATGATCACCACTGTGCTCTGCTATGCGGCTACATCGGGTAGTTCCGTTGCTGATTACGGCAAGCCCTGCAGGGTTGATATGGGAAATGTGGGCTAAGGACTTGCCTTTGGGGACACTCTACTGCTTGACGCCACGGCATGTGCGAAGGCACTAGACTCTTCGTCGCTGCGCTCCTCAGAATTGCAACGGGAAGGGGCGATTCCTGCACTCTCGAAGAGGGCTGGCGTTCTTCAAGGCTGGACAGTCACGTCTAGGAGTGGTTGTGGGTGCTCTGGTTCCCTACGATCTCATAGTCGTCTGTGCGAAACGATGCTGTCTCTTGCGTTCCTTGTGCACTTCCCAAATCTCCTCAATAGTGGTATTCTTCAGCGCATCCTTAACTACCGGAATAGCCTTCTGAGAGTAGCGTTTGTGGCGAGACTGCCCGATTCTGAATTCCTTGTAACAATTCGGGTCTCCTCTCATACTCAGATACTCTACCACTGCTAATAGTTTCGACGACGTTAGGCCCACTTTCTTCGCCAGTTGCCTTGCGTTCAAGTTATAGAAATCAAGCTCGTTGACCCGTTTGATAGCAACGGGAAGAGCCCCAGACGTATCTGGATCCACACTCTGGATTGGGGGTCCTTCTCTCTTTGTCAGCCGCACTGATAGTGTTGGACCAACACCGGTAGTGGTGACCTCAATGACGGCGGCTCCCTTAAACACCTCCCACCAGGGCTTACTGGAGAGATCCTTTCCGATACGACTTAGTTCTCTACGGCTTGGCTGTCCACGCTCACCTCGGATACCTGAATCAATCAGAGCCAATGACCTCAAGCGGGCCACAGCTTCGACTCGGCGACGCCTCCCTGGCGTAAGAAGCTTAAGGATCTCTTGTACGTCAGAATCGAATATCGTGCTGATATCCGTAGGCGGTACTGTCGAGACTGGAAGGACTCTATCTGGGAGTTCATTTGCAAGCTCCCTATTGAAGACTCTTCTCAGAATATCCCCAAATAGAGTCACCGCTGATTGTACATGAATGTAGAGTTGGCTTTCTGAAATATCGAGGAGGTAATGTTGAGCCGCATCACGTAAGCCATTTAGGGTTCGAATAGTTAGCGTCTGCTCCTCAGTAAGAAACTTAATCTCGCCATCGCTGGCGCACCGTCGAACGCAAGCATCCAGACCTATCGTCTCACTAGCGCCCCGCTCATGGATTCGCCCTCCTTTGTGAACGATAGCAGCTTTCAATAGCATCTCAAACGCATGGTCGGTTAGTATCAGCACCCCGGTCACGCGGCCGCGGTCATTTGGGCGATTATAGAGTTCAATTCCAAGCAGGAGGGAATCGCAAGCCTTGTCAAGCAGTAATTTGGTTTCCCGTCGCATTACTTCATGAGCTCCTTGAAAGATTCAATAACAAATACATGGAGTCGGTGGTGACATGGCACTCTGAGAGAGTTACGGCTGCGGCTTGTTGGCCATAGACTCCCTAGACCTACACTCCGTTCGTACTGACTAGGTGGTATCGGTGTGGTGGATACCCACCGTACTGGCTTCCTTGCGCACTCTCTCAGGACACTCCTGAAGTCCATTATTGGCAACTGACGCGGCAGGAAAGGTTGGGGAGGGAGGTGGGTGTGATCAACAGACTGGGCCGAACCCTCATGTAATCAGGCTTCGAGAGGGCCGAAGAGGTGGTGGCGCTTGGAATGGAGGTAGCGTGAGGCGATGAAGGCGAGGGGCTTGCGGGCGGAGGTGAATTTCTCGCGGAGTAGGGCGAAGACATCGGTGAGGTCCATGAGGCGGGCCGCCGGGTGCTCTTCGGCGAGGCGGTAAAACCTGCGTCCCTCGGTCTCGTAGTCCTCGATGGTGCGGCGTGCGCGCATGCGACCGCGGGGGCCGCTGGGCCGAGTCTAGGCGCCGGTTCCGCGTAGCGCTTCGCCATTCTTCACGCAAGCATCAGGCGCTCGCCCTTCGGCTCTGGAATTGGGTCTCCAAACTCCCGGGCCGTTTCGAGCCACAAGTCTATTGCTTGGCCGATGTGCTCCAGCGCCGCCTCTTGCGTGTCGCCGTGGGCTGCGCAGCCTGGTAGCTCAGGCGCTTCTGCCACAAAGGCGCCGTCCTCGTTGCTCCAGTAGATGATTATCTCGTATTTGTGCATTGCTCTCCCCCCTTAGAGCTGCCGCATCAGGACCACACTCCTGACCTGTCGCACCTGGTAAGGCTTGGCGTGGTTTCCATCACGCTGCAAGTTTATACGTTCGCGGACGCCTTCCTTCCTGAAGACATGATGACTTCCTCGTACCCGCTCGACGAATCCCAAGCGCAAGAGGAATTGCTGGAGGTCGTCGAAACGGATATTGGCGTCTGAGCGTCCACTCAAGATCCTCTGTCGCAGATTATCGTTCCGGTTCATCATGGCTGGATACTGAGGTGAGACCTTGACTTAGAGAATCGTGAGTCATTCTATTCTACAGTCCCTCTGACACACGTGGTCGTTGCACAAATAACACCTAGGGTAGAGGGCGGAGGTAAGGAGTTTGGGTGGCTCGCATCTCAATAGGCTCTCAGGCTTCGGGGGGGCCGAAGAGGTTGTGGCGCTTGGAGTGGAGGTAGCGTGAGGCGATGAAGGCGAGGGGCTTGCGGGCGGAGGTGAAGTTTTCGCGGAGTAGGGCGAAGATGTCGGTGAGGTCCATGAGGCGGGCCGCCGGGTGCTCTTCGGCGAGGCGGTAAAATCTGCGCCCCTCCGTTTCGTAGTCCTCTATGGTGCGGCTGCCGCGAAGGCGTCCGGGGCCCCGTTGCGACGCTCCGGGGGGCAGGCGGCCGTAGCCTGGAAAGACTCCCGACGTGAACAGGCACACGTCGGCGATGCGCTTGTAGAAAGCAAACCGCTCATGGTCGCCGGCCTTCTCGCAGAGGGCGATCAGGCTGTCGACGTCCATGTCGTTGTAGTGGATGCGCCGCCGGACGCCGGGGCGGACGCGCACCGGCACGACGTAGCTGTTTATCTTGGTGAAGGAGGTGAGCATGTGGGCCAAGTACTCAATGATGCCGTCACCCATCAATAGCTCGGTCACCTCCGACGTGTCGAAGACAGGGATGCTGGAGCGGCCGCTCCTCTCGACGGTGTAGGCCGCGGTCTCCAACTCCTTGAGGGAGCCGCGCAGCAGCACCTCGAAGTAGAGGGCGGGGGAGACCTTCAGGAAGACCTCCTCGTCGTTCAGCACACCTTCGAGTACCCTCTCGTCGCCGATCATGGCCTTCCTGAACTCCGGGTCTTCCCTGACGAGGGCGGCGAGTCTCGCGGGGTTGGCGCTGTCCGGGGCGGTCTGCGCCACTACGAATGCTAGGTCGGTGTCCGTCAGGTCGGGGTATGCTGGTGCGTCCGCCATGTTGCGTCCCCTTCCGGCTACGGTGCGTCCGCGAGGGCCTGCTCCATCATAGCGAACCCGTCGTCGATCACCGCGTCCAGGACAATTGGGTCGATGTCCTCACTGTCGGTGACGGGGGCCAGGATGTCCCGGAAGAAGTCGGCGTCGGTTGCCGCGCGTGACCAGTCGTCCCCGGCGGTCTCCTCCAGGGAGGAGTCGTAGATGCGCAGCAGGAAGACAGCCCTGAGGGGGTCTACACCCTCTGCCTCGTAGACGGGGACGCGCAGGTCGATGCCGCGTCCCGTGCCGAAGCGGTGCGAGCCGGCGGCTGTGCCTACCAGCACGTCGCTAAACAGGTCGTACCTGTCGACGTAGGACTCGGCCTCCGCGATGAGCTGGCCCATGTGCTGGTCGCTCTGGGGGGAGACCTCCGCCTCACCGTCGTGGATGCTCACGTAGCCCTGGCCGTTGAGACGTTGGAGCACGTCGGCCAGCGCGGCGTTCTCTGTTGTGCAGATGCGCGCCGTTCCAGGACGCCGCCACAGGAAGTAGAGGACGGCGGTCTCCTCCAGCCAGCGTAGGAGCGCTGTGGCGTCGTCGGCGTAGCCGCGGTGCACGGCGTAGTCCAGGGGCGTGGGAAGCTGCTCCATGACGAGGTCGAGCAGGCGGGGGGCGGCGCCGCGCTCTGCAAGCCAGCCGTCTATGCGGCCGTCCAAGGTGACTTCTGCGCCGTGGTTGACGAAGAAGCGCAGGTCGCAGCGGCGCTCGCGCCAGTGGTCGAGAAGCTCCATCAGAGCGTCGTACATGTCTGGCAGGTCGGGGTTGGTCCTGTGATCCAGGAGGCGCCTGATCTGCCGCTGGTCCCTCGGGTCGGGCGGGAAAGTGGCATCGATCAGGCTGCCCAGCGTAGTGTCCGCCGCGAAGGACGTCTCGACCTCGAAGGCGTCCTCCAAGGGCATGTCGCCCAGCGTCATGCGCAGCATGAGCGTGGATGGCGCGCCGGGGCGTGCGAAGTTGCCTGGGCGCGGCCCCTTAGCGTACTTGGGGGTCGGCGTTGCCATGGGCTACTGGACGGTGACGCGCGTCTATCCCGGCGGTGCGAACCGGTCCAGGCCGATGAGTCTCTGGGCCCCGCCCCCGCCAAAGAAGCCGCCCCTTCCGCCCCCGAAGCTGGAGCTCCGCGTCGCGCCGGTTGACCTACCCCAGGAGCTTCTGACGCCGGTGCTGCTCTTCCTGAAGGCGCCGCTCGTCTGCTGCTTGCCCAGGTAAGACTGCCGAGACGTGCTGACGTTGCGGCCGGCGCTGTCGTAGCGCGAGCCGGCGAACCCCTTCTGCGTGGAAAAGTAGCTGCTGTTGCGCGATACTTGGCTGCGGTACCTGCTGCTGTTCCTGTAGGAGTTGCGCTGGGTGGTCAGGGTGGAGCGGGCTTGTGTCGGCGGTGTCGAGTAGTAGTAGCCGCGGGGGCTGAGGGAGGAGATGATCATGTAGGTGAATAGGAAGTTTCCGGCCCCGAACCCGCTGTTGTAGTAGGAGTTCGCGCCGTAGCCGCGCATCTCGTGCTGCTTGTTTCTCTCCAAGATAGTGAAGAGCAGGTCGTCCTGGGCGTCGGAGATCTCGTAGTTGCCGTCCAGGTCTTCCCAGCCCTCAAGCAGGAGGCCGTCCGGCTCCTGCTTGGCCCTGACGAGCACGATGCCGTCGCCCTCGTATATCTGGTTGACGCGCTGCTCGAAGTCGGTGACGCTGTTGGCGCTCTTGAACGCCTGCTGCACGTCGTCGAGGTTTATGCGGCCTGCGGCGCCGTCCGTGGCCGCCCACTGGTCGTAGGTCGGGCCGGAGCTGCACGCGGCCATCATCGGCCCGCCCGCGACCATAGTCCCCGCAAGAGCCCACGCACCGGCTTTTCCCAATGTTACTGCCATCTTCAGCCTCCAGGTGAGGCCGCTATGCGCGCGGCCTATACGAGAATCTGCTCTACGTCTTCCACCAGTTTCAATCCAGGGGCGAGCCACGCCTCGGCTTCGGACAGGCCGCCGGCGAGCAGCTCGCGCACGAAGCGGTCCGCGGCCTCCTCCGAGAAGGCGCGGTACGCCTCGACGCTGCGCCGTCCGAATTCGGAGACGGCCTCGGTATGGCCCAGCGCGGCGGCCTGGATGCCGGCCACCATGCCGTCGAGCTGTACCAGGTGGTCGCTCCAAATCGAGTCGGACGTGCTGAGCATGAGGCGCTTGGCCTGCTCCTCGAAGTGCTCCAGGGGCATACTGCCGCTGTACCTCAGCACCTGTTCCTCCATCAGCCCTGTGAGGTCCCCCCCGGCCTGCTCCGGCCCGAGGCCCCATAGAGGCTCGGCGTCGATCCTGTAGTCGAGCCAGAGGGTCTCCGACATGCGCTCGAACCGGGCCTCGTAGCTGCCGGGTAGGCCTGGGGTGAGGTGGAGGGCTATGATGCGGGGCGCGCACTCTGCAGCCAGCCTGAGGCACTCGGTGCGGAAGCCGGTGGAGCGCATGACGCGGCGGCGGCGCCGGTAGTAGGTGGCCGTCTGGCGCTCCACGATCCGGTTGAGGTCCGCGCGCGCCTTCAGGGCGGCGTGGTCGTCTAGCTCGGCGGAGGCCTGGGCCTGGCGTACGCTCCGCGACGTATGCGGCCCTTCGTAGTAGAGGCGGCCGGCGCCGTCGCGGTTGCCTTCCCGCTGTGCCTTCTGCCCCGCGCGCAGGCTGGATGCAAGCGGGCGGTCCTGGAGCGACAGGATGAACCTCGTGCTGCCGGGTTGTCCCTGCCTGCCGGAGCGGCCGCGTAGCTGCAGGTCTATACGGGAGTCGTGGCCCATTTCGGCGCCGATGACGTAGAGACCTAGGCCGGCTTCCAGCCGCATCTCGCCGAGGGCGCCGTCGCCAGGCGTACGCGCCGCGCGCGAGACGCTGACGACGGAGGCACTCATATCCACGCTGTGCGCGAGGTCTGGGCGGCGGTCGAGCGCCCTGAGCAGCACCCCCATCTCTTCCGGGGACCCGCAGGCCAGCGACACGGTGCGGTAGCCCTCAGTTAGGTGCTCGTCTACCATGGCGACGTAGCCCTGCGCTATGCGGTCGTCCAGACCGGGTTCGAGCAGGATGTCAGTACCCCGACCGGCCACGTTCGCGGCTACCGTCACGGCTCCCGCCCTCCCCGCGCCCGCCACGACGCCCTCCTCGTCGTCGAGGCTGTTCGCGTCGAGCCTGTTGTGGGGGATGGCGTGCTCGGTGAGCAGGGCGCTGATCTCGCCCGCCTGCTCCACCGTGGCGGCGCCGACGAGCACAGGGCGCCCCGCCCGGCGGCAGGCTGCGACCTGCTCGACCAGTGAGGTCTCCTTCTCCGCCGCGCTGCTGTAGAGACGCACGGGATGGTCGGTGCGGTGGGACGGCAGGGAAGGGGGCACAACCGCGACTTCCAGGCCGTACAGCAGGCGAAAGTCCTCGGCTGCGCCCGACGCGGTGCCGGTCAACCCGCATAGCGTCCGGTACTGCTCGAAGAAGCCCTGCACAGGCATCTGCGCCAGCGCGTCGGCCTCCTCTACTACGGGGACGCCCTCCTTGGCTTCCACGGCGGCCTGTAGCCCGTGCTGGTACCTGCTGTCGGGGCGGCGTCTCCCCGTGACGCGGTCGACGAGTACGACTTTCCCGTCAGCGACGACGTAGTCGACGTCGCGGCGCAGCAGCACCTCCGCGTGGAGGGCGCGGTTGACGTGATCCATCAGCTCGTAACGGCCCGACAGGCGGCGCCTCAGCTTTTCGGCCATGGTGCGCTTTTCCGCGAGCGGCAGGTCGTCGCGCTCGTCGAGTAGGTCGAGGCGTTGTTCCAGGTCTGCGGTGTCGAACACCGGGCCGAGCGGGGCCTCGACGCGCTCGCGTCCCAGAGGCGTGAGAGAGACGGTCTCGCTACGCGCATCGACGACGTACAGCAGCCCCTCCGCGATGGGATCACTTGAAAGATCGGCTGCCAGGGCGCGGATGCGTCCAGACAGCGCGGGGTCTGCGGCCATGCGGCGCGTCAGTACATCGTTCCAAGGGTCTGCGATGTACAGGACGGCTGCGGACTTCAGGTCCTCTGGGTCCTCGCCAATGCGGTGGCACAGGGCGGCGGCGACTCTCTCCTGGGCATGGGCCACGTTGGAGATTGCCGACCTCACCCGCAGCACGTGCCTAGCCTGGCGGCGGCCGGTGCCGGAGATGATGATCGGCGTGTGTGCCTCGTCGATCATGGCCTGGTCCGCCTCGTCGACGATGGCCACGTCGAGCGGCCCCTGCACCATGGCGGCCTCCGAGTGCTTCAGGTTGTCCCGGAGGAAGTCGAAGCCAAGCTCCCGGAGGGTGCCGTAGACGATATCGCTGCGGTATGCGTAGGCCCTCTCCACGTCGTTCATCTGCGTGAGCACTGCACGCACGCTCAGGCCCAGCGACTCGTACACCGGCGCGAGAAGCTCGGCGTCCCGCGACGCCAGGTAGTCGTTCGCGGTGACGACGTGTACGGATCTGCCGAGCACGGCGTGGAGCACGGCAGGAAACGCGGCGGCGACGGTTTTTCCCTCGCCTGCAGCCATTTCTACTATCGAGCCGTCGAATATCAGGCAGCCGGCTTGGAGCTGTTCGTAGGTCGGGCTGAATTGCGTATCTTCGGCGATGCCATTTCGCCTCAGCGCCCTGTAGAAGCTGCCCGTCAACATGACGTTGGAGGCCTCGGTGCGTTGGGCCTTCTCGGAGACATAGACCATGGCGAGGACGATGGCGCGGTCGTCGGCGTCCAGGGCGGTAATGGCCATTTCGGCCTCGACGGCCCGACGGAATGCCGGGCATTCCAGGTACGCGTCGTCGGCGTAGTAGCCGGGGTTGGCTTTGTATCTGCCCCTACTCATGATTTCGTCGGCAGCAACTTGGTGCTTGGCGAGCGCCGGTGAGTCTAAGCCGGGGTCGAAAGCGCGCCAGAGGCCGAGTCGCCGTCCTATGGCTTCGTTCACCACGGCGAAGACGAGGTGGAGGAGGCAGCGCGTATCCTGCGGAGAGGCGTTCCGTGCGTAGGTGGAGACGATGCGGCGCAGGGCCTCGTCCGAGTGGCCACGGAAGTCGTAGGTGCGGATGCGACCAACCGTCTCCGTCTGCGCGGCGGCCATATAACGTCTATCCATCGCGCGGAGGTGTGAAAACGATAACGGGGTCACCTGAACCCCTTACCAGGGCGTCGGTGACGCTTCCGAGCATCCACCGGGAGATGCCGGTGCGGGCGTGTGTAGCCATCGCGATAATGTCATGGGGCGTACCGTTGAGGTAGTCGATCAGCGTGGCCGCCGGGTGGCCCACAAGCACTCTGGTTTCCACCTCCAGCCCGCGGCGGCCGAGGCGCTGCGCCACGGTCTCCAGGTAGTCTCCAGCCTCGCGCTGCATGGCCTTCTCAGCTTCCATGATGCTTGCAGGGTAGCTGTCCATCCAGAATAAGTTGGGCGGCGTGACGACTCTAGCCAAAGATACCGTAAGGGAGAGTCGCAGGGCCAGCTCTTCGACATAGGGCAGTACGATCTCGCCGAGCGGCGACCCGTCGAGCGGGACCATGATCCTTGTCAACTTGATCTGGTGGTCGCGGTACAGCTCGGCCTTTTCCGGTGTGATCGTGAGCACCGGCGTGTCTGTGTCGTGAATCACCTTGCTGGTGACGCTTCCCAGTATGCCCCTGGCAAAGATGTTGCGGCCGTGTGTTGACATAGCGATGAGACCGCAGCCGCGTTCATTTGCGGCGGCCACGATCTGCTCCGCCGGCGATCCCACCGCAAGGGCTATCTGCGTGTTTACTCCCTGGGCAGACAGCTCTTCGCAAAGCTCGTTCAGTCTGGAGCGCGCCGCCTGCGCGTCCTTCTCGTACAGGTCGCCGTAGGACTCCTCCTCCGTCTGTTCTCCTCCCTGAACGGCGGAGAACAGCACGAGAGGGACGTCGAGGCCCATGGCAAGCTGAGAGGCGAAGGGGAGAATCGTCTGTGCAACGTCGGTCCCGTCGAGGGCGACCAGCAGTTTTCCGAACAATGCTACCTCCCGCAGAGGTCCCTCGGCAGGCTGCCGACCCGTCGCCTTGCCCAGCGGACGGGCGAATCAAGCCCGGCCCACCTCCCTCGCATTCTCCGATTGTACTATGCGCCGGAAGCTTTCGTTGCGGTCCGGGTCGTCTATCCGGTAGACGTTCACGTATATCTCGCGCACGACCCTGAGAGTGAAGCTGCCGGATGGCGGCCCTTCGGCGCCTAAGGGCAGGAAGACGAGGCTGAGGGATATGCGCTCCAGTCCTTGGACTTCCGGTTGCTCATAGTAGAGAGCCGCTTCGTACGCGCCCCAACGGTCCACGTAGGCGCTCAACAGGCTACTCGCCGGCTGCTGCTCCGAGACGACGTAGTCTATCCCGGAGGCTCCTCGGCGGGACGCCTCGCTGTTGAACGCCTCGTTCAGGCGTTCCCGCATCGACCTGGAGACCCCTTGGCCGCGCGAAGCCTTGGCGACAGCACCGTAGAGGACCATGCCTACGTTGACAGACGGGAGGTACGACCCGATCATGGCGCCTCGCAGGGCGGGTCCGTCCGTTGCGCACACCAGCAGGGGCACTGCGCTGCCGGACTCTGACTGCGAAAGCGTTTCTATGAGGGATGGCAGGTCCTCGACCAAGCCGGGCGCCGTCTCGCCTTCCAGCAGGCGATGGACCGCCTCCACGAGTCCGAGGCCAGGGTTAGGGACAAGCTCCGTCCGCTGCGTTGCGTTCGTCGGCAATGTGCGCCTTTCTGGAGCCGTGCCACAGTCCCTCGTGCGCGAACTCTATGCGGAGACCCATGAATCCGGCGCCGACCAGGAAGGCGATGTCCGGCTCGTGGACTAGAAGGGACTCCCGTATCTTCTTCTCATGGCTCGCCATCCTGTCGGGCAGACGTAGGACGAGTGTGTCCGTCTCGCCGCCTGTCAGGATGGCCTGCATCGGCCCAGGTACGGGGAGGTTGGCGTACACCGCGTCACGGATGGAGTGATAGCCCAACTGCACACCCAGCACCGACACGGAGTCGTCCGCCCGGCCCAGGACTTCGATCCTGGGGTAGGGCAGCCCGCAGGAACAAGCGCCGCTCATGACTCGTACCCGGTCCCTGAGAGGGTAGCGGAGCAGTGGAAGCCCCTGCTGGTACAAGGTCGTTACCACGATCTCGGGGGCGACGCCGTCGTCCCCGGGGGCGCACTCGACGATCACCGTGTCCGTGAAGAGGTGGACCCCGCAGTGGGAGCGGCACTCGATGCCCAGCGTGGACGTCTCCGACGAGCCGTAGTACGAGAAGACCTCCACGCCCATGGCCTCCAGTGCGGCGTGGGTGGACGCCGCGAGAGGCTCCCCTGCGTAGACCACCTTACGCAGCCCCAGGCGGCCGTTGTCCAGCCGACGCAGCAGGTCTTCAAGGACGCGCTCCAGCACCGACGGGATGGTCATGATGACCGTGGGATCCAAGACCGCGAGGGAGTCTACCGTCGCCTCGGAGTTGGGGCTAATGGTAAACGTGTAGGCCTCGGCCACGCCCAAGTGGTCCAGCCCCTCGGTGAAGGACGCCATGAGAGTGAGTGGCCCCGTGTCGAGGCAGGCCACCCTGTCCTCTGGGGTTACGCCGCAGATGTCGAACGCCCTTGCCAGCAGGCGGGGCTCAAGTTGCGCGTCGTCGTAGGTGATGGGCCGTCGCTTTCTCACGCCCGTGGTGCCCGACGACGCCTCGAGGTCGATGATCTCACGGTTCACGTCGAGGCTCTGACGGAAGAGCGTTTGCAGATCGCTGGCGTCGAGTCGGGGAAGCTGCCGCAGCACCTCAAGGGGCCGTGTGCTCCGGATGTCTCCCTCGGTCAACCCCGCTCCCCGTAAGCGCGTCCCATAAAGGTCGAAGTCCGAGCAGGCGCGCGCCAGGGCGGCGCTCAAGGCCCGCCGTGTCGCGTCGTCTACGTCTCCCAACGGGGATGCGGTGGGACCTACGTGGGTCGAGCCGGGCGTGTCAGCGAGCATCGGCCCTCGGGGCCGCGGCCAGCATCGAGCCTATCTCGGACCATCCAATCTGTAACTTGCTGATGTAGACCAGGCGATCGCCTCCCGTCATGGACTGCCCCACGAGACTGGCGATCACCGAGCCGTCGCGCACCACCCCTACGAGGTTGACGTCCTCGTCCAGGAGCGCCTTTGCGGCGTCCACGTAGGACATTCCGGGCGGCGGCGAATCCGCCACGGTGCTGGCCAGCGTGCCTTCCATCTCGTTGCTGGTGATCGCCTGGGCCAGCGCGTGGACGCCAGGGTCCTGGGCCTCCTGCACCAGCATGTTGTTGGCCATCTTGAGGGTGTAGACCAGCGACACCTCGGAGGCCAGGTCGAACAGCACGTCGTGCTTGGGGTCTAGGACCTCCGCGACGATGCTGATGTCGGGGTTATTGCGGTGCGCGACGAAGGCGGCT
This sequence comes from Dehalococcoidia bacterium, assembly GCA_965262055.1. GTDB lineage: Bacteria > Chloroflexota > Dehalococcoidia > Lucifugimonadales. The sequence continues at coordinate 3,122,463 of CBDHEI010000002.1, forward strand.
GACGCCACGAAGCTATCGCTGCGTGGGTCGTCGTAGCTTGTGCTGAGTATGATCGCCTGGCTGGCGTGGGCGATGTCGGCACGCTCGTAGGAGTCCTGCTCCAGTGGAGAGCCCCGGATGAAGGAGACGTTGTTCAGATCGAACGGGAGCTGCTCTATCTCGTTGGTGATGATCACCACGTCCCGCCCTTTGTGGCGGTGGTCGATGCAGAACTCGTCCACGATCTGGCGTATCCGGGACTCGTTCGGGAAGTTGACGATGATCAGGTGGCCCTTGGACGTCGCTTTGCCCATGCCGTTTCGCTCCTTCTGTCTGAGGTCCACTACCCACTCGACTATGATGCCGACCGACGTCGTGAACGCCGCCAGCCCTATGAATATGATGAATACCAGGGTGCCGAGCCTCGCGGCGACCGTTTCTGCCGAAAAGTCGCCGTACCCGATCGTGGTGACCGAGATGATGCTGTACCAGACGCTGTCCCACAGGGTGAGAGGAGGGTCGTGGGCCATCCTGTCGAAGATATAGAAAATGACCGTATTGCCGGCGAGGCTGAATAAGAGAACGGCTACCAGGAACAAGGCGCCGAGTCGTCTCCGGCGCCTGAGCTTCCTTATGATCCTGCTAAGTGCGTGGTACATGGGTCTCGCATGCCTGCCGCCGGCTCCTCAGTCGGCCAGCCGCACGATTTCGACGTGGTGCTCGTCAGGAATCCTGGCCTCGTCCTCCGTCTCGATCCTGAGCAGCGGGAATGCTCCGTTTCGCAGGGCGGTTACCACCAAGCGCCCCCGGCCAGATAGCTCATAGTAGTACAGGTCATTATATGTCGTCCAACGGCGCCCGTCGGTGGAGTGGCCGAGGAAGCCGAGCTCGTCGACCATGTATAGGTCCAATTGCGGCGCAGGGGCAGGGGCCGGCGAACACCTTATGGTGATACACAGCTCCCTGGGCGGCGGCAGCGCCTCGTCGCGGGCATCGCCGGAGAGCGTGACTAGCACGTCCGGTTGAATGGACCGGAGCATGTCGGCGGCGCGGGCCCTATCACGGTCGGTGATAACGTGCGTCGCGACGCCAGCATAACCCAGCATAGTGGCAATCTCTGCGGCAAAGTACCTGCGCTCGGGCGCTGTCACGACTGTCCCTGTGCGCCCCTGCCTAGCCGGTAACGAATCCTTGATCGCGTCACGGAATATGGCGTACCGCAGAGCAGTCTCGTCCGCTCCCTCGGCCACCGCGACCTCCGCCCGCGACCGTCCTCGGTACCGGCCGAATACCCAGCCTACCCGGTCTGGGTCGGCCACCACGTCGGCAAGGGCCTGGCCGCGCAGGTCCGCGATGGGCGTCATGGGCAGGCTCTGGAAGCCGCTCAGCGACCCGATAGACTGCCGTTCTCCGAGGATGGAACGGTAGAACCGGGTGTTCAGCGCCGCGTGGAGCACCCGGTCCAGCAGCTCGACTACGTTGTGCGGGGTGTTGTAGACGGAAGCAGCCACGCCGTCGCCCTCTACCCGCGTAGCGAGATCACGACGAGCCCTCCGTCGTGGCCGGGGCCGTGGCAGTCGTTGTAGCGTTCCAGGAGGTGGTAACCGCTTGCGAGCACCTTCTCCGCCGCGTCCGGTTCCGCCTCCGCGAAGCGTCGCCCCAGCGGGGTATCGAGGGCCCAGTCCTGGGAGACTGCGCAGTCCAGGCCGGATGCGCCGCACACCCGGAGGTACTCTCTGCGGAGCTCCTCGTAGGCCGTGCCGGTCTTGTACACGGCGGCGGTTACCATGAAGTCTTCTGATATGTACAGCCCCAGCTCGTTGTCGAAAACCTGTACCAGGTCGACGTAGGGGATCCAACCCTCCATGGCAAAGAAGAGCATTTCGGGGATGTCCTGGGCGACCCTGTGATAGTAGAAGTCTTCCTCGTGCACCGCCATTCTGACCCTGACGGGAGGCTTGGCCGCATAGCCGAGCAGCCGGTCGGCCTCGGAGCCCCGGATGAAGAGGAACGGGATGTTGCCGTTCGTCACGTCCACAAGCACCGGGGCGCCTCCGATGTGGTAGAGCAGGGCGGTGTGCTGCCAGTACCGCATCTGGCGCTTGGCGAACCTGAAGTCGAAGGTGGTCAGGAGCTCGCGGAGCTTGCTCTCCGGCACGGGGCCGGGTACGTCGGCCCCGGCGATTACGTACTCGGACTCCAACCCGTAGTGGTCGGTGAGGAACTTGAGGGCCTGGACCTTCTCCGAGCAGATGCCTCCGGAGCCGCCGATGACGTTGCGCACGGTCTCGTCGCCCGTCTTGTAGACCCACTTGGGCCCGACGAAGCGGGAGTAGCTCTCGAAGTCGGACTCCCATATGCGCCGCGCCACGGCTTCCAGCAGGTCCAGCCTGTCGTCATGGGTGTCCGCGGGGACGGTGCTTCCGGAATGCCGCTCCATGCACGACTCTACGAAGTCCGAGTAGAGGCCGGGCTGAATGTCCCACCTCCGGCGGTTGAAGCCGGTCCAGTTTCTGCCGTAGTTCATGTTGGTCCGGTCTATGACGATGTCGATGACCAGCACGGGAGAGCCCGAAACCCAGGCGGGCTCAGCGCGCGGTGCTTCTTCCATGCCCAGCAGGCGTCCTCCCTGGAAGAGCTGGACGCCGGGGGCCGGCTCAGTGAGTGCGCCTTCGTCCGTGCAGCCGTACACAAGGTCCTGGAGGGAGACCAGCGTCTCCTCGGAGGCTGCTGTGATACGGTTCTCGCGTCGTAGCCGCGAGAGGCCTGGGCGCTTCAGGTAGCGGTCGAGCAATTGGGACGCCGGCAGGTGCTGCTCGCTCGGGTCGATGCGGACCGCGTAGCGCCTCGTCGTTACCTCGTCCGTGACCTGGAGCAGGACGTTGGGCGTGTCGGTCACTTTGCGGCCCGGCCTATTCCCGGCGGTGTGTCCTCGGCCCAGAAGGCGACGCCCAGCAGTCCGGGTCCCGTGTGGGCGCCAAGGGCCGGCGAGAACTCGCTGACGAATAGCTCCACGGTCTCGAAATCGGACTCGATCCGTCTTCGGATCATCTCAGCCTCTTCGGCGGCGTCGGCGTGCATCACGGCAGCATGGACCTGGCCGGAGCCCGCGCGTTGGCGCATCATCCACAGCAGTCGGGCGACGGCCCGTTGAGTCGTCCGGGGCCTCCCAATGCTCTTGACGCTGCCCCGCGTCAGCTCCAGCAGCGGCTTTATCTTCAACAGCTTGGTGCTGACGTGGGCGATGCCGGGAACGCGGCCGCTCTTCCAGACGTAATACAGTGTGTCAAGGCATCCCAGCAAAGACACCCTGGGTATCACCTTCGTGCATGCGGCGGCCACTTCGTCCAACCCGAGCCCATTGCGTGCCGCCCTCAGCGCCTCTGTGACCACCAGACCCTGCCCGCCGGCCGCGCTCTCCGTGTCCACAACCTCGATGCGCAGGCCGGGAGTCCGCTCAGCCGCCTGCGCCGCCGCGACCATGGCCGAGTCGTAAGTCGAGCTGAAGTGTGACGAGATGGTCAGGCACAGGATGCTGCGGGCCTCGGCGGCGGCGCTCTCAAAGGCCGAAAGGAAGCTGCCCGGGGCCGGCGAGGCCGTCGACAGGGGCCGCTTCGAGCGGCGTAGGAGCCGGTAGAAGTCTCCGGTCGTCAGGTCTTGCCCGTCCAGGTACGACTTGCCGTCGATGCTGAGCTGCACGGGCACGACGTGCGGCCCGGAAAGCTGGTCGCAGTAAGACGGGAGCGAGGCCGCACTGTCCACGACGATCGCCACCCTTTGCTCCGGTCTAGTCAAAGGCCGTTGTCCTGTAGGATTGGACGACCTGCCTGGGGGACGGCCGGCCTGTAGGCACTGATTATCATCGTCTGGCCTGAAGCTAGTCAAGCATGACCGCCTAATCTGCTTGACCGCTACGAACGGCCGTGCTATTATATCCCATGCACAGGCAAGCTCACATGCCGATGCCCCGCCCGGCGGCGCCCGCAGCCCAGTTCCACGTTAGTTCCAAAGCCGTGTCATTTACGTCCATTTGTGTCTCAACCGTGCTCCAGCACCGCTCCGGAAAGATCGGGGTCCTAGATAGGAAATGGAACGAAATGGAGCATTTTGGAACACTTTTTCGGCGGAGAGGCCCTTGGACATGCCCGCCACAGCCCTTGTCCAAAAAGCTCCGGACTTTGGGGTGCTGCTAGCCGTCACGTATAATCGGGACAGACTCTCTGGTATCGAATGGGGTGAGCGTTATGAGGCTTGGCGCGCACGTGAGCGCTTCGGGGGGGCTGGACAAGGCCATTGACCGTGCAGCGGATATCGGGGCGGAAGCGGCGCAGATATTCGTCTCGACTCCTCGTATGTGGCGATTTCGCGACCCGCCCGAGAAGGAGGTCGCCAAGTTCAAGGAGAAGTCGAAGGAAAAGGACGTAGCCCCCGTCTTCATCCACGGGAGCTATCTCGTGAATCTGGGCGGCGGCGAGGAGCTGCTTGGCAAGTCGGTGGACGTGCTCTCCAAGAGCATGCAGGCGGCAGGGACTATCGGCGCCGCGGGAGTCATCTTCCACGGAGGCGCGCACAAGGGCGCCGGGTTCGAGGGTATGCTGCCCCAGGCCGCGTCGGCCATGCAGCAGGTGCTCTCGGTCAGCCCCGAGGGCGTCTGGCTGATCGTCGAGAACAGCGCCGGGATGGGCTCCCATATCGGCTCGTCCTTCGCGGAGATTGGGCGTCTCATGGCGGAGGTGGGCAGCCCCAGCGTCAAGGTGTGTTTGGACACCCAGCACTCGATGGCCGCGGGGTACGATCTCGCCGATGAGGACGGGCTGGCCAGGGCGATGGACGAGTTCGAGAGAGAGATTGGTCTGTCGAACCTGGTCGCGGTCCACGCGAACGACTCCAAGGTGGCGTTCGGGTCGGGTGTCGATCGCCACGAGAATATCGGGGAGGGCCACCTGGGGATCGCCGGATTCGAGACGATAATGGCCCATGAGGCATTCCGCGAAGTGCCCTTCATCCTTGAGGTACCGGGTTTCGAAAAGAATGGCCCGGACAAGGAGAACATGGAGCGCATCAAGGACATCAGGTCCAGGCTGGGAATTCCCGCCTAGGGACGACATGGATGGACAGGATGGACATGGATAAGAAAATCTCGCGTACCGATGAGAAGAGGTACGAGGGCTACCTGAAGGCCGAGTTGGAGGCGGCCGCGGTCTATTCCGCGCTGGCGGATACCGAGGCCGACCCCCAGCGGGCCCGCATCTTCAACGAGCTGGTCGAGGCGGAGCTGAGGCACGCCTCCCGCTGGGCCGGTAAGCTGGGCCGCGGAACGACAGGGCTGGCCCCATCCGCACTGGGCGTGAAGGGGAGGCTGATAAAGATCGCTGCCGGGCTGTTCGGCACGAACCGGGTGCTGCCCATCCTCCTACGCGGGGAGGACAAGGACATAGACATGTACGCCGCCGATCCCGAGGCGGTGGATCTGGTCCCGGAAGAACAGGCCCACGCGCGCATCCTGGATGAGATGCGCAGGACTCGCGGACGGGGCGAAACCCACTCAAGAGGGGTAGCGGCCAGCGGCGGCAGCCTGCGGGCCGCCGTCCTGGGCGCGAACGACGGATTGATCTCCAACTTCAGCCTGGTCATGGGCGTGGCAGGCGGCACGGGAAACCCGGACTTCGTGCTGCTGGCTGGGGTCGCCGGTCTTCTTGCCGGCGCGTTCTCGATGGCCGCGGGCGAGTACGTATCCGTGCGCTCGCAGCGGGACCTCTACGAGAACGAGCTGCGCAAGGAGCAGATCGAGTGAGCGAGTGGCCGGAGGAGGAGCAGGCGGAGCTGGAGCTGATCTACCAGGCCAAGGGGCTGTCTGAAGAGGATTCGCGTAGGGTCGCGAGCAAGCTGATGGCCGACCCGAAGGTGGCGCTGGACACCATGGCACGGGAAGAGCTTGGGCTGGACCCGTCGCAGCTTGGGTCGCCGGTCGCGGCAGCTCTGAGTTCCTTCGTGGCTTTCGTCGTCGGCGCGCTCATTCCCATTCTGCCCTACGCGGTCGGCGCCGGGGACCTTGCTTTCTCGCTAAGCGCGGGTTTTGGCGCCTTCGCGCTCGCGCTGGCCGGAAGCGTCCTGGCGCTCCTCACGGGGGTAAACCCGGTGTGGGCCTCGGCGCGTATGCTGCTGGCGGGAGGCGCCGCGGCCGCGGTCACCTACGGCATCGGCCGCCTTATCGGCGTGTCGGTCGGCAGTCTGGGGTAGCGGATCCTGGACGCGGACGTGGGGTTCAGAGGCGCTGCTAGCCGCAGTCCCCGCCGTCGTCTGTCTGCTTCGTGACCTGGCCGCTGCTGTCCCAGCAGTAGGCCCACGTCGATTGTGCGTTTCGGAAGTAGCCGCCCCGGTCCGGCCCGAGATTGACGGAGCCCGACCCGAAGGGGCTCTCTTCGCTGTCCCAGTCCCTGAATCCCGTGGCACGGGCGCCGTCATTCGCGGTCACCGAGGACAGGCCCAGCTCCGCCATCATGCTGTCGATAGCGTTCTGTACCGAGGACAGCTCGCTGTCCCTCTGCCTCTCGTTGCTCCCCCCGCCTACGAACTGCGGAACGATGGCGGCGGCCAGGGCGGCTATGATACCGAGGACGATCAGGACCTCGATGAGAGAGAAACTAGGCCAGATACGGCGTAAACGGTCTACCATCGTTGGCGCACCTTCATTACGTCTGCGCAAGCCACTAGACTGTGACCAACACTCCGTCGTCCTTCACGGTGACCGCTCGGACGTGCTCTACCAAGAATGCACGCCTTGATTCGGCGTCCATGGTCTCCCATGCCTTCACCCTCTCTGGGTCGGCGGGAGCGTGGTCTTCCTTCAACGCCTCGCGGGTGGCATCGAGGTCTTTCAAGTACCCGCCCAGGGCGGCTATCGGAGCTTCGCCGCGTGCGGAGCGTCTGACCGCCGTCAAAAAGCGCCGCTCGGCGTTGCCTGCCAGGCCCTTCTGCTTGTGGGAGTGTGCCTCACTGCCCGTGCTCTTGGTGGCTGCGGAGTCCACGGACCGGAGTGAGTTCCGAAGCTCGGTCACTACCGCCTCCTCCAGGATGGGCTCGCGCCACGTGTGATAGCCGCAGCGACCCTCGTTGCTTCTGGACTGGCACTGGTAGTACCGGTAGACAGCCCTGGCCCTGAGCCCGTTCTTGCGTTTCCACGAGCGCTTTCGAGTCACCCCCATCATCCTGTTGCCGCAGTAGCCACAATGTGCGAGGCCTGAGAGCAGGAACGGATGCGACCTCGGCGCGCGCCTGAATGGCCTGCGTTTCCTGGCGATGTCCTGGGCCGCCCTGAACGTCTCAGGGGTGACGATGGCTGGATGGGCCCTCGGACGCCTCATGCCGAATCGTGTGGCGGTGCCTATGTAGGCCGGGTTCTTCAAGAGGTCGTGGACGGCGGCCAGGCTCCAGGCCCCGCCCCGCCGCGTCCTCATCCCTTGGTCGTTGAGGCGCTGTGCGATGAGCCGGATCCCCAGGCCATCCTCCGTGTATAGGCGGAACATGAGGCGGACCACCTCCGCCTCGTCCGGCACTACCGCCAGGCGGCCGTCAGGACCGATGCGGTAGCCGTACGACGTCCTGCCCAATGCCCGTCCCTCCAGGGCCCTCGCTCGCATGGACTCGCTGATACTCTCGCTGCGGGCCTGGGATACTCCGCTCACGCCTATGGTCTGGATGGCGTTCTGCAGCGGGTCCGGGAGCTCCTCGTTCGAGCACGCCACGGCGGCCCTCAGAGCGTCGAGCTCGAGCAGCCTTCGCGTTACGGCCTCGAGGTCGCCGCCGAGATGAGTGGCGTCCGGCACCACCACGAGGAACTCGCTGCCCGATGTGATCATGTATTCACGGAGGCGCTCGTAGGCGGATACTCCCTCTCCCCCGCTGCGGAATGTGGCCACGGGCTGGTGCATCTTCAGGGCACAGAAGTCGATGAACGCTCTGTCCATATGCTGTAGAGCGTCCTGATCCGCGGTCTCGAAGAGTCCGATGGCTCGCATCAGGGCACGTATAGGATCCTTCGGCAACTGCTGCACTGAACGACGCCAGCGCGGGAAGCCCTGGCACGCTGCAACTCCATCGTGGAGAGCGAGAGACGGCAGCCTTGGCACATCCCGCGCTCCACTCTGGCGATGGCGTGCCCGTTCTTGCTCCTGCGGAGCGATTCGTACATCCGGTAGAGGTTCGGGGGAATCTCGGGAGCTGTACGGTCCCTCTCTCCGTGCAGGACGGCCAGCTCCGATACCAGCTCTGTCTCGGACCTCGTAAGCTCGGCGACCTGCTGCGGGCGGGCGGCCTCGATCTGCTGCAGTTCGCTTCGAAGCTCGCCCAGCAAGGCCTCCGCGTCGTCTGCCTCGACCAAGATGTCCAGCAGCACGTCTTCCTGGTCTCGCTGCTGGCTCGTCCTGAAGGCACGCTCTTCCTCGGCGGCTTCCAGCTCTCTGGGGTTCGTCACCGCGCCTCCGTAGAGCCGCGTCTCGATTCTCTTGAGATTCTCCTGGAGGTCCGCGATCGCACCTTCAGCGGCGCGCCTCTTCAAGCCGAGCTCCTCAAGCTTCGCTTCCAGTTTGGCGATACGCTGCCGCATAGACGCGATCCCAGAGTCGTCTGCAAGCTTGGCGCGCACCTCGGTCAGCGAGATGTCTCGCTCTGCAATGCTCAAATCGATTTCCTGGAGGTCGTGAAGTCGCCTGATCGCAATCATTGCAAGTAGGTCCAAGGGCCCATGGAATCGACAGTCCGACGGTCTCCAAGCAAGTCACGCCCATTGTACGGCAACCAAAAGCCATTCTGTAAAGAGGGTGGCCGCGCTTGTAGGCGAGATTACGGGCAGGCGGGGTTGGACTTCCGCCCGCGATTGTCCATAATGTTGTCCATGAGGGACGATTACGCGGTCGGGTGCAGGCCAAGTATGCTCGATAAGCCGAAGACTAAGATAGTGTGCACGTTGGGCCCCGCCGTATCCACCGATGAGAGGGTGGATGCCTTGGTCCGCTGCGGAATGAGCGTCGCCAGGCTGAACCTGTCTCACGGTACCCTGGAGGACCACCGAGAGGCAGCGGACCGTGTGAGACGGGTCTCGCAGCGCTTGGGAACGCCCGTCGGACTGATGGTGGACGTACCTGGCGCCAAGTACCGAACCGGGCCTCTCGGAGCAGGAGTGCTCGAGCTACAGCCCGGTGCGTCGATTGTCCTGACCAGCAGGGACGTGGTGGGGACCGAAGACGCGGTATCCGTGTCGCCCAGCGGAATCCACCGAGACGCCATGGTAGGCCGTCCCGTCCTGCTGGACGACGGTCTGATCGAGCTCAAGGTCACGACCGTGCAGGGCCAGGACGTCGTGTGTGAGGTTGTCAGGGGCGGTAGGCTCACCGAACGTAGGGGAGTGGCCACCCCTGGGAAAGCACCGTCTCAGCCCTTTCCCGACGAGAAGGGCACCAGAGCGTTGGAGTTCGCGGCGGAGGTCGACGCGGACTATGTGGCCCTCTCCACGGTCACCAGCGCCGGCGACGTGGAAACGGCAAGAAACGTCCTCTTGCGGCTCGGCATGGAGCCTTACATCATCTCTAAGATCGAGCGCGCCGAGGCCATCGACAGTTTCGACAGCATCCTCCAGGTTAGCGACGCCATTATGGTTGCCCGTGGAGACATGGGAGTCGAGGTGCCCCTGGCGAAGGTGCCGATTATTCAGAAGAGGTTAATAGATTCCTGCAACCACGTCGGCAAGCCCGTAATCACGGCCACTCAGATGCTCGAGTCGATGATCAGGTCGTCGGTACCTACCAGGGCGGAGGTCACCGACGTGGCCAATGCCATCTACGACGGCACTGACGCGGTGATGCTGTCCGGGGAGACTTCCATAGGGCAGTACCCGGAGGAGGCCGTGAAGGTCATGGCGGAGGTCGCTGTGGAGGCGGAGGCTGCGCTCCCGTACGAGAGCATCCTGGAGGAGAATCTGCGCCACCTTCAGCCTGAAGTAGACGACGCCATCAGCTACGATGCCTGCCGCACTGCTTACCAGCTCAATGCCAGCCTCATCGTTGCGTTTACAGAATCCGGCAGCACCGCTGGCAGGGTATCCAAGTACAGGCCAATTACGCCCGTTCTCGCACTAACCCCGAACCCGAAGGTGCAGCGGCGTCTAATGCTACGGTGGGGTGTGACCCCGGTAACGACCAGCTCAATAGACGACGTCAACGACTTCTTCAGCCGGGGGGAGGAGATGGCGTACAGGGTCGCCGGGCTGGAGGAGGGGAGCATCGTGGTGCTCGTGGCCGGCCTGCCGATCGCCGTGCCAGGCAAGACCAATCTGCTAAGGATACTGACGCTCTCCCCCCAGGCTGCTCCCGCCCAGTGACGGAGAAAGAGGGATAGATGAGGCCGCAGGGATTGACGATACACAACACCCTGACCCATAGCCTCTCGGAGGTCGTCCCTCTCAAGCGGGGATCGGTGGGCATCTACACCTGCGGCCCCACCGTGTACAGAGACGCGCACTTGGGCAACTTCCGCTCCTACCTGATGACCGACTGGGTACGCCGCGCTCTGGAGTTCCAAGAGATTGCCGTCCACCACGTCAAGAACATCACCGATGTGGGCCACATGCGCCAGGAGATGCTTGACCGGGGCGAGGACAAGGTCATCGCGGCGGCCCTCGCGGAGGGCAAGACCCCTCAGGAGATAGCGCAGCACTACACGGAGAAGTTCCTCAGCGACGAGCGGAAACTGAATATCGAGCCAGCCCACGTCTATCCCAGAGCGACGGCCCACGTGGCGGACATGATTGCTGTCATCGAGCGTCTGATAGAGAAGGGCACCGCATACGAGGCGGAAGGGAACGTCTACTTCGACGTGGAGGCCTTCCCACCATACGGCATGCTCTCGGGAAACGTCGATGAGAGGGGCCTTCTGGAAGGCGTCAGGGTCGAGGTCGACCGGTTGAAGCGCCGCCAGCGGGACTTTGCGCTCTGGAAAGCGGCTGAGCCTGGAAGAGAGCTGAAGTGGGATAGCCCCTGGGGCGAGGGGTTTCCCGGGTGGCATATCGAATGCACCGCCATGTCTATCAAGTACCTTGGAGAGCGGTTCGACATACACACGGGCGGCGTCGACAACATCTTTCCGCACCACGAAGGTGAGATAGCCCAGAGCGAGAGCTTCGCGGGCGGGCCTGTGGTCAACACCTGGCTGCACGGTCAGCACCTGCTCGCCGACGGGGTGAAGATGGCGAAATCGGCGCGCAACTCTTTTACGGTCTCCGACCTGGAGGCGAAGAGCATCGAGCCACTGGCGTTCCGTTACCTGTGCCTGACCGCCCGCTACGGCACCCGTCTAAACTTCACATTCGCCTCCCTCAAGGCCGCTCAACGCGCGCTTCAACGCCTGCGAAACCGCGTCTGGGAGTGGGGACTGCCGCCCAACGGCTTCGAGTCCTCCGAGGAGAGCACGACCCCCTGGGAAGCCCGCTTCGTCGAGCGACTCAACGACAATCTGGACATGCCGGGGGCTCTGGCGCTGACGTGGGACCTGGCGAGGTCCGACCTTCCCGGCAGGACGAAGCTGGACATTCTGTTGAGGTTCGACCGCGTTCTCGGTCTCGGCCTTGGCGACTCGCCAGCCGTTAGTGCCATCCCAGGTGGGGTATCCACCGAGGTCGAGAAGAGGGACCGGCTGAGGAAATGGGCCCGGCAGCAAGTCACCGAGCTGCAGGGGTCCGGCTCGTCCGAAACTTGCGGCGCACGTGCGGCTACCTGCAACGCCTACAAAGAGGCGGACACGCTCAGGGACGCTTTCCTGGCGCGCGGATACGCCGTCCAGGACACCCCGGAGGGCACGCGGGTCCGTCCCAAATCCGAGTGGGAGCGGCATCAGGAGTCCCACCTGGAGGTCTCGTCGTCGTCGGACGTGCCTTCGCTGCTCTCGCAGCCCGTCACCGTGGACGTGACCATCGGCATAGTAGCCAACGGCCACATGGAAGACGTGGAGCGCTGCGTCATGAGCGCACTGCGGTGGGTCGAAGGCCGGCATGTCGAGGTCGTGGTGGTGGACAACGGTGCGGTGGACGGTACGGGAGCCTGGTTAGACGAGTTTGCGGCCGGGGAAGACCGGGTACGCGTGATACACGCCGACCACCAGCTTGGCGAGGCGGCGGCCCGCAATATCGTCCTCAAGCAGGGCCTGGGCCGCACCGTATTGATGCTCGACACCAGCGTAGAGGTCACGGGCGACCTCTACGGCCCCATAGAAGGCCTCCTCGACCAGGACGGGGTGGGAGTCGCCGGGCCGTATGGGTTGCGGACCGGCGACCTGCACCACTTCCACGAGAGCGAAGCACAGGCTATTAAGGGGGACGTAGACGCAATGCAGTCGTACTGCTTCGCTTTCAGGCGAGAGGTTGTTGCCCAAGTTGGACTGATGCGCGAGACGTTCCGATTCTACCGGAATCTGGACCTTGATTACAGCTTCCAGTTCAGGGACAAGGGCTACCGCATCGTCGCCGACCCCAGCCTTCCCGTCGCACGCCACACGCACCGAGCATGGGCGGAGCTCAGCGATGAGGAGCGCGACGAACTGAGTAGGAAGAACTTTCGCCGCTTCCTGCGCCGGTGGGGAGACCGCGAGGACCTGCTGACCGGTGGCCGCGCTTCACATGGGAGTCGCGGCCACCCGCACGACCACCAATCCGGCGCGGAGCACGGGAGCTAGCGAGTACTCGCATGGCCGTCATCCGCAGCCTGCTGTTCGTACCGGGCAACCGTACCCGCATGTTGGAGAAGGCGCTAGGGCTCAGGCCTGACGCCTATGTCCCTGACATGGAGGACTCGGTGCCGCCATCCGAGAAGGCCAACGCCCGCTCGATCACGTCGTCCATGCTTCCCAGGCTGTCCTCCGCGGGGCCCCTCGTCATACCCCGGGTCAACTCGTTGGGTACCGGTCTGTTGGAGGATGACCTTGCGGCGGTCGTAGGGCCACATATCTACGGGGTATCGGTGGGAAAGATAGCATCGCCGGAAGACGTTGCGGCCGTCTCGGAGGTCCTGGAGAGGCTGGAAGCCCTGGCGGGCCTGGAAACCGGCGCTGTGAAGCTGGTGCCCTGGATAGAAACCGCGCTCAGCGTTGTGAACGCCTACTCGATAAGCGCCGCGTCGCAACGTATCGTTGGCGTCGCGTTCGGCGCGGAGGACTTCACCGCCGACATGGGCATAGAGAGAACGCCGGATCAGTCAGAGGTCGAGTACGCCAGAAGGGTGGTCTGCGTGGCTGCGCGGGCTGCCGGAGTGCCTGCGCTGGACACGCCCTACTTCACCCTCCGCGATCCCGAAGGTCTGCGGAGCGACGCCGCGGACGCCAGGGCATTCGGGTTCAAGGGCAAGTTCGCCATCCATCCGGAGCAGATACAGGTGATCAACGAGACGTTCTCGCCGTCCGGAGCGGAGATCGAATACGCCCTGCGGGTAGTCGCTGCCTTCGAAGAGGCGGAGCGCAGAGGAACGGCGGCGACCTCGCTGGACGGCAAAGTGGTCGACGTCCCGGTAGTCGAGCGGGCGAGGGGCGTGTTGGCCCTAGCCGAGGAGACGGAAGGAGGCCCGTAGTGGCCGGAGACAAGATCCAGCTGGCCGGAATGGTCTTCTATGGCTACCATGGCGTCCGCCTCGCCGAACGGGAGCTTGGGCAGCGCTTCATCGTAGACTTGGAGATAGAGACGGACCTGTCGCGTGCTGGTAGGACAGACTCTCTCGCGGACACTGTCAGCTATTCATCACTCTACACTCTCGTAAAGGAGATAATGGAGGAGGGCAGCCGCAGCCTTCTCGAAAGCCTCGCCGAGACGATCGCCGGCCTCATCCTGGACCGTTTCGAGGTCGACGCGGTCCACGTGACGGTCAAGAAACCTCAGGTACCGATACAGGGCAGCGTTATGGCATACGCCGCGGTTGAGATTACGCGGCGCAGGTAGCGGGAGAACGGCTCGAAGCTCCATCGGCAGGGGGCGGAGCTCCCTCCGCAGGGAGTCCAACGCAATCCCGGCAGGTGTCTGGGGTTCTGAGCATTTCCCATTAGACCGGCGCCCCGCCGTGTAGGTCCATCGCGAGGTCTCGGAACTTGCGGATTCGGTGGATGGTAACGAGGTCCGCGTTGTGCTGGTCGCCGGAATCTCGGCTCGTCCGCGACATGACGACTAGGTCTTCTCCGTCGACGACCGCGCTCGGGTACATGAAGCTCTTCGCCACGCTTTCGGGCCAGCGAGCTACACAACCGGCGGGGAACCAGTTCAGGCAGTCGATGCTGTAGTGCAGGAAGAGCCAGCGCCTCTCGTTCCCCGAGGGACCGTGCTGGGACTTTGGCCAACGGTCTCCCCATCCCAGCAAGTCCTGTGAGTTGGTAACCAGGTTGCTGAGCATCCAGTAAGTCCGGCTTGGCCGGTCGTGCACCACGAAGAACTTGCACTGACCGCCAGGCCACGACGCGAACTGGGTAAAGCTCAGAACGTGCTTCTCAGGGTCATAGTCAAGGACTGCGGCCACGTGCGCGCTGGAGTAGCGGTCGATGACGCAGCGCGTGAACACCCGGATGCAGCCTGCCACCTCCACCGTGTTGGGCTCTAGCCATAGGGGCGAACGCGGTCTATGTTCGCCGTCCCAAGTCGCCGAGTAGAGCTTCCTGGTCATCGAGTCGGGCAGACTGGGTTCGGGAACGACGTTGGACAGGCTCCAGGACTCGGGCTCCATGGGCGGCTTGCCGCTCTCTAACCGTGCCATTACCTTCCCGTGGCAGCGACGCCCTTCCGGGGAGTAGTCCATCGCCCAGTAGAGTGCTTCGGGCCGCTTCAGCATGGGAGTCGATATGTTCCAGACTGGAGCTTCCAGCACGGTCATAGGCGCCGACCAAGTTAGACCCCTGTCCTCGCTTGTCACTATCTGAAAGTCGTGATGGCTCTTCTCCTGCACGAACATGAAGAGACTTCCGTCGACTAAGAACGGCGCCGCGTCGGCGTATGGAAGCTCGGCCAATTCTTCCCAGGTCCGGCCGCCGTCGGCGCTCCGGGCGACCCTGGTGGACTGGCGTCCGCCGAAGCGCATGAACTGCCACTGGGGCGCCGCGACGATCAGGGTTCCGTCGTCCATCCGGGTCATGCCCGGGTCGTGGAAGAAATACTGCTCGGCATCTGGGACCTGCAGGGCTATGGACCGGGATTTCCCATATTGGGAGTCTTCAGGCTCAAGGGGCAGCCCAAACGAGATGTTAGCATCATAGTCAGGTCCTGCAAGGCCAGTCAATCGCCGGTCTATCCGATAAGAGATGCGTTTGCAGTCGTAGAGCACCCTTCTTGTCCGTCTTCATCGTCCTCGTGTCCCCTGCCAGTGGGGTGAAAGCGCATTGAAGACAAGGCGACTCCCTGGAGCGCTCTCCCCCTCTTGGCAAGATCGTGGTTGTACCCTCCCTCAGCTTGGCGCCGGCGATAACCGGCCGATACGATCCAACACTCCCTGGAACAACCGTCGAGGAACCGACATCTCGGATAACTGAAAGATCAACCACCGGGAGTGCCGCACCAGACGGCCTCCCATCTTGATCAGCTTGACCTGCACGCTCCGCAGCGACCAGTGCTTGACCGCCTTGGGCAGACACAGCCGGCGAAGGAAGTTCCCAAGGTTGTACGCCAGGACGAACAGAGATAGACGCACCCGGTTGGCCACGAACCGATGGCACGACAGCCGAGTCCAGTTCAGCGCGTACTTCCCCTCCTTGATCCACTGCTCGGCTGTCCCGCGACCATTGTAGAATCGCACCACTCCTTCGGGGCCAGCCGTCATGCTCGTGACTATGAAGCCCACCCGGGGGAATAGCTCTCCCCTATGCCACTCCACCTTGGCCACCACCCGCCGAGCGCGGTCCCAACTCCCGGCACGATACCAGAAGTCGTCGTATAGGATCACTGGACGCTTCGGCGGCCTCCCCACAGGCCTCCTGAGCAGAGGGGCGATCTCCCGTTGCAGCACCTCGTTGCCGGGGAGTCTTATAGCGTAAAGGACGTGCCGCTCCTCGAGGTACTCATAGATGTCCGGCTTGGCGAATGCGGCATCGGCACGAAAGTACCGCCGCACTCCTGTCGCCCCGTAGCGGGACAGGATCGGATCCAATACATCACGCCACCTGTGCGCGCTATGTACGTTCCCCGCACGGAGCATCGCCCCCTCGCAGTCACCGAACTGGTTGAACACGAACAAAGGGTGATAGCACGTGCTCCCAAAGTGACCGTTGTACGACGCTCCCTCCTGTCCTCCATGTACCGGACTCTCCGAACTGTCCATGTCCAAGATCACCCGCCGGTGCGCTGTGTGCGTCATCGCCCGGTCCACCCACGTAGCGTTCACTCGGCCCAACCCTTCCACGTTGCCGTCTTGGGTAAGCACCTCGGTCTCGAACCGGCTGATGGTGTTGGTGCTGGCGGCCGGTCTCTCAGGACCACCTCGCCGTCCAACGACTACCCGCATCGTCGGGTCCTGGGCCAACCGTTCAGCGTCGTTGGTATCCTCGTAGCCCGCCAGACGACTGTACACCGACTGCCTGAGAAGGCCCACCAATCGGTGCTGCACGTTACGACCGCCACGGCTCTCCTGCAGACACTCATTCGCCGTCTCCGTCAGCCCCAGTGCATCGTCCAACTCGCGGCAGGCCAGCAGCCCAGCGTCCGAGGTGATGGTAGCGCCGCGAAACTCCAACCGTACACGTCGGTCGAAACGGAGCGTGGCGCGGGGGTTGGTGCTTTCACCCATTGGGTGCCTCCTGAGTGGGTACGTTATCAAGAACTAGAGTAGTCGCTCACGACCAGTCTAGCACTCATGATAACCACTGTGCTCTGCTATTCGGCTACATCGGGTATCGCTGTTGCTGATTACGGCAAGCCCTGCAGGGTTGATATGGGAAATGTGGGATGGAATGGCTTTGAGCAAGTGGTTCGACGTTGGGATTGGACATGGGCGACCTCGTCGCGTCGTCGTGGCGGATGTTACACAGATTTGACAACTGAGGGTAATGCGTGGTTTGATTCCGCTGAACTTGGTGCGCTCTGATTGATTTGAGGCGCGTCGCCGAGAATATCTTTGCAGAGGGGGTAGCCCGATGCGTTCAAGCAGCCTGAGGTTGATACTAGCTTCGTTTGCCTTCCTGACCTTGCTGGGGGCACTGGCCTGCACCAGGGAAAAGGAAGTGGTCAAGGAGGTGCCTGTAGAAGTGGTGGTGGAGAGAGAGGTGGTTAGGGAAGTTCAGGTGCCTGGTGAGACGATCGTGGTGACGGAACAGGTCATCAAGGAGGTACCTGTAGAGGTGGTGGTGGAGAGAGAGGTGGTCAAAGAAGTGATGGTGCCGGGTGAGACTGTGGTGGTGGAGAAAGAGGTGGTGAAGGAAGTAATGGTGCCGGGTGAGACTGTGGTGGTGGAGAAGGAAGTCGTTAGGGAAGTAGAGGTAGAGAAGATAGTCGAGAAGGAAGTCGTTAGGGTGGAGCGGGTGGAGGTGGAAGTAGAGAAGGTGGTAGAGGTAGAGGTTCCGGCGATGGTTGAGAAGGTGCTCCGGTACAGGGTCCCCTTCCAGGAGGTCAAGTGGGTGCCTCACTCGGCCGTCAACGAGATCGTGACCCTGATAGGCAACCACACCTTCTCCAGCCTGTTGCAGCCCGACCCCATAAGGCGCAGGTATGTTCCTGAGCTGGCAGAGCGGTGGGAGTTGAGTGAAGACGGCATGTCGACCACCTACTTCCTACGTAAGAACGCCTTCTTCCACGACGGCGAGCCGGTGACGGCTGAGGACGTCAGGTTCACCTTCCTGTCCCGCCTGCACTCGGAGACGCCGAACAACGGTACCGGCGACCTGCCCATCATCATCAAGGGCGCTAAGGCCTACTTCGATGGAGAGGCCGACGACATACCCGGCATCGAGATAGTGGACGACTACACAGTCAAGATAACGCACGAGTTCCCTACGGGCGACCTGCTGTCCGGGGACGGTCTCGGCACGTTCGGCTTCGACATTCTGCCGGAGCACATCGTCGGCAAGATCCCGCCGGCGGACATCGACAATCACGACTTCTTCAAGAACGTGATGCTGGGCTCCGGCCCCTACAAGTTCGTCAGGCACGAGGTCGACCAGTTCGTCGAGCTCGTGGCCGATCCCAACTACTTCCTTGGCAAGCCGCGTATCGATCGGATACTGATGATCACCATGCCCTCAAATGACGCGGCGCAGATAGCGCTGCAGAGAGGGGAGATCGACACCACGTTGGCCGGTGACGGCCTGCTCTCGGAAGAGGGCATGGCGGCGATGCTGTTGGATGACCGGTTCGATGTTTACGGCATCGCCGGCACCAACAGCCGGGGCTACGCCTTCAACACCAGTCACGAGCTCGTCAGCGACGTCAGGGTGCGCCAGGCGTGGTTCCACGCCCTCGACAGGGAGGCGCTGATAAAGCTATCCGCAAAGGGTGGCCTAGGCCAGATCAACAACACGATCATGTGGCAGTCCGAGCACAACACCCCGGAGATGTACACGGCATACGAGTATAACCCCGATAAGGCCAGACAGCTCCTGGCGGATGCCGGTTGGGACTCCAATGTCACCGTGCCGGTGGCGACGCCGACCTTCGTCGTCGGCAACACGGCCGGCGAGGCCCAGGTAGCCGCCGAGCAGCAGATGCTGGCAGCGGTCGGCATCAACGTGGAGTACATCCTGGACGAGATCGCGCCGTGGGTCACGAAGTACTACCAGAGCGAGCCGCCGGACTACGTGGTGGCGCGCGTCGGCGGTTGGGGCAACACTGTGGGAGGCGCCAAGTTCCAATGGCACACGGAGGGCGGAGGAGGATGCCCCAACGTGATCTGCAATGCCGAGCTGGACGCTATCATAGACAAGGTGCCGAGGGCCCTCAGCAAGGCCGAGAAAGACGCTCTCGGGCTGGAGATAAACAAGGTGCTGTTCCGGGAGATCCCGATAGTCACCTTGCACATAGGTACGGCCATGTTCCCGGTGAGGTCCAACGTCAGGATCCCGGGATTCGGCCTCCCGCAGCGCCCTCAGGCGACGACATTCGAGGAGATGCAGCTCACCCCGCGGTTCTGCTACAACTGCTGGTGGATATACCGCCTCGAGCAGTACGACATAATCGAAGAGAACTAGGCCCTAGACGCAGCAGCTAGCAAGTCAGAGATAGGTTGGAGCCGGCCTGGTAGATATCCGATATTTGCCAGGCCGGCTGCTCTTTGGCTCTGAGTACTGTATACAAAGGCGTTTCCCGCCGGCTGAGAGGACGCGAAAGGTCAGGGCATTCCGCAATGATAGACATAGTAGTAACCAACCCCAGCAGGCCACCCGCCCAGGCCATGGAGTCGGGGGCGAACAAGGCCGTTCTGACCTTCTACGAGGGGGTGCTGGAGAGCCACTCGCGCGTCCTCTGCTACCGAGCGCCCGGCGCCTCGGGCTTCGAGAGCCGTGGCCTGTACCAGGTATCGCCTTTCAACGAACCCCTCAAGTCCCTGGCAGGGCCATCACGCGCCGTGGGCCAGGAGACTCACCCCTATGCTTTGGTGGGCACGGCCGGCGTGTGGATGGGCTCGCGCAGGGCGAAGCCGCGAAGCCGTATGCGTCTCGGCACAATTCCCAAGTTCGCCGCCGAGCACCCGGAGTACCACTCGAAGGACCGGAATGGCGAGAGCTGGATCGATTGGGAGATAGGGGAAAGTCCCCTAGGCTATGACGTCGGGTACATGGGTCTAGCGTACCCGGAAGTTCGTGAGTACGAGAGGGCCGCGTTCGTAGCATATGCGAGGGACTTCGAGTCCGACGGGGTCCAGATGGAGCTCCTGCAGGTGCTCGCCGAGGGCGACGAGGTGTGGCCGCTTGGCTATGACGAGCCCGCCATCGAGGAGTACAAGAGGCTCCACGGCGTGCATCCAAGGGAGGTCGATGCCAACGACGAGGACTGGGCCCGCCTCAGGGCGGGGTACTACACACAGTTCGTCCGGGAGCTGAGGTGGGACCTGAACGCGCTAGGCAGGAAGGTGGAAGTGTCGGTGGCCTCCGAGGGGATATGGCACGATCCGCCTAACGCCTACAAGTACGTCACGGACTGGCCTACCTGGGTCGAGGAAGGCTTGGTGGACTCGCTCCACCCCAGGTACTGGATCATCGAACCCGGATACCCTCTTAGCTACCCGAACAGCGAGACCGGATCATGGTACGTCGACGACGACACTATTGCGCAGGAGATTTCGACGATCAAGGACTTCGTCGGGGACCGCTGCAAGATATACGGCACGGTGCTGTGCAAGCACGACATGCAGGCTCCGCCCATCGGCGAGCTGACGCCTCGCATCACCAGCGCCGCAAAGGCGATGATCGAGGCGGGCTCAGACGGCTTTGGCATTTATACCGACGGGCAGGTGATGGCCACGGCCGAGTTCTGGGACTGCTTGCGGAATATCCACGAGGGCCGGTTCTAGTCGCGTCCCAAGACTCCTGTGATGCGGTCATCGAAGCGTGAGGAAGACTTGCGAGCCGTGATGGCCTCTGTTGTGGGAAGCATAGGCAGGGGGGTGCCGGTGGTACCCATTGTAGTAACCAACCCGTCCCGGCCCGCAGCGCAGGCGATGGAGTCGGGTGTCAGCAAGTCGGTGCTCACCTGCTACCACGGGATGCTGGAAAGCCACTCGCGCGTATTGTGCTACCGGCCCCCGGAAGCCTCGTCCGGCGCCGAAAACAGAGGCCAATACCGCCACACCGAGCTGGGTGAGCCGCTGCGCTCGGCTGCCAAGGACGCGCACTCCGCGGGCCAGGAGATCCATCCGTACGCCTTGGTCGCCAACGCCGGGCTGTGGGAGGGCTCACGGAGGGCCAAGCCGCCATCCAGGATGCGATTAGGATCGGCGCCGAAGTTTGTCATGGAGAACCAGCAGTACATGTCCCGCGCGCGGGACGGCACGACCTGGCTCGACTGGGAGATAGGGGAGAGTCCGCTGGGCTACGACATCGGCTACATGGGCCTGGCCTATCCCGAAGTGCGCGAGTACGAGCGGTCCGCGTTCGTCTCCTTCGCCAGGGACTTCAGCGCGGACGGCGTGCAGATGGAGTACGTCCAGGTGCTCGCCGAGGGCGACGAGGTATGGCCACTGGGCTACGACGAGCCCGCCATAGAGGAGTATAGGGAGCGGTATGGTGTGGACCCGAGGGAAGTAGACGCCAACGACGAGGCCTGGGCTCGCCTTAGGGCAGGCTACTTTACGCAGTTCGTCAGGGAGCTCCGGGAGGACCTGGACAGGCTGGGGAGGAAGGTGGAGTTCTCAGTGGCCACCGAGGGGGTTTGGGCCGACCCGTCGACGGCCTACAAGCATATGATCGACTGGCCGACGTGGGTGGATGAGGGCATCATCGATACCCTCCACGCGAGGTTCTGGATCATCGACCCGGAGTACCCGTCCAGCTATCCGAACAGCGAGACAGGGTCGTGGCGGGTGGACGACGCCCGCATCGCGCAGGAGGTATCCACGATCAAGGAGGTCGTCGGGGACCGCTGCAAAATATACGGAACGGTCATCTGCAAGCACGACGCCGCGGCGCCGCCGACCTACGAAATTACGCCCAGGATCATCTCGGCGGCGAAGGCCATGCTGGAGTCCGGCTCGGACGCGTTCGGCATCTACACCGACGGGCAGGCAATGGCCACCGACGAGTTCTGGGAGTGCATGAAGAACATCCACGAGGGCAGTATCTAGCGCCGACCCGGCGCGAAACCCACCATGGGTCTGTACATCATCCGCCGCCTGCTCATCACCCTGCCGATGCTCCTGGGCATCACCATAGTGACGTTCTTCTTCATCAACCTTGCGCCCGGCGACCCCATCAGCGCAATGATCAACCCAAACACCGCGGAGACCCTGGTGGACTACGAGAAGATCCGCGAGCGGCTCGGACTCAACAGGCCGTTACCGGTACGGTACGCAATATGGCTGGGCCAGCTTCTCACGGGCAACTTCGGGTTCTCATACCACTCGGGCGAGCCGGTGCTGACCGTGGTGGGAAAGCGTCTGATCCCAACCCTGGAGCTGACCGTAACGGCGCTCGTCCTGTCCACAGTATTCGGTACGCTGTTTGGGGTAATCGCCGCCCTCAGGCAGTACAGCATCTACGATTACGGCCTTAGTGTCGTGTCGCTGTTCGGGGTGTCGGTGCCCACCTTCTTCTTTGCCCTGGTGGCGCTGTACGTCTTCGCCGCCACGCTGGAGATAATGCCTACCTTCGGCATGTACAACCTGGAGGAGGGGTTCTCCATCTGGTCCAATCTTCACCACCTGATCATGCCGGCATTCGTGCTCTCGATCGATTCGATGGCGGGGAACACGCGCTATGCGCGCACGGCGATGCTGGAGGTGATGCGGTCGGACTACGTGACCACGGCCAGGGCGAAGGGGCTGTCGGAGAACATGGTCATAGCGAGGCACGCCTTCCGCAACACGCTGCTGCCGCTCATCACGATAACCACGCTCCGTCTGCCCAGCCTGATCGGGGGCGCCTTCATCATCGAGTTCATGTTCACATGGCCGGGGATGGGGCAGCTTGGCCTTTTGGCCATAACGCACAGGGACTACTCGGTCTTGATGGGCCTGACCTTCTTCACGGCGACGCTGGTGCTGCTGGCGAACCTGCTTGCGGACATTCTCTACGCATACGCCGACCCGCGAATCCGGGTCTCGGTGTGACGAGGGACTGAGATGTCGGAGCAGACAGGGGCGGCGCGCAGCTTCAGCGACGAGATGGAGGACCAGGGACGGGCGCGGAGGTCGCAGCCGACCACGTGGCGACGGTTCAGACGCCACAGGGTGGCCTTCGTCGGACTGGCGATCCTGGGGCTGCTGTCGTTCGCGGCCGTTTTCGCTCCGTACATCGCCAGGCACCATCCGCTGTACGTGAACCTGGACAAGGTCACGCTGTCCCCGAGGTGGGAGCACAAGCTGGGGACCGACGAGGCGGGGCGCGACCTGTTCGCGCGGCTGATCTTCGGAGGGCGCGTCTCCCTGAGCGTCGGACTGGTTTCGGCAGCGATCACCACTGCCATTGGAACGGTGATAGGGCTGGTCTCGGGATACTCAGGTCGCAAAGTCGACAATGTCCTCATGCGCTTCACGGAGCTCGTGATGACCTTCCCCGCGTTCTTCCTGATACTGATCCTGATCGCGCTGATCGGGCGGAACATCTTCAACATCATGTTCGTGATCGGGCTGTTCGGCTGGCCCGGGCTTGCACGGCTAGTCCGGGGGCAGGTGCTCTCGATCAAGGAGATGGACTACGTGGTTGCGGCCCGCGCATTGGGCGGAAGCGACAGGCGCGTCGTCTTCGTGCACATCATGCCCGCGATACTCGGCTACGTGGCGGTGGCGGCCATGCTGACGATTGCGGGGGCCATCATCACGGAGACGTCGCTCAGCTTCATAGGGTTCGGGATCAAGCTGCCTACGCCGTCGTGGGGCAACATGATGACCGCCGCGCAAGGGCTGCATACCCTGAAGCACGAGCCGTGGATATGGGCGCCGCCGGGGATCGTAATCTCGTCGACGGTGATCGCCGTCAACTTCGTGGGCGATGGGCTGAGGGACGCGCTGGACCCGCGGACGAGGATGGAGTAGAAGGGGCTCGTCTAGGGCGGGGGTGGCTTTGAGCCGCGCGAGCGCGGCCGCCGGGTGCGGAGCGCCAGCCCTACGGGGAGGGCCAGGAGCAGCAAGGTGCCAAGTCCCGTCGACGCCGTGGCCTCGGTCGGGGCGATGCATCCGTGGCCGGTCAGCGGTTCAGGCGTTGCCACGGGCCCGACGGTCTCCTCCTCTATCAGCGTAGTCAGCATGACCATTGTTGCTTCGGACTCGGACGTGCCGTCGCCGGCGCGGTAGGTGAAGTAGTCGGTCACGGACTCGGGTTCGGGGGCGTAGGTGAAGGAGCCGTCCTCGTTCAGGGAGAGCTTGCCGCTGCTCACGTCGGCGTCCAGGATAGCGGTGAGCGGGGCGCCGCTCTGGCTCGTATCGTTGGTGAGCACTCCTGAGGTCGAATCTATCGTGAGGATTTGCCCAGGCTCGATTACGTAGGCGTCGACCTCCGAGACAGGCGCGCGGCTAGGAGGGGCGTCAAGCTCGACGGCCCCGATGTCGCTCGCGTCGCCTTCGGGCCTCCGGGCGTGCCGCTGATCGGCGCTGGGGGCCGCCGCGTCGTAGCCTGCGTCCACCGCCGGGCTTCCGGCCCGCGGCGCGTGGGAGAGGCTGGAGCCGCCGTTGTCTTCAAGGGGGCCGAGTAGCGGGTCTACCCCGGAGAGGTCCCCCTGCTCAGAGAAGGCGCAGGAGCCGTCGCTGTCCAAGTTGTGCCCGAGCGAGTCGACGCGGCCGGCGCAGTCATTGCCGGAGCCGCTGTTGGCGATGATGGTGTTGGTGAACTCGGCCTTGAAGAGCAGGTCGTTGAAGATGCCGCCGCCCTCGGCGGCGCTATTCTCCGTGAAGGTGCTGTTGACCACTGTTGCGGTGCCGGCGTTGTTCAGGCCGCCGCCGTCCAGCTCTGCGTGGTTGCCGCTGACCGTGGAATTGGACATGGTCAGCACGCCCTGAAGCTGTATGCCGCCACCGGTGAGGTTCGCAGAATTGCCACTGACGGTGCTGTTGACCACGGTCGTGTCACGGCCCGCATAGAGGCCGCCGCCGTAACGGGCGGAGTTCCCGCTAATGGTGCTTTCCGCAATCAAGAGAGTGCCCAGCACGGCGGCGACCGCACCGCCGCGGTTGAAGGTCGTGTTGGCGGTGATCACCACGTCGGAGAGTGCCAGGGTCGCCCCTCCCAGGACGTTGATTCCACCTCCGTCGCCCTCGTCGCCGGATGTGCGCAGACCCACGGTGGCCGCACCCTTGCCGTGACGGATGGTCATGCCAGTGATGGCCACGTTGCCGGGCGTGTTGACTATGAAGACGCGGTGCTCGGCCACACCGGGCTCCTCGGCGGCCTGCACGATGGTCCTCTGGGGGCCCGCGCCGGCGATGAGCAGGGATTTGTCGATTTCGATCTCGGCGTCCAGGGTGTAGGCGCCCGCGGGGACGGTTACGATGCTTCCCTTCTCCGCGGTGCCGATGGCCTCGCGCAGGGAGCAGTCGGAGTCGCACTGGCCATCGTCGGTGTCGGCGGTCTTGGTGACGTTCACGGTGGGGGCGGCCTGCGCCGCCACGTAGCCGCTGCCGGCTATGGCGGCAGCCATGAACGCCAGCAGGGCGGCTACCAAGAAAAACGCGGGGCGACGGAGCCGATGGTTCACCAAGCTGCTCCTCGATCCCATGAGCGGCCAGACAGGCCTTCCAGGTTGGGTGGCTGCATTCTATATAAGCTGGAAACGGGGGCGCAAGGACGGGTCGCGCCCGGTGTCTGGCCAGCGATGCAGGGCCGGCGGTGTTTGGCACACCGTATATGGGGGGCAGGGCGGGTGGGGGATGGCGATCCGGGTAGCTGTCGCCCTTGGCGCGCGCCTTCGCCTGCCCTTCCGGGGCCGCTGCCTGGCAGTGACTCAGGGGGGCTTCCCCTGAAAAGTGTTCCAAAGTGTTCCATTTCGCTCCCTTTCGTATCTGGGCCGTGGGACATTTGGGAGGGATATGGAACGCTTTTGGGGCATAAATGGACGCTGAAAGAGCCGGGTTGAGCGAGATTGGAACGGTGATTCGGGCGCTGTCGGCTGAGGTTGCGAGGGGGTGCGGACGGAAGAAGAGGCCTGTTCATGGAGACTATGATTGCACGGGCGTTCGCGTTAGTCGAGGAGGGTCCACCTTCACCTGCGCCGCGGGGAATTTCTTCCATCTTCCACTCCGGCGGAGAGGAATAGCCAGCCCGCGCCCAATACTCCGCAGAAGCCAGTAGCCAACAGGGTCGGTCTCAACCCGACTATCTCAGCCCCAGATTCCCCACCTGGAGAAGAGGAAGACCTCGTTGGAGCCCGCCGTGAAGGGGGCTAAGATGGTTGTTGAACAGACATATCCATCACCAACGAGGTGCGCCTATTATGCCCCAGGGAGCGTTGCCATTCCAGTACGCCAATGAGAGAAGCTCGACGGGCATGACAGCTATGGCGGGGCTGGGAGTCTATCTGGACATGATGCATGTGTCGGATTTGTGGGGATCGGTGCGTCGCCACGTGGGGATGAAGGAGAAGGGCCAGTGCTGGACTGACGCCCAGATAATCGGGGCGTTAGTGCTGTTGAACGTGGCGGGTGGGGAATCGGTGTCCGATCTGGACGTGCTGGAGGATGACGAAGGTCTGGGGCGTCTGCTGCGGAGGGTGGAGGCTCATGGGATACGCCGTTGCGAGCGTGAGGCGTTGGAACGGAGGTGGCGCATCGAGCGTCAGCGCAGCGTGCCATCAGCTTCGGCGGTGTTCAGATACCTGGACAAGTTCCATGACGCTGGGGAGGAGGCCAAGCGAGAGCCCGGCCGGGCGTTCATACCTGCCGCGACTGCGGGTCTGCGTGGTCTGAGCCGGGTGAACGCAGAGATGGTTGCCTTCGTACAGCGCCACATCCGGCAGAGTTGTGCAACGCTGGACATGGATGCGACGCTGGTCGAGACGC
Organism: Dehalococcoidia bacterium; assembly: GCA_965262055.1. Lineage (GTDB taxonomy): Bacteria > Chloroflexota > Dehalococcoidia > Lucifugimonadales. Next base: position 3,149,081 of record CBDHEI010000002.1, read on the forward strand.
ACAAGCAGCAAGCTCAGTACTGTTACGAGAAGTACAAAGCGTACCAGCCTCTGACGACCTACTGGCATGAGGCTGGCCTGATAGCGCATACGGAGTTTCGGGACGGCAACGTACCTGCAGGCTACCAGCAGAAGCGAGTGCTGACCGAAGCTCTGGCGCAATTGCCGAGGGGCGTCAAGAAGGTGATGGTCAGGTCGGATACGGCGGGGTACCAGCAGGAGTTGCTGAGGTACTGTGCGAAGGGCCAAGACGAACGCTTCGGGGAGATCGAGTTCGCGGTGGGAGCCATGGTGACACCGGAGTTCAGGAAGGCAGTTGCGGAAATTCCGGAGGGGGAGTGGCGCGATCTGCGTTGTGGCGCTGAAGGGTCCATGGATGCTGCGGAGCAACAGTGGGCTGAGGTGGACTACGTACCCAACTGGACGGCCTACGGCAAGAAGGACCCGTACTACAGGTTCCTGGCCGTTAGGGAGCCTATGCACAGACCGCCACTGCCCGGCATGGAGATCGAGTCGGACAGAGCGTCCAGATTCGTCAACATGCATGAGTCGGGCTGGTACAAGGTGTCAGGAGTGGTGACCAACCGTACCATTGCCGGGGAGGAGTTGATCAGGTGGTACAGGGAGCGTTGCGGCAAGGGCGAGGAGGTACATGGGGTTCTCAAGAGAGACCTTGCCGCTGGGCGGTTGCCCTCGGGACTGTTCGGAGCCAATGCCGCCTGGTGGTCCATCGCAACCCTGGCGTTCAACCTGAACTCGGCGGTCAAGCAGTTGGGGATGGGCGGCGAGTGGCTGAACAAGCGGCTCAAGGCAGTGCGATTCGGCCTCGTCAACCTGCCCGGGCGGATGGTGCGCCACGGCAGGCGACTGATCATACGCCTGGCCGGAGACCACCCGTCCTACGGCCTGCTGATCGGGATGCGCCGGAGCATATTGGCGCTGGCCGCAGACCCCTGAGCCCCGACTGCGCGCTGTAGCCCCGTCGGTTCAAGGCGGTCCGGCACGGTCCCCATAGCCGTACCATGTCCATATCAGCCTCAATCCGGCCTTGACCGGCGCCAAAAACACTACCATTACTCAGCAGTCCCCACTCAGACGGGTCAATCCCCCAGAACCTGACACACCTCACCCGATAATCAAGACCCATCACAGGATACAAGACCTTCGAATCCCATCATCACCGGTTAGGTGGTGAATCTGGGTCAGCCAGCGCCCCTCCCAAGATCAACCCCAGCAGAAATACCCCAATGCCCAAAGTGGCAGTCACACGGCCCAACTTTCTGTCCGGCGTTACCGCCCTGCCGCAGACTAACTTCGCTTATACCGTAGATGATATCCGGGGCCTCGAAGAGGTTCCAGATGACCAGGACCGCCCCCGCAATCACTATCAGCCCTCGGGTCAGCGTGAGTAGGAGGGTCCCGATGCCGAACAACAGAAACCCAACAACAGTCGCCGGGCCCACGCCGTTGAAGAAGGCCACAACGTAGAGTTGCTCCATCGGAAGCACGTCGAGTATGAAGGTGGCAGGTATCGACGCCAGCGACAACACACGTCCGATCCTTGTCATGACCAGGATAGGCCGGCGGCGCATGCGGTTCGCCCAGACCCCGGCGCCGAGCCCGAATATCAGACCGGGAGCGACCCCCACGGCGCTGAGTGTGCCCACTTGTAGCGGGAACGCTCTAAGCACTATCACGGCCACGAAGCCTAGAGCCCCGATCCCTGAGGCGAATTGGGACGTCGTCCTGCCTACCCACAGGAGTACGATGTCGCGGTTACACCACAGCCCTGTCAATTCAGGAAATTTCCGCATCCATCTCACTAGGGAGATGTTGGTCGAAGGGGCTCTCTTTCCGATCGTCTTACGACTCGCCGTGGACATTCGAATGCAAGACATTGGAGGTATGTATCCGTTGAGCGGCGCAGGTTTGACAAGTGCTGGACAGGACTGCGGTCGAATCGTCTCTGGCTCTCGGGTAACTATGTTGCGACGCCCAGTGTTCTTGTGGCTGGAGATAGTAAGATGTGCTCCATGAGCCTCGTGCAGACACAGGGAGAGCGCGACCTCCTAGCGGATGCTCTTGGGGATACGCCGCAGACTGTCATTCCGGCCCACCTGTTGCGGCGCGGTCTCGCCGACGTGTATGTAGCCGGTGCGGTGCGGCGATTCGACGGCGTGGTCGTCCAGTCGCACTCTCTGCGGCGGGAGCCGTGGTGCTTCGGGCGTGACCCCTCCGCCGTGTGGGGGTTGCTGCGTCCGCTCAACAACTGGGGCCGGCAGGCCATGTCGCCGAACGTGCCCACAGACCTGGCCCGCTCGGTGGCCGCGATTATGGAGCGGGAGACGGGCGTCCAGGTCCGGTACTATGGCGACGTATACCACACGCTGGGTGGACCGGTCAGCAGACTTGACGTTGCCGAGGTGCGGCTGCTGAAGCTAGAGGACGCAAGCTTGCTGTCCGCGCACTGGGGCGGCTACGGGGCGGTGGGCTTCGCAACGGTTGAGGACCTCCTGACGGATGGGGCTGTGGCAGGCGCCGTTGTAGAGGACAGGCTAGTGGCCCTCGCGCACACAAACGCCATGACGGCGAGGTATGGCGATATCGGCGTGGCTACCGACGAGGTCTGGCGTGGACGGGGCTTCGCCTCCGCGTCTACGTGCCTCGTAGCACGCCGGATCCAGGAGCGGGGGCGGACCCCGGTGTGGAGCGCGGGTGAAGGCAACGCGGCGTCGTTGCGCGTGGCGTCAAAGCTCGGTTTTGTGGAGGTCTCGCGGCGGTTGTTCCTGAACATACGCCGCGGCTGACTTGCTTCAGGGACGTGTGCACGGAGGCGGGTTTCCGGCCGGGAGACCCATCCCCTCAGGTAGAACCACCGGGGCCACTTCAAACCTAAACGCTAGAAGCCCGGCTGAATGAAGCGCCAATGGGTAGAGGAAACGCGACCATGGTTGAGCAAGCCACGATCGGTGATTTTGTCCTAGGGTTGGAGGGTCTTGCGATCCTGCGGTCGTGGATGGTGAATTCGGCCACTGTCAAGGCCAGAGCCCAGAAGATTGTTGAGATGGCCAGGCAGATCGAAGAGGAGCCCTGGTCGAATCCGATGGCTGCGGACGAACGTACTGTCGCAGCCGGATATGCCGAATGGGCAACTACCTACGACGAGGACAGTAATCCCATACTACTCGCTGAGGAGCCCATTGTACGCGGACTTCTCGCGCGCTACCCAGTTGGCGTAGCGCTAGACGCAGCCTGCGGCACCGGGAGGCATACCGCATACCTGGCCTCATTGGGCCATCGGGTGACTGGCATCGACTCCACTCCAGAGATGTTGGAGGTGGCTGCGGCGAAGGTGGCTGCGGCTCTATTCGAGACCGCCGACCTGACCGCGATCCCGTTGCCGGATGGGGCCGTGGATATCGCCGTCTGTACACTTGCGCTGACCCACTGTGCCGATCTGGGGCCGCCCATCAGAGAACTCGCGCGGGTCGTCCGAACTGGCGGGCATGTAGTCATTTCCGACGTCCACCCCTTCACGGTGATGCTCGGTGCACACGGCAGATACCGGCGAGACCGAACGGAGCGCGGGTTTGTTCGGAACCATGTCCACCTCCCATCGGACTATCTCACCGCGTTCCGAGACGCGGGACTCTACGCAGTCAAATGCACAGAGCCTCTCTGGACTGATCGGGAAATAGCTACGCTGGGATTCGCTGATCAGATGCCCGATCTCGTGGAGGCTTCTATCGAAGGAACACCCATCGTGATTGTATGGGAACTGAAGAAGGGCACCTAACTCCCCTCATAGCTCAAGGTCTCTGGGGAGCGCTAGTATGAGATTTGGCGTCCCGAGGTCTTCCAGGGTCAGACAGTGGCGTATCTTGGGTCGGTCGTGGGAGGGGGTGGTAGGCTTCTAGGTTGAGTGACTTGCTAAAAGAGAGCGACTCGACTGCGCCTGGTCGAGGGCGTCTTGTGCGGGGCTACGGGGGTCAATAGAATGGGCGACGTTGTGCGTGACAGCTTACGGGATGGCTGATTCTAACTGCGGTGACGCTGCGGAGGTGATTCATGACCGGGACTCAAACCGACAAGCTGGGGGGCAGGGGGCTGTCTTCGGCACCAGTGTACGTTTCCGACCTTGGGAGGTGCGAGCCGTCCGAGGCCATCTCCCGTACCTCGGAGCGTCACAGGTGGCGGGCGTACGACTACGAGGTTGGCGGTTTTGGGGGCGTGATGCTGATGGCGGGACCGGAGACGGAGGCGCCGGAGATCGCGTACCCGCTGGAGGTCGACGGGTGGCACGCGGTGTCAATCGGCTTCTACTCGACTACGCAGGGCCTCAGCGGGGTCAGCGACTTCCTGGTGAGGCTGTCGGGCGACGACACCTTCTCGGTGCTCGATTCGGTGCGGGCCGACGCCTTCGAGCAGCAGGGGCAGTTGGAGGAGATCTACTGGAAGACGGCGGACCTGACCGGGCAGCAGATCGTGTTCGGCCAGCTCACGCGCAGAAGGGCGCAGGGCGAGGGGCTGGGCGTGGTGGAGTGCGGCCCGGTGCGGATCGCTTACGTCAAGCTGGCGCCGCTGACCGAGGCCGAGGCGGAGGAGCACAAGCGGGACACAGGCGATGGGAAGAACAAGCGGCTCTACGCGCACAACGACGCGTTCAGCTTTCAGAACCAGTACCGGCCCACCACCGCGGAGGCGATCAGGCGGCAGATCGAACCGTACCGGGACACAGACTTCTCGCGCATCTACTGGGAGGTTGGGAGCGGCGACACACTCTACTACCCGTCGAGGATAGGGCGCAACTGGGACACGATCGACCTACCGAGGGACTACGGGCGGATGAACGACCGTTTGCGAGACGAGGCGTGGCGCATCCTGCGGGAGGACGGCGTCGATCCCTTCCGGGTCGCCTTGGACCACGCGCACGAGATCGGCCTAGAGATGCACGGCTCGTACCGGCTCGCCGGATGGACCTACCCGCCGCCCACGCTTAGCTACGCGTTCGAGGGCGGGATGTGGGAGAGGAGGGCGGACCTGCGCTGCCTCGACCGGGATGGACGTTACCTGCCGCGCCTGTCGTACGCGTTCCGCGAGGTGCAGGACTACGCGCTGTCGGTGCTGCGGGAGGTGGCGCAATACCCGCTTGACGGGCTGGCGCTTCTCTACAACCGCCGTCCGCCGTACATCATGTACGAGCAGCCGCTGATCGACGGCTTCCTGAAGGAGCACGGCGAGGACCCACGCAAGCTGCCCGAATTCGAGCCGACCTGGCTTGCTTACAGGGCCGGGGTGGTGACGGAGTTCATGCGGCGGGTCCGGGCGGAGCTGGACGCGGTTGCGGAGGAGCAGGGGCGGGGGCCTATACAGATCACGGCCTGCGTGCTGGGGAAGGTGGAAGACAACACGTACTTCGGCCTGGACACGGAAACATGGGCGAAGGAGAGGCTGATCGACACGCTCATCCCTTACAGCCCGGCGCCGCTGGCCATGCCGATAGCGAGCGACATATGGTCGGACCCTGCGCAGGTCGAGCCCTTCGTGTCGATGGTGAAAGGTACCGGCTGCGGGCTATCGCTGAACGTGATGCCGAGGGATCTAGGCCCGGAGGAGTACCGGCGGATGGCCTCGATGCTCTACGGTGTTGGCGCAGAGTCGCTGTTCTTCTGGGACACGAACGCGCGCTGCACGTACCAGCCTCCCTGGGCGGCCCTGAGGCGGCTGGGGCACGGGGAGGAGATAGAGGGCTGGATGCAGGCGGGCGAGCCTGACCTAGGCGCCGTTGTGGAGCCTCTGAAGTCGCTGGCGGGTTGGAATATGGAAGCGATAGCGCCGGGGTGATTCCTACCTATGGCCGAATTAGGCAGCGTCCTCGCTACCGACGGGGATGGCGGGTTTCAAGCCCGCCCCTACGATTGGCAATTCGTGCGCGGAGGATACGAGGTGGCGGTCGCGTAGCCGATTAGCTTGTAGGTAAGCTTGGCGGCGGTGAAGGCGCAGGCCTCGGGGCCCTCGTCGGGGCTCAGCTCCGTTACGTCGAAGCCTACGACTCGCCTCTGTGTGGCGACGGCCCTGAGAAGGCTGGTGACTGCGGCCCAGCCCATGCCGCCCGGCTCCGGCGTGCCGACGGCGGCCATGAGCGACGGGTCGAATACATCCAGGTCTACGCTGACATAGACCTCCTGCGTCAGGTTGGCCATCGCCCATGACGCCAACTCGTCCGCAGTCATGCCGGAGGGCCAGAAGACCACCGGCAGTTTCGTCTCGCGTATGAAGGCGCGCTCAGGGGTGCTGAGGCTGCGCACGCCGATTTTGGCCACGGGGCATATTTCCAGCAGCCGGCGAGCGACGGAGGCGTGGCCCCAGGGGGTGCCCATGTACTCGTCGCGCAGATCGGCGTGGGCGTCCAGGTAGAGTACGGAAAGGCTGGGATGGAGGGCCCTCTGGGCGCGTACGGCGCCTATGGTCACGGAGTGGTCGCCGCCCAGCACTCCCACCAGAGCGCTGTTGGCCGCGGCTGCGCTCACCGCCTGCTCGACCCGGCGGACCATCGCCTCAGGGCCGCTGACGTCCGGCTCCAGCTCGGGCGCGGTGTAGATGCCAACGGGCGAAAGGTCGCGGTCGAGCTCGATGTCGTAGTCCTCGAGCTGTCGCGAAGCGTTGATGATCGCGGCGGGGCCGTCACGCGCTCCCGTCCGGTAGGAGGTCGTGCTGTCATAGGGGACGGGGAGGAGGATCACCCTCGCATCGGCGGGCGTAACTTCCCCAGGCGGCACGTCGAGGAAGGTGTTCCAGTGCCGGGGGACCCCGCCCAGGGGGTCGCCGGGATCAGTCATCGCCGGCTGAGGGGCCTGCACCTAGGGAGACGCGCTCCCTGACCATGCCGCCGTAGGCTTCCCTAGGGGTCGAGTGCTCCAGGCCCCGCTCCAGGGTAGATACTCTGACATCCGTGAGGCCGAAGACCTGTTCGATCTGACTCACGGACTCGTCAGCGTCGAAGTTCTTGCAGGAGAAGACGTCGATGTTGACGTAGCCCCTGTCGGGGAAGGTGTGGACGCTGATGTGGCTCTCAGCAATGAGCACGAAGCCGGAGATGCCCCAGTCCTCAGGCACGCGGCCACGGTAGGTGTAGACCTGCGGGGCGATCATCTTGGTCATACCTATCTTCTCGGGGTATTCGTCCAGGAAGCGGTGCACGAGGCCCTCGTCCTGGAGCCTATCCCTGTCAGCGCCGTATCCGTCGACTATGAGGTGCAAGGGCCGTCCATCCCCGTTGCGATGCCTAGTTGCGGTGACCATCGCCGTGCGGGGTATAGTGTACCGCACTGGCGGTATCTCTACAGGACGGCAGCGCCCCGGTGCCACAAGTCGCGCCACGATCCCGGCTGCTCTACAGCCGGTTGTGAAACATGACGGCTCCGAAGGTGCGGGCGCCCGTGCGCGCTAGGGCCGTCTGGTCTATGGCGTTCATCGCGTGCCGATGCTACAATCTCGCCGCCTTTAGACGAAAAGGGGAGGACGCAATGAGACGCGACGAGCTAAAGAAGCTGATCCAGGGCTCGATATGCACGCTGCCCGCACCGTTCGACGAAAACCACCGTGCCGACTACGGTCGGATGTATGAGCTCTGCAAGTTCCTGGTGGACCAGGGGCTGCGCACGGGCAACTCGGTGCTCAAGGTCGCAGCCGCCGGCGGGGAAGGGAGCCAGCTTGCCGACGACGAGTGGGCCGCCATGGTGCAGTCCGTCGTGAGCGCGGCCGACGGCAAGGTGCCGGTGATGGCTGGCATATCGCACAAGGACACCTACAGGACCATTGAGGACGCGAAGAAGGCGCAGGACCTCGGCGCGGTCGGGCTGCAGATATCGCCTCCCATCTTCAACGACCCGAAGCAGGACGACCTGCTGCGCCACTACTCCGCCATATCGGACGCCATCGAGATCGGGGTCATGGTCTACAACACGCCGTGGTTCTCCATGCAGATGGGCAAGCGGTATGGGGGAGGGGGTATCCATTCCCTGGGCGACCACCATCCCGACACCATCGTGAAGATGGCAGACTTCGAGCACATCGTCGCCATAAAGTGGTCGGTGTCGGACGACTACGAGTACGAGGAGATGACGCGGTTCGCCCACATCTTCAACGTTTTGGACAACAACACGGACCCGATGCTCTGCCACAAGCTGGGGGGTAGGGGTTATATCAACACGTTCAACGACGCGTACCCGGCTCACGATATCGAGATATGGAACCTCATGGAGAGCGGGCGGTACGAGGAGGCGCAGAAGCTGTATATGCACCCGCGCACACCGGAGATGGCGGCCTTCTCGGCGAAGGTCATGGCGAAGTCTGGCGGCATCGCCCGGATCAAGAAGGGCATCATGGAGGTCATAGGCCAGCCCGTGGGCGCGATGCGTCCTCCGTCGCTGCCGCTGACGGAGGAGGAGGTCGACGAGCTGCGCGAGATTGTGCGGAGCTGGGGCTGGCCGGTCGTCGAATCGAAGGCCAGGCAGCCTGTGGCGGTCTGATTCCGTGGTTACGGAAGAGGGACGAGGGACCGACTACTACTCCAAGCTCGGCGTCCGGAGGGTCATCAACGCCTGGGGGAGCAGCACGGTGCTCGGCGGCTCGGAGTCGTCGCCCGAGGTCGTGCTGGCCATGGAGCAGGCGAACACCAGCTTCGTTGAGATGGACGACCTGCTGCGGCGCTCGGGCGACTACATCGCCGACGTGCTGGGCACGGAAGCTGCCTATGTGACGGCTGGCGCGGCAGGGGCGATAGCCCTGGGCACGGCAGCGTGCATGACCGGGGTGGACGAGGAGAAGGTTCGCCGTATCCCCGACACCACCGGCATGAAGAACGAGGTGGTGCTGCAAAAGGCCCAGCGCTACCGGTACGACAGGTGCTTCACCATGTCGGGGGCGAGGCTGGTGGAGGCCGGGGATGCGGACGGCTGCACGAAGGAGCAGCTGGCGGCGGCCATCAGGGAGAGCACGGCGGCAGTCGCCTACCAGGTGCAGTACGGGCGCCCGGAGACGGTGCTGTCCATAGAGGACGTGATGGAGGTCGCCCATGAACACGGGGTGCCGGTGATCTCGGACGCGGCGCCACACAATTACCCGCTGGACTACTTCAGGCGCAACGCGCAGGCGGCCGACCTGGTCTGCTTCAGCGCGAAGTACTTCCAGGCGCCGCAGACGATAGGGATCATATGCGGGCGGCGCGACCTGATTGAGGCTGTTCGGGCCAACGGCTTCACGGCGTACCACGCCAAGGAGGCGGGCGTCGTGGAAGCCATGACGAAGTTCCCAGCCGGCGCGTGGGGGCGGACGATGAAGGTGGACCGGCAGGCGCTGGCCGGTGGGCTGGCGGCCCTGGACCGGTGGTTCTCAATGGACCACGAAGACCGTATCCTGGGGTACCGCGCAGTCATGGAGGCGATCCAGGCCCCCCTGGAGGGCGTGTCGCACGTCGAGAGCGAGGTTGTCGACGTGCCCAACTTCTGGCAGGTGGAACTGCACGTGCGGCTCGACTCGCTGGCATTGGGCAAGACTGCCGAGCAGGTGGCGACGGAGCTCGACGCCGGCGACCCGCGCATATGGGTGGCGTTCTTCGGCGCCGGCCAGATAGCGATTAAAACCAATACTATGACGGAGGAAGACGGCGAGATACTCGGGGACAGGCTGAGGGCCGTGTTGACCCCCTGAGTAGCGCAGTCTGTGGGAGCGAATCGCATGAGGACCAACAAGGTACTGGAGAAGATGAAGCAGGGAAAGAGGGCGGTTGGCTGCGCCCTCGTCTTTCCCTCCACTGATCTCGTGGAGCTGATCGGCATGGCTGGGATGGACTTCGTCTACATAGACTTCGAGCACGGTGGCTTCTCGCCGGAGTCCATCGTGGACATGTGCAGGGTGGCCAACCTGTACGACGTGACTCCCATAGGCAGGGCACCGGACATTCTGCCGTCGACGATAGGCAGGCTGCTCGACTGGGGATACCAGGGCGTCGAGGGTCCGCACGTGGGGACTCGCGCCGACGCGCAGCAGCTTGTGGACGCGTGCTACTACGCCCCCATGGGCAAGCGCAGCCTGGGGGCCAGCCGGGGCGCGGCGTACGGCGCCAGCGGGCCCGCGACGGAGTACACGCAGGAGGCCAATTCTCAGATATACGTCTTCGCGCTGCTGGAAGACCTCCGGGCCGCGGAGAACATCGAGGAGATAGTGGAGGTCGACGGCATCCACTCGTACCACATCGGCACCAACGACCTGGCGCAGTCGATGGGGCTGCCCGGACAGCCGAACCATCCCAAGGTGCAGGAAGTGGCGGACCGCATGGTCGACGCCATCCACGCCGCCGGCAAGAAGACGTCGGAGGAGCTGGTTGCGGCCGCCCGTGGTACAAACATCTTCCTCGACGGGGCTAAGGCGTTCGTGGCCGAAGTGGCCGCGTCCGGGTAGGTACCTCGCCCTACGAGCGCCATCGAAGACGCATTGTGGCCCGTGGGCCTGCTGTGCCGGTTGCGGGGCCGCGAGTGTTTCTGAGTCATTCCATCGCGTTTCGGCTGCTGTGGCTGCTCGCCTTCGCGGCGGTGGTCGCCCCCCTTTCGTGCGTCGATCGCCCTAGGGTTGCGGAGCTTGGGCTGACGGAGCTAGACGCCGCCGGAGCTTGTTTCCCTGCCGGCAGGCTCGAAGTGGTAGCGGGCGACGAGTGGAAGCTGACTGGAGATCTCCGGTCTCTGGATGTCTACGGCGGCGGTGAGCAGTCAGCGGCCTTCGTCACCACCCACATCAGCGTGACCGGCATCTACGACGGGGTCACCGAGTCGGGCGGCGAACAGGTCATCGTGCGCGGAGGGGTAGTGGAGGGGACCATGGAGGACCGCTCCGACGAGAGGGGAGTGCCTCCGGCGCCCGCGTTGCCTTTTTCTAACTCCACCGTATCGTCCATCGACCAAGGGCCAGTCCTGACTATCGATTGGGAGTGTCATCGGAACGCCTGGCTGTCGCACGTGGACGTGAGCGAGAAGAGGACGCCGGAGAAGTTCAGGGGGCCCACGAAGTACCAGCGGATCGTCGAGGAAAGGATCCTGGGCTCCGGCATGGAGGTGATCGTCTTCAAGCTCAAGCGGGACGAGCCGGGACTGATCAGCTCCAGGTTCACGACCTTCGTCACGAGTTTCGGGTACGATAGGGAGACGGGTAGGCTGGTACTCAGAGAGGTCAGCACCTTCGGCATACAGGAGGAGGAGACCTTCGGCACGTTCTCCTCGCAGGAGCTGGTGGCGGAGGACGAGCCGCCCGCTCTGGAGTGAAACACGGCGTCCACAGCTGGAGGCAGCAGATATGTCAGACACCAACGCCGCTGGCAGGGCTGAGCGGATGGAGCAGCTTATACGCACGTATTTCGAGGGGTGCAACGAGGCCGACGCCGAGAAGATGACCTCGTGCTTCGTGCCGGATGCAGTGCACTACTTCCCGCCGGACATGTACGACGGCCCATGGATGTCGGCGCGAAGGATCGCCGAGGGGTGGCAGGCAGCGGTGGACAAGCTGGGCTCGTACTGGGTCATCGACCGGCTGGTTACCGACGCCGAGCGCCACGAGGCTGTGATCGAGTGGTCGCACTTCAAGACCAAGCAGGGCGTGGTGCTGCGCGGGGCCGAGTGGTACGAGTTCGACGAAGAGACCGGCCTGATCAAGGAGCTGCGCGCCTACTACGCCTCCCCCCAGGACAAGGGGCTGGACAGGCTGGAGCTCGGAGGAATGGACTACGAGGGACGTGGTTACTCGATGGCGCCCCCGGCAGGCGCGAGGGACTGAGCGGCGCCGTCACTGTAGGAGGGAGTCGTAATGCAAGAGACAGCGGAAAGCGACCTGTCGGAATTGAGGAAGCGCATTCGCCACTCGGCGTCCCACGTCATGGCGGATGTGGTAACCAGGATGTACCCGGGTACGCGTCTTGCGATAGGCCCGCCTACGGATGACGGCTTCTACTACGACTTCGACACCCCGGAGCCCTTCTCCGACGACGACCTAGAGCGCATCGAAGAGCGCATGAGGGACGTCATAGCGCGGGACTTCAGTTTCGAGCTCCAGGAGTACCCGCGGGACGAGGCGTTGGAGATGCACTCCGGCGAGCCGATGAAGCTGGAGATAATCGGCGAGATCCCGGAAGGCGACTCGATCACCACCTACCGCCACGGCGAGTTCGAGGACCTGTGCGCCGGGCCGCACGTCGAGTCTACGGGCAAGATACCCGCCTTCAAGCTGCTGAGCGTGGCTGGGGCGTACTGGCGCGGCGACGAGCGGCGGCAGATGCTCCAGCGCGTGTACGGGACGGCGTTCGAGTCGCAGGAGGCGCTGGACGAGCACCTGAGCCGGCTGGAGGAGGCGAGGAGACGCGATCATCGGCATCTCGGGCGACAGCTAGACTTATTCTCCATGCACGACGAGACCGGCCCAGGGCTGATCGTGTGGCACCCGAAGGGGGCGACAGTGCGTGGGATCGTGGAGGAGTTCTGGAAGGGGGAGCACCGCCGCCGGGGGTACGATCTCGTCTATACCCCGCACATAGGGCGTTCCACCCTCTGGCAGACCAGCGGCCACCTCGATTTCTTCAAGGAGAACATGTTCGCGGCGATGGAGATGGAAGGGTACGACTACTACCTGAAGCCGATGAACTGCCCGTTCCACATCCTCTACTACAAGACGGACCTACGCAGCTACCGCAGCCTGCCGATGCGGGTAGGGGAGTTGGGCACGGTGTACCGGAACGAGCGCGCCGGTGTAGTCCATGGGCTTCTCCGCGTGAGGGGAATGACGCAGGACGACGCCCATATCTTCTGCCGTCCCGACCAAGTCGAGGACGAGATCAACGGGGTGCTCGACCTGACATTCTTCTTGATGAAGAGCTTCGGCTTCGACGAATACGACGTGATGCTGTCCACGCGCCCCGAGAAGGCTGTGGGCGAGGTAGAGCAGTGGGAGCTTGCCACCGCGTCGCTGCGCAATACGCTAGAAGCCCGGGGCATAGAGTATGGCGTGGACGAGGGCGGGGGAGCCTTCTACGGGCCGAAGATCGACATACATATCAGGGACGCCATCGGCCGGCTCTGGCAGTGCACGACCGTCCAGTTCGACTTCAACCTGCCCGAGCGGTTCGGGCTGACCTACATCGGCGAAGACGGGCGGGAGCACAGACCGTACATGGTCCACCGGGCGTTGCTGGGGTCGCTGGAGCGCTTCATGGGGGTGCTGATCGAGCACTACAGCGGGGCCTTCCCCACGTGGCTGTCCCCCGTGCAGGCCGTGGTTATCCCGATTGCCGAGAGGCACTTGGAGTATGCGCGTCAGGTTCAGGAGCAGATCGCCGGCGCCGGCATCAGGGTGGAGACCGACGACCGCAATGAACGCATGAACGCGAAGATCAGGGACGCGCAACTCCAGAAGGTGCCCTACATGCTGGTCGTGGGCGACCGGGAGGCAGAGGCCGAAGCGGCAGCCGTTCGTCTGCGCTCAGGCGAGAACCTCGGGGCCGTGCCGGTCTCGCAGGTGATCGAAAGGATATCCTCGGAGAACAGGCCCGCTTGATCTATCCTGCCCATCTTGTCTATGCATGTTCCATCATGCGGATCACGGTTGACGGCCGCGAACACGAGTGCTAGAGTTCTTCCTGTGGCACGGACGACTCCGGACGCGGTGACTGCGCTGCCGGGGTGGAGCCTCGGAGACCCTGCCCTGAGCCTGCAAAGATTGGGCGTGTCACATTGGTGCCACATTCCGTCACATCCGTGTCGCGTTCGTGTACCCTGCTGTAATGTGGGCCATAGCTGAAGGGTGACAGAATGTTACAGGTTCAAAGGGGACCCGCCGTATTTCGATGAGCAAGACCGGCGCGAGCGGCGGCCTTAGGTGCGATTCCAATGGCTGAATACCAAGGTTCTTGTTGCCCATGACTTGCGCGTTGTGCTATATTCCTTGCTGTTCATTTTGGCCAGTATGGCCTCCGAGAGGTGGGAAGAATACCTAAAGACTATAGGATCAACGGACGGATCAGGGTTCAGCAGGTCCGGCTCATAGACGAAACGGGCAAGCAACTAGGTGTGATGCCGACCCGGACCGCCATGGACACTGCGCAGGCTCGCGGTCTGGATCTGGTTGAGGTTGCGCCCAACGCGGCGCCGCCGGTGTGCAGGCTTCTCGACTACGGCAAGTTCCGCTACGAGGTGACGCGCAAGGAGCGGGAGGCCCGCAAGGGGCAGAAGTCGAAGGGAGGAGCGCAGCAGCAGCGGGAGGTCCGCTTCAAGACGCGGATCGGCGACCACGACCGGGAGACGAAGACGAGACTGGTCAAGCGGCTTCTGGAGGAGGGGTCTAAGGTGCGGGTCTCCGTGTCGTTCAGGGCGCGCGAGATCACCCACCCCGAGTTCGGGATGGCCGTCTTGAGGAGGGTCGCCGAAGACCTGATCGAGGACGCAGAGATGGAGAAGACTCCCGGGTTCGAAGGTCGGTTCCTGACAATGGTCCTCGTGCCCACCGATAAGAAGGCCCCCGAGCAGAAGGAGCCGCAGAGTGCCAAAGCTTAAGACCCACAAGGGAGCGGCGCGCCGCTTCCATATAACGGGGACCGGCAAGCTCCGGCGCATGAAGGGCCACAAGAGCCACCTGCGCCGCAAGAAGCCCGCGAACGTCCGACGCCTGTACAGCAAGAAGCTGAAACTGGGTCAGGGCGACGAGAAGAGGATCAGACGCCTCCTCCCGAATGGACTGCCGTAGGGCAGGCAAGTTCGAGGGAGAGAATGCAAAGAGAACGGGGTAGCTAGTTGACCAGAATAAAGAGGGGTGTCACCAGACACCGGCGCCACAAGAAGATACTAAGCCAGACCAAGGGCCACAAGGGCGGGCGCCACACGCTTGTCAGGCAGGCCCGCGAGTCGCTGATCCACGCGCTCAGCTACTCCTACGCGCACCGCAAAGAGAAGAAGGGCGACATGCGCAGGATGTGGAACGTGCGCATCAACGCGGCCGCCCGCGCCAACGGCCTCTCATACAGCAAGCTGATCCACGGGATGAAGCTTGGCAGCATCGAGGTGAACCGGAAGATGCTCGCGGAGCTCGCGATGCTCGACCCCGGCGGCTTCTCCAGCATTGCGGCCCAGGCCAAGCAGAACCTGGGGCTCGCCTCGACCGCCGCGGCTTAGCGCTGCCTACTCGTACAGCCTTCGAAGCCAGCTTACGAATCTGTTGCTGTCTTCCCCCTGAGTGTTCAGGTCCCCTGCGCCTATTGCCAAGCCCATAGGACGGGGGTCGCTTCGCGTCGCTAGCCAAGCGTAGACCTTGGCCCTCAGAGTCTTTCCCTCAGCGAACTTGCGGTCAGCTTCAGGGATGCCGTTGACGTAGTCTTCGGACAAAGGCCACACCGCATCGTCGTGCGGAATCATCTCAGCGATGAAGTCCTCGAGTTCGCCCGGCGATTTGTTATCGGGCATCATCCAGATGCCCACACGGGGCCTGCCGGCTATAATCGTACCGCCCGGATCTGGACTGCTGGGCGGTTCCATACCCGTTGCTCGTATCCTATCCACCACGGCCTGCCAGCGGGCGTTCGGATCGTCGTTCGCGTCCACCAGGATGCCAAGGGCGGTACGTTCTTCAACCAGTATCTCCCCGCGGATGCTACGTACGAGTGCAGGTACTCCATCCTTCTCTCGAATGGAGAACGGAGGCATCTTTAAGGAGGAACGTGAAAGGTGTAGAACAACGTGCATATCATCGCGACCTTCTACAAGAAGCACGCGCTCTTCGTCCGATGCCCCGCCGTCCGTCATAGGCTTACCTTACTTCGATCCCCTGCTCGGACGTGATAGCCAGCTCTTCCTCCCAGTACTCCACGGCTCGCAACTCTCCGTCGCGCCGCGAGAGGCGAACGAGCACGCCCTCGGCCTCTTCGATCTCAGACGCCGCCTCCGCGAAGCCCCGTATGCAGTCCGAGCTGTGCGTCGTGGCGAAGACCTGCACGTTGTTCTCGTGTGCCGCCCGCAGGACCATACGCCAGTAGTCGCGCTGCACGGAATAGTGTATGCCGTTCTCGGCTTCGTCGATGAGCAGGAAGCCGTCGCGGCTGTTGGCGAGGGCGAGAGCGACTCCGAACAGGCGCAACGCACCGTCTCCGAGGCTTCTCAACGGGACGGGGTTTCTATGGCCTCTAAGCCTCACCATTGCCCGTCTACCTACTCTTCTGCCAATTGGCCGATCGTCGCCAACAACGGCAACGGCGTCTATACCACTGCCGAAGACTGGTCTCAGGGCATCTACTGCTCGCTCCTGATCGTCTGTCAGAACCACGCCATCCCAGAGGCGTGCCAAGTCTATGTTGTTCAGCAGCCCCGGTCCCTGGGATTCGCATTTCATAGCTGGTAGCGGTTCGTCCTCGCCGAGCAAGCGGTGCATGTCTCGTCGCCTAGCTTGTCTCCTAGTTGTCTGGGGAACCAAGTGGGTAGCCAACTCGTTGAGAATAGTCCAAGTGAGTGCCTGAGTAGTTTCTCTGTACGTGGCCTTGAGCACCTGTATGGGAGCATCAACAGGAAAACCCTGTAGCCGAGCTTGTTGATCGTCTGGTATGCCCAACTCGATAGTCAGGAGATCCTCATCGTAGTCTGACCCAATGGATATGCGGGCTTCCTGTGACATGTTCCTTCCGTAGAAGAGAGCACCCCAATCGGGCCTAAGTACACTGTCGCCATCTTCGTCGACAGTGGTGTACACTTCCTCGCGGTCCCACAGCAGGCTGGATAAAGAGCGACCTCGCGAAGCGTAGACTGCGACGGCATCAAGTACCGTGGTCTTGCCGACACTATTCATCCCAGCCAGTAGGGTTACGCGGCCCAACCGCGGAATGGACAGCGCGTCAATTCCTCTGAAACCTCTTATCGACAGGTCCGGGAGGTGGAGTTGTCTCGCATCTGTCATGGGGCTGCTCCCCCGCGCCTGTTCCGTCTGCTGGACAGGGCGTACGGTCTCTGGTCAACTTCACACAGGGGCATTATATCCCAAGGCTTGGTGAACGCAGGTTTGATCCCTTATCTGGTGAGCGATACGCCGGATATCACGTAGGATCTTACCCGCGCATCGGCTATCGCAGCAGGGCGCGGATGTCTTTGACGAGGGACGCTGGGTCGAAGGGCAGGGTGTGAAGTCCGCGTAGGAGCCCTTCCCGGTCGATGAGGTAGACCGGGGCAGAGTGGGTTATGGTGTAGTCCTCGGCTATGCCCTCGGCGAGTTCGCTAACGCCGCCGCTCCCAGTGCCTGAGCTCCCACGGCGTGCCTCCTGCGATTCCGACGGACCGACCTCCGCCGGGTCGATGTAGTAAGCAGTCCACACGGGCTGCAGGTCGGCCTCCTCACCTACCAGGAACGACCACGTGTCGACCATGCGCCAGCGCTCCGAGTAGTCGTGCGCCTGCTGCACGGAATCGCGGTCGGGATCGACGCTCACGGCTATGATGCCGACCTCGCGGGCGTCGGAGCCCAGCATTTCGTGCGCGTCCCGAAGGTGGGTGGTCACCACGGGGCATATGTCTGGGCAGGCTGTGTAGAGGAAGGTGAGGACAGCGACGCGGCCCCGGAAGGCTTCAAGGTCTACGGGGTCTCCGAACTGGTTGACCAGGCTGAACGGTGGCGCTGGTTTTGGGTCCTCGAAGATGGTGCCTTCGGAGGGCCCAGGCTGCGAGCAGGCGGACAGGAGCGCGGCGAGGGCCAGTGCGGTTAGAAGCAGCCAGCTTCTGGACTCCGGCCTACGCCGGAGTGACGAGATGGGGGGCAGCACGGCGCCGGGTCGCCCGGTGCCCAATGGCCGGTTCAGGACTGGCCGAATCTCCGCTCGAGCAGAGCCGCCGCGGTGGGGACGGACACCGTGATCGCCACGCCGAGCGCCACGACGGCCCACTCCTCGATTATCAGCTCGTTGATCACTGAGAAGACTACGCCGAGCCCCCCCGCGCACGTGATCACGACCAGCACCGCAAGTAGGGGGAAGAGCAACGCCCGTTTGAATCTAAGCTTTTCCATAAGTTGTCCTCAACCTCGGACCGCTCTGGAGGCGGTCTCCTCTGATTACCTTGTTGTTGCGAGGGAGAAGGCGCGTAGTTGCTAGCTGTCCACCTCGTACCCCGCCTCGGCAAGCTCCTTGCGCGTCTTCTCCTGCTCCCGGCTGTACCAGCGGAAGAAGGTCGCAATGATGAGCGCAAGGAGCAGAAGTCCGCCGCCTATCTTCATGATGATAGCACCTATCTGCTGGTCTGCGACCGCGTCCAGGGCGAGTATCCTCGGCGCGTTGGCGTACCACTCGTATAGCGGGCTCGTGGCGAATGTGATAGGCGCGAAGATGATGAGCTGCGCTATCGACAGGAGGAAGAGATAGAGCATCTGTAGAGGGTACGAAAGACGGGGCAGCTCCGGCATGATGCTGGTGATGGGCCACCACATCAGGACTGCGGCTGCCATGAACAGCACGTGTTCGAAGACGTGCACAGCATGGACCGTCACGCTCAGGTTGTACAGGGCTGGCATGTGCCACATCGAGAAGATGACGTTGAAGAGCAGGAACGCGACGACCGGATAGGTGGCTATCCTGGCGGCGATGAAGAGCGGGTCCGGCCTCAGGATGCGGCGTATGAGCCAGTCCGGCGTGCCCAGAATCAGCAGCGGTGGAGCGACCAGTGTCAACAGGACGTGCTGAAGCATGTGGGCGCTGAAGAGGAAGTCGTTGCTTATCCGGTGCAGGGGGGAGAGGAGCGCGAAGAATATGACTAGGACGCCCAGGGTAAAGGTGGCGGTCTGTCTGGGGTCGCTGGCCTCTGCAAGGCCGTAGCGCTCCCTGAGGGGGCCGACGCCTAGCAGGTACCCACCCTGCAGCAGGCCCAGGCCTATCAGCACATCGGGGTGCGAGTGCCACTCTGTCCAAATGGAGTCCACCACGCTGTCGGGACGCCCCTTTCTCCTCAAGCCCGGCGCAGGGCGGGACGGCTTCCCGGCCCCCCAATACGGGCCTTGCTACACGAAGAACTTGAACAGGGCGAGGACGGCCAGCACAATCGAGATGGCCAGCAACAGCCCGCCCAAGAAAAAGCCGGAGAACAGCCTGGCGTCGTAGCGCAGGTGCATGTAGAACATCGCGACCATCGCGAACTTGACGGTCGACAGGACCACCAGAATCGGGACGATGCCAATCCCCAGGTCCTCGATGTAGAAAATGCCCACCTCGGCGGCCGTAATGACCGAGAGGGTCATTGCGACCTTGAAGTAGGTCAACGGGGTCGGATGCCCTGTGTGTACGTTGCTTTCCGATTGGCTATGTGTCTGCTCGGCCATGCTCCTGCCCTATATGCCGGGGAATACCCCGAAGAGGTAGACGACTGTGAAGATGACGATCCACACGATGTCGACGAAATGCCAGTAGAGGGCCGCCAAGTCGACGTCCAGGTTGCGGGCCGCCGTCACGCCGCCTCGGGTGAACGAGAAGAAGAACAGCGACAGCAGCCAGATTACTCCCAGGGTGACGTGGGCGCCGTGGAAGCCGGTCAGGGTGAAGAAGGTCGTGCCGAACAGGTTGGTCCGGGGGGTCAGGCCGTGCTGTTCTTCGAACTCGTCGACACCCTCCACGCACCTGTCTACGAAAGTCTTCTCGTAGTCGGTCAACTCATCGATGGCGTGCTCGTTGGTACGCAGCTCAATGCAGTCCAGGTGCACCTCGTGGTTGGCGAAGTCCCTGAACTCGAATACCTGGAAGGCCAGGAAGGTCATGCCCATGATGGCGGTGGAGGCGATCCAGATGCGGAAGCCCTTGATGCTCCCGCGGGTGAGTGCGGAGTAGGCCAGCACCATGCTCATGCTGCTCATCAGCAGGACGAAGGTGCTGACCGACGTGGTCGGGATGCTGAAGACATCCTCGGGGAAGGGGCCGACCTTGCTCTTGCCGAAGTAGACGACGTAGGTGGCGATAAAGGACCCGAAGAACATGCAGTCCGAGCCCAGAAACGCCCACATAAGGAGCTTCCTGTGGTTCAGGCCGGTGGTTGTCTCTTCGTGCTCTCCGCCGTGCGCGGCGGCCTCTGCGTGTGCCAAGGGAGGCTCCTGCTCCATTAGTCGTGCCCTTCGTCCGGCTCGTTCACCGGCTCGAAGGACCATGCGTATATCGAGACGATCGTGATTGCGAGGCCGATGGCGCCGACGATTTTGCCCGCCCAGGTGGCGCTGTATACGAGGCCGTAGGCTCCTATCAGCAGGCCCGTGGACGCCAAGAGCGGCCAGTATGAGGGCTGCGGAAGGTGTATGCCGTGGCCGTTGTCCTCGGAGGCGCCTGCCACCGGAACGGTGCTGACCCGCTGACGCTTCTGCATCCAGAACGGGTCTATTCCGTGCACGACGGGGATCTGCTCGAAGTTGTACTCCGGGGGCGGGGAGGGGATGGACCACTCCAGGGTCCGTCCGTCCCAAGGATCCGGACCGGCCAGCTCGCCCTTCCTGGCGCTGCGCACCATGTTGATGATGAGCACCAGAATGCCCGCGGCCAGGACGGCGGAGCCCAGAGAGGAGATGAGGTTCCAGAAGTCCCAGCCCATATCGGAGTCAAATGAGTGGATGCGGCGGGGCATGCCGTCCAGTCCGACGAAGTGCATCGGGAAGAAGGTGATGTTCATGCCTATGAACACCAGCCAGAAGTTGAGCTTGCCCATCGCCTCGTTCATGAGGCGTCCGGTGATCTTGGGGAACCAGTAGTAGGCGCCCGCGGCGATAGCCATGATGCTGCCGCCGAAGAGCACGTAGTGGATGTGGGCGACGATGAAGTAGGTGTCCTGCTGCTGGGCGTCCGAGGCGGCGGAGGAGTGCATGACGCCGCTCAGGCCGCCGATGATAAACAGGAAGATGAAGCCGATCGCGAAGAGCATCGGGGTCCTCAAGTCTATGGACCCCTTCCACATCGTGCCTATCCAGTTAAATATCTTGACGCCAGTGGGCACCGCAATGGCCATCGTGCTCAGGGCGAAAACCGAGTTGGCCACAGGGCCGAGCCCCACGGTGAACATGTGGTGGCTCCAGACCATCCAGCCCATGAAGCCGATGATGACGCCGGACAGGACGACGACGGGATAGCCGAAGA
Source organism: Dehalococcoidia bacterium (assembly GCA_965262055.1). Classification (GTDB taxonomy): domain Bacteria; phylum Chloroflexota; class Dehalococcoidia; order Lucifugimonadales. The sequence continues at coordinate 3,170,240 of CBDHEI010000002.1, forward strand.
GCGGCTTGCGGGAGAAGGTTGGGATGATCTCCGAGACTATTCCCATGGCAGGCAGGATCAGGATGTAGACCTCCGGGTGGCCGAAGATCCAGAAGAGGTGCTGCCAGAGCAGGGGATTGGCGCCGGCTCCGGTGCTAAAGAAGTTCATCCCGAAGAAGCGGTCGAACATCAACTCGATGAGCGCCACCGTTATTACCGGGAAGGCCAGCACCAGCAGGAAAGAAGTGACGAGGGTCATCCACGTAAAGAGAGGCATCCGCATCAGCGACATGCCCGGGGCGCGCATGTTGACTATCGTCACGATGAAGTTGAAGGCCGCGGCCAGCGAAGCGATACCCAGCACCTGCAGGCTGACGGCCCAGAAGTCGATGCCGTGGCCTGGGTTGAAGTCGCTGCCCGTGATCGGAGCGTACCCGAACCAGCCCGCGTTGGGCGCTCCGCCCAAGAACCAGCTCAGCTTGAGGAGGATCGCGCCTGCCAGGAAGGTCCAGTAGCTGAAGGCGTTCAGACGTGGGAAGGCCACGTCCCTGGCGCCTATCTGCAGCGGTATGACGAAGTTGAAGAACGCTGCTCCTAGGGGCATGACGCCCAGGAAGATCATCGTCGTGGCGTGCATGGTAAAGAGCTGGTTGAAGACCTCCGGGCTGACGAGGTCCTGCTCCGGCCGGGCGAGCTGGACGCGCATGTACAGCGCCTCCAGGCCTCCTGTAATGAACAGGATGAACGCCGACACACCGTAGAGGATGCCGATCTTCTTGTGGTCTATGGTAGTCAGCCATGCCATCACCCCCGTGGGGTGGGCCGGCCTCTTTGGCAGCGGTATAGCGAGCGTAGTCATCTTCTGGCTACCTCATTCATTCCTGCTAGTACGTCCAAACGTGGTGGAGGAATCCTTCCAGACCTTCCTTCAGATCCCTTCCTGGACAGGAAGGGTAGAGATTTTGTATGTGAGGGATACCCTCAGACTCCCGGCAAAGGGGCTCCGCCCCTCTGCACACGCCGTATTTTAGCAGCCTACTAAGATTCGGGCCGCGGCCCGTCTACTTTAGCCCCCGCAGATAGGCTACGAGCGCGGAGATATCCGCTTCTGTCAGTTCTCTGGCGGGGTCGTTGTAGACCTCTGCGTCCCTGGCCATAAGGTTGCCCGGCTTGACGTCGGCGGGATCCTCCAACCACTTGCGCAGATTGGCTTGCGTATTCTCCATAATACCGGCGGCGATGTGGCCCCTGCTGGCGACGTGCGTAAGGTTGGGCCCTTGCTCACCCCGGGCTCTCGTTGAGCCCGCCACGGTGTGGCAGGACCAGCACCGGGCGTCGCCTTCGAAGAGGTTCTTACCAGCGATTGCGAGCGGGTCGGTGGGGACTGCCGCGTCCTGCGCCTGCGCGGTGAGCCAGGTATCGAACTCCTCCTGCGGATGGACGATTACCCGGAACCTCATGTTGGCGTGGGCGACTCCGCAGAACTCGGCGCACTGTCCGTAGTACTCGCCGGGCTTCTCGGCCAGGATCCACATCGTGTTCGGATGGTTCGGCACGAGGTCGACCTTGCCGGCGATCTTCGGGATCCAGAAGCTGTGCAGCACGTCCTTGGAGTCCAGGTTGATGTTGATGACCTCGTCGACGGGTATATGGAGCTCGTTCGAGACTACCGTCGTGGCGTCGGAGCCGTCGGGATGGGGATAGTTGAACTCCCACCACCACTGGTGGCCGACGACATCGATGGTAAGGGAGTCGGGATCCGGGGAGTTAGCGTTGTCGAAGATGGTGGTGACCGTGGGCACCGCGACGACGGCTAGGATGAGCGCCGGGGCTACTGTCCAGCCTATCTCGAGCGGGGTGTTCCCGTGGGTCTGCTCCGGGTCCGGGTCGCCCGGCTTCCGCCTGAACTTGACCGCCGCGTAGATGAGGATGCCCTCTACGACTATGAATACGAAGACCGCGGTCCACAGGATCCAGTAGAAGAGGGTTAGCTGCGACCGGGCCACCGGGCCCGTAGTGTCGAAGGTCGACTGGTTGTGCTCAGGAGTACAGCCTACGGCCAGCAGGACCAACAGCACGGCCAGCACGACGATTGCCAGCCTAGACGAGTAGCGGTCTATCTTCGACATGCAGCCTTAATGCCTCTCCTCCGGCCCGGGGACTCCCGGAAGCCGGACAGAATCTATCAAAGCGTGACTTTGGCCGTCAAGCCCACTGCGGGCCTGTCCAACGGCAACCGCTACACTATGCGCGAGGCTGTTTGTGCAAAGTTTCACAAGAATAGCACTGTCAGACTTCCGGGTCAACGTCCAATCCTTAGTATTCGCGATGCGTTAAGGGACTGGCGGCGGAGCGGCGCCGGGGTGGTATATTGGGGCTGAACGCAATACCGCCTGTGGGCGGCGCTAACGGGGAGTCATGGCTGACAGGTACTTCACGCTGGAAGAGGCGCAGGGGCTGGTAGGTTGGCTAGAAGAGAGCTTCGGGGCCATGCGCCCGTTCGTCCGGCGGCTCTCGGACCTGGAGAAAGAATTGGTGGAGCTACGGGGCCGGATGGGTTCGAATGGAGGCAGCGAGCTGGGGGGCCGGCTGAGCCGCATTCAGAGTGAGCTGAACGAGGCAATCGCCTCAATACAGCGTGGGATAGCCGCCATAACGGAGGAGGGGATCATCGTGCGGCGCGTGGAGGACGGCCTGGTGGACTTCCCGGCGCTGCGCGAGGGGAGAGAAGTCCACCTGTGCTGGCGTTCGGGCGAGGCGAAGATCGACTACTGGCACGAGGTCGACGCCGGAATCGCCGGACGCCAGCCTCTCTAGCCGCCGCCCGCGTCATCCTCGGCGTGGGAGCCCATTATCTGGTGTATGTATATGCTGACGTCGAAGGCCGGCATGCTCATGAGGCTGAGGGTGCCACGTGAACCGAACTCCGCCGAGATCCGGGCCACGGTCTCGTTGTCGGGGGCCTGCAGCACGGTGACGAAGTCGTAAAGACCCAGCACCACGTATTGCGCGATGACCCTGGCTCCGAAGGATTCGATCTCCTTGTTGACCTCCAGGACGCGCTGCGGCCGCTCCTTTACGGTCTTTCTGCCCTCCTCGGTGAGCGTTCCCATGAGTATGTATGTGGCCATCAGGTACCTCCTATGGACGGGCTGCCATTCTAGGATCTGGCCAGTTGCAAAGTCAACGCGAGCGCCGAGCATCGACCACGCGTAGGGCGCATCTAAGGGATAAGCAGCTAATGTATAGCTACACGAGCACTAGGGAAAGAGGGCAGTGAACCGTCTACGCCTTGCCTGGGCCGGTGTAGCGGCTGCTGTGCTGATAGGGGTGGCGGTGCTGATTGCCGTCGCGCTGAACGTCGGGCGGACGAGCCCGGAGCGAGATGCGGCTGGTCCGGCAGTCTCGGGCGACGCGACGTCTCCACAGACAGAAGCTTCTTCGGAAGCCGCGCGGGGCGAGACGCAGGAACCGTCGACAGCAGCGACGGACACGGAGAGTGCGGACGCTTCGGGTACGGTCTCCCCCGGAGACGACGAGGAGGTCGTGCTAACGGACCCGCTGGGAGGGGTCGGGATGGACCCCTCTGTGGCGGAGGCGTTCCCGGACTTTGCGCGGGTACTGGGTAAGGACGACATTCTCCCGATCTACGACCCGGTACTGGTCCGCGCCGAGGAGGCGGGCCTGCAGGACGATGACCACGTGATGGGGCTGGCGATAGACGGGGAGGCCAGGGCCTACCCTGTGAGGGAGCTCTTCTCGCGGGAGATGGTCAACGATGAGGTTGCGGGCGTGCCAGTGCTGGTCACGTGGTGACCGATCTGCAACACCGGTCTCGTGCACGACCGGCGGATCGAAGGCAAGGCCCACGTGTTCGGGAACTTCGGGAAGCTGTACCTGAAGGCGATGACGTGGTGGGACCACGAGACCGGCAGCGTCTGGTCGCAACCCTTGGGGCAGGCGCTCAAGGGTCCCTACAAAGGAACACGGCTGGAGATGATCCCGGTGGCGGTACTGCCCTGGAAGTCATGGAGGAACGAGCACCCCGACACCTTGGTGTTGAAGGTGGACAACCCTTTCGAACCTGTCTCACAAAGGGTTGTTGGTGGTGATGGGGAGCACTGCATTGGTTGGTCGGATCCGCTGGGGGCCGGGTTGGCGTGTCATGGCAGTCCGTGTGCGGGGAGGATGGCGGTCTGGCGCTCCTGGCATCCCCAGATTCGGGCCGAAGTTGCCGTCCAAGAGGTACGTCCGTGACGCCACATGTCCGCCCCGGCCCGCCAGATGCGCCAGAGGGTGCGCAGGTTGAAGGCCGTGGCCAGCAGCGTCCATTCGGCCGCGACATTGGCGATGCCGCGCAGCAGGAACCTGCGGCCTGCCTGCTGGTCTTTGATGATCCCGAAGACCGGCTCGATCAGCCCTTGCCTGCGCTCATAGGACCGGCTCGCCTCCTCGGTCGACATCCACTCACGGTGGACACGCAGCGCAGCATCGTGAGGCCCTATCTCCAGTGCGCGACCATAACGAGCGTCCTTCGTACAGGTCCCGAAGGCAGGACACGCCCGGCAGACGGCGCCGGAGGCCCGGTACCGCCGCATCGGCACCCCATGATTGCGCTTGATGCGTATGAAGCGCAACGCCTGACCCTGGGGGCATCTATAGCTGTCGCTGCTCTCGTCGTAGGTGAATCGGTCCTTGTGGTACGGACGCCGCAGCGCACGGCGCTGGGACTCTGGCATCGCCACCCGCTGGCCCCTGCTGGCGCACTCCTCCAGCGCCTGCCCCGAATGGTAGCCCGCATCGGCCAACGTCATGTCCGCCCTGGCGCCCGTATTGTCCTCGGCCTTGTCCAGCATCGGAGTCAACTGGCCGTGGTCGTCCGGTTCGTCCACCACCTCGACCGCCGTGATCAGCATGCCTGCACGCTGTCCGTCGGCAGTCCGTGCGGGCGAGGCCATCGCCTGCGCGTTGTAGCCGGGCATGACGCCCTGGCGTGTCTTCATCAGACGAGCCTCTCGGTCGGTCAGGTTGATGCGCCGTCCCTCCTCGTTCGAAAGATCGTCCATCGCCTGGCGCACCTGCTCTCTCAGGACCCTGTTGTCGTACAACTCCTGCGGCAACTGGGCGGTTGGAGCATCCTCTCCCGATTCGTTCTGGGACTCCAGGTCGCTTATCGCACGCTCAAGCCGCTCCAAGAGCCGCCGCAGTCCCTCCGCATCGTATGTCCTGGCCTTCGATGCGTTGGCTCCAACCTTCGTCCCGTCCACCGCCTGCAACGCCAGGTCCACCAACTCCATCTTCACCGCCATCCGAACCGTACGCTTGAACAGCCTCCTCATCGCCTGGCGGTGGCTCTTGTAGAACCTCCAGAGTGTGTTGTGGTCCGGATATTGCACGCACGTCAACCACAGGTACGGTATCTGGTCCCGGCAGGCCGCCTCCAACTTGCGGCACGAGCGCACTCCGGTCATGAAGCCGTACAGCCACACGCTCAACAGCGCTCGAGGATGGTACGAAGGAGGCCCAAGATCACCTCCGTCTATTTCCACCCCAAGCTCCGCCCAGTCCTCTCGGTCGAGTGCGTCCACCACCTCGGCCACGAACCGCGAAGGGTGCTCGGCAGGGATCAGGTCGCCCAGGCTCGGAGGCATCAGCCACATCTGTTCTCGGTCCATCGCTCGCAGCGGCATCCATCTCTCCATCGCGGCCAGGATGGCCACAACTATATTCTTCCATACCCCACTGCACGACTTATGAGACAGGCTCTTTCGAGTTGACCTACGATCCGTTCGAGTTCACCCAGGACATCTACGTGCTTGGGGTCTCGCTGGGTGAGGACGCCAAAGCGTACCCCTGGCCGGCGGTCAGCGCCGAGGTAGCGGTGAACGACCGGCTTGGGGAAGTGCCACTGCTGGTATACGCCAACTCCGAAACGAGGGCGGCACACATCTACGTGAGGCGCGCCGGGGGCAGGGAGCTGGAGTTCGTCTGGCGCGATGGGGCGCTCACCGACGTGGAGACGGGCTCGACCTGGGACCCCGGAACCGGGAGCGCGGTCAAGGGAGAGCTTCGCGGCGAGGTGTTGAAGCAGGTGCCGTACGCGACTGCCTTCGACTGGGCGTGGGCCGACTTCTACCCCGACACGGCGGTATACGGCCAGTAGCCAGGGGCGCTACAGCTACCTCCTTCGCACCTCTGGGAAGGTGTAGCCGTGCCTGGGCACCCAGTAGCTCAGCCATAACTGTTCGCAGTCGGGGCTGTGGAATACACGACGCTGTCCCTGGTGCTCCGACACCCACTGCCGACGCGGGATCATCTGGCCGCAGAACTCGCAGTTCTGCACCTTCGTCTCCCACCAGTCCAGATCGAGAAGCTCCCAAGAGCCCACGTATCCCTCCTCAGCGGCCTCTGAGCCGGGCGGTCTCTTCGTGGTCGATGGCCAGGCGTCTGTCTACACGCTCTACCCCGACGTCATAGAGGTCTCTGGCTGCCTGCGCTGAAATGAACCCCTGGCTGACGTCGTCCAACACCCTGTTGACCTCGCGCTCGGGGGTGGGGCCAAAGCCTCCGCCGCCCGGGGACTCGATCAGCACCTGGTCCCCCGCCTCGACGACGCAGTTGGCAAACTTGGCGGCGCTCACCGTGCCGTAGACTTCGGAGAAGGTCCTGAACCTGTCGTCGCCCTTCTTCTTGACGAGCACAGCCGCGTTGCCCCCGGACCCTCCACCGAACAGCCCCCAAGGGTTGACGCTCACCCGCTCAAAGACCGCGCTGACGGTGATTTTGGCAGGTTCTACAACCTCCAGGACGCGCCGGATCCCGAGACCGCCACGGTACCGGCCCGGCCCCGCAGAGTCCTGGACGAGCTCGTAGGAGATGGTGCGCCACGGGTAACGGGAGTCGAACACCTCAACGGGTGTGTTGCGGCAGTTGCCATTGGGTACCACAACAGCGTTGTTGCCGTCCCGGCTGGCGCTTCCGCCCCAGCCGCAGCCCTCGAAGTTGTAGACCACGTAGTACTCTCCGGTCTCCGGGTGCTCGCCGCCGAACAGGAAGTTGCAGGAGGACCCTCCCTCTGCGGCGGCCACCCGGTCGGGCACCGCCTGGCTGAGGGCGCCTAACACTATGTCGACGATCCTGGGGTGGGTCTCTGTATTGCCGCCGACCGATGGGCCAGGGTGCTGGACGTTTACCACGCTGCCCGGCGGGGCGATGATCTTGATGGGGCGGTAGGCGCCCGAGTTGTGCGGAATCTCCTTGTCGGTGGCGTGGAAGATGCCGTTGTAGGTGGCTGAAGCCGTGACCCCGTAGGTGCAGTTGATGATGCCCTGGGCTTGGGCATCCGAGGCGCTGTAGTCCGCTATGAGCTCGTCTCCCCGTACGACGAGGTTGAGGCGTATCCAGGTCGGGTCGTTGGTTACGCCGTCGTCCTCTACGCAGTCCTCGAAGTAGTAGTCGCCGTTGGGGATGCGGCGTATCTCCTCCCGCATCCAGCGTTCGGCATGGTCCATGAGCTCCTCGTTGGCCTGGTTGACGAAGTCGACGCCATACCTGTCCAGCAAGTCTTTCAGGCGCTCCTCGGCAACGTGGAGCGACCCGATCATGGCATGGAAGTCGCCCCAGGTATGGGAAGGCGTGCGGTGGTTGGTGAGGATCACCTTCCAGACATCTTTGGCATACTCGCCCCGGCGCATGATTTTGACCAGCGGAAGGCGCAGTCCCTCCTGGTAGACCTCGGTGGCGGTGGCGGCGAACGATCCCGGCGCCATGCCTCCGATCTCGGCGACGTGTCCGATGTTCGCAACGAAGCCGAAGATCTCTCCTTCGTGGTAGACGGCCTTGATCACGGCGTGCTCCGGCATGTGGCAGCCACCGCGGTACGGGTCGTTGTGAATAACGACGTCGCCCGGCTCGAAGTTCTCCAGCCCGTACTCCTCGATGGCCCACTTGATGGTGTAGAGGATTGCCCCGAGCTGGGCTGGGCAGAACTCCGCCTGCGCGATCATGTCGCCGTTGCGGTTGAAGATCACGCACGAGAAGTCGAGGCCCTCGTTGAAGATGGTCGAGTAGGAGGTCTTCATCATGGCGATACCCATCTCGCGGCAGATGTTGACCAGCTTGTTGTGGAGTACGCTCAGCGTGACTTGGTCTATGGCGGGTCCGTCGTGCGCGATGTCTTGCCTCCTACCAGGCTGCGGAAGAACACTCCCAGACCTTCCTTCGGGCGCTCCCCTTTCAGGAAGATAGAAAGAGATTATATCTGAGGGACACCCTCAGACTCCCGGCAAAGGGGCTCTGCCCCTCTGCACTCCCTGTTCTTCAGTAGCCCTCCTAGTCTATGATTACTATTCCGCGGTCGGTGACGGTGAGCCGCCTCTCAGCCGGTAGGGCGACGGTCGAGTCGGCGTCGTCGATCACGGCCGGCCCCTGGATGACGCTGCCCGGCGCAAGCTCGTGCCTGAAGTATACGGGACAGTCCCGGGCGCCTTCCTGGCCCAGGTGTACAGGGCGTAACGCGGGGGTCGCTCCCTTTCCAGGGGCGCCGCGCCACAGGGGCAGGCGCACCTTCGGGACCGCTCCTATGACGCTGACGTTGAAGTGGATGAGCTCAATTACTTCGCCGGGCATCTCGTAGCCGTAGAAGCCCTGGTGCTGGCGATGAAAGCGGCCGAAGACGTCATGGATGGCGGCTTTGGTGATGCGCCCCGGAGGCACCGACACGTCCTGCTCGTAGTTCTGGCCCATGTAGCGCATGCTGATGGACCGCTGTACGAGCGGCTCGCCGTCGAAGCCCTCAGAGGCAAGGTCCTCAAGCGCGGACATGGTGAGGGACTCGAAGCGCTCGTCGATTCGGTCTACGTCCAGGGCGTTGGAGCGGTACGCGTGTGTCCACGAGCGGTCGACCCGGAGGTCGGCCACCAGGGTCCCGAAAGCGGATGCGAGGCCGGCGTTGGGCGGTATGATCACGCGCCCGATGCCGACCGCGTCGGCCAAGGCGACGGCGTGAAGCGGCCCGGCTCCTCCCATGGCTACCAGATCGAGGTCCCTGGGGTCGATACCGCGCTCCACCGTCACTAGCCTTATGGCGTCGGCCATGTTCTCGTTGGCAAGCCGCACGATAGACAGCGCGACTTCCTCAACCCCAGTACCCAGTCTCTCGGCCACGCGGCCCAGGGCCTTGACCGCCTTGTCGTGGTCCAGCTTCATGCGGCCGCCCAGGAAGTAGTCGGGATTGAGCCAGCCGAGCACGAGGTTTGCGTCGGTGACCGTGGCGTCTGTGCCCCCAGCGCCGTAGCAGGCCGGGCCAGGCTCAGCGCCCGCGCTCTGCGGGCCGACCTTGAGGAAGCCGCCTTTGTCGATCCAGGCGATGGAGCCGCCGCCCGCCCCTATGGTGGTCACGTCGATGAAGGGGGTAGCGACCGGGAGTCCCCACTCGACCTGGTACTCGGTCGTGAAGCCGTACTCTCCGTCGACAACAAGTCCGACGTCCGTGCTGGTTCCGCCCATGTCCAGCGTTACCACACTGCGGCTGTCGACCAGATCTCCGAAGTAGCGTCCGGCGATGACTCCACCGGCGAGACCTGACAGGAGAAGCTGAACGGGATATTCACGGGCGGAAGCGGCGACCATCTGGCCACCGTTGGACTTCATCAGCTGAAGCGGCACCTTCAGGCCCCGTTCCTTGAGACCCGCGTCGACATCGCCCGCAAAGCCGGCCACAAGGTGCTTGACGTAGGCGTCGGCCAGGGTAGTGGTGCCACGCTCGTACTCTCTCCACACGGGGGCGACGCGGTGGGAGAGCGACACGGGCAGGTGCGGGAACTCGTCCCGGAGGAATTGGCCTAGCCTCTGTTCGTGCTCGTGATGGGCATAGCTGAACAGGAGGTTGACGGCTAGGGCAATGGGGCCCTGCGTTTCGGCCACGCGGATACGAACGACGGAGGCGATGCGCGCGAGCTCGGCGTCCGCGAGCGGGGCCAGGACACTCCCGTCTTTGGATATGCGCTCGTTTACCCCGATGCAGTCCCGGCGCTGGGCGAAGGGGGCGGGTTTGATCCAGGAGAGGTCGTAGTGGTGGCGACGGTTTATGCGCTGGATGAAGGGGACATCTTCGAACCCCTTCGTGGTCAGGTAGAGCACCCTCGCGCCCGACCTCTGGTGGAGGGCGTTGATGGCTATGGTTGTCCCGAGGACGAGGTAGGAGATGCCTTCCGGGCCTATGCCCGAGGCCTCCAACGCGTCGAATACGCCCTCATGGGGGACTCGCGGCGTCGATGGCCGCTTGGCGACCAGTATCTGGTCACCATCGTGGTCGATGGCCACCAGGTCGGTGAAGGTGCCTCCCGTGTCGATTCCCACACGCATGACATGACCGCCTAGACCCACCAGGCTGAGGAAGAACTCTTCCACATCTTCTTCTGGGCTCTTCCCTGTTCCCAGGGAAGAGAGGAATTATATCTGAGGGACACCCTCAGACTCCCGGCAAAGAGGCTTCGCCCCTCTGCACACCCCGTTTTTCAGCAGCACCTTAAGTTTGGCTGCGGCACTTGTGCCGCTCGCGCCTTTCGGTGTCGTCGGACGAGAGTAACGGCTGGATCTTACCGGCGAACTCTGCCAGCGTTTCTTCCACCGTGGCGGAGGTGGTGTCCAGAGAGAAGCGGTTAGGGATGGTTGACCGCTCATACTCCTCTCGGAACCTGTTCAGGACGTGCTCAACGTCGGCTTCCAGGACGACCTGCCGGGGATGCGGGTCTGCCTTCATCCGGCTGCGTATCGTGTCTGGAGATGCCTCCATGAGCACGAGGACGAAGTCGGGCGCTGCCTCCAGTAGGGCCCTCTCGACAGTCTTCTTGACGATGCTGCGGGCGCCGGGCTGGCCATCGGCCCCGTAGTAGAAGTAGAGCGGGCCGTAGACTGAGTCCTCGATGTGCATTCCGACGGCCAGGTAGTCCGAGTAGAAGCCCTGCTCCTCCTCGTGGCCCTTCCTGAACGCGCCGGGCTGTATGTGGTAGTAGAGGCTGTGGCGCTGCATCTGCTCCTTGACCTTCGGCGCCAGGGCGAGAAGGCCTTCCTGCTCATCCTCGGCCATGAAGCTGTCGGTGTCGATGGGCCAGTGGCCGGTGACGTTGGGAATCTTCCAGTGGTCGTGGAAGAGGCCGAAGTCGGCGCCCATCTGCTCGGCGCCCCAGCGGTATATCTCCTTGGCGAGGGTCGTAGTGCCGACGTACTCGCATCCGACGAGCAGTATCCTCATGACTGTCCTTCCCGTGCGTCCGGCAGGCCCATGACGCGGGCCATGTTGCCACCCGTAATGGCGCCAATGTCCCCGGCGCTCAGTACGTTGTCGTAGTTGCGAATCTGGTCGAGGCACTGCCTGAAGGTGTAGTGGAGCATCTCGAAGGGGTGGTCGGAGCCCCACATCAGCTTGTCCGCTCCTATACGCTCCACCAGCTTCTCCATCGCCGGCTCGAACTGCGGCATTGGGTACGGCCAGCGGGCGCCGAGCGTGACGGAGACCACGAGCTGCATGTAGAAGTTGGGGCTATCTGAGGGGACCTCCTGGAAGAGCTCGTCCGGGAGATTCATCGTGTCGCCTTCGCGGAAGGTGCGCCAGCTAAAGCCGTGGGTGAAGATGACCACGACGTCTGGGTACGCCTCCATCCACCTGCGGAGCACCTTCGGCTCGTCTATGTAGGAGTCCACGGTCGCGCTGCGGGGGGCAAGCGTGAAGAAGACGGGGATGGCCATTTCGGCCACGGCGTCCCAGAAGGGTTTGAACCCTGGCGCGTCCCAGTCCTCGTACTGCTCGTATGCGCTGAGGAACATAGGCATGAACTGGAGGGCGGAGAGCCCCTGCCGGTTGATCGCCTCGTCGAGTTTGGCTATACAGGCGTCGGGCTCCGGCTGCACGAGCCAGGGCTCTATGAAAGCGAGCCCCTGAAGGCGGTCGGGGTACTGCCGTACGCAGTTCGCGACGAAGTCGTTGCCGATGCCCAGGTAGGCCGTCCGGTGGAGCATCGCCATGTCCACCCCGGCGTAGTCCATCTCCGCGATCAGGCTGTCGGCGTCGTAGTCCATGTCGGCTATGGACGGGGGCATGAGCTGCTTGACGTAGGTCTCACCGCCGGCGGTCCATTCGAAGCGGCCGCGAGAGGCCGTGAGGTTGGCGTCCTCGAGGGCGTCGAACGACCAGCCCCTGGACATGTCGGCGAGGGCGCTGGTGTCAGCCGGGGCGCGGTCGCGCTTGCGCCAGGGCTCGCGGCTGTGACCCATCCCCGCGACCGCAAGCTGTACGTGGCGCTGGAACTCGTCCCGGTCAGCGAAGCCTCCGTTACCCCGCAGGTCGGGGAAGCAGTAGGCGTGGCCGTCGTAGATCATGCAGACTCCCGGAGGCGTACCGCCGGGAGCGAGTCTAGCAGCGGCCCGCCGGGCCCGTCAATCTGAGACTGGTGGGCTGCATCGGGCAGGCGCCGGCCTATTGGATGGGACTCCATGGGAAGGCTGACTGGCTTCATGCGGCCCACTGAGTGTAGGGCCGTGTAGTAGGATAAATCCCATTCGAAACAAAGGGGGGAACAACAGATGGGCGACTTCCTGACATTCCGCCGGATGGTCACGCCGATACTCATCCAGGTGGTGTATTGGATAGTCACGGTCGTGGTGATTGTCGGCGGCCTTGTGGTGCTGGTGGCGGCACCAGAGGGAACGGAAAGGGCGTTGGGGTTGGCTGTCCTAGTACTGGGGCCCCTAGTTGTCCGAGTCTATGCCGAGGTATTGCTCGTGGTATTCAGAATCAACGACACCCTCACCGACATCAGAAACATGAAGAAGTGAGGCTAGGAGCGGCATACGAGATGTCCAACACCACTACAGCAAGGTCCCCAATCACACGCGCGCCGGACGGCTACGCCCGCATGGCCGGCGTGTTCCTGTTGCTCACGGCGGCCGCAACGGTAGCTATGGTAGGGCTGCGCGTCGCGGGCGACACGGACCAGGCTACCCTGATCGAGTCGCTGCGCGCGATCGCGGAAGACCGGGGCGCATACGCGGCGGGCGGCGCCGCGCGGTTCATTTCGGGGGTGACCCTGTTGGTGGCGGCCTGGGGCCTGTCTAGAATCGGGACCTTCCGGAACGGCCTGGGCGCACCAGTCGTTTCGTACCTGTTCGGCGCGGCCGGCATCATCACGGCGGTATCGGGGGCGTGCGCCGTCCTGCTGGCGGCGTACCATCTGCCCGACGCGAGCGTTGCCGTTCCGGCATGGGTGGAAGCTACAGCAACCCTGCGCTGGCTCACTGGCAAGGCTGGGTTCGCGGTCTCCGGAGTCGCTCTTGTCGTCGGCGCCGTGTACCAGTGGCGGGGCGGTGGAAATCTGAGGAAGGCCGCCGTCGCATTCGCCGTCATAGGTCTGGGAATGCAGCTCATATGGGTCGACTCGGTGACGATCATGCACCGTATCGTGGGAGCCGCGTTCTGCATCTGGCTGATTGCCGTAGGAGTGATGCTAACCACGTGGCGCGTCGAAAGGCAGGCGGATGGCCCGCAGTAAGGAGGGAGGGGCTGGCAGTCCGAGCCGCTACTCGATGGGCGGGAAGAAAGTCAGGTCGGCCCCGTGGTTGTCCATTGCCTCGATCTCGTCGTCTCGCAGCCTTACCCTGATGCTGCGCGTGCGGTGCTCCAGTGTGATCTCGCGTCTGGAAAGCGGGAATGTGATGGAGACGGGCTTGCCGACGGCGGGCCTCGGCAGGTAGAGGTAACCGCCGGCTAGCCTTGGCGTTCCGGGCTCAGCGGGCTCTGCGCCTGAGACTGGGGAGTTGGCGCCGCGCACTTCTATCTGGCCCTCGTCTGTCCAGGAAGGGATGCGGACGAAGAGTGGGCCCGGCTTCTTCAACGTGACTCGCAGCGCGGAATGGGTGTAGGGTGACTCGACCCTTATGGCGTCGGTCTCGTGGTCGAAGTGCATGTCCACCCAGTGGCCCGCCTCGTCGCGGCGGGTAGCCTCGCGGTAGACCTCGCATAACGATGCTCCGGAGCCGCCAACTATGTCCATGTTGAAGCTGACGCGGGTGGATCCCACGGGCTCGTGGCCGTAGGGCGCCGGGAAGCCGAACGCCCCCAGGTGCCGGTCGGCGACGTTGTGGCGACCGTCCTCGCCGTCGGGGTTGGGCGTCTCCTCGATGAAAGAGACGTCCCGGAGCTGTGACGGCAGCATGTGGCAACGGACGATGCGCTCGGCGTCCTCGTAGTACTCGGGGTTGCCGTGGCGGCCGAGTATCAGCGCGGTCTCGACTATGTCGCCGGTGTTGTTGACCTCCCCCTTGTCGGGGTCCGAATCGGGGGCTGAGGACTCAATGACCCACCCCAAGGCGTCCCGTATCTGCCACAGGCCGTTGTCGTAAAAGGCCTTCACGCGGTCGAGCAGCCCTTCGTCCCTGGTCAGGTCTGCCAATTGGGCAAGCGAGGACATGACGCAGGTCGTCGAGTGGGTGTGGCGGCCGAACAGTTGCCTGTCGTACTCACCGGCGGGGGTAAAGAACTCGGCGACGGCCTTGTCTTTCAGCACCGTCGCAAGCTCCAGGGCGGGCTGGTAGGCGGTGGCTCGGTAGTACTTGACCAGCGGGCCGATTGCGCGGGCTAGGCCGGTTATGAAGGTCAAGTCACTGAAGAGGCTCAGACCGTAGTCGCCGGCGAGCCGGGCCTCGTCCCATCCGTCTACCGGGTCCCAGAGGTCGAATATGGCGTCGATGCTTGCCTCGGCGGTGTGGCGCGCTTGCTCCGATTGCCGGTACTTGACCAGGGCGTACAGGGCGTGGAAGCCCTCGCGCACGTTGTGGGCGCGGAAGTTGACCAGTTGCCCGCCCACGCGGTCGCGGTTCAGTGGCAGCGCTACGGAGCCGCCGTAGGATAGGAAGGTCGCGCGGGTGTGATTCTCGACGGCGCTCTCGTCCAACTCCACGCCGGCGACGGCTTCGGCGGTGAGCATGGCGTTCAGGTGGCGTCCCGGGACGTGGGCCTCGGAGCAGTCCGGGCTGAAGGTGAGCTGCGCCTCGGGGCGCACGGTGGATCCGAAGAAGGGCACGTTGTCATCGTCGGCGTTGAAGACGCTCGACATGGTGCGGCAGCCCAGGCGGATGGCGCCCAGAATGTCGGTCGTGTTGACGCCGCTGACCCTAGGCATTCAGCACGTCCATGATGAATTCCCTTGGGTGGCCTGCTTCAGGGTGCGGGGTGGAAGGGAAGATCCAGTTCTTCCTAGTCGACCACCTCGGTGACGCATTGCCCCGTCTGTAGAGAGATGTGGGAGAAGTCGGCTTCGTCCCTCGCCCCGTGGCGATGCACCTCGCCGGCGGGGATCAGCGCCGTGTCTCCCTCGGTGATCTCGACGTTCTCGTCGCGCGTACCCACAAATCCCTTGCCTTTCGTGACGTACAAGACCTGGTCGCACGTGTGGGTATGGAACTTCGTCCGTGCCCCGGACACAAAGTTGACCACGTTAAACCGGTAACTCTCGGAGTCGTCCGTGTCGATCAACGGGTTCATCACCACCTTCCCACCTTCGAAGATAGGCCGGTGCGAGTTGTCCACTGCTTCCCGATCTGCCGCTTTGATTACCTTCATGATTACATCCTTTGTTGATATGAGCCCGTAGTATACCCGGTCACCGGGCTGTCTCAGAATCCTTGTCCTGGAAGACGTCGGCGACGCGGGCCGGGTAGGGTAGCTCGTCGGGGTCGACGGGGACCTCGATAACCGTGGGCACGTCGGAGGCGAGGGCTTCGGAGACTGCCTCGGCCACGTCGTCGGGGCGCTCGGCATAGAAGCCGCGGCCTCCGCACATCTCGGCCAGCCTGTCGAAGCGGGGGTTGGTGAGGTCGGCCTCGACGTACCTTCCGCCGTAGAGCTCCCGCTGGTAGGCCTTCTCGGAGCCCCAGGAGTTATTGTTCATGACGATGTTGACCACCGGCACCGCCCAGCGGGAGGCCGTCTCCAGCTCCTGCGCGTTCATGAAGAAGCCGCCGTCGCCGCTTATGGATACGACGGGTCGCTCCGGCTCGCCCATCTTCACGCCCATGGCGTGGGGCAGCGCGGAGCCCACGCAGGCGAGGTCGATGGTGGTGTACATGCTCCTGGGCGTGTGGTAGTCGATGCGGTCGAAGCCGAACGCGGGTCCGCCGCCGGCGTCGAAGACCACCGCCGTGTTTTCCGGCAGCACGCGCCGCAGCTCCACGTAGACCCTCTGCGGCTTCATAGGCAGGCCGTCCAGCTTGGCGTCGGCGTCGATACGATCCCGGCGGCGGCGGCGCAGGGCGGCGACGGCTTCGCGCCGACGCTCGATCTCCGCCGGCGGAACGGCGTCTTGCAGCCTTCCAGCCAGCGACTCGGCCACAGCGCCGGCGTCGCCGAGGATGCCCACGTCGACCGGGAAGTTGCGGCCTATCTCGCGCTGGTCGATCTCCACCTGGATGATTGCGGCGCCTTTCGGGACGGTCCTGTTGTCGTAAAAGGTGGTGAAGTGTCCCAGGCGTGTGCCCAACGCCAGCACGACGTCGGCCTGCCGGCAGGCCTCCTCGGCCTCGGGGGCGCCGGCGCGCCCTATGGACCCGATGTAGAGGGGGTGGTTGTTGGGTATAGCGTCGTTGTGGCCGTAGGAGGTGACGACTGCCGCGCCGAGAGCCTCAGCCAGCCGGAGCGCGTCGGACTCGGCGCGACCCCAGTCCACGCCTCCGCCGGCTATGAGCACCGGACGCTTTGCTTTCGCCAGCAGTGCGGCGGCGTCGGCTACCCTGCGGGCGTCTCCTTCTGGTCGCTGCGAGGGGCGGTACGCCGCGGGCGCTGTCAGGTCGATGTCCACCTCGCCGGCGTTGAGCAGGTCACGGGGCAGGTCGACGTAGACCGGGCCCATCTTGCCCGAGGCGGCCACGCGGAAGGCGTCGCGTAGAATCTCCGGGGCGCGCTCAGGGCTGTTGACCGGGAGCACCTCCTTGCAGACGGGACGGAATATGCCCGGCTGATCGAGCTCCTGGAATGAGCTGCGGTACATCTGCCCGGTCATCGACGCGCCGCCGATGATCACCATGGGCGTGTGGCAGACGAGCGCGGCGGCGGCGTTCGTGACCAGGTTGGTGACGCCGGGGCCGTTCTGCGCCACGCAGACGCCGGGCTGTCCCTTAGCGCGGGCGTAGCCTTGCGCCATGAAGCCAGCGCCCTGCTCGTGCCTGCATCCTACGAAGCGGATGTCGCTGCGGCCGTACATGGCGTCCATGATCTCGAGGGTGGCCGAGCCGACCACGCCGAATACGTGCTCAACCCCCTCCAGCGCGAGGGTCTCTACGATGGCCCGCCCGACCTTCATTCTGGGCATGTGCTGCGCCTCCTGCGGCGCGGCTATGGTACCATTTGCCGCGCACACAGGGGGGTTGACATGGAGACAGCCATACTTGGAAGGACCGGTCTGGAAGTGAGCAGGCTCGGCGTGGGCCTGGCGGAGATAGGCTCGCTGGAGGACTCAGGAGAGGCGGGCAGGGTGCTCAACGAAGCTCTGGACGCCGGCATCAACTTCTTGGACACGGCGGAATGCTACGGGCGCAGCGAGGAGTTCCTGGGGAGAAACGTCTCCCACCGCAGGTCCGAGTTTGCGCTGGCGACCAAGGCGGGGCACGTACACGGGCCCGATCCGTTCGATGGAGAGCCGTGGACCGGCGCAACGGTGACCGGCACGATAGAGCGCAGCCTGAAGAGGCTAAAGACGGACTACGTCGACCTGGTACAGCTACACGCCTTCGACATTCCGGCGCCGCCGCCGGACGACGTGATCGAAGCGTTGCTGAAGGCCAGGGACGCGGGCAAGACGCGGTTCGTGGGCTACAGCCAGGAGAACGAGGAGGCCGAGTGGGCAGTCGACAGCGGCATTTTCGACACGCTGCAGACGACTTTCAACCTGGTAGACCAGAAGGCCCGGCACAACATTTTCGACAGGGCGCGAGCGCAAGGGGTCGGGATCATCGCCAAGAGGCCCATCGCCAACGCCGTCTGGGGAAGCAACGTAAGTCCCGCCGAGTACGAGGGTGTCCGCGTGCTGTTCGCCGAGCGCGCGCAGGCCATAGCCGCCATGGGGCCGATCCCGGGGGAGCCCGAAGACCCGATAGCCACGGCGCTGGGGTTCGTGCTGGCGCACGAAGACGCGCACACGGCGATAGTGGGCACGCGCAACCCGTCGCACATGCTGGAGAACATCCAGGTCGTGGAGACGCAGCTACCTATACCGGAGTCGGTGGTCGAGGAGCTGCGGAACAGGTTCGACCAGATCGGGATGGACTGGGTGGGCCTGGACGTAGTGCGGTAGTCCGGCCTCAGCCCGGTTACGACATGGCGCCGGGGCGCAGAGTATTACGCTTTACCGGCGGCGCAATCTGAGTGCCTCCAGGCACCTTTCTGTAAGCTGGGCCACATCGGACTGCGAGGCATCTATGAGGGTCAGTCTGTGGCGATTGACAACCTCGACCATCTGCGAGTCGTAGGCAAGGGTACGCGCCAGGAACTTGCCTACCATCGTTTGTTCGCGAGAAGATTTGGAACGATACATGCTTCCATGGCGAATCCTTCGACTAAAGACTTCCTCGCTGGCTGTGAGCCATAGCGCGGCGATTCTGTCGAAGTCCAGGCTTGTCACGAATTCAGGCCACAGAGCCGAACCTTCCAGGACTATTCGAGCAGTGGATGTCTTGTCGATGTGAGACGCGACGATTGCCTCGACCCTCGGCCACACGTTGACCCTGTAGTGGCGTAGTACGTCCGTGATCAACTCGTCGACCGACAGGGAGAGGTAGTGCTCGGCCACATCGTCTGGCACCTTCTCCGGATGCGGTTTCCACGGCCGGCCATGGTGACGGGCAAGCGAGTCCGTGGAGATATGGGTCCAGCCCAGGACGGCAGCCAACGACTCGGCGAGTGACGACTTTCCGACGTGGGAAGATCCTCCGATGAGGACCACCCTCAAGTTGGGATGTACGTCACTATCCTTCGACGTTCTGCCCGTTTCAGCCCACTTCAGACGGCGGACAGGGCTCCGGCGTGGGACTCGACGAGGCGCTGGAAGGCGTTTCTGGTGTCCTGCGAGACGGCGGCGTCCCGCGAGGGCAGGCGCGAGGGGCCGCCCCGGCGGCCGGTTCCGTCCATGGCCGCCTTGACGAAGATGCCCTCGCCCGCGGTCTGGCCGCCGATGGCGCCACGTACCCTTCCGTACTCGCCCATGAAGCCCTCGAAGAACTCCTGCGCCTCCGTGAAACGGCCTTGCTCCATCAGGTCGTGGGTGCGCCAGCAGAACTCTGGGTAGAAATTCGGCACGTGGCTGATCCACGCCTTGCAGCCGAGCACGGCCGCGTATATGACGAGGCTGCCGTTGTTGACGAGGGCCGACTTCCCGGACCACTTCATCAGGCCCTGCACGTAGCCGTCTATGTTGGGGGACCCCCACTTGACCGCGTTGGTGTTGGGTATCTCCAGCAGCCGGTCGATGACCTCCACGGGCACGTCGTACTTCGAGCCGCTGTACCAGTGGCTGTAGGCCGAGAAGCCGATGCCGGTGTGCCTAGCGACCTCTTCATGCCACGCGATGGTGTCGTCGTCCTGCACGGTGTAGTAGTACGCGCCGCTGATCTGGGCTATCTCGACGCCGTTGTCTTCGGCGAGCTGGCAGAGGGTGATGGTGTCGCGGATGTCGGTGCTCTGGACGCCGGCCATCATGGGGACGTCGTTGTCGCGGCCCACCTTGGCCACGGCCTCGATCACCTGCTTGCGCTCCTCCATGTTGAGGACGGTGAAGTCGCCGCCGGAGCCGGCGATCAGGAATACGGTGTTGCCCTGCCTGGCGCCACGGTCGACGATCCACTGGGCGTTGTCCGCGGTGCCCTGTACGTCGATGGATAGGTCGTCGTTGAATAGGGTGGCCAAAGGCACCACCACGCCCTGGAAACGGTCTCTGGCCTCTAGCTTGGATAGCATCCGCGACTCTCCTTAGTGATCCTGTGCTATGGCAGCATCATATCCATGACAGTGGTCTCAGTCAACGCTCGGCTATGGTCACGGTCTCCAGGAAGAAGTCGCCTGGGGCCTGCCACTCCTCTCCGTCCGCAGTGAGGGCGGTTACGCGGCGCGAGTAGTCGCCGGGCGGAAGCGGGCCGCCGCTGCTCTCCGAGGCAGTGTCTTCCGGCAGAGGGAAGCCGATGGTGAGGGACGGCGGGTCGATGTGGAACGTCTCGCTATAGGGCCCGGCGTCATTGCTGTCCAGGACCAACAAGACGCGGGCAATGGGCTTATTGAACCTGCATCCTGCGCCGTTGGCGCTGTCTATGGCGGTGCGAAGCCGGTCGTCGAGGGAGCTCAACACTATACTCAGGTCGCCTCCGATCAGCGTACTTGAGCACTCGGATACCAGCTCGACCGTACCGGGGACGCTCAGTCCGAACACGTAGCCGACCGTGTTGTACCGCCGTTCGACGTAATCCGTGGTCTCGTTGTGCTGCCACTGCCCTTCGACGCGGATGTGGTAATCGCCGGGGTCCAGGTCGAGATCGAGCACGGGATACCTCGTACCAAGCTGCAAGAAGTCGACCATGATGTTCCCGTCCTTGGTGTACACCTGGGCGAACATCTTGTCCGGCCTCGTCTCGGAGTCGACCCTGATGTGAATCTGCTTGCCTGGTACGATCCCAGGGTAGGTATTGACTCCAGACCCGGGGAGGTATTGCTCGCAGACAGGGTCGGCATCCTCTCCGAAGCGCCAGCAGTACGAGCTGGGAGAGCCCCAGACCAGCCCGCTCGAGTGCTCCAACGCTATGACAGGCAGCGGCGGTACCGGCCAACTGTCCGGCCACACTTGTTTGGTTACCGGCGTGGCGTCGCCGCGCTCCTCCGGTTGGGCTCCGCCGTTCGTACTACACGCGGCTACCAGCACCGTCAGCGCGAGGGTTGCGAGGGAAGCCTTGAACACGCCTGTCATGAGAGGACTCCTATAGCGTTAGGTCCATGGTCTACGGTCGTCCTGCCGCACGTGTACAGTCTCCGCCGTTACTCTCATTCTACAACTGCCGTCGAGAGCGAGCCTTGCGGCTTTGCGGGTATCACGGCCGCAAGCAACGCGTTATTGTTAGGGGCATGGACCAGAGTCACGAGCAGGAACCAGCAGGCGGTGGAAGAGTCAGAGCCAAGACTCCCAAGACGTTAGAGGCCTTTGCGAGCCCGGCGTACCGCACCCTCTGGCTGGGCTCGAACTTCATTGGCCTCGGCACGTGGGCGGAGATGCTGGTCGTCGGTTGGCTGGTATTGGTGTGGACCGACTCGGTGCTCCTCTCAGCAGCCACTTTCGGCCTCCGGAGCGCGCCCGCCATCATTGCAGCGCCAATAGGCGGCGCCGTTGCGGACAGGTTCCCGCGCAACAGGATTTTGCCGGTAACAGCGTTCATCAAGGGAGCCGCGGTCCTGCTGATGGCGTTGGTAGCCGCGAGCTGGACCTCCAGTCCGTGGCCTATCTTCGTGCTGGTGGCGGTAGGAGGGGTAGTGAACTCCTTCGAGATGCCGGCGAGGCAGGGACTGATTACCGACGTCGTGCCCCCAGAGACGCGGATGAACGCCATATCGCTCCATTCCGTCGGGTTTAGGGCGGTCAGCGCAGGCGGGGCGTTCGCCAGCGGGCTGATAGCCGAGTTCGTGGGGATCCCTGAGGCGCTGCTGGTAGCCGGGGTCTCGATTCTCATTGGCGGGGCCATCGTGCTGTTCATACCGGGGCCGGGTAGGGCGGTTGGGAGGGCTAGAACACCCCTGGCGAGTATCTTCCGGGATGCGGCGGTTGGAATCCTGTCCATGGCGCGGATGCCTACGGTATCGACCCTGCTCTGGATGGCGATTGTCGTGGAGATATTCGGTTTCGCATATCTGTCGGTGTTGGCCGCGTTGGCGAGAGACGAGCTGATGGTCACCGAGTCGGGGCTGGGTACATTGAGGCTTGCCATGGGAGTGGGAGCGGTTGGCGGGGCGGTGGTGCTGTCCCTGCTGGGCGATTTCAGGCGTAAGGGCCCGCTGCTGCTCGGCGCCACGATGGGTTATGGACTCGGCCTGTTTGGGCTTGCGGTCAGTCCCGGTCTATTTACGGCGATTGCTCTTGTTGCCGTTGTGGGCGCGATGTCGTCGATGTTCGACTCGATGGAGTGGACGCTTCTGCAGGTGAACGTGCCGGACGGCATGAGAGGCCGCGTCATTGGAGGTTGGGTCTTCGCGACCGGCTTTGGCTGGCTGGGCCACCTGGCCATGGGCGTGGTGGGAGAGGCTGTCGGTGTGAGGTGGGCGATAGGCGGCGCCGGGGTAGTGGTGGCTGTGACGAGCCTGATCGCGCTGGCACTGGCGCCCACATTGAGGCGTGCCTGAGCTTGGTGCCGGGGTGGATAGGTGCTAACATTCGGCTCGCTACTCTTAACGACGGGAGATGCCACGATGGACCATTCCAAGGCGATAGTTATCTCTGACCTGAGCGTCTGCCAGCCGCAGACAGCAGTGACCCCTGGGCACCTTAAGTACCACTGGCAGGCGACGCCGTACGAGGCCGAGGGCGTCTCTGGCACCCTGCTCTTCGCCGGGCCGGAGACGGAGGCGCCACCCCTGACCCTGCCCCTGGAGGTGTCCGGCTGGCACGCGATATTCGTAGGGCTGTGGAGCAACTGGACGCCGTCGCTGCTGAAGATCAAGCTGACCAGCGACCCGGCCTACGTGACGATGAACCGGGAGGAAGCTCCCAACGGCCGGGTGGACAACTTCACCACGGACGAGCGTTTCTTCAAGTACGCCGACCTGACGAGCGAGGAAATCATGCTGGCGCAGCAGGGAGGTGGCGCACCGACCCCAGCGTACATCACGTACGTAAAGCTGGTGCCCCTCTCGGACGCCGAGGTGGCGGCCATAAAGGCCGAGAGGGCCGGTAGCGAGACCAAGCGCCTCTTCTTCATGAACGACGGGTTCAGCAACTTCGGCACGTTGAGGCCCACTACCGTCGAGGATATTTGGCAGTGGCTGGAGCCGTACCGGGACACCGACTTCAAGACGCTGCTCTGGTGTCCGGGCGCCGGCGGCGACGTGCTCAACTACATTTCGGAGTACGGGGGCCTGATAGGGGACAGCACGACCGACTACCCGCGCGTCAGCGACAGGCAGAACGCCGAGTCGCACCAGATACTCGCAGGCAAGGGCATCGACCCGATGAAGACGGTCATCGACTACTGCCACGCGATGGGCGTGCAGGTGCACGTGAGCAATCGGATGGAGGCGTTCCAGTGCTCGCCGCCCTTCGAGGAGTTCTTCACGGGGCGGTTCTACACGGAGCATCCAGAGTGGCGCTGCGTGGACATCGACGGGCGGGAGATCGCCAGGATGAGCTACGCCTACGAGGGCGTCCGCGACCTGATGCTCAACATGTTCAAGGAGGCGACGGACAAGTACGACGCCGACGGGGTGAACCCGATATTCAACCGGGGCGCGCCGTTCCTGCTGTACGAGCAGCCTCTGCTGGACGGGTTCGAGGCGGAGACGGGTCTCGACGCCCGGCAGCTTGCAGAAGACGACGAGCGGTACTTGCGATACAGGGCAGGGGTAATGACGGACTTCATGCGCAAGCTGCGCCGGGAGCTGGACGCCATCGGCGAAAAGAAAGGCCGGAAGCTGGAGGTCTCGGCCCACGTGCTGAGCAACGAGGAGACCAACCTGTTCTTCGGCCTGGACGTGCCCACGTGGATCGAGGAGGGGCTCATAGACAACCTCATCTCCTACCCGTGGCGCGACGTCGAGCCAGACGTGGCTTACTTCGGGAGCCTGACTAAGGGCACGCCGGTCAAGTTCTACCCGGAAGTGATGCCGCGCCGCATGTCGCCGGAGCAGTACCGGCTCCGTGGCATCGAGAACTACGCGGCCGGCTCGGACGGCATGTGCTTCTGGGACACGAACGGGCGCGACCAGATGCGCAAGGAGTGGAGCATGCTGAGGAGGCTGGGCCACAAGGACGACCTGGCAGGATGGGACGACGGCGAAGGCAAGTTCTGGCGGTCGCGGAAGATGATCAGCGTGGGCGGTTACGTGCTGGACAAGTACCCGCCGCACTGGGCTTTCTGACTAGGGCAAGGCGCCGGGAGAGGCAATAGAAGGAGGGGTTCCGATGGACCATTCCAAGGCGGTCTACATTACCGACATGGGGGTTTGCACCCCGGCCGCGGCGCTCTCTGCCGAGCACCGCAAGTACCGGTGGCAGACGGTGCCGTACGAGGCCGAGGGAGTGTCGGGGACGATGATCTACTCCGGGCCGGAGACGGACACGCCGCCGGTGACTCTCCAGCTGGGAGTCTCAGGGTGGTACGCGGTGTTCCTGGGGCTGTACAGCAACATCCACAGCGCGAGGCTCAAGGCGCGCCTGACCGGCGACCGCGGCTACACATGGTTCGAGCGCGAGGAGTCGGAGGCGGGCTCCACCGACCCTGTCTACTCAGGTCCGTCAGCGGGCAGGGTGGACAGCTACGCACTGGATGAGCGGTTCTGGAAGTACGCCGATCTTACCGGCCAAGACATCGTATTCGCGGCGGATGTGGCCAATTCCGGCCCGACCCCGGCATACGTCGCCTACGTGAAGCTGGTGCCCCTGTCGGACGCGGAGGTCGCGGCCGTACAGGCGGGCCGCGCGCCGGACGCGGAGACGAAGCGGCTGATACTGATGAACGACGCCTTCAGCGAGTACATCTCGCTGCCCCACCACGATCCGAGGCAGACGATATGGGACTGGCTGGAGCCCTACCGGGACACCGACTTCAAGACGTTGCTCTGGTGCGCATGCCAGGGCGACGCCGCGCACTACCCGTCGAGGGTCGTCCCGATCATCGGCTCCGGCACGACCGACTTTCCCAGGGACATAGACCGGACGATCCACGAGTCGATCACGGACCTGGCGGGCAGGGGCGTAGACGCGCTGCACGAGGTCATAGAGTTCTGCCACGAGGCAGGGATACAGGTCCACGTCAGCAACCGGATGGAGTCGTTCCAGTGCTCGCCGCCCTTCGAGGAGTTCTTCACGGGGCCGCTCTACCTGGAGCACCCGGAGTGGCGGTGCTCCGACATAGACGGGCGCGAGATCGCCCGCATGAGCTACGTCTACGAGGGCGTGCGCGAGCTTGTCATGGACATATTCAGGGAGTACGCGAACGACTACGACATTGACGGCATTAACCCGATCTTCAACCGGGGCGCGCCCTTCCTGCTCTACGAGCAGCCGTTGCTGGACGGCTTCAGGGCGGAGACGGGACTCGACGCCCGCGAACTGGACGAGCACGACGAGCGGTACCTGCGCTACCGGGCTGGGGTGATGACGGAGTTCATGCGCGGCCTGCGCAGGGAGATGGACGAGATAGGGGAGAGGCGCGGCAGGAAGATCGAGATCTCGGCGCACGTGCTGAACGATGAGGAGACGAACCTGTATTACGCCCTGGACCTGGCAGCGTGGGTGAAGGAGGGGTTGGTCGACAACCTCATATCGTACCCCTGGCAGAACTTGGAGATTGACGTGCCCTACTTTGTGGGGCTCACGAGGGGTACGGGCGTGAGCTACTACAACGAGGTGATGCCCCGGCGGATGCCGCCGGAGGAGTACCGGCAGCGTGCCATGGCGGACTATGCGGCGGGGGTGGACGGGCTGTGCTTCTGGGATACGAACGGACGGGACCGCTTCAAGAAGGAGTACAGCATGATCAGGCGCCTCGGCCACAGGGACGAGCTCGCCGGATGGGACGACGGCGACAGCGAGTTTTTCACTACGAGGCGGATGCTCAGCGTGGGCGGCTACGTCATGGACAAGTACCCACCGCACTGGGCCTACTGATCCCCGGCGAGAGATAGGGAGTCTACGGAGGAGCCCGATGTATACGACCGACATGTATGAGGGGATGATTGCGGAGACGATCACGGTGCGAGGGCACGGCGGGGACGTTGTGAACGCCTACCTGGCGCGGCCCCTGGGACCGGGGCCGCATCCCGGCATGGTGCTCGCTCACCATATGCCCGGGTGGGACGAGTGGTACCGGGAGACGGCCCGGAAGTTCGCACACCACGGCTACGCGACGATCTCGCCCGACCTGTACCACCGTGCCGGGCATGGCACGCCCGACGACGTGGCCGCCAAGGTGCGCTCGGAGGGCGGAGCGCCGGACGACCAGGTGGTGGGCGACCTTGCCGCGTCGATGGAGTATCTGCGCTCTCTGCCGAACTCCAGCGGGAATGTCGGCGCGTTCGGGACGTGCTCTGGCGGGCGCCACGTGCTGCTGACGGCCTCACGCGTGCAGGGGTTCGACGCGGTGGTCGACTGCTGGGGCGGGCGCGTAGTCATGGCAGAGTCCGAGCTGACGCCGCAGACTCCGGCCGCGCCCATCGACTACACGGCAGACCTCTCCTGTCCGGTCCTCGGCCTCTTCGGAGAGGACGACAGCAGTCCCTCGCCGGAGCAGGTCGCCCTACACGAAGAGGCACTGAAACGGCATGGCAAAGAGTACGAGTTCCACATGTACGCCGGAGCGGGGCACGGATTCTTCTACTACGACCGCTCCGTCTATCGCCAGGAGCAGGCAGTGGACGGCTGGCGGAAGGTATTCGCCTTCCTGGCGAACCATCTCGCGTAGGGGCGTCCCCCACGCTGAACTGAGGAGTAAGGCGATGTGCACCATGATCACCGAACAGGGCGCCATAGCCGGCAGCGGCAAGGGCACTCCAGGCTGGATCGAGGTCGACCGGGTCAACGTGTCGTACGACCACCCGGCCCACATGACGATAGAGCACACCCTGAACATCGATTTCGTGAACGCTTCCGGGGGGCTAAGCGACCGCGTGGCCGTCGAGCTGACGCGCCAGTCAGCCCGCCAGCTCGTAGACCTGATCGGCGCCGCCCTGGAGCGGGGCGCAGAGGTGGACGGCCCGGAGCCGGTCCCGGCATAGCCGCTGCCACAGAAGTGTACAAATCGAGCTTGGCACAACGTATCGGGAAGCAGGAGTAGCGGGAGGCAGGAGATGGACCATTCCATGGCCGTCTACGTAACCGATCTGAGCGTGTGCACGCCGGCGGCGGCCTTGTCCGCGGGGCGGCGGAAGTACCACTGGCAGACTATCCCGTACGAGACGGAGGAGTTCTCGGGGGTGATGCTGTCCACCGGACCGGAGACGGAGGCCCCGGAGGTCACGCTGCCGTTGGGCGTGACCGGATGGCATGCGGTCTTCATCGGACTGTGGGGGACGGAAAGCCAAGACGTGTGGGGCGATGGCACGAACCAGGACACGGTCAAGGTGCGCCTCAGCGACAACCCCTGCTTCACGCGCATAGTGCGCGAGGACCTGGACTACTTCACCTTCGACGAGCGCTTCTGGATCTACGCGGACCTGACGGGCAGGGACATCGTCTTCGGGCAGCAGATGAGCGGCTGGCCGGCGCGCGCATATCCCGCCTACGTGAAGGTCGTGCCTCTGTCGGACGCCGAGGTAGAGACCATCCAGAGCGAACGGCAGCGCGAGAATACGAAAACGCTGATCGGCATCGCCTGTGAAGGGGACGACTACCTGGGAAACCTGCGGCCAACGACCCGCGAGGAGATATGGGAGTTGGTCGAGCCGTACCGGGATACGGACTTCAGGCAGCTCTTCTGGTGCGTCGGCAGCGGCGGCGACATTTGCACATACCCGACGCGTATCGGCGCGTTGCAAAACGTAGAGAGGGAGGACCGGTCGCGGCCCTTCGACCGCGTAAAGGGCGAGGCGCTGAGCATCCTGCTGGGGGGAAGGGCATCGACCCGCTGGAGGAGGCCGTCAGCCATGCGCACAAGCTGGGGCTGGAGATGAATGCCCAGCTACGCATGGGGGCCTTCCAGGCGGCGCCGCCTCTTGAGGGGACGTACACCGGCCCTGTGTGGGGCCGTCACCCCGAGTGGCACTGCATCGACATAGACGGCCGCGAGATCGCCCGCATGAGCTACGCCTTCGAGGGCATGCAGGACTACGTGCTGTCGTTGCTGCTGGAGCTGGCGGGATACGACGTGGACGGCGTATGCATGACCTGGGTCAGGGGCGCGCCCTACGTGCTGTACGAGAAGCCCTTGGTGGAGGGCTTCAAGGCGAAGACGGGGAAGGACCCGCGCGACCTGCCGGAGGACAATGAGGAGTACTTGCGCTATCGGGCTGGATTCATGACGGCTTTCGCTCGAAAGGTGCGCCGCGCCATGGACGAGAGGGGACGGCAGCGCGGGCGCAAGGTCGAGCTGCTCACGCACGTGCTCAACGACGAGGACGCCAACCTGTTCTACGGGTTCGACGTAGAGACGTGGGTGCGCGAGGGGCTCATCGACACACTGATCCCTTACCCCTGGCGGGAGAAAGACATCGACGTGGCGTACTTTGCAGGGATCACCGGCGGCACTTCGGTGTCGCTACGCCCGGAGATCATGCCTCGAAGCATGCCGCCGGAGCAGTTCAGGCGGCACGCCCTGGACTTTTATGACAAGGGCGCCGAGGGATTCTGCTTTTGGGACACGGAGGGGCGGCACCTGCGCAGGGCGGAGTGGAGCATGATGCAGAGGCTGGGCCACAAGGATGATCTGGCCGGCTGGGACGACGGAGAAGGGGAGTTTTTCCGTTCAATTAAGCTTCGCAGCCTGGGCGGATACGTGATGGACAAGTACCCGCCGCTGTGGGCCTATTGACCGCCATGCCACGATGGCCCAGGGCGGGTGGCGTTCATGGGGTATAATTCGAGCATGGCTGTTGGAGAAACGCTAGACCCCGCCGACTGCGCGCAGACTATCGTAGACGTCGCTTCCGACAGGTTGGCGTCTGACATAGTCATGCTCGACCTGCGGGGAGTGAGCGACTTCACCGACTACTTCGTCATAATGTCGGCCGGGTCGGCCCGTCAGATAGATGGTCTGGTCGAATACCTCGAAGCCGACGTCAAGCAGAAGGGCGGCAGTCTGCACCACCGCGAGGGGCCTGCCGAGGCCGGGTGGGTGCTGCTTGACTTTGGCGACGTAATCGTCCACATCATGCGCCCCGAGGAGCGGGAGTTCTACGACATCGAGGGGGCGTGGTCCGCCGGCAAGGAGACCGTCAGGATTCAGTGATCCAGCGGTCTATGTCCCGCTCGTAGCCGAGCACCTCGCCAGGGGTGAAGAAAACCCCAATCTCCCTCTCCGCCGACTCGTCGGAGTCGGAGCCGTGGACCAGGTTCTGGCCGATGGTCAGGGCGTAGTCGCCCCGTATCGTGCCTGGAGGCGAGTCCTCCGGGCTGGTCTCCCCCATGAGGGAGCGCACGGCTTGGACGGCGCCGGGGCCCTCGACAACCAGGGCTACCAGCGGGCTCGACGTGATGAACTCTATGAGTCCGGGGAAGAACGGCTTGTCGACGTGGGCCTCGTAGTGACGTGTCCCCAGGCTCTCGTCGGCCTGCAGCATCTTCATGGCCGTCAGCTTGAGGCCGCGGCGCTCCAATCGCGATATTAGCTCTCCGACCAGCCCGCGCTGTACGGCGTCGGGCTTTAGTAGTATCAGGCTTCTGTCCAATTCGTTCCTGCCCTCTTCGTTGATGGTCTGGTCCCTACGAGTCTAGCATTCGGACGCCACTCCGTGCGGAGTCAAGCTGCGAGCCCCGGATGTATGTGGGCTGTAGCGCTTCGGCGTCGTCAAGGTCCGACTCGCACAGTCGCCGGTACGCAATGGCCGCCAGGGCGGACGGCAGCCTTGTCGGAGCAGCGCAGCTTGCTGCTGAGGCGCCCTTGGGCAGTCCGTGCTCGACAAGCACGGGGACAGATTCGCCGCAGAAAAGCGTGTTCTCAGGGCTCTCGGCGGCTACGTCTTCGGGAGCCTCTACTTCGTAAGCGCCGTCTTCATGGGTGCCGGCGTTCGGATCGAATCTACCAGCGTAAAGCGTCTTCTTCCCTGCGGTCATAACGGCGCATACGGGGCGTCCCAGCCCAAGGTACGGGTAAGCCTCTACGTGGAGGCTGCCCACGGCGACCAAGGGGATGCCCTGCGCCATCGACATCGCCTTGGCCACGCTGACGCCGACTCGCAGCGCGCTGAACCCCCCCGGCCCCCTGGCTACAAAGACGGCTTCTACGTCCTCGGGGGACACGCCGGCCTGTTCCATCAGGCGACGTATGGCCGGTACGCACTCGACGGAGTGGTTCTGCTCGGAACGCCAGGAAAGCGCGTGCGTTACCTGACCATTTTTGGACAACGCGACCGAGGCGTAGCGCGTCGACGTATCTATGGACAGCTCCATGGTATGGCCCTGCCTATGGCGCCCGGCTCGCTCTCAGGGCGGCGAGCGCATCGGCAAAGGCGGCCCCGTCCGCGGACACCTTCATGCGGCGCGTCTCGTCGTCCACGTACTTCAATTCGATGCTCATGTGTTGCTCGTCCAGCAGTCCGGGCACCCTGTCCGCCCACTCGACCACCGTGACACCGTCGCTTTCAAGGTACTCCTCCAGGCCCAGGTCCAGCACGTCCGCGCCGCCCTTCAGCCGGTACAGGTCCACGTGGTAGAGCGTCATCCGGGCGCTGTACTCCGAAACCAGCACGAATGTGGGGCTCCTGGCCGTCTCGTCCGAGCCCAGCCCCCGCAGGATGCCCTGCGTAAGGCAGGTCTTGCCCGCTCCCAGCTCGCCGGTCAGCAGGAAGACGTCCCCGGGCCGGGCCACCTCCCCCAGCACCCTGCCTACGCGTCGGGTCTCTTCAGGGCCGGTGGTGGTCAGCTCCAGGCACTCTATGACGCCTCCATCACTCACGTTGCGTCCGTCCTGGGTGGCAACCGCTAGAAATCGTCTTCGTCCTCGTCCTCGTCGTATGCCGGCGATGGGGCAGGGCCCGGTGTGTGGGGCACCAGTGCGCTGCGATGCTGCTGGCGCTCCCTGCGGCGTGGCAGCGACAACAGCGCGTCCCTTACGCTGGCGGCCTCTCCCGACCCGTGGCCCACGATGAGCGCGTTGACGCCCGCCAGGCGCAGCGACTCGAGCGCGGTGGAGTCAAGGCCGTCGGGGGCCTCCACCAGGAGGGGCTTGTCCGTGAGCCCGCGCAGGGTCTGCACCGCCATGAGAGCTTCTATGGTCAGCGGGAGCTCAGTCAGCGGCGGCGTGAAGAGCACCCCGTCCACCTGCAGCTCCATGAGGGCGCGAACCGACTCCTCGTCCATGTCGGCGGGCACCTCAGCAATGACGCCGAGGTCCTCGTCGTTGAGCACGGCGGCGTGGGTCTCCAGCGACTTGAACACGACGAAATCGCAACCTTTACCGAGGAGGTTGGTGGACTGCTCGAGCGTAAAGCTGGAGGAGCGCACGCCCCAGACACGGTCTTCGATCCCTTGAGCTCCGTCCATGGGGTCGGAAGAGTCAACCACAATGGCGTCGGCCGCTGAGGTAGCGGAGGCTGCGTCGCCGATCTGTTCGGCGCTTACCGACTCGATCAGCACCAGGTCCGGGGTGGCTTGCTCTTTCCCGGCGGCGGCACCGAACCCCAATGGCGGAGCCGATTGCAGTCCCGCCTTCTCAATTATGTCTATCAGTCTGCTCATGCAGCAACTCCTCTCTCTCGCTGTCTCCAAGGGATTCTAAGGCAGCAGCCAGACTGGTTCAACTTGTCCGGCTGCGTTAGTCTGTAACGGAACGAACCAGCACGCGCGGAGGACAAGACATGCAAGCGCGCCGCTTCCAGGGGAAGACCCTGGCTTACGTCACAGTGGAGCCGGACGGGTACGAAGCTGGCCGTCAGTACCCCATGATCATACTGCTTCACGGGTACGGCGCAAACATGGGAGACCTGGCCGGCCTCAGCGGCGTGCTGGGCGATTCCGGTTACGTCTACGCGATGCCCAACGCCCCCATAGAGCTCCAGACGGGGTTTGGGATGATGGGATTCGCGTGGGCAGACCCGCCGGCGGGAGGCGAGGGCAGCGGCATCTACGAATCCGATGAGCGCCTTGGGGTGTTCTTCGAAGAGGTGATGGCCCAATACGGTGTGGAGGCGGGCAACGTAGTGCTCGGCGGCTTCTCCCAAGGCGGCATGATGAGCTGCCGCCTCGGTCTGGCCAGACCGGAGACCTTTCGCGGCCTCGTCTGCCTCAGCGGCGTGGTGCTGGATACGGACGGGTTGAAGGAACGGCTGCCGGGGGACAGGACACAGCCCATCTTCATGTCGCACGGAACGGATGATACGGTAATTCCGATAGAGTCAGCCCGGCGATCCCTGCAGCTCCTGCGGGCCGAAGGCTACGCTCCCCAGTACCGCGAGTACGGCATGGGACACGAGATCAGGGCCGAAGTGCTCGACGATCTGACGCCCTGGCTCCATGAAGTACTTCCGCCGTTGGGGAGTAGCTAGCGCCGCCTCGGCGCGCAACGGGGACGCTTGGCGAAATTGCGCATATACGTGAGGAAACTCAAGAAGGTTCGCTGGCATCGTCACGAACTGGAAACACACAGCCGCGAATACGTAACGTAGGCGGCTAGTGCAGTCGCTTTCAGCGGAGTATCTCCGAATAGTGTCGAAATTCACAATCTCGACAATTGATTGAGTTGCGTATCTTTGCTATATTGGAATCCTTGGAGGGATCGCATAGTGGTCTAGTGCGGCCGCCTGCTAAGCGGTTAGGGGGAGAAATCCCTCTCATGGGTTCGAATCCCATTCCCTCCGCCATTTTCAGAAGATGAGTAGGTAGCCAAGTCGTTTGACGAATAAGCTCGCCTCGGCGGGCCTAGTTGAATAGACCTCCCTTCCCATGGTATCCACGCCTACCGCACCAAGCAGCTTCCATATCTGGACTATCGGCTGCCAGATGAACAAGGCCGACTCCGAGCGCCTGGAAAGTGCGCTGGGCCAGTTGGGGCTTGGGGAAACCACAGTCGCTGCGGACGCCGACGTCATCGTGCTCAATAGCTGCGTGGTGAGGCAGAGCGCCGAGGACAAGGTGGCCGGCATGCTGGGGTCGTTGAAGCACCTCAAGCGGCGCGACCCGGAAAAGGTTATCGCGCTGATGGGGTGCATGGTGGGGCCGAAGACGGACGCGCTGTCCACGCGCTTCCCGCAGGTCGACGTATTCATGCGCCCGCAGCAGTACGAGCCGCTGTTCGACCTTCTCAGCGACCGCATGGGCGTGGACGTAGAGGGGTGCATCGGGCCGCTGACTGCCCGGGCCGCCGTTACGGCGTACATACCCATCATCCACGGCTGCGACAAGTTCTGCACATTCTGCATCATCCCGTACCGTCGGGGTAGGGAGGTCAGCAGGCCCGTCGCGGACATCGTCCGCGAGGCCGAGCTGCTGGCGATGCGCGGGGTCAGGGAGGTGACGCTGCTGGGCCAGAACGTCGACTCCTACGGCCACGATCTGGCGGGGACGGTCGATCTGGGCGACCTGCTGGCGACCGTCAACGGCGTCGAGGGTCTGGAGCGCGTGCGCTTCCTGACGTCGCATCCGAACGACATGAGCGACCACATCATCGACCAGGTGGCCGAGCTCGACAAGGTGTGCGAGCACATCAACCTGCCGTTCCAGGCTGGCGACGACGAGGTCCTGCGCCGGATGAGGCGGGGCTACACCGCCGGCGACTACAGGACGCTGATAGACAAGATCCGCGACAGGATACCCAACGTGTCGCTCAGCACAGACCTGATAGTCGGCTTCTGCGGGGAGACGGACTTGCAGTTCGAGCGGACACTCGACATGCTGCGCGACGTCAGGTTCGACAAAGTACACTCCGCCGCCTACTCGACGAGGGAGGGTACGATCGCGGCCCGCAAGCTGGTGGACGACGTGCCCGACGAAGATAAGAAGGCCAGGCTGAAGGCCATAGAGAGCCTGCAGGAGCAGGTGCTGACCGAGATCAACGCCGGCCTACAGGGAACAAGAGTCGACGTCCTGGTAGAGGGCACGAGGCGCGGGAAGGCCCAGGGCCGCAACCGGAACGACAAGATAGTCTACGTGGCGGGAGCCGAAGACCGTATCGGAGAGGTCGTCACCGCGACGGTCGAGGAAACGAGCCCATGGTCGCTGCAGGCCCGATTAGAGGCGGCGGCGTAGGCATTAAGAGAGGCGAATTGGTAACCACACTGCGAAAGCCAACCATCCCAATCACCGAGATAGAGCAGTCAGCCTTTTGCCAGCCGGAGGACGAGCTCAAGTCGAAGACGCTGGCTGAGGAGTTCGACGCCAGCGTGCGCTGGCAGAAGCTGCCCACCGAGTACCTGAAGAAGACGCCGGAGGAGCTTGAAGCCCGTATAGCCGAGGCGAGGGCCAAGCTGGGCTCCAGGCTCGTCATCCTGGGACACCACTACCAGCGCAACGAGGTCATCAGGTTCGCCGACCTGCGGGGCGACTCTTTCAAGCTGTCGCAGTACGCCGCCTCTCAGCGGGACGCCGAGTACATAGTGTTCTGCGGCGTGCACTTCATGGCGGAGACGGCGGACGTGCTCAGCGCTCCGTCCCAAAAGGTGGTGCTGCCGAACCTGACAGCCGGCTGCTCCATGGCCGACATGGCCCACATCGACGACGTGCTCGACTGCTGGGACGACCTTCACGGCCTATTCGGGGACAGTGTAATTCCCATCACCTACATGAACTCCACGGCGGCCATAAAGGCGCTGTGCGGCCGCAACAACGGCATCGTGTGCACCTCCACCAACGCGACGGCGACCTTCAGGTGGGCTTTCGAGCGCGGGGAGAAGGTGCTGTTCCTGCCCGACCAGCACTTGGGCAGGAACACCGGTGTGAAGCTCGGCGTCGGCCTGGACGAAATGGTCGTGTGGAACCCGTTCAAGCCCATGGGGGGCCACACCGAGGAGGAGCTGAGCCGGGCGAAGATCATACTCTGGCAAGGCCACTGCTCCGTCCACACCAGGTTCAAGGTCTCCCAGATAGAGGAGGCCCGAAGGCGCTACCCCGACGTGACCGTAGTGGTACATCCCGAGTGCTTCAGGGAGGTGGTCGAGGCCGCCGATATGGACGGCTCCACCGAGTACATAATCAGGGTCGTCAGCGAGGCGCCACCCGGCAGCGTCTGGGCTATTGGCACCGAGATCAGCCTCGTACACCGGCTCGCCCAGGAGAACCCGGACAAGACGGTCTTCTGCTTGGACTCGGTCGTCTGCCCATGCTCGACCATGTACCGCATCCATCCGGCGTACGTGTCGTGGGTGCTCGACGGACTGAACGAGGGGGTCGTAGTCAACCGCATCGAGGTGGAGGGGCAGACGAGGGCCGAGGCGCGGGTGGCTCTGGACCGCATGCTTTCCGTGGCTTAGGGTGCCTGCTGTTCTCCCGACTCACGCCGAGATAGAGGCGCTGGTCGACCGCGCCCTATCCGAGGACCTGTCCGCGGGAGACCTGACGACCAACGCCGTCATACCGCCCGACCTACACGGGAAGGCGGTCATCATGTCCAAAGCGACGGGAGTCGTGGCCGGGCTGCCGGTTGCGCTTCTCGTCTTCAACCGCCTCGATCCCGGTGTGCAGACACGTTCCCTCATGAGAGACGGCGACCGCGTCGAGCCCGAGAGCTTCGTTGCGGAGGTGGAGGGTCCAGTTGCCTCCATCCTGAAGGCGGAGCGGACGGCGCTGAACTTCCTACAGCGTCTGAGCGGGATCGCCACCGAGGCGAGCCTGTACGCAGCCGCGGTGGAGGGACATCCCGCGCGGGTTCTGGACACCAGGAAGACCACGCCGGGACTGCGCGCCCTGGAGAAGTACTCAGTAGCCGTGGGCGGAGGGCGGAACCACCGCCACAACCTCGGTGACGGCATTTTGATTAAGGACAACCATCTGGAGGCCGCGCGCCGCATGGGGTACGGCATCGCGCATGCCGTCGAGTCGGCGCGAGCGTCCGCCCCTCACACCGTCAAGGTGGAGATCGAGGTAGAGGACCTGGGGCAGGTCAGGGAGGCGCTCGACGCCGGGGCGGACATCCTGCTCCTGGACAATATGGGCCTTGATGATATGAGGGCGGCTGTGGAGATGGCCCGGGGGCGGGCCGTCATCGAGGCGTCAGGCGGGATCACGCTGGACAACGTCCGCGATGTGGCCGCAACAGGTGTGGACTTCATATCGGTGGGTGCGCTGACGCACTCTCCACGCGCTCTAGACATGAGCCTGGAGTTGGTGGGGTAGGGCGGCCGAGATCAACCTGCATCCAAGAACAGCTTGACCAGAATTCCTACGTTTCCGGCTACCAGCGCTGCCCCAAGCCGAACAGCGGGAATATTACACGGTCGAGCCGTTGCTCCATGCTGGCCAACCGTTGGTCAACGCTTCTAACCCGTTGCCCAACGGTTCCCAGCCGCTGGTCAACGACACCTACTCGACCTTCTAGCTGCCCAAGGCCGCGGGCGACCTCTTCTGTGCCAGTTGAAGCAACCATATCCTACCCTAGAACCCTTAGAACCCTTGCCTCT
Organism: Dehalococcoidia bacterium; assembly: GCA_965262055.1. Taxonomy (GTDB): domain Bacteria; phylum Chloroflexota; class Dehalococcoidia; order Lucifugimonadales. The sequence goes on from CBDHEI010000002.1 coordinate 3,206,709, forward strand.
TCGACCAGCCTTGATTCCGATGCGTCATACCCAACAATGGCAGTATACCGCTTGCCGTCCGTACGAGAGGTTTGGGTATACGGAATCCACCGATATGGCTGTACGCCGCGCGGTGGTCGACACGTACTGCGTATGTCACCGCAGTTGGCCTCCGGCTCAGCAAGCGCCGCGTGGCTGTCGCGTCTCTTGCGTCGAGCTCATAGTCACCGGTCTCAACGTCGATGACTACGAATGTCCCCTTCTCCACCGGCCCAACTTGAGAAAGGACCCGTTCATGGTATATGGCTTCTCCCAAGGCTGTTATTTCCCCGGGTTCGTAAGCACGGCCTGCCATGGCGCCCTCCTCCTGACAATGGTGAAGCGTCTTGGCCACTATTTAAAGATACGCTCCAAGCTGCCCTATGGTCAATCAAGAGTGGGTGAGGCCGTTTAGCCCCGTATCCCGAGTGCGGGCTGCCCCCGTTTGCGGAACGTCCGGCGACTGAGTACAATTCTCCACGAGTCGTGAGCAGAGTGGCTTCACGGCCGTATCCGGTCAGATCCGCAGGGTGAGCCATGACCGCCGACAACCCCTCCATAAATGAGCTGGTGCGCGCGTGGGGAGAGCAGGGCGTGCGCTACGTGCGCTTCGAGCTCCCCGACCTCCACGGCACCAGCCGCTCGAAGATAGTGCCGCTGGCCCACGTGGAGGGGTTCGCCGCCAGCGGGCTGAACATGTACGGCGGCGCCGTCACGCTGGATACCGCATCTTCCGTGGTCGACGGCACCCTGTACAACGAGGAGGTCCTGTACGCCGACCAGTTCCTCGTCCCGGACCCGGCGACGGCGGCCATCGTTCCATGGACCGAGTCCACGGCACGGCTTATCTGCGACGGCTACTGGGCCGACGGCACCCCCCAACGCGCCGCGCCGCGGCAGGTCTTGGCGCGCCTGATGGAGCGGGCGCGCGAGATGGGGTACATGGTCAATGCAGGCCTGGAATACGAGTTCTACGTGCTGGACGGCGAGACCGGCGAGCCCACATTCGGCGGCATCCACATCTTCAACAGCATAAGGAACACCTACATACCGGTCATCGAGCAGGTACTCGACCAGATGTCGGAGGCGGGCATCGACATAATCACTGCCAACAGCGAGTACGGCCCCTCCCAGTTCGAGATAAACTACGCCCCCGCAATTGGGGTCGCCGCCGGAGACACGGGCTTCACGTTCAAGAACGGCGTCAAGGCGATAGCGCACCAGCTCGGCTACAACGCTACCTTCATGACCAAGCCGTTCGCCGACCAGTCGGCGAGCGGGTGCCATGTTCACGTGAGCTTGTTGGACAAGGACACGGGCGAGAACGTCTTTTTGGACGCCGAAGACTCGGATGGGCTGTCCGCCGTCTGCCGGCAGTTCATCAGGGGGATGCTGGACCACGCGGGCGCGAGCATGGCGCTGCTTGCCCCCTCTTTGAACTGCTACCACCGATTTGTGCCGCACCACTTCGCGCCCTCCAACGTGAGCTGGGGCGTCGAGGATCGGACGGCACTTGTGCGGGCGAAGAACCCGCGTGACGAGAATACCCACTTGGAGAACAGGCTCGGAACTGGCCTCTCGAACCCCTACCTCGCCTTGGCTGCGGTCGTGGCCGGGGGACTGCTGGGGCTGGAGGCCGGCGTGCCCGCGGCCCCTCCTGGTGAGGGAACGGCGGAGAGCCGGCCGGAGCATGCGGCGCTTCCTGGCAGCCTTTCAGAGGCGCTGGACGCCCTGGAGACAGACGGCGCCTTCTCCGAGCTGCTCGGCGGCGAGTTCGTCGAGGCGTACTGCACGATGAAGCGTTACGAGGTGCAGCGCTTCAGAGAGCACGTCACGGACTGGGAGCGCACCGAATACCTGGAGGTGTACTAGCTATTAAGAGAATAGTAATAACCAAGCCGCTCGAGGCTGGCATCGACGAGACCGACGAGCCGAGGCCCGGCCCTGGGCAGGTGCTGGTGAAGACGTCCGTCACCGGCATAAGCGCCGGCACGGAGATGGGCCTTTACAAGGGCACGAACGAGGCGCTGGTAAAGCGGCGCTGGGGCGAGAACTGGGTCTACCCCATGTACCCGGGCTACGAAGCAGTGGGAAGGGTGGTGGAGTGCGGCCCAGGCGCGGATCGGCTCAAGCCGGGCGACCGCATCATAAGCTACGGCGGTCATACCGAGTACAACGTAGTCGACGAGGCGGGGGCAGTTAAGCTTCCGGACAACATCTCCGACCGCCAGGCCACGTTGTCGATCCTGGGCACCACGTCCCTCCACGGACTACGCCGTGGCCGGGTAGAGTACGGCGACACCGTGGCCGTAGTCGGCATGGGCCAGATGGGCCAGATGGGCATTCAGCACGCCAGGTTGTCCGGGGCCGCCCGCACCATAGCTGTGGACAAGGACCCGTGGCGGCTCGACATGGCGAGGCGGCTGGGCACCGAGCACTGCATCAACCCTGACGACGGCGACCCTGTAGAGGCCATCGCGCGCATCTCGGACGGAGGCGCTCACGTCGTGCTGGAGACCGCCGGCGTGGCGCCCGCCATACCACTTGCCATGGCCCTTGCCCGCGACGAGGGGCGAGTAGTGATCGTGGGCTGGCACCTGGAGTCCATCGACTTCGAGCCAGGCGAGGACTTTCTCTACAAGGAGCTGGAGCTATTGGCGTCGCGGGGCAGCGGCTATACGGACGTTTCGGAGACTGGCCCCAGGCGCTGGACAAACCCAAAGAACCGGGCCCTCGTAATAGACCTCATCTCGCGCGGCCTTATCCGCACCGAGGGGCTGGTCACTCACGTGCTGCCCTATACGGAGATCAGCCGCGCTTACGAGATCATCCGCACGAAGTCGGAGCCGTCCCTCCAGGTCGTGCTGACCTGGAACGAGGCTTAGGAGGACTGCTGACCATGTGCGGGATCGCGGGGATTCTCTTCAAGAACGGCAGTGAAGAAGGCCCGGTGGGGCAACATCTGCTCGCGATGGCGTCCACCCTTGGGAGTCGTGGTACCGATTCCACGGGAATGGCCATTACGCGCATGGGGCAGCCCGGCACGCTCGTCATGGTGGCCTACCTGGAGGGTCTCGCGACGTCCGACGCGGGTGTCCGGGACCGCGAGGTCATAGAGCGGGTAGGGGAAGTCGCGCCAGTGGAGGGTTTCCACCTAGCCGGTGAGTTGCTGCGCGTGGTCGTACGGGACGTCTCTGAAGAGGCGAGCATCGACCTGCTAGGCAGGATTACCCGCGCCGCCGAGTCCGTGGACGAGGTCAAGGTGTTCAGCATCGGGCGCGGCATGGAGATACTCAAGGACGTAGGCGTTGCCGAGCGACTGAACGAGGGTTACGCCGTGGGAGCGGCGTCGGGGACGCACGGGCTTGCCCATACGCGTCTGGCTACGGAGAGCCGCGTGGACGTCTGCCACTCCCACCCGTTCTGGGCGCGCCCCTTTCCCGACATAGCGGTCGTTCACAATGGCCAGCTCACCAACCACCACAAGCTGCGCCGGCAGTACGAGCGCCGCGGCTACGAGTTCCTGACCGAGAACGACTCCGAGGTGATAGCCGTCTACGTGGCCGATCGCCTGTCGCAGGGCGCCTCGCTGGCCGAAGCGCTCACCGACTCGGTGGACGTGCTGGACGGCACATTCACCTACCTGATATCGACCAAGGACTCGATCGGATACGCCAAGGACCGGTTCGCCACGAAGCCGCTGGTGGTGGCCGAGAACGACCGGTACGTGGCCATGGCGTCCGAGGAGATAGCCTTGCTCCCAGCCATAACCCCGGACTCCGTTGTCCACGAGCCCTCCGCCAGGGCGGTGAAGACTTGGTCGAGATAGACTGCGCCGGTCTCACCACCTCAGAGATAAACCGGAGCATCAAGGGCTCCCTCGGCCCGGAATCCTCCGTAAGAGTGCTGAACCCGGCATCGCGACACAACCTCGGCGTGGCCGTCAACGACGCGGGCAGCATATTCTTCGATGGGAGCGTCGGGTACTACTGCGCGGGCATGCTGAAGTACGCCAACGTCGAGGTGAACGGTAGCTGTGGCTGGTCTGTGGGTGAGGGAATGATGTCGGGGAGCGTCGTAGTACGCGGCAGCGCGAGCGCGGCAGCGGGCGCGGCCATACGCGGCGGCACGCTAATCGTCCACGGCAACGCGGGGCCCAGGACTGGCATCTCCCAGAAGGGCGGGACCATCGTCATAGGCGGCGACGTCGGCTACATGTCCGGGTTCATGATGCAGAAAGGCGTGTTCGTCATCTGCGGAGACACCGGGGAGGCCCTTGGAGACTCGCTGTACGAGGGCAGAATATACGTGGGCGGGCGTATCGAGCAGCTTGGCAACGATACCGTGGCCAAAGAGCCCGACGACGACGACGTGGCCATGCTAAAGGGACTGTTCGATCGATACAGGGTCGACGCCCCGGAACCCGAGGCCTTCACCAAGATAGAGTCTGGCAGGCGCCTGTACAACTTCGATAAGCAGGACATCGGCCTATGGAAGGCGGCGCTATGACCACCGACGGCGGCGACGGCGCCCGGCCACTGTTGCAGGAGAGCTACTTCTACAGCCGCGAGGTGATAGAGGACATCCAGGCCAAGGCTGCCCTGGGCCGGTACCGGATTCGCGGCTTCGGGACGTTGCGCAAGCTGCCTGGGTTCGACGATCTGACCTTCGTAACGTCGGGCCTCAGCCGCGTGCCGCTGGAGGGGTACCGGGAGAAGTGCAGCACCGAGACGGTGCTCGGCTCTAGGTACGCCTCCGAACCGATGCGGCTGGAAACGCCAATAACGATAACCGGGATGAGCTATGGCGCTCTTTCGCGCAACGCCAAGGTCGCCTTGGGTAAGGCGGCGACCCGCGTGGGCATATCGACCTGCACCGGGGACGGCGGCATGCTGGAGGCGGAGCGCGAGGCGTCTCGCCTGCTCGTCTACCAGGTGCTGCCCAGCCGCTACGGTTTCGACCCCGACCACCTCCGCATGGCGGACGCGCTGGAGGTCGTGATCGGGCAGGGGGCGAAACCCGGCACGGGCGGCGTGCTGCTGGGTCAGAAGGTCTCCGAGGAGATCGCCAACCAGCGGGACCTACCTCCTGGGATCGATCAGCGCAGCCCGGTGCGGCACCCTGACTGGATGGGCGTCGACGACCTGATCATCAAGCTCGAGGAGCTCAGGGAGGCGACCGAGGGCCGCGTTCCCGTCTACGTCAAGGTGGGCGCCGGCAGGGTCACGGACGACGTGAAGCTGGCAGCCAAGGCTGGCGCGGACGTCGTCTTCGTGGACGGCATGGAGGCCGGCACTGGCGCATCCCCGGAGATGCAGCTCGACCATACGGGTATCCCCACCATGGCGGCCCTGGTGGAGGCCGTGGCTGCGCTTGAGGATATCGACCTGAAGGACGAGGTCCAGCTGATCATCGCAGGCGGCATACGCGGAGGCGCGGACATTGCGAAAGCCCTCGCCCTTGGCGCCGATGCCGTGGCCATAGGCACTGCGGCACTCATAGCGCTAAACTGCAACCGGCCCATATACGTCGAAGACTACCGCGCCCTCGGCGCCGAGCCGGGGAAGTGCCACCATTGCCACACGGGCATGTGCCCCGTGGGGATCACGACGCAGGACCCCGACCTTATGGCGCGCCTCGACGTGGACGAAGCGGCCGACAGGGTTACACGCTACCTGAACGCTCTCACCATGGAGGTGCAGCTCGTCGCCCGCGCCTGCGGCAAGTGGAACGTGCACGACCTGGAGCCCGAAGACCTGCGCGCGCTCACGATGGACGCCTCCTTCATAACCGGCATCCCCATGGTGGGCAGCAACAAGGTGCCGGCGGGCCAGTAGGGCGGGTTCGAGCCAGGCGGGCAGGGGTGCACCCCGAAATGGATGAACGGAACGTAGTAACCGTGACGATAGGCGGGAGCGCCGTCCGCGTCGTCCTGCTCGAAGACGCCGCGCCGCGTATATGCTCGGCCTTCCGCGCCAGTCTCCCTCTCGACAGCTTTGCGGTGCACGCGAAGTTTGCGGGCGAGGAGCTGATAGCCATGCTGCCGTTCTACGAGGGCCCTGAGAACGAGGTGCCCTCGGTCGCGCCGGGAGACATTGGCTACTACCCCGCACGGCAGACGCTATGCCTCTTCTACGGCGAAATCATGCCATTCGCCAGCGTCAGTCTCTTCGCCCGCGTCCATCTCGACGACCTCGGCGCTGCGCAGGAAGCGGGTAGGGCCGTACTGAGCTGCGGGCCCGCTCCTGTGAGCATCGGATGCGGGACGGGCTTGAAGGCCCCGCTGCGGCGCGGGCTTGCAGCCGGCATAGAGTCCGAAGTGCTGCGGGCCCTAGACGACATATGGTCCCATGAGCCGGAGGACGTGAGCGCTCTGCGGAGCTTCGAGCGCCCGCCGATGGGCAACATGCCCTGCGTGCTCTATGCCAACTTCGACCTGTTCTGGATCGTGGAGAACCTCCTTGTGTTCCGTGGCCTCGCCTCGGACGAGGCGCTGTCGCCCAAGCAGCTCGCGCGCACCATGGCCGCCCTGACGCGGAAGACCCAAAGCCGGCTGGCGCATTGGGGCTTCCCAGAGGCCTGCGCCCTGCTAGAGCGCGTCTCCGACCATCTCGACCGCTCGCCTAGGCCCACGCGACGGGGCTTGGTCGCGCTGATAGACAGCCTCGTCCTGTATACCAACCGGCTGCAGTCCTGGGTCGATGCCATGGCGCCCTGGGGCGACATGGACAGCCTGGAGCTTGCCCGCCCCGCGCACGGGGAGCCTCCACTTGGGCGCTGACGCCGAGCGCACCTACCGCGCCGCCATCATCGGATGCGGCGACGTAGGGAGCACCATAGGCGACCACATGCTGGGCGCCCCGGGGCGTTGGGTCCTGCCTCACGGCCACGCACCGTCCTACGAGGCCGCATCTCGCGTGGAGCTAGTCGCCGGCGCGGAGATACACGAAGAGAGACGGCTTGCCTTCGAGGAGCGCTGGGGCATAGCGGAGCACGTCTACGCCGACTACCGCGAGATGCTGGAGTCGGAGCAGCCAGACATCGTCAGCGTCGCCACGCCGACGCCCATGCACGAGGAGATGGCGTTGGCCTCCGTGGAGGCTGGCGTGAAGGCGATATTCCTGGAGAAGCCAATCGCCAGCAACCTGGCAGGCGCTGACCGGGTAGTGGCCGCGTGCGCCGACGCCGGCATACCCTTGGCTGTGAACCACACCCGCAGGGGCGACGCCGTCTACCGGAAAGTCGCCGAGCTGGCGCAGTCGGGAGAAGTGGGCGAACTGCACAGCATGATGATGCTGTTCCCGAGCAGGCTGATGTGGATAGGCACACACGGACTGGACCTCATGAACTTCGTCGGCGGCGACGTGCCGGTCCGCTGGGTCAGCGGCGAGATCCAGGAAGGAGGCGACCGCGACCCCGGCGGCAACGCCATCTTCGAGTACGAGAACGGCGTGCGCGGGTTCATCAACGGCTTCAAGAACAACCCAGTCGGCTTCAGGCTGCACGTGATCGGCTCGGAGGGCGAGATCGTCATCAGCCGCTACGACCTCAAGCTGTGGCGCAACAAGCCCGGAACCCGGATGGGCTACGAGCCTGTCGTATATCCCTTCCCGCTCAGCCTCAATTACGTGTCACCCATGGTCAAGCTAATTGAGGAACTCGTGGACGCCATCGAGGGCGGCCCGGAGCCGGTCTCCAACGGCCGGACGGCGCTCAGGGCGCTTGAGCAGGTAGTCGGCATGTACTGCTCGTCGTGCCAGGACTGCCGGCGAGTCCGCCTCCCCGACGACCTTGACCGCGACCTCACCATAGACTCGCTCTAGCGCCCCCGTACGTTCTAGCCAACCCCCGTCAGAGCCCGGCGCGGGTTCTCCACCATGATGCGGTGGAACTGCTCCTCGTCCACGCCCAGCTCGCCCAGTATCCCGAGGAGTTGCGTGGAGATGAAGTCGTACCCAGGGCCCCCATATGCCTTGTAGTCCTTCTTGTAGCAGACATCGTGTGAGAAGAGCAGATGGTCGATCAGCCCGGCGTCCAGTATCTGGCCAACGAGACCGAGCAGTTTCTCGCGCTCGTAGTCGTTGGCCTTGAGCAGGTTACCCATCCGGTCGAAGCAGATGAAGGCGCCGCGCCTGGCTATCTCCGCGCTGTACTCAAGGTAAGGGTAACTGTGACAGTGGCCGATCGACACGCGGCGTGGGTCAACGCCCTCGTCGGCCAGGATGTCCAGCTGGTCCAGCCCCACCGGACCGCGCGTACTGTGAGTTGTGAGCAGCACGCCGGTCTTCTTCTGGGCGCGGGCGGCCGCCCTAAGCACGCGCTCCTCCACCGGCGATAGCCATGTGAAGTGAGCGCCCATCTCGCCTATGATGCCTGCCTTGACGTCCGTGCCCTCGATGCCCTCCGTCAAGTCGACGACCAATTCCTCGGCGATCTCGTCCGTCTTCTTCCTCCACAGCGAGGGCTCGTAGTAGGTCTCTCTGTACCATCCGCACCCCAGGACGATGTTTACCCCCGTGCGCTCGGCGACCTGGCGCACAGCCTCGGCGTGCTTGATGGGAAAGAGATCGTGGTCGTTGCCGCGTAGGCCGCCGCTCGTCTGGTCGACGATGGTCACGCCGCCGGCCTCCTTGAAGGCGCCGATCTCCTCGGCCGTGAGATTGGGGTCGTTAAGGAAGCCGTCCCCCGACCAGACGTCGCGCATCAGGTCGAGATAGATGTGCTCGTGTATCAGGGTGAAGCCGAGTTCGTTGGCTGGCACTGGCCCGGTGACGGTCATAACGCTTTCCATCTATATCCTCCAAGCCTCAAGTTCAGCAGGGGTCTTCTCTGGACGTGGTGGGGCTGACGCGCATCATGTAAAGGTTTGCCGTGTCAAACGGGTCTTCACCCGCCTCCAGGGCCTCTATCCACGCCAGGCGGCTGGGCGCGTAACGTTCCCTGCATGTCTCCTTTGGAGACCTGTCCACCCACGCGAGGAACGCCTCGAAGTCGTTGATCGCGTCGTCGGTCCGGCCCATCACCGCGTATACGAGGCCCCTGCTGTCGCTGGAAGCCCCCGATGGGTCGGCGTCGACGGCCAGGTTGCAGTAGGGCAGCGCCTGCTCCGGTTTGCCGGTTACCCCTAGCTGCCAGCATAGGGTGGTATTGAACTTTCTTTCCTCAGGACTCAGCTCCTGGGCTCTCCGTAAGTCGTTCAACGATCTCTGCAGGTCCTCCAGCAAGGAGTGCACGAGGCCTCGGTTGAAGTATGCCATGGCGGATTCGGGCGCCAGCTCGATCGCGCGGCCGAAGTCGTCCACGGCGCGGTCGTAGTCGTCCACATAGCCGCGGGCAAGGTAGGCAATCCCCCGGTTGTGGAACGCTGCCGAGAGCTCGGGGTCGAGGTCCAGGGCATGCTCGATGTCGCCAAAGGCTCGATCGAGGTCTCCCGTTTCGGCCCTGTCCATGTAGGTCACGGCCCTGTTGACGTAGGCGGCGGCGTATTCTGGCCGTATAGCAATGGACTGGCTCAGCTCCGAAACGGCACGGTCAAGGTCCCCAAGCTGGCCGCGTTCCCTGTATGCGATTGCCAGTATGAGGTGGGTGGTGGGATTCTCCCCCTCGATTGCCGCCGCCCTGGTCAGGTCAGCCAGGGCCTGATCCACGTCTCCGGGCCTGTCTCTTTCCAAATGCGCCAACGCCCGGCTGTTGTAGGCGTCTACCAGGCTGGGTTGCACGGCCAGGACCTGCGTGAAGAGTGTTATAGCCTCGTCGAAGTCGCCCAGTTCCCCTCCCAGGTACGCGCGTCCCAGACGGAACCTCAGCCCGGCCAGCGCCTGGGGGTCCGCGGGCGGCTGGGCCATCGCATGGATCAGCACCGCTTTCGCCTTATCGTATGCCCTCTGCTCCAAGTACAGTTGCCCGAGCGTCAGCAATGCTACGTGGCGCACCTCTTCGGTCAGGGCCACGTTGACCGTCGCGGGCAGGTCCGATGGTGAGGACGCCAGGTCCACGACCTGCTGGTCGTGCGTCTCCGAGTGGCTCTTCGGGATCGTGAAAGTGGCAATGACCCTGCCGCTGTCGTACTCCCCCCAGATCACGATGGTGGCGCCGGACTTCAGTCCAGCCTCCAGGGCCGCGTCCTCCCCGTCGATCTCCTCCGGCCACTCGACCGTCCGCACCTGTTCGAGCCCCGCCGCCATGACCTCGCTGTCGATCTGGTGCTTGAGCCTGCCCCGAACGTTGAAACCCTGCTGCCCTCCCGTGTAGTTGACGAACGGCGCCATGATGATTAGCGACTCGTCCTCCGCGGCCTCCGGGAAGCCGGGGCCGCCCAGAAGGAGCGCCGCCAGTAGGCCCGCGAGCACCGCCAGCATCACCGCCGCCACCGCGCCGGCTATTCTGGGCCATTTGCGCTGCCACAGCGGCTCCGTCTGGGCTGGAGGAGCTGGAGCCGCCTCGGCGGGCTCGGAGGTCTGCGCCTCCTCTTCTATGCGCACCGGCGGCGGGGTCTCGGTGGCGACCTGCGAGTTCTCCGGGGAGAAGCCCGCGGTCAAGAGCAGCTCGTCCTGCTCCTCCGGTTCCAGGCGGAGGAGCTCCGCCAGGCGAACAACATCCTCCCGGTGACGGGGCCGACTGGTCACACCCTCTTTCCAGCGAACGAGGGTTAGCCGGCTCACACCGACCCGGCGCGCCAGCTCGGCATCCCCGAAGCCGGTCCGAGCCATGTATTTAGTCAGCAGCTCGGCGAAAGTGTCCAAGTGTTACATCTCTGATACGGAATACACCCCAAGTGTAACGTAACTGTCGTTCGGAGTGTACAGGCTCCCCCCTCATGCTGAATGTGCGGCAGCCGGACCCGCCCGCCGAGAGCAGACCGGCAAGCCGACAACAGTGGCGAATACGCCACACCAGGAGGGAGTAGAGATGGTACGAAGACTGGGAGTATATGGAGCCGTTGCGGCGATGGTGGCGCTGGTTATGGCGCTGGCGGCCTGCGGCAGCAGGGAAGTGATTAAGGAAGTGCCCGTGGAGGTGGTGGTCGAGAGGGAAGTGGTCAAAGAGGTACAGGTGCCGGGGGAGACGATAGTAGTAGAGAAAGAGGTGGTAAGGGAGGTACAGGTGCCGGGCGAGACGGTGGTGGTGGAGAAAGAGGTAGTAAAGGAAGTGCCGGTAGAGGTGGTGGTCGAGAGGGAGGTTGTGAAGGTGGTGGAGGTTCCGGTTGAGGTGGTGGTCGAGAAAGAGGTGGTCAGAGAGGTGGAGAAGGTGGTCGTGGTGGAAGTGGTGAAGGAGGTCGAAGTAAGCACGCCTTCCACTTCCCCTGCACCGACAACCAAGTCCGGTGGGACGCCGCCTGCGACAACCTTCCAGGATTACCAGCGGGAGAGGTTCGTATCTGCGGCGCAGGACGCGGTATCGACCTTCAGCCTCGATACCGACCGCACGTCGTACTATCTGGCCCTCAACTGGGCGCGCACTGGCTACAAAGTGGAGCCTGACTCCGTCAGGGCAGAGGAGTGGATCAACGCCTTCAACTATGGCTACGAAGCACCGCTTCACAGCGACAGCTTCGCCATATCGACCGACGTGGTCAGCCACCCCCTGGACGGCGGGCTGCACCTCGCGCGCATCGCCTTCCAGGCGCCCAAGATGAGCTCCGACAGCACCCCGGTCAACGTGACCCTAGTGCTCGACGCCTCCGGCTCGATGCGCACGGGCAACCGGGTGGACATCGCCAGGGAGGCCGCCGAGAGCATAAGCCCGAATCCACCGAAGGACACCTATGGACGGCGTGAGGACAGCGGCAGGGTGGGTGAGGGAGCTACAGGGGAGATGGCTGGGCTCATTGGGGTAGATTGGAGGTCGGCGAACGGTCTTCAGTCGCCGCATAGGGCCCCTATGGCCCTCTGCGGGAGCTGCGATGCGCGGGATGGCGAGAGAATACGCAGCAGGGAACTCTCGCGGACCGGGGTGGCACGAGTTTGCAGGGAAGTTGGGTCAGTTGCAGGCTGGCAGTCAGGCGGGGAGTGGAATGGCTCGCAGCCGGGCCATGGCGCGAGTGAACTGGGTTTCCCAAGGCCAATGCTGGGGAAGATGCAGGGTAAGGCGGCGCGCCGAGCGGGTGATCCGTCCCACCAGAGCGAAGACCCGCCGCCTGAGGGTCTTGGTGGTCACGGTCCGTTCGGCCAGACCGATGCGCGCTGTCCAGCGGGCGAGGTTGTGTGCCATCACCTGCACCGCCAGCCAGGCGCCGTTGGCGGCGAAGCGCCCCGAGGGGAGATGGTTGAGTCCGACGCCGTGTTTCAGGTCTCGAATGGCGTTCTCGATCTCGGCGTGGCGGCGATGATCGGCCTCCAGTTCCAGGGTTTCCCCGTCCCGGTCGGTGATGAAGCCGTGATAGCTGTAGGTGGCGAAGAGGGCCAACTGGGAACCGGGCGTGGGCTTCACCCGCCGGACGATGAGCCGCACCGGCGCGGCGTCGGGTTCACTCTGGAAGGGGGTATAGGTGGTCTCGGCCACATCGGCGGCGCCGTCCATCCAGTAGGGAATCGGCGTCCAGTCCTGCTCGGGGATCGCCTCAATCAACTCCCGCAGGCCTTTGTGCTGGCGGATGGTGATGGAGAAGCGGACACCCATCTCGCGGCAGACGGCGACGAGAGCGTGGGCGTAGAAGCCGCTGTCGGCGCGCACCGTGAGTTGGCCGCTGGCCCCACCGTAGCGCACCCGCCCCACCGTTTCACGCAGGAAGTGGGCAGCGCCGCGAGCGGTGTTGGCACGGCCCTCGCGCAGCCGGGACATCAGCACATCGCCGGTTCCGGCGGCGATGGCCAGCAGTGGGTGATAGCCCCGCGCGCCGGTGTAGTTGTGGTGTCGCGCCCCTTCTTTGTCCAGTCCATAGGTCTCGCAGATGGTGGAGTCCAGGTCGATGGTCAGGGGCGAGTCGCCGGGTCCGGCCCCAGCGGCCCATGCGCGTGCCAGCAACTGGCGGCTCACCCGGTCGAGTTGACGGACATGCCCCCACCGGAAACTGCGCAGGAAGGTGCCCAGGGTGGATGGCGCCTTGACCACGCAGCCGAGAACACCGACCGTCCCACCAGCACGCAGCGCATCGGCGTCGTCGATGAAGTCGCCGCCCGCCAGCGCGGAAGCGACCAGCGTCAGCAGTTTGTCCCCCGTGTTCGCCCGCCCCGGTGCGCAGCCGAGGTCGAGGTGATGGTCGGCGAGTTCCCGCAGGCCCAGGTGCTGTGCAAGGGTGGCCGGCAGGAGCAGGCCGGCATTGGCCACCAGGCGGTGGTCGTCAAAGACGACGCCGATACGGTCGGGATTGTTCTGTGGCAGCATCTACTGGGTGCTCCTTGTTTCCGGGCGGTTTTCTGTTTCAAAACCATTCTCCCAGATTCAGAGGAGCACCCTCTGGCTTCTTCAAGGACTGTCCCCAAAGTCGTCTTTCGGTGGATTCGGGATAAGGCGCAGCCTGCGCACTGGAGACCGCATCGCCGTCGTCCATTTCACCAGCAGCGTCGTTGACGACCTCACGGTCATGCATACGGACCCGGATGACCGCGATGTCATGAGGTCGATAGACGAGCTCAGACCGCGCGGATCGACGAACGTTCAGGCCGGCCTCGACCTCGGCGTCCGCTTGGCCGACCGCGCCCGCCGCGACAACCCCGGAGCCTACAACTACATCATCCTCATGTCGGATGGCGTCGCCAATGTGGACGCCACGGACCCATTCGCCATCCTCGAGTCCGCCAGCGACAGGGACAGCAGCAACCCGCTGCGCCTTATCACCATCGGGGTCGGCATCGAGAACTACAACGACTACCTGCTGGAGCAGCTGGCCCAGCACGGCAACGGCTGGTACCGGTACCTGAGCGACACCGAGCAGGCGCGGGCGACCTTCAGCCGCGAAAACTGGCTCGCGCTGTCGATACCGTTCGCCGACCAGACGCGCGCCCAGGTGACCTGGGACACCGACGTGGTCAGGTCGTGGCGCATCGTCGGGTACGAGAACCGTGTCACCTCGGACGAGTCCTTCACACAGGCGCGCAAGGAGTTTGCTGAGATACCCGCCGGGGCAGCCACTACGGTCTTCTACGAGCTGGAGCTCAAGGACCAGGGCCGTGGAGAGGTGGTCAAGCTCGGCGACGTTGAGCTGCGGTGGGTTACGCCTTCCTCTGGCGATTCCAACCGCCAGCACGCCGCGATTCTGAGCCGCCGTGACGTGGAGCGGGACGCGATGGGTGAGGCGATGCTGCAGATGGGCGCCATAGTCGCGCTGTCGTCTGACCTGTACAGCAGCCTTCCTCATGCCGGTTCATCCAGCTCGCAGGTCCATGGGGACCTGGTCTACCTGACGGACGAACTGCTGTCGCTGGATGCGCAGCTCGGCGGTTTCGGCGCCTACCGGGACCTGGTCTTCCTGATGGAGCACATCACCCGTGACTCCAGGGCGCTTGCCAAGCCCTCCGGTTACAGCCAGTAGATCAAGCCCGGAAACGGGGGCGCGGTGAGGTTCATCTCACCGCGCCCCCGGCGGGATATCTCGGACCCGTGCAGCAGGAAATGAAGCGCTAGTCAACGGGCAAATAGCTTAGCCCCATTCAGGAGGAGTAGAGATGAAGCTCAACGTTAAGGTCATGGCGGCGGTTCTAGGGTTGGTCACGATGACCATGGTGCTCGCGGCCTGCACCAGGGAAGTGATCAAAGAGGTTCAAGTTCCGAAAATCGTCACCGAGACGGTGGTGAAGGAAGTGCCGGTCGAGGTCATGGTCGAGAGGGAAGTGGTCAAGGAGGTAACGGTTGAGAGGGTGGTAGAGGTGGAGGTGATCAAAGAGGTAGCAGTGCCGGGCGAGACGGTAGTTGTAGAGAAGGAGGTAGTCAAGAAGGTCCCGGTCGAGGTGGTGGTCGAGAGAGAGGTGGTCAGGGAGGTGGAGAAAGTGGTCGAGGTTGAGGTCGCGTACGAGTTTGCTGAGTCGTCACCCTCGTCTAGCTCGCCGCGCCCCGAGGGGCGCTCTATATCCAAGCCGGTAGAGCTATCAGCTGGTGAGGTAGACGACAACGAGCGCTGGGAGGACTACCTCGTATACCGCGATAGCTACACGGGGCCTCGCGTCCACAACGTCGACGTGTCCGAGCGGTACGTAATCTCGGTAATAGACGCCCAAGACCGTCCCGTCCCCAACGCCATCGTGCGGGTCTCGGCAGAAGAGATGACCATCTTCGAAGGGCGCACCTATGCCAACGGGCAGTCGCTCTTCTTCCCTCTGGCCTTCCCTCAGGCCAGGAATGCATCGGCCTTCCGCCTCTACGTCGAGAAGGACGGCGAAAGCCAGTACCTGGACACCACCCGCTACGAGGAGAGCGAGTGGGCTGTGAAGCTCGACGTGGACCAGGACAACCCCCGCAGCGTCCCTCTCGACGTCCTGTTCCTCCTCGACTCGACGGGCAGCATGGCCGACGAGATAGACCAGGTGAAGAATACGCTCCTCTCCGTATCGGAGCGGATACACAGCCTGCCGTCGGAGCCCGACCTGCGTTTCGGGATGGTGACCTATAGGGACAGGGGAGACGAATACATCACCCGTACCTTCGACTTCGACCGCGATGTGCAACAGTTTCTGCATACGATCAGGGAAGTGCACGCCGATGGCGGGGGCGACACCCCCGAGTCGGTCAACGAGGCGCTCCACGAGGCCGTCCGAGGTCCCAGCTGGCGGAGCGGCGACGCCATTCGCCTCGTATTCATGATCGCCGACGCCCCTCCTCACCTGGACTACCCCCAGGACAAGGACTACGCCGAGGAGATGATCGAGGCGCACCGCCGGGGCATCAAGATATTCACGATAGCTTCCAGTGGACTGGATGACCAGGGCGAGTACGTCTTCAGGCAGATCTCCCAGCACACGATGCGGCGGTTCATCTTCATCGTCTACGGCTCAGACGGGCTCACTCCCCACCACGTTAGCGAGTACACGGTCCAACAACTAGACGATCTCGTGGTGAGACTGGTGGAGGAGGAGCTCTCCAACCTTGAAGGAGACGGTCAGGAGGAGGTAACCCTCAAGCGTTAATGGGCGGACAAGCAGCTTAACCACAGGAGGAGTAGAGATGAAGCTCAACATTAAGGTCATAGCGGCGGTTCTTGGGCTGGTAACGATGGCCACCATGCTCGTGGCATGCACTACGGAAGTGATCAAGGAGGTGGCGGTCGAACAGGTCGTCACCGAGACGGTGGTGAAAGAAGTTCCGGTTGAGGTTGTTGTGGAGAAGGAGGTTGTGAAAGAGGTGCCAGTTCAGAGGGTGGTCGAGGTGGAGGTGATCAAAGAGGTCGAGGTTCAGAAGGTTGTAGAGAAGGAGGTAGTGAGAGAGGTGGAAAGGCCGGTGATCGTAGAGAAGGAAGTGGTTAGAGAGGTTGAAGTGTTCAGAGAGGTCTCCGTGGCAGCTCCCGCAGCCGAGAAAGAGGTGCTGAGAGGGGCCGAGAAGGTAGTTGAGCTTATGGTGATTGTTGAAGAGGAGCCTGCAAGGGAAGTCAATAAGCCGGTCGTAGAGAAAGAGGTCGTCAAAGAGGTTGCGATGGAGGTCGAGGTCGCGGTATCGGGAGGGTCCACGGGATCCCGGAGACCTTCCACCTCTCCTGCCTCGACTTCCAGGTCGGGTGGGACCCCGCCGGCCACGACCTTCAAGGACTACCAGCGCGAGAGGTTCGTATCCGCGGTGGAGGACGCGGTCTCGACATTCAGCCTCGATACCGACCGCACCTCGTACCACCTCGCCCTCAACTGGGCCCGCACCGGCTACAGGGTCGAGCCCGACTCCGTTAGGGCAGAGGAGTGGATCAACGCCTTCAACTACGGCTACGAGCCGCCGCTTCACAGCGACAGCTTCGCCATATCGACCGACGTGGTCAGGCACCCCCTGGACGGCGGGCTGCACCTCGCGCGAATCGCGTTCCAGGCGCCCGATTTCAGCTACGACAGTACGCCGGTCAACGTGACGCTCGTGCTCGACGCCTCAGGCTCGATGCGTGAAGGAAACCGGGTAGACATAGCCAGGGAGACCGCCGAGAGCATCAGGCGCAGCCTGCGCACAGGAGACCGCATCGCCGTCGTACAATTCACCAACAGCGTCGTTGACGATCTCACGGTCATGCACACTGACCCGGATGACCGCGATGTCATGAGGTCGATAGACGAGCTCAGACCGCGCGGCTCTACGAACGTGCAGGCCGGCCTGAATCTCGGTGTGCGTCTCGCCGACCGCGCCCGTCGCGACAACCCCGGATCCTACAACTACATCATCCTCATGTCGGACGGCGTCGCCAATGTGGACGCCACAGACCCGTTCGGCATCCTGGAGTCCGCCTACGACCGGGACAGCGGCAACCCGCTGCGGCTGATCACCATCGGGGTCGGCGTCGAGAACTACAACGACTACCTCCTGGAGCAGCTGGCCCAGCACGGCAACGGCTGGTACCGGTACCTGAGCGACACCGAGCAAGCGCGGGCGACCTTCAGCCGCGACAACTGGTTGGCCCTATCCATCCCGTTCGCCGACCAGACCCGCGCCCAGGTGACGTGGGACACCGACGTGGTCAGGTCTTGGCGCATCGTCGGCTACGAGAACCGCGTCACCTCGGACGAGTCGTTCACGCAGGCTCGCAAGGAGTTCGCTGAAATACCCGCCGGCGCTGCCACGACGGTCTTCTACGAGCTGGAGCTGAGGGACCAGGGTAGGGGCGATGTTGCCAAGCTCGGCGACATCGAGCTGCGGTGGGTGACCCCGTCCACGGGCGATTCAAACCGCCAGCACGCACCGATCATGAGCCGCAGGGACGTGGAGCGTGACGCGATGGGTGAGGCGATGCTGCAGATGGGCGCCATCGTGGCCCTGTCTTCGGACTTGTACAGCAGCCTTCCTCATGCACGCTCGTCCGACTCGCAGGTAGATAGAGACCTCGCCTACCTGATGGACGAGCTCCTGTCGTTGGATGGACAGCTCGGAAGCCTGGGGGCCTACCGGGACATGGTCTTCCTGATGGAGCACATCACCCGCGATTCCAGGGCGGCGTCTATGCCTTCCGGCTACAGCCGGTAGAAACCTCGCGATTCTTGCAAATGGGGTGCGGCGAGATGCCTCGCCGCACCCCAAGCCGGTGCAGGAGAGAAGGAGAAGACAATGAAGCCGAATACGATCAGGAAGGCCGCTATCAAGATAGGTGTTGGGGTGCCTGCCATGCTGGTACTGGCGCCCGCAGTGCCGTGGTTGGTGCTCGTACTCCACGAGCCGCTGACCGACTGGCTGACGTGGATAATGCCCGGGGTATGGGCGGACGCATACCAGGAGGAGAGGGTGTCATTCGGGATAGTGGACAAGATGCAGTCCCTCGGAGAGTGGGTAGCAGCCGGGGGCGTGCTGACGGCGCTCGTTGTGGCGATAGCGTCAGGGGTTGCCTTCGTGGTCTGGGGCGCATTCCATCTTCTGGGGGAGATTGCCAGGGGAGAGCGCGAGTAGGCTAACGAGTCAGGTCTGACGGGTAATGGAAGACTTCGTTCAGGAGGTGTTGAAATGAGGCAATTCAGGTTCACGTTGATTCTTGGGTTAGCCGCGCTGATCACGGTTCTCGCGGCCTGTACAAGGGAGGTGGTCAAAGAGGTGCAGGTAGAGGGGGTGGTCATGGAGCAAATGGTGAAAGAGGGCACCGTAGAGATGATGGCCGAGTTTGACAGGGGCGAGTCTGAGGGGTTCAACGCCATAGGCGGCACTGCGACTGTCAACGACGAGCCCTACGACCTCACATTCTTCCAGCACTATGGGGTAAACCCCTTCATCGACACCGAGGACGACCACCTGTCCACTTTCGCCATGGACGTGGACACGGCGTCGTACACCGTGACGCGGCGCTTCCTGCAGGACGGCAATCTGCCGGACCCGGACTCGGTGCGTGTCGAGGAGTTTGTGAACTTCTTTGAGCAGGGCTACGACCCGCCCACGGTGGGCGCCTTTGCCATGCACTTCGAGGGTTCGCCTTCACCGTTCGGCGGCGGCAACCATTGGCTCATGAGAGTAGGCCTGCAGGGGAGGTCGGTTGACCCAGGGCAGAGGAAGGACGCGACGCTCATCTTTGCCATCGACGTATCGGGCTCCATGGCCCGCGAGGACAGGCTGGGGATGGTCAAGAGGGCCCTGCAGATGCTCGTCGATGAGCTAAGTCCCAATGACGAAGTTGGGATCGTCGTCTACGGAAACAGCGGGAGGGTTGTCCTGGAGCCCACGAGCGGCGACAACAAAGAGATGATAATGAGCGCAGTGCGCTCCCTGACCCCGGCAGGGTCGACCTACGTGGAAGACGGGTTGAAACTGGCGTATGGGTTGGCAGGTGAGCGGGCGCGGCAGGAGAGGCCAGGTCGGATTACCCGTGTCCTTCTCCTCTCGGACGGCGTGGGCAACGTCGGCCGGACCGGCGCGGACAGCATCCTGCGTCAGATCAGAGACCACGTTGAAGAGGGCGTAACCCTCACGACGGTCGGTTTCGGTATGGGCAACTACAACGATGTACTTATGGAGCGGCTCGCCAACGACGGAGACGGGAGCTATTTCTACGTCGACTCCCTCACAGAGGCGAGGCGCATATTCTCAGAGAACCTCGTGGGCACCCTGCAAGTTATCGCCAAGGACGCCAAGGTGCAGGTAGACTTCAACCCCGATGTGGTCAGTCGCTACAGGCTGCTCGGGTACGAGAACCGCCGAGTTGCTGACGAGGACTTCCGAAACGACGCCGTGGACGCGGGCGAAGTAGGCGCCGGACACAGCGTCACGGCGCTCTACGAGCTGAAGCTGCGCGACGACGCCGACGGGGCGTTGGCGACCGTGGTGCTGCGCTATGAGGACCCCGACACCGGGGAAGTCTCCGAGCTGAGCCGCGAGTTTCAGCGCAGCGAGCTCGCTGCCGGGTTTGAGGAGGCATCGCCGAGGTTCCAGATGGCGGCGGTGGTTGCAGAGTACGCCGAGCTGCTGCGCGGTAGCTACTGGGCTCAGGACGGCAGCCTGAGCGCCGTCGTCCCGGAGGCCATGCGCGTTCGAGACCTGCTCGCGGAGGACATCAGCGTCGCTGAGTTCGCCGACCTCTCCGCTCGCACGGCGAAGGTATGGGCGACTATGAACCAGTAGACACCGGATGCCGCCGCGCTGCGGTTGCTAAACCCGAATCCACCGAAGGACACCGATGGACGGCGTGAGGACAGCGGCAGGGTGGGTGAGGGAGCTACAGGGGAGATGGCTGGGCTCATTGGGGTAGATTGGATCGGCGAACGGTCTTCAGTCGCCGCAGAGGGCCCCTATGGCCCTCTGCGGGAGCTGCGATGCGCGGGATGGCGAGAGAATACGCAGCAGGGAACTCTCTCGGACCGGGGTGGCACGAGTTTGCAGGGAAGTTGGGTCAGTTGCAGGCTGGCAGTTCAGGCGGGGAGTGGAATGGCTCGCAGCCGGGCCATGGCGCGAGTGAACTGGGTTTCCCAAGTCCAATGCTGGGGAAGATGCAGGGTAAGGCGGCGCGCCGAGCGGGTGATCCGTCCCACCAGAGCGAAGACCCGCCGCCTGAGGGTCTTGGTGGTCACGGTCCGTTCGGCCAGACCGATGCGCGCTGTCCAGCGGGCGAGGTTGTGTGCCATCACCTGCACCGCCAGCCAGGCGCCGTTGGCGGCGAAGCGCCCCGAGGGGAGATGGTTGAGTCCGACGCCGTGTTTCAGGTCTCGAATGGCGTTCTCGATCTCGGCGTGGCGGCGATGATCGGCCTCCAGTTCCAGGGTTTCCCCGTCCCGGTCGGTGATGAAGCCGTGATAGCTGTAGGTGGCGAAGAGGGCCAACTGGGAACCGGGCGTGGGCTTCACCCGCCGGACGATGAGCCGCACCGGCGCGGCGTCGGGTTCACTCTGGAAGGGGGTATAGGTGGTCTCGGCCACATCGGCGGCGCCGTCCATCCAGTAGGGAATCGGCGTCCAGTCCTGCTCGGGGATCGCCTCAATCAACTCCCGCAGGCCTTTGTGCTGGCGGATGGTGATGGAGAAGCGGACACCCATCTCGCGGCAGACGGCGACGAGAGCGTGGGCGTAGAAGCCGCTGTCGGCGCGCACCGTGAGTTGGCCGCTGGCCCCACCGTAGCGCACCCGCCCCACCGTTTCACGCAGGAAGTGGGCAGCGCCGCGAGCGGTGTTGGCACGGCCCTCGCGCAGCCGGGACATCAGCACGTCGCCGGTTCCGGCGGCGATGGCCAGCAGTGGGTGATAGCCCCGCGCGCCGGTGTAGTTGTGGTGTCGCGCCCCTTCTTTGTCCAGTCCATAGGTCTCGCAGATGGTGGAGTCCAGGTCGATGGTAAGGGGCGAGTCGCCGGGTCCGGCCCCAGCGGCCCATGCGCGTGCCAGCAACTGGCGGCTCACCCGGTCGAGTTGACGGACATGCCCCCACCGGAAGCTGCGCAGGAAGGTGCCCAGGGTGGATGGCGCCTTGACCACGCAGCCGAGAACACCGACCGTCCCACCAGCACGCAGCGCATCAGCGTCGTCGATGAAGTCGCCGCCCGCCAGCGCGGAAGCGACCAGCGTCAGCAGTTTGTCCCCCGTGTTCGCCCGCCCCGGTGCGCAGCCGAGGTCGAGGTGATGGTCGACGAGTTCCCGCAGGCCCAGGTGCTGTGCAAGGGTGGCCGGCAGGAGCAGGCCGGCATTGGCCACCAGGCGGTGGTCGTCAAAGACGACGCGGATACGGTCGGGATTGTTCTGTGGCAGCATCTACTGGGTGCTCCTTGTTTCCGGGCGGTTTTCTGTTTCAAAACCATTCTCCCAGATTCAGAGGAGCACCCTCTGGCTTCTTCAAGGACTGTCCCCAAAGTCGTCTTTCGGTGGATTCGGGCTAAAGAGGGGCCGACTCCGAGAGCCGGCCCCTCTTTCTTTGCTACGGGGGGTATCCAATCATCCCAATCACAGACACTGCACAAAGCACAGTCGCTTTGACCTACACGCACGTGTGCGCTACTCTATCGCCATGGATCGATTAGCATCTACGCCGCTACCCCGCCGCTCCGCATCCAGTGGCGCCGGGGAACTGTTTCACTTTCGTTCCAAAAGCGTCTCAAATGCGCCCACTCGTGTCTCAGAGACGCTCCAATCGCTCCCAAAGAACCTGAAGCCCCAGATAGGAAATGGAACAAAATGGAACAGAACGGAACACTTTTCAGGGGCTCCTCCGGCTCACCGCCTCCGCAGTGACCTTGGAAGCGCTGCTCCCCCGGCCGGGTGTACAATAAGGGCCAGCTTATGGACACGCCGGATACCGTAGAGATAGGGTCTACCGGTCTTCGTCTGCCATGCATCGGGATAGGAAGCGCCCCCCTGGGCGGGCTCTACTACCACGTGGACGAAGATGAGGCCGTGCGCACCCTGCGTCGCGCCGTCGAGTTGGGCGCGAGCTACGTCGATACGGCGCCGCTCTACGGCCATGGCCGCAGCGAGCGCATCGTCGGGAAGGCGTTATCGGCGCTGCCCCGCAGCGACTTCCTCCTCTCCTCCAAGGTCGGGCGGATCCTGGAGCCGGTGACCGCGCCGCCAACCTCTGAACATTTCGTGGATCTGCCAGCCTTGGAGCCGATCTTCGACTACAGCCGCGACGGCGTGCTGAGGTCCCTGGAGGACAGCCTCGAACGCATGGGCCTCGACCGGGTCGACATCCTCTACGTCCACGACCCCGACGAAGGCCGCTCCGTATTCGACATCTTCTCAGGCCCGGACCACTACAGGCAGGTGATCGACGAGGCCCTGCCCACGTTGACCGAGCTGCGCTCCCAGGGCGTGATCGGGGCCGTGGGCGTCGGCATGAACGGCTGGCAGATGCTAACGCGCTTCGCCCACGACGGCGACTTCGACTGCTTCCTGCTGGCTGGCCGGTACACGCTACTGGACCAGTCGGCCCTCCCGGAGCTGCTGCCGCTGTGCGAGAGCAAGAACATCAGCGTGGTCATTGGCGGCCCCTACAACAGCGGCATCCTCGCCTCGGACCTGTCGCCGGGCACGACATACTTCTACCAGGAGGCGGCGCCGGAGGTGCTGGAGAGGGCAATGAGCATCAAGTCGGTCTGCGACCGCTACGGCGTGCCCCTGAAGGCCGCCGCGCTCCAGTTCTGCCTTGCCCACCCGGCGGTCGCCGCGGTCATTCCGGGCGCGCGTTCGGTCAGCGAGGCCGAGGAGAACTGCGAGATGGCGCGCTTCCCGGTGCCCGCCGACCTGTGGGCGGAGCTGCGCCAGGCAGGTCTGATTCCGGCCGACGCGCCAGTGCCCACCGGGTAGGCTTGCCATGAAGGCCTTCGCAATGACGCTGGCCTTGAAGAGCGGCCCGGGCGTGGTCGTTGAGTACACTAGGCAACATCGCGCCGTCTGGCCCGAGGTGCTGCAAGGCCTCCGCGGAATCGGCATCACGAAGATGAAGATATACCTCCACAACCGGAGGCTCTTTATGTACCTGGAGGCCGGTGACGACTTCGACCCCGCCCGGGACTTCCCGAGGTACATGGACGACCCGCGCGCCAAGGAATGGGACGAGCTGATGCGCGGGCTCCAGGAGCCCGTCTCCGGCGCGAAGCCCGGCGAGTGGTGGGCCGGGATGGAGGAGGTCTTCGATCTCGACTGGTAAGGGTAGGGGAGTATCTGCCATGACAACGACGCCCGGCGACACGATCATAGACAGCCATCACCACTTCTGGGACATGGCAGCGCTGGACTATACGTGGATGCCGCCCCCGCCCAGCGTGATCCGCCAAAACTACATGCCGAAAGACATGGCGCCGCTCCTGGAGGGCGTGGGCGTATCCAGGACGGTCCTCGTGCAGGCGCACCAGTCCATAGAAGAAGCGCACTGGATGCTGGACATCGTCGAGAGGACGGACTTCGTCGCCGGGGTAGTGGCGTGGGCTGACCTGACCAGCCCGGACCTCGGCAGGGACCTCGACTCGATATGTACCAGGCCGGGCCTCGTGGGCATCAGGCACCAGGTAGAGGAGGAGCCCGACGAGACGTGGCTGTCCAAGCCGGCGGTCATCGAAGGGCTGAAGGAGGTCGCCCGCCACGACCTAGCCTACGACCTGCTGGTCAAGGGGCCGCACATCAAGTACGTTCCCCAGCTTGCCGAGAAGGTGCCCGACCTGCGCATGGTCGTCGACCACATAGCCAAGCCACCCATCGCCGCGGGGGTGACGGAGCCGTGGGCAACCGGCATCGCCGCTGTCGCCGACATACCTGGCGTCTACTGCAAGCTATCGGGACTGGTAACCGAGGCCGATCATGAGCGCTGGACAGTCGCCGACCTGAAGCCCTACGTGGACCACGTAGTCGAGAAGTTCGGGTTCGACCGACTGATGTGGGGCAGCGACTGGCCCGTATGCCTGCTGGCCGCCAGCTACGACCGCGTATTCAGCGCGGCCATGGAGGCAGTGGGCGACCTCACCCCCGAGCAGCGCGCGGGTCTGCTCAGCAAGAACGCGACCGAGTTCTACCGGCTATAGCGTCACCTTTTCAATGGGCCCGAAGACGTCCTCCAGGATCCTGCGGACCGTGGCGATGGTCTCCGGCGGGGCATCCGGCCAGGGAGGGCATCTGCGGGCGGTCGGGTAGAGGCCACGCAGGTGGATGGCCCCCTTGATGGCGTGAAGCCAGTCGACCTGCAGGGCGCCTTCGAACCACGGGTCCTCGTAGCGGAAGACCATCTGCCAAGCGTCATCGTAGCGTCCGGACTCCAAGTGTTCGTAGAACTCTATGGCAATGTCGGGTCGGAAGGGCGCTATGCCGCACTGGAAGGCGGGAGAACCAACTTGGTACGCGTAGATCATGTAGCGCATCCGCCCGGCGCAAATGGTCGAGAAGTCCTCATCTGCAGTCGCGATCGTCAGGTCTAGGTATGCCTCCATGTCGTGGATCATCGCGCCAGCCACGTTGGAGCGCTTGGCCAGCTCGGCCCCCATGGAGACGGGCGGCGCCCCGTCCTCGAGCACCAGCGGGATGTCCGAGGCGCCTTCTATCCGGTCGAAGTAGCCTATGTACACGTCGGGCAGGTCGCGGATCGCCGGATCTACCTGTATCCTGACGGCGTCGGCTCCCACGCTGTCCGCATGGGCCAGGAACTCACGGCACTTGCTCGCCTTCCACCGGCCGGTCCCGGCTATGTACACGGCACGCCCGGCAGTGACCCCTGCGACTTCCGCGGTCAGTTGCCACACCTCCTCGTCGGAGAGGCTGGTAAACTCGCTGCTGCCCGTGGCCATCGAGATTACGGGCACGCCGTTATCGCACATCCAGTCGACGTACCTGACGACCGACGGGAAGTCCACGGAGCCGTCCTCATTGAAGCATGTGTTTAGCGGGACGACAGCTCCCCTGATTCTCTCTGCTACTTCCTTTGTCCTCTCTGACATATTGACTCCTCTGCGTCTATGGCTATTCCGATGACTTGGTCATGCCGTGGTAGTTTGGACCGTTCCACATGACCGGGTACGTGAAGCCGCTCACGTTGGACGTGGTCGCGACATTGAACGGGAATGTCAGCAGGAACACCGCAGATCCCTCCTCCAGGTACTGTCGCTGCAGCGCCTTGTAGATGCCGGCCCGCGCTTCCGGGTCGGACTCCGCGGCCGCCCGGTCGAAGCTCTCCCCGGCGCCGAAGTCGTAGCCGCTGTTGGCCTGGGTCCAGGTCATCTTCCTGCGGAGAACGTCGTCGGGGTCCGGGAACTGGGACGCGGACAGCGAGATGGTGATCCCGTTCAGGCTGCCCGCAGGAGCGTCGAAGTAGTCTGTCGAGGTCAGCTTCTGGAGCTTGGTGCCGATCCCGATGTTGAGAAGATCGGCCTGGACCTGCTTGGCAATTACGTCGGCGTCCACGCCTCCCCAGAAGCCCTCCCAGTAGGGAAATGTGAGCTCCAGGCCGCTGGGGAAGCCGGCTTCGGCCAGCAGCTTCCTGGCTTTTTCCGCGTCGTACTCGTAATGGCTGGCCAAGCCCTCGTCGTACCCGACCATTTCCGGCAGCACGCCCGCCTGGCATTTCTGCACAAGCTCGCTCCAGCCGCCATACATCATTGCGTAGGCGTCATAGTCCAGGGCGTACTTGATAGCCTGAACGAAGCTCCGATTGTGCGTCAGCAGTTGGCCGTCCGGCCCCTTGGTTCCCGCGAGAACGGAGACGTGAGGACAGCCGAGCGATGGCTCGGCGTAACCAGCAAACCTGGGGTCTGCCGCAAGCTCTGCGAAGTCTTGAGGCGACAAGCCCAGCGCCATGTCGATACGCCCTTCTTCGAGTGCCCTACGCTGCTCGGCCGGATCGGGGATGTCTTCCAGCACGATCTCTCCAAGGCTCGGACCGCCCTTCCGGTGGCCCGACACTCCCCTGAGCACCGCCCTTGCGTCGCTCATATCGGTGACCTCGAAGGGCCCGGAGCTCGCCGAGTGGAGCGACAGCCAGCGGTGACCCCAGTCGTTTCCCATGGGCACGGCTGGCATGTCGACCACGGAGCCGATTGGGCTCGCCAACGCCAGCAAGAGAGTGGAAGACGGTCTGCTCAGAGTAACCTCAACAGTGCGGTCACCGGTCGCCCTGGTCTCCCTCATGGGCAGGTAGCGGGCGGGCGCTTCGCCAACTTTGAGCACCCGCTCCAGCGAGGACGAGACGGCCTCCGCAGTCACAGGCCTCCCTGACGCAAACTTGGCGCCCTCTCGCAACGTGAATGTATAGACGAGGCCATCGTCCGATACTTCCCACGCCTCTGCCAGCGATGGCACAACCTTGAACCCACCCTCGTCATCCCGCACCGTCTCGACCAGCCGCTCGTAGACGTTGCTGACTATGTGCCAGCCAACCGGAATGTAGGCCGACGCCGGCTCCACATACCGTGTGAGGGGTTCCATGAAGGGCATCGCAACTCTCAGCATACTATCTGTCTCCATTCTCGAATCATCTATGGCTTGAGTCTAACCCGGCGTTCCGTAGGATAGGGCATAGTCATCTATCTTGCGTATGGCCATCCTGGGCGTATCCAGGCTTGGTTTCGCTGCCGAGACCCAGCGTTCGAGCTCGTCACGGTGTCCGAGGCGGCGCAGGGCGCTCCACGACTCCGTGTAGTCTCCGCGCCCCGGCTGGCAGTCCCAGAAGAAGAGGTGCTCGGCCCCGGCGCCATACAGCCCCGCCGCGCGTCTCCTGTACGTCTCGGCGGGTAGCTGGTGCGGAAGCATGCCAAAGGCCGCATTTGACGGCGTTCCCCTAGTCAGTTCCAGGAAGTAGTCGGCGTCCCGCGGGTCGTCCCACGAATCGGACGTGCTGTCCAGGAACACTGCAGAGGTGTAGGGGATTATGGTGTCGACGAGCCCTTCGTCGATCCACGCTTTCAGGTCCATGGCGTAGAGCATGTTCTCCTCGTGGTTTCGCAACACCACGGCTGAGAGCTCGAACCGGCGGCGCCCCTGTTGCTCCGCCTCGTCGTCCAGTGCCTGCCGCACCTCCCGATGGAACTGCGTCAGCGTCCTGGCGCGGTATGCGAGCCACCTGGGGTCGGCGTCGTCGAGCTTGCGTGGGTCCTTGCCGTACTCGGCCTGGAACCCCTCTACGAGAGGAGGCTCGTACTCGACCAGCGGAGGCCGCCGATTGTACAGCAGGCAGATGCCGTCCACATCGTAGCCCGCCACCTCGAGGAGCAGGTTGACGACGAACCGGCGCACCTCAGGGTATGCGTATGACAGGCGCGGGATGCGGTTGCCGTTCTTGTCCATGCCCCGTAGCTCCGGGTGCCGCGAGTAGAAGGAGTCGCCGTGGTCGA
Organism: Dehalococcoidia bacterium; assembly: GCA_965262055.1. GTDB lineage: Bacteria > Chloroflexota > Dehalococcoidia > Lucifugimonadales. The sequence continues at coordinate 3,234,550 of CBDHEI010000002.1, forward strand.
AGTGGTCGTGGTCGGGGGGAAAGCGGAAACCTGCGACGCGGTAGCTTGCGTGGAACTCCAGCCCCATGTCGTGTGCATGGTCGAGCGCGACCTGGAAGGGGTCTATTCCCTTGTCGCGCAGCACTTGCCAGCTCTCTCGGTGGAGGCGGTCTCCCAGGTCGAGGAAGTCGTCGAGGCCGTCGAAGGTGGGAATCCTTCCCGCCTTGCCCAGGTAGAACAGCAGGTCGCCCATCCCGCACTCGTAGTAGAGCCTCGAGAAGTCCGTGTCGCGGAACATCTCCAGGTGGCGGCGTATCTCCTCTTCGGTGGTGGGACGGTAGTCGTAGTGGTGGCCGTGAGCGTCGTTGTGGCCGAACAGCCGCCGGGTGCCGGCCCGCTGGCCGTCCGCCTGGAGGGCGGCGACCTCGGCGTCGGTGAGCGGAATGAGCTTTATGTAAGCAATTCGAGCGTGGGAGCCGAACACGGAGCCCGGCCCTTCACCCGAGCCAATCCGCGCCTTTAGTTGGGCAAAGACGATGTCCTGCCCGGTCAGGTCTGCTATCTTCCAGAAGAGTTCGCGGATCTGCTGCCGTTGCGGCCTCGCTCCCAACGGCACGCTGAGCAGGGAAAAGGTGTTGTCCCCGGAGAGCCTCGCGAGCCCTTCGACGCGATTTCCGACTTGGAATGCGGAATCTCCCTTCATCCCTATGGACACCGCGTGCCATCCCGAGACGTCTAACGGGTATGTGACCTCCGGCGCGTCCGTCTCGGTGTCCGCCCGCAGCATGACGCCGGACAGGGTGTCCGTTTCGTAGGTGTGCATACGCCAGTGGCGCGCCTTGGCGCCCGGGTAGAGGGCGCTGGCCGGCTGGCACCTGTCCAGATCGGTAAGGTAGGTCGGACTACCGGACAGCCACCGGTCGCCGAAGTAGTCGGTCGTCGTGTCAGTCATTCTCACCCTCCCTCTCCGTGGGCGCGTTGATTATAATGCCCTCCACCTCCTGTTGACCTACTGACCCGATGGAAATTCTCCGTAGAGTCCAATGGACAATCGGGTATTCTGAGGGACGGGTTGTGGGATGTCTTTCTTCCGGCTGGGTGACGTAACTGTAACCGAGAGGGCTGCTGCAGCGCTGTCTGGCTCTGGCACCAGCGCCGAGCCGTTCCTGGCAAGGCATCAGGCAGGCGACTGGGGCGAGGTCGAGACTCGCGTTGCGCATGCCAATCAGTTCGCCGTAGAGCGCGGCCACACGATCTATGCGATCACGTCCCGGTACGCCCTCGATTCGCGTTCCTGCCTCCTTGTCATGACCTCGCCGGACCAGTCCTCGACGCTCGTGCTGCTAGGGTACGAGATGGAGCTCCACGAGGTCGACATTGCGGAGGGGTACTCCAGGTGGGCCGAGTCCTACGACAGCGAGCTGAACCCGCTTATCGCGGTCGAGGGTCCTTTGGTGGAGAGCATCGTCCGGGACATGCCGATGCGGTCTGCGATAGACGTCGGCGCGGGTACGGGGCGCCACGCCCTGGCCCTTGCGGGCAGGGGAGTGGCCGTAATGGCGATCGATCCGTCCCCTGAGATGCTGGACATAGCGCGCCGGAAGGCTGCGAAGGCCGGGCTTGGTATAGATTTCCGTCGTGCGGCAATCGATGAAGGGCTCCCCGCGGAGGACGGCCGGTTCGATTTGCTGATATGCGCCCTGACACTCTCTCACGTCAGGGACTTCGACGAGGCTGTCCGCGAGTGCGCCCGAGTCGTGCGCCCGGGGGGAGCGATTCTAGTTACCGACATCCATCCGGACGTGGCCAACGGCCTTGGTTGGACAGTCACTCTGCGGAGACCGGGCGCGATATATAAGCTGGCACACCCCGGCCACACACGGTCGGACTACATAGATGCGATAGCGGGTGCCGGCTGCTCGGTCGCGAGACTCATCGAAGTCCCGGTGCGAGATGCGCCTGTGGGCACTATTGTCGAGTGGGCGCAGCAAGTGTACGCCGACAGGCAATACTGCCTTGTCGTCCTCGCGCGGAAGGGTTGCTGAAGGCTAGCCGGTCCGCGGCGCCGAGCCCTACGGGATCAGCAAAGTTAGTTGGCGCGGACTCTCGTGAGGTGTGCGGTTGGCCTCATGGACCAGCGCCGCGTTGAAGGCCGGGTCATCGGGGTCGCCGCTGATAGCCACCACCTGGATGGCCTCCTCGGTCACGTCTGCGCCGTCCTCCACGAAGCCCCATTTACGTCTCAGGAGGGTGACGCGCCGGTGGAACGGGTTCTTCACCGCGCCGGTGAGCACACCCCGGATGTAGTCGGCCTGGGCTGTGCTCAGCTTGCCTGCCCAGCCCGGCTCCATGGTGTTCGCGGCGTAGTGGTCCCAAAGCTCCTGGTTGCCCTCGCGCTCCCAGAGAGGCCACCGTTTGAATTCAGTACTCTGCGGCATTGCTTGCAGGCCCTGCACCCCGGTATCAGGAAATCAGCATCTGGGTCATGTGCTCGTACTGCTCAGGCTCCGTCTTGCCCGACATCTCAAGGTCGTACTCGCTGACCGGGAGCAGCGCGTGCAACTCCGGCTTGTCCGCGACGAAGGCCTCCGCGTAGGGCACGCGTGCGTGTACCGCGTGAATTCCGCCGTCCATCATCTCGCCCAGCTTGCGTTGAAGGCTGCCGTCGCCGCCGTAGTACTGAGACCTGAACCTGTTCATGGCTGCGACCTTCTTGTCGATTACGTCGGTGATGTCGATCACCGTCGTCGGGTTGGCCGGCCGGTAGTTCTCGCGATGGTTGGTTCTCCCCTGTATGACGTGGAAGTAGACCTGGTGGACCCCGTGGGGGGCAGGCTTGCCCGGCCTTATGCAGGAGGCGGCCTCCATGGCCAGGAGGGTCATCTGGGTCGCGTTGGCGTGGGCGGCTACCGTGTCGTACGGCCAGTGGGTGATTATGATGTCCGGCTTAACTTCGCCGATCACGTCGGCGATCTCGTCTATGATCTCCTCGCGGGGCAACACGATGTCATCGTTGTGGCCCAGGAAGCGCACGTCGGTCACGCCAAGCTCCGCGGCGGCTTCTACCAGCTCCTGCTTGCGCTCCTCGGCCAGCGCGCCTAGGTCAACCTGCTTGCCCTTCTTGTAGTCGTCCAAGGCCCGCCCGTGGTGGGAGAGGCCGTGGGTTGGTGTCAGAGTGCAAACCCGGTCGCCGTTGCCGGCGTGCTTCGCCAAAGTGCCGCCCGCGTACATAATCGCGTCCTTTGGGTGCCCACCGATGTTCAGAATGCTGAGCTTGCGCGCCATGCTGTCCACTCCTTGTGTGGCGTTGTCTATTCGCCTCGGCCTTGCAGGAGCCGTCGGCTACCAGCCAAGGGCATAGCCGATATTCCCCTTGGGGGCCACGCCGCCGGCGATGATCCCTTTCTCCTTGTGGAGCCGGATGCCCATGGGCTTGCCGCCGCTCCAGGCCTCGGACCGGTCCACGATATGGCCTCGGCGCTCCAGATCTTCCACCACGTCCTGCGGGATGCGCGCCTCCGCGGTCATGTGTCCGGGGTAGGACTCCCTGGGGTAGAAGGACGATGGGAAGTGGCGGGAAAAGACGGTGGGCGCGTCCAACGCCTCCTGTATGTTCATGCCGAGCTCGACATAGTTCAGGAAGAACTGGAGCGTCACCTGGTCCTGGCTGTCGCCTCCCGGCGTGCCGAACACCATGAAGGGCTCTCCGTTCCTGGTTACCAGCGAGGGCGTAAGGGTGGCGCGAGGCCGCTTGTGTCCGGCCAGGGCGTTGGGCCGTTCAGCGTTCAGATAGAACATCTGCCCGCGGGTGCCCATCGGGAAGCCCAGCCCCTTCACGACGGGGGAGGTGCCGATCCAACCTCCGCTTGGCGTCGCGGCAACCATATTGCCTTCGATGTCCACGGCGTCGAGATGGGTCGTGTCGCCCGTGTGCGCGTGGCCCAGGCCGAGGTCTTGGACCGCGGTGGCCCCAACCCCCAAAGCGCGCCGGTTGTCCTCGGCCACGTCGCCGACGGCGTAGGCGGGTATTCCGCTTCCGGCGTCGCCGGGACGCATCTCCATCGACGCAGTGTCGCCCACGAGCGACAGCCGGGCGTCGTTGTAGCTCCTGGAGAGCAGCACGTCAAAGGGTACGTCGTCGAATAGGGGGTCGCCGTAGTATGCTTCGCGGTCAGCGAAGGCCAACTTCACAGTCTCCGTATATGCGTGGAGGTAATCGGCGGAGTTGTGCCCCATGGCCTTGAGGTCGATGCCATCGAGCAGGGCGAGGTGCTGAAGGAACACGGGCCCCTGGGTCCACGACGAGCACTTGTGGACCTCAAGGCCTTTGTACTCGTAGGTAACCGGCTCTTCGACCCTAGCGTGCCACCCGGCGATATCTTCGTATGACAGCAGCGCCGTGTGCGCCCGCCCGCTGGCGTCCTCCACCGGGTTGTCGGCGATGAAGCCGGCCATGCGCTCGGCTATCGGGCCCTTGTAGAAGGCGTCGCGGGCCGCCTCAATTCCGGCAACCCTGCCCCTGCCTTTCGCGGCGTCCTCGGCCCTCGCCATCGTCTTGAGCATCTCTGCGAAGTCAGGGTTGCGCCACACATCGCCGGTCTCCGGGACGGTGCCGTTCGGGTAGTAGACCTCGGCGGTCGTCGGGTAGCGCTCGTTGAACTTGTCGAAGCTGGAGGCCAGGCTGTTGTGGAGCCCCTCGTACATGGGGAATCCGTTCTCGGCGAGCTCGATGGCGGGCTGCAGCACCTGCGAGAAGCTGAGATTTCCGTAGCGCGCCACCGCCACAGCCCACGTGTCCACAGGGGCGGGCGCGGTGGCCGGGAGGTAGCCGTCTCCTGGGATCAGGTCGATGTTGTGGTCACGGCACCACTCTATGGTGAAGCTCTTGGGAGACCAGCCCATACCGCTGACCGCGACCGCCTTGCCCTCTCTGGCCGAGTAGATCAGGGTGGGGACCTCACCGGCGATGCCGTTGCTCTGGGGCTCCAGGAGGTTCAGGCAGAAGCACATCGCCGCCGCAGCGTCGATGGCGTTACCGCCCTGCTCCATAATGCGGAATCCTGCCGCCGTGGCCAGATAGTGGCCGGACGCTACGACGCCGCGCGTCCCCATGATTACCGGGCGGGTAGTAAATGCCATTGAAGCTTCCTCCTGTCTATAACCGAGCGCCGCGCCACAAGGGTTACAGCGTAGGGCCAACGTTATCCCCGAAGGCTCCGAAGTGTCAATAGCCGGGATGCGGGCTAGGATGCCGTGGACTCGGCTGACTCGCCCGCTTCCTCCGGCCCCGAGACTGCCTCTCCCACAGCCCGTAGCTGGTCGTCGACGAGATGGTCCGTGTATAGGACGCCGCTGAGGTGGTCCGTCTCGTGCTCGAGCGCCTGCGCGAGGACGCCGCCCTCGGCCCTGATCCTGAACGGCTTGCCGTTGCGATCCAGCGCCTTGGCCCGCACCTTCACGGAACGGCGCACGGTCCCCCGGTAGCCGGGGATGCTGAGGCATCCCTCGTCGACTTCGCGCTCGCCCTTGCGCCGCACAATCTCGGGGTTGATCAGGACGATAGGCTCGTCTTCTTCCTCCGTCTGTATCACAGCCAACCGCAAGGGAATCCCAACCTGGTTCGCGGCCAAGCCGACGCCCCGCTGCGCGTGCATGGTCTCTATCATGTCGTCGATGATCCTCTGGATGGAGGAGTCTATCTGCTTGATCCAGCGCGTCCTCTGCCGGAGCCCCGGATCAGGGCTGCGTGTCAACTGGAGGACGGCCATATCGCATAGCTCCCAGGGCATGGGGGGGGTCGCTACCGATTATAGCAGCGAGAGGGCGCCGCGAAGCCTGCGGCGGCCTCTCTGGGAATCAGAAGGTTATTTGCGGCGTCGGCTACTCAATGCGCGTCCTGGGATCAAGGGCGTCCCGCAGACCATCGCCCATGAAGTTGACGGCTATCACCGTGAGCGAGATGGCGATGCCGGGCGGCAGCCATATCCAGGGGTTGTTCTCCAGGATGAACATCGACTGGGCCGCGCTCATCATGTTGCCCCACGTGGGCGTCGGGATCTGCACCCCGAGGCCCAGGAAGCTGAGGCCGGCCTCCGTAAGGATTGCGCCCGCAATCGTCAGCATGGCGGCCACGGCCACGTAACCCATGATGCCCGGGAGTATGTGTAAGAATATCTGGCGCCTGTCCGAGGCGCCGAGGGCCTTTGCGGCCATGACGTAGTCCATCTCCCTGAGCGAGAGCACCTGCCCGCGAACAAGGCGCGCCTTGCCGGTCCATCCAAAGAAGCCGATGACGATAATCAGGTTGAGCATGCTCGGTCCGACCAGGGCGACCAGGATTATGATCATGAAGAACGTTGGGAAGGTCATCACGAGCTCTGTGAACCGCATGAGAATATCGTCGGTTCGGCCTCCGGCATAGCCCGACACCATTCCCAGAACGGTGCCTATGGCGGCCGAGAGGCCCGAAGCCATGAGGCCGACGGTCAGGGATACGCGCCCAGCATCGACTATTCTCGCATATATGTCGCGTCCTGCTTCGTCGGTCCCGAAGAGGTGGCTCAGGGAAGGAGGGTTCTTGAACTTAGTCAGGTCAACGGCGTTCGGATGGTGCCAGGTGACGACCGGTCTGAGGATGGCCATGGAGCCGAAGAGTACTATGATCACCAGCCCTATAAGGGCCAAGCGGTGACGGCGGAAGCGTCGCCACACGGAGGGGGCGCCTCGCCTGGGCCGGTCGAACTCCTGCAGAGCTTCCTCGTCTATGCCCTCTGTGCGTTCCCCTGTGGTTCCCGTTTTCTAATCCTCCATCCGCAGCCAGCAATCTGGCGCGAGCGGCCTCTCTATCCCGAGACTCTTATGCGCGGATCGGCATAGGCGTAAAGGATGTCCGCCAGCAGGTTCGCGTAGAGAACGAGGGACGCGCTGAAGAAGGTGAGCCCCATCAGGATCGGGTAGTCGCGGTTCGTAATCGACTTGATGGAAAGAAGCCCCATCCCTGGCCAGGAGAACATCACCTCGATCAGGATAGCGCCACCGATCAGGCCCGGTAGGCGCAGCGTTGTGATGGTGATCATCGGCAGCAGCGCGTTCCGGAAGGCGTGACGGGCAATAACCACGTACTCGGTGAGCCCCTTCGCCCTGGCGGTTGTGACGTAGTCGGCGTTCATCACCTCCAGCATGGCGGTGCGCGCGTAGCGTGTGTTCCCCGACATCGAGTCGATAGACAGTATGAACGCGGGCATGACCAAGTGGTGCAGGTTGCCCAATATCGTGAACCCCTCAGACGCGTTGTACATGCCGAAGCTTGGGATCCAGTGCAACTTGAGGGAGAAGATGTATAAGGCTATGAGCGCGAAGAAGAAGGTGGGTATCGAGATGCCGAACAGCGACGCGACGCTCAGGGTGTAGTCGTACGCGCTGTACTGCCGGAGCGCCGCTATGACACCGAATACAGTGCCCAGAACTGTGGCAATAACAAGGCCAGTGGTGGTGAGCTCCAAGGTGGCGAGCATCCGCGACGTGATGATGTCGAGGACGGGGCGCCTGCTCATGTAGGAGAAGCCGAAGTTCCCCTGGAGCACCTCCTTCAGCCACAAAACGTATCGTACCGGGATGGGTTTGTCCAACCCCAAGGATTCGCGCATCTTCTGCGCGTCCTCCAAGCCCTGGAACTCCTCAGGGTCGATCATCGCGCTGATGGGGTCCCCCGGGGCCAGATTGATGAACGTGAAGGTGATGATCGAAATGCCCAGCAGCATGGGCAGCGAGATAATGATCCGTCGGATGATATACTTCCTCATTGGCCCTGCCTATGTGCTCCTATAGGGTGCTCAGGTCGAAGCTGACCAGATTCTAGCCGTTATGCGAGTAGGTTGCAACCGGTTCGCGGTCCTAACCGCGGCGGTGGCCAGGAAACCGACGCTACTCCAACATCTCCCACTGCTCTAGATGGTAAAACCACTCGGCGTGCCATTTGAACTCCGGGGTGACCATGATGCTACCCAGGTCGGAGGGCTGGGGCCTCGCGCCGAACCCCGGAACGTAGACGTGCGTTCCGTATACCCCCAGCCACACGCTCGAATATATAGGCAGGATGGGCAGGTCCTCGATGAACATCTCGTTGACCTGGCGGCCGATCCGCTCCTGCTCGGTTCGCGTCAATGCGCTGGGCAGCGCGTTCAGTAGCGAATCCAGCTTGGGACTAGCGTAGCCCATAGCGTCGGTTTGAGCGCTATGGAAGTAGAAGTATGTGCCGGACAGCGATCCGCCCCAGCCTCCCACGCGCACGGCGTCATATTCGTGGTCCTGGTAGTAAGCGACGGCCCAGGAAGCGGTGTCCATCTCTTGGAACGATATCCTCAGACCGGCGTCGACCAGCATCGCCTGTTCCGCATTGTGCATGGACCTCTGATCGGGGTGGGCGGATGCGGGTGTCTTGACCGTCAGCGTCCTGTCTTCATCCCATCCCACCTCCCCAAGAAGCCTCCTTGCGCGGGCCGAGTCGCCGGATTCCGGGTATCTCCTCTTCATCTCCTCAGTGACCACGCCCACCGGCATGAACAGGCACGTGTTGTTGATGACGCCCAGGCCGCCGACGAAGCTGTTCACAAGCTCGCGCCTATCCAGGGCGAGCATGGCCGCCTGCCTTATGCGAGGGTCCGCCAGCCACTCTGTCCTGGAGTTGAACGCGTACCCGGCGGAAGTACGCTGGGTAGCCACGGCGGCAAGCTCGAAGCGGGGGTCCTGGAGCAGGGCTTTGTATGCGTCCATAGAAAGATCGCCACGCCTGTTGACGTCGATCTCCCCCCGCTGCATCGCCGCGTGGGCGACCTCGGGCGATCTGATCAGGTGCACCAGCACGGCCTCGATCTTGGGCTCGCCCATGAAGTAGTCCGGGTTCGCCTCGAACTGTATGAAGTGGCCCGGCCGTCGCTGCTCGAACCGGTACGGCCCAGAGCCGACCATTCCGTGGACGAAGAACTCGTCGGTGTCCAGTTTGTCAGGCTGCACACTTCCAAGCAGGTGTTCTGGCAGAATTGGCTTCACGTAGAGCGCGTCGAGAAAGAAGCCTGACGGGGAGACCAGGTCGAATCGGATCGTGTGGTCGTCGAGTACGACCAACCCACTTACGCCCTTGGCCCGGCCCTCGCTGAAGTCCCCCGCGCCTTCGATTATGGACAGCCTGCCTATCTGGTTGTTGTACGCCTGCTGTCCGGCGTAGGCGGTGAACGTGAAGGTCACGTCCCTTGCGGTCACCGGGGCGCCATCGTGGAAGGCCGCGTCCTCGCGCAGATAGAAAGTGTAAGATGCGCCGTCGGCCGCCACCTCCCACCTCTCCGCAAGCTCGGGACGGAACGCCTGCCGTATCGGGTCTGCCATGACGAGGCTAGAGAACAGGTATGCGTTCGCCAGCGACACGTAGCCGCTGGCGCCGGTGAAGGGGGAGAGCTTCTGGACCTCGCTGGAGGTGCGCATGTGTAGGACCGTCTCGGCGTCACCCACGGGCCCCAGGTCCCTCACGATCTGCTGCTCGACGGTCACTATCCTCTCTACCGGCACCTCCCTGACCACCTCCCTCTCAACCACAACCAGCCTCTCGATGGGGATCTCCTTGACCACGGGTTGCTCTATGATCACGTTGCGCTCGACGGGGACCTCCGTCACGAACTCCTGTGTGCACGCCAAGGTCAAGACGGTCAGTGTGGCGCTCATCAGAGCGCCCGGCCAGGGGATGCGCATCTTTCCGGTTGTGGACAAGGCCGTGCAATCTCTCGTTTCGCACTCGCGGGGTGTAAACACCGTTCGCGGATGGTGGCTGTGGTCAACGCCTATGGAATGTGTATAACCTACGCGCCGACCTTAAGTCAAACGAGAGACCCGTGCACCGGGCCTGAGGTTAAGCGCTCGCGTCCCCGCGACACCCTGCGTCAAGCTCCTCTTCAAGCAGGAGCTTCACTTTATGCTCGACCACATCCCTGATACGGCGGACCTCGTCTGCCGGTTTCCCGGCGGGGTCGTGTAACCCCCAGTCCTCCGCACCGATCTGAATGGGACAGATCTCTTCAATGGAACAGCCCATGGTGCTGAGGCGGTTGGCCCGCTCGGCTATCTCGGCCGTGAGCAGCTTGGGCCTGCTGGCGCTGAGGTCGATTCCCTGCTCCAGCATCACCTGCGCCACGACCGGGTGGATCCGATCGGAGGGCATGGTCCCGGCGGAGGCTACGTCGATGGCATTGCCGGCATAGTGCCTAGTGAAGGCCTCCGCCATCTGGCTCCTGCCTGAGTTGTGGATGCAGACGAACAGTATCCGCTTCACCTAGGGGCTCCCATGGCGTCTTTCCATGACAGATGCTTGGTCAGTGCGAATCCGAGTGTCACTGCCGGGTTGATGTGAGCACCGGAGTGGTGTCCCAGCGAGTAGACCATGGCGGCTACTACTAAGCCAGCGGCCAGTGTCATCCCCACGGGGCCTACGGCGCCGCCGGAAAGCTCGTCGGCCATTACCGCCCCGGCTGCCCCGAAAACGAGGGCGAAAGTCCCCAAGAGCTCCGCGAGAGCGCGCTTCGTCAGGCCGGTCGTCAACGATGCCCCCTGGTAGGTGGAGAGGTCTACCTAGGCGAACTTGCCCGTCACCAGGAAGATCACCCGCTCGCCGATATTGGTAGCGCGGTCCGCCACACGCTCCAGATCGTGGGCTACCCAGAGGAGGAAGGTAGCCCGCCGGATGGACTTGGGGTCCTCGATCATGAAGGTGAGGAGATCACGGTACACCTGGTCGTAGAGCGCGTCCACCTGGTCGTCGTCGTTGCAGACTTGGGCTGCGGCGACGACGTCTCGGTCGACCAGCGCGTCCAAGCTCCTCCGCAGCATGCCAGTTGCGAGGTCGGCCATCCGCGGTATGTCTATAAGCGGCTTGAGGGGAGGCTCGTCACCCATCGCGATACTGATCTTGGCGATTCCCTCGGCGTAGTCTCCCATGCGCTCCAGCTCCACCGAGATGTGGAGGAGGGATATCACGAGGCGTAGGTCAATGGCCATAGGCTGTTGGGTCGCGATAAGGTTGATGCACTTCTCCTCGATGTCGTACGTCTGGTGGTCAATGAGGTCGTCCTGCTCGATAACCTCGCGTGAGGATTCCAGGTCGCGGCGTCTCAGAGCATCCACGGCCTTTGCAAGCGCCTTCTCTACCATGCTTCCCAGCATGAGCAGGTCGTCGTTAAGTATCCTCAGGTCTCGGTCGAAATCTGTTCTCGCCATGGCGTAGCCTCTGTTTAGCTGAAGCGTCCGGTTATGTAGGCTTCCGTCCTCTCGTCCCTGGGGTCGGTGAATATCTGGTTGGTCTCTCCATGCTCGACCATATATCCGGAACGGTTGTCGTCCACCATCAGGAAAGCCGTCTCATCGGAGACCCTGGCCGCCTGCTGCATGTTGTGGGTTACGATTACGATGGTTACGTCCCTGACCAGCTCCCTGATCAGCTCCTCGATCGCCAGGGTGGCGATGGGGTCCAGCGCCGAGGCCGGCTCGTCCATGAGGATGACCTCTGGCTCCACCGCCAGCGCACGCGCTATACAGAGCCTCTGCTGCTGCCCGCCCGAAAGCTCGAGAGCGTTCTTGTTCAGGCGGTCCTTCACCTCTTCCCAGAGGGCGGCGCGCCTGAGGGATGTCTCCACCGCGTCATCGAAGCGCCCGGTGAACCCGTTGATCCTGAGCCCGAAGGCCACGTTGTCGTAGATCGACTTGGGGAACGGGTTGGGCTTCTGGAAAACCATTCCAATCCTCGACCTGATCTCCGTCGGGTCCACCGACGAGGAGTTGATCTCCTCGTCGTTGAAGTGAATCTCCCCAGAGACAACCGCGCCCGGGATAAGGTCGTTCATGCGGTTGAAGCAACGCAGAAGTGTGCTCTTGCCACACCCAGACGGGCCGATCAACGCGGTGATTTTATGGCGCTTGATCTGCAGGGCCACGTCCTTGAGGGCCAGGAAGGCGCCGTAGTGGACCTGGACGCCGCGGGCATTCAGGACATATGCGCCGTTTGAGTCACTCAATGGACTTCACCTGGTATTTGTTTCTGAGATATATGGCGAGAGCGTTCATGGACAACAGCACGATGAGGAGCACGATGATGCCCGCAGCAGCAAGGTCTCGAAACTCTTCCTGTGGCCTCGTTACCCAGTTATATATCTGGATTGGAAGTACGGTGAACCGGTCCATGGGCGTGCCGGGAACGAATCGGAGGTAGACCAGCGCGCTGATGGCTATCACCGGCGCCGTCTCTCCAACAGCCCTCGATAGGCCCAGTATGATGCCGGTAAGCATTCCGGGAAACGCAGTGGGCACCACGACGTTCTTGATGACCTGCCACTGGGTGGCTCCCAGTGCGTACGCGGCCTGCCGGTACGTCAGCGGTACCGTCTTTATTGCCTCCCTGGAGGCGAGGATGACTATCGGGAGAATCAGCAGGGACATTGTGAGCGCGCCCGCTAGGAGGCTACGCCCCAGTGCAAGCAACTGGACGAAGAGTGCGAGGCCCAGCAGTCCGTAGACGATGGACGGCACACCCGCGAGGTTGGAGATGTTGACCTCGATCAGGGTAGTGAGCTTGTTGCGCCGAGCGTACTCCTCGAGGTATATCGCGGCGCCGATCCCCACGGGCACGGTAAACAGGGCGGTTAGCCCCATCAGCCAGATCGTGCCCATAATGGCTGCTCTCAGCCCAGCTTCTTCGGCGTGTCTGGACGGGTAGTTGAAAATCAGATTGTTGCTGAAGCTGGGCAGGCCTTCGTACAGTATCCGTGCCAGCAGTATGATCAGCCCGGCGATGCCAATCAGGATGGCCCCGAAGAACACGACGTAGAAGATTTTGCCTACCAGCTTCCTATGGGCGACCTTGGGGCGGAACTGATGAACTGTCTTGTCTATCATGCCCACTTGACTCCCCAGCGCTTTACGACCCAGTGCCCGAAAACATTCATGGCAAGGGTCATCAGGAAGAGCAGTAGACCCACGGCGAATATGGTGTTGTACTCCAAGGAACCGTGGGGTGTCTCACCGAGACTGAGCTGCACGATGTACGCGGTCATCGTCTGAATGCTTTCCAGCGGGTTGAGGGTCATCCTCGGTGTCGCGCCGGCGGCGATAGTGACCAGCATCGTCTCACCCACGGCGCGCGATATGCCTAGGATGAATGAGGCCACGATACCTGAGAGCGCGGCGGGCACCACGACCCTTACCGAGACCTCCAGGCGCGTTGCTCCGAGCGCGTAGGCCCCTTCCCGGAGTGACCTCGGCACCGCCAGCATGGCGTCCTCGCTGAGGGAGGACACCATAGGGATGATCATCAGCCCCATGACCATGCCGGCGCTCAGCGCGTTGAACACGATCATGTCCGGGAAGATGACCTGTAGCTGCGGCGTCACGAAGGTCAACGCGAAGTAGCCGTATACTACCGTCGGTATGCCTGCCAGCACCTCCAGAGAGGGCTTGATGGCTCGGCGTACCTTATCGGGAGCGTACTCGGAGAGAAAGATAGCCGTTGCCACGCCTACGGGTATCGCCACCATGGCGGCTATACCTGCCACCAGCAGAGTTCCCGCGGCCAGAGGAAGGACCCCGTACGACTGGGGCTTGAGTATCGGGGACCATCGGGCCCCCAGGAGGAAGTCCCAGATCGGTATCTCTATGAAGAAGCCCCAAGCCTGGCTCAGCAGGCTGACCACGATGCCGACGGTCGTAAAGATGGACACTATGGCGCATGCGAAGAAGATCGTCTTGACGACATGGCCTTCTATGTCCCGCCGCGGACGCCTGGGGCCGGACGCGCGGCTAGTTCCTGTGTTCCCAACTGGGCCTGAGGTCGCTATGTTGCCATCCACATGTTTGTCTTTCGAGGTACTCTACGTGAGTTTGGGGCTGAGCGGCAACTCTGTCTTTCGGGACTGCCGCTCAACCCTGTGTACACGCTATCTGCTGTTCATTTCCAGCGCGTTGGTGTATGCCGAAGCGTCCAGCGGGATGTATCCAACCTCCCGCGTCAGCGCGCGGCCATGCTCCATGTAAAACTCCACGAACGCCGCGACCGCAGACCGCTCCAAGCTCTTCTTGCTCACGTAGATGAACAGTGGGCGCGCCAGGGGAGTGTAGTCCCCGGACTCTATGGTGTCGGACGTGGGAGCCACGCATCTGTCGCCGTCGTCTATCGCTACCACCCTGAGCTTGTCGGTGTTCTCCTGGTAGTACGCGTAGCCGAAGTAGCCCAGTGCGTTCCTGTCGCCCGATATCCCCTGGACCAGCACGTTGTCGTCTGCCGACGCCGTGTAGTCGGCACGGCTCGCCTGGGCCTCTCCTACGATCTCCTCGGTGAAGTAGTCGAACGTGCCAGAGTCGGTGTCTGGTCCGTACAGACGCAACGGCCTGTCCGGGAAGCTGTCCTTCACCTGGTTCCAGTTCGTTACCGAGGACCCCGGCTCCCAGATCTCCTTCAACTCGGATACCGACAGACAGTCCACAAAGTCGTTTCCAGGATTTACCATCACCGACAGACCGTCGGTGCCTACCTTGATCTCAATGTACTCGACGCCGTTGTCTACGGCCGACTGCGCCTCGGAGTCCTTGATGGGCCGCGAAGCGTCTGATATGTCGGTCTCACCCACGACGAACCTCTTGAAGCCGCCGCCGGTGCCCGACACTCCTACGTTCACCCTCACCTCAGGGTGTATCTTCCCGAACTCCTCGGCGACCGCCTCGGTAATCGGGTACACTGTGCTAGACCCATCGATCTCGATGGTGCCGGTGAGCTTCTCCATGGTCATCTTGGCGGGGATCTTCTCTGGGACTTTCTGCATGCCGCCTTCGATGCTGTAGGCTTCGGGCGCCAGCGGGATGTATCCAACCTCCTGTGTCAGCGTGCGCCCATGCTCCATGTAAAAGTCCACGAAGGCCGCCACCTCCGGCCGCTCCAAGCTCTCCTTGCTTACGTAGATGAACAGCGGGCGGGCCAGGGGAGTGTAGTCCCCGGACTCGATCGTGTCGGACGTGGGAGCCACACACCCGTCGCCGTCGTCTATCGCCAACACCTTGAGCTTGTTGGTGTTTTCCTGGTAGTACGCGTATCCGAAGTAGCCCAGCGCGTTCCTGTCGCCCGATATGCCCTGGACCAGCACGTTGTCATCAGCAGAGGCCGTGTAGTCCCAACGGCTTGCCTGGGCCTCGCCTACGATCTCCTTGGTGAAGTAGTCGAATGTACCGGAGTCCGTATCGGGCCCGTAGAGAGCCAGGGGTCTGTTGGGGAAGAATGGGCTGACATGGTTCCAGGTCCTGACCGTGGACCCAGGTTCCCAGATCCTTTTGAGCTCTCCTACGGAAAGACAGTCCACGAAGTCGTTTTCGGGGTTTACCATGACTGACAGGCCATCGGTGCCCACCTTGATCTCTAGGTACTCAATGCCATTGTCGGCGGCGGCCCGTGCTTCGGAGTCCTTGATGGGCCGCGAGGCGTCGGATATGTCGGTCTCGCCCACGACGAACCTCTTGAACCCGCCGCCGGTGCCCGACACTCCCACGTTCACTCTCACTTCGGGGTGTACCTTACCAAACTCCTCGGCAACCGCCTCGGTGATCGGGTAGACCGTGCTCGATCCATCGATCTCGACGGTACCGGTGAGCTTCTCCATGGTCTTTGGAGGCGCCGCTGTCGGCTCTTCCTCACCGCCCCCGCAGGCGACCGCCAGCAGAGGAACAAGCGCCAGCACCGATAGCCATATCTTCCAAGCCTTAAGGGACCTGATCATTCGCATTCTCCTCATTTGCTCCTTTCCGGCTCTCCATCTCGCGTTTACTCCGTGCGCAGACTACTCCCGGTGTCTTAACGTTCGGCTAAGGGAACGTTAACGGACTGTTAACGTTCGGGCCTGAACGCGGGGAAGCTCCACACGGGCCCGACAAGCCTGCTGCTCAGAAGGATGAGAGTCTGTAGGCCACGCCGAGAGAGCGAGGATTCGATATGGGAACGCAGTTCCGTGGGGTAGGGCAGGAGCTAACCGGACGCGGCGCCGAAGGTGAGGAGGAGGGCCCCGGCTACTATGGCCGCGCCAGTCGCCAGCAGGAATGCACCGAAGTTCACTCGCTCCGCTACCGCCGCGAGCGCGCGAATCGTGACGAGGCCGGTTACAAATGCCACGGCTGCCGCGGCGAGGGTCTCGGCAGAGATCGAGAAGCTTCCTGACGTCCAAGTGTACGTGGCGGCTCCGAGGCTTGCAGGCACACTCATCAGGAAGCTGACTACCAGCGCCTCGCGCCGGTCCACTTTGCGCCAGAGCAGCGCCGCTACCGTCAGGCCGGACCGGCTGAGGCCGGGCACCACGCTCAGCCCCTGCGCCACGCCGGCCAGCACTCCGTCCACTGCCGAGAGGTCCGCACGGGTGCGTCCTCCCGCGCTGGGCCGCCGGACTTGAAGGGCGCCGGTGACAAGGAGGGCCGCCCCGACTATCACCATCGCCGCGGAGCCCAGACCCTCGGAAATCTCTGCCAGGGAGAGCAGTAACGGCAACCCTATGGCGCCGCTTACCACCGTCGATATGAACATAAAGGCCGTTAGTGCGGAGGGTCTGGTCGGCTTCGTGAGCACGCCACGGAGTATGTCCGCAGCCTCCGTCCTGAACGCAACGAGCGCTGCGGGGGCGGTCCCGACGTGAAGCCACAGGGCGTATTCGATTCCCTCCGCCACTTCGCCCTCGAAGACGAGGGACCGCACCAGCACGATCATGCCTTCCGAGCTGACAGGCAGCCACTCGAAGACCCCTTGAAGTACGCCGAGCAGAAGGGCTTCTCCCACTAGGGTCGTCTCACAGCTTGGACTTGCGGTGTGGAGTGCGGCAGGGCGGGCTCCCCTTTTGCCGTTATGGTTAGCTTGCCGTGACGGGCTAGGCTCTGGGTAGGGTGAAGTAGAATGTGCTTCCAGAGCCCTCGCGGCTCTCGGCGCGAACTTCGCCGCCGTGGAGTTGCACGATGTGCTTGACTATCGCGAGCCCCAGCCCGGTACCCTCTCCACCCCGGGATCGGTCCACCTTGTAGAAGCGCTCGAATACGTGGGGCAGATGTTCCTCCGGTATCCCAACCCCAGTGTCCTCGACACTGACCTCGACCAGCCTGCCGTCCTCCGCGGCGCCCACGCACACGCGGCCGCCGTCCGGCATGAACTTGACCGCGTTCTCGACGAGGTTCATCAGCACCTGGCGTACCTTGTCTTCCTCGCCCACCACGTTGGCGAGACCGTCCGGGATGTCCACTGAGGCTTCGATCTCCGCCAAAGCGGCCCGGTCCGTGGCCTGTGCGATCACGTTCTCCGCGATTGGCTTGAGCGGGAGCGGGCCTAGGTGTAGCTCGACTTGACCGGTCTCAAGGAGCGACAGTTCCAGCAGTTCGTTGGCCATCACCGTCATACGGTCAACGTCTCTCCCGATCCTGTCCAAAAAGTCTCCGGCGATCTCCCTGTCCTCCAGCGCTCCGTCCGCTAGGGTATCGACCATGGCCTTGATAGAGGCTAGAGGACCGCGCAGCTCATGCGATACGTTGCTAACGAACTCCCTGCGGGTCGTGTACAACCGCTGCATCCCAGTCTGGTCGTGCAGCGTTAGCAGAACGCCGTCCGAGCCGTCACCATGGACCGGAATGGCAAGAGCTCGAATGAATCTCCGATTGGTGACGAGCTCGACATCCGACTGGCTCGGTCGATCTGACTCCAAGGCGCCGCGCACCAGCGTCTGGAGCTCGTGGTCTCGCACTATCTCTGCAACCCCGCTTCCGACCGCATCGGGAGCCCGAACCCCCAGCATCGACTCGGCGGCCCGGTTCAGCAGCGATACCCTGCCATCTCTATCTATCACCAGCACGCCGTCGGCCATCAGGTCTAGCAGGGCAGCCAGCTTGTTCCTTTCCGCTGTCAGGCTGCCTACAGCCTCCCTCATCGCCGCCGCAATGAGGTTGAAAGCATTGGCCAGCTCGCGGCTCTCGCCTGACGTGGGCACCGCTATCCTGTGCTCCAGGTCGCCGTCGGCAACTCGTTGTGCGCCTTCTGTTATCTCGCGCGCGGAGCGAGAGGTGCGTAGGACAATGAAAAAACACGTAGCCACGGCGATGACCGCCAACATAGCCAGAGTGACGATGGCAAACCTCTCGGCCAGCGCCCCTCTCGCTATGAAGCCTATAGACGCCGCGACCAGAAAGAGGACGGCGCCGGGGAGCGCCACACGCCATTGAAGCGGCTGCACGTTCATGCCTCGAACCGGTAGCCTACTCCCCGAACGGTTATCACCCTCTTGGGCTCTCCCGGGTCTTTCTCTATCTTCTCGCGCAGCCAGCGGATGTGCACGTCCACGGTCCTGCTGTCACCGACGTAGTTGTGTCCCCAAATCTGGTCCAGTATCTGGTTCCTGCTGAGTATCCTGCCCTTGCGTGCTAGGAGCAGGGCCAGCAGCTCGAACACCCGAGGCTTCAGGCTCAGGGCCTCGCCCCCGAGTGTGGCGGTGTGGCTGTCGACATCTACTTCCAGGTCGCCCGACGTGAAGACCTGCCGACTCTCTGTGCGGGCCAACCCGTCCGGCTCCATCCGCGAGCGCCGGAGCATCGCCTTGACCCGCGCCAACAGCTCTCGCATGCTGAAAGGCTTGACAACGTAGTCGTCCGCCCCAAGCTCCAGCCCCAGTACCCTGTCGATCTCCTCGCCGCGGGCAGTGAGCATAAGCACCGGCACGTCGTTGTCTCGTCTCAGGATGCGGCACACCTCGAAGCCATCGAGCCTAGGGAGCATTACATCCAAGATCACCAGGCTGGGATTGGTCTCGCGGGCGGCCTCCAGCCCGCTCTCTCCCTCGGTGGCCGTGCGCACGGAATAGCCTTCCTGCTCAAGGCTGTACTGGAGAGCCCTGAGCAGGTTCCCGTCGTCCTCGATGACCAGCACCGTCTCTTTCGTGGCAGCCTCCCGGTTCAAGAACGGCGGGGACATCATAAAGCGGTCTCAGCCGTTCCTACCCCTCCAAATTAATGCATCGGGGCCGCATTGACAAACGGCCCTGTCGGCACTAGCCTCAACTCACAAACAAGATGGAGCAGTCACATGGAGACTAAGGCCTCAGGCATAGGATACGTCAGTTTCGGGTGGGTAGGGGAGAACCGGGAGATGGAGGTCGTCCTCAAAGACGGTAGGTGGTACACGGTGCATCGAGTCGACGGCGAGCCCGACCCCCGCATGACCAAGATATACGGCAGCAACGAGTTGCCCACACCCTGGACGGAGGAGACTCCGCGCGACACCGTGATCGAGGAGCTCGCTGCCCGCAACGGGCACGCCAAGATCGTATAGGCCGGGTGCCGGCTGCGGGGAAGCGAACTCCGGCAGCCCGTCGGGCCCCCGGTTCATCTGCGTTCACCGTCCGTCAGCCATCCCGCACAGTCCGCTGGGGGCGGTCCGCCCGCGCCTCAAGGGCTCGAAATACAGAGGGCCCGGTGCATCTGCACCGGGCCCTCTACTACATCAGCGTGTTTCCCCGTTAACTATTCCAGCTGCCCGTGAAGCGGTCCAGTCTCGTTGAGCGGGTGAGTCGTCCCGAACTCGGCGATGTCGGTCTGGTGCATCAGGTACTCCCACTCGCCGCCGCCCGCGAACTGAGGCGTGAAGACGATCTCCTTCAGCTGCGAGGGCTGTGGGCGCCTGCCATATCCGGGAATCCATACGTGGGCGCCGTAGGTCGTCAGGCCCAGCCCCGTGGATACCACCACGATGGGAAGGTCCTCGATGAACATCTCGTTGATCTGAAGACCGATCTTTACGAGGTCGTCATCGTTGAGAGCCCTTGGCACCGCGTCGAGCAGGGCGTCCAACTCTGGAGTGGCGTAGCCCATTGCGTTGGTATTCTGGCTGTGGAAGTAGTAGTTCAGGTGGTCCACAGCGCCGCCCCAGCCACCGACGTACACGAGGTCGTAGTTGTAGTTCTCGTAGTACACCGCGGCCCAGACCGGTGTCTCCATCGTCTCGAAGGTGACCCTCAGTCCGGAATCCGCGAGCATCTGCTGCTTTGCGGCCATCTGGGGCCGCTGGTCTGCGCCATACCCTGGGGCCTTGGCTTTTACCTCGCGATCGAAGTCCCAACCAGCCTCCTCGAGGAGCGCACGGGCCTTCATGCTGTCGCCGGTATGGGAGTAGCGGGCCTTCAACTCATCGGTCTCAACGCCCGTGGGTACGAACAGGTTCGTGTTGTGGATGTACCCGAGACCGGCGCTGAACGTGTCCACAATCTGCTTGCGGTTCAGAGCCCACATGAACGCTTGGTGTATGCGCGCGTCAGCGATCCAGTCGGTGCGGAAGTTGAACGAGAAGCCGCGGCCATTCCCGCGCCCGCCCACCGCCGCGATCAGGAATCGGGGGTCTGCCAGGAACGACTGGTTCACCTCAGGTGAGAAGCCGCCGCGCCTGCTGCCGTCGATCTCACCCCGCTGCATGGCGATCTGGGCCGTGTCAGGGCTGGTGATCAGGTGTACGAACACCCTGTCGATTTTCGGCTTACCCAGGTAGTAGTCGTCGTTGCTGATCAGCTCATGGAACTGGTCAGGCTCGTGCTTGACGAACTTCCAGGGGCCGGAGCCTATGGGCTTCTGCGACCCCAGGCCGATGAAGAACTCGCTGTCGTCGATGTCCTCAGGGCCCAGGCTGCCCAGGATGTGCTCGGGGAGTAACCAGACTCCGGCGGCCTGGGTCAGGAACTGTCCCGTTGGGAAGGCCATGTCGAACCGGATCGTATAGTCGTCGATTACGTTGATGCCCTCTACCGAGTCGGTGGTGCCCTCGGCGAAGGCTTCCGCCCCCTTCACCATCGCGAGCCTCTGGACGGCGCGGCTCTTGGTCCGCGGGTCCATGTAGGACGTGAAGGAGAAGGCTATGTCGTCGGCCGTTACGGGCTCACCGTCGTGGAAGAAGGCGTTCTTCTGCAGATAGAAAGTCGCCGAGCTTCCGTCGGGAGCAACTTCCCAGCGCGCCGCCATGTTGGGCGCATACCTCTGATCGTGGGGGTTGCCCGTCATGAGGGTCGAGAAGACGTGCAGGCCTATCAGGCCTGTGTATCCGCTGACCGCCGTGAACGGCGACAGCTTCGTGACGGCGCTGGAGGCGCGCCAGTTGAGGACCGAGGCAGCCACCTCCCCTTCGCCCACTACAACCTCCTTGAATACCTCTACCTCCCGGACAACCTCCTTCTCCACAACGACCGGTACCTCTACCTCCCTCACAACCTCTTTCTCGACCACCCTCTCTACCGTTACCTCTACCTCCCTCACAACCTCTTTCTCGACCACCACCTCTACAGGCACCTCTTTAATGACTTCTCTCTCGACCACCACCTCGACCGGTACCTCTTTCACCACCGTCTCGGTGACGACCTGCTTTACAGGGATCTCCTTGATCACTTCGCGCGTTCCACACGCAACAGCCGCCCCGAGAGCAATGACTGCAGCTATCGCGGCCAACAACCGGTAGACTTTTAGCATGATCCTCCTCCTGAATGACTCTTCATGACGGATACGCCGAACCGCACGCCTGCTCGCGGTTGCACGGTAGCTTCAACTGCGGAAGCCACGACAAGGGCGGTTGCCGACAGGGTCGGCCCGAAACGTAGCACGATGGTGAAGCGGTGTCAACCAGCGGTGTCTGGCCCCGCCTCAGGGGACCGGTTATGGCATACTGTTATGAGGATGCCCACTATGGAGACCCCCATGGCGATGGACATCGACGACCCCGTACTGGAAGTCGACGGGCTGAACACTCACATCTTCCTCAAGGAGGGAGTGGCGAGGGTAGTCAACGGCGTCTCGTTCCAGATCGCAAGGGGAGGCGTGCTGGGACTGGTGGGGGAGAGCGGCAGCGGCAAGACGATGACTGCCCTCTCAATCTTGGGGGTGGTCCCCTTCCCAGGGGAGGTCGTATCCGGCGAGGTGAGGCTGAACGGACGGGACATTCTCTCCATCAGTTCGGAGGAGCTGCGGAGAATCAGGGGAAACGAGATATCGATCATCTTCCAAGACGCGGTGGCGTCGCTGAACCCAGTCCTGTCAATCGGCAGTCAGATGGTCGAGGGAATCACAGTCCACCTGGACGCCACGAAGAAGGACGCCGAGAAGATGAGCCTGCACCTGCTGGAGCAGGTGGGACTTCCGGACCCGGAACGGATCATGAGGGGCTATCCATTCCAGCTCAGCGGCGGCATGGCACAGCGCGTCATGATGGCGATGGCCGTGGCGCTGAGCCCGAGGGTCCTCATAGCCGACGAGCCCACCTCCAACCTCGACGTGACGCTCCAGGCGGAGCTCCTGCACCGGCTGAGGACGCTGAGGCAGGAGTACGAGACCGCGATCCTTCTCATCACACACGACATGGGCGTCGTCGCCGGGATCGCAGACGCTGTGGCGGTCATGTATGCCGGCTCGCTCGTAGAGTACTCAGACACCCGCACGGTCTTCGAGCGCCCGGCTCACCCTTACACATGGGCGCTCCTACAGGCCGTCCCGCGCCTCGATTCCCCTTACAGCACGCTCAGACCGCTCGCGGGGTCCCCCCCGGACCCGATGGAGATTCCGGCCGAGTGTCCATTCCTGCCCCGCTGCCCAAAAGCGTCTAGTACGTGCAGAACGAGCCCCATGCCGCCCCTTATAGAGCTAGAGCCGGGCCACAAGGTAGCGTGCTACAACCCGGTAGAGCCGCAGCGCTGAACGGAGGTCCCTGAGCGAAAGTGGAAGCCAAAATATACGTGAAGCCTCTGCTTGGATTGTTGACCTTGGCGCTGGCGGCGCTCGCCGCCGCCTCGGGAACGGTAGGCGCCCAGCAGGCCGAGACGTTTTTCCTCGTGCCCAGATGGCATCAAATCGTTCTGGAGCCCGGAGAGATGGTCGTCGTACCGGCGACGGCGGAGAACAGGGGCACCGGCCCTGTGGAATTCATCGTGTCCTGGGAGAAGACCCCGGGTCCTGCCTGGGAGACCGGCATAAGGGGCGCGCTTACCAACTTCCAAGTCATCGCCGTCGCAATGCCCGCGGGAGACACCCGGTCGCTTTCGCTTGAGATCAAGGCCCCCGACGAAGTCGAGGCGGGCGCCTACCACCTCGAGATCAGGGCCGAGTCCACGGACGGCAAGTGGGAGAGGGTGCTGCCCTTCACGGTCACCATCGAGCCCCAGGAGGAAACCCCGCAGTCCCTCTTCCCCGCCGGAGACATGTACCTGCGGCCACCCAGGTTCTCGTCGCTCACCGGAGAGAACGATGGAGTCTTCGAGTTCAGCGTCGGCCTGATCAACGCCACCGAACAGCCTGCGAACCTCGATCTGGGGGTCACCGCGCCCCAGGGCTGGGACATCGGATTCTTCCCATCCTTCGAGCGCGACAAGCGAATCATCTCGGTGAGCATCGACGCCGGAGCCTCCGCCACCGTAACGGTCGTCGTCACCCCCGCAAGCAACGCCGAC
Organism: Dehalococcoidia bacterium; assembly: GCA_965262055.1. Taxonomy (GTDB): domain Bacteria; phylum Chloroflexota; class Dehalococcoidia; order Lucifugimonadales. The sequence continues at coordinate 3,258,036 of CBDHEI010000002.1, forward strand.
ACCGGGCGTTACGAGGTGGAGTTCGTGGCCTCCGGCGGCGAAAGGGACCTCACCACGGACCTGTTCATCGAGTTGACCGGCGCCAGAGAGGTCAGGCTCAAGACCCCGGACGACCGCCTGAACGCGAACGCGGCCCCGGGCGAGCCGACCGAGATGATCATGATCGTGGCCAATCCGGGCGGCGCACCGCTCGATTTCGTCAACGTCTTCGGGCAGGCTCCGGACGGCTGGGAGCTGGAGTTCACCCCCGCCACTTTCAACTTCTTCGAGGCGGGCGGCGAGCAGGAGGTGAAGTTGAAGATCCAGCCCACCCAGGACGCCATCCCAGGCGACTACCGCCTGTCGGTTGCCGCCGTGGCTGAGGGGGCATCGGACACCGTCGACATCGTGATCACCGTCACCCAGTCGACGATCTGGGGCTGGGTCGGCCTGGCCGCCGTGCTGGCGGTCGCGGTCGGCATGGTGGGCCTCTTCCTGAGGCTGGGGAGGCGGTAGCCTACCGGCGCGACAGGTACTTGCCGACCTCGGCGGCGTTGCGCTTCAGCCAGGCGGCGTTCAGCCGAATCCGCTCCAGCGACTGGCGCACGGTGCGCTCTGCGGCCGGTGCCGGGTGGTCGGCGAAGAATGACTCCACCTCGTCGTGCATCCGCAGCGTACTGAAGCGCTGCGTCAGCGATACCAGCCGCATCAGGCCGAATCCGCCCTCGCCGTAGCGGCGGTCCAACTCGTCCCAATTCTCCTTCAGGAACTGCCACGCCAGGTCCCTGCCGCGCCGGTTGGACGCCACGCTCACGACCACGGAGACCGTGTTGTGCACGCGTACCTCGGGGGTCAACGACCTCCTCAGCAGTTCGTCCAGCAATGCGCCCTCATCGACTTGGGCAATGGCCCTGAGGAAACGCACCTTTTCCTCTTCTGAGCCGGCTTCCAGGTACATCCTCCACTGCGTATCGAACACCGGCTTGCCGCCCTGTCGCGCCGCCAGACCCTGTACCACGTCGCGGATATCGGGATGCACGGCCTCCCCGGCGTCGGCGAACCGGGCGAAGCGACGCGCCGCCTCGTCGAGGGTATCCTGGTCGCCGTAGCGGCCCAGGCTCGACAGCAGCGCGCTTCTGAGCAGCGCGTCGAGCTCACCGTCCCCGGGCCGGACGTCCCACCCGATTTTCCGCCCCGCAGCCTGGGACACACCCCTAGCGTATGCCCTGAAGGCGTCGTGGTAAGGCTGGTCGGCGAGCAGGTTGTCTAGGCTGGCCATGTTTGCGCTGAGGTCCGACCAGACGGCGTACTCGGTCTCGTTGACGTACGCCCGCGCCAGGTCGAGTAGCTCGCTCACCGGCATATACCCCGCCCTCGAAAGCGCGAAGGCGTCGTCCTGGAGGCCCAGCCTGTCTATGGCTGAGACTGTGGCCCGTTCTATGGCCGTCCGCAGGCCGGCCCAGCCCTCGCCCGTGTAGTTGACCCTGTAGAAGCCTGTCTGCTCGGGGTTGACCTTCACCCAGGCGTCTCCATCCGGTGCCGGGACGCTGATCGTCCCCTGGCGCTGGCTCAAGAGTACCGGCTCCGGTGCCTCCCCGGCGGAGGTGGTGACGTTGAGCGGGACTCGCCACGTGGTGTCATCCGCCTCGTCCGGGTCGATCAGGTGCTCGTACACGAATCGGCCCTGGCGGGCCGTCACCTCGAGACTGTCGCCGGAGCGCCGCGAACCGACATCCAGCACCGGGTAGCCGGTCTGCTGTACCCAGGAGTCCATCATCTCGGCCACCGGCTGCCCCGAGGCCTCGCCGAGGGCGTCCCAGAGATCGCGGGTGGCCGCGTTGCGGTACTGGTGCCGGTCGAGGTACCGGTTGATCCCCTTGCGGAAGGTCTCCGCCCCTAAGAAATTCTCCAGCATGCGCAGCACCGAACCGCCCTTGCTGTAGCTGATGGCGTCGAAGAGCTGCCCGATCTCCGCGGGATGGTTGACCTCTTGCTCTATAGGATGGGAGCTCTTCAGCCCGTCCAGGCTTAGGGCCTCGTTCGTGTCGTTCGATACGAACTCAGTCCACACCTGCCAGTCGGGGAAGATGTTATCGACAGCCTTGTCACCCATCCACGACGCGAAGCTTTCGTTGAGCCAGAGGTCGTTCCACCAGCCCATCGTCACCAGGTCGCCGAACCACATGTGGGCCATCTCGTGGGAGACGATGGCGGCGACCCTCCTGCGCGTCGCGACAGAGCTCTCTTTTGCGTCGACTAGGAGCGCCGGCTCCCTATACGTGATGGCGCCCCAATTCTCCATTGCGCCGGCGGCGAAGTCGGGAATCGCGAGATGGTCCAGCTTCTCGAGCGGGTAGGGGATACCGAAATAGTCGTTGAAGTACGCCAGAAGCCTGCAGGAGACGTCCAGCGCAAACTCCCCTTTTCCCTCGTTGCCGGGCGTGGCCCACACCCTTACAAGGGTGCCGTTGTCGGCCCGCCTCTCGATCGATCTGAGATCGCCCACCACGAACGCCAGCAGGTAGGTGGACATTACCGGTGTCTTCGCGTACTCGACCCTCCGCATTCCGCCTACATCCTCACACTCGCGCTCTACCGGCGTATTGGAAACGGCCTGTAGGTCAGACGGCACGACCAACGTGACCTGGAAGCTGGCCTTCATCGCTGGCTCGTCCCAGCAGGGAAAAGCCCGGCGCGCGTCGGTAGCCTCGAACTGGGTGGTGGCCAGGTAGCGCTCCTCACCGGACGCGTCGACGTACCTGCTCCGGTAGAAACCGCGAAGCTTGTCGTTCAGCTCTCCGGTAAACGATATGTCCAAAGTGGCTGGACCGGCGGGCAGGGGGCTCCCAAACCGGAAGGCCGCAGTCTCCTCGTCGTTGTCGAGGGTCACCTCGCCCTTGCACTCCGAGCCGTCGGCAAGCCGCAGGCTGGCCGATGCGATGTCGAGCTCTATCGCGTTGAGCACCACCGTATCGGTGGGCTCCAGGATCTCCAGGTCGATCGACACCTCACCGGAAAAGGTGGCCTCGGCCAAGTCAGGGGTCAACGTCAGCCGGTAATGCACTGGCCGGACGTTCTTGGGAAGCATAACTGCGCCTGATTCAGCCATTGCACTCCTCCGACACCCTAAGTGGGCGTCAAATGCCTCTACTACGTGGATGTCAGGAAAGAGCCGCGCTCACTCCGGGAGCCCGCGCCACACCGGCTTCCGTTTCTCGGCGAAGGCGCGCGGCCCCTCCAGCAGGTCGGGCGACGCAAGCACCCGGTCCAGCTCGCTGAACTCGTGCCGCATCGCATCCTCTAGGCTGAGGCTCATCCCTTCCGTGGCCATCTGCTTGTGTGCGCGCACTGACAGCGGAGCACACTCGGCGATCTCCCGCGCCCACCGGTCAGCGGTGGGCATCAACTCGGCCTGCGGGACCACCTCGTTGACGATACCCCACCGAAGGGCCTCGGCAGCGGCGATCGACTTACCGGTCAGGAGCATTGTCATGGCGACCTTGAAGGGCGCCTGCCTGGGGAGGCGGTGCACGCCTCCGGCGGCTGCCACCAGCCCCACCTTGGGCTCCGGCGCTGCAAACGTGGCGTGCTCGGCCGCAATGACGATATCGCATGCCAGGGCCAATTCCAGCCCGCCGCCCACAGCGTAGCCGTTCACCGCCGCTATGATCGGCTTCCAGCACGTGAAGTCCGACGTGATCCCGCCGAAGGGCATTCGTTCGGCGTCGGGGTAAGTCTCGCCGGACTTGCCGTGCTCGGCCGTGTACTTGAGGTCGTTGCCGGCGCTGAAGGACCTGTCGCCCTCGCCGGTGAGAATCGCCACCAGCAATGCAGGGTCCTCACGGAAGTTCGTGAACGCCTCCCGCATCTCGGCGCTCGCTGGCGGATGAATGGCGTTTAGGCGATGGGGGCGGTCGATAGTCAGGTGGGCGACCGGCCCCCGCTTCTCGTAGCGTATGAACTGGTACGTCAACGCCCCCCCTTGGTCACCCGTCGATCGGGGACCGGAGCCCGGTGTCCGTGTGGGCAGCCGCCTGCGGCTAGGTCCCGAACCGGACTTCAGCGTTGGGGTCGCAGTACTCCACGCCCTTGGTCGCCCAGAAGATCGCGGCGATCTCGTCGACGCAAGCGACCAGCTTCTTGGCGGAGTCCATGTCGACGTTCTGCTTGTTCGCCGACGCCAGCTTGGTCGTCTCCCAGACCTTGGTGTGCAAGTCCGGGTACTTCTCCAGGTGCTCCGGCTTGAAGTAGTCGTGCCAGAGTATGTCGACCTCGTGCTTCACTAGGTCGGCGTGCTCCTCCTTGACCGCCACGTAGCGCCCGAACGAGTTGCCAGAGGCGACGTTCATCTCGCCACTCAACGCCTCGATTCGCATTACCATCTTCAGCACTGTCTGGGCCGCGATCTTGGCGGCAATCGGGTCGTATATGCCGCAGGGGATGTCGCAGTGGGCCAGCCCCTCGTGTACCGGTAGCCATCGAGTCAGCATCTGCTGCAATCTCATTTCCCTTAAAGTCTCCTTGGTGAATGTAACTAAAGACTACAAGAGGCCCAGAGACAACGCAAGTGTCGCACCACGGGGCCACGGGGGTGTCACCCACACATCCCCTTAACCCGAATCCACCGAAAGACGACTTTGGGGACAGTCCTTGAAGAAGCCAGAGGGTGCTCCTCTGAATCTGGGAGAATGGTTTTGAAACAGAAAACCGCCCGGAAACAAGGAGCACCCAGTAGATGCTGCCACAGAACAATCCCGACCGTATCGGCGTCGTCTTTGACGACCACCGCCTGGTGGCCAATGCCGGCCTGCTCCTGCCGGCCACCCTTGCACAGCACCTGGGCCTGCGGGAACTCGTCGACCATCACCTCGACCTAGGCTGCGCATCGGGGCGGGCGAACACGGGGGACAAACTGCTGACGCTGGTCGCTTCCGCGCTGGCGGGCGGCGACTTCATCGACGACGCCGATGCGCTGCGTGCTGGTGGGACGGTCGGTGTTCTCGGCTGCGTGGTCAAGGCGCCATCCACCCTGGGCACCTTCCTGCGCAGCTTCCGGTGGGGGCATGTCCGTCAACTCGACCGGGTGAGCCGCCAGTTGCTGGCACGCGCATGGGCCGCTGGGGCCGGACCCGGCGACTCGCCCCTTACCATCGACCTGGACTCCACCATCTGCGAGACCTATGGACTGGACAAAGAAGGGGCGCGACACCACAACTACACCGGCGTGCGGGGCTATCACCCACTGCTGGCCATCGCCGCCGGAACCGGCGATGTGCTGATGTCCCGGCTGCGCGAGGGCCGTGCCAACACCGCTCGCGGCGCTGCCCACTTCCTGCGTGAAACGGTGGGGCGGGTGCGCTACGGTAGGGCCAGCGGCCAACTCACGGTGCGCGCCGACAGCGGCTTCTACGCCCACGCTCTCGTCGCCGTCTGCCGCGAGATGAGTGTCCGCTTCTCCATCACCATCCGCCAGCACAAAGGCCTGCGGGAGTTGATTGAGGCGATCCCCGAGCAGGACTGGACGCCGATTCCCTACTGGATGGACGGCGCCGCCGATGTGGCCGAGACCACCTATACCCCCTTCCAGAGTGAACCCGACGCCGCGCCGGTGCGGCTCATCGTCCGGCGGGTGAAGCCCACGCCCGGTTCCCAGTTGGCCCTCTTCGCCACCTACAGCTATCACGGCTTCATCACCGACCGGGACGGGGAAACCCTGGAACTGGAGGCCGATCATCGCCGCCACGCCGAGATCGAGAACGCCATTCGAGACCTGAAACACGGCGTCGGACTCAACCATCTCCCCTCGGGGCGCTTCGCCGCCAACGGCGCCTGGCTGGCGGTGCAGGTGATGGCACACAACCTCGCCCGCTGGACAGCGCGCATCGGTCTGGCCGAACGGACCGTGACCACCAAGACCCTCAGGCGGCGGGTCTTCGCTCTGGTGGGACGGATCACCCGCTCGGCGCGCCGCCTTACCCTGCATCTTCCCCAGCATTGGACTTGGGAAACCCAGTTCACTCGCGCCATGGCCCGGCTGCGAGCCATTCCACTCCCCGCCTGAACTGCCAGCCTGCAACTGACCCAACTTCCCTGAAAACTCGTGCCACCCCGGTCCCGCGAGAGTTCCCTGCTGCGTATTCTCTCGCCATCCCGCGCATCGCAGCTCCCGCAGAGGGCCATAGGGGCGCAAGGCGGCGACTGAAGACCGTTCGCCGACCTTCCAATCTACCCCAATGAGCCCAGCCATCTCCCCTGTAGCTCCCTCACCCACCCTGCCGCTGTCCTCACGCCGTCCATCGGTGTCCTTCGGTGGATTCGGGCTAAAGCGTCGGTGGGTGGGGGCGGGGCATTAACCACTCTTTTGGCGCCGCATCCGTTTGCGGCAACGATCAAGTTGTAAGCGTTTAGCCTTCGTCTTATAATCCGACCATCGGCGCGGACCTAATTGAAGCCTGCGTCGCACACTACTGCCGCGGCTCGACCCGGCACGAACGGACTTGCAGTTTGGCTGTTCCCGAGCTAGAAGGTGTCCCAGACGGGGCGGGCGGCGAGGCCGCGAAAGCGCCCGCGGACGAAGACACCCCCGTGGGAGATGGCTACAAGCGCGCGTTCGACCTCACCATACTGGCTGTATCGCTCGTCGTCTTCTCCCCAATTTGGATTGTGCTCTGCGCCGGGATACTCCTGGCAATCTGGCTGGACGACCGCGGGCCCCTCCTCTACGCCCAACGCCGGGTGGGCAGGGGAGGACGCGAATTCACAGCGTTCAAGTTCCGTACCATGCTTGACGACGCCGAGAAGCTCACGGGCCCCGTGTGGGCCGCCGGCCATGACCCACGGACTACCAGGGTGGGCAGAGTCCTTCGTCCGCTCCACCTGGACGAGATGCCCCAGCTCCTCAACATCCTCAGGGGCGAAATGAGCCTAGTCGGGCCGCGCCCGGAACGTCCCGAACTGGTACGCCACTTCGTGGAGGAAGCTCCGAGGTTCTCATCGAGGCTGAGGGTGCTGCCCGGCCTTACCGGCCTGGCCCAGGTCAGGGGACGCTACGATTTGCCCCCCAGGGACAAGCTCAGGTATGACAATCTCTACATCAGGCGACTAGGCCCCGTGCTCGACCTCAAGCTGCTGGTTCTCACAGTCTTTGTGGTGCTCATCGGCAGGCCGAGGCTGCAAGCGAACCCTCTATGCAGGGCTTTCCCCGGCCGGCGCCGTGACCGCAGCGATAGCGCGGGCTGAGGGCATCTTGCACTGCATCGCGCCAACTACGGGCCGTCGCGGCCGGTCAGGCTCCAGAGGTACTCCGCCAACTCCCGGGTGGGGGTGGGGATTATCCCGGAGCCTATCTCCTCCACCGAATACTTGATGCGCTCCTTTTCGGTCATTGAGTCGTCTGCCCAGCTGGAGTAGAACGCGAGGCCGGCCTTTCGGCAGGCGTCCTGCACTATGCCCCTGGCCTCGTCCATCTGAGGCGGGTACGGTGGGTCATGGGCGTCGGGGTCGCCGAAGGACATTCCCATGTCGCCCGGCCCCCACTCGGCGAACGCCAGCCCCGGAACGGCCGCGGTACGGTCAGCGTTGGGCAGGCAGTGCCGGTCCTCGATCTTCAGCCCGAGCATCAGCTCCCCGTCCGGGTTGAGCGGCCACGGGTCCGCCATCCTGACGTACTCCCTGGGCTCCACTCCCCATATCTGGGCAGGTTCTCCCTGTCCCCCTCCTCCGCGTCTCCCTTCCGGTATCCCCAGATCGAGCCCGATGGTCTGGAACGGGTATCTCGCCGTGCTGACGAACGCCCGCACCGCCTCGGGGCTTCGGGCATGGGTGTGAAGAAGCCCGTGGACGCCCGTAGAGAGCACGTGTCTCGACTGCCAGGCGTTATAGAAGACCTCCTCCGGGCTGATGCAGTTGGACGGCAGGGTCGCCACCACCGTAGGCATCAGGCGCCCGCCGGGTGTGGGGCCGCCGTCCTTCACCCCGCGCATGAAGTCGCGCAGGCCCACCGTGTCGAATGGGTGATGCTCGAACTCCACTAGGAGCAGGTCACACCACGTCTGCGACGCCTTGAGACCGGCCTCGTAGGTCAGAGTCGGCGCGCTGGTGACCGCGACGGTCTGGCCCTGCTCCAGCAGATCGATGCACTTGTTGATCCTGGCCATGTCCGCTCCTGTAATCCCTTGGGACGTTGCGCTGGGCTGCGGCGCCGCCAGCGTGCGGCGATCGGACGGATTCTACCCAAGGTGTAAGCTGCGGGCAAGCGTGTACAATCGCCCGCAACACTTACGAATCGGAGCCGAGTAAGGGGAAAGCAATGAAGAAGAAGGTCCTCATAACCGGAGCGGCGGGCCGCATAGGTGGAATAGTTCGACAGTTCTTGGGCCAGAAATACGAGCTTAGCGCCCTGGACATCGTGGCTGTGGACGACATCCCTTCACGAGTCGCCGATCTCGCCGACATTGACTCCATCATGCCGGCCTTCGAGGGGCAGGACACCGTGGTCCACCTTGGTGCCGACCCCAGCGGCGGCGCTCCCTGGGACTCGGTCCTGCCCAACAACATCGTAGGCATGTACAACGTCATGGAGGCGTGCCGCGCGGCGGGCGTCAAGCGCATCGTGTTTGCAAGCACCAACCACGTTGTAGGGTACTACCCGGAAAAAGAAGATCCGTACAAGGCGGTCTTCGAGGGGCGGCTCGACGACGCCCAGAGGCCGTTCCCATTGCTGACCGCCGAGAAGATTCGGCCCGATTGCCTCTACGGCGTCAGCAAGGCCTTCGGTGAGGCTATTGGGAGCCTCTACTGTGACAAGTACGGCATCTCCTTCATTGCTCTCCGGATCGGCGGGGTGAATATGGACGCGCGTTGGCAGGTAAAGTCCTACCCGGGCCTCGCCATGTGGCTGAGCCACCGGGACGCGGCCCAGCTAGTCGAGCGAAGCATCGACGCCCCTGATTCGGTGGGCTTTCTGATCGTGTACGGGATGTCGAACAACACCATGCGCATCCACGAGATCGATACCGCCGAGAAGGTGCTGGGTTACAGGCCGCAGGACGACGCAGGCGACACACTGGATCCCGACGCCGCTACCGGCGGCTACTACGGCCACGCTCACCCATAGCTGATTGAGGGCCCTGTGGAGGCTGCCTTTCCCCGGAGTCGGCGTGAGGTTTGGCCAGGGCCTATCGCTGGATCGTCTCGACCGAGACTTCCGCGGCTATGCGGTCAATCGTCGCCATTACCGTCTGAGGGATGGGAATGCCTTCGGCTAGACGCCGCTCCCTTGTTAGAAACTCGATCTCGCCAGGCATATACACCGCCTCTGTGCCCTCGGCCAGGGCGCTGTCGTGTACCTGCCGGGCCAGTGAGTCGACCCTCTCCTTGAACTCGCCAAGCGGCATCACCTTGCCGACGTCGATGGCGTAGAAGTAGTGGCTGACCTTCACGGGATAGAACACGTCTGTCGACGCCAGGGCGTCCCGGGGCACGTCTTTCCCCGTGAGACCCCCGCCTATCACGGAGGTAAGCACCTCCAGGGCCACGGTCAGTGCGAAGCCTTTGGCCCCCGCCATGGGGGCTACGAGTCCAAGCAGTGCCTCCTCGGCGTCCGTGGTGGGGCGCCCCTGCCGGTCGAGCGCCCAGTCGGGCGGTATGCTCTCGCCCTTGGCAGCCGCCACGCGGATCTTGTTGCGGGCCGCCGTGCTAGATGCCATGTCTAGGACGACGGGGTATGACTCGCCAGCCGGCGCGGCAACGCAGAAGGGGTTGTTGCTCACGGTTTCTGTGATGCCGCCCCAGGGCGCCATGATGGCCGGGCCGTTCGTGCTGCACACGCCTATCATCCCCTGTTGGACGGCCATCATTCCGTAGTAGGCCAGCGCTCCCATGTGGTTCGAGTTGCGCACGATGACCGTGGCCGCGCCGTGGCTGCGGGCGCGCTCTATCGCCAGCGACATCGCCTGCACGGAGACGACTTGGCCCATGCCCCCGCCGCCGTCGAGAACGGCCAGCCCGCCCGCGTCGGCAACCGTCGTGACCTCGGGGGTCGGGTTGATCCCGTTCTGGAGCCCTCGGACGTACCTGTGCAAGAGCTGAACCCCGTGGGAATAAACCCCGCGCAGGTCCGCCTCCAGCAGGCTGTCCGCTATGACCGCCGCGTCGGACTTCGGTACGGAGACGGCGGCGAGCGCCCTCTCGCCGAAGGCTCGATGGGCGTCCGCCGTCACGATGACGTCTTGTCCTTCAGCCATATGTACGGACCTCGCGTCGAAGATGTGTCCGCATTCTATAGTCGTGCCGCAGGGGGCGCAAACTGCTCCAAGCTAGCCCAGGTCTACCACCTCAGTCACATTGCCTGGAGGATTCAGCCTGGGGTCGGCTGCGCGCCGGTGTGATATGGGGGCGCCAGAGGGGTGGGGCTATGGGCCCCTGGGGAGGGCGGTGAAGTCTATGTGCCCGGAGGCCGGGTAGTAGCTGCCGGGTGGGTTGGCGTCGGCGGAGACCCAGTAGTCGGCGGGGTCGCGCCAGGTGTCGACGCCCTTGCGCATGGCTTCGCGCTCGTAGTAGCTGGGACCGGTGGGCGGGTCGGCGGGTGTGGGCCGGGGCTCTTCCGGGTACTGGAGCGGTGGCGGGTCTGCGCTCGCTTCGGGCTCTTCGGTCGAGGCGGCCGGGGGCGTTGGGCGGGCGGGCGGTGGCGGCTCCGGGTCGTCGCGCCGTTGAGGGTCGTCGTTCCAGGAGTCGGCGTCGCGCCGGGCCTTGGCGGCGGCCCTTGCTTCTTTCCTCTCCTTGTAGGCGGAGTAGAGGTCGCACTCTGCTGTGAGGGCTTCGTCCAGCTTGTCGGGGTCGTCCTCGTAGGCTTGGTGGAGCGTATCGCCGATGCCGTGGGGGAAGGTCTCTTCGTCCTCGTCCTCCTCGTCCTCCTCGTCGTCGTCGCCGTCGTCGTAGTAGTGGTCGCCGCCGTCGGAGTGGTCGTCTCGGCAGAGGCGCAGGAGCTCTTTGGCAGCCGAGAGCCTGTGGTGGGGCTTGAAGCCGTCGAGGTTTCCGTGCATGACGTCGACGAGGAATCGTACGACGAGTCTGCCGCCGTCGGTCTCGTCGCGGGCGATGTCGGCGAGTGAGGGGTATCTGTCCTCGCTGGCGTCGTCGTTGTGTTGCGCGGGCTGCGCTTCGTAAGACATGTGTTCTATAATAGGGGGTGGCGCAGGGGTTTGTCAAGTGGGTCCACGAACGGGTAGTGTCTCAGTTTGCAAGTCATGGAACGCAGGCCACCCACGGGTACGGTCGATGGACAGTCACCCACCTCGGCTCTGTCGTCCTCTCACGTGAAGGATAGGTGCCACCTGTTGTGGGCCGAGCATACCCAGAGAACCACCGAGGAGATGTAGAGCGGTATGTGATATTGTAATGGCCGTGCCATTTCCCATCGTCGTAGTAGCGATAGGGACCAATGTGCTGCTCCAGGGCCGCGAGCTCCTCAGCATCGACGTCCAGGGGAATGTCCACGCCGTTGACGGCCATCCTGTAGCTGTTTCCCTTGACCTCAAACATGACGTGATTGGTAGCCAGAGGGCCGCTGTCAAAGTCGGTCAGACTGCCTGAGTCCAAGCGAATCGCGGGCTCTCCCCAACTCTGGTAGAAACTCTTAACCACACTGTCGTTCTCGTAAAGCCTTCCGTGTCGAGCCTCATATGATGATTCAAATAATGTATAGCGAAAATCGACTGTGAAAGTCCCGTCGGACGACACCAGGACTAGAAGGTCCATACCTTTGTCGGGCACACTTCGCACCATGAAGCCATATTGGAACCCCGGCAACCCCGGCGCCTAGCTCGTCAGATTGGCAAACTGAGACACTACCCACGAACGAAGGGGCTATATGCCGCCCGCCCCGGACGGTCTCGCAAGCCGATATACTCTGGGTCAGCCATCCTCGGAGGAGCATGGGCATGAACGTCATATGGATCGTCGCGGACACGTTCAGGCAAGACCACCTCGGGGCGTACGGGAAGGCTGAGATAAGCACGCCCTCCCTCGACACGCTGGCCTCGAAGTCGATGCGGTTCGAACGGCACTACGCGGCCGGCTTCCCGACGATGCCGACCCGCGCCGACCACGCTACGGGCCGGTGGACCATGTCGTTCATGGGGTGGGAGCCGATACCCGACGAGGCCACAACCCTTGCCGAGATACTGGCCAGGCAGGGCGTGCACACGGCGGCCATGGTGGACACGCCCTTCTACCTGCGCGGCGGAATGAATTACGACAAGGGCTTCCAGACCTTCTCTATGTACACGGGCCAGGAGGGCTCAGTCACCCGTCTGATAGAGGCCCACCACCACGAGTCCCGCGATGCCCGGGAAGCCTGGCGCTTCGAGGCGGACCGGAACGTGGCCCAGACGGTCAACCGCGCGATGGAGTGGCTCCAGCGCCACTACAAAGAGGACTTCTTCCTCTACGTGGACACCTGGGACCCCCACGAACCCTGGGACGCGCCGAGCTACTACACGGAGATGTACATGCCGGACTACGACGGCGAGGTGGTGCAGCCCATATACGGCCACTGGCATGACGCGCATGGCTTCACGGACAGCCGCGTCCGCAAGGCGCTGGCAACCTACAAGGGCGAGGTTACGATGGTCGACACCTGGGTAGGCCACCTGCTGCGCGCCGTGGAAAACATGGGGCTGATGGAGAATACGGCCATCATCTTCACATCAGACCACGGATTCTACTTCGGGGAACACGGCGGGCTTTTCGGGAAACTCACCTTTGCCAAGGGCCCTGACGGCTCCCTGTACCAGCACGGCGACCCGAATGCCATGTGGGACTTTTCGCCACTGTACGAGGAAATAGTCCTCGTGCCGTTGCTGGTCTACGTGCCCGGCGCGAGCCCAGGCGCTTACAGAGGCTTGACTTCGGCAGTGGACGTGATGCCTACCGTCCTGGAGGCTATGGGGCAGGGAGTCCCGAATTGGGTAGAGGGCGAGTCCCTGCTCCCGAAGGTTCACGACCCGTCGTTGCCTGGCCGTGACTTCACCGTTTCAACGGTGCCGTTCGCCAATCCGGGGGATTCCGTTGACTCGGTGGACAACATCAGGCGCCGGCTCGGCAGGGCGCCCGTGACGACGGTCACGACGGACGAGTGGTCCCTGTTGTACAGCATCGACGCCGGGATGTCGCAGCTTTACCATCTGCCGTCGGACGCTGGGCAGCACAGCGACCTGTTAGGCCAAAACCCCAGCGTCGCGAGGGCCGTGCACGAAAGGCTCTTGAAGTTCATGGCGGATACTCGCCTGCCGGAGCCGCTGAGGGACCCGAGGGCCGAGCTCCGGCTATAGCAAGGCCCTTGCTCCGGTCCCCCTCCGAAGTACGAGGGCATTCGTCTTCCCAGATTCCCCACCTAACATAGTTGGTGTGGCCTTCGTGGATTTACGCCCGTGTTGAGTATCGATTCGGTGGTTCCATATGGTCGGATCGGGCCGTAGGTAGGACCTTGGCCGAAGACTTTGAGGGTATGGGCAGCGTAGCCGCACCGATTATGGCTGTCCTCAGGCCGAAGAAGGCATGGCGCAGCCTGGGCGACCTTGCTGAGTCGCCTTCAACCGATGCACAGACAGGACCGCTTATGGTTGGTACGGCTCGGCGGACAGCGCCAATATCCTCTGACGTGCCCTGATCAACAACTCGTATGAGGGATGGCCCCGCGCCAGACGGATGATCAGCTTCCTGGCGTGTCGCATCACCCGGCCCGGAAGGGCGATCAGGGCGAAGCGCACTGCCTTGAGACGCTTGCTCACCCACTGTCCTCCCAACGCCAGCCGCTTCATCGCAGAGCTCAGGTTGAAGGCCAGCACCGCTATGGCCCACCATGCGGCGTTGGCTCCGAACAGCCCCGACGGGAGCCTGCCCGCAGCCAGGTCACTCTTCAGGACGCTGTGGACCTGCTCGCCTTTACCGCATCTCTGCCTGTACCACCGGATCATCTCATCTCCCGGAAGGTCTCGGTTGGTCACCAACCCGGAGACCTTGTGCCAGGCTCCGCCGGCCAGCCTCATCACGGGGAAGGGCAGTTCCAGCTGCAGTTCCATTCCCGGCAGAGGCTGTTCGCTCAGCGGCTCCCTGATAGCGATGAACCGGTATTCAGGGTTCTTCTTGCTGTAGGCTATCCAGTCTGGTACGAAGTTCACCTCCGCCCACTGTTGACCTGTCTCGACCCAAGTGGCGCCCAGTCTGCGGTGCGGGGCATGCCAGTCTTGTTCGGCAACCTCGGACACCGCGCGCCTGAACTCCGGCGTCACGTTGAGCCCTACCGCAAACTCGATCACTCCGAAGCGCTCGTCTCTGCCCTCGGCGCAGTACCGCAGCAACTCGTGCTGATACCCAGCCGCGTCCGACCGCAGCATCACCTTGTCCACCGCACAAGGCAGATGCTCCAACGCTTCGGTCAACACTCGCAGTTGCTGATAGCCAGCAGGTACGTTGCCGTCCCGAAACTCCGAATGCACTATCAACTCAGCCTCGGCCCAGTAGGTCGTCAGAGGCTGATACGCCTTGTACTTCTTGTAGCTGTAGAGCGCCTGCTGCTTGTGCGTCTCCACCAGCGTGGCGTCCATGTCCAACGTGGCTTGAGCGCAGGGCGAACGGCTCTGTACGAAGCTCACCATATCGGCGTTCACCTTATGCAGACCCCCCAGCGCTTCGTTGGGTGAAGGTATGAACGCTCTGTGAGCTTCCCGACTGGACTCCTCGCCCGCCTCGTGGAATCTCTCCAGGTACCGGAACACCGCCGACTCCGATGGCATGCTCCGCCGACGCTCTACACGCCATCGCTCTTCCAACGCTCTACGCTCTCGACGACCCATCCCATAGCTCTCGACTTCCCGAAGCACCCTGCACAACCCCGCGTCCTTCTCCAGAACATCCAGATCGACCACTGACTCACCGCCTGCCAGGTTCAGCAGTATCAGCGAGCTGACCACTTGGCTGTCCGTCCAGCCCTGACCACACTCCCGCAGTCCCACGTGGCGCTCTACCGACGACCTCAAACCTGCTGCGTGCATCAACTCCAAGTACGTCATCATCCCCGCCATCGCCGTCATGCCCGGCGAGCTCTTCTCCTGCTCGTACTGGAACGGCAGAACCCCTTGCTTCATAATAGGTGCACCTCGTTGGTGATCGTTTCTCTCTTCCAAGAAACATCTTAGCCCCCTTCACGGCGGGCTCCAACGAGGTCTTCTTCTTCTCTAGGTGGGGAATCTGGGTCTTCATACTTCCTTGACACTACTGTGGTACTTTTAGGGGGATCGTTGCTTCCATCGACTGGGCTGCACTCCAAAGGCGTGCATCGGGCGTATATGTAGTAGTGAGGAGTCAGCTTTGCGCCCCGAAACTATTCCACCGCGTGTGTCCGACATGGAGGCTCCGGCCGATTCGTCGGTTCCTCGGGCGCCAACCTGGAGAAGGCGTTGGCGGGTCCTTCGTGAGAGGTCCGCTGCGCTGACTCTTGTCGCTTTCGGCGTGGTTGCGTTGCTGCTCGCCTTGCTACTTTGGACGACCTTCCGTACAGATGACCAGCAGCTTGTGGCTACAGACGTAGAGGAGGCAGTTGCACGGGCCTTAGCCTCTGCAACACCGTCTCCAGTCATCTCTGCCCAGGTCTACCAGGCCATACTGCCGTCCCTGGTCGTGGTACAGACGGACAACGGCAGTGAAGGGAACGGCTACGGGATCGGAACCGGAGTAGTCGTTAACAGCGACGCCGAGGTGCTAACGGCGTTGCACGTCATTCAGGGCGCGACGGAGATCCAGCTAGCCTTCGCGGACGGCACCAGGACATCCGCCACCGTCACCAACGTGGACCCGGAGAGAGACATCGCGGTCCTGACGCCGGCCGTGCTGCCGAACTTCGTCATACCCGCTACCATCGGCAGCTCCTCAGCGATGCGCGTCGGCGACGAGGTATTCGCAGTGGGCAACCCGCTTGGTCTGGTTGGCTCGTTTAGTGCGGGCGTAGTATCCGGATTCGACCGCGACTTCAGGCCTGAGGGCAGGGAGGAACCTCTGCGCGGCCTGATCCAGTTCGACGCGGCCGTGAATCCGGGCAATTCGGGCGGTCCACTGCTGGACCGACGCGGGCAGGTCGTCGGCATCGTTACCGGGCTGATCAACCCTACCGATCTGGACTTCTTCATTGGGATAGGATTCGCTGTCCCCATCGACGTGGCGGTCAGTGCCGCCGGAGGGCCGGCGCAGTAGTCGACCGAGAGGTGTGTATCTGGTATGACCAATAGCGGTAACAGTCAACCGATGGAAAAAGTCCTGTACGAGGTGAAGAAGGTCATAGTAGGCCAGGACCACCTCTTGGAACGCATGGTGGTGGCGTTGCTGGCAAGGGGCCATATCCTTGTGGAGGGTGTCCCTGGTCTGGCTAAGACCATGGCGGTCAAGACGCTGTCGAGGGCCATAGGCGGGGAGTTTCAACGCATCCAGTTCACGCCCGACCTTATGCCCGCAGACCTGGTAGGAACTCGTATTTACAACCAGAAGGCTGGAGAGTTCAACACGTCGTTGGGACCTGTCTTCACCAACCTGCTGCTGGCCGACGAGATCAACCGCGCGCCCGCCAAGGTGCAGAGCGCCCTGCTCGAGGTCATGCAGGAACAGCAGGTAACCATTGGACGCGAGACCTACCCTGTGCCGAGGCCCTTCCTTGTCATGGCGACACAGAACCCGATCGAGTCGGAAGGCGTGTACCCTTTGCCCGAGGCGCAGGTGGACCGCTTCATGCTCAAGGTCGTCGTCGGCTATCCCACCACGACTGAGGAGTTCGTCATCGTGGAGCGCATGACTGGCGCGCTTCAGGACGTGCGGCCCGTCTTCAACACCGAAGAGATGATGGACTTACAGCGGCAATCTGACAGGGTGTACGTGGACCCGGCCCTCATCGAGTATTCCGTCAAACTGGTGACGGCCTCGCGCCAACCGGAGGTGTGCGGCCTCGACGACCTGAAGCGCTACATACTGTTCGGGGCCAGCCCGCGCGCCTCCATCAACATGATCATCGCGGGCAGGGCCCTGGCTTTCGTGCGCGGGCGCGACTATGCCCTGCCTCAGGACGTTCGGGACGTGGCCCTAGACGTCATGAGGCACCGCCTCGTCCTCACCTACGAGGCGCTCTCGGACAACGTACAGAGCGACTACATACTGAACAAGCTGATGGAGGCGGTCCCGATGCCCGAGGTACCCTTACGTGAGTATGCAGGCACCCGTCCTCTCCAGTGATCGGAGGGCTCCCGAGCGGGTGCTGCACCGCCTCGACTGGCAGGTGCTGCGCCGGCTTGATGGAATCCTCCAGGGAGACTACCGGAGCCTCTTCATGGGCGGCGGTCTCGACTTCGCCGAGTTGCGCGAGTACCAGCCGCCGGACGACATCCGCCACATCGACTGGAACGTGACGGCGCGGATGGACATGCCGTATGTACGCCGGTACTTGGAAGACCGAGAGGTCACGGCATGGTTTCTGCTCGATCTGAGCCCTTCGATGGCCTTCGGCGCGGTCGAGCGGCGCAAAGAGTCCGTCATGGTCGACTTCGTAGGGGTACTGGCACGTCTGCTCACACGGAACGGGAACCGGGTCGGCGCCATCCTGTATGACAACAAAGTTGAGTTTGCTATTCCTCCGCGGAGCGGACGGCCACAGGTGCTTCGGCTGATCAACGACATCCAGAGGCAGCAGTCGTCGCCAGGCGGGGCGATGACAGACCTGTCCAAGCTGCTACAGTCAGCGTTCAATAGCATTAAGCGGCGGTCGCTTATTTTCCTGGTCTCGGACTTCATCTGCCTGCCGGGATGGGATAAGGCGATGGACCGCCTCAACAGCAAGCACGATCTGCTGGCGGTGCGCCTCTGGGACCCGCGTGAGGCAGACCTGCCCGATGTCGGTGTTGTGCTCGTAGAGGACTCGGAGACGGGGGTCCAGATGAGCGTGGACACGAGCGACAGGGGGTTCCGACGGCGGTTTCACGAAGCGGCCCGCCGCCGTGAAGCCGAGCTGGAGCAGACCTTCAAGCACGCCGGTGTGGACGAGCTGTCGCTGTCCACCGAGGAGGACCTAGTACTGGCCATCCTTCGATTCGCCTCGCTGCGCAGCAGGGCGCGGCGGCCTCAGTGGTAGGGGAGTAGGAACGGTGTCCTTCATCTGGCCGTGGGTCCTCGTCTCTCTGTTGGCGCTGCCCGTGTGCGTCTACGTGTACGTGCGGCTACAGCGGAGGCGGAGGGAGGACGCAGCCAGTCTGGGCGCGCTGGGCTCCGTGCGGGAAGGAGTCTCCACTCTGGCAGGGCGGCGGCGCCACATTCCGCCCATCATATTCCTGATCGGCGTTGCACTGCTGGCAGTGGCTTCGGCCCGTCCGCAGCTAACTCTGCCGGTGCCCCGGATGGAGGGTACCGTCGTGCTGACGTTCGACGTATCGTCCAGCATGGCTGCCGATGACGTCGAGCCGACGAGGATGGACGCCGCCAAGAAGACTGCGAGGGCCCTCATCGACCGGCGTGCCAGCGGCGCCAGGATTGGGATCGTAGCCTTTGGAGAGAGCGGGCTGGTGGTGCAGCCGCCGACCGACGATGACGAAGCGCTGGGCGCAACCATCGACCGCCTGGTGCCCCAGAGCGGGACGTCGCTGGGCAGGGGGATACTAACCGCACTGAACCTCGTCTCGGCGGAGTCCGGCCTCGGCTTTGGGGAGCCAGCCTCGGAGGATGGAGCGGCGCCTCGGGGCGTCTTCGCGCCCTCGGTCATCGTGCTGCTGACGGACGGGGAGAACACGGACCCTCCCGACCCGCTGGAAGCCGCGCAGACGGCCATCGACCGCGGTGTACGTGTCTACGCCGTAGGTTTCGGCACTGAGGAGGGCGCAGTCCTAGAGGTCGACGGTTTCAACCTCTTCACACAGCTAAACGAGCCCGTCTTGCAGGAGATCGCGCTGCAGTCCGAGGGCGTCTACTTCAGGATAGAAGACCTCGAGGACGTGCCGTCTGTCTACGAGGAGCTTGAGACCGAGTTCGTCGTCGAGTCCAGAGAGATAGAGGTCACGTCCGCCTTTGGAGGTGTGAGCGCACTGCTGCTCCTCGCTGGCGGCGCTCTTTCGCTATTCTGGTTCGGGCGGATGCCGTAGGCGGAGGTCATTCCATGGGGTTGCTTTGGCCGGCCTACCTGTTGCTTTTGACCGCGATACCGCTGGTCGTGGTGGCGTATGTCCTGGTGCTGAGGCGGAGGAGGCGGTTTGCCGTCCAGTACTCCAGCCTGTCCCTTATACGGCAGGCGATGCCAAGCGGCTTCCGATGGAGACGCCATCTGCCGTTCGCACTGATGGCGCTTGCCATCGCGTTGCTCATCCTGGCTCTTTCGAGGCCATTCGCAAACGTGACGGTGGCCTCCAGCAGGACCACCGTAATGCTGGCGCTGGACGTATCGCTGAGCATGTGCGCCGACGACATCTACCCCAACAGGCTCACGGTCGCCCAAGAAGCCGCAGAGGGGTTCATAGATAGCCAGGAGCCCGGGACCCGGGTGGGCATAGTCGCCTTCGCCGGCATCGCCCAGCTTATCGTGCCGCCCACGACCGACAGGGACGCCCTGCTGGAGGCGGTATCGAACCTGACCACGGCGCGCGCAACGGCCGTGGGCAGCGCGATCGCCCGCTCGCTCGACGCCCTTGCCGAGGTGAACCCCGACATCGAGCCCGTAAGCGTGTACGTGACCCCACGGGAAGGCGAGACGGACCCCGGGCTGGAAGACAGCTTTCAGCCGGATGTGATCGTGCTGCTGACGGATGGGGCGAGCAACCGCGGGGTGCGCCCGCTGGCCGCCGCCCGCGCCGCCCGCGACCGCGGGGTCCGGGTGTACACCATCGGCTTCGGCACAACGAGCCCGTCCGTCTTGAGGTGCACGCCGGGCCAGCTTGGGGGAGACGAGCTGGCCAACCGCATCGGCCGGGGCGGTTTCGGGAGCTTCGGAGGCTTTAGCCCGAATCCACCGAAAGACGACTTTGGGGACAGTCCTTGAAGAAGCCAGAGGGTGCTCCTCTGAATCTGGGAGAATGGTTTTGAAACAGAAAACCGCCCGGAAACAAGGAGCACCCAGTAGATGCTGCCACAGAACAATCCCGACCGTATCGGCGTCGTCTTTGACGACCACCGCCTGGTGGCCAATGCCGGCCTGCTCCTGCCGGCCACCCTTGCACAGCACCTGGGCCTGCGGG
Source organism: Dehalococcoidia bacterium (assembly GCA_965262055.1). GTDB lineage: Bacteria > Chloroflexota > Dehalococcoidia > Lucifugimonadales. The sequence goes on from CBDHEI010000002.1 coordinate 3,278,267, forward strand.
AACTCGCCGACCATCACCTCGACCTCGGCTGCGCACCGGGGCGGGCGAACACGGGGGACAAACTGCTGACGCTGGTCGCTTCCGCGCTGGCGGGCGGCGACTTCATCGACGACGCCGATGCGCTGCGTGCTGGTGGGACGGTCGGTGTTCTCGGCTGCGTGGTCAAGGCGCCATCCACCCTGGGCACCTTCCTGCGCAGTTTCCGGTGGGGGCATGTCCGTCAACTCGACCGGGTGAGCCGCCAGTTGCTGGCACGCGCATGGGCCGCTGGGGCCGGACCCGGCGACTCGCCCCTGACCATCGACCTGGACTCCACCATCTGCGAGACCTATGGACTGGACAAAGAAGGGGCGCGACACCACAACTACACCGGCGCGCGGGGCTATCACCCACTGCTGGCCATCGCCGCCGGAACCGGCGATGTGCTGATGTCCCGGCTGCGCGAGGGCCGTGCCAACACCGCTCGCGGCGCTGCCCACTTCCTGCGTGAAACGGTGGGGCGGGTGCGCTACGGTGGGGCCAGCGGCCAACTCACGGTGCGCGCCGACAGCGGTTTCTACGCCCACGCTCTCGTCGCCGTCTGCCGCGAGATGGGTGTCCGCTTCTCCATCACCATCCGCCAGCACAAAGGCCTGCGGGAGTTGATTGAGGCGATCCCCGAGCAGGACTGGACGCCGATTCCCTACTGGATGGACGGCGCCGCCGATGTGGCCGAGACCACCTATACCCCCTTCCAGAGTGAACCCGACGCCGCGCCGGTGCGGCTCATCGTCCGGCGGGTGAAGCCCACGCCCGGTTCCCAGTTGGCCCTCTTCGCCACCTACAGCTATCACGGCTTCATCACCGACCGGGACGGGGAAACCCTGGAACTGGAGGCCGATCATCGCCGCCACGCCGAGATCGAGAACGCCATTCGAGACCTGAAACACGGCGTCGGACTCAACCATCTCCCCTCGGGGCGCTTCGCCGCCAACGGCGCCTGGCTGGCGGTGCAGGTGATGGCACACAACCTCGCCCGCTGGACAGCGCGCATCGGTCTGGCCGAACGGACCGTGACCACCAAGACCCTCAGGCGGCGGGTCTTCGCTCTGGTGGGACGGATCACCCACTCGGCGCGCCGCCTTACCCTGCATCTTCCCCAGCATTGGCCTTGGGAAACCCAGTTCACTCGCGCCATGGCCCGGCTGCGAGCCATTCCACTCCCCGCCTGACTGCCAGCCTGCAACTGACCCAACTTCCCTGCAAACTCGTGCCACCCCGGTCCGCGAGAGTTCCCTGCTGCGTATTCTCTCGCCATCCCGCGCATCGCAGCTCCCGCAGAGGGCCATAGGGGCCCTATGCGGCGACTGAAGACCGTTCGCCGACCTCCAATCTACCCCAATGAGCCCAGCCATCTCCCCTGTAGCTCCCTCACCCACCCTGCCGCTGTCCTCACGCCGTCCATAGGTGTCCTTCGGTGGATTCGGGTTTAGGGGCGGGAACTTCCTGAGGCTGGACGAGGGGACTCTGAGCCGCGTCGCCGAGATCACGGAAGCCGAGTACTACGCGGCTGAGAGCGCGGACGAGCTTCTTCAAGTTTTCTACACCATACCGGTGCAGATCGAGAAGAAGAAGGTCCGCATGGAGGTCTCGGCGGTGCTGACCGCCATAGGCGCTCTTCTTGCGCTCTCCGCCGTCGCGCTTGGCCTCCGCTGGAGCCCGCTGCCGTAGCTTTCTGGCCGGGCCGCGTAAGGGCCGGTCCGAGGGAGCCTCCACGCCGAAAAATCGTTTCAAAGTGTTCCATAACGCCCAGTTTCCTATCTGAGGCCTGGACATCTTGGCAGAGAAATGGAGCGCATCTGGGGCACAAATGGACGCCAGACTGATGCGTTTGAGGTGAAATGGGACAGGTCCCCGGGGGCTCTTGGCGCCGGAGGGTGCGGCGGCGCGGGTCTGAGGGAGTCCGTTCATGAGGCTATGATAGCACGGCCGTTCGCATGCATCAATATCTGAACTGTGATTCGTGGGATGGGTGTGATTGGGATGATGTTAGAGGCGGGGTTGGGTGGTCTCTGGGGACTCTCGGGAGGGGGTGGGTGCGGGCTGACAATATGACGGAGGCGGGGTCTGGGCCAGCGAGCCTATTGCGGCGGGAGCCAGACCGGTACTATGCTTCCCTAAACCCAAGCCGCTGGAAGTGCAGGGGAGTACCCATGGGAAAACCGGGCGTACGGAGCGTGGAGCCGAGAGGGGCCGATCTCGTTGTGCGGGCCCTGCGGAATGCTGGGACACGGCATATCTTCTCGCTCTCAGGCAACCAGATCATGCCCATATACGACGCCCTCGTGGACGAGGATATCAAGCTCTACCACGTGCGGCAAGAGGCGGCCGCGGTACACATGGCGGACGCGTGGGGGAGGCTGACGGGCAACCCCGGCGTGGCCCTGGTGACAGCGGGACCGGGGTTCGCCAACACGCTGTCAGCCCTCTACGTGGCGCGGATGGCGGAGTCTCCGGTCGTGCTTATTTCGGGCAGCTCGGCAATGTCGGAGGCGGGGCAGGGGGCCTTCCAGGAGATGCCGCAGGCGGGCATGGCGGAGCCCGTCACGAAGGCGTCGTGGACGGCATCCGGCACGTCGGAGCTGGGCGCCGAGGTAGAGCGCGCATATAGCATCGCGGCGTCGGGGCGTCCTGGGCCGGTACACGTCACGATTCCTGTGGACGCGCTGGAGGCGCGTGTGCCTGCAGAAGAGGAACGGCCCTCCTCGGAGGCTGGTGCCGTGCCTAGTGGTGTGCTGGACGATGCAACCGCAGCCAGGTTCTTCGACCTGGTGCGCGGCGCGAAACGGCCTCTGATCATCGCTGGCCCTGCGGCGTCTCGGGGACAATCGCGCCAAGCCATCGACGAGCTTGCGGACGCGGCCGGTGTGCCGGCGGCCTACATGGAGAGCCCTCGCGGGGTGGCGGACCCGAGCCTTGGGGCGTTCGCGGAGGTGCTGCCGGAGGCCGACCTGGTCGTGCTGATAGGGAAGAAGCTGGACTTCATGCTGAAGTTTGGCAGGGAGCCGACGTTCAGCCGCGACTGCAAGTTCGTACAGATAGACGCCGAGGAGTCTGCTGTTGCAGCGACAGAGGTGGTGCTGGGAGACGCAGGGCGACTGGCCCTGAAGATCGTGGCGGACCCGGCCTCGGCCTCGCGCCGGCTGCTGGCCCACGCTAGCGCCTTCCGACCACAGCACAGCGGCTGGGCGGACGAGGTGCGCGACGCGATCGCGTTCAGGCCCCGGTCGTGGCAGGACTTGGAGCCGGACGAAAATGGCGCGTTACATCCGGTCCAGGTCTGCCGGGAGATACAGAAGCTGCTCGGTGACGGCGGAGTCTTCGTATCGGACGGCGGGGAGTTCGGCCAGTGGGCGCAGGCGTGCATCAACGCTCCGGAGCGGCTGATCAACGGCCCGTCTGGCGCCATCGGCAGTTCGATACCGTTCGCCATAGCGGCCAGGCTGGCCCGCCCGGAGGCGCCCATCGTAGCCACCCTCGGTGACGGCACCTTCGGGTTCCACGCGATGGAGCTCGATACCGCAGTGCGGTACAGCATCCCATTTGTCCTAGTTGTGGGCAACGACGCCGCGTGGAACGCCGAGTACCAGATACAGCTACGCGACTACGGCCCGGACAGGCTGTTCGAGTGCGAGCTTATGCCGTCGCGCTACGACCGTGTGGCTGCCGCCTTAGGGGGCCACGGGGCGCACGTTACGTCGGTGGAGGAGCTAGGCCCGACGCTCCGGGCAGCGCTGGACAGCGGGCTGCCGGCTTGCGTTAACGTGTCTATCTCTCGGCACCCGGCACCGGCGGTCAGGCGGGAATGACATCGATGGAGAGGATGGACGTGGAAACGAAGCCATCATGACACCTGCTCGGGCGTAGGTCTTAGCGGCCTGGGAGGCAGACCGGTACGCTTGGATGGATATTTCGTTCGAAGCCTCGGATGGCCTAGAGCTGAGGCAGGCCAGTCAAGACGACAATGAGTTCGCCTACCAGGTGAACAGGGCTGCCTTCAGAGAATAGGTGGAGCAGGTGTGGGGATGGGACGAAAATGAGCAGCGGAGACTTCACTACCGAAGATTGCGGGCGCAGGACTTCTATGTCATCAGTCTGGACGCAATCGACGTTGGGACCATGTCGTTGGCCCTAGAGCCCGACTGCGTGTATGTCAACCAGATCTATCTCTTGCCAAAGCACCAAGGGCAGGGAGTTGGCCGAAGGTGCATGTTGCTGGTCCTCGAAGCGGCGAGCAAGCTCAGCCTTCCGGTACGGCTTAGGGTGCTGAGGGTAAACGTCCGGGCAGCGGCATTCTACGGGAGGCTCGGCTTCGCCACTGCAGGCGAGACTGACACGCACGTCCTGATGCAGAAGGTGCCTTAGGGCTTGGATAATCCGCCAAACCAAGTAGTCCGCGAGTGTCGGGGAGGGGTGTGGTAGCGCGTACGGGATTCGAACCCGTGATCTCCGCCTTGAGAGGGCGGTGTCCTGGGCCGCTAGACGAACGCGCCACGCATCAGGCCAACTTCGGTGGCTGGGGATCGAGGATTCGAACCTCGGCTTACAGATCCAGAGTCTGTCGTCCTACCACTAGACGAATCCCCACCGTCTTTGCAGTTTACCAAGAGTCTGCGTCCCGTATCAAGGCTGTGATAGGGGAGTCGACAGCTCTTCAGACTCGAGAACCCCCCATCCCTTCGACAGGTTCAATCCCCGGGCGGCCGGGGGAAGAGGTAAGGGCCCCAATCGGCGATCGCGGCATAGGCGGCAGAGTATGGGTCTGTCCGCCCGCTCTGAACGTCCTCGACGAGGCGGCCTATCTCGCCGTCCGCGGAGCCGGCGTTCGACAGCCTCTGCTCCAGCTCGCCAAGCAGCAGCCGTATGAACTCCTCACGGCGGCGCTCGGCGCGGCGGCGCTCCAGGTTGGCGGTGCTGCGGGAACAGTCAAGGTGGCCGGCTATGGCCTCTGAGAGCTCCTGGAGACCCTGCGCCCGGTGGGCCTCGGTCATCAGCACGGGCGGGGTCCACCATGCGCCGGTGCTGCCGTGCGCCACCTCCTCTCCAATGACGGCGGCCATGCTGTCGGCGTTCGGCCTGTCGGCCTTGTTCACCACGAAGATATCGCCGGCCTCCATGAGGCCGGCTTTGAGCATCTGGACCGCGTCCCCGGCCTCCGGTACGAGCACGACCACAACGGTATCGGCGACGTTCATGATGTCGAGCTCCGTCTGGCCGACGCCCACAGACTCGACGATGACGACGTCCATGCCGAAGGCGTCCAGCAGGCGCGCGGCGGCGGAGGCCCCAAGGGAGAGTCCGCCGTGCCACCCACGCGTGGCGATGCTGCGTATGAAAACGCCCTCGTCGAGGTAGTGGCGCCTCATCCTGACACGGTCGCCCAGGACGGCGCCGCCCGTGAACGGGCTAGTGGGGTCGACGGCCAACACGCCCACGGACACGCCCGCTTCCCGGTACAGGCGCACCAGCCCGTCTACCAGAGTGCTCTTGCCGGCGCCGGGCGGTCCCGTAACACCGACGCAGTGGGCCCTCCCGGTCAGGGGGTGTATGGACTTCATGATCTCGCCGCAGGAAAGCGGGTCTCGCTCCAGCAGCGTGAAGAGCCTGGGAAGGGCCCGGCGGTCGCCGTCGAGGGCTTTTTGGACAAGCTCTTCAGTCATGGGGGACACGTCGCGGCGTGGGAGGGGGTAGGGTGGGGAACATGCGCGGCGTTGTGAGGGGACGCTTGCCGGGGGCCTAGGTCGAGTCCAGGGCGCGGATGAGGTTCGCCATCTCGATGGCGACCAGGGCCGCATCGAAACCTATGTTGCCGTGCTCGCTGGCGGTGTCGTCCGGGTCGCGCCCCGGCTTGCTCTGAGGTCTCCCGGCCTCGACGTCCTCGCCTGCTTCTCCCCCAGCGCGGGCGAGGGCCTGCTCGAAGTTGTCCGTCGTCAGCACGCCGAACACCACGGGAACTCCCGTCTCGAGCCCGGCCCTGGCGACGCCTTGGGACGCCGCTTCCGAGATGTGCTGGTAGTGGTCGGTCTCGCCCCTTATGACGGCTCCCAGGCAGACGACGGCGTTGTAGCAGCCGGAGCCGGCCATCTTGCTGGCGGCGAGCGGGATCTCGAAGGAGCCGGGCACCGACGCCACGGTCACGCGGTCTTCAGCCACGCCTTGTTGGGCCAGAGCAGCCCTTGCGCCGGTGAGGAGCCTGGAGGTGATCTCTCGGTTGAAGCGGGCGGTTACTATGCCTATGCAGAGGCCTGTCCCATCGAGGCTTCCCCGGAGCTCCGAGGTCATTCCAGGGCCTTCCCGGCGCCGGCCTCCTCCAGCATGTGGCCCATGCGTGTGCGCTTGGTCTCGAGGTAGCGCACGTTTTCCTTGTTCGGAGGGGCGATGATGGGGACCTGCTCGACCATATTCAGCCCGTAGCTGCTCAGTCCGACGACCTTCTTGGGGTTGTTCGTCAGAACCCTCATTTTTCGTACGCCGAGGTCCACGAGTATCTGGGCGCCCACACCGTAGTGCCTGAGGTCTGGGGCGAAGCCGAGGTGGACGTTGGCGTCGACGGTATCGAGTCCCTGGTCCTGGAGGTGGTAGGCCTTGAGCTTGTTGTGGATGCCGATGCCCCTTCCTTCCTGCCTAAGGTAGAGGAAGATGCCCTTGCCCTCGTTCGCGATGGCCTCCATGGCTAGATCCTTCTGCTCGTCGCAGTCGCACCGCAGGCTCTTGAAGACGTCCCCGGTGAGGCAGCCGCTGTGCACCCTGACGAGAATAGGCTCGTCGGGGTCGAGGTCGCCCATCACGAGGGCGATGTGGTCGTCCTTGTCCACGAGGCTCTTGAAAGAGATGGCCCTGAAGACGCCGAACCTGGTCGGGAGTCGGCACTCCGCGACGCGCTCCACCAGGTTCTCGTGCTCGTTGCGGTAAGCGATGATGTCGGCAACTGACACGATGCCGAGGCCGTGCTCCGACGATACCTTCTCCAGGTCGGGCAGCCTCGCCGATCTGCCATCGCCGGCCAGCATCTCGCATAGAACGCCGGCTGGGGAGAGACCCGCCAGCCGCACCAGGTCAATGATGGCCTCGGTGTGGCCAGCCCTAACAAGGACCCCTCCCTCGGTGTACTGCAGAGGGAAGACGTGACCGGGGCGAGCGAGGTCGTCTGGGCGCGTCTCCGGGTGCACGAGGGCCATTATGGTCGCCGCGCGGTCCTGGGCAGATATGCCTGTGGTGGTACCGTTGACCGCGTCTACGGACACGGTAAAGGCGGTCCTCATGCGGTCGGTGTTGCGCTGCACCATGAGCGGCAGCCGCAGCTGCTCAAGGCGCTCGCCCAGCATGGGGACGACGACGAGCCCGCGGGCGTGGGTCACCATGAAGTTGATGGCGTCGGGCGTGGCCATCTCCGCGGCCATGGCCACGTCGCCCTCGTTCTCGCGGTCCTCATCGTCCACGATGATGACCATGCCGCCGGACTTTATCCGCTCGACTGCGGCCTCGACCGATATCTGCGGCATTAACGTCTCCTGTGGTTAAGCTACCGTTGCTTGTCCGGGGTCGTAGGCGATTCCGTTGGTTTTGTCGTTATATTTAGGTTTGATCCGGCGAGCCTTTCGACGTACTTGGCCAGGATGTCGACCTCTATGTTCACGAGGTCGCCGACCTCGCGCAGGCCCAGCGTAGTCTCGTTTCTCGTAAACGGTATGACAGTGAAGCTGAACCCATCGCGGTAACAGTCTACAACCGTGAGGCTGATACCGTCCACCGCCACGAATCCCTTCTGCACGACGTAGCGCAGCAGCTCCGGGCGCAGCGCCACCCTGACCAGAAGGGCCGCGCCGTCGACGCGCACCGATTCGATCCTGCCTGTGCCGTCGACGTGGCCCTGCACGACGTGGCCGTCGAGGCGGCCCGCCGCCGGCACGGGGCGCTCCAGGTTAACGCTGGAGCCTGCTTCCAGTGAGCCCAGGTTCGTACGGCGCAGCGTCTCGGGCACCACGTCCACGTCGAAGCTGCGCTGGTCAAGGCGGGTGACGGTAAGGCAGACCCCATTGACGTTGATGCTCGCTCCGAGGCTGAGGTCTTCCATGACCTTGGAGGCGCGGACGGAGATGCCACTGGGCGTGGCGGTCTCGACGCGGCCCATCTCTTCCACTATTCCGGTGAACATCCCATATCCTCCGTCAGCAGTAGCCGATGATGCAGGTGTCGCGCCCGAAGCGGGCGACGCGCAGCTTCTCCAGCCGGAGGGCGTCGGACAGGCGCTCGACGCCCAGGCCTCCGACGGGGGAGGGGGCACCGTTACCGCCTATGATTACGGGGGCGACGAAGGCGACCACCTTGTCTACTAGGCCCAGATCGAACAGTGAGCCCAGCAGCGTGCCGCCTCCCTCGACCATCACACCGCATACGCCCCTGCTTCCGAGGCGGCGCAGGGTAGCATGGAGGTCGACACCTCCGTCGCTTCCTGGGACCTCTACCAACTCCGCGCCGGCGCCGGCGAGCCGGGCGGCGGCCTCGGGGCCAGCCCGCGCTACCGCGATCAGCGTGTTTCCGGGCTCCCGCAGGAGTCTGGCTCCCGGCGGCGTCCTGGCCCGGCTGTCCACGATGACGCGCAGGGGCTGGCGCTCGTTGGGGTTTCCTTTCTCGTCCCTAGCCGTCAGAAGGGGGTCGTCCGCCAGTACGGTGTTAATGCCCGCCATGACGGCGTCTGACGCCGCCCTGAGGCGGTGCGTCTCCCACCTGGCGCGGTCGGTGGTTATCCACTTCGAGTCGCCGGTGCGGGTGGCGATCTTGCCGTCCAGGCTGACGGCGAACTTCGCGGTCACGAACGGCATGCCGGTCGTGGCGTGCTTCAGGTAGGCCTCGATCATCCTCTCGGCGGCCCCCGCCTGTTCTCCGACGCGGACGCGGACGCCTGCCTCCTCGAGCCGTTCCAGGCCCAGGCCGGTCACGTTGGGGTTCGGGTCCCGCACCGCGGCGTGCAGCTCCGCTATGCCAGCGGCGATGAGCGCCTCGGTGCATGGCTTGGTGCGGCCGAAGTGGTTGCAGGGCTCCAAGGTGGTGTACATGCTTGCACCGGCAGCCATTTCGCCAGCCTCCCGCAGCGCGACGATCTCGGCGTGTTCGTGTCCGGGGGATTGGGTCCAGCCTCTGCCGACTACCTCGCCGTCTCTCACGATTACTGCGCCCACTGCTGGATTCGGGCTGACGGAGCCAAGCGCGCGCCTGGCCAGCGAGAGGGCGAGGCGCATGTGGCTCATATCAGCTTGTCGGACTCGGCCTGGGTGGGGTGAGAAGGCTAGCCTGCGCAGAGGCGTAGCACTCGAGCCGGGTGGCTTCGAACAGCTTTTTCCTGTTCGCTGCGTTCGGACCGCCCCTACCGTAGCACCAGTTCTCCACCGTCTTTTTCGGTACCCCGAACTCGGCGGAGAATCTGGCGACGCTCCCTTCGTACTCACTCTCATCGAGCCATCTACGCAGATCGGTGGTCTCTTCGGCGTAGGGTTTGGGTGGTCGTCGGCCCTCGCGAAAGTCTAAGTGCGAACGGGAGGCCGTGGGACCCACCTGACCTTGGTACTTGCTGCCGAGGCTGCTGCTCCCGTATGGGCGCTCCGCGGGGGTGGTGAGACGGAGGAAGGATATCTGGCTGATCCTCATTCCGTAGTAGAGAGCGATGCGGGCGTTGGCGACGTTGCTGATCTCCAGAGTAAGCTGGCCCTTCCAGCCGGGGTCCACGTAGCCGGCGGTCGAATGGATCAGCAGGCCGAGCCTGCCCAGCGAACTCTTGCCTTCCAGGCGGGCGACGATGTCGTCCGGCAACTCCACCGACTCCATGGTACTGGCCAGGATAAACTGGCCGGGCTCAAGTATGTAGGGCGCGGGATCGGGGATATGGGCCTCTCGTGTAAGGCCATCTAGGTCACCCCTGACATCTATGAAGGAGTAGTCTGGCTCCCATTCGAGAAGGTCCATATCGAGTCTCAGGTCCACGCTGGCCGGCTGTATGCACCCGTCGCCGAGCGGGTCGATGACTATCCGCCCGCTGTCCAACTCTTCCCTGATGGTGCGGTCACTGAGGACCATGTCGCGTGGTTAGGCCCCCTGACTCTAGCGGTGGGCGAGATTGTAGCAGCCGCCACTTTGGGGGCGCAACGGAGAAATCTGCCAGCTGTGAGGGAGCTACTCGAATATGTCCCTGACGGCCATTTGCCATCCGGGCACGACTTCACCTACGCTCAGCACGTCCGACTCGGTCAATGCCACGACATCCGTAGGGGAGCAGTGTACCTTAACGGTCCGCCTGCGCGGGTCCACGACTATGACTGCGAGCGTTCCGGCGGCGAGCCAGTCCGCGACCTTCTCCTCCACCTCTGTGTAACGATCGGTCGGAGAAATCACTTCCACCGCAACGTCAGGAGGGCCAGGGAAAAACCCAGGCGCCTCTCTTGCTTCTTCGGCCCTGTCACGCCGGACGAAAGCCGCGTCAGGAGCGCGAACATGGTCGGGGTCGGACTCGAGCCTGAATCCCGTCTCCGCGGCGTAGGTCTTACCGAGCCCGTTTGCCTTCGCGTGCGTCCGGAGCGAGGCCCCTATGGACAAGGCGTATTCCCCGTGGATGTGTCCCGCAGGCGGCACCTTTCTCAGCTCCCCTCTGATTAGCTCATACCGGAAGCCATCGTCCGGCATGTTCAGGAGCTCTTCCGCCGTCACTGGCTGCGTTGTCGTAGTCATGGAATCGGCTCCAGCTGACAAGTCAGGCAGAATCAATCCTATCCGTCTCCAACGGCTATGTGAAGCCTTTGCACCCTTCAGGTTAAGGAAGTGAGCCGGCTGGGATTCGAACCCAGGACACTCGGATTAAAAGTCCGATGCTCTACCAGACTGAGCTACCGGCCCACGGTATCAGGCGGCCTTTGGGTGAATGCCCAGCGTCGGGCAAGGATGGCTGCCTCAACTTAGGAGGCGGCCTCCTCGACTTGGACGGCGGTGCCGTAGGCGACCATCTCGGCGGCGCCTCCCATGATCATCGAGGTTACGAACCTCGTTGCGACGATGGCGTTGGCGCCCATCGCCTCGGCACCCTCGACCATTCTGGACACGGCCTCTTCCCGCGACTCCGCCATCAGCTTGGTATACTCAGGGACCTCGCCGCCTACAAGGTTGCGAATGGCGGCGGTGATGTCCTTCCCGATATGGCGCGCCCTGACCGAGTTGCCGCGCACCAGCCCTAGTGTCTTGACGGTGCGCTTTCCGTCGATTGAATCAGTGGTGGCGATTATCAATAGTCTACCTCCTCGAATGTCTCATCCTTGCGGCGGCGCAGACGGTCCACCAGGACTGCCACGACGACGAATACCAGGCCCACCGCCGCCGCCGGGAGCGCTATGCGTATGAGCAGAGGGACATCCTCGGCTCCCGCCAGAGCGGCGAACGCCTCGTACAGCCCATAGCCTACCAGAGCGCCGAGGCCCGCCACGATGAGGACGATGCCGGCCTTCTCGATCAGCTTCATTGCCTATGACCTCCGCTCACGGGCTACGCTCCCGCTCCGCGCGGCCCGACGGCAGGGGGCGCGCACCGGGAAGTCTCGCCGCGTCATCTCCAAGGCGACGCCCAAAGCACATGCAAGCGGCTGATGGGCCAGAAGCCTGCCCAGGCCTTGCCGACGATGTTCTCGGCGGGCACCGTGCCCCAGTCCCGTGAGTCGTTGCTATTGCCCCTATTGTCGCCGAGCACGAAGTAGGCGTCCTTCGGCACGGTCTTGGGCGTCATGCTCCTGCGGTCCAGCCGGGCGAGGTCGTCCTGTATTGGAACGCCGTCGACGAACACCTCTCCCCGCTTAATCTCCACGACGTCGCCGGGCTCTCCGACGACACGCTTCACGAACTCGCGCGACTCGTCCCTCGGGAACTTGAAGATGATAACGTCGCCGGCCTTGGGAACGTTAAAGGGGTAAGCCGGGCTGTCGGACTCGATGCTGACGAACGGGATGAGGCTGGCAATCCTTTGGGGCTCCAGACGCAGGTAGGACAGCTTGTTGACAATGATGTACTCACCCTCCTCGAGGGTCGGCTGCATGCTGGCGCCCTCGACCCGGAACGGCTGCACAGTCGTGTGGAGCACCAGGAAAAGGGCGAGTGAAAGTATGACCGTTTCAAATAGCTCTCTGAGGAAGGCGCGCATGTTACTTGACCTACATTATAGCGCGGCTCCTATGAGCCGCACCCTCAGGAGGCCGTGCCATGGCCCATGACCGGAGCGGAATCGCGACTATCGATGGCGCCGAGGAGCAGCGCGTCGAGGTGCGGAAGCCTGGGTACGTGTGGGCGGCAACCGTTGCCGCCGCCGTAGTCGCAGCGCTGTTACTGGTGGCGCTCGCCGCAGCCGAAGCGGTAGACTTTCTGAGAAGGGGCGAGCGCCAAGACCAAACGGCGCTAGCGCTCCAAGGCGAGTCGGCGTCCATTTCCTCGAACTCTCTCGACACGTTCATTGAAGGCGGGCTAGTCGTGGATGGGGAAGGCGGGGCGCCGGGGGCGGATGGGCGCGGAGCAGACGCCGCCGGCGCGCTGGCAAAGCTTCTGGTCACGGCCGTCGCGTTGGTGGTGCTGCTGTTTGCCGCTGTGGGTCTGGCGGTGCTGCTGTTCACCGCAGCCCTGTGGGCCGCAATGCGGGGCCGGCGGCCTGTCACGAGACGATAACTTGGCTATGGCTGGAGTGTGTCCCTACGGCGCCGTCACCCGCAAACATGGCTGGAAATCAACCACAGATGCCGGCGTAGGGACCCAGTCTGGCAAAGGTCGAGGAGGTCGAAACGCCTCCCTGGAGACGTCACGATAGCAGTGCTGTCGTGTAAGATGCGCGGCGAAGGATAGGGAACGTAGGGAGAGAGAATAGTGATGGACGCCAAGCCCAACATCGGCATAGACCTAGACCGGGCAAAGCTCGAGTTGAATCAGTACGGCTTTACCTTGCTTCCCAACCTGCTCGCTCGCGACGCAGCCTTGGAGATGGCGGAGAAGCTGATTTGCCTCGAACGTCTGCGAGAGGAAGGGGAGCATCCCCACCAGCACCTAACATCACTGTTCAACCATCTCGATTCAGAGGAATACGAGATGTTCCTGCCACTGATCACCAATCCCATTGTGCTCAGTCTGGCCGAAGAAACACTGGGGGATGGCCTTCAGCTAATCGGGTCCGATGTGAAATGGACGAGACCGGACACCGCGGCGAGCGGCCTCCACGCCGACGTACCTATGGGTTGGTTCGCCGAACAGAGTCTGCCAGTTCCAGAGAATATCTGCTTTATCGTTCAGTGCAATTGGATGCTGACGGACTTCACCCTGGAGAATGGCGCGACAGAGCTGTTGCCGCAGAGCCACCGGTTTGAGATTCCGAACATGTGGCCCGACGAGGACGGCAATCTGCGATTCATGAACGACCGGGTACGACAGCTCCGAGCGGAGATCGAGGAGGGTGACCCGAACGGCAGGCTAGCTGCGGCGGAAGGCTCCGCGGGCTCCGCGGTCGTCTTCCAGGGCGCGATGTGGCACCGGGCCGGCGCCAACGTCACCACCGACGAGAACAGGGTGGGAGTCCTTACGCCATACCACGCCAGATGGGTCGAGCCCGGCTACGGTCTTGGGCTCAAGGACAGCCTGCTCAGGCGCGAGGTACGGGAAGGACTTCCGGCTCAGGTCCAGCGCATGAGCACGCACGTCGTCGAAGATTACCCTGAAGACGGAGACTATCCTAGGTAGAACGCGGCAAGACTGGGCTTGCAGATCTGCAGCTTGCACAGTACGCAACGAAAACGGTGGTGGCGGGGCTTCACGTTCACGACTCCGGCCCGCCTGTAATGGTGTCAAGACTTCCCGTCTCGTTACGAGACGGGAGCTTCAGAAACGGAGGTTAGGTAGATGAGAAGAATCTTTGGTCTATTGGCTGTGCTGGCCGCCTCAACTGCGATTACCCTGGCTGTCGCCTGCGGCGGAGACTCCCGCGCCGACGTGGATGAGACGTCATCGGCAGCCACTAGTGCCGCCGTTGTGGAGGCGTTGACAGCCGTCAGTGCCGCTACGGCCCAGATGTCCAGCTCGATGGCCCAGGCACAGCCCGCGGGCGGCCAGACGGGCATCCTGGTGAGCGGTGAGGGTCGCGTCAGCGTGGAGCCGGACCTGGCTATCGTCAACATAGGTGTCGAGGCGCAGGCGGAGACGGTCGCAGAGGCGAGGGCCGACGCAGCGGGAGCGATGTCCAGCGTCGTCGCAGCGGTCAAGGGCCGAGGCCTTTCGGACGCCGACATCCAGACGACTTCGTTCAACATATGGCCGCAGTACCAGTACGAGGAGATCGAACGGGACGGCCGGCGCGTGAACAGGCAAGTGCTCGTTGGCTACACCGTGAGCAACTCAGCCGCGATAAAGGTGCGAGACCTGGGCACTATAGGCCCGATCATCGACGAGGTGGCGGAGGCTGGCGGCGACTTTACCAGGATCAACGGCGTCAGCTTCACGGTTGAGGACACGAAGCCCTTCATGGATGACCTCCGCGAAGCGGCATTCGAGGAGGCGGAGGCGAAAGCCTCGCAGCTTGCGAACCTGGCCGGGGTCGAACTGGGACAGGCGATGTTCATTAGCGAGGGAGTGGCGACGCCGGACGCCGTACCCTCGGACCTTGCGTTTCGCGCGGTGGCAATGGAGTCGAGGGCGACACCCATCAGCGCCGGAGAGACGGAGCTGAGTCTAACGATCAGCGCGCTGTTCGATATCGGGAACTAGCCGAAGCGGCGGGAGCTCAGTAAGGGTCTTCGACCTGCACGGCGGCGGATGCAGGGGACGGATAGGGCCAAATCCAGCCCTCCCTGGCCTCGTGCTCGTCGCCTGACATCGAGTAGGGCATGGGCAGACGGTCGTGCATGGAGAAGGCCATGGAGGGCATGAGCTCCCGCGTGAGCGCCGCGTCCAAGCGGCGGTAGGCCGTGTTGACCTCTGCGCCGGGCGAGGCGAGCAGGTTCTCTTGCTCGCGGGGGTCGGCGCGGAGGTCGAAGAGGTGAGCCTCTCCGGATCCGTCGTGCCCGCTGTACTTGGCCAGCTTGTAGCGTCCGTCGAAGGCCATCCACGACTGAGTGAGGTAACCAAAGAGATGGTCGCGCGGCGATGGGCCCTCCAGGCCCAGGGCCGGCAGGGGCTGCGCGTCCATGTAGTCGGGTAGGGCGCAGCCGGCCAGCGCGAGCATCGTGGCGGTTACGTCCCGCAACTCGACCAGGTCCTGGCAGGCGGCGCCCTGTGTCCTGCCCGGGGCGCGCACCAGCAGCGGGATGTGAGCCGCGGATTCGTAGAACGTCGCCTTCCCCTCGATTCCGTGGTCGCCCAGGTGATCGCCGTGGTCGGTCGCGAAGACTATCACCGTATTGTCCAGCAGACCGTTGCGCCGCAGCGCGTCGCTTATCTCTCCAACCTCGTGGTCGATCTGTTTTACCAGACCGGCGTAGTGGGCCCTCACGTCCAGCATCTCGTCCTCGGTGTAGGTCGTCAGATCCATGCCCATGCCCGCGCGTGAGCGGACCCTGGCCGCGCGCAGCGTGTCGCCGTGGGAAGCCGACGCCGGTATGGGGGCCGGCATATCCTGCGCTCGGTAGGTGTGCGGGAAGTCATCCGCGGGGTCGTACGGATCGTGGGGGCCAGGAAACCCGACCATCAGCGCGAATGGACCGTCGTTGCCGTGGGCGTCGATGAAGCGCCGGGTCTCGCGCCCGGTGTACCTGTCCCAAGAGTGCTCCCATGGCACGTCCGTGTGGGCGACGCCCTTGCGTTCCAGGTACTCCCCGTACTCCTGCCAACGCAGCTTCCTGAGCCCATGGTCCTTCAGGTAGTGGTAGTAGTCGTCGCGAATGAGGGACCAGAGCTTGTCCTCGCAGACGACGCGGTACTGGAAACCGTGCCGGGCGTCCCAGGGGTAGAAGTGCATCTTGCCGACTGCAGCGGTGTAGTAGCCGGAGGCGGCGAGTATCTGAGGCCAGGTGCGGATGCCGGCGCGCGCGTAGTCAGGTCTCAGAGCGTGTAGGTTGTCGGTGACGCCGTTGCGGACGGCGTTCATGCCCGTGAGCAGTGCCGTCCGGGCAGGCACGCAGAGGGGCGACGCGGAGTAGGCGTTGTCGTAGCGGACGCCGTTCTCGGCGATCCAGTCTATGTTTGGGGTGTCGATAAAGGTTGCGCCGTAGCATGACAGGAAGTCCCGGCGCAGCTGGTCCGGGAAGAGGAACAGGAAGTTGTGCGCTGTCTGGCTGCTCAACAAGCGGTCCCTTTATGTCACGAGCAATAGAACACTCATGGCCGTTCTTCTGGCGGGATCCACGTCGGCGGGATCCATCGCTCCACAGTCGGGCACTCCTCCGTGTCATTCCAAAGGTCGCTGCTGTACTCCCCGCCCAGCAGGTAGTCATCCGGGTACGCACAACGCCAATAGGCTTGCAGTCCATGTTCGCGCCACAGGCCCATGGGGTTGTCGTAACGCGCCCGCCAGAACAGGCCTAGCACTTCTTGAGCTTCTTCACACTCAGGGCCCTCATTGGCAACTCGTCCCATCCAGTCGAGTATGCGTTCGATATGCCAGTTGGTCATGTATCGGGCTGGCAGTGTCAACAGGAAGTCTAGTCTCTTCCTCTGCCGCTCGACGGCTGCCGCCGTGCCCTGATACTCGACAATCGCTCGGATACGGTCGGCGCAACGCCTCGGTACCGTCACGTCGATGCGCAACTCTGGCCATATCTCCATGTCAGACAGGGTGGACGCTTCACCAATTGGCCCCTGCCCAGTCGGGCCGGGAGGTCCAGTTGGACCAGCCGGACCAATCGGTCCAGTGGGGCCAACAGATCCGGTAGGTCCACGTGGTCCTGTCGGCCCAGCCGCACCAATGGGCCCCGCCGGTCCAGTCGCTCCGGGTGGCCCCACCGAACCAGGCGGCCCCGCCGATCCAAGAGGTCCCGCTGCTCCACTCGCACCAGGCGGTCCTGGTGGCCCGGAAGATCCTCCCTCGCATGCCGCAAGTACCATCAGTAGTGCCGTGGTCGCAACGACGATAGTCGCCGCCACAGATGCACCTCTTTGAGTCACTGATTCCTCCATTGTCTGCCGAGCGTGACTCGCTGAACGATCCTTCGCGAGGGACGAAAAATCAGTCTAGGATGCCAAGTGAACTCGCGCGGGAGCGTATCTCTTCCGCGTAGCCTGGGTTGAACTCGAGTGCGCCGTCTGCGCCGCGGCGTCCGGCGGACATGGCGGCAGTCTCGTACAGCGTGTAGCCTGAGACTCTGCCGTCTCGGTAGACGGCCTCCAGCCAGTCGCCGTGCTCCTTGGGGTCGCTGCTCTTCCAGACGGGGTGGCTGTAGTGGGTGGGCGCGCCGACGGTCCTGGCTTCGTCGGCAACCTCGCCGTAGAAGGGGTGCTGGACGGCGTCCCCTGGGAATAGCGTCCTGCCAAACATGGTGACCTCATCGGCGAGGCCATTTTGGAGCCAGCGCTTCCATGCAAGCCGTAGCTTGCCGGGGTAGTCCTGGCGCCTGCCGGGCACCTCTGTGTCGCGGAAGGCCGTCGACTCTAGCTCGACGTGGACCTGGAAGGCCTTGCCCGCGGCGCGCGTCCGCGTTCCGGCGCGCCTCAGGAACTGCTCGAAGTACTCGCCGCGCAGCGAGGCCAGGAGGGCGGGTTCGTAGGCACCCGTGTCCGGGTTGGAGCCGTAGCGGCGCTCGTACTCGCGGGCGATGGGCTCGTTGAAGCCGTATATGCCGGGCGTGTTGGTCCAGCAGCTATGATTGGAGACGCGCACGTCGACGCCGTCGGCGCCGGATGCGATGCACTCGCCGACCCAGCTCATCCAGTATTCCTGTGCCTCCGGGTACGCTTCGCAGAGTGCGCCGGACATGTACTCGTTGCGGCCCTTGGCTACGGCGATGACGCCGTCCTTCGAGTCCAGCCGCGAGTAGTCGGCGTCCAGGGTAGTTACCATGTTGCCGAAGCCGCCGTCGAAGGTCAGGTCGTCGGAGCGCAAGTCACGTTCCCCGCGCCAAGTCGAGTGGTAGCTGCCAGCGAGCGTCGGTATCTCCGCGCCGTCGGGGCCGTAGGCCCGCACCATCTCCTGCACTATGTTGGTGAAGGTGCCGTCCTCGTCCGCGAAATCGGTCGTGACGGCGACGAAGGGGTCGAGGAGGTGGAGACCGGTTATGTTGAGTGCCCGCACCTCGTCGCCTTTTCCGGTCACCGGTACGTTGTCGCGGCCTCTGGCGTCGATGGGGCAGGTCTCAACGGACTCTGAGAGCGCGAAGTCGACATCCCTCCGGGTGTAGCGGTAGTTGTCGCTGCTTGTCCATATCTGGACGTTCTCCCGGCGAACGCGCACGGGCGCCATGTCCTTCTGGCGTAGCTGAATTCGGGTTATGGGAACGCTATCCAGGCCGGTGGGGATGTCGGCGGTGCGCGCGCGGATGCGGAGCTCTGGGTGGGCGAGGGTGAAGGCGTCGGCCTCGTAGACGCCGCCTATGCCCGGCAGACCCGGCATCCCTATTACCTTGGAGCTCCTCGCGGGATCGGTATGGGTGATGCCGGTCTCGTATGGCTTTATGACGACGAAGAACTCGAGGCCGCGCTCGTGGGCGAGCTTGCGGGCGGCGAACAAGGGGTCGCCGAGGATGGCGAGGGTCTCGTTGACGTTGGGTCTTCCCTCGGAGAACGAGCCGTCGCCGACCAGCTTGAAGAAGCCGGGCTGGTGGTAGTTCCAGTAGAGACGCCGGACCCCCATCCAGACCAGCTTGTCCATCATGGAGCCCAGGAGGGCGTGGTCGTAGGTGAGGTTTCGGCAGTCGTCGTTGAAGTCGCACATGGCCGACAGCATGAAGCGGCTGTCCATGGTCACGGCCTCCTGTCTTAGAGTGGGGGTAGTCTATGCGGGGGGCAGTAGCGTGTCAACGACGATGGAGGCTGGCGGGGGACATCGAGTCGTAGAGGGGAAGGCCGCCTGCCGCGGTGCTTGCTCGTTCGAGAGGCGAAATCCCCGATATCTGTCTCATTCTGTCACATCTTGTTCTCATCAGCTTTGGCTTGCGGGACAGCGGCGCGACACGAGAGAGGCAGGATGTGACATGAGCGAGACAGAATGTGACAGTGTATAAGGCCCTGATCCGGCGGGGCGGTCACCGGAGAACGGCTCCATATGTGGTCAACTGTCGTCATGGGGAAGACTCTAGCACACGCGTTCGGTGCCTGTCAAGGACGGGTTGGGTAATCCAGGGTAATACCAAATCACCGTGATGCCGCCATATGTGTGACCGGGGACTGGATTCCGGCCTACGCCGAAATGACGATGGGGACGCTGTGCCACTGCAGATCCACGACGTACTCAAAACGAATTGGTATGATCCAGGAAAAGAGCACGAAGGGAACTGTTGGCCCGAAGAGACTTCTAGCGCGCCGACTACATGTATTGAGACAGGCTCCCCGTCCCTCATCGATTGACAGCCTTCCGGTATATGCCGAATAATCGGGACATAGCGGAAGGACGGGGGACATGTAGAAAGGGGACCTGTCCTCATGGCCACTTACAAGTTGGCTGCTGTAATACATGAGCCTTCTGAATCGACAGAACCGGACAAGTACATGGCTGAAGTTCCGGCATTGCCTGCCTGCGTGGCTTGGGGTGACACACCGGACGACGTGCTCGATATCCTTCAAAGCGTTGCCACCGCGTCCATAGAGGTATATGTCGAACGCGGCTACGAGCTACCAGATGAGGTCAAAGCCTCACTGATCGACTCGGCGGATACCAACTCAGTGCTGGTAGCCGTTTCACATACAGGGAACTCACCCGCAAACTCCGGGTGCTCGGCTGTCAATTCGCCAGACAGGGACGCGGCGATCACGAGATTTAGGTAAGTGATTAGATGCGCCTAACGACGTCGATCCCAAACTGGCGTGGTAGGGACCTCAAGCCGGGCACGGTAAGCGCGGTCTTGAGAAACCTTGGCATTTCGAGAGCCCAGTTCAACCAGGCGTAACCCCGGGGTTCCCTGACCGTGTGAACCGAATTCAGCCATTCCACGATTCTGAACTGACACACGAGGCGTTCCAGGAATGGACTGCCTCCAATGGCAGATCCTTAGATTCCTCGCTCCGCAGATGGGCGACTGGGCAGCTTGACATCGGCTGAGCACGCCTCACAAGATGAGCCCGTGGGTATCAGGTTGTACGTTGTCAGAGGGGAGAGCATGCGCCCGGCACTGGCGCATGGAGATGTGCTGCTGGTGAGCAGCGTCGAGGAGGGTGAGGAGTTGGGCAGGGGGGATGTGGTGGTTGTGCGGGAGCCGGCGGGCCAGGCGGGGGAGTACCTGAAGCGGATCGTGGGGCTTCCGGTGGAGGCGGTGGGGATCGTCGACGGACAGCTGTTCGTGAATGGGAACCACACCCGCGAACCCTACCTTGGGGGCCTGCCGTCCTCGGTGGGGCTTGGAGAGGCGGTGTGGAAGCTGGGCGAGTCGGAGCACCTCGTGATGGGCGACAACCGCGCGCACAGCACCGACAGCCGTCATTTCGGGCCGGTCGCGCGCTCCGATATAACCGCAAGGGTGTGGCTGCGCTGCTGGCCACCGACGCGCTTGGGGCGGGTTAGTTGAACATGGATGGGCGGGATGGACACGGATTCGAGGATATCAGTTATCCAATCGAGTCCCCATCTGCGTTCCGCCATGCTGTCGGCAGGAGCAGGGTTCGGGTCTTTCACCTATTGGAATCTCATCGGGCGGCGAAGCTCCAAGCCTGTAGCCTCCACAGTCATGGCAGAGAATTTCTGGGTCTAGGATCCAACACATTACTCCTATCATTCGGCATTTGACAGCAAGTTCCTCCAGCTTTTCTTCGTCTTCTGTTGTGCACGAAGCGTTCAGCAGCAAGGCCTCTGTTGCTGCCATAACGGAGAGTGATGTGAGATCCGCGGGTCCTGTCAGTCCACCGTTTATTGGTCCAACCAGGAATACCGGATGGTTATCTCCCACCTCTAGGGGTTCGCCGGCGTTCGGCGCGGAGTGAACTCGTTCGCTTGCTAGAATGTATTCCCCTCGCGGTTTCCATGCGTCTCCACAGAATACTTCGGCTTCGATCTGCCTGAAGCTCCCTAGGCCGCTCCAAGCATAGTCCCTTGAGGTGGGTTCGCGCCCATAGGCCTTTCGAAGATCCTGTTGTACGGCGTCCGCCATTCTCTTGAGTTCATCGAGTTCCAGTTTGGTTGGCGCCTCTTTGTGGCCTGAGTCATAGAGCTCATTGGCCAGGCGGTACTTATTCACAACTGAGTAGCGCATATAGCGAGACGCCATCTCTGAAGTGTTGGCTATGAACGTAGCGATGGTGGATGACTCGTGGCAAATGCGCCACTGTCCCCATGCCGGGTCTACCAGTCCATTTGACAGTAGCGCCAGGACTGACCGAGCATGCAGACAGGTGCGTGAGTGCAGACTGCGGAGTACGAGCCAATACGTCCCTTCCATGGCTTCGAATCTTGGAGATGTGGGGTCTGCTCCTAGGGACTCGCTGAGAGAGATGACTTCTTCCAGTATTCGTAGCGGCTTTGCCCAGCGTCGCCGAAACTGGCGCCAGAATCCGCGGGGAACTTCGGGGAATACTGAATGTTTCTGCCACATAAGCCCTTCTCATGTCCCCAGAACCTGACATCAACAAGGCGACCTAACAGGCCGCTGGGGACTAAGGTTTGCCAAGTCGACGAGGTGATTCGCAGTGCCCCGAAGACGCCGCCAGGCAATTCTGGACGCACCTCGTCCCAGGCAGTTCACATGGACTGGACCGCCCGTGTCTGCTGACACGACGACAGGTTCGCCATACGCACTAGGATATCAGGCGCGGGCGTTCAGGATGCGGGCGATCTCCTTGGCGTGGTAGGTGATGAGGATGTCGGCGCCTGCCCTCTTTATCGAGGCGGCGATCTCCATCATGATGCGGTCGCCGTCGATCCATTCGTTTTCGGCGGCGGCCTTGACCATCGAGTACTCGCCGCTGACGTTGTAGGCGGCGATGGGGCATGAGAAGTGCTGCCGCGCGCGAGCGATCACATCGAGGTAGGAGAGGGCCGGCTTCACCATCACTATATCCGCGCCCTCGTTGAGGTCCTGTTGGATCTCGGCGAGCGCCTCCCTGGCGTTGCGATGGTCCATCTGGTAGGCATGCCGGTCGCCGAACTGGGGTGCGGACTCCGCGGCGACCCTGAAGGGGCCGTAGAAGGCGGACGCGTACTTGGCCGAGTAGGACATTATCGTAGTCTCTGAGAAACCGCTGCCGTCCAGGGCCGTCCTGATCGCTCCGACCTGGCCGTCCATCATCGCCGACGGCGCCACGACGTCCGCCCCGGCTTGTGTCTGGCTGACGGCCGCCCTGGCGAGCAGGTCGAGAGTGGCGTCGTTGTCTACGCCGCCGTCGGCCACGACACCGCAGTGGCCGTGGCTGGTGTACTCGCAGAGGCACACGTCCGCTATGACCACCAGCCTGGGCGCGGCCTGCTTGACTGTCCGGATAGCCTCCTGAATGATGCCGTCGTCCGCGTATGCCCCGGAGCCCATGTCGTCCTTGACGCTTGGGATACCGAAGAGCAGGACGGCCGGGATGCCGAGGTCGACGACGCTGTCCACCTCGGAGGCCAGCCGGTCGACGGAGAGCTGGGAGACGCCGGGCATCGGCCCGATTCCCACGCGCCGGTCCCGGCCGTGGGTCACGAAGATGGGATAGACGAGGTCGCTGACGGAGACGCGGGCCTCACCGACCATGTCTCGCAGGCCGGCGGAGCGGCGGAGCCTCCTCTGGCGCGTGACTGGGAAGTCGGTCATGACGCGTCCTCCTTCGAGTAGTAGGCCCTGAGGGCGGCGACCAGTCCGGGTATGGTGTGCGGCTCGGCAACGACATCGACGCTGAGGCCGTTGTCCGTCGCCGTGCCGGCGGTTATGGGGCCCACGCAGGCGATCACGGCGTCCCCCAGCGGGGCAGGGTCGCCGTCGAGAAGCGCGAGCAGGCCCTTGACCGTGGATGAACTGGTAAATACGGCGGCATCAACACCCTGAGAGAGAATCTCGGCCACCATGGGCGCAGAGTCGTGGGCGGTCACGGTTACGTATGCCGGAACCTCATCTACCTCAGCGCCCATGTCTGCGAGGCCGGCGGGCAGTGTCTCCCTACCGGTCTGGCTGCGCGGGTAGAGCACCCGCGCGCCGCCCATACCGAACTCCCTGAGCCCCTCCAGCGCCGACTCTGATAGGAAACGCTCGGGTACGAAGTCCGCCATGATGCCGCGTCGTTGGAGGTTTGCCGCTGTCTCCGAGCCTATGGCGGCCACGCTGGCAGAATGAAAGTCGCGCGCGTCGAGGCCGAGCGCGTCCATCCGCGCAAATACTGCAGCCACGGCGTTGGCGCTCGCGAAGACCACCCAATCCACCTCGTCTAGGTGGAGAAGGCGGTCGTCCAGGTCGGAGTAGTCGGGTAGGGGCTCGATTTGTATGGCAGGCGCCTCCAAGGGGAGGGCGCCCTCACGGTAGAGCATCTCCGAGAGCCTGCCGGCCTGCGCCCTCGCCCTGGTAACGAGCACACGCTTGCCGTAGAGGGGGCGGTTGTCGAACCAGCGCATCCGCTCCCTCAACCTGACCACCTCGCCGACGACAATAACGACGGGGGGGCCGAGATCCGCGGCTGACGCCCTGTCTACAATGTCCGCCAGCGTACCGGTGACGGTCTGCTGGAATGGCTCGGTACCCCATCTTATGACCGCTGCGGGAGTCTCCGGGCTGCGCCCCTCGCGCACGAGGTCTGCGACGATGGTCTCGATATTCTCCCAGCCCATGAGCACGACGACTGTGCCTTCACCGGGAGCAATTGGGCCGGCGTCGCCGCCTGAGGCTCCCGCGCCCGTGGCGATAGTCACCGAGGAGGCCGCGCCCCTGTGGGTCACCGGGATGCCTGCGTAGGCGGTCGCCGCGAGCGCGGACGTGACGCCTGGGACGACCTCGAAGGGGACGCCGGCCTCCGCCAGCGCGAGGGCCTCCTCGCCGCCTCGGCCGAAGAGGAAGGGGTCGCCGCCTTTGAGACGCACGACCAGGGCGCCGGACTGCGCCCTGTCTACCAGGATGTCGTTGATCTCGTCCTGGGCCACAGGCGCGTCTCCACGGGACTTTCCAACATCTATCAGCTCCGCGAACTCGGACGCTCTGTCGAGGAGCCTGGAGTCCACGAGACGGTCGTAGACGACCACGTCGGCGTTCATGAGCAGGTCCAAGCCCCTGACGGTAATCAGGCCGGGGTCTCCGGGGCCGGCGCCCACGAGGTAGACCGTTCCCCTACGCGCGCTCACTGTAAGACTATCCCCCTGGCCCCGGACTCGAGCAGGGCCTGGGCGGCGGCGCGGCCCGCGGCCTCCGGGTCGTTGGCCGAAGCCGTAGTGGAGTCCTTGAATACCCTGCTGCCGTCGGCCAGCGCGGCCATGGCGGATATGGCGATGTCTGCGCCGTCAACTTGGGCGTAGGCGGCCACAGGGACGGTGCAGCCTCCCCCAAGCTCGGCCAGGAAGGCCCGCTCCGCCCTAAGGGACGCGCTTGTGGATGGGTCCAGTGCGCTTTCCAGCATCTCCAGCACCGCGCCGTCGTCCACGCGCGCCTCGACGGCCAGCGTTCCCTGGCCCACCTCCGGCACGAACAGGTCCGGCGGCAGGTACTCCGTGATCTCAAGTTCCCTGCCGAGCCTCAGCACCCCTGCGGCGGCGAGCACCACACCATCGTAGTCGCCGCCTGAGGCCTTGCCTATCCTGGTGCCTACGTTGCCCCTGATGGGGATGACGTCCAAGTCCGGGCGCATCGACTTTATCGACGCCGTCCTCCTGGGGCTTCCGGTGCCGAGCCTGGCCCCGGCAGGCAGGGCGTCGAACGGCAGGCCCCAGCGGTCTATCAGCACGTCGCGCGGGTCGCTCCTGCGGCCCGCGGCTGTTGCTGTCAGCCCGTCCGGGATGTCCGCGGTCAGATCCTTGGCGCTGTGAACGGCGAAGTCGATTTCGCCGTCCAGCAGGGCGCGCTCGATCTCCTTTACGAACGTGCCGCGCCCCAGGCTTGTCAAGGAGGCGGTCTTTTGGCGGTCTCCTTCGGTCGTGATGGGCACCACTTCAAAAAGCGCGTTAGGGTAGAGCGGGCGCAGGAGGAAGAGAACCTCCTCCGTCTGGACCGCCGAAAGGGGGCTGGTCCTCGAGCCGACACGGAATGTCCGTCGTTCGTACACTTGACGCCGATCAGGGAGCCTGGGCGGACGCCTCAGGCTCGCCGAGCTCCTCCCACATCCTGCACACGCCTTCCGGGCAACCGCACGCTGCGCCGGCCATCAGGTTGGCAATCAGGCACTCGGACGCCTCCCTAGCGCGTCCCGCCCTGACGAGGTCTATGAGGTCGTCGGTCAGGCAGGCCTGCCAGTGGTCGGGGTTGAGCCGTACGCCCTGGCGTGCCAGCTCCTGCCTGGCAGCGCTGAGCAGGGGGGCTATGTCCGCCAGCGCCATGAGGTCGTAGCCTGTCTCCACTCTGTTGGTCCTGTTCAACTGCTCGCGGAAGCGCCGCGCCAAGGCGGGGCTGGACCCACCGGTGGATGCGGCTACCACCACGTCGCCGCGCCTCACGATGGAGGGCGCTATCCAAGTGCACAGATCGGTCACGTCGGCCACATTCAGCGGCACATTGCGCTGCTTGGCCTCGGCGCTGACGGCCCTGTTTACTTCATCGTCGGAGGTATCGGCTACTATGGCTATAAATGCCCCTTCCAGATCGCCGGGCTCGTAGCCGCGCCGTATCCAGGCGAGGCCGTCTTCCACCATCGAGGCGAGGCCGTCGGTCAACTCGGGGCTGATGACGACCGCGCTGGCGCCGAATTCAAATAGCCGCGCGGCCTTCTCTTCGGCGACGCGGTTGCCACCGATGATGACGCATCTGCGGTCGCGAACGTCCAGGAATACGGGATAGTACGGCGGCACTGGCTCACACCGTGAGGAGGTTGTTTCAGGCAGGCCACGGGCCTAGCTGAAACTAGACTAGCACGGCAAAAGGAGTGTAGCAATCATGAGTAGGCTGCGGTAGTCTCTGGGGCAGGGAAAGGTGGATACGAAATGAAGCTCCGAGACTTTTTCGACAGCATGCCCAATAACACTATCGCGACCATTGCGGGAGCAGGGTACCGCGCCGGCGTTCCTGCCAAAGAGGCGGACATCGGCTGGTCTTCCGGCGTCGTCAGACGGCCCGACGGCGACCTCGTCTTCGGCGACATACGAAGCCATCGGATCTGGCGAATCGACGCCGACGGCATCCTTCACAACTTCGTGGGCGACGGAGTACCGGGCACGTCCGGCGACGGGGGTCCGGCCGCTGATGCTCGCGTCTACACACCTCACGACTTCTTCCAGGACAAGAATGGGAACATCTTCTTCGTCGAGCTTGGCGCTCGTGGGCCGGACGAAGGACTGAACACAGTGCGCCGGATCGACTATGAGACCGGCATTGTCACCAAGGTCGTCGGCTCAGGGAGAGCTGGGCGCGGCGGAGAGGGCCTGCCGGCCCTGGAGTCCGAGTTCGACACCACGTGCGGCGTGGCCGTGGACGATGAAGGAAACATCTTCGTCTGCCACAAGTGGGATAGCAAAGTCACCCGCGTCGACGTGGACACTGGCATAGTCGAGACGATCGCCGGCCAA
The DNA here is from genome assembly GCA_965262055.1 of Dehalococcoidia bacterium. Taxonomy (GTDB): domain Bacteria; phylum Chloroflexota; class Dehalococcoidia; order Lucifugimonadales. Next base: position 3,305,045 of record CBDHEI010000002.1, read on the forward strand.
CCCACCCGTAACTACCTCCTGGAGGACGGCGACCATCGCCCATTCACCGGCGCCGGCCATAGCTTCCACGGCTACCACGGAGACGGGGGCCCGGCCAAGGAGGCGGCACTGGGTTTGCCGGAGCATCTGGCCTTCGACTCCAAGGGCGATCTGTACATTTGCGACAACGGCAACAACCGCATCCGCAGGGTGGACATGCGTACCGGCATCATCACAACGTTTTTCGGCACTGGCGCTAGCTCTTCGTATGGCGACGGCGGGCCCGCGACCGAGGCCGCGACTGACACGCCCGATTCCATTCACATCGACCAGTACGACAATGTCTATGTAGGGGAAGCCCGGGGGAATAGGCTCCGGAAGATCGACGGGCGGACCGGCATCGTCACCACTATCGCCGGCACGGGTATTCCGGGTTGGGGTGAGGACGGCGTGCCCGCGACCGAGTCAATGACGAACGCTATAGAGGTCGGCATATGGGCCGATCAGGACGGCACTGTCCTGTACAGCGACTGCTCAGGCCGGCTGCGCAGCATCGACCCCAAGACAGGCATCGTGACCACCGTGGCCGGCGGCACCAGCATCCATGACGGCAGGCCCGCCACGGAGGCGTTCGTCAGCAATCCCCGCGGGCTGGCTGTGGGGCCTGACGGCGCCGTGTACATTGCGGACATGCAGAGCGACCGTGTACGGCGAGTGGATGCTGAAACAGGCGTGATCACGACGGTTGCCGGAAGCGGCGGCCGCGGATTCGGCGGCAACGGAGGACCTGCCACCGAGGCCTACTTCCTCAATCCCTACGACGTTACGGTCGACCCGGAAGGCCGCCTCCTGGTCGCGGACACGCTCAACGGCCAGGTGAGGCGCGTCGAGCAGGATGGAACGATCAACGCGTTGGCAGGCGTCGGCGGCGACGGTTCCGACCGCGGCGATGGAGGGCCGGCTATCTCCGCAAGCCTCACCACGGCCCATTCCGTCGGCTGCCAGCCCGATGGCAGGATCTATATCGGGGACATGACAGGCCGCATACGGGTCGTGGACCCCGGGACGGGCATCATCCAAACATTTGCGGGCACCGGCCAGGCCGGTTATTCGGGCGACGGAGGGCCGGCCACCGAGGCGCGCATTGGCGGTCCATCATCGATAGCCTTCGACCGCGGCGGGAACCTCTACTTCACCGACCTGACACAGCACGTCGTCCGCAAGGTAGACGCGGCCGGGACCATCATGACCGTCGCCGGCACAGGCGAGCCGGGGTACTCTCGCGACGGCACACCGGCCCTCGAAGCAAAGCTGTTCAAGCCCCTGGGAGTCGCGGTTACACCGGAGGGGACGGTCTACTTCTCCGACTCGCGCAACAATCGCGTGCGGACCATTGCCGCAGACGGCACGCTGCAGACCGTCGCCGGCAGCTGTCTTGCAGGGGATGGCGGTGACGGCGGCCCGGCGACAGAGGCCAGGCTCAACGAGCCCCACGGCCTGGCCCTCTACGGTGACGATGTCCTCCTGATTAGCGATCACTACAACAATCGCATCAGGGCAGTGAAGCTCTAGCAGGGCGCGGAGTAACCTTTTCGGCCATTTATTGTGATCATGCCGGCCATAGGCCCAGATTCCCCACCTAGAGAAGAAGAAGACCTCGTTGGAGCCCGCCGTGAAGGGGGCTAAGATGTTTCTTGGAAGAGAGAAACGATCACCAACGAGGTGCACCTATTATGAAGCAAGGGGTTCTGCCGTTCCAGTACGAGCAGGAGAAGAGCTCGCCGGGCATGACGGCGATGGCGGGGATGATGACGTACTTGGAGTTGATGCACGCAGCAGGTTTGAGGTCGTCGGTAGAGCGCCACGTGGGACTGCGGGAGTGTGGTCAGGGCTGGACGGACAGCCAAGTGGTCAGCTCGCTGATACTGCTGAACCTGGCAGGCGGTGAGTCAGTGGTCGATCTGGATGTTCTGGAGAAGGACGCGGGGTTGTGCAGGGTGCTTCGGGAAGTCGAGAGCTATGGGATGGGTCGTCGAGAGCGTAGAGCGTTGGAAGAGCGATGGCGTGTAGAGCGTCGGCGGAGCATGCCATCGGAGTCGGCGGTGTTCCGGTACCTGGAGAGATTCCACGAGGCGGGCGAGGAGTCCAGTCGGGAAGCTCACAGAGCGTTCATACCTTCACCCAACGAAGCGCTGGGGGGTCTGCATAAGGTGAACGCCGATATGGTGAGCTTCGTACAGAGCCGTTCGCCCTGCGCTCAAGCCACGTTGGACATGGACGCCACGCTGGTGGAGACGCACAAGCAGCAGGCGCTCTACAGCTACAAGAAGTACAAGGCGTATCAGCCTCTGACGACCTACTGGGCCGAGGCTGAGTTGATAGTGCATTCGGAGTTTCGGGACGGCAACGTACCTGCTGGCTATCAGCAACTGCGAGTGTTGACCGAAGCGTTGGAGCATCTGCCTTGTGCGGTGGACAAGGTGATGCTGCGGTCGGACGCGGCTGGGTATCAGCACGAGTTGCTGCGGTACTGCGCCGAGGGCAGAGACGAGCGCTTCGGAGTGATCGAGTTTGCGGTAGGGCTCAACGTGACGCCGGAGTTCAGGCGCGCGGTGTCCGAGGTTGCCGAACAAGACTGGCATGCTCCCCACCGCAGACTGGGCGCCACCTGGGTCGAGACAGGTCAACAGTGGGCGGAGGTGAACTTCGTACCAGACTGGATAGCCTACAGCAAGAAGAACCCTGAATACCGGTTCATCGCTATCAGGGAGCCGCTGAGCGAACAGCCTCTGCCGGGAATGGAACTGCAGCTGGAACTGCCCTTCCCCGTGATGAGGCTGGCCGGCGGAGCCTGGCACAAGGTCTCCGGGTTGGTGACCAACCGAGACCTTCCGGGAGATGAGACGATCCGGTGGTACAGGCAGAGATGCGGTAAAGGCGAGCAGGTCCACAGCGTCCTGAAGAGTGACCTGGCTGCGGGCAGGCTCCCGTCGGGGCTGTTCGGAGCCAACGCCGCATGGTGGGCCATAGCGGTGCTGGCCTTCAACCTGAGCTCTGCGATGAAGCGGCTGGCGTTGGGAGGACAGTGGGTGAGCAAGCGTCTCAAGGCAGTGCGCTTCGCCCTGATCGCCCTTCCGGGCCGGGTGATGCGACACGCCAGGAAGCTGATCATCCGTCTGGCGCGGGGCCATCCCTCATACGAGTTGTTGATCAGGGCACGTCAGAGGATATTGGCGCTGTCCGCCGAGCCGTACCAACCATAAGCGGTCCTGTCTGTGCATCGGTTGAAGGCGACTCAGCAAGGTCGCCCAGGCTGCGCCATGCCTTCTTCGGCCTGAGGACAGCCATAATCGGTGCGGCTACGCTGCCCATACCCTCAAAGTCTTCGGCCAAGGTCCTACCTACGGCCCGATCCGACCATATGGAACCACCGAATCGATACTCAACACGGGCGTAAATCCACGAAGGCCACACCAACTATGTTAGGTGGGGAATCTGGGTAGGCTCGTTGTGGGCCAAGCTCGTACGTGCTATTGTTGGCTCAATGGGCGATCAGGGCCGGGATGACGCCAAGACCACGCTGGTCGACCGCCTGAGAAAGGAGATCGGCGACGAGCGTGTGGCCGCCGCGATTGAGAGAGTCCCGCGTGAGGCCTTCGTACCCGAGGGGAGCAGGCACCTGGCCTACCAGGACATCGCGGTCCCCATCGGCAAAGGCCAGACGGTCTCGCAGCCGTACATAGTGGCGCTCATGGTGAGCGCGCTGGACCTGAAGCGCACCGACAGGGTGCTGGAGATAGGCGCCGGCAGCGGGTACCAGGCGGCCATACTGGCGGAGCTTGCGGGCGAGGTCGTATCGGTGGAGCGGCTGCCCTCGCTGGCCGAGTCGGCGAGAGCGCGCCTTGAGATGCTGGGGCACTCCAGCGTCCGTGTCGTACTGGCGGAGGAGGAGCTGGGCTGGCCCCGTGAGGCCCCGTATGACGCTATAATCGTGGCCGCGGCCGCGCCCAAGCTGGTGCGCTCGCTGATGGACCAGATGGCGGACGGAGGCAGGCTCGTGCTTCCCGTCGGGTCCCTGGAGAGCCAGCAGCTAATGAAGGTGACGCGTTCCGGTGAGAGCTACGCCGTCGATACAATCGGCGCATGCCGGTTCGTGCCGCTCATAGGAAAGGACGCCTGGAGCGAGAATGAAGCCAGGGAACGTTTCCCAAGGCCGCAGAACGGCTGGAAGTAGGCGGGAGAGCGCGTTGTGTACGGCTTCCCGTACCTAGGATGGCACTGTCGATGAGCGAATACGAGGTCGTTATCGGGCTGGAGGTCCACAGCCAGCTATTGACCAAGAGCAAGATGTTCTGCTCCTGCGCCTCTGTTTACCAGGACGCGCCTCCCAACTCCACAGTGTGTGAGGTGTGCATGGGAATGCCGGGCGTGCTGCCAGTCATCAACAGCCTCGCCGTGGAGCTGGTCATCGCCACGGGTCTTGCGCTCGATTGCGACATATCCCGGCACACCAAGTTCGACCGCAAGAACTACCCGTACCCGGACCTGATGAAGGGCTACCAGATATCCCAGTACGACATGCCCATCGCTACCGACGGCCACCTCGACATCGAGGTGAACGGCCACAGCAGCAGGCTGGGCATTACACGCGTCCACCTGGAGGAGGACGTGGCGAAGCTGATGCACAGGTCCGAGGGGGGTCGCAGCTACAGCCTGCTGGACGTCAACCGCGCTGGCGTGCCACTGATGGAGGTCGTGAGCGAGCCCGACATGCGGTCTGCCGACGAGGCGAGGTCGTACCTAGTGCTGCTGCGCTCCATCCTGCGGTACGCGGGAGTGAGCACGGCGAACATGGAAGAAGGCAGCTTCCGGTGCGACGCGAACATCAGCGTCCGGCCCTCCGGCACCGACGATCTGGGCACGAAGGTGGAAGTCAAAAACATGAACAGCTTCCGCTCGGTGCACAGTGCCCTGGAATACGAGGCGGAGCGGCAGACGGCGCTGGCGAGGCAGGGGAAGCGGATCGTGCAGGAGACTAGGGGGTGGTCGGAGGAGCGCGGCGTAACGGTGTCGCAGAGGACGAAGGAGGGCGCGTCCGACTACCGGTACTTCCCGGAGCCTGATCTGCCGCCGCTGGTCATCGATGATGCCTGGGTCGAGAGGGTGCGGCAACGCCTCCCGGAGCTCCCGCACCGCCGGAAGACCAGGTTCATCGAGCAGTTCGGCCTTTCACCGTACGACGCCGATCTGCTGACGGCCTCGAAGCCCATGGCCGACTACTTCGAGCAGGTGGTGGCGGCATGCGGGAAGGGCGGCAAGGCCTACGGCGCCGCCAAGGCGGCGAGCAACTGGGTGCTCGGCGACCTGACGCGGCTGTTGAACGCGACCCAGACCGAGATAAAAGACTCCAAGGTGGCCCCCGGACAGCTCGCGGAGCTGTTGAGGTTGATCGGCGACGGCACCCTCAGCACGCCCATGGCGAGGAGCGTCCTCGACGAGATGTTCGAGACGGGAAAGGGTCCCTCGGAGATCGCCGAGGCCTCAGGGATGGTCCAGGTCAGCGACGACGACGTGGTGGGCTCGGTGGTCGCGGAGGTGGTTGCAGCCAACCCACAACCGGTGAGCGACTATCTGAGCGGGAAAGAGGCCGCCGCCAAATACCTCGTCGGGCAGGTAATGAAGGCGACCAGGGGAAAGGCCAACCCCCAGGTGGCGTCCCGGCTGGTCAAAGATAGGCTGGAGTCCCTGAGGCAGTCGTGAGTAACGGTAGGCCGCCGCTGAGCGGTTTCACGCACCCGGGAGGGCGGCGGAACGCACTGCGCAAGTTCCTGTATATGGGCTTGGGCGTGAAGAGGTGGCTCCTGGTGGGGAGCGCTGGCGTCGGGGTATGCTCGGTTGGCCTGGCCTTTGTAATCAAGAACATCTTCGACCTGTCGCTGCCGAACTTCCTGCCGTGGTACTTCGAGGGCGTGGTTATAGCCGCAGCCGGCGTCACGGTCATCCTGCTGGCTGCGTACGGACTGTACCGCTCCATAGGCCCGCTGCTCCTCCCGTCCCCCGGCGTCGGCTCGCTGGCCGACACGATCTACTCCAGGCGCTACCGGGACCGGGGCCTTCGGGTCGTTGCGATTGGCGGCGGCACCGGCCTCTCGGTTCTCTTGCGCGGACTCAAGAGCCACACGGACAACATATCGGCCATCGTGACTGTCGCCGACGACGGCGGAAGCTCCGGCCGCCTTCGAGAGCAGCTTGGGGTATTGCCGCCGGGCGACTTCCGCAACTGCTTGGTCGCCATGTCGGATGCGGAGGCGCTGGTGCATGAGCTGTTCCAGCACCGGTTCAAGAAAGGCGAGGGCCTGGAGGGCCACAGCTTCGGGAACCTCTTCATCGCGGCCATGACCGACGTGACGGGCAGCTTCGACAAGGCGATCCTGGAGTCGAGCAGGGTGCTGGCCGTGCGGGGCAGCGTGATACCGGCCACTATGGGCAACATCACCCTGTCCGCCCGCATGGTGGACGGCTCCTACGTTTCCGGGGAGTCGAGCATCGCGAGCAATGGGGCGCCGATAGAGCGCGTCATGATCGAGCCTGCCGACGCCGAGGCGCACCAGCCCGCGCTGGAGGCTATCGCGGACGCTCAGCTCGTGCTCATAGGACCTGGAAGCCTCTACACAAGCATCCTCCCGAACCTGCTGGTCGGAGGAATCTCATCCGCGTTGCGCGAGACGGATGCCGCGAAGATGTACATCGCCAACGTAGCCAACGAGAGGGGTGAGACCGAGGGCTATACGCTGTCCGACCACGTGAGAGTGCTGCGCGCTCACACCTTCCCGGCCATCGCGGACTACGTCATTGCCAACGAGCAGCCGCCGGAGGCGGGCGGCGGGGACCACGGCGACCCGGTGCGGATCGGCGACAGCGGCGTGGGGCATGCTCGTCTCGTGACCGACTACCTCGCTGACCCCAGCCATCCGGCGCGGCACGACTCCTCAAAGCTGGCGGAGGTCATTATGGACGTGTATCATGGTACGCGCGGCGCCTAGAGAGGCGTGCGGCGTGTGCTGGCGAGAAGGTGAACGTTAGATGCAGACCTTGCTGAACATAGTTCAGATCGTGCTCTCGGTCATGCTGATCGCCGTGGTTATCATACAGGTGCGCGGGCAGGGCGGAGGGCTCTTCGGGGCCGCCGAGAGCTCGTACAGGACGCGCAGAGGCATCGAGAAGACCCTCTTCCAGTTCACGATCGGGCTGGTCGTCGTCTTCATCTTCGCATCCATCATGAGCGTACGTTACGTTGCCGCGGCTTGGCCCTTCTCGTAGGCGTTCGGCCATTCCTGCCGCTTAGCGGCGAAACGCGATGGCCTCTCCCGTCATCACGCTGACAACGGACTTCGGGGCGGGGGAGTACGCGGCCTCCATGAAGGGCGCGGCCCTGACTGTCAACCCGGACGCCGTGCTTATCGACGTATCCCACGACGTGCCCCCCCAGGGTGTGGCATGCGGCGCGTTCGTCCTGGGCTCGTGTTACCGTACCTTCCCAAGGGGCGCCATACACGTTGCCGTTGTGGACCCTGGCGTAGGCGGCTCGCGGCGACCCCTGCTGCTCGTAACACCAGATGCCGCCTTCATAGGCCCCGACAACGGCATATTCACCTATGTGCTGCGCGACTACGCCGGTGCGCGTGAGTTTGGGCATGAGGATCACGGCTTATTCGAGAACCTTGTTGTCGCATTGCCCAGCGGATGTCGGGCGTTCGAACTGAGCCGCTCCGAGTACTGGAGACACCCCGTCAGCGCCACGTTCCACGGCCGGGACGTCTTCGCACCGGTGGCGGCCCACCTGTCACTGGGGGTTGAGCCCGGCGCCATGGGCGACGAAGTGTACGAGGTGACGGCTATCAACGTACCCGCACCTACCGTCACGGACAACGGGGTAAGTGGCTTGGTAGTCCATGTCGACCGCTTCGGCAATCTCGTTACAAGCATACCTGCCGACTACCTGCCGCTGGGGAAGGCCGTCATTGAAGCAGACGGCATCGCAATCGGCGGGATTCGCCGCACTTACTCGGACGGGGAGGGGCTGATGGCGCTTGTCGGCAGCCACGGCTACCTGGAGGTCGCGGAGTCCAACGGAAGCGCCGCAGCTCGCCTCGGCGCGTCCATTGGCGCTCAAGTTACCTGCCGGAGAGAAGCGCAGTGAAGTGTGCTTGCAGTAGGGGAGGTTGCCTCCTCGCCGCCGCCTGGTGTATTGTAGGTGTATGACACGCACCAACGTTGACATAGACGATCGGGCGTGTGCTGAAGTGATGCGGCGTTATCGACTCGCTACCAAGCGTGAGGCCATCAACTACGCCCTGCGAACACTGGCGGCCGAACCCGTGTCCGTCGACGAGGCTCGCGCGCTTAGAGGAATCGGTTGGGAGGGCGAGCTTGAGGCGATGCGCTCCGGCCGTTCCCAGTGATCCTTGTAGATACGTCGGCCTGGATAGAGTTTCTGCGGGACACGGGGTCCCCGGTCTGTGCTCTCGTTGACGAGGTGCTGGCGCGCGAGGTTGCCATCTGCGACGCGGTGCGGATGGAGGTGCTCGCCGGGGCGCGGGACGAATCGCATCTACTGAGCCTCCGGAGGCTGTTGGCGCGGGCGGCGGTGATACCGACGCGGGCGACGGACTACGACGATGCCGCCTCGCTCTATCGACGTTGCCGACGGCAAGGGGGGACTGTCCGCAAGCTGATCAACTGTCTAATTGCCTCCGCCGCCATACGCGCTGGCGTGCCGATTCTACATGACGACGCCGATTTCGACGTGCTTGCGCGTCACACGGAGTTGCGAGTCTATGAAACTGCCCGCAGATAGGGAAGCGGGCCAGCGAGTTGATATGCAACCCGCGCCGCGGCTGATAGAATCTGAGTCCGTGCAGCCTGGCGCCGCTGGAGGAAGTGTCCCGGAGAGCGCGCCGGGGCTAACGTAAGGGGGAGCACATTGAGCTACGCAGAGTCGGAGTCGGTCGAGGCCGGGCTGAAGTTCAAGACCCGCAGCGGCCTCATAGTCGAGACCACAGGGGTCACTCTCCTCGTGGACTCGACCGACGTGTATGTGCACGAGGTGGAGATACAGGAAGGCGTCGGAGAGGGGAACCGGTACTATCACAACCTGGACGCCGCCGAGCCGATCGAGGATTAGAGCGGCCCGCCGGTCCATCGCATTCCCGTCACGGGGGACGCAGTTGTTCAAATCGCTGTTCGGAAGGAAAAAGCCAAAGCCCTCAACCGCCACCCCGGTGGTCGAGACCATCAGAGACGCGAAAGTAGGGGACGTCCTTACCGTGACCGGGCTTGAGCTCGAATACGAGGACAGGTACTTCATCATCGAGAAGCTCAATAGGTACGCGAGCGAGCACTCGGAGTGGTACGAACTGCTGGGCGTCGATGGCGATACCCGCATCTGGCTGAGCTATTCCGGCGGAGCCGACCAATTCGTGACAGCGACGCCGGACGAGAGGGCGTTGGGGCTCTCTCAGATTGGGGTTACGGAGGACGAGATTGTCCGTATGGACAATGAGCACGCCATCGACAACAGCGTGAGCTTCGACGGCGAGGTCTTCCATTATAAGAACAGCGGCGAGGTCTTCTTCTTCGAGGACAACCGGGGAGAGGGCCACGGCCACTACCTGTGGGAGTTCGAGTCCGACGACGGGAGCAGGGTACTGAGCGTCGACAAGTGGGAGGGACGCCCCTTCCACGCGTACGTGAGCGACGTGGTACCGGCGGACAACGTAGCTGTATACCGGCGCTGAGCAGTTCCAGGGAGGGACCAAGCCCATGATCGAATCATTCAAGGACACACTGGAGTTCTTCCCCGCCGGCCTGGTGTACGTGGGCCTCGGCATCATCATTCTGCTAGTGGCGAAGGTGGTCCAGAACCTGATCACGCCTTACAAGATCAACGACCAGCTCAGCAACAAGGACAACCTCGCCCTGGGCCTGAGCATTACTGGGTACTATTTCGGCGTGATAGTCGTCTTCCTAGGGGCCCTCTACCAGCCCGTCACGGCGGTCACGGACATCGCGTGGTGGGAGCAGTTCGACGGGGCCTTCGGTCTCGACGTGTTGGAGGTCTTCCTGTATTCGTTGGCCGGAATAGTCGTCCTGAACGCCGCCAGGTTAGTAGTGGACCGATTCGTGCTGTTCAAGTTCGACACGGAGAAGGAGATCATTGAGGACCGCAACACTGGGACCGGCGCCGTGGAGCTCGGCGTCTACGTGGCCGTAGGGCTCGTGATAGCTGGGGCCATAGCGGGCACGGGCGCGGACGGCGACTCGGTATCGGTGGTTGACAGCGTCTTACGGTCCGTGGCCTTCTTGGTGCTGGGCATGCTGGTGCTGGCGGCCTACGCGCTGTTCTACCAGGTGGTTACCCCATTCGACGTCCACGAGGAAATAGAGAAAGACAACGCCGCCGTTGGTGTCGCCCTTGGAGGGAACCTGATAGCCATAGGCGTAGTGACCTTCAAGTCGATCTTCGGAGAGTTCGTGGGCTGGGGGGAGAGCATCGCCTCATTCCTGACGTTCGCCGTCCTCGGCTTCGTACTGCTCTATGTAGTCCGGATGCTGGTCGATTTCGTGCTGCTACCCGGCACGCGGGTCTCCCACGAGCTCGCCGTGGACCGCAATCTGGGGGCAGCCTTCATCGAAGGCGCCGTGGTGATCAGCGCCGCCCTCATACTCTACTTCGCCATCTGATACGGTCGCTAAGCACGGCTTTGCCGTTAAAGTTAGCTTAGGAGGGCGCAATGAGAGTCACCAAGCTGCTCTACATGCTGTGGGACTCGGACATGGGCCGCGCGGTAGCCTTCAACCGCGACGCCATGGGCCTCACGCTACGTTCGGAGTCCCCGTCCTGGAGCGAGCTGGCCTTCGGCGACGCGACGCTGGCGCTGCACATAAGCCACGGGGGCGGCTCTGGCGCCACAGGGCTCTCGTTTGAAGTCGACGACATCGAGGCGGCGTGTAGGGCTGCCGAGCGCGGGGGCGGCCGGGTAGTGAAAGCACCGCAGAATGGCGATATTCCAGGCCTCACCTTGGCCGATATCGCGGACCCGGACGGGAACCGCATACAGCTCGGTCACCGCGGCGGCTGATCCGGGCCCTAGCCATGGAATTAGCGGGTGAGCCCACTTGGTTCCAGATTGTCGCCGCCTTGGATGAGCTTCGTGGAGACGCCGAAGGCGCCAGGCAGGTCGCGTCCCGATTCTCCGGTAAGTACCTGCAGGCCCTGCGGCGGGCCTCCACGCCCGAAGAGCGGGACCGCGTCTGGCTCTCCTTCTGGCACTACGTGACAGCTAGACCCACGATGCGGAAGCCCGTGACCCTCTCCCATGAAGCCGCGGACACGCTCATCGCCGAGCTGCAGGCCGTCGTTTCGCGTCTATGCTAGACTGGATATTGAAGCGGCTCAGCAGCCCAGAACCATACCTGGGAGGCAGTAACAATGAAGGCTAACATCGGTTTCGGAGTGTTGTGCGGTGCGCTGGTCACGATAGCACTCACCGCTGTCCTGTACCTGGCCAATCAGCTCGCAGGTACGCCCTTCGTCCCATACGACCTGTTCGACTGGATGGCCCGCGTGCTTCCAGGAGCGATCGTGACCTTCGGCATCGACCTTATGATAGACGTGCTGCGAGCGCTCGATGTGAGCGTGGCCGGCACGGCCAAGACCGCCGAGAGGGTCATGGCGATAGGGCAGTTCCTGTTGCTCGGCACCACGGCTGGCGTTCTCTTCTTCGTCATCGTAAGGCTGCGCGGCACATCCCCGGACATCGTCACCGGAATCGTCGCGGCGGCGCTCATTGGTCTTCCGATGATCGCGATCAGCATTGCCATTGGGGGCTCCACGCTACAGCCGGTGCTGGTAGTGCTGTGGCTGGCGGTCGCCTTCGCGGCCTGGGGACTGGCGGCCAGGGAGTCGTACGTCCGCCTGTACCCCGAGGAGGAGGTATTCGAGGCTCAGCCGGAGACCGGCGCAGCAAGCGTCCCCAGCACGGGGCCCGGAAGGCGGCAGTTCCTCATACGGATGGGCGCGGCAACGGCGACGATCACCGTGGCGGGCAGCGGCCTGGGTTACATGATGGCGCAGGCGGCGCGACGCGAGATCGAAGCCGATATTGCCGCGTCGATGGCGCACGAGTCGGAGGGGAGTTCGAGGGTGTCTTTCCCGAATGCGAATGACCCGATCATGCCCGCGCCGGGCACCAGGCCCGAATACACGCCGCTCAAAGACCACTACAAGGTGTTCTTACGCTCCCAGCCCACCAGGATCGACGGCGAGACGTGGACGCTCCCGATAATGGGCTTGGTGGAGAACCCTGTGTCGCTAAGCATCCTCGATATAAGGAGCCGCTACGAGTCCAGGGACCAGTTCGTTACGCTGTCCTGCATATCGGGCCGGGTTGGCACCGACCTGATCAGCACTACGCAGTGGACGGGAGTAAGCGTCCAGGACATCCTCACCGACGTCAAGCCGAAACCCGATGCGAAGTATCTGTACATCACCAGCGGCGACGGCTTCTACGAGAGCGTCAGCCTGGACCTGATCAACTCCGACGACCGCATCATGCTGTGCCACTCCTGGGACGGCAACCCGCTGCCCATAGACCACGGCTTCCCGCTGCGCATCTGGCTCCCGGACCGGTACGGGATGAAGCAGCCGAAGTGGATAACCGGGATAGAGGTGCGGAGCGAGTTGACGCAGGGATACTGGGTGGAGCGCGGGTGGGACGCGGTCGCGCGGGTAGAGTCCACGTCGGTCATCGACATTGTGGCCGACGGCGCCAAGTACGAGAGAGACGGCCAGACATTCGTGCCCGTCGGCGGCATCGCCTTCGGCGGCGACCGAGGCATCTCCAAGGTTGAAGTGCGGGTGAACCGCGGGCCCTGGCAGGAGGCCCAGCTAAGGGCCCCGCTCTCCGAGACGACGTGGGTGATCTGGCGCTACGACTGGCCCTTCGAGAGCGGGCTGTTCCACTTCGAGGTGCGTTGCCAGGAAGGGGACGGCACGCCGCAGATCGAGGAGAAGCGGGGGAACCATCCAAGCGGCGCCACCGGCATACACAACTTCGCCGCAGCGATTTAGCCGGCCGCGACGGCGTGACAGAGCAGTCAGAGTCGCCGTACCGGTAGGGTAGTATTCGGCATCGGGTCCGTCCTCTCTTCACGGGAGGCTGGCAATGGTCACAGAGCCCACAGCTCGAACGCAGTCCGGCAGGCGTTATCCGGCGGTGGACCCAAGAAGCTTGCCCGACACGCTCGAGCCGTTGCCTGACGGCATGTACCAAAACCCACCACTTCTTCGATGCCGTATCGATGCTCAGGGCGCACTTCAGCAGCGCCCCCGACGTGTTCGTAGAGGGCAACACGATCGTGTGCTACAACCCCGACAACCTCAACGACAGGGTGCTGCCCGACTGCTACGTTGCGTTTGGGGTAGCCCCGGCCGCCATCTATGAACAGAACGGCTACCTCATCTGGGAGGTGGGGAAAGCGCCGGACTTCGTCCTGGAGATAGCGTCCGTTAGCACCGCGCGTAGGGACATGACCGTCAAGCGGGATCTGTACGCCGAGATAGACGTTCGGGAATACTGGCGGTTCGATCCGAGCGGCGGAGATTTCTATGGTAAGCCGCTGACCGGCGAGCAGTTGATAGATGGCGGCTACGCTCCCATTGCGCTGAGCGACAATGACGACGGTCTGCAGTGCGGATACAGTCCTGTCTTGGGGCTCAGCCTGTGCGCGGGAAACGACAGGCTTCTGCTCCATAACCCCATAAAGGGCGAATATCTCCGGACCTTGCGGGAGGCGGAGGCCAGAGTGCGAGACCTGGAAGAAGAGCTGCGCCGTTTGCGCCCTTAGGCTGGCTTCCTGCTACCCCGGCGCCATCCCTCTTCGCCCGCAGCGCCCTGGTCATTGGCTCGCGGCAGTGCGCGCGTCTTCGCGTGGGTGTCTTTCCGGCTTGAAACAGTAAGTTAACAGGCCGGAAACACATCTGTAACAACTACCCGATAGCATCCCTCACCAGATTGGCGGCCACGCGGGTCGCGGTGCTTAGCGCATCCCGGCCCGCGTCCGCAGGATACAAGCAGGGGGATGGAAACATGGATTCTGGTCACACCGCCTGGATGCTGACGGCCTCTGCCCTGGTGTTGCTGATGACACCGGGGCTCGCCTTCTTCTACGGAGGCCTCGTCCGCGCCAGAAACGTCATCAGCACGCTCATGTACAGCTTCATGGCCATGGCCGTGGTGAGCATCGTCTGGGTGCTGTGGGGGTACAGCCTGGCGTTCGGCGAGGGTAGCGCGCTGATCGGGGACTTGAGCTTCTTCGGCCTTTCCGGCATCGACATCAATCAGGTAGACAACGGCATCCCCACGCTGCTGTTCGTCATATTCCAGATGATGTTCGCCATCATCACGCCGGTGCTCATCACGGGCGCGTTCGTCGAGCGCTTCAAGTTCACGACATACCTCATATTCCTGGTGATATGGGTCACCCTCGTGTACGCCCCCGTCGCGCACTGGGTATGGGGCGGCGGCTGGATCAGCGAAGTAGGGGACGGCGCGCTCGACTTTGCCGGCGGCACTGTCGTCCACATAAACGCCGGAGTGGCTGCGGTAGCGGCGGCGCTGCTCGTCGGAAAGAGGCGGGCCCCCGGCGCCGAGCCCCACAACGTACCTTACGTCATCCTTGGGGCCGCGCTCCTATGGTTCGGCTGGTTCGGCTTCAACGCCGGATCGGGCTTGGCGGCCAACGCGCTGGACGTCAACGCCTTCCTGGTCACCAACACGGCCGCGGCGGCGGCGGCGCTGACGTGGGGCGTCATATCCCAGACCCGGACCGGCCGCATGAGCGCCGTTGGAGTGGCCTCAGGTGCGGTCGCAGGCCTCGTGGCGATCACGCCGGCGTCCGGGTACGTGGGCGTGTACGGCGCGCTCGCCATAGGGGGCGGCGCGGGCTTGCTTTGCTACATAGCCGTCTACCTGCGGACCAAGACGCAGATCGACGACGCGCTGGAGGTCTTCGCGGTCCACGGCGTGGGCGGTATCTGGGGCGCCATCGCCACCGGCATCTTCGCCGCGTCGGCCATAGGCGGCACGGCGGGCGCCATCGAGGGCAACGGCGGCCAGCTCGTTACCCAGGCGGTGGCAGTCGTCGCCACGATGGTCTACTCATTCGTCGCTACGCTGGTCATACTGAAGGTGCTGGATCTGATCCCCGGGCTCGGCCTGAGGGTGTCGAACGAAGCCGAGGACGTTGGCCTGGACATTGCCGCTCACGGCGAGAGGGCCTTCGTCAGCGACGGCGCCGACTAAGTACCGTATCATCCGTCATTCCCGCGGATTCCCGCCCCGTGCTCAGGTGCGGGCGGGAGTCCAGACCGGGGGGCAGTGCATAGAACTGAGGTGAGCTTGCGATGATCAAGATAGAAGCAATCGTCCGCCCCGAACGGATCAACTCGGTAACCGTGGCGCTGGAGCAGGCCGGATGCGGCGGCTTCCACTACCAGAACGTCACCGGCCAGGGGACGCAGAGGGGAGTAGAGGTCTTCACCGGCAGAGGGAGTCAGATGGTCCGGGCCGCCGGGTCCAAGACCCTCGTGGTGACGGTCATCCCCGATGACCTGAAAGAGGCGGTCGTCAACGCCATCATAGAGGCGGCGAGAAGTCCCGACGGGGGACGAATCGGCGACGGCAAGATAATCATATCGCGGGTGGAAGACGTGATCCGCGTCCGCACCGGAGAGCACGGCGAGACCGCCGTCTAACGAAGCCCCTCCGCTTCGTGTCCATAAACGCTGCGCCGCTCCTCCCATGAAGCTGGGATGGCGGCGCAGCAAACCCCTGATGCAGAGTCTGGCGTTTCGCAGCCGCCACGCCTTACTTCAACGAGTCGAGAGCATCTAGCTTCCGTCCTGCGCGGCCGGCCCGTCACCCAATTTACACCCCGGCCGACTACTCAGATGAGCATCCCGGTAGTGGCGGTAGCAGTCGCTATTAAAGAGGCCAGGGGGGTCGTAGCGGCTCTTGAGGTCCATGAACCGGCGGAGCCTGGGGATACGCCGTCTCCAGCTGGTCCATTCTCGCCCAGCGTTGATAGGTCAGGTAGTAGGAGCCATCCAGCTCCAAGGCGCAGTCGATGAGCGCCTGGAACTGGGCCTTTGACTTCGCTATCTCCATTGAGCCTGTACTGGACGTCGTTCAGGACGGTCATGTTCTATTCGGCGCGCTTCCGGCTTGCGTCTTCGGCAGCGGCCACGCGCGCGCCCTCGGCCACGTCCACCCACCGCAGCGCTATCGTGCCGGCGAGGATGATGACGATGATCGCCGTCACCGCAACCCTCGCGTCGAACGCCGCCGTGACGAATACGTAGAGCGTCGGTCCGAAGACGGCCGAGGCCCTGGTCGTGAAGCCGAAGAAAGAGAAGAACTCCCCACTTCGCGTCTCCGGCGTGATCTGAGCGAACAGGCTCCTTGCCAGCGCCTGGCTGCCTCCCAAAACCAACCCAAGGCAGACCCCTAGCAGCATCCACTGGTAACCGACGACTAGGCCAAGCGGCTCCCACAGCACTTTTCGGACTGTGCTCGGCCACCAGTCCATCCTGCCGTCTCCCAGAGTGGACGGGTGCCGCAGCCCTACCGCCGTCTCGCCGTCCAGGCTGCCGCCCTCTATGGAGACGCCGTACGTGGAGTACTCGGACAGGCGGACGTCCTCCAGTAGCCTCCTGGCCCGTTCGGGCGAGAGCATCTCGCCCTCCTCGATATCGTGGCCGTCCCGCTTCCACATCGACTCCGAGTGCGAGTCGCCCAGTTCGGGCGCGGCGTCGGCAGTGTAGGCTCCCAAGTCCGCTCTATATGTCAACTGGTAGTCGAACTCGCCGTGTCTGGCCGGTTCCAGCGGCACGACCGCCACGCCGCCGAGCACTATAAGGACCCAGCCGGCGAGCGCTACGGTGAGCGCCGCCTTCGTCGTCGTGCGGCGCGCCAGCCACGCGAAGGCCATCGCACCACCAGCTGCAACGAACTGGATGATCAGTATCGTGGCCATGTTGAAGGCTAGTGGTATCCTTAACGTGTCCGCGGCGAAGGCGCCGGCTATCGATATGATCGTCTGTACGCCGTCGTTGAAGAGCAGGTACGCGCCCAGGTAGGCGAGCACCACCCTGAACCTACTGACCTGCCTGAACGTCCTGCCTAGCTGACCTACGGCCATGGTCAGCGCCCTCCACGGCGTCAGCCGGTCGGCGGCTTCACGGACGGGAGGCTCCGGCACCACCTTCAGCGTCCATACTGCCCATCCGAACCACCACACGCCCACGGAGGCTATGGACAGGCGGGTCACCAGGTCGGCGGCGTCCGTGTCCCGAACTAGCAGGTTCAGCGCAAGGTGGACCAGAAGGAGCAATCCACCGCCGATATAGCCGTAGCTGAACCCTCTGCTGCTGACGTCGTCGAGGAGGCCGCGCGGCGCGATATGGGGGAGCAGGGAGTTATAGAAGACGAGGCTCCCCGCGAAGCCGACGTTCGCCAGTATGAAGGTGACCCCGATCCACGCCCACGGATGGGACGTGTACGCCGAGAAGAAGGCTAGGGCGGTGAAGAGCGACCCCGCCGCCGCGTAAATCCCGAGCAGGGTCTTCTTGAGTGCCGCGCGGTCTGCGATGATGCCTAGTAACGGGCTCGAGAGCGCGACGATCGCCGTCGAAGTGGCTACGCCAAGGCTCCACACGGAGCTGCCGGTGAATGTCAGCCCGAGGAAGGATGCGTTCTCGCCAAGGGCATCCTTGAACAGGAAGACGAAGTATATGGGTATGATCGCGGCCACACCGCTGGTGGCGAAGGCGGAGTTGGCCCAGTCGTACATGCACCAGGCGCGGATGATCCGGCGTTGGCGTACCGGCAGGTCTCCGACCGCCGTGGGTGCTGTCATGGTGTGGTCCTGTCGCTATGCGACTATCAACGGCACTAGCACCTCTGCCGGGCTGAGGCCGGAGTGGTACCCGACGTGCAGCTTGCCTTCGGCGGACCGCGATGGCCAGCCGTACAGGAGCACGTCGGCGCCTAGGGACACGGCGACGAATGAGCCCAACCTCCGCCGGGTCTCGTCCGACAGACGCCCGGGGCCGAGCAGCTCCACCTCCTCGGCTTCATCAACCGTTATCAGAAAGAACCGATCTCCAAACCGGTCGCGGAATACCTCCCGGAACTCGGTCTTCTTGCCCGCACGGACGTGGAAGTAGACGACCCGGCTGTCGCCGGATGGCTCGTGCTCCAGTAACCCCATGAGCGGGTCGGAAGCGCTGATCATGTGAATGTTGTCTCCGCGGGCGTCGAGACCGCCGTGGTCGGCGGTCATGACGATCCGGGCGCGGCCCGCTACGGCTGCGGCCAGGGCTTCCAGCGCCTGTCCGACGGCTGCCGCAGTGGCCAGGGTCCGGGGGTGTGAGAACCCCAGCTCGTGGCCCGACATGTCGACGTGGGGCAAATACAGGTAGGTGAAGGTAGGACCAGTGGCCGTGAGCACCCTGGCTGCTACGCCTTCGACGGCCTCTGCGAGGGAGGCGTAGCCTGTCGTGGGCGTACCTCCGCTCAGGTATGCGGAGAAGGTGCTATACGCGAACTCCGCCGGCACAAGCGAGAGGCTGGACCTCTCTATGCCGCCCAGAAACGAGGGAATAGGCAGCGCCTCTTCTACCGTCAAGCCAAGGTCGGTTAGGGGAGACTCATCGACTGACCGGACGAACGGGATTATCGTCGTCACCGCGTCGACCTTGGGGACGTAAGTGTACCACCCGACGGCGGCGTGCCGGCTCGGCCACTCTCCGGTCGCCATGGAGGTGAACGCCGAGGCCGTGGTAGACGGTATGACGGTGTGAAGGGTCGCCGCTACGTGTTGCCGTAGGAATGAGCCAGGGTCGAGCGAATCGGCCGTCACCATGCCGAAGCCGTCAGCGGCTACGAAGACCAGGTGCTCCGCCGGCCCTATCAACCCGGCGATAGTCTCCGCGCCTCTTGTAACGGGGCGGCCAGACGCGCCGACGGCCGAAGCGACTGCGTTCCCAAAGTCCACGACGTTGAGCGTGTCCTCGGACGGCCTGAGCAGACGCCCTGCCCGAAGCTCCTTCTCCAGCCTGTCGCTGTCCCTCATACAGCCTCCGTATAACGCGGGTGCAGCCGGGGCCGGGAGCCCCTCGGCGCACGCCGCATTATACGGGAGGAAAACGACGGCGACATCGGGCCCCAGGCGCCTGGCTGATCTTCCACACCTGCGCTCTGGGCGCTTTCGGTCTACGGTATGACTATGGATGTCTCAATCAACGAGCGAAACCTAGCCCAAATCAGACGCAAAGTTGAGTCAGGCAAATACTCGTCGACTGACGACGTTATCGGTAATGCTCTTGCGCTGCTGGACGAGCACGACGAGGCTCTGGAGTCCGAACTAGCCGAGATGCGCGAGAGTGTGAGGCGAGGCACGGAGCAGGCCGACACCGGCAAGGTCGTTCCCGCTGAAGAAGTGTTCGAAGAGCTGAGGCGGCGAAATGCGGAGATGACCAAGCAGGCCAGATGAGTCGCTGCGTCTTTACGCTAGAAGCTCGCACTGACCTCCAGCAAATCCATGACTACATCGCCCGCAACAGCCCTGCCAACGCACTTCGCTTCGTAGACCTCTTGGAACGTCAGTGCGCTCAGCTTGCGGACCATCCCCGCATGGGAATGGTCCGGCCTGAGTTGGGCGTGGCCCGCCGCAGCTTCGTGGTACCTAGGGTCTCGCTACGTCGTCATCTACCGGCCAACAAACGAAGGTGTGGAGATTATCCTCGTGCGCCACGGAAGCTAGGGCCTGCGCCTGCTGTTCGATTAGCCGAGTTCCGGCTGCCTCAGTCAGTCCGCCTGCCTAGACAATAACGCTGGTAGGGGCGCCGGCTGTGTAGACATCTCGGGCCGAGGCCACTAAAGACGGATCAGGCTCGTACGCCACAGCCTCGTCCTTCCCTTCGTAATCGATGACGTGGAGTAGGTGGCGCATCGCGTTGATCCTGGCCCGCATCTTGTCGTCGGACTTTATGATCGTCCAAGGGGCGATGTCGCTGTGGGTCAGAAGGAACATCGCCTCCTTCGCCTCCGTGTACTCCGCCCACTTGTCCTTCGACAGCAGATCAATCGGGCTGACCTTCCAGTGTTTCAGCGGGTCCTTCGCCCGCTTCTCGAACCGCCTTAGCTGCTCCCTTCGGCTCACCGAGAAGTACAGCTTGATCAGCTGTATCCCACTATCGACGATCATCTTCTCCAAGGTCGGCGCCTGCTCCAGGAACAGCCTGTACTCCGCGTCGGTGGAGAAGCCCATGACCCGCTCTACTCCCGCGCGGTTGTACCAGGATCGGTCGAACAGCACGATCTCGCCGGCGGAGGGGAAATTGCTGATGTAGCGCTGGAAGTACCACTGGCCGACCTCTACGTCCGACGGCTTGTCCAAGGCCACGACACGGGCGCTGCGTGGGTTCCAGTGCTCCATGAAGCGCCTAATTGTGCCCCCTTTGCCGGCGGCGTCCCGGCCCTCGAAGAGGATGATGACACGCTTGCCGGATTCCTTGACCCAATTCTGGAGCCTGACGAGCTCCACCTGTAGCGGGAGCTTTTGCTGGTAGTATTCCTTGCTCTTCATGCGGCGAGCATAGGGGAAGAGGTTCTCGCGGAAGTACTTGACCCGGTTCTCCGGGCTGATGTCCAGCGGGTCGGCCAGCGGCAGGGCGTCCGGGATATTCGCAGGCTTGCTCTTCTTGGCCTCGTGGCCGTTCTGGCGAATGTCCTTCCGCTTGCCGTTGACGCGGTTTTTCTTGCCCATCGTTCAACCTGCCCCAAGTGCCGAGATTCGTTTGGGAAGTTGACAGTCTAGGACGGATTCGGAGGAATTGCAACCTCTTGACGTTCCGGCAACCTCCGCCGCAGGGTTCAGACCTCCACTTTGGCAGCGTGGGCTCACGGTCCTGAGGACTGACCCAACACCTCCTTCTTGAACACGCGGAAGCCCCGGGCCTGGTAGTTTGCCAATGAGTGAGGATGGTCCTTAGTGCACGTGTGCAGCCAGACCCGGTACGCGCCCATCTGCCAGGCTAGCCGCGCGGCTATCGTGAGAAGGCGCCCGCCGACCCCCCGTCCGATGTACCCAGAGAGCAAGCCGAAGTAGGCTATCTCGACGTTGCCCCCCCTCGTCCATATCCAGCTCGAAGTAGCCAGCCATGGCCTGCCCCTCATGGGCGACCCACATCTCCACGTTGGGCAGCGCAAGTCGTTTGAGCCACTGCGCGTCGGACCATTGGCTCCGATTGGTCCAGTGGTAGTCCCTCCCAACCGCGCCATAGAGGTACCGGCCCAGTTCGACGTCCGGGACATCCTGCCGTTCCACCGCGATTTGTACCGAGTCCCTGGACGACGGACGCAGCTCTCCCTCGGCCATCATCTCGAGGTAGTAGGTAGTCTCGGTCAAGGAGAGAAGGGGAGCGCTAGAGGATTCGCACGATTTCGCGCTGGGGTTCGGTGGTTATACGGGGGCCGGTAGGGGTGATAAAGACGTCTATTTCCGACCGGACGCCGAAAGCGGGTAGATATACGCCCGGTTCGATGGTAACGGCGATGCAAGGAATGAGCGGTCTCGTGTCCCGGGTCTCCCAACCGTCCAGGTTGACCGCGTTGCCGTGGACCTCCCTGCCCAAGCTGTGCCCGAGGCGGTGATTGAAGTAGTCTCCATAGCCCGCGTCCGAAATAACCTTCCTTGCCACCACGTCTACCTCCCAGCCTTGGAGTGTACGCCCCTGGGCGAACGCCTCCTCAATGGCATCGACGGCGGCATCCCGGCCCCCGATCACGGCGTCGAAGACGGCCTGGTGCTTGGTTGGGACGGGGTCGCCAACGTAGGCGGTCCAAGTGATGTCCGCGAACATCGAGTCCTCTCCATCGATCCTCGACCAGAGGTCGATCAGTAACCAGTCGCCACCGCAGATCGGCACCGAGTTGTGGGCCGTCGGCTCGAAGTGAGGGTCGGATGCGTGCTCGTTGGCGGCAACCACCGGCCCGTCGGTCACCTTGAGGCCCTCCTCCCGGAAGCGGCCCCGGATGAACTCCGCCACGTCGTACTCCGTCGGTCCCGCCGATAGCCGGTCGCCGACGTATGCGAAGGCTTCCCCGACGATCCGAGTCAACTTGCCGGCGGCGACGAGGTGCGATTCGAGCTGTGAGTCACTCCAACGCTGTGTGGCGAACTGGACCGTGTCGGCGGAGGAGACGACCTCCACCCCGAGACCGCGCACCAGTTCCAACGTGCCGCCGTCCACCTTGGAGACTCTCGGCAGCCCGGCGTCCGGCGAGTACTCCATCGCGACGCAGCTGGCGCCATCCAGCATCTCGTCGAGCCGCGCCAGCATGTCGGTGCGGCTGACAAAAAGCTTCGTGGGGATGCCCAGGTGACCGAAGCGGCCCTGGTCGACATAGCTTACGAGGAGCTCCAGATCGCCCTCGGCTGGAATCCAGAGCCAGCAGGGGCGGGTGATGTTGTCGATGGCGCCGACCGTGTCCCAGAAGATCGGGTTCATCCCGCGGTAGTCGTAGAGGAGCCAGCCGTCGACGCCAGTAGTACGCAGGTGCTCCTGAGCGCTAGCCGCGACGACATCCATGTCCACGTTGGTTTCTCCTGCGGGAATTCGGCGCAATTATATCCCGGCGGACCGGCGGCTTGGCGTTGCCACCATTGCTGCTAACCCCCGTGCTTCCAACCAGCTCAGCGGAGACGCACTACGCTGCCCGTTACGAGCCCGGCGCCGTCTGAAACCAGGTGGATTACTACTGAGGGGGCGTCGGTTCCTCGTCCCCGTGGAGGTGGCGTCCCTGGCAGGATTCGAACCCGCGACCCGCTGCTTAGAAGGCAGCCGCTCTATCCACTGAGCTACAGGGACGCTACCAGACCAGTGTAGCAACGCCGCCGAAACGCGGTCAACGGCCTTCGCTGTTTGATGCGGGAACAGACCCCAAGTACAATGCCCGCAGCTTCGGATGGGGGTGCAGACTTCTATGGCGAGCAGCGGCGTTATGGTCACCGAGGGGTTCGACGCCTTCCGCCGGGGCGTATTCGGCAACGGCGGGCAGAACATCTACGTCTCCCGCGCTGGCGTACTCCAGCGCATCCACCAGTTCGACCTCGACCGCGACGGCTACCTGGACCTCGTCATCTGCAACAGCCAGCCCCACGGTGAGCAGCCGCCGTCCTTCCTGTACAGCGACCCTCTTGGGCAGGCTTCCCGTATTGAGCTGCCGTCCGACGGCGCATGGTCCGGCACGGTGGCGGACTTCAATGGCGACGGATACGACGACATAGTCATCGGGATGCTCCACAACGGCGCCCGCGGCGACCTCAACGCCTTCGTATACTACGGCAGCCCCGGTGGGTTCAGTGAGCGTCGGCACCAGCTCCTGCCCGCGCCGGCGTGCGTCTCAATCGCCTCCGGGGACTTCGACGGCGACGGGCGCCCCGACCTCGCGATGGTGTGCGGGATGCAGAGCGGCAAGTCCGAAGGCAATGTCCGCGTCTTCTACCAGACCGAGCTGGGCTTGGAGCCGAAGCGCTTCGTAGACCTCCCCATCGCGGCCAGCCAGATCGACGCGGAAGACCTTGACGGAGACGGCTACGTCGACCTGGTCGTCCGTACCTCGGACGGGAAGGTAGCCGTCTACTGGGGTGGTCCCGGCGGGATCGACCCGGCCGTCAGCACGCCTCTTCCCGTGGCAATGGACGAGCCCGACCTGAGCCCGGAGGAGGAGGCCAGGGAGGCGCTCCACTCCGAGTACAACCGGGACGCGCCGCCCCTCGTGAAGGTGCTGCGCCTGCGAGACGGCCCTCACGTCTTCGTGGCCCGCCACCGCTCGGTCTCCCTCGTGCCCATCCTGCCCGGCCGCGCCGTAGGCAGCCCCATCGTCTTGGACTGCCCGCGGGCCATGGCTGCTGCCGTCGGCGACATAGACGGCGACGGCTTCAATGACCTTGTGGTTGCTACCAGGCAGTCATCCGGAGAAGGGGAGTGTTCGTGGGTCTACTGGGGCGGCGAGTCCGGCTTCGACCAGCGCAGGCGGGCGATGCTCGCCAGCAATCGAGCCTGCGACGTGGTGGTGGTAGACCTGGACGGGGACGGGCTGGACGACGTGGTGCTCTGCCAGTGCCACACCGACGAATCGTTCACGACCGACTCGTTCATGTACCGGGGCGCGCGCGACCGGTCAATGGGACAGCCGGTAGAGCTAGAGACCTACGACCCCCGCCGCGTCTTCCCGGTCGGCTCACCGGATGGAGGCCCCCCAGACCTGCTGTTCGTAAACCACTACAGCCGCAAGATATTCGAGGTCAATCCGACCATCTACTACGGCGGATCCGACGGCTTCGCGCCGGAGCGCAGCCAGGAGGTGCGCGGCGTGGGGGCCGTGGAGGCCATCTGCTGCGACCTGAACGACGACGGCCTGGTGGACCTGGTGCTGGCCAACAGCGCCCACAACTGCGATAGCCGCGATCCCGGCTCCTTCGTCTACCTGGCAAGTGCCGACGGCTTCCCCAAGGAGCCCAGTATCGTGCTTCCAACCAGGAGTGCGCACGGTGGCGGCGTCGGCGACCTTGACCACGACGGCTACCTCGACTTGGTCGTCACAGGCTACTTCAACCCGGACATACTCATTTTCCGGGGCGGACCGGACGGCTTCGACACCGCCAACCCACAGCGCATCCGCATGGAGCGCGACGGCGTCGTCTACGACTACTGCCTGTGGCTCGCGTTGGCCGACCTGAACAACGACGGCTGGCTGGACATCATCGCCCCCCAGGGCAACGGCCATGAGCGGTGCCTTGTGCTATGGGGCGGGCCGGATGGGTACAGCATGGAGCGCGTCCAGCTCCTGGCGGCCTTCAACACCATGAGCGCCCGCGCCGCCGACCTGACCGGCAACGGCTACCTCGACCTCATCGTCGGTGGCGCCCAGACCTCCCCCGAGGGGCCACACGACTCGTTCGTGTCCGTCTACTGGAACGGGCCGGACGGCCTCAGCGACGAACGTAAGACTATGTTGCCGGCCAACCACGTCAACGCCATGAGCATCGCCGACTTCAACAACGACGGCTTGCCCGACCTGTTCGTCTGCTCGTACGCGGACGGCAGGGTCCGAGACCTCGACTCATACATCTACTGGAACCGCGAGGGCAGGGGCTTTTCCGCCGCCGACCGCACGCGCCTGTTCACCCACTCGGCGACCGGCTGCATGGCAGCCGACTTCGACGAGGACGGCTGGATCGACCTGGCCGTTGCCAATCACAAGGTTTGGGGCGACCAGGTGGCATATTCCGAGGTCTGGTGGAACGGCCCCGACGGCTTCTCAAAGGAGAGGACTACGAGGCTGCCCAGCCAGGGGCCGCACGGCATGTCCGCAGCCGGGACGTCCAACGCCGCCGACGGCGGGCCGGAGGAGTACTACGTCTCAGCCCCGTTCGAGCTCCCCGATGGCGCCCGTGCAGCCGCCGTCTCGTGGGACGCCGACGTGCCCGCCAAGACGTGGGTTAAGGCACAGCTCAGGGCCGCGGACACCGCCGAACGCCTGGAGCGGGAACCCTGGCCTGCCGGTTGGCTCGAAAACGGCGGGCGCACGTCCGCCCCAGGCAAGTGCGCCCAATACAGGCTCGCCTTGGGCGCTGTCAACAATGGGCGCACCCCGCGCGTTGCGAGGGTGGAGGTACGCTACGAGGTCTGAGACTTCATCCTCACCTAGCAGCGCCTGCAGTCTCGAACTTGTGAATGCCCACCGGACCTACGCGACGGTGTGTGACAGAGACGATTTCTACGCCCTCGACATCCGGTAGGGTAGTGCAGTGCTTCTGCACTAAAGCCCCCAGCGGCCTCGCAAAAACGGCTGAGGCCAGGGCTCCCCACAGCAGGGCCGAGAACGTGGGCCTGCGGCTGCCGGAGACCCGCGCCGCGAGGTAGGCACCAACCGCGGCGACCAGCGCGCTAACCACGAGATTCGTCCCACAGTAGGGCGAAACGGCCAGCTCACCCTCCCCAGCCGCCATCCGCGATAGCGCCTCCATCGCTGCTGCCTCCACCTTGTCTGCCGAGGCACCGCTGTAGATGTAGAACCCGCTCGGAGTCGCGTTGCCACCCATAGGAGGCGAGAACCCCTGCTCCAGGAGAACGGTCACCGTCCCGTGCTCTATGCCGTGGTTCCGCCTCACCGCCTTGACGATGTTATAGGGAGAGGCAGCGCGCTGTAGGGCTCTGTTCATAGCCGCGCCAGTCTAGCACCGGCCCTACGGCAGGTCAACGAAAGTCCGATTGCCTAACGCTGAACTCTATTTCAGCCGGCCTGAAACAGCCTTCCTCCGGATTTCAGGCTTCGGAAATGTCCGAGAAAAGGGGCTGAATAGTCTTGACACAAACCTACGAGCTTGGTTAGCATGAGTACACTACAGCTTTGGGAGGCTATAGCAATGATAGGTAGAAAGACCAAGAAGATGGCCGCAGTCGAGGATAGGTTCAACGAGCCCTTGGAGGAGATGCTTCCTCCGATGCTGACGGAGAGGGGTCTGTCAGCAACGGCCGAGAGCATAGGCGTCAGCAAGGCGACCCTGGGTTACTGGCTGCTCAAGCTCGGCATCAACGTGCAGCGCGTGGCGCTGTCCCCGGGCGAGACCATAGAGGTAAAGAGAGCGAGCTAGCCCCTCAGCCCCAAGCAAACACGGAGGCCGGTCCCGCGTGGACCGGCCTCCGTGTTTTTGTGTCACCTGGGACGCCGCGCGGGCAGGGCGGTCACATCGCCCGGCGCACCGCCTGCCTCGCTTCGCGGTCCCTGTCCCTCTCGATAATCGCGCGCCGCTTATCGTACTGCCTGCGGCCCCTGGCGAGGCCAAGCTCGATCTTAGCGCGGTGGCGCTTCAGGTACAGCCTCAACGCCACTATGGTCAGCCGCTTCTCCTCGACCTCGCTGGCGAGTTTTGCTATCTCGTCCTTGTGCAGCAGCAGCTTCCTGGGCTGCTTCGGGTCGTGGTTGACGCTGCCGCCGGCTGAGTACTGTCCAATGTGGGCGTTGACCAGCCAGAGCTCGCCGCCATCGGGCCGCGCGTACGCGTCAGCAATGTTGGCGCGCCCCTCCCGGATCGCCTTTATCTCCGTCCCCTCCAGCACGAGGCCCGCCTCGTGAGTCTCCAGTATGTCGTACTCGAAGCGCGCCTTGCGGTTGAGCGCGAACGTCTTGCCGGCCGTCATGCCGCCACTCAGGCCGCGTTCTCTTCAGCGACCATCTTCTCGAGGTCCTCGATGGCCTCATTCTTCTCCGTGACTATCTTCTCGAGCTCCTCTTTGGCCCGCCGGAGCTGCTTCACGTCGGCCTCCTCGGGGTCGCGGTCCACCACCTCGATGTCGGGCGGGATTCCTTCGTGGTTGATCAGCCGGCCCGTCGGGGTGTACCAGTAGGCGGTCGTCAGGTAGAGCCCGGCCCCGTTGCTCAGCTCGCGCAAGGTGTTCACACTGCCCTTGCCGAAGGTTGTCGCCCCTATGACGGTGGCGCGCCCGTGGTCCTGGAGCGCCCCTGCCAGCACCTCGCTGGCGCTGGCGCTACCGTCGTTGACCAGCATTACCATGGGGATTTCGAGCGCCGCGCCGCCCTGCCTGACACTCCAGTCGGTGCGGCGGCCGTCGCCCCTCTGCACGTAGAGCACAAGGCCGTCCTCCAGGAACTGGCTGGCCACGTCCACGACGGACTGCAGGGGACCGCCCGGGTTGTTGCGCAGGTCGAGTATCAGTCCCTCGGCGCCGTCGCGCTGCACCTGCTGAAGTATCTCGCGGAGCTGGTCCACGGTGTTCGGATAGAACTCCGTGATCCTTACATGGGCGAACTTCTCCCCGGGCTCGCTTCTCAACAGGACGCTAGACAGCTCGATGACGCCCCTCGTTATCGTCACTTCGATCGGGTCCAACGCTAACAGGTGCTTTATCAGCAATGTCACCTTGGTTCCCTTTGGCCCGCGTATGAGCGATACAACGTCCAGCAGTCCCCAACCCTCTATACTCTCGCGGTCGACCTCCAGGATGATGTCTCCCGGCCGTATGCCGACAGCCTCCGCCGGGCTGCCCTCGATCGGAGAGACGATGACGATCTTGCCAGCCGCGTTTATCTGCACGTGCGCGCCTATGCCTTCGAAATCGCCGCGGAACATGTCCCCAAAGCTGGACTGCATGGTCGAAGGCTCGACGTAGGCCGTCTGCGGGTCGTCCAGCACCGACAGCATCCCGCGAACGGCGCCTGCCACGATGGCGCCCGATTCGAGCTTGGAGGTATCTACGTACTCCTGCGAAAGGATGTCCCATGCCTCCCAGATGACCCTCAGCTCCTCCGGCACGTCCTCTGGCTTATCGTAGGCCCTCTCGAACTCGGTAGCGGTGGGCAGGGCAGGGGGGTCCGTAACGGCTACCGCCGCCTCTTCGGCAGGCCCTGAGGTCTTCTCTGCCGGCGCTTCCACGGCGGTAGTTTGCTCTTCGCCCCCACAGGCCATGCCCAGGACAGCCAGGGCGATAATCAATGCCAACAGCGTAGCCTTCTTAATGCGCGAGTGAGTGAGCAACGTCGGTCCCCTCTTTCTAACCCCTGTTCTTGTTCCTCATTCTACACAACCTGCGGCAGGCCGGTCTGGACCGGGAATACCGCCTCTCACTACTCTACGACACCCGCCGGCGACGGGGTTTTCCACAGTGTCGGCAGCGAAATCAAAGCCACGCTGAAATAACAGTCCCGCACGCCCTGAATCTATTTCGCGGCGTTTCACAAACACCTCCGTCGAACGTGTCTGGGACTGACATGTTGTGAATATCCGTGAAAAGACCGCTTGACATCCGGATCCGTACACCCTATATTTCCTCGTATTCAACGCTTTCAGCGAGGTCCCTATTTCAATGGCGGCGGACGGATACGAAGCGACCGTGGTTGGCGCGAGCAGAAAACGTACGCGGCTGACCAGGACGTATCCCGTCCATACCCTGGAGGAGGCTCTCGCCGTGCCGACCGCCGTCTACGAGGCAAACTCCGGGTTGCCCTTCGACCGCGTTCTCCTGGCACGCGAGCTGGACACGACCCCTTCCAGCAGCGCGTTCACCATGAAACTAAGCTCCTCCGCCAGGTACGGCCTAACCAAGGGGGGCGCGGGGGCGGAGCGCGTCTCGCTCACCGCCCTGGGCGAGTCGCTGGTAGGCCCGCAGGACCAGGACGAGCGGCGGCGCGCCCTGGTTGAGGTCTCCCTGAAGCCCGAGCCCTTCAGGCGCTTCTACGAGATGCTCGACGGCAAGAAGGTGCCCGGTGACTCCTACGCCGAGAACGTTCTGCGCCGCGAGCTCGGCCTACAGCCGGAGCTTACGGCAGAATGCCTCAGTATCATCAAGAAAAACGGCCTGCTCACTGGGATCATCACCGACGTGGGTGGCTCCCTCTACGTCAGGCTGTCCTCCAGCCGCGCCGCCCAAGACGTCGCTCCGCCGCCGCCAGCCGCCAGCAAGGCGCCCAGGCGCGATGTTGCCCCCACGCCGCCCGCCGCCGAGCCCGGCCCGCCGCCGGATCAGCGTGCCGTCTTCATAGGACACGCGGGCGCCGAGGACGTGGCCCAGGAAGTCAAAGCTATCCTGACCTCCTTCGGTATCCCGAGCGTCCAGGCCGAGGCCGACCCAGACGACGGCTTCCTCGTCTCGCCGAACACCATCGAGGCGATGCGCCGATGCGCCGCGGCGGTCATTATCTTCGCCGAGGCGCGCAGCGGATCCTGGGCCGGCCTGGGGCTCCGCCTCGTGACGCCGAAGATCCTGGCCCAGCTCGGGGCGGCCGCCGCGCTCTACGGCGACCGCGTCATCCCGATGAACGAGTCCGGCTTCGACTCCGACATCCAATGGGACGGCCTCGGCTTCCACCGGGAGCGCCTGCACGAGATGGGCCTCCAGCTCCTCGGACGGCTCCACGAGCTTGGGGTCATCCAGGTCCGCGTCGGCGCATGAGGGTGTCCGAGAACCTGTTCGCGGCGGGAGATCAGAGAACCCGCTCACGGTGAGCCCCTCGGACTGTTGCCAGCTCTCGAATCCCTCCCGCGCTAACCTCAAACAGTCTCTACTTTACATAACATATATAGTGCGAACATACGCCAATGGCGCTCCGGGGACCTCACCGACGCCCCCGGACCCGGCTCCTACCGGAGGATCCACCGTCCCGCCGCAGCCCATCATCCCGGGCGCTTCCAGAAAAATCGCCCAGGATGCCCGTAGAGCGATCTTTTGCCCTGACCGCGTATTTCTCATCGAGGAGTCGGAGAGGGCCATGCTCGATCTGCCGCCGGGGCTGATGGAGTACTTCCAGCGGTACAACATCATGAACAAGCTCTCGCTGGGGTACGCCGTAAACTACATCGAGTATAAGGACATGTTCTTCATCGACTGGTACTACGGGGAGGCCGTCTATGCCCCACTGTACTACGGCTACGGCGACGTGGGACAGTACGGCGACCGCAGGAAGCTTGCCCGCACGCTGGACAAGAGCGTCCTGAAGGTAGTCCCAGACACGGTGCTGGTGCTTATGAGGGCGGCCCCCGAGGTGATCAGGAAGCGCTTCCGGGAGAAAGACTCCATGTGGCCAAACAGGCACGGCGCGACGCCCTTCAGGGAGGAGGACACGGAGCTGGTACTGGAGCGCTTCGAGGAAGAGTTCCAGAAGTCGATGCTGACCTACCGCTTCGACCTGGATACAACCGACGCCTCGGTAGAGGAGACCCTGAGCGAGTTCGTGCGGAAGATAAAGCCCTATATAACGACCGAAGACCGGGTGCGAATGCTGAGCCGCGATCTGCCGTCGGGCGCCAGCAGCTTCTCATCGACCTTGGAGGAGCCTTCTCCCTGGAGCGGCAAAGAAGGCGACCAGCCTGCTTCGGGGTAGCTCGATAAGGGCCGCTAGCAGGACGCTAGCGAGAGGCTCCCGGTGTAGCAGCCGGTACCGCGGCCTGCTCCAGAAGCACGGCGTCTATCTCCGATAGGAGGCCGTCCAGGCCCTCACCGGTGAGCGCCGAGGTGAATACGGCGCGGACGTCCGTACCGGAGGGGCGGGTTTCCAACGCGCTCAGCCCCCTGCTCTCCCCTAGCATGTCCGTCTTGTTCAGCACCAGGATACGCGGCTTGTGCGCCGCGTCGAGATCGGCCAGCACCTTGTCCACCACGTCCACCTGGGCGGCTGCGTTTGTGTGGGTGATGTCCACCACCTGGAGGATTATGGACGCCTCCTCCACCTCCTCCAGCGTCGCCCTGAACGCCGCGACTATGGCTGGAGGCAGCTTCTGGATGAAGCCCACCGTGTCGGTGAGCAGCACGTCCGTCCCCGACGGCAGGCGCACCCGCCGGGTTACAGGGTCGAGGGTCGAGAATAGCCGGTCCTCGGCGTCAACACCCGCACCCGTCATGCTGTTCAGCAAAGTGCTCTTGCCCGCGTTCGTGTAACCCACAAGGCTGGCCACCGAGAACCCCTGCTGCCTCCGACGCTCCCTGTGCTGGCCGCGGTGACGCCGGACGTCCTCCAAGGACTTCGAGATTCGCTGAATCCTGTCTCTGACGAGGCGGCGGTCCGTCTCGATCTGCGTCTCGCCCGGCCCCCTGGTGCCAATGCCGCCGCCCAGGCGTTCCAGGTGGGACCACTGCCCCGCCAGCCGGGGCATCAAGTACTGGTGCTGCGCCAGCTCTACCTGTAGCCGCCCCTCGCGAGTGCGCGCCCGGCGGGAGAACACGTCCAGGATCAGGGCCGTGCGGTCGATGACCTTGACCTCTTCGTTCAAGCCCTTCTCCAGGTTTTGCTGCTGCGTGGGGGTGAGCTCGTCGTCGCAGATCAGCGTGTCGATGCGCAGCCGCTTCAGGAGTTCCTTGAGCTCCTCGACCTTCCCGCTGCCGGCGTACTGGTGCGTCGGCCTGTTCAGGCGCTGCGAGGTGGAGCCCACTACGGCGGCCCCCGCGCTCCGCGCCAGCTCGGCCAGCTCTGCCAGCGAGTCGCCGATCGCCACAGGGGGGCGACGCCCCTTTATCCCCACACCCAGGAGGTAGGCGCGCTCGGCAGTCCGGGCGGTCCGAATGGTCTTGCGGGAGATGCCTTGCCTCCGCTAGTGCCCGGCGCCCGTCGGGGCGGGAGCCTTCCAGGACGAGATTCTGTCCACCGCCTTGTCGACGCCCTCGTCGGACACCGTGATCGACAGCCTCACGTAACCCTCGCCGTACTTCCCGTAGCCCGAACCCGCGCTCACCAGTACGTCCTGCTCGTCAAGCAGACTCTCGGAGAACTCCGCCGACGTGTAACCCTCGGGCACACGCGCCCATACGTACAGGCTCGCCTTGGGCCGCTCCACGGAGAGGCCGATCGACTTGAGCGCCTCCACTACCCGGTCCATGCGCTTCCGGTAAACCGCGTTGCGCTCTGCGATAACGTCCTCGCTCAGACTCATGGCCGCGATGCCCATACGCTGCACGGCCTGCGGCACGCCTGAGTCCAAGTTGGACTTGACCACCCTCAGCGCCTCGATCAGCTCAGCGTTCCCTACGGCCATGCCCAGCCGCCAGCCGGTCATGTTGTACGTCTTGGAAAGCGAGTGGAACTCGACGCCGACCTCCTTCGCGCCCGGCGCCTGCAGGAAGCTCGGCGGACGGTAGCCGTCGAAGGCCACATCTGTGTAGCACGCGTCGTGCATGACAGCCACATCGTACTTCCGCGCGAAGGCGACCACGGTCTCGAAGAAGTCTAGCTCCGCCGTAGCGCCCGTCGGGTTGTTTGGGTAGTTGATCCACAGCAACGAGGCCCGCCGGGCGACCTCCTCCGGGATGGCGTCGAGGTCGGGCAGCCAGCCGTTCTCTTCAGTCAGTGGCAGCATGTAGCTCTCGGCGCCGGCGAACAGCGTCCCCACCGAGTAGACGGGGTAGCCGGGGTCCGGAACGAGCGCGGTGTCTCCCGGGTCCAGGACTGCTAGGGGCAGGTGCCCGATCCCCTCCTTGGCGCCTATCAGCGACAGGGCCTCCGTCTCGGGGTCCAAATTGACTCCGAACCTGACGCCATACCAGTCGGCCACCGCTTCCCGAAACTCTGGCAGCCCTTCCGATTCAGGGTAACGGTGCGTTGCCGCGTCCTCGGAGGCTGCGGACAGCTCGTCGAGGATGGGCTGCGGCGTTGGCAGGTCGGGGTCTCCTATGCCGAAGCTGATCACCTCGATGCCCCGGGCCCGCTTCTCTGCTATCTTCCGGCTGATCTGCACGAACAGGTACTCCGGTACCTGATCGATACGCTTTGCGCGCTTCATCTGTTGCCGCTCTCCTCTTGGTGCCTTTTCCTGGTGTCGTTAGCTTGCGGGACTGGCGTCAGATCAACGCTCTGGCAGTCACGGTATTGGAGAACAGAACTCCCTGCCCACAATCTCAAGTCCTGGTAGTCTCGGAATCCTGCGAATCCAGGTCCTGACCGACCCGGCTCAGTCAGGCCACTCCCCGTCGAATACGGACTGGACCGGGCCCTCCATGACGACCTCTCTCCGCCCATCCCACTGAACGCGCAGGTCGCCCCCCGGCAGCGCTACCTCTAGATCGCTCCCGGTACGGCCGCTCAACAGCCCCACCACGCCGATAGCGCACGCGCCTGTGCCGCAAGCCTCAGTCAGGCCGGAGCCGCGCTCCCACACCCTCGCCTTGACCCGCCCGGAATCTATCAAGTTGACGATCTCGAAATTGACGCGCTTTGGAAACATCGGATGGTGCTCGACCATGGGGCCGATCTCGTGAAGCGGCACGTCGTCCACGGGCGTGTCGATGAATGCCACCGCGTGCGGGTTGCCCATCGAGACGCACCCTATGACGAACGACTGCCCGTCCACCTGCAGCAGGTACTCCATCACCTGGTCGAGCCGGGGCGCAAGCACGGGGATCTCGTCTGGCTCCAGCATGGGCTCGCCCATGCCTACCATCGCGCTGGACACACGGCCGTTCTCCCACAGCGGCGTTACCGTCCTGGGTCCGGCAAGGGTCTCTACCGCCACGGGCGACGTGCCCGTGGGTACGATTCCCTTGTAGAGCGCGAATGCGACGAGGCAGCGTATCCCGTTTCCGCACATCTCGCCCTCTGAGCCGTCGGCATTGAACATCGCCATACGCAGGTCGGCGCTGCCCGACGGAAGCGCCACGATGAGGCCGTCGGATCCCACGCCACGGTGCCGGTCCGACATCGCTTCCGCCAGCGTCGGCCAATCCCTGCTCTCGTCGCGCCCGTCAACGTAGACGTAGTCGTTGCCGGCCCCGTGCATCTTGGTGAATCTCAACATAGCTGCTAGTGCCTCGCAGCGCCCATTCTAGCACAAGGCCTCGACGGCCCATTGCGCCTCAAGACCCTGGCCTCTACGAGAAATTGTTCAGATTCCGTGGAATTCAAAGGGGGGAGTCCAGAGCGGAGAACCCCTCTGGCAGCGGGTCTGGGGGCTTAGCCCCCAGCTACCAATGGGCGGGCGGATGGGGATAGAAGACATCTGCCCTTTTGGGACCATGCTAGTGGAGATGACACCAGCAAGTCTGAACAGTTACGAGGTCATGCGGCACCTTGATACACACGAACTCACGTGCTATTATATATCCGTGACCGGAAGAGCACATATCCCGCTGCGCCTCCTCCAACACCGCCCAAAAGCCCGTTCCATCTTGTCCCAAAAGCGTCCATGTCGCGTCCATTTCTGCGTCAAAAGCGCCCTAACCCGCTCCCAGAAGTCCCACCCGCCACATACGAAACGGCACAATATGGAACAGAATAAAACACTTTTTGTCCGGGAAGCCCTCCGGACCCGCCAGCGAGCACCGCTCGGCCAAGCTGCAGGTGGTAGATTTGCCTCACGGGCCGGCCGAGGCTGCGGACGCCGCCTGAGAAGGTGGCATCCATGAGATTGAACCAGTGGAAGAGAGGTTCCTGTTGACGATCAGAGCGGTGCTGTTCGACGCGGACGGCGTCGTGCAGCAACAGACCCTGACCCTACACTCGGTCCTCACCGACGTGCTCGGAGCGCCCCTCCACAGAGTCGACGAGATGTACCGCGACGTCTGGAAGGCCGAGGGCCCCGCCCTGACGGGACACGCCGACTTCGCGGTCGCCCTGTCGGCGGTGCTCGAGAAGTGGGGATTACCGGGACGCCTGCAGGACCTCATCGACGCCTCCATGTCCATACATGTCGACTGCGCCATCACCGGCATCGTCCGGCGCCTGCGCAAGGCCGGCGTTTTATGCTGCCTCGCGTCCAACCAGATGACCTTCAGGGCCCGCTACATGTCCGATAAGCTCGGCTACGCGGACATTTTCGACAGAGAGTTCTACTCCTGCGACATCGGCCATAAGAAGCCCGACCCCGCCTACTTCACGGCGATTCTGGAGGAACTCGCCCTCCCTCCCGACGAGGTGCTGTTCATCGACGATGTCGAAGCCAACGTAGCCGCCGCCCGCCAACTCGGAATCAAGGCCTCGGTCTTCCAGCCCGGCCCAAGACTAGAGCCTCACAAGCTAATGCGGCAAGTCCTCGCCGACCAGATCCGGGCAGCCAAGCTCCGCGCCGTCGCAGACGCGTCGCAACACGAGCACCCCACAGCCGACATCGAAGTCATGCTCCGAGAGATAGAAGCGGGGCAAGAGCTAAAGTAAGCGGTGGGTTCGCCCCTCTCTCACCCACCCAAACGCGCTGCGGCCCACGATGCGGCTCTCAGGAGCCCGGCGTCAGTGCCCTCGAACCAGGTCATCCTGCGGTCATCCAATCGGAACCAATTGTACTGCTGCCTGACGAAACGGTGCGTGCGGGTCTTTGTCTTGCGGACCGCCTCGTCGAAGGCCAGTTCCCCCTCCACGTGGGCCGCCAGTTCGCTGTACCCTATCCCGGACATCGAGGACAACTCTCGCGAGTACCCGAGCCGGAGCAACCCATCCACCTCCCCTACCCACCCCTCTCCGATCATACGGTCAACACGGTCGTCGATGCGCCGGTACAGCGCCTCCCGGTCCAATGTCAGCCCCAGCACAGCGGCATCGAACCCAGGCTCTTTGACAGCTGGCTGCGCCGCCGGCCCCGGCCCTCCGTACAGCTCCAGTGCCCTGATGACCCGGCGCGGATTTGCGGCGTCCACCCGCTCGGCCGCCACGGGATCGAGTGCGGCCAGCTCCCGGTGCAGCGCCTCCACCCCCTCGGCCTCTACCCGGGCCTCAAGCTCGCGGCGCGTCCCGGCGTCCGGCTCCATCTCGGGCACGCGCCAGCCCTCCAGCAGCGCCCGGACGTACTGCCCGGTGCCTCCCGCCACGATTGGCAGCCGCCCGCGCAGCCGGATCTCCTCGATGGTCTCCCGCGCCTGGCGCAGGAACAGCGAAAGACTGTACTGTTGGTCGGGGTTTACCAGGTCGATCAGATGGTGCGGGACCAGAGCGCGCTGTTCGACGGTAGGCTTGGCCGTGCCGATGTCCATCAGCCGGTACACCTGCCGGCTGTCGGCGCTCACCACCTCGCCATTGAGTTCGGCGCTCAGCCTCACCGCAAGCTCGGTCTTGCCAGCCGCCGTCGGACCAACGATGAACAGCACCGTCATCGAAGCTGGCTTGCCGGCAACTCAAGCGACCGCCGCGGCTACACCTTGCACTACTCGAATGAACGACTCCGCCTCGAGGCTCGCCCCGCCGACGAGGGCCCCGTCCACGTCGGGCTGGTGCGCGAAGCCGGCGACGTTGTCCGGGTTGACACTGCCGCCGTAGAGCAGCGGCGCCCCACTCGCGGCCACTTCCCCGAACGCGCTCCCGACAACCCCCCTGATGTGCGCCATTATCGCCTGCGCGTCCCCGGGCGATGCCGCCCTACCTGTGCCAATCGCCCACACCGGCTCGTAGGCCAATATCAGCCCTTCCACGGAGCTGACCCGCGCCATGCCGGCCCGCACCTGCCGCTCCACGACCCCTTCGGCCAAGCCCTCCTCCCGTTGCTCCAGGGTCTCCCCGACGCAGAGGATCGGCTTAAGGCCGGCTCCCAGAGCCGCCGCAACTTTCCTGCCCACCGACTCGTCAGTCTCACCAAACGATTGCCTGCGCTCAGAGTGGCCGATGATCACGTACCGGCACAGCTCCGCTACCATGGAGGGAGAAACCTCCCCAGTGAAAGCGCCGCTGGCCTCGTAGTGCAGGTTCTGCGCCCCCAGACCGATGCGCGTCCCCTCCAGCAGCCTTCCCACGGCCTCCAGCGCCGTGTAGGGAGGACACAGCACCACCTCCACACTGCGCACCGCCTCCAGTCTTTCCTTCATGGCACCAACGAGCGAGACCGCCTCCGAGACAGTCTTGTTCATCTTCCAGTTACCCGCTACGACCGGAGTCCTCATCCGCCTGCGCCTCCTCAAAGCCGGGTCGCTCTACCCGTTTCTAACGATCGAGCCCCATTGTAATGGATGATATGAAGGTGCAGCTTATCTATAATCGATACCATCACAATCAGGAGTCTGGAAGATGGAGCGAATCGAGTACTCGATAGACATCGATCATGCGGTGGAAGAGGTGTTCTGCTTCATCGCCAGACCCGAGAACGAACCGAAGTGGCGGAATGGGCTGACCACTTCAGAGGCTACTTCCGAAGGACCGATGAAAGTAGGCTCGACGGGACGTAGGGTCCAGAGCTTCCTGGGACGAAAAATGGAGAACGACTGGACGGTCACCGATCTTACGCCCAACAGGAGGATAGCCATCACCAGCACCTCAGGCCGGACATGCTACAGCTCGGCCTACTCCTTCGAGCCCACCGACGCCGGCACGAAGCTCACCATCGAGAGCGAAGCCGAGACCGGCGATCTCTTCAAGATACCGGACCCGGTCGTGACCCGTATGGCCAAGCGTCAGCTCGAGGCGGACATGAAGGCCCTGAAGACCCTCCTGGAGAAGCCCGGACCCGTGTCCTGATCCTACGGCCCGAACTTGTGCAGCTTCCCCGCGTGGGAGAGCGCGATGAACATCACGCTGGTCGCCGGCAGGCGGCCGAGACTGCCCTGCCCGCAAGCCCGCTCAGAGAACGCGAACACGCCGTCGCCCTTCGTCAACCGCGAGTTGACCAGCAGCGGCACGGGATGCCAGCTATGACCCGCCACGGTCGCCGGCGTAGAGTGGTCTCCGGCTACGACCAGCACGTCCGGCGCGGCGTCGACAATCTGCGGTATCCGAGCGTCGAGGTCCTCCAGCGCGCGCACCTTGGCTTCGAAGTCGCCATCCTCGCCCGCAGCGTCCGCAGGCTTGTAGTGTAGGAAGAAAAAGTCGTGCTCGTGGAGCCGCGTACGCAGGGTCTCTATCTCGTCGTCGAACGTGGCCCCTGTGGCGAGCACCTTCATTCCAACGATCTTCGCCAGCCCTCTGTACATGGGATAGGCGGCGACGGCTGCCGGATTCAGCTTGTACGCCTCTCCCATGTCCCGCAGGCGCGGCAGCCGTGAAAAGCCGCGCAGCAGCACCATGTTGGCTGTTTCCCGGTCTCGAAGCGCACCCCTAGCCCCCTCCACGAAGCGGTTCGCTGCCACTGCAGTTCTTTCGGAGTCCGGCGTAAGGGCCGTCGCTTTCAGGGCAGGGACACCTTCGACTTGAGGGTCCGTCTCGCTAACCGCTTCACCTAGTCTGCTGCCCCGTAGCACCAACACGAACCTGTGCTCCTTAACCATGTGTACCGAGGCGTCGACGCCCGGGACCTCTATCCCCGCTAGGCGCTCCACGACCGGCGCGCTCTCCTCACTCGGTATCCGGCCTGCCCTACGGTCCACGAGCAGCCCTTTGGCGTCCACCGTGCACAGGTTGCCGCGTGCTGCTACGTCGCTGTCGCGCAGCTGGACGCCGATTCCCAGCGCCTCCAGGACGCCCCGGCCCATCAGGTACTTCACGGGATCGTAGCCGAATAGTGCCATGTGCCCCGGACCGCTGCCCGGCGTGACGCCCGGAGCGACGGGAGTCGTCATCCCGGCGGCGCTCTCCTGGGCGAGCCTGTCCAGATTGGGCAGCGACGCTGTTTCGAGCTCGGAGAGCCCTGTCTCCGGGTGGGGCGCGCCTCCCAGGCCGTCCACAACCAGCATGACGATCTTGCTGTCTGTCCGCCGGCATATGTCGGCGATGTACGGGAAGTCGATCATCTCACCGGTCCATCAGGGCCGCGACGCCTGGCAGTGTCTCGCCGGCGAGATAGTCTAGGGAGGCGCCTCCTCCGGTAGATACGTGGGACATCTTATCGGCCAGGCCGAGATTTGCTACCGCCTCGGCTGTGGAGCCGCCTCCTACGATAGTCGTAGCTCCGCGCAGGCCGGCTACCGCCACGGCGATGCGCTTGGTGCCTTGCGAGAACGCCTCCCACTCGAATACCCCCGCCGGGCCGTTCCATACGATCGTCTTGGCCGGAGCCAGCGCCGCCGAGAAGGCGTCTGCTGTCTGGGGCCCGACGTCCATTATCATCCACCCTTCGGGAATGGAGTCGGCGTCCACCGTTCTGTACGCGGCACCCTCCGCGAAGTCGCTGGCGATCACCACGTCGACGGGTAAAAGCATATCCCGCCCCTCTGCCGCCGCTGTCTCCACCAGCCGTCCCGCGTCGCCCACCATATCTTCCTCGACAGCGGAGCCTCCAACCTCCAAGCCCCTCGCGGCCAGAAACGTGGCTGCCATGCCGCCGCCCACGATGAGAGTATCAGCCCTGGACGAGAGTCGCTGCAACGCCGCCAACTTGTCAGATACCTTGGCGCCTCCGAAGATTGCCGCGAAGGGACGCTCCGGGGACTCTAGGACCCTCCCCAGCATGTCGAGCTCCCGTGCGAGCAGCAGACCCGCCACAGCCGGTAGGTGGCGTGCCACGCCCTCCACGGAGGCGTGGGCCCTGTGCGCCGCTCCGAAAGCGTCGTTGACGTACACATCGGCCAGCTTCGCAAGCTGCGAGGCAAACTCCGGGTCGTTGCTCTCCTCCTCCGGGTGAAACCTCGTATTCTCCAACATCAGCACGCCGCCGGGCTCCAATCCAGCGGCCATGGCCCTAACGCCTATCCCCACGCAATTGTCGGCCTGCGCCACGGGCGCCCCCAGTATCTCCGAGAGCCTGGCCGAGACCGTGGCGAGCCTCAGCTCGTCGACGATCTTGCCGCCGGGCCTCCCCACGTGGGAGCACAGCACCACCCTGCACCCGCGTCTGCGCAGGTACTCTATGGTCGGCACCGAGGCCATGATCCGTGATTCGTCCGATATCTGCGTCGTACCTGGTGCGAATGGGACGTTGAAGTCCACGCGGACCAGTACCGCCTTTCCCGCAAGGTCAATGTCTTCGATGGTCTTCTTTGAAGTCATCTCTCGTGCACGGTCCCAGGCTGCCTGGCCCTACCGGCCCTGAGCGCCTCGACATACTGGTCGACCTGCCCCTGGCTCCCGAATACGAAGACATCGGCTTCGTGAGCATGCTCATCGATCATCTGCGTGATCGCCGCGACCCTGCGGCTCCTGAAGGTCCATATCCAATAGAGAAAGCTCAACGTCAGCCTCTCCTCGCAGTCCGGCGCCATGTCCGGCCGGGTCGCGCCACGATACTGCATGTATCTCCTGATGGCCCTCCACACGCAGACGTACGGCGGGAAGTCGATGAGCAGGACCGTATCGGCTTTGGCGAGCCTGATGTCCAGAGAGCCGCTGTAGTTGCCGTCGAGGATCCATCCGTCTCTCGACATGGCCTCCTCGAGGCGCCCCCGCCAGACCCTTCCATCGGGCATGGTCCACCCAGGTCCCCAGTGCAGCTTATCGAGGTGGACGACCGGTATGCCCGTGATCTCGCCCACCTCGAGCGCCAGGGTTGTCTTACCCGCGCCGCCGCTGCCAATTACGAGTACCCTCCTCATGCCGCGTCGGCGCTTTCCAGGAGAAATCTCAGTACCTGACTGACCGTCTCCATCCCGTCATCGGTAAGCTCGGCGTCGGCGGCCTCTTGTTGGGCCTTGGTCGTGTACTCGTCCACCCTCCCTTCACAGTATTGCCGACCTCCCAGCCTCTCGACGGTCTCTCTGACCACCTCGACATCCCCTGCCTCGAGCACCCGCTTGAAATATACGTCACCTAAGCGCCTTTTGTCGTTTATGTTAGCTTCTTGCACCGCATAAACTACAGGGAGCAACTTGGTCTTGTTCAGCACTGCAGCGCTTGGGCTGGACTCGCCGGTGCCGGAAGGCCACAGCTCCAGTAGGTCGCGCCGAATCTGCAGCGCTATTCCGGCGTTGCGCCCGCAAAGCCCCAAGGCCTCAACGGTGTGCTCTTCAGCGGATGCCAAAAGCGCGCCAAGCTTCATGGCACACTCGTATAGGGCCCCCGTCTTTTTGGACGCCGTTTCTATGTAGGAGTCGACGCTGAGGTCGATACGCTCCTGGGTCTCCAGTTCCTCGAACCTGCCCTCGCATAACTCCAGGCTCGCTTCGTCCAGCAGGCGGACGGCCCGGTAGGTCGTTTCCGGCGGCGTGTGCTCGGCGCGGAGCTGGAACATTGCCAACCGTGCCAGCGCGTGCATACCGTCGCCTGCGTTTATGGCCTGCGCCGGGCCCCATACCCACCAGACGGCATCGCGTCCGTCCCGCTGCGGGCGGCCTCCCTGTACGTCGTCGTGTATCTGGGTAAAGTTCTCCACCAACTCTACCGCCGCCGCCGCTGGCATGGCGCTCTCCGCGTCACCCCCGCACGCCATGCACGCGGCAAGGCAGGTGACGCCGTGGGTGCGCGCCAGTTGCCGAGGGGTCACGGAATTCCCGCTCCGGTCCGTCCATCCCATGTGGTAGGACATCATCCCGTACAGCGGCATCCGGCGCGACTCCAAGACGCCGCGCAAGCCTGATTCCACCTTGGCCCCGAGGCTGGACGCGAACTCGTAGGTTGTCATATCAATTGGCTCACTGACTCGTTAACCTCCATGCCAAGTGCCGCCTCCAGCTCTTCCTTGGACACGGACCCCTGGCGTAGGATCATTGGCAATGGGCCTGTTACGTCTACCACGGTAGATGCTACCCCACCTCGACACTCGCCGCCGTCTACGATCATGTCCACTTCCGCCCCGATCTGACTCCTCACATCCTGCGCCGTCGTCGGGCTCGCGGCCCCGCTGCGGTTGGCGCTCGTGCCGGTTATGGCACCGCCAAGCTGGCGAACGATTTCCCTTGGGACGGGGTGGTCAGGCACGCGGAGAGCGATGCTGTCCCCTCCCCCGCTCACAACGTCGAGCACGAGACCGCCCTTGGGAACCACCAGGGTGAGAGCTCCCGGGAAGAACG
The DNA here is from genome assembly GCA_965262055.1 of Dehalococcoidia bacterium. Lineage (GTDB taxonomy): Bacteria > Chloroflexota > Dehalococcoidia > Lucifugimonadales. The sequence goes on from CBDHEI010000002.1 coordinate 3,347,448, forward strand.
CCCGCGCGAGCTTGCGTGCGGCCTCGGACACGCATGCGCTGTAGGCGTCGAGCTGGCTCTCGTCGGCGATGAGTAGCGGGACCGCCATCGTCGCGGGACGGCCCTTTATCTGGTAGAGGCGCTCTACTGCCCCAGCGTCAGATGCTGCCGCAGCCAAGCCGTAGAGAGTATCCGTGGGTATGGCCACTACACCGCCGCCGCGCAACAGGTGCACTGCGGTGTCTAGCTGTTGAGTTTGGGACGCACAGATAGCGGTCATTGAGAGGGACGACTACAACCGGAGCCTCGGATGCTATCGTATCAAATCCGCCAACCGCTGGCCCTATATCTGACGCAGCGGCCCGCACCCTCTTCCGCCCGTCAGTCCATCAAAGGACTGGCATTCAGACCACGCATGAGGGTCTTTAGTTGTCCGGCTCGGGAGTGGATACCTTTTCGGAGTAGTCCTCGAAACGGATGTTCCCAGCCGGAATGTCATCGGTTACAGCCTTCCAGATGGTGACGCTGATCGAGTCCGACAGTGATTGGTCCATAACCATCTTGTTCTCGTCCACGAAAACTACGTGAATCGGCTGTTGCCCCCCTGATAGGTCCAATTGGACCTCCAGTTGACCCGGCTCCAGGTGGATATGTTGCTCGTCGGTGGGCACCGGCTGGCCCTTGGCGGAGTACGGGTCGTCTACGCCCCACACTATCACGTAGTGTCCCGAGCTCTCGTCGAACCCTTCCGAGCCAATCTTGACGTTGAATGGGAACTCCTTGATCTGGGCCTCGTCCTCAGGCTCGATGATGAAGACCTGGCTCTCTCCGGTAACGACGGTGATGGTGATCGTCTCGGTTAGAAACGGGTCATAGGGGAGGTTGAAGTCGTCTCCGAAGATCAACGTGAGCGTGTGCTCTCCTGGCTCCAGCTTCAACAGGGTCTCAGTCTGTTCTTCATGAAAGTGCAGGTGGGTGCTGTCGTGCGCTATTGTGTTCTGATCGGTACTGTATGATTTTGTCGTGTGGGAGCGTCTCCTTACCGCCATGTCGGTGTCGTCGATGAACAGGTGGTGGTGCCCGTATCCTCGCTCTATCTGGAACTCGAGGGGTTTTCTCACGGTAAGTCCCTCAGTCCCCATCTTGACGAGAACGGGACTTACGACCTCCGCCCCGTCCGCGGGTTCGATGAAGTAGACCCTTTCCTGCACCCCCTCAGGTACTTCCGTGCCCGTGGATGCTTGGTTATCTCCGCCGCACGCCCCGGCTGCCCCCAAGACAAGGATGAGAGAGGCGAGAACAACCGGCGGCGCCCACCATCGCATGGCTCAGCCCTCCCCACGCGTCCAGGGATTCACTCTATCCGGGTCCGCGGGTCGAGAGCGTCCCGGAGGCCGTCGCCAACGAAGTTCACGGCTATTACCGTAATAGAGATGGCCACCCCTGGGGGGACCCATATCCACGGCAGCTCTTTGAGCACGTACAGCGACTGAGCGCCCGTGATCATGTTTCCCCACGTGGGCGTAGGCATCCGCACGCCCAGCCCCAGGAAGCTCAGGGATGCCTCCGTAATGATGGCTCCGGCCACCGTCAGCATGCCCGCCACCGCGACGTAGCCCATGACGGTGGGAAGGATATGGACGAACATCAGACGCCCTTGGGTCGCGCCTACAGCGCGCGCGGCGGTCACGTAGTCCATCTGGCGCACGGAGAGCACCTGTCCGCGAACGAGCCGGGCCTTACCGGTCCAGCCTAGGAAGCCTATTACTATCATCAGGTTGTAGATGCTTGGGCCGACCACCGAGACGAGTATGATCAACGCGAAGAAGGATGGGAAGGTCATGACCAGCTCGGTGAAGCGCTGGAGCAGGTTGTCTACCCATCCGCCTATGTATCCCGATACGAGCCCTATGACGGCGCCGATGAGCGAGGCGATGAGGGCGGCGACAATGCCCACGCTCATGGAGACGCGGCCGCCGTAGAGGAGCCTCGCGAAGACATCCCGCCCGGCATCGTCATTGCCGAGGATGTGGTCCCATGTGGGGGCAGCTCTATATAGGTCCAGGTCCGTGTGATAGGGGTGGTGCCAGGCAATCAATGGCGCAAAGATGACCAGGATGCCGAAGACGGCCAGTATTGCGAGACCCAGGATCGCCATGTGGTGTCGCCGGAAGCGCCGCCAAGCGGTCTGCTGCGATTTTCGCGCGGGGCCCTCTGCCAGCGGAGCGGCTAGTTCTTGCCTGGCCTCATCGCTAGTCGCCATTGTCCATCCCGTCTTGTTCCTTCATGAGGTCACGGCTGCCGGATACGTGGGTCGGCGTAAGCATACAGTATGTCGGCGATCAGATTTGCGAGGAGAACAAGCGTGGCGCCGATGAACGTCAGCCCCATCAGCACCGGGTAGTCCCTGGCGTGTATGGCGTCAAGGGACATACGGCCCATCCCGGGCCAGGAGAACATGTACTCGACCAGTATGGCGCCTCCGATCAGCCCTGGCAACCGCAGCATGGTGATAGTGATCAACGGAAGAAGGGCGTTTCGGAAAGCGTGCCTGCCGATTACGACGAGTTCCGACAGCCCCTTCGACCGCGCGGTCGTCACATAGTCGGCCTTGAGCACCTCCAGCATCGCTGTGCGGGCGAAGCGGGTATTGCCCGCCATCGAATCGATGGCAAGCACCGACGCGGGCAATATCAGGTGGTAAAGGTTCGACGTAATAGTGTATCCATCCATCGCTTTGTACATGCCGAAAGCGGGCAGCAACTCGAACCTGGCGGAGAAGACGTACAGCGCCATGAGCGCGAAGAAGAACGTCGGGATCGAAATGCCGAACAGTGAGGCCACCGTAAGTCCGTAGTCATACGCGCTGTACTGCCTCAGGGCCGCGATCACCCCGAACAATGTGCCGAGCAACGTCGCTATCACTATGGCCGTCGTGGTCAGCTCCATGGTGGCCCAGAAGCGGGAGTATATGAGACTCAACACCGGCAGGCCGTTGTGATACGAATAGCCGAAGTTGCCCTGGACGATCTCTCTGAGCCAGATGAGGTACCGGACCGGAATCGGCTTGTCCAGCCCCAGATGTCTCCGCAGGGCCTCCTGGTTCTCGATGGACTCCTGTCCCCGCTCTGGGTCTATCATTGCGCTGACAGGGTCGCCCGGCGCCACGTTAATGAATATGAACGTTATCAACGAGATGGCCAGCAGCATCGGAATGCTGATCAGGGCTCGGCGCGCAATGTATGCTGTCATGGGCGGATTGGCCTCTGGTATACAGTCCTGAGCATTCGGTCAAGAGGGCCGGACTACCAACGACGCGCCCAACCTCGCGGGGGTGCGGGCCTTCGCCGTATACTCCCCGCCAGACCGGCCGCGCCGCTGCGTTACTTTCGATTCCGGGGCCCCTGGAAAGCCAGAGGTCCCGGCCGCCACCGGAGAAATCCCCAGTGACGGCCCAAGCTGCTGACCTTATTCCTCCCTGACGTCCCACTGCTCGATGTGGTAGAACCAGTTGGCGTTCCACATCATGATCGGCATGATGTCGATCTCCCTAAGCGAACTCGGCTGGGGACGGTTGCCGAAGCCCGGTACGAAGACCTTGCTGGCATAGGTAAACAGGCGGGCCCCCGACCAGAGCGGGGCCACGGGCAGGTCCCTTACCAGCATCTCGTTTATCGCCTTACCGATCTCCTCCATCTCGCTGGTCGACAGCGCCTTCGGGCCGCGGTCGAATAGCGCGTCCATCTCGGGGGTGGTATAGCCGTGGGGGTCCGGGCCGGTCGAGTCGTAGTAGTACCTGCTGTTCAGCACACTTCCACCCCAGCCGCCGCCGCGTGTCACTTCGACGCCGCCTTCCTCCTTGGTCCGCGGGTTCGTGTACCACCTCTCTGTGGATACCGCTCCCTCGTACTCTACGTACTCGGTCTTAAAGCCCGCCTCCGCTAGCATCTGCTGCTCGACGGCATACTGGGCCCTCCGGGCCGGGTCCGAGACGACGCCAATCGACACCTCGACTACACGGTCGAAGTCCCAGTCGGCCTCCTCCAAGAGCATCCTGGCGGCCTTCGGGTCGAACGGGTAGAGGGCGTCCATCTCCATGGTGTGCGAGCCGGGAGGTAGATGAAGAGTCGAGTTGTAGATGTTCCCAAGGCCGTTTGCATACGTGTCCACCAGCTTCCGGCGGTCGATGGCCATCAGCCACGCTTGGCGGACCCGCCTGTCCTGCAGCCACGGGTTGCGAAGGTTGAATCCGTACCCTGCGTTTGTCATCTGGGCCGCAACCGCGGCCACGACGAACCGCGGGTCCTGGATGAACGCCTTGTACCCCTCTATCGAGAGGCCTCCACGCCTGCTGACGTCGATCTCGCCTCGTTGCATGGCGATCTGGGTCGAGTCCGGCGAGGGGATGACGTGCATGAAGACACGGTCGATTTTCGGCCTTCCGAAGTAGTAGTCGGGGTTTGCTTCGAACTCCAGGAAATTATCGGGCTGGTGCTGTACGAACGTGTACGGCCCCGATCCCATCATGCCGTCGACGAAGAACTTGTCCTCGTCGATCATGTTCATCGGCAGCTCGCCCAGGACGTGTTTGGGCAGGACAGGCTTGAGGTATAGGGCATTGAGGAACACGCCCGTGGGAAACTCCATGTCGAACTTGATGGTGTGATCGTCGATCACGGTAATGCCGGTGGCAGCGTCTGCCTCACCGTCTATGACAGCCCCCGCCCCCTTTACCATCTCGAGGGACTTGGGGACCCTCACTAGGGACTCGGGGTTGATGTACGTCTGGAAGGTGAACTCCACGTCATGGGCGGTTACCGGTGTTCCGTCGTGCCAGGTGGCGTTCTTCCTCAGGAAGAAGGTGTAGGAATCGCCGCTCGGGCTGATCTCCCACCTCTCCGGCAGGTCCGGAATGTACTCGTAGTTATGCGGGTCGGCGAATACCATGTGCGAGAACACGTAGTTCCCAACAGCGCTCACAGCCCCGCTGACCGCCGTGTACGGCGCGAACTTGAGGACCATGGAGGACATCCTCAGGTTGATGACCTCCTCTTCCGGCCCCTTAGGCACCTCGACTACGATCTCCTTGACCACCTCCACCTCTTTTATGACTTCCTTCTCCACGACGACCGTCTCGCCGGGGACCATCACTTCCTTGACCACCTCTTTCTCCACCACCACCTCTACCTCAACCTCCTTGACCACCTCCTTCTCCACGACGACCGTCTCGCCGGGGACCATTACTTCCTTGACGACCTCTTTCTCCACGACGATCGTCTCACCGGGGATCATTACTTCCTTGACGACCTCCTTCTCCACGACGATCGTCTCACCGGGGATCATTACTTCCTTGACGACCTCCTTCTCCACCACCACCTCTACCTGTACTTCCTTCACCACCTCCTTCGTGCACGCCAAGGAGGCCACCACAACTAGGGCTGCGACCACTGCGAACAGAACTCTCAGGCTATTCATAGATCAATCTCCTCCCTTGATCGAAAACCGCTGCGACAAGAAACACGACAACGAAAACCGTTGGTGCCCGAATACCGAGATCCGCAGAACCTCCCCCCCTGCAAGACGTTGCTTATCACAACTCCGACCTCTATGTCAAGATTTCGTATCTGCCGGTAATCTGCCTCGCGCCACAGTTCGGAGTTAGCGGACCCCCATCTCATTCTTCCCCCGTCGGACGGGGAAGAAGTAAGGGAATCCTCTCCGCCCCTTGCCAATACCCGCAACATCCCGCGAGGCCTGCACAGCTACGTGTGCCCTCTGCACGCGACTCCCTATGGTATGATGGCGCTGTCTGCAACGTTCATCCGGGGCTGACGGGTATGCTGAAACTGGCCCTATGGGGCGTCCTCTCAGTACTATTCGCTGCGGGTATCGGCTGCGGCAATGACTCGACCCTTTCCGTAGAGCCCGATAACGGGCGGGCGGAGTCAGAAGCTAGCTTGGTTTCGCCCACGGAGCGGGCCAGCGCCGAGGATTCTGCAGCCTCCTACGTTGAGTTCGATCCGGCCATGACGGTCCTGCCCGCATCGGTCACATGGCCACTCCCCAGCTCGGACGACGGCTCCGCAGCGGAGTCTGTTGACGATGAACCTATAGCCAAAACGATCTACATCGACATAACGTGGGACGAGAACTACAAGTACATCTTCGAGTTCGACGGCCCCTTGACCGTGCCGGCCGGCAAGAAGGTGAGGTTCATCGTTACGAACACGTTCACCGACCCTGACGAGTGCTGGTGAATCGACTTTGGCCTTGCTGTAAGCAGGGAAAGAAGAAGCAGAGTTAAGGGTGAGAGGTTTGCTGACCTCAAGCTCTGGGCTGGCGACCAAGAGGTGGTCGAATTCACTGTCCCCGCCGACCTCGATTCCCTGTACATGTACAGCCGTACCTGGGAGGACCGCGGCATGGCGCACACCATAGAGGTCGTGCACTAGCGCCGCAACGCCGTTCTCACCGGGCTTGCGATGTGCCTCTCGGCAGCTCCGGGGGTCACCCTAACCGCCCTTAGCGGACGTTGGATTGCCCCGTCCCGCGGGGAGTCATTCTATCCTTGTGCGTGGGTCGAGCGCGTCTCGCAGGCCGTCGCCCAAAAAGTTTACGGCGATGACCGTCATGGAGATCGCGATTCCTGGAGGAAGCCAGAGCCAGGGCTGGTTCTCGAGTATGTGGAGGGATTGGCCGGAAGTCATCATGTTTCCCCAAGTAGGCGTTGGAATCTTGATACCCAGCCCCAGGAAGCTGAGGCCCGCTTCGCTGAGTATGGCCCCCGCCAGTGAAAGCGTGGCTGCTACCGCGACGTAAGGCACGATACCGGGGAAGATGTGGGTAAACATCAGACGACCGTGGCTGCCGCCGATCGCCCGCGCCGCAGTGACGTAGTCCATCTCGCGCAGGGAAAGCACCTGTCCTCGGACGAGCCGTTCCAGCCCTGTCCACCCGAGCGCGCCGATCACCGCCATCAGGTTCCAGACGCTTGCCCCGAGTACCGAGACCAGTAAGATCAAGGCAAAGAAAGTCGGGATGGTCATCACCAGCTCGGTGAAGCGCTGGAGCAGGTTGTCCACCCACCCCCCAACGTACCCCGAGACTAGCCCGACGATGGTGCCGATCGCTGAGGAGATCAGAGCGGCGACAATACCCACGCTCAATGAGACACGCCCGGCGTGGACTATCCTTGCAAAGATGTCGCGTCCGGCGGAGTCGGTGCCCAGGATGTGGTCGCGGCTTGGCGCCGACTTGAGGTTGAACACGTCCGCCCGGATGGGGTCGTTGATGGATACCCACGGGGCGAGGATGGCCATGACGCTAAAGACAACTAGAATGCCGAGTCCGATGAGCGCCAGGCGGTGGCGGCGGAACCGCGGCCAAACGCCTCGAGAAGACCTGCGGGGAATGGCCGACGCTCCGAGAGTTGCGTCTCTGGTGTCATTGACTGTCGACATTTCGCTGGGTCCTTTGAGGGCTGTTGTCCGGACGGCTCACGTCAGTCGAACGCGCGGGTCGGCGTAGGCGTACAACACATCGGCCAGCAGGTTCGCCCCAAGCACCAGGACGGCGATGATGACCGCCAGCCCCATCAGGACCGTGTAGTCACGCATGAAGGTTGCCTGGATTCCCAGCTGGCCCATTCCCGGCCATGCGAACATATACTCGATGAGGAAGGCGCCACCAAATAGGAAAGGAAGCCGCAGAGTAGTGATGGTGATCAGCGGCAGCAGCGCGTTCTTGAAGGCGTGTCTGCCGATCACCGAAAACTCGGACAGCCCCTTGGCCCTGGCAGTAGTCACGTAGTCCGACTTCATCACTTCCAGCATCGCTGTGCGGGCGTAGCGGGTATTACTCGCCATCGAATCGATCGCGAGCACGGTCGCGGGCAGTATGAGGTGGTGAAGATTGTCGAGTGCCGAGTAGTCGGTACCATAGGTGGTCATGCCGAAGGAGGGAAAGACGGGCAACAGGGCCGCGAAGACGTAGAGCGCCAGCAGCGCGAAGAAGAATGTAGGGATCGAAAGGCCGACCAGGGCGGCCACGCTAAGCACATAGTCGTAGATGCTGTACTGTCGCAGGGCGGCAATGACTCCGAATACAGTGCCCGACACCACGGACAGCACCAGGGCAACAGAAGTCAGCTCCAGCGTCGGCAGCACTCGTGCCCTGATAATCTTTAGCACCGGCTGGCCTGACTGGTACGAATAGCCGAAGTTGCCCGTTGCAAGCTCTCGGAGCCAAATCACGTACCGGACCGCTACGGGCTTATGGAGCCCCAACCGTTCGAGCTGTTTAGGATTGGCTCTGCCCAGGGTCAGCTGAGGGTCCGCCATGGCGGATACGGGGTCTCCCGGCGCCAGGTTTATGAACGCATAGGTCATCATGGTGATGCCTATCAGCATAGGAATAGCGATAAGCAGGCGCCGCGCAATGTACGTTTGCATGAAGGAGCTGCTCCGCTACGAGGATATGCCAAATGTGCGCACACCAGGCACAGTCTCGCCTGGGGTAACCGCACATACCTTCGATCGTCTACGCGATTTCCGACGGTTGTCACTCATAGAACCATTGGTACGGGACCCGCGCGAGCTTGAGCGCCGGCAGACTCCTGAAGGAGGTCTTGGTCCCCCACTTGTCTTCGACGTCGACTTGCCCCAAGGAGTAGATGACAAGCACCAAATCGCCATCGAACGCAAGCGACGCGTACGTGTTGATGGTATCCCTGTCAGGCTCGAGGTCTTTGACGTTCTCCCACGTCTTACCTTCGTCCCGTGAGATCGCGGCCGTGAGAGGAGTTCTCGGACCATGGTCATTCGGCAACGGCCGTGCCCTGTTCCACACTATCAGAATATCTCCCGTGGCGGGTATCCGTCCCACGGCGCATGGGACCCGTGGTGACATGAGTCCTGTGTCATAAGCATCCGAGAGGGTCTCCCCACCGTCCGCGGACTCAGCTGCGTAAAGCGTTCCGAGAGCGGTACGGAAGAGAAAGAGCAGCGTCCCGTCTCTCCGTTCGAAGGCAACGGGCTCGGCAGCCCCGCCTGAAGGATATGCATAGTACGGGCCGGGGCCCTCCACCGTGGTGCCCTGGGAGCTTAGCTCCCAGGATTCGCCCCTGTCGTCCGAATAGGCGGCCATCACGGCTTGGGGTGCATAGATCGGCGCTACTAGGCGGCCGGTGGACATCTGGAACAGGCTGCCGTTAAGAGCGCCGCCATACCATGGTGTCATGGTCGCGGGAACCATTGCCTTATCGGGACCGAAGCTCTGCCCTCCGTCCGAGGACTTCTGGAAGAAGGGCCTGCATTCATCGGTCTCATTCTTCTTGTGGCAGTAGACGAGGCCGATGCTGCCGTCGTCAATCACAGCAAGGCTTGCCGATGCCACGCAGCGCTCGGCATCGTTCTCCTTCACTATGAGGGGTTCGCTCCACGTTTCGCCCTTGTCGTGCGACCATTTGCCCATTATGTGTGCGGGGGCGTCGTCCCAGAACCCGCCGTAGAAGGCGCTCCAGGCCAGCAGCCAGCGCCCATCGGGCAGCACGGCTATCGATCCCTCCGAGTTGCGCGGCCACTCGACACTATACGAACACACGATCTGAATACGTGGTTCGGTCACTGGTCCACATTTTCCTCATTGCCTGGCTTTCCCCATCCCCTCCCTGCGGATCTCTCGCGAGGAGTGGAGCTTGGCCAAGAAGATCTCCCTGCCCGCATCCGACTGGCAGTCTATCACTGACCCCCGAGAGTAGGTAGACGCTCTCGAGAAGTTCGATTGCGGCTTACTTGGACGAGAAGAGTGCGCGGCCGGCCCGGCCAGAAATCTGCTCGAGCCGACCGCGTACATCCCTAGTCTTCCTGAACGAATCCCGGAATTCTGCTAGTCCCTTATGTCCCACTGCTCGACGTGGTACTGCCAGTTGTCGTCGCGTCCCACGTGGACCGGGTAAACCTTGATTTGGGAAAGCTGTAACGGCTTCGGGATCTCTCCGAAATGCGGCATGTAGAAACGCGTGTTCTTAACCTTGACCCCGGCGCCGGTGTGCAGACCCACCCAGGGAAGGTCCTTGTGGAAGAAATCTTCGACGATCTGCTGCCAGATCATCGCGGCCTCTTCCCGATCGGTTGCCGAAGCCCCCTTGTTGGTCAGTCCCGCCAAGTCAGCGTTGTAGTAGTAGAACTCACCCTCCTCGATCGGCCTGTTGACGTGTGAGAGCCACCCGGTCGGGCTGCCGAACGTCCCCCAGCCTGAGTACAGCACCTCAGTCTCGTGGGTGTCGTACCACTTGTTCTGTCCGGCCGCGCCCGGTTCTGTGTCGTACTCTATCTTGATACCCACGTCCCCAAGCATCTGCTGCATGATCGCAAGACGCGCTCGCCCCTCTTCGTCCCTCGGAGCCCCTGCCTGCACCGTGACTACCTGGTTGGGGTCCCAGTTCATCTCCGCGAGCAGCGCTCTCGACTTGTCGGGGTCGTACGGGAACGCATCGTCCCATTCCGACTTCTGGTACCAGCTGTGTACCAGGGGACTGTTTATTACACTTCCCAGTCCATTCAGGAACTTGTCCAGCAGCAGCTGCCGGTCGAGGGCGTGTACCCAGGCCTGCCGCAGACGTACGTCCTTCAGATGGTCGTGCCGCTGGTTAAAGCCGAATCCCACCGCGACGGTGCCCGCTGTCGCGTAGACGTCGAACCGGGGGTCCAGGAGCATCGATTGCGCGGCGTCGTTCGTGACCCCGCCGCGCACGGTCACGTCAATCTCTCCTCGCTGCATGGCGATCTGGGTCGCGTCTGCCGATGGGATGACGGCCAGGATGAGGCGGTCTATCTTCGGCCTCCCGAAGTAGTACTCATCGTTAGCCTCCATCTCCATGTACTGGTCCGGGACCCACTCGACGAACTTGAAAGGTCCACCGCCCATGAAGCCGCTCGACCAGAAATCGTGCTCGAGGAGCTGGTCGTCCGGTATGTCCTTCAGAATGTGCGCGGGGAGGACCGGCGGCGGCGCCAAGCCACAGAGGGCATTGAGCGTGTCCAGGAAGGACACCGTAGGAGTCGACATGTCGAGCGAGAATGTGTTGTCATCTATGACGGTAAAGCCGGATATCTCCTCGGCAGTGCCTTCGAGGAACTCTTTGGCCCCAGCTACGTCATTGAACATCGCGTGCATCCACCACCCTGCCTCTGGGAGGAGGTACGACTCGAAGGATGCCTTGACGTCCTCGGCGATAATCGGCATTCCGTCGTTCCACACCGCGTTCTTGCGAAGGTAGAAGGTCCATTTGCTGCCATCGGGGGCGACGTCCCACCTCTCGGCCAGGTCCGGGACCCACCTCCCGATCGTCGGGTCCGGCTGCGCCAGGCGTGGGAACATGTACCCCATGACCTGCACCACTGCCCCGCTGCCCGTCGTATGCGGCGGGAAGCTGGGCGGCATGCTGGACATGCGGATGTTCAAGACCTTCTCCTCGTCGCGCTCAACCTCGACTATCCTCACCACCTCCTTCTCCACCTCGACTACCTTGACTACCTCTTTCTCCACCACCCTCTCCACCGGCACCTCGACCGTCTTGACCACCTCTTTCTCCACGACGACTGTCTCACCGGGGACCATTACTTCCTTGACCACCTCCTTCTCCACCACCACCTCTACCGGTACCTCCTTCACCACCTCTCTGGTACATGCCCAAGAGGCGAGCAGAAGCAGAGCCACAACCACTGCGAACAAAGCTCTCATCCTATTCATAGATCCATCTCCTCCCTATTCTGGAACCAAAGTATCGAAGCCTTCAGGCGCCCCCACGGCTACCTTTCATGGCCCGTTGAATACCACAACTCGGACCTCGAAGTCAAGAATTGTATCTGCGCCGCGCCCGAACAAGCAGGGCTTTTGCATTTCGACCTTGACCGGCTCTGAAACATAGGGCGCCCGTAGGGGAGGAGAGCGCAGGCTGTCCAAAGCTGATTTTGATCATAATGCGATTGCCCTGGACGGGATGACGGAACTGTTCAGACTCCGCAAGGTACGAAGGAGGAGTCCAGAGGGGTTCGACCCTTTAGCCCGAATCCACCGAAGGACACCGATGGACGGCGTGAGGACAGCGGCAGGGTGGGTGAGGGAGCTACAGGGGAGATGGCTGGGCTCATTGGGGTAGATTGGAGGTCGGCGAACGGTCTTCAGTCGCCGCCTTGCGCCCCTATGGCCCTCTGCGGGAGCTGCGATGCGCGGGATGGCGAGAGAATACGCAGCAGGGAACTCTCGCGGGACCGGGGTGGCACGAGTTTTCAGGGAAGTTGGGTCAGTTGCAGGCTGGCAGTTCAGGCGGGGAGTGGAATGGCTCGCAGCCGGGCCATGGCGCGAGTGAACTGGGTTTCCCAAGTCCAATGCTGGGGAAGATGCAGGGTAAGGCGGCGCGCCGAGCGGGTGATCCGTCCCACCAGAGCGAAGACCCGCCGCCTGAGGGTCTTGGTGGTCACGGTCCGTTCGGCCAGACCGATGCGCGCTGTCCAGCGGGCGAGGTTGTGTGCCATCACCTGCACCGCCAGCCAGGCGCCGTTGGCGGCGAAGCGCCCCGAGGGGAGATGGTTGAGTCCGACGCCGTGTTTCAGGTCTCGAATGGCGTTCTCGATCTCGGCGTGGCGGCGATGATCGGCCTCCAGTTCCAGGGTTTCCCCGTCCCGGTCGGTGATGAAGCCGTGATAGCTGTAGGTGGCGAAGAGGGCCAACTGGGAACCGGGCGTGGGCTTCACCCGCCGGACGATGAGCCGCACCGGCGCGGCGTCGGGTTCACTCTGGAAGGGGGTATAGGTGGTCTCGGCCACATCGGCGGCGCCGTCCATCCAGTAGGGAATCGGCGTCCAGTCCTGCTCGGGGATCGCCTCAATCAACTCCCGCAGGCCTTTGTGCTGGCGGATGGTGATGGAGAAGCGGACACTCATCTCGCGGCAGACGGCGACGAGAGCGTGGGCGTAGAAGCCGCTGTCGGCGCGCACCGTGAGTTGGCCGCTGGCCCTACCGTAGCGCACCCGCCCCACCGTTTCACGCAGGAAGTGGGCAGCGCCGCGAGCGGTGTTGGCACGGCCCTCGCGCAGCCGGGACATCAGCACATCGCCGGTTCCGGCGGCGATGGCCAGCAGTGGGTGATAGCCCCGCACGCCGGTGTAGTTGTGGTGTCGCGCCCCTTCTTTGTCCAGTCCATAGGTCTCGCAGATGGTGGAGTCCAGGTCGATGGTAAGGGGCGAGTCGCCGGGTCCGGCCCCAGCGGCCCATGCGCGTGCCAGCAACTGGCGGCTCACCCGGTCGAGTTGACGGACATGCCCCCACCGGAAGCTGCGCAGGAAGGTGCCCAGGGTGGATGGCGCCTTGACCACGCAGCCGAGAACACCGACCGTCCCACCAGCACGCAGCGCATCGGCGTCGTCGATGAAGTCGCCGCCCGCCAGCGCGGAAGCGACCAGCGTCAGCAGTTTGTCCCCCGTGTTCGCCCGCCCCGATGCGCAGCCTAGGTCGAGGTGATGGTCGACGAGTTCCCGCAGGCCCAGGTGCTGTGCAAGGGTGGCCGGCAGGAGCAGGCCGGCATTGGCCACCAGGCGGTGGTCGTCAAAGACGACGCCGATACGGTCGGGATTGTTCTGTGGCAGCATCTACTGGGTGCTCCTTGTTTCCGGGCGGTTTTCTGTTTCAAAACCATTCTCCCAGATTCAGAGGAGCACCCTCTGGCTTCTTCAAGGACTGTCCCCAAAGTCGTCTTTCGGTGGATTCGGGTTTAGGCAGGGGCCCTGGGGGCTCTGCCCCAGCTTCCAAAGGGCGGGCGGGTGGGGATCAAGACATCTGTCTTATAGGGGATTATGCCAGTGGAGAAGACACCAGCAAGTCTGAACAGCTACGGGATGACAGTCGCCATTGACACCTAGGGAACGTATGTGCTAGCCTCTCCTGTACAGGTGTCCCCTGCTGGACACCCCCAAAGACCGAGGAGACCACATGACGAGAGCGCTGACGACACGGGCCGGCCCCCGGCGGGCCCTCCCTCCTCCTCATCCCCACGCCGTAGGGGCGGGTTTCAAACCCGCCTTCCCTGTGGCTTGTGGCCTAGAGACGTCCCCGCCCGCCCCGCGAAGAGCCTGTCCTGAGCTTGCCGAAGGAGTGTCTCATTCTGTCTCGTTAATATCTCATTCCGCCTCGCTGGTTTCTCATTCTGCCTCGCTCGTGCCACCCACTGTCTCGCATGCCAAAGCTGAATGAGACACAATGTGACAGAATGAGACACATTTAGGGGTTTCCCTCTCTCGTTGAACAGGATGCGACTGCCCTGGGATGACGACATTCCAGGCCCCCGAACAAGTACCCCAACTTGACCATGCAGCCGTGCCGGTGCTAGCCTTGGGAACCCTCCACCGCCAATGACTCAGCCCCCCTCTACTACTCCCAGCCGCAGGGTAGCCGCCAGCGATGACCTGGAGGTTTCCGCCTACTTGGAAATCGCCCAGCAGAAGCGCGGCCGCGAGTCTGCACCCGACCGGCCGGCGGAGCCTCAGCGCGAGGCTATCCTCATCATCGACTTCGGCTCGCAGTACAGCCGCCTGATCGCCAGGCGAGTTAGGGAGTCGAAGGTATACTGCGAGATCATCGAGCACGACGCGGCTTGGGAGTCGGTCGAGCACCTCAACCCACGCGGCGTAATACTCTCGGGGGGACCAGCCAGCGTCTACGAGCCGGGTGCGCCCACTGCCCCGCCTTGGGTCTACGACAAGGGCCTCCCTGTCCTGGGCATCTGCTACGGCATGCAGGTGCTCGTGCATCAGCTCGGAGGCGAGGTAGCCGCCAGCGCCAAGCGCGAGTACGGACACGCAGTGCTTCACCAGAATCAGGCGGACGACCCGCTGTTCACAGGACTGCCAGCCTCGATGCCGGTCTGGATGAGCCACGGTGACCGGATCATATCGCCGCCCCCCGGATTTGAGACCCTCGCCTACACGGAGAACTCTCCCGTCGCGGCTATCGGCAACCGCGAGGGCATCGTCGGCATCCAGTTCCACCCCGAAGTCGTCCACACGCCAGACGGCAAGGCCCTGCTGGACAACTTCGTCCATTCCGTGTGTGGGTGCCGGGCGCTGTGGACCCCCGCCAACTTCGTGGCCGACGCCGTGGAGGACATCAGGGCCAGGGTGGGAGATGGCAAGGTCATCTGCGCCCTGTCCGGGGGCGTGGACTCCGCGGTCGCGGCCACCTTGATCCACAAAGCCGTCGGCGACCAGCTCACGTGCATCTTCGTCAACAACGGCCTGCTTCGCCGCGAGGAGCCCGAGCGCGTCCTCGACACCTTCGAGAAGCACCTTTGCATCCCTCTTGTCTACGCCGACGCCTCCGACCAGTTCCTCGACGCCCTCAGCGAGGTCATAGACCCCGAGGAGAAGCGCCGTGTCATCGGCGAGGAGTTCATCCGCGTCTTCGAGCGCGAAGCATCCCGCCTCGGGGCCGTCGACTTCCTGGCGCAGGGCACCCTCTACCCCGACATCATCGAGAGCAAGACCCCTGAGAACAAGGTCTCCGCCAAGATCAAGACACACCACAACGTGGGTGGCCTGCCCAGCAGGATGAGGCTGAAGCTGATAGAGCCCCTACGGTACCTCTTCAAAGACGAGGTGCGCGAGGTCGGGCTTGAGCTCGGACTTGCCGAAGAGGTCGTCTACCGGCAGCCCTTCCCAGGCCCGGGCCTGGCGATCCGGGTCATGGGTGAAGTGACAAGAGACAAGTTGGAGATGCTGCGGGCCGCGGACTGGGTCGTAATGGACGAGATCAAGGGCAACGACCTATACCGCCACCTGTGGCAGAGCTTCGCCGTCCTGACCAACACGCAGACCGTGGGCGTAACGGGCGACTACCGTACATATGGACACGTCGTCGCCGTCCGGGCCGTCACGAGCACCGAGGCAATGACCGCCGACTGGGCCAGACTCCCCTACCAGGTGCTCGCCCGGATCTCAAACCGCATCGCCAACGAGGTCCCCGGCGTCAACAGGGTCGTTTTCGACATAACGAGCAAGCCGCCCGGCACCATAGAATGGGAGTAGGTGCCCGCGCGCGGGCACCATCGCTGGTCCTCTTACTAGGACACTGTCAGGGATCGGGGCGAAGGAAGACGGACATTATTCAAGATATTGGCGTTAGATGAGAGTGCTCGTGGTTGGCGGCGGGGGCAGGGAGCACGCCGTCGCGTGGAAGCTCAGCCAGAGCCCGCGCGTGACGGAGCTGCTTGTCGCGCCCGGTAACGCGGGTACGGCGCAAGTCGCCGAGAACGTCGCCGTCGCCGCTGAGGACGTTGACGCCCTTCTGCGTCTAGCCCGAGAACGGGCCGTCGACCTTACAGTGGTGGGCCCCGAAGTGTCCCTTGCCGCCGGCATCGCTGACAGGTTCGCGGAGGCCGGTCTGTTGCTGTTTGGCCCCACGCAGGCTGCGGCGCGCATCGAGACCAGCAAGGCATTCGCCAAGGAGCTGATGCTCCGCCACGGTGTACCCACTGCCGGCGCGGCCGTTTTCGACGACTACAACAAAGCGCGGAGATATGTGGAAGGCTCACCCCTGCCCGTCGTGATCAAGGCCGACGGTCTGGCGGCCGGCAAGGGCGTCGTGGTAGCGAGGACGAAAGAGGACGCCCTTGAAGCCCTGCGCCTGCAGATGGTGGAGAGGCAGTTCGGGGCCTCTGGGGAGCGGGTACTCGTCGAGGAGTGTCTCGAGGGTGAAGAGATCAGTGTCTTCGCGTTCGTGGATGGGCGCAGCGTATCTTCGCTAGTTGCTGCCTGCGACTACAAGCGCCAGGGGGACGGCAACACCGGTCCCAACACCGGCGGAGTCGGGGCCTACTCCCCCCCCCCGTGCCACCTGTGGAACGACGACATCGACCGCCAAGTGCGCGACCGGATCATCGAGCCGGTCGTCCACGCCCTCTCGGAGGAAGAGACGCCTTACGTCGGCGCCCTCTACGCCGGCCTCATGCATACCGCCACGGGGCCCCAGGTGATCGAGTTCAACTGCCGGTTGGGCGACCCTGAGACCCAGGTGCTGCTCCCCAGATTGAAAACCGACTTGGCCGACGTTATGATTGCTGCGGCTCGTGGCGACCTGTCCGCTGTGAAGCTGGACTGGGAACCTCAACCTTGCGTGGGTGTGGTGTTGACCTCTGAAGGGTACCCAGGCACATACGAGACTGGCTTCGAGATCGACGGCCTTGACGTGGAGCAGCCGGACACGGTGCTGTTCCACGCCGGGACGCGCCTTGACGGCCCCAGCGGGCGGGTTGTGACGGACGGAGGACGCGTCCTTATGGCTGTGGGACAGGCCCCAACCTTGGGCGAGGCCAGGAAAGTTGCATATGACCGCGTGGCTACCGTCAGCTATGAAGGTGCTTTCTGGAGAACGGACATAGCGTCGCCCCCAAAACGCGGGGCCCCGCTACGAGAATACGGAGGCGTATCCCTTAGATGACCACCTACCGTCCGGTACGTATCCTCGTTGCGCTCGCCGCCGTGGCTGCCGTACTTGCGGCGCTGGCCGCCTGCGGAGGAGGGACCGAGCCCGCCCCGGAGAGCATTCCCACCCCCGCCGACACCGGCCCAGCACCGACCACAACGCCCCCGGTGCCCGCAACCGTCTCGCCCCCTCCCTCCACAGGGGAGACCATAATCCAGATCGCTGAAGGCTCTCTCGCCCGCTACCGCGTGAACGAGACCCTTGCGCGAATGAATACTCCTCAGGACGCCGTCGGCGAGACCGCGGACGTAAGCGGCGTCATCCATTTCGGCGCCGACGGCGTGGTGTTCGCCGACCAGTCGCGCATCACCGTCGATCTGCGCACGCTCGAGAGCGATTCCGACCGCCGCGACAACTACGTTCGAACCAACACCTTCGAGACGAGCCAGCACCCTAACGCCGACTTCGTGCCCAAGGAGACGGAGGGGCTGCCATGGCCCCTGCCCAGCTCCGGCGAGGTTACCTTCAAGCTAAAGGGCGACATGACCCTCCACGGTGTGACCTCCCCACTGACTTGGGACGTGACCGCCCAGTTCGGCGAGGAAAAAGCCACCTGCCAGGCATCCACCTCCTTCACCTTCGATACCTTCGATCTCGACGTACCCAAGCTCGCATTCATCCTGAGCGTAGAGGACAATATCCGCGTGGAGCTCGACTTCACGGCGTCGGTCTCGACCGGGGGCCGGTAGGCAACGGAGACTTAGCGATGGCGAAAATGAAGCGAGTGGTCAAGCTGGAGGGCTTCGGCAACGTCCGGATGATGGACGACGATATACCGGAGCCGGACGACCAAAAGGCGCAGGTCAAGGTCAGGAGGAGTCTGATCAGCCGGGGCTCTGAGCTGTTCAGGCGGTACGTCCTGGAGGAGGCTGTGCCCGCCGAGATGATGGGCTACTCCGCCACCGGCGACGTCACCAAGCTGGGCGTCGGCGTCGAGGGCGTAGCCGTGGGCCAGAAGGTCAAAGCGGTCGGCCCCCACGCCCAGTACGTCACGGCGTCGCCTACCGCCGATGTCAAGGACGTGGCCCCGCTGCCCGAGGGAATGAGCTACGAGAATGGCACATTCCTCCACCTGGCGACCAGCGCGGTCATGTGGGCGCGCACCACCCCGGTCGAGCCGGGAGACACCGTCGTGGTCGTGGGACAGGGCATCATAGGCCTGCTCTACTCGCAGGCCGTGCGGGAGCGCCGGCCCGGCAGGGTGATCACCATAGACGCCGAGGACTTCAGGTGCGGGGTGTCCTGCCAAGTTGGGGCTGACGAGACGATTAACGCCGCCAAGGAGGACCCGGTCGCGGCCGTAATGGACAGGACCGGCGGCGAGGGCGCGGACGTCGTCGTCGATTGCGTAGGCGGACCGGCTGGCGTTAAGTCCTTCGAGCAGTCCCTCGCCATGACCCGCCGCGACGGCGTAATACACCTCATCGCCAAGTACCAGCCCGGCCCTCTGGAGGGCTACGGTTCGGTCCCTATGGGCTCGAGTGACCTCCAAAGGAAGATGCTCGTATCAGGCATCCGCATAGAAGGAAGCCGGTCGGAGCACCAGAAGGAGGCCGGGGAGATGATGATGTCCGGCCGCATCGACGTCGAGCCACTGATAACGCACAGAATGCCGTGGCGGCAGACGCCAGAGGCCTACCACCTGCTCTACAACAGCCCCGAGAGCGCCCTAGCCGTCATAATCGACTGGGATCGCTAGACTGAGGGACTCGTTTAGGCGTCGCTTGTGGGCGCCTACGCCAAACCCAATATAAGGAGACCACAATGCTTGACAGAAAGCCGCTGGGACGCACGGGACGCACCATTAGCTCCATAGGGCTGGGATGCGTGACCTTCGGAAGGGAGATCGACGAGGACACGTGCTACCAGGTGATGGATCACGCCCTCGAGAACGGCATCGACTTCTTCGATACGGCCGAGGGCTACGGTGGCGGTCAGTCTTACGCGGGCCGCAAGGAGGCCGAGGGCGGCGAGGTCCAGAAAGAGGTAACGACCGAGATGTACTCCTCCGAGAAGATCATCGGTCGCTGGATGAAGCTGCGAGGCAACCGGGACGACGTGACCGTCTGCACCAAGTTCAGCTACGGTGGCAGCCCGGAGCAGGTCGTCAAGTCCTTGAACGGCAGCCTGGAGCACCTCGGCGTCGACAGCGTGGACGTCTACAAAATGCACTCCCCCGACGACACCGTGCCCATAGCAGAAACCCTCGACGCGCTGAATGAGCAGGTGAACGCCGGACTCATAGGCGCGATCGGATGCAGCAACTTCTCCTATGAGCAGATGCGAGAGGCCCTGGACGTAAGCGACTCCAGGGGCTACGCCCGCTTCCAGATAACCCAGCCCATCTACAATCTAGCCGTGCCCGACGCCGACCGGGACCTCCTCCCCCTGTGCACCAGGGAGGGCGTCGCAGTCACCCCATACAGCCCCCTGGGCGCCGGCTTCCTCGCCGGAAAGTACACTCCAGACCGCTCCAAGTTCCCCAAGGGCACGCGCTACGACATCATGCCCGGCCACGCCGACGTCTACTTTTCGGACAGGAACTTCCGGGTCGTCGAACAGCTCAGGGCCAAGTCGGAGGAGCTTGGCGTGCCCATGGTCCGTCTTGCCATGGCCTGGGTGATGACCAACCCAGACGTCTCCGCAGCCCTCATAGGCGCAAGGTCCACCAGCCACGTCGACAACGCCCTGCTGTCTTACAACGAAGGCCTCGGTCCCGACCTCAGAAGCGAGATGACAGCCTGGAACTAGCTAGGATGCGGCTGTGCTGCCACGCATGGCTGTCATCTGAGCTTGCCAATTATGAGTCAATCGCCGCCGCGCAGCCGCTCCCTCAAGCCGGTCGCCCAGAGCGGCCCAGCGACCCGCATTGAACGGGCCATAAAGACGCTGGCCCGCGAGATGGGCTTCGACCTCGTCGGCATCGCCTCCGCGGGGCCTTTCCTGCGTGACGAGGAGGCCGCCGTGCAACGCGTGCGCGACGGGCTGATGGACGGCCTGCCCTGGTACACCGAAGAGCGCGTCCGCAAGGCAACGCACCCGGAGAAGCTGCTGCCTGGGGCCAAGTCCATAGTCTCCCTCGCCATGAGCTACTTCACAGGCGACCCCATGCCCGGGCAGACTGCCCCACGCGGCAAGATAGCGCGTTACGCTTGGGGCGACGACTACCATGACGTCATGAAGAAGCGCCTCCGCCGGTTCGTCGAGGCGCTCCCGGAGGCGGCCGGCAGGCCGGTCAGGACGAGGATATTCGTAGACGACGGGCCAATGAACGACCGAGCCGCCGCCGAACGCGCCGGGGTAGGATGGTTCGGCAAGAACACCAACATCCTAACGCCCAGCCACGGCTCGTGGGTCCTGCTGGGCCAGGTCATAACCGACCTCGACCTGGGGCCTGACCCTCCCCTGCTGAAGAACTGCGGAGAGTGCGTCAGGTGTATCGACGCCTGCCCCACCGGCGCGATCGTCGCCCCCTACGTCATAGACAACAGGAAGTGTATCTCCTTCCTCACCATCGAGCTGCGCGGTCCCATCCCCCGCGAGCTCCGTCCCCTGGTAGCCGACTGGGTGTTTGGGTGCGACATCTGCCAGGACGTATGCCCAGTCAACCGCGACGCGGAGCGCGGGATCGAGCCGGCATTCGAGCAACGCCACGACTTCGGCGCTCCTGCACTGCTGCCTCTGCTGGAGCTAGACGACGATGCCTTTCGCGAACGCTTCCGCAACAGCCCCATCAAGAGGGCAAAGAGAATCGGCCTTCAGCGCAACGTCTGCGTCGCCCTCGGCAACATTGGCGACCGCTCAGCCGTGCCCAGCCTCGCGCGCAGCATGACCCGGGGAGAGCCGCTGGTCAGGTCGCACGCCGCGTGGGCGCTTGGGCGCATCGGAGGGCGCCCGGCCATCACCGCCCTCGAAGCGGCCCTTGCCCGCGAACCGGAAGCTGAGACGCGCGAGGAGATCGAGTCGGCACTAGCGGAGGCGCGAGACCCGGCAGCGCCCTGACCAACTAGCCTCGGGATCCTACCCTAGCAGGCTGCTGAAATACGGGGTGTGCAGAAGGGCGGAGCCCCTTTGCCGGGAGTCTGAGGGTGCCCCTCAGATATAATTTTCCCTCTTTCCTGTATTAGGAAGGAGTCTGAAGAAGGTCAGGAAGAGGTTTTTCCGAAGCCTGCTAGTCCAGTAGGTGTCAGTTTGTGACCCTTCGTGCCCTTGGTGGATAGCTTAAACAGGGGTTGCCCAACCGCCCAAATGGGATATAGAGTACGGGCCGCCTGACTTGTATGTACCGTGGCCGGAGCGGCTGACAGCACGGCCCCATGATGAGGAGAAAGGACAGCGCCATGAAGATTCTGCTCGCCGGAGTGCCGGAAAACGAGACCGAGAGGCGGACCGCCGTCTTGAGAAACGCCTACCCTGACGCCGAGTTCGTTGTCGCCTCCACAGACGAGGAGCAGATGGAGAAGATACGGGACGCCGACGCATACTACGGCTGGCCCTCCCGGGAAGTATACCTCGCCGCCGAGAAGCTTCGATGGGTGCACTGCCCCGGCACCGGCATCGACCAGATCACCAAGATACCGGAGCTCGTCGAGAGCGACGTAGTGGTCACCAACACGAAGGGCCCCCACGTGGCGCCTATGGCCGACCACGTGATGGGGATGATCGTAATGCTCGCCCACAGGTGGCGGGAGCTTATGGAAGACCAGCGTCTCCACCGCTGGGAGACCGGCAAGTACCACAATACCTACGTTCAGCTCGAAGAGTCCACCATGGGAATCCTGGCCGTGGGCGACATCGGCGCCGCCGTCGCACGCAGGGCCAACGGGTTCGGCATGAATATCTACGCCGTCGACGTCCAGCCGCACAACCTCCCCGAGGTCAGGGAAGTCTGGGGCCCGGAGCGCCTCGACGATCTGCTCGCAATGTCGGACTGGTTCGTCGTCACCGCTCCGCTGACGCCAGCGACCCGCAACCTTATCGACGCTCGCAGGCTCGGCCTGATGAAGGAGAGCTCCCGCCTCATCGTCATCTCCCGGGGAGGCATCGTCAACGAGGACGCATTGGTCGACGCCCTGCAGTCGGGCAGTATCGCCGGCGCAGCCCTGGATGCCTTCGAGCCCGAGCCCCTGACCAGTGACAGCCCCCTCTGGGACATGCACAACGTCATCATAACGCCGCATGCCTCCGCCTACACCACGGACCTGCTTACGGGGCGCTGGCAGGTGTACGTGGACTACCTCGAGTGCTTCATGACCGGCAAGCCCTTCCCCTACGTATGCGACAAGCGCGGCGGCTACTAGCTTGGTGGAGCATGTAGGGCCCTGCGAGCGATTACGCCGACGCCCAAGCTGGTATGACCATCTAGAGGCATCGCGAGCTGAATACGGAATCGTGGGCGCTGTAAGCAGCACCAGCGCCATGCCGACTTATGGTTTCCCCTATGTCGGCTCGTCTAGCTGGACCTACATCCCGGCGAGAAACCACGAATATCTGAGGTAGACCATGAAAATCACTCGGAACAACCACGAGGACATATACCCCGCCGGCCCAACCTACGTCCGCGCGGTCCGAGCCGGAGGCACACTCTACGTTTCCGGCTGTACGGCGCGCCACTCGGAGGCGGAGGGAGGGCCGGAGCTCGATCAGCTCCGTGTCACGTTGGACCGCATCGTGCGCATAGTCGAGGCAGAAGGTGGGACCGCCTCCAATATCGTGTCTATGACGACCTACGCCACCGATATTACTGAGATGTGGCCCATCGAGGGCGAGCAGGTAGAGATATGGGACCACTTCTTCAAAGGCGTGTGGCCCGCCAACGCCTACATCGAGGTCTCAGCGCTCGCCGATCCGCGCCTCAACGTTGAGGTCACGGCCATTGCGGTGCTCGGCGAGGCTTGATTCCTCATTGCAAGGCGAAGCGGCGCGGGCTACTCTTCCTCCTCCCGCCGCTTCCGCTTCCTCCTGATCACCTCGACCTCGGGGGAGACGAACTCGGACGACGGCGCGAGAACGTGGCTCTCCACCTTCTTCTTGACCTTCTTGGTTTCTCTCTTGGGGGCGTGACCCTTGGGCATGTCCGACCTCCGTCCCTTATACGCCGCTCGCCGGCACAGTCGCTACCCACAGAGTTTAGAGCAGCAGCCGAGCCCCTGTAAACCCTGGTTTGGTCGAGGGCTCCTGCGCACGGTTGACCATTGCGAATGTTTGTGCTATGATCTCTCTGTGGCAGAGGGATGGCCCGCGCGGCGGTCCCGTCTTCTCCCTTAGCGACTTCCCATCGAACGGGAGAGGATGGGGAGATGCCCCCGTACTCGATACGGGTGAGGTCCCCAGCCAGCGTGTCACTTTCTATCACATTCGGTCACTTTCGAGTCCCGTTCCGCCACATCGGCGTCACCTCACTGTAACGTGGCCCATAGCTAAAGGTGACAGAACGTGACAAAACGTTGCGGGCACGCGAAATCCACACCCTCCTCCTTGCCAATCCGAACCGTGTTGTCTCGCCGAAGGCCATTGATTATAATGTGCCGCAGCTTCGGACCCCCACTCAGGAGGACGAGATGCCCCAGGCGATGGCTTACTTTCGCGGCGAGATAGTCCCTATCGCCGACGCGAAAGTAAGCATCATGACCCACGCCCTGCACTACGGCACGGCCGTGTTCGAGGGCGTTCGGGGCAACTGGAACGAGGATAAGCAGACCCTCTTCGCCTTCAGGCTGCGCGAGCACTACGAGCGGCTGCTCCAAGGCTGCCGCATCATGATGATCGACATCCCCTACGGCGTGGACGACCTCTGCGACATCACCTCCACCCTCCTACAGACCTGCGGCTACACCGAGGACGTCTACATCAGGCCGATAGCCTACAAGAGCGAGGAGCTCGTCGCGAACCTCATGCTCCAGCGCCTGAGCAGCGACTTCGCCCTGGTGGTGGTTCCGTTCGGCTCGTACATAGAGACCGAAGGCGCCATACACTGCTGCACCTCCTCCTGGCGCCGCCTGGAGGACACCAACATACCGCCGAGATTGAAGGTGTCCGGCGCCTACGTCAACATGATCCTCGCCAAGACCGAGGCAACCCTGGCAGGCTTCGACGAGGCCATACTGCTCAACCAGAACAGTACCGTCTCCGAGGGCGCGGGCGAGAGCCTGTTCCTCGTCTCCGGCGGCACCATCCATACTCCGATGCTGGGCGACAACAACCTGACCGGCATAACCCGGGACTCCGTTTTTCAGCTTGCCAAGAACGAGTTAGGGTTGGAGATAGTCGAGAGGCACATCTCCCGTAGCGAGCTCTATCTTGCCGACGAGGTCTTCCTCACCGGGACCGCGGCCCACATCACCCCGGTCGGAAAGCTGGACTACCGAACAATCGGGACCGGAGAGATAGGCCCGGTAACCCAATCGCTCAGCGAGATCTACGCCTCGGTCGTCCGGGGAGACGCCCCCCGCTACATGCATTGGTGTATGGCGGTGCCGCTGGAGCGTTGACGACGCCCCAGCGCCGGATATGTTCAGCTTCGCGACCGACTACTACCTCTTCACGTTCGCGGCAACAGTAGGCGTAATCCAGATAGCCGCTTCCATCGGGCGTCTCTACGGACTCCTCTTCGTACCCTCCCTCACCGCGGCGCGGCTGCTTGGGACTGCACTCACACTGGGTTCGATCCTCTGGTTCTTCGGTTCCGCCGACCGCAACATCAACGACACCGCCGGCGGGCTGGACGCCAACGCTCAGGCCGTCCTCTTCCTCCTAGGCGCGCTCCCCGCGCTTGCGCTCACGCTCATAGCCTCGTCGCTCGCCAACTTCAGGATGGCTCCGGCGCCCGGCCCGGCAACGGACGGACTCGACGCGCTGCGCTCTTCGGGCTACTTCCGCGCGCTTGCGGCGAGCCTGCGCGCCGGGCGTAGCTGGAGCCGAGACTGGAACCTGGGGCGACTGGGACTCACTTTCGCCGCCGGAGGCGTGGCCCTGGCCGGACTCGCGTTCGTGTGGACCACCGGCAGCTCCGGCGCCCTGCCCTCCCTCAACTGGCTGACCGGCTCTGCCCCGGTGACCGGTCTGTTGGACATCGACGAAAGCATCCTGCTCTGGGTGAACAGGTGGACCGGCACGGCTGTTTGGCTCGACAGCGTGATAGAGTTGCTCGTGAGCGACTACATGGTTGCGGTCAGCATGGCTCTGGTGCTCGTCGGCCTCTGGTTCACCGGGAAGGACGCCGGAGAGAGGAATAGGCACCAGGAAGGGATTCTGGCAGCCCTTGCAGCGATGGCCCTTTCGAGTTGGTCCGTCTACGCGATCAACGGCGTGTACCAGCGTCCTAGGCCGTTTGTGGACAACGACATCGCGGTCCTGTTCTACTACCCGACGGACCCATCCTTCCCCTCCAATTCGGCGGCGGCCACCTTCGCCCTGGCAGCCGCGGTATGGGTCGTCAACCGGAAAGTTGGCACCGTCATGCTGGCGGCGGCCGTGGCGCTCGGTTTCTCGCGCGTTTACGCTGGGGTACACTACCCCCTCGACGTACTCGCCGGGTGCGGTATAGGCGTGGTGATAGCGCTTCTCGTACATAGGCTGCGGGCGCTGCTCGAGCCACTGCCTTCGCTGGCGCTCAGGGCTGCCCGGGTGCTATGTCTTGCATGACGTGAGCGGCGCGACCGCAGTGAGTACCGTAGGAATCTGTAAGTAAGGCCCAACTGGAGGACTGCCTTGTACTTCAACCTCCGCCTCTTCGGGATGACCAAGGGGCTGCGACTCCGCATACTGGTCGCGGCGGTGGCCGGCCTGCTGACTGTCGCAGCCAGCATAGCCCGGCTTGCCCTGACAGGCATCGTCCTCGCTAAGGTCTTCCAGGGTGACAGCTTCTCGACACTCGTCCTACCCTTGGGCATCCTGGTAGTGCTCATTCTCGTCAGAGGCGCCCTCCAGCACTTCAGGGACAACGTTAGCTACAAGACCGCTGCGGAGACCAAGGTCGCCCTCAGGCAGAGGCTCTACCAGCACGCGCTCGCCCTAGGCCCCGGCCACTTCGACCGACGCCGCACGGGGGAGGTGACGACGTTCCTTGTAGATGGCGTGGAAAACCTGGAGACTTTCTTCGGCCAGTACCTGCCACAGTTCATAGTGGCGGCAGTGGCCCCTCTGCTGATCTTCGGATTCATGGCCTTCCTGGACGTGCGAATCGGGCTCATCTTCGTGGTGTTCGCGCTCTTCACCCTCCTGGCCCCATCCTTCATACAGAAGGCCAACCGGCCGCGTACGATCGCGCGCCGGGACGCTTGGGGGACCATGGGCGCCGACATGCTGGACTCCATACAGGGCCTGGGCACTCTGAAGGCGTTTGGGCAGAGCAAGGCCCGCGGCGAGCTGCTGGCCAAACGGGCGCGGGACGTGTTCCGCACTACGATGTGGATGCTCGCGGCAGACGGAGCTTCGGGAGCGGCTACGGTGCTCGGCATCTCCGCCGGCGCGGCGGTTGCCCTCGTATGGGGCGGCGTCAAGGTGAGCAACGGCGAGCTGGAGCTGTCGGCGCTCCTGATCATCCTGATGCTGGGAGCCGAGGTGTTCAGGCCTATGCGCGAGCTGGCCCAGCTATACCACCTTGGTATGACGGCCATGTCGTCTGCCGAGGGGGTGTTTGCCCTGCTGGACACACCTGTAGAAATCAAGTCGCCGGCCACGCCCTCGGGGGCGCCGGAGGGCCGCCTGGAGCCGCAGATCACCTTCGAAGGTGTGACCTTCGGATACGAGAAAGGCAGGCGCGAAGCGCTCCACGACGTTTCCTTCACGCTACGCAAAGGTGAGCGTCTTGGCGTCGTGGGTCCCAGCGGCGCGGGCAAGTCGACGCTGGTCTGGCTTATGCTACGGCTCTACGACCCCCAACAGGGCCGCGTGCTGCTCGGAGGCCATGACCTCCGGGAGCTTCCCCTGGACGTGCTCAGGGAGCAGGTCTCCGTCGTGACCCAAGACACCTATCTGTTTCAAGGAACGGTGGCTGAGAACCTGCGCCTCGGCAGGCCCGACGCTTCCCGCGAGGACCTGGAGAAGGCCGCTGTCGCTGCCAACGCCCACGAGTTCATAACCGCCCTGCCGAACGGCTACGACAGCGAGATAGGCGAACGCGGGGTGAGGCTCTCCGGTGGCGAGAGACAGCGTATCGCGATAGCTCGCGCGCTACTGAAGTCGGCCCCGATCCTGCTTTTGGACGAGGCCCTGTCCAACGTCGACGCCGAGAACGAATCGGTGATCCAAGAGGCGCTCGATCGGCTCATGGAGGGCAGGACCACTCTGGTCATTGCGCATCGCCTGTCCAGCGTGGTCGGCGCGGACCGGATCATCGTGCTCGACCAAGGCCGCGTGATGGAGTCCGGCACCCACGCCGAGCTTGCGGCCTCCGGCGGCATATACTCCCGGCTGATGGCCGACCAGCAGGTCGGCGAGATCCCGGACCTGATCGCGGCGGCGATAGTGGATGACCCCCGCGCCTCAGATGCCGACGAACGCGGGCAGCCCTCCGGCGACTCGCCGGCGTGGCAGCCTGTCAGGTCAGTGGGCCGTTGGGAGAACTGGACACGCCTCACGGCCCTCGTGCGCCGGTGGTGGGTACAGGTGGCCGTCACGCTGGCCTTGGGCCTGCTATACCACGGGTCTACGATCGCCCTCGGGGCCGTTAGCGCCCTACTCGTAGCCGCCGTCTTCAACGAGGAGCCCTTCTGGTTCCTGGTCGCCTTGCTGGCCGTGCTGACGCCGCTGTCCGCGATGACCCGGTGGGGCGAGTCCTGGATCTCCCACCACGTGGCCTTCAAGCTACTGGCCGAGATGAGGATCGAGATGTACCGGAGGCTCGAGCCGTTGGCCCCCGCGTACCTGGTAAAGCGCCGCTCGGGTGACCTGGTCAGCATCGCCGGTGACGACATCGAGAAGATCGAGTACTTCTTCGCCCACACCATCACACCCGCGATGATAGCGGTCCTTGCACCTGGTGCCGTTCTGGCAGTACTGGCGTTTCTGGCTTGGCCGTTGGCGCTGGTCCTCCTGCCCTTCCTGGCTGTTGGCGCGTTGAGCCCCTTCATAGCCCAGGTCCGGACGGAGCGGGTGGCAATGGAGATGCGTAGGCACCTCGGTAGGCTGAACGCATACCTCGTCGACGGCATCCAGGGTATGCGCGAGATCGTAGCATTCGGTGCCGGACGGCGCCGCTTACAGGAGACGACGCGGCGAGGCCAGGACCTCGCGGACCACCGCATGCGGTTCCTCAAGTCACAGTCGGCGCATTCGGCGACCATCGAAGTGCTGACGGCGCTGGCCGGACTGTCGGTGTTGTCCCTCGGCGCGTGGCTGGTAGCGCAGGGCCAGATGGAGCCCACCGACCTGCCCCTGGCCACACTGCTAGCCCTGTCGTCCTTCAGCCCGGTGACGGAGCTAGCGGTCACGTTGAAGCAGCTAATCGAGACCCTGGCGTCGTCCCGCCGCGTCTTCGAGGTGTACGACGAACCGGTCGCCGTACACGACGGGCCGGGGTTAGGCCCTGACGCTAGCCGGGAGGACGACGGCGCCCCTTCCATAGACTTCCAAGACGTGGGCTTCTCGTACGACCCGGACCTCAGGCGCGCGCTGGACAACGTCAGCTTCGAGACGGGGTCAGGCGCCACGGTAGCGCTCGTGGGGCGCTCGGGCGCGGGCAAGTCCACCACGGCGAACTTGATCATGAGGTTCTGGGACCCGGACGAGGGGCGCGTCACCCTGGACGACGACGACCTGAAACAATTCGAGCTGGACGAGCTCCGAAGCCGTATTGCGCTGGTCACGCAGGACACTTACCTGTTCAACACATCCATCATGGAGAACCTGCGTATTGCGCGGCCCGATGCCACCGACACGGAGATTAGAAGAGCGGCCCGGCTCGCGAGCGCGGAGGAGTTCATCGACGCCCTACCGGACGGCTACGACACGCTCGCCGGTGAGCGCGGCATGCAACTCTCAGGGGGCCAGCGGCAGCGCATCTCCATCGCCAGGGCGGTCCTGAAGGACGCGCCGGTGCTCATATTGGACGAGGCCACGTCCCATCTCGACGCGGTCAACGAGAAGCAGATACGCGACGCGCTGCGCCACCTGATGAGTGGCCGCACGACCGTCGTAATAGCCCACCGGCTGTCGACCGTGCGTGACGCCGACCGGATTGTGGTAATGAGCTCCGGCAAGGTGGTCGAGCAGGGCACGCACGACGACCTTCTTCGGAAGAAGGGGCTGTACGCTCAGCTCGTATCCACGCAGCTCGTCGGTGCCGCCGGCCCTAGGCGCGGCTGACGTCCCGCGCGTCTAGCCGAGGACGTCCACGAGCCGGCTTCCCTCCTGCTGCGACTTGAGGAACCCCAGCATTATCCGAAGGGTCTTGCGGGCCTCGACGGCTGTAGAGACGCCCTCGCCGCCGTTCTCGATAACGCCGATAAGCTCGGTGTAGGCCGCCGGAAGCGCCTGGAGCTGGTACTGGGCCGGATGGAGCGCACGGGACACCGGCTCCGCCGAGCCTTCTTGCTCCGTGATCGCGGTGGCGCCGAGCCCGTTCATTGCTACACGTACCTCCCCCGCCGGGCCCAGCAGGTGGATCATGTGAGAGACTGCGGACGTCTCCTTCGAACTGTTGTAGAGCGCTCTTATCCCGTTGCGGAAGAGGACCATGCCGGTTGCGCCGGGGTCGTTCTCTGGCAGCTTTCCGCCGTCCCCCTTGTACCGGTCCCAGTGCTCGTAGCCGTCCTGTAGCCTGGCGAAGACCTGCGCGGGCTCGGATTCCGCGAAGAAGCAGACCGCATCCATGATGTGGGTGCCGTTGCGGAACATCATGGCCCGCGGGCCGCCGTGGTAGGCCAAGATCGTGCTCAGCGGCCCTATCAGGCCGGCTCGCACCTCCTCACGGACCTTGTGCATCAGAGGGTTCCACCGCCGGGTGTGGTTGACGTGGATCGGGACCCCGCGCTCGGCGCACACCCGTATCATCCTGTCGGCGTCCTCCAGGCTGGTGGCCAGCGGCTTCTCGCACATGACGCCCTTGACGCCTGAGGTAGCGGCGTCGACCACTATGTCGGCGTGCCTGTGGTCCGACGTCACGACCCCTATGATGTCGAGCCGCTCGCGGGCGAGCATCTCCTTGTAGTCGGTGTAGGTTGCCGTTTCGGGCCATTCGCGCGCCCAGACCGCTTTGAAGTCTTCCAGCAGCTCCGGTACGAGGTCGCAAACGGCGACCAGCTCGGTGTCGGGAAGCAGAGCCAAGGCCGCCGCATGGGACATCGTGATCTCGTTCTTGAACGGAGGAGGCGGAGGGCCGGGATGCTTCACCGCTATCCCGGTCGCGCCGACCACTCCCACACGGTACGTATTCTTCACCATCGCAACGTCCTCCTCGTACCGGCAATCATTCGTCTGTCCTATCCCTGCCCAGAGAGAATTCCGCTGAGCCTCTCGACGATAACGTGCTCCTCCCCTTCGTTCAGAGTATGGACGTTGATGCCTAGAGTATCGTCCCCATCGACGTTCACTAAGATGCACGGGTCGCCCTCATCGAGCTTGGCTGCCACACCGTTCGCGTCCATGCCCAGCCCCTCGATGTCTATCTCGACGTGGAGGGTCACACCCCAGAAATTGCTGTTGCGCACCATCGCGGCCGACTTCAGATTGGGAGCGCCCTCGAGCCCCCGTTGCAGAACCTCTATCCTCTCCTCGTTCGCGAGCAGCCTGTCCTCGTGGTTCATGGTCAGCCACAGCTCCAGGGCGGTGACCACGCCCACGATCTCCTGTCGGTCCAGCTTCATGGGCCGCCCAAAGGCCCTGGCGCCCTTGTGCTGGAAGGCCATGAACCCGTGGTCGGCGGCCGCCTCCACGAGGTCCTTCTTCCCGCAAAGAAAGCCGGCGGAATGCGGGGCCCCGAAATACTTGGCGCCGAAGCAGGCGAGGTCGGGTGTCTGAGCGTTGCGCCTGAAGTAGTCGAGTGGGTATAGCTGCGCCGCTGCGTCGCCTATCACCGGCACGCCCCGTGCCCTAGCGACCTCAACCGACTGCTCCAAAGAGACGGTGGAGCCGTCTTCCTCCGGCCTGACCAGGAAGGCGACAGCCGCCGTTTTGGGACCGATGGCCGCGTCGAGCTGCTCGGCTGAACAGGCGTCGTCGATCCCGACCTCGACGAGTTTCGCGCCTGGCACAGTAAAGCTGCGGTCGTAGCTGTACCGATGTGCCTTCTGTATGAGTATCTCGCTCTTGAGTCCTGTGGTGTCCGGGAGCTGAGATATCTTGCAGGGGTCGTCCCCCGTCATACAGGCCGCCGCGCTCAGGGCGAGCGCCGCAGCGCACCCCGATGTGACATAGGCGGCCTCGACATCAAGCAGGTCCGCTATGAACTCGCCAGTCCTGTCGAGCAGGTCCTGCATCTTGACGTAGCTTCCGTCGGCCTGGTCCATGGCCGCCTTGACCTCCGGGCCCGGCGTCGAGCCGCCCAGGACGGTCCTGTTCCCTTGGGCGTTTATCACGGGACGCACGCCCAATCTCCTGTAGACTGCGAGCTCTGCCATCTGTGTCATAGGTCGGCTCCTTTGTCCCCTAACGGTCTCATACCATGAGGTCGCCGCCGTTGATGTCCAGGGCCGCGCCGGTGATGTAGGCGGCCCTGTCCGATGCCAGGAAGGCGACCAGCTCGGCGACCTCGCCTGGTCGACCCAGCCTCGGAACCGGGAAGCTGGCCCCGTAGGAGGCAGCCTGCTCGGGAGTTATTGTCGAGCGCACCATCTCGGTGTCTATTAGTCCTGGGCACACCGAGTTGACCGTGATGCCGTTCGCCGCCTCTTCTTTCGCCAGATGGCGCGTGAAGCCCAGAATTCCCGCCTTTGCTGCGGAGTAGTGCGCGCCGCCGATGGTGCTGTACTTCTTGCCTGCAGTGGAGGAGAAGTTGACGATGCGTCCCCAGCCCGCCTCTCGCATGGCCGGGAGCACAGCCCTAGAGCACAGGTACGTCCCCTTCAGGTTGACGCCCACGACGAAGTCCCACTCGTCTTCCTCAATGTCTATCACAGGGGTGGGCCGCAGCACTCCGGCGTTGTTGACCAGGATATGGACGCTGCCGAAGCGCGCCAGTGCTCCCTGCACCACTCTGTGCACGTCCTCGGCGGACGTCACGTTACCAGACTGCACAACGGCCTCGCCGCCTCTTCCTGAGATGAGCTGCACCGTACGCGCCGCAGCCTCGCCATCGAGGTCGTTCACGACCAATCTGGCGCCGGCGGCAGAGAGCCGTTCGGCCACAGCACGGCCCATGCCCTGGCCCGCGCCTGTTACGATGGCGACCTTGCCGTCCAACTCGTGTGGATCGATCATCTCACTGGATCAGATGACGCCGGTCTCTTTGCCGACCTCTTCGAAGACATTCAGGGCACGGTCGAGCTGCTCCCGCGTATGGGCGGCCGATATCTGGACGCGTATTCTCGCCTCGCCCCTGGGCACAACCGGGAAGGTAAACCCAACGACAAATATGCCTCTCTCGTTCATGGCCCTGGCCATCTCAACCGTCTTGAGCTCGTCCCTGAGCATAATCGGGACGATGGGGTGAACTCCCGGGATCACGTCGAGGCCGATGGCGGTTATGGCGCCTCTGAAATAGCGCGTGTTCTCCCAGAGGCGCTCCCGGAGCTCTGGGCGCTCCTCGAGGAGGTCCAGCGCCTTGAGGGCCCCGGACACGATGGGCGGCGCCAGCGTGTTGGAGAACAGGTATGGGCGCGAGCGCTGCCTGAGAAGATCGATGATTTCCTTGCGCCCTGTTGTAAACCCGCCCGACGCGCCGCCCAGGGCCTTGCCCATCGTGCTCGTCAGCACGTCGATGCGGCCGTCCGCGCCCAGCTCCTCGGCCGTCCCCTTCCCATTTGCGCCCAGGAATCCCGTGGAGTGAGAATCATCCACCATGACCAGCGCGTCGTACCGTTCGGCTAGGTCGCATATCTCAGGCAGCCAGGCCAGGTCGCCTTGCATGCTGAAGACTCCGTCGGTGGCGATCATGCGGAAGCGCGCCGATTCGGTCTCCTTAAGACAGGCCTCCAGGTCGCCCATGTCGCTATGTTTGTACACTTTGCGCTGCGCCTTGCAGAGCCTGACTCCGTCGATAATGCTCGCGTGGTTCAGCGCGTCGCTGATGATGGCGTCCTCGGCGCTGAGCAGGGTCTCGAACAGCCCCGTGTTCGCGTCGAAGCATGACGTGTAGAGGATCGTGTCCTCGGTGCCCATGAAATCGGAGATTCGCTGCTCCAGGTCCTTATGGATGTTCTGGGTGCCGCAGATAAACCGGACGGACGCCATCCCGAAGCCGTATCTGTCGAGGCCGTCCTTGACCGCCTGGATGATCTCCGGGTCGTCGGCGAGCCCCAGGTAGTTGTTGGCGCAGAAGTTGATGACCTCCCCCTGGAGGGTGCTGACCCGCGAGTCCTGTGGACCGGTCATCACCTTCTCGGCCTTGTGCATCCCGCTGTCGCGGATCCCCTGTAGCTCCTCGTCGAGCCAGGACTTGATCGACGTGTATGTCACTTGGCGCCTCCTCGAATCTTCATTTTCGCCGTCCCCGATTCCTTCCCCATTCCGGTTCCTTCCGGAGGGAGGGGGCGGCTTGGGTGTGTTTGCCGACCCTGTAGTGCGTTCAGGCTCGGAGATTATCGGCGCTGCGTATTCGTGTCAACAGGTGGGACGCCACAAAGTCTAGCGATGGACCACCTCGCCCAGGATATTGCGGTCTGCTTCGTCGCGCGCGGCCCCGGGCAGCATTGCCGCTTCTCCTCCCTCTCCTACGCGCAGCACGATCTTGGATGCTTGCCCCGAGGAGAGGAGCTCCAACGCTTCGCCAAAGTCCTCCAGGCCGATTTCTCGAGTTATGAGTGGCCTCACGTCCACCAGTCCGCTTTCGAGGATCCATCTGGTCTTGTACCACGTGTCGAATATCCGGCGCCCGCTGAGGGCTAGCACGGTCAGGTTCTTGAAGATCATACTCTCCGCCACGTCGATGGTGACCGGCTTGGATGGTATTCCGAAAAGGGTCACCCGACCGCCGTCACGTACTCCCTTCAGCGCCGCGTTCACCGCGGACGCGGCGCCACTCATCTCCAGCAAGATATCGACCCCGAACCCCTCGTTGGCTTCCACGAGCCAGTCTGCTACCGCGTCCCCTTCCCCGGCATCCGAGGCGTTGAGCACGGCGTCGGCTCCCATCGTCTTCCCCAGGGACAGCCGAAAGTCGTTGAGGTCTAC
Organism: Dehalococcoidia bacterium; assembly: GCA_965262055.1. Taxonomy (GTDB): domain Bacteria; phylum Chloroflexota; class Dehalococcoidia; order Lucifugimonadales. The sequence goes on from CBDHEI010000002.1 coordinate 3,382,230, forward strand.
AGCAAGCACCTTCGACGCCCCGGAGGCGCGGGCTATGCCAATGGAGAACAGTCCAATGGGGCCGCAGCCCAGGACGGCGACGCTCTGTCCCGCGAGATTGTGCGCGAGAGCGGCTAAGACCGCGTTGCCGAACGGCTCCTGCAGAGTCGCGATCTCTGGGGGCATCTTCTCCCGATCGTTCTGCCAGATGACCTTCTCCGGCAGGGTCACGTACTCAGCGAAGGCCCCATCGAGGTCCACTCCCAGTATCCGGGTACTTGGGCACATGTGCGCCTGGCCGGTCCGGCACTGGAAGCACATCCCGCAAGTGACGTGACTCTCGGCGGATACGTAGTCGCCGACCCTGACGTGTTCGACACGAGATCCCACTTCGACCACGGTCCCGGCAAACTCGTGACCTATGGTAAGCGGCGGATCTACCCGCTGCGCGCTCCACTCGTCCCAGTTTAAGATGTGGAGGTCAGTGCCACATATGCTGGCCGCCTCTACCTGTACCAGCACCTCCCCGGAGGCGGCCTCAGGGACGGGAATATCCTGTATCTCGAACCCCGGCCCGGCCGCCACCTTTCGCACAGCCTTCATCTGTCCCAGCCCGCTCAGTGCAGCGCCGCGGCGATCGCGGCAGCGCGCTCGTTCACTAGCCGGTCGTCTGCGAAGCGGGACAGCCCGAACGGCTCTATCAACGCGGGAGTCTCCCCCGTGGCCACCAGTTCCGCGATGCACTTCCCCGCTATCGGCGCCGCCTTGAAGCCCCAAGTGCCCCAACCGGCGTTGAGCACGAACCCCTCCAGGCCCTCTACTGCTCCCATTACGGGCGCGTAGTCGGGCGTCATGTCGCATATCCCCGTCCACTGCCGCATGACCTTGACGTCGCGCAGCGACGGCACTAGCTCTACGGCGAAGCGGGCCAGCTCCTCCAGCATGTTCAGCGTGGAGCGATGGCTGTAGGTCGGGTATGGGTCCACTGGCCCGCCTATGACGATCTCGCCCCGGTCGGTCTGATAGATGTATACGTGAAGGTTGCCCGACGAGATGACCCTGTCCATGAAGGGCTTCAATGGCTCGGTGACGAACGCCTGCAAGGGATAGGTGACGATCGGCAGCTCCACTCCCGCCATGCCTGAGATGATCGAGGTCCAGCCGGCAGTCGCGCTAACCACCGTACCGGCGTTCACGGTGCCCTTAGGAGTCTCCACGCCGGTGATCCGGTCACCGCTGCGGAGAAGGCCCGTGACCTCGGTGAACTGGTGTATCTCCACTCCCAGCCTGTCGGAGCCGCGGCCGTAACCCCACACCACCGCGTCGTGGCGGACGGTCCCCGCGGGGGGATGGTACAGTGCGGCCATAACGGGCAGGTGCTTGCCCTCGCGCAGGTCTATTACGGGGACGAGCTCCTTGATCTCCTCGGGGCCTATCAGCCGGCTGTCCACCCCCAGAAGCTTGTTGAGCTCCACCCGCTGCCTCAGGGCGTAAACGGTGGACTCGGCGTGCCCGATGTCGAGGCGGCCGGTCTGGTTGAACATGAGGTTGAAGTCGAGCTCGAGGGCGAGACCCTCGTAGAGCTTCAGGCTCTCCCTGAAGAAGGGGATTCCCTCGACCGTCAGGTAGTTCGCGCGTACGATTGCCGTACTGCGCGCGCTGGCGCCGCCGCCGACGTATCCCTTGTCTAGGACGGCAATGTCCGTAACTCCCTGCTTGGCGAGGTAGTAGGCGGTCGACAGGCCGTGTACGCCAGCCCCGACTATGACGACATCGTAGCTGTCCCCTAGCGGGTGTTGGCGCCACATCGCTATCGGGACGAACTCAGGCAGGTATTGATGGGGAGAAGCGTATCGGTGAGCATCTTCCGCTTCATGGAGACGTCGACGCCCAGAAAGAATATGCGGACGCCCATCTTCCGGTACCTGAGCGCCGCCTCCGTGGTGGAGACGCTCATAGTCGCGATCTTGCCAGCGTCGCGGATGTCGGCAAGCAGGTTGTCGATCTTGGGCGCGAGGTAAGATTCGGCTTCCTGGCCGAACAGTCCTAGTCCAGTGCCCCAGTCCATGGGGCCCACGGTGACGATGTCTATGCCGTCCACAGCCAGAATCGACTCCCTGTTCTCGTATGCGTGGTCGCCTTCGAACATGACCATGAGATGCGTAGCTTCATTGGCTCGCTGCAGGGTCACGCGCGCATCGGCACCCAGACTGAATCCCGTGCCTGCGCTCGTGCTGGAGACGCCGCGCTGGCCCATGGGCGGGTACTTGCCGAGGCGTACCAGTTCAGCGGCCTCCTCAGCGTCGGAGACGTCGGGCAGGTTGAGTACCTGGATGCCGCCGTCGAGGAGGCGCTGCACGTGGGTGCGGGAGAGCTCCAGGATACGGACCAGGGGGACCATGCCCAGGTGGGCCGCGGTGCGCCCCAGGGCGATGGCCTCGGCGGCGGACTGCGGGCCATGCTCCAGATCGATCCAGACGATGTGGTAGCCGACCTGCGCCATCAACTCGATGTCGGTGACCGTGGCGTCCCTGCACGTGAGTCCGTAGAGAACGTCGTTCTCACTGAGCAGTTCGCCTAGTCGGTCTTGCATGTAACGGGCCTCCCTGTTTGGGACGGTGCCCCGGCTCAGGAGCTGCGGGCTGCGCGAATTTTAAACGCCGCGGACTCTACCTCTGCCACCTTCTGGGCGATGGTTGCAGGGTTGAGCCGGGCCGCGTGGTCGTGGTACCCCGCCCTTTCGAGCATCGACCCTAGCTTGCCTCCCTTGAACAGGTCGAGCGTCCATCGCAGTGGGTCCGGCACAGCGGCCGGGTCCAGGTAGAGGCGTTCGTTCTTCGCTCGCGGACCGTAGTGGTAGTGAGGGTCCTTGTCGAAGCAGTCAAACGCCAGCATCTCCCTCTCTTCCCCGTCCACGTCCCCCAAGACGTGAATCGCTATGCCGGGCTCGCGGTCTTCGACGCCGAACCGTACGGGGCCTGCCTCCACCATCAAGTCCCCGCGGTTGTGCACCACTGTGCTGCGCTGCTCTTTAGCCATCCTGAGGGCCGTATCTCCCATCTCCGCCAGCACGGGCTCCAGGTCCCGCATGTCTATCGCGCACGCGACCTGTTCGAACCCCGACCGCGCGACGAGCTCGGCGAGCCTGTTGCGGAGCAGCCAGAGGGACCAGTCCAGCGGGTCGCCTTCGGTGGTGGTGTCTATGCTGATGCGGAAGCCGCGCTCGTCCGGGCCGTAGAAGTAGTGAGGCAGCTGGTCGAGGCAGTAGAAGCGCAGTACCTGCTGCTCCTCGCCGTCGACCTCTGCGAGGACCTGAATGGAGAGACCCTGGTCCTTGAGCAGGTCGAGGTACTGTAGACTGAACTTCACAGGCGGGCCGCAGACGACCTCCGGCTCTCCGTACTTGATCTGTCCGAGCAGACCTTCGCTAATGTGCTCAGGGTTGCCGTAGTGCATCATGGTGGATACCCTTCTTCCCGCCCCTAGACATGGGGCCGTGTTTTAGGCTGCAAGGCGGCCCAAGCGCCTCCGGCAAGAGGCGTACATTATATCCCAGATTGGCTGCGGGGATGCTCTACGAAGGCGGAGCTGCGGGCAATCGCGCAAAGCAGTGTCGAATTGAGGGGCGGTCGCGGAATTGTGGAGCTACCTTGTAGGCTACAGGCAATTGGCCCGGCTGATGGGACGGTCAGAGATGCTCGATCCGGGCGCCGCTCGGCTCGATGGCTGCCTACGGTGCGACCCTGGCTTGTCGATCGGGATGAATTTCCCGATATCCGTAACGTTTTGTCACATTTTGTCACATTCAGCTATGGGTCATGCGACAGTGGGGCGACACGAATACGACAATACCGTGACTAATTGAGACACCGATGCGACACAATGAGACAGGATGTGACACGCCCCTCAGCAAGTTGAAGGCTAGCATTCCGAGTCTCCCACCCAGCAGGGCGGTAACCGAAGCGGGCCAGACGTGAGTTGATCCTTCCATGGGAAAAGCATAGTACACGTGTTCGCTTCTTGTCAAGCAACTACTGAGATCCAGGTGAATGGCTGTAACAGGCCGTAAATGGAGGTATTCGATGGACATGGCAATTCCCAAACACGTACGCCCGGCGTATCCCGCGCCGGTTGAGCGAGGTCAGGTGCGCGAGAAGATGATGGAGCTCCTGGGGCTGGAAGAGGTCCCAGAGACGGCTGACTTCACCGTGGCGTCCGTGAAGACCGAAGACGGGCTGGTGGTGACGCGAGGGTCGTTCCGCACCTACCTGGGCGAGGATGTCCCCACCATCATGATGACGCCCACAGGGGCATCCGGGCGCCCGAGGGCCGGCGTGGTCTGCGTGCCCGGCACCGGAGGGAGCGCAGAGATGCTGGCGCACGAGAGGCTGCACGTGCGCGAGGAGGGACGCCTGTTCGGATGGGGCCGCGAGCTGGCCAGACGCGGGTTCGCGACCATAGCCATCACGCCGAAGGGCACCGAGGCGCGCAGAGGATCGGAGGAGGCGTGGGCGCACGAGATGAAGCTGCTGGCCCCCTACGGACGCTCGCAGATGGGCGTTCTGGTCGAGGAGACGCTGCTCGCCGCCCGTATCCTGGCGGACGCCGAGGGAGTGGACGCGGGTAGGATCGCTCTCACCGGCATGTCGCTGGGCGGCAATGCGTCCTGGTACGCGATTGCATGCGCGCCGTGGATAGCCGCCGCCGCGCCCGTCTGCGGCGGGTTGGGCCGCATGGAGCGGGTAATCCACGAAGGCCAGAACGAACGGCACAGCGCCTACTACTTCGTCCCGCACATGCTGCGCCACTTCGACCATCCAGAGGTCGTAGCGGCGTGCATCGCCCCGCGCCCGCTCTTCATGGTCGCGCCCACCGAAGACGAGGACATGCCGCGCTCGGGGGTGGACGACCTGATTCCAGTGGTGCGCGCCGCCTACGAGGAGATGCACAAACCTGAGAACTTCACGGTGTACCAGCCGGAGGGACGCCACGTCTATCGGGTCGGGTATCTGGAGCGGGTGGCAGCCTGGCTCCGATGGGCCCTGGGAGAGAAATAGGCTCCGCCCAGACAACCCGTCCGGGTATCAGCTAGACGGGGTGCTCGTCGCCGTTTCGTCCTGGGTAGGAGCGGGAGTGTTGGCCTGCGGAACGATCGGCCCCTCGTACACGGGCTCTGTGGTGAAGCGCTCGCGGTCGCTGAGCAGGTCGAAGACTGGGTCGGACTCCGCGACGTAGGCGTAGCTCTTGGAGGCGTCCTTGACGTAGTAGCTAAAGTCGTCCTTCTCGGTGAACAGGAGTTGGATCGACGGGGTCTCAGAGTCCGGCCTGGTTATTACGCCGATCTTGAGGAGCGGGTCGTCGAAGCTCATCTGCTCCATCTCCTCGTCGGTCGGCACATTGGAGGCGATGAACCGCTGAAGGACACTCAGTATCCCATTCATGACAGGCTCTCTGGCGGCCTCGGCGCCGAACTCCGAAACGACGGCCCAGCCGCCACCCTCGATTGGGCGGACCTCAAAGGTCTCACCATCCCGGAACTCGTAGGTGAAGTAGTGAATTTCTTCAGGCGGGATCTGAGCGACCACCGGAGACTTCCACTCCCTGTCCGTGGGGGCGAAGTTGTCGGCGAACAGGCAGGTTATCCCGTAGACATCGTCCTCGCCGGGCTTCCGGATGTAGCACATGCGCACCGCCTGCGACCAGGCTGATAGCTGCCTCATGCCTATGGAGCCCGAGAAGTGGTCTCCTATCAGCAGCTCTTCCCTCATCTCGTCCCCGCTGTAGAACTTGACGGTCGTCCCATGCTCCGGCGTGACACCCATGAGCCAGTGGTTCTCGGGATTGGTAGATACGAGGTCGGCGCCTTCGAACTTGGAGGCGGTGTCCCACATGATGAACAGCTTGGCGTCGAACACAGGGTACTCGTCAAGGAACCAGCCATCCTCCCGCTTGACGATGGCGATCTCGCTATCGGTCCCCGTCATGACGACCCTGTCTATGACCTCCTCGTCGAGCTGGCTCAGGCCCGTGAGCTCATTCTCCTCCAGGAAGTCGGTCGACAGCAGCCTGAAGAGTAGGCCTACAAGACCTATGACGACGATGACGGCGAGCAGGAGGCCTACCTGTCTACTCTTCACTTGTGTACGTCTTCCTTTTCATGTTGCGCCTCAGGAAGAAGCGGACCAGTCCGAGCAGGACGAAGAGGGCGGGCACTCCCGCCATGCTGCCGTACCGGACCAGCAGGCGCTGGGACTCCGAGTCGTACAGGAGTGTTCGGACGGTGCGCCCCTTGGCGCGTATCGCGGCCAGCGCGTCGTCCTGGGTCAGCCAGTCGACCCAGTTGCTCATCATCTCGATGTGGCCCGGGCCCTGTGCCGCCCAGCCTTCGTTGATCCAGTCGGAGTCCCCGGCTACGATTATGCGGAATCGCTTGTCCGGGTCTCGCTCGCACTCAGACTCGCCGGGCAGGCACCTGGTGCCGGTGATAGCAACGGCCAAGGTCCTGGCTTCTAGCTGATCCTCGGGCACGTCTTCGAGGTGCGGGGCCTGGGGAAACAGGTTCTGGTAGTCCGTGTCCAATCCCGCGAACTCGGTGGTCTCGATCAGGGTGACGACGTCCTCGATCTGCACGGACGGCTCGGTTGGGTCGATCAGGTCCACGGAACTGGCCCACGGGAAGACGACGGACGTCACTCCGCCCGACACCCTGGCGTCCGCCTGTGGAATCCGTACCCAATACGGGTATGGAACGATTATGGGGGCGAAGACGTCGGGCACCGTCAACGACTCGTGCGACCTGGTGTCGAACACCATGTCCCTGTTGACCCTGACGCCGTACTGCGAGAGGAACCAGTCAAGGTTGAACGGGTTGGGTATGCCCCTGAAGTTTTGGGTTTCTGGGACAACCGGGTCCATCAGGAACACGGCCTCTCCGCCCTCGGCGAAATAGGTGTCCCACTCGGTGAAGAGGATGCTCGGCAGGTCCCTCATAGGTCCGGTCACCACGAGGGCGTCGATGCCGCCCATCTGCATCTGACCTTCCCTGCCTTCTCTGCTTTCTTCAACCTGGGTCTGCGCCCTCAGGGCGGTCCGAACCGTCCTGAAGTCAGGCTCCCCGCCCTCCTCGAACCTCAACGCGGGGTCCTCAGAGTTGGTATGGAAAGCTACGGTCTGAGGGTCCCTCTGGAGCATCCTGAACACCGCCGAGGTGATGGCGAACTCCATCCCATCGGTCGTGCGCACGACCGATATGATCTCTCTCTGGTTGATGTAGGTCATACCAAGGCCCAGGTAGCCTACATCAATCTGGATCTTGCCCTCCGACTGCCTATTGAACTGGATGGGCCGGATAAGGTTCTCTTGGGCCTCGCGCACCGAGTCCTCGTCCTCGGGGTTCGTCTTCCGGCGGAGAAGCCTGATCTTACCCTTGCCCTGCTCCTCCACGGCATCCAGGAAGTCGTCCAGATCGCGCCGCACCAGGGCGGCCTGTGGCGGCAGGTCATCGGTGTAGAAGAACTTGATGGTAAGCAGGTCGTCCAGGCTCCCCAGGATCTCCTTTGTAGCGGGGCTGAAGGTGTACAGCCGCTTCTCGGTCAGGTCGAGCCGTCCCTCGATGATGCCGCCGAACCAGCCCACCAAGAGGCTGATGACGACCAAGCCGGCCACGCCAAGCTGGAGGTTGCGGTAGAGGGGAGACAGGTGGCTGATGCTCTTGCTGCGGATGAGCAGGTACGAACCGCTCAGGAATGCTGACACCAGCGCGATGAAGTAGAGCACGTCCCTGAGGTCGATGATGCCCCGGAGCATCGAGGTGTAGTGGGTCGCCGGGCTAAGGTCCTGGATAAGGACCGCTATGCCAGGCGGCACCGCCAGCGTGATCACGGGCGAGCCCGCCAGCATTAGCGCGACCATCAACGCCAGCGCCACCATGAACGAGACGATCTGGTTCTGCGTGAGGCTGGAGCTGAATACCCCGATGGCCACGAAAGAGGCCATCAGGAAGAGGGTCCCGATGTACTGCGCAACTATGGCGCCGGTGTCCAGGTCCCCAGCCGTCGATAAGGCTATGGGAATTACGGCAGTGAAGATTATGCCTACGCCCACGAACAGGAAGCCGGAGACGAACTTGGCCAGCAACACCGACCAGCCCCTCAATGGCTGGGTGAGCAGGATCTCCAGCGTGCCGTCACGCTGCTCCTCCGCTACCAGCCTCATGGTGGCCGCCGCCACGAATACCGGGAGTATCCAGGGCAGCGCCATCACCTCGAACAGGGGACGCAGTGACGCCTCTCTCGACGTATCGAGCCCCCTGAAGAACAGGAAGGAGATTACGCCGATGAATACTACGAGGAGGATGTATCCTGTCGGCTGGTCGAAGTAACCCTTGAGGTCCTTCTTGACTAGGGCGGTGAAGATTTTCATTGTCGTCTTATGCTCGGAAGGGAGGCCAGCGCCACCCGAAGCGCCCGCCCTCGGAGGGTTCGGCGCTCTCCGCCGTGTAGTCCTCGTCCTCGCCTAGCGCCGTCAGGGAGTGGAAGAGGTCCGCGAGGCTGGCCCCCTCTTCGTGGAGGTCCCATAGCACCCAGTTGCGCCGCTTGGCCATGTCGAAGACCTGGGGTCTTACGTCGCCCTCGCCCGAAACTAGGAGCGAATAGCGCCGCCGCCCGTCTACAGCCCCCACATCCTCGACCTCGTCTACGCTCGGGATCTCGCGGAGCCCGGCCTCAACTTCCTTACCCTTCATTTCCACGTTGACCTGTCGCCTGCTTCTCGCCTGGGCCCTCAGCTCGTCCAGTGTGCCCTGGGCGGCTATCCTGCCGCGCCTGATTACCAAGAGCCGGTCACAGGTCTGCTCGACCTCGCTCAGGACATGAGTGCTGAGCAGCACCGTCCTCTGGGCGCCTATCTTCTTGATGAGCTCCCTGATGGGCACCCGCTGGTTCGGGTCGAGCCCTTCGGTGGGCTCGTCCATAATCAGGATGTCGGGCCTGTGCAGAAGGGCTTGCGCAAGCCCCGTCCGCTGCCTGTAGCCCTTGGAGCACTCGCTGATTGGCTTGTAGTAGATCTCCGCGATGTGCGTCTCATCGACGGCCTGCTCGATGTTTCCCTTCTTTTCGGAACCCGACAGACCGCGGAGGTCGGCCACGAAGCTCAGGTACTCGTGGACGAGCATGTCGCCGTAGAGCGGGTTATTCTCGGGCAGGTAGCCGATCTTCTGCCTGGTGACGAGGTCGTTGTCCTGGTTGTCGTCGCCCTCGATGAGGATCTCGCCTCTGTCCGGCGTGTAGTAGGAGGTGAGCAAACGCATTGTGGTCGTCTTGCCTGAGCCGTTGGGGCCGAGAAAGCCCACCACCTCGCCCTTTCGCACGTCGAAAGAAACGTCATCTACGGCCACGGTCGGGCCGAAGGTCTTTGTGACTCCGCTGACCTGGATGGTCAGCTCGGCTGTGTTTTTCTTTTCAGGCATGCACTCGGCTCTCTACCGGACTATTTACGTCCCCGCGCCCGGCCCGGATTCTTCGGGCGGGAGGCAGGACGTCTCCATTGCGAACGAACAGCAGCCCCGGATGAGACTGCTGAAACGACATTCTAAGACTCATTGGAATATAGTGTCAACCCGAATGTGAGGATTGCTACGCCTTTCCGTCCTGTCCCAGCGTGGCCACGATGGCTGCGGGGGACATCGGGAGCTCGGTCATCCTGGCCCCTACGGCGTCGTGGATGGCGTTGGCGAACGCGGCCAGCGGGGGGACGATGTTCGCCTCCCCTACCCCTCTGACGCCAAACGGGTGCCCCGGGTTCGGGACCTCTACTATGACGGTGTCGATCATCGGCAGGTCCAACGAGGTCGGCATCCTGTAGTCGAGGAGCGTGGAGTTGAGGAGCCCCCCATCGTCGCTCATGAAGTACTCCTCGTTCAGCGCCCAGCCCGCGCCCTGCGCGGCGCCGCCCTGCATCTGCCCCTCCACGTAGGACGGGTGTATGGCGGTGCCTACGTCCTGTATGGCGGTGTACCTGAGTACGTCCACCTTGCCGGTCTCGGGGTCGACGCGGAGATCGACAATGTTGGCCGCGAACGAGCCTCCCACCCCGGTGGGGTTGACGTTTCCACGCCCGACCACCGGGCCTCCGGTGTCGTTTAGCTGCGCCGCCAAGTCCTTGAACGTCATGCTCAGCTCAGGGTCGCGCCTGTGCCGGACGGCGCCGTCCGCGTACTCGACCTCATCGCCGGGCACCTCCCACAGAAGCGCGGCGCGCTCCGCCATCTGCCGCTTCACGTCGTCCGCGGCCTGCAGCGCCGCCATGCCCGACTTGAAGACGACTCCGCTGCCGCCGGTGATGGAGGTGTAGCCTATCGTGTCCGTGTCTGCGACCTGGGGCGAGACGTCCTCCACCGGAATGTCCAGGGACTCTGCAAGCTGCTGGGCTATCGCCGTCCGCGTGCCGCCGATGTCCACAGACCCCTCCACGAGGCTGACGCGCCCGTCCGGCAGCACGTTCGCTACGACAGCCGCCGGCCCGGTGTTGTTACGCCAGAAGCCGACGGCGACGCCGCGACCCTCGTTGGGGCCCGACAGCGGCGCCGAGTAGTTGGGATGGTCCCTCACGGCCTCCATGACCTCCAGCGCCCCGATGGGCGGGTTCAGGGTGCCGTCTGCGCGCCTCGTGCCCTCTTTGGCGGCGTTGAGGATCCGGAACTCCATGGGCTCGATGTCCAGCCGACGGCAGAGCTCGTCCACCACGGACTCGACGGCATAGGTGACGATCGGCGAGCCCGGCGCCCGGTAGGCGGATGTGGCCGGCTTGTTGGTCAGCACCTCCACGCCGTCGAGCATGACGTTCTCTATATGGTAGGGAGTGAGTATGCAGGCCGCCGCGCCGCCCACTGGCGCCCCCGGGTAGGCCCCCGCCTCCAAGGCGAAGTAGGCGTAGGCTGCCGTTATGCGTCCCTCGTTCGTGGCGCCCATCTTCACCTTGACGTAGCTGCCCGACGTGGGACCGGTCGCCTCCAGCACTTCGGCGCGGGTCATGACCATCTTCACCGGGGCGCCGCTCTTCCTTGAGAGCAAAGCCGCGATAGGCTCAAGGTAGACGCGCAGCTTTCCTCCGAAGCCGCCGCCTATCTCCATGGGTACCACCTTGATCTGGGACACCGGAATGTCGAGGATGCTCGCCACCTGGTCACGGATGCCGAAGTGTCCCTGGCTACTGCACCACACTGTCAGCCTGCCATCCTCGCCCCATAGGGCGGTGGCGTTCTGAGGCTCGATATAGCCCTGGTGTACAGTCCGGGTGCGGAACTCGCGCTCTATGACGACGTCAGCCTCGGCGAACCCCTTTTCCACGTCGCCGAGACGGTGCTGCACGTGGCCCGTCGCGTTCGTCCCGGTGCTCTGCTCGTCGCCGAACCCCTCCGGCGCGGTGATATGCTCGTGGAGTATGGGCGCGTCGGGCTTCAGCGCGTCCTCCACGTTGGTGGCCGATGGGAGAACGTCATAGCAGACGTCGATCAGGCCCAGGGCTTCCTCGGCGGCGTGGGGGCTGGATGCAGCCACGCCCGCGATCGCGTGTCCCTTGTAAAGCGCCTTGTCCTCGGCGATTACGTTGTTGCTCAAGTACTTCTGGCTCATGACCTGATCTTCGCCGACCTCCGCCAGCGTGTCCTCGGGCCGCGGCAGGTCCTCGAAAGTGACCACTGCGGCGACTCCCGGGTGCGCCTGGGCCCGGCTCGCGTCTATCGACACGATCCGCGCGTGGGCGTGAGGACTGCGCATCACCTTGCCCCATAACAGCCCCGGGGGCCGAATATCTGCTCCATAGAGCGCCCTCCCGGTCACCTTCTCCACACCATCGTGTCTGACGGGACGGGTCCCCACCACCTTGTAGCCGGTCTTCGCTGCCGTCGTGTCAGCTACCATCACGGTCTCCTGGTTTCTGTATGTTGGCCAGCTCGGTGGCTCACAACTCGTTCCCAAATCATCAGCGCCACTACGTTGGCCGACGATGCCAATGCAAGCCGTATTCTAACATAGGGGGTAGCTGCGACCTGCGGAGAAAGCCGGCACCGCCTGTCCGTGATGTAGAATGGCCCACGGCATGTACAAGCTGGTCGCACTGGACGTCGACGGCACCATACGAACGATTGAGCGCTCGCCCTCCGAGCGTACGCGGCGGGCAGTAGACGCCGTCCGGGCCGCCGGCGCAGCGGTCACTCTGGCCACCGGCAGGATATTCGCGTCCGCCGCCTCTGCGGCGGCCGAGCTTGGCATCGCGACTCCCATCGTCACTTTCCAGGGCGCCGTCGTCGCAGAGCCTGAGAGCGGTGACGTGCTATGGCGCCGCACCCTGACGGCCGAAATGGCGAATGCGGCGCTCGACGCCCTGAGCGAGTGGCCGACCGAGGTGGCCGCCTACCTCGGTAACAATGTCTACGTGAACATGAACACCCCTTGGGCCGATGGCTACGCCGAGCGGAATCCGGGGCTCGTGCACGTCGTCGACGACCTCAGGGAGATGGCCGAGATGTCCCTCTGCAGGCTGGTCGCCGTTGGAGACGAGGACGACGTGGCAAGGCTCCACTCGGACCTGATGGCGATATTCGACTCGACGCTGCACATTACCCGCTCCCTGCCCCGGTTCTGCGAGATACTCCACCCGGAGGGAGGCAAGCATAAGGCCCTAGGCTGGCTGAGCAGCCACCTTGGAATCGAGCGAGAGGAGACCATCGCCTTCGGGAACGGCTACAACGACGTGCACATGCTGGAGTGGGCAGGCCTTGGGGTAGCCGTGGACGGGGCCGTAGACGAGGTGCTGGAGGTGGCCGACCGCGTCGCCCCCACCTTCGAAGAGGACGGCGTCGCGCAGGTGCTGGAGGAGTTGCTGGCCGCCGGCCAGATCGGAGGTGTCGGCTAGGGCGCTCGGCCCGGCCTTCGTCAGAATCACGAATGAGTATCTGTGCGAGATCCAAGCGACCGAAGCCAAGGCGCGCCTCGCCGAGCTCCTGAGGAACGTGGAGCACGGCGAGACCATCGCCATCACTCGCCATGGAAAGATCGTCGCCCACCTAGTCCCCGCCAGCGCACACGACCGAGCCCAACGAAGAGAGGCTATAGAGCAGTTCCGCCAGCGTCGCGCAGGCTGGAAGCGCGTTGAGGTCTCCACCGACGAGATACTGGCCTGGCGCCATAAGGGGCACCGCCTGTGAGCGGATGTGTTATCGATGCCTCGGTCGTCATTGCGTGCCTCTTCGATGACGAGGACGAGCCACGCGCAGGTATAGGGTGCTAGAGCACATCGAAGAGACCGGGGCGTTCGTCCCACCGCTTTGGCATCTGGAGACACGCAACTCGTTGCTCACGGCCGAGAGGCGTGGCCGTCTCTCCAGAGCCCAGGTCGACGAGCACCTAGATGCCCTAAAGGGCTTACCCATCCAAACCGATGAAGCCCCAGACCTCCAGGCGGCCTTCGATCTGGCAAGGGCCCATGGACTATCCTTCTACGACGCTCTCTACCTGGAACTGGCCAAGAGGCGCAATGCGCCTCTGGCCACGCTAGACGGAGGGCTGACCAAGGCCGCCATCACGGAGGGTCTAGGGGTCCCGGCCGCATATGGGGGCGACGCTAGCAGTACTGGGGAATGACGATGAGCCCGAGCACCCATGACGAGGTCCGGCTTGTGGTTGGCGGAACCTCATATGAGTTTGTGCTCGTGCCCGCCGGCACGTTCTTGAGGGGTACCAATGCGGAGCGGAGGCGTACCCTGACGGCCGAGATGTCAAACGCCGTGCTCGACGCCCTGAGCGAGAGGCCTACGGAGGTGGCCGCCTAGCTCGGCAATCACGTGTACATGAACACCCCCTGGGCCGATGGCTACGCCGAGCGGAACCCGGGACTCCAATCCAACCATATGCCTGCAGCATGATCCAAGTGAATGGTACAATGCGAGTATGCGTCAGAATTGAAAAGCGAAGTTCTTATTGACACCCATGTGACTGTAATGACGAATTCGAAAATTGAGCCAGGGACAATCGTTAGGCACGCCAGCTTCGGCGTCGGTAGAGTAACAGCACGGGACAATTCCGGCGGAATAACGGTTGACTTTAGGACCGGAGATAGTCGTCAGATGAGCGCCTCCGTGGCAGCCAACCTGATGGTCCTCCCTCACAACGGACTTGAAGCGCTGATTTGGAACGGACCGGAAAAAGTACGGTCTTGGGTCAATGGTGCGCCCCTCAAACTTCTTAGCGCAACTCTGATAGATACCGGCAATACGGCTAAGAATAGCGTAATCAAGGAGAAGTTTGAGGGTATAATCCTCGAGAATAATGTCAAATGGCTCCCCTGGTGGGAACGTGTAAGAACGGCGGCTGATGGTTCTATCCATTTCAAGACCGTCAAGAACAAGCGCAATGCAATCACCGGAATCACCCTTGCGCCCGGTGTAGACATCGACGATGTCCCCGAAGAACCCTTGCCAGAGAAACCGAAGGCGATCAGGTTCCCCCCAAAAAAATCAGCTTCAAAACGCGAGTGGAAGAATTGGTTCCTGAGTGAGACGGAGGAACCAGCGCCGGGGCGTTGGCCGAATAGTAAGGTGTTCAGCGATCTCGGCAAATGGTCCGCCATGGAGGTCGAGCGGACTCTGGTGCGAACGATACAGGCCGCTCGTGAGTTCCTAGCCTCAGGAAGCACACCTAAGAAGGCAGGCACGGCCTGGCTGAATGCGATGAGCCAAGTGTCCTTGACATGGCGCGAATTCATGGATCCCGATTGTAGTAACGATCTGGCTGTGCAGACCGGTGAACTACTTCCGAGGTTGGCTAAGACTTCTGAAGACATGGATGGGTCAGCTCTTATATCAGGAGCCTTGGCAGGGCAACCGGACCAGTGGCGAATAGGATTCATGGCAGGGATATGGTCGTCCTTCCAAGACTCCAGCGAAACTGTCCGTGACCTCCTCAGGGCAGCACATTGGCAATTGGGACGACGGAAGCAGGCAGCCCTGATAGAAGAAGTCGCCATGGCCGCTTTAGGCGCAGTTGGTTCGGCCTACCAGATTGCCCAACTGGACAACCTGCTCGGCGTGTTACCTGACGACGAGCGAATTCGGGTCATGCACAGCCTGATCCTTCGCTCGGAGGCCGGGGATGTATCCAAAGAAAGAGTCATGGACTACGTTGTCGAGAGCCGCCACGCTGCCAAGTCCAACGATCAGAATGTTCGGTTATGCCTGTTGGTCCTGTCGGCTCTGTTGATTGCAGATGGCCCAAATCAGGTTGTCGACCAAGCCTCTACGGAATTAACGAATGTTCTCGCATCGCCGGAGCGGGACAAGACCTCGACTCACGCTCTCTTCCAGAAAATTCGGGTCCTCAACGAGAAACGGCTGAATGAGGTGCTCAGCTGCGAACGTCGGAAATACGAGGACCTGTCTAAGCGGGTACGTCTGGAGAAAGAACGCCTACATAGGCAAGCGGCAGACTTTAGCGCCCAAATGGCATCAGGACGTGAGGAATCCAGACTTGAGGTGCGCCAGGATATGCTTCTGGCTTTAGGTGATATTCTCCAGCGGGCTTACCGTCCTGGGAGGAGCTCGAAGGACAGGCTGCAAGATGTGATAGCGACTCTCCCTACTGCGTTGCAAGCCGGAGGGGCGGAGGCTTTGGGTACAGTCGGCGAAACCGTGCGATACGACCCGAGGTTGCACCATTCTACGGTGGTGATTCCCAGGGGAACCCAAGTGCTTTTGTCGGCGCCGGGCGTGGTAGTTCGCGGCAGAACGCTAGGTGACCGAGTGATCCTCAAGGCTAGCGTAATTCATGAGTCGGAGGTTTAGCTGATGGAAATCGTCGGCATAGACTTTGGCACAACCAATGTTCGCGTTTCCACTTGGGATTCTGACGGAGGCCCTCCACCCGAGCCACAAGTCGTAGGCTCCGGAGGCACAACCACAATGCCCGCGGTAGTCGCCTTGCGACGCCAGCCAGGCGGCGAAGTCTCGGTTATTGTGGGTGAGGAAGCGGATTCCGAAATAGACGATCCCAATGAAACCTTGGTAATTCGGAATATCAAACGATATGCTCTATCTGACGACGCCTACGTCAATTGGCATCTGGAGGCTAGGAATGCTCAGATGGAATCCCCTAGGTGGCCGCCGACCTGGTGGGATCCCCAAAAGCGCTGTGTCCAGGCCTGGGGGCGAGAATTTCCTGTTTGGGATCTGATAGGTAGCATCCTGAAAGAGGCGCTTGATCGAGCCGATGTAGGCGAGGTATCCGAGTGGCGAGCAGGTTGTCCCGTGCATGCGAGTTTTGGCTACCGTGCAGAATTGACGCGGGTGCTGCATCAAATAACGGGCACAGGCAACGTCAATTGGGTTGTTGAGGAACCGATTCTGTTCTTGCTTCTTGTCGATCGTCTTGGCAGTCTGGGTGACTCACCGCTTGAGGGTTCGTATCTCGTCTATGACCTCGGGGGTGGATCTTTCGACTGTGCGCTCGTAGAGTTTCGAGAAGGCAATTACCATATGAATGTCTACGGAGCTGAGGGCCATCCCTTGCTAGGAGGCTCTGACATTGACACCACCCTCATCGAAAAACTGGGTTATAATGGACAACCGGATTTGATACGGAAGGCCAAAGAGAGGCTCAACTCTGAGAATCCATCCGAGACTTTGGCCGACGGTACCGTTGTTACTCTTGACGATCTAGATTCCACATTGACGAGTGGCAGGTTCGTTGAGGAGTCTCTCAATAGTATGCGCGACGCGTACATTGGCGCGAAGCAGCTGTGGAAACGCAGCGATGGCAAAGATGACCCTCCCATTGGCGAGGTGATCACCCGAGACAGCGAAACCAGTGCAGTGCGGTTCGTTTGGCAGTTAACCTGGGATGACTTGGCTAGAGATGTCGATGGAATCATTCTATTCGGTGGTCCCACCAAGTCACAGCACTTCTCCCAACATCTGTCGAGGCAATTCGGAGCGCATAAGATAATGAACGCCTCAGAACTGCTTCCCCCGTTGACCGGGTTGGCCGACTTGGAATTAGTCGGGATTAGCATGGGTGCCTGCTATAGCTATCAAACCTCCTTTTCGCCCATGTTTATCAATCGGCTGCCGGCACGGGTAACGTTGGCGAACCTTCAATCGGGCGACTATGTAGAGTACGAGCCATTCGAGAATTTCGCTCCCACCTTCAATCCATTCTGTGACTTTGTTTCAGAAGAACTGCCACCACAACCGCCTTTATACCGGTGCAGTACGTATGGCCAAACAATTCAGTTAACGATAACTCTTCCCAATGGTGAGGTCAAGTGTAGAACTTTTCTCGACAAGCAGATAAACTCTGGTTTGATGGGATACACCTTGAAGCTAGTAATTGACCGATTCGGGAGGGTTGGTGTAGAACAGGCATCGGAAAAGATGGCCCCAAAGAGATTTATGATCTTCAACAACCCACCATGGCAGACGGAAGGACAACTCAAGGCCCTTCAACGTCTGTTTAGCCAACAACAGAAATACGAAGAGCGCCAACGGGCCCAAGGAGCTTTCTACATCAACAAGCCTCCATGGGAATACCCGACCGCTTAGCTTATCTGCTTCACTGGAACCATCTGCCCGCACTCACGGCAGGGCTTAACGCCACTGCAGTTCTCCTTGACCGTCAACCGCCACGCGCCACAGTCTTTGATGTTGGTTCATGTTGGCAATGGCCCTTCCATCGCCTCGAAGCAGCCCTCAGGACAGCGCTCGTTTTACCGCCGCTATGACGTCGTTCTCGTCCGGGAGAACGGCGCGATTAAGTCTCTTGGCGTGGGGTACAGGGACTCCCGGGTTGGCGACCCGCTGTATGGGCGCCTTGAGGTGCGCGACCGCGTCGCTGCCGGCAACGATCGCCGCTATCTCGCCGCCGAACCCGCCGCGCCTGACGGCCTCGTGGACTATGACCAGCCGCCCCGTCTTGCGGACGGACTGTAGCAAGCAGTCTGAGTCGAACGGCACTAAGGTCCGCGGGTCTATGACTTCGACCGATATTCCTTCGTGGGCGAGCTTCGCGGCCGCCGCCTCCGCGACCGGGACCATGGCCAGCCACGCGACGACCGTCACATCCGTCCCCTCCCGCAGGACCGAGGCTTGGCCCAAGGGTATTCCCTCATGCCCCTCAGGAACGGGGCCGGTGACGCCGTACAGGTCTTCGTGCTCGACGTAGAGCACCGGGTCCGGGTCGCGTATCGACGTTATCATCAGCGCCTTGGCGTCCGCCGGTGTGGATGGCGTGACGACCTTGAACCCGGGTATGTGCGTGAACCAAGCCTCCAGCGCCTGGCTCATGTATGCGTTGCCGTGCATCATGTGAGGAGACCGCACCACCATGGGGACCGACATCGCGCCATCGTGTACATAGCGTGCCTTGGCCCCCGTGTTGACTAGCTGGTCCATCGCAACCGTGATGAGGCCGGTGAACTGCATCTCGACTACGGGGCGAAGGCCCATCAGCGCTGCGCCCACGGCCATGCCGGCGAAACCCGACTCCGATATTGGGGTGTCCATCACCCGGTCCGGGCCGAACTCCTCCAGCATCCCCTTCGTTACTCCAAGGATGCCGCCGTAGTAGGCGACGTCCTCTCCGAAGAGGTGCACCGTCTCATCGCGGCGCATCTCCTGCACCAGCGCCTCCCGAATCGCTTCTCTGAGCTCCAGCTTCCTCACGTTCCCATGGCCTCAATCGGCTCCGCATAGACATTGGCGAATGCCGTCCTTGCGTCGGCGAACGGGGTGGCGACGCACTTCTCGAAGGAGCTCTCTATCTCCTCCAGGATAGAGTCCTCTACCGCCTTGGCCGTTGCAGCGTCCTGGTAGTCCATCTCTTCGAGACGGCGCCCCAATATGGTGATCGGGTCCCGACTCTTCCAGTGGGCAACTTCGTCGGGCGGCCGGGAATCTTCGAGCATCAGGGGGTAGTGGCTCAGGAAGCGGTATGTCTTGCACTCCAGCAGGGTCGGCCCCTCGCCAGCACGGGCCCTGTCGACGGCCTTCTGCGTGGCGTCGTAGACTGCCAGCACGTCCTGTCCGTCGACGACCTCGCCGGGCATCGAGTACGCGGCGGCGCGGGATGCGATGTCATCTATCGGCTGCCCCACGGTGCCGGGGACCGTCTGGAAATAGAGGTTGTTCTCGCAGACGAATACGACCGGCACCTTCAGCAACGCGGCGAGATTGAGCCCTTCGTGGAAATCGCCGCGAGCAGCCGCGCCGTCGCCGAAGAAGCAGACCATCACGTCGTCGGTCTTCTTCATCTTCATGGCCCAGGCCACGCCCACCGACTCCGGTATCTGTGCGCCCACCATGGCGGTGCCCGCCAAGATGCCCAGCTCCGGGTAGCCGCTATGGTGGAACGACTCCTTCCCGGAGTTGATGCTCCCTGAGTTGCCCATGATGGCGTTGAACATCTGCAGGACAGTCACCCCACGGGTCCAGAAAGCCTCGGTGGTCCTCAGCGAAGGTAGTACCCAGTCGCTGGGCCCCAATCCGTAGCAGGCCCCTACCCCGACGGCCTCCTGGCCGGCGCTCGGGTGCAGGCCCACGGGCAGCCGCTTCTCCCAGGCGAGCTCAAGTGCCCGCTCCGTGAATCTGCGGCCTAGGAGCATGATGCGGTACATCTCCCGCAGGTCCTCTACGGTCAAGCTGTCGAGCGGCGCCTTCGTCATAGCTGATCCCTTCTTCGATTCAGTATGTCGCTCGGCCGCCGCTGACATCGAAGACGGCGCCGGTCGTGAACGAGCACTCCTTCGATGCGAGCCAGGCGATCATCGCGGCCATCTCCTCCACAGTCCCCGTCCGCCCCATGGGGATCTTCTCGATCATGTAGTCGAGCTCCCGTTGCTCCAGCTCCCGGTTAGGTCGTGTCATGACGACGGCCGGGGTGATGCAGTTTACCCGTATGCCGGTGAGCGCAAGCTCCTTGCCTACGGACTTGGTCAGCCCGATCACCGCCGCCTTCGAGGCGGAGTACGGAACGCGCTGCGGGTTCCCCTCCTTGCCGGCAACGGACGCGGTGTTGACGATGCGGCCGTAGTCCCGCTCCATCATGTGCGGAGCCACAGCCCGCGTGAAGTGAAAGGCCCCCATGAAGTTGTTACGGAAGGAGACGTCCAGAGCGTCAGCCGGCAACTCCCATATGTTGCCGTAGTCGTAGACTCCCCCGCCTCCCGCGTTGTTGACGAGGATGTCGATGCGGCCACTGGCGTCCATGGTCGCCTCAACAGCCGCCTCTGCAGTCGCAGGGTCGCCAACGTCCCCAACCGACAGCCTGGCGTCCACGCCTGCCTCGCAGAGGCGAGCAAGCGCGGCGTCTCCCCGCTCCTGGTGAAAATCGACGACAGTGACCGCAGCGCCTTCGCAGCCGAGACGGATGGCAGTAGCGAACCCTATCTCCCCGCCGGCACCCGTGATTATCACAGCCTGGCCGTCGAATCGACCCACGGCTCCTCCCCATTCAGGTCTGGTGAACAGCCGCAATCCTAGCACTTCCCTCACACCCTGTACACGGCGGCGGCCTTGCCCCCCGGCTGACCCCGCGGGCAAGGGCTATCCGAATCACCGCCCTCTCCGGGGCACGGCGTGCAAGCGCTCCGCGCGGGTAACTGTTCAGACTTCGAGGGAATGCAGGTAATACGCGGGGAGAAGGGAGGAGACTCTTACCCCTTCCCCGTCGCGGGAAGACTGAGATGGGATCCCCTGACTGAACGGTTACACCGTAGGGGCTGCCCCTATGGCTGCCCTCCTAGGCTCTGAACAGGGTACCCACGCGAATCCTGCTTGACGGAGCCCAGGCCAGACTCATGGGGGCGTTAACCGACCCCTAAACGCGGCGTTAAACCGCTGATAACCGTCCGCCCATGCTGCGCGCATACAGTCCTGCCCAGAGGGAAGCGCGTCGGCTGCATTGTCGGGTCGCGCGGCCGCGCCCGCCTCCACCACCAGAGGAGACGGCCACCGCCGACGAGGAGTCCGTTGGGACTCGCTCCTCCAAGTCCACGAACGCCAGCATCGTCGCCTGTAGGTCACGTCTGCCACCCATGAGTCGGACTCCCCCATTGCTTCATGGTGGTATCCTTCTCCCTCCCAGACTCTTTCCTTAGCCTGCTAGGCCAGTATAATTCTCATCTTGTCTTGACCGGAGAAAGGACACATACCCTTTGGCAGGCGAACCGCAAGGCTTGGCCCCTCCGCGTAGGCCGGAAGGGCATGACCTCGTTTGGCTCCTCCTCCTTTCGCTCTCGCTGTTCATCGTCCTGCTGCCGATCTCCAGCTACGTGGCGGCGCTCTCTTTTATCAAGTCCGAGCTTGGCCTCAACAACGCCGGTGCCGGGGCGCTCTTTTCGGCATATCTTGCAGGGTACGCCGCGTCCGCGCTCTACCTCGTACCGCTGACCGACCGGCTCGGCCCAAAGCGGATCATCTACATGTCGGCTGCGCTCTCGGTTGCGGCACACCTGCTCTTTCCTTTGACGACCTACAACATCGTGGCGGGCGTTGCGCTCCGTGCGATTGCGGGAGTCGGATTCCTCGGTATATACATCCCCGGCCTTCGACTGGTGGCGCGACGATTCGAACAAAGAGGACGGGGTTCGGCGATGGGCCTGTTCGTGACGGCGCAGTACGCCGCTCACAGCGGCTCGCTGGCGCTCACCGGCTGGCTCATGGCCACGATGGAGTGGCGCGACGCCTACGCCCTGGTCGCGGCAGTATCGGCAGTAAGCCTTCCGCTGATGTTCTTCCTCGTGCGCTCCGCTCCCGATACGCGCCGACCGCTCACGGGTGGAAGGCTCGACCCGACCGTTCTCAAGAACCGCCCCGTTCAATTCGTTATCCTGGGCTACACTGTGCACGCGCTGAACCTCTACGCCCTTCGAGTCTGGCTGCCGATCTTCCTCGCGTCCGTCCTGATCGCCAAGGGCGTTGCGGAAGGGAAGGCCGTGGTCACGGCGGCGGAGGTGGGCGGCCTGGCCCTCGCGTTCGGCGCTATGGGTCCCGTCATGGGCGGATTAATCTCCGACCGGCTCGGACGGACGACGGCGGCCTCGCTTATCCTGGGACTATCCGCCCTGTGCGCGATCGGTTTCGCGTGGATAGGACATTGGCCCTGGGGGCTGATCGTCGCTGCGAGCGTCGTCTTCGGATGGGCGGCATCGGCAGACTCCGCGATCTACCAGACGGGCATCACGGAGTTGGCCGATCCTAGACGCCTTGGCTCGACGATGGCGCTCCAGGCCTCGCTGGGTCTTCTCGGCGGCGTCATCGGCCCTGTCCTCTTCGGCGGCATCCTCGACGCGTCGGTGGGCGAGTACCGCTGGGTGTTCGCTTTCTCCACCCTCGGCATCCTCGCCGCGATTGCGATAGTCGGCCTTCGCAGAGTCGGGTCGCCGACGGACTCCCGCCTGCTCGAAAGGGGCGGAGCGTAGGCATGTCTCGGCTGCCCGCTCCTCCTCCCAAGGAGGCGCAGAGCGACGCCTATTTTGACGCTCACGGGCTATTTGCTCCTATTTAGGTCTACCCTGCCCCGGCTGGACTACTCCCTGCCTTCTGCTCGGAGTAGAGACATACCCGTGCTGCGCAGAATCTCGCCGGGTGCTCCGACTCGGCGGCAGGCTGATGGTGTCCGACATCGTTCTGACGCGTCCGGCCACGCCTGCCGAGAAGTAAGACATGGTCTTGCTGACTGGGTGCGTCTCGGGGTCCCTGCCGGTCGAGTACTGCGCTGCCAAGGTGCGCGCCGCCGGCTTTGAGGATGTAGAGACCCAGGTCGAAACTCCAGCGGCGGACGGCGAGTTCTGGTTCAGCGCGGCCCTACCGCCTCTGTAGTTCTGCGGCCGGTGCTCACGGGGCACGGTCAACTGACCAGACCGTAAAATTCTCGAATCTGGTGGATTTGCCTGCAATGCCGTGGCCTCTGAAGTAGCTGCCCACGGCGTCCACACTCCCGGATTTGAGCCAGCCGCTCAAGTCAAGCCTGCCCACGTAGGTCCCGTTTACGAACAGCCTGCCATCACCGCCTAAAGCGATGATCCTCAAGTGGTTACTGCCGCCCGGGCCGGTGGCCAGCAGGTGCCTGGAATCCCGCTCCGCCAACTGCTCTTCGGACCCGGAACCGGTGCGCAGACGGTGGAACCACCTGCCGGATTCGTCTATGCCGAGGGCGTGAAAGTCGCCGCTACCGCTCCTTCTAATGAGGAGCCACTGGTCCAGTCGCCCTCCGACGCGGAGAACGGGTTGTGGAAGGTAGCTTCGACAATTCCGTCCGCCATAGAAGTGAAGGTCTCTTCCACCTCGATGAGGCCATTGTCGGGGTTGTGCTCAATGGCTCCGCTACTTGGGCCGTGGATTTTGCTCAGCGATCGTACGGTGAAGCCGGAGAAGCGAATTGACCGGGCGCCCGTCTGGCCTCCCCTGAACAAAGCTCCTATCAATGCAACCGAGCCTGACTCTACTAGGCCACTCAATTCCAGGCTGCTTTCGTAGGCGCCGTTGACGAATAGCCATCCTATGTCGTCCACAGCGACCACTCGGAGGTGGTTCTGTGCGCCGATGCCTGTCCTGATGTTGGATGATGAGGCCGCTTCAATCAGCTGATATTCTCCAGATTCACCGCTTCTCAGGTAGTGGCGCCAGACTCCTGATCTATGTATGAGCAGTACGTGGAGGCTGTCGTGGTCGCCAATCCGAAGCAGGAACCCTGTACTCCAGGCGCTTCCGGTCAAGTCATGAGGGACGGTGAAGGTCGCCTCGACCACGAAGTCGGAGGCGCTCGTGCGGCTATCGAAGGTCGATGCGAACCCGTCTTCTGGACCATGGTCTATGACGCCTTTGAGTGGGCCGAAGGCATCCGATGTCGTAGCTGGCATCTCCGAGGGCATGCTGTCGGACGCTGACGTTGGAGTCGAAGTGGCGGACGCACCCGCCCACATGGTCAAGGAGCTGAACGCCAGCGAATCTGACCTTATTGCGAAGCCGATTCCTTGAGCGTCGAAGCTCCTGCCCGGTATCGTTCGCAACGCTGACGTATTCATGCCGACGACTTCGCCAGCGAGATTCAAGAGCGGGCCGCCGCTATTGCCCGGATTGATCGCCGCGTCAGTCTGGACATAGGTGACCACCCGAGACACCCGGAAGGCTGAGATTATGCCCGTCGTCACGGTGATTCCGTCCCGCAAGTGGAGCGGATATCCCAACGCCACCACCCCCTCCCCCTCGCGCATCCGCGTAGCGAGGGGGAGCGCGGTCAGGGGCAGTTCCGCCTCAACTTTCAACAGCGCAATGTCCCGCTTGGAATCGAACCCGATCACTCGCGGCGTCGATGTGGCGCCATCGTCGAATATAACGGTCAGCTCATCCTCGCCGGCGATTACATGCGCGTTCGTCAGGATGTGGCCAGCAGGATCTATGACGAACCCCGATCCGGCGCCGGTCTTGCCCTGGATACGCACTATGCCCTCCCTAACCTTCTCCACTATGTCTGCGAGGGATGGGGGCGGCACGGGCGTGGGCGAAGGGGTATTCGTAGGCGTAGGCGTGCTGGTGGGTGTTGGCGTAGGCGTGGGCGTGCTGATGGGTGTTGGCGTAGGCGTGGGCGTGGGCGTGGGTGTGCTGGTGGGTGTTGGCGTAGGCGTGGGCGTGGGCGTGGGTGTGCTGGTGGGTGTGGGCGTAGGTGTGGGCGTGGGTGTGCTGGTAGGCGTAGGCGTGGGCGTGGGCGTGCTCGCCGGAATGGGAGTAGGCGTACTGGTGGGCGTGGGCATAGGTGTGCTGGTAGGCGTAGGCGTGGGCGTGCTCGCCGGAATGGGAGTAGGCGTACTGGTGGGCGTGGGCATAGGTGTGTTGGTCGGTGTGGGTGTAGGTGTGACGGTCGGGGTTGGTGTCGGTGTGCTAGTACGCGTGGCTGTTGGTGTGGCTGTGGGTGTGGGCGTAGGTGTGGACGTCACGGTCGGGGTTAGAGCCAACGCCTCCAAAGTCGCCTGCACCCCGGCCACAATTGCTGCCTCTACGTCAATGGCCGAAACCCGCTCAGCGACCGCCTTATCGACGGCCGCCTGCACGAGCGATTCCACGTCGGGAGTGGGCTCAGGCCCTGAGCCTCCGGAGCAAGAGACCGTGAAGAGCAGCACAACGACAGCCACTATGAGGCGCACAGTGGAGTTGAGCCTACGCATTCAACGAGACGGGAGAGGAGGACAATCTATTGTCGATTGTAACGCCTTGGGACAACGGCTTCCACAGAGCGCTAGTGCTCCGGGGAGCCCTCTCCGCGAAGCCGGGCTGGCGTCCGGAGCGTCCGGAGCCTTCGCGGCCCGGCTCCAATCGCCGCTGTCAGCAGGTCGACGCCACGCGTGCGGACGGCCTCGTCGGGCTCTGTGTGCCATCTGACATGCCCGCTCTCCAGGGAGGCCACGGGCACGCCGTCCCTGAGCAGCACCCTGTTGCCCAGCACGGCTGGGACCTTCGGACCGGGGGTTGTCACACCCGCTAAGTTGAGGGGGTCGCATGCCGATAGCGCCAGCAGCTCGCCGTCCGGCTGGAGCTTGCGGACGGCGCGCAGCACCTCCACCGCTTCCGGCAGCGCGAACTGCTCGCCTACGAAGCCAGAGACGAACCGTCCGCCGCGTATCTCACCCCTGGCCTCCGCCCGCCTGTAGGCGTAGAGGAGGTCCCGCCAGCGCGGGGCGTTGGACTCTCGGGCGAGTACCTCCGGGAAGACGACCCCGTACCTGCGAAGGAGCTGCGCCGCCCGGTCCTCAACGGGATCCTCCTCGGCAGCGGGGGCCTCCAGGAGTGACCATCGGCTAGTCGGCTTCCGCCTCCTGGGCCCACGGCGGTAGCGAGACGACTGTTGAAGCTTCCTGGTCGTACCGTCGACCAGCCCCCTGAGGGCTGCGAAGCCGTCGGACGTGGTCAGGCCGGCGGCCGCCAACTGCCACAACGCCTCGTCAACCTCAGACGGCAGCCGGCCTCCACCGGTTACGATGTCGGGCTGGAAAGATGCGCCCCGCTCCCTCAGGTATTCGAGCACCTGCCCGGCCGCGCCCAGGGGGGAGCACGTCTCGCCGATGGGCTCAAGGAGCCAGGGCAGGTCCTCGCGTAGGCCCAGCGATATGGGGATGACCCGGTTCAGGGGGGTGCGCCCACTTCGAGGGTCGCCGTTGTTTCTGCGCCGGCTGAAGCGGCCCCAGACCACCTCTCCCGACAGGCAGAGGTCGTCGAGTGCCCTGGAAGAGTAGCCGTCTATTCGGGCCGGCAACAGATCGGACTCCCACGCACCCGACGCGGCCTCGAACCCTTGAAGCTGCTCGATCACGTCCAGCAGGCCTCCCCCGTGCGCCAGCCGGTGGCGAGGCGAGGCGTGCTGCCACTGGAGGAGGAATCGCATAAAGGCCGATGGCGCCACGGGCTCGACCTCCTTCCGCAGCCTGCCGACCGTGTCCCGGTGTATACGCGCCAGTATTCGCCTATCGCAGAACTCCTCTTCCTCGCGACCCGGTGTGAAGTGACCTCGCAGGACCCCGCCGGTGGCCTCCATATGAACCAGGGCGATGTCCACGGCTCCCTGCCCCATACCCAGCGTCATCGCCATCTCTTCGGGTGAGAACGGCCCGCTGCACTCGACACGGCTGCGTACCAGAGCAAGCTCAGCCTCGTCCTCGTTCGCCACGTCGAAGAACTGGGAGACTTCAGGCGGCTGAGGTTCGAAGCGGACTCCGGGGAACGCCAGCGACATGAGGTTCACGCATTCGGAAGCGACCCAGGCCGTGCGGCCGTCGCCGTAGAAGGCCTGGACGACACGGCCATCCTCGGCGAGGGTCCGAAGCCAGCGGGCGCGTTGGTCCGCCTCCAACGGCCCCTGCCCGCGTGAGAAGTCGGTCTCGGTGAGGATGCCCAGGGTCAGGAGGGCGTCGTGGAGCTCGTCCGCGTCGCGCATCGGTGGCCAGGCGTGTGCGGAGGCTGCCGCAATGGCAATCGGGTCCAGCGACGCCAGGTCGCGGGCGTCCTCCGGGAGCGCGCGCCGGAGCGCAACAGCCCTGGAGCGCCGCTCCTCCAATGGCGCGTCGTCGAGGAAGGCGTATGGCATGGCGTTCAGCACCTGGTGGCTGAACACCGAGGGCTGGGTCGTATCCCTGGCGAAGACCTCTACCTGGCCGCTCTCGATGTCCGCGAGCAGCCGTTGGAACCCCTCCACGTCCATGGCCTCAGTAAGGCAGTCGCGCATCGTCTCGAATACGAGCGGGTGGTCCGGGACCTCGACGTCGCCGGGGGGCGTGTTGTCCTGGCAGGCCACCTGCTCCGGGAAGACCGCCGCCAACAGGTCCTCGGAACGCATTCGCTGTATGGGAGCGGGCACCTTCTTTCCTCCGGAGAACCTGAGGAGGGCGAGGTACCTGGAGGCCGACCACCGCCAGCGTATTCCGAACAGAGGCGCCTGCAGTATGGCCTGTGTCAGCACCTTCAAGGCCTTGTCCGATTTGATGTACCGGAATACCTCCTGCAACTGGAAGGTCATCCCGGGTCCGAGTGACAGGTTGATCCCGTCTTCGGTGGCGGCGGCCTGAAGCTCGAAATCGAAGGCGCGGCAGATTTCCTTGCGCAGCGCCATACCCCACGCCTTATTGATCCGCGAGCCGAAAGGGGAATGGATGACTAGCTGCAGTCCACCCGCCTCGTCGAAGAAGCGTTCGGCTACGATGCGCTTCTTCGTTGGCACCGTGCCGAGCACTCTGACCCCTTCGGCAATGTAGGCTGCCGCCTGCTCGGCAGCGTCCTTCCCAAACCCCTGCCCCAAGAGCCACTCAACCCCTTCTTCGGCTTCCATCCTCGAGTGAAGCTCCTGGCGCAGGTCGGAGAGCTCGTCAGAAAGCTCGATTGTGCGGCCGGGCGCCTCCCCGAGCCAGAACGGTATGGTCGGACTGGTACCGTTGGCGTCCTCCACCCGCACCCGGCCGGCCTCTATGCGCCGAATCCGCCACGGGGTGTTGCCCAGCAGGAAGATGTCGCCCCGCATGCTCTCAATGGCGAAGTCCTCGTTCACGGTGCCGACGAAGGTATTGTCAGGCTCGGCGATGACGTCGTAGTCGGCGTTGTCCGGGATGGCGCCTCCGCTGGTCAGGGCGGCAAGGCGGGCCCCACGGCGCGCCCTCAGCTTGCCGTTGACGGCGTCACGGTGCACATAGGCCCCTCGGCGCCCTTCGCGGGGGGCGACTCCCCGCGACAGTGTTTCCAGCACCTCATAGTACTTCTCTCGGGGGAGGTGCCTGTAAGGGTATGCGCCCCGGTACAACTCGAACAGGCCGTCCTCGGTACATTCCCTTGCGGCGGTCTCAGCCACGATCTGCTGAGAGAGCACGTCAAGGGGCCATGGCGGAATGATCAGCCTGTCGAGATTGCGGTTCGTGAAGCCCCTGATCAGGGCCATGCACTCCAGCAGCTCGTCCCGCGTTAGGGGGAAGAGCCGGCCCTTGGGTGTCGCGGCCAGGTGGTGCCCCGACCGCCCTACTCTCTGAAGGAGCAGGCCGATGGAGCGCGGCGACCCGATCTGGCAGACGAGGTCCACGGTGCCGACATCGATGCCCAGCTCGAGAGACGCGGTTGCGACGCAGAGGCGCACCCGTCCTTCCTTGAACCGCCGCTCCGCGTCGTGCCGGCGCTTCTGGGACAGGCTGCCATGGTGGGCCACGACGTGCTCTTCTCCCAGGCGCTCCGACATAAGGTGCGCTACGCGCTCTACGAGGCGCCGGGTGTTGACGAATACCAGGGTGGTGCGATGCTCTCCGACCAAGCCGGCGATACGGTCCAGCACGTGCTCCCACTGCTCGTGGGTCGTTATGGGGCCGATCTCGTCGCCGGGCGGCAGCTCTATGGCAATGTCCATCTCCCTGGCGTGCCCGGTGTCGACCACGGCGCAGCGGGCCTTTCCGTCGCCGTCAATGGAGCGCGTTCCTACCAGGAACCGGGCGACCTCGTCGATGGGCCGCTGCGTGGCGGACAGTCCGACTCGGGTCACAGGTCCATCTGCGAGTGCGCACAGCCTTTCCACGGAGAGGCTCAGGTGGGAACCCCGCTTGTTGCCCACTACGGCATGCAGCTCGTCAAGGATAAGGGTCGTAGAGCCCTTCAGGCTCTGGCGACCGCTCTCGGAGGTGAGCAGTATGTACAGCGACTCCGGCGTCGTTATGAGAACGTGGGGCGGGCGCTTGGCCATGGCCTGGCGCTCCGCCGGGGGCGTGTCGCCCGTCCTGACGGCGGTCCTTATCTCCGGTAGGGGCTCTCCTCGCTCGGCGGCCAGCTTCCTGATGCCCTCCAGCGGCACGGAGAGGTTGCGGTGGATGTCGTTGGACAGAGCCTTCAGCGGCGAGACGTAGACGACCTGCGTCCCGTCGCTCAGCCCGCCATTCAGGCCCTGCCGCACCAGACTGTCGATGCACGTCAAGAACGCGGCGAGGGTCTTGCCGGAGCCGGTGGGCGCCGCGATTAGTGTGTGCTGTCCGCGGGCGATGGCGGGCCAACCCAGCGCCTGCGGATCCGTGGGCTCACCGAACTCATCGGCGAACCAGTCGCGCACGAGGGGATGAAACAGGGACAAAGCTTCGGAGCTGGACATCTGGTCTCCACTCTTGCGCGGTATCTGTTGCCCGTAGGGGCATCCCTCGTGGGCGCCCCTTCGCCACACAATGAAAGCACATCTGTTCCCACCCTGTCAATCGTACTCACGACGCCCTGGTGGTCTCAGACTCGCCTCGCCATTGAGGTTGAGGGTGAAAGGATCGTGTGGCCGCCAGAGCGTCGGGAACACAAGGAACTTCTACAGTTTCTGGTGAATAATCGTTACGCCGGTGCGCTTTCTGGGACAATCTATGTTCTCGAAGGCCGATCCAGTAGCGGTTGGGTCGAGGGCAGAGTGTGCACCGGCAGCAGAGAGGTGCGCCGCACCATGGCTAGTTACCCCAAGCTGGCTTGATGGACCAACCTGGGTTGGAATAGAATACTGGCGTCGAACCCATCTGTCGGAGCAGGGCTATGGCAGCGTTCACCGTTAGACGTATCGTATGCTTGGCTAATTCACGTATGCCAGGGGGAAGCTGTATTGCAGGCAGAGTCCTAGAGTCCGATGGGCGGCCTGGCCCTTGGGTGAGGCCCGTAAGCGGTCAGGAGAATGAAGGCGTTGCGGCATGGGCGTCCCGCTATGTGGACGGCGGTACACCGAGCCTGCTTGATGTCATGGACGTCCCGGTGCTCAAAGCGCACCCGAAGGGCCACCAGCAGGAGAATTGGCTGCTTGACCCGAACCGTCGTTGGACTAAGGCAGGTAGTATTGATCTGGTTCATTTGCCGAAATGGGTGGAAGAAGTCGAAACACTCTGGGTCAATGGATGTAGCACCAGCAAAGGACAAAACGACAGAGTCACAACCTCAGATGCTAGCTCCCTTAACAATTCATTATGCCTCATCAAGGTCAATCTGACAGTCTGCGTGTTTGACCACTTTAATCGTCGGAGAGTGCAGGGCCGTTTTCGACATAAAGGGACGGATTACTGGATGTGGGTCACTGACGATGACTACGAGCGGGAATATCTACAACAGCCCGATGGCACCTATCAGCTCGGTGAATGTTACGTCACAATAAGTCTAGGCGGAGCGAATGAGGATGGGTATGCCTACAAACTCACGGCCGCCATCCTAAGACCTTGAGACACGGAAGAACCTTGAACCCATCACAGTATCAGGTATTCACGATCGGGCACTCCAACCACTCGTCTGGAGCATTTCTAGAGTTGCTGCGGAAGCATTGCGTGGATGAAGTCATGGACGTTCGCTCGTCACCATCCAGTCGCTATAGCCCCCACTTCAACTATGAGGCTCTGAGTGGCACCCTGGAAAAAGCTGGGATCGGCTATGCATTCCTTGGTGGAGAGCTCGGCGGCCGTCCTGTGGACCGCTCCTGCTATGACGTGGATGGGCGAGTGCGTTATGATCGCCTCGAGAACACGGACATGTTCGATGATGGTATCAGCCGTATAGTACGGGGGGCCGATGAGCGGCGTGTTGCCGTAATGTGTAGTGAGAAGGAGCCGTTGGATTGCCACCGTGCACTGTTGATCGCAAAAGTGCTTGAGGAGCGCGGCGTCGCTGTCGAACATGTCCTGGCCGACGGTAGTACAGAAAGGCACGATGCTACAATGAACCGTCTGATGGACATTTTCAAATTGCCTCACAACGGCGACATGTTCCGCTCCCGACATGAGGTGATTGCTGATGCCCTAGCTAGTAGGGCCAAGAAAGTAGCGTATGTTTCCGAAGGACCGTCAGGCGACGACTGGGGGCATGTATTTTGAAGGTCTACACTATCGGTTTTACAAAGAAATCTGCCTCTGAGTTCTTTGAGTTGCTACGTGACTCTGGTGCCAGACGCTTGGTTGACGTACGCCTGAATAATGTCTCGCAACTCGCAGGCTTTGCCAAAAAAAGCGACCTTGAGTACTTCCTACAAAAGATCTGTCGCATCAAATACGTCCACATGCCTGAGTTAGCTCCCACACCAGAGATGCTGGACGCTTATCGAAAAGAGCATCGTGATTGGGAAACTTATGAACGCGAGTTCCTCGCCCTGATGGATGAACGGCGCATTTCGAAGAAGGGAATAAAGAGAACAATCGCTAATGCGTGCCTGCTGTGCAGCGAGGAGAAGCCGGAACACTGCCACCGTCGGTTGGTTGCTGAGCACTTGAGCCGGCATTGGGGCGATATCGAGATAGTCCACTTGGGCTGAGAAAATCTCCGCCGAGTTGCCATCACGCCCACTTCAAAATAGGACCCTCGCGATTGGAAGCGTTCGCCGCGAATCACCGCGCATTGCGTGGCCGCAACAATAGTCACGCGGTCATCAGGCATGGCCTGTGTCTTCCCCATGATCTCCAATGACAAGGATGGGGTTTTTCAGACCTGGAGGCGTTTTCTCGTGAGCGAGTATCTCGTCCACGGTCATCCACCTGATCAGATCGTTACCGCCAGCCTGACATCTCCTTGCTCCATTCAACAGTATGGTTGTGGAGTCTTCGCAATCAAACTTACAAAGGTTAACACCCGGTGACCAGTTCAGCTGTTCGGCTAGCTACCATCATTACCCAAAGTCTCGCGATTGCCGTAGCATTCACAGTCTTGCTCGGACGAATATTTGTGCTGAGCTTTTACGAAGATCTTGGAATCCCAGTATCTGAAGCAAAGCTGAGCGCGATAGACTATTCAATTTTCTCCCCTTCCGTCGCGGTCTTGGGTGTTGGTTTCGCCATAATAATAGGAACATTCCCTTTGGTGGCTGGCCAGCTGACGACAAAGGTAGTGGATCATAAGGTTAAGTTGTGGGTAGGGTCAGTACTCGTCGTTATCGGAGCGATTGTATCTGTGATTGCCATTGTTCTTCCGCAATACCTCACTCCTTATTCAGTGTTGATAAGCATTGGGTTTGTGCTGTCTCAAGCATCGTTGCTATATGGCAGCGCCATGATCGGTTCAGGTCTTGCTTCCGAACCTACTGGAGCATCCATATCCAACATTAGCCTGGAGAAAGAAATAAAGCGCCTTACTAAAAAGCAGACTATTTTGAGATGGGTGTTAGGATGTGCCGGCATAATAGTTGTGCTCTCCATAGTGTCCACTTCGGTTCTTACATCTTCGAAACTAGGACTAGATAATGCGACCACTACTTTACAAAACGCTCCACAGGCAAGAGTTGAGTTTGTTTCAGGTAACACATTGAGTACACAACATGATTTCAAAGTTATCATGATTAGCGATAGATTTGTTTACCTGTTACCCGAGAAGGAGGAACGTCCTCGCGAGAGTCGCGTCTTGTACGCCTTCCCAGTCAGTAGCATTGCTAGAATCGACTATCTCAGCAAATAAAGGCGATCCCTGCTCATAGCTCCTCGGGTTACAAGCCAGCAGAACCGACGGCCGTGCTGCCTGCCGAACCTCTCCCTGCCTATGCGGCACCAGAACCATTTGCGAACAATCAGAACTTATACCACTTCCTGGGACTCTACTGAGGGACTTTACTCGTGGTGTATCCGGACTGATATCAGCGACCTCGTCGGGGTCGTTGATTTGCGGTTCGCCTGCCGCATACTCCCCGAGGAAGAGCACGTCCACAACGGGAGTGCCGTCATTGACGTCGAATGCCTTGCTCCGAACGTATTTCAATGGACATATTCCTAAACGGAACGAAGGTCAGCTTCATCACCAGTTGATCATACCGTACCGAAGGACATGACCACGCCACGAGTTTGAAAGGATAGAATATCCATGTCAGACTCCCCCCTCACACCCATATCTTGAACCCCGCCCTCCGGGGCGCCGCGAACGTCATCGCCAGCGCGTCCGCCTCGTCCGGCGACCCGCGCATCTCGCTCTTGCTCTGCAGCCGTATCCGCTCGTCGCGCCCCTGCACCCGCCTCCGGCTCGACACCTGCTCTATCAGCGCACGGTCGTCCTCCGTGTCCAGCTCCCCGCGCCTGTACGCCTCCGCCATCTTCCACCACACCTCAGCCGCGCGGTTGTAGAAGCGCTCGCTGTCCTGCGCCTGCGTGCTCCCGATGAACGGCGCCAACCGCGCGCGGCCCAGCCCCAGCTCCCTCAGCCGGTCCACGACCCCGCCGCCGACACCCAGGTCGTCCACCACGACCGCGTCCACCACGTTACTCGTGCAATACTCCCGCAGGAACTCCGCCGTCCTCATCGTGTCCGCCCCCGAGACCCTCCACACGATCCGCGCGAAAGGCCCCTGCCTCCGCACCACGACCGTCTTGTCGTGGCCGAACCGCGCCACGTCGCAGCCGAGCACCACCTGCCCCGACGGGGCCAGGCTCCGCCCCGCTGCCTCGGTCGCCGACCGGAGCGACACCAGCACGTCGTCCAGGCCCTCGGGGAACTCGCCCAGCACGCCCCCAACGTACTGCGCGCTCCGGGCTCCCCACTCCGCCTTCCGGTCCGCGATGTCCTCCTCGGTGATCATCCCCGGGACGACCACACGCCCCGCCGCGACGTTTGGCGTGTCGGACGCGCCGATCCGCACCCTCCGGTACAGCTCCCGGCGCAAATGGTGCGAGTCGTAGAACGCCCCCGCCGACGTGAACGGGTTGCCCGTCATCAGCAGCCTCGCCGGGTTCAGCCGGCGAAGACCGTCCATGTCGCCGTCGCTGACCGCGTGGGCCTCGGTAATCACCACCAGCAGGTTCGGCGAATGAAACCCCTGCAGGTTGTAGGGCGAGTTCGTCGCGAACCCGATCGCAAACGTCCGGTCGTCCACCTCGTACCGCGACGTCTTGAACATCCGCCCCTTGAGACGGCCCTCCGAGCCCGCGTAAGCGTGCCTGATCTCGTTCCATACGATATGGTCCACTTGGCGTGAGGTCGGACCCGTCACAACCGCCTTAGACGGAGACCGCGTGTGCAGCCACCACAGCACCGCTCGCGCGGCCGCCCAGTCCTTCCCGGACCCGTTGCACCCCACCACCGACGTCCTGCGCGACTCCGCCACGCCCCGGAGCACCTCCTCCTGCTTCGAGTACGGCTCATCCCCCAGCATCTCGCAAACGAACTCGACAGGCAACTCGGAATAGTCCTTCCCATCCCCATCGCCCTTCCCACGAAGCCTGCCCCTGTTACTCCTGCTCCCCATCGTCCTCCCCCAGCCTCACTCACACCCCTCGACAACCCAAGGGACGAGCCCTCCACCAGGCCCCCATCCCACACCCAATGCTAGAACATGCGTACCACGCCCGTCAAGCCAAGCACCCCTCTTAATCCTGCCCACCGGGATTTCCCATATTGGGAGTCTTCAGGCTCAAGGGGCAGCCCAAACGAGATGTTAGCATCATAGTCAGGTCCTGCAAGGCCAGTCAATCGCCGGTCTATCCGATAAGAGATGCGTTTGCAGTCGTAGAGCACCCTTCTTGTCCGTCTTCATCGTCCTCGTGTCCCCTGCCAGTGGGGTGAAAGCGCATTGAAGACAAGGCGACTCCCTGGAGCGCTCTCCCCCTCTTGGCAAGATCGTGGTTGTACCCTCCCTCAGCTTGGCGCCGGCGATAACCGGCCGATACGATCCAACACTCCCTGGAACAACCGTCGAGGAACCGACATCTCGGATAACTGAAAGATCAACCACCGGGAGTGCCGCACCAGACGGCCTCCCATCTTGATCAGCTTGACCTGCACGCTCCGCAGCGACCAGTGCTTGACCGCCTTGGGCAGACACAGCCGGCGAAGGAAGTTCCCAAGGTTGTACGCCAGGACGAACAGAGATAGACGCACCCGGTTGGCCACGAACCGATGGCACGACAGCCGAGTCCAGTTCAGCGCGTACTTCCCCTCCTTGATCCACTGCTCGGCTGTCCCGCGACCATTGTAGAATCGCACCACTCCTTCGGGGCCAGCCGTCATGTTCGTGACGATGAAGCCCACCCGGGGGAATAGCTCTCCCCTATGCCACTCCACCTTGGCCACCACCCGCCGAGCGCGGTCCCAACTCCCGGCACGATACCAGAAGTCGTCGTATAGGATCACTGGACGCTTCGGCGGCCTCCCCACAGGCCTCCTGAGCAGAGGGGCGATCTCCCGTTGCAGCACCTCGTTGCCGGGGAGTCTTATAGCGTAAAGGACGTGCCGCTCCTCGAGGTACTCATAGATGTCCGGCTTGGCGAATGCGGCATCGGCACGAAAGTACCGCCGCACTCCTGTCGCCCCGTAGCGGGACAGGATCGGATCCAATACATCACGCCACCTGTGCGCGCTATGTACGTTCCCCGCACGGAGCATCGCCCCCTCGCAGTCACCGAACTGGTTGAACACGAACAAAGGGTGATAGCACGTGCTCCCAAAGTGACCGTTGTACGACGCTCCCTCCTGTCCTCCATGTACCGGACTCTCCGAACTGTCCATGTCCAAGATCACCCGCCGGTGCGCTGTGTGCGTCATCGCCCGGTCCACCCACGTAGCGTTCACTCGGCCCAACCCTTCCACGTTGCCGTCTTGGGTAAGCACCTCGGTCTCGAACCGGCTGATGGTGTTGGTGCTGGCGGCCGGTCTCTCAGGACCACCTCGCCGTCCAACGACTACCCGCATCGTCGGGTCCTGGGCCAACCGTTCAGCGTCGTTGGTATCCTCGTAGCCCGCCAGACGACCGTACACAGACTGCCTGAGAAGGC
The DNA here is from genome assembly GCA_965262055.1 of Dehalococcoidia bacterium. GTDB lineage: Bacteria > Chloroflexota > Dehalococcoidia > Lucifugimonadales. The sequence continues at coordinate 3,418,449 of CBDHEI010000002.1, forward strand.
CCACCAATCGGTGCTGCACGTTACGACCGCCACGGCTCTCCTGCAGACACTCATTCGCCGTCTCCGTCAGCCCCAGTGCATCGTCCAACTCGCGGCAGGCCAGCAGCCCAGCGTCCGAGGTGATGGTAGCGCCGCGAAACTCCAACCGTACACGTCGGTCGAAACGGAGCGTGGCGCGGGGGTTGGTGCTTTCACCCATTGGGTGCCTCCTGAGTGGGTACGTTATCAAGAACTAGAGTAGTCGCTCACGACCAGTCTAGCACTCATGATAACCACTGTGCTCTGCTATTCGGCTACATCGGGTATCGCTGTTGCTGATTACGGCAAGCCCTGCAGGGTTGATATGGGAAATGTGGGCTTACATCAATTGCTCGCGAGATACGAGAGCACTATGTACCAATAAGAACTAGGCAAAATGTTCACTCAAAAGCGAGCAAAAGACAAAGGCAACGTTTTCTCTATTCACCTATCGCAGCGCTGAGGGATGATGATAGGCTCTCGTGGCAACGCCGAAGGGCTGGGACCGGCTCAGTTCGCCCTTGACGAATGAAATGTCCTTCTTCGGGACGTTGGCCGATGGCGCGGCGTCGCGAATGTCGAGACAGCAAACGCATGAAGTGAGAGGTTCTGAATGAAGACAGCAAACATGGGTAACCGGGTTCGTGTAGGTGTTCTCTTAACAATGCTTGTTGTGGCTACGCTCATGCTCGTTACGACTCACGCCACCCCCGCGCTTGCGGCTGGCTCTACTGCCCCGTCATTTGAAGCGAACTCCTACGAGTTCTCAGTCGACGAAAACACCGCCCCCGACACTTTGATACAGTCGGTGGCCGCCACCGATCCCGATGGCGATTCCCTCACCTACTCTGTCGGCGGGACCGACGCGGCACAGTTCAATGAGGTGTTCGCGCTGAGCACAAGCGCCGGCGAGATCACCGTCAAGCCGGGCGCTTCCATCAACTACGAGTCAGCCGAGCAGACTTCCTACTGGGTCAATGTCATGGTGACCGACGGGGAGGACGACTCCGGCGCCACGCAAAGCCAACCAACGACCGACGCGACCGTCTCCGTGATCATCCGGATCGTCAACATCGACGAACCGGGAACAGTCACGCTGTCAACATCCTCACCCCAGTTAGGGGTGGGGTTGTTTGCCACTTTATCCGATCCCGACGGCCGTAGGGGGGATCTACAACTCATGGTGGTCCAGGGCCAACAACGCTGATGGCCCGTTCTTCCTCACAGCCGGCGACTACTACGAAAATTATCGCAGTACGACCTATACGCCGAAGGAAGCAGACAATTACATGTACATTAAGTACACCGTACAATACTTTGATCGCACTTGTACCAGAGTGTCCACCAGACCCGAAATCACAAACCGATGCATCAAGACCGCGGAGCGGGTGAGCGCCAGCCGCGTGGCAGACGAGGATGGCCTGATCGTTCAACAGCAGGTATCCAACACCCCCGCAACGGGACAGGTTACTGTAACGTCCGGTGGCCTGCAGGTTGGCTATCATCTCAACGCTAAGGCGCGCAACATACGGGACGAAGACGGCACCCAATCTCTACGCAATTACCTAACCTTTTTGACGTGGCGGTGGTTTCGCATTGACCCGGTGACCGCAGTGGAGACGCAGGTTCCCTCATGGGTGCACGGCGGTTGGTATACGTGGGTCTACGTGATCAAGGACGCCGATAGGGGCAAAGGCATTCAGGCGCGGGTATCCTTTCTCGATGATCACGGCAATACCGAGACGCTGAGGGGCCCGATCCACCGAATACCGGCCCCACCCAACAACGTGGCTATCGGTAGCCCTGTCATCACGGGCACAGCCCAGGTGGGGGAGACACTTTCCGTAGACCTGTCCGGCATCAGCGACGCTGACGGTATCACCACCTCCACGCTCACCTACCTGTGGTACGCAAACGACGGCACCAGTGACACGGCTATCGATGGCGCAACGGGTTCTACCTACACACTTGTGGCCGATGATGAGGGCAAAACTATCACGGTGCAGGTCATCTTCACTGACGAATTTGGTTACAACGAAGTCGTGACAAGCGCCCCCACGGCGACGGTAACGGGCGGAACTGACAACGTGGACAGAGGCGGGCGCACGGGGACGGAGACGGTAGAGGGCGGAACTAACAAGGTCGAATCCAGCAACGCGGCCTCAGGCGCGCCCACCATCACCGGCACGGCCCAGGTCGGTCAGACACTCACGGCGAGCACGACGAGCATATCCGACCCAGACGGCCTGTCCAACGCAACTTTTGGCTACCAGTGGCTGGCCGACGATGTCGAGTTAAGCGGGGCCACAAGCTCGAGCTACACACTTGTTGCCATAGACGCAGGAAAGATCATCAAGGTGCGTGTGTCCTTCACCGACGACGAGGGCGACGACGAGTCGCTGACGAGTGCGGCCACGGATACGGTTGAGCTGCCGCCGCTGACGGCCAGCGTTCACAATGTGCCGTCGTCCCACAACGGGCAGGACTCGTTCACCTTCGAGCTGCGGTTCAGCGCGGATCCCAAGCCGGCCTTCAGCTACACGACGGTGCGGGACCATGCGTTCACTGTGACCGGAGGCTTGGTGACCTATGTGCGCCGGCTGGAGCCGCGCAAGAACGTCCGCTGGGAGATCACCGTCAGCCCCGGCTACGGCGCCGCCATAACCACTGCCCTGAACGCCACCACCGACTGCTCCGCCCAGGGCGCCATCTGCACGGAGGAGGGCGCGAAGCTGTCCGGCGGGCTTGAATTGGTCGTTCCGGGGCCCCTCACTCCGGTTACGGGCACTCCCAACAGCCCGGCCACGGGGTTGCCCACCATCACCGGCACGACCGAGGTCGGCCAGACCCTCACCGCCGACGCCACCGGCATATCCGACGACGACGGCCTCGACAACGCTGCCTTCGCCTACCAGTGGTTCGCCGCCGACGCTGAGATCAACGGGGCAAACGCTTCCACCTACACCCTGGCCGACGCCGACGCGGGCAAGACCATCAAGGTGCAGGTCAGCTTCACCGACGACGCCGGCAACGACGAGCAGCTGACCAGCGCCGTGACGGGTGCGGTGGCGGCGGCTCCTCCTCCTCCCAATACCCCGGCCACGGGCGCTCCCACCATCACCGGCGTCGCCCAAGTGGGGGAGATACTCACCGTCGGCGTCACCGGCATATCCGACGACGACGGCCTCGACAACGCGACCTTCGCCTACCAGTGGCTCGCCGCCGACGCTGAGATCAATGGGGCAACCGCCAGCAGCTACACCCTTATTGCCGCCGACGCGGGCAAGGCCATCAAGGTGAGGATGTCCTTCACCGACGACGCCGACAACGACGAGCAGCTCACCAGCGCCGCAACGGCCGCGGTAGTCGTTAACCCGCCGCTTACGGCCAGCGCCCATAACGTGCCGTCGTCCCACAACGGGCAGGACGCGTTCACCTTCAAGCTGCGGTTCAGCGGGGATCCCAAGCCGGACTTCAGCTACACGACGGTGCGGGACCATGCGTTCACCGTGACCGGGGGATCGGTGACCTATGTGCGCCGGCTGGAGCCGGGCAAGAACGTCCGCTGGGAGATCATCGTCACCCCCAACTCCAGCGCCGACGTCGCCATAGCCCTGAACGCCACCACGGACTGCGAGTCCGACGGCGCCATCTGCACCGAGGACGACAGGAAGCTGTCTGGCGGGCTGGAGCTCACCATCATCGGGCCCGGCTAGGCGTCTTTGCCAGCTCCGACCAACCTGACGGCGATGGTGAACTCGGACGGGCACATCGTGTTGAGCTGGGCGGCCCAGGACGACGGCTCGATACCCGGCTACCGGATACTCTGGCGGCGCCACTCTCGAGGTGAGGACGGGCTGCTGGAGTACGTGGCGAACACACAAAGCACGGGGGGCCACGTTCACGGAGACGGATGTCACGCCGGGAGTACAGCACGCGTACCGGGTTCAAGCGATCAGTGCGGAGGGCCGGAGCCCAACGTTCGAACTACGTCAATGTGACCCGTAGGACCGGGGACGGCTCCCGGCAACGAGAAAGGCCGCGCACAGGGACGGCCGGTCCGTTCGAAACGCAGAAGGGTTGCATCAAAGACCACCCGGGGGAGGAAGCCTCCATGGAGCGTTTCTCCCCGTATCTTGCGCTCCTGCGTCCGGTGCCCACTGGCACCAGCTCCGGTTCCTGCAACGATGGGTATTGAGCCGGCGGGAGCAGACTGAAGGGGCTGAACAGCGACACATGTATCACAGCCACTCTCGCACTGGGCCCACCCGAAGAGGCTCGAACTTCCCTTGAGGGTGGCGGTCCCGAGGATCACAGAGCTCCCAGCCACATCTCAAAGATGGTTCTGTCTACCATGTACGTTGGTGGGCTCGGCGCTCCACCGGTCGGGGGTCGGCCCGACGGCGGCGCGGTCCCGCGGTGTCATGTATATCTTTGCCCATTGTCGGTGAGCACGTGCCGGGGACCGTCTGAGCGTACCGGGGAACACAACGCCTAGGCTGACAAGCGACGGCTGACTGCCGCCCATCAGGTCTGCCGGCTGCCAACGGGTAAAGAGGGGCCGGGCGGCCAGCAGGCACGAAGGCCTCTTTGTTGCCCGGAGACTTGCTCTCACATATGAAGCGCCTGTGGCGTTCTCTAGCTAGCCTTTCGTTGCTCTCTTTCCCGTCGCCTTCGCTCTCCGCGGTTACCTGCAGGAGCGGGTGGTGTGGTGGTCGGTGGTGCGGGTATCGCAGGTATCTGAACGGACCCAGCTATTTTGGCCCAAGCACACCCATGATGATTCTCTATGATCTTCTGTGCTGGCGTGCCACTAAAAGTGTGCATCGTCGCGTGATGGACTGAGAGCAAGGCGTCCTGGAGCTGTCCATCAGCTTCCAGATCCACTACCTTGAGACCTCTATCTTGAGCCTGATCGCGGCCAACCCTACGTCCGTGTGAGTGAAACGACTCATAGTCTGCGAACCAATCCGCGACGGCTCTGGCCTTCCCTCTCGCGTCTTCCTCCTCAGACAACATATAGCGTTCTAGCCAGCCAGCAACCATATTGGACGCCAGCCTTTGGGAATCATGGCATTGGGTTAGTAGACCGGGCGCGTAGCTTCTTAGAATCGGCATCCATGCAGCGAGGTTCTCCGGCGTCCTGCACTCAAATTTGGCGAGTTCAAACTGGTTAAGGATTGCTTTGGCAGGCGCCGATCTCGCTCCTTCAGGAGTTGAGACTATGAACTGTGGATCAATTGGTCCTAGCTGCGAGTGTTGCCCCATGACCAATTCGTCGGCGGAGAGTGCTATCATGGTCGCTGCGGACATAGCCGCGACAGGGACAAAGACTCGGATGTGGTCGAATCGTTCTCTGAGATACTCCACGAAGGACTCGGCAGCTTCTGTTGATCCATCTGGACTGTGGATAATGAGATCCAGTTTCTGCTCACGGACATTTGGAAACAGCTTCCATAAGACCTTGAACATCCGGAAGCCCCACTTGCAGTTCAGCTGGGTTGCTCTGGCGAGACTCAAATCATGCAGTTCCGTAGAGTATCACCGCCCTACCGGTCAAGCTGGCCATCTGTTGCAGGTATTGACGACGAACGCGGTCATAGCCGGGACGGCCGTTGGGGTCAGTCGTCTTATTTAGCTCGGCTAGAATCTCGCCCTAGGTAGGCATCGGTCTTCACCATATTTGTTGAATTCGAGGTATGGACAGCCTCGCTCTCGGACATCGAGGCAGCTGCCTGAACGTAGACGTCTTCGACTTTCTCATAGAGCTCCATCAAATCTGCAACTCCTGCGTCCCTATTCTCAAACTCGTGCCACAGCGACTCCAACTCCTGATCTCTGGTAATCATATTTCTTTCTCCTCCTGCGGACGAAAGGGGTATCACACTTGGTCTACCATTGCCTCACGACGGAAGCACCACGTGGTGGCAGACGACACCGAGGTCATCTTCGCCAATCGGCTCCGAAGCTTCAGGTGCCTGAAGCGGGCGCAGGCCGAACCGCTCGACCACCTCGATGATCCGGCGGCCGCAGTCCCCCCCCAATACGCCAACATCATCCGCTACTCCGCCCGCACTAGAAGCAAGAATGGGTCCCCTCCCCCTATGACGCCCGCACCGCCCCCATCGCCGACGACCTCTCCAACGTCCGGGGCATCGCTCAGTACGTCGACCAGATGCGCCTCGTCGCTGCCGAAGCCTACCGTGTCCTCAAGCCGGACCACTACTGCGCCATCCTCATGGGCGACACCCGCCGCGTCCGCCACTACACCCCCATCGCCCTCCGCGTTATGCAGGCTTTCCTGGACGTCGGCTTCATCCTCAAAGAGGACATCATCAAGGCCCAGTGGCCCTGCCGGACGTGACCAAGGCGCGCCAACGGGCGGCGGCGGCGCTGGAGTCAATCCGCAGCAGCCGGTGGCGCGAAACCTTGCGCTGTGGTACCGAGCGGCGGTGCCGGGGGGCAAGCGTAGCTGTTGCTAATCCTACCTGCGGAGCCACATTCATGCCCCTTGCGCCAGTCTACCACGCCATGCCTGCCCGTGTACCACCCGCTGACGTGTACCACCGTAGCACCGCCTATTGTGGCTTTGGCGGCATCCGGCGGTATCGAAGTAGCGGCCACGTAGAGCACCACCCGTCGGCCACCTGGACGATCCCGGCGCAGCACATGAAGGCGGGCGCGAGCACAGAGTACCGCTGACGGCGACGGCCATGCGCTGCTGAGGAGGTCAAGTAGACGTCGACCGGTCCCCTGCTCGGACACGCGCTTGTCTTCCCAAACGGCGGGCGGGCGTGACGTGTGTCAATCTGTTGTTGTCCAGCAATTATGTCCCCTTAAGTGAAAAGCGAAAATGTCATCCTGGCTAAACCGCGGCGATCAATGATGCGGCCATAGCCTCGGCCCTGGCACGCTCCTTGGCGCTGAAAAGTTTGGTGGGGGGACTCTCCGCCAGGGCGTATTTGCTGGCAGCTACGTGTGACATGCCCAGCTTGCGGGCGATGGCCCGCAGGGAGAGTCCCTGCCTCTTGGCCTGCTGCACTGCCTCCCAGCGGGCCTGCTGGGTCAGAGTAGGCGTCCGGTGCAACGAGTGCCGAACCGGCTTCACTGCACCACGCCCAACCTTGGTGACTACCCTTTTGGCGCTGACCTCTTCCTCGTCGGGCGGTTCCAGAGAGTCCAGCAGTGTCCGCTGAGCGTGGCTAAGGTGGCCGTTGGCTGGATCGTCAGCGATGGGTTGGAGTTCCGGGCCGAGGGAGCCGGGATTGGTCGCTCCCCACAACGAGGACAAGGGCTGGGGCGATTCCTGAAAATCGACGGTCTCTCCGTGGTAGCCGATCATCAGCTGGCCGTCGGCCCGTTCCAGAACCTCCACCTGGAGGCCGGCATAGCTAGGCCGGTCCATCCCGGGAAGCAGTTGCAGGACCCGCCAGTGGTATTTGACCGTGTTGTCTCGTCCCACCTTGCGAGGGTGTTTGAGGCAGATGGTCTCGGTGAGAGCCAGTTCGGCGGATACCGGGCGGTAAGCTTTCTCGGGCTGTTCCGCGGCCACGGCGAACTGGGCGTTGAACCGGGGCAGGAACTGCTGGAGGACATCGTTGGCCTCCTGGATGGTGGCAGCACCTGCCAGGCGCAATTCGGTGACCAGCCGGTCCTGGAGGGTTGACCCCATCCGCTCCACTCTTCCCTTGGCCTGGGGGGAGAGGGCGTAGATCTGCCTGATGCCCAACTCCCGTATCACCCTGGCGAACTGGGTGGACTCGGCAAGCACCGGCGCCTGACGGGCATTGTATTTGAAAGCCGCGTGGCGGTCGCTGTAGAGGGCCAGGGGGATTCCCCACTGCCGGACCAGGCCCTCCAGCATCACCAGATAGCCCCGAGTGTCCTCCCCGGTGTGAAAGACCGCTTGGGCCACGACGCCGGTGGCATCGTCCACGGCCAGGAGCAGCACCAGCTTGGGCCCCCGCTCCTCCAACCAGGGATGGGTGGCTGCCGTCGATCTGCACTAGCATGCCCTCCTGGGGCATGCGCCGACGCCGGAACCGGTGTTGTGAGGAGCGGCGACTTCGCGGGCTGCCCATGCCGGCCTTGGCCAGTATGCGGCGCACCGTGGGCCGGCTCAGGTCTATGCCCTCACGATCCCGCAGCAGTTCGGTGAAGTGAGTGTGGTTGGCGCCAGCGTAAGTGTTGTTGGCCAGCTTCACCACGGCAGCCACAGCGGCCTCAGGGACGGCGTTGTGAGGCCTCCGGTCCCTGTTCCCGTGGGCCAATGCCGCAGGACCGTCTCTGCGGTAAGCCGCGAGGAGACGCTTGGTATGGCGTTGGCTCAATCCCATAATCTCGGCAGCCTGTGCGATGGGAAGCTGGTATTCCAGAACGCTGTTGAGCACCTGGATCCTGGTCTGTTCTTGCTGATTCAATGTCAAATCCCTCATGGGGTGACATTTTCGCTGACCAGTTAGTCGGTGACATAATCGTAGAACAACAACACAAACGCCAGGAACTATAGGCCACTTCGCCAGGAGGTTGACCACCCTGGGCGCCGGATTGGCGACCATTGCTGCATCTTGGATGTAAGGAGCAGCGATGGCGTACAGGGAGATGTCTAGAGTGGAGATAGCAGAAGTGGTGCGGCGCTGGCAGTCGGGCATGAGCCAGCGGCAGATAGCAACGGGTACGGGGCTGTCTCGCGCGACAGTCCGCAGGTACATCGATGCGGCGGTGGAGGCGGGCCTGGCCCGTGACGGTCCTGCTCCGAGTGAGGGGCAGCTGACCCGCCTGGCGGGGCTGAGTGTTGCGGGCCCCCGGAAGGTGGAGATACCGACCGAGGAGGTCCTCGCCCCCTGGGCGGACCAGGTCTACGAGTGGCTGACCGCCGACCGGTTGCAGGTGACCCGCATCCAAGAGCTGCTTGCGGGCCGGGGCTGCCGGGTCTCGTACACGTCGTTGAGGCGGTTCATCCAGCGACGGGGCTGGCAGAGGCGAAGTCCGGCGACTGTCCGGATGGGAGAGAGCGCGCCCGGCGAGGTGGCGGAGATGGACTTCGGTCGTCTGGGTCTTATAGAGGACCCGGAGACGGGTCGCCGCCGTGCGGTCTGGGCGCTGATCATCGTCCTGACCTACTCGCGGCACAGCTTCGTCTGGCCTACCTTCAGCCAGAAGCTCGTGGACGTGATCGAGGGGTTGGAGGCAGCCTGGGCCTTCTTCGAGGGCGTTCCCAACTACCTGGTCATTGACAACTTCCCCGCGGCAGTGGCGGGTGTCTATCCGCTCCATCCCCGTCTCACGCGAGGCTTCCTGGAGTACTCCCAGCACCGGGGCTTCATCTTAGACCCTGCTCGGGTGCGACACCCTCGGGACAAGCCGCGCGTGGAACGTGGAGTGCCCTACGTGCGGGAGCGGTTCTTCAAGGGCAGGGAGTTCACGGGCCTCTCGGACATGAGGTCTGAGGTCAGGCGCTGGTGCCTGGAGGTGGCCGGACAGAGGGTCCACGGCACCACCCGCAAGCAGCCCCTGGCCGTCTTCCGGCAGGAGGAGCGCCACGCGCTCGGAGAGTGGGACGCAGAGCCCTACGAGATGACCGATTGGCGCACGGCCAAGGTGCATCCCGACCACCACATAGCCTGCCAGTACGCCCTCTACTCGGTGCCGTCTGCGACATGCCCGCCCGGGCAGAAGGTGGAGGTGCGGCTCGGCAGCAAACTGGTGCGCATCTACCACCGGGGAAGACTTCTCAAGGTCCACCCGCGCCAAGGTCGCGGCGGCAGATCCACCGACCCCGACGACTACCCGGCAGAGCTGAGCGCCTACACCCTCAGAGCGCCGGAGCAGATCAAGCGCAGCGCGGCGTCACAGGGACCGGCCGTGGCAGCCTATGCCGAGCGTCTCTTCGACGGCCCGCTGCCATGGGCCAAGCTCAGGCAGGGACACAAGCTCATACGGCTGGGAGAACGCTACTCCCCTGAGCGTCTCGATGCCGCATGCCGGAGGGCTCTCTCCGTAGACCTGATCGACGTGCGCCGTCTCGAGCGCATACTCGTCGAGGCCCTGGAGCAGGAGGCCACGCAGCCGGAGCCTCCACCGATGCCCCCAGGTCGATTCGCCAGGCCGGGCGCCGTCTTCGCTCGTGCCAACGGCCGCACCGCTCAATCAGCACAAGGAGAACGCTCATGACCACCACGACTGAACTCACCCCGCTGCTCAAGCGCCTCAAGCTCGGCGCCGTGCTCAACACCCTGCCGGAGAGGGTCGCTCTCGCACGCAGGGAGCAGCTCGACTACGCATCCTTCCTGCAGATCATTCTGACCGATGAGATCAACCGCAGAGACCACAGGCGGCTCGAGCTCCGCCTCCAGAGGGCCGGCTTCGAGCAGACCTGCCGCCTCGAAGACTTTGACTGGTCCGCATCCATCACACTCGACCGACGACTCCTCGACGCCGCCTTCTCCCTCCAGTTCCTGGACCGCAACGAGCACGTCCTGCTCGTCGGACCGGTCGGCGTGGGCAAGAGCTTCATCGCTCAGGCCCTCGGATATGCTGCCGTCAGAGCCGGGCACTCCGTCCGCTTCGTACATGCCGACGACTTCTTCAGGGCCATGGCTCAGGCCAGGGTCGACCACTCCACGGACAAGACCTTCCGCTCCTTCCTCGCCCCGGACCTGCTCATCCTCGACGACCTCGGTCTCCACAGGATGACCCAACAGCAGTCCATAGACCTCTACGAGCTGGTCATCGCCAGGCATCGTACCGCCAGCTTCGTCATCACCTCCAACAGGGCTGTCGACGAGTGGCTCGGACTCTTCGACGACTCCATCCTCGGCAACAGCGCCCTCGACCGGCTCGCCAACGCCAGCTACCAGATCGTCATAGAAGGCGCCAGCTACCGCGAACGCTTGTCACCCCGACCACCACGACTGAACTCACCCCGCTGCTCAAGCGCCTCAAGCTCGGCGCCGTGCTCAACACCCTGCCGGAGAGGGTCGCTCTCGCACGCAGGGAGCAGCTCGACTACGCATCCTTCCTGCAGATCATTCTGACCGATGAGATCAACCGCAGAGACCACAGGCGGCTCGAGCTCCGCCTCCAGAGGGCCGGCTTCGAGCAGACCTGCCGCCTCGAAGACTTCGACTGGTCCGCATCCATCACACTCGACCGACGACTCCTAGACGCCGCCTTCTCCCTCCAGTTCCTGGACCGCAACGAGCACGTCCTGCTCGTCGGACCGGTCGGCGTGGGCAAGAGCTTCATCGCTCAGGCCCTCGTATATGCTGCTGTCAGAGCCGGGCACTCCGTCCGCTTCGTACATGCCGACGACTTCTTCAGGGCCATGGCTCAGGCCAGGGTCGACCACTCCACGGACAAGACCTTCCGCTCCTTCCTCGCCCCGGACCTGCTCATCCTCGACGACCTCGGTCTCCACAGGATGACCCAACAGCAGTCCATAGACCTCTACGAGCTGGTCATCGCCAGGCATCGTACCGCCAGCTTCGTCATCACCTCCAACAGGGCTATCGACGAGTGGCTCGGACTCTTCGACGACTCCATCCTCGGCAACAGCGCCCTCGACCGGCTCGCCAACGCCAGCTACCAGATCGTCATAGAAGGCGCCAGCTACCGCGAACGCTTGTCACCCCACAGGGCCCTGCTTGACCGAAAGGAGGTGCTTGACCCTCAAACCTAACGGTGATAATAGTCCATCTACAGGCCCACAGGGTGGCTCAATGACCCTGGCGACGACTGGCCCATAGGTCCTGGCGATTGACAAGTCGTTGCGTGTTCTTAGCCAGCCCCCGGTACCGGACCTTGGCGTACCCAAAGTGCCGCTTCACGTACAGGAACGGATGCTCCACCTTCGCCCTGATCGATGATTTGTGCTTCTCCGCAAGCGCCTCACAGCTCCCTTGCCCCAGTTGCCGTCGCCGGCCGGGCCTCATCGCTACCTGCCAGTCCACACCCAACTCGCGGTTCTCCACACGCTTGTCGACTCCCTGATACCCCGCATCGCCCCACACCCGTTTCTCTCCGCCGTGAAGCAATCGGTGAGCCTCTGTCACGTCATGCACGTTCGCCCGTGTCGTAGTTACGCTATGAACTACTCCCGTCCCAGCGTCCGCACCGATGTGTACCTTCATCCCAAAGTGCCACTCGTTCCCCTTCTTCGTCTGACGCATCTCAGGGTCGCGATCACCAGCAAGATTCTTCGTCGATGACGGCGCCTCGATGATGCTCGCGTCCACGATCGTTCCCTCCCGAAGCCGCAGTCCCTGGGACTCCAGATGACGGTTGATCTCCTCGAACAGACCCTGCCCCAACTCGCGCTCTTCCAACAGATGACGGAAGTTCAGGATCGTCGTCTCGTCCGGCAGCGGACCCGACAGCCTCAGACCTACGAACCGTCTCACCGACTCGACCTCGTAGAGCATGTCCTCCATACCAGGATCACTGAGGTTGTAGAACAACTGCACGCAGTGTATCCGCAGCATCACCGACAACTCATACGGTCTTCGGCCTCGCCCCGCCTTGGGATAGAAGGGGCGAATACGCTCCTCTAACTCATCCCACGGGATCAGACTATCCATGCGCTCCAGGAATATCTCCCGGCGGGTCTTGCGCTTCTTGCCGTCGTATTCCAGATCCGCAAATGTTGGCTGGTCCATAGTATCGTTCACCTCAAAACATCCTCCCTCTTCTGGGTGACATGGTACTATGACACACCCCAACAGACTTGCTCAGAGTATCCTTAGAGCAAATTGTTCAAGTGACGCGCGGGCTGCTAACATGTTATGCCAACCCCAGGAGCGGAGGTCCGATGTCGTGGCTATAGACCAGAACCAGGTACGGCTGACAGGAGAGAACTCGTTTGTCCGGCTTGCTGAGGCCGAGGGGGCAGACCCCACGACGCAGCTCAGCCACTGGCGCATACACATCTCGCCGGTGGGACCCGGCCACGCCCTCTTCCTGAAAAGCGAGCTCACCGACAACGAGGTGAGGATCTACTCGGACAACATCGCCCTGGCGCGATGGCTCCAGGAGGACATAGAGGCATCAATGAGACCCGACTACACCGGCCTAAACATCCCGGTAGTAGAGGCGGAATTCTTCCAATCGGGGGACGCCAGGTCATTCTGGACCGAAAGCGCCGAATCTGAGACGGACCTCATCACACTCACCTGGTATGACTTCGAGGACCCCTTCGTGATGACGGTGCCCCCCAGTGAGAACCCGGGGCAACCCCACGGGATCTATACCGTGCTGGTCCCGGCCCGCAGGGCCCAGGTGACAATAAATGGAGAGGCATCCGCAGGTGGGCCAACTCCCATGGAGATAGGTGGTAAAGCCGCCACCAGTTGCTGTCTGGCCCTCTCCGAGACCTGGGTAATCCCGCCTTAGAGGGTGTTTGCAAAGTCTTGAACTTGTACTACACTTGATGAATGAGCCGCAAATCGTACCCCAGCGACCTGACGGACGAACAGTGGGAGATCCTCGGCCCCCTACTCCCACCAGCCAAACCCGGAGGCCGGCCCCGTACAGTGGACCTGCGGGAGGTAGTGAACGTCATCCTGTATTTGCTTCGGAGCGGATGCCCCTGGCGGATGGTCCCGCACGATCTGCCTCCCTGGCAGACCCTGTACAAGTACTTCCGCAGTTGGACCATGGATGGAACGTGGGAACGAGTCAATGAGACGCTACGCCCTTGCGTCCGAGAGGCCGAAGGTAGAACCGGGATTTCCCATATTGGGAGTCTTCAGGCTCAAGGGGCAGCCCAAACGAGATGTTAGCATCATAGTCAGGTCCTGCAAGGCCAGTCAATCGCCGGTCTATCCGATAAGAGATGCGTTTGCAGTCGTAGAGCACCCTTCTTGTCCGTCTTCATCGTCCTCGTGTCCCCTGCCAGTGGGGTGAAAGCGCATTGAAGACAAGGCGACTCCCTGGAGCGCTCTCCCCCTCTTGGCAAGATCGTGGTTGTACCCTCCCTCAGCTTGGCGCCGGCGATAACCGGCCGATACGATCCAACACTCCCTGGAACAACCGTCGAGGAACCGACACCTCGGACAACTGAAAGATCAACCACCGGGAGTGCCGCACCAGACGGCCTCCCATCTTGATCAGCTTGACCTGCACGCTCCGCAGCGACCAGTGCTTGACCGCCTTGGGCAGACACAGCCGGCGAAGGAAGTTCCCAAGGTTGTACGCCAGGACGAACAGAGACAGACGCACCCGGTTGGCCACGAACCGATGGCACGACAGCCGAGTCCAGTTCAGGGCGTACTTACCCTCCTTGATCCACTGCTCGGCTGTCCCGCGACCATTGTAGAATCGCACCACTCCTTCGGGGCCAGCCGTCATGTTCGTGACGATGAAGCCCACCCGGGGGAACAACTCTCCCCTGTGCCACTCCACCTTGGCCACCACCCGCCGTGCCCGGTCCCAACTCCCGGCACGATACCAAAAGTCGTCGTATAGGATCACTGGACGCTTCGGCGGCCTCCCCACCGGCCTCCTGAGCAGAGGGGCGATCTCCCGTTGCAGCACCTCGTTGCCGGGGAGTCTTATAGCGTAAAGGACGTGCCGCTCCTCGAGGTACTCATAGATGTCCGGCTTAGCGAATGCGGCGTCGGCGCGAAAGTACCGTCGCACTCCTGTCGCCCCGTAACGCGACAGGATCGGATCCAATACATCACGCCACCTGTGCGCGCTATGTACGTTCCCCGCACGCAGCTTGGCGCCCTCACAGTCCCCGAACTGGTTGAACACGAACAATGGGTGATAGCACGTGCTCCCAAAGTGACCGTTGTACGATGCTCCCTCCTGTTCTCCATGTACCGGACTCTCCGAACTGTCCATGTCCAAGATCACCCGCCGGTGCGGCGTGCGGGACATAGCTCCATCCACCCACTTAGCGTTCAGTCGGCCCAACCCTTCCACGTTGCCGTATTGGGTGAGCACCTCGGTCTCGAACCGGCTCATGGTGTTGGTGCTGGCGGCCGGTCTCTCAGGACCACCTCGCCGTCCAACGATGATCCGCATCGTCGGGTCCTGGGCCAGCCGTTCAGCGTCGTTGGTATCCTCGTAGCCCGCCAGACGACTGTACACCGACTGCCTGAGAAGGCCCACCAATCGGTGCTGCACGTTGCGACCGCCCCGACTCTCCTGCAGACACTCATTCGTCGTCTCCGTCAGTCCCAGCGCATCATCCAGCTCGCGACAGGCCAACAGTCCGGCGTCTGAGGTAATAGTGGCACCGTGGAACTCCAACCGTACACGTCGGTCGAAACGGAGCTTGGCGCGGAGGTTTGTGCTTTCACCCATCGGGTGCCTCCAGAGTGGGTACGTTATCAAGAACTAGAGTAGTCGCTCACGACCAGTCTAGCACTCATGATAACCATTGTGCTCTGCTATTCGGCTACATCAGGTGCAGCTGTTACTGATTACAACACACCTCGCAGGGTTGATATGGGAAATGTGGGTTACCATCCCTCGAAGCTGTGGCGCTTTCGGGAGCGGATTCAGTGTATACTTGATACGCACGATTTCGAGGCTGGGAGGCCGCCAAACTGGTACTGGGGAATAAAAAAAAGCGCGAGGAAATGATCCCTGATTGGAGTTGTCGGCCCGACAACCATAGCCGCCTGGCTGGTCCGGTTCTCACGGAGATAGACGACGGGAGCCCACAGTTCAATCGAGCACAGGCTGAAGTTGCCCGAGAAGTACCGGTATGAGCGCGAGCTGGGGCATCCTACCATCGGCCGGGGCGAAGGCCGTGTGATTGCCGACTTGCAAGGCCCCGGATGCATCCGGGGCCTTTTCTGAACGAGTTCTGCCCCCAACCGCAATTTCATCCTGAAGACCTGCTGGGACGGAGAGGAATCCCCATTGATTCTATGATTGGGTGCGACTCTGACGCGCCTTCAGGAGGACAGTAATGAAGCTGGGTCTTTTCATGATGCCTTTGCACCCGCCGGGAAGGGTCCACGCAGAGACGTACGAGGAAGACCTGGAGCTGATCGCATACGCCGACAAGCTCGGGTACGCTGAGGCGTGGATCGGTGAGCACTTCCTGCTCCCTTGGGAGAACATGCCCAGCCCGGACCTGTTCATCGCAAGAGCCCTGGGAGAGACGGATCAAATCACCTTCGGCACCGGGGTTGTCCTTTTGCACTTCCACAACCCGGTCCACGTGGCGCATCGCATCGCCATGCTGGACCATCTGGCCAGGGGCAGGCTTTATTTCGGGATCGGAGCTAGTGGGACTGCCAGCGACGAGGAGTTGTTCGGCATCGATACCAGTGTCGGAAGCCTGAGGGAAAGGATGAGGGAGTCGGTCGATCTGATCGTCAGGCTCTGGGAGGAAGGGCCCTTCGACTATCAAGGCAGGTTCTTCAACCTGAGGCGGCCGGAGGACCGGTCTTACATGCACGTGGACTTTCACATGCGGCCGTACCAGAAGCCTCATCCTCCGATCGCAGTCGCAGGGGCCAGCGCCCGTTCCGAGACCCTGGAGCTGGCGGGAGAGAAAGGCTGGTTGCCCTTAAGTGGCGGTCTGGTCCATTCGACCGTCCTGACCGAGAGCTGGGGATCGGTGAAGAGGGGCGCCGAGAGAACGGGCGCAAAGACATCAAGGGGCGACTGGCGAGTCTCCAGAGAGGTGCATGTGGCAGAAAAGTCCGACGAGGCCAGGGAGGACGCGCTCAACGGTCCTTTTGCCCGGGACTTCGTTGACTACCGATTAGCTTCGTACAGACGGGGACCCCGGGGGCTCGGCACCTTCAAGTTGGACCCGGAGATGCCAGACGAGGCCATTACACCGGAGTATATGCTGGAAAATTTCTGGATCGTCGGAGACCCCGACGAGTGCGCCGACAAGATCCGCAAGCTCTACAATGACTCGGGCGGGTTCGGAACGCTCCTGATCCAGACCACCGACTGGGGGAGAGACACTGGTAAAGCGCACCGTTCCTTGGAGCTGCTAGCCAAGGAAGTCCTCCCCGCGGTCCAGGACCTCACTCCCTGACGAAACCGCCTGAGGTTCCATCCGCGAACTGCGTGGCGCTGCCGTCCGCATTGATGCGGTATAGGTCGTCCGTGCCCGTGCCTCGGCGGACGACATAGAGCAAGCCATCTATAGGGTTATAGTGTGCCGCCTGGTCGCCGGAAAAGTTAACTGTACGTGTCAGGCTCCAGTTCACCTCCACGATGTTGATGCCGGCCTGGGCAGCCATAGCAGATGGGGTGAGCCCCAGAAGTATTGCCAATATAGGGAAAAGGTACTGAATCGCATGGGTAAGTTACCCGCTGTTGATCCGTTCCAGCCGGCCATCATGCTAGCAGCCCGTCCGAGGATTATCTAACGGTGCTTGCGGGTCAGCGACAATGGATCGCGACAACTAATTTTGCCGGTTGCCCCGGCCGGCCCCCAGATAGCTTTGGGAATAGCGCCGTGCTCAACTACCTCGGCAAAGTTCCTGATGCGTTGGGCTGGCCCATCGACCCGTGCTTTCCTGTGCAGATTGACCCCAAAGCGGAACAGTTTGAACAGGTTGTGGCCTGTGCATATCAGCGACCATTCGCCGTTCACCTTCTCCAGTCCCCGCAGCAGGAACTGACGGAATCCCCGGCCCTGCTTGATCTGGCCGAATACCGGCTCCACAGTTTGCATCCGCAAAGCGTAGCGCTGCCGACCCCGCCTGGTCTGTAACTTCCGTCGCATCCGGTCCCTGGGAGACAGATGGCTGGGTATGCGACCTCGGGGCGCGGGTGGCACAACCCGGCCGTGGCGAGTTTGCTCCGGCGCGACGAACGGGTCCACGCCCAGAGCATAAACCGGGATTTCCCATATTGGGAGTCTTCAGGCTCAAGGGGCAGCCCAAACGAGATGGTAGCATCATAGTCAGGTCCTGCAAGGCCAGTCAATCGCCGGTCTATCCGATAAGAGATGCGTTTGCAGTCGTAGAGCACCCTTCTTGTCCGTCTTCATCGTCCTCGTGTCCCCTGCCAGTGGGGTGAAAGCGCATTGAAGACAAGGCGACTCCCTGGAGCGCTCTCCCCCTCTTGGCAAGATCGTGGTTGTACCCTCCCTCAGCTTGGCGCCGGCGATAACCGGCCGATACGATCCAACACTCCCTGGAACAACCGTCGAGGAACCGACACCTCGGACAACTGAAAGATCAACCACCGGGAGTGCCGCACCAGACGGCCTCCCATCTTGATCAGCTTGACCTGCACGCTCCGCAGCGACCAGTGCTTGACCGCCTTGGGCAGACACAGCCGGCGAAGGAAGTTCCCAAGGTTGTACGCCAGGACGAACAGAGACAGACGCACCCGGTTGGCCACGAACCGATGGCACGACAGCCGAGTCCAGTTCAGGGCGTACTTACCCTCCTTGATCCACTGCTCGGCTGTCCCGCGACCATTGTAGAATCGCACCACTCCTTCGGGGCCAGCCGTCATGTTCGTGACGATGAAGCCCACCCGGGGGAACAACTCTCCCCTGTGCCACTCCACCTTGGCCACCACCCGCCGTGCCCGGTCCCAACTCCCGGCACGATACCAAAAGTCGTCGTATAGGATCACTGGACGCTTCGGCGGCCTCCCCACCGGCCTCCTGAGCAGAGGGGCGATCTCCCGTTGCAGCACCTCGTTGCCGGGGAGTCTTATAGCGTAAAGGACGTGCCGCTCCTCGAGGTACTCATAGATGTCCGGCTTAGCGAATGCGGCGTCGGCGCGAAAGTACCGTCGCACTCCTGTCGCCCCGTAACGCGACAGGATCGGATCCAATACATCACGCCACCTGTGCGCGCTATGTACGTTCCCCGCACGGAGCATCGCCCCCTCGCAGTCACCGAACTGGTTGAACACGAACAAAGGGTGATAGCACGTGCTCTCAAAGTGTCCGTTGTACGACGCTCCCTCCTGTTCTCCATGTACCGGACTCTCCGAACTGTCCATGTCCAAGATCACCCGCCGGTGCGCTGTGTGCGTCATCGCCCGGTCCACCCACGTAGCGTTCACTCGGCCCAACCCTTCGACATTGCCGTCTTGGGTAAGCACCTCGGTCTCGAACCGGCTCATGGTGTTGGTGCTGGCGGCCGGTCTCTCAGGACCACCTCGCCGTCCAACGACTACCCGCATCGTCGGATCGTTGGCCAACCGTTCAGCGTCGTTGGTATCCTCGTAGCCCGCCAGACGACTGTACACCGACTGCCTGAGAAGGCCCACCAATCGGTGCTGCACGTTACGACCACCCCGGCTCTCCTGCAGACACTCACTCGCCGTCTCCGTCAGTCCCAGTGCATCATCCAGCTCGCGACAGGCCAGCAGTCCGGCGTCCGAGGTGATGGTAGCGCCGCGAAACTCCAACCGTATGCGGCGGTCGAAACGGAGCGTGGCGCGTGGGTTGGTGCTTTCACCCATCGGGTGCCTCCAGAGTGAGTACGTTATCACGAGCTAGAGTAGTCGCTCACGACCAGTCTAGCACTCATGATAAGCACTACGCTCTGCTATTCGGCTACATCGGGTATCGCTGTTGCTGATTGCGGCAAGCCCTGCAGGGTTGATATGGGAAATGTGGGATAAAGCTCGTCGACTGTCTTTGCCGAGTAATAGCCAGCATCGGCGGATACTCCCCTGGGGACTGCACCGACGTTGTCGATGGTCTCCTCCATCATCGCCGCAGCCTGTTGCTTATCCGAAGTCTGGTTGGTGGCCCGCGCCGCCACGATCACCTGGTGAGCGCTGTCCACCACCGCCTGACAGTTGTACGCTTGCAGGAAGTCCTTTCCTCCAGGTGCGGGGATGATGCGAGACTCGGTATCGGTGAAGTTACGCTGGGCCTTGTCGTCGGGCACACCCGGGTGCTTACGACCTTCGGCCTCGGCCTGTTCGGCAGCCGCCTGCGCCTCGGCTTCCAGCGCCGCCATGGCGTCCCGTATCTTCTCCAACCGACCCTCTCGAAAGGCCAACTCCTCCGGCAACTCATCTCCACGCTTGTCTTTGCCGTACCGCCGGTCTTCCTCATCATCCGCTGCCTGGGCCTGTCGCAACAACTCCGTTACCTCCGCCGCCAACTGCGCTGCCTTCTCCTTCATCCGTTGGTAACTCATCGCCTTATGCTTCGATGCGTTGGCCTTGACCTTCGTGCCGTCCAGCGCCACGTGCCCCAGCTTCACCAGCCCCGCCTGCTGGCACAACGCCAGTACCTGTACGAACAGGCCCGACAGCGCATCCAGATTATCCTTGCGAAAGTCGGAGATAGTCCGGAAGTCCGGTGTGTTGTTCGCCGCCAACACCCTGAAGGCGATGTCCTCGTGGAGGCGCTGGGCGATGCGGCGTGAGGACGCCACCCCGACGCAGTAGCCGTAGAGCAACACCTTGACCATCATCCGTGGATGATACGGCGGCCCGCCCCGCCGTTCCCGCTCTTAGCGAGCGGTGACCTCCGACATGTCCAACTGGTCCACCACGTCGGATATGAAGTAGGCCAGATGGTCGTCAGGCAGCCACTCCTGCAACGCCGCTGGCAACAGCAACTGCTGGTCGGGTTCGTAGGGAAGGTAGGTCTTACTCATCAACGACTCCCCGCTACTGGACTGGGCCCATCATACCCCCAAGCACTCGCCAACCATGTTGCTCGGACGGGCTGCTAGTGATACAAGCGCCAGGAACTGGCCGAGTGGGTGCCCAAGATCAGGATGATGCAGGAGAACGCGTCTGAGGTCCCACCTGGTGATGAACACTAACTACCATGACCATGGGACAGCGAACGGTTGGGCTGAGCGGAGTTACCGTGAGACTCAGGTACCGGCTCGACATTCCTGAGCTTCACCATGCAATCACAGCAGAGCAAGATCCTGACACCCTCGGGGCGCGTGGGTTACGAGCTCTCCTCTCCACGCTGGGTCCAAATGACCGAGAACAGCGGGACAATCTGCGTTTCCTTGGTGTCGACCACGGGCACAGCCTCCTCAATAAAACGCCCCATCGGATCATTATGGTCACAGATAAGCCTAAAAGAAGGTCGTCGAGTCCCTGATAACAACCCGGTATTGCTTAGCTGTGAGGGACTGTGGAGCGATGCCGGTTGGGGGTGGGGCAGAGGTTGTGAGGGAAACCGACACATTGCTATCTTAACGATAACGACCAGCAGAAGGGCTAGCGGCTAGATCACCGGTTCGAATCCGGTCTAGCTGTATCCATCAATCAACATGCTTTGATCTTCTGCTAGGGAGGATTCGTGTTAGCAGTTTTCCGTGGTTTCCTAGATCTTCCCTTTGAGTGTCCGTCAGATCGGATCCAGAAGTATACCTCGTCCTCCAGTTGCTTGATCATCAGTCCGTCTCCCCACAGACTCGCCGCTGTACCTAGCCGCCTTCGCACGGCGTGAAGCGTCTCCCCTTCGGTAGGTCGGAGCCTCCCCACGTGTCCAGGTTTTAGCTGATCAATGTAGCCCCTTGAGTAGAGTCCCAGGAAGTGGTGTAAGAGGGAGAGGGTCTGGAGAAAGAGAGACCACCGCGTCATCCTTAGCGGGCAAAGAAGAAAGCTCGAGAAAGGAGGACAACGGTGGTCAAGGAAAAGATGGACCTGCTGGAGCTGTTGCGCAAGGGGGGAATGGACGGTGACGTGGACTTCCTACGGGAGGCTCTGAGAGTGCTGGTAGAGGGGATCATGGATGCGGAGGTGTCTGCCAGGACCGGTGCTGAGTATGGAGAACGGAGCCCTGAGCGGGTGACCCAGCGCAACGGGTACCGGTCCCGGGCGTGGGATACTCGTGTAGGGACGATGGAGCTGCACATCCCGAAGCTTCGAGAAGGGAGCTACTTCCCGAGCCTGCTGGAGCCACGGCGTCGCAGCGAGCGAGCTCTGCTGGCGGTCATTCAGCAGGCCTACGTGGAAGGGGTATCCACAAGGCGGGTGGATGACCTGATCAAGGCCCTGGGGTGTGAGGGCATCTCCAAGAGCCAGGTGTCGCGCATCTGTCAGGAGCTGGACGTGGTGGTGGATGGCTTCCTGGGCCGTCCGCTGGACGGTGGACCCTACCCTTACCTGTGGCTTGACGCACTGACCCAGAAGGTCAGGGAGGACGGCAGGATCGTCAACGTCAGCGTGGTGGTGGCAACGGCGGTCAATGGCGAGGGCAAGCGGGAGATCATTGGGATGGACGTCGGTACCAGTGAAGACGGCGCCTTCTGGCTGGCCTTCCTACGCTCGCTGTCCGCCAGAGGCCTCAGCGGGGTCGAGCTGGTGGTCTCGGACGCTCATCAGGGACTCCGCGGCGCTATCGCCGCAGTCTTCGGCGGGGCCAGCTGGCAACGGTGCCGCACCCACTTCATGACCAACCTGCTCACTCGGGTACCCAGAAGAGTCCAACCATGGGTGGCAACCATGGTCCGCACCATCTACCAGCAACCGTCCCCCGATGAGGTACACGCCCAACTCGACAGGGTGACCGATCAACTCCAGGACCGGTTCCCCCAGGTCTCCTCTCTACTGGACGAGGCCGGCCCCGACGTCCTGGCCTTTTCCAGCTTCCCTGTCCCCCACTGGAAGAAGATCTGGTCCAACAACCCCCTGGAGCGCCTCAACAAGGAGATCAGACGTCGCACCGATGTCGTGGGCATCTTCCCTAACCGACCAGCCGTGCGTCGCCTGGTTGGCGCCGTCCTGGCTGAACAGCACGACGAATGGGCCGTTGGTCGCCGATACCTCACACCCGCCATTCTGATCCTAAACGAAGCTCTTCCGAAGGCCGATCTCGCCGAGGCGACTGCGGCTTAGACAACATCAACAGGATGACGCACTCTTACACCACTTGACGGGACGTGACCCAATCAAAGACTATAGTCATTCAATCTTTGTCGAAAAGGCGCGCATTTGAAGGCCAAACGAAGGGTCGGTCTGATCTACTTGCCGGTGTTGGAGGGCGTCGATCGGCGCGGCGCGTTCTGGCTGGCGTCGATGTCGGTGATGCTTTTCATCCTGCTGCTCCCAATCAACCCGACATTCCCCATATTGGGAGTCTTCAGGCTCAAGGGGCAGCCCAAACGAGATAGTGGCAGCATAGTCAGGTCCTGCAAGGCCAGTCAATCGCCGGTCTATCCAATAAGAGATGCGTTTGCAGTCGTAGAGCACCCTTCTTGTCCGTCTTCATCGTCCTCGTGGCCCCTGCCAGTGGGGTGAAAGCGCATTGAAGACAAGGCGACTCCCTGGAGCGTTCTCCCTCTTGGCAAGATCGTGGTTGTACCCTCCCTCAGCTTGGCGCCGGCGATAACCGGCCGATACGATCCAACACTCCCTGGAACAACCGTCGAGGAACCGACACCTCGGATAACTGAAAGATCAATCGCCGGGAGTGCCGCACCAGACGGCCTCCCATCTTGATCAGCTTGACCTGCACGCTCCGCAGCGACCAGTGCTTGACCGCCTTGGGCAGACATAACCGGCGCAGGAAGTTCCCAAGGTTGTACGCCAGGACGAACAGAGACAGACGCACCCGGTTGGCCACGAACCGATGGCACGACAGCCGAGTCCAGTTCAGGGCGTACTTGCCCTCTTTGATCCACTGCTCGGCTGTCCCACGACCATTGTAGAAATGCACTACCCCTTCCGGGCCAGCCGACATGTTCGTGACGATGAAGCCCACCCGAGGGAACAGCTCTCCCCTGTGCCATTCCACCTTGGCCACCACTCGCCGAGCACGGTTCCAGCTCCCGGCACGATACCAAAAGTCGTCGTATAGGATCACTGGACGCTTCGGCGGCCTCCCCACCGGCCTCCTGAGCAGAGGGGCGATCTCCCGTTGCAGCACCTCGTTGCCGGGGAGTCTTATAGCGTAAAGTACCTGCCGCTCCTCGAGGTACTCATAGATGTCCGGCTTGGCGAATGCGGCATCGGCGCGAAAGTACCGTCGCACTCCTGTCGCCCCGTAACGCGACAGGATCGGATCCAATACATCACGCCACCTGTGCGCGCTATGTACGTTCCCCGCACGCAGCTTGGCGCCCTCGCAGTCCCCGAACTGGTTGAACACGAACAATGGGTGATAGCACGTGCTCCCAAAGTGACCGTTGTACGATGCTCCCTCCTGTTCTCCATGTACCGGACTCTCCGAACTGTCCATGTCCAAGATCACCCGCCGGTGCGGCGTGCGGGACATAGCTCCATCCACCCACTTAGCGTTCAGTCGGCCCAACCCTTCCACGTTGCCGTCTTGGGTGAGCACCTCGGTCTCGAACCGGCTCATGGTGTTGGTGCTGGCGGCCGGTCTCTCAGGACCACCTCGCCGTCCAACGACTACCCGCATCGTCGGGTCCTGGGCCAGCCGTTCAGCGTCGTTGGTATCCTCGTAGCCCGCCAGACGACTGTACACCGACTGCCTGAGAAGGCCCACCAATCGGTGCTGCACGTTGCGACCGCCCCGACTCTCCTGCAAACACTCACTCGCCGTCTCCGTCAGTCCCAGTGCATCATCCAGCTCGCGACAGGCCAGCAGCCCGGCATCTGAGGTGATGGTAGCGCCGTGGAATTCCAATCGTATACGTCGGTCGAAACGGAGCTTGCCGCGGGGGTTGGTGCTTTCACCCATTAGGTGCCTCCGAGGACAGTACGTTATCAAGAACTAGAGCAGTCTATCACGACCAGTCTAGCACTCATGATAAGCACTGTGCTCTGCTATTCGACTACATCGGGTATCGCTGTTGCTGATTGCGGCAAGCCCTGCAGGGTTGATATGGGAAATGTGGGTCAACAGCTATGTCGCGGCCCTGCCGCTCGTTCGGGAGGAGTGGGGCCTTACCAATACCGAGGCGGGCGCTCTATTCTCGGCCTCTCTGGTGGGCTACGCGGTCGCCGCGCTTTTCATTGTGCCTCTGACAGACCGGCTGGGGACCAAACACATTCTTCTAGGAGCAGCGGTCGTCTCTGTGGTAACTCACCTTCTTTTTCCACTGGTGGCCAACGACCTGCCATCGGGACTACTCCTAAGAGCGGCTGCCGGGGCGGGATTCGCCGGCGCTTATGTTCCGGGATCGAGGATCATAGCCGAGCGCTTTGGAGGGCGCCGTCGCGGCGCGGCCATCGGTCTCTTTACTACGGCTCAGTACAGTGCTAACGGTGCGTCGTTGGCCATCACCGGCGCTATAATGGCCGCCCTCGAGTGGCGGGAGTCTTACGTGATCGTGGCTCTGTTCTCGACGGCCGCCCTCCCCATGGCGTACCTGCTACTGAGGGCTTCCGATAAAAGGCCCGCGCACCGCTCGTCGGGGGCGCTCGATCTGGCTGTGCTCAAAAATCCGGCCATGCAGTATCTGACCCTGGGATACTCCATTCACGCGCTACAGCTTATGGCCGTTCGAGTCTGGTTGCCCGCTTTCTTGCTGGCCGTCCTGGTCGCGCCGTGAGGGAGGAGGTCGTGTCTGTAGCAGCAACCTATGCCGGCCTGGCGCTGGCCGTGGGCTCGGTCGGTCCAGTCATGGGCGGTATCATCTCCGACGGGTTGGGTAGGGCGACGGCAGCCTCGGCCATATTGGCCCTCAGCGCGGCTTGCTCCTGGCTGATCGGCTGGACCGGTGACCTGCCGTTGGCGGTGATAGTCGCCATCGGAGTAGTCTACGGTTGGGCCACCGCCGCGGACTCGGCTATCTACCTCACCGGCATCACCGAGACGTCCAACCCGGCCCATCTGGGGTCTACCCTGGCCGTGCAGGCCTTCCTGGGACTGTCGGGGGGCGCGTTGGGCCCTATCGTTTTCGGCGGCGTGTTGGACCTGGCCGAGGAGACCTACCGGTGGGGGCTGGCCTTTTCGACGCTCGGCGCGATAGCTCTGGTCGCGATAGCCGGCCTCCAGAGGCTGCGCTACCTCTCCCGGACCACCATGCTGCAAAACTCGAACCTCAGGATAAAGCAAGGAGAGCAACATGGCAACGGTGACCGTTAAGAGCCTCGAGAACCTTCAGCAGGTCGTCGTAACCGACAGCTACGCGTTCATCGTCGACGAGCCTGAGGACGACGGAGACGACCTGGGGCCGAGCGCTTACGAACTGCTCTGGCCACCCTGGGCACCTGAACGGCGATGACGATCCTCCTGTATTTGCGGAGGAAAGGGTGGCCGCTACGGTCGGTGAGCGTGGAGTGCAGCCACGAGCGCGTCGATCACGGGGACGGCAAGGAGAGGGATCCCTCCAACGAAGTGATCCGCCAGCGTGTCGTTCTAGACGGCGACTTCACGGACGAGCGGAGAGACCGTGTCGCGCTTCGTTGTCCTGTTCACCGGACTCTCGAGTCCGGCGCAACTCAGCTCATCAATACTCCAATCCTAAGGATTAATGGCGGAGATTACAGATCCACAGAGATAGGCACTTCGTCCATGCCGAAATACTCGTGCTCGACTCGGTCGTCGTAGACCTTCACGATGCGCAGCCCAGAGGGGTCGTCGGCTACGGGAAAGCCAACCGCGCCGGAGATGACCATCAGCATGTCGCCATCGGCGCTGTAGTTGTTCCGGTGCCAGTGACCAGCAAACACCCCCGACGTCTCGTGCTTCCGTAGCAGGTCAAGGATGATTTTCCGCCGCTCGCGGGGGATGATCACATTGCCGTCGTCGGGCTCGTCGGCGGATTTGCCGAACAGCGGATGGTGCATGAACACTATCGTGTGGTTGTTGTCGGGACTGTGGACGTCGAGATCTCTCCGCAGGAACTCGACCAGCGATTCCCATTCCTCCGGCACTTCGGACGGATCAAGGCAGACCGAGCTGTTCAGCACGACGAAGTGGCTTCCCCCGGCGTCGAACGAGTAGTTGTCGTGCCCGAACTTCGCGCGGTAGATACGCAGGCTTTCAGCCGTCGGCGTTGTGCCGACGTCGCAGTTGCCCGTGGTGAAGTAGATGGGAACGTTGCTAGCGAGCTGCCCGGTAATCCGCATCAGCTCGGCGTGCTGCTGATCGCTATCGGAGTCCTGCACCAGGTCGCCCGTCACGACGACGAACGCGGGCCTCAATCGGTTGGCCGCCGCGATGGCCCTTTCGTACAGTGCTGTCTCAGGGAAGGTACCGTCGCCTGGTGCCGCCCCACGCACTTCGAAGTATCCGAACTGCGGGTCGCTTAGCTGAATGAAGAAGAACGGTATTGTGCTACCCGACATTTCCCACCTCGATCTGTAGGTGCCGAAAGAACGCACGATGCATGACAATGATGACGGTACCGAGGCTGTGTAATATTTCCAATCATCTATCTAGAAGGGGGGAAGCGGGTTCAGCCCGTGTCAACACTAGCGACAACTGGAGACCTGCGGGGTGCCCTTAAATCAATAAATCAATTGTCCCGGTCAGTGTAGTTGATCCGCCTCCACACTTGGCGCGCTTCCTCCAGTCGGGCCTCACTCGCCGGCAGACTGGGAGCGCGCACCACCGCCGACTCGATAATGCCCTCCCATTTGAGTACGTTCTTGAATACGGACCATCCCATCATACCTGGACCACCTGGGAGATAATTCATGATCGGCAAGAGCGTGCCATAAAAGAGGTCGCGGGCCTCATCCCATTTCTTCTCGGTAGCAAGCTCATGCATCTTGACCTCTTCACGAGGCAATAGCGTGGCACATCCCGACGTAACGCCGTCGGCCCCCATCTGATAGCTGACCAGGCTCATCATATCGTGCCCACAGAGTACCGGGATATCCAAGAGTATCTTACCCTGTGTGACTTTTTCCTGTGCCCCGCTGATCTTCATTCCCACGATGTTCCCGATATCTTTGACCAGAGGCACAATGTCCTCTTCCATGGACAGCTCCTTTTGCACCCCCAGATCGTATACGACGACTGGAATGATGTCCGCGAGCCGCCGATAATACTCCATGACGTCGCCGTCCACGGGCCCCCTGGACATCACGAAATCGGCGCCTGCATCGCGGGAGAGCCGCCCGATAGTCAGACCCTCCTCGAATGTCAGGTCGATACATCCAAAGCCCACCGGAACGCGTCCAGCCACCTGGTCTACGACAACGTCCATTATCTTCGCGCGCTCGTCCATGCTCAGGTACATTACTTCCCCAACCCTGCCCATGCCGATCACACTTGCGACCCCTCCGTCGATGATATGATCGACTAGGCGGCGCATGCTTCTTTCGTCGAATTCTCCCGACTCGGTGAACGGGGTTACAGACAGGCAGTTGGCGCCATCGAGCATTCTCATTTGGATTCCTCTTCTTTATCAGGCGTGGCTGTTATCGAACATCCTACACTAGTTTGAGCAGCCAATCTAGCCCGGTGGGTCTGGTAGCTACCTACGGCCCTCTTTCAGTACCTCGCTCCGCTCAATTGTGGTTCGACGGGCTCACCACGAACGGGAAACCGCACACCCGTTCGTCACTTCTACGGGCTCAGCACAGGCTCTGAGCCTGTCGAAGGACCCTCTGCCGTGACTTTGAAAAGGGCCCTGCCAGCGCAATTTCGGACATTGACACGGAGCCCACTTTCGTGTATAATAACACAGAATTTCCCAATGCCACCCGAGCCTCGTTTAGCTACAAAGACCAGTGGGGTGTTCCTCACGGAGTCGTCCGTATCTGGCGCCGCTATAAGATAAGGCCATCGAGACCGATCAGGCCGGGGTCCTAATCCCCATCTGGAAGGGGGTAAGTTACAAGGGGGTGTTCGGAATGCGTAGCGCGGCAGACCCTAGTGGTCCAACTCCCAGGAGGAGAATGATGAACGCACGGCTGACGAACTTGAGGCTTTTGCTGGCGATCGTTGCGGTTTTCGCTATGGCGGTCGCCGCGGCCTGTACTAAGGAAGTGATTAAGGAAGTAATGGTACCAGGCGAGACGATCATAGTGGAGAAGGAAGTCATTAAGGAAGTAAAGGTGCCGGGCGAGACGATCGTCGTGGAGAAGGAGGTCATCAAGGAGGTCCCGGTTGAGAAAGTAGTGGTGGTGGAGAAGGAAGTGATTATGGAAGTCCGGGCCGCAGGGGCTGAGAAGGTTCTGACCGTCGGTACAGCCCAGGCCATTCCAAACTTCAACCCGTGGGTTGGGGGAGGCGGAGTCAGGTGGTCCATCCTCGACGCGGTAAAGTCCCGTCTGGCATATCCGAACCCGCACACCAAGACCTGGGAGCCGGACCTGGCGGAAAGATGGGAAATCTCCCCTGATGCCACCTCGTATACTTTCTACCTGCGAAAGAACGCGCGCTGGCACGACGGCGCAGCGGTGACGGCCAACGACGTGTTGTTTACGAATATGGTCTACCTTAACCCGGACCTCACTGTCCGCCAGACCCAGTCCTACATGGGGATCAAGGGGGCCAAGGAGTTCAACGATGGGAAGACCGACGAGATCTCGGGCATAACGATATTGGACGACCACACCATCAGGTTCGAACTGGAGAAGCCCTCGGCTATATTCTTCAGCCTGTGTTGTGAGAACCCTGACCGGACGATCGAGCCGGCGCATATCCTGGGCAACGTTCCTTACGCGGACCTGCCCGGGCAAAGCTTCTTCAGAGAAACGCTAACGAACTCAGGGCCCTTCAGATTCGTCAGGCTGGTGCCCGGCCAGTTGATCGAGCTCGAGGCCAACCCGGACTATTTCATGGGAAGGCCTAACATCGACCGCATAATCTACCGGCTGATCAGGACCACGCCCGCCCTCGAGGCGGCTATGCTGCGAGGGGACATCCAGCTTGGTTTCAATGTTCCCTCCTACGACAGCGAGACGTGGCTGAGCTTCATCGAGCACCCTGACTTCATCGTGGCCGGTGCGGAGGCCATATTCACTCAGGCCTACCTGTTCAATGACCGCAAGGACTTCCTCACGAAAGACCGGAGGATCCGTAAAGCGTTTATGCATGCCCTTGATCGGCAGAAATTAATCGATGTCTTCCGTGACGGCGACGGCCAGATCGCCAATACGGTGATGATACACCGGTGGTATCAGAAGCCCGAATGGAGGGACTTCTATCCATACGACCCAGCGAAAGCGAAGGCTCTGCTCAAGGAAGCCGGTTGGGACTCCGGCCGCACGATCACGGTCCTCACCGGCCCAACAAGGAGCGAAAGAGATAGAGGTCAGCTCGCTTCTGAGCAGCAGATGCTGGAGGCGGTGGGCATCAAGATCAAGTTCGAGGAGCTGGAACCGGCGGTATGGTCTGCTCGAGTCTATGGCCCCACGCACGACTACGAAGCGATACGCTCGGGCGGCTGGTCTGCATCCGGCGATCCTGCCACTCTCTACGACACTCACGTCGGTGGGAGGAACCCCTCGGGCTGGGCAACACCCGAACTCGATGCACTGGCCGCCAAAGGTGCGACCAGTCTTGACCGGGCGGAACGCATAATGATTTATCAGAACATCGCCGAGCAAATGATCGAAGATCTCCCGTGGGCAGTGGTGTTCCAAAGGGGAGAACGGTGGGCAATGAGCAAGAAGTTGATCATTCCCTTCTTCTCTGACCTGCCTGAGGCAACCAGCTTTGCAGATGTGCCGGTCGGCCAGACCTTTTCGGGGTCCCGAGACTGGACGAAGTTCCACGTCTGGGAGTGGGACATGAAGCAGTGATGAAGCCTTGATGGCGTAGCCACTCTTGGCCGGAGAGGTGCCCGAGGCACGGAAACCGGGTGATATTGGTAATCGTGTTGGCGGCGAGCGCGGGACGAACCGCAGCTCACCGCCAACATGTTCTTAGCACGGGGTTGTTGGGGAGAAGAAGCGGCTTGTGGGTAAGTACATCTCACGACGTCTAGCCATCGCAATACCCATGATCGTGGCTATTTCCATGGTCACGTTCCTGTTTATCAACCTCGCGCCAGGCGACCCAATTGATGCCATGCTCGATCCTGAAGAACTATACGCAATGACAGAGAAACAGGTAGAGTCGCTACGGAGGCACTATGGGCTGGACAAGCCTCTGCCGGTGCGGTACGCTCTCTGGCTCGCTCAGGTCGTCCGGGGCAATTTCGGTTACTCGTACTATACCTATGACGCAGTGCTGCGTGAGATAGCCGTCCGCGTAATGCCGACGGTGGAGTTGACTTTGACCGCGCTGGCGCTGGGTACGGTCATCGGCGTGGCCTTCGGGGTAGTATCGGCGCTTCGGCAGTACAGCATTTTTGACTACGTACTGAGCGTCGCGTCGCTGTTCGGACTAGCGATCCCAACCTTTTTCTTTGCGCTGGTGGCGCTGTACCTGTTCGCTGTCGTGTTCCCGATTCTACCTGTCTTTGGCATGAGCACAACAGGGTTTTTCCCGCTCCACGATAACCTTTACCACCTGATCATGCCCGCGGGTGTGCTTTCGCTCGATCTGATGGCGTCGGTCACACGGTATACCCGCACGGCGATGCTGGAGGTACTGAACTCAGACTACGTTACCACCGCACGGGCCAAAGGGCTGTCTGAGCACGTGGTCATAGGAAGACACGCCTTCCGCAATGCGCTGCTGCCACTGATCACCATCACCACTTTGCGCCTGCCTTACCTGTTCGGTGGGGCCATTATCGTCGAGACCATGTTTTCCTGGCCAGGGATGGGCTTGCTGGCCGTCGATTCGATACATGCGCGAGACTACCCGGTGCTGATGGGGCTGACCTTCTTCGTGGCGGTGTTGGTGCTGTTCTCGAACCTGCTGGCCGACATTATGTACGCCTACGCCGATCCACGGGTCCGTTACGGCTAGCTAGCTAGGGAGGAGACGATGTCAACGGCCAGTGGCGCGCGAGACATCCCCGCGCTGAAGGCTGTCCCACGCAGCACAAGGCGAACTACTGCCTGGGAGCGGTTCCGCCGCCATAGGCTGGCGGTCGCGGGTCTGGGCGTGCTGCTGGCATTCGGCATTCTGGCTGCTGCGGCCCCCTCGGTTTTGCCCCATGGCCCCAACGCCATCGATCTGGACCACGTCAAGGAGCCACCCAGCCTTTCCCACATCTTGGGTACCGACGTTGCCGGACGCGATGTCTTCGCCAGGATCGTGATCGCTGGGCGGGTCTCTATGAGCGTGGGCCTTGTCGCGGCCCTTATTGCCTCGGTGATCGGGACCATAATCGGCCTGGTCTCGGGCTACGCGGGCAGCTGGGTAGACGACGTTCTTCAGCGTTTCACCGAACTGGTGATGACCTTCCCCACGTTCTTTGCTGTAATCATACTCGTGGCGCTGCTCGGTCCGAGCGTCTTTAACATCATGCTCGTCATCGGCTTCATGGGCTGGACCGGGAAGGCCAGACTGGTCCGCGGTCAGGTGCTGTCGCTCCGGGAGATGGACTATGTCACTGCCGGGCGGGCAGTCGGAGCCAGCACCGGGCGCCTGCTTCTCGTCCACATTCTTCCCGGTGTCATGCCTTTTGTGGCCGTGGCAGCCACGTTGACGGTCGCCGGAGCGATCATAACCGAAGCGTCGCTCAGCTTCCTAGGGCTGGGCGTGCAGATTCCCACGGCCACCTGGGGAAACATGATGATGGGCGCTCAGTCGCTCACAGTACTAAGGAGTCAGCCCTGGCTCTGGATCCCCCCGGGACTGGCGATCGGGTCGACGGTCCTGGGCGTGAATTTCGTCGGTGACGGGCTACGAGACGCACTGGACCCTCGGGTCCGGATAGGTTGAGTTCCTGGGGTTCTTTGATGTCCTGAAATCCGGGGTTTGTTATAAGATGAGCGGCATGCGGTGTGAGATCCATGAATCACTGGGGGATGAATATGATCGAACTGGGTGACGTCAAGGGAGTGGACCTGCCCGTGCGTGAGGTGGAACGGGTACTCGTGGCCGGGGATACTGGCGGAAAGCCAGCCCTCCGTGGCTTCACCACGATGGTCGACCTGGGTGACGGCGAGTTCCTGGTGGGCTACAGTCTCGCAAGAGATCACCATGCTACTCCGCCCATGGGGTTTATGACGACAAGGTCTTTAGACGAGGGCAAGACCTGGGGCGAGTCTTTCGCCCTTGGCGCATTTCCGGGATACAACGTCACCGGATGCCTCGGACTCATGAGATGCCCGGACGGCAGCATCATGTGTAATCTGGCCAAGACCTACTACCCGGCGTGGCGCCAGTATCAGTCGGTGTCGCTGTCTGAGCCGCATGTTGTTGCAACCATGAGGCCGTTCGGCGAAGCTGGCCCTCGACGGTTCGATCACTTCGTCGTCCGGTCGTGGGATAAGGGGTACAACTGGACGCCTCTCGACTATCCCCTGGACCTATTTCCAATAGGTGAGTGGTCGACCCATGCCACCGGGAACAGCGGGCCATACGAGCTGAGCGATGGGCGGTGGATGTGGTCGGTCGAAGGGCTGATAAGAGACGACAATCGGCGGGTGGGCGGCGTTACATACTCCAGCGACAAGGGGTTCACCTGGTCTCCCGTCAAGCTGATCTTTGACCTGCCCTACGCCAGCGCCGGCGAACAGCGCATCATGAAGCTGGATGAGAGACGATTCTTGTCCTACACCCGCATGGACCCGCTGGTCAGAGGGGAGCGCTGGGAGTACGGCAGGAACGTGGTCCACTTCTCCCTCTCGGAGGACGAGGGAGAGACCTGGAGCGAGCCGTGGAAGGGAAATTTCGTGGGGTCAGGCTCTCCGGAGCTCCACCGGCTAAACGACGGCTCCTTCATAATCGTCTATCGTGACATGGACCCGGACCGCCACGGCGTAAACGTCTCATACTCCCAGGACGAGGGCCGCACGTGGAGATTTGCTGGGCAGCTATGCGGCCCAGCGGTGGGTACCACAAGGCTTCCTGGCTATGAGCTGGGCTACCCCGTGTCCCTTCGAGTTTCCAGCGGGCAGATCTTTGTAGTCTATTACGGCCCGTGGCGCGACGGAAACGCCGACGTGGTCGGCGTCTATCTCGAAGATCTCAGCTAGTGCGCCCAAGGAGGGCCAATGTTACATCCTGACGCGTCGATCAGGTTCCTTGACGAAGTCGTAATTGCGGCCGAGAATAGGCCGCGCCACCGGGCCTTTCCCAATCTTGCTCTGCTTCAGAATGGTGACCTGCTAGTGGTCTACGGCGCGGCCACGGACCACCAGAGGAGCTCCAACGGAGTCCTCGTATCCGTGCCGGTCGTCGGACGACGGAAGGACCTTGGAGCACCCGCAACTGCTCTTCGGCCCACCCCAGGGCGCCACTATTCGACCGCCTACGGCATGATCCGGCTCAACGATGGGTGCCTTGCTAGCAGCTTGAGGAGGCCCATTGGCGTAACGCGCGCCTCGTGCTATCCGTCGGTGGGGTGGAGGGCGGAACGTGGATGATCTCCGCATGAAAGTCGGAAACGTCGAGATCGTCGCCCTCTCAGACATGAACATTTCCTACCCTATGCCTCTGGAGGAGCTCTGGTCGGAGGTCCCATCAGAAGATTGGGGCCCCTTCAGAGAGCGCTACCCTGATACCTTCGACGGCGACCGGATGCGCCTCGAGATAGGCTGCTACCTGGTCCGGTCACAAGGTCGCACCATCCTCATCGACACCGGCTATGGCCCAGGCCCAATCGAGCACCTCGGTGGATTAAGAGGGAGGCTCATGGCCGATCTTGCCCAGTGGAACGTCGATCCTCAGCAGGTGGATACAGTCTTTCTGTCCCATCTCCACGCGGACCATATTGGCTGGAACATGGTCGATGACGGTGGGAGGATGGTTCCTACCTTTCCAAATGCTCGCTACGTCGCGCACAAGGACGACCTGGCCCACTTCCGCGAGCCGCACGTCAAGGCCGCGGGCCGCTTCCCCTACTTGGAGTGGTACGTGGAGCCTCTTGTCGATCTTGGCCTGTTCGACGCCATCACCGGTGATCTGGACCTTACCGGGGAGGTGAAGGCTGTACATACCCCCGGGCATACCCCGGGGCACATGAGCGTTGTGATTGCCTCCGGTAGCCAGCGGGCCATCATCGAGGGCGACGTTCTGGTCCATCCGGCACAGGTGACGGAGGAAGGGTGGAACTCCCACTTCGATGCGGATCATGAGCTCTCAACAAAGACCCGGAGCAAGCTACTGAACCAGGTCGAGGCCGACGGCGCCGCGGTAATCGCCTGCCATTTCCCTAAGCCCGGCTTCGGTCACGTTGTGCGCTACGAGGGGAAGCGCTACTGGCAGGTGGGGGTTCAGTCCGTTGAACGATAAGGTGCCTTCAAGGGAGCGAGTAGAGGTGAGGAATGACTAGCGCGCAGGCTCTGAGCATACTGGACGCCGTTAACAGAGAGGCCATGCTGAGCCTGGCACAGGACCTGGTCACGATACCCAGCTTCAAGACCGAGGAGACCGAGGTGGCCCGCTATCTGGACGGTTTTCTGGGGGAGCGGGGCTACGAGATGCAGATGCAGGAGGTGGAACCAGGCCGGTATCAGACCATCGCCATCCTGAGAGGGACCGGCGGCGGCAAGTCGCTGATGTTCAATGGCCACATCGATATCGATCCCCTGGCCCTGGGGTGGATACGCGATCCGTGGACACCCCGGATCGAAGGGGACCTCATTTACGGCGCAGGGATTCGCAACATGAAGGGCGGAGTGTCTTCCATGATAGAGGCCGCTGAGGCTATCCGGCGCTCTGGGGTCCGATTGAAGGGAGACCTGGTGTTGGCATGCGTGGTCGGTGAGCTTCAGGGAGGCGTGGGGACCAGCTACCTCTGCCAGCACGGCCCTCTGGCCGACATGGCGGTCGTGCCGGAACCCTTCGGAGCCGACAACATCCTCACAGTCCATGCCGGGGTGGTTGAGATGGCCATCCATACCATCGGCAACTCCAGGCACATCAGTCGGAAGGAGGAAGCGGTAGACGCGATAGACAAGATGTGCAAGGCCATCCCCGCCATCAACAGCGTGCGATTCAGGCACACCCCTCGGTCCGACCTGCCGGGTCTGCCGAGGATCAATGTGGGGACCATCATAGGCGGCCGGGGGCGAGACTACGACCTTCGCGGTCCAAGCTTCGTCTCCGACTTCTGCACCGTCCTGGTGGACGTGCGCTTTCTGCCGGGGATGACACCGCAATCGGTCAAGGAGGACATCGAGCGGGCCCTGGACCGGCTCAAGCGGGAGGATTCGGACTTCCGATACGAGATCGAGATGCCAGCCCCGCCCAAGTACAAGGTCTTCACCATGGTTATGGAGCCCTTTGACCTGCCCAAAGACGAGTACATCCTGGAGACAGTATTGCGCCAATACCACACGATTACCGGCAGGGAACCCGACGGCGTAGGAACGGTCCTGCCTGGCTCCTATAGTGGCGACGATACGTGCCACCTCTGGAAGGCGGGCGTCCCCTGCCTCCTCTATGGCCCTGGCGGCGGGTCCGAGTCAGGAACAATACCCGATGAGTATTCGCGCATCAGCGACATGTACCAGGTGGCCAGGGTCCTTGCTCTGACGGCCCTGGACGTGTGCAATCTTCCCGAGTAGTCAAGCCGCAGACGACCGCGAGGGTTTCGACAAAATCGCGGCGGATCACGCCTCGGCCTGGTTGGGCTCCCGGCTCCAAACCACGCGTTCGGCATGTTGGAAGTAGGGCTGTCGAAAACTTCCTTTGGAAGCTCGAGTTCGAATTCTGCAGTTTGACTTGGCACCCGGGTTATCTCGCATTTGAAATCGGGGACACGTCAGTTTGTAGGCGCCACATTTCCCGCGAGTCGGATCGAAGGGGCTGGACAGGCACGCCAACGTTGAAACTCAACGTCCAGGGCATTCCACCTCGACAACAGATTCAAGCCGGGATTTCCCATATTGGGAGTCTTCAGGCTCAAGGGGCAGCCCAAACGAGATGGTAGCATCATAGTCAGATCCTGCAAGGCCAGTCAATCGCCGGTCTATCCGATAAGAGATGCGTTTGCAGTCGTAGAGCACCCTTCTTGTCCGTCTTCATCGTCCTCGTGGCCCCTGCCAGTGGGGTGAAAGCGCATTGAAGACAAGGCGACTCCCTGGAGCGCTCTCCCCCTCTTGGCAAGATCGTGGTTGTACCCTCCCTCAGCTTGGCGCCGGCGATAACCGGCCGATACGATCCAACACTCCCTGGAACAACCGTCGAGGAACCGACACCTCGGACAACTGAAAGATCAACCACCGGGAGTGCCGCACCAGACGGCCTCCCATCTTGATCAGCTTGACCTGCACGCTCCGCAGCGACCAGTGCTTGACCGCCTTGGGCAGACACAGCCGGCGAAGGAAGTTCCCAAGGTTGTACGCCAGGACGAACAGAGACAGACGCACCCGGTTGGCCACGAACCGATGGCACGACAGCCGAGTCCAGTTCAGGGCGTACTTCCCCTCCTTGATCCACTGCTCGGCTGTCCCGCGACCATTGTAGAATCGCACCACTCCTTCGGGGCCAGCCGTCATGTTCGTGACGATGAAGCCCACCCGGGGGAACAACTCTCCCCTGTGCCACTCCACCTTGGCCACCACCCGCCGTGCCCGGTCCCAACTCCCGGCACGATACCAAAAGTCGTCGTATAGGATCACTGGACGCTTCGGCGGCCTCCCCACCGGCCTCCTGAGCAGAGGGGCGATCTCCCGTTGCAGCACCTCGTTGCCGGGAAGTCTTATAGCGTAAAGGACGTGCCGCTCCTCGAGGTACTCATAGATGTCCGGCTTAGCGAATGCGGCGTCGGCGCGAAAGTACCGTCGCACTCCTGTCGCCCCGTAACGCGACAGGATCGGATCCAATACATCACGCCACCTGTGCGCGCTATGTACGTTCCCCGCACGCAGCTTGGCGCCCTCACAGTCCCCGAACTGGTTGAACACGAACAATGGGTGATAGCACGTGCTCCCAAAGTGACCGTTGTACGATGCTCCCTCCTGTTCTCCATGTACCGGACTCTCCGAACTGTCCATGTCCAAGATCACCCGCCGGTGCGGCGTGCGGGACATAGCTCCATCCACCCACTTAGCGTTCAGTCGGCCCAACCCTTCCACGTTGCCGTCTTGGGTGAGCACCTCGGTCTCGAACCGGCTCATGGTGTTGGTGCTGGCGGCCGGTCTCTCAGGACCACCTCGCCGTCCAACGATGATCCGCATCGTCGGGTCCTGGGCCAGCCGTTCAGCGTCGTTGGTATCCTCGTAGCCCGCCAGACGACTGTACACCGACTGCCTGAGAAGGCCCACCAATCGGTGCTGCACGTTGCGACCGCCCCGACTCTCCTGCAGACACTCATTCGTCGTCTCCGTCAGTCCCAGCGCATCATCCAGCTCGCGACAGGCCAACAGTCCGGCGTCTGAGGTAATAGTGGCACCGTGGAACTCCAACCGTACACGTCGGTCGAAACGGAGCTTGGCGCGGAGGTTTGTGCTTTCACCCATTGGGTGCCTCCAGAGTGGGTACGTTATCAAGATCTAAAGCAGTCTATCACGACCAGTCTAGCACTCATGATCACCACTGTGCTCTGCTATGCGGCTACATCGGGTAGTTCCGTTGCTGATTACGGCAAGCCCTGCAGGGTTGATATGGGAAATGTGGGACATAGTTCCTGATCACGGGTTGTCGATGGCCAGCATAAGCGTCCTCCCTAACTGTCCAGCAAGAATGATGCTCCTATAGATGTCAAGCCGCGCGTGCGATTATCTCGGCCGAGTCCTGGAGGGCCGAGAAGACTTCGCGAGCGACATAGCGTTTGAGGCAGCGTATCACCTCAGTCTTGCTCATTCCCTCGGTGGTGCGCCGCCGCATGTATGCGTTGGTCCGGCGATCATGGCGGAGTCTGACCACAACGATGCGATAGAGAGCCGCATTGGCCTGACGATCCCCACCTCGGTTGAGCCGATGGCGGTTGGTCTTGCCGGAGGAAGCAGGTATGGGACTTACACCGCACAGTGAGGCGAACGCGGCCTCGGACTGGAAGCGTTCAGGGTTACTCCCTGCAGCGATCAGGAGGTTGGCCGCCGAGTCGGGTCCTATGCCGAAGATACCGACCAGGGCTGGCGCGGCTGTCCGGGTGAGTCGATCGAGCTCGGCCTCCAGGTCGCGGACCTCCTCGCTGAGCTGACGGTAGCGGCGGGCAAGGGAGCGCAGGGTGTACCTAGCCGCTGCCAGGGGACCGTCCAGACGACCTGTACGGAAGCTCTTGCAACGCGTGACTAGGGCACCGGCAGCGAGACCATCGAGCGTTTCGCGAAGCTCGGCCGGGGCCGTGACAACCAGAGCCTTCATCTGGTTGATGGCCTGGGTGCGAGCCTTGACAGCCGAGTCCTTGGTGCTCTTGAACATACGGATCATTTCGACTTCACCCTCACCTGACTTGGGAGTGGCATCGGCTACACCGGCAAGCACGGCGCGCGCTGCCATCTCCGCATCAGTGGGATCGCTTTTCCCCTTCCGATAGCGGGTTGATCGGGCCGGTTGACCTCCACTACGGTATAGCCCCTACTGGTCAGGAAGCGGGCGACTCCGGCACCGTAGGAACCGGTGCCTTCAATCCCGAAGGCATGAATCTCTCCCAGGCCCCGGCCGCCATGGACCGCGCGATCGAGGCGGCGTTCCGGCTGGGGTTCGGCAACGCGTTGGCCGAGGTGGACGGTGACCTACACCCGTTCGGCCACGGGCGTAGGCGGCGGGGTTGTGCGCATGCGCGGTATTGGCGAACGCGACGGCCAAGTTTCAGGACGGCCGCTACCCCTGGGCTGCGCCGCCGACTGTCGAGACTCTGGAAGCCGTCCAGAAACACAAGGAGCGTGGCAATGATAGACGCGGTGTCTGAGACGGCAAAGTGTCAGATGGATTGCTGCAAGAGTCTGGCAGAGTGGTACGCGTATGTGGCCGCACTGGACATCGACGCCGTGCGAGCCGGGTATGGGCTTGCCGAGCGTAAGCCTTACCGGACACGCGATCCGGTAGTCGAGTACGGGCTTTCGCTCGGCAAGGTGGTGTTCTGTGTTGAGCGTGGGGGTGTCGCGGTCTACTCCCCGCTTTCGGCCCGTGAGTATGCGAACTACCACGGGCTGGAGATCCGCTTCGCCAAGTGCCAGATGGTGGTCACGCAACTGGCGGATATGAAGAGGTGGGACCTTACGAACGACGAGATGGCTGAAGTGTTGCAGAGCTCAGGGCTCCTTGATGGCCTCGATGACCTCTCGCCGGAAAGGCCGGCGGAGTGACAGGCGCGAAGGCTCGAAGGGTCCTGTGCGTTGTCTGCCGCTGCCGCATCTCAGAGGCCAGACGGCAGAGGTTCCCCACGGCGATCACCTGCTCGTCGGGGTGCAGCCGGTATCACCGCAAGGAGCTCAGCCGCCGCACGAGCCGCCGTCACTACCTACGGCATCACCGGCGCCGCCGACTCGGAGGGTTCGCCGTCCCAAGGTAGCCCCCCCCAGGGGCCATCGGCGTGGTGTCAGGAAATATCTCTCTAATATATATAATATCCTCGCTCTTAGGGTCATGGACCAACCATTCGTAGCTGGAAGCCATCCATAAGATAGACCCATGCGCACGATATGCGCACATGTGGGGAGAGGTAAGATAGACCCTAGATAGACCACGAACTGGAGGGGATTCGCCATGAGGAGACGACGGCTATCAGCAGGGGAAGTCAGCGATATGAGGAGGTTCTTCGACGCCGGACACCCGATCACAGACCTGATGCGGAAGTACAACGTCCACCGTGAAAGTCGCGAGTAGGATCTGTAACCGCAAGACCTATGTGGACGTGCCGGACAACGTGGAACTGATTGCGCCGGCACCCGTCCCGGTTAAAGGTCTTGTGGAGACTATCAAGCGGTCGCGACCCGGAATGAGACGCTAGGTAGATGTCGGGCGGCGGGTCGGGCTCCCTGTAACCAATGGCCTCCGTCCGGATGCCCTGCAGATCCGTCTCTCGGGGGGGGGAGCGGCGTTGACCCCAAGCTCGTTGATCTGTTCAAGAGCGGCCCTGGCAAACTGAGGAACCCCACAAAGCGGTGGTAACGGGCCTTGACCATGCCTCTGGGGGGCTCTGCACCCCTTCCACCACGTCCTACCCCCCGCCTTGGCGCGGCGCGACGGGGTTGCGCCTTTGTCGCTACCCCCCAGCGCGGCACACTTCGAGGACGGAGACGCGCTGAGGGGTTAGAGCCACGTCAACCGGAAGACTCAGCCGTTGGCCCGCCGCCGCTTTCCATCCCCAGCAAGGGTGAACACGCCCGGTCCGTGGGACGGATTGTGGTAACGGCGCGGGCCGACGGCATCCACAGCTAGGCGGTTCGACCCCCACGCGTCCACCGACGCCGTCGTCGCTCCCCGAGAACACCTCTCATGGATTAGCGGGAAACTCGGCTAGGAGCTGTGCTTTTCCATCAGCGCTACCCATTGAGGCTCTATCGAGATCACGCCATCTTTGCCTTGAACGGGGCGATATCCCTTTTCGCCCAGCTCGGCGAGCTTCTTCAGAAAGACTTGTGGATCGTCGGCAGTGACCAACTCGAAGCAATACTTCACCACTTTACGTACCCTCCCCTGGGTTCGGATTTTCGGGAACGCCCTCAGCTTACCGAGGGGTCCCCCGAGCGTCAACACGCGTATTTGCGCCCTAGCTTAAGCAGAACACCTGTCGGGGACTTTTGCACTTCCCTCTTCCGACGGAGCTGGTAGGGCCGGACACGGGCGGATGTGTGACCTAGTAACACGTCGGCGGGCTCAGGCGGCCCGGGGGACTTCTGG
The DNA here is from genome assembly GCA_965262055.1 of Dehalococcoidia bacterium. Taxonomy (GTDB): domain Bacteria; phylum Chloroflexota; class Dehalococcoidia; order Lucifugimonadales. Next base: position 3,460,066 of record CBDHEI010000002.1, read on the forward strand.
GCCGGCATAGCGTCGTGTCCCAAGAGGTTTACCCGGGATTTCCCATATTGGGAGTCTTCAGGCTCAAGGGGCAGCCCAAACGAGATGTTAGCATCATAGTCAGGTCCTGCAAGGCCAGTCAATCGCCGGTCTATCCGATAAGAGATGCGTTTGCAGTCGTAGAGCACCCTTCTTGTCCGTCTTCATCGTCCTCGTGTCCCCTGCCAGTGGGGTGAAAGCGCATTGAAGACAAGGCGACTCCCTGGAGCGCTCTCCCCCTCTTGGCAAGATCGTGGTTGTACCCTCCCTCAGCTTGGCGCCGGCGATAACCGGCCGATACGATCCAACACTCCCTGGAACAACCGTCGAGGAACCGACATCTCGGATAACTGAAAGATCAACCACCGGGAGTGCCGCACCAGACGGCCTCCCATCTTGATCAGCTTGACCTGCACGCTCCGCAGCGACCAGTGCTTGACCGCCTTGGGCAGACACAGCCGGCGAAGGAAGTTCCCAAGGTTGTACGCCAGGACGAACAGAGATAGACGCACCCGGTTGGCCACGAACCGATGGCACGACAGCCGAGTCCAGTTCAGCGCGTACTTCCCCTCCTTGATCCACTGCTCGGCTGTCCCGCGACCATTGTAGAATCGCACCACTCCTTCGGGGCCAGCCGTCATGCTCGTGACTATGAAGCCCACCCGGGGGAATAGCTCTCCCCTATGCCACTCCACCTTGGCCACCACCCGCCGAGCCCGGTCCCAACTCCCGGCACGATACCAGAAGTCGTCGTATAGGATCACTGGACGCTTCGGCGGCCTCCCCACAGGCCTCCTGAGCAGAGGGGCGATCTCCCGTTGCAGCACCTCGTTGCCGGGGAGTCTTATAGCGTAAAGGACGTGCCGCTCCTCGAGGTACTCATAGATGTCCGGCTTGGCGAATGCGGCATCGGCACGAAAGTACCGCCGCACTCCTGTCGCCCCGTAGCGGGACAGGATCGGATCCAATACATCACGCCACCTGTGCGCGCTATGTACGTTCCCCGCACGGAGCATCGCCCCCTCGCAGTCACCGAACTGGTTGAACACGAACAAAGGGTGATAGCACGTGCTCCCAAAGTGACCGTTGTACGACGCTCCCTCCTGTCCTCCATGTACCGGACTCTCCGAACTGTCCATGTCCAAGATCACCCGCCGGTGCGCTGTGTGCGTCATCGCCCGGTCCACCCACGTAGCGTTCACTCGGCCCAACCCTTCCACGTTGCCGTCTTGGGTAAGCACCTCGGTCTCGAACCGGCTGATGGTGTTGGTGCTGGCGGCCGGTCTCTCAGGACCACCTCGCCGTCCAACGACTACCCGCATCGTCGGGTCCTGGGCCAACCGTTCAGCGTCGTTGGTATCCTCGTAGCCCGCCAGACGACTGTACACAGACTGCCTGAGAAGGCCCACCAATCGGTGCTGCACGTTACGACCGCCACGGCTCTCCTGCAGACACTCATTCGCCGTCTCCGTCAGCCCCAGTGCATCGTCCAACTCGCGGCAGGCCAGCAGCCCAGCGTCCGAGGTGATGGTAGCGCCGCGAAACTCCAACCGTACACGTCGGTCGAAACGGAGCGTGGCGCGGGGGTTGGTGCTTTCACCCATTGGGTGCCTCCAGAGTGGGTACGTTATCAAGATCTAAAGTAGTCGCTCACGACCAGTCTAGCACTCATGATAACCACTGTGCTCTGCTATTCGGCTACATCGGGTATCGCTGTTGCTGATTACGGCAAGCCCTGCAGGGTTGATATGGGAAATGTGGGTTACACCGTTTGCACAAGATGCGGGCAACACATGCCGGAGCCCCGTAGAGCCGTGGTAACGACGGGCCTTGACCATGAATGAGGGGGCGTCTGCGAGCCTTCCCTCACGCCCTACCCCTGCCAGCGCCGCAGCGCGACGGGGTTTCGCCGCACTCGCTACCCCCCTGCCCGCCTGTGCAGCGCGTCCCACTTCGTGTCGACGCTCAGCGATTATGTCCGCTTAAGTGTCAAGGGAAAATGTCCTCTAAGTAGATTGCCATGCTAGCAGATTAAGGCACTGCCGACGTTGCGCGGGCGGGCGACATGGGTGGGCTTTCGGCATCGATGTACTTCCTCACGGTGTCTCTGTGTATGCTCAGTTCCCGGGCGATCCCACGGATGGACAGCCCCTTGCGCTTCGCCTTCTGGACCGCCTTCCATCTCGCCGTCTGAAGTGGGGTGGGCTTTCTGGATCGCGGAGTCGCAGTCCTGCGAACTCTTGCGGCGCCGTTGTGGTCGGCATCGTCGCGGAGTCTGTCCACTACGAGCATTGTGCCCATTGACGCCACCGCGTCCTCCGACCTCCTGGTGACACCGTTGGTGTAGCGGCTGGGACCAGCCGTGTGCACGGTCCGCGTGTCGAAGCTGCGCAGGACACTGGGCCGTGGAGGTGCTTGCTGGGAGGCGACGGTACGCCCTTCGTGTTGCACTGCCAGTCGGCCGTCCAGCCCCTCGAGTACTTCCACCACCGACCCGGCATAGCTCGGCCGAGACTTGTCGGGAAGCAACTGCAGGGTGCGCCAGCGGTATTTCACCGTGTTGTCCCTGCCAACCCTGCGCCTGTACTTCAGGCATAGGACTGTGTCCAGGCACATCCCCGGGTCTGGGACCCGATACGCGGTGTCTGCGTTCTCCGGCGGCACACGAAAGCGTTCATTGAAGCGGGGCAGGAAGTCGTTGAGCACGCGGTTGGCGTCTTCGATGGTGGTCGCGCCTGCGAGTCTCATCTCCGTGACCAATCTGTCCTGGAGCGTGCCCGCGGTGCGTTCCACGCGGCCTTTGGCTTGTGGAGACCGTGCGAATATCAGCTGTACGCCGATCTCACCCATAGCGCGCGAGAACTGGGTGGGAGCGGCGGCGGTCTCCGACGGCGGCGTGTGCTTGAAGACGCCATGGCGGTCTGAATAGAGTGCGAGCGGTATGCCGTAGCTCCGTATCAGATCCCGCATCAGCAGTAAGTAGCTGCGGGTGTTCTCCTGCTCGCAGAACAGGGCATTGACGACACAGCCAGTAGCGTCGTCGACCGCCAGCAGTAGCGTGAACTGGGGGCCATCTTCTCCCAGCCATCTGTGGTAGCTGCCGTCGATCTGTATCAGCATTCCCTCGCGAGTCATCCGCTGCCGTCGAACACGATGCTTCGGCGGCCTGCGACGGCGAGGACTGTTCATACCGGCGTCAGTCAGTATCTTGCGCAACGTGTTACGACCGATGTCTATGCCCTCTCGCTCCCTCAGCAACTCGCTCAGGTGCGTGTGGTTGACTCCCGCGTATCGGGTCCGCGCCAGGACCACCACGTCGGTCGCCAACGGGTCCGATGTAGCGTTGGCCGGTCTGCGACCTCGATTGCCGTGAGCGAGTGCGGCTGCTCCCTCCTCACGGTAGGCCGCCAGAATACGCCTGGTGTGGCGCGCGCTCACTCCCATCAAAGTCGCTGCCTGCTCCGTGGTCATATGGTCCGCCATCAAACTGTTGAGAACCTGAAGCCTTGTCTGCTCTCTCTGCGTCAATGTCACATGCTCCTTCATGCGGACATTTTCGCTTGACAGTTAGCGAGGACATAATCGCTGAGCAGTTACACACTTCCTTCCGGTAAATCGCGCCACTTCACCGCTTTCTATGCGCAGAGTCTACGTCACCGCCATATCTGATTCTCAGGCCCTGCCGACGCCTAGGTGGCCCACTTTCAGTTATTTGGGGACGCCGAAGCTGGGGCTGTCAGACTTCTGGGCAGACTCGGACACGGAACCCCCGACTCACGGTCCCACCGCGTAGCGGGCGGGGCGCGATCTACGCCCCCATGTCAATGATCAAGAGCTAGGTACCGGTAGATCGAGAAATAATCAGGACCTATGCCCACATTTCCCATATCAACCCTGCAGGGCTTGCCGTAATCAGCAACGGAACTACCCGATGTAGCCGCATAGCAGAGCACAGTGGTTATCATGAGTGCTAGACTGGTCGTGATAGACTGCTTTAGATCTTGATAACGTACCCACTCTGGAGGCACCCAATGGGTGAAAGCACAAACCTCCGCGGCAAGCTCCGTTTCGACCGACGTATACGATTGGAATTCCACGGCGCTACCATCACCTCAGATGCCGGACTGCTGGCCTGTCGCGAGCTGGATGATGCGCTGGGACTGACGGAGACGACGAATGAGTGTCTGCAGGAGAGTCGGGGCGGTCGCAACGTGCAGCACCGATTGGTGGGCCTTCTCAGGCAGTCGGTGTACAGTCGTCTGGCGGGCTACGAGGATACCAACGACGCTGAACGGCTGGCCCAGGACCCGACGATGCGGATCATCGTTGGACGGCGAGGTGGTCCTGAGAGACCGGCCGCCAGCACCAACACCATGAGCCGGTTCGAGACCGAGGTGCTCACCCAAGACGGCAACGTGGAAGGGTTGGGCCGACTGAACGCTAAGTGGGTGGATGGAGCTATGTCCCGCACGCCGCACCGGCGGGTGATCTTGGACATGGACAGTTCGGAGAGTCCGGTACATGGAGAACAGGAGGGAGCATCGTACAACGGTCACTTTGGGAGCACGTGCTATCACCCATTGTTCGTGTTCAACCAGTTCGGGGACTGCGAGGGGGCCATGCTCCGTGCGGGCAACGTACATAGCGCGCACAGGTGGCGTGATGTATTGGATCCGATCCTGTCGCGTTACGGGGCGACAGGAGTGCGACGGTACTTTCGCGCCGATGCCGCATTCGCCAAGCCGGACATCTATGAGTACCTCGAGGAGCGGCAGGTACTTTACGCTATAAGACTCCCCGGCAACGAGGTGCTGCAACGGGAGATCGCCCCTCTGCTCAGGAGGCCGGTGGGGAGGCCGCCGAAGCGTCCAGTGATCCTATACGACGACTTTTGGTATCGTGCCGGGAGCTGGAACCGTGCTCGGCGAGTGGTGGCCAAGGTGGAATGGCACAGGGGAGAGCTGTTCCCTCGGGTGGGCTTCATCGTCACGAACATGTCGGCTGGCCCGGAAGGGGTAGTGCATTTCTACAATGGTCGTGGGACAGCCGAGCAGTGGATCAAAGAGGGCAAGTACGCCCTGAACTGGACTCGGCTGTCGTGCCATCGGTTCGTGGCCAACCGGGTGCGTCTGTCTCTGTTCGTCCTGGCGTACAACCTTGGGAACTTCCTGCGCCGGTTATGTCTGCCCAAGGCGGTCAAGCACTGGTCGCTGCGGAGCGTGCAGGTCAAGCTGATCAAGATGGGAGGCCGTCTGGTGCGGCACTCCCGGCGATTGATCTTTCAGTTATCCGAGGTGTCGGTTCCTCGACGGTTGTTCCAGGGAGTGTTGGATCGTATCGGCCGGTTATCGCCGGCGCCAAGCTGAGGGAGGGTACAACCACGATCTTGCCAAGAGGGAGAACGCTCCAGGGAGTCGCCTTGTCTTCAATGCGCTTTCACCCCACTGGCAGGGGACACGAGGACGATGAAGACGGACAAGAAGGGTGCTCTACGACTGCAAACGCATCTCTTATTGGATAGACCGGCGATTGACTGGCCTTGCAGGACCTGACTATGCTGCCACTATCTCGTTTGGGCTGCCCCTTGAGCCTGAAGACTCCCAATATGGGGAATGTCGGGTTCCACTTTCATGGCCAGCCGCAAGCCGCGATCGCCTATCTGGAGATCGATCCGATCAGCGCGTTCTTGGAGCGCGTGAAGAACTCGCAGGGTTCGGAAGAGGAACGTCAGTACAAACAGCCTCCAGCGGGCCTGATTTGATTAGTGATGTTCGCTAGAGAACTTCCCGTGTCGAGCGCCCCCAACCCCCTCGGGCGGCCGTGCTGCTACCGGCGGCTTTGGCGATCCAAGCCGTGACGTGAGACGCCTAAGTCACACTTTACGAGCCTTGAACCCCTTGGTGAGCGTACGCGATAATGCATCTAATCAAGCATCGGGGCGGAGCATGATGGGCACGGAGATCGTAGGGCAAGCTCGCAAAGACTTGGCCGAGCTGTCGGTCGAGGCATGGGACGCGATTCTCGACAGTCAGTCCCCCCACACTCGCCGCGCCTACCGCGTCCAGTGGAGGGCGTTCACCCGGTGGGCGCGATCTCTGAATCACGAGCCGCTGCCAGCCGCGCCCTCGACCGTGGCGAATTACCTCGCGGCTCGCATCTTGGGCGGCATGGCGGTCTCGTCGGCGCGCCTCGCGGCCGCCGCCATTCGGGCCGCGCATGAGGCCGCCGGATACCCCAGCCCGTGCGCTACGGACGCCGTTCGTCGAACGCTTTCGGGATTGGCACGGATTCATGGGCGTCCACAGCTTCAGCCCGCCCCGTTGGACAATGAGGCGCTTGGCGCGGTCCGCGCTACGGCGCACCTTCCTCGCGGCCGCGAGACGGCGGCTACAGCTCGCCGCCGTGGCCTGATTGACGTGGCGCTCTGCGCGGTACTCTCCGATGCGGGCTTACGCCGCTCGGAGGTTGCGGCACTCACGTGGGGGGAGATCATGGACGCGCCCGACGGGAGTGGTCGTATCCACGTGGTGCGATCCAAGACTGACCCGGGGGCCGAGGGTGCTGTCGTCGCCGTGACCGCCGCCACGATGCGCGCCCTGGACGCTATCAGGCCCGCTCTTCCCGACGACAAGGCACGAGTGTTCCCACTGTCCGAGTCCCAAGTCTCCCGCCGCGTGGCTGCCGCCGCTGCCGCTGGCCTTGGCCGGGGGTACTCCGGCCATTCTGGGCGCGTCGGGCTAGCCGTCAAGATGGCAAAGGCCGGTGCGCCCGCAAACGTCGCGCAGCGTCAAGGTAGGTGGCGTTCCGCCGATACGCTCGCGCGCTACACCCGTCGACTGGCCGCAGGCGAGGCCCTGCGGTACCTGTAGGGAGAGGCGATACCCATGACTGAGCACCAGGGAGCTGGACGAGCCCACGAAGAGGGAACCTCCAAGGCCGACTGGGCGGCCACCTTCGAGCGCCGGCCCCTGAAGAGCGACCAAGATATAGCCGCCGCCATGCAGCACCTGCAGGCCCGCTTCAAGAAACACGGCGAAGGCGTACTGCGAAGGGTGGACGCCGTCGACGTACTCTGGTTCCTATGCGGCAAGAAGAACACCGATCCGAACGACAAGGAGACCATAAAGAAACTGATCGGATTTATAGCCGCTGGCGACGAGGCTCCTTTGTTGGCCGCCGAGGTTAGGGACGCCCTACAGCTCGGCCTGCGCCACGGGAAGCCATTCAAGGACCAGTACCAGATGTACCGCAAGAGACTTGACCCCCTCTCTCGACGCCCCCTGAAGCCCCTGAACAGTACGCACCCGGCGCCCCTTGAGGCCACCTGTGCCCACTGCGGTGTCAAACCCGACCCGAACCCGGGGACCCGCCACGCCTTTTCGTGTACCCTTGGGGAGACCGTCAGCATCCAAGGGTACACACAAGGGTACACAGACGCGCCGCCAACGCCCTGATGCGTATCTAGGTATGAGTCCCTCCCAGCACCATGAAGCCATGATCAGGCTCTGGAAGGCGAACGCGCCGAGTCTCATGCGAGGAGAGCCGTTTGAAGCTCTATTGGGTATTCCTGGCACTATTCCTAGTTTCAGTGGTCATGTTCGTCTCCGCCGTCATAGCCGGCAGCCCCCCTCTCGCCCTCGCCGCCATCGTGCTGACTGTCGTCCTCTTCTTAACGCGCGGACGGTTCCAGGACGACGGGGACTGATCCCCTCGAACCGCTTCAGGACGCGCCCGGGACCGCCACGAAGGAGCACGAGCTATGGAGACCGTCATCATCATCGCGTTGTCGGCGGTCATTGTCGCCTTGATCCTCCTTCTGTGGAGAACCAGGGTGGTGATGTCCCAGCGCATAGAGGAAGCGGACAACCGCATAGCGAAGTCACGCCAGCAGGCTATCAGCCAGAGCAGGGCCGTGCTGGGAGGCCACTTCATGGAGCAGATGACGCCGTATCTTCCCGAGTTCAGCTACGACCCGACGGAAGCCCGCTTCATAGGGAGTCCGATCGATCTCATAGTGTTTCCCGGTCTGTCGCAGGACGCCCCCACAGAGATCGTCATCATGGAGGTCAAGTCGGGCAAGAGGCCGCGGCTGACGTCCAGAGAGAAACGAATCCAAGAGCTGGTCGAGATGGGCAAGGTGCGTTTCGAGCTGATCCACAGGCCGCAGGAATGAGCGTGCGCCTCCCTAGGACGTGCATCAGAGGCACAGGATACGCGCCGCGGTCCCGCCCATAAGGCTCTCCAGTTCATCTCGGCTCAGACCACAGTGCCTCTCCAGCCATGCCCGTGACTGCCCATAGGTGCAGAAGCGGTTCTGGAACGGCATGTCCGTTCCCCAGAGCAGCTGGTCGGCGCCGATGCGTTCCACCATCTCCTGGACCACGGGCTGCATCTCGTGGTACGGGTACTCGAACATGTCGCCTACCCTCACCGGAATGCACACCTCCAGGCTGCACTTGGGGTTGGAGAACGGCTCCCAGACCTCATCGGGGAGTGACACCCTGCCGTCTTCTATTAAGGCGCGCCACGGGAAGCCGTGCGTCAGGCTGCACACTGCGTCCGGGTACCGTTCCATCCAACGCATCAGTATACGCAACTCCCCCACGTACCCGTCCCGCTCCTGCTGCGGCGACAGCCCGGCCGGCCGGGGAGGCCCGGAGCCCAAGGTAAAGAAGACCGGCACGCCCAGCCCGACCGCGGCCTCCCAGAACGGTCTGTACGGGCCGTCGTCCCACGGCAAATCGCCGTTGATGTACGCCAGAGGCGGGATGAACTTGATCGCGTGCAGCCCCTTGACTTCTATCGCGTAGGTCAGATCCTTTACCACGGCGTCGAGCTCGCTCGTCAATCGCCATTCGTCCACAGGCGCCATCGCCCTGAGCCGGTCTGGGTACAGCCGCACGCATTCCGACAGGTACTCTACGTCCCGTCCCAACATGGGGTCGGTATGAATCAGGGCGGCATCCACTCCGGCGTAGTCCATCTCAGCCATCAGCAGATGAGGTGTGAACTCCAGGTCCCGCAGCGCTGGTGGGAAGAACTGCTTCGTGTAGTCCTCGCCATCCACGGTCCAGACCAGACGTCCCCGCTCTCGGTCCGCCCGGAACGCCACATCAGGCAGCTTCGTCAAGTCATGTACGCCGGCGGGGTTCAGCGGGCTCGACGGCGCGGGGGCCCTGTCACGTACCCGCCACGCCGGCTGGTGGTGCAACCCGTGGCTCGCCTGCACCCAATTCAGGCGCTCCCGGCCGCTCGCGTGACCGGCCGGCCTGTCAAGGGCCTCGAAGCAGTAGACGTGAGAGTCTACAATCACGGTTCCCCCCTTTCGAGCCGCCAGACCGCCTGTCGCCCCTCAGTGTGCGACAGGCGACATCGCCATAGCGTAGAGTCTCTCACAGTCCACGGCACTTGACGAGCGCGAACGAAGCGTGCTGCGGGTACATCTGCTTGATACGTACCAGTGTCCGCATCAAACCCCGCAACGCAACCCGTAGCTGAATGGTGCACAATGTTACGAAGTAACGCGCACGGCAGCGGATCCAGCCGACCCTAGCCTACCGTGCAGACGGCTTGCAGCCATGGCCTGTTGCAGGGCTTGGACAACACATGGTATAATACCTTGTTGGCTCTGACTGACGACTCTCGAAAGCCTTCCAGGCAATCTGGAAGGCGCTTTTTGTCGTAGTAGAAGATGAAGGACCCGCAAAGGGCCACCGGAGACGAAGGTGAACGAAACGAACACGATATACGCTCCAGCCGAGTACGAGACGTCGCAGCTCCCCTCAGTGGGGGGGAGCTACCTCGACGCCCTCGAGATGAACCTGAATGATAGCAGCGAGTGGGAAGAGCGCACCAAGTACGAGGCCGTCGACGAGACCGCAGATGCGGTAAAGGCCTATCTCAGGTCGGCAGGTCAGCAGCGCCTGCTCGTGCACGCCGAGGAGATACAGCTCGGGATAGCCGTACAGACCTGGATGGCGCTGCAGGAGCTGCGAAAGGAGCTCGAGGTTGCCACGGGCCGCCCTCCCACGCCTGTCGAATTGGGAGCAGCCGTGTACGAGAAGCTGGCGGAGAGCGAGGCCGACCTGCATGCGGTTGCGGGCGCGCTGGACGAGGATCTCAACCGCGGCATGGGCGAGCTCCTGTTCTCTCCAGCCGTTAGGCAGGTGCTCGACAACCCCCTCAAGGGCGACATGCCCAAGACGCTCTCCGAACTCACCGGCAGGCCCGAGACCGAAGTCGGCCCGGCGGCGGCGAGCCTGTGCAAGCTGTCACGGCTACTGACTCAGGAGGTCGCCGCCGCGCTCGACGAAGCCCGCGAGCAGGCCTCCCCCTTTACAGACTCCCTGCGGCCTTACGAGTCCGTCCTGCGCAGATGGCTGGAGGCTGTAGAGCGCTCCGGCCAGGCCGCCGGCGAGCGCCTGACGAGCTCGAATCTACGTCTGGTAGTGAGCGTGGCCAAGAAGTACACGGGACGCGGGCTGCCCCTGCTCGACCTGATCCAGGAGGGCAACCTGGGCCTCATGCGCGCGACCCAGAAGTACGACCCGCACCGAGGCTACAAATTCTCCACATACGCCACCTGGTGGATTAGGCAGGGGGTGACCAGGGCGCTGGCCGACCAGAGCCGCACCATCCGGCTGCCCGTGCATGTCGTCGAGCGGGTCCAGAGGCTCAACAAGACCGAGCGCGAGATGAGCGTCAGCCTCGCTCGCAACCCCTCCGTTGAGGAGTTGGCAGGGGCGCTGGAGTGGAGCCAGGAAGCCGTAGAGGACACGCGCCGCCAGAGACGCGCTACCCTTTCGCTGGACGCTCCGATAGGCGACGAGGACTCGGCGCTGGAGGACTACATACAGGACACTTCGGCGTGGTCCCCAGACGAGGTCGCCATGCAGCAGCTCAACAAGGAAGGAGTGCTCAAGGCCGTCAGCGACCTGCCTCCGCGGCTGGCCTTGGCGCTACAGCTTCGCTTTGGCCTTCTGGACAACCAGCCGAGGACGCTGGAAGAGGTCGGACGCCACCTCGGGGTCACGCGTGAGCGCGCCCGGCAGATCGAGCGCCAGGCCCTGGGCATACTCAGGGAGTCGTCCAGCCTTCCCGCCCTTGCTGATGAGTACGAAGACATCGATGTGCCCTCTGCCGACACCGTCCGCGGCCTCACCAGCGAGGCCGCCTGAAGCCGGCCTGCGGTGCCCGCTGGCCACGGGGCCGGACGGACGCAAGCAGGCAGCAGAAACTCTTCCCGACCTTCTTCTCCCTCCCTCCTATACTCAGGAAGGAGGGAGATCAATTTCAAAAGAGCACCCCTGCGGCAGGCTCAGGGCAGGTCCTCAGACCCCCGACAAAGGGGCTCCACGCCTCTGCACACCCCGTCTGTCAGCCAGCCTGCTAGAATTGAAGCGGCGCAAGATGACCGGGCGGCCGCTGCCGTCGGCCTCAGATGGGGCGGCGGCAGAGGAAAGTCCGAGCTCCTCCGGGCAAGGATGCCCGCTAACGGCGGGGCGGGGTGACCCGACGGAAAGTGCCACAGAAAGCATACCGTCCCCTCGGCAACGGGGGGATAAGGGTGAAACGGCGAGGTAAGAGCTCACCGCTCCGGTGGTGACACCGGAGGCACGGCAAACCCCATCCGGAGCAAGGCCTAATAGCGGGACTATGGGCGCCCGGCCCGTCCCGGGGTTGGCCGCTCGAGCCAGGCGGCAACGTCTGGCCCAGATAGATGGTCGCCGCCGGTCCAACATCGGGAAGAAGCCCACGCGGCGTAAACCGATGGCAGGGCCGGTACAGAACTCGGCTTACAGGTCATCTTGCGCCGCTCCCTCGTCGCCCGCCAGCTCCAGTTCGGCTAGTCCATCTGCGTAATGTGGACCTTCACGGAGCCGGTGGTCTTGTCATAGGCGGCATCGAAGCCCGGCTGGATATCCTCCAGGGGGAAGGTATGGGTCACCATGTCCCTGAGGTCCACCCTGCCCGACATCAGATCGGTGGCTATCTCGTAATCATGGCGTCCATCGATCACGCCGTAGCACGCGGCCATCACGAGAGCCTTCTCCGAGCCCAGGAGCGTCATCCAGTCCAGCTCCACCGGGACGTGGATGTTGCCCAGCACGACTACCCTGCCCTGACGGCGCGTGACCTCGACGGCCTGCTGCACCGTCGCCGCGCTGTGGCCTCCGATAGTCTCTATGGTCAGGTCCGCGCCCCTGCCGTCCGTGGCCTCCGCCACCGCATCCTGCAGCGCCGAGCCCTCCGACGGCAGCGCATGGTCGGCCCCCAGCTGCCTGGCCAGGGCCGCCTGGTGCTCATGCCGGGCGCTGGCGAAGATTACCCCGGCGCCCATCGCGCGCGCCGCCGCGACCGCAGTGAGTCCTATCGTGCCCGACCCGACCACCGCTACGACCTCTCCGCCGGACAACTGCCCCTTGCGCATGGCGTGGACCGACACCGCAAGGGGCTCCACCAGGGCGCCCTCGGCCCACGACATCCCGTCGGACAGCGGGAAGCAGCCGACGGCGCGCCGTTGTATGTACTCCGCGAAGCCGCCGCCCCGGACGGGGTCCCTGTTCCGGCAATGAAACGTCTGCCCGGTCCGGCAGTACCAGCACACGCCGCAGGCCACGCCATGGCAGAGGGTGTCGATGGCCACACGCTCGCCGACTCTGCCGGCGTCCACATCCTCGCCCACCTCGACGATCTCGCCGGTGACTTCGTGGCCCCCAGGAAACTCCTCCGGGTCGGTCCTCAGTGCATAGTTGAGAAGGTCGGAGCCGCAGATGCCAGCCTGCCGCACGCGGACGACCGCGTCGTCCGGGCCGGGCTCCGGCTTTTCGATCTGCTTGATCTCCATCGCTCCCTTGCCGTTGTGCAGGGCGGCGGACATGGTAGACATTTTGGGCCTCCTCCTCAGTCTGCTGCGGTAGACACGATTGCACACAATGCACCCTCTGTCCAGCGGGCGTGCCGGTCCGTCGATCTTGTCCCCTCTGCAGCCTATGTGCCCGGCGGCTCCTGATACACTGGGGCCTGTGAATGACCGGCCCCGCATTGGAGAGACGAGCATGCGCTTGGAAGGCAAGGTGGCGATCATCAGCGGAGGAGCTCACGGCATGGGCGCCGATGAGGCGCGCCTGTTCGCCTCGGAGGGCGCGGCCGTCGTAATCTCCGACGTGCTGGAGAAGGAAGGAATGCAGGTAGAGGACGAACTAATACGGTCCGGCGGGACGGCCACTTTCGTGCACGCTGATGTCACGAGCGAAGCGGACTGGGAGCGCACGGTGCGAATCGCGGTATCTCGCTACGGCAAGCTCGACATACTCGTCAATAACGCCGGCATAGGCAGCGGCGCCTACACGGACCCCCTCGACGCCGAGGGGTGGCGACAGATCATGGATGTCAACGCAACGGGCGCGTTCCTGGGCATGAAGTACGCCATCCCCGAGATAATGAAGGCTGGCGGGGGCGCCATCGTCAACATATCGTCCATTGCGGGGTTCGTGGGCAACCCGGACGACCACCCGGCCTACAACGCGTCCAAGGGCGCGATACGCATCATGACCAAGGTAGCGGCGGTAAGGTACGGCCACCTGGGCATCAGGGCCAACTCCGTGCACCCGGGGTTCATATCCCCCATGCTGTCGGGCGGGGTTGGGGACCCGGAGGCGTGGGAGGAGCGGCGGCGGCGGATCCCTCTAGGCCGCAGGGGTAGGGAGAGGGAGGTCGCCCACGGCGTGCTCTTCCTGGCCTCGGACGAGGCCTCGTACATCACGGGGACAGAGCTGGTAATCGACGGGGGCTTCCTGGCCGGATAGCCCGCACCGCGCCTCCGTGCCTCTGCCCGCCCTAGAAGGCTGCGGAAGAACTCTTCCACTGGGCTCTTCCCTGTTCCCAGAGAAGAGAGGAATTATATCTGAGGGACACCCTCAGACTCCCGGCAAAGGGGCTTCGCCCCTCTGCACACCCCGTTTTTCAGCAGCCTGCTATGGGCCCCTACTCCCCAGCGTCCCGTATATCTGGGCTATGCGCCCGGCGGACTCTTCAGACAGCCGGACGCCGCGGGCGACGACGTCGGTCACGCCCGCCACTTCTAGCAGGCGCATGCGGACGGTCACAAAGTGGGTCGCCGCCTGCAGGTAGCACCCGCGGCAGGCGCCGTGGTAGTCGAGGTGGACCACTCCGTCCGGCGTTATCCTCTCGATGCGAACGTCGCCGCCGTGGAACTGGAGCAGCGGTCGTATCGCACCGTCCAGCCTGAGCTGCACGGCAGAAGCGATCTCTTGCTCTGTCAGGTCGGCCGTACCAGTGGCCATCGTTGGGGCCTCGGATCGCGCAGGGCTTCAGGCCACCAGCCCAAGCTCTTGCTTCTTCTCTTCGATGTCGATGCCCATCAGGCGCGCCATGTTCTTCCCCAGGATCAACTCCTTGTCTTCCCTCGTGATCTGGGGATAGCCGTACCCTCTACGCAGATCTTCTGGAATCTCCAGCTCCATGAACTGCTCCAGCACGGGCTGCGGACACCCCATCACTGGGGCCTCGGAGCCCCACAGCAGCTTCTCGGAGCCCACGTCCCTGAGGAGGCGGCCCATGAACTCCTGCGCGGCACGCGGCGCGAAGAGCAGCTCGTGCAGGTTCCCCGACAGGGCGAGGTAGATGTTGGGGAACCGGGAGGCGATGGAGACCGTCTCGTCGAAGTAGGGCATCGACAGGTGGTGGATGACGATGTTTGCTTCCCTGAAGTCGCGGGCCACTCCCTGAAGGTCGTTCGGCTTCGTATCCTCAACCCTCGCCGGACCCAGGGGGACGCCCTTGTGGAATTGCAGCAGGTTGACCCCCAGCTCGAGCGACTTCTCGTAGATGGGATAGGCCAGCTCCCGGTCGTCGCAGGGCCACGTCTTGTCGTCGATGTGGGCGTTGTAGAACTTCATCGACGTGGCGCCCACTCCTTGATCTGTATCTCGGTCTGCTCCAGGCAGTCCTCCAGGTTCTGGTAGCCTGGATCGACGCCGCCGCAGAAGAGCACCCGGTCCGGGTAAGCCTTGTGCAGTTCGTACTGGGTCTCGACCGAGGAGAGCCCGTCTTTCCAGAAGTCCCACAGCGTCACCGTCTGGGCCATGGCGATGTCGGTATCCGAGTCGCGGAACACCATCTGCCACGCCTTCTCCGTGGTCCACTCCTTGGCAAAGGCATACTTCGAGGGCTCGCCCCCGTAGCGCTCGTTGTCCCCTTTCGGGCGTCCGGCGCTCGTCATGGCAAGCCAGTGCTCTTGTGCCTGGTGGCCGTCGGCGTCGATGACCTCTTCCTCGGAGGCGTTGAACATGTGCACGACGTTGTCGAAGACGAATATCCCATCTATCACGGCACGCCTCCTTAGGGACTGCTACGGTCCGGGTAAGAAAGACATCGTGGCCGACACCTTAGCACCCGATAATGATGCTGTAAATCCCATACTTGCGCACAGTGAGATGCAAGCTACCACACCAGACTCTGTATGTCGGGTACGAAGCGCTCCTTGGCTACGCTCGCGCCGGTGGGCTGGCGGGCGTAGAGTGGGTAGATGCTGCCCTCCGGGTCGATGGAGACGACGTTGGAGCCGCGTAGCGTTAGCTTGTAGGCGGACTCCCCGATTACCCTGTGCTCCGTGTGTTCGGGCACTGGGAACATGAGCGTCACCTCGTCGCCGGCGTTCAGGCCGTCTACGCGGACGTAGCGCCCTTGGACGCCAAGCTGCGCGTCTTTGCCTCCCACCGTGGCCCGCACCCGCTCAGGGCTGGACCACTCGGGCATCCTCACCCTGACGCTCCGGGTCTGCTTGACGTTGAGGACAACCTTGCCCTCCACCGGCAGGTAGCTGTCGACGTCGAGCCAGGGCGAGGCCCTGTTCAGGAGCAGCTCTACCGTCGTCTCGTCGCCGTCCTGCCTGAGCATGGCGTCCCAGACGTAGTAGAGGGCGCGAGCGCCGTTGGCAGTACAGCAGTGCATTATGGAGCTTCTTTTCAGCTTGGGGCCCTGCTCCGTCTTCTGCAGGTGGAAGGCGTCGTTGGCAGTCATCCATCCCCAGAACGAGCCGACCGATCGGGCGGCCATGTCCCTGGAGTCGAGGTACCGCCTCGGGTTTGGCCCGCTGAGGAGATAGTCGTCCGGGATAGCGTCCACGAACCCGTCGTCGAGCATCTGGGACTCGGCGTGGACGTTGCGGATCCAGCGGTCCACGTCGTCCCAATAGTCGCCGATCCCCTCCCTGGTCAAGGATAGGGCCAGGAAGAGCATGTCGGCCACCTCGCAGGCCTCCGTAGTGTTACCCCGCCTCTCCAGGTAGTTGTCAGACCCTGCCATGTATTCTGGGAAGTACCCTATCAGCGGGTCCCCCATCTCCCGCGCCCAGCGGTAGCAGGCGTCGACCCGCTCCAGAGCCGCGCGGTCGCCCGAGCCGGCGCCGTATTCGCAGACCGCCATCAGGGAGTAGAGGCTGTGGTGGAAGTGGTAGAAATCCCACCGGCCGTCCTCGCGGGTGAATACCCGCGCCAGGGCCCACTTCGCCAGACCCTCCGACAGCTCCAGCGCCGGCTCGTAGCCCGTGACACGGTACAGGAGGCCGGAGCCGTGTCCAAGCGCGCCGGTCGAGTAGATTATGCTGAAGAAAGGATCGTAGTCCGCCAGGGAGCCGCCCTCGCGCGGCTTAGAGGGTTCATCCGCATCCGCGGGAGGGTTGTCGCCCGGGCTGTACCGCCCCTTCCAGAGGAACCTGAACCCATCCTTATGCCGGGACAGCTCCAGGAATCGGTCTACCTTCCGCTTGGCGGCCTCAGCCCACCGGGGGTCGTCGTCGGCCTGGGCGAGCATGGACAGTGCCAGCAGGAGCCGGCCCTCCCCCCACACCTCGGAGAACGGGCGCTGCTCGGTGAGCTGATCGAGGGTGTCCGTCGGGCAGTAGGTCAGGCCGTCGCCGCCGATGAAGCTGAGCTGCGCGTCAAGCACGCCCCGGTCCACCTCGATATTCTGCCGGCTCCCCGAGGCCAGCCGGCAGACGACCAGCGCCTCGATGAACTTGGCGGGGATGTTCAGGTATGCGTCGGTGAGGTGATTGATGGAAAGCACCGGGGGACGCCGCGAGAGTTCGACATTGAAGCCGAGAGCGAACCTCTCCGAGGGAAACCAGACGTTCGTCAGCGCGTTGACTGCCAGGCCCATCCGGTCCGCCAGGTCCAGCGTGTCCGGCACAGAGGCCTCGTAGCGTTCGCCTTTCACGGACGCGGCAAGTGGATTGTGGTCGAGCATGTCCAAAGCCTCCTCGGTTGCGGTACCGTCGCATTATACCCCGCGCCGGGGGCGGCAAGGTCAACGACTCATTAGGAGTCCCAGTGTGCCACGACGTTTACAGCTACTTCTGCTGTCCTTCGAAGTTCCTTCAAGAACTCCTCTGAAGACATACCGTAGGCGTCTACCTCTTGCCTCGGCTGTCCATGGACATTGCCAATTCTAATCTTACCTTTAACGATGAACATCGAGACGAAGTCTATGACTGCCTGCTGACTACCTTCCGGAAGCTCTTCGAACAAACTGACGCTCTGGGGCGTGAGCAGGGTGGACATCTCTGGTAGCTCGGTTACCGGGATGTGGCCCAGGTAGCGGTCCGTCTTCAAGGCAAGGCACGCCATGGTCTGGACGGAGCCCGATGCCTCGTACCAATGCCTTTGGAATTCTCGTTGCAACTCCGTATCCATTGAATTCAGTTTGGCCCGAGCGGCACCAGACAAGACCGTCTCGGGCGGAGGCATCCGCAGCACCTGGTCCTGCGGAGCTCTGTTTCGAAATGCCGACGGTACAGCCCATTCGAACCACACGCCCGTCAAGGCATCCCACTCGCAGACCAGCGGGGTTGGAGCGCTCGGGCGGTCACCAGGTACGAATCCATTCGCAAACAGCTCCTTCGAGGTCAAGTCGCCAAGTTTCCCCAGTTGATCTTCAAGAGCATCAAGGTCATCTTGCTCAAGCTTCCCTCCGGTAACTAGCTTGTGTGCAATGTACTGCCTTGTGAAGTCAAAGGTCTCCGGAAACTCTTCCCACAGGGGTCCCCACCTCGTCTTGAGATAGCCCGAATTCAGTATCGCAGACATGGACGCTGGCGCAGCGGCCAAGTCGCTTCTGAACTGGTGAAGTAGTCGCTCTAGCAGACTGGGACTGATCCGGGTGGCTTGCCAGCGCCTGATATATATGCTGGATAGAAGTGGGTCCATCGACTCTAGCTTCTTCATCTCGGATGAGGTGAGAACGCTCTGTTACGGTGGAAGTGGGCTTTTATCTCCCCCTGGCAAGGGATACGTCTCTGCCGCACGCACATCCGGATCCTTCTGGATGCCGTCGCCCTCGCAAGAGGCGGCGAACAGCATTATGAGTACTAGCCCGAGAAGATTGAGAAGTGTCCGAAGATTCATGTGGATTATCTCATGCAGTCAATCTCTCGACATCTTCCTCAACTCCACTTAGCACAGTGTGTGCCTCCAATAGACTGTCTAGCAGCCGCTCCGCGTACTCTGGAACCGAAGGATCGTTACTGAGTGCTCTTGCTATCTTCTCTTCCCAGTCCTCAGACTGCGTCAGACGCACAAGCAAATCGTTGATGCCTCTGAGGAGTTCGATTACCTCAATGACAGGAGACCGGCCCCGATGCTCCACGACAATCTTGATGCGCTCTATCCGGGATTTCCCATATTGGGAGTCTTCAGGCTCAAGGGGCAGCCCAAACGAGATGTTAGCATCATAGTCAGGTCCTGCAAGGCCAGTCAATCGCCGGTCTATCCGATAAGAGATGCGTTTGCAGTCGTAGAGCACCCTTCTTGTCCGTCTTCATCGTCCTCGTGTCCCCTGCCAGTGGGGTGAAAGCGCATTGAAGACAAGGCGACTCCCTGGAGCGCTCTCCCCCTCTTGGCAAGATCGTGGTTGTACCCTCCCTCAGCTTGGCGCCGGCGATAACCGGCCGATACGATCCAACACTCCCTGGAACAACCGTCGAGGAACCGACATCTCGGATAACTGAAAGATCAACCACCGGGAGTGCCGCACCAGACGGCCTCCCATCTTGATCAGCTTGACCTGCACGCTCCGCAGCGACCAGTGCTTGACCGCCTTGGGCAGACACAGCCGGCGAAGGAAGTTCCCAAGGTTGTACGCCAGGACGAACAGAGATAGACGCACCCGGTTGGCCACGAACCGATGGCACGACAGCCGAGTCCAGTTCAGCGCGTACTTCCCCTCCTTGATCCACTGCTCGGCTGTCCCGCGACCATTGTAGAATCGCACCACTCCTTCGGGGCCAGCCGTCATGCTCGTGACTATGAAGCCCACCCGGGGGAATAGCTCTCCCCTATGCCACTCCACCTTGGCCACCACCCGCCGAGCGCGGTCCCAACTCCCGGCACGATACCAGAAGTCGTCGTATAGGATCACTGGACGCTTCGGCGGCCTCCCCACAGGCCTCCTGAGCAGAGGGGCGATCTCCCGTTGCAGCACCTCGTTGCCGGGGAGTCTTATAGCGTAAACCCGAATCCACCGAAAGACGACTTTGGGGACAGTCCTTGAAGAAGCCAGAGGGTGCTCCTCTGAATCTGGGAGAATGGTTTTGAAACAGAAAACCGCCCGGAAACAAGGAGCACCCAGTAGATGCTGCCACAGAACAATCCCGACCGTATCCGCGTCGTCTTTGACGACCACCGCCTGGTGGCCAATGCCGGCCTGCTCCTGCCGGCCACCCTTGCACAGCACCTGGGCCTGCGGGAACTCGTCGACCATCACCTCGACCTAGGCTGCGCATCGGGGCGGGCGAACACGGGGGACAAACTGCTGACGCTGGTCGCTTCCGCGCTGGCGGGCGGCGACTTCATCGACGACGCCGATGCGCTGCGTGCTGGTGGGACGGTCGGTGTTCTCGGCTGCGTGGTCAAGGCGCCATCCACCCTGGGCACCTTCCTGCGCAGCTTCCGGTGGGGGCATGTCCGTCAACTCGACCGGGTGAGCCGCCAGTTGCTGGCACGCGCATGGGCCGCTGGGGCCGGACCCGGCGACTCGCCCCTTACCATCGACCTGGACTCCACCATCTGCGAGACCTATGGACTGGACAAAGAAGGGGCGCGACACCACAACTACACCGGCGTGCGGGGCTATCACCCACTGCTGGCCATCGCCGCCGGAACCGGCGATGTGCTGATGTCCCGGCTGCGCGAGGGCCGTGCCAACACCGCTCGCGGCGCTGCCCACTTCCTGCGTGAAACGGTGGGGCGGGTGCGCTACGGTAGGGCCAGCGGCCAACTCACGGGGCGCGCCGACAGCGGCTTCTACGCCCACGCTCTCGTCGCCGTCTGCCGCGAGATGAGTGTCCGCTTCTCCATCACCATCCGCCAGCACAAAGGCCTGCGGGAGTTGATTGAGGCGATCCCCGAGCAGGACTGGACGCCGATTCCCTACTGGATGGACGGCGCCGCCGATGTGGCCGAGACCACCTATACCCCCTTCCAGAGTGAACCCGACGCCGCGCCGGTGCGGCTCATCGTCCGGCGGGTGAAGCCCACGCCCGGTTCCCAGTTGGCCCTCTTCGCCACCTACAGCTATCACGGCTTCATCACCGACCGGGACGGGGAAACCCTGGAACTGGAGGCCGATCATCGCCGCCACGCCGAGATCGAGAACGCCATTCGAGACCTGAAACACGGCGTCGGACTCAACCATCTCCCCTCGGGGCGCTTCGCCGCCAACGGCGCCTGGCTGGCGGTGCAGGTGATGGCACACAACCTCGCCCGCTGGACAGCGCGCATCGGTCTGGCCGAACGGACCGTGACCACCAAGACCCTCAGGCGGCGGGTCTTCGCTCTGGTGGGACGGATCACCCGCTCGGCGCGCCGCCTTACCCTGCATCTTCCCCAGCATTGGACTTGGGAAACCCAGTTCACTCGCGCCATGGCCCGGCTGCGAGCCATTCCACTCCCCGCCTGAACTGCCAGCCTGCAACTGACCCAACTTCCCTGAAAACTCGTGCCACCCCGGTCCCGCGAGAGTTCCCTGCTGCGTATTCTCTCGCCATCCCGCGCATCGCAGCTCCCGCAGAGGGCCATAGGGGCGCAAGGCGGCGACTGAAGACCGTTCGCCGACCTTCCAATCTACCCCAATGAGCCCAGCCATCTCCCCTGTAGCTCCCTCACCCACCCTGCCGCTGTCCTCACGCCGTCCATCGGTGTCCTTCGGTGGATTCGGGGTAAAGGACGTGCCGCTCCTCGAGGTACTCATAGATGTCCGGCTTGGCGAATGCGGCATCGGCACGAAAGTACCGCCGCACTCCTGTCGCCCCGTAGCGGGACAGGATCGGATCCAATACATCACGCCACCTGTGCGCGCTATGTACGTTCCCCGCACGGAGCATCGCCCCCTCGCAGTCACCGAACTGGTTGAACACGAACAAAGGGTGATAGCACGTGCTCCCAAAGTGACCGTTGTACGACGCTCCCTCCTGTCCTCCATGTACCGGACTCTCCGAACTGTCCATGTCCAAGATCACCCGCCGGTGCGCTGTGTGCGTCATCGCCCGGTCCACCCACGTAGCGTTCACTCGGCCCAACCCTTCCACGTTGCCGTCTTGGGTAAGCACCTCGGTCTCGAACCGGCTGATGGTGTTGGTGCTGGCGGCCGGTCTCTCAGGACCACCTCGCCGTCCAACGACTACCCGCATCGTCGGGTCCTGGGCCAACCGTTCAGCGTCGTTGGTATCCTCGTAGCCCGCCAGACGACTGTACACCGACTGCCTGAGAAGGCCCACCAATCGGTGCTGCACGTTACGACCGCCACGGCTCTCCTGCAGACACTCATTCGCCGTCTCCGTCAGCCCCAGTGCATCGTCCAACTCGCGGCAGGCCAGCAGCCCAGCGTCCGAGGTGATGGTAGCGCCGCGAAACTCCAACCGTACACGTCGGTCGAAACGGAGCGTGGCGCGGGGGTTGGTGCTTTCACCCATTGGGTGCCTCCTGAGTGGGTACGTTATCAAGAACTAGAGTAGTCGCTCACGACCAGTCTAGCACTCATGATAACCACTGTGCTCTGCTATTCGGCTACATCGGGTATCGCTGTTGCTGATTACGGCAAGCCCTGCAGGGTTGATATGGGAAATGTGGGTCTATATCCATCGCAGCCATCTCAAGGGAATCCAATCCTGACCACTCTTGACTAGCAAGAATGGTGGCCGTTACATGGCACCGGCTCGAGAGTGCCGACCCGTCAGCATTTGGATCTGGCACGCAGGGATTAGGTGCGATTGCCCTGAGGATGCCCAGCTTGTCGAACGCCGAGGGGAGGGCGAACCTCTCGGAGGGGAACCAGACGTTGGTCAGCGCGTTGACCGCCAAGCCCATCCTGTCCGCCAGGTCCAGCGTGTCCGACACGGAGGCCTCATAGCGTTCGCCTCTCACAGACGCGGCAAAGTGGATTGTGGTTAGGCATCTCAGGAGCCTCCCCTGGTCGCGGTACCGCCGCATTATACTCCCCGCTTCGGGCTTCGGCTTGCTTGGCCTGCTCACGCGTTGTACCGTGTCCCCGCTCGAAGGAGAACGGCAATGACCAACACAACAGCTACCGAAACCCCCTGGGACACCTCCGCCACCGACCACACGGACGCTTGGCAGTCGCGCGCCCTGGACGTCAACCGCCCCAAAGATCCCGGCTCCTACTACACGGCCACGGTCCCGGACACCCTGGACCTGGCCGAGCGCGCACGGTTGGGCGTCAACCACTTCACCGAGATCACCAGCGAAGAGCTGGACTACGAGATGTACTGGGGCACCCTGGGCGGCCAATACGGGCAAGAGATGATGGACTATCTCGGCAAGCCCGGCTGGACCAGGTGGGGCTACGACTTCGGCGATACTAATCCGCCTGTGCTGACCACCCAGTTCTCTCCCCTGCAGGCCTGCCAGCCGAAGGCGATGGAGGCGCTTGCGATGCTGCGGCTGATGTCCGGGAGCCAGCAGCACCTCGAGCGCGAGGGCAAGATGGTGGAGATGATGGCCTCGAACATCGGGGATGACGGCATCCTATATGTGCCCGACGACCCGGAGAAGTGGTGGCTGGGCCCCTCGAAGGACAGGCCCAACGCCTACCGCCACGGCCAGGGGCGCATGATCCGGGCCATGGTCGCCTGGCACCAGTATACGGGGCTACCATTCTGGAAGGAGAAGACCGACCTGATGGTCGACGGGCTGGACCGCCACTTCGCGGTACACAAGGACGACTACGCGTACATCCCGATCCACGGCTGGCTAGAGCCGCACTACTTCCACGTGCTCTACATCAAGGGGCGCGGCTGGAAGGACACCTCCGAGCCGGACAGCGAGAAGGGGGAGCGCGGAGCGTCCGAGCGGTCCGTCTTCTCCAACGAAGGTCACACCGCCGGTGCCCTTATCAGCTGGTACATGCGCTCCGGGAACGAGCAGGCGCTGCGCCTCGGCGGCGAGATGGTGCGCTACCTGTTGAAGCCGAAGTTCTGGGCGGACTGGGAGGGCGACGACTACCCGGGGGTAGCGGGCGCCGAGCACGCGCACTGGGCGGGCCATTTCCACGGCTACGTCAACGTGCTCAGGTCGGTCCTCGACTACGCAGTCGCCACGAACGACTCGCGGCTGAAGGCATTCGTCCGCGACGGCTACGAGTGGGGGCGGCAGAAGGGGCTTGCCCGCATCGGACTGGTGGGAGACGGCCAGGGATGCGGCTGCGGACGCTTCATCGGGCTGGCGGTCAAGCTGACGGAGGCCGGCGTGGGCGACTACTGGGAAGACATCGACCTGTACATACGGAACCACGGGACAGAGGGCCAGTTCGACCCCGACGACATCCCGCGCCTCAGGCGGATGTCCGAGGGGAAGCCGCCTCCCATGGAGGACCCGGGCTACTACAGCGGCGACGACGTATACGCGAAGACGGTCGGGGCCTTCTGCGAGAACGCGCCCGGCAAGAGCCGGACCGCCCTCTGCTGCTCGCCCCACGGGAACATGGGGCTCTTCTACGCCTGGGACGGCATCGTCCGATACTCCGACGGCACCGCCAGGGTGAACCTGCTGCTGAACCGGGTCTCGCCCTGGATGGACATCGACAGCTACCTCCCCTACGAGGGGAAGGTGGTCATCAGGAACAAGGAGGCCCGCGACGCGTTCGTGCGCATCCCCCTGTGGGTGGACAAGGGTCAGGTACGCTGCAAGGTCGGCGGGCTGGAGGTCGAGCCCCGGTGGGTCGAGAGCCGCCTCTGGTTCGGCGAGCTTTCCAGGAGCGACGAGATCACCATCGAGTTCCCCATGGAGGAGCGGACGGAGACGTGGACCTCACCACCTTGGGGCGGCCCGGGGGAGAGGAACTTCGTGCTGCGCCACCTGCCCGGCGGGGTCGAGTACAAGATGCGGTTCAGGGGCAACACGCTGGTAGAGATCGACCCCCCGCTGACGCCGGACTCGCCGCTCTTCCAGGGCCGCCCCGCCAAGTACAGGGCCACGAAGGCCCCAATGCGGGAGGTGAAGCGCTACGTCAGCCCGCTCGTGCTGAAGTGGTAGAGCTTGGAACACTCGAATCACTTACTTCTCCCCTCTCGCTTGTAAACGATCTCCGCTAAATAACGCCTAGCATTCTCACGAAGTGTCTCGGCCATCTCTTCCTCAAACGGCACGGTGTAACACGCAGTGACACTGAGTTGCAAAACTAGGATGTCGTCCGCTACCAATTCCCAGAACAGGCGTCCAAAACCAGTGTCGGAGTAGACCCGGATAAGTCCCCCGGACGGGGTCTTAGCTAGCCTGTCCAAGGTCGCTTGCTCGCGCTCATCGAGATATGCATCCACTGACCGCATGTGGGGCGGTATGGCCTTCACGACTCTATTCCATACCTGAGCGGCACAATCAACATAACTCTTAGGGTAGTGTTCTAACTCCGCTGGCGCGATAGGGTGGGAGTATTGCCGAACTAGAGCTGGTAGCACAGAGCCACGTCGCACATATTTGGAGACTATCTCTCGCTTGAACCGCTCTTGCCAAACGACAAGCATGGCATCCTGTAGAGGCTTGTGCAACGACTCAAACACGGCTGTGGCCTCCTTATCGAGCACATCTATTAGATTCGGTGGCGTGAGAATGAGTGGGCCATTACCACCAGCCACAAGCCATGCTTCGGCTTCTTTGACACTTTGATGTTCAGCGTACAGCCTAACGAGGTTCTGCTGTTCTACCGATAGAGCTTGGTACTCGTCCGACTCAGTCAGGGGAGCAATCGTAGGTGAACCACACCCGACTACGATCAACAAGACAATGAGTATCCACATAATTAACCTCGTTTGAAGAACTACTTACGTTTCAACCGTTGGGATCGCTACCTATCCCATATTGACTGAGGAATGGCTATCACCACCATGAGAAAGAGTAGTGTCACAACCCGCGGCAGCAAGGCCAAGATCAGGCCGATGAACAGCACTACCTCTCCTTCGACCATTAGACTCAGATTCTCGGCATGTTTTCGGAAACGTTACCTCATATATGAATCTATATACTCGGAGCGGTAGCTGCAAGTGTGAGAATCGTATATGGGGCGTGAAAAATTACAAAGTGACGGGGATGTGGGTCTGAGCTGGAAGATCAAAGCTAAGTTGTGCATCGCTCACCTCGGCCCTCTTCCAGGGCCGCTCGCCAAGTACAGGGCCACGAAGGCCCCAATGCGGGAGGTGAAGCGCTACGTCAGCCCGCTCGTCCTGAAGTGGTAGGTCTCATCCGTACGCGGCCGGCTGGACAATCTCCACACGCACGTGGTCCGGCCCCATGGCCGTAACCGACCTGCTCCCGTCGGCGGCCTGAGCGGGAGCCCCCACGACCTCCACGCACTTCCTTCGCAGCCGCTCCAGCGCCGCGTCCAAGTCGTGAGTCTCCAGCCCGAAGTGGTCCAGCCCGTAGTGCGGCTCCGCATACGCCTCGGCTGTCGGCTGCCCCGGCTGGGGGCTGCTCACGTTGAGCAGCATCCCGCCTATCAAGAGGCGTATCCGTTCGGAAGCGGAGTCGCCGAACTCGCCGGCGATGCTGCCGTCGAACACGTCGGCCCACCACCGAGCGGTCGCCCACGGGTCCGCGGCCCTGATGTGAAGGTGGTGAAGACGCACCATCTCGCGGAAGGGGTTGTCGCCTAGGCCGGTCGGCTCCCAGTAGAAGGCGGGCTGCTGCAGCTCGATGCGCAGCCGGTCCGGGCCCTCGATGTCGGCCTTGGTATCGGAAACGCCGTTGCCCTCGAAGCCGGCCCCCACCGGCCTCAGTACCGCCTCCCCGCGATCTTCGGCGCGGGCCGCGATGCTTGCCACGTCGTTCGTCTCCAGTCCGAAGTGCTCCAGCCCGAAGTAGCGCCCGGAGTTGCCGGCTGGCAGCGGCTCCGCCGACCCGTCTATCTTGAGCAGCGAGCCGCCGAGCATCACGAGCAGCGAGCCGCCGACCGCCTCCCCGACCATGGACGCGCCTAGCATGTCCGCGTACCACCGCGCCGTTGCGTGCGGGTCGGGCGCCAGCAGATGCATATGGTGTAGACGAAACACGACCTTGGACCTCCGTACTCTCTAGCACGGCGTTACCTTCGCTCCGGCAACGCTATCGAGCCGCGCTCACCCGTCTAAGGTCCCTATCACACCAATCACAGACAGTTGATCGTACACGAACGCCCGTGCTATACTCTTGCCCATGGTAGAGACTGCCTCCACGCGGTGCCGCCCCTTTCGCCCTGGGCCTGTCGAAGCATTACCTCGCTGGGGCGAGGGCTTCGAAGCAGTGTCTCATTCCGTCTCGTTCGCCTCCCATCGTATCTCGCTCGTGCCTCATTCTATCTCGCTTGTGTCAGGCACTGTCCCGCAAGCCAAAGCTGAAAGAGACACAATGTGACAGAATGAGACAGATATCGGGGAAATCCTCCCAGGTCACCCTCCAGATCCACGATTGCCCCAGGATGAGCTTGCGCTATCATGACTTGCCGTGACGACTCTACAACCGCCTGAAGCTGGAGGTCCCACATGCCTATAGAGCGAGCCGCTGAGGAGTTGGACCGCATCGTACCGCCAGGCAGAGACGTGGAGGTGCTGGGCTCGGGCTTTGGAGGCGAGATGGGGCCAGCCGAAGGGCCGGTATGGGTCCGAGAGGGGGGGTACCTGCTCTTCAGCGACATCTCCAACGACCGCAGAATGAGGTGGGACCCGGACGGCG
Source organism: Dehalococcoidia bacterium (assembly GCA_965262055.1). Taxonomy (GTDB): domain Bacteria; phylum Chloroflexota; class Dehalococcoidia; order Lucifugimonadales. The sequence continues at coordinate 3,487,320 of CBDHEI010000002.1, forward strand.
GCTTCAGCGTGGACAAGCAGGGCACGAATCGCCACAACGGGCTGACCCGCGACCGCCAGGGCAGGCTGCTGGCCTGCGAGCACGATGGGCGTCGGGTGACGCGGATTGAGGCGGACGGCAGCATCACGGTCGTCGCCAACGAGTACCGGGGCTGGCGACTAAACCGGCCGAACGACATCGTGGTCAGGTCGGACGGGAGCATCTTCTTCACCGACCCGGACACGTTCCAGGTCGACTCGGAGCTGGACCTGTTTGGCGTCTACAAGGTCACGCCCGACCTCAGCCGCATCAACCTGCTCGTGAGGGACTTCGTACTGCCCAACGGGCTGGCCTTCTCCCCCGACGAGAGCGTACTCTACATCGGCGACTCGCGGAGGGGCCACGTCAGGGCCTTCGACGTCGAGCCCAACGGCAGGCTGGCCCTGGCGACCGACCGCGTGCTGCACGTCCTAGACGGAGACGGGCCCGGCGCCCCGGACGGCATGAAGGTGGACGTCGAAGGCAATATCTACTGCACTGGACCCGGAGGCATCTACGTCATCGATCCTTCGGGCAGGCGTCTCGGCAGGATCCTGACCGGCGACGAGCCTCCCTCCAACGTCGCCTGGGGAGACGACGACTGGAAGACCCTCTACTACACCACCCGCCACAGCCTGGGCAAGATAAGGCTGAACATCCCAGGAGTGCCAGTGTAAGCTTTGCTGGGCGCTCAGAACACCTTATGGAGAAGCGCGGCCGGCAGGACTCATTCGCGCAATCTGGTATCCGAAGGGCGAAGCCGTGCATCTTAGGTTCTATATTGACCGAGAAACAGGCCATCCTCATATTCACTCTCATGGAGTCGAGGAGAGTGAAGTCGAGGAAGTCTTGGCGTCACCCGGCGAAGACCGGCCAGGTCGAGAGGGGTCACGCGTCGCGGTCGGCCGGACTCTTGGCGGGCGCTACCTCCGTATCATATATACGCCCGACCGCAAGCCAGACCAGGTTTTCGTTATCACGGCATACGAATTAAGAGGCAAGCCGCTTACCGCCTTCCGGCGACGTATCAGAAGGAGAGGACGATGAAAAACACGACAAATTTTCCGCCAGGATGGAACGAAGAACGCGTCCAGCGAATCCTTCAGCACTATGATTCGCTAACCGAGGACGAAGAGGTTGCCGAAGATGAGGCCGCCTTTGAGGACTCTACCCAGACTGTGATGGATATCCCCAAAGAGTTAGTCCCTACCGTACGAGCGCTGATAGCGGACCGCGCCCCATAGTTCACCTGCACGAGACATGAAAGCGTAGCCGCTCACAGCACCTCGTGGAGCAGCTTGCGCTCTTCCAGGATGTCGTAGGCGAAGTCGTTGTGGACGTCTCGCCAGACCGAGTGGATGTGGTTAGCGCCATTCTGCTGGTTGTCGAACTCTACGAGGAAGTTTGGGCCCACGATGTTGTAGTAGTGGCCCTGCCCTTTCTTCGTAGCGCCGCCCCAGGCGAAGTAGACCGCGTCGAGCTCGCCAGCGCGCAGCGTCTCCAGCTTCCCGTCGGCGACGTCGGGCGCGGCCTGCTTCACGTACTCGGACGCTAGCGCCATCAGTATGTCGCGCTGGACCCGGCTCATGCGGGACGCCGCCAGTCCCTGCTCAGGCGGCAGCATCGGCCGGGTCGCGTTGTACGTGATGATCTCGAAGGGCACCTTCTCGAAGAGGAGGGCCTTCGACTTCTGGCTCCTGTCGAGACTGTCTAGCAGCTCAAAGGCCAGGTCCTCCCTCGCTCCGAGCAGACGAAGGCCTTCGCTGGCGCCGTACCTGACTCGCGCCGGGTTGGAGCCGAAGAAGAGGGGGGTAGTAGAAAGCACCTCGTCGCCCCACGCGCTGAAGTTCAGCGACATGTGGTGGCCCTCGGCCTTCCATCCCCACGGGCCCTCCCCTGTGGGGTCTCCGAAGACAGTGAAGTAGTAGAGCTCAGGATCGCGGCGGTACCGGACGTTCCCCTCGTCCTTCTCGACCTGCGCCAGTATCAGCTCGTGGTCAATGATGCCCCGGGCCTTCCTGAAGGCATCGGCGCTCAGGCCGCTCTCCATGACTGCACAGGCCAAGCTCCGCTGGCCGGCGTTCATGTCCCGTATGGGCAGGCCGTGCCGGTTCTGGGGGCGATGGATCCAGTAGACCCGTTCCACGTCCAGGTAGTGGTACTCGATCCTTGCCCTCTGCTCCGGGAGCAGGCTGTCCAGGAACCGGGCGGTGGCCACCGCCATTCGTCTAGCGGTGGTGGGGGCGGTCTGAGTGGCCATTGCGTTCCTCCCTCAGGGCTAGAAGATGCGGCCTAGGGTCGCCGGCCTAGTACCACGCGTCGTCGGGTGGCCAGATCTGGTGGGTGCCGCGCTGGTTCCCCGGTCCGAGCTCGGCGCCGTGTGGAAGCACCTCCATGCGCGGCTTCCACTTGGTGTAGAAGTTTAGGAAGTGCTCGGACTCGCGGTGCGTGTTGAAGGCCTCCTCGTCCCGGTAGACCTCGTAGAGCCATATCACGTCGTCATCGTGGGCGTCCTGGATTATGTCGAACCTCATCACCCCCGGCTCGGTGTGCACGGATGCGCCCGCGTTTACCTCGAGCGCCTCCAGGTACTGCTCTTTATAGCCTGCCTCTATGCGGATAGGGACCAGAATGATGAACATATACTGTCGTGCTCCCGGTCAGGTTGCACGGAACGTAGCACACAACGGCCCACGGCTCAACCCCGGCTCCCAGCCCGGCTCCCAGCCCGGCTGGTGTTATCATCTTAGACGCCGGCTCGCGGTGGAGTGGGTTGCGGCGCCGCCTGAGGAGGAACATTCTTTGAATAGGGTAAGGCTTGCCATCGTCGGTTGCGGGTCAATTTCGGTGATGAACGGGCCGGGCTACGTGATGGACGAGAGGTGCGAGGTGGCGGCCCTCTGCGACCCGCTGCGGGAGAGGGCGGAGACCCGCGCCAGGGAGTGGGGAATCACCCCGAAGATCTACACCCGGTACGAGGAGGTGCTCGCCGACCCCGACATCGACGCCGTAGAGCTGCTTACGCCCACGCCGATGCACGCCAGGCAGGTGGTCGACGCGCTGGAGGCGGGCAAGCACGTGTCATGCCAGAAGCCGATCTGCAACAGCCTCGACGAGCTCGAAACGATAGCCGCAGCCGTAGCGCGGGCGAAGACGATGTTCCGCGTAACCGAGAACCTGCTCCACTACCCGCCCCTCGTAAAGGCCAAGGAGCTACTCCACTCGGGCGCCATAGGCGAGCCGTCCGTCGTGCGGTTCCGCGTCATCAGGGGGAGGGGGACCCTTGGGAAGGCCATAACCATAGAGCCCGACTCCAAGGTCTGGCGACGCGACCCGAACACCAACACGGGAGGCTTCCTGTTCGACGGCGCATGGCACATGTACTCCGTGGCTATGGACTGGCTCGGCCCCCCGGAGAGGGTGCTGGGCATGATGACCACCACCGAGGACTTCTGGGAGGAGCTGCCCAGCACGGTGGTGTGGAAGTTAGAGGACAGCCAGTGCCAGGTCGTCTTCCAGTTCCTCATGGCCGACATGCCGATGAGGAACAACTACGTGGCCTCCGACGAGTTCTACGAGCTTCAGGGCTCGGAGGGGCTGCTCTGGGTGACGGCCCGCAACGGCTACCTCGACATGCCGTCCCTCGTGCTGCACAGGGGCGCTGAGACGACCAGCTTCGATACGCCGGTGGACTGGAAGGACGGCTTCGACGGCGCGGCCAGACACTTCGTGGACTGCATCCTAGCGGGCGAGCAACCGACTATGGACATCGACTTCTCCAGGCGGGTCCTAGAGACCATCCTCGCCGTATACCGCGCTGCGGAGTCCGGCAGAGCAGTCGACCTGAACCTCTCCTGACGGTAGTCAGCCCCAGCAGGCCCAGAGGGCGGGAAGCGGACGGTACCAGCTCAGCCTCATTCGGCCGTTGCCTTGGCCGTGCGGGCCCGCAGCAGGTTTAGGGCATAGGCAAGCCCGACCGCCGGAATCGCGGAGAATATCGGCAAGAGCCACCAGTCTCCCTTTACCGCGCCCACGGCAATCATCAGAGCGACCATCAGGTCGGCGACGACTTTCACCGTCAGGAGCGCCGCAGCCGCAATAACCAGAGAGGTGGCCGGCCGGGGCAGCGACAGCATCAGGAGCATCCCGACGGCGGCAAGCGGGTGTACCACGACCAGCAACAGCCGTGATACTACGTCCCCTCCGTCCGCGAAGGCGCCCACCAGAGCCGTGAACCCAGCGAGGACCATCTGTAGCACGGCCAAGACCAGAATTGGAACGCGGAGACGAGTCATGCCAAAGACAATATGCGTTTTGCCCAGGGCAGGTCAAGGCGACTCAGGGTTGGGGACGGCACGCGTCCCTAACTCGGCCCGTCGACTCTCACCGTAACGATGTCGACGCCGTGGTACTTCTGATGCCGCACCGACGACGCGTAGTGCCGCAGCAGACGGAACGATATCTCCCTGCCGTCGGCTATCTCCGGCGCCTCCCCCATATACGCCAAGCGGTCCTCCAGGTTCTCGCCCTCAGATGCCGACACGAACTCAAGCTCAGCCCCGCCACCTTCGGTGCGGGCGGTCACGACCAGGCGCCGCCCCCTGCCCGTTTCCACTTCACCGTGCTCATCCGAAGACAGGCTGGCCAGCGTCTCTTCCCCCACCAAGACCAGTCGCTCCGTCGAAGCATCGTTCCACCCGGCCTTCGACGCGAACGCTCTGAGGAATTCCGACAGCTTCGGCAGGGTCTCCGTGTCCATGGCGGCCTCCAGGCGTCTGCGCCGGGGGGCTGTCATCTCCATGAATACCATCATTATGACCGCGACGATGGCACCCGAAGTCATGCCGTTCCCCAGCAGCACACCGAGGAAGCCTTCCCCCAACAGGTCTGCAAAGACCCACTGGTTCTGGAAGCCTACGCCGATCCAGAAAGAGAGTCCCGCAACGACCGCCTTCCGGTGATCGACACCGTCCTGGATAACGATCTTCATTCCCTGCACGAAGAGCATCCCTATGAGAACGGTTATGTAGGAAGCGACCACCGGGGCGGGTATGGCGATCAACAGGGCCGTGAACTTGGGGAAGAATGCCACCGCCACGAAGACGACGCCGATGACGACGCCCACCCGCCGTGCGGCGATTCCCGTAACCTCGGCAAGAGAGATGCTCGTCGAGTAGGTCGTATTGGGGAGTGTTGCGCCGATGCCCGACAGCAGATTGCCCACGCCGTCGGCGTTCAGGGCGCCCTGCACCACCCGGAAGTCGGTTGCGCGCAGCCTACGCTGGGAGACCCGCTGGATGGCCACTCCGTCGCCAACGGTCTCGATGGCCCCCACCAGCGTGACCACCACGAACGCCGGCAGCAGCGCCCAGAACTCCACACCGGGACTCAGGTCTAGTCCCGGCCATGAGCCGAAGGGAGCACCCACCCAGGACGCATCGAGTATCGGCTGAACGTCGTATAGGCCGAAGGGCGCAGCCACTGCGCAACCCACCGCTATGCCTATGATCGGCGACCATAGGCGCCATGCCGGCGGAGCGCGCAATACGAGAACCACGACAGTAACCATGGTGGCCAGGGCCACGACGGGGGCGGCGGCCTGAGACGCGCCGTCAGGCACATCCGTCAGCGTATCGAACACTATGGGCATGACCGTTGCGGCTATCAGCATGATTACAGTCCCAGATACTACCGGCGTGAAAATCCGGCGCAGCAGCGAGAGCCGCCACGCTATCAGGAACTGGAACAGCGACGAGACGACTATGAGGCTTGCCATCGTAGAGGGGCCGCCCTTGACCAGGGCCGCGACGCACACCGCGATGAAAGCCCCCGACGTGCCCATGATGAGCACGTGCCCAGCTCCGATCCGCCCGACCCGGACGGCCTGGAGCACCGTCGTGACCCCACTGACCAGCAGCGCCGCAAAGACGCCCCACGACATGTAGGACTCGGGCTGCTCGGCAATCCGGGCCACAATGACCACGGTCAACACCACAGGCGCCACAATCAGCATGGCGGCCTGGATTCCAGCGCCTATCGTCACCAAGGACGGAGGGCTTTCATCCGGCTCGAAGCGGACGTTCTCGTTCACGTTTGCCGTAGCCAACATTCACGCCTCAACTACGGTTGTGCCTGTCACGCATGCCTATACGGTGGGTCCACGCGAAATATACCAAGAACTTCCGAGATGGGGAACGTCACCAAGCGTATATTCGCCACCGAAGGGAGGCTGACCCCATGTCGGCAGAACTAAACATAGGGCCGTGGTTTTGAGCCTCGACTACGAAGCGTTGCCGAGCACACCCATCGGTCAGGCTGGAGAGGGACTTACTCGCGGTGTATCCTGGAGGGGAGCGCCTTTGGGCGGAACTGACCCCAATCAGCAGTTTCGGGCTCTTCCACCTATAGGACAAAGGAGAGGGATAAGTCTGGATGCTGGGGGGACTCGTACTTAACTACGGAGTCGGGCCATCTTGGCAGTTGTTCCCACAGTCGTTACCACAGTTCCGTAGAGAATCCCAGAGACTATCCCGACCACCATTTTATGGCACCACCCTGTCTCACGCCGAGCAACTGTACTAGTTCAGCTATGCATCAACATCAGCCGGGCCAACGTGTCCTGTACTGCGAACTTTCCGCTGGGAGATTCCAATGTAGGGAATCGGTCGGGTGATAGCAATCTTGTTGACCTGGGTCTCAAGCCCACTGTGTTTGGGCTGGCATCCTCATCATCCCCACTGATCCTTTGTGAAGACAAGGACGCTTCCAGCTAGCGGTTTCGCTGGCCCTTCCCACAACACTGGCAACAGCACAGAACGGGGAGAGGGCCGCCGTTCGAACATATGCGGGCAGTCCCACCTAGTACAGCATATGAGCGAGTTCACGTTGGGCTGAGATCTCCGAGTCGAAGTCGCAGTATAGGCTGTCGCCCTCGACAGGCCTGTAGGCCAACCTGATCCGGTGAAAGGGTACAATGCCCGATTGGATGCGTGCCCTCTGAGGGCGTGTGTGGGAGACTGTCGGCGGGAACCTTCATTAGGACCGACTCTCTCCCGGTGCTTGTCGGGCCAACATGCAGGTGGTACAAAGGTCGGGGTCCAAGACCGGCTCTCCACGAGGCTAACCGATGTACCTCACAGGAAGTGAGGAGATTCTCCTCGACGGCGACGAATAGCTAAAGGTCGTCGCCAAAGACAGGGCCGAGCTTCTGGGAAGACTTGGGCACGGAGGAACTCGGACGTGAGTGATCGCAGTGTCGGCCACGAAGTGTCCCGTGTGCTGATGAGAACGGCGGCAGCGGCGCTGGTCATCCCGGCTTTGCTAGCTTGCGGCATCCTATCGGGCGGTCCGGCGCCAACGCCCACGGCACCTGCCGGTATGTTTTCGACCCTGCCTATCACAGAGCCTCCAATCGTTGGCGACGAGCCCGGCATGGTGCTCAAGTTGGCGGCGACACCTGAACCGACGCCCACACCTACACCAACAGCCACACCTGAACCGACGGCTACACCCGAACCGACGGCTACACCCGAACCGACGGCTACACCCGAACCGACGGCCACGCCTACGCTGACCGCCACGCCTGAACCGACAGCAACACCCGAACCAACGGCCACGCCTGAACCCACGGCCACGCCCGAACCCACAGCCACACCTGAACCCACGGCCACGCCTGAGCCAACGGCCACATCCGTACCAACCGCCACGCCTCAGCCAACGGCCACATCCGTACCAACCGCCACGCCTCAGCCAACGGCCACATCCGTACCAACCGCCACGCCTCAGCCAACGGCCACATCCGTACCAACCGCCACGCCTCAGCCAACGGCCACATCCGTACCAACCGCCACGCCTCAGCCAACGGCCACATCCGTACCAACCGCCACGCCTCAGCCAACGGCCACATCCGTACCAACCGCCACGCCTCAGCCAACGGCCACATCCGTACCAACCGCCACGCCTCAGCCGACCCCCGAACCCACGCCTGAGGCAACCCCCGAACCCTGCAACATATATCTGCAGACAAGCCTGCAGCAAGCGATTTGGGACAGCATTGAGGCTGTGCGATGTGTCATCAAATTAGGCGCGGACGTCAACGCCAAGAACGATCGTGGGTATCCTATGCTCTTCTATGCGATTATTGAAGACAACGCTATGGAATTGGTGAAGCTCCTCGTCGAAGCGGGTGCGGACGTCAACGCCAAGGACGATCGTGGGCATCCTATGCTCTTCTGGGCGATTATTGAAGACGACAACGCTGTGGAATTGGTGAAGCTCCTCGTCGAAGCGGGTGCGGACGTCAACGCCAAGGACGATCATGGGAATTCTATGCTCGACTGGGCGATTATTGAAGAAAACCCTGTGATCATCCAGATTCTAGTTGACGCGGGTGCTGAGGCACGGTAGCTACTCATTTTCTTCGTATGTGTCATTGCCGCGCCGCGGAGCGTTGACAGGTACGGCGAGAGTCGCCCGTGGAAGTTGCAGATTCGATCTAGCCGTCGTCGGTCCGTCCTACAGCTTCAATGGCATGCGATGGCGCCCAACCCTGTAGCTCACCGCCGGGCAGCGAGACCCGCAGCCATCCCTGCCGAGAGTCGACGAGGCGGACCTCGGCGCCGCTGCGCAGGGTGAATTCTTTGGCGTACTGCGGCCCCGGCCCGCTCACCACCTCTACAGCCTCCGCGGTCACCACGCCGGTGTGGTCGTAGGGATTGGCATACAGCATACTCAGCAACAGAAGGAGGGACACCAGCGTGGCAACCGCCGAAACGGCCGCGCCGGTCCGCACGAAAGCTCTGAGGGAGATGCGCCTGTACACCAAGAGCGCGCCGATACCCAGACCCGTCATCGCCCACAGCAGTAGCGAAAACGCCCCAAGCTCGCTGGGTGTAACCCAACGGCGTCCGAAGTACGACACGCTCTCGACCAGGGAGTCTCTCTCCGCCCCGATACGGTCAACTGTCCTGGCGCGCGCCAGGTCGAGGTTGGCCAGTATCCCCGGGTCGCGGGGAGACAGCTCCTGGGCCCGCAGGTAGTTCAGTATGGCCCGCCCAAGGTCGCCCATTTCGAAGTAGGTGCTGCCCAGGTTGTAGTAGATGGCGGCGTCCTCGTATCCCATGTCGACCAGGGCCTCGTACTGCTGGGCGGCCTCGGCATACTCGCCTCGTTCGTACCGCGAGTTCGCCTCGGTCATCAGGTCGGCCGCTTGCGGGGCTTGAGCGAGGGCGCCGCTCGCGGCCACCAAGAGGGCGCCTACTCCAGCCAACGAGGCAATTGAGAGCCGCCACAAACCGATCATGCGACAATCGCTCCATCGAGGTCGGCCAGGAGCTGGTCAGCGCGTTCTCCCTGGTCGGTCTTTCCGCCGGTGGATGAAGGCTGCGGGGTGTACCTCGCTGCTTCTCCCACGGCCAGGGTGTCATCGACCCGATGGCCAAGGTCGGCAGCGACCCCTGCATCTTGGAGACGCCGGCCGAGGGCCTCACGCGTCAGTCCGCCCAGAGGAACGCCAAGCCGGTCCGAGAGGTAGGACAGAACAGCATCCGCCGCGGCGACTCTTGGATCACCGCCAGACGCAGCGGCGCGAGCAAGGACCGCCCTAGCGTTCGGCAGCGCGTTTCGCCGACGAGACGATGCCAGGGCGGCCTCTTCGGCGTCCCGCCTGCGCCTCCAGGCCACCGCGCCAGCAATGGCGAGCGCCGGGATGCCCCATGCAGCCCAGTAGATGGCGCTGTCGGTCAGTTCTCCTCCCGACTGCCGAAGCGACGATGGCACGGCCTTGACGTACCTTGCCACCGTATCGTCCTCCTCGACCACCGCCTCGACGTCGAGCGACGGAGGAGACGCCGACGGCTCATCTGTTTCGGAAACAGAAATGACAATCGGTGCCGACGACGCCCGGACGTACTCCTCCAGATTCGGCTCGAAGTAGGAGTACACAATCCCTGGAATGGTGAGTTGCCCGGCCTTCGTCGGCACCATCGCAATTCCGTAGGTGCGACTCCCCGTGATGCGCCCATCGACTACCTGACTATCCGCAGCCGCCGGCAACTCAACGACGCGCCAGTCCGCGAATTCGGGCCAGTCCGGGTCCGGAAGCGTCTCGATGTTCCCTTCGCCCGATACCCTCACGGTCAGCTGCACGGGCTCGTTCACCTTCCAGGTGTCAGCGTCCACCTCCGCGGATATGTCGAAGCTGCCGACTGCTCCCTCGAACCCAGCAGGGGCCCCTGGGGGCAACGGGCGCACGTCGACAATTACAGGAGCGCTTTCCAGGATGTTGGGGGGCCCTGATGAGCTGGCGGGGACAGTCAACGTCGAAGCCCCAATCTCAACTGTACCCACGACGCTCGGAAAGAGCGCCGTTTGAATCTCGACGACCCTGTAGTCGCTGGAATCGACTGCCTCGATGTACTCATCCGGCTCAGTTGGCTGGTAGGTCCAGAATCCAGAAAAGTTGGGCGGCACGTACCGGAGTCGATCCAATTGGTCGGCCGAAAGCGAGAGATCGGAACGAAGGTAGGCCTTGAAGACGTAGGTGATCTGCTGGCCAAGGTAGGGCCGGCTGTTGTCGACGGAGGCCTCGACGAAGAGCGGCTCCGCAGCCGGTGGCTGGGCATGAAGACTTGCCACACCGGACACCATCGCTGCGGCAACGAGGGCCAGTGCCGACAGAGCGCGCCGCATGGTCTGGATGCTTAGCACGTCCGTGTCTACCAATCGAATTCGCTTGACGGTTTGGAAGGGACGAAGACCTGCCTACGTTTTTCCTGGAGGGTCATCGCGTCCTCCCCGACCGCCTCGAGTATCTGCCGCGCCTGCTCGACGGTGATGGGCTCAGTTTGCTGGGGCAACTGCTGTTCGTCCTGCTGGGGCAACTGCTGTTCGTCCTGCTGGGGCGGTTGCTGTTCGTCCTGCTGGGGTGGCTGCTGTTCGTCCTGCTGGGGCGGCTGCTGTTCGTCCTGCTGGGGCGGCTGCTGTTCGTCCTGCTGGGGCGGCTGCTGTTCGTCCTGCTGAGGTGGCGGCTGTTCGTCCTGCTGAGGTGGCTGCTGTTCGTCCTGCTGGGGCGGCTGCTGTTCGTCCTGCTGGGGCGGCTGCTGTTCGTCCTGCTGAGGCGGCTGCTGTTCGTCCTGCTGAGGTGGCGGCAGTGGTGGAAGCTGCGCCAGGGCCAGCTCCAGGTTGTGCTTCGCGTCGATGTGGTCCGGGTCCATCCGCAGCACCTCTTTGTACGCCTCGATTGCCTGGGCATATTGCTGCGACTGAAAAGAGGCGTTGCCCCGGTTGAAGAACCCGTGCAACCGCAGATCGCTCTCCGCGTACCTCAGCGACTCGTCATAGTTCTCGAGGGAATCCCCATACTCCTCCAACCGGTACAGTGCGTTCCCCGCGTTGTAATGCGGCTCGCCTGACTCATGGGCGCCCGCCGTCGCTCCTTGGTACGCGTCGAGTGCACTCACATAGTCACCATTCAGATAAGGCTCGTGGCCCGAGTTGTTGACATGATCAGGCCTCGGGCCACAGGCCAGCAGGCAGAGAGCGAGGGCTGGCACGGCGATCAAGACCCTTCGGTCAAACATGCGCCGCCCTCTCTGCCGTCCACATCCGTCGCCTTCGGTACCAGAGCGACAGGCGGTCGGTCGCCAGCTCTGCCAGGACGAGAGACAGTGCGCCTGCGAGAAGGAAGACTTGCAACCGCTCGACCTTCCTTTGACTGAACTCGCTCTGAAAGGCCTCGTCCTGGTACGACCGTATCTCGCCGGCGAGGCTGGCCATTGCGTCGATCTCCGAGGCCCGGAAGTACCGGCCCCCACCAGCCTCCGCGACACTCCGCAACGTGACCTCGTCTAGCTGCGAGACGACGGTGCGGCCTTGGGAATCCTTTGGGTAGCCGGTGATCTGGCCCCGGTCGTCGTATTCCGGGACAGGCCCGCCATCGGGAGAGCCGAACCCGACAGTGTATATGACCGCATCATCCTTCGCGGCTTGCCGGGCCGCCGCAACGGGATCGCCCTCGTGATTCTCGCCGTCCGTCATGATGACGATGACCCTTTGACTCACCCGCTGATCGCTGAAGCCCACCATCGCGGTCGCAATCGCCTCCCCGATCACGGTGCCCTGTCGGCTGATCGCACTGGGGCTGGCATTGTGAACGTAGGTCTTGGCGGTGGCGTAGTCGGACGTCATTGGGAACTGTATGAAACTGGCGCCCGAGAACAGGACGATGCCAACCGAGTCACCTTCCAGCCGTGACATCAGGTCGGATGTCTCCAGCTTGGCACGGTCAAGACGAGTGGGCTTTACATCCTCGGCAAGCATACTGCGTGATATGTCCAGGGCAACCATCACCTGCACCCCGCGTTGCTCGACGATCTCGATGTCGCTGCCCCATTGAGGCCGCGCCAAGCCGACGACTATCAGGACAACGCCGGCAAACCACAGGATGAGCCGAAGGATTCGCATCGGCAGACTCACTGCCGCACTCAAGCGCTTGACGAGAATCGGGTCGCCGATCCGCTGCACCGACGACGCCCGCCGCGCAAAGCCCCACGCCACCAGCATCGCCAGCGGCGGAAGTGCGAGCAGGGCAAACAGGTATTGTGGCGCTCCGAATGTCATATCAGCTCACGGCAGCCTTCTAAGCACTGTCTGCGAGAGGACCAGCTCCACCAGGAGCAGTGCCAGCGCGGGGATCAAGAGCAGGGCCGCGAGTTCCTGATAGCGCGTAAAGTGCAGGATCTCGACATCGGATTTCTCCAGAGAGTTTATCTCGGCGTAGATGCCCCTCAGCCCCTCCGTATCGGTGGCCCGGTAGAACTTCGCGTTCGTGATCGCAGCGATCTGCTGGAGCGTTTCTTCGTCAAGCGGGCTCTCCCCAGCTACGTCTCCTGAGGGCGTGCGTTGCCTGCCCACGCCGATTGTGTACAGTTTGATGTCGAGCGCCGCCGCCGCGGTCGCAACCGTAATGGGATCGAGCTCGCCCGCATTGTTCACACCATCCGTAATCAAGGTCACGAGCTTGCTCTCGACGGTCGAGGCCTTCAGCATGTTCGCGGCCGTCGCCATCCCGCTGCCCATGGCCGTCCCATCCTCGATTCCAAGCTGGTCAGCGAGGTGTACGTCTGCCAGGAGACGGAGCAGGGTGGCGTGATCGAGGGTAGGAGGACTCTGGATGAACGCCTCTCGTGAGAACACCACCAGGCCGATGCGGTCAAATCTGCGCTCCGCGATGAAGTCGGCGATGATCTCCTTCGCCGCCCCCAACCTGTTGGGTTCCAGGTCCGTTTCCCCCATACTCCCCGATATGTCGAGCGCGATGGATATGTCCACGCCCTCGCCGCGGATGACCTCCCTCGCATCCCCCATCTGCGGCCTGGCGGCGGCAACGATGACCAATGCGAGCGCCAGAAACCGCAGCATTCGAAGTATCGGCATCGCCCGGAGGCGCAGCGATCTGCCGCTGCCCGAGACGAGCCAAGTATCCGCGTAGGTCATCCCGACCGGCCCCATCTGCCGCCGCCATAAGTACGGCAGCACCGCCGGAACCGCAATCGTCGGCAACAGGAGGAGCAGCCAAGGCGACTCGAAGGTCAAGTCGCTCACGGTGACACCTCCTGTTGGGTATGTGAACTGTCGTGCGACGACTCATCCACGGAGGGCCTGGTCCCATCCACTATGTCCCGGGCCTGCACCAGGTCCTCGTAAGCCTCAGACACAGAGGGAGTATAGTTGGAGAATCTAACGAGATCGGCCTTCAGAAGCAGACCGACGGCCAGCCGCGCGTTTTTGCGGTCCAGCGACGACCGAGATATGGCGACTCCCAACTCGTCCGTCGTCATGTCGGTCGCATCCTGACGGCTTACATCCGCGAGGTACATCGCGTAGATGTAGGTGCGTGTGACCCTGGAGGCGAGGCCGTAGTGCTCGACAAAGTTGCCGTCCCCAGGCAGGTCAAGACGCTCGATGCGGTCGAGCTCTTGGACCGCGACCTCCCACGGCGTCCTCGTGTCGGCCACCGGCACAGGAAGGGGCGCCCTCCTGGGTGAGCGACGATGAAGGATGTACCCCACAAGACCCAGCGCCGCTAGGGTAGCCAGCGCTGCCATGGCGCGAGCGAAGGGCTGATTCCAGAGGGGTATCGATAGGTCGGATGGCGGTCGGATGTCCCGCAACTGCTCATCGGACCCGGACAGCACAGATCTCACGATCAGCCGCACCGGAGGGGGTGATGCCTGCTCGACGGCGCCGTCCGGGCTCCGGACGGACACCGGCAAATCCGGCGTCTCGAAAGTGCCCGGAGCGAAGATCGTTGCCCTGAGGTGCTGCCGCGTCGTCTCTGTCCCGTCCCCGTTGGAAACAGTCCGAGCTGGGGTCTGCGACCGGACCTCGAACGACCCCCACTTGGCGCCCCAGCCTGGGAAGCACCACAACTTGCTCGGCGGAGTGGGTCACCTCCAGCGTCAAGGTCACGATGTCGCCGACAGTCAGCTCGGCGCGGTCGGCAGTGAAAGAGGTGCGGACGCCTGAGGTCGGGGCTTCCTGCGCGAAAGCGGGGCCAGGGACCCCTACAGTCAAGACCAAGGCGGTTGCCCACGGAATCCAATGCCGGAATTTCAAGGTCCCAGCACCTACGCAGTGTGTGGTGCGCAATACCCAATCGGCCTTGCGCACCACACATTGCTCATCGCGACAGCCTCCGAAGACGGTTCTTGAAGAAGGCCCCGACCTCGGCGATGTAGTCTCTTTCAGTCGTTACGCGGACGCAGTCCACCCCTGCTGCGGCAAATGCCTCGTCCTTATCCTTCTCTAGCCTGACGACCCTTTCGGAGAACGACTTTCTCCACTCCCGGTCGCCTGTGTCGATCAAACGCAGGCTCCCACTCTCCGCGTCTTCCAACGCGATAATACCCACGTCGGACATCTCATGCTCCAGCGGATCACTCAGGTCGAACGCCACGACATCGTGCCGTCGGTTGGTGATCAGCATCGCCTTGCGGTATGACTCCGCGTCAGCCAGGAAGTCGGATACCAGGAATACGATGCTGCGACGCTTGAGCAGCACGTATATCGTGTCCAGCGCCAATCTGATATCGGTGCCCCTGCCAACCGGTTGGAACGCGAGCAAGTCGCGCAGCAGGCGCAGCACGTGGCTCCGCCCCTTATGCGGAGGGACCAGCAACTCCACTCTATCGGTAAAGAGGAGCAGTCCAACTTTGTCGTGGTTCGTCGTAGCAGCAAAGGACATCACGGCAGCGAGCTCGACGGCCAATTCCCGCTTGAACCAGTTCCTGGTGCCGAACTCTCCGGAACGGCTCACATCGACCACGAGCATGACCGTCAACTCCCGCTCTTCTACGTAGCTCTTGACGTACGGCTCTCCTGTGCGAGCGGTGACGTTCCAGTCGATAGAGCGTACGTCGTCGCCGGGGTTGTACTGGCGGACCTCGTCGAAGTCCATGCCCCTGCCCTTGAACACTGAGTGGTATTCGCCCGCGAAGCTGTCGGTGACGAGCTTACGGGTCCTGAACTCGATCCTACGGACCTTCGAGATGAGCTCGCTGGTCACCATCTCATGGGATCTCCAGGTTGTCGAGGATGCGTTGGACGATCTGCTCGGACGTAACTTCCTGTGCCTGTGCCTCGAAGGTCGTTATTACTCGGTGTCGGAGGACGTCAGGCGCAATCTGCTTAATATCGTCGGGCGTGACGTAGCCACGACCCTTGAGGAAGGCATACGCCCGGGCCGCAGAGATGAGGAAGAGTCCTGCGCGAGGCGATGCCCCATAGGAGATGAGGTTCCCAAGGTCGTCCAGTCCCGCCACTTTGGGGTCGCGAGTCGCAACCACAATATTGAGCACGTAGTCCTGTATCTTCTCGTCCACATGCACCCTTCTCACGATGTCCCGCGCGCCCAGGATGTATTCTGAGTCGACGACCGGTTGCACATCCGGCAGAGGCCCTGCCGTCATCCGTGCAATCATCTCACGCTCCTCGGAGTATTCGGGATACTCGATGACGACCTTCAGCATGAACCTGTCGACCTGAGCTTCGGGCAGCGGGTATGTCCCCTCCTGCTCTATTGGGTTCTGCGTAGCCAGGACGAGGAAGGGGGCTTCGATCGGAAACGTCTCATCGCCGATCGTAACCTGCGCCTCTTGCATTGCCTCGAGCAGTGCGCTCTGCACTTTGGCTGGCGCTCGGTTGATTTCGTCGGCGAGGATCAAGTTCGAGAAGATAGGCCCCTTGTGCACGCTGAATTCGCCAGTGCTGGGATTGAATATCCGCGTGCCTATCAGGTCTGAGGGCAGAAGGTCGGGAGTGAACTGAATGCGTGAGAAACCGGCCTGGATCGCCTGACCTATCGTCTTCACCAAGAGGGTCTTCGCCAGACCGGGTACACCCTCCAGCAGAATGTGCCCGTCGGCCAGCAACCCTACCAGGGCCCGCTCCACGAGACGGTCCTGACCGATGATTTTCTTCCGAATCTCTGCCTGGAGGGCATGGACGAACCTCGCCTCCCTCTCGACCAGTTCGCCAATCTGACGAAAGCCTGCGAGGTCCACCATGGAATCTATAGGCTCCTATACCAAGTTGTGGGCCGCGTCGACACTTTTTGCGCGAAGTCCCTGAGCTTGACAGACACCACGGCCAAGCGCAGGTACGAGTACACGAACAGCGGCGCCATTCTACAACACTCTTTGGACGACGCCCTGTGAAGCCGACAGCAGTTGCTGCGACAGCATCTCTATCTAACCCCGAATCCACCGAAGGGCACCGATGGACGGCGTGAGGGCAGCGGAAGGGGGTGGGTGAGGGAGCTACAGGGGAGATGGCCTGGGCTCTTGGGGTAGATGGGAGGTCGGCGGACGGTCTTCAGTCGCCGCACAGGGCCCCTAAGGCCCTATGCGGGAGTTGCGATGCGCGGGATGGCGAGAGGATACGCAGCAGGGGACTCTCGCGGACCGGGGTGGCGCGAGATTGCGGGGACGTTGGGTCAGTTGCAGGCTGGCCGTCAGGCCGGGAGTGGAATGGCTTGCAGCCGGGCCAAGGCGCGACTGAACTGGGTTTTCCAAGGCCAGCGCCGGGGGAGATGCAAAGTGAGGCGGCGCGCCGAGCGGGTGATCCGTCCCACCAGAGCGAAGACCCGCCGCCTGAGGGTCTTGGTGATCACGGTCCTCTCGCCCAGACCAATCCGCGCCGTCCAGCGGGCCAGGTTATGCGCCATCAACGCGTTCGGTACGAGATGTTAGAGCTCCTGCTCCTGTCCCGGAACGATGCCAGACGACTGGAAGAGGCTTCGCCGCGAAGCGCAGAAGATGCTTGACCGCACCTTCCGGCGGGAGTAGCATCAGCCTTGGTCAGAGTTCAGGGCGTGGGTTGCCCCGAATCGGGTTGAAAGGGGAATTCTCGTTTGAAGGTAGTCCTCATCGGGGCCGGACGCGGCAGAAGGCTGATGCCTCTGACGGCCTCGGAGCCCAAGAGCTTCACCCCCATAGCCGGCAAGAGGATCCTAGACTGGTCCCTCGAAGCCTTCCGCCAGAACGGCCTGGACAGGTTCGTCTTTATCGGCGGATATCTGATGGACGTGGTGCGCAGGTCATACGACGCGTTCGAGTTCGTCGAGAACGCGAACTGGCCCAACGGCAACATCCTGTTCTCGTTGCTCTGCGCCCGCGACCACCTAGGTGAAGGCTTCTACTCTACGTACACCGACACGCTTTTTCGCCCAGAGGCCGTCGGGCTGCTTAAGGACTCGCCCCACGACATAACGCTGGTAATGGATACACTCTGGCGGGACAGGTACCGCTACCGCAGCCAGCACCCCGAGGCGGACGGCGAGAAGATGATCGCCCGCGATGGTGTTGTTACCCGGATATCCAGGCAGATCCCGTCGGAACACGCCACCGGCGAGTTTACCGGGGTCCTCAAGATGAGCGCAAAAGGTGCGTCTGCGTTCCTCGAAGTGCACGACGAGCTGTACGCCTCGCTGGGGCCAGAGGGGCTCTTTACCGAAGGTGGGCCGTTTCGCATGGCCTACCTCATCCACCAGCTTGACTACATGGTCCAGAAGGGCATCGACATACATTGCGTGGCGGTCCCTGGCGAGTATCATGAGATCGACACGATCGAGGACTACGACCTTGCGAGCAGGGAGTGGGGGAAGGAGATGGGGAGTAAGGAAAGTATAAGTTCCGGAGGGTGATGACGCGCAAGAAGTTTCCGACTACGGTCGTCGGCTCTATGCCGCGGCCGCAGTATATCAAGGACCTGGTCGAGGCACGGGTGCCGCCGGAGCGTGACGACGCCGACTTCCAGCGCATGATGGACGCGGCGGTGCCGTACGTGATCCAGATGCAGGAGGCCGCGGGCGTCGACATCCTCTCGGACGGAGAGTGGCGGCGGATGTCCTACATAGGCGTCATAGCCGACATCTGCAGCGGGTTTGACGTTACGGTCCGGGAAGTGATGGGGCAGCGCCAGACCTGGCACACTGTGACCGGCGAGGTCGCGGTGGTAAACCCGGGCTGGTTCGCCAGCGAAGCGCGTTTCATCAAAGCCAACACCGATCGCGAGGTCAAGGTGGCTCTTCCTTCCCCGTACCTGCTGGGCGAGAGGATGTGGGACCCCGAGCGCTCACGCAGGGTCTACCCGACGCGGAGGGACTTCACCGAGGCGCTGGTGCCCCTGCTGCGACAAGAGCTGATGGCCCTTCGGGACGAAGGTGTGGCTATGGCCCAGTTCGACGACCCCCAGCTTTGCATGTTCGTGGACCCCAAAGTCCGGTCGGCCTACGATGACCCGGAAGGCGAAGCGGACTACTGCGTGGACATGCTGAATCGCGTGGTGGACGGCATCGACGGTATCCGGACGGCGCTCCACCTGTGCCGGCGCAACAAGGGCCGAGCGGGCTGGATTGGGGAGGGCGGATACGAACCCATATTGCCGGCCCTGAGCAAGCTAGATGTGAACATGCTGATGCTCGAGTTCGCCATGCCGGCCGCGGGAGACAAGCGTGTCCTCAGGGAGTTGCCTGAGCGGTTCGATATAGGGCTGGGCTGCGTCGACTGTCGTAGTCCGCACACGGATACACCCGAAGAGATAGCCGAACGGGTGAGGCAGGCCCTCGAGTTCGTCGACCCGGAGCGGATCACGCTTCACCCGGACTGTGGGTTCGCCCCCGGCAGCGCTGCGGACATCCCGATGGACGAGGCGTATGCAAAGCTGCGCAACGAGGCGGTGGCTGCAGAGCTGCTACGTGAGGAGTTCGGATAGGCAACAAGGGAGCGACGGCGCTTCGCGAACCGAAGATTCAACAGGGTCCCTGATTGCGATGCGCGTCCGCGACATTGAGAATCCAGAGCAAGTCCCTGTGATCCTAGCAGCAAGATCGATCCAGGTTGATTAGGGAGCAGTGTTGGTGGCATCCGCCTCTATGTTTCGAGCAAACCCGAATCCACCGAAGGACACCGATGGACGGCGTGAGGGCAGCGGAAGGGGGTGGGTGAGGGAGCTACAGGGGAGATGGCCTGGGCTCTTGGGGTAGATGGGAGGTCGGCGGACGGTCTTCAGTCGCCGCACAGGGCCCCTAAGGCCCTATGCGGGAGTTGCGATGCGCGGGATGGCGAGAGGATACGCAGCAGGGGACTCTCGCGGACCGGGGTGGCGCGAGATTGCGGGGACGTTGGGTCAGTTGCAGGCTGGCCGTCAGGCCGGGAGTGGAATGGCTTGCAGCCGGGCCAAGGCGCGACTGAACTGGGTTTCCCAAGGCCAGCGCCGGGGGAGATGCAAAGTGAGGCAGCGCGCCGAGCGGGTGATCCGTCCCACCAGAGCGAAGACCCGCCGCCTGAGGGTCTTGGTGATCACGGTCCGCTCGCCCAGACCAATCCGCGCCGTCCAGCGGGCCAGGTTGTGCGCCATCACCTGTACCGCCAGCCAGGCACCGTTGGCGGCGAAGCGCCCCGAGGGGAGATGGTTGAGTCCGACGCCGTGTTTCAGGTCTCGAATGGCGTTCTCGATCTCGGCGTGGCGGCGATGATCGGCCTCCAGTTCCAGCGTCTCCCCATCGCGGTCAGTGATGAAGGCGTGATAGCTGTATCTGGCGAAGAGGGCGAGCTGGGAACCGGGTGTAGGCTTCACCCGCCGGACGATGAGCCGCGCCGGCGGGGCGTCCGGCTTGGTCTGGAACGGGGTGTAAGTCGTCTCGGCGACATCGGCGGCGGCGTCCATCCAGTAGGGAATGGGAGTCCAGTCCTCCTCTGGTATCGCCTCGATCAGGTCCCGCAGGCTGGCGCGCTGGCGGATGGTGATAGAGAAGCGGACATCCATTTCCCGGCAGGCGGCAACGACAGTATGGGCGATAAAGCCGCTGTCGGCCCGCACCGTGAGTTGTTCCCTGGCCCCGCCGTAGCGCACCCGCCCCACCGTCTCACGCAGGAAGTGGGCGGCGCCACGGGCGGTGTTGGCCCGGCCCTCGCGCAGCCGGGACATCAATACCTCGCCGGTGCCGGCGGCAATGGCCAGCAGCGGGTGATAGCCGCGGGCGCCGGTATAGCCGTGGTGGCCCGCTCCCTCCTTGGCCAGTCCATAGGTCTCGCAGATGGTCGAGTCCAGGTCGATGGTCAGGGGCGAGTCGCCGGGTCCGGCCCCAGCGGCCCAGGCCCGGGCCAACAACTGGCGGCTCACGCGGTCGAGTTGACGGACATGCCCCCACCGGAAGCTGCGCAGGAAGGTCCCCAGGGTGGATGACGCCTTGACCACGCAGCCTAGAACACCGACCGTCCCACCAGCGCGCAGCGCATCGGCGTCGTCGATGCAGTCGCCGCCTGCCAGCGCGGAAGCGACCAGCGTCAGCATCTTGTCCCCAGTGTTCGCCCGTCCCGGCGCGCCGCCGAGGTCAAGGTGATGGTCGACGAGTTCCCGCAGGCCCAGGTGCCGGGCGAGGGTGGCCGGCAGGAGCAGGCCGGCATTGGCCACCAGGCGATGGTCGTCAAAGAGGATGCGGATACGGTCGGGATTGTTCTGTGGCAGCATCTATTGAGCCTGTCTCATAAGTCGTGCAGTGGGGGTATGGAAGGATATAGTTGTGGCCATCCTGGCCGCGATGGAGAGATGGATGCCGCTGCGAGCGATGGACCGAGAACAGATGTGGCTGATGCCTCCGAGCCTGGGCGACCTGATCCCTGCCGAGCACCCTTCGCGGTTCGTGGCCGAGGTGGTGGACGCACTCGACCGAGAGGACTGGGCGGAGCTTGGGGTGGAGATAGACGGAGGTGATCTTGGGCCTCCTTCGTACCATCCTCGAGCGCTGTTGAGCGTGTGGCTGTACGGCTTCATGACCGGAGTGCGCTCGTGCCGCAAGTTGGAGGCGGCCTGCCGGGACCAGATACCGTACCTGTGGTTGACGTGCGTGCAATATCCGGACCACAACACACTCTGGAGGTTCTACAAGAGCCACCGCCAGGCGATGAGGAGGCTGTTCAAGCGTACGGTTCGGATGGCGGTGAAGATGGAGTTGGTGGACCTGGCGTTGCAGACGGTGGACGGGACGAAGGTTGAAGCCAACGCATCGAAGGCCAGGACATACGATGCGGAGGGACTGCGGCGGCTCTTGGAGCGGCTTGAGCGTGCGATAAGCGACCTGGAGTCCCAGAACGAATCGGGAGAGGATGCTCCAACCGCCCAGTTGCCGCAGGAGTTGTACGACAACAGGGTCCTGAGAGAGCAGGTGCGCCAGGCGATGGACGATCTTTCGAACGAGGAGGGACGGCGCATCAACCTGACCGACCGAGAGGCTCGTCTGATGAAGACACGCCAGGGCGTCATGCCCGGCTACAACGCGCAGGCGATGGCCTCGCCCGCACGGACTGCCGACGGACAGCGTGCAGGCATGTTGATCACGGCGGTCGAGGTGGTGGACGAACCGGACGACCACGGCCAGTTGACTCCGATGCTGGACAAGGCCGAGGACAATACGGGCGCCAGGGCGGACATGACGTTGGTCGATGCGGGCTACCATTCGGGGCAGGCGCTGGAGGAGTGCGCCAGCAGGGGCCATCGGGTGGCGATGCCAGAGTCCCAGCGCCGTGCGCTGCGGCGTCCGTACCACAAGGACCGATTCACCTACGACGAGAGCAGTGACAGCTATAGATGCCCCCAGGGTCAGGCGTTGCGCTTCATACGCATCAAGCGCAATCATGGGGTGCCGATGCGGCGGTACCGGACCTCCGGCGCCGTCTGCCGGGCGTGTCCTGCCTTCGGGACCTGTACGAAGGTCGCTCGTTATGGTCGCGCACTGGAGATAGGGCCTCACGATGCTGCGCTGCGTGTCCACCGTGAGTGGATGTCGACCGAGGAGGCGAGCCGGTCCTATGAGCGCAGGCAAGGGCTGATCGAGCCGGTCTTCGGGATCATCAAAGACCAGCAGGCAGGCCGCAGGTTCCTGCTGCGCGGCATCGCCAATGTCGCGGCCGAATGGACGCTGCTGGCCACGGCCTTCAACCTGCGCACCCTCTGGCGCATCTGGCGGGCCGGGGCGGACATGTGGCGTCACGGACGTACCTCTTGGACGGCAACTTCGGCCCGAATCTGGGGATGCCAGGAGCGCCAGACCGCCATCCTCCCCGCACACGGACTGCCATGACACGCCTACCCGGCCCCCCAGCGGATCCGACCAACCAATGCAGTGCTCCCCATCACCACCAACAACCCTTTGTGAGACAGGTTCCTCTGGACTTCCCCAATAGGGAGTTCTGTGGCAGCATCTATTGGGTGCTCCTTGTTTCCGGGCGGTTTCTGTTCCAAAACCATTATCCCAGATTCAGAGGAGCACCCTCTAGCTTCTTCAAGGGCTGTCCCCAAGGCCGTCCTTCGGTGGATTCGGGCTAACGCCTAGGGAGGGGATGTTTCACAAGTACATCGGGCTGGCTCCAGTGCAATGAGCGCGACTGTGCCACGCCCTAATGTTCCCATTACCGTGCCCCCTACTCACCCACCAGGCCGTTTCGCACAGCCCAGACTACCAGCTCCTGCTTCGTCTCGATCCCCAGCTTGTCCTGGGTACCGTATATGGCATTGCGGATCGTCAGCGGTCGGTTGCCCCTAGCCTCCGCGATCTGCGCGTATGACAGCCCCTGCGCAAACAACGTGAGTATTTCCTGCTCCCGCCCGGTCAGACGGCTGATCTCCGGTGTTTGCTTCGGTTGAGCCGCTGCGCGAATCCCGGCGAACACGCGCCTTATCACATCCCGGGGTATGCGATACTCGCCCTCAGCCACATCGCGTACGGTGCGCAGCAGCTTCTCCTTGCCAGAGTACTTCTGAAGGTATCCCGTCGCTCCTGCGGCGACCGCCTCCATCACCGCGTTCTCTTCCGATGCGGCCGTTAGCATCAGCACTCTGGTCTCCGGCAGCATCTCCGTGATCTCCCGGCAGGCGTCGACGCCGTTCTTGAGCGGCATCATGACGTCCATGATGATCACGTCGGGCCTGAGACTCTGAGCGACCCTCACCGCCGCCGCGCCATCTCCGGATTCTCCCACGACCTCGAAGTCTCCGGCTCGTTGGAGGACTTCCCGGAGACCGTCGCGCATGATCTCGTGGTCGTCCACGAGCATCACTTTGGTCTGTTTGGTCAGGCCCAAGTTCACACACCTCCTAGATGCGCATCATATGGAATCGTGCAGGATACGACCGTCCCGTGTCCCTTAGTGCCAGCTGACGTAACCAGCCTACCGCCCATCCGCTGGGCGTCTGATCTCATGTTCCTAAAGCCGTGGCCGCGTTCTTCGTATTCGGCGGGTAGGCCTATCCCGTCGTCCGAGACGGACATTTGAAGCCCATCATCCTTGAAGTTCAGCGCGATCGTGACCTTGCCGGCGCGCGAGTGGCGGAGTGCGTTCGTCATCGCGTTGTGGGCTATCGAGAAGAGCAGCCTCTTAGTGACGATTGGTAGCTCAGGCTCGTGCCCAGATTGGACCAACTCGGTGGGAATCGACGTGATCGTGGTGAAGGTGGAAGCGTGGGAACTCAGCACCCGGCTCAACTCGCGCCCCTCGAATATGGGGCCGATGTCGATGGGATGCCTTAGCTCCCACATGGTCGATTTCGACAGAGCATGTGTGGCGGACAGCTTGGCGGTCAGCTCATCGCGGCGCTCGTCGTTCCGGGCGTCCGCCAACTCGATAGCCGTCTCCAAGCCGAGTCCGATCAGGTACGCGGACTGCGCTATCGTGTCATGAATTGTCTGCGAGAGCTCGATTCGCTCCCGCTGGAGCTCCCGCTCCCGTTCCACTGCTGCCCTCCTCCTGATCCGCTCGAACCTGGAAACTAGGTTGACTGCCGCAACGACCGCGTACATGACGACGATCCTGGTGAACAGGACCTTCTCCTCTTTGATCTGGAAGTCGACCCCCTGCCCCAGCATCAGGCTCAGCACCGCGTAAGCCCGAATCCACCGAAAGACGACTTTGGGGACAGTCCTTGAAGAAGCCAGAGGGTGCTCCTCTGAATCTGGGAGAATGGTTTTGAAACAGAAAACCGCCCGGAAACAAGGAGCACCCAGTAGATGCTGCCACAGAACAATCCCGACCGTATCGGCGTCGTCTTTGACGACCACCGCCTGGTGGCCAATGCCGGCCTGCTCCTGCCGGCCACCCTTGCACAGCACCTGGGCCTGCGGGAACTCGTCGACCATCACCTCGACCTCGGCTGCGCACCGGGGCGGGCGAACACGGGGGACAAACTGCTGACGCTGGTCGCTTCCGCGCTGGCGGGCGGCGACTTCATCGACGACGCTGATGCGCTGCGTGCTGGTGGGACGGTCGGTGTTCTCGGCTGCGTGGTCAAGGCGCCATCCACCCTGGGCACCTTCCTGCGCAGCTTCCGGTGGGGGCATGTCCGTCAACTCGACCGGGTGAGCCGCCAGTTGCTGGCACGCGCATGGGCCGCTGGGGCCGGACCCGGCGACTCGCCCCTTACCATCGACCTGGACTCCACCATCTGCGAGACCTATGGACTGGACAAAGAAGGGGCGCGACACCACAACTACACCGGCGCGCGGGGCTATCACCCACTGCTGGCCATCGCCGCCGGAACCGGCGACGTGCTGATGTCCCGGCTGCGCGAGGGCCGTGCCAACACCGCTCGCGGCGCTGCCCACTTCCTGCGTGAAACGGTGGGGCGGGTGCGCTACGGTGGGGCCAGCGGCCAACTCACGGTGCGCGCCGACAGCGGCTTCTACGCCCACGCTCTCGTCGCCGTCTGCCGCGAGATGGGTGTCCGCTTCTCCATCACCATCCGCCAGCACAAAGGCCTGCGGGAGTTGATTGAGGCGATCCCCGAGCAGGACTGGACGCCGATTCCCTACTGGATGGACGGCGCCGCCGATGTGGCCGAGACCACCTATACCCCCTTCCAGAGTGAACCCGACGCCGCGCCGGTGCGGCTCATCGTCCGGCGGGTGAAGCCCACGCCCGGTTCCCAGTTGGCCCTCTTCGCCACCTACAGCTATCACGGCTTCATCACCGACCGGGACGGGGAAACCCTGGAACTGGAGGCCGATCATCGCCGCCACGCCGAGATCGAGAACGCCATTCGAGACCTGAAACACGGCGTCGGACTCAACCATCTCCCCTCGGGGCGCTTCGCCGCCAACGGCGCCTGGCTGGCGGTGCAGGTGATGGCACACAACCTCGCCCGCTGGACAGCGCGCATCGGTCTGGCCGAACGGACCGTGACCACCAAGACCCTCAGGCGGCGGGTCTTCGCTCTGGTGGGACGGATCACCCGCTCGGCGCGCCGCCTTACCCTGCATCTTCCCCAGCATTGGCCTTGGGAAACCCAGTTCACTCGCGCCATGGCCCGGCTGCGAGCCATTCCACTCCCCGCCTGACTGCCAGCCTGCAACTGACCCAACTTCCCTGAAAACTCGTGCCACCCCGGTCCGCGAGAGTTCCCTGCTGCGTATTCTCTCGCCATCCCGCGCATCGCAGCTCCCGCAGAGGGCCATAGGGGCCCTATGCGGCGACTGAAGACCGTTCGCCGACCTCCAATCTACCCCAATGAGCCCAGCCATCTCCCCTGTAGCTCCCTCACCCACCCTGCCGCTGTCCTCACGCCGTCCATAGGTGTCCTTCGGTGGATTCGGGCTTAGTGACCTTCGTGCCCTTCGTGGATCGACTTGACGGCCCCGAACGTCCGTGCTATTATTCCCCCATGCACTCGCCGACGCATACCCGCCGCGCTTCGGCAGACAGCACCCGGCCCCCTGTCCCACTTCCGTTCCAAAAAGTCCCAAATCCTCCCATTCGCGTATCAAAACCGTCACAAAACCAACCCACCCAGTACCGCATCCCACATACGAAACGGAACAAAATGGAACACTTTGGCACACCTTTTCGCCTCCAAGCCCCAACGCCAGCTACGGCGCACCCTCGGCGCAAGGCCGCCGCCGCGCACCAACCAGCCCCAACCGCCCACGTCCGGCGTACTTCCCGCCGCCTCCCGCGTGCCGGCAACGCCCACATGGGCTAACCTAAGGGCCGCATGGAGCACGCACCCTTGCCCGTACACATCGACCCCAACGACCCCGAAATCGCCGAGGCCGCCTCGGAGATACTCCGCCGGCACGACGCTGGCGAGCTCGAGGCCAACATCACCACCGCCGTGCGCGATTTCTTGGTCCGCACCCGCCTCGTCAACAGCAACGAGATCCGCGAGGAGGACGCGCCCGCGCTGGGCTCCCGCAGCGCCGTCGACCTCACCGCACTCGATACCTTCGTAGAGGTCAAGCGCAGGATCGGCACCGCCGCCGGCTTCCAACCCGACCCCGAGAACGTCCGGCAGCTCGACGACTACCTGGAGCAGTCCCAAAAGCAGGGCCGCGTCCGCATGGGCATCCTTACCGACGGCAAGTACTGGCTACTACGCTGGCCCGGCGCCGGTCCGGTCACAACGGCCTCGCCGTACGCCTTCACCCTCGAGCACCCCGACCGCTGGATCGCGCTCTACGAGTGGCTCCGCAGCCACGCCCTCTCCGCTGAGGAGAACAAGCCACCCTCCCGGGATACCATCGTCAAGGACTTCGGCCCCAACAGCCCCTCCTACCGGCGCGACATAGCCGCCCTCAAGCGCCTCTACGAACGGTACGCCGAGGCCGGCACCATAAGGGTCAAGAGGCAGCTATGGCAGGACCTCCTCACGGCGGCCCTGGGAGAGGTCGCCGGCAACCCCGCCCAGATGGACGACCTCTTCGTCCGACACACCTACCTGACCGCTGTCATAGGCATGGTCGTGCAGGCCCGCTTCGGCATCGACATACGCCGGCTCGCGGCGACCGACCCCGCAGACCTCCTCCATGGCCGCGACTTCCGCAGCAAGACCGGCCTTCAGGGCATCGTCGAGTCCGACTTCTTCGCCTGGCCCACCGAGGTCGGCGGCCTGCCCATGCTCGCCACACTCGCCCGCCGCGTCGCCAGGTTCGACTGGAAAACGGCCCCCAACGACATCGCCGCCGTCCTCTACGAGACCGTCATCCCGCCCGACGAGCGCCGCCAGCTTGGCGAGTACTACACCCCCGACTGGCTGGCAAGGACCATCGTCAGGGAGGTCGTAACCGGACCCCCTCCACCAGCGCGTCCTAGACCCCGCCTGCGGCTCAGGCGCCTTTATTGCCGAAGCTGTAGCCCACTTCATAGCCGCCGCACAGGACGCCGGCATGGGCGCCAACGATGTCTTCAGTAACCTCCGGGAGTCCGTCACCGGCATCGACGTCCACCCCGTGGCCGTCCACCTCGCCCGCTCCGCATGGGTGCTCGCCGCCCAACCCGCCATCCAGGCCGCCGTGGAGCAAGGACTTGCCGCCAGCGTCACCGTCCCCATCTACCTCGGAGACGCCCTGCAACTACGATTCCGCCCGGGGGACATGTTCGCCCGGCACGACGTCACCCTCCAGGTGCAGGACGATGAGAACACGGAGCTCGTCTTCCCCGTGAGCCTGATAGAACGCGCAGAGACCTTCGACGCCCTCATGGGCGACGTCGCCGAAGCCATCGAGACCGGCGACGACCCCGCCTTGGCCCTCAATGACAACCACATCACCGACCCCAAAGAGAGGCAGACCCTCGAGAAGACCGTCGCAGCCATGCAGCGCCTCCACTCCGACGGCCGCAACCACATCTGGGCCTACTACACCCGCAACCTCGTCCGCCCCGTCGCCCTCAGCCAAGCCAAGGTCGACGTAATCGTCGGCAACCCGCCCTGGCTCATCTACCGCAACACGGCCAACACTCTGCGCACGGAGCTGGAGCGGCAAAGCAAGGATGTCTACGGCATTTGGGTCGGGGGCAGACACGCCAACCACCAGGACATATCCAGTCTCTTCTTCGCCCGAAGCGTCGACCTCTACCTTCGGGACGGTGGCGTCATCGGGATGGTGATGCCTCACAGCGCCCTTCAGACGGGCCAACATTCCAAGTGGCGCACAGGCGCATGGCAGACGAAGCCAAGCGGCAGTGGAAGAAACCGCACGCCGGGACGCGTCCTTGCGGTTGACTTCAGTCACAAGACCCCGTGGGACCTGGAAGGGCTGGAACCCAACACCTTCTTCCCCGTCCCTGCGTCGGTAGTCTTTGCGAGGCGAACTGGCGAAGACGGCAAGGCCACGCCTCTGGCAGGAGAGGCAGAGCGCTGGCTTGGCGAGCCGGGACAGAACGCCAACAGACAGCCACGAACTGCCATAACCGACACCTCGGCCACCAGTGTTTCGCCTTATGCAGGCTATTCCCGACAGGGGGCGTCAATCGTTCCACGCTGCCTGTTCTTTGTGGAAGAGACCGAGAACCCTGCCATCGTTCAAGCCGGCCAAACGGTCACCGTGAATGCGAGGCGTGGCTCACAGGATAAGGACCCATGGCGAAGCCTAGACCTGACCGCAATCACAGGTGAGACCGTCGAGTCCCAGCACATCCACGATGTGTACCTAGGGGAGACGTTGATTCCCTATGCGAATCTTGACCCGCTCAAAGCAGTCTTGCCATTGAAACTCAGGGAAGCACAAATACCAATAGACCGCGACGGCGTTGGGGGGGTTCGTCTTGGTGGTTTGGAAAGACGTATGCGGGATCGCTGGCAGAAAGTTAGCCGCTTGTGGGAAGCGCACAAGAAGCCAGTAAATAGGCTGAGCTTGTTAGGTAGACTTGACTTTCATCACGAGTTGTCTTCGCAGCTGGAATGGAGGCAGTTTACCGGCGATAGGCCGGTCCGGGTTGTCTACAGCGGGTGGGGCACACCAACGGCAGCCATCCTTCACGACGATGACGCCATAGTGGACTACAAGCTGTTCTGGATTGCCTGCAAAGACACCCAGGAAGCCCACTACCTGCTGGCCATTGTCAACAGCGATGCGCTATATGAGACTGTAACGCCCCTGATGTCAAAGGGCCAGTTCGGACCGCGGGACCTACAGAAGCACCTCTGGAAGCTGCCCATCCCAGAGTTCGACCCGGCCAACCCGCTTCACGCCGAGGTCTCCGACGCCGGCAAAGCCGCCGCAAAGGGCGCCGCCCGCCAGCTCGCAGCCCTGCAAGCCGAGCGCAGCCGCGTCACCGTCACCATAGCAAGACGCGAGCTCCGAAAATGGCTCCGCAACTCCCCAGAAGGCCAAGCCGTCGAGCACGCCGTCACCCGCCTTTTAGCGGCGGAATAGAGCGCCGCGAGGGGTTTACTGATGGCAAGGCTGCAACAGAATCAGGTACTACGCGGCGTAGTGCTGGTTGTAGCGGTCCTGGGTCTCCTCGTCGGTGTCGCTCTCGTACTGGACTTCATCCTGCCCAATGTCGGCAGGGTCAAGGACATCTCCGCAATCGTCCAGTCGTTCGCCGCATCCCTTGCAATCGTTGCCGCCGGCGCTTACGCCCTCTACAAGTTGCAGATATTCAGGACCCTCGAACCCCACATGACCATCAAGCACAGGATTTGCCACCGATACCTGAGTGACAGCTACGTCCACATAGACGCAACGGCCATTTTGCACAACAGTTCAAAGGTCAAGATAGAGCTTCGGAAGGGCCTATTCCGGCTGCAGGGAGTATCGCCGATTTCGGACAAGGAGGTAGAGTCCCTGTATACCGACACCTTCGAAGACAGAAGGTACGACAATCTCCCGTGGCCAACACTCGAAGAAGGGGAGGCAGCCTGGGACGAGAGTGAGTTGGTCGTAGAGCCGGGCGAGTCTCACCCAGAGACGTTCGAGTTCATAGTTTCGGCGTCGGATTACGACTCGGTTCTCATATATACCTACTTCTACAATCCGAGGCGTTCGCGGAACGCCGGTTCGGCACAAGGTTGGGCGGCAACTACAGTCTATGATATTATGGAGCGAGTACCATAGGGCACACCCTGGAAGAAGGAGGCCGCCCTTGCAGGACAAGAACGAGCGTCGTGACAATGTCTTCATCAAAGGGACAGCCCCAAGGCAAGCGCCTCCCAGACCCCGTGGGTTGCGCAAACCGCCCGGTAAGCAGCCCATACCTGTCAGGCAGGAGCCTCCTCCCTCTCCGAAGCCCTGAATATCTTCAGCGGAGAGAGTTCAAGCAACACACCGGTTGAGACCTACAAGTTCGGAGCACCACTCTAATCATGCCAACCGAAGGAAAGCCCCGACGCGATAGGGTCGTCATAAAGGGCACGGGCCCAAGGGAAGCGCCTCCCCGGCCCCGCGGGCAGCGCAAGCCCCCCGGCCGCCAGCCTATACTCCCCAGGCGCGAGCCTTCCCCCCGCGGCAGCCCTGAACATCCCGCGTAAGGGGACCCCACGCCCGCTCACTGCCGGAGCGAGTCCAACATGATCAAGACCATCCTCGCCGTCGCCCTCCTTCTCGCCCTCTCCCTCGCCTGCTCGTCCGAGCCCGAGAAGGTCACGATGGGCACCGAGGGCTATTACCACCCCTACAACTTCATCAACGACGACGGCGAAATCGACGGCTTCGAGCGCGAGCTCGGCGACGAGCTCTGCAGCCGCGCCGACCTCGAATGCGTCTGGGTCACCAACGACTGGGACACCATCATCCCCAACCTGAATGCCGGCAACTACGACACCATCATGGCCGGCATGAGCATCACTGACGAGCGCGACAAGCTTATCGACTTCACCCAGCCGTACTTCCCGCCCAGCCCGTCGGTCTACCTCGCCCTCGCCGGCGCCGGCGAGGAGGCCGCCAACGGCAAAGTGGCTGTCCAGGGGGCCACCATCCAGTCCGACTACCTGTCCGAGTCCGGCGCCTCCATGGTGGAGTACAAGCTGGCCGAAGAACCCATCGCCGCCGTCCTGAACGGCGAGGCCGATGCCGCGCTGGTCGACTCCGGCTTCGCCCACGACAAGATAGCTGAGACCGGCGAACGGCTGGCTATCGTCGGCCCCGAGGTGCCCATCAACAACGGCACCGGAGTCGGCCTCCGCGAGGACGACGGCGACCTCAAGGACAAACTCGACAGCGCCATCGCCGACATGAAAAAGGACGGCTCCCTCAACGACCTGATCGAGAAGTGGTTCGGCCCCAACGCCGACACCTTCTGACGCCCGCGCCGGGCTAATTGACACCCCAATGAGACCGGCTACAATTGCACCGGACGCCACTGTGCCAACGGGGGAGGCCATTGCGAATAGATAGGTTCGACGTTTACCACGTCGCCATGCCGCTCATCTACCCTTGGCGCACCGCGTATGGCGTCGACTACGACGTCCACTCCGTCCTCGTCAAGGCTACCAGCGGAGACCACGTCGGCTGGGCCGAGGCTACCCCCTTCTTCGCCCCCCACTACTGCCCGGAGAGCGCCCTGTCCGTCTTCGCTCACGTGACCGAGGTCTTCGGCCCCCACGTCGTTGGCCGCGAGTACGACACCGCCCGCGAGCTCTCCGACCGCCTCGAAGCCTTCAAGGGCAACAGCTTCGCCAAGGCCTCCATCGAGATGTGCTGGTGGACCCTCCAGAGCGGCATCGCCGGCACGCCCCTGCACAGACTGCTGGGCGGCGAGACCCGCGAGGTCTCCGCCGGCGCCGACTTCGGCATCCAGGACTCGATAGACATGCTCCTCGGCAACATCCAAACGGCCGTGGACGCCGGCTTCCCGCGCATCAAGCTCAAGGTCGCCAGGGGCTGGGACCTGGAGATGCTGCGTGCCGTGACCGACACCTTCCCGGACGTCACCTTCCACATCGACTGCAACTGCGGCTACACCCTCGATGACCTCCCCTTCTTCAAAGCCATC
Source organism: Dehalococcoidia bacterium (assembly GCA_965262055.1). Lineage (GTDB taxonomy): Bacteria > Chloroflexota > Dehalococcoidia > Lucifugimonadales. The sequence continues at coordinate 3,519,599 of CBDHEI010000002.1, forward strand.
GACGGCCTCGGCCTCGCGTTCATCGAGCAGCCGCTCTCCTTCGGCGACGTCCTCGACCACGCCGAGCTCGCTAAGCAGCTCGAGACCCCGATCTGCCTCGACGAAACGATCTACAGCGTCAAGGCCGCCGAGCAGGCCCTCAGGATAGGCGCCTGCAAGTACATCAATATCAAGCCCGGCCGCTCAGGCGGCTTCACCAATTCCATCGACATACACGACATGGCCCGCGACGCCGGCGTGCCCGTTTGGATTGGCGGCATGCTGGAGAGCGCCGTCGGCTCCGCCCTCTGCGTCGAGCTCGCCACCCTCTCCAACTTCACCTACCCCGGCGACCTCTTCCCGTCCGCGCGCTTCTACGAGCAGGACCTGGGAGAACCCGCAACCGAGCTGACCCCGCGCAACACCTTCGAGCCCTACACAGGACGCCTGCCCGAGCCCAATCCAGAGAGGCTGGCCGCCCAGACCGTCAGGTCGGCAACCGTCACAACCAACTCAGGAGACAGTAGATGATCGACCGGGACCGAATCGTAAACACCTTCTGTGAGCTGGCAAGAATCGACAGCCCCTCCGGCGAGGAGGAGCAGGTCGCGCAATACCTCATCAGCAGGCTCGAAGCCATCGGCCTGGAAGTGGCCCGCGACAGCTACGGCAACGTCATTGCCACCGATGGGCGCGACGACCCCATCATGCTCTCTGCACACATGGACACCGTGGAGCCGGGACGCGGTGTCCAGCCCAGTGTGCAGGGAGACCGCATCGTCTCGGACGGCACCACCATCCTGGGAGGAGACTGCAAGGCCGGGGTAGCAGCCATCATGGAGGCCCTCGAGTCGGTACACGAGGACGGAGGGCCCTACCGACCCTTCGAGGCCATCTTCACGCGGGAGGAGGAGCCCGGCCTCATCGGCGCCTTCGAGCTCGACTACTCGATGGTCCGCTCAAAGACCGCCGTAGTCTTCGACGGCGAGGGGCCGCCCAGCACCATCACGTCTGGCAGCCCGACCTACATAGGCTTCGACATCGAGGTCACCGGACGCGCAGCACACGCCGGCGTCGAGCCGGAAAAGGGCCTCTCTGCCATCCGCGTAGCCGCCGAGCTCATAACCAAGCTCCCCCAAGGGCGCCTCGACTCGGAGACGACCTTCAACGTCGCCACCCTCGAAGGCGGCAGCACCAGGAACACCGTGGCGGAGACGGCATCCCTGAAGGGCGAGTTCCGAAGCCTCAACATGGAGACCCTGGATGGACTCAAGCTCCAGCTTAGCGAGGCCCTCGACGAGGTCCGTGGCATGTTTCCGGACGCCAGGCTGGACGAGCACGCCCATACCCACTTCGAGACCTACAACATCCCGGACGACGACCCCGCCCTGATTCTCGTTAAGGACGCCCTTGATGTCCTGGGCCTGGAGCCGACCATGAAGACCTCCGGCGGAGGCACCGACGGCAACGTCTTCCGGCAGAAGGGCCTCAGCGCCGTCGTCGTCGGCATGGCCGACCACAACATGCACACGGTGCGCGAGTTCGTCACCATCCCCGACCTCGTCGACGCCGCCCACCTCTGCGAGACGGTCCTCCGCGGCGGACAGCGGTAACAGCAGATGCCCAACAGGCTGAGCAACGAGACGAGCCCGTACCTGCTCCAACACGCCAACAACCCGGTCGACTGGTACCCCTGGGGCCCCGAAGCCCTGGAGCGCGCCTCCGCCGAGGACAAGCCGATCCTGCTAAGCGTCGGCTACTCCGCATGCCACTGGTGCCACGTCATGGAGCGCGAGTCGTTCGAGAACGACGACATCGCCCGCCAGATGAACGAGAGCTTCATCAGCGTCAAGGTCGACCGCGAGGAACGCCCTGACATAGACTCGATATACATGACCGCCGTGCAGGCCATGACCGGGCGCGGCGGCTGGCCCATGACCGTCTTCCTCACCCCCGACGGCAAGCCCTTCTACGGCGGCACCTACTTCCCCCCGCAGGACCGTGGCGGCATGCCCGGCTTCCCGCGCGTGCTGGAGGCGATGGCCGACGCATACCGCGAGAACCGGGACGCCGTCGACACCGCCACCGACGGCCTGCTGGAGCAGATGCGCAGGGTCTCAGCCTTCTCCCCACGCGGAGACAGGCTGGTCGCGCCAGACGACCTCTCCCGCGCCTTCACCGGCCTCGCGTCCCAGTTTGACGACAGGCACGGCGGTCTCGGCATGGAGCCGAAGTTCCCCCAGCCCATGGTCTACGAGTTCCTGCTGCGCTACTACGCCCGCACGGGCGACCTACAGGCGCTGCGCATCGTCGAGCTCACCCTGGACCGCATGGCCACGGGCGGCATCTACGACCAGCTTGGCGGCGGCTTCCACCGCTACTCCACCGACGCCTTCTGGCTGGTGCCCCACTTCGAGAAGATGCTCTACGACAACGCCCTCCTCGTAAAGCTCTACCTACACGCCTACCAGGCGACGGGGAAGCCCCTTTACAGGCGCGTGGTCGAAGAGACCCTCGCCTACGTCACCCGCGAAATGACCGACCCGTCGGGTGGCTTCTACTCCGCCCAGGACGCCGACAGCGAGGGCGAGGAGGGCAAGTACTTCGTATGGCGCCCGGAGCACCTGGTCCGAATACTCGGACGCGACGACGCGGAAATAGTGAACAGGTACTACGGCGTCACCGAGGTCGGCAACTTCGAAGGCCGAAGCATCCTCCACGTCACCGAAAGCCTCTCAGACCTGGCCCGCGAGCTGGGTATGTCCGAAGACGAGCTAACCGAGGTGATCGACCGCTCCCGGGCGAGGCTGCTGGAGGAGCGCGCACTCCGTGTCAAACCCGGCCTGGACGACAAGGTAATCACATCATGGAACGGCCTGATGATGGGCGCCTTCGCCGAGGCCGCCGCCGTGCTCGACCGCCCGGACTATGCAGCCATTGCGGCCAAGAACGCCTCCTTCCTCCTCGGCGCCCTCACGCGCGACGGCCGGCTGCTCAGGTCGTACAAAGACGGCAGGGCCGGAGGTCAGGGCTTCTTGGAGGACTACGCCTTCGTCGTGTCCGGCCTGCTGTCGCTGCACGAGGCCTCTTTCGAGGAGCGATGGCTCAGAGAGGCCATAGCCCTCACCCGCGACATTGTGGCCTTCTTTGGGGACACGCGTCAGGAGGGCGTCTTCTACGACACCGCCCGCGACCACGAGAAGCTGATCTTGCGCCCCCGCGACATATCCGACAACGCCACCCCCTCGGGCAGCTCCGTAGCCGCCGATGTCCTGATCAGAATGGCGGTCATAACCGGCGACGACGAGCTAAGGCACACCGCTGCGGCCGCGATTCGCTCCGCCTCTCCGCTGCTGGAGCGAGCCCCGATCGGTGCGGGCCAGTGGCTGAGCTCCCTGGACCTCTACCTGTCCATCCCAAGGGAGATCGTCATAGTCGGCTCAGTCTCCGACGCCAGGACCCGCGGTCTGCTCGCAGAAGTGCACCGGGCCTACTCCCCGAACCGCGTCCTGCTTGGACACCCTGGTGACACGATCCCTCCCGACGACCTGCCCCTCCTGGAAAGCCGCGGCATGATCGGAGGCGTCCCCACCGCCTACGTCTGCGAGGGCTACGTCTGCGACCTCCCCGTCACCACACCCTCCGACCTAGCCGCCCAGCTCGCCTGACCGCCGGACCTAGGGGTTGGCAATGAAGTTCGACAAAATGCCGAACGGCTGGCGCCATCGACCCTGGACGAGACTGTTCACGACGGCCGAGGGAGTTCTCCGGCAGAGACTCGGGCCCACGGAGATTATCCTCGCGGCCCCACTCCTAGTAGTGGCAGCGTATATGCGCCTGTCCCATCTGGTGTATTTGTATGCTGATGTAGAAGGCCTGCGCATTTCCATAGACAGGCCGCTCCCACCCCCTCCTATTGACGCGGCTTCCGGGGGGTTGTTTCTTGCGTTCGCCGGGGCGATAGCAGACAACGGCTACATCCTGCCGGCCACGTTGGCGAACTACACAGATGGAGGCATCCCCTTTGCCTATCCTCCCCTCAGCTTCCTTCTAGAGGCCGTCTTGGTTCATATGCTGGGCGTCCCCGACCACATTGCCGTCAACGCGCTTCCGCCGGTAATTGCCTTGCTAGCCGTGCCCTTCTTTTACATACTGACGCGCGTGTTGGGCCTGCCGCTTTGGGCCAGGCTCCTTGCCCTGTTCGTCTTTGCCACTGCTCAGGGGGCGTTCTCTCAACAGATAGAACCGGAGGGGCTTGCGGAGGCGACGGGAACTCTGACGCTCATCTGGTTGGCAATCGGGTTGAAGCAGGTCCACGACAATCCGGAACCAAGCTGGCGTCACCTCATAACAGGAGCAGCGCTGGGATCATGCGTGATGGCGTCGCCTGGCAGCGCCTACGGCTCGGCGGCCATGTGCGTGGGATTCGCCGCATGGCAGATAGTTTCCCGCCGCGGTGCCCGGCAGGAAGCTATGGTCGGCATGGTCCTCATCGCAGCGGCGGGGCTCGCGGCATCGGCACCCTATCTCGTGCCCGTTGTTGTCAATCATGGTCCGGACGCCTTCCTAGAGCCGTTCGCAAGTGAGCACGGATCGCTTGTACCCAGAATCACAGCCGCAGCTCAGACGTTCTTACGGCTCGTGGTCTCAGGGGGCCATGAACTCTTCATCCTAGACGCAGCCGTCGCTGTGGGACTTGCACACGAGTTGATCAAGCGCCGGTGGTGGATGGCGGTATGGTTCGCCGGACTGCTTGTCATTCCCAGAGAGGGGGCCTGGATGGCCGCTATCCCCGGTTGCCTCCTCGCGGGCATCGGCATTAACTGGCTGATATCCATGTGGTTCGAGAGGCTGCTTGGTGACGGGAGGCGTGTCGAGGCCTTCGGCGTGGCAGCGGCCCTGATTGTCTTAGCGGTAGTGGGCATCAACGAGGCCAGGGACGTGGGCATACGAGAGGCGAGCAGACAACGCGCACCCGCCGCGTTCGTTGACGTGCTCACCCGGAGCGCCTCAACCCTTCCGAGGAACGCAAAGGTGATAACCCTAGTAAACGAGGACTGGTCTCCCCTATTGTTGAGGAGGGACGTGTTGAACATGATATACGGCTCGGAATGGCAGCCAGAAGAGAGAAAGGCGGTCAAGAGTTTTCGAAGTGAGGTTGACGAATGCGACGACTTCGAATGCGTGCAATCGCTGGCCCAAGAGAAGTTCGGATACAGGGGAATGTACTTCGTCGCCACGGGCGAGAGGCTGTCCGAGCTATGCAGTGAACCGGCCGCTCACGGCGAGTGCGGGGACGTGGAGATCGTAGAGTCAGGGGAAGGAATGGTGGTCGGAAGGTTTGATTGATAGGCTCATGCCGCTTCGACTCTACCCAAGCCGACCCCCGCTAACAAGTTGCTCCTCCTGTGAGATGCATCGGAATCTGCTCCGCGAGGAGCCCATTATGTGGACGCCGACTCCAGCAGCCGCCGCAGATCGTGCTTGGACTGGTATATGTCTGCCCACAGGTCGCCCATCGCGGCCACCCGCTCCGGCGTCGTCTCGATATTCAGTTCCGTGGGGTAGACGCTGCCCAGCTCTTCCCACCCAATCGGCGTTGACACCGGCGCGCCAACCGCGGGCCGCAACGAGTATATGGACGCCATGTTCTTGCCGCGCACATTCTGATTGTGGTCGAGGAACACCTTACCCGTACGCTTCTCCACGGCCCAGTCCATGGTGACCTCGTGCGGACGGCCCCGCAGCAGGAACCGACCAATGAGCTCGCACGTCTTCCGCGCCACCCCGAAGTCGTACTGCCGCAGCACCGGCACGTAGATGTGCAGCCCCGTCTTACCCGACGTCTTGACGAACGACGACAACGACAGCTCGTCCAACACCTCCTTCAACGCCCGCGCCACCTCGCACGTCTTGGCAAACGCCCTGCGGTTCAGCTCCGGCTCGTCCCCCACCTTCTCGGCCCCGGAGTATATGTAGGGGTCCAGGTCAAACACGATGAAGTCTGGATGGTTCAGCACGCTGCCCCGCAGCGCCTCCTCGGAGCCTTCGAAGTCCGCGCTCAGGTGCGCCGCATCGGAGTCGCATGTGGTGCGCGAAAGCCAGGGATGCATCTCCAGGTCCGCAAGCTGCGCCAGCCAGACCAGCGTCTGAGCATTGTTGACCATGATGTACTCTACGTCCCCTTCGTTCGTGGACGAGAACACACGCAGCGTCTCCACGAAATCGGGTAGCTCGTGGGCCAAATGCTTCTGGTAGAAGCTCTGCCCCAGAATGCCGTCCGGGTAGCGCGTCAGGGTCAACGGCCTGTCCCGCAGATGCGGCACGATGACGCTCGCCATCCTGGCGTAGTACCGGACCATGTCGCGCTTGGTTACCACCGGGCTCCCGTCCTGCGCCGGCCAGAAGACCTTGTCCAGGTTCGTAAGGCTGATGCGGCTCCCGCCAACCTCCACGATCATGTCCGCCCGCTTCTCCGCAAGCTGCGACAGGACGTCGTCCACGTCCAGCTCTGCGCTGTCCCGAGGCTCCTCTGCGGCCGTCGGTGGCGATACAACCTCGACGGCGGCCCTCACCTTCACCGAGCCCGGCTCGCGGTCTGGCCTCAGCCTGAGGAAGACCGGCGAGCGCAGCCTCCCTTCCTGCGTCCACTGGGTAAAGCTCACCTCGACAACCAGCACGGGCCGCATCCAAGTCACTCCCATGGCACCATCCACCGGCCCTGTGAACGGAGACTCCGAAGCCTCCAGTCCATCCAGAAGTTCCCGCAGTTGCTTCAACGTCTTCTCGTCGAAGCCCGTGCCTACCCTGCCCGAATAAGTCAGCCTGTTCTCCTCGTAGCGTCCCAAGACCAGCGAGCCAAACGTCCCCGAGCGAGCCCCGGCGCCCTCCATGTACCCGCCTACGACGAACTCCTCCGACTGCGTACGCTTTATCTTCAGCCAACTGCGGCTGCGCGCCCCGGCCTCGTAAACGCTGCGTATGCGCTTGGCCACCATCCCTTCGAGGCCCATCCGCAACGTCCCCTTGTAGAACCCCTCCCCGTCGAGCTCCACGTATTCCATGAGCCGCACCACGTCCCCAGGCACGACGGCCCGCTCCAGCAGCCCCTTCCGCTCTATCAGCGGAAGCAGACTGAGGTCCCGCCCGCCCAGATGCACTATGTCAAACGGATAGTACATCGGGACCGCCGCCCTTCCGGCCCGCCCGCCTCTCGGCAGGTCCATGCTCTGCTGAAGCATCTCGAAGCTGGGCATGCCCTCCTTGTCCAGGACCACCAGCTCTCCGTCGACCACCATCTCGTCCACCGGCTGGGCAACAAGCTCCGCGACGACCTCCGGGAGCTTCTCCGTCATGTCGAGCCCGGTCCGGCTGCGAAGTGTCACCTTCCCATGCCTGACGTGTGCCAGTGCCCTGAAGCCGTCCAGCTTGGGCTCGAACAGCCACTCCCGGTGCGAGAAAGGCCCATCGCCCACCTGGGCCATCATCGGCTCTACCAGCGCTGGAAACTCCGCCGGACGTCCCACACCCCTAAGCGACTCGGGTGTGATTGCACCGCGTGACGGGTCCGGCAGCCGCCCCGACTTCAGGTCCACAATACTGAGACCCGACAGCACCGACCGGTCCATTTCAAGCAGCTCCAGTTCGACGCTTGCGTGCCAGTCCCGGTGCTTGATTAACAGCCATTCGCTGGGCCCGCCGCTCGTTTTGACCAGCGTCCACGAACCCTTCAGCTTCCGCCCGCGGAACGTGAACGACAGCTTGCCCTTATCCAGGTCCGCCCGTATGCGGCGGTTGGCCTCGTCCCGGTCATGCCACGACAGCTTGCCGCCCTCGTCCGGGGAGTAGACGCCGCTGTCCCAGACGATCATCTGGCCGGCGCCGTACTCTCCTCTGGGTATCACACCCTCGAAGTTGGCGTAATCAAGCGGGTGGTCCTCCACCATGACCGCCATCCGTTTCTCAGAAGGGTCGAGAGAAGGCCCCTTCGGCACCGGCCATGACTTCAGCACGCCGTCTATCTCCAGGCGCACGTCGTAGTGCAGCCGGCTGGCCGCGTGCTTCTGCACGACGAACCGGAGCGCCCCGTAGGCCGGCCCCGGACGCGACGGTGCCGGTTCCGGGGTAACCGCGAAGTCCCGCTTCTTCCTGTAGCCATCCAGCGCCGTCTCAGACATGCCAAGCCCTGCCCGTGATTATAGACCCCCGACCGGCCCGGTCACTCGGCGTGCTACAATACCCGCCCGCCGTGGCCCTGTAGGTAAGGCGCGATGATAATCGTAGGCACATCCGGCTACAACTACCTCGAATGGAAGGGCACCTTCTACCCGGAGAAGATCTCCGCTAAGAAGATGCTCCCCTACTACGCTGCGCGGTTCACCACCGTGGAGGTTAACTACACCTTCTACCGTCTTCCCAGCGAGAAGACCCTGGACGGCTGGCTGGCCGCCATCCCCGAAGGCTTCGCCTTCACCCTGAAGGCCTCGCGCCACATAACCCACGACGCCCGCCTGAAGGACTGTGAAGAGCAGCTGAACGTCTTCTGCGACCGGGCCAAGGCGCCTGGGCCCAAAGCTCGGCGTGCTGCTCTTCCAGTTGCCGCCGTGGCTGAGGAAAGACTTGCCCTTCTTGGAAGCCTTCCTCGACCTGCTGCCCGCAGATCTGCGGACGGCCTTCGAGTTCCGCCACAAGTCCTGGCTTTCGGACGATGTCTTCGAGAGCCTGAGAGACAGCAACGCCGCCCTTTGCATAAAGGATGACGAGAAGTTCACCTCGCCGCTGGTAGCCACCGCAGACTATGGCTACTTCCGCCTGCGAGACGAGGGTTACACCGACGACGACCTCCAACGCTGGGCCGGGACGATAGCCCAGTACGCACGCGGCCTGAACGGCGTCTTCGTCTACTTCAAGCACGAGGAGAAGGGCGTGGGGCCCGAATTCGCCAGGAAGCTGATCGACCGCATCGGCCCCTAGGTCGCTAGGCCCCTACCCCGTCTGCCTGCGCAGGAAGTCGAGCGTCACGGCGTTGAACTCCCCTGGGTTCTCCATGTTGTGGAGGTGGCCCCCGCCCTCGAACAGCACTAGCTCCGAGCCCAGTATAGCGTCCGCTACCTCCCTCGCGTACATCGGCGGCAGCGCCAGGTCGAATGTGCCCACGGTGACCAGCGTAGGTACCTCGATCCGGTGCAGCCGGTCCAGGGCGTCGTGCCGCAGGTTGGCAGTGTAGAGCCGCACCAAGTCGTCGCGGGACGGGGCGGTCCTCACTATGGCCTCGATCTGGCTGTCCACCCGCCGCGGATGGCGCGACATGAAGTCAGGGGTAAGGAACCACAGCACATTGATCTCGTACGCCTCCCGCAGCTCGAAGCTCTTCAGTATCTGCACCTGGACCGCGAACTTGCGCGCAGCGTAGCCGTGCGCCCTGCCCCACGTCCCGTGAAGCTGGAGATCCTCGACGAGATCGGGCCGCGAGAGCGCCAGCTCCTGCGCGATGCAGGAGCCCATCGACAGTCCCGATACGTGGGCCCTCCGGATGCCAAGCTCGTCCATCAGGGACGCGGTGTCATCGGCCAGCAGCCGCATGGACATGTCGCCACCGTCGCTCTCTGTTCGGCCGGTGCCCCTGTTGTCGAAGCGGATGCACTCGAACGAGCGGCGGTACTCCTCCACCTGCCTGTCCCAGCACCTGTGGTCCAGCCCCGTGCCCATTATCAGGACCAACGGCGGCCCCTCGCCCTCGCGCCGGTAGAAGGCGTTGATGCCGGTCTTGAGCTTCACGTGAGGCACGGTGCTACTCTCTTCCAGCAGTCCGCTCGATGAACTCCACCCAGTTGCCCTCCGGGTCCTTCGCGTAGCACACGCCGGCCCTTCCCCCGTCTGGGGTCTCGCGGAATATCGGTGGCGTCACGAACGGCACGCCCGACGAGGACAGGTCGGCGTGAAGCTTCTGCAGCCCCTCCACATTGAAGCAGACATGGGCAGCGCCAAGCTGGTATCTCTCGAGGTGGCCTTCAGGACTGGGCGGGTCTATGTAGTGGACCAGCTCCAGGAGGTGGTCGCGGCCGGGCACGCCCACGAACACCAGCTTGCGCCGCGCACCGGGTATCCCTGTATGATCCCCGGTCGGCGGCGCGATGCTGTCCAACTCCCGCACCACCTCCAGTCCCAGCAGCCCAACATAGAAGCCGAGCACCGCGTCAAGGTCCTCGACCACCACCCCAGAGTGATTGAAACTCGTGACCATGACCTCACCTCCCGCAACCAGTCCGACGGCCTTACGCCGCCGCGCCCATAATACCAGCCCCAAATCTCATCCGCGTCCGTCCTGCGAATCCATGTCCGAGTACCGATCATGCAATGATAGCCACACCCTGTGGAGGGAATCCCCTTTGGTCGAAGTCAGGGGAAGCAGGACTCGTGATCTGGGTGATGCGTATCGTCAGCTAAGCGTGCGCGCCCTGCGTTCACGAGCGTAAGTTCCCGTCCCTGGCTCCCTCCAACGGCTGCTCGAACGAAATAGCCCACGAGCCGCCACCCTTGGCTCCTTCGCCTCGACTCCCCGGCGTTGGCGAGCCGGGATGGGAACAGACCTGCCACACAGGAGTTCCCAAAATGCCTATCGCTAGCCTCCATAACGTCACCACACACTACGGCGCCCAGCCCGTGCTCAAAGGCGCCTCTCTTGAGATCAACCCCGGCCAGAGGCTCGGCCTGATCGGCGCCAACGGCTCCGGCAAGACGACCGTCCTTCGCGTACTGCTCGGCCACGAGCCCGTGACCGGCGGCTCGGTCTACCTGGACCCTGGCGCCAGGCTCGGCTACGTGCCGCAGCACGTCGAGCACGACACCGGCGAGGCTGTCATGAGCTGGCTCTTGGGCGAGTACAAGCCCATCGCCCATGCCCTGCAGGTCCAGGAGGCAAGCCTGACGCGCACTCCCGCCGCCGAAATGGACGGCGCGCTTCGGAGGTACCAGGAGGTCCGGGACGGCAAGCTCGTATCCTTCGACGGCAACTTCAGCGAGTTCTTGCACGCCAGGCAGGCCGTCGCAAGCGCCATGACGGGACGAGTCAAGACGAGGGAGCGGGACCGCGCGCGGGCCAGGGTCGAGCGCGCCGAGCAGCGAGATATGATCGCCTCGCTGGAACGGCGGATCAAGGACGCGGAAGCCGAGAATCTGGACCTGGAGCAACAGGCGGCGGACGCCTTCGACCGAGGACAACACAAGCGTGGGCAGACAGATCGAGCGCAACGCCGCCCTGCTCGACGACCTCTACGAGCAGTGGGGCTCCGCTAGCGATATTTGACAAGGCCCAGGCCACGGCAATACGCTTCCTGTCGCAGCGTCCGTTCACAACGCGGAGCTGGTGCAAGGAGTGTCTTGACGAAGGCTGAAGACCTACCGCTCAGTGAGGTGGCGCCCCTCTTGGGGGCGGCGCTGGTCTGCGACGTTGCGGTATCCGATCCCAGCACCGGCAAGAAGAGCCTCATCGGAATCTTCGACCATGTCCGCGTGGCTAAGTTCCCCACAACGCGGCGAGTCTCGCTCTACTTCAAGATAGCTGACGCGCAGGGCCGCTACGACTTCGACATCCGGTATGTCCGCGCCGACACCGGCGAGATCCTTGCACGGGCCGAGGGCAAGGTGGTGGCCCGCGACCGTCTCTCTTCATCGGACCTGCACCTCGCGTTTCCACCGCTCCCGATCCCCGCTCCCGGCAGGTACGAGTTCCAGGTCTGGGCAAACTCCATGTTCCTGGGATCGACGTTCATGGACGCCAGCCAAATCGGAAGCCAAGGCGCTTCAGGAGGAAGCTGAGCAGCCTAGAAGGCTGCGGAAAACTCTTCCTGACCTTCTTCAGACTCCTTCCTGTACCAGGAAGGAGAAAAAAGTTATATCAGACTCCCGGCAAAGGGGCTCTGCCCCTCTGCACACCCATTTTTCAGCAGCCTGCTAGTGCTCCGATGGTGCAGAGATACCCGCTCCCTCTAGGCGAAGGGCAACACTCGCGCGGGGTTTTGAACCAGGATGTTGTCCAGCTGGGCGGGCGTGAAACCCTTCTTGCGCAGGCGCGGCACTATGTTCTCCAGGATGTGCGCATAGCCATGCCCTCCGTATGCCACCAGCCGATGCTTGGCAAAGACGTCGTGCGCCAGCACGACGCGCTCGCCGTACCCCTTGTCTACCAGCAGGCGCACGTAGGCCATGCGCACGGCATCAGAGATCATGTCCAGGTCTGACAGCGGGTAGTTGGATATCTCCCACCCGAAGAGGTCGTACTCGATATAGCACCCTGAGGACGCCAGGTCGAGCACCACGGCCTCGTCGCGCACAGTCCTGTCGAGGTGGCTCATGATGACGCGGCCCACGTCCGCGCCCGCGCCCGCCAGCACCTCAATGATCTCGGCTGGGGCGGACTCGCTGCGGCCTGGGTGGATGAGTATGGCGGCCCCGGTGCGCTGCTGCGCCTGGGCGCCCGCCAGGAGAACCTTGCGCTCGTTGTCCCTGAGGGGCCACGAGCAGCCCAGCTCGCCGATGATCCCGGCTTTGACGCCGGTCGCGCCCACCCCTTCGGTGAGCTCCGTGACCATCTGGTCCGCCAGCTCGTCCTCGGTCTTGGCGTTCATATCGTCCCCATGGGTGTCGCCCACGTAGTACCCGGCGCCCATCACGACGTTGACGCCGGTGGCGCGGGCGATACGCGCCAGGCCGAGCGGGTCGCGGCCTATCCCTATCGTTGTGGCGTCGACTATGGTGCCTCCCCCGGCTTGCCGGAAGAGCTCCACCTCCTCTATCGCCGTATCAACGTCCCCGACCAGCAGGTTGTCTTCGTTGCTGAAGATGTTGTACCGCACCCATGCCAGGTTCTGCATGGTCACGGGGCCGTACGCCTTGGGGAAGTCCGACGCCTCGCTCGGAGGCGTGAACATGCACCGAAAGTCGATGAGCAGGTGCTCGTGGGTGGTTGTCGGTCCCAGCTCCTCCGGGCCTATCGTCCCCAGGACTGTCTGAACCTTGCCGGTCATGTCGTTGGGCATCGTTGTATCCCTCCAGTGGATGTAGCAGATAAGGTTGCGCCGTCATGCGATGCGGCGGAACGGCGCGTAGACGATGGCAAAGATGATAGTGAACACCGTTAGCAGGATACCACTGAGCAGCAGCGCGTTGGCGGTGCCCACCGACTCGATTTCCGCCAGCGCGCCGAACGGCACGGCGCTCAACGGCATCAGTCCGAACGTCATCATCGCTATGCTCATCACCCTGCCCCGCATCTCCGGCGAGGAGTAGGACTGGAGCAACGTCATGTTGAGCGACATGAAGATAGAGCTAGTGAGGCCGGTTGCGAGCAACAACGGCACCGCGGCGGCGTAAGACGTCGTCTTGGCAAACCCCCCCAGCGCTACGCCCCAAAGGGCGCACGTGACCAGAAGCAGCAACCCCCTCCGGCTGAAGTTGCGAATTCCGGCCAGCAGCAACGTCCCGACAAGCGCGCCTGCGCCCATCGTCATCATCAGGTACCCGAGATTGTCGGACTGGACGTTGAGGGCTTCCCTCGCCCACGCCGGCAGCAGCGCGTAGTAGGACATCCCGAACATCACCGGCATGAACGCCATGATTATGAGCCCCAAGATCACCGGATTGCCGGTGGCGTAATTGAGGCCGGCCTTGATGTCGCCGATCATCCCGCCGCCCGAAGGGGCAGTCGGCGCCGCCCGGACCCGCAGCATGGCCGTTGTGAGCACCGCCAGCAGGTACAGGCCGCCCACGACGAAGAACACCCCCGCCGTGCCGATGTAGATGATCAGCACGCCGGCCACAGCCGGGCCCAGGACGCGGGTAAGGTTCATTCCGGAGCTCGCCATGGCTACGGCGTTCATAAGCCGGCTCTCGGGAACGATATCGGAGACGAGCACCTGCCGGCTTGGCATGTTGACGGCCATCGTGGAGCCGTTTATCAGACCGGACACTATCAGGTGCCAGAAGGCTATATGTCCCGTCAGGTCCAGCGCCGCCACTCCAACCGTCAACGCCGCGGTCACGGACTGACCGACGAGCAGCATGTGCTTGCGCGGGACCCTGTCGGACAGCGCGCCGCCGAACGGCGACACCAGTATCACCGGGAGGGCGAAGGAACCCATGACTATCGCCAGCGCCAGCGGCGAATCGTCCGCAAGGCGGAGCACCAGCCACGCCCTCGCGACCATCTGCATGTTCATGCCCATGAAGAAGGCGAGGGTGCCAAGCCACAGCCATCGGAAGTCACGGAGGGCGAAGAGGTCCAGCATCCTGGACCCAGAGACCCTCTTCCTCAGCGACGCGACGCGCCCGGCGGGCGGGCCGGCGACCGCCGGCTCGCCTGTCAATGTCTGCTGGCCCAAGATCGCTCCTCGTACTGGGCAGCGCGCCGCCGCGTCCGCCGGGAAGAAGCCTACACTCCGCCAACAGGAGCGTCAACGCGCGTCATAGTTGGGGCTTGGGCGCCGCCCGTTCATGGTTCGACAAGCTCACCACGAACGGGATAGGGCCACCACGAGTGGGCTAGGTCCTGCCACTCCGAGCAAACTGCACGGCTTGGGCTGGGCGCCGCCCGGGTCCATGATCCCCCCGGGACCCGTAGAGCTGCCGGGGGGTGGACCGCCTTTCGTGTGGGCCCGCATTTCAGCAGACCGTCCGCACAGCAGTGTCTACGACGACAAAGGTGGATGTCCTAAGCGGAGCCTACCGGTCCCCTGTACGCTGCGACGCTGTCCGATTCTCGATTGGGAGCGACGACCGTGAAAGGCCACGGCAGGCTGCTGCCCGCCGTCTCAGCTACAAACGCTCGAAGTCGAATGGGCGCGAGGGTACTGGCATCGGGAATGCCAGTCGGCATCCGGCTGTGTGGTGTCAGGCGACGCCACTTATTCGGTTGTCAAGGTGCATTGTCCGTCTTATGGGGGCCGGACGCCCGCGGCTGCGTGACTATCAGCGCCGCATCCATACGGCGCGAGTCCAGCGCGGGGGTGTCAATCCGAGACATTGTGCCCGCGGGTACGGCGTCACTGTCCCCTTCCGCAAGCGGATTATCTGTGACGGGACAGGGCTGAAGCTCGCGCTCGTGGAGAGTATAGCACAGGCGTTCTGGCATGTGTCAAGGGGATCCACGAAGGGGGATTGTCAGAATCAAGATTGCAGGATTTTGGGATTTTCAGGATAGGGCTGTGGAGGCAGCCCGACTTGCAGGGAGGGGAACATATGTTCTATGATTATGTGTGGGATGGGGCCGGTGGGGCCTCATCCCCTTGGGTGTGCAGGGGCGTGGGTGTGGATGTGGTTGGGGGAGGACGATGGGAGATATGCAGGGGCGGACAGGCGACGGAGTCGAGGGAGAGTGGAAGAGGAGGGCCAGAGGCAGGAGAGGCGGCGGGGATGGGAAGGACTATTCCGAGTTGCCTGTCGAGTTCGTTTGCGAGATGCTGGGGGATGAGCCGTACTCGAAGCAGGAGGAGGTGCTCCGGGGCGTGGCGGAGTCGCGCAGGACGTCGGTGGTGGGGTGCAACGGGTCCGGGAAGGACTGGGCGGCCGCGCGAGCGGTGCTGTGGTGGCTGCACACGCGGTCTCCGTCTAAGGCGGTTGTGACGGGTCCGACCTCACGCCAAGTGGACCATATCGTATGGAACGAGATCAGGCACGCTTACGCGGGCTCGGAGGGCCGTCTCAAGGGGCGGATGTTCAAGACGTCGCGGTACGAGGTGGACGACCGGACGTTTGCGATCGGGTTCGCGACGAACTCGCCCTACAACCTGCAGGGGTTTCATTCGCCGAACCTGCTGGTGGTGATTACCGAGGCCCACGCGGTCAGCGACGGCGACATGGACGGTCTTCGCCGGCTGAACCCGGCGAGGCTGCTGATGACGGGCAACCCGTTCACGTCGGCGGGGGCGTTCTACGACTCGCACCATTTGCGCCGGGAGCTGTACCGGAGGGTGCGGATCGGCGCGTCCGACACGCCAAACGTCGCGGCGGGGCGTGTGGTCGTCCCGGGGATGATCACCGAGGAGGACATCGCGGACCGGAAGGCGGAGTGGGGAGCCCGGAGCGCGCAGTACGTTGGGGGCGTGCTGGGCGAGTTCCCCGAGGGCCTGGACGACGTGCTGGTGTCGCTCCGGTCGGCGACCGAGGCAGCGGGGCGGAGCCTGGCCCCGTCGGGGCAGGTGGTGCTCGGCTGCGACGTGGCGCGGTTCGGCCACGACAAGACGGTCGTGGTGCGGAGGCAGGGGCCTTTCGCGCGGATCGTGTGGAGGGTCTCGGGGGCGGACACGATGAGGACGGCGGAGTTCCTGCGGGAGTATTGCACGAGTAACGTGGTGGACGCGGTCGTGGTGGACGACCTGGGTGTCGGCGGCGGGGTCGTGGACCGGCTGAGGGAGCTGGGGCTGGGCCGCGCGCGGTTGGCGCCGTTCATCGGGAGCACGCAGGCGCAGGACAGCGAGCGCTTCTACAACCGCGCGGCTGAGGTGTGGTGGAAGATGGCGGAGGCGTACAGGCGCGGGGAGCTGGACACGGAGGACGACCGTGCGCTGATAGAGCAGGTGTCGAGCCGGAGGCGGGTGCAGGGGCGCGACGAGCGGATACGGCTCCAGAGCAAGAGCGAGATGCGCGGGTCGCCGGACGAGGCGGACGCGCTGGCGATGACGTTCGCGGCGCCCCGGAGGGCGGGGTTCAAGATATGGGTGTGAGGGGCACGCCCTAGACGTAGTTGGGACGCGACCACGGTAACACGCCGCCGTTCTCCGCGTTGGCACTCCAAGTGGAGGGTGGCTATAATCGACTCACTGTAGGGGGCGCGGCGGCCGAGCGTGGCTGCCCGCCTTCATGACGGGTAGCCACACGAAGTGGTGGTGGCGATTGGAGCTACATGGAAGGGAGTGGGAGTGAGACGACATGGACAGGGTATTCGTCTACTGGGACAACTCGAACATCTTCATCAGCGCCCAGCAGGTTGCGACCGAGCGCGAGGGCGATTCGGCCCGCTCCCGGGTCCGCCTACACTTTCGGCATCTGCTGGAACTGGCCCGCGCCGGACGTGAGATCGAGCACGCCATCGCCGTGGGTTCCATTCCCCCGGAGCTGCTGCACGTATGGAACCGGCTGGAGAACGAAGGAGTCACGGTCCGACTGTTCGAGCGGGGCGCGCTACAGGGCCGGGAGCAGGGCGTGGACCAGGCGCTGCAGACCGCAATGCTGCGCGACGCGTTCGACTACAACGGGGACCCGGGCATCGCCGTGCTGCTGACCGGCGACGGCAGCGGTTTTGCCGACGGCGTTGGCTTCCATGCCGACCTGCAGCGAATGCGCAGCCGCGGATGGCGGGTCGAGGTGCTGTCGTGGCGTCATAGCTGCAACCGCCGGATGCGGGAATGGGCGGAGGAAGAGGGCGCATTCATTGCGCTCGACGACTTCTACGACAGCATAACCTTCCTGGAACCGCCAATGGCGGGACAGCCAATTGCGGACCCGCGACACGCGACACCGCCGGACTTCTCCCTGCGCCCGACCCTGGAGTAGCGGGGCGATTGTAGCGGCTAGAACTGGAGTGACCAAAAGGAAGTGATTCTCGCCACCCTGCAATAATCATGGAAGGGGCATGCAATGGACAAAGACACACAGACCATTTACGAGGAACTCCTGCGAGTTGCTAAGAGTGGAAAGACTACCTATTACTCTGATATTGCACCCCTAGCCAGGCTGAACATGGCTTCACCAACGGACCGAAACCGCATTGCTTGCATCCTTGATAGTATCAGTAAGGCTGAGCACGAGGCAGGGAGGCCGCTCTTGTCTGCCGTCGTAATCTTGAAGGGTGAGGAAGTCCCTAGCAGTGGGTTCTTCAGCTTAGCCGCAGAACTGGGATTGAGGGGTACAAACGACGAAATCCAGTATTGGAGGCAGGAGCTTCAACATATTCACGACCATTGGTCGAAAGCTGCCTCATGCTGATGAACACGAGACAGGGGCATCCATCGAACGAGGCGTTGTCAGATGTTGGTACGGTGCTTGAGGCGGCTACGGACTTCCTGAGCCATATCCGGCGCCCATTCTCGCAGGGGCCGTGCTCCTTTAGCCGTGTTATGCCGATCATGTCCGGATTGACCTTGCCATGCGTAAACCAGAGGTGAACAATGTTCTCCGTCCCAACGTTCAACTATGTCTCCATTTCGACCTGCTCCCAGTACACCCACCAATACTGCAACTGGCCTGAGTATATCTACGATTTCTCGAATAGGGATGAAATCACTCTGGCATAATCGAGTAAGCCTAGCTTCGGCTTGACGAGCCTGCTGCCCTCGGTGAATAGGCACACGCCATTTTGCGAGATTAGTATACGCTATGTCGGAGACGCTCATTTTGAGATAACTCTCTACGAGGGTGTTGAAGTGTCGTCTCCAGCGCCGCCAACCTGGGAGTGCTTCTTCATAGAATAGGCGAACAGACTGTAGATACTGAAGGTCGTTTTCTGGAGAGCGCCCTGCCTCAATCCATTTCCGTGTGAGTTTGAAGAGTCTCGCATCTCTCTTTGCATTTTCGGGGTTCTTCTTCTCGTCTTCAAGCGAAGGCTCACGCCCTACAGCCGCCACACAGAGAATACCCCCGGGGCGATAGTTACGCCCGAGATAACCAGGCAGTCGAAGCTCATTTCCATCCACTCGGTCGATTCCGGGGACTGCGGCACCCGCTTTGATACAAGCTGTGAGGTGAGATTGTGGACAATTGACAACACACCATGCGTAATCCAACCATAGTAATTCGGTCCCAGTCATCACAGGCATATCACGCCTCCTGCTAGAGTCCCCGTAGCTCCTGCGGCTATCGGAGCCTCCACTGGCTGTGGCGCCAAATGAAGCCTTCACCTCCGAGGGTACGTCATGGCCGTGTTCAATGGTGACGCCCTCAAGTTCAGCGAGCAACTCCAATGCCTCCTTTTCCCGGCCGGGCTTTGGAAGCAAGGCTATCTTGCTGGATGCCTGGTCTTTTTTCTTAAGGGAGTCCTTTGGGACATCATCCCAAAGACGCCTGGGGAATAGAGGATCCCTCCTCTCCGCAAAGAAATACGATTGGTAGTACTGGCTGTGATTGAAGTAGATCGTTTCAGACAGGCTTCTCCCTCTGAGCGCCAGGGCGCCTTCATTCTGTTTCATCCCCCCTGGCGGCTGTTCCTTATTATGAAAACCCAACTCCTTGAGCAATTCAATGTACTGGTCTACGTCCATGCCTTCCTCCTACAGACTCACCTCAAGGGCGGTGAGGACTGGCCGCCCTCATTGCTACCCCAGCAGACTATGACGCCATCCTCGCGCAGGCCGCAGGTGTGAATCCAACCGCTGCTTATGGACGTGAAGCGTTCACCTTCCGGTGGGGATGATTGGCCATACTCGTTATTTCCCCAGCAGACAGCAACGCCATCCTCACGTAGACCGCAGGTATGGTGTCCGCCGCTGCTTATGGACGTGAAGCGTTCATCTTCCGGCGGCGAGGTATTGTCATAGCTGTCAAGGCCCCAGCATACAGCAACTCCATCAGTGCGCAGGCCGCACGCGTGATTTGCGCCGGCGCTTATGGACGTGAAGTCTCCGGATCGTGGAGGCGAGGACTTGCCTCTATAATCGCTGCCCCAGCAGACGATAAAGCCGTCATCGCGTAGTCCGCAGGTATAGCTACCACCATCATAGCCGCCGTAACTGCTGCTCAGCGACACGAAGCGTTCGTGGGTCGGTGGCGAGGACTGCCCAGACCCATCGGCTCCCCAGCAAATGGCGACGCCATCAGCGCGCAGGCCGCAGGCGTGGTTCCCACCAACGCTGATCGATGAGAATCGCTCATCTTCCGGCAGCGACTTTATCCCACATTTCCCATATCAACCCTGCAGGGCTTGCCGTAATCAGCAACAGCGATACCCGATGTAGCCGAATAGCAGAGCACAGTGGTTATCATGAGTGCTAGACTGGTCGTGAGCGACTACTCTAGTTCTTGATAACGTACCCACTCTGGAGGCACCCAATGGGTGAAAGCACCAACCCCCGCGCCACGCTCCGTTTCGACCGACGTGTACGGTTGGAGTTTCGCGGCGCTACCATCACCTCGGACGCTGGGCTGCTGGCCTGCCGCGAGTTGGACGATGCACTGGGGCTGACGGAGACGGCGAATGAGTGTCTGCAGGAGAGCCGTGGCGGTCGTAACGTGCAGCACCGATTGATGGGCCTTCTCAGGCAGTCGGTGTACAGTCGTCTGGCGGGCTACGAGGATACCAACGACGCTGAACGGTTGGCCCAGGACCCGACGATGCGGGTAGTCGTTGGACGGCGAGGTGGTCCTGAGAGACCGGCCGCCAGCACCAACACCATGAGCCGGTTCGAGACCGAGGTGCTTACCCAAGACGGCAACGTGGAAGGGTTGGGCCGAGTGAACGCTACGTGGGTGGACCGGGCGATGACGCACACAGCGCACCGGCGGGTGATCTTGGACATGGACAGTTCGGAGAGTCCGGTACATGGAGGACAGGAGGGAGCGTCGTACAACGGTCACTTTGGGAGCACGTGCTATCACCCTTTGTTCGTGTTCAACCAGTTCGGTGACTGCGAGGGGGCGATGCTCCGTGCGGGGAACGTACATAGCGCGCACAGGTGGCGTGATGTATTGGATCCGATCCTGTCCCGCTACGGGGCGACAGGAGTGCGGCGGTACTTTCGTGCCGATGCCGCATTCGCCAAGCCGGACATCTATGAGTACCTCGAGGAGCGGCACGTCCTTTACGCTATAAGACTCCCCGGCAACGAGGTGCTGCAACGGGAGATCGCCCCTCTGCTCAGGAGGCCTGTGGGGAGGCCGCCGAAGCGTCCAGTGATCCTATACGACGACTTCTGGTATCGTGCCGGGAGTTGGGACCGCGCTCGGCGGGTGGTGGCCAAGGTGGAGTGGCATAGGGGAGAGCTATTCCCCCGGGTGGGCTTCATAGTCACGAGCATGACGGCTGGCCCCGAAGGAGTGGTGCGATTCTACAATGGTCGCGGGACAGCCGAGCAGTGGATCAAGGAGGGGAAGTACGCGCTGAACTGGACTCGGCTGTCGTGCCATCGGTTCGTGGCCAACCGGGTGCGTCTATCTCTGTTCGTCCTGGCGTACAACCTTGGGAACTTCCTTCGCCGGCTGTGTCTGCCCAAGGCGGTCAAGCACTGGTCGCTGCGGAGCGTGCAGGTCAAGCTGATCAAGATGGGAGGCCGTCTGGTGCGGCACTCCCGGTGGTTGATCTTTCAGTTATCCGAGATGTCGGTTCCTCGACGGTTGTTCCAGGGAGTGTTGGATCGTATCGGCCGGTTATCGCCGGCGCCAAGCTGAGGGAGGGTACAACCACGATCTTGCCAAGAGGGGGAGAGCGCTCCAGGGAGTCGCCTTGTCTTCAATGCGCTTTCACCCCACTGGCAGGGGACACGAGGACGATGAAGACGGACAAGAAGGGTGCTCTACGACTGCAAACGCATCTCTTATCGGATAGACCGGCGATTGACTGGCCTTGCAGGACCTGACTATGATGCTAACATCTCGTTTGGGCTGCCCCTTGAGCCTGAAGACTCCCAATATGGGAAATCCCGGTTTATATAGTCATATTCATCCAACCACCAGCAGCCGGCAGCACCGCTATCGTGCAACGCGCAGGCCCCGTTCCCACTCTTACTGCTGCTAATCGATGTGAAGCGCCCATCTTCCGGCGGCGACCAGCTTTTACCGTAGAGCCCTCCTCGGCAAACGATGCTGCCATCCGCGCGCAACCCGCACGTATGCCGGTACCCGCTGCTTACGGCGACGAACGGCGGAATCGGCGTTGGCGTGGGTGTGGGCGTCAACGTGGGTGTTGGTGTCGGCGTAAGTGTTGGCGTGGGCGTGTTCGTGGGAGTGGGGGTAGGAGTCAGGGTAGGCGTAGCCGTCGGCGTGTTGGTGGGCGTCGGTGTAGCCGTGTTCGTCGGCGTGGGGGTTGGCGTGGACGTGGGAGCCGGGGTAGGCGTTATTGTGGGCGTGGGGGTAGGCATCGGCGTAGGCGTAACCGTCGGCGTGTTGGTGGGCGTCGGTGTAGCCGTGTTCGTCGGCGTGGGGGTTGGCGTGGACGTGGGAGCCGGGGTAGGCGTCAGTGTGGGGGTTGGAGTAGGCATCGGCGTCGGTGTTATCGTCGGCGTGGGCGTTATGGTCGGCGTGGGCGTTATAGTCGGCGTCAGTGTCGGAGTTGGGGTAGGGGTGATGGTTGGGGTTGGCGTTGCGGTGCCTCGGTCTATGATTGGGCGTCCGCTGAGGGTGGGCAGCCTGCGTTCGAGCTCGATGACGGAGACGGCGAAGCCGATGTTGCTCACGGGCCTGCCGTCGCCGGTGTCCTCTATCCTGGAGGTGTTGACGCCTATCACCTCGCCCGCGCTGTTGACGAGGGGGCCTCCGCTGTTGCCCGGGTTCAACGCGCCGCGTCGGTCTGGAGCAGGTCCACGCCCTGCGCGGTCCTGATGGAGGAGACGATGCCCCTTGTCACGGTCATGCTGTTGCCGATCCTGTCCGCGATGGGGAAGCCGAGCGCGAGCACCTCATCGCCCATGCGCACGGCGTCCGGGTTGCCGGCCGGGATGGCGTCGAAGCGGCCTGACCCGTCTATCCGCACCAGGGCAAGGTCGGCGGTCGCGTCCCGCTCCAGCACGTCGCCGTCGTAGCGGCGGCCGTTGGTCAGCCAGACGCCCACGGTGTCCGCGCCGGCCACGACATGCTCGTTGGTCACGACCAGCCCGTCCGCCGTGAGTATGAAGCCGGAGCCGCTGCCGCCGCCCGTGGTGATCTGGACCACGCCCGCCTGGACCCTCTCTATGAGGTCGGCGAGGGACGACTTGCGCTCGTCGGACAGGTCGGCGGGCACGCCGACGAACTGGATGTTGAGCACGGGTCTGGGTGGCGGCGCGGGTGTGTTGGTGGGCGGCGGCGCGGGCGTGTTGGTGGGCGACGGCTCGGGTGTGTTGGTGGGCGACGGGAGGGACTGACCGCGCTCGCCGGGGTCGCCGCCACATGCCGCGGCAACGAGTAGGAGCAGCGCCAACGTGGCTGCGGCAGCTACTGCGACAAGGGACGTTGGGTTGCTTGTGTTTGCTGGTGCGGTGGGCATCTAACGCGGCAGGGATGCTACCACGGCGGGGCGGAGGGGGCAATCTTCCTTTCAGGGTCAGGCAGGCACGGACATTTGCCCGAAGGCTACATATGGGTAATTTGGGTATGCGGCCCGACAGGGACGGGCGGGTTTGAAACCCGCCGCTACGGTGTCATTGGGGCAGGCGCTGCGGGCAGCCGCTACGGTTTGGCAATTCGCGGCGTACTCAAACGAATTGGTATAATCGGCGCTACTTGCCCCATGATTGTAGACGTACATACCCATCTGCCCACCCACAGAGCAGCCGTCCCCGAGGACGAGCAGGTCGTGGACCGCGTCATGCGGCCCGACCGCGCCGTCACGCTCTCAAACAGCGGCGACGACTACCTGCGCGACATGGGGCCGGTGGACCGGGCCTTCGTCTTCGGCATAGCGGGCGTGCCGGGAGCCCCCCAGACCTTCGGCGGCATGCTGCCGTCGAAGGAGGCCAACGATGCCGCCGCGGCGGTGGCGGCGCTCTGTCCTGACAGGATCATAGGGTTCATGTCGGTGCACCCAGAGGAGCCCGGCGTCGTAGAGGAGATGGAGCGCTGCGTCCACGACCTGGGCCTGCGCGGCATCAAGCTGGGCGCGAACTACCAGAACTTCGAGCCCATGGGCCCGCCCGCAAGGCGGGTCTACGAGGCGGCCATACGCCTCGGCCTCCCCATAGTCTTCCACCAGGGCACGTCGCCGTTCCCGAACGCCCCCCTCAGGTACGCCCACCCCCTCGTATCCGACGACATCGCAATGGCCTACCCGGAGCTGCGGATGGTGCTCGCGCACATGGGCCACCCGTGGCACACCGACACCCTCATGGTGATACGCAAGCACTCCAACGTCTACGCCGACGTGTCTGGGCTGCTCTACCGGCCATGGTCCACCTACAACGCTCTCAGGCTCGCCTATGAGTGGGACGTCACCCACAAGCTGCTGTTCGCATCCGACTGGCCGGTCACGACGCCCAGCGAGACGATGGACTACCTGCGCGGCTTCAACGGCTTCGCCCGGAAGCACCACCTCCCAGAGGTGGACGGCGAGAAGCTCGAGGCCGTCATCCAGCGCGACTCGTTGACCCTGCTGAGCCTGACGTAATCCCCCGACATGTTCAAGTCGGTAGCGCTCTACGGCGCCCTGCAGGGCAGGTACCTTAGGCCTTACTGGCCCCTGGTGCTGCTCCTCGCGGTGTTGCTCTTCGCCTCCACGGCGCTGCAGATCCTGTTGCCGCAGATCGTGCGTCACTTCATCGACACCGCACAGGAGCGTGGAGCGCTCACGTCGCTCTACCTGTCGGCCCTCACGTACCTTGCCCTGGGGCTCGGCGCGCAGTTCCTGCAGGCCTTCGTCCTCTACTTCGGCAGGGACGTGGCCTGGCGCGCGACGAACCGCCTCAGGTCCGACCTGACCGTGCACGTGCTGAAGCTGGACATGGGCTTCCACGGCGCCCACAGGCCGGGCGAGCTGCTGGAGCGAATAGACGGGGACATCCATCGGCTGGCCAACTTCTTCTCCCAGTTCTTCATCCAGATAGTGGGCGCCCTGCTGCTGCTGGCGGGCATGGTCGTGGTGACCTGGCTGGAGGACTGGCGATTCGGGCTGGCCGTCCTCGGCTTCGCCGCCTTCTTCCTGCTCGCGCAGACGCAGCATTTCAGGTTCACGACACCGCTATGGCGGGCCGAGAGCAGGGCGCGCGCGAACCTCTTCGGCATCCTGGGCGAGCACGTCTCCGGCAATACGGACATTCAGAAGAGCGGCGCCGCATCGTACTCCATGGGCAAGTTCTACGAGGCCAATAGACGGGATATTCTCTCCCTGACGAAGGCCCTGATCGTTTCCGGCTTCTTCAGTAACCTCTCTTACTCTGTCAACAGCCTCAGGATCTCCGTGGGGCTGGTGGTGGGCGCCTACCTCTTCCAGAGAGGGGACATCTCGATAGGGACGGTCTACCTGGTCCTGCACTACCTCTTGATCCTCGGCATGCCGGTCCTCACCATCAACCGGCAGCTCCGCGACCTGCAGATGGCCGCGGCCAGCATCCTGAGGGTGAAGGAGCTGATGGACACCAGGTCCAGGGTACGGGACGGCCACGGCGCCACCCTGCCGCCGGGCCAGCTCCCCGTAGAGTTCAGCGGCGTGTCGTTCTCCTACACCCCCGGCGTGACCGTGCTCCGGGAACTCTCCTTCCGGCTGGAGGCAGGCAGGACCCTCGGCCTCCTCGGACGGACCGGCAGCGGCAAGACGACCATGTCCCGCCTGCTCTTTCGTTTCTACGATCCCAACGAAGGCTCGGTGCAGTTGGGAGAGACAGACATACGAGAGCTGCGCCTGGAGGACCTCCGCAACCGGGTCGGCCTGGTGACACAGGAGGTGCAGCTATTCCAGGCGACGGTGCGGGACAACCTGACCCTCTTCGACCCGGCCATCACGGACGATGCCGTAATCGGCACGCTGGAGTCGCTGGGGTTGGGCGACTGGTACCGCACGCTCCCGAACGGGCTCGACTCCGAGATTAGCGCGAGCGGCGGCCAGCTCTCGGCCGGCGAGTCGCAGCTACTGGCCTTTGCCCGGGTCTTCCTCAGAAACCCGGACTGCGTGATCCTGGACGAAGCGTCGTCGAGGCTCGACCCGGCGACCGAGGCGCTGCTGCAAAAGGCGGTGGACCGGCTGCTGGAGGGACGCACGGCCCTGATGATAGCCCACCGGCTGGCTACCGTGGAACGCGTCGACGAGATTGTCGTCATCGACAACGGAAGAATCCTGGAGCACGGCGAGCGGGATGCCCTGGCCGGCGACCCCTCGTCCCACTACTCGCGTCTTCTAAAGACGGGGCTGGAAGAGGCGCTCGCATGACCGTCCGCTCGTACCTGCTGCGTCTCGTCTGGCACGACTTTCCCGGATTCGTCGTGGTGGTCGTGATCGCGATTCTGTACCAGGGCCAATACGTGATAGGCGGGCTGCTGCAAAAGCTGATCTTCGATGCCTTGACCGACGGAGCTCAGGCTGGGTTCGACGTCTACACCCTGATCGCCTTCTACACCGCTTTCACCACGGTCAACCTGCTCGGTTTCCAGTACGGCTTCAGGGTCGGCAACGACTTCCTGATGAGCCTCGTCCAAGGGCGCATCCAACGGAACATCCTCAGCATCACCCTTGCCACTCGCCCCCAGCGCCCCGGCCTCAGCTCGGGCGAGATGCTGAACAGGCTCAGGGACGACGTGGAGGAGGCCGTTCAGCCCATCTTCCTAGGCACGCTCTTGACGGGGGCGGCGGTCGGCCTCCTGGTCGGCTTCTACGTGATGGCCAGGATCGATCCGCTGATAACCCTCGTCGCACTTCTTCCCGGTGTCGCCGTCTTCGGAATCACCAGGGCGCTGGGAAGCCGGATCGAAACTCTACGGCTCAGGAGCAGGCAGGCGACCGCACGGGTCTCCGGCTCCCTAGGCGAGTTCCTGGGGGCGGTCCAGGTCCTGCAGGTGGCCGGCGCCGAGGAGCGGGCAAGGGACCATTTCGACCGTCTCAGCGACCGCAGGCGGAGCGCCGACCTGAGGGAAGGGATCATCGACGGCGTTATCGAAGCGCTGAACGGCGGAGTCGTCATCATCATGGCCGGTGTCATACTGCTCGCCGCGGCCCAGCAAATGCGGTCAGGCTCCTTTACCGTTGGCGATTTCGCCCTGTTCATCAACGTCCTCGGTCAGTACTCGGTCGTCTGGATATTCCAGCGCATCGGAGAGCTGCTCGCCAGCCTCCGAAGGTCTCGCGTCTCCTTCGACAGGCTTAACCCGAATCCACCGAAGGACACCTATGGACGGCGTGAGGACAGCGGCAGGGTGGGTGAGGGAGCTACAGGGGAGATGGCTGGGCTCATTGGGGTAGATTGGAGGTCGGCGAACGGTCTTCAGTCGCCGCATAGGGCCCCTATGGCCCTCTGCGGGAGCTGCGATGCGCGGGATGGCGAGAGAATACGCAGCAGGGAACTCTCGCGGACCGGGGTGGCACGAGTTTTCAGGGAAGTTGGGTCAGTTGCAGGCTGGCAGTCAGGCGGGGAGTGGAATGGCTCGCAGCCGGGCCATGGCGCGAGTGAACTGGGTTTCCCAAGGCCAATGCTGGGGAAGATGCAGGGTAAGGCGGCGCGCCGAGTGGGTGATCCGTCCCACCAGAGCGAAGACCCGCCGCCTGAGGGTCTTGGTGGTCACGGTCCGTTCGGCCAGACCGATGCGCGCTGTCCAGCGGGCGAGGTTGTGTGCCATCACCTGCACCGCCAGCCAGGCGCCGTTGGCGGCGAAGCGCCCCGAGGGGAGATGGTTGAGTCCGACGCCGTGTTTCAGGTCTCGAATGGCGTTCTCGATCTCGGCGTGGCGGCGATGATCGGCCTCCAGTTCCAGGGTTTCCCCGTCCCGGTCGGTGATGAAGCCGTGATAGCTGTAGGTGGCGAAGAGGGCCAACTGGGAACCGGGCGTGGGCTTCACCCGCCGGACGATGAGCCGCACCGGCGCGGCGTCGGGTTCACTCTGGAAGGGGGTATAGGTGGTCTCGGCCACATCGGCGGCGCCGTCCATCCAGTAGGGAATCGGCGTCCAGTCCTGCTCGGGGATCGCCTCAATCAACTCCCGCAGGCCTTTGTGCTGGCGGATGGTGATGGAGAAGCGGACACTCATCTCGCGGCAGACGGCGACGAGAGCGTGGGCGTAGAAGCCGCTGTCGGCGCGCACCGTGAGTTGGCCGCTGGCCCTACCGTAGCGCACCCGCCCCACCGTTTCACGCAGGAAGTGGGCAGCGCCGCGAGCGGTGTTGGCACGGCCCTCGCGCAGCCGGGACATCAGCACATCGCCGGTTCCGGCGGCGATGGCCAGCAGTGGGTGATAGCCCCGCACGCCGGTGTAGTTGTGGTGTCGCGCCCCTTCTTTGTCCAGTCCATAGGTCTCGCAGATGGTGGAGTCCAGGTCGATGGTCAGGGGCGAGTCGCCGGGTCCGGCCCCAGCGGCCCATGCGCGTGCCAGCAACTGGCGGCTCACCCGGTCGAGTTGACGGACATGCCCCCACCGGAAACTGCGCAGGAAGGTGCCCAGGGTGGATGGCGCCTTGACCACGCAGCCGAGAACACCGACCGTCCCACCAGCACGCAGCGCATCGGCGTCGTCGATGAAGTCGCCGCCCGCCAGCGCGGAAGCGACCAGCGTCAGCATTTTGTCCCCCGTGTTCGCCCGCCCCGATGCGCAGCCTAGGTCGAGGTGATGGTCGACGAGTTCCCGCAGGCCCAGGTGCTGTGCAAGGGTGGCCGGCAGGAGCAGGCCGGCATTGGCCACCAGGCGGTGGTCGTCAAAGACGACGCCGATACGGTCGGGATTATTCTGTGGCAGCATCTACTGGGTGCTCCTTGTTTCCGGGCGGTTTTCTGTTTCAAAACCATTCTCCCAGATTCAGAGGAGCACCCTCTGGCTTCTTCAAGGACTGTCCCCAAAGTCGTCTTTCGGTGGATTCGGGCTTAAGGAGCTCATACCGGAGTCCAGGCCGGAGGAGCTGGTCGCGAAGGGCAAGCTCTACCTCAGGGGCGCAATCCCGCAGGAGCAGCTCACGCGGAAGGCCCCGCTGCACCGGCTGGAGAGCCTGACGCTGGACGGGCTGACGTACAGGCATCCCGAGTCGGGCCGCGGCATAGAGGGCTTCAGCCTGGAGCTGCCACGCGGCTCCTTCACCGTCGTGACCGGGCGCATCGGCTCCGGCAAGACAACCCTGCTGGAGGCGATCCTGGGGCTGCTGCCCATGGACGCCGGGGAGGTGCTCTGGAACGGCGAGCACGTTGCGGACCCGCGCACCTTCCTGGTGCCGCCCCGCTGCGCCTACACCCCGCAGACGCCGTGGCTCTTCAGCGACACCCTGCGCGACAACATCCTCATGGGACGCGACGCGAGCGAGAGCGAGCTTTCCGCCGCCGTGCGGCTCGGCGTCATGGAGCGCGACGTGGCCGAGCTGGAGCACGGGCTGGACACGGTGGTGGGGCCTCGCGGCGTGAGGCTGTCCGGCGGGCAGGTGCAGCGGACGGCGGCTGCGCGCATGTTCGTTCGCGACTCCGAGCTGCTGGTCTTCGACGACCTCTCCAGCGCACTCGACGTCGCCACCGAGCAGACCCTCTGGGAGCGCCTCTTCGAGCTGGAGGGCGTTACCAGCCTGGTCGTCTCCCACCGCCGGACCGCCCTCGCCCGCGCCGACCACATAGTCGTGCTTCAAAACGGCCGCGTCGAGTCCGCAGGCAAGCTGGACGCACTTCTCGAGTCCAGCGCCGAGATGAGGCGCCTCTGGGCCGGGCGCGTGGAGTAATCTAGCCCGCGCCTACCAGGAAGGCGTGCTGTCGCGGTAGCTGTTGTTGGTGAGCCGGTCCTGGCTCCCACCGTCCGCGTCCATCACGAATATCTCCGGGTCGGAGTCCCCGTACGAGACGAATGCAATCTGGCGTCCGTCGGGAGACCATACCGGCTCGTCGTCCCGAATCTTGTTGGTCGTCAGCCGCACTAGCTTGTGCTCCAGGTCCACTGCGTAGACCTCCGGGTTGCCGTCGACCTCCGACACGAACAGCACCTGCCTGCCGCTTGGCGACCACGATATCTGGTACTCGGACGCGTCGTTGTCGGTAAGCTGTCGCGGCTCGCTGCCGTCCGCGTTCATTACGAACAGGTCAACGCCGCCGCCGCGCCTCGACAGGAACGCGATCATCTCCGAGTCCGGCGACCAGATGGGGCTCGTATCCGCCGCGTCCGTCAGCCTGAACTCGTTCACCCCGTCCGGGTTGCGCACGTAGATGCCTCTCTCCTCGCCGACCCGTGCGGCGAACACGACCGACTGCCCGTCGTGGGACCAGTTGCCCACCTCAACCGACGGGATGGAGCTCAGCCTCATGGCCTCAGAGCCGTCGATGCCCACGACGTAGATGTTGCTCACGCCGTCCATCTCCTGCACGTAGGCGATCCGGCTGCTGTCCGGGTCCCACCGGGGCATCGACCGCAGGCCGGGGCCTGGCGTGAGCCGCTGCCGCTCCGTCCCGTCCACCCGCATCGCCTCCAGTATGACGTCGCTTCCCTCGACCGCCAGGAATGCGACCCACTGCCCGTCCGGCGACACTGCGGGCGAGTACTCGTCCTGCGCCGTGTTCGTGATGTTCGTCTCGCCGTCCCCATTGCGCACCGAGTACAGCTCCCTGTTGCCGTCCCGATCCGAGGTGAACACGATAGGCCCGGACCCCGACCCGCACGCCGTGGCCAGCAACAGCAACAGCAGGCCGCCAAGCAGGACGGACGCGACCTCGATTAGACGTTTGGGCGATATGGTGACGTGTCTCATCTCTCCACCAACCTCGGCTGGATTCCCGGAGGGGCACTCCGGCATCCATAACCGTATCTAGTCGTCCGCTTCTCATCCAAGAGAAACCGTGGTCATCTTCTCGCGTACTTGAGGGCGGTCAGCACCGCGCCCCGCACGGACGGTGTACAATTCCATAAGCCCCCGACCCGCACCCATACGACTGGCCGTGAGCTCCTACCTGTCCATCGTCGTCCTCGGCCTCCTAAGCCCAGCGGTCGGCCCCCTCGTCATAGCGGCCGCAGGCAGGCTCCACCCCACCCCGCCGCCGGACGACGCCCGTTCCAGGTGCGCCAGCGGCCACACCCGTCTCTTCGTCACCTTTCAGAAGCGCAAATGCGTCGCCTGCGGCACAAGACCACCGGCCCACCTGGTCGCCGTTGAGGTCCTCTCTTCCGTTGCGCTCATCGCCGTCTACGCCACGGCGGGCCTGACCGTCCTAGCCGTCGTGCTGCTCGCAGCCGTCCTGCTGCTAATCGCCATCGCGCTCATCGACCTCGAGCACAGGCTGGTCCCGAACCGCGCGCTCCTGTACGGGGTCGCCGCCGCGCTTATCGCGGCACCGTTCTGGACCGAGCTCGGCATGACGAGGGGCTTCCTGGGCAGCGAGGCACCGCTCGGTTCCCTCGCCAACTCGCTGCTCTCGGCGGCGGGCGCGTTCCTGCTCCTGCTGGCCATCAACCTCGCGAAGCCCCGGTCCATGGGCGGCGGCGACGTAAAGTACGCCTTCCTCATCGGGCTCCTGCTCGGCTACCCCAGCATCATCACCGCCGGCATCGTCACAGCCGTAACCGGCGGCGCATGGGCCATCTACCTGCTGGCCGTCCGCCGCGCACCCCCGACACACCCGCTCCCCTACGCAGTCTTCATGTCAGCCGGCGCCATCCCCGCGCTTCTATGGGGAGACTGGCTGTTCGACGCCTACCTTGCCCTGGTCCGCGGCGGTTGAAGGGACTGCCACAAAGTATCCAGTCGCAACTATGTGGCCCAACGAAGTGGAATAGTTTAATATAATATTCAAGGATATGAGGGACAGTTCAACTTGGGAGCCACGAGCGTTCCAAGCCGATATAGGAGGTTTGATCCTATATCTCAACCACTCCTACGCACTGGGATAGAAGGCATCATCGGTTGGAGGTCGCCCAATATGGGCGTCAAGGCGCAGTATCGACGCATCATACGGGACATCATGGAAGAGCATGATATCTGTCCTTCGCACCAGCCCGGACATGTGGTGCGTAATGATGCTGGATTTGCGGAGGTGGTGCAGCACACTGATTTCTATGTCGGCAAGGGAGGCGATGCTCAGCGTGGCGCTCGGGAGCACTACCGGTACGATCGCTATCTAGAGGTGCTACAGGATCTGACAGCGTCTGGGGGCCGAGAGGCTCACGTCGACATTGGTTGTGGAGCTGGCCTGTTTTCATGGGCATTCCTCGACTGGGCGAATGAAGAGGGCATCGAGCCTGACCGTGTTGACCTATATGGGTTGGACCATAGTCCGGCAATGCTATGTCTCGCTCAAGAGGTACGATCCAGGCTGACGCCAACCATACCGGATTACCCAAAATTGCATTACTGCCACGATCCCGAAGCTCTCTTGCAGGAATTGACGGAAAACCATCATGAGAGCACAGACTACACCATTACTCTTGGTCATGTACTTGTGCAGGCTCATGCCACTTGTGATATCAACAAATTCACACAGGTCATAGTCCATATCAGCGAATTGATGGACGGTCAATCCAATTGTGCTCTGGTGGCTGTTGACGCTCGCGGACGGCCTATGGAGTTTGCGAAGGGTTGGGACTTGTTGCTGAATAGCTTGGAGCGTGTCGGCATACGTAATCAGCAATGCCAAGTTCAGACAACCCACATCAACGACGGTGAAAGCGCGAAATTTGCTTGGCTATATCCCGCATGATGATAGGAGGTTTCGCGATGTCATCTCAACTATCTTTGCTCGATACGGATTTCACGGACAAGCACGCAGGCCTGGTGACGGCCCGCCACATTAACCATGATATTAGTGGCCTTTCAGGCTTGCAGGATGTAGCAGCAGTTCCAGGTCTCAAACTCCTTGAGGGTTTCTTGACTCCAGAGGAACAGAACTACTGTGTCGAGCAGGTTGATGCTGTTGCAAACCAGTGGCGTAATGATCTTAGCCGTCGCGTCCAGCATTACGGATGGCGCTACGATTACAAGGCCCGTGCGATCACGCCGGATATGCACATTGGAGTGTTGCCAGATTGGCTTGCCAAGTTGGCCCAGAAACTATACGAGGAGACCGGCCTCTTTGATCGGGTGCCCGAGCAAGTTATCGTGAACGAGTATTTGCCCGGTCAGGGCATAGCGATGCACACCGATCACCCCGGTTTCGGACCAACGGTCTGCACTATATCGCTACTGGATGACTGGGAAATGGATTTCGCACAGCACTGGAAGGACAAGACTCCAGCCCTGCTGCAACGCGGTTCCTGTGTTGTGCTAACCGATTCGTCGCGCTCCATCTGGCAGCATGGCATTGCGCCCCGAAAGACCGAGAACCTGGACAGCGGACGGCGAGACCGCAAGCGTCGCTTGTCGTTGACATTTAGGACGGTCCTCAACCGAGACGGCTTGAATGGATGACAGCGACCTCACGATGCTAGAGGTTGGCACCCAGGCTCCGGACTTCACGGTTACCCTCGGCTCAGGAGAGCGGTTCACACTCTCGGAGAACCGGGGAGGGAACGTCGTCCTGTTCTTCTACCCCCGCGCCTTCACGCACGGCTGCACGGTTGAGGTAGGGGGCTTCTGCGAGTCCTACGAAGACCTAACTGCACACAACGCCGTCGTGATCGGCATCAGCACCGACGGCGCGGACAGGCTCAGGCGCTTCGGCGACGCCACCGGCGCCCCGTTCGGCCTCGGCAGCGACGCCGCGGGGGAGATTCGCCGCCTCTACGATGTCCAGCGCCGTTTCGGGCTGGGCACCTCTCGCGTAACCTACGTCATCGACGGCGACGGCGTCATCAGGAGCGTCCTTCACAACGAGGTAGTGATGTCCAGCCACATCGAGAGCTCGCTGCGCACCCTCAAAAGCCTCGAATCGCGCTGACACCACTATCCCAAGCATCCCAATCACACCCGTCGCACTAATCACAGTTCCGACTCTGCCGGTGGTATGCTATTTCCCCCGCCCAGCGCGGGAATACGGCGCCACAACCGGCGTCCGGCTCGATGGAGGCCCCAAGATGCAACTGGTCCTGATCGGATGCGAGTACTCCGGCACCACCACACTGGCACGCTCCGTCTTCGACTGGATCAACGCCAACCTCGACGGCGGCATGCCATTCTTCCACGACCACTGGAAGCTGCCCTTCACCTCAGGACACCAGGAGCACGACCTGCCCCTGGCGCCCACCGAGGAGGAACAGGAGCAGGTGCTCGCCCTCAGCCCCAAGCTCAAGGAGATGTACAACAGGTACAGCCTCTATTACCACGCCAGACCCTCCAGCTTCAGGCGAGCCGACTACGTGGCCGTCGGCCTCCACATCGAGGAGTCGATATACGGCCCGCTCTACTGGGGCTACGGGATCAAGGGCCCGTGGCCGGTCGGCGTCGAGCGCAGCGTCGTACAGGGCCTTGTCGAGAAGGAGCTGCTGCTCCACGCCCCCGAAATGGTGCTGGCCTTGGTCAAGGCCTCACCGGACGTGATACGCCGCCGCATGGCCGAGAACCCACATCCACACCAGGTCATGCCAGAGAAGGACGTAGAGACGGTCTCCGCGCGGTTCGAGGAGGAGTTCGAGAGGTCCGCCATCGCCAATAAGCTGACCGTCGACACCAGCACCGACACGATCGAGCAGAGCTTGGCCAGCCTGCTGGAGCAGTTCGACCCGTTCCTGAACGACACGGACAAGCTCCGCATCGTCGTCAAGAAGATGAAGGACGGCGGGGAATGGCCTCTGCTGGGCTCTTGAGCGCCTCGTTCCCTTAACTTACCCAGACTGCGCGGCAATGCGACGCCCATACCGGCGTCAGGCACTATGGGGGCCCCACAATGAGACTGGTCCTGGTCGGATGCGAATACGCTGGCACCACCACACTGGCACGCTCAGTCTTCGGCTGGGTGAACGCCAACATCGGCGGAGTCACGGTGCCCTTCCACGACCACTGGAAGCTCCCCTTCACGTCCGGCCACCAGGAGCACGACGTGCCACTGGCGCCCACCGCCGAGGAGCAGGAACAGGTGCTCGCCCTCAGCCCCAAGCTCAAGGAGATGTACAACAGGTACAGCCTCTACTACCACACCAACCCCAGCATATTCAGGGTCCCCGACTTCATGGCCGTCGGCCTCCACATCGAGGAGTCGATATACGGCCCCCTCTACTGGGGCTACGGAATCAAGGGGCCCTGGCCGGTCGGCGTCGAGCGCCGCATCGTCCAGGACTCGGTCGAGAAGGAGCTGCTCATTCACGCCCCCGACATGGTGCTTGGCCTAGTGAAGGCCTCACCGGACGTGATACGCCGCCGCATGACCGAGAACCCACATCCACACCAGGTCGTGCCAGAGAAGGACGTAGAGATGGTCTCCGCGCGGTTCGAGGAGGAGTTCGAGAGGTCCGCCATCGCCAACAGACTGACCGTCGACACCAGCACCGACACCGTCGAGCAGAGCCTGGCAAGCCTGCTGGAGCAGTTCGACCCGTTCCTGAACGACGCGGACAAGCTCCGCATCGTCGTCAAGAAGATGAAGGACGGAGGACAATGGCCCCTGCTGGGCTCTTGACCGCCTCGTTCACCCGCCTGCCCACCCCGCGCGGCAATGCGGCGCCCCGACCGGCGTCCGGCACTATGGAGGACTCACAATGAGACTGGTCCTGATCGGATGCGAATACTCCGGCACCACCACACTGGCCCGCTCTGTCTTCGACTGGGCCAACGCCAACCTCGACGGCGGCACAGTACTCTTCCACGATCACTGGAAGCTCCCCTTCACCTCGGGGCACCAGGAACACGACCCACCCTTGGCGCCAACCGCCGAGGAGCAGGAGCAGGTGCTCGCCCTCAGCCCCAAGCTCAAGGAGATGTACAACAGGTACAGCCTCTACTACCACATCAACCCCGGCTCGTTCAGGGGCCCCGACTTCATGGCCGTCGGCCTACACATCGAGGAGTCGATCTACGGCCCGCTCTATTGGGGATACGGCATCAAGGGCCCGTGGCCCGTCGGCGTCGAGCGCCGCGTCGTCCAGGACTCTGTCGAGAAGGAGATGCTCACTCACGCCCCCGACATGGTGCTTGGCCTAGTGAAGGCCTCCCCGGACGTCATAAGCCGGCGCATGGCCCAGAATCCACATCCACACCAGGTCGTACCCGAAGAGGACATCGAGATGGTCTCCGCGCGGTTCGAAGAGGAGTTCGAGAGGTCCGCCATCGCCAACAAGCTGACCGTCGAAACTAGCACCGACACGGTCGAGCAGAGCCTGGCCAGCCTGCTG
The DNA here is from genome assembly GCA_965262055.1 of Dehalococcoidia bacterium. Lineage (GTDB taxonomy): Bacteria > Chloroflexota > Dehalococcoidia > Lucifugimonadales. The sequence goes on from CBDHEI010000002.1 coordinate 3,555,602, forward strand.
GAGCAGTACGACCCCTTCCTGAGCGACACGGACAAGCTGCGTATCGTCGTCAAGAAGATGAAGGACAGCGGCGACTGGCCTCTGCTGCGGTGAGGCTGGCTGCGGCTTGGGACGGGCTGCTCTAGCCCTCCGCCTCGTCCCCTGACAGCACCCGCCGCACGTAGAAGACCCGCTGCAGCGTCGTCAGCGTCGTCAGCGCGGCTATGGCGGCCAGCGCGGCCAGCACGGCGGGGGCCCACCACTCGCCCACGATGGCGGCCGCGCCCAGCACGGCCACGCGCTCGGGCCGGGTCATTACGCCGCCCGTCCAGTGCACACCCAAGCCCTCAGCCCGCGCCCTCACGTAGCTAACCATCATCGACCCAACCACTGCTGCGAACGCCAGTACAGCGCCCAGCGTGGACGGCTCGTCCATGTAGTAGACCAGCAGCCCCAGCAGCACCACCGCCTCGGACACCCGGTCGGCGGTCGAGTCCAGCAGGGCGCCGAACTTGGACGCGCGCCCCGTCAGCCGCGCCACCGCTCCGTCGAACAGGTCCAGCACGCCCGCCGCCAGCATGACGACGCCCCCCAGCGCCAAGCTGCCCACACTCAGCAGGTACGCGCTCCCGCAGGCGCCGACGAGCCCCGCCAGGGTAATGACGTTGGGACTGACCCCAAGCCGGGCCAGGGTCCTGGCTACCGGCTCCTCGATGTAGGCGCGAAGCAGACGCCGCACCGCCGCCCTGTTCATCGCGTCTCAGGCCCTAGGGCGCGGGGACGACGGAGGTAGAACACCGCGTCAGGGAAGCGCGGCGACGCGGGACGCCTCTAGGCACTCGACGTAGTAGTCCATCACCTCGCCCGCCACCTTCTCCCAGCGGAACCGCTGCACCCTCTCGGCGCCGTTCGCGGCCAGCCTCTCCCTCAGCCCGGGGTCGCGGATCAGGCGGTCAATGGCGTTCGCGAGCGCCTCGTCGTTCTTGGGAGGCACCAGCAGCCCCTCGCGGCCGTCGGTCATGACGCTCGAATGGCCCTCGATAGAGGTCGCAACGATCGGTCTGCCCGCTGCCATAGCCTCCAGCAGCACAATCCCGAAGCTCTCACGCCCCGTCGCCGGCGAGCAGTAGATGTCCGCGCTCCTGAAGTACCTGACTTTCTCCTCCTCCGAAACCCCGCCCACGAACACCACGTCCCGCAGGTTCCGCTCGCTCATGATCCGGTACGAGTCGTCGTCCGGCTTCCCGGGGCCCACGACGATCAGCCTCAGGTTCGGCCAGTCCCACTTTAGGCGGCTGAAGGCCGACAGCAGGTACTTGAGGCCCTTCCGCTTCTCCAGGCGGCCCAGGAAGAGCAGGTTGATCATGCCGTCCCTCAAGTGCGGGAGCGGGCCGGCGCCGGCGGCGAACTGCTCGAGCTGGATGCCGTTCGGAATGGTCCGGTAGTCCCCTGGGAAATGCTGGCTGATGAAGTCCCTCGCAGGCTTGGACACCGCTATCAGCCCGTGAATCCGGCGGAAGTAGGGGTTGGTCAGCGCGGTGCCCCCGATCCTGAAGAAGTGCGAACTCCGGTAGGAGTGGAAGGTGGCTACGTTCACCGTCTCGGAGACGCTGAGGGTGTTCAAGGGCACGAAACCGGAGAACGGCTCGTGCAGGTGGATGATGTCGAAGGCCTCCCTGTTCAGGAGTTGCTTTATCCTGGGACTCAGCCACACGGACACGGAGACCCGCGCGATGGATCCGTTGCTCGGTATGGGCACCGGCCTTCCCATCGGAACGAAGTTGTCGGGCACTCGAGTCGTGTCTGAGCAAGGCCCGAAGACCACCACATCGTGCCCGGCCGCTTCTAGCTGGCTGGCGAGGTTCCGTATGTGGTCCGTCACACCGCCATGAAACGAGTAGTCAAAGGCCGATACGAGCCCTATTTTCATGGTGTGACCGGCTCTGCGCCCCGCTACCGGGCCGGCCCGCGCTCCATCGAGTAGGGCTGCCAGCGACGAAGCTCCGTCCGCTCCAGCACCGACGGGTTCACACACGCCATGGGCCAACGCCCCGTGAGCACGAGCGCGACCTCGCGCCCCACCCTGCGCCGCCGCTGCGGGTCGAACCTCGAAGACGCCGACGCGACGTGGGCCGTCAGCACCACGTTCTCCATGTGCAACAGAGGGTTCTCCGGGTCGGGAGGCTCCTGCTCCAGCACGTCGAGCCCCGCACCGGCGATCCACTTCTGCTCCAGCGCCCGGATCAGCGCCGGCTCGTCCACGGTCGAGCCTCTGCCGTTGTTAATGAAGAGCGCGTCCGGCTTCATCAGCCTGAAGTGCTCCTCGCCCAGCATGTGGGTCGTCTCTTCTCTGCCGGGCGCGTGCATCGAAACGATGTCGGAGCGCTCCAGGAGCTCGTCCAAGTTCACGGGCTCGACCCCGTGCTCGGACATGATCAACTCTTCGACGTAAGGGTCGTAAGCCACTATGCGCATCCCGAACGGTGCGGCGCGCTTCGCCACGGCCCTCGCCACGTGCCCGAAGGAGATCAGGCCCAACGTCTGGCCCATCAGCCGGGGAAAGCTGTAGAGGTATGGCCTGCCCTCCGACCATCGGTTCTCGCGCACCATCTTGTCCATGAGGGTCAGCCGGCGGTACGTGCCGAGGATCATCGCCATCGTGTGGTCGGCCACCTCCTCAATGAAGGTGTCCGGCACGTTGGTAACCGGAATCCCGCTCTCAGTTGCCCTCGCAATGTCGATGCCGTCGGTGCCGACGCTGCCCACGGCGATCACCCTGCACCTCTCGAGCCCGTCGATGACTGTCGCGGTCAGGCCGTGGCCTGAGATTATGGCGTCAGCATCGCGAGCCTCACTCAGGAACGCTTCATCGCTCCCCGCGTCGGCCACGACGATCTCGGCGCCTATGGGCGCCAACGCCTCCAGCTCCAGCGCGTAGGCAACCTCCACGGGCCCAGCGACCGCCCCCTTCGGACTGGACGTGACCACCTTGAACTTCCCCAACTCTGGCCTCCTTAGCTTCGTGCGCAGCCCTGCCCGGCCAAGTGCTCGGCCCTCCAGCTCGGGCGGCAGGCTGACGCTAAGAATAAAGCAAGCCCGCCGCCGGTGTCCACCGCGACAACCGGCCACAACTCTTCAGACTCGAAACAGCTCCTCCTTCACGGGGTTTCGAAAACCACTCCTTCATGCCTACCCCGCCATGCCTCAGTACCAACACGTGCCAACACGGGCCAGTACGCGCTTGACACGCGTCCTTTGGGCGTGCTATCTTGTTCGGAACATGCGTACTCATGGCGGCAGCAGCGCCAGGAAATCTGAAAGAGAGGACAGTACAGTGAGCACCAAGACTCTATCGGACAAGCAGCAGAGGATACTAGAGTTTATCGGGGAATTCCTGGACGAGCACCACTTCCCGCCCACGGTGCGGGACATACAAGCGGGATGCGAGATAAGCTCAACCTCCGTGGTCGACTACAACCTCCGCATCCTCCAGAGGGAGGGCTACCTCAAGCGGCAGGCCGAGGTCTCCCGCGGCATCGAGCTGCTCGACGACAGCTTTAGCCCCAGGCGCGACATGGTCCACGTGCCCATCCTCGGCACCATCGCCGCCGGAGAACCCCTCCAGATACCCTCGTCCGACACCTGGAAGGCCGTGGAGATAGACAGCGTCGACCTGCCGTCCTTCATGACCGGGGGCAAGCCCGAAGTCTTCGCACTAAGGGTCAAGGGCGAGTCGATGATCGACGCGCTCGTAGCCGACGGCGACCTCGTGCTCATGGAGCCCGTCAGCCGACCCGAAAACGGCGACATGGTAGCCGCCTTCCTCAAGGACAAGGAAGAAGTCACCCTGAAGCACTTCCAGGTCCATAACGGCACGGTCACCCTGCACCCGGCCAACAGCTCCATGACCCCAATAGAGGTCCCAGCCGAAAACGTCTCGGTCCAGGGCAGAGTCGTAGGCGTAGTCCGTACAATGTAGCCGTCAGGCTGCGGCGGGCGCCGTAGCCTGACGCGGATTTTCACACCTTGGCTGCCCGGCCACGATTAGAAACAGCTACGCTTACAACCACGAGACGCCGCTCGGTACCACACTCAGGGTGTCGGCGATGGCGCGTTTTAGGGGAAACGGGACGCTACATTCCCTAAGCCGGACATCTATGAGTACCTCGAAGAGCGGCACGTCCTTTACGCTACAAGACTCCCCGGCAACGAGGTGCTGCAACGGGAGATCGTCCCTCTGCTCAGGAGGCCTGTGGGCAGGCCGCCGAAGCGTCCAGTGATCCGATACGACGACTTTTGGTATCGTGCCGGGAGTTGGGACCGTGCTCGGCGGGTGGTGGCCAAGGTGGAGTGGCACAGGGGAGAGCTGTTCCCCCGGGTGGGCTTCATAGTCACGAACATGACGGCTGGCCCCGAAGGAGTGGTGCGTTTCTACAATGGTCGAGGGACAGCCGAGCAGTGGATCAAAGAGGGTAAGTACGCCCTCAACTGGACTCGGCTGTCGTGCCATCGGTTCGTGGCCAACCGGGTGCGTCTGTCTCTGTTCGTCCTGGCATACAACCTTGGGAACTTCCTTCGCCGGCTGTGTCTGCCCAAGGCGGTCAAGCACTGGTCGCTGCGGAGCGTGCAGGTCAAGCTGATCAAGATGGGAGGCCGTCTGGTGCGGCACTCCCGGTGGTTGATCTTTCAGTTGTCCGAGATGTCGGTTCCTCGAAGGTTGTTCCAGGGAGTGTTGGATCGTATCGGCCGGTTATCGCCGGCGCCAAGCTGAGGGAGAATGCAACCACGATCTTGTCAAGAGGGGGAGAGCGCTCCAGGGAGTCGGTTTGTCTTCAATGCGCTTTCACCCCACTGGCAGGGGACACGAGGACGATGAAGACGGACAAGAAGGGTGCTCTACGACTGCAAACGCATCTCTTATTGGACAGACCGACGATTGACTGGCCTTGCAGGACCTGACTATGATGCTAACATCTCGTTTGGGCTGCCCTTTGAGTCTGAAAACCCCCAATATGGGAAATCCCGGCTAACTATTCTCCAATCGTGTTGGATCCCCCAATTTGCTCCTGTGTCAAGTCGCCTGTCAAGGGCGGAGTAATCTTAGGACACGGGGTGTCGACGGCCAGCGAAAATGTCACTCGTGCTGCTCGCGATGATAACAGACGGCACCTATCCGACCCGCTCCCGCTTCATGGGCGGGCTCACAGCTTCCATGTACTTCTTCGCCGTGTCCCGATGGATGCCGACTTCCCGGGCGACCCCTCGAATCGACAACCCCCTGCGCTTCGCCTTCTGAACAGCGTTCCACCTTGCCGTCTGAAGTGGAGTGGGCCTTCTACTTGACCTGTCAGGGGCCTTGCGGACTCTGACAGTGCCGTTGTCGACAGCGGTGTCGTCAGCATCGGTGATGTCCGTTCCGGTCTCGAGTGCTGCCAGGGCTGCGTCCCAGCGCCTGCCCAGACCGTTGAGACCGCCATGTGTGGGTGTCCCGACTCCTGAGGTTCTTGTCCACGGATACAACCCGCTGGTCGCTTCTGGACAACGGACGTACGGGCCTTGTCGAGTTGGTTCTGCAGCCGAAGCCACGGGTTCAGCCCGTGCGCCCGTCTATACAGGCGTCAACGCCCTTCCACTAGCACCGCGTCTGTACCGCCGTGGACCTACTTCTAGGCACTTCGTGACGGCGTAGGCCGTCCACCTCGACCGCGCCACACACAGACGCCGGCGGCTTACCAGCCCCGCCGTTGCGGCGCGACCTGCGGGTGCGCGTGTCACGTCTTCGACCACTGCTAGGCCCGGCGGCCTGCAAAGCCAAGTGAGGAGAACAGCCTAATGTTTGTCGCGCTACTATCCAGTGGTGAATACATACAGCTTGAAGAGGGTGAATCTGACGTGAGTATCTGGCAGGTTCCCGACGACTTTGCTTTCGACCAGGGCGGCGAGGTCGAGCGGATAGCATGGGACGGTCAAGATGTCTTCTCTGTGTTCCTAGAAGCTGGGGGGAGCCTGGCCTGCTGGGAGAGGCCAGGGATCAAACGCTACCCGGCGGCTTCCAACTGCCCGGTGTGCTCAGGAGAGGAGGAGTAAATGCCCAAAGGATTCTGTCGATACTGCGACGAGCCCTTCGCCGGCGACCCCACAGTGGGACACCCGAGCCACATGGAACGGGATTGCCGTGATGAGATCGACGGCCATCTGAGACGAGCGGTGACGGGCCTGGCGTTCCCAGACCAATCCGACTCCGTTCTCAGAAACAGCCTGAACAGAGGTTTGGAATGGAGGCGAACCGCCTGATGAGCACCCGCGACTGCTGCGAAGCAGGGCAATGCCCAACGTGCGAAGGAACCGGAATCTACCCGGACTTGCCGGTCGAGGAGCCGTGCGTCGAGTGCGACGGCTCTGGCGTCTGCCCGGTGTGCTTCGGAGAGGAAGATTGAGGCACGGTAGGCTGATTACGAAATCCGTAATGACTCCACCGCGCGCACGCACGTGAGCTAGAAGTGGGTCGACCGTTACAACCGTTACAAATGGCTGTTGTAACGGTTGTAACGGTCGACCTACGTATGTCTGAGGAAAAGGGGGCGAACGCTTTTCGTAATCGCACATGACCCCCGATCCCAAGCTAGACAACCCCAAGTGTTCGCCGACTGTTCTATGCCGTCACTCCTACGTCACGGAGTTCGACAACGTGGCTGTCGACCGGGAGAGCCGCGACCTACAGCGGATAGCCTGTCTGAACAGCGCGGACATCATCGTGACCCATTCGCCGGACTCTGTCCGCTTCATGCACCGTGGCGGCGGTTGGGTCGAGCACGACGGGGAATCCATCGCGCAAGTGGAGGTCATGCTATTCAGGGCCTACACTGCCATCGAGACTCAGATCTACGCTGGGGACAGCGGGTTGCTCGTGGGGCTGGACCCGCTAGAGCACTACACCGGGTACATCCCGGAGGGCCAAGACACGGACTTCTACCAGTCGATAGTGGATGACATGCGGACAAGGGCCATGCTCCGTGTAGACCAACTGCGTAAATCCGTGACACGCCGCCACCTTTCGGCTTTGGCTGCCTGCGTTCCGGTGTACGCTCAGGATCACCAGGCCTATCCCCCGTTGACCAGACTGCCAGCAGCGGACTTTGACCAAGTCAAGCAATGGCCGGTGATCGCGTTGGCAGCGGGCGGGGCCATTGACCTGCGCCCTGAGTCCACTGCCCATGGCAAAAGCGGCATTAGAGGGACCAGCCAAGCGCGAGGGCGTCCAGGTCATGGCGGCGGAGATGCAAGTGGCCTCGTGGCACGGCCTGATCGAGGCGCTCCAGGCGAACGCATCTACGCTCCCAGAGTCCGCTGTGACCGTCTTGGGCGGGCAAGATGCACTGCTTGACCATCTCGCCGGCTTCATCGAGCGGTACTGCGACTTTCCCTTCGATGCGAAGCGTGGACGGAGGAGCTGCTACCGGATTTGCGGCGCGCGGCGGTGCAGGCCACCGAGGACGCCCGAGAGAGGGCTCAGGCGCAGCTACTGAAGCGTGGCGCGGCCCTGCAGCAGCTTGCAATCAGGGGGTGAAGTCAATGGCAAAAGACGAAGCGAGAATTATCCGAGCGAGTGACGTTCCGCTCACGCGGCGGCCAAAATTCTGGCCGCCTGAGCCCTTCCAGATGGAATGTCCGTAGGACTGGCGGCGTGGTGTGGTAGTCGTGTGGAGCTCGGAGCCGTCGCCGGGGTACTGCTACCTTCAACTGCTGGGTACCGACCGCGCCGTGACGGTCGCGGGGCATCGCGTGATGTTCGGAGGCCGGAACGCACCGCAACGCGCGATACGACCGGTCGGGTTGTGGCACCGGCGGCGGGCGCCATGGCGGACCGTCTACGAGATGCTTGAGCGGAAGGAAGCGGCATGACCTACCGCCAGCCTGAGACGTGTCCGCGCTGCCGCGGCGCGGTTCGCCAGCTTTGGGACGGCGACGATCCGAAGTGCATTCGCTGCGGCTGGGCGGACTACACGCGCCCGCTCCGCGCTGTGGACACGGGGATTCAGGTTCCGCTGTCGGAGGACTTCGAGATCGAAAGGCTGATGTTCAACGAGCTGGGGAGTGCGGCATGAGCCACGACAGGGGGGTAGCGACCAAGGCGGAAACCCACCGCGCCGCCCGCTGGCAGGGGGCAGGGCGTGGCGGAAGGGGTGCAGAGCCCCCAGCATGGTCAAGGCCCGTTACCACCGCTCTACGGGGCTCCGTCCGCCAGCGCTGCGCATGAGCAGCTCAACGCCCCTGTCGCTAACGCCGCTGCCAACTCCCCCGGCCAGCGTCGCGGCGGCCCTTGGCTTGGGCTTGGGCAGGGGGTCAAGCGGCTCAGTCGGCGTCGGCCGGTGCGGCCACCTCGATGGGCGCAGCCTCCGCCGGCGCGGCCAGCTCATGGACCTGGCCATCGAGGGGGGCCACATCGCCGACCGCGGGGGGCGTCTGCGTGTCTCCGGTATCGTTGCCCAGCCTCAGGGCATGGGCGCGCTTGCCGTCGAGAGTAGAGCCCTCGTGACCGGCGTCCGGCGTAAGCGGGCGGGCCTTACCTAGACCGCGCACCCGATAGCCTACGCGCCGCGACCTCCACAAGGTCGGTCTCCGGGACGGGCGGCGGCGGAAGAATCGTTCCCAAGTCATCCCGCACGTCCACATAGGTCTTGCGGTTACATATCCGACTCGCGACCTTCACGGTGGACGTTGTACTTCCGGCTCAGGTCTTTGATTGGGTGTCCGGCGTCGAAGAACCTCCTCATCGCGCTGATCTCCCCCGCTGATAGTCGTCGTCTCCTCATTGGTTCGTTCACCTCCCGTGACACACCTTGGGTACATCTTGTCAACCCTGTCCGCGTGACGTGTACGCTCGCTCATGCACATCTTATCTCCTGCATCCAGCTACAAATTGTTTGTGTTTGAGCCTAAGAGCGAGGATATTATATATTTAGAGAGATATTTCCTGGCACCACGCCGATGGCCCCTGGGGGGGGCTACCCTGGGCCGGCGAACCCTCCGAGTCGGCGGCGTTGGTGATGCCGTCGGTAGTGGCGGCGGCTCGTGCGGCGGCTGAGCTCCTTGCGGTTATACCGGCTGCACCCCGCGGCGCAGGTGATCGCCGTGGGGAACCTCTGCCGTCTGGCCTCTGAGATGCGGCAGCGGCAGACAACGCACAGTACCCTTCGCGCCGTCGCGCCTGTCACTCCGCCGGCCTTCCCGGCGAGAGGTCATCGATGTCAGCGATGTCATCAAGGAACCCTGCGAGCTGCAACTCTTCAACCATCTCGGCGTCCGTGAGGTACCGCCCCTCCAGCTCCGCCAGTTGCGTGATCACCATCAGCCCCTTGGCGAAGCGGAGCTCTAGCCCGTGGTAGTTCGCATACTCACGGACCGAAAGCACCGAGTAGACCACAAAGCCCGCGCGCTCGATGCGGAACAGCACCTTGTCGAGCTCATACGCATACAGGACCACGGGATCGTATGTCCGGTATGGCTTACGTTCTCGTAGCCCACACCCCGGCGAACGGGTCCGGTCGGGTTCGCCACCACCGCTTGCCCTTCTTCTCCGACGGCAGCCTGCCTCTCTGCCACGTCCGCGCCGTCCGCACGCTCATCCCCGATGCCGCTGCCGCCCCTTGTTGACTCTTGCCTTCCATTAGCTTCTTCCTCAGTAGCACTACCTGCTGATCTGTGACCAATCCGGTACCTCCTGTACCAGATGGTCTCCCCCCACGACCGGCAAGAATAGTCAGCGTCTACCGGCAAAAGTAATTGTCGCTGATCACCTGCGGCAGACTCTCCGTCAGAGTCCCGTATGGCGGGAGAAGGATGACCTCCTACGCACCGTTCCAGGCGTGGGGGAGCAGCTCTCCCTCACCCTTCTGGCCTACCTGCCGGAGTTGGGTACGCTGGATCGTCGGCAGATCGCCGCCCTGGTGGGAGTGGCTCCCTTCAACCGGGACAGCGGTACGCTGCGGGGTAAACGTACCGTATGGGGTGGGCGCGCCCGGGTTCGTGCCACCCTGTACATGGGAGCGCTGACAGCCAGCCGCTTCAATCCAGTCATACGGGACTTCTACCAGAGACTGTTGGCCTACGGTAAGCCGAAGAAGGCGGCTCTTGTCGCTTGCATGCGCAAACTGCTGGTCATCCTCAACTCTATGCTCAAGCATCGCTCCCCTTGGCGCGATGTGACTCCGAAGGTCGTTACTCATTCCTCTTGACATTCAACACGGTTGCTATAAGGTCACTGCTCGCCGAAGCCGTCGACACCGTGTGGGCCACCTCGAGATCAGGTCGACAGATCATTCTGAAGGCATCCAAGCCAGTCACATTAAGGGTCAGACCCGAGCCGAGGTGGCCCGGGATTCATCATCGCAGTCACATTATGGAGAATGTGACATTGACGCAGAAGGAGCAGGCAAGGCTACGGGTCCTCAACAGCTTGCTGGCAGAGCACATGACTATGGAGCAGGCGGCCACGTTGATGGGAGTGAGCACACGCCACACCAGGCGTATCCTGGCGGCTTACCGTGAGGAGGGAGCAGCCGCACTCGCTCACGGTCATCGTGGACGCCGAGCACCCAACGCGACGCCAGAGTCGCTGAGGTCCGAGGTGCTGCGCCTTGCGCGGTCCCGCTACTCGGGAACCAATCACACTCACCTGAGCGAGCTGCTCAGAGAGCGCGAGGGCATAGAGGTCGGTCGAACCACACTGCGGCGCATACTGACGAGTGTGTCGATGATCAGGACCTATATACCATCGTGATCACGACCTATATACCACCTCGTCAGGTGGGTGACGGCCCCTGGACACCGTGGTATGCGGACTATTATCACCCTGCGGTTTGAGGGTCAACCACCTCCTTTGCATCCAGTCCGTCCAGCAGAGCCCTGTGGGGCGACAACCGCTCCCGGTAGCTGGCGCCTTCTATGACGATCTGGTAGCTGGCGTTGGAGAGCAAACACGTCCGGATGTTGCATTGTCTCATACTAGGACGGTCGTGCCTGATGGCTATGGCTCGAAATACGTAGCCCCGCAACTGGGTGCGATCCTGGGAGTCTGCGTATTACTGTACAATCCATCGGGACTTATGCCCGTCCACCAAGACGCAGACGCGGGGGGGCCGTTGATAGTAGAACCAGCGGCCCTCAATCGCTCTGAATCCGCCATTCACCCAGAAACACACGCACTCCGGCTGGCGATGCCTTACGGTACATCCCCTCCAACGCAGGGATGAAGCTGTCCTGACCCCTCCAGAACTGGAAGCTGCCCAACCGTTTCGGCAGCGCCGCAGAAAACGTTGGGATGCGCGCTGCTCCGTGGGCAGCAGCCTCCTCTCGATCAGCGCTCTCTTGGCCCCAGAACTCGGTGGGGTCAACAGGAAGCGGCTCAGGTGGTGATTGATCTAGCACCTGAGCAGCGGAAGACTCGATGGTCGTTTCATTGGCTCCAATGCCGCTCCCCGCCGCCTCGAGCCCGGCCAAGCCCAAGAGTTCCTCTCGCTCCGCTCCCCTCAGCTTAAATATCAGGAAGGGGTCGCGGTCGAACTCCTCACCCAAGAGGAGGTAGACCGCCGCGATGTGCTTGCAAGGGTTTGACCAGTCGGGGCAGGAGCAGTCGGTCTCAAGGTCGTCACTCCTGTCAGGGAAGAGGGAAAGTCCTACTTCCCAGAAGAAGTTCTCGATATTCTCGGGCATCTGGCCAGCCAGCATCTTCGCGGCGAAGACGGGCCGCTCTGACAGCGCCGTGGTCACCTTCTTCCAGTCCGAACCTCCAAGCATCTCGACTCTGATCTCGACACGGTAGGGTCGGGCACGAGATCCCTGCACTCTGGCCATCACAGCGCCCTTTTCGACATCAATCGATAGCACCTGGCCCCGGCGGGCATAGGACCTGCCGCGGCCAAGCCTCGCTCCGAGGTCGAAGCCCTCAAGGACCTCTATCCAGCGGCTAGCCCACCAACTCTGGCCGAATCTGCCCCGTGTGGACTGGGCCTTGATGCCGCCCTTCGCCTTACGAGGTCGGGAAGGCTCGAAGTATCCATCGTAACGATGTGCCATCCTATCCTCCTGGGGCTTCCTTGCCCAGAGCCAAGACCTCTCTCAGGTCGTCGTTGGAGAGCTCCGTAAGCCAGCCCTCACCTGCTCCCACGACTCGTTCAGAGATTTCCTTCTTGATCTCGATCATCTCGTCGATCTTCTCCTCCAGCGTTCCGGCGCAGATGAACTTGTGGACCTGGACGTTTCGCGTCTGGCCGATGCGGAATACCCGGTCGGTTGCCTGGTCCTCGACGGCAGGGTTCCACCAGCGGTCGAAGTGGAAGACGTGGTTGGCCGAGGTTAGGTTCAACCCGGTGCCGCCGGCCTTCAGAGACAGAATGAAGACCTGCGGTCCGCCGCCCTCATCCTGGAAGCGCTCCACCATGCGGTCGCGCTGGCGCTTCGGCACCCCGCCGTGAAGGAACAGCGCCTCTAGGCCGAACGTCTCCTGCACTTGGCGTTGAAGCAGGTCGCCCATCTCCGCGAACTGGCTGAAGACCAGCGCCCGGTCGCCGACCTCGATAACCTCCTCCAGCATCTCCGTCAATCTCGTGAGCTTGCCTGACCGGCCGTTGATGCCGGAGTTGTCGCCCAGGAACTGTGCCGGATGGTTGCAGACCTGCTTGAGCTTGGAGAGCGTGGCCAGGACCAGCCCTCTCCGCTGGATGCCATCGGCCGACTCCAACGCCTCTTCCGTCTCCTTGAGAACGGAGGCATACAGAGATGCCTGCTCCTTCGTCAGCGGACAGAAGACCTTCGTCTCCAGCTTCTCGGGCAGATCGGAGATGATCGACCTATCCGTCTTGAGTCTACGGAGGATGAAAGGGCCGGTAACGCGCTTGAGGCGCTCTGCCGCGCTCGCGTCCCGCTCGGCCTGGATGGGCACGAAGAAGTTACGCTTGAACTCGCTCTGGGAGCCCAGGAAGCCGGGGTTCAAGAACTCCATGATCGACCACAGGTCGCCCACGTTGTTCTCCACCGGCGTTCCGGTCAGGGCGATGCGGTAGTCGGCTACCAGTGACTGTGCTGCCCTCGCCTGCTTCGTCTCAGGGTTCTTGATGTTCTGGGCCTCGTCGAGCACCACGCCGCCCCACGGCACCTCCTTGAGGAACTTGAGGTCCCGATGCACCAGTCCGTAGCTGGAGACGACAATGGCGTGGCCCTCCACCTCCTTCTTGAACGTCGCACCTCGCTTCCTGCCGGGGCCGTGATGGACCAGCACAGGAAGCCGAGGAGTGAAGCGGGCGGCCTCTTTCCGCCAGTTGTTTGCCACCGAGGTTGGACAGACGAGGAGGACAGGCCGTTTGCCGTCGGCCCGCCAATCGCGCTGGATGAGCGCCAGGGTCTGAATCGTCTTGCCCAAGCCCATGTCGTCGGCGAGGCACGCTCCGAGGCCCCATTCCCTCAGGAACGAAAGCCACGAATAGCCGCGGACCTGATAGGGACGGAGCGTGCCGGAGAAGCCCCTCGGAGACGCAAGCTCCTTGAACTCCGCCTGCCCATCCAACTGCTTCAGCAGCTTTCCGATCCATCCGGTGGCCCTGACGCCGTTGAAGCCGAAACCCTGCGGCGCGTCCCTAGCTCCGAGCGCCATCTGGATGACGTCTCGGACGGTCGCATTTTCAGCTCCCTTCTTCCTCCAGAAATCGATCGCCGCCTGAATCTCCTCGGCGCTCACCTCAACCCATTGACCGCGGACCCTGACCAAGGGGGCCTTCATCCGCGCAAGCGCCTCCAGCTCGCGGAGGGTGAGCCTCTGGTCTCCCAGGGCCACTTCCCAATCGAACTGAACAATCGTCTCCAGAGACAGACCGCTTCCACCCTGCATCTTCGGGCTCTTGACCTTGGCCTGGACGGCCAGCCGGACCTTCGTGCCCTTGCGCGTCCACCAAGCAGGAATCATCACGCCGTAGCCCGCCTGCTCAAGTGCGACGGCCTCCTCGGTCAGGAACTGATGAGCTCTCGCAGTGTCAAGAAAGTATCCGGCGGGCCTTGCGTTCTCGAGGCTGGCCGTGATTGAAGGACAGATGCCGGAAGCCTGTCCCAGCGAGGAGAGCAGGAACTCCCGCACGTTCGAGCCGTTACGCCTGAGCGCGGATTTCGTGCGGGCCCTGGCCTTCCACGCTTCTTCTACCGGTATGAGAAGGCTCGGATCGTCGTGAGGCTGGAGCAGATAGCGGACGTACCATCCGTCATCGGAGGTCTTGTCATCCGCCCTATCGGTCCCCGCAGTATCTTCCGGTTCCTCTAGGCGGAAGCAGAGGCGGAACTGGGAACCTTCCGCAACCGCGACCGGTCGCCGCCATTCGCGGACCTGTGCGGCGAACTGGGAGAGATCGTACTCATCTCCCGCAACGGTCCCGTCTTTCGACCTGAGGGCATGAAGCCAAGCGTCGTGCACGCTGACGAAGGATGGCTTCTTCCTGCGACGACGGGGCGCGGGTAGAGACGCATCGGAGGCTGCGGTGCGCACCAGGTGATCCGTTAGCGTGGCCACAAACTGCCTGAGCACCTCGGTGGAGGGCCTCTCAGGAGGCGCGGCCGCGCCGGGCTCGGAGAGCGACCGCGCAGCCGCGGGCATCCGCCCGGCCAGCGCGGGCAGGCGTTCCGCGTCCGTCCCCATGAAGATGGGATCCCATGTCGCGCGGCGCGCATCATTGTCGGTCGTCAGACCCGGAAGAAACTGCTGCCGCGCCACCATCGACCCTGCAAGGCGGAGCGCCTCCGCCCAGTACGCGAGATCAGAGCCGACGATCACGCCTGCCGCGAGCGTCCGGCTGCCCATGGACGCGCACAGAAGCTCCACGGCCTCCGCCGTCGAGAGTCGATAGGCTGCGACCGTCCATGGCGCAATCTTCGTCTTCGCACGAGACCTGGGCGGTTCTGCGATCAGGCTGCTGGAAGGAATGGGGCTGTCGCCCTTGGTCGGCAGCCAGGCCGTCACGTGGCAAGTCCGCTTTGCCGCCGGTTTGGGACCGAGCGCCGTTTTCTTTAGGGCTTCCGCCAAGTCGCGAGCGCTGGCGGCAAACGGATGAGGACTCGCATAGGACACCTTCGTCCTTCGCCGACGCCTTGAGGGCGGGTGGACGCCATCGTCCCTCAATGCTTCGCCCCAGAGAACCAGCGCGCCGTCAGACTCGCCTGCATGTAGGATAATCATGGCAAGGATTCCAGTTGTACGAGGACCTCCGTCTATGCCGACAGGTCGACTGCAATCTCTTCGAGCTGTTCCAGGGCAGTACGGAGGTCTTCGACGATCTCCTCGGCGATCTGGTCCCGAGGCGGCAGGTTGGCAGAGTCCTCCATGCTTTCGTCGCGCAGCCAGAAGATGTCGAGGTTCACCTTGTCCCGCTTCACTAGGTCGTCGTAGCTGAATCGGCGGAGCCGTTCGGTCTCCTGGCGCTCGCGGCGGTCTTCCGAGTTGTAACAGGCTACGAAGTCGTACAGGTCGGAGCGTGTCAGCGGGCTGGTCTTTAGGGTGAAGCGCCGGTTGGTGCGAAGGTCGTAGATCCACAGGTCGCGGGTCCACGGGGTCTCGCTGGCGGGCTTGCGGTCGAAGAAGAGCACGTTGGCCTTGACACCCTGGGCGTAAAAGACGCCGGTGGGCAGCCGCAGGAGGGTGTGGGCGTCGCACTCGACCAGCAGGCGCCGCCGCACCGCCGCACCGGCGCCGCCTTCGAACAGGACGTTGTCGGGTACGACGACAGCCGCCCTCCCGTGCATCTTCAGCAGGGTTCGCACGTGCTGCAGGAAGTTGAGCTGCTTGTTGCTGGTCGTGGCCCAGAAGTCGGGGCGCTCCACTACCAGGCTCTCCCGCTCCGATTCCCCCTCCGTGTTGACGAAGGTGAAGCTGGACTTCCGTCCGAAGGGCGGACTGACAGTAGCAGCCTGTTTTGATTGTTCATCCGCTTGACCTCCTACCGGGCAATGACCCGCATATACTCGTCGTGGCTACCGATCCAGACCCAGAATAGATCTTGTCCTTCTTCGATGGCAATAGCTCTGTAGGAACGTCCCACTCGAACCGCCCAATAGTCGTTGACCTTCTTGAACCTGAGCGACGGGTGTCTCGGACTATCCTTGAGCAACTGGAAGTTTCGGTGCGCAGTCCTCTGAACTGTTTCAGGCAGCCGCTCAAAATGCGACCAGAATTGGGGCGTAGTGCGATGCACTACAACTCCCTCAGCGTGCCTTCCCGCTTGGCCTGTTCAACCTCTGCCTTCAGGAAGTCCAGCTTGCCGGCCAGCACGTCCTCCTCGAACTCCCTGTCCCATGCCTCCTCTGCCAACTCGTGAAGCCAGTCTATGATCTTGGCGTACTCGGCTTCAGGAAGACTCAGCACTGCTTGTTTGATTTCATCTGCGGTGGTCATCGACTACCTCCCCCTTACCACTCTCCTCATTATGAGACGAGATCGTTGGACGTTCAACAGTCATATTGGCGGTGGTGGACAAAGCCCCGCACGTCCGATCTACGCCACCAGCTCCAGGTTGAGTTCTTCGAGCAGTCCCTCTAACTCCTCCCCAAACAGCTCGCACGCCTTGCCCAAGCCGCCCTGCTGGTTGAAGGGGGCGTACTGGAAGTTGCTCGGCGTCATGCTGACGCTGCCCGCGATGTGGTCGCGAATAGCCTCCAGCCAACGCACCTGCTCATCAATGAAGGCGCAGCGTGCCAGCTGCATGGCCAGGTGCTTGTTCACCGACGGCATGGCCAGGAAGTCGAAGGTGTCGAGGCTCTTTGTGGCAGGGAAGCGCGCAGCCTTGATCCTGCGCTCCACCATGCGATGGTGGCGGTCTATCAGCTCAAGCTCTGAGAGCCTCAGCAGGTAGCCCGGATGGTCGACGCCCTCGGCGGCGCACTGGCCGGCTACCTTGCCGTACTCTCTCAGGAACGTCGGCAGCTTCAGCTCCTTGAGGTGGTGCTCCAACAGCACCGTAGACCTCTCGCTCACCGCCCGATCCCCGACATGAGCGCCATGTAGTCACTGGCCGACGTCTTCGTCACGGTGACCCTGGGCAGGTAGGGGTACAGCTCCAGGTCGAGTCTCTGGGGACGGCCCTCTATCCTGCACAGCACCAGGTGTTTGACTGCGTCGAAGCTTATGGCGCCGAGCTTGAGGGCATCACGCACGGCCTCGTACACCTCCTCCTTGCGGAAGTTCTCCACCAACCGCAGCACCTGCACGAACTCACGCTTGCCGCGCCTGCCCATCCTCGACTCCAGCAGCCGGCGCAGCATGCCGAACTCCTCCGGCAACTCCCACCCGGCCAAAGGAGCAGCCCTAGTCCAGCGCTCCCGTCTTGCGCTCCAGCAGCGGCAGGTAGTGGACAGGGTCGAAGACGAAGTCGTCGCGTTCATAGGATCGCGGATGCCGGGCTATCACCTCTGCCCCGTTGCTGATCACCACCTCGCCCACATAGCCGCGCACCTCCCTGTGACCGTAGGCCACGGGCACCGAATAGTCCCTGGTCCGGTACCGCACCAGGGACAAGGTAGTACAAAAGCCATTATCAGCTACGAAGACAGCTCCTCAAGCAATGAGGCGTCGCGTAGGTTTAGATAGTGGCCCTTTTCCCCTTAGCCCGAATCCACCGAAGGACACCGATGGACGGCGTGAGGACAGCGGCAGGGTGGGTGAGGGAGCTACAGGGGAGATGGCTGGGCTCATTGGGGTAGATTGGAGGTCGGCGAACGGTCTTTCAGTCGCCGCATAGGGCCCCTATGGCCCTCTGCGGGAGCTGCGATGCGCGGGATGGCGAGAGAATACGCAGCAGGGAACTCTCGCGGACCGGGGTGGCACGAGTTTTCAGGGAAGTTGGGTCAGTTGCAGGCTGGCAGTTCAGGCGGGGAGTGGAATGGCTCGCAGCCGGGCCATGGCGCGAGTGAACTGGGTTTCCCAAGGCCAATGCTGGGGAAGATGCAGGGTAAGGCGGCGCGCCGAGCGGGTGATCCGTCCCACCAGAGCGAAGACCCGCCGCCTGAGGGTCTTGGTGGTCACGGTCCGTTCGGCCAGACCGATGCGCGCTGTCCAGCGGGCGAGGTTGTGTGCCATCACCTGCACCGCCAGCCAGGCGCCGTTGGCGGCGAAGCGCCCCGAGGGGAGATGGTTGAGTCCGACGCCGTGTTTCAGGTCTCGAATGGCGTTCTCGATCTCGGCGTGGCGGCGATGATCGGCCTCCAGTTCCAGGGTTTCCCCGTCCCGGTCGGTGATGAAGCCGTGATAGCTGTAGGTGGCGAAGAGGGCCAACTGGGAACCGGGCGTGGGCTTCACCCGCCGGACGATGAGCCGCACCGGCGCGGCGTCGGGTTCACTCTGGAAGGGGGTATAGGTGGTCTCGGCCACATCGGCGGCGCCGTCCATCCAGTAGGGAATCGGCGTCCAGTCCTGCTCGGGGATCGCCTCAATCAACTCCCGCAGGCCTTTGTGCTGGCGGATGGTGATGGAGAAGCGGACACCCATCTCACGGCAGACGGCGACGAGAGCGTGGGCGTAGAAGCCGCTGTCGGCGCGCACCGTGAGTTGGCCGCTGGCCCCACCGTAGCGCACCCGCCCCACCGTTTCACGCAGGAAGTGGGCAGCGCCGCGAGCGGTGTTGGCACGGCCCTCGCGCAGCCGGGACATCAGCACGTCGCCGGTTCCGGCGGCGATGGCCAGCAGTGGGTGATAGCCCCGCGCGCCGGTGTAGTTGTGGTGTCGCGCCCCTTCTTTGTCCAGTCCATAGGTCTCGCAGATGGTGGAGTCCAGGTCGATGGTAAGGGGCAAGTCGCCGGGTCCGGCCCCAGCGGCCCATGCGCGTGCCAGCAACTGGCGGCTCACCCGGTCGAGTTGACGGACATGCCCCCACCGGAAGCTGCGCAGGAAGGTGCCCAGGGTGGATGGCGCCTTGACCACGCAGCCGAGAACACCGACCGTCCCACCAGCACGCAGCGCATCGGCGTCGTCGATGAAGTCGCCGCCCGCCAGCGCGGAAGCGACCAGCGTCAGCAGTTTGTCCCCCGTGTTCGCCCGCCCCGATGCGCAGCCGAGGTCGAGGTGATGGTCGACGAGTTCCCGCAGGCCCAGGTGCTGTGCAAGGGTGGCCGGCAGGAGCAGGCCGGCATTGGCCACCAGGCGGTGGTCGTCAAAGACGACGCCGATACGGTCGGGATTATTCTGTGGCAGCATCTACTGGGTGCTCCTTGTTTCCGGGCGGTTTTCTGTTTCAAAACCATTCTCCCAGATTCAGAGGAGCACCCTCTGGCTTCTTCAAGGACTGTCCCCAAAGTCGTCTTTCGGTGGATTCGGGCTTAGTGGAAAGTGGCCATACGGGGACGCCACCAAAGCTGACAACCCCCTTTGAGAAGTACGTCCTCCGCTCTATACTATACGCTATACAGTACAGACGGTTGAGGAGGGCAGTATGGACAGACCGGAGATGGGGGCGTGCGAACACGAGGGAGTCCGGTGGACGAAGCAGGGGCCGAGGGGCATCATCGAGATATGGTGCTGCCCCCTGGCCCACGCATCCATTCACCGGCGGATGCTAACACTCCGGGGGTTCAGCCCGAACGCGCCAGCGGCCCGAAGCTAAGGAGCCCCAGCATGGAGAGACCACAGAGATTGACAGCGGCGTTCGTAGAGAAGATTGACCAGCCGGGCAGGTACTCTGACGGGCCGGGCAGCCACGGGCTCACTCTGCTGGTACGACCCCGCAAGGACGGGATGTCGAAGAATTGGGCGCAGCAGCTCAGGGTGACCGGGAAGCTCAGGAGCTTCGGGCTGGGCTCGTTTCCCCAAGTCCGGCTGGCAGAGGCACGGACCGTAGCGACCGAGCAAGCGGCGAAGATCAAAGAGGCGTTCCCACCATACGCCCGCCGGGTGTCGGCATTCGAGAGACTGCTTGCAGAGGCGGAGGGCAGATCTCTCAGCGTCTACCCGACGTTCGCCGAGGTCGCGGAACAAGCGCTAGCGTATGACAGCGGCAAGTGGAAGGGCTCCAAGACGGCAGACCAGCGCCGGGGCCTAATCAAGACGTACCTCAACCCCGTGCTCGGAGACTTGGAGATCGACAGAATCACGTCCGAGCACGTCACCGAGGCCTTGAGGCCCATCTGGAACGAGAAGGCGTCGACGGCCAAGAAGGTGTGGCTGGCGCTCACAGCCACGTTCAACTACGCAATCGGGCAAGGATGGATTCCCGAAGGCGTCGATCCGCTGCCGCGAGCCAAGATCGGACTCGGACGCCAAGCCGTCAAGGTGGAACATCGCAAGTCCGTACCCTACGACCGGATAGGCGAGGTCTGGCGCGTCCTGACGGCGACCACGGTGGGCAAGTCTGGCAACATCAGCCGCGCCCTCCAGTTCATCGTACTCACGGGGGTTCGTAGCTCCGAGGCCACGGGCGCAAGTTGGGCTGAGATCAACATGTCGGACGCCACCTGGACGATCCCGGCATCTCGAATGAAGGGCGGGCGCGAGCATCGCATCCCGTTGGCACCGGCCGCGCTGGACGTGCTCAGGCGGGCCAAGGATGTGGCCACGTCTCCGTTTCCGGCCTACGCGTTCATTTTTCCGAACGGCGTTGGGAATGAGATTGACGCTATCACGGCGCTCCGGTTCTTCCACCGCCAGTTTGAGGGCGACTACTCGGTTCACGGATTTAGGTCGACATTTCAGGATTGGGCCGCCGAACAGACGGACACCCCAGCGGAGATCGTCGAACACGCGTTGGCCCACATGGAGGGCAGCGCGACCATCCGGGCCTACCGGCGTACGGACTACTTCGAGAAGCGGCGGGTGCTCATGGAACAGTGGGCTGACTTCGTAACGGCCTAGACCTTCACCCCTCGACCGACGCCACAGACGGCGGGCTGACCATCGGCCCGCCGTCTTCTGTTGTGTACCCACATTCGTACGTACTCAGAGGGGAAGACCACTCCGGCGCGGCTCACTTCTCAGATACGCGCTCCGGGGCGTATGGGGGTTGCGCCTCAACGAGGGTTGAGAAGGCCCGCGAGAAGGTGCTGGTGCTGCTCGAACAGCAGGGGGAGACTGACCCGGGACTGTCACCCGATGTTATCTACGCCGATCATGAGCGGGCGGGTACGCTGCAAGAGGAACTTCCCACACGCGCCAAAGTGCGTGTCGCTATCCTGAACCGTCAGGCCCAAGGTCTACGCCTGTTCCTGGAGGCCCTGCAGCAGGAACAGCTCACCGTCGAAGAGGTCGAGGTGCTCGGTGGGGCCGGGTACCTCACGAAGCTGTTCGCGCAGGGAACAGCCAAAGCGGACTTCCCCGTAGAGGCGGCGGACGCCGACACCTTCGTAGGCATCGTCAAGGTGATGCGCCTCGAAGCGCGGGAAACACTGGCGGCGCGCAGGACCAGGTGGCAGCGGGCTATCGACGGGGTGAAGCAGGTGATCTCGCCGCGGCCCAAGGAGGTGAACTAGCCAGTGGGTTTCATTGGCCAGCCGGAAGGGGGTGACGCATGATGCAGCATCTCGGGGAGGCCACCATGGTGCAGCGATCCGGCGACTCGCTCTGTGGCCGGCCCGCTGTGTGGCCGCCGAGTCCCGACGACCTGGACGACCCTCAGGACCTTTATCGAGAGGCAGCGGCCCAGCGGGACTCACGCGGGTACTTCTACCTGGCGCTTGGGTGTCGGCGGGCCGTTCGGATTCGGCGTCGGCTCGTCGTATTCTTCGGGCGGAACGCATGGGGCCGGGCGGCGAAGGCGGCGCGCCAGTGGAATCAGGCGCGGAAGGCCAAGGCATGACCTACCGCCCGGCTCGACCGGCGGGGCGGCGCGGGCGGTGCAGGCCACCGAGGACGCCCGAGAGAGGGCTCAGGCGCAGCTACTAAAAGCGGGGCGCGGCCCTGCAGCAGCTTGCAATCAGGGGGTGAAGTCAATGGCAAAGGACGAAGCGAGAATTATCCGAGCGAGTTACGTTCCTCTCACGCGGCGGCCAAAATTCTGGCTGCCTGAACCCTTCCAGATGGAATGTCCGTCGGACTGGCGGCGTGGTGTGGTAGTCGCGTGGAGCTCGGAGCCGTCGCCGGGGTACTGCTACCTTCAACTGCTGGGTACGGACCGCGCCGTGACGGTCGCGGGGCATCGCGTGATGTTCGGAGGCCGGAACGCACCGCAACGCGCGATACGACCGGTCGGGTTGTGGCACCGGCGGCGGGCGCCATGGCGGACCGTCTACGAGATGCTTGAGCGGAAGGAAGCGGCATGACCTACCGCCAGCCTGAGACGTGTCCGCGCTGCCGCGGCGCGGTTCGCCAGCTTTGGGACCGGCGGGGCGGCGCGCTCGACGCCGACCGGGAACTGGGCGGCCTGGAGGCCGACATGAAGGCTCTGAGAGAGAAGGAGAAGATGCAATGAGAAAAAACCCGAACCATGGATGCTATTTCTGCTCTTGTTCGTTCTCTTCTTGTTCGTAATGTCTTTCTACCTCGTGGACGCCGCGACGGGCAAGGCCGCTGAGCGAGCCGCGCCGAGGTTCGGCGGCGTCCAAGACGTAACGAGGCAGGTCTGTGTGGACACCGCGACCACGACCCGGTCGCTTTTGTTCGACGGCGACGAGATCATGGTCGGTCCAGTCATCGCGACAGACCCAAACGGTGATACTGTCTCCCACTCCCTGGGCCGCGCCGGCGACAGCCCGGCCTATGCTTTCTTCGACATCGCGACCAGCACCGGGCAGCTATCGGTCTCGCCGATCGGGGCCGACGACGACGTTGGGCTGGGCATCGGCTTGTACGACCTTCGCGTCGTGGCTTCCGACGGCGGCCTCGTGCAAGGCGAGGTAGGCGTGACGGTCCAGGTGCGGAAAATAGCTTCCCGCGCGGGTGATGGGACGTGCCCATGACCGGCCACGATGAGACATTCGCGGTCGAGGCGGACGCCGGGAGGCTGCCCGTCCGGGCGCTGACCGCCTGGCTGAATTGGTTGAGAAGCCAAAAAGGAGGTTGCCATGACTCACGATCACGATGAAGGGCGGCTCACCCGGGCGACGTGCCCGGAGTGCACCTACAAAGACGGATATATCCGGGGCAGGCACGAAAAGGAGGCGTTGGTTACGGTTGCGTCCGTACTCGACGCAATGGAAGAGGGTGCGGGGGAGTTCGCGGTGGCCGCGATTCTGGTTTTGGCCCTCAGGTTCGTCGCGGGCTGGGTTGAGCTTGCGGCGCTGGAGTTAGGCAGTGGCCTCGTTTTCGTCGGCGTCGCGGCCGCAGCGGCCACGGGCTGGAGCCTTCGGCTATGGCGGTGGGCTCGACGCGGCCAGAGCATCAACCGCGGGGGGGTCGAGGGGGGGGAACCGTGACCGTGGGGGCGCTGGCATGGGCTAGGGCCGACGAAAGCCGCTCGGTGGTGTCCCACATGGTCGTAGGCCGTTGGCACCCCTCTACGGCTCGCAGGCTAGGGCGTAGGGTGTATATGGGCGGACAGGGGGTGAGGTGTACATGGTTCAATCAGGGCAGGACTCGTGCAGGATGTGCGGCGACCAGATCTCGCGTGAGCGGCTACAGCGGTGGGCCTGGGCCGTGACGTGCGGCCGCCAGTGCAGCGATGCAAACACAGCCGAGTCCGGACGGCGGGCGTACAGGCGGCGTAGCCGACAGGAAAGAGCATGATCGAGGCGTACACCCGCGACGAGCTGGACCGCTCGATCGAGGCGGCGTTCCGGGCGGGATTCGGCAACGCCCTAGCCGAGCTGGACGGCGATCTGCAGCCGTTCGGCCACGGGCGTAGGCGGCGGTGTTGTGCGCCATGCGCGGTATTGGCGAACGCGACGGCCAAGTTTCAGGACGGGGCTTATCCGTGGGCTTTGCCGCCAACTGTCGAGACTCTGGAAGCCGTCCAGAAACACCGTGCATGCCTTGAAATGGGAAGGAGCTGACAATGATAGACGCGGTGTCTGAGACGGCAAATTGTCAGAGGATTGCTGCCGGAGTCTGGCAGAGTGGTACGCGTATGTGGCCGCACTGAACGTCCACGCCGTGCGAGCCGGGTATGGGCTTCGCAAGCCTACGCCATACAGGACACGCGATCCGGTAGTCGAGTACGGGTTTTCGCTCGGCAAGGTGGTGTTCCGTGTTGAGCGTGGGGGTGTCGCGGTCTACTCCCCGCTTTCGGCCCGTGAGTATGCGAACTACCACGGGCTAGAGCTCCGCTTCGCCAAGGGGCTGATGGTGATCACGCAACTGGTGGAGCTGGAGGGGCGGTACCTCACGGACGCCGAGATGGTTGAAGAGTTGCAGCTCACAGGGTTCCTTGACGACATCGATGACCTCTCGCCGGGAAGGTCGGCGGAGTGACAGGCGCGAAGGCTCGAAGGGTCCTGTGCGTTGTCTGCCGCTGCCGCATCTCAGAGGCCAGACGGCAGAGGTTCCCCACGGCGATCACCTGCGCCGCGGGGTGCAGCCGGTATCACCGCAAGGAGCTCAGCCGCCGCACGAGCCGCCGCCACTACCGACGGCATCACCAGCGCCGCCGACTCGGAGGGTTCGCCGGCCCAGGGTAGCCCCCCCAGGGGCCATCGGCGTGGTGCCAGGAAATATCTCTCTAATATATATAATATCCTCGCTCTTAGGCTCAAACACAAACATTTTGTATCTGGAAGCAGGAGATAAGATGTGCATGAGCGAGCATACACGTCACGCGGACAGGGTTGACAATATGTACCCAAGATGTGCAACGGGAGGTGAACGAACCAATGAGGAGACGACGACTATCAGCGGGGGAGATCAGCGCGATGAGGAGGTTGTTCGACGCCGGACACCCGATCACAGACCTGATGCGGACAACGTCCACCGTGAAGGTCGCGAGTCGGATATGTAACCGCAAGACCTATGTGGACGTGCGGGATGACTTGGGAACGATTCTACCGCCGACGCCCGTCCCGGAGACCGACCTTGTGGAGGTCGCGGCGCGTAGGCTATCGGGTGCGCGGTCTAGGTAAGGCCCGCCCGCTTACGCCGGACGACGGTCACGAGGGCTCTACTCTCGACGGCAAGCGCGCCCATGCCCTGAGGCTGGGCAACGATACCGGAGACACGCAGACGCCCCCCGCGGTCGGCGATGTGGCCCCCATCGATGGCCAGGTCCATGAGCTGGCCGCGCCGGCGGAGGCTGCGCCCATCGAGGTGGCCGCACCGGCCGACGCCCTGGCGGAGCCGCTAGGACCCCTGCCCAAGCCCAAGGCCCGACGGACGTGCGTAAACGACCACCCCCGTTATGCGCTAAGCGTGTTCGGCTGCTCGCTGTGTCCGCGGTGACGGATTCGACGGCTCTCGCCTCGACACCCGCAGAGCCTGTCTAACCCCTCGCGGCCATACCAGGACACCACCGAGGGCGTTTCGCCCGCCCCAGCCCTACCAGCGACGCAGCGCGCGCCGGGCTCGCTGTATACTCCGGGGCGGCGGCGTTCCGAAGGGACGTAGAGACACGTCACCGGAAGACACACGCACGCCGTGCCGCCGTCACGGGCACACTGATGCGGACATTCGCTCGGACATCGATCTTGGTGGTCGCGGCCTGCCTCGCCGGTTTCATCACGCTGCGGGCCGTCACCCCGCTGGAGCCGCGAGCGCAACACACGGTGCGGCTATGTGTTGACCCACATTTCCCATATCAACCCTGCAGGGCTTGCCGTAATCAGCAACGGAACTACCCGATGTAGCCGCATAGCAGAGCACAGTGGTGATCATGAGTGCTAGACTGGTCGTGAGAAACTGCTTTAGATCTTGATAACGTACCCACTCTGGAGGCACCCAATGGGTGAAAGCACAAACCTCCGCGCCAAGCTCCGTTTCGACCGATGTGTACGGTTGGAGTTCCACGGTGCCACTATTACCTCAGACGCCGGACTGTTGGCCTGTCGCGAGCTGGATGATGCGCTGGGACTGACGGAGACGACGAATGAGTGTCTGCAGGAGAGTCGGGGCGGTCGCAACGTGCAGCACCGATTGGTGGGCCTTCTCAGGCAGTCGGTGTACAGTCGTCTGGCGGGCTACGAGGATACCAACGACGCTGAACGGTTGGCCGACGATCCGACGATGCGGGTAGTCGTTGGACGGCGAGGTGGTCCTGAGAGACCGGCCGCCAGCACCAACACCATGAGCCGGTTCGAGACCGAGGTGCTTACCCAAGACGGCAACGTAGAAGGGTTGGGCCGACTGAACGCTAAGTGGGTGGATGGAGCTATGTCCCGCACGCCGCACCGGCGGGTGATCTTGGACATGGACAGTTCGGAGAGTCCGGTACATGGAGAACAGGAGGGAGCATCGTACAACGGTCACTTTGGGAGCACGTGCTATCATCCTTTGTTCGTGTTCAACCAGTTCGGTGACTGTGAGGGGGCGATGCTCCGTGCGGGGAACGTACATAGCGCGCACAGGTGGCGTGATGTATTGGATCCGATCCTGTCGCGTTACGGGGCGACAGGAGTGCGACGGTACTTTCGCGCCGACGCCGCATTCGCTAAGCCGGACATCTATGAGTACCTCGAGGAGCGGCACGTCCTTTACGCTATAAGACTCCCCGGCAACGAGGTGCTGCAACGGGAGATCGCCCCTCTGCTCAGGAGGCCGGTGGGCAGGCCGCCGAAGCGTCCAGTGATCCGATACGACGACTTTTGGTATCGTGCCGGGAGTTGGGACCGGGCACGGCGGGTGGTGGCCAAGGTGGAGTGGCACAGGGGAGAGCTGTTCCCCCGGGTGGGCTTCATCGTCACGAACATGACGGCTGGCCCCGAAGGAGTGGTGCGATTCTACAATGGTCGCGGGACAGCCGAGCAGTGGATCAAGGAGGGGAAGTACGCGCTGAACTGGACTCGGCTGTCGTGCCATCGGTTCGTGGCCAACCGGGTGCGTCTGTCTCTGTTCGTCCTGGCGTACAACCTTGGGAACTTCCTTCGCCGGCTGTGTCTGCCCAAGGCGGTCAAGCACTGGTCGCTGCGGAGCGTGCAGGTCAAGCTGATCAAGATGGGAGGCCGTCTGGTGCGGCACTCCCGGTGGTTGATCTTTCAGCTGTCCGAGGTGTCGGTTCCTCGACGGTTGTTCCAGGGAGTGTTGGATCGTATCGGCCGGTTATCGCCGGCGCCAAGCTGAGGGAGGGTACAACCACGATCTTGCCAAGAGGGGGAGAGCGCTCCAGGGAGTCGCCTTGTCTTCAATGCGCTTTCACCCCACTGGCAGGGGACACGAGGACGATGAAGACGGACAAGAAGGGTGCTCTACGACTGCAAACGCATCCCTTATCGGATAGACCGGCGATTGACTGGCCTTGCAGGACCTGACTATGATGCTACCATCTCGTTTGGGCTGCCCCTTGAGCCTGAAGACTCCCAATATGGGAAATCCCGGCCATAACGGGCCCCGCGCAAAAGAGTAGGGGAGTTGCTAGACCTCGTAACCCTTGAAGGCCGATGCGTCCTGCTTGAGCCCCTCTCGCTCGACCACGTGCCAGATCTGCTGCGGGCGGCTACTCAGTCAAGAGCGACGTATGACCTCACGGATGTTCCGTCTGACGAGGCTGACATGCGGCGATACGTGGACAAGGCGCTGTCCGGCAGGGACTCGGGGAATATGTTCCCGTTCGCGACTATCGACCGCGCGACCGGAAGGGTAGTCGGCTCGACTCGGTTTGGTAATATCGAGTCCTGGAACTGGCCGGTCGGGAACCCCCACCAACGTGGTGAGCACCTGCCAGACGTGGTCGAGATCGGCTGGACTTGGCTCGCGCCTGATGCTCAGCGAACTGGGATAAACGCCATTACTTGTGTGCGAGGAAGCCCATCGATACGTGCCTAACGTGACATGCTCCCAAGCCTCAATGCGGTTTGGAGTATCCCTAGTGAATGCCCGACGCGGTCGTACACAACCTCGACAACAGACCATGAGGTCTACGTCATGAACATGATCGGCAAGATCTCCCTGCCGTATGCCGTTGCGGCGCTTTGCCTCGCCGGAGCGCTGGCTGCGTTCTTGGACGACTCCACGTCTGCCCAAAGCGCCGTCCCGTGTCCGGCGCCGACGCCCACAGCAGTGGCCGTGACAGTCGTTCCCATCGTGGTGACCTCCACCACTGACGACTACTTCGTGCTCTACGTGAGCCACGATGTGGACGGCACGGAGGTGGAGTTGCCGGTCTTGGTGAAGAGGGGTGAGGCGGGCACGACGACACTCGCCGAGAACATGGAGGCGCTGCCCGCCGAGCGCTACCGGGTGGAGAAGTATCTCATCGCCGACCCCGCCGACGTCGATGGCGATTGCATCGACGACATCACCGAACTCGACGACCTTGGAAACATGAACCCGGTGAACCCCGCCGCCGCCATTGAACTCAGCGATGGCGCGGTAGCCATCTCCGATCAGGAGACATTCGAGACGCTTACCCGTCTTTTCGGGTCCCAGTCCTACCTCAAATTCATTGTAGACGGCATAGCCACCGCCCGCCCGGATCTCTATTTCATCAATGCCGAAACGCATCCTGACCATGGGTCTTTCCTGACTGACGTTCTGGGTCTCGATTCAGGGGACCCAGATGTGATCAGAGGTGAGATCGGCTATGTGCCGGAAGCCGTTGCCCCCGATGGGAGCCTGGGATTCTACTACTACACGTCGGCATGGAGGGCTTACTCATTTAGCCTCATGGAGCGCACCCATACGCTGCTCGCCGCCAGCATGCCTCTGCTCGAGAACGATTTGGCCTACTGGATAGCATCCCTGACGCTTCGGAGTTACCAGTCTGACTTACCGTTGTACAGGGCTTCCCGTATCCCCGTGGTGTTCGACGCAGACGTCTATCCTGATACTGGCTTCCTCCCGTTGAACCCGGGGGAAGGGTACGGCGTGCTGCGGGTCATGGAGCCGGACGACCGGCCCCATCCCCGCGACGTGGTGATCTATGAGGCCCTGCCCAACGAGCTGCCCCGCATGGCTGGCATCATCAGCACTGTGCCCCAGACGCCGCTGTCGCACGTCAACCTGCGCGCCATCCAGGACGACATCCCCAATGCCTTCATACGCGATGCCCTGGACGACGCCGACGTCGACGCCCTCATCGGCAGCTACGTCCGCTATGAGGTACTCGAGACCGGGTGGTCGCTGCGGACCGCCACTCCCGAGGAGGTCGACGAGCACTACGAGTCTTCGAGGCCGACGCAGGCCCAGACGCCGGAAAGGGACCTCTCGGTCACATCCATCACCCCCCTGAGCGATGTCGGCTTCGACGACTGGGACGCGTTCGGCGTCAAGGCGGCCAATCTGGCTGTGCTGAGAACCCTGGCGTTACCAGAGGGCACTGTCCGCGACGGATTCGCGGTCCCTTTCTACTTCTATGACGAGTTCATGAAGGCCAACGATCTCTACACCCGCATCACAACCATGCTCGCCGACGAGGACTTCCAGACGGACTTCGACGTCCAGGACGAGATGCTCGACGACCTGCGTGACGACATCAAGGACGCGGACTCGCCCCAGTGGATCATCGACGCGCTGACCGAGATGCACGCGACGTTTCCGGAGGGAACCTCCCTGCGTTACCGGTCGAGCACCAACAACGAAGACCTGCCGGGGTTCAACGGCGCGGGGCTGTACGACTCCAAGACCCAAGACCCCGAGGAGACCGAGGAGGATGGCATCGACAAGTCCCTCAAGGGCGTGTTCGCCAGCCTCTGGAACTTCCGCGCCTTCACCGAACGCGAGTTCCATCGCGTCGACCACACCGCAGCCGCGATGGGTGTCCTGGTGCATCCCAACTTCTCGGACGAACTGGCCAACGGCGTCGCCGTCAGCTTCGCCCTTATCTCCGAAACGGGGGGCTTGGATCCCGTCACTGACACGGAGGGATGGTACTACGTCAACACGCAGGTGGGCGAAGACCTCGTGACCAATCCTGAGGCGCACTCGGTGCCCGAGGAAATCCTGTTGGGATCCTATGGTGTGAACAGGGTCCTTTCACTCTCCAACCTGGTGGAGCCGGGGGAGCTCCTCATGAGCTTCGGCCAACTGCGCCAGTTGAGAGAACATCTTGAGGTGATCCACAGCCACTTCGAGGGGCTCTACGGCCCCGCAGCAGATGAACCGTTCGCCATGGAGATCGAGTTCAAGATCACCAGCGGGAATGTCCTGGCGATCAAGCAGGCCCGCCCCTGGGTATTCGGCGCTGAGTCCGTAGCGACCACCAGGCCGCCTTCCGAGTCAACACCGACGCCTACGCCCACTCCGACAGCCACGCCAGGACCCACAGGAGCCTGCGTCACCGGCCTCGGCACGCCCAGCGGGACCATCGCTCGCAGCGGCACATGGAGCAGCGATTGCGCTTCCGCCAACCGGTCGGGCCGCTACGCGCGCTTCTACTCCTTCTCCCTGGACCAGCAATCGGACGTGCAGATCGACCTCGTCTCATCCACCGACACCTTCCTCTTCCTCCTTAGAGGTTCAGGCACTGAGGGCTCCGTCATGAGACGCAACGACGACGGCGGCGATGGCCTCAACTCCCGCATCTCGCGTTCACTGCCCGCCGGAACCTACACCATCGAGGCCACGACCTACGCGACAGGCGCGACCGGGGCCTTCACCCTCACCCTCCAGGCCAATGGCGGCGGTACTCAGCCCACCAACAGCCCGGCCACCGGAGCGCCCACCGTCACCGGCACAGCTCAGGTCGGCGAGACCCTCTCCGCCGACACCTCCGCCATCGCCGACGCCGACGGTCTGGCCAACGTTTCCTTCAGCTATCAGTGGATTCGCAACGACGGGAGTTCGGACACGGACATCACGGGAGCTACGGACTCCACCCACTCCTTAGATGACGCCGACGAGGGCAAGACGATCAAAGTGAAGGTGGGCTTTACCGACGATGCGGGTAGCGACGAGAGTCTTGCCAGCGCGGCAACGGTGTCGGTGACGGCCCGCCCCATCCCAGGCAGCGCTCTGGATGCTCCCGATCGGCCGGTCGGAACTGCGGTCTTCGTCGGGGGCGTGGACCTGGAGTGGAACGATGTGCCGGGGGCCGATTCCTACGACGTGCAGCTGTTCCGGAACGGCCAGTGGATGGACCTGCCGGGAGACGGCGTTGAGATCGCGTCCTACGGGGCGGGGGCCATCATCAGCGAACTGGACCCCGGCTCCTCCTACTGGTTCCAGGTACGTGCCAGAAACGCTCACAGCTCCTCGGATTGGTCCGATTACAGGCAGGTGGGCTCCACGAACCAATCTTCGTTGGGCAAACGGGCCAGGCCGGACAACGTTACGGCCAGTGGCGCGCCTGTCATCAATGGCACGGCGCAGGTCGGAGAGAGCCTCACCGCGGATACGACGGGAATAGAGGACGGAAACGGTCTGGACCGGGTGCAGTTCCGGTTCCAATGGGTATCCAACGATGGGAGCGCAGACGCTGACATCACGGGCGCAACCGACTCTACCTACACCCTGGTTGCCGCCGACGAAGGCAAGACCGTCAAGGTCCGGGTGTCCTTCACCGACAGGGGCGGGTACGCAGAATCCCTGACCAGCGCGGCAACGGATACGGTCAGCTTTGCTGTCCAGCAACAGGTAGCCAACAGCCCGGCCACCGGGGCGCCCGCCATCAGCGGCACGGCCCAGGTCGGCCAGACGCTGACGGCGGACACCTCGGGCATCACTGACTCTGACGGGTTGACCAACGTTTCCTACAGCTACCAGTGGGTTGCCAACGACGGCACCAACGACACGGACATATCGGGAGCGACGGGCTCAACCTACACCCTGGTTGACGCCGACGAGGGCAATACCGTCAAGGTGAAGGTGTCCTTCACCGATGACGCGGGCCATGGGGAAACGCTGACCAGCGCCGCGACGGCGGCAGTGGACGCGGCGTCCAACAGCCCCGCCACCGGAGCGCCGAGCATCAGCGGCACGGCCCAGGTGGGGGAGACGCTGACGGCGGACACCTCCGGCATCGCCGACGCCGACGGGCTGAGCAACGTGTCCTATAGCTACCAGTGGATAAGAAACGACGGTAGCTCGGACTCGGACATCACAAGCGCGACGGGCTCCAGCTACACCCTGGCTGCCGACGACGAGGGCGGGACCATCAAGGTGCGGGTGTCCTTTACCGACGACGCCGACAACGGGGAGACGCTGACCAGCGCGGCGACGGCAGCAGTAGACGCCGCGCCCAACAGCCCGGCAACCCGAGCGCCGACAATCACCGGCACGGCCCAGGTCGGCCAGACGCTGACGGCGGACATCTCCGCCATCGCCGACGCCGACGGGCTGGCCAACGTTTCCTACAGCTACCAGTGGGTTGCCAATGACGGAACTGCAGACACGGACATTACAGGAGCGACGGCCTCCACCTACACCCTGGCTGCCGACGACGAGGGCAAGACCATCAAGGTGCGGGTGTCCTTCACCGATGACGCGGGCTATGGGGAAACGCTGACCAGCGCCGCGACGGCAGCAGTAGACGCCGCGCCCAACAGCCCGGCCACCGGAGCGCCGACAATCACCGGCACGGCCCAGGTCGGCCAGACGCTGACGGCGGACATCTCCGCCATCGCCGACGCCGACGGGCTGGACACCGCTTCCTACAGCTACCAGTGGATTGCCAATGATGGAACGTCAGACACGGACATCGCGGGAGCGACGGACTCCACCTACACCCTGGTTGCCGCCGACGAAGGCAAGACCATCAAGGTGACAGGTCTCGTTCACGGACGACGCGGACCATGGGGAAACGCTTACCAGCGTGGCCACCAGCATAGTGGAGGCGGCTCTCCTTCCGCTGACCGTCAGCTTGGAGAACAGTCCCGCGACGCACAACGGCACGGACGTCTTCACGTTCGAAATCCGGTTCAGCGAGGAGCTCCCTCTGAGCTACCGGACTCTGAAGTTCCATGCACTCCAGGTGACTGGGGGAACGGTGACGAAAGCGCAGCGGGTGGACAATTCCAGCGATATCCACTGGCGAATCACTGTGCGACCGGACGCTGATGGGAACGTGACCATTGTCCTTCCCGTCACCGATGACTGCGACGACCAGGGGGCCATCTGCACCGGTGACGGCAGAAAGCTCTCCAACGGGTTGGAGTTCACCGTCGTCGGACCGGGCGGGTAGTTCGATCATCGTGGTCGCAGGCCTTTTCGAGCAATCGGAGAGGGCCCGACACACGGGATGTCCGGGCGGGGCAGTCGCCCCGCCCGGAACGGGATGCTCCCTAGGCCCTGGCAGCGCCGAGGCGGCGGGGCTCGCGGAAGGACCGGCGCGCCATGCCACGACAGCGCACACAGCACAGCAGAATCACCTACGCCTTACCCGATGACTTTCCACAGCGCCTCGAACGGTTCCAGGAGGAGTCGGGCCTGTCGTGGTCGGAGATTGCCCGCCGCTTGGAGACCTATCGCCACACGGTGTGGCGCTGGAAAGACCGACGAGTGCGGCCCAACCACCACCACTGAAGGCGCTGGTGGACCTGGCCAACAGCCAGGGACTCGGCCACCTGTTCACCGACTGAGAGCGGCCATTGAGTGGGACGACACGGGGCAGCAGCGGCAGGTCGGGCTGAAACGCAAAAAAGGCCGCATACATGGACGAACGCGCAGGTCTCCCGGCCCCGCAAGGTCACGAGCCGGTCTCCCTCAAGAGTGCGCCCGCAAGCCTGCCACACTCCTCCGCCTCGTTCACCCGACCGTCGGCTTCCAGGTCCCGGACCAGGTTCTCGGCGAACAGGACGGCCAGAGTCTTGCACCCCTCGCAGGCGACACCAACCGAAAGGCCGTACAACCGGTCCTCCAGGTAGCCGTTCACGCCTCTCAGGTCGTCGCCTGACGTGTCCGCTCCGCAGAGGGCGTTCTCCTTCCTCGCATTGGTGTCAAACAGGTGCATCTCCATCGTCTCGCAGCGCCCATTGGCCTCCGGCGTCGCCTGCAATGTCCTATAGTCGCGAAGTCTCATCTGCCTTCTCCTTTCAGAAATGCAAAAAGGCCGCACATATGCGTTTAGGCGGGGGAGGCCGTCGCTGATAAGGCGACGGCCTCCCCCGTATCCCCGCGGTCTGGCGTCCTGCGCCGACCGGCCCGTGCGCCGTTCCCGGTCGTTGCCCAGCGCCCACACGGAGAGGGACGCGGCTTCGGGCTGGAGCCTGCGGCCCCGGCCCCTAGAACAGCCGCAGCATCTCGGGTTGCTGTTGGTCTGCCCCTCCCTCGGCGGCCCCGGCCTGCGCCGAACCCTGCGAACGCCGGGTCTGACGCCTGGCCGGGGGAGCGGGTCTCTGGTGGGCCGGATACTTGGGTTCGTCCTCCCATTTGGCTCTCGCCCGTTCGACCACCGCCGGGGCCTCCTGTGCCAGCTCCGATAGGTCGTGGTCGCCGAAGGACTCGATGTGCGGGTCCGACGCGGGCCGCTGCACGCCGATGGTGGCCCTGCCGCCCTTGATGGACACGACGACCTTCAGGTCCTCCGGCGCACCGGCCTGCTCCTCGGCGTCATCCGAGCCCTGAGGGCCCTGTGCGGCCTCACCCTCGTTGGCGTCCTGCTCATCCTCAACGCCGAGGGCGTGGCCAGCCCCAGGGGAAAGCAGTGGCTCAAGACCACCGTCCACAACGTGCTGCTCAACGAAGCCTACACGGGCACGCTGGTCTGGGGGACCAGAGCCAAGGACGGCGCGCCGCCGGTGCGCGTCGAGGACGCACACCCCGCCATCGTCTCCAAGCGGCAGTTCCAAAGGGTCAACAAGCTGCTGGGGTCCCGCGCTCCGAAGAAAGTCCACCCCCGACGCTCCGCCAGCCCCTACCTGCTCAGCGGCCTGCTCAGGTGCGAGACCTGCGGCAAGGCCATGACCGCTGCCGAGGCCAAGAGCGGCAAGTACACCTACTACGTCTGCCACTCCCTGCTCAAGCGGGGCAGCGGCACCTGCAAGACCCCCAGGCTCAACGCCAAGAGCTTCGAGAAGCTCATCGTCGATGAGATTCGGGCCAACGTCCTCACCGAGTCCAACATCCGCGACCTGGTCAAGCTGCTGGACGAGGAGATGGACGGGGTGGCCGCCGAGCAGCGCCAGCGGCTGGAGACCATCGAGGAGGAGCTTGAGGACGTGAAGCGGCGGCTGGGGCGCATCTGGCAGGTCATCGAGACCACCGACATTGAGATGGCCGACGCCTCGGAGCGCATCAAGGAGCACCGGGATCGCAAGGAGAAGCTGGAGGTCGCCGCTGGGGAGGCGAGGGCGCTTCTCTCGGAGAGGCGTCAGTTCCTCGACAGCGCCGACACCATCGCCACCTTTGCCGCCGAGATGAGCGAGTTCCTCAAGACCAGCGAGCTGACCGAGACCAGGGCCTTCGTCCACTCTTTCGTCAAGGAGGTCGAGGTCAAGCCCGGCAAGGCCGCCATCGTCTACTCCATACCCACGCCGGAGGACTCTCCGATAGGTGGAGCGGACGCCGCAGAGGTGGCCCTGAACGGGCGAGTTCGCAGTACAGTACAGTCTGGTGGACTACCGTTTACGGAAGATACCACCGAGCCGTTCAGCGGTATCTCTTGGACTTTTTTTCCTGGAATCAAGCTGTCGTCGGGCATGGGAACGGTGTAGCGGACGACGGCGTTGTCGGGCAGGAGCTCGATCTCCTTCACGAAGGTCTCGATGAAGGCCCTGCGCTCGGTCAGCTCGCTCTTTTGCAGGAACCTGCTCATGTCCTTGGCGTAGGCGGTGATGGTCTTGACGTCATCGAGGACCGCCCTGCGCTGGGCCAGGATTGCCCTCGCCCCCTCCGCGGCGGACTCAAGGCGCTCCTGCCGCTCCTTGTGGTCTCGGATGCGGTGGGCGAAGTCGGCCATGTTGAACTCGGTCGTCGTCTCCACGAGGTCGTAGAGCCGGTCGAGTCTGCCCCGCACGTCGGCAAGCTCCGACTGGATGGTCTCCAGCCGTTTGCGCTCGTCGCCGGCCACGTCGTCCATCTGCTCGTCCACGACATTGACCAGACTCCGAATGTTGCCCTCGGTCAGGATGTTGGAGCGAATCAGGCCGACGACCAACTCCTCGAACTGCCGGGCGTCCACCCTGGGCGAGTCGCAGGACCCGGGCGCGCGCTTTACGAAGGAGTGGCAGACGTAGTAGGGGAACGTGCCCCTGCTGGAGTAGCGGCCCGAGAGCGCCCTCTTGCACCTGTAGCACTTGACCAGGCCGCTCAGCAGGAAGGTGCTTCCGACCCTGCGGGGGTGGGAGACCTTGGGAGCGCGGGAGCGCAGTATCCTGTTCACCCGGTCGAACTGGTCCTTGGTGACGGTGGCGGGGAACGCCTTTTCCACCCGCACCGGGTCGGCCCCGTCCTTGGCGTTGTTGCCCCAGACGAGGGTGCCCAAGTGCGCCTCGTTTCTGAGGATGTTGTGGACGGTGGGCTTGTTCCAGAGCTTACCCCTGGGGCTGGCGATGCCCTCGTCGTTGAGGATGCGGACGATCTTCATCATCCCCTTGCGGGACTCGGCCAGGTCGAAGATGCGCTTGACGACGCCGGTCGTTTCGGGGTCCG
Source organism: Dehalococcoidia bacterium (assembly GCA_965262055.1). Lineage (GTDB taxonomy): Bacteria > Chloroflexota > Dehalococcoidia > Lucifugimonadales. The sequence continues at coordinate 3,592,134 of CBDHEI010000002.1, forward strand.
GCTCCAGGGTGGGCCTCTCCTTGGGTCCGTCCAGCACCTTGACCTTCCTGTAGCCGTAGGGGGCCATGGGAGCGACCCAGAATCCCCTGGATGCGGCCTCCCTCATACCCCGCAGGACTTCCATCGCCAGATTCTCGCTGTAGAACTCGTCCACGCTCTCTATGATGCCTTCCAGGAGCCTGCCTGTGGGGTTGTCCTCGGCCTGCTCGGTGATGGAGACGACCCGGAGGCCCTTGCGCCTGAGCATGGACTTCAGAATGACGGCGTGCTCGCGCTTGCGGGTGAAGCGGCTGAACTTCCAGACCAGAATCTCCTTGAAGGGCGCCTCGGTCCTCTTGGCCTCGTCCAGCATCTTCTGGAACTCGGGGCGGTTCATCACGCGTCCGCTCTCCGCCTCGTCCACGTACTCCCGGACGACCTCGTAGTCGTTCTTGTCGGCGTAGTCCCTGAGCGCCCTCAGCTGGGCGGACACGGACAGGTCCACGTCCTGGCGGTCGCTGGACACCCTGGCGTAGAGGGCCGCCGGCGTGCGGTCGTTTCGTTCACTCATCTGTTGCTCCTCCTTGTTGCTTCCTGCTGGTTCGGCGCGAGCGCCGCATCTGCGTCCTTTCCTGTCTGCGCCACTCCCTCTCCTCCAGGTAGAGGCGGAACGCCTCGCGCAGAAGCTCGCTCAGCGTGCGGCCGTCCTCCCTGACCGCCTGCCTGAGCTGGTCGTCCATCTCCGGCGGCAGAGAGAAGGTGACGGTCCTTCGTTTCTTCGGCATGTTTTTTTGCCCTTCGATGTAACAATATGTCTTACCTTTATCATGGACGAACCGGCGGCCCCTGTCAATGCCCGGACACCTGTAAGAGGCCGTCCAAATCGAGTAGAATGGGGTGGTAGAAACTGCGATATAGAGGTTTCCCTATGGGGACATTCAAGTGGCCGCTGCGCATTGCCAGCATGGACGGTCAACAGGGGCGGGAGGTAGAGGCGACGGTGGACACCGGCGCATCGTTCACCACGCTGCCCGCAAGCCTGCTGCGTGAGCTGGGGATCGAGGCCACGGGCAAGCGCGGGTTCCTGCTGGCCGACGGTCGCCGGGTTGACATGAACTACGGACAGGCGTGGGCCACAATAGACGGCGAGAGCGTGGTCACGATCGTGGTCTTCGAAGAGGACGAGGCCCCTCCGCTGCTGGGGGCATACACTCTGGAGGGTCTTGCCCTGGCGGTGGACCCGGAGGCTCAGCGGCTGGTCCCCACAAGCATGATCCTCTACTAGGCCGCTGCGCTCCTTCTTCCCCCACATCTCAGCCTTCCGCGGCCCATCGGGGCGCGTGCCGCTCCCCCTCGTACCTCATCAGCCCTCCCCCTCGCCGCCGTCCTCACCGGTTTCAGTACGGTGCGGTGCGGCCGCCTGCTCCTCCATGTAGGAGCGGATGGCGACGCGGGCCAGGATACGCAGCCCCTTCAGGACCGCCCTGCGATGTTCCGGCGTGTAGGACGGCATGGAGCGCTCCAGGGCGTCTTCAAGCTCCTGTCCTCCGGGCCTCTTTCGTCCGTTGTTTCTTCTGGGATCTTTCATGGTGCGTGGTCGCAGCGGCGAATCGGTTGGGCTGCTGGCCTCTCGTTTCAGGTCTGTGACGGGCCGCCGGCCTCCTTCAGGCAGCAGAGCCGTCTCGAGCGCCTGCCGAAGCAGCGTTTAGCGTTGCGCTTGGACCGGGTTGCGGATTTCAACATCAACTCGTTCGCCTCTCTGAGGGTCTGCCGATGCTCGTCGGAGCGCGTTGGCGATTCCCGCCTCGCCGCCGCCCGGCGATTGGCCTGTGGATTCCTTCCGCTATCGCTTCTCATCCCGCTTATCCCGCCTCTGGGCGTCTCATGGGCCGGGCGCCTGCCGTCCAGTGTGAGCGGTCGAGACGCTGGGCATAACTACCTATGAGGGCGCTCACGTGAGCGCCCCTGTAAGACCTGGGGCGAATACCCCCGTTGTTGATGCCGTTGGGGTGTACAGAGAAATGAAGTTGGTTGCAAAAATGCAAGTCGGGCCGTTTCGTAGCTGAAATGGGGCGGAGTACCCCTCTACAGGACACAGACAGTGAACACTTTGACTTGCGGGTACGTTCCGGCGTGCGTATGCAGGCCCCGTAGCTGAGAGTTGCATTGATGCAGGCGACTGAGGTTGGGTCGGGGGTGCAAAGGCCATAGCTGGCAGTTGCACTTTTGCGGGGCGGTGGGAAGGCTGAAGAAGGGGACGCCTGACGCCGCAGGTGGGCTCGGACGATCATCCGGGCCGGGCCGGGCTGCTCACGCCGCACCTTCCCTCGATGCTCGGTGGAGTGGGACGGCGATCCCCACTTCGCCGACCGGCGATTGGTCGAGGGTCTCCGCGCCAACTCGTTCACCTCCCTGCGGTGTGCTGCGGTTCACCGGACCGCGTCAGTCGCAAAAAAGTGTGAACAAATGAAACTGGAAATAAGACCCCTGGTAGCTCTGCGCAGGGACGCGGGGCGTTACGGGCCGTTCTCCCGTGACTCTGCGCAGGGATGCGGGGGGCTATAGACGCTCTTTTTTTCGGCCCCCTTCGTGCAGTATTGGGGGTGTACAGGAGTTTCAGTTTGGTAGCAGAGCGGCCAGAGTCGTGATTTCGTAGCTGAAACAGGGGTAAATCACCCCCCTACAGGACGTAACCAGTGAACACTTTTAGAAAGGGTGCGTTCCGGACGGCAATGACATCGCCAAACGTGGGGCATGACATCGGCGGGACCGTGGGAGCGGCCTCTCAATGACATTTGGCCCCGGAAAAGGCGCTTGAAGTGGGGGTGCGTTACGGCCCCCAAAACGCGGCAATAGACCGGGGAAAAGGCCGGACAGTGGTTGACCGGAGACTTGGGCGGAGTTTTGGAAGGGAGAAAAGAGCCATGAAGACGACCGAACACGGCATCGAAGACAGCAGGGACGTGGAGAACGTCTACCACATGCGGCTCATGGCGCTGCTGAAAGAGCTGGTGCGGGACAAGGGATACAAGGGCGCGGCGCGGGTGCTGGAGCTGGACCAGCGGACGGTGGCCGAGAGCGCGAAGACCGGGCAGCTGTCACGGCGGGTGCGGCAGGCGTTGGAGCGGGCGTTGCAGGAGGGCGTCGGCTCGGCTGCGGCCCGGCAGCGGGAGCGCAACGAGAAGCTGGAGGAGCGGGTCGATGCGCTGGAGAAGGGGCATGAGGCGCACGAGAAGGGGCACGACGCGCTGGGCAAGGAGGTGCGGAGTCGAGTGGCCGCCGTCGAGGGCCGGGTCGAAGCCCTGCGTCGGGATGGCGCACAGGGGACCGGGGCCGGTCATGCCGGCGCCGGTCCCTCCCAGGCGGAAGCGGACGGCGCGGAGAGCGGTGCGTCGGACGCTGGAAGGAAGCCGCCTCCGAGGCCCAGGTTGCGTCGGGAGTACCCCGACCTCGTGACCCTTGAACCAGCCCCGGACGACGAGGAGGTGTTCGGCGATGCGTGGCCGATGATCGTCGAGTGGCGGGGACTGAAGGACGTTCACCCCAACGAGGGGAAGGGCCTGGATTGGCTGCGCACCGAGGAGCACTTCCTGGCGTTGGAGCTGGCCCTGCTTGAAGACCACGGCATGACGCTCCCCCCGGCTCGGTTTCCGCTGAGGGGCTTCGACCGCAACGGGCAGGTCAACTGGCGTCAGACGGCGCTCTTCGACACGCGGAGAGCGATCAGAAAGCGGGAGCTTCTGAACAGGCTGAGCCTCGGTCTGTTGTGGCGGTAGCGGGGCCGGGGGTGCGAAGGGTTGGCTGTTAAGTTTTGTGAACGATTTGGCGGCAATCTTCGAAAGGGGCGCCGCAGGCCCTCTTTTGCGGGTCTCGGGACGTCGATAATGACAGCACTGTTAGGCTTTTTCCAAGGTTTCCGACCATAGAAACCTGGGTGCGTGATCCCTGTTGCACGGGTCTGTCTGGAGGATGATTCGCTCTCCCCCGGTCTCCCACGAGGGAATTGCTGCTGAAGCGGAGTTTGACGTTGGTCCTTCGCAGGCAGCACGGATCGAAACGACGGAGTTGACTTAGCCCTCCGTCCTCGGTCCAAGTCCGGCGGTTGAAGTTTGACGTTGGTCCTTCGCCCGCTGGACACTCGTTCAGCGATTGGAGTGGATCGCTTCTTCCGCTGGACACCTGCCTGACGGTCGGGGTTGATCGCTCCTTCCGTTGGGAACCAGTCTGCCGGTTGGGAGTGATCGCTCTCGCCGTTGGACTCAGGGACGGGACGCTCTCTGCGCCTCGTCCTCACTTGGTCGGTCGGAGTGCGCCTGCCTGTTGCAGACAGGTCTGTCGCTTCGACCGGCTCCTCATGCCCGCGGCATGGCTGCCTGACAGCTACGCCGTAGCTTCGACATGCGCCGGTCTGCCGTTCCGAGCAGGCTGGTCGCTTCACGCCTCGCAGCTCTCCCACTGACGTTGTTCACCCTGGGCCGAGCTGCGTCTTCTATCATGCGTCGGCCTGCGGTCACATCGTGGGCTGGCCGCTTCACGCCTCGCGGCTTTCCCCCCAACTCTGACGCTACGCATCGTGGGCCAAGCTGCGTCTTCTCCCATGCGCTGGTCTGCGATGAAGTCGTAGGCCAGCCGCTCCCCTCATAGCCGCTCCCCCGGAGTCGATTCCCCGACGAATCACCCTGGGCCGGGCTGCGTCTTTCTTCACCCTCCGCTCCGTCTCCCGCGTCCGGCATCCGACCGTGGGCGAAGTGCGTCCGGCGTCAACCCATCACCAACGACTCCCGCCGTGGATGCCGCGCGGGTCAACAACTGAAAGGAGGAGTCCATGCACGTCAACGAGGTCCATCGCCGCTGACGGCGGGGCCTCCGGGTCTCACAACACATTCCCATTCACAAGGGCCGTCCCCGTTCGCCGGGGGCGGCCCTTCTTCTTTGCCCGCAAGCGGGCGCAGGCCAGAGGCAACACAACACAACAGAAGGAGGACTGACCGATGACTACGGCAACGACGGCAACCGGAACTGGGACGACGAGGACGGCGGGCGCGGAGAGCGAGCTGAGGGCCGCTGCGAGGCGGCGCGGGATCACGATGAAGGAGCTCGCGGCCCTGATGGGCGTGAGCGCGGGCTACCTGTCGGGGCTTTCGACGGGGCGTACGCCGTGGACTCCCAAGATGCGGGAGAAGGCTGTGGCGGTCTTGGGAGAGGTCCCTGGGCAGGGGACCGTCTACCGCCAGGGCGGCGTCGTGACCGGCGAGAGCAGCTTCATCAGGGAGCGCGCCCGCACCCTGGGCATGACCATGCATGACCTGGCCGACCGCGTTGGCGTGTCCTACAGCTACATGACGCAGGTTGCCCGTGGCCGCCAGAACATGGGCGTCAAGGTCCAGGCCAGGGTCGAGTCGACGTTGCAGGCTCCGGCGAAGGTCGCGCCCGCCAAGTGCGCCAACCGCCCGGGCGTCGTGGTGGCCGGGGAGAGCAGCTACATCCGGGAGCGGGCCAGGGAGCTGGGCATGAGCCTGCGGGACCTGGCCGACCGCGTGGGGGTCTCCTACGGCTACATGTCAATGGTGGCACGGGGTCATAGGAACATGGGTGTGAAGGTCCAGGCGCGGGTCGCGTCGGCGCTGGAGGCCCCGGTGAAGGTCGCGCCCGCGCAGCCTGCCTGCATCGACCGCGAGGCCGTGTGGGGCCGGATGAACGCCCACGGCTTCAGCCAGAACGAGGTCGCCCGGCGAGCGGGCATAAGCTCGGCCCATCTCTCCCAGATCATGAACGGCAAGTCCAGCCCGTCTGCGGGCGTGCTGAAGGGACTGCACGGCGTCCTGTTCCAGCCGACGAAGGCGGAGCGGGTCATGCCCGCCGAGGTGAAGGTGCTGGGCTGGCGCAAGGGCGAGCGGAGCGGGATGGTGGTTCGCGGCGCCGGTGGCCCCGGGCGCGGCGCCAAGTCCGGCGGCGGGACCGTCAGAGTCGGCGGCCGGGTGCCCTGGGGCGCGAAGGCGGAGTTCGCCTACCGCGCCGGGTACGACGGCATGGGCCGGGTGTCGGTGACGCACGTCGTCGAGCGGGGCTACTCCGCCATGCTGAAGCAGCCGGAGACGGCCGCCGCGTAGTGAGGCGTGGGCGACGGCCCGGCGCAAGACACCGGGCCGTCGCTCAGGGGGGAGGTTATCGCCGCATCGACGGCGGCCTCCCCCCGGCTCTCCATGTATGCCGCCCTTTTTTTGTTGCCCGAAATCACCGCCCGCCTTCGACATCCCTGAAGTAGGGGCAGCGGGCGCTCACGTCCGCGCGGCGGCGCTACCGCGCCGCCCGGCCCTCACTCTCGCCTCCCCGCTTGCCCAGCGCCTCGCGGGCCAACCCCCTCGCCGCCCGCGCCGCGGCGTTGTTCGGCTCGATGCCGATGATGGCCTCGAAGTCCTCGATGGCGCTCTCGAACCGCGCCGCGTACATGCGGGCGATCCCCCTGCTGTAGAGGACGTCCCTGTTCCGGGGGTCGAGGGCGAGGACCCCGGTGTAGTCCTCTATCGCCAGCTCGTGCTGCTCCAGGCTGCTGTGGGCCAGCCCCCGGGCCGCGAGGGCCTCGGCGTCGCCGGGCTCGAGCTCCAGGGACCGGTCGAAGTCCCTGACCGCCTCGTCGTAGCGGCCCAGGCTGCCCAGGGCGACGCCCCTGCCCCGGAGCGCCGGAGCGTTGTCGGGGTCGAGTCCCAGCACAGCGTCGAAGTCGCCGAGCGCGACCTCGTGCGCGCCGAGATTGACGTTGGTGATTCCCCTGGCGTAGAGGGCGAGGCCGAACCTCTCTTCGATCTCGATGGCGGCGTCGAAGTCCCTGAGCGCCCTGTCCATCCGGCCCATGTCGCGGTATGCCATGCCCCGGTGGTAGCGGGCGTCGGCGAGGTTGGGATTCAAATCTATGGCCCTGCTCAGGTCCTTCACCGCCCGGTGGCGCTTGCCCATCGCCGCGTGGGTCAATCCCCTGTTGTAGTGAGCGTCGGCGTCGCCGGGGGCCAGGGTGACGGCCACGTCGAAGTCGCTCATCGCCCCCGCAAGGTCGCCCAGCTCCACCTTGCACGCACCCCGGCTGTAGTGCGCCACGGCGTCGCCGTGGGCCAGGCGGATGGCGATGTCGTAGTCCTCCACCGCCAGGCGGCGCTCCTCCATCGCGGAGTAGGCGCGGGCTCTGTCGAGGTAGGCGCCCGCGTTGCCGGGGGCCAGGGCGATGATTCTGCCGTAGTCCTCCGCCGCAAGGCGGTGCTCCCCAAGCTCGGCGTACGCCAGCCCCCTGGCGCCCAGGGCTTCGGTGTCGCGGGGGTCCGCCTCGATCCTCTCCGTCAGATGCTCGACCATCCACTGAAGGCCCTCGCGCCCCACGCCGTCCATCATCTTGCGGAACCTCTGGTACTCTTCTTCCGATGGCTTCCCCTGGTCCGTCCCGTCATGCTCCTCGTTCATGACGCTCCTCCCGTGTGTCTTGATCTTTCCCTTATCGGACGCGTTCCCCCGCTGCGGAGGGGGCTGCCGGGATGGGGCAGGCTCCCGACGCCGGCGCGGACCTGAGTTCGTCTCCCCGCCCATCCGTCGCGGTCTCTCCCTCGCGGCGTGGGCTCCGCGCAGTCCCGCTGCGGGACCGACGCGGGGACGCCTCCATGATGGCGAAGCCGTTCCCGGAATGCAATGCGGGCTTGGCGGTGGGGACTCCGTGTATGACGGCCTTTTGGCGTTTCAGTTCCTATGGGCCGCGGCCCCTCACCGGCGCGCAGTCCCGCTCAGTCTCTGAACAGGTGGCCGAGGCCCAGCGAGTCCGCGATTTGCAGGAGCGCCGCATAGTTCTGCGTGTTGGGCAGCACGCCCTTCTCCCTCCAGCGCCTCGCGGTCTCGGGATGGACGTCGAGACGGCGGTGTATCTCCGCCCACGACAGGCCGGACTCCTCCTTGAACCGCACCAACCTTTGCGGGAAGTCGTCGGGGAAGACGTAGACTATTCTGCTGTGGTGGGTGCGCTGTCGCGGCATCGGGCCGATCCCCCAAGAGTATGCGTCACAAGTCTCTCCGGCGGAAGTGTCCTGGCCGGACGGCATCCGGCTCGATGGAGCCTGCCGTCCGGCCACTCCCAAAAAGCCCGGGCGAATCCACTTCAGTCGAGGCCGCCGCCCCTCCGGGACATCCATGGATACGGGCTTTTTTCGTTGCCCCAGCCCGTGCCTAATGGCCCGGCCTAATGGGGACGCTAGGCTCCGCTACTACCGGAACTCCCTGGCGTAGGTAGGATTCTCCCAACCAGCGCCGAAAGCCTGCCGTAAAACAGGGACGCGGCGATCAGCGCTCCGCCCAGCGCCATTACCGCCATCACCGCCGGCACCGCCGGCACGAAGCCGCCGGTGGCCTGGCGGAGGAGCGATTCCAGCAGGTCTCCGGCCAGGTTTATCGCTGAGACTGGAACGTTGTCGGGAAATGACACCGCGTTCATCATCGTCTTCCTGACCAGGCCCGGCAGGACCGAATGCACCGCGAACCCAACGACGAGACAGACGGTCCCGCCCGCCAGCAGCGCCACCCCCGGCCAGCGAAGCATCGCCGCCGGACGGGGCAGGTGGACCAGCGCCAGCAGCAGGGTTCCCGAGGCCGCTATCGCCAGGGCGATGAACGTGCCCGGCCCGTTGACCGCGCCCAGCGCTTCCCGCAGGGACTCGGCCCCATCTTCGATGTCCTGCCGTCCCAGGCCCGGCGACCGGTCTGCTGCCCAGTCCAACAGGTCGAAGCGGTCGCCGGGTTGCAGGTTCCGGCGGACCTCGGCGACGGCGCTGCCGGTCAGCGGCTGCACCGCCGGCTCAGCCGCCGCCTTGAGGAACCCCCGGGTGTCGCCCTCGACAAAGCTCCTCCGCAGCGCTTCCCGCTCCCCACGGAGTGTCCGGGCCGCCGGTGAGTCGAGCAAAGGGTCGTCCACCAAGAGGCCGAACCAGCGGTCGAACTCCCGCTCCCGGCACTCCCGGCTCAGAATCTTCAGCGAGGGCGCGGACCGGGGCAGTTGGCCCTGGGACAATTGGGTCAAGGGTTCGGCAGAAGCGGCCGCCAGGCGTTGCACGGCCGCCAGCGAGCAGCCTGACGTCCCGGGTTGGGCAACCTCCAGCCCGTCGATGAACTGATGCACCTCCCCCAGCGCCGCCGGTTCGACCCGCTCCAGCGGCTCGGTCAGGCTAACGTAGAGCTCCAGGTCCTCGCTTTCGTGGCGCAGGTAGCCGGTGAAGCGGTCGCTGTTGGCCTCGGTCTGCTCCCGGAGGTACTCCGGCGGCATGATGTCCCGCAGTACCCGGACCGCATCCTCGTGGGTCGCTATTTCTATATTGCCCAACAATCGGCTGCTCCGCTCCCGCAGCGCTTCATCCAACAGAACCTCGTCGTAGATGCGGGCGTAGACGCCGGTGTCACTGATGGCCGCCTTGTAAACCTGGGGGTCTTCCAACCGCTGGGTGAAGTTGGCGGCCACCAGCAGGTACAGCAGGCCGACCAGCACCATCAGCCCTAGCGCCGGCCCCGCGACGGCTCGAAGAAACGTGGCCAACTTGCCTCCGTCCGGGACGGCGCCTCGCCTTCCCCGCTCAGGTTCTTGTTGTCTGGGCCTATCTCGGTGACCCACTCCTTCCGTGGCGCCCCGGCCCAACCATTGAACGGATTACGGCTCAGCCAGTCTAGTTTTTTGCTCCAGCCCGCTCCCCCCATTCCAGGAACACCGGGGCTGGTAAGGCCCGGTCCGCCGGATGGTCCGCCACCACGGGCGGGGCCGTAGCGTAGGGCCGGCGGGCGGGGCCACCAGGTTCAGGCGTGGGTGACTGCTTTTTTGAGCGGTGGGTCAATTGCAGAAGGGCAGGTCGCCCGTGTATTCGATACCGCGCAGGCTGCTCGGTATGCACCCGGTCAGCTGAGGATTATTTTGGATGTTCAGTTTCTCCAGGGCGGTCAGAAGGCCCAACTCCGGCGGTATCTTGCCGATTAACCCCGTTGGCTGATACTGAGAGCTAGCATGACGGAAATCCAGTTCGGTTACGCGGCCGCTGCCATCGGAGCCAGAGGTGGTGACCCCATCCCATTGACCCAGGGGATTGTAGTTCAGCCAATTTTTACTGGAGGCCCACCTGCCAGGCACTGTTTTAAGAATGGCTTGCCATTCGGGACCGATGGCGCTTTCGTAGAGGGCCACCAGCGCCACCATGTCGGCGAGGTAGCCATTGGCGTAGGAGCTCGCCCAGGTCAGCTTGTTGCCCCAGATGGACACCTGTCGCAGGTTGGCGAGGTTGCCCAACTCGGACGGCAACTCGCCGCTCAGCCCGTTGTTGTCGAGGTACAGCGCTGTCAAGTTAGTGAGGCTGCCCAACTCTGGCGGTATTGTCCCACTCAACTGGTTGCCGTTGAGGCCCAGCGCTGTCAAGTTAGTGAGGCTGCCCAACTCCGGCGGTATCTCACCGCTTAAACTGTTACTGTAGAGGTACAGTTCCGTCAGGTTGGTCAGGTTGCCCAACTCTGGCGGCAGCTCCCCGGTCAACTGATTCCCCGAGAGGTTCAGCTTTTCCAAGCTGGTCAGGTTGCCCAACTCTGGCGGCAGCTCCCCGGTCAGCTGAGGATTATTTTGGATGTTCAGTTTCTCCAGGGCGGTCAGAAGGCCCAACTCCGGCGGTATCTTGCCGATTAACCCCGTTGGCTGATACTGAGAGCTAGCATGACGGAAATCCAGTTCGGTTACGCGGCCGCTGCCATCGGAGCCAGAGGTGGTGACCCCATCCCATTGACCCAGGGGATTGTAGTTCAGCCAATTTTTACTGGAGGCCCACCTGCCAGGCACTGTTTTAAGAATGGCTTGCCATTCGGGACCGATGGCGCTTTCGTAGAGGGCCACCAGCGCCACCATGTCGGCGAGGTAGCCATTGGCGTAGGAGCTCGCCCAGGTCAGCTTGTTGCCCCAGATGGACACCTGTCGCAGGTTGGCGAGGTTGCCCAACTCGGACGGCAACTCGCCGCTCAGCCCGTTGTTGTCGAGGTACAGCAGGGTCAGGTTGGCCAGGTTGCCCAACTCCGCCGGCACCGGGCCGCTCAACTGGTTGGAGGCCAGGTTCAGCTTTTTCAGGCTGGCGAGTCTGCCTAACTCCGGCGGTATCGGCCCGCTTAAACCGGCGTGGCTGAGGTTCATATCCGTCAGGTTGGTCAGGTTGCCTAACTCCGGCGGTATCGGCCCGGTCAGCTGAGGATTATTTTGGATGTTCAGTTTCTCCAGGGCGGTCAGAAGGCCCAACTCCGGCGGTATCTTCCCGATTAACCCCGTTGGCTGATTCTGAGAGCTAGCATGACGGAAATCCAGTTCGGTTACGCGGCCGCTGCCATCGGAGCCAGAGGTGGTGACCCCATCCCATTGACCCAGGGGATTGTAGTTCAGCCAATTTTTACTGGAGGCCCACCTGCCAGGCACTGTTTTAAGAGTGGCTTGCCATTCGGGACCGATGGCGCTTTCGTAGAGGGCCACCAGCGCCACCATGTCGGCGAGGTAGCCATTGGCGTAGGAATCCGCCCCAGTCAGCTTGTTGTCCCAGATGGACACCTGTCGCAGGTTGGCGAGGTTGCCCAACTCGGACGGCAACTCCCCACTCAACTGGTTAGTGTCGAGGTACAGCAGCGTCAGGTTGGACAGGTTGCCCAACTCCGCCGGCACCGGGCCGCTCAACTGGTTGTCGTTGAGGCTAAGCCGTTCAAGGTTGGAGAGGCTGCCCAACTCTGGCGGTATTGTCCCACTCAACTGGTTGTAGTTGAGGCCCAGCGCTGTCAAGTTAGTGAGGCTGCCCAACTCTGGCGGTATCTCCCCGCTCAACTCGTTGTTGCGGAGGGACAGCGCTGTCAGGTTGGCGAGGCTGCCCAACGTCGGTGGTATCTCTCCGGTCAACTGATTCTGCCAGAGGAGCAGCGTTTCCAGGTTGGCGAGGCTGCCCAACTGCGGCGGTATCTCCCCGCTCAACTGGTTTTGTCCGAGGTCCAGTTCGGTGACGCGGTCGTTGAAGGCGGTGACCCCGTGCCATTCGCCGACCGGCGCCGCGGTCAGCCAGTTGGAACTATTGGCCCAGTTTTCGCCGCCGGCGGAGTCGTAGAGGGCCATCAGCGCCACCATATCGGCGAGGATGCCCGGCGGGTAGCTTTCCGCCCAGCTCAACTGGTTGCCCCACAGGGACACCTGCTCCAGGACGGCCAGGCTGCCCAGCTCTGACGGCAGTTCGCCGCTGAACTGGTTGTCGTGGAGATACAGGTCGGTCAGGTTGCCAAGGCTGCCCAACCCGGCGGGAATCTGACCGCTCAAGCGGTTGGGAGTGCAGGCGCAGCTCGGTCAAGTTGCTGAGGTTGCCCACCTCGGCCGGCAGGGCGCCGTCCAGTTGGTTGTTATCGACGCGGAGTACGGTCAGGCCGGTCAGGAAGCCCAGATCGGCGGGCAATTTCCCGCTTAACTGGTTGGAATGCAGGTGGAGTTCGGTCAGGCCGGTGAGCCGGCCCCAACTCCGCCGGTATCTCCTCGGCCAACTGGTTG